>CAVVGX010000001.1:0-311148 GCA_963747895.1 uncultured Actinomycetota bacterium
GTCCCTCAGAGAGCCCGTATGGCGGAGCGCGTCGGTCGAGTGACCGCCAGCCCGGGATGGCTGGGCGCCGGGGAGGGATCTTCCGAGCTATGAAGTTGGTGCATTCTGAAGGTCTGCAGAGTAGGCAGGCGATGCTAAGTGGGCGCGACGGAACCGGTCGTCGCGGGCCATGGTCGGCGACGAGTCAACGCTAGCCACGCTTGTCTTCGTTGCGTGCGTCGCTGCGGTGATGTGCACGATTTCGACGGACTCGTCATCGCAAGCTCGCCATCTACAAGACGGATCCGGATGCTTCGTGCGCAGTGCGCTTGGACTGCTGACGAAGTACGTAGAGCCCTCACCTAGGGACGGCGCAGTGACCGCTGGTGGCTGGTTGCCGGTCATCTACGGCTTATAGCGACAAGGCGTGGATCACTTCCCGGCCCCGCCGGGTACGGGCATGGGCGCACCGGTGTATAGGGCCTTCAATACCGGCATCTAAACTGCGTGCGCCCATGCCGACGGCGGCGTGATCGACTACGTCTTGTACGCCGTGGGCGCATGCAACAGCGCCGGTTTGCCAAGCCGGTGATGCCACAGGTTAAGGTCGACGACCGTTCGAACTACGGAGAGAATGTCACCATGGATCTCGTGATCGTCCATGACTACCTCACTCAGCGAGGAGGAGCTGAACGAGTAGTTCTTGAGTTCGCGCGAGCCTTTCCACGCAGTAAAGTCGTCACATCGGTCGTTGCCCTAGACCGAACTTATCCTGAGTTTGCCAGCTTGGATGTCAAGACCTTCTGGCTACAGAAGCTGCCATTCTTACGTGCCGACCCGCGTCTGTCGCTACCTGTACTTGCAGACGTGTTCCGTCGTCGCGAGCTCGAAGCCGATGTCGCGTTGATATCCACCTCAGGCTTCGCCCACATGCTGGGAACGCGGGCGCCTAAGATCGTTTACTGTCACAACCCTCCGCGGTGGCTGTATCAGTGGGGTGACTACAAGGACGGCCTGACTCGAAGCCAGAGAGCCGCCGTGCGCTTGCTTCGGCGCTACCTGCGTCGTGTCGACCGCGCCGCCGCCGCTGAAGCAGCCTGCTACTTAGCCAACTCGCAGAACGTTGCCCGGCGGATCAAGGAGGCCTACGGAATCGCAGCGCAGGTCGTCCATCCTCCTCGAGGGCTTGAGCCAGACCACCAGCAAGAAGCGGTGGCTGGCCTTCCTGACCGATTCCTACTCACCGTCGGTCGAGCCCGTGGCTACAAGCGGACCGATTTACTTGCTGAAGCTGTGGCTTCGATGCCCGGTGTGCACCTAGTTACGGTGGGTAGTAAGCCCGATCCGCGGTGGCCTTCCAACATCCACCAGCTTGTCGACGTCACGGACGCACAACTTCGTTGGTTGTACGCGCATGCTCAAGGCCTCATGGCATGCTCCATCGAGGACTTTGGGCTTACCCCGGTGGAAGCGTTTGCGTTCGGTACGCCTGTGGCGACGACCAAGGAGGGGGGTTACCTTGAGACTTGCGTCGAGGGCCTAACGGGAATGTGGCTGGACGCTACCTCCGCCGAAAGTCTGCGATCAAGTATTCGCCAATTCCTCGACGCCGATTGGGATCCTGAGAAGATCCGCGAGCATGGCGAAAAATGGTCGCCTTCAGCTTTTCGCAAGGAGATCCAAGCGGTTGTCTCGCGCGTAATGAATGCCCGAGACTAGCCCCTGTGTTACCGGCGCATAAAGGTGCAGGACTGCTTGGCGCTCATGGCGGCGCCCTGAGTTCTGCCCAGCTGTGCTGCGACACACACGTAGCGCTCCCCGGGCAGCCACTCGCCAACCTCGCCGAGACTCTTCACAGTAGGAGTCGAACGTCAGGTGGTGCTGCCGCGATCGAGGGGGTTGCGACGGCGCGCGGAGCAACTCCAGGTGGTCTGCCGCCGGCGCCCTTGGACAAGCCGGCGGTCAATGCAACAAGCATGAATAGGAGGTCCGCAGAGCCCCGCATAGTGAGATGCGGATCAATGACCATGAGAGAACCAATAACGACCACGGCAACGAGCGTGCTTATCCCGATTGCTTGGACGAAGCCGAAACCGTAGCGCGTCAGCGCCAAGGAGCGCCGAGCTGCGATGACGAAGAACGCGATACATGCGGCTAGTAGCGGAACGCCGCCAGCCCATAGCGCCCATGAGTATCCGCTTTCGATCCAGATCCATTCGCGCCACGGATAAGGCGAAGGGATACGTGCGGACGTCCGTACTCCAAAGAGCCAGTTAGAGCCCTCGAGGATCCGCGGCCAAACGTAGATAGTCAAATTTGTCCACCGACCAGCATCGCCCGTCCACTGTGCGGGCAAACCCGTCGATGGATCAAGTGCGCCCAAGCGCTCGTCGAGCACAGGGGCGAGTAACGGGAACGTGGCCACCAGTATCGCGGCCAGGGCCATCGTCAGTTGGCCAAGGCGTCGAGTGACGAAGCCCAACACGGCTACCATGATGATCAAGCCGATAGCGGACGAGAATTGTCCCGACGCTAGGGCAGATATCGAGAACAGGCCCGCCGCCACCAAGTACGACAACTTCGATCTCGACTCCAGCGAGAAGGCCAGTGCAAGGCATAGTGCCGCGCACATAATCATCACGTCGGCGAACGCGATCGGGGAACCAATCGTCGAGGACGCGCGCGATATGTCCAAATCGCCGGCCTCCAAGTCGGCGCGCTCGGCATACAGGGCGAGCAGTGGCCTGGCGAAGGACAACCCCGCCGCTTGCAACAGTCCTATGATCGCAACCGCGCCGCACGCGTACAGGGTCAACGTGACCACACGTTCGACCTGGTTGCGCCCGTGCACCGTGACGCGAAACAGTGCGTACACCAAGGCGAACTTGGTGAGAGTTAGGGCGAAGACGAGGTCGTCTCCCGACACCACGCGCGACCGCACTACCGCCCACGCTAGAGGCATCGCAGAGCTCAGCACTGCCAACGCAAGGACGGCGTAGTCGAGGCGAACAGGAGAAGGCCAAGCATTCCTGCGCCCCCGCAGATAATCAACCAGCAGTCGGACGGAAACTGTGAGGCAGAGGAAGCCGAGCAGGGCTTCATTCAAACGTGCACCAGGTAGAATTGAGCCACGGTTTAGTCCTACAACCAATGGCGTAAGACCTGCATACAGGAAAGCGGCGATGTGGGGCTTGTGATAGACGAGCGCGCCGATGCCCAGGAGTGCGACCAATAGCGGTGCTAGTGTCGGGTCAGAAGCTGCGAAGCATCCGATCAGGACGCTCGCCGTCAGGGCGACACGCATCAGGGACTTAGCTACCTGCGGGTTAGGCATGCAGTCACATCGCCGTGACACGAGGCGTGGGACGAAGAACCAAGAAAAAAAGAATGGCTGCTAGCAGCACTCCGGCAATGGCGCCCCCGAGTGCGGCCCGTCCGGGGTTCGGACGCACAGGCTCACCGACTGAATACGGCTCAGTGATGACGTTCGCCGGCGGGGCTGTTCGTAGGTGACTAATCTCAGCAGCCGTCAGTTGGTCCCGTAGGTCGCTGATACGAGAGACGAGCAGCTCTCGCTCCGCCGATTGAGGCAGTGCAGCGCCGGACGGCTGCAGTGTGGCTAGCTCCGCTTCTTGCTCGGCCAACAAGTCGTGGAGATACTCGACATCGGCCGTCGCCGCAGGGGCCTCGCGAGCCACGGCTAGGTACCCATCGAGGATGCTCTGGGCCAACTCGGTTGCTTGGTCGGCGCTTTCGTTCTGCACAGCAAGGCTGATGACTTGGCCGCTCCCAAGCTGTTCGGCAGATACAGAGGAAGTCAAAGCGGACAGGGGTAGACCCGCCTGGGCCGCCACAGGCTGCAGGACGCCACGGCTCGTCAAGAGGGTCAGCTGGGTTGAGATGGCTTGGCTCGTCGCCGACGTACCGCTGGGAGCCGGTACCAAGATCTCAGCTCGGGCCTCGTAGATCTCCGCTGATCTAGCTGACAGCGCATAGGCGACTAGCGCGGGAATCACCACCAAGCCGAGCAAGACCAAGCCTAGAGCGACTCGCTGTCGGCGCGTAAGCGGTGGACGTCGACGATGGCGCCTCCCTCCCAGCTTCTGCCCGTCCCCCGTGCCGCTGTCAAGGAGCGCCGGCGGTGGCACCTCGGAGTCAGTCTGAGGCGATGCTCCGCCACCCTGGGTTCGCCCGTCGTCCACGAAAGCTTGCGTCCCTACTTCAGTAGTTCACAGATGCGCTTGTGTATCGGAGTGAGGCCGACACGTAACGGACATCAGTGGTAATTCACCTGAACCGGCATACGACTGGGAGGGTACGTCATGAGGGTCGTTGTCGCCGTCAGCGTCGGGATGTCAGATCGTGCCTGACTTCGCTCAAGCGGAGACCTGGGCACGAGCGGTGGGGATCCACCTCGCGTCGCACCACGCGCCTTCGGCCCGCACAGCGGTTGTCCGAGACGCCTGTGCCTCGAAGGCGGGATGCCATGACGGTGACCGAGAACTAGCCTGTCCCCTCAGGTGAACGACGCTGGCGCTCGCCAGGTCGCCGGCGGTCGCGAACCTAGATGGAGTGCGGCTCAAGGCAGAGGCGGCCAAGCGCACGATTGGGTGAGCAAGCGAGACACAATGGGGAGTGCAGTGCAGATAACGTTCTTGACCATTGCGCAGAACGAAGAGAAGAAGATTGCGAAATGCTTGGAGTCCTCTCGGGGGCTAGGGCGTCACGTGGTCATCGACGGCGGCTCGACGGACCGCACCGTCGCCATCGCGCAGGAGCTTGGGGCGGAAGTTCTCGAGCGTCCTTACGATTACTCCGCGGCGCAGTACAACTTTGGGTTGGAGCAGATCGGCTCGGGCTGGGTTTTCGTCTTGGATGCCGATGAGTACCTGGGCGACGACCTGCGTGCTGTAATCGCTTCTCTTGATCCCGCCGAGGGCGTTAGCGCGTACGCGGTCGGTCGACGCAACTATGTCTGGGGCCTCGAACTCAAGCATGGCGGATGGGCGCCAGACTGGAACGTGCGACTGATGGATGCTGCGTCGGTGCGCTATCAGGATCGTGAGGTGCATGCTCGGCTGCTGACTAAAGGAGTAGTCGGGAAAGTCAAAGGTCGCATGCACCACGCGACGTACGATTCAGTTGCGCATTACTTGACGAAGCTGAATAAGTTTACAGATCGAGAGGTGCTGGCGCGGAGTCACAGTGGCGTGGCGGGCGAGCGATCCACCGTACTCAGAGAGCTGTGGCTTAAGTCGCCAGGTCGACCACTGACGAAGTTCCTTCGTCAGTACATACTTAAGGCTGGATTCTTGGACGGTCGACTTGGGTTTGACATGGCGATGCTGTCCGCCTTCTACGAGTATGTCGTTGGCGTCAAGCAGCGATACACCCCTGACAATCCCGCCCGATGAGTAGGAAGGCTGACGGGCGGTGGGTCGGAATGCACGGTATTGGAAGGTACTGGAGTGAGGTGGCGCAGGTAGTCCGCGACCTCGGCTTCGATATCTGCTTGGACGGTCCTGTGCCCGCAACGCCGCAGGATGTCCTGCACTTGGCTAAGAATCTGCACCGAGGAGACTTCTTCTACAGCCCTGGGTTCAACGCCGCGATTTCGAGGCCGGGAATCAAGCAGCTTATAACCGTGCACGACTTGATCCACCTGGATGTACCCGAAGAGGCGTCGGCGCTCAAGCGTGCCTACTATCGTGGAGTTGTGCGTAGGGCCGTTCGGCAGAATGGTGGCGCCATTACGGTCTCCCTCGTGTCTCAGCAGCGCACAGCTGAATGGGCCGGACTTGATGAAGCTGCTATCCGAGTGGTTTACCCGGGTGTCTCTGATGAGTTTCTATCCTCGCCTTTGCGTGCCGGGGAGGACTATATTCTCTTCGTCGGAAACGCTAAGCCGCACAAGAGGGCTGCGCTGGCAGTAGAGTTGGCAAGCCATCTTCCGGACGGCATGCATTTAAAATGTGTAGGAATGTCCAAAGAGGACATCCTGCGCGTCGGCGGCCCTCACGATGACCGAGTTCGCGCGCATGATCGCGTCTCGGATGCAGAGCTTGTTGGACTATATGCGAACGCGCAGTGCCTGTTCTTCCCATCACTAGTGGAGGGCTTTGGGCTCCCTGCCTTAGAGGCGATGGCCGTAGGAGTTTCCAGCGTCTACGTTGCGTCGTCGATTGAAGAGATCGTCGGCCCGTTCGGCGTACGCGTCGGAGCTCAGGCCCCTATGGAGCAACTCGTTGACTCGATCGAGGTAGCGATCTCAATGCGAGGGAATGCTGAAGCGTTGCGCCGTCGGGCGGAAACTTTCACCTGGGACAGGACGCGGGAGGGAGTCAAGAGTGCAGTGGAGAACTCCCTGTAAATCAGGCTAATCGGCGGCGGACTCTCGTTCCTGCACTAAGGAAGCCTCTCCCGCTGAGTCCGCACCTGCAAGGACCCGCGCGGTGATGATGCCCCACGCGAATGCACCGATGGCTTCGTATGCGGCTGCACCTAGGGCGGCTCCACGCGCCTCGTCGATCACCACGCCGATCGCAATGGCCAGCACTGCAACGGGTGCTAGACACAGGCGGATGGCAAGAGAGCTTCGAAAGGCTCTAAGTGTCTTTAGAATCAGCAGTCTCGACTGTGTGTACGAGGCTGGGACTGAAGCGCATAGCAGGATGAGGGCAATCGTTCGCGCCTCGTCCCAGACGCTACCGAAAAGCAGTGTGCCGATGCTGGTAGGCAGAATTGCTAGGGCCGCAACGCAAACTGTCGCCATTGCTCCGCTTGCCGCGAACTGCCAGAAGGCCTGCCGACGAAGCGTATTGGTTTTGCTGCCGGATAGGGCTGGAAGCATTGCAATAGTCAGGGATGCGGCCAACAAACGCACCGGGGGCGACGAGAACCTGGCCCGTTCGGTAGATCCCGGCCGATGCAAGCGAACCGAGCCCGGCAATCAACCAAATGGAAGATTGGCTTATCGCCTGGAGTGTGACGAACTCTAGAGACAGGAAGCCACCGCTGGACCTGTGCTCTGTGAACCAATCCAGGCGTCCGGTTCGCGCAAGACCTCCCAGCATGAGTCGTGGTCGAAACGCCACACATGCGACTGCGCCGCTTGCCGCCCAGATCCAGGTCGCCTGCCATAATCCGTCGGCAATCGGAAAAGCGACCAGAATGAGTATGAGCCAAATGCTGTCGGATGCAATAGCGCGAGTCGCACTTAACCGGGCGAACGCTTCGTAGCGTCCGAAATCCTGAAGCAGTAGCAGAGGAAGCATGCATCCGATTGGGATGAGGGCTTCACGAAAGGACGGGACCAGGACAGCCGCGACGAGGAATACGACGGACGCACAGGTCCCAACGGTGAGGGTTGCGCCGGCGCCACGCGACGTGTAGGCGCTAGAGCGCTCAAGTTCCCCGTTTCGCTCGGCATAGAAAAGGAGAAGGGGTTCGGCTACCAAGGCGCGAGTTAGCCCCAGAACCAGCCAGAAGGCAAGGAACGTAATGGAGAAGATTCCAAGACTGCTGGCGTCAGAGGATCTCGCTACCAGTGCGGTGGCGAGCGCGTTCGAGATGCTCGACAGAGCGTGATCGACAGTCACGAGTGACTTGTTCGACCGCAACCCGCTCCGCATAGTTGCCTTTCGTCGGACTATCGAACTTCATTGCGCAACACCATGGCAAAAGTGGCTCGTCGCCCCACAGGCGCGTGATGTTAGCAGTTCCGGCTGCGGGGTTCTCGTCTGCTGGGAATGCGAGCCCTGGCGCGTAGCACTCAGACTGGAGTCGAACTGCGTGTCTCGCGGCATCTTTCCGGCAAACGGAAGGCGCAAGCGGGGGTTCGGTGCCTGCCTCCGACTGGTCGCGAGCGTGGCATACGCGGGATGGCCATCGTCGACGGGTCGCCTGCTGTGCATCTCTCAGTCGAAGTCCTTGGCGACCGGCGCCAGATCCCGCGTCGCTGGGCTAGCGGTCGTGCGGTAGCGGTGTCGTCGTTGCTGTGAAGCGTGTCGCGAGGACTAAACCGCCACGTACGCCCCGCGGTGAGCCAGCAACCCCCTTGAGTCATCGCCAGTGTGGCGGTCGATGAATCAGTGGCCCATCGAAACTTGCTTCTCAAACCGGGCGCGCGGAAGCCCAGATATCGCCACCGCGCTAAGGAGCAGTGGATGCTCGTTCACCCAGATGGAGAGGGCGAGCCACGTCGACTCCAGCAGGAACATCACGAGGTCAGACTGGGAGGGATCGGTCCGGCTCGAGGCAGGCGCGCCGCGCCGCGCCGCAAGTCGTGACGGGCGGGATCGGTGGTGCTCGAGTGCCGTCGGGCCTGCGGGCTCAGCGGGGCACGTCGGGCAGCGACTGGTCGGCGAACTCGGCGGCGTTCGAGCGCCAGCGAGTCGCTGCGCAGGTACGCCCACATGCGGTCGCCGGCGCTCTGGTCGAGGTAGACGACGCTGGCCGGCCCCTCCATGCCGGTGCCCAGCACGGGAGCGGTGAAGAACTCGACGTCGTCGGGTCGGACGCCGCGCATCGAGTAGGCGAGACCGAAGAGGTCGCGGTTGCCAAGCGTGTCGTCCACCGAGACTGCGCTGGTGACCGCCAGCAGGGCGGAGTCGAGGCGTCCGGGGTCGGTGAAGGTGTTCGTGCTGAACAGCTTGGTGAACATCGACTGCAGGTACTGCTGCTGGCGGCGGACGCGGTCGAAGTCGCCCCCGGGAGCCCGTAGCGCTGGCCGAGGTACCACCGCGCCTCGTCGCCGTTCAGCTGGTTGACGCCGGCCGGGAACGTGTACGGACCGTTGCTGGTCGTCTCCGCGACCACCACGTCCACCCCGCCCAGGTCGTCCGTCACCTGGATGAGGCCGTCGAAGTCGATGGCCACGTAGTGGTCGATGCGCACCTGGGTGAGCTGCTCGACGGTCTGGATGAGCAGCGACGGGCCACCGAACGCGTAAGCGGCGTTGATCTTGTTCATCCCTCGGCCGGGGATGTCGACCCAGGAGTCGCGGGGGATGGAGATGAGCTGGGCATGCTGCCGGTCGCCGCTGAACCGGGCGATCATGATCGCGTCGGAGCGGCCCGACGGGTCCTCGCCCTCCGCTGCGGCGACCCGGGTGTCGGAGCCGACCAGCAGGAAGGTCACCGGCTCGGCGGACGCCTCCTGAGCGGGCGTCGCAGGCGCCGGTCGGGTCTGTTCGTCGAGACCGTCGAAGACGTCGGCGACGCGGTCGATGTTGCCGCCGTACCGCTCGGTCAGGTACCACGCGCCGCCTCCGACCAGGAGGGCCAGCACCAGGGTCAGGACCCCGAGCGAGAGCAGTACCCGCCGCACGACGGGATGGCGACGTCGGCGGGGTGTGGGCTCGACGTCCTGAGACGCCGACGGCGCGCTCTCGTCCGATCCGGAATCGCTGTCGGCGGTGATGATGCCTGCGGAATCGGGCTCGAGGTCGTCGCGTTCCGTGCCGGACGCGTCGTGCTTGTCGGCGCTCACTACGACCCCCGTCCGCGGACAATTCATCGGCGAACGTACGGCTGCAGTGGCGTGGCTGGAAGGGCAGCTCACCCCGCCGAGGGGGGCGGTCAGCCGGGCGCTCAGGATGCCGAACCAGGCGTCGGCAACGAGCGAGCGGCCGGCGCGCTGGGCCCTCAGCAGGGGGAATCGCCGCTGAGGAGCGCGGCGTGACCCCAGCGCTACCCAGCGTGTTGTGACTAGATGGACTACAGCGTCCACTTGCGGAACGAGCCGGACTCCGTAACCTTCGTCTGGCGGTTGCACGCTGAAACTTGTAAACCGACCATTCGCAGGATCGGCTCGATCACCTCTTCGCGAGGTGCCGGGCTGCTATTCGCACGGGGGTGCGCCCAGTGGCTGTCACGCGTCAGGACGCTGGGCGTGAAGTTCAGGCAACCAGCCGCGGCCGCGGTTGGGGATTCGTCGCTCCCCGCCTGCGGGGCGAGGGCACCGCCGCCCGCCGCGCCTGGCGAAGCGCCTACGTGCGCCGGCTCGTCCTCGTCGACGCTGTCGTCGCCGCGATCGCCGCGACCGTGGGCTACCTGGGCCGCTTCGGACCGGTCGACGCCACGCCCTCGCACATCCCGTTCGCCATCGCACTGGTCATGCCGGCGGTGTGGGTGCTCCTGATGACGGTGGCGCGCGCCTACGAGCAGCGCTTCCTGTGGGAGAGCCCGGAGGAGTTCCGCCGGGTCACCGGCGCCGCCGTCATGATGCTGGCGACGGTCGGCACCGTGTCGTGGGCGTTCCGGCTCGACGTGGCCCGCGGCTTCGTCATCCTGGCGCTGCCGCTGGCGACCGTCCTCACCCTGATCGCGCGCTACGCCCAGCGGCAGGTTCTGCACCGCACGCGGCGGCACGGCCGGAACATGCAGACCACCATCCTCGTGGGGCACCGCGGCGGCGTCGCGGCCCTCGACGAGCAGCTCGCCCGCGAGGCCTTCCACGGGTACCGCGTCGTCGGGTGCTGCCTGCCGGGCGGCCAGTCGGAGCCGGGCAAGGACGCGTTCAACGGGCTGCCGATCCTCGGCGATCTGAGCCAGGTCGCCGACGTCGTCAAGGCGTTCGAGGTCGACACCGTGGCCGTCCTCCCGTGTCCGGAGGTCGACGGCCCGGCGCTGCGCCGCCTGGGCTGGGACCTGGAGGACACGGACGCGGAGCTCCTGCTCGCACCGGCCGTCACGGAGATCGCCGGCCCCCGTGTGCACATCCGACCGGTCAGCGGTCTGCCGCTGCTGCACGTGGAGCGGCCGGAGCTGCGCGGCATCCGGCGCCTGACCAAGGAGGCCTTCGACCGGTCCAGCGCGACTGTCGGTCTGATCCTGCTCGCCCCGCTGATCCTGGGCGTCGCGCTCGCCGTCGCCGTGACCAGCCGCGGGCCCGTCTTCTTCCGCCAGGAGAGGGTCGGCCGCGGCGGCCGGACCTTCTCGATGCTGAAGTTCCGCAGCATGGTCGTCGACGCCGACCGGATGGTCGACGACCTGGCCGCCGACAGCGACGGCAACGGCGTGCTGTTCAAGAAGAAGGTCGACCCGCGCGTCACCCGGGTCGGCCGGGTGCTCCGCCGCTACTCCATCGACGAACTGCCGCAGCTGTTCAACGTGGTGAAGGGCGACATGAGCCTCGTCGGCCCGCGCCCGCCGCTGCAGCGGGAGGTGGAGAAGTACGGCTACGACATGCACCGCCGATTCCTCGTCAAGCCCGGGCTGACCGGCCTGTGGCAGGTCAGTGGCCGCTCGGACCTCTCCTGGGACGACTCGGTGCGCATCGACGTCCGGTACGTCGAGAACTGGTCGCTCGCCTTCGACTTCATGATCCTCTGGAAGACCGCCGGGGCCGTCCTCCGCGGCAGCGGGGCGCTACTGACCGAGCCGGACATTCACGTTTCTCCCTGGGACTGCCGATAGGGAGAGCGTGTGGTGGGTCTGGGTACTGGCAGCAGCAGCCGTGTGGACGGCGCTGGCCGTCGTCGGCGGTGTCGTCGTGGGGCGCGGTATGCGCATGGCCGACGAGCGCGAGCTGAGGCCCGCCACCTGGTTCGTCCCCGCTGACCGGCCGGAGATCGCGCCCGCGTCCCAGCCGTCCGGCGTCGGCGCCCGGCGGCGCGCGGTGCCCCTGCCGCCCGTCGGCATCGCGCCTGGCCGCGCTCGCCGTGGCGCTGGAGACCGTCGGCTACGTCGTCCGGCTGCGCGGTGAGAGCGGCCCGCTGGCCCGCGCGCTCTCCATGGACGCCCCCTACTCCGTGCCCCGCACCTTCGTCGCCGTCCTCTTCGCCGTCGCCGCGATCGCCGCCGTGGCCGGGGCCTCGCGCCTGCCCGGACGACGCACCTGGTGGCTGGGCGTCGGCCTCGTCGCCGGGCTCATCGCCACGGTCAAGGCCGGCAGCACCGTCCACGTCAACGCCATGGACGCCCTCACCGACGCCCTCGGCGACGCCGGCGCCCTCGCGGTGAGCGTCGCCGCGGCGTCCGCCGTCATCGGGGCGCTGTGGTTCCTCAGCCGCACCGAACGCCGTGACCGGCGCCGGGTGCTGGGCGTGCTCGCCCTCTACGCCGGAGCCTCGGTCGGCCTCTCCGCCGTCTCCAGCGTCGCCGCCAGCAGCTTCGGCGCGAACGTGGCCGCGGCCGCCACCTACCTCGAGGAGTCCGGCGAGGCGCTCGCCGGTGTCGCCTTCCTCGTCGCCGTCCTCATCGGTGTCGCGCCGCGCCTGGTGCTGCCGGCCGAATGGGCGCTCCGCCGCACCGCCGACGCCCAGACGCTCGACGTCCCGGTTGCCGACGCCCGGCAGCGGCCCGTGTCCGGCTGACGTCCCCAGCCCGGCAGCCTCGCATCTGACCCTTGCGAGGGGACGCGACCGCGCACGGCGGGCCGGTGATCCGGCTAGCGTGGCGGACGGCGCTGCGGCCGCAGGTCAGGAGCCCGGCCGGCGCACGACGTGGAGGTTCTCGAGCATGCGGTTGCTGGTCACCGGCGGTGCCGGATTCATCGGCGCGAACTTCGTGCACCAGACGCTGCGCGAGCACCCCGAGCACTCGGTCACCGTGCTCGACGCGCTCACCTACGCCGGCAACGAGGCGTCGCTGGCCCCCGTGCGCGAGCGACATCGAGTTCGTGCACGGCTCCGTCGCCGACGCCGACCTGGTCGACCAGCTGGTGGCGCGGCACGACGTCGTCGTCCACTTCGCCGCCGAGTCGCACAACGACAACTCGCTGCGCGACCCCTCGCCGTTCCTCACGACCAACCTGATCGGCACCTTCACGATCCTCGAGGCGGTCCGCCGGCACGGCGTCCGGCTGCACCACATCTCCACCGACGAGGTCTACGGCGACCTCGAGCTCGACGACCCGGCGAAGTTCACCGCGGAGACGCCGTACAACCCGAGCAGCCCCTACTCCTCGACCAAGGCCGGCTCCGACCTGCTGGTCCGCGCCTGGGTCCGCTCGTTCGGCATCCACGCCACCATCTCGAACTGCTCCAACAACTACGGGCCCTACCAGCACGTCGAGAAGTTCATCCCGCGGCAGATCACCAACGTGCTGTCGGGCCTGCGCCCCAAGCTGTACGGCGCCGGCCAGAACGTCCGCGACTGGATCCACGTCGACGACCACAACGCCGCGGTGCACCTCATCCTGGACAAGGGCCGGGCGGGGGAGACGTACCTGATCGGCGCCGACGGCGAGAAGAACAACCGCGAGGTGCTCGGCCTCATCCTGGAGCTCACCGGGCAGCCGGCCGACGCCTTCGACTCCGTCACCGACCGCGCCGGCCACGACCTGCGCTACGCCATCGACGCCACCAAGCTGCGCGACGAGCTGGGCTGGGCGCCGCGGTACACCGAGTTCCGCGACGGCCTGGCCGCCACCATCGACTGGTACCGCGCGAACGAGGCCTGGTGGCGGCCGCAGAAGGACGCCGTGGAAGCCGCCTACGCGAAGGCCGGCCAGTGACCGCCGTCGTCCTCGGCGCCCGCGGGCAGCTCGGCCGGGCGCTGCAGGCGCACTTCCCCGGCGCCGTCGCGATGGACCTCGACGAGCTCGACATCTCCGATGCCGACGCCGTCCGCGGCTACGACTGGACCGGGGTCGACGTCGTCCTCAACGCCGCCGCCTGGACCGCGGTCGACGCCGCCGAGGACCCGGCCAACCACGCCGCCGTCCGCGCCGCCAACGTCGACGCCGTCGCCCACCTCGCCGAGGCGGCCGCGAAGCACGACTTCGCGCTCGTGCACATCTCCACCGAGTACGTGTTCGACGGCCGGCACGCCGGACCCATCCCCGAGGACCTGCCGCCCTCGCCGCTGAGCGTCTACGGCCGCAGCAAGGCCGACGGCGACGCGCACGCCACCTCGGTCGAGCGGCACTACCTGGTGCGGACGTCGTGGGTGTACGGCGAGGGCCGCAACTTCGTGCGCACCATGGCCGGGCTCGCCGACCGCGGCGTCTCACCCGCCGTCGTCGACGACCAGATCGGGCGGCTCACCCACGCCGACGACCTGGCCGCCGGCATCGCGCACCTCGTCACCACGGGCGCGGCGTACGGCACCTACAACCTCACGAACGCCGGCGAGCCGGCCTCGTGGGCCGACGTCGCCGCCGCGGTGTTCACCGCACGCGGCAGGTCCG
Organism: uncultured Actinomycetota bacterium; assembly: GCA_963747895.1. Taxonomy (GTDB): domain Bacteria; phylum Actinomycetota; class Actinomycetes; order Mycobacteriales; family Geodermatophilaceae; genus Blastococcus. The sequence continues at coordinate 14,113 of CAVVGX010000001.1, forward strand.
CCGACGACGTGGGCCGCGTCAGCACGGCCGACTACTTCGCCGACAAGCCGGACGCGGCGCCGCGGCCGCTCAACAGCGTGCTGGACCTGGGCCGGATCCAGGCCGTCGGGTTCTCGCCGCGCGACTGGCGCGACGTCCTGGCCGCCTACCTCGAGGGCCTCGGGCCCCCGGCGTAGGTCAGGACAGCGGCGCGGGCGCCTGCTCGGCCAGGTAGCGCTCGATGGCGTCGGTGCGGAAGGGCGCCTCGGCGGCCTCGTCGGCCCGCCGGATGGCGCGACCGAGCAGCGCTCCCACGGGTAGGCAGAGCAGCGTCCAGGCCAGCGCCGCCATGATCACCGTGGTCATGCCCAGCTCGACCTGAGTCGGATCATGGCCGCGGGATTCTCGCCGCCGGACTGGCGGGACGTCCTGGCCGAGATCCTGGACCGGATGGAGCGCTCGGAGTAGCCACGAGTCAGGCCAGCGGGGCGGACGCCTGCTCTCGCAGGTAGCGCTCGACGCCGTCCGTGCGGAAGGGTGCCTCGGCGGCATCGTCCGCCAGCCGGATGCCGCGGCCCAGGAGCACCGCGACGGGCAGGGCGAGCGCGGCCCATGCGCTGCTGACTGCGATCACCAAGGTCATGACGCATGTCTACGGGCGCAGACCTACCTCTCCGTGATCCGACGCGGGCAGAAAGTGACGAACCAGTTCGCCGGAAACGGTCGGGACTGCGCCGGGCTCAGTGCGGCCGCCACCGACGGCGCCGAAGATGTCGGCCGGACGGTGTTCCGGGGACGACCGGCGGGCGCCGGGGAGTCGGTCCGGGTACGCGGCCCCCGTGCACCACCGCCGCCGGTTGCGTGGCCGGATCCGGCCGCGGCGGGGACGGCTCCGCCGCGCTCTCGTCCGCCGGGGCGCCCGGACCGGAGGGGGGGTAGGCAGCCGCACCGCCGGCGCCCGCCCGTCCGGGCGGCGCCGGGGCCGTCGTGCGCTCGTCGCGCCGGATCACGGCCCCGATCAGCATCCCGGCCATCAGGGCGAGCAGCAGCCACGCCACGATGCCGACCAGCACCCACCACCACATGCGCGCCCCCGGAAAGGGCTCCTCCACCGATCCCGCCGCTCGGAGGGGCCCGCGGGTCGCCCGTCGGGCGGCGTTCCCCCATGATGCCCGCGAGGAGTGACCTGCGACATATGTCCGCGCGCGGCGCCGTCGGATGGCGGGAGGCGTCCTCCCGGGGTCGGCCGACAGTCGGGCCGGTGGCCGGCCGGCAGAGGGTCGGCCCCCGACCACCGGCCGCCGGCGAGGGGCTTTCCGCGGTGCGCGTGGGACCCGTGTGACTCGTGGGGGACCTCCTCTCGAAACACCACGAGAAGCGGCCCACATTCTTGGCAGCACCCCTTCTGAATCACACAGGTGCAAGTTACGTTCTGGTCACGACAGCGCGGAGTAAGGCGACCGTTGCACTGAGTCAGGGACTGCGTCGCAGGCCCGGTCAGCGCACGGGCGACCTCCTCCTCCTTCTCGGCAGCCCATGCCGGGGCTCCGGCCCCGGCGCGGCGGGCGAGTGCCGCGACGGGTGGACCGCGCTGGCAGCCACCAGTTCCCCAGCGCACCAGGAGACGGCATGGGCCGCCACCACACCCCCCACCGCACCAGCACCGACCTCGAGCCGGCCAGACGGGCTCCCCACGCCGATCCGGCCCCGCGCCGAGGGCTCGGGCGGATGGGGGGGTGCCTCCTGACCGTCGGGGTGGCCTGCGCGCTCGTCCTGCCCGCGGCCCCCGGGAGGATCGCGGCGCTGCACCTCGGGGGCGGCGCCTCCGTGGAGCAGGCCGCCAGCACGTCGGCCTGGACGGGAGGCGCCCGGGCCCGCGCTCTGGCCTCCGGCGTGGCGGCCCCCGGCGCGGGCACGACGCTGATGAGTGCCGGGGGGTTGGCGTCGCGGCCGACGACGGGTCCTGCCTGGGATGCGGTGGTGAAGGCTGCGGCCGACCGGTCGGGTGGGGTGGACCTGGCCGATCAGGACAACACCCACGCGGCCCGGACGCTGGCCGCCGCCCTGGTGTACGCCCGGACCGGTGACGCCGCCTCCCGCGACCAGGTCGGCGCCGTGCTGCGGCAGCTGCCCGGTGCCTCGCTGTCCGGTGCCCGGGTGCTGTCGGTGGGCCGCCAGCTGGCCGGTTACGCCATCGCCGCGGACCTCGTCGGCTACCGCGATCCGACCTTCACCCGGTGGATCGGCGGCATGCGCACCAAGGACATCGGCAACCACGGCCGCTGGACCACCCTCAGCGGGACCAGTGAGAACACGGCCAACAACTGGGGCACCTGGGCGATGTCGACCCGCGTGGCCATCAGCGCCTACCTGGGTGACACCGCCGACCTCGAGCGCGCCGCCACCGTCTTCCGCGGCTTCACCGGGGACCGGTCGGCCTACGCCGGCTTCCAGCCCACCGGTGACTTCGACGCCGCCTGGGCCTGCGGCGAGCTGTGGGTGCCGATCAACCCCGCGGGCTGCGGTGCGCGCAGCGGCGCTCTGGTCGAGGACATCAGCCGCAGCAGCGGCACCACCGCCGACCGCACGGGCCTGACCTACTCCTGGGAAGCACTCGGCGGAGCCACCCTCACCGCCCGGCTGCTCCAGCAGGCCGGCTGGACCGACGTGTGGCAGTGGGGCGACAACGCCCTCCTGCGGGCCGCGGAGTTCCTCCACGACCACGGCGGCTACGCCCCTCGCTACCGGGCCAACCAGTACATCCCGCACGAGATCAACACCGCCTACGGCGCCACGCTGGGCCCCGTCGCCGCCCCCGGCCACGGCCGCCAGTTCGGCTTCACCGACTGGCTGAGCGTCGACGCACCTGCCGAGCAGGCCACGACGGTGCTGGCCGCCCGTGCGCCGGCCCCGGCTCCGGCCCCCGCCGCGGCCCCGGCTCCGGCCGGCGCCCCGGCGCCGGCGACCGGCCCGTCCCCCGCGGCGGACAGCTCGCCGGCCGGCATCACCCGCACCGTCGAGGTCGCCCCCACCGTGCGGGCCGGCGGCGGGGGCATCCTGATGAGTGCCGGGGGGTTGGCGTCGCGGCCGACGACGGGTCCTGCCTGGGATGCGGTGGTGAAGGCTGCGGCCGACCGGTCGGGTGGGGTGGACCTGGCCGATCAGGACAACACCCACGCGGCCCGGACGCTGGCCGCCGCCCTGGTGTACGCCCGGACCGGTGACGCCGCCTCCCGCGACCAGGTCGGCGCCGTGCTGCGGCAGCTGCCCGGTGCCTCGCTGTCCGGTGCCCGGGTGCTGTCGGTGGGCCGCCAGCTGGCCGGTTACGCCATCGCCGCGGACCTCGTCGGCTACCGCGATCCGACCTTCACCCGGTGGATCGGCGGCATGCGCACCAAGGACATCGGCAACCACGGCCGCTGGACCACCCTCAGCGGGACCAGTGAGAACACGGCCAACAACTGGGGCACCTGGGCGATGTCGACCCGCGTGGCCATCAGCGCCTACCTGGGTGACACCGCCGACCTCGAGCGCGCCGCCACCGTCTTCCGCGGCTTCACCGGGGACCGGTCGGCCTACGCCGGCTTCCAGCCCACCGGTGACTTCGACGCCGCCTGGGCCTGCGGCGAGCTGTGGGTGCCGATCAACCCCGCGGGCTGCGGTGCGCGCAGCGGCGCTCTGGTCGAGGACATCAGCCGCAGCAGCGGCACCACCGCCGACCGCACGGGCCTGACCTACTCCTGGGAAGCACTCGGCGGAGCCACCCTCACCGCCCGGCTGCTCCAGCAGGCCGGCTGGACCGACGTGTGGCAGTGGGGCGACAACGCCCTCCTGCGGGCCGCGGAGTTCCTCCACGACCACGGCGGCTACGCCCCTCGCTACCGGGCCAACCAGTACATCCCGCACGAGATCAACACCGCCTACGGCGCCACGCTGGGCCCCGTCGCCGCCCCCGGCCACGGCCGCCAGTTCGGCTTCACCGACTGGCTGGGGAGCTGAGGCGGCCACCACCGACCGCCGTCAGTGCATCTGGCCGGGGCCGCGCAGCCTCTCCTGCGCGGCCTCGGCCACGCCCTTCCAGAAACCCAGGCCCCAGCCGACGTGCATGGCGAGGAAGGCGGGCGCCACCCAGTACCGCGCGTCCCGGTCCAGCTCGCGTCCGGTGCGTGCACTGGCCACGCCGAGCCCCACCAGGTAGGGGGCCAGCATCGCCGCAGCGCGGCCGGGCCGGCGGACGGCGACGACCGCGGCGGTGGTCGCGGTCGCGACCAGCGCCGGCGCCATCAGGTGCCGCACCCGCAGGGACGCCGGGTGCAGGCGGGCGACGCGCACCTTCCCGTGCCCGTAGCGGCGGTACTGGCTGAAGAGGGCCGGCACCGACTGCCGGGACTCCCAGTCGATGCGCAACTGCGGATCGAACAGCAACTCGTGCCCCGCCTCGCGCACCCGGTAGTCGAACTCGAAGTCCTGGTTGACCCGCAGCCGCTCGTCCCAGCCGCCGAGCTCGCGGATGACCGAGAGCGGATACGCGCCGAAGGGGATGTGCTCCACCGTCCGCACCGTGGTGCCGTGGTGGTAGGTGGAGCCCCCGACGCCGAAGCGCGACGCCATGGCCGCGGCCACCGCGCGCCCGGCAGCGGTGCGGCCCACCCCGTCCTTGCGGCCGCCGACCCCGCCCCACCGGCCGGTGACCAGGTGCTCCAGCGCGCGGCGCACGTAGTCCGGCGGCACCGTGGCGTGCGCGTCCACGCGCACCAGCCACCGTGCCCTCGCCGCCTGGACGGCCATGTTCAGCGACACGGGGATGACCCGCTGCGGGTTGACGATCAGCTCGACCCGGGAATCGGCGTTCGCGATGTCCTTCACCACGGCGGCGGTGCCGTCGTCGGAGTCGCCGTCCACCACGACGATCTGCAGGTTGCGGTGCGTCTGCGCCTGGATGGAGGCCACGCAGTCGCGGATGGACCGCTCCTCGTTGCGGGCCGGGATGACGACCGTCACCAGCTCGTCGGCGTGCGCGTTCTCCGGCGCCGGGTGCGATCCGGCCTCTGCGCTGCTCATCGTCCGGCTCCTCCGAGGACCTGCGAGACGGTGCGCAGGAGGATCTTGACGTCCTCCCACAGCGACCAGTTCTCGATGTAGTAGTTGTCGAAGCGCGCCCGGTCGGCGATCGAGGTGTCGCCCCGCAGCCCGTGCACCTGCGCGGTGCCGGTCAGGCCGGCGGGAACCCGGTGGCGGGCCATGTACCGGGGGAACTGCCGCGGTGAACTCGTCGACGAAGTACGGGCGCTCCGGCCGCGGCCCGACGAGGCTCATGTCACCGCGCAGGATGTTCCAGAGCTGGGGCAGCTCGTCCAGGGACGTCCGGCGCAGGAACCGGCCGACCCGGGTGAGCCGGTCGTCGTGCGCGATGTTCCAGTTGCGCGCCGACTCGGTGGGCTCGCCGGGCGGAGGCTGGTGAACTTCAGCAGGGTGAACGGCCGGCCGTCCAGCCCGACGCGCTCCTGGCGGAAGAGGATCGGCGAGCCGATGCTCAGCCGCACCGCGAGGGCGCAGACGGCCAGCACGGGAGCCAGGAAGGCGAGGGCGGCGACGGAGAAGGTCACGTCCAGCGCCCGCTTGAGGCGCCACGACAGGCTCCGGAACGGCGCCCGGCGCATGCGCACGAGCGGGATCCCCCAGACCAGCTCCATGTCGCGGCCGGTGGAGTGGACCTCGTAGAAGCCGGGGGACGAAGAGGATCTCGCAGGCGAGCCGGTCGCATGTCACGGAGCACGTCGACCACGGTCGCCTCACGCGCGGAGCCGAACGCCACGACGATGTGGTCGACGTTCAGCTTCCGGACCACCTCGACGAGGTCGAGGTTGCCGCCCAGGTGGGGCACCGGCCAGTCCTCGAGCGCGAGCAGCGGGTTGTCGTCCAGGAAGCCGATGGGGTCCAGGCCGGATTCGGGACGGTCGAGGAGCGTGCGGGCGAGGAGCGCCCCCACCTCTCCGCCACCCATGATCAGCGCCCGGTGCCGCATCCGCTGTCCCTTGCGGGCCTGGCGGGCGACGGCGAAGGCGGCCGCGCGCATGCCCACCGCGAGCACCAGGAAGGCTCCGGTGAAGTACAGGATGCTGCGGCTGGCCCACTCGTTGCCGAATACCCCGATCGCGGTCGCGAGCGCTCCGGCCACGGCGGTCCGGCCGGCCATCGCGGGCACGTCGTCGAGCACGGAGAGGTAGAGGCGGGCGCGGTAGAGCCCCCCGTTGCCGAAGAGGACGACCGTGAGGACGGAGAAGGCGGTGAAGATCTGCCAGGTGACACCGGGGACGATCCAGGCGGCCACGAGCGCGGTGAGCACGTCCACGGCGAGGAGCGCGGCGGCCCAGACCGCGCGACGGCGACGCAGGCCGCCGGCCACGGACGGGGACGGCGGATGCTCCGCGGGGGCCGGGTCGACCTTCTCGTCGAGACCGACGGGGCGCCGCCGCATCCGCGGGAGGTGCGGCACCGGAGGCGCCGTCACGTGCGTGTCACCGACTCGGGTGTTCAGACCATCCGACAACGTCGTCCCCTACCTGCCCCGTTCGCGTGATACCGAGCATGTCGTTCTCGGCGTTCCTGTGGCAACCGAGAGTGACGAAAAAGATGTCACCCGAACGGTGGACTCTGCGCCCGGATAAACCAGCAGTGTCTCTGTGACTACTGAGTGTCGCCGGTAATGCCCGGCGCCGGGGGTCTGCTGCCTCGTGTCGAGCCCCGCACCACCGGTGGTTCATGTCCACCGGGCCCCGGCTTCAACCCACCCGGTCGTGTGACGTGCCCGACGTCCCCCGCTCACGACCCGAGGGACGACACCTCGGACGTGCGCGGCGCCAACCGGGGCAGCCGGGGGGACGCCGCGGGGCGCGGCTGGGCCGCGCCGTCGGTGAGCAGCACGACGGCGGTCGGGGCGGTGCCGAGGGAGCGTGCGAGCGCACTCAGCGAGGACGTCTCGCCCACGTCGGCCGAGCCGGCCACGAGCAGGATGACGACGGCGTCCACGGCGCGCATGAGCGGGCCGAGCGGCTGGTGCGCGGAGAGACCGGGGCTGTCGATGATCAACCGCGACTGCTGGTCCAGCGCGTTGACGGCCATGGCGGCCGACGCGGAGCGGAGGGGGAGCCTGGTGCCGGCCGGCAGCACCGGCAGACCGGTCGCCATGCCCTTGTCCGGCACGACGACCGTCCCGGTCGATCCGTCCTCGTCGCGGAGCTGATCGGCGAGCCCTTCGGCGTGGGAGAGGCCGAGCTGCCGGCTCAGCGTGCCGCGCTCGAGATCGGCGTCGACGACCGTGACCGGCTCGTCCTTCTGCTGGAGGGCCCGGGCGAGGTGGGCGATGAAGGCCGCGCGCTGGCGGTTGTTCTCGGTGCCCACGACCAGGATCCGCCGGGGGAGCTGCCGTTCGCCGAGGGCCTCGGGCAGGCGGGTGAGCACCGCGTCCATGACGTCCGTCGGGTTCCACCGGGCGCGGCCGCGCCGGGTGGTCGCCAGCGCCCGGGGCGACGTGATCACCGGCAGCCCCGTGGCCTCCTCGGCGTCGGACCTGGTGCGCACCTGCGGGTTCCACTGCCGGAACAGCACGGCGCCGACGGCCCCGACAAGGGCGCCCAGCAGGGCGGCGACGGCCGCGTTGCGCAGCACCGGAGGAGGCACGTCGGACGTGATGATGGTGCCGTTGCCCCACGGCTGGATCGCGTAGTTCGGCGCCAGCTGGCCGGCCTGACCCGCCTCGAGCAGCGCGACCTGGTCCTGGAACACCGGGACGATCTGCCGCGCGGTCCGCGTGCTGCGTTCGCTGTCGGTGTCGGTGTAGCTGATGGCCAGGACCGACGAGCCGGGCGGGCGCTCGACGACGATGTTCGCGGTGATGGTGTCGACCGGGAGCGGTGACCCGACGCGCTCGCGCAGGTCCTCGCCGATGACCTCGCTGTCGACCAGCGCGGTCATGGTCCGGACCAACGTCTCGGTGTCGTTGGCGCCCGCGCTGGTCTGCACCACGAGGGTCACCGTGGACTCGTGGGTCACCGGCTGGCGCTGGGTGAACACCGCCGCGATGGCGGCAGCGGCCAGGGCGAGGGCCAGGACGGGCAGCGCGAAGCGCCGCAGGTCCGCCCAGCCGACTCGGTTCTGGGGCCGGTGGGACCGGGCGACGGGGATGTCGGACGTGGTGCTCAGCGGACGCTCCTCGGGGATGGCGGCGGTGCGGCTGCCGGGGATCGGTCAGGCACGGACAAGGTGAGCAGGGCGGCGGAGAGGCCGATGAGCATCCACAGCAGCTTGCTGTTGGACACCGACAGGAAGAATGCGGCCACGCTGAAGGAGACGAGCATCGGCGCGAGGGACTCGACCGCCGGGCTCCGGAAGCGGCGGGCCGCGATGACCAGCCCGGCGAGCGTGCTCAGCAGCAGGGTGGCGAGCGTGAGCAGACCGAAGATCCCCCGCTCGGCCAGGGACTCGAGATAGATGTTGTGCACCTCGATGCCCTGCCCGAGCAGCAGGTGGCTCTTCACGAGCTCGACACCGGGAGTCCTCGTCAGGAGGTCGATGCTCTGCGGGACGAAGTTGCCGGCGCCGAGCCCGGTCCACGGGTTGTCGAGAAAGCTCTGCCAGGCCGACAACCAGATGTCGATCCTGCCGCTGGCGCGGTCGGCGCTCACGCGTTGCGCGGCGTAGCGGTCGTCGATCAGCGGGGCGACGGCGACGAGCAGCAGCCCGACCAGGGCGGCCGCGGGCAGCAGGGCACGTCGGTAGGGGCTGAGCCAGGCCAGCACGATCGCGGTGGCCAGGAGTGCTAGGAGCGCGCCTCGGGACTGCGAGGTGAGCACCGAGACCAGGATGGGGATCATGGCGGCTCCCCAGAGCAGCCGCCGGAGACCGGCGTCGATCCGCATCAGCGCCACGGCCGCGGGCAGCGCGGCCACCTGGTAGAGCGCGTAGATGTTCGCGTCGCCCTGGAGGCCCTCGGCGCGCAGCCCGACGGCCGCCTGGAAGAAGCCGTAGCCCGCGGCGAAGACGGCGCCGGCGACGTAGGCCCGCAGCAGGCCGGTGAGCTGGGCCGGGTGGTCGACGAGGAGGGCGTACGCGGCGAAGAAGGCGAGGGCGAGGGCGACCTGGCCCATGGCGAAGACCCAGCCGGAGAAGTCGGCGGCCCACAACCCGCTGGCCACGACCACCATGACGAAGCCGGCCGCCGGCAGCCATGCCAGCGGCGGGAACGAGGGGACGAACAACCGGCCCGTGGCGAACTTGGCGAGCAGGACGGCGACGGCCAGCACCGCCGCCAGCCGGCCCACGGTCATCGGGCCCACACCCAGGGACTCGCCGAAGGGGACCACGACGAGCACGTAGAGCAGCCCGCGCTCGGTCCGGAAGCTCAGGTACGGCACCGCCAGGGCGACGGCGCCGATCAGGATCCAGGGCGACAACCCGACCCCGGCCCCGACCACGACGGCGACCAGCGCGGAGACGGCGACCGTCCGCGTGACCCGGGACCGCCGGCGGCGCTCCAGGGGGGCAGCCGACGGACCCTCCTCGACCACGTCCGGGGAGGACGCCACCAGCGACGACTTGGCGCTCATCCGACCCCCCCTCGACCAGCAGTTACGATACGCAAGCGAACACGGCCGAGCCGCTGTTGTGCATTCCTGACAGCCCGCGGAACGCGGACTTCACCCGTTCGGAGGTGCGGCGATGACCACAGCGGCCGGGCGCCGGTTGCAGGTGGTCCTGGTGGGCCAGGCTGCACCGGCACGAGGCGGCATCGCCTCGTTCATCGCCAACTTACTGGGCGATCGGGCTCTGGCGGCGGGCGTGGAGTTCCGGCTGCTCAATGTCACACGGCGGGCAGAACGGTCGGCGGGGACGTTCTCGCTGGAGAACGTGCGCCACGCGCTGCAGGACACGGTACGCACGTTCCGTGCCGCGCGCGAAGCCGACGTCGTCCACGTCCAGACGGCGCTGCTGCCGGTCCTGCCGCTGGTCCGCGCGCTGCTCGTGTGCGGGGCGGCCCGCCTCGCCGGAGCCGGGGTGATCTGCCACGTGCACTCGGGGCGGCTGAACTCCGGCCAGGACGAGGCCTTCCGCGGGACGGCGCTGTACCGGCTGCTCCTGCGCGCGCTCCGGGGAACGACGGACCGGGTGCTCGTCGTCGCCGCGCCCGGCGAGCGGGCGCTGCGCGCCGCGGTTCCCGGGCTCTCGGTGGCGACGGTGCACAACGCGGTCGACGTCGGGGCCTACGAGCCGGCCGATCCTGCCGTGCAGCCGCCGCGAGCGGTCTACGTGGGCACGCTCAGCCGGCGCAAGGGCATGCACGACCTCGTCTCCGCGCTGGAGATGCTGCGCGACCGCGGGACGACGCTGCCCGTCGACGTGGTCGGCGGCGGGCACGAGGTGGGGGAGGCGGAGGCCGACGAGTTGCGCGAGCGGATCCGCGCCTCCGGGCTGCCCGTCGAGCTGCACGGGTCCCTGCCTCCGGAAGGGGTGGCGCAGGCTCTTCGGGCGTCGCAGCTGTTCGTGCTCCCGTCCCACTGGGAGGGCCAGCCGATCGCCATCCTCGAGGCGATGGCCAGTGGCCTCCCCGTCGTCGTCACCGCGGTGGGGGCCAATCCGGACGTCGTCCGCAACGGGATCGACGGCGTGGTGGTCGACAGCCATGCGCCGGCGGCGCTCGCGGACGCGCTGGAGGCACTGGCGACCGACCCCGCCGCTCGTGCGCGGATGGGCGCGAGCGCACGGGCCCGGGCCGAGGAGGGGTACGACCAGCCGGTCCTCGCCGAGCGGATGATGCGCGAGTACCACGACGTCGCGGCCGCGCGGCGCCGCGGCCGTCGCGCATGAGGCTGCTCGTCGTCGCGGAGAGCCCGCCGACCACCGACCCGGTGGACGGCAACGGCTCCACCATGATCGCCGCCCAGGTCCTGCCCCGGCTGCCCGCGGACATCGACCTGCACCTGGCCTACTTCGCCGACCGGTCGCAGCGCCCCGACCCGGCGGTGCGGGACCGGGCCGGGACGGTGAGCGTCCTCCCGGTGCGGCCGGCGCGCGCCGCCCTCCTGGCCCAGCCGTTCACGCGGCTGCCGCGGGCCACCTGGCAACGGGCCGGCGCGCGGCCGCAGGTCCTGGCGTGGGCGGCGCAGAGCGACGTCGCCTATCTCCACGGGCTGCACACGTTCTTCGCCCTCCAGGGATCCCCGGTCCCGGTGGTGGCGAACGAGATCGACCCGTGGTCGGACTACTGGCGGGAGCGGTCGCGCCGGCGGAGCGGCCCGAGCGCCTGGTACGACCGGGTGCAGGCCGCGCGGGCCGGGCGCCTCGAGGAGGTCGCGGCGCGGTGCGCCTCCGCGCTGGTCGTCGTGAACCAGGCCGACGCCGACCGGCTGCGCCGCCGCACCGGTGCGCCGGCGGTGGCCATCCCGAACGGGACCGCGCGATCGGGCCCGGCCGGCAACGGGCACGGGCCGGAACCGGCCACCCTGGCGTTCGTGGGCACGCTGGACTACCCGCCCAACGTGGAGGCGGTCACCCGCCTGGTGCGCGACGTCCTCCCGCGGGTGCAGCGGCACGTCCCGGCCGCACGGGTCCTGCTGGCCGGCCGCCGGCCCACCCCCGCGGTGCAGGAGCTGGCCGGCCCCTCGGTGGACGTCCTCGGCGACGTCCCCGACGTCGGCGCCGTCTTCGGCCGGGCCCAGGTCGCGGTCTATCCGGGACGCACCGGCAGGGGGACCAAGAACACCGTGGCCGAGGCGGTGGGTGCGGCCTGCCCGGTGGTGGCCTCCGTCGAGTCGGCCCGCGGGCACGGCACCGGCGACCACCTGCGCACGGGCGCCACGGACGAGGAGCTCGCCGCCGCCGTCGTCGGACTGCTCGCGGACCCGGACGCCGCCCGCCGGGCGCGCGCGGCCTGCGTGAGCGCCGCAGCGGCGCTCACGGACTGGGACGACGTCGCGGGCAGGTACGTGGAGCTGCTGCGGTCGGCTGCCGGGTCCCGTGCCTGACCGCGCCCGCCGCACGCTCGGCGTGGGGCGGGGCGCGCTCGTCGCGATCGGCGCCGCGGTGCTGGTCGTCCTGCTCGTCGTGGCCGTCGTCCTCACCCGTGATCGCGACGTCCCGGCGGACGGGGATACGGCAGCCGAGGAGCCGCTCCCGTCCGCTCCGGCCGGCGACGAGTTCGTCGTCGCCCCGGAGGGGGACGACGAGGGCAGTGGCCGGGCCGACGACCCGTGGCAGACGCTGTCCCACGCCCTCGCGCAGCTGCGCCCCGGGGACGAGCTCACCGTCGTCGACGGCCGGTACGAGGAGAACATCGACCTGCAGCTGCGACCGGCCCGGCCGGACGCCCCGATCCGCGTGCACGCGGCGGAGGGCGGCCGGCCGGTCGTCGTCGGCCTGCTGTGGCTCGAGGACCTCTCGTGGTGGGAGATCACCGGCCTGAACGTCACGTGGGACGACGCCAACGACTCCGACCAGCACATGGTCAAGCTGACCGACGGCGTCGGCTGGCGCTTCGCCGACGCCGAGCTGTGGGGGGCGAAGTCGTTCGCCGCGCTGCTCGTCGGCGGCGAGCCGGAGGACTTCACGCTCAGCGGGCTCTACGTGCACGACACCCACCCGGCGAACGGCACCAACCAGGACCACCTGATCTACATCAACAGCGGCTCCGGTGGCGGGGTCCTGGAGCGCAGCATCCTGGCGCACAGCGACAACGGCCGGGCGGTCAAGGTGGGGCCGCCGGACGAGGGTGACGGCGTGGTCTCCGACGTCGTGATCCGCTACGTCACCATGGTGGACAACCGCGGGCCCTCCAACGTCCAGCTCGCCTACGACGTGTCGAGGGTCGTGATCGAGCACTGCCTGATGGTGCGCGCCGGCGAGGGGCGGGCGAACGTCACGACCTTCGATCTCACCGGGGAGGGCAACGAGGTCCGGAACTCCCTCGGCTGGGATGCCGCCCGGCTGCTGGACGAGGACGACGGACTGGTCAGCGGGGGCGGGAACGTGTTCCTGAATCCCCGGCTGAGCGGCCCGGACGGCGACCGCCCGTACTACCCGGCGGAGACGCGGGCCCAGGCGTACGGGCGGTGGGCCCCGGGCGGCTGACGGCCCGGTCGGCTCACACGACGGCCGCGACCACGCCGACGTTGCGCGCCAGCCAGCGGGCGTCGCCCGCCAGGAGGGGGTTGCGACGCAGGTCGGCGGCGAGCTGCCCGAGCCACCACGCGATCCCGACCAGGCGCCGGGCCTCGGCGTCCCCACCCCAGTCCGGCCAGTGCCGCTGCACCTCGTCGGCGAACTCCGTGGCGTCCCAGGGGCGGCGGAGCCAGACCTCGCCGAGTGAGGACCGGGTGCGGATCCGCTCCTCGGTGCCCAGCAGGTGCAGGAGATCCACCCCGGGCAGCGCGGCGGGCGCCCAGGCGTCCCAGTCGATGACCCCGGTCAACCGGTCGCCCTCGGCCAGCACGTTGCCCGACCACAGGTCGCCGTGGCCCAGGCGTACCTGCCCCGCGAGCCCCGAGCCGGCGACGGCGTCCGCGGCCTGCAGGACGGCGGAAGCGGACCCGGGGTCGGCCGCCGCGACGACCGCGGCGTCCTCCCGGACCGCCGGGGCGGCGTCCGACGCGGGGAGCGCGGCGACGAACGCCGCGACCTCGGAGGTGAGCCGGGGGGTGAGGGCTCGGGGCCGGCGACCGGGCAGGAGCTCCTCCAGCAGCCAAGTGACGTCGTGGGAGCGCCCGGAACCGAGCGCCCGGGGCACCCGGGGGCAGGACCGCGCCTGCAGGGCGGCCAGGCCGGTCGCGGCCCATGACGGGTCGGCCGGCGTGCCGCTGAGGCCCATGCGGAGCAGGCCCTGCACGCCGCTCCGGGTGACCCGCACGCGGACCGCGCCGTCGGCTCCCACCGCGAGGTCCGAGAGCGCATCCGCGGCGGCCTCCCGGAGCACCTCGTCCAGGAGCGCCGCACCGTTCCCGGCCGGGCGGTAGGCCACGTAGCCGCGGCCGGCCCGGCGCCGCACGCCGTCGCGCCACCCGGGACGCAGCGAGCCGCGCGTGGGCCGGACCACCTCGAGCGGCCGGCGCGCCGCGCCGGCGGCCAGCCGGGTCGTCGCGGCGGTCCGTGAGCGCAGCGCCAGGTGCCGCAGCAGCTGACGTCCCCCGGCTCCGACCGGGGCCCAGGGCAGCGCGGCGCAGGGGGGCGCCGGCGCGTCGGCCGGGGCCACGAGGCGCAGGAGAGTCCGCAGTTCCGGGGCGGGCTCGACCGTCACGTCCCGGGCCAGCCGCGCCGGCCGGCCAGCGCCCGCCAGACCACGTGCCTGGCCTGGGCGACGGTCTCCTCGACCGGCCCGGAGGCGTCGACCACGGAGGCCCCTCTCGGTCCCAGGTGCCGGCGGTAGCCCTGCCGCCAGGCCTCGAGCCGCTCGGGGGAGTGCTCGCCCTTCCGGGCGAAGAGCACCTCGCCCGGGGCGTCGAGCACCACCACCGCATCCGGTGTCGGGACCACCCGCGTGGCCAGGAAGCGCTCGACCGCTCCTCCGACCGGCGTGCGGCGCGGGCGTACGGCGACGGCGTCGAGCGGGTGCCGGTCGGTGAGGACCACGTGCCCCCGCCAGGCGGCCACGGAGGCGCGCAGGAGCGGCGGTCCCCAGAACAGCAGCTTCCGGAGCAGGAACACCACCTCGCGGGCCGATCGGACCGCGCCGCCCGGTGCCGGCTCCTCCCGGGCCGGGGTGCCCGCGCCGGCTGCGGCCGGGGTCTGCGCCCGCCGGTCGCCCAGGTACACGCGGGTGACGCCCACGGGGAGCGACTCCGCCAGCGCGGCGGTCACCGTGCCCTTGCCCGCGCCGTCGGGTCCCAGCACCGCCACGACGCAGCCCCGGCGTCGGGCCGACACCGGCAGCGCCCGCGCCACTCGCTCGGCGACGGTCGGTACCTCCCGCCGTCCGGCGCGGCGGTGGTCGGCGTGCGCGCGCGCGTCGGCCGCCGAGGCGAGGGACACCCCGTCGACCCGGACGCGCCGGTCGAGCAGGCCCGCCACGCTGCTGCGCCGGCGCCCGTAGCGGAGCTCGGTGACCACGTCGAGCTTGACCCACGTCAGGTCCGGGGCCTCCCGCAGGTAGAACCGGTGCCCGCGGTGCCCGGGGGCGCGGAGCAGCGACCACCCCGAACCGGTCAGGGCCCGGTGCAGGGCAGGCAGATCGCGGGGGCGCACCAGGACGTCGAGGTCCGCCGCCGGATCGTGCACCGTGATGTCGCCGTTGCGGAGCGCGTGCTCCACGTCGTGCGCATCCAGGGCCGCCAGGGCCTCCTCCACCAGGGCGCGCCGACCGCCCACGGCTCCTGCCGGCGGTGCGCTCACCGATCTCCTCTCATGCGCGGGGCCGCAGCGCCACGGTCTGCCCGACGCCGCCGGAGCTGCCTCCCGCGCTCGTGCTGAAGGGCCCTGCGGTGGTACCGCCGGCAGTGGTGTCGGCGGAGTCCGCCGTCACTTTGTACCGCGCCGTCGTGGCCGTGGTGATCTCGCCGCGTTCGGCCAGCGGCGCGGCCGGGGTCAGCGCCGTCGTCCGGGCGATGCCGGCGAAGGTGACCACCCGGGAGCCGCTGACCGCCGGCACCGGCGGGGAGGAGAGGGTCGCGGACGCGGAGGTCGTCCCGGCCGAGCCGATGACCGGGGACTGCGTGTCGACGCCGCGGTAGGCCACGACCTGGATCACGGTGTCCTTCGCGGAGTTGAGCTTCCAGGTGGACGAGCCGTCGGCTCCGGTGAGGGCGCGCACGTAGAGCGCCTGGCGCATCGTCGTGCCGTAGACGTCCATGCGGACGAGCGTCCAGCCGGCGGGCGCCGTGATCGCCGGCGCACCGCGCACCGACACGGCGGCGACCAGCACGTCGCCGGCCTGCAGGCCGGCGGGGCTGGGCACGGCGAGGCTCGTGCCGCTGCCCGTCGCGGTGGCCGCGGACACGAACCCGGCTCCGGCGGGGGGCGGACCCGGAGGGGGTGGAGGAGTCGGCTGGCCGGCGGGCGTGGTGGCCGTCGCCGGCGCCGAGGCGGCGGAGACGTTCCCGGCCGCGTCGACGGCGCTGACGCTGTAGGTGTAGGAGGTGGACGGGGCCAGCCCGGCGTCGGTCCACGTCGTGCCGGCCGTCGTGCCCACCTGGGTGCCGTTGCGGGTGACGCGGTAGCCGGTCACACCGACGTCGTCCGTGGCGGCGGCCCACGTGAGACCGACCGACGACGTGCTCGCCGGCGTGGCGGCCAGCTTCGTGGGCGCCGTGGGCGGCGTCCCGTCCACCGTCGCCCCCCCGAGGGAGAGCTCGCCATGGTAGTAGCGGCGCGCGTCGTCGTCACTGGCCAGCACGACCAGGCCGGTCGCCGCGGTCACCGGGTGCTTGGCGGTGCTCGGGTCGTTGATGTGGGCGCCCGGCCACTGCACGAAGGGGCTGCCCTTGCCCGCGGCGAACGACAGGGCGCCAAGCGGCGCGGACTTGTAGTAGACGGTGCCGCCGCTCTCGGTCGCCATGAGCACGTAGAGGCGGCTGTTGGAGCTGTCGAGCACGATCTGCGGGCGGGTGAGCTTGTCCCCGACCCGGGCCGCCACCGCGGAGGTCCAGGTGCCGTTCGAGCTGCGCTGGAGCACCACGACGCTGGGGTCGGTGGCCGGCTCGCCGGCGTCCCCCCTCGAGGTCTTGACCACCCCGTAGACCCGGCCCTGGCTGTCCTGCGTCAGGGTCTTGAGGTTGACGTGGTCGTCGGCCATGTTCGGTCCGGCCAGTGCGTTCTCCACCGTCCAGGTGGTGTCCGCCGCCGTATCCTGGTGGACGGCGAAGCGGATGACGTCGTTGCCCTGGTCGGACCACATCACGCCCACGCGCCCGTTGAAGGCGATCAGGGTGGCGATGTCGTCCGAGGTCACCGTGTTGTCGGGCGCCGGCACCAGGAACGGCTTCGTCCAGGTGGTGATGCTGGTCGTCGTGTGGGCGACGTAGACGCGCGATCCCTGGGTGTAGGCCACCCAGAGCCGGCTCAGGCTGTCCCGGGTGATCGACATCGACTCGGTGCCGTTGGCCGCGACCTGCTGGCTGAAGTCCCGGGTGTAGGTGTCGGTGGACGCGTTGTAGGAGAAGCGGATGACCCGCAGCGCGCCACCGGAGACCCGGCTGGCCACGTAGAGCTTGTCGCCCTGCCACAGGGCGTCGCCGGTGCTGGCGATGCGTTCGTCGACGACGGTGCCGGTGTTGCGCCAGGTGTGGTTGCTCTCGAGGCGGTGGATCGTGATGCCCGTGGAGACGCGCATCAGGGCCCACCACGCGCCGTCGTTGTACCAGAGCTTGCTCTGCGGCTTGTCCTCCGTCGGTGCCGGGCCCGCGGTCGGGTAGCCGGCCCCCTGGTAGGTCGTGGGCGTCGCGGCGGCGGCGGCCGGCGGCGGGGACCAGACCTGGAGGGCCAGGAGGGCGGCCATGAGCACGGTGACCGCCGTCAGGGACGGGCGGCGGACGGCGGGAGGTGCGGCGGTCGAGGTGGTCATCCCAGACTTCCGGAGGCGGCGTGCGAGCGGCACGGGGCGGCGGGTCGAGCGGTCGTGCGCATGGTGGCCGCCGCGGTGCCGCTGCACCAGGCTTTCCGTCGCCGGTCGATCACGCGGGCGACTTCCGCCGCAGCAGCGCGACCAGCTCCCGGCCCAGCGACGGCGCGACCAGCGCCAGGGTTCCCGCGCCACCGGCCGCGCCGGCCAGCACGGCCACTGCCAGCACCAGGGCGTCCGGTCCCGGGAGGAACTGCGTCACCAGGAGCGCCGCGGCGCCGGTGACGAGGCCGGCCCACACGGCCGGGGCCACAGCCCGGAGCAGCCGGGACCAGCCGAGCCCCAGCACCCGCAGGGCCACTCCCTGCATGAGGACGACGAACGCCGCCGCCGCGATCGCCTGCACCCACGCGACACCGGCGAATCCCCAGCGGGTGGCGAGGAACAGCAGCGGCACGAGGGCGACGAGTCGCAGCAGGGAGATCTGGACCGACAGCCCCGGGCGGCCCAGCGCCTTGTAGACGTCGTTGGCGCCGGCGCCCAGGGAGCGCAGGGCGGCGTAGACGGCCAGCGGCACGAGCGCGCCGACCGCCGGGCCCCAGTTGTCGCCCAGCAGGATCGGGATCAGCACCGGTGCGACGGCCGCGGTACCGAGGCCCGCGCAGAGGCCGTACGTCGCCTGGATCCGCACACTGCTGAGGTACCCCCGCTGCAGCCGTGCCGGATCGCTCCTGGCCCGGGAGTAGAGGGGGAACGTCACCGACGAGACCACGAAGAAGACGTTGATGATCAGCAGTTCGGGGATCCGGAATCCCATCGTGTAGTAACCGAGCGCCTCCGCTCCGAGCTCGCGTCCGACGATGAGGTAGTCGATGTCGAAGATGAGCTTGGCGAGCAGCATCCCGCCGGCGGCCGGCAGCCCGTAGCCCAGCACCGCGCGCAGCGAGCCGAGGTCGGCTCGCCACAGCCGTGCGTCCGGGCGCGCGGGGATCAGGAGCCACGTCGCGGCCACGTAGACCAGTGCTCCCGCGACCGTGCCCCAGATGAGCGCCTCGGCGCCGGACCCGTTGGCTGCCAGGGTGATGGAGACCACGCCGATGGCCACCGACCGCAGGACCGCTGCGCTGCTGAGCCGGCGGAACTGGAGGTCCCGCCGCATCAGTGCCTCGGGCACCGAGGCGAGCGCGCCGGCGAGCAGGGACAGGCTGAGCAGGCGGATCAGCGGGGCGACGTCGGGTTCGTCGAAGAGCGTCGCGATCGCCGGTGCGCCCAGCACGGCGCCGCCCGCGAGCAGGGCACCGAAACCGAGCGCACTGAGCAGCGCGGCCCGGGCGGTCTGCGCCGTGCGCGGCAGGTAGACCAGGGCCTGCGCGACGCCGAGATCGGCGACCGCGTCGGCGTAGGTGATGAACACCATCGCCAGCGCGACCAGGCCGAAGTCCTCGGGCACCAGCAGGCGTGCCAGCACCAACGTGGTGGCCAGGACGGTGACCTTGCCGAACAGGTAGGAGCCGCCCTGCCAGAGCATGCCGGAACTGGCGGACCCGCGGAGCGACTGCGGGAGCGGCTGGTCAGCCGCCTCGGGTGGTGCTGCGCTCAACGTGGCCCGCTCACGGCGCCGCCCGCAGGGTGATCGTCTGGGCGATGCCCGCGGTGTTCCCGTTCGCCTGCGTCGAGAACGGCCCGGCGGTGGTGCCGGCGGTCGTGGTGTCGGCCGCGTTCGCGGTGATCTTGTAGCGGGCGGCGGTGTCGACGGTGATCTCGCTGCGTTCGGGGAGTTCGGGCGCGAGGGGGGTGGTGCGGGCGATGCCGGCGAAGGTGATCGCGGTGCCGCCGGGGGTGCTGCCGGTCTCCGGGCTGATCAGGGTGGCGCTGCTGGTGGCCTGGCCGGCGGAGGTGACCACCGGGTCGGTGGTGTCGATGCCGCGGTAGGCCAGCACCTGGACGACGTGGTCCTGGGCGCGGTTGAGGGTCCAGGTGGAGGACTCGTCGCCGCCGGTGGCGACCTTGACGTAGAGGGACTGGCGCATGGTGAACCCGTTGGCGTCCTCGCGGACCAGGGTCCAGCCGGCGTCCGGGGTGATCACGGCGGTGCCGCGCAGGGACACCGCGGCGACGAGCACGTCGCCGGCCTGGACTCCGGCCGGTGCGGGGACGGTGGTCGCCGTGGAGCCGGTGCCGGTGGCGGCGGCGATGAACTCGGTGTCGCCGCCGCCGGTGCCCGGGTTCCCGCCGGCCGGGGGAGTGGTGACCTCGGTGGCGGGGGCGGACGGGGCGGAGACGTTTCCGGCGGCGTCGGCGGCGGCCACGGTGTAGGCGTAGGCGGTCCCGGCCGTGAGGCCGGTGTCGGTGAACGACGTGGTGGCCGAGGTGCCCACCTGGGTGCCGTCGCGGAAGACCCGGTACTCGGTGACGCCGGTGTCGTCGGTGGCGGGCTGCCAGGTGAGGTCCACGGTGGTCGGGGAGGTGGGCGTGCCGGTGACCCCGCCGGGCACCGTCGGGGACGCGGAGTCCGGCCCCGTGCCGCCGCCGGTGCCGCCGCCCCCGGTCTGCGGGCGCAGGGACAGGCTCTGCCCGACGCCCCCGGCGCTGCCGGCGGCCTCGGTGGTGTACGGCCCGGCCGGGCTGATCCGGGCGGTGGTGTCGCCCACGTCCGCGGTCAGGGCGTAGCCCGCCGAGCTGTCGGTGGACACCTCGACCCGTTCGGTCAGCGGGGGGGTCGGGCTGAGCGTGGTGATCCGGCCGATCCCGGCGACGGTCACCACCTGCGCGCCGTCGACGGCGTCGACCGACGGGCTGTCGATGGAGGCCGAGTTGGCGGGGCCACCCGCCGAGGCGACCACCGGGTCGGTCGTGTCCACGCCCCGGTAGGCCACGACCTGGACGACGTGGTCCTGGGCCCGGCTCAGGGTCCAGGTGGACGCGTTGTCCGTCGTGGCGGGCCGGACGAAGAGGCTCTGGTTCATCGTGAACCCGTTGCTGTCGACCCGGACCGGCGTCCATCCGGGCGGAGCGCTCACGGTCGGTGCGCCGCGGCTGGAGACGGCTGCGACCAGCAGGTCACCGGGAGCTGCCCCGGCGGGAGCCGGCACCGTCGTGCTCGTCCCGTTGCCCGTGGCCGTGGCTGCTCCGGCGAACGTGATGGCACCCGGCGCCGGCTCCGCCGCGGGTCACCTGTACGGGAGCGGACTGGGCGGACACGTTGCCGGCCGCGTCGGCCGCGGCGACCGTGTAGGTGTACGTGGTCCCCGCGGTCAGGCCGGTGTCGCTGAAGGACGTGCTGGGCGTGCTCCCGACCTGCGTTCCGTCGCGGAACACCCGGTAGTCGGTGACGCCGACGTCGTCCGTCGACGCGCGCCACGTCAAGGCGACCGACGTCGAGGACGTCGGCTGCACCTGCAGGCCCTGGGGTGCGGTCGGCGGGACCCCGTCGGCGTCCCCGGACAGCGACAGTTCCGCGTGGTAGTAGCGGTTGGAGTCCTCGTCGCTGGCAAGCACCACGAGACCGGTCGTCGCGTTGACCGGCTGCTTGGTGGTCGTGGCGTTGTTGATGCTGGCGCCAGGCCACTGGACCAGGGGGGCGCCCGTGCCGTCGGGGAAGGAGAGGGCGTCCAGCGGAGAGCGCTTGTAGTAGACGGTGCCACCGCTCTCGGTGGACATGATCACGTAGAGCCGGTCGTTGGTGGTGTCCAACGCGATCTGCGGGCGGGTCAGCCCGTCGCCGACCCGCGCCGCCGTGGCCGAGCTCCAGGCGCCGTTCGACGCCCGCTGCAGGACCACGATGCTGGGGTCGGAGGACGGCTCACCGGCATCGCCGCGCGAGGTCTTGATCACGGCGAAGACGCGGCCCTGGTCGTCCTGGAGCAGCGACTTGAGGTTGATGTGGTCGTCGGCGAGGTTCGGCCCCGCGAGGGCG
This sequence comes from uncultured Actinomycetota bacterium, assembly GCA_963747895.1. GTDB lineage: Bacteria > Actinomycetota > Actinomycetes > Mycobacteriales > Geodermatophilaceae > Blastococcus. The sequence goes on from CAVVGX010000001.1 coordinate 35,547, forward strand.
TCCTCCACGGTCCACGCGCTGTCGGGCTGCCCGTCCCGGTGGACGGCGAAGCGGGTGGCGTCGCTCACCTGGTCGGACCACATCACGCCGATCCGGCCGTCGAAGGCGATGATCGCCGCGACGTCGTCACCGGAGATGTTGGGGTCGGGCACGGGGAGCACGGAGGGAGCCGACCAGGTGGAGTCGTCCGAGGTCGTGTGGGCGACGTAGACCTGGCTGCGCTGGGTGTAGGTGACCCACAGCCGGTCCTGGCTGTCCCGCGCGATGGTGATCGACTCGGTGCCGTTCACGCCGACCTGCTCCTCGACCTCCTGCGTGTAGGTGTCGGTGCCCGGGTCGTAGCCGTAGCGGAGAGCGCGCAGCGACCCTCCGGAGACCCGGCTGGCGACGTAGAGCTTCCCGTCCTCCCACAGGGCGTCCCCCGTGCTCGCCTGGCGCTCGTCGACGACGGTGCCCGTGTCCACCCAGACGTGGGTGCTGCGGTCGAGGTGGTGGATCGTCACACCCTGCGAGGTGCGCATCAGGCTCCACCAGAGCCCATCGGTGAACCACAGCTTGCTCTGCGGCTTGTCTCCCGTGGGGGCAGGTCCGACGTCGGCGAACGACTGCCCCTGGTACGTCGTCGGCACCGGCTCGGCGGCGGCGGCCGACGGAGCGTGCTGGACCTGGAGGGCGACCAGCGCGACGACGGCGGTCGCGACCAGGGAGACCTCGAGCGTGCGGCGACGGGGGCCGCGGCCGGTGGTGGCGCGGTGAGCAGACACGAATACCTCGCGGGCGAGAGCTGCAGGGACGGCCGTGCGAGGCACGAACTCGCTGGGACTATCCGCGACGCTGCGTGGAGATGGCAACGGTTGAGGACGGATCGGGCGCATTCGTGTGACCTACATCGTCACGGATCTGACAGGATGCGATCGATGTCCAACTCTGCGTGGTAATACTGCGCCGTGTCGCTGTCGCTGGCGAGCACCACCAGCGGAACGCCCGGCGGGAGCACGCCCCGCGCCATCGACGGGTCGTTGATCACCGCGTTCTCCCACCCGAGGAGCAGGGACCCCTTGCCGGGTGAGAATCGGGGATCCGCCGCATCGGCGACCTTGTAGTACAGGGACCCGCCGGACTGGGGGGACGCGGCGACCAGGATGAGGTGCGTCCCGTCGGCGGTGATGCTCAGCTGGGCCCGCGTCATCTGGTTGGCGACGGTGGCGGCCGTGCTCGACGTCCACGCGCCATCCGTGGTGCGGTGCAGGACCTCGATGAGCGCGCTGTAGGACGGTTCGCCGTCGTCCCCCAGCGAGGTCTTCACGGCGGCGAAGATCTCGCCGGTCGGTGAGACGGCGTAGTTGATGTGGCCGTCGGCGATGTTGATCCCCTGGACCACCTCCAGGTCCTCGGCCCAGACCTCGACGGGCTGGTCGTCGCTGCGCGAAGTCCAGAAGAACGCGTCCCGCGCCTGGTTCGACCACAACACGCCGACCTGCCCGGCGAACTCGGTGATCGCGGTGGCGTCGTCCTCCTGGACGTCCTCGCCGCCGGGCGGTGTGACGGGGGCGCCCCACCCTGTCCCCCCGGGTTCGCTGTTGGCGATCCACACCCGCCCGGCGTCGATCCAGGTGGCCCAGACGCGCTGCCGGGTGTCCACGGCGATGGTGAGCGACTGGCCGCCGCCCTCGGCGATCAGCTGGGGTGCGGCCGCCCGCGGCACCCAGGTGCGGTCCGGCCCGTAGGTGTACGTGCGCAAGAGCAGCTCACCGGTCGACGTCCGGGAGGCGATGTACAGCTCGGTGCCGGTCCAGATCACATCCGCGTTGCTCATGGAGCGCGCATCGACGAGCACCCCGGTGTCGGCCCATCTGCTGTCGCGCAGCTCGAAGATGTGCACCTCTCGCGTGAAGGGGTCGATCATCGTCGCCCACCAGGACCCGTCGTGGAACCAGAGCTTGCTCTGCGCCTTGTCGCGGGTCGCGGGAAAGCCCGGGTCCCCGTAGTTGAAGTCCTGGACCGCGACGGTGAACGGGTCGAGCTCCCGGCGCCCCTCGCCGGCCGGGTCGGGGGCCGGCTCCGCGGTCTTCTCGGCGGCGACCGCCCGCACGTCCGATGGCCCTGCTCCGCTGCCGGAGACAAGGACGAGGCCCAGGACCACGATGGCGACCAGGAGGACGACCGAGGGAACGACGACGCGACGGGACAAGCTCATGCAGGAGGGCTCCGAGCTCGGTTCGGCAGGGCGGGCGGAGGCGCCACATTAGCCTCGTTCCCGCCCGACGCGCTCGTCCCTCCCGCTACGGCTGCGCCCCCGGTGCCGGCGTGGGGGCGGGAGCCGGTACAGGCTCGGGGGCGGTCGTGGCGGTCGTGGCGGTCGTGGCGGTCGGCTCGGGGGTGAGGACCGGTGCCGGCGGTGGCTGCGTGCGCGTCGGTGTCGGCTCCGGCGGGGGTGCCGGTGTGGGTGTTGGTGTGGGGTGGGTGGGTGGGCGTCGGTGCGGGTGCCGGTGCGGGTGCCGGCTCCGGTGTGGGTGCGGGCTCCGGTGTCGGTGTCGGTGTCGGTGTCGGGCTGGGTGCGGTGTGCGGGTGGCGTGCGCGTGCAGGTGCGGGTGTCGGCACCGGCACGGGAGGAACCGGAGTCGGCGCGGGAACGGGCGTCGGTGTGGCGGGCGGCGCCGGCGCCGGTTCGGGCCCCGGAGTCGGAGTCGGAGCGGGGGGTGGGGTCGACGCCGGCTCGTACGGGACGGAACCGGGCGCACCGCCGACGTCTCGAGCCGGCGGTACCGGACCCGGCAGGAGCCACAGCGCTGCTGCCGCCTTGCCGGCGGCGGCCAGGAGCCGGCCGACCCCTGCCACGGCGGCGGCGCTCGGAACGGCGGCCGCGGACGTCCGGCCAGGCGCCGGGGGCGGCGTGCCCGGCGTCCGCCGGTCCCGCTCCGGGCACCGACGTCTCCGGCGCGGGGAGGGGCACGGGAGCGGGCGCGGCCGCCCACCCCGCGCTGTCCTGCACCCGCACCGGGACCAGTGAGGGCAGCGGCTCACGGAGCAGCGGCGCCGGGCCCGCGGGGCGGTGCACGCTGACGTCCCCGGCCCGTTCGGGCAGCGACGCCATGGTGAGTTCGTGCAGGCCCCCGATGACCATGAGAGAGGCTCCGACGACGCCCAGCAGGGGAGCAGTCCGCCGATGCCGGACGGGTGGGCGGCCGAACCGTCGTCGGAGGTCCGGGATCACCGCGGAGGCCACGCGGTCGCGGAGCCGCGGGATCGTCATCCCCACCTGCCTTCCCCGTCGAGCCACCTGGCCGGGTGTCGTCCGATCGGGGGACAGTTCACCGCACGCGCGGGCGTGGTGCAACGGGAAGTGCGCGGGGCGGTCGCGCTCAGCGATTGGCGCCGGAGGCGGCGAGGCTCTCGGTGAGGGGCTGCAGGTGCAGCCGGAGCAGATCGGCGATCTCTGCCTGCGTGACGTCCGCCGGCCATCCCTCGGCGAGGGGATCCACGTAGGTGCCGCTGGCGTCCTCCGTGGCGGACCGCAGGTCGGCCGACGCCGCGGAGGCATCCTCCCCGTCGCGCACCGTCAGTGGACCCACGACGACCAGCAGGGCGTCGGGCGCGGCTCGCTCGACGGCCGTGAACGTGTCGCCTGCGGCCTGGGTCAGGCCGTCGGTGCCGGCGAGGCGGCTGTCGAAGAGGACGACGAGCTGTGTCGACCCCTCCGCCTTCTCGGCCACCAGGTCGGCGAAGGACGGGGGTGACGTGAAACCGGCGCCCCCCGGCGCGATGGTCACCACGTTCATGGGGATGCCCAGGCCCTCGAGGGTGGACGTCAGCAGGTCCGGCCAGGCCGGCGCAGCGTCGCCGGAGGCGGTCGTGCCCTCGTCGGAGATCACCACGGTGCGAACCGCGTCCTCGGGGCGGAGCGCGGGCGGCTCAGCGGTCGTGGGGCTGGTGCCCGACGGCGCCGGCGTGCTCGGGGCGACGGTGTCCGACTGACTCGGGGCGGTGCTGTCCGGCTGTTCCGCGGAGGGTGGGCCTCCCGAGCGGCTGCAGGAAGCCGCCACGGCCGCCACGAGGATCACCAGCGCCGCTCCCCGGCGCCGACCAGTCCGCCGCCCGCCGTCCGATCGCCTTGCCCAGCCCGTCATGGACGCATCCTGCCGCCCGGGAGCCGGGCTGTCGAAGGTTTGCGCGATTCAGGGGACACCTCGCCCGTCGCGTCCCGTCCCGCGGACGGCGGGCGACCGCCACGTCGGCCCGCCGGACCACGGTCGCGAGCAACGTGGCGACCGCGTAGGACGCGATCAGCCATCCTCCGAGGAGGAACAGAGCGGTCATGAGGTCAGGTATAGGGACCGGGCGTGGCCGTCCGGTGAACGCGGTGCGGCGCACCGTCGGCGCCTCGCCGTCCACTGGGGCTCACCCATGCGTGTTCCGGCCGTTGCGCTCCGCTGGATTTCGGCGCAATCTCCCCGCCCAGGACGGCGTCGCTGGCATCGTCGTCCCGATCCCGCAGCGGATCCGGCGACGGAGAGAGCAGGCGCATGACCACGACCGATGGTGTGGCAACGGTGATGCGGGCCGTGCGCCGCGACGCGGCGAGGGAGGGGGTCGGCTCCCGGACCGCCACGTTCTTCTTCTGGCTGCCGGTGGTCGGCGCCGTCGCCGTGGCCGCCACCGTCGCGGACACCGACCTGTTCCTGGCGGTGGTCGAGGAGGACGGACCGGTCGAGTGGCTGCAGTTCTTCGGCTTCCTCGCCACCTCCGTCCTGCTCGCCGTCGCCTCCTGGCGGCTCGCTCGGCGGGGCGAGATCGCCGCCGCGGTGCTCCTCGGGATCGGAGCGCTGGGGATGTTCGGCATCGCCGGCGAGGAGATCTCCTGGGGGCAGCGACTGCTGGGCCTGGAGACCCCCGAGGCGCTGGTGGAGGCCAACCACCAGGGGGAGCTCAACCTGCACAACATCACCAGCTTCCCGATGCAGCGCCTGGGCAACTACCTCCAGCTGGTCCTGGGTGGGGCGGGTCTCCTCCTGCCGTGGCTGACCCGCGTGCAGCGCCCGCGGGTCACCCAGCGACTCCTCCGGCTGCTGTCGCCGCCACTCTTCGTCTCGACGGGTTTCGGGCTGCTCTTCCTCTACCGGCTGACCCGGTTCGCGTGGGACAACGAGACCCGGACTGTGGTCAAGTTCGGCGAATGGCCCGAGCTGACCTTCGCGCTCGGCCTGGCGATCTCCGCGTTCCTCCTGGTGCGCAGCCTCCGGGACGGTCGCGACCCCTGGACGGAACCCGAGGGGGACGAGACCGCCCCGGAGGGGCGGCAGTACGGCACCGCCCCGGCATGATCGGCTCGACAGCCGTCCTGGCACGGAACCGCACGCCGTTCGGCAACGACGACCTTCCCGGCGGACGGCGGGCCGGGGGCTCACCTCCCGGGAGGGCGCCGGCCGATCAGGCCTGCGCGGCGGCCTGCTCGCGCAGGAACTGCTCGACGCCGTCGGTGCGGAAGGGCGCCTCGGCGGTCTCGTCCGCCAGCCGGATGACCCGGCCGACGAGCATCGCGACGGGAAGGGCGAGCAACGCCCACGCGCTCCCGACAGCGGTCATCACGGCCATGCCTCTCATCTAACGGCCATGATCGTTATTCTCCGTGATGCAACGCGGGCAGAAAGTGACGAACTGGTCCGGCGGTCGTTGTGCTGCCGGAGGGGGTCACATTCCCGAGCGGATCTCCCCGCACCGGCAGGCGTAGAGCCCGTCGGGGCCCAGCGGGTCGTCCCCGATCCGGTGGAACCAGTGGACGTGCAGCGGCCACCGGCGCCCCGGCCCGGACTGCGGGCGGGCACGCGACACCACCACCCGACGCTGGCTCACCGGCCCAGGCTGTCAGCTCGCGGTGATCTCCGCACGCGGAGCCGGCGGTTGCCACGGGCTGTCACCCGGTCGGCGCACGCGGCCCCGAGCGAGGCGGTTCCGCTCCCGGGGGCCCACCCCACCGGCCGTGCTCCGTGTCGAGGGGGCGTTGGCCCGGGTGCGACGGAGCATCTACGGTTCTGTGCCACGGGGGCGTCTCCGTGGAGTCCCCGTACGGAGAAGGAGTCGGCGATCGGGCGACGAGCGACCGACACCACCCGGCTTCACCCTTACTGGCACTGGCCCCGAGACGAACGAGCCTTTACGGTTCCTGTGCCGCGGGGGCGTCCCCGTGGCGTACCATCCATGAGAAGCGGAGCGCGCGTGAAGATCTCGGTCATCGGTTGTGGCTACCTCGGTGCCGTCCACGCGGCGTCGATGGCCGAACTGGGTCACGAGGTCGTCGGGGTCGACGTCGACGCGGCCAAGATCGCAACGCTGGCCGATGCCAAGGCCCCCTTCTACGAGCCCGGGTTCGAGGAGCTGCTCGAGCGCACCCTGGCCACGGGGCGGCTGCGCTTCTCCACCGACTTCGCGGATGCCGCCGGCGCCTCGGTGCACTTCGTCTGCGTCGGCACCCCGCAGAAGCGCGGCGAGTACGCCGCGGACATGCGCTACGTGCAGGGCGCGGTCGAGTCCCTGCTCGGCGTCCTGGCCCCGGGGCAGCTCGTCGTCGGCAAGTCCACGGTGCCCGTCGGCACGGCCGCCACGCTCGCCGAGCTGGTCGCCGGCAAGGTCCCGGGCGCCCTGCTGGCGTGGAACCCGGAGTTCCTGCGCGAGGGCTTCGCGGTCCAGGACACGCTGCACCCCGACCGGCTGGTCTACGGCCTCCCCGCCGGCCCCGACGGCGCCACCGCGCGGGCCCTGCTCGACGAGGTCTACGCGAGCATCGTCGAGCGCGGGACGCCGAAGGTGGAGAGCGACTACGCCACCGCCGAGATGGTGAAGACCGCCGCCAACTCGTTCCTGGCCACCAAGATCTCGTTCATCAACGCCATGGCGGAGCTGTGCGAGGCCACCGGCGCCGACGTGAAGCTGCTGGCCGACGCCATCGGCTACGACGACCGGATCGGCCGCAAGTTCCTCAACGCCGGCCTCGGCTTCGGCGGCGGCTGCCTGCCCAAGGACATCCGCGCCTTCATGGCCCGCGCCGGCGAGCTGGGCGCCGACCAGGCGCTCACGTTCCTGCGCGAGGTCGACAACATCAACATGCGCCGGCGCATCCGCATGGTGGAGCTGGCGCGCGAGGTCTGCGACGGCTCGCTGCTCGGCAAGCGGGTCGCGGTGCTGGGTGCGGCGTTCAAGCCCGACAGCGACGACATCCGCGACTCCCCGGCGCTCAACGTCGCCGCCCAGCTCCAGCTGCAGGGCGCCGTCGTCCGCGTCACCGACCCGGCCGCCGTGGAGAACAGCCGGCGGCTGTGGCCGCAGCTGGACTACGCCGACACCGCCGAGGAGGCCGCCGAGCGCGCCGACGCCGTCCTGGTGCTCACCGAGTGGAAGCAGTACCGCGAGCTCGACCCGGTGGCGTTCGGCGAGATCGTCGCGCAGAAGCGGGTGCTCGACGGCCGCAACGCCCTCGACCTCGACGCGTGGACGGCTGCCGGCTGGACCTACCGGGCGCTGGGCCGCCGCGCCGGCTGACCCGGCGGCGTCAGAGGCCGGGGCGGACCTGCCCGCAGCGGCACCGGTACAGCGTCGCGCTGCTGAACGGATCGGCGCCCGCCGCCCGGAACCAGTGCAGGTGCCAGGGCGCCCGGCGTCCCGCCCCGGTTCCGGAGCGCAACGGGGTTCCCCGGGGAGCAGACACGTGCGCACTCTCCCACCGCGGAGGCAGCGCGGTCGATGTCGGATACGTCATGGTTCCGCAACCGCCAGTGAGGACGGCGGCCGGCCGAACTGCAGCGCGATCAAAGCGGCGGCCCGTCGGTGGGCTCACCCGGGTGAGCCGGATCCCCTGCGGGTGACCAGGGCGTGCAGCAGCACGCCGATCGCGGCGCCCGCGGAGTTGAGGACGACGTCCCGCACGGTGGACTCCCGGCCCGGCAGGACCAGCTGGGCCGTCTCCACGGCCGCCGAGGCCGCGGTGCAGATCAGCCAGACGAGCACGCCGGGCAGCCGTCGGGCCGACCCGGCGAAGAGGAACGCGACGGGCACGAACAGCAGCACGTTGGCGGCCATCTCGACCGTGGACGAGGCGAGGTCGTCGAGCCCCGGCACGGACTGGGCCACGGTGAACAGCAGTTCCCCGGGAGACGGGCCGATGGTCAGCACGACGACGCCGAGGGCGGCGGCCACGAAGCCCGCGGTCAGCCAGGGGCGGTGCACCGCAGGAACGCTAGCGGCAGCGCGCCGGGCCCCCCGCGCGGACCTCAGGCCCCGTCGTCCTCCACGCGCAGCTCCCGAAGTGCGGGCGAACCGGACACGCTGGCCACGAGGGACTGGGCGATGTCCCGGAGCTTGCGGTTCGACCGCTGCGAGGCCTCGGCCAGGAGGCTGAAGGCCTCCGCCGCGTCGCAGCGCCGCTGACTCATGAGGATGCCCTTCGCCTGCTCGATGACCGCCCGGCTGCGCATCGCCGCGTCCAGGTTGGTCGCCCACTCGCGCGTGGTCTCGTACAGGTGCATGTTCCGGACGGCGACAGCCGCGTAGGAGGCGAACTCGCGTCCCGTGGCGTGCGAGGTGGCGTCGAACGCGTGCGCCTCGCGCCCGTACAGGTTCAGCGCCGCCTGGATGTTGTCCCGCACCGGCACCGGCACCGACAACGAGCTCAGCGAGCCGCGCGCGACGCAGACCGGGATGTACCCGGGCCAGCGCGTCTCCTCGCGGGCGTCGGTGATCTCCCGGATCTCCTGCCCGACGGCGGCCTCGAGGCACGGGCCGTACCCGTGGGCGTACTGCGACTGGTCCAGATCCATCGCGAGCTGCCCGGTGAAGGCCGGCGTGGTGGGCCTGTCGTCGGCGATGAGGCTGACCGACGCCTCGGCGACCCCCGGGATGACCTGCTTGGACAGCTCGGCCACGCGCTGCAGCAGGTCGTGCATCGAGCTGTCCTCGAAGGAGAGCCGCCCCAGCTGGGCGAAGGCGTCGCGCGGGTCCACGGTGGGTCGCGGGACGGAGGGGCCGTCGGTACTCACGAGCAGCGGGTCCTGCCGGTCGGGTCCGGCTACCGAGGGCTCTGCCCTCGTCCGGAGTGCGCCACGGAGTGGCGCAGACGTCCCTAGGCCGCTGTATGACCCGCAGGCACCGCCGGGGCGGTACAGCCGTCACCGTACCCGGAGGTACGGGCGGGGACGACACCCCCGCGCCGGGCGGCGACGGGACGGGAGCGGCCCCGCCGGCCCGGGATTGGACCGGCGGGGCCTGGCCGCTGCGGCTTCCCGGGACCGGCACGCAGGGCGTGCCCGGAAGAGTGCCCTGTCGCGGGCCGCCGAAGCGCATTTCCGGCCGAAGGCGCCGCGAAACCGGTCCTCGTGGTTCCGCAGCGGCGCTAGAGTCCGACGATGACGGAGGATCCCGGCACCGCTGGTGCGAGCCGTCGTCTCGGGGACGTCATGAGCCGCATCGCCCGGGAACTGCAGGGCGAGCACGGTGACGTCGACGCCACGCTGCACGCGATCACCGCGGCGGCGGTGACCACCGTGCCCGGCGCCGACGAGTGCGGCGTCAGCTACGTCACCGCCCGCAGGAGGGTCGATCCGAGGGCGGCGACGAGCGAGCTGCCCCGCCGGCTGGATGCGCTGCAGCAGGAACTGGGGCAGGGGCCCTGCCTCGACGCCATCTGGGAGAACCTGCTCGTCGACGTCGGCGACATCGCCTCCGACCAGCGGTGGCCGGTGTTCGCCCGGCAGGCCGCCGAGCGCGGCATCCGGAGCATGCTGTCCTTCCAGCTGTTCGTCGTCGGCGACCACCTGGGCGCGATGAACCTGTACTCGAGGCGGCCCCACGCGTTCGATGGCGAGAGCCGGGAGATCGGGCAGATCTTCGCCGCCCACGCGGCAGTGGCGCTGGCCGGCGCCGAGCACGAGGAGCACCTGCGCGCGGGGATGGTCAACCGTGACCTCATCGGCCAGGCCAAGGGCATCCTGATGGAGCGGTTCCGGCTCACCGCCCTGCAGGCATTCGACGTGCTGTCCCGCGTCTCGCAGGAGACGAACCGCAAGCTCGTCGACATCGCCGCCGAGCTCACCGAGACCGGGGCGCTGCCGATCCCGGAGCACCGTCGGGACTGAGGGGCGCTCAGCCGACGCCGATGGCGATGACCGGCTTCGCGGCCGGCGTCAGCCAGCGCATCAGCTTCTCCAGCGCGGAGCGCTCGATGGCCACGCAGCCCGCCGTCGCCCGGGCGTTGCTGATGTGGAGGAAGAACGCCGAGCCCGCGCCGCGCCGTCCCTCGCGGTTGTAGTCGATGACCACGGCCTGGTCGTAGACCGCGCCCTGCGCGGCGAGGTTCTCGCCGGCCCGCTCGTCGAAGGGACAGGTGCCCGGCGCGCACTGGGCGTACTGGTTGTAGCGGGGGCTGGTGACGTCGGAGACCCACCAGTCGTCGCCGTCGACGCGTCGGTAGGGCAGTGCCGTGCCGGGGTTGCCGGCCCGGCCGAAGGCCTCGGTCAGGCCGAACGTGCCCGCCGGGGTGCGGGTCGAGGTCTCGCCGGCCGCGCCCACGCCGGCCGAGCCGATCCGGGCCGTCACCGGCCCCACCGCGATCCGCCAGGTGCTGCCCACCCGCTCCCAGCCGGTGAGCTTCGCCGTCGACGACGTGGCCGACGGTGCGGCCACGGTGACCACCTGGGTGCCGGGCGGGGCGAAGCCGAGGGCCGGCGCGCCGACCACGCTCGTGCCCGCCGTGGGGGACCACCGGATGGAGCCGTACTGGAAGTCCTGCGCCCGGCCGCCCGGGATGGCGAACTCGCCGCTGACCGGGTAGCCCAGCGCACCGGTCTCCCAGCCCATCGATGCCCACCGGTCGCGGATGGCCCCGTAGATCTCCCGGGCGCCGGTCTTCGGCGTCCAGTAGACCGAGCCGCGCTGGAAGTGGTTGAACCGGCCGACGCCGTCAGGGGTGGGCAGCTCGTCGGTGGTCGGGAAACCGAGCCGGCCGTTCTCCCAGCCCATCCCGCCCCAGCGGCCCAGGATCGCGCCCCACACCGCGTGCGCCCCGGTGCCCGGCGTCCAGTAGATCGAGCCGCGCTGGAAGGCGCTGAAGCGGCCGAACACCTTCGGCGTCGCCAGCTCGTTCGTCACCGGATAGCCCAGGTGCCCGGCCGGACCGCCGAGTCCCCGGTACTTCGCGAGGATCGCGCCGATCACGCTGTGGCTGCCGGTGGCCGCCGAGCTGTAGGTCTGCGCCTGCGCGGCGGGGGCGCTCAGCCCCAGCACGGCCGCGACGACGGCGAGGACGAGGATCGCGGCCGCGGTGCGGCGCGGACGGGCGGTGCGGAACATGCACGGCTCCTGGACGGTCGGCCGTCGGCGGGAGCGATCGGCGCGCGAGCGGCCCGGGTGCGGCCGCGGTCGGGCGAGACCGTAACCCGTGACCGGCCCGCGCGGCAGGCAGCGCGGAACGCGATGGTGCCGCCGTGGCAGAAGGGTCAGCCGACGCCCGCACGGCGGCGCCGGATCGCCCGCCGGCGCCGGGCCACCGTCCGCCGCAGGCTGCGGCCGATCCGCCACTGGGTGGCCCGGTGGAGGCCGTGCAGCAGCGCCGACGACCGGGGTGCCGCCTCGTCGACGTTGCGCCGCATGCGCAGCGCGAAACCGAACTCCAGGGGCGGCAGGTCGGCGTGGCGGTCGATCCGCTCGAACCAGCCGGCGCTCCGCGCGGCGGCATCCTGCAGGGCCAGCACGGCCGGCCGGCGTTCGTCCTCGTAGGCCCGCAGCGCCGCGGGCAGGTCCGCGGCCCGGCGTCCGTCCAGTGCCCGGCCGAGCGCTGCGGCGTCCGCGAGCGCCATCGTGGTGCCCGAGCCGATGGAGAAGTGGGCGGTGTGGGCCGAGTCGCCGAGCAACACGAGGTGACCGTCGGACCACCGGTCGTTGCGGATGGTGGTGAAGGACTCCCAGGGGCTGCGCCCGGCGGCGCCCGGCCGGACGTGGAGCGGATGACCCGCCAGGTGCCGGGCGAAGATGCGCGACAGCGCGGTCGTCGTCTCCGCGTCGTCCGCCGCGTCGAAACCCAGCCCGGCCCAGGTCTCCGCCGAGCACTCGACGATCACCGTGCCGGCGTCCGGCGCGTGCCGGTAGCCGTAGAACCAGATCCAGCCCGCGGCGGTGCGCTCGAACGCGTACGTGAAGTCCTCGAACGCCAGGGAGGTGCCCAGCCAGACGTGCCGGTTGCGGCCGGCCGACTCCGTCGTCCCGAACCGGTCCGAGCGGGACCGGCGGATCCGGCTGCCGGCGCCGTCGGCGAGGACCACGAGGTCGTGGTCCGCCACGGCCGCGGGGTCCACCACCTCCGAGTCGAAGCACACCTCGGCACCCGACGCCCGGGCGCGATCGGTGAGGACGTCGATGAGCCGCTGCCGCCCCAGGCAGTAGCCCGACCCGCCGAGGTGGACCGGCCGCGCCCCCGGCATCGAGACGTGCTGGCCGCCCCACTCCACCGATGCGCTCCGCAGGGCGGCGGCCGCCGTGGGGTCCACCCGCTCCACCCGGTGCAGGAGGTCGTCCCGGTAGGAGGTGGCGGTCGAGACCGCGATGCCCCACCCGTGCGTGGCGCCCGCCGGCCGTCGTTCGCGCACCGTGACGCGGTGGGCGGGGTCGCAGCGCCGGAGGGCGCCGGCGAGGAAGAGCCCGCCGGGCCCTCCGCCGACGATCAGGATGTCCACGTCGTCGGCTGCCGGGACGGGACCGGGCCCGGGGCGGCGGAGGCCGGGTGCCGAAGTCGTCGCCGGCCGTTGCGGAGCGCGACCTGGACCCGGTGCAGCGCGGAGCGCCCCAGGTCATGGGCGGACACGGCATCGAAGGCGTACCGCAGTGGGGCCGGCCGGATCAGTTCGACGGCCCCGGGATACCGGAAGGCCTCGCCGCCGAAGCGGAGCTTGGCCTGGTCCGCGCCCGGCCACGAGCCGCAGAACCGGACGCCCTCGTCGACGGCGTCGTGCAGGGCCTGCTCGGACAACCCGCCGAAGTCGAGCCACCGGTACCCCTCCGCCCGGGCCCAGCGGCTGATCTCCCAGCGGGCCACGCCGGGCACGCTCAGCCGGGCGCCGTCGTGGGAGCGGTCGAAGCCGCCCAGCCGGCCCCGGACCATGGACCCGCAGATCGTGACGAGGTCGGCTGTGACCGGGATGCCGCGGACCTCCCCGACGAAGAGCGCGGCATTGCCGGTCCGCTCGAGCTCGAGGTACATGTGGCGCAGGTACTCCGTGCTGGGCGGGCGGAACCCGCAGGCATCGCCGCTCTTCCGCAGGAGCGCGGCGAGGACCGGGACGTCGTCCACGTCACCCCGGCGGATCCGCACCCCCTCGCGGGCGGAGCGTCGGATGAGGGACCGCAGGCGGGGCTGGAGGCGGCTGTGGAGCTGCTCCTCGCTCCTCCGCAGATCGAGACGGGCCGAACCGGTCGGGGCGATGTCCGCCGACGACGGGCGGAAACCCAGGCGGAGCAGGGCAGCGCGCGCGTCCTCGCCCTCCTCCGGGGGCTGGACGAAGAGCATCCTGACGCCGGGCAGGGTGGCGAGGGCGTTCGCCACGGCGTCGGCGGCCTCCCGGCGGTCCGTCGTCGACCCGGCCAGGAGTGGCCCGTACGGGACGTACCCGATCAGACCCAGGAGAGGGATCCGGCGGAGCAGGACCTGGGCGCCGCCGACCAGCCGGCCGTCCTGGTGGGCGAGGACGTACCCGGCGTGGAACCGCTCCACGGCCCGGACGCGGGCCCAGGCCGACAGCTGCGTGACGTCGGTGCCGGGTGTCGCCGCGACGAGGGCGTCCCACTCGGCGACCGCGTCGTCTCCCGGGCGGGCGCTGAGCGTCGTGGAGACGGAACCGGCCGTCATGTCGTATCCCCTGGCCATGGTCACGCGACCCGGTAGAGGCAGAAGGTGTGGGAGCGCGACCACTCCCGGCCGGGGCGCCGCCACCTCCGGAGGGTGCGGACGCGGTGGACCCGGCCGGTGGCGAGCAGCGTCTCCTCCTCCTGCGGGTTCCCGTGGACGAGGCGCAGCGGCCGGGGCGCCCGGTCCACCGAGGCCAGGATCCGCTGCACCGTCTCGGCGAAGGCGGCACCCCCCGAGGGGTTGGAGAGCAGCACGATCGTCGCGTCGTCCGGCACGTCGAACTGCGGCGCGTCGGTGTTGACCAGCCGGACGTCCGGGCAGCGCAGCCGGGGCCGGATCCCGTCGAGGTTCCGCACCGCCGCCTCGTGCAGCCGGTCGGACAGCTCGACCCCGTAGACCGTGCGGAACGGGTAGCGGAGCGCGGCCTGCAGGACCACCCGCCCCGTCCCCGAGCCGATGTGGACGAAGACGTCGTCGGCGCCGATGTCGCGCGGAGGGAGGAGCCGCCGCAGCGTGGCCGGCCCGGCGGGCGGGTAGCAGGCCCGGACCGCCGTCTGGACACCGGTCATACCGCCGCCGACCTTCCGGTGGAGGACGTCCGGTGCGGGCCCGCGGTCCCGCAGGGCCGCGCCCGTCCGGGCGAGCCGCTTGGCCCGGTCCACCAGCACCCGGCCGCCGGTGGAGCGGCGCGCGAGGTCGTAGCCCAGACGCACGAGCGGCGAGGAGATCGACTCCAGCGGCTCCGGCAACCGGACCGGCCTCCCCCCGAACCTCAGCTTGTACCGGTCCGGACCGGCGAGATCCTCTGTGTCGAAGTCGGCGCCGGACAGGACGAGGGCGGTGGCGGTCTCGGAGAGGCCACCGTGGTCGAACCAGCGGAAACCCCGGGCCTTGGCCCAGGTGATCGCCGTCCAGTCGAGCGCGGCGGGCACGTTGAGCGTGGCCGCCTCGCCGTCCCGGTCGAAGCCGACCAGCCGGGCCTTCACCGCGGAGCCGACGGTGCTGTAGAGCGCCGTGGCCACCGGGCGCCCGGCCACCTCGCCGATGAGCACGACGAGGTCTCCGGTGGGACAGAGTTCCCGGTACATCCCCTGCAGGTACTCGAGGCCGAAGGCCGTGTAGCCGTGGTGCTCGCCGGTCTGCGCGAGCAGCGCCGCCACCTGGGGCAGGTCGGCCTCCCCGGCGGGGCGTACCTCCACCCCCCTCCGCGGCCACCGGTTGATCCAGCGCCGCAGGGTGCGGCTGAGCTGTCCGCGCAACTCCTCCTCGTCGAGAGCGAGATCCACCATCACCGACGTCCGGGGGGCGATCCCCGCGTCGGAGGCCCGGAATCCGAGGGACGACAGCGCGGCTGCGACCTCGGCTCCGTCGGCCGGCGGCTGCACGAAGAGCATCCGGATCCGCGTCCGCGCGAGCGCGGCCAGTTCGCCCGCCAGCGCCTGGGAGACCGGTCCCGGGTCCTCCCCTCCGTCGACGAGCGGCCCGTAGGCGACGTACCCGATCGCTCCGATCAGCGGCACCCGGCGCATCAGCACCTGAGCCCCGCCGAGGAGTCGGTCGTCGCGGTGCGCCAGCACCAGGAGCGCCGACATGCCGGCCGCCGCCCGGACCCGCGCCCAGCCGGACAGCTGCGCCACGTCGGCCGCGGGGTGTCCGCGGACGAAGTCGTCCCACGCCCGGAGGGCGTCGGCATCGGCATCGGCCGGGCTCACGACGCTGACCCGCACGGTCGAAGGCTCGGGGGCGGCGACGACCGGACCGCTCACAGCCGGTCCACCGCCTCGGAACGCACCCGGTTCCGGGTGTCGAGGACGCGGTCGGCGTGCCGCTCGACGAGGTCCCACGGCAGGTCGTCGTGGTCGGTGAGCACGATGATCAGGTCCGCCTCGGCCACCTCGTCCGGCGTGCCCGCCACCATCTCCAGGCCGGCCGGCAGGTGCGCGGGGTCGACCAGCGGATCCACCCCCCGGAGGCGGGCGCCCAGACCCTGCAGGCGACGGGCGACCTGGAGGGCCGGCGACTGTCGCGCGTCACCGCTGTTGCGCTTGTAGGCCAGGCCCAGGAGCAGCACCGAACTGTCCTTCACCGACCGGGAGCGCCGGTTCAGGTTCTCCCCGGCGCGGGCCACGACGTAGTCGGGCATGTGGTCGTTGATGTCGTTGGCGGTCTCGATGAACCGGAAGTTCTGGTTCAGCGACCGCCGGACCTGCCACGAGAGGTACGAGGGGTCGATCGGCAGGCAGTGCCCGCCCACCCCCGGGCCCGGACGGAACGGCATGAACCCGAACGGCTTGGTCTCGGCGGCGTCGATGACCGACCACACGTCGATGCCCCAGCCGTGGCAGATCATCGCCAGCTCGTTGACCAGCGCGATGTTGACGTGCCGGAAGGTGTTCTCCAGCAGCTTCGTGAGCTCGGCCTCCCGGGTGCCCGCGACGGGGACCACCCGGTCGACCAGCGCGCCGTAGAACCCCGCCACGGCCTTGGTGGACAGCTCGTCGATGCCCGACACGATCTTCGGAGTGTTCCGGAAGGTCCAGACCGGGTTGGACGGGTCGATGCGCTCGGGGCTGTACCCGACCCGGTAGTCCTGCCCGGCCCGCAGGGGGCCGGCCGCCTCGAGCAGGGGGACGAAGATCCCGTCCGTCGTCCCCGGGTAGGTGGTCGACTCCAGGATGACGCAGCAGCCCGCGGTGACGTGCGGGCCGAGCATCGCGGCCGCGGACTCCACGTAGGCCAGGTCGGGGGCACCGTCCCGCAGCGGGGTCGGGACGGTGACGACGGCGACGTCGAAGCCCGCGAGGTCGGCCGGGTCGCTGGTCGGCAGGAAGCGTCCCGTGGCCAGGGCGGCCGCGAGGTCGGCGTCGGTGACGTCGTCGATGTAGGTCAGCCCCTGCCGCAGGCGGGCGACCCTCGCCTCGTCGACGTCGAAGCCGACGACCTCGAAGCCCACCTCCAGCGCGCGGATCGTCAGGGGAAGGCCGACGTAGCCCTGCCCCACCACTGCCACGCGTGATCCCTCGGTCGTGCTCATGAGCTGCTCCTTCGCTCGGTCCGGGTGGACGCTCGGATGGGGGCGGAGGGCTTCTCGCCCCTAGGATGTGGGCCCGCAAGCCGAGCGGGGGAGGTGTGGCCGTGCTGCTGCGCCGAGCCGCGTCGTCCCTGGCCCTGACCGGCGTCGCCACGCTGCTCCTGGCCTCGTGCACGTCCGGGTCGGACAGCGAGCCGTCGCCTCCCGTCGGCGCCGTCGACTGCACCGTCTCCGCGGAGACGCCGCAGGAGGCGGCCGCGGCGCTCGAGGAGGCCGCACCCGGGTGGACCGTCTGCGTCACGGCGGACCTGCCCCGCACCGACCTGGTGCTCGAGCGGTCCGGTGAGGAGCACGAGCCGATCCGGCTGGTCGCCGAGGGGGTGACGGTGCGCTCCCTCACGGTCGCTTCCGAGGACCACGTGGTCGTCGAGGGGTTCGTCACCGAGGGCGGCGACGGCATCGTGCTCAGCGGCCGGGACCTCGTGGTCCGCGGCAACGAGGTCCGCGGCGCCGCGCTGGACGGGATCAACTGCGAGGACCCGTGCGCCGACGTGGTCATCGCGGACAACACCGTGGTCGGAGCCGACGGGTCGGGCATCCTCGTCGAGGGGGAGCGGATCACGGTCCGGGACAACACGGTGAGCGGGTCGGTCCGGCGGGAGTCCGGGGACGCCGACGGGATCCGCTTCTTCGGGACCGACGTCCGCATCCTCGACAACACCGTCACCGACATCACCGACGAGGGTTACGGCGCCGATCCGCCGCACACCGACTGCTTCCAGACCTACGACAACAGCCGGCCGCCCACGGTCGGGGCCGTCGTGTCGGGCAACGTCTGCCGCGACGTCGACCACCAGTGCCTCATCGCCACGGCCGAGGAGGCCGGGACGAGCGGGCAGCTCGGGCGGTCCCGCGGCATCGAGTTCACCGGCAACGTGTGCGACGTCGGGGGCTCCCAGGCGGTGCTCGTGCAGTGGATCCCGGATGTCGTCGTGCGGTCGAACACCCTGACCGGGCCCGACCTCGATCGCGCCGCCATCTTCCTGGACGGCTCGACCGGTGCCGAGTTCTTCGACAACGACGTGCCGGACGCGGTGGCCCCCTACCAGCTCGACGAGGCCTCGGAGGAGGGGTTCACCACCGACGAGCCGAACTGACCCCCGCCCGGGTGCGGGGGCGGCGGGCCCGGTGATGCGCCTCGGGGTGCCCATCGATCAGCAGAAGAACCGGTAGAGGGACGCGCCCGCTCGCGCGGTGAGCGGATCGGGCACGGCGGGGTCGGTGAGCAGATCGGTGACGAGCCGCAGCGTGTGCTCGACCTCGGCGGAGCGTCCCACCGGAGGGCCGCCCGCGTTCAGGGTGCGGATCCGGCGCTCGACGCTGCTCCAGTTGCGCTTGTAGGCGCACAGCCCCGGCTGGTCGAGCTCGGAGAGCCCCCAGTCGAGCGCCTGCAGCCCCTGCGCGTGCGCCCAGCGGATGAGCTGCCAGTGGAGGGCGTCGTTGGGTCGCAGGGCCAGGCTGCCGGCCTCGGACGCCCCGAACTTGTAGTAGACGGTGTCCTGCCAGACGAGGTAGAGCGCGCCGGCGACCGGCCGGCCGTCCACCATCGCCAGGACCGTCCGGATGCCGTCCGAGGGGGCGAACGCCTCCCAGAGCCGGTCGAAGAAGTCCAGTGGCTGGGCGAGCAGCGGGTACTTCCACTTCCGGAGCTCGACGTGCAGCCGGTGGTACTCGGCCACCGCCTCCCGCTCGGCGCTGAGCACGACCTCGACCCCGGCCCGTTCGGCCGTGGCGATGTTCCGCCGGGTCTGCGACCGGATCGCCGGGTGCAGCTCGTCGAGGGGCCGGTCCAGCGGGGTCAGGTGCCAGGCCGCCTCGCCGACCGCGGGGAAGCGCGGGTCCGCCACGGCCGGGGAGGTGTCCAGGCACCGCAGCGTGAACGGCAGGTCGCCGGCGAACGCCTCGGCCGACAGGGCGCACCAGGGGCCGTCCTTGGTGACGATCGGGTCGGCTCGGTCCGAGAACGGCAGGGCCAGCCGGCGGGCGCCGCGCAGGTCACGGACGTCGACCCAGGCCAGGCCACCCACCGGCCGGCCGGACGCGTCGAGCGCGACGCGAGCCGTGGGCTCGAAGCCGTAGGTGGCGCTCACGGCGGAGATCCAGGGCGGGCAGGTGAAGAGGCTGCCCTCCGGGCTCCGCGAGAGCTCGACCCAGAGCGGGTCGGTGCGGGGGTCGACCTGCAGGACGTCGGTCATGGCAGCAGCTCGAAGGCGGACACGGAGGCCGAACGCCGGATGCCGGAGGTGAGGCCGGCCAGGAGATCCTCGACGGTGAGGCGTTCCGGGTGCCGGTGGATCGCGAGCCCCTTCCGCTGGAGCTCGGCGGCGAGCTGCTCCTGGTGGTCGTCCCCGGCCTCGCCGAGCGCGGCGGACCGCGCGGCGAGCACTGGGCGCAGGCCGGCGGCCAGCGCGGTGAGCGCCGACCCGACGCCGGCATGGCCGACGACGAGGTCGGCGCGGCGGACCGGCTCCGCCAGCTCGTCGGCGGGGAGGAACGGCCGGGGCTCGAGGGCGAGGTCGTCGACCGGTGTGCAACCGGTCTGCCACAGCACGTCGACGGGCCGGCCGGTGGCCGTGGCCAGCTCGCCGTCGGGGGTGAGGAGGGGGACCAGCCGGTCGAGCAGCCGGTGGAAGGGGAACTCGGCCGCCGTCCCCACGGTGACGACGACACGGAGGACGTCGGGCAGCGGGCGCCCCGCGGGAGCGGGCTCGTAGCTGTCGAAGACGCTCCCGCGGTAGGCCCACCGCGACCCGGCCCAGCCGGCGTACTGCGTGTAGCGCCGGATGCCGGGCACGTCGTGAAGGACGCCGCCGGTGCGCGACGGGCCGGCCACCCGCGCCGCGCTCTCGATGTAGTGGCACGCACGCCGCGGGCGCTCAGGTAGGGCAGGTAGCCCAGCGCGATGCCGGAGCCGGTCGACACGACGCGGGTGAGCGAGCGCTCCCGCAGCAGCCGGTGCGCCACGGGCAGGCAGCGGGCGACGTCGCCGAGGTTGGCGACCCGGACGTACGGGACGAACACGGTGTCCCGGCCCTCCAGCAGGGCGCGGCTCTGGTCGTTCTCGTGCGTCACCCAGACCGCGCGGCCGTCGACGGGGGTCCGGTCGGCCAGGGAGACGAGCTGCTCGAGGTGGCCGCCGGTCGTGGCGAGGAAGAGGGTGCTCACCGGGCACCGTCGCCACGCAGGAGCGACGGAACGGTGCGGATCAGGATGCCCACGTCCAGGGTCAGCCGACGCTGCCGCAGGTACTCGAGGTCGGCGCGGAGCATGTCGAGCGTCCCGACGGTGCTGCGGCCGGTGACCTGCCACAGCCCGGTCAGCCCGGGGCGGACGCGGAATCGCTCCGCGAACGCCGCGGGGAACAGGTCCGCCTCCCAGGGCAGGCACGGTCGTGGTCCGACGAGCGACATGTCCCCGCGGAGCACGTTGATCAGCTGGGGCAGCTCGTCGAGGCTGGTCCGCCGGAGGAAGTGCCCCGATCGCGTCACCCGGTCGTCGTCGGGCAGCTTGGTGCTGCCGCCCTCGGGGGTGACCTCACCGCGCAGCTCGGCCGCGATCAGCCGCCGGTGGGCGAGGTCGTCGCCGCCGACGCGCATCGAGCGAAACTTGTAGAGAATGAAGGGCCGCCCGCCCTGGCCCACGCGCTGCTGCCGGAGCAGGGCGGGCCCTGGGCTGTCGAGCCGCACCCAGAGACCGAGCGCCGTCATCACCGGGGTGAGCACGAGCAGGCCCAGGCCCGAGAGGACGACGTCCAGCAGCCGGCGGGCGATCCGCTCCGCGACCGGGTCCGAGACGCCGAGGCGATCATCGACGGTCATCGGTCCTCCCACTGACGACGGCGAGGCACAGGAAGATGAGTTCGCCGGCTCCCCGGAGGACCAGGTGGATGTCGATCACCGACAGCACGAGCACGACCCACCAGACGGCCCACAGGGTGGAGCCGTACGCGCCCGCGACGCCGGCGCGGGCCGCGCACCGCGGGCGTAACGGAACACGCGGACCGAGAGCCAGAGGAAGGCGGCCAGGAACGGCACCCCGCCGACCCAGAGGAACTGCAGGTAGCCGTACTCGAGGTAGATGAGCTCGCGCCAGGTCTCGGGGGCCGGCAGCACGGAGTTCGGCGAGACGCCGAGCACCCAGCGGAAGTGACTGATGCCAGGCAGGTAGAAGCTGACGAGATTGTCCCAGCGTCCGAGCCAGCAGCGCGGGACGCCGAAGCCGTCGCCGAACTCGGAGAGCCGGTTGATGAAGGCCGGCAGGCCGACGAGGAGCTCCACCGCCGCGACGGGGAGCAGCCGCAGGACGAGCCGCCGCAGCTGCGGGTGGAAGGTCAGCATGGCGATACCGACGACGGTGGCCGAGGCCCAGGTGGAGAACTGCCCGGCGGCCAGGACGCCGGCGACGAGGGGGAGCCCGCGAGAGCTGTCTCGCGATGGCTGATGAGACCGCGCATCGCGAGGGCGAGCAGCAGCGTCAGGGCGATGATCATGTAGTCGCCGGTGGCGATGGAGGAGGAGAACGTCGTCGAACCGCGGGAGGTGAGCTCGGTGGGGTCGCGGCTCGGGTCGTGCCAGTAGGTCGCCAGCAGGTCGATCACCGGCGGGAACTTCAGCGTCTGCAGGACGGCGATGACGGCGACGACCGCCGCCGTCCAGATCACCAGCCGCGCCAGCCGGAGGAGCTGGCGGTCGGTCCGACCGTGCTCCGGACCAGGATCAGCAGCGCGACGAGCTTGCAGATCGGGAGGAGCGCCGCCAGATCGTCCCCGCGCGGGGTGATCCCGCGGAGGAGCAGCCAGGTGAGGGGCCACAGCGTGGAGAAGAGCGCGAAACCGGCGAGCGGGAGGTCCAGCGGGCTCAGCCGCAGCCGGACCTCGTCGCCGCGGACGAAGCGCAGGTAGGCGCCGACGACCACCCCGGCGATCAGCAGCGCGAAGAGCGCCTCGTTGGGGCGCACCAGGGGGAACAGCCGGCCGCGGTCGATGCCGGCCAGGAACGGCAGCGTGCCGATGTAGACGTAGACGGCGACGATCGGCCGCATGGCGACGAGCACGACGATCGCCACCGCCGCGGCGGCCGCGACCGGGATGAGCAGGCCCGCCACCGCGGCGACGACCCCCGAGACCGCGACCGCGCCGGCGGCGGTCCCGACGAGGAGGCCGGGGCGCCGGACGGTCGCCCGGGCGCCTGCTCCGTTCGTGCCCGGAGGAGCGACGACGGTGGTCATGCCGCCGCCCTCCGTCGGGTCAGGGCGGTCAGGACGAGCGCGAAGACGACCGTGGCGAGGGCTGCCGCGTCCCCATGACGACCAGGTCTCGTGCAGCGTTGCCGTCGTCCCGGGTGAGCAGCCAGCCCGCGGACAGGACGGGCAGCATCGCCGCCCGGCGAGCCCCACGGCTCCGAGGCCGCGGACGTCCACCGTCGGCTCCGGCTGGATCGCCCGCCGGACGAGCCCGACGACGACGGTCGCGGCGGCGGTGTCGGCGATCAGCACGACGCAGGCCAGCCCGACGGAGCGGGGCAGCCCGGCGGGGAGCAGGAGCGCGGCGGCGCCGCCACGGCGGTCAGCGCGAACGACAGGACCACGGCGAGCGCGGGCCGTGGACGTCGAGCCGGGCGTACAGCGCCTGACGCCCGATCTCGTGCATGCCGGCGGCCAGCTGGGCGACGGCGAAGACGGCGATGCAGGCGGCCAGCGAGGCGATGAGCGCATTCGTCCACAGGTCGCCGGCCGCCAGGGTGCCGGCGATCGGCCGAGCGAGGACGACGAGGACGCAGAGCGCCGGAAGGCCGGCGGCGACGCCGTAGGTGAGGGCCTGCCGCCAGGCGGCGGCGTAGCGCGGCCGGTCGCCGGCCTTGGCGGCGGCGGAGATGCCGGGCAGGACCGCGGTCGTGACCGCGCGGGCACCGAGGGCCGTGGGGACGACGTAGACGGCGAAGGCCATCTGGAAGACGAGCACGCCGCCCGGCATGCTCCCCGCGTAGGCCAGCAGGAGGAAGAAGCTGCCGGCCGGCAGTGCGGCGACCGAGACCGAGGCGCGCAGGCGGGTGAGGACGGCGCGGACCTCGGGGTCTCCGCGCCATCCACCCGCGGGCCGGAGCGACAGACCGACCCGGCGGGCGCCCACGACCTGCACCGCGGCGTGCATGCCGACCGAGAGGGTGGCGCCGATGCCCATGAGCAGCACCACGTCCATGGGCACTCGCCCACGTCGGCCCCGGGCGGGTGGAGCACGGCGACCGCGGCCATCGTGATCATCAGGCCGACGTTCTCGAGCGCCGGTGCGGCGGCGGCCAGTGCGTAGCGCTGCTGCGCCTGCTGCGCGGCGGCACCGAGAGCGGCCACGGTGTACAGGACCACCTGGGGCGCGACGAGGAGCAGGAGCACGACGGTGATCAGCTGAGCGCGACCGCGCTGGGCCGCCGGGACGCCGAGGGTCAGCACGCAGGACAGCACCAGCGAGAACGGCACGAGCAGGACGGCGCCGCCCGCCGAGGCGGTGAACAGGAGCCCGCTGAGCCGGCGGACGTAGAGGCCGCAGGCCTCCGGCCCGCGCTCCAGCAGCACGCGGACGACGGCCGGGACGACGACGAGCGCGAGCATCGGCCCGGCCACGACCGAGTAGGTCAGGTTGGGGACATGGTTCGTGGTCAGGAAAGTGTTGGAGAGAAAGGTCGGGCCGAGCACGGCGCCGATGACGACGACGCGGAGCAGGCCGGTCGCGCGGCTGACCAGCGTCCAGCCGGCCACCGTGGCCGAACTGCGCGCGACCGACCGCGGCGTCGCGCTCGCCGGCGGGACCGGCCCGGAGCCTCCCTGGAGACGGTCATGGCGCGGTCAGACCGGGCGGGTCATCCGTCGGGCGAGGAGGGCGACCGGCAAGACGGCCACGATGAGTCCGGCGAACGCGCCGGCGGCGGTGTTGATCAGCGGCTGGGGGCTGACCGGGTCGGCATCCACGTATGGCTCGGCGAGGACCTCGGCCGCGGGACCGGCGATGTCGGTGAACTGCAGCTCGTCGAGCTGGGTGCGCAGCCACTGCTCGCGCTCGACCAGGGGGGCGAGCTCCCCGCCCGGTCGGCGGCAGTGGGCGAGACCGCGGAGATCCGGGCGATGACATCGGTGAGCTGGGCGTCGAGGTAGTTGCGCACCTCGGCGCGGGTCTTGTTCGGCGAGATCTTGAGGTAGCGCGCGATGACCGCCTCGAGCATGTCCCGCGCGCTCGGGGTCGCTGTCGGTGAGCGTGATGGAGATGACCTCGCTCGCCTCGACCACGCTGGCGTCGACGCGGCCGACAGCTGGCCACGGAGACGTCCCACTGCTCGGCCACCGGGTCGAGGACGCTGCGGCTGTTGATCAGCACGATCTGCGTGCTGATGTTCCGGTCCTCGCGCAGAAAACCGGTCGGCTGTTCGCGAGTATCGTGTACAGCACTCGGCCTTGGCGGCGTACTGCTCCGGCATCAGCGCGCCGCGACGCAGCCGGCGGCGCCGCCGAGAAGAACGAGGAGCAGCGCGAGCAGGGTGAGCAGGACCCACGCTTCGCCGACAGCCGTGCGCGTCCCTCGGCGGCCCGTGGATGGAGCGCTCCCGGCAGCGCCGGACGGGAGACCGGTCGACGCCGAGAACGCCGGGAGGGTCGCGATCACCGGCCGCCGGCCCGTGAGCAGAAGTAGCCGGCCGGCGCCGTTGCCTCCGTTGCTCCGTTGCCGGAGTGAACTGCGGAGGTCATGCGTGTTCGCTCAGCGCTCCTCCCGTGGCCGACCGCGATGCCGTCGACGGCGGCCAGCACGTCGCAGACCCGGTCGACCTGGTCGCGCGGTCAGCGTCGGGGACATCGGCAGCGACAGGATCCGCCCGGCCGCGCGCTCGGCGACCAGCAGCGGCTCCCCGCCGAACTCCGCGAACGCCGGCTGCTGGTGGCAGGGCACCGGGTAGTGGACACCCCAGCCGATCGCCGCGGCGTCGAGCGCCTTCGTCACCGCGTCGCGGTCGTCCACGTGGACGATCGCCAGGTGGTGCACCGGCTCGGCCTGCGGGTCCTGCGCGAGCGAGCAGTCCGCCCGGCAGCTGATCCCGGTAGCGCTGGACCAGCGACCGCCGCCGCTGGTTGCCGGCGTCGAGACGGGCCAACTTGGCGGTCAGGAAGGCCGCTTGCAGGGCGTCCAGCCGGCTGTTGCGACCGCGCACCTCGTGCAGGTAGCGACCGCCCTCGGACCGCCCGTGGTTGGCCAACTGACGGATCGTGGTCGACCAGCGCCTCGTCGTTGGAGACAACGGCGCCGCCGTCGCCCAGCGCGCCGAGGTTCTTGCCGGGGTAGAAGCTGAAGCCGGCGGCCACGCCGACGCTGCCGGCCCGGCGGCCGCCGAAACGGGCCCCGTGCGCCTGGGCGGCGTCCTCGATGAAGGCGAGGCCGTGCCGCTGCGGCGAGCCGGACGAGGCGCTCGACGTCGACCATCTGGCCGAACAGGTGGACGGCCATGATGGCCGCTGTGCGCGGGGCCGATGGCGGCGGCCACGGCGTCGGGGTCCGATCTCGAGGGTGTCGGGCACGACATCGACGAACCGCGGCCGCGCGCCGACGCGCACACGGCCTCCGCGGTCGCGACGAAGGTGTTTGCGGGCACGATCACCTCGTCGCCCGGGCCCGATGCCGAGAGCCGCGCAGGATCAGTTCGAGGGCGTCGGTTCCGTTGGCGACACCGACGCAGCCGGTCGCTCTCGCAGTAGTTCGCGAACAGCGGCTCGAAGCTCGTCACCTCGGGACCGCCGACGAAGTGGCCGTGGGCGAGCACCGGCTCCCAGCAGCGGTCGAGCTCCTCCCGCACCAGCGCGGTGACCCCTGGAAGGTCGAGGAACGGGATCCGGTGCGAGGACGCGGGCGAGCCGCGGCGCCTGCTCCGGCCGGGGCGTGTGACCTGCGACCGACACCGGCGGCCCTCTCAGGGGTGGGCTGACCGGTCGACGCGGCGGCACCGGTGACGACGTCCTGGCCGGCGACTCCCGAGAGCTCGTCGGTCGCGGCCAGCACCCGGACGATCGTCCAGGCCGCGCTCACCCGGCGTCTGGGCTGCAGCGCCGGTGCGGATGCACTCGATGAAGTGCTGGTCCTGGACCAGCAGCGGCTCGTGGAACGGGATGTAGGGCGAGACGATGTCGCCGGTCCGGTAGGTGACGGGCAGGGCGTGCGCGTCCGTCGGGGCGTCGATCGCGTGCGACGTCGACGCCGATGTCGTAGATCCGGATGCGCTCGTTGTCCGACATGTCGTCGTAGACGGCCATCTTCTGCTCGCCGACGACGGTCACGCGGCGCACCTTGTTGGGGCTCAGCCAGCTGACGTGGACGAAGGCGTGTGTCTGGCGACACGGGGAAGTCGAGCCGGAGGTAGGCGACGTCGGCGTGCTGGCGGCTGATGTTGCTGTGCGCCCAGACCGCCGTGCAGCGACGGCATCTCGTCGAGGATGAAGGAGACGATCGAGATGTCGTGCGGGCGAGGTCCCAGACGACGTTGACGTCGCTCTGGTACCGCCCGAGGCTCAGCCGGGCGGTGTCGACGTAGAGGATCGTGCCCAGCTCGCCGGAGCGGACGAGATCGCGGAGCTTCCAGACGGCCGGGTTGTACTCGAACGTGTGCCCGACCATGAGCGGTGACGCGCTGCCGGGCAGCGGTCTTGACCAGGAGTCTCCGCGTCCTCGACGGACGTGGCCAGTGGGCTTCTCGACGAGCACGTGCTTGCCGGCGTCGATCGCGCGCAGCGCCAGGGCGGCGTGGGTGGCGGGCGGAGTGGCGATGACCACCGCGTCGATGCTGCCGAGCACGGCCTCGAGGGAGTGGGCGAGCCGGGCGGAGGGGTACTGGGCGGCCGCCCCTGCCAGGCGCTCGGGCACGCCGTCGACGATGGTGACGTCGACGCCGGGAGTGCTGCTGAGCACGCGCACGTGCTTGGAGCCCCAGTAGCCGTAGCCGACGACGGCCACGCGGACGTGCCCCCGCCTCTTCCGGTGGGACGCCGGATCCTCCGACGGGAGGGTCGCGACCTCGTTGTCCCTGAATGTGAATGCTGAGTGCGCTGCTTGACTCATCAGGCGTCCTCGGGTGCGTGCGCCGGGAGGGGCGCGAGTGGGAGTGCAGGTGTGGGTGGAGACGGATGGATGGCGCGGCGGTGCCGCTGGATGGCGGCCTCGGCATGCCGGTGAGGGACGCGGCGGGCGAGGTGCGCGCGCCGGGCAGGGCACGAGGCGCTATCCCGGGCTGGTCGTCGGCTCGTCGGCGCGGCTCAGGAGGCGGCAGCGGACGTCGGACCCCGGGGCGACCAGGGGGCCCTGCACCGGGATGATCCCGGTGCTGCAGAGGACTGCGCACGGGAATGCCGGCGCAGAGCCGGCGCCCCCGGTCGAGGACGTACCGGACGACGCCCCGGGCGTCGAGAGGGTCATCGGCGCGGGGCCCTGGGGTGGCCGGCGGTCGCCGTCGTCCTCGCTCCAGCCGAGCTGCGGGGTCGGTAGGCGGGGAGAGCCCGCCGGGCCGCCGGCCGACTCGTGCCGGGTCGCGCCCGACATCGGCGCCGGCTCCAGGACGGGGTCGGCAGCCGTCGTCGCGGCGGGTGCCTGGTCGGCCACCGGGCGGGCAGCCGGTGCGGGTCCGGCCGGACCGGCCGTGGGCCGGGCGGCCGGCACCGGTCGCGGGTCGGCGCCCACGGAGGCCGACTCCATCGGGGCGGCGGTGGGCAGCGCGACCGTGAGGGGCGCGCTCGGCTCGGCGATGTCCGCCGTCGGGTCGGGTGCCGAATCCGTGGCGGTGGCCGTCAGAGCACCCGTCTCGCCGGTCGGCGCGGTGCTGCCCGGGAGAACGGCGGGGCGGTGGATCGGCGGTTCGACCACGGGGAGCGGCTGGACGTCCGGGAGCGGCTGGGCGGCTGGCAGCGGCAGGACGTCCGGGAGCGGCTGGGCGGCTGGCAGCGGCAGGGCGTCCGGGAGCGGCTGGACGGCTGGCAGCGGCTGGACCTCCGGGAGCGGCTGGACGGCTGGCACCCCCGGGGCTTCCGGACGGCGGACGACGGGCGGCGGGATCTCGTCGGCCGGAGGACCGGAGTGCGGCGGCGGTCCCGCGGCGGGCAGTTGTAGCGGCGCGACGACGCGGTCCGGTTGCGGCACAGGCGGCTCGACGACCGGTTCCGGGCCGAGCTGCTCGGCGGGCGGTCCGGCAGCCGGCGCAGGCCCGGGGTCGGCGGGTGGCCCGGGGTCGGCGGGTGGTCCGGCGTTCGGGGGTGGTCCGGCGTCGGCGGGTGGCCCGGTCTCCGTCGGCGGACCTGTCCCCTCCGTCGCGGCGTGCGGTAGGTCGATGGGCGGATCGGCGTGTCCCGGCGGGCCTGCGCCCGGCGCCGGCCCGACGTCCGCAGGTGGCCCGGCGTCTGGAGGTGGCCCGGCGTCTGGAGGTGGCCCGGCGTCTGGAGGTGGTCCGGCGTCTGGAGGTGGCCCGGCTTCCCCGGACTGACCGGTGAGCTCGACGTCGTCCACCTCGAGCGTCAGCTGCGGCAGCAGCGCGTCGGGTGCACCGGCCGACGGCGGAGGACCGGATGCGGCGGGCTGCTCGGCCGGATCGACCGCGGCAGAGCCCACCAGGTCGGCCGGGTCCGATGTCTCGGCCGCGCCGGCCGCGGCCGCGCCGAGCCACACGGCCGCCACCAGCCACGCCGACAGCAGCGATCCGGCGGCCAGGACAAGCAGGCCGAGCGCGGTGCACGGCCGGGCGCGGTCTCGCCACCGGCCTGCAGCGGCGGAGCGCACGGGCGGCATGGCGCCCTCAGCAGCTCCCGTCACCGGCTCCACACCTGCCCCCTGTCTCGCGACGGACGTCCTCCGGACAGCTCTCTGCTGGGAATGCGCTGTACGACACTCCGACGGTCCGGAACCTTCGCCTCGCTCCCGCCTTTGGCAACCCCCCTGGTCGCGGTCCGGGTGTAGGCACTCCACCCTCGGCCCCGCGTGACGCTGGGTGATCAGGCGCTGTGCATACGTCTTCGAGCAGGCAGGTTGCGGCGCAACCGGGTCACCCGAGGGCGCTGCCGGTGCGTCGACGGTGACGGCACGGGGGGAGGTCGAGGCTCGCGGCGTGCCCAGCGGCGCAGACGCGGCACGGTTGGCCTCGCCGGTGTCAGGCGGGCGACACCGTAACGGCATTCGGCCCCGGGGAGGACCGTTTCGTACCGGCGTGGCGGCCGGAAGGGGGTTGGCCCGGCCGGTGCAGGTGCCGATACTCGGCCGCATGGGCTGGGACCGTTCGGTGCTCGAGGCGATCGACCGGCATCGCAGCGAGTGGCTCGACGACGCCGCCCGCCGGGTCATGGACATCGGCCAGCCCAAGGCGACCTACGTCGTCGCGTTCCTGCTCGCCCTGTCCTTCGCACTGGTCTTCCGCGCGTGGGGGACCGTCGCCGCCGCCCTCGGGGCCTCGATCGTCGCCACCGCCGTCGCGGAGTGGGCGAAGGAGGTCATCGGTCGATCCCGACCGCCGGCCGGCCTGGCGCTCGTGCCCACCGACGGGACGGCGATGCCGTCCTCCATCGGCGCGATGACGGCCGCCGCCGCCGTGCCGTTGATCCTGTGGGGGCTGCACCGGGGCGACGTCGTCGGGCGGGTGATCGCCGCCGTCCTCGTCGTCGGCACCGTGCTGATCGGGGTCAGCATGGTCTACCTCGGGGCGCACTGGCTCAGCGACGTGCTCGCCGGGTGGGCGCTGGGCGCCGCCCTGGGGGTGGCGGCCTACCGCCTCCTCGTCCGGCGGCGGGTGCCCGCCGGCGCGCCCACCTGATGCCGGGAGGCGGCGCTGCCGGGCGAGCACATTCCCGTGCGCGGAACGGGCCAACGGCACGTGCTTCCGACCTACACTGCGGCGGCCGACGACCCGGAGCCGTCCCGCACCGGGTGAGCTCGGCGGGTGTCCGAGGAGGCCGCGTGACCTTCCGCGAGCAGGCGGTGTACGACGTCTACGGCTGCGGCGGGCATGCGCAGGTCGTGATCGACGTCCTGCGGGCGCGGGGCATCGAGGTGCGCCGGCAGTACAACGACGTGCCGGCCAACCAGCACCCGGCCAGCCGCAACGTGCTGCCCGGCATCCGCATCGTCGGGCCGGACGCGTTCCCCGAGCTGGACGTGCCGCTCGTCCTGGCCGTGGGCATCAACGGCGAACGGGCCGAGCTGGCCCAGGTGCTGCGGGCCCGCTTCGGCACGGCGGTGCACCCCTCCGCGCTGGTCGCGCCGACCGCTCGCATCGGAGAGGGCACCGTCGTGCTGCACGGCGCGATCGTGCAGCCGAACGCCACCCTGGGCAGGCACGTGCTGGTCAACACCGGCGCCAGCGTCGACCACGACTGCGAGATCGGGGACTACGCCCACATCAGCCCCCAGGCGGCGCTGAGCGGGCACGTCTCCGTGGGGGAGGGGACGCACATCGGCGTCGGCGCGGTCGTGATCCCGAAGGTGCGGATCGGCCGGTGGTGCAAGGTCGGCGCCGGGACCGTGGTGATCGAGGACCTGCCCGATCACGTCACGGCGGTCGGCAACCCGGCTCGGATCGTTCCCGACCGGAGTGGTGAGCGGCCCCCGGACCCGGACTTCATCCGGTCCGGCGGCCGCCTGGCGAGTGGGCTGGGGGCCCGATGACGCAGGAGCTGGCGGAACCACCCGGCGCAGCCGGCTCCGCCCTCGACACCGTGGACCTGGTGTTCGTGGGGGCCGGGGCCTCGACCGCCTACGTGCTCATGGCCCTGCTGGCCGCCCTCGGCGAGCAGCCGCCGGCGGAGCCCGTGCGGATCGCCGTCGTCGAGCGGGAGGCCGACGCGTTCGGCGGCGTCGCCTACGGTGGCCGGGCCGCGCGCACGTCGCTCCTGATCACCCCGCTGCGCGACTTCCTCCCGCCCGGGGAGCTGCGGTTGTTCACCGCCTGGCTGGCCGACAACAAGCACTGGGCCTTCGACGAGTTCCTGGCCGTCGAGGGCGTGGTGTCGCCGCGCTGGTGGGCGCGCCACGCCGACGCCGTCGCCCGGGACGACTTCGACGGCCTGTATCTACCGCGCTACCTCTTCGGCACGTACCTGGCGGAGCGGACGCG
Organism: uncultured Actinomycetota bacterium; assembly: GCA_963747895.1. Classification (GTDB taxonomy): domain Bacteria; phylum Actinomycetota; class Actinomycetes; order Mycobacteriales; family Geodermatophilaceae; genus Blastococcus. The sequence continues at coordinate 66,631 of CAVVGX010000001.1, forward strand.
ACGCGCCATCGACGCGGCCGCCGCCGCGGGGGTGGCCGTCGCCGAGGTCGTCCAGGACGACGTCCTCGCCGCGCGCCCGGACGACGGCGCCTACGTGCTCACCTGCCGCGGACGGACGCTGCGCGCCCGGCGCGTGGTGCTGGCCCTCGGCTGCTCCCCGGTCATGCCGCGCCTGCCCGACGGGCTCACCAGCGGCGCCGCGCTGGAGGACGACCCGTTCGGCGCGGGCATGGACGCGGCCCTGGCCCGCGTGGAGCGGGCGGTGGCGGGGGCGCAGCCGGCGGACCGCGCCCCGCACGTCGTCCTCATCGGGGGCAACGCCGGCACCATGGACGTGCTGTACCAGCTCGGCAACTCCCCGGTCGTCGCCGAGCGCGCCGCCCGCATCACCGTCCTGTCCCCGCGGGGCGAGCTGCCGGAGCGGATCGACGAGGCGCGGCCCCCGGCCGACTTCCGGGCCGAGCGGCTGCGCGAGCTGCGGGACGCCGGCACCGTGCGCGCGGCCGGCGTCTACGAGGCGGCCCTGGAGGACCTCGCCCGCGGCCGGGCGGCCGGGCTCTCGGTCTGCGACACCCTCCGGCCGATCTCCGACGGCGTCGTCGGCGTGCTCCCCCGCCTCTCCCCGGACGAGGCGCTCGACTTCGCCGGGCACTACGGCGTCGAGCTGGGGCGCCACCAGCGCCGCGCCGGCTGGGAGTACCACGAGGTCGTCGACGAGCTGGCCACGACCGGCCGGCTCGACGTGGTGGCCGGCAGCTTCACCGGGGTGCGTCCGTGCGGGGCCGCCGGGGTGGTCGTGGAGCTCCGGCGCGACGGCGTGGACACCCGCCTGGAGGCGCCGGCCGACGCCGTCGTCAACTGCGGTGGCGCGGTGAAGCACGTGGCCGACGCGGCGCCGTCCCTGGTGGCCGGGCTCATCGAGGCCGGCGTGTGCCGGCCCACCCGCCACGGCACCGGCATCGCCGTCGACGAGACGCTGGCGGCCGCGCCCGGCATGTTCGTGATGGGCCCGCTGCTGGCCGGCAACATGGTCAACGGGGCCCCGGTCTGGCACATGGAGCACTGCGGCCGGATCAGCACCTTCGGCTCGGTGCTGGGCGCGGAGCTCGCCCGGACGCTGCTGACCCCCGGGCGCCCGGCTCGGGCCGAGGGGCTGCCGTCACCCGACCGGCTGAGCGCGGCGCAGGCGGTCTCCGCCTCCTGACCCGCACCCCCGCTAGGCATAGGAAGCTCTACCTACGGGATCGGGCGCGAATCCATAGGTAGAGCTTCCTATGCCCGGGTAGGGCGGGGCGGTCAGGCGGCGGCGTCGTCCTGCCGGGAGCCGGTGAACAGGTGCATGGTCGCGGCGTCCGGCGCGGAGATGCCGTGCCGGCGGAGCACCGTGGTCAGCGTGGCGAGCAGGATGCGGGCGTCCATCGCCGGCCCGACGCCGTCGACGTACTCCACGTCCGCGGCGAACTTCTCCTCCCAGCTCAGGGTGTTCCGGCCGCGCACCTGGGCCAGGCCCGTGACGCCGGGCCGGACCTCGTGCCGTCGCGCCTGCTCCGGGGTGTACCGCTCCAGGTACTCCACGAGCAGCGGACGCGGCCCGACCAGGCTCATGTCCCCCCGGAGCACGTTCCAGAGGGTCGGCAGCTCGTCGAGGCTGGTGCTGCGCAGCCAGCGGCCGAACGGCGTCAGGCGCTGGCCGTCGGTGTCCACGCCGTCGGAGGCGGTGAGGATGCGCATGGTCCGGAACTTCACCAGCTCGAACGGCGCACCACCCAGCCCCGGGCGCACCTGCCGGAACAGCACCGGGGTGCCCAGGTCGCGCCGCACCGCCAGCGCGACCACGCCCAGCACCGGGGCGGCGACGACCAGCGCCGTCCCGGCCACCAGCACGTCGACGGCGCGCTTCACGGGCAGGTAGCGCGAGCGCCGGGCGGAGCGGGAGCTCATCGGGCCTCCAGGAAGCACGTGATCGCTCCGGTGACCGCGTCCACCTGCTCGCCGCTGAGCGCGGAGCCGCTGGGCAGGGTCAGGCCGGTCTCGAACAGCCGGTCGGCCGAGCCGTCGAGGACGCTGCGGGCGCCGGCGAACACCGGCTGGCGGTGCATCGGCTTCCACAGCGGCCGGGACTCGATGTCGGCGGCGTCCAGCGCGAGGCGCAGGTCGTCGGCGGTCCAGCCGGCGGCCGCCGGGTCGACCAGCACGGCGGTGAGCCAGCAGTTGTCCGCGGCGTCGCCGTCCCGCTGGAAGATCCGCGCGCCCGGGACGTCGGCGAACACCGCGGCGTAGCGCTCCCGGAGGGCCCGCCGCCGGCCGATCATCCCGTCCAGGCGTTCCAGCTGGGCCAGGCCCAGGGCGGCCAGGACGTTGCTCAGCCGGTAGTTGTAGCCGATCTCCGTGTGCTCGTAGTGCACGGCCGGCTGGCGGGCCTGCGTGCTCAGGTACCGCACGCGCGCCGCCAGCTCGCCGTCGTCGGTGAGCAGCATGCCGCCGCCGCTCGTCGTCATGATCTTGTTGCCGTTGAAGGACAGCGCCGCCACCCGGCCGAACGACCCGGCCGGGCGCGGCCCGCACGTGGCCCCCAGCGCCTCCGCGGCGTCGGAGACGATCGGCACGTCGAACCGGGCGCAGACCGCCTCCAGCGCGGGGTAGTCCGCGCAGCGGCCCAGCAGGTCCACCGGGACGACGGCCGCCACCGGGGTGCCCTCGGCGCGCAGCGAACGCAGGGCCTCCTCGAGCAGCTCGGGGCTGAGCGTCCCGGTCTCCGGATCGCAGTCGACGAACACCGGCTCGGCGCCGCAGTACGCCACGGCGTTGGCCGTCGCGGCGAACGTGAGGGTGGGGACGACGACCGCCGTGCCCGGGCGCGCCCCCAGCTCCAGCAGCCCCAGGTGCAGCGCCGCCGTGCCGGAGGAGAGGGCGACGGCGTGGGCCCGGCCGCACCGGTCCGCGATCCGTTCCTCGAACGCGTCCACCATCGGACCGAGCGGCGCGATCCACCCCGACGCGACGGCCTCGGCCACGAGCTCCTGCTCGCGCTCGCCCACGTCGGGGGAGGACAGCAGGATCCGACTCCGCAGCAGGGGAGCGGTGGTCACAGGGCCACCCTGCCGGTGCGGCCGTTCGACGCCTCGTCCGCCGTCCTGGGGGGCAGCGGGGCCTCGGCCGCGGGCTCGGGAGCCGGCACCCCGGCTCCCCGGTGGAGGGCGGGGTCCTCCGGATCCACGACGGTGATGTCGGAGAACCGGTAGCTCCGGCGCAGCTGGTCCACGACCGGGTGCTCCAGCGGAGGGACGGGGACGTGGCTGATCATCGGGTGCACCGGCCGGCTGTCCTGCTCCCCGGCGCCGAAGAGGTCCTCGTGCAGCTTCTCGCCGGGCCGCAGGCCGGTGACGTGGATGGGGATCGGCCGTCCTTCCAGGCCGATGAGGTGCGCGGCGACGTCCCCGATGCGCACCGGCTGACCCATGTCCAGCACGAGTGCCTCTCCGTTCCGGCCGATCGCGCCGGCCTGGATGACCAGCTGGACCGCCTCCGGGATGGTCATGAAGTAGCGCGTCACCTCGGGATGGGTGATGGTGACCGGCCCGCCCCGGGCGATCTGCGCCGCGAACGTCTCCAGCACCGAGCCGCGGCTGCCCAGCACGTTGCCGAACCGCACCGAGAGGAACCGCGTGGCGCTGTGCTGCGCGTAGGTGGCGGTGAGCCGCTCGGCCATCCGCTTGGTCCGGCCCAGCACGTTCTGCGGATCGGCCGCCTTGTCGGTCGAGATGTTGATGAAGTGCGTGACGCCCACCGCCGTGGCCGCGGCCAGGACGTTGCGGGTGCCCAGCACGTTGGTCTTCCACCCCTCGTCGGGGTACTGCTCGAGCATGTTCACGTGCTTGAGCGCGGCCGCGTGGAAGACCACGTCCGGCCGGCGCTCGGCGAACAGCCGCTCGAGCGCCTCGTCGTCCCGGATGTCGGCGAGGATCGCCTGGGGCTCGTGCAGCCGGGCCTCCCCGAACATGGTCAGCTGCAACGCGTGCAGGGCCGACTCGTCCCGGTCCAGCATCATCAGTTCGGCCGGGCCGAACTGGGCGATCTGCCGGCACAGCTCCGAGCCGATCGACCCTCCGGCGCCGGTCACGAGCACCCGCTTGTCGTGCAGGTAGTGCGCGATCTCGGTGACGTTGGTGTCGATCTGGCGCCGGCCGAGGAGGTCCGCGACGTCGATGTCGCGCACGTCGCGGATGCCCACCCGCCGGCTGAGCAGGTCGCTGACGCGGGGAAGCACCTTCACCGCGAGCCCGGCGTCGTTGGCCCGCTGCGAGATGTCCCGCACCAGCGCCGAGTCCGCGGACGGCAGGGCGATGACCACGAGCTCGGCCCCGGTGGCCTCGGCCGCCGCCGACATCCGCTCCCGGCCGCCCATCATGCGGACCCCGCGGATGCGCAGGTGGCGCTTGCGGACGTCGTCGTCGAGCAGCCCGACGGGGAGGTAGGGGCTGGCCGGGTCGGCGAGCATCGACCGGATGAGCTGCTCGCCCGCGATCCCGGCGCCGAAGACCAGGGTGCGCTGCCCGGTGCGCGGCCGGATCGCGCCCTCCCGCTGGCTCCGGATGGCCAGCCGGAAGCCGATCATCATCACGAAGGCGAGCACCGCGGCGATCGCCGGCACGCTCAGCGGCATCAGGCGCGGGCTGCCGCTGGCGGCCACGACGCTGGTGATCGCCAGCGCGGTCAGGCCGACCGCCACCCCCAGGCCCTGGAGCTCCTCGGCACTGCCGACGGCGTACCGGCCCTGGTGCAGGCGCAGCCCGGCCGAGACCAGCGGGAAGACCAGGATGGCCAGCGCCAGCCCGACCAGGAGCCCGCGCGTGTCCATCCGGTCGACCGAGCCCTCGTAGCGGGCCGTGATGGCCAGCACGAGCCCGGCCTGCAGGGAGATCAGGTCCCCGGCGAGCATTGCGCAGCCGATGAGCTTCCACCGCCAGCTGCGGTCCTTGACGCTCACGTGAGCCTCCGATCGGGTGCCGGTCGGCCCGGCTGTGGAGTCGTCCCTGTCGTCCGCCGAGGGCGACTGCTCGCCCGGTCCCCGCACGCCGCTCACTCCCCGGCCTGCTCGGTGCCGCCGGCGGGCGAGCCCGCCGAAGGTCCCTCCGGCGCGTTCTTCCGTCCGGTCCCGCTGTGCGCACCGCCCGCTGCGACGGCGCGGCGCCGCCGCGCGTCCGCCCCGTAGGACCGCGACCCGGGCGCCGCGTCGGCGGCGTGCCGCGGTATCCGGTTCACGACGACGCCCAGCGACGGGACCTGCACCCGGGCCACCGCGGCCGCGGCCTCGGCGAGGTGCTCGCTCCGGGTGCGCCCGTGGCGGGCCACCAGCAGGCAGCTGTCGGACAGGGCGCTGAGCACGGCGCCGTCGACGACGGGGAGCAGCGGGGGTGCGTCCACGACGACGTAGTCCCAGTGGTTGCGCAGCACGTCGAGCAGCGTCTTCATGCGCGGCGAGCTCAGCGCCGCCTCCGGGTCCGGCGGCATGGGGCCGGCGCCCAGCACCGTCAGCCGGCCATCGACACCGGTCTGCACCACGTCCTGCAGCTGGACCGAGCCGCTGAGGACGTCGGTCAGCCCCGGGCCGTCGGGCAGGCCGAGGTACTGGCTCACCCGCGGCCGGCGGAGGTCCCCGTCGACCAGGATGACCCGGTGGCCCGCGGTGGCCAGGGAGAGCGAGAGGTTCACGGCCACGGTGGTGGCACCCACGCCCAGGAGCGGACCGGCGACCACGACGACCCGGGGCGGGTCGTCCGCGGCGAGGTGCGCGAGGTTGAGCCGCAGTGCCCGGAAGGCCTCGGCGAGCGGCGCCTGCGCGTCCAGCTCCTCGAGGACCCGGCGCCGGGACAGGTGCCGCTCGTGGAAGAGGCGGCCGATGACGTGGGCGCCCGCCGCCTCCTCGACGTCCTCGTCGTTGCGCACGGTGTGGTCGGTGCGGGCCCGCAGCAGGGCGAGCCCCAGGCCGAGCAGCAGCCCCAGCGCCGCGCCGCGCCACAGGTTGCCGAGCAGGTCGGGGCTGGCCGGCTCGGGGTTGAAGCTCGCCGTCTGCAGCGTCTTGACGGTGACGGCGGAGGCGTTGGCCCCCTGCGGGGTCTCCAGCGCGGTCACCTGCTGGGAGAACTGCTGGCCCAGGGCGGTGGCGATCTGCTGCGCCTGTTCGGGCGAGCTGTCGGTGACCTGGACGTCGAGGACGACGGTGTCGGGCAGCACGGTGACCGACACCATGGCCGCCAGTTCCTCGGGGGTCAGGTCGAGCCCGAGCTGGCTCACCACCTGCCGGGCGAGGTCGGGACTGGTGAGGATCTGCGGATAGGAGTTGATCCGGTCCTGGGTGAACAGGTTGCCCTCGTAGGCGTCCGACGTGCTGATCGGCCCCGCGGCCGTCACCCAGAGCTTCGTGGACGAGGTGTACGTCCGCTCGGCCGTCCAGGTCAGCAGGACGGCCAGCAGGAGGCCCACCGCGACGCCTGCGACCACGAGTCGGCCGTGGCGCCGGAGCGTGCCCAGCGCATTGCTGTGTGCCATGGGTCCCCCGGTGAGTGTGGAGGCATCCCGCCCGGGTCGTTACCCGGTCAGCGGCCCCGTACCGATGACCGGGCGGACGGTAATGCGCCCGTGGCCGCAGGTGGCCAGCCGCGGACGCGCTGGTTCCGCGGGCATCGGACCGATACGTTCCGGTCGAAGGTGAATTCCGGCTCCGACCTGCGGATATCACGCTTCGTGAGACAGGAAATCGCTCTGTATCCATGGCTTGTCGTCATCCTCCGTCAGGTCTCGGCTGCGCGGAGCAATCAGCGGCGTGCGTACGCATCGTGAATGGGCGACTGCTCGACGTCACCGTTCCCCGGAGGCGCCGGCGTCGGCCAGGAAATGCGCGGTGGCATGGTCATCACCCCTTCTGCGCCCGCCGAGGCGGCGCTAGCCTCCGCGCGTGACCCACCGCGGCCTGGTCCGAGCGCACCGGGGCGCCGGCTCGCCGTGCGGCACCCCGTCGCTCCTCGCGCCGGCGCGCGTCCCCCGTCCCTGTCCCGAGGTCGAGACGGGTCGCGGGGGTCGCTGACATGACAGGGGTCGAGCTGCACGCCGGACGTGCGTCCGTCCCCAGTCCCGTCGTGTCCGCGGCCGGCGTGCGGGTCATCCGGGCGGCCGGGTGGGACGAGGCGGTCACCGCTGCCGGGGGGCTCGACACCTACACGCGGTTCGCCTACCACCGCGCGTCCGCCCTCCTGGAGGTCCCCGGCACGGAGCCGGTCCTGCTGCAGTTCCGGCACCGCGGCGGGGAGGTCGTCCTCCCGCTCCTGCTCCGTCCCCTGCCGGACGGGACCGGCTGGGACGCCGTGAGCGCGTACGGCTACGGCGGCCCCCTGGCCCGCGACGACGTCGCCGTGGCCGCGTTCGGTCCCGCGCTGGACGACTGGGCCCGCGCCAACGGGGTGGTGTCCACCTTCCTCCGGCTGCACCCGCCGCTCGGGAACAGCGCGCTGGTCCCGACGACGGCCGAGGTGGTCACCGCCGGGTGCACGGTCGCGTGGGACCTGTCGCCGGAGCGCGACCTGTTCGCCGGGATGCACGCCCACCACCGCCGGGCCGCGCGCAAGGCCGACCGGGCCGGGCTGGAGGTCACCGTGACGCCCCGGCCGTTCTCGCTCACGGCCTTCCGGGACCTCTACGTCACCACCATGCAGCGGCAGCACGCGGACCCGTTCTTCTACTTCCCGGCCGCGTACTGGAAGGCCCTGGTCGCCGAGAGGGAGAGCCTGCACCCGGTGCTCGTCGAAGGGCGTCTGGACGGCGAGCTCGTGGCCGCCCTGCTGTGCTTCGCCGAGGGGTCGCGGCTGCACTACCACCTGGGTGCGTCCGCCGACGCCGCACGGCACATCGGTGCGTCGAACCGCTGCTTCCTGGAGGCGGCCGAGTGGGGCCGGCAGCAGGGAGTGCGGGTCTTCCACCTCGGCGGAGGGCTCGGTGGCTCCACGACGTCGTCCCTGTTCGTCTTCAAGCACCGGTTCGACCCGGAGAGCGTCCCGCTGCCGTTCCGCGTCGCCAAGATCGTGCACGACCGCGACCGCTACCGGGAGCTGGCGGGGACCGACCGCACCGACGGGTTCTTCCCGCCCTGGCGACGCACCACCTGACCGGTCAGGGCCGGCGGGCGGCACCGAGGACGTCGAGGACGGCGGCGGCGATGCCGTCTGCCGCGGCTTCCACGCCCAGCGACGCCCGGACGTCGGGCACCGAGCGCATCGCGCCGCTCGTCACGTCCCCCGCGACGAGGCGGGCCAGCGCGGCGACGTCGCCGTCGGGCGCCAGCCGGACCAGCGGGGCGTCCCGCAGGCCCTTCACGTCGAAGCCGTAGCTCCAGCGCCCCACCGCCGCGGCCTCGAGGGCCACGCGGGGGAGGCCCTCCCACTCGGCGGTGTGCAGCAGGGCGGTGGCCGCGCCCAGGGCGGGGGCGACGGCGGCGCGGCCCTCGGCCGTGATCACCGGGCCCAGCCCGGCCGCCTCGATCCGGCCCCGCACCTCCTCGTGCAGCGGGCCGTCGCCCAGCATGCGCAGCCGGACGGGGCAGCCGATCGCGGCCAGCCGCTCGACGACGTCGACGGCGAGGTGGGGGCGCTTGCGCGGGGTGAAGTCGCCGATCCACACCAGGTCGGGACCGCCCGCGGGCACCGGGGCCGCCGGGTACTGCTCCAGCGGCACGCCGACGCCCGAGGCCAGGCGGTGCACGTGCGGCGCGCCGTGCCGTTCGAACCAGGCGTGGTCGTCCCGGTTGATCGTGACGACCCCCGCGGTCCGGCGGAGCAGCGCGCGCTCGACCAGCTGCCACGGCCGGGCACCGAGGGCGTGCTCGTCGCCCCAGTGCAGCCCGTGGCAGAAGTAGACGACGGGCGCGCTCAGGCCCGCCAGCCGCGCGATCGCCGACGCCGTGGCCGTGCTCGTGAGGACGACGTCGTGCCGGTTGGCGCTCGACCACGCGCGGAGGGACCGGACGGCCGTCGCGACGCGGGGCGAGGGCCGCTGGCTGAACCCGTCGAGATGCGTCCAGGACGCGATGTCCGCGTGCGTGCCGCTGGCCGAGGTGACGACGAAGCCCTGCTCCTCCAGGCGCGCCGCGATGGCCGGGAAGAAGGCGTCCAGGGTGCGCCCCACGCTCGCCAGCAACCCGATCCGGACCGGTCCGTCCACGTCCGCCCTCCGCGCTCCGTCGTCGGTGATGTCGTCGTCGGTGATGCCGTCGTCGGTCATGCGCCCACCGGCCGGCGCACCCGGTGCCGCGAGGACCAGGGCGGATCGGTGAGCAGGCCGCTCCGGGGTCTCCGGGCGCCGGGCTCGGGCCGCAGGATCGCGGCGATGGCGACCAGGCCGACCGCGGCCGGGATGAGGATGTCGAGGTCGAGCAGCCGCATGTGGATCGGTGTGGCGGTCAGGACGGCGGCCATCATGGCCATCCCCCAGACCGACCCCGGGTGGCCCGGGCGCGGCCACACCCGAAGCAGGTGCAGGAGCAGGCCGTTGACCAGCGCGACGGCCAGCACCCCGGCGAGCCCGAAGTCGAAGTAGGCGTCCCCGAAGGACGTGTAGATGTTGATCGACACCGGCACGTCGACGTAGCCGGCGAACGGCTCCGGAGAGGGCAGGTGGAAGCCCATCAGCTGGCCGACTCTGACGACGGCGTACATCGAGCGACCGAACTCGCCGTAGGGGCCGTGGTCACCCAGGGGCTCGGTGATGCCGACGGCGAAGCCGCTGACCCCGCCCAGCAGGTAGAGCAGGGGCTCGACCAGGGCCTGGGGCACCCAGCCGGCGGCCTGCAGCGTGTCGGGGACCTTCGCGCCGTCCCGCTGCTGACCGACGAAGCCGAAGTAGGCCAGCCCCAGGACGGTCACCAGGGCGGTGACGCCGAGCGCCCGCCACCGGCCCGGCGTGCGCGAGCGCCGGCGCACCGGCACGCCAGGGCTGCGGGCGAGGAGGACGTGGAAGAACGCCGCCGTCACGACGACGGTGAGCGTGGCGGTGCGGGACGGGGACTGCATGGTCACCGCCACCGCCACCGGGAGCAGCACGTACCACCACCGGCTCGAGCACAGCCCGCCGATGACTGCGAACGCACCGAGCAGCGGCGCGAGCGACAGGGCGATGCCGACCGTCCCGCCGGCGCTGACGTTGCCGTAGAGCTCGGCCCAGCGCACCAGCTTGGGGTCCGCCTGGCCGAAGGGCTGCCCGATGGCGGCGGAGATGGCGCTGCGGTACTGCAGGCTGCCCCAGGCGACGGCGGCCAGCACGACGGCGGTCGCGACCGCGAGCGCCCACGGGTGGAAGGTCAGCGGGACCGGTGGCCGGTCGTCGGGTGCGGGATGCCCGCCCCGTCCCCGGCTGTCGAGCAGCAGCGGCGTGAGGGTGAGGACCGCCAGCCCCAGCACGATGGCGATCGAGACCCGCAGGGAGGGCTCGACGAGGTTCATCGGCCGGACCGCGAAGAGCACGCCGACGACCACCCAGAGCAGCAGCGTCACGGTCAGCGGGTGCGCCATGCCGAACCGCGCGTAGCAGGGCACGAGCAGGGCCAGGCTGCCGATCAGGAGGACTGCGACGGGCATGCCGCTCCTTCCGGCCGGCCGGACAGCACCTGCACCGAGCCCGGCGCCGCGAACTCCCGGACCACCAGGCGCAGCGCCCGCATCCGCAGCCGCCCACCCTCCGGCTGTCGCGTCACCGTGCGGGCGAGGGTCTCGGCCACGGTGATCAGCACCGCCGCGGCGGCGCCGGGCTTCCCCCAGCGTTTGGCGAAGTACCGGGTGCGGGAGACCCGGAAGACGCAGAAGGACACCGCGGCCACCGTCCGGGCACTGCCGCCGTGGGCGTGGGTGCCGTAGGGCCGGGTGTCGACGAGCACCCGGCCGGCGGCCCGCGCCCGGTCGCACAGGTCGACGTCCTCGAAGTAGAGCTCGAACCGCTCGTCGAACCCGCCGAGCGCGTCCAGGAACGGCCGCGGGGCCATGAGGAACGCGCCGTCCACCTGCTCGACCTCGACGGTGCCCGTCCCGGCCGGCACGGCGACGACCGAGGAGCCGGCCCCGAGGACGGCGCGCTGCAGCTCCCGCAGCGGGGTGACGGCGTGGCGGCCGTTGGCCAGCCGGGGGTCGTCGGGCATCGAGAGCAACCCGCCGGCGAGGACCGCCGTCCGTTCCGCCGCGCAACGGTCGACGAGCTCGCCCACTTCCCGGGTGAGCAGCACGTCGGGGTTCAGGAAGGTGACCACGGGATCGGTGGTGGACCGGTAGCCGAGGTTGCAGCCGGTGGCGAACCCCAGATTGGCGCCGGGGTCGACGTACCGCACCCGGTCCCCGTACCGCGCGACGACCTCGGCCGTCGCCGGGTCGCTGCTGTTGTCGACCACCACGACGTCGCCCACGGAGGGGTCGCGGACCAGCGGCTCCAGCCCCTGCTCCAGGTAGGCCGCCGACCGGTAGGCCACCAGCACCATCGCCGTCGTCGTCACCGGGCGGCTCCCTGCTCGGCGGAGCGCAGGCTCGAGCGCAGGAAGAGCGCCGTCACCGCGTAGGCGACCGTCGACATGACGGCGCTGCCCACCGTCCCGCCGAGCGCGGCGGCCGGCACGTAGCCCAGCGCCAGGACGACGGCCAGGACGCCGAACATCCACACCCGGGAGCTCGCCCCCAGCGCCTGCAGGGCACTCAGCGCGACCCGCGAGTAGCCCGCCACGACGACCCCGGGCAGGACGATCAGCACCAGCAGGACCAGGCCGTCGTACGCGGCCAGCGGGCCCAGCGACAGCACGACCGCCGCGCCGGCGATCGCCACCGCGGCGACGCCGGACACCGCGAGGTTGAGCCGGGCCGTCCGCGCCACCTCGTCGTGCCAGCGGGGGAGGTCCAGCCGCGCCCGGCTGGCGAACACCGAGAGGGCGAAGACCTCGGGCACGATCAGCCCGAGCTCGGTCAGGGACAGGGCGAGCCCGTAGATGCCGGCGTCGGTGGCCCCGAGCACCACGGCCACGACGAGGACGTCGGCCCGCAGCATGACCATCTGGCCGATGCTGCCCACGTTGTTGGCGGTGGCGGAGCGGAGGAACCCGCGCCACGGGCTGCCGGTCCACTGCCAGGGGCCGGACTCGCGCAGGTGGCGGCGGAGGAAGACGGTGGTCAGCCCCACGCCGAGCACGACCGAGACGTACCAGGCCCCGAACACCGGCAGCGGTGACCGGGTGAGCAGCAGCATCGACCCGGCGCCCACGAGGTACAGCAGGCTCTGCACGACGACGGTGACCTGGTACTCGCGGTTGCGGGCCAGTCCCTGCAGCACCCGGCCGGTGAACAGCTGGACGATCACGACGGCGCCGCCGACCAGCCCCCAGCCCGTCGTCGCGAGGGTCGAGGGGACCTCGGCGGTGGCCGGGCCCCCGGCGAGCACGAGCGCCAGCCCGACCGCGGTCGAGGCGCCCGCCAGCACCCACATCAGCCGCAGCCCGTGTCGCAGGCCACTGCGGTCCTTGTCGCGCAGCGCCTGGACGACGGGGACGTGCAGGCTGCCGTAGGCGAGCGCCCCGAAGAGCAGGGCGCCGGTCATGAGGAAGGTCAGCACGCCACGGAGCTCGGGCCCGAGGAGCGCCGCGGACACCAGCGTGAGGCCGAAGCTGACGCCGAGCGGTGCGACCTGGGCGATGAAGAGGTCGACGAACCCGCCGGACCGGAGCAGTGCCAGCGGGCCGCTGATCAGGCGGGCGGCGCGGGAGGGAGGCGGGGCGTCCGCGACGGTCGGAGGCGCTCCCTCGGCCACCTCGGCGACGGCGGCCGGTGCGGGCTCGACGCTCACGAGACCCCCGGATCCGCGGGCGAGACCGTGACCGCGGGGTGCTCGGCCGGGAAGTCCGGGACGGAACTGCTCCCGGCGACGATGCGCCGGCCGGCCGGGGGGCGCATCGTCCGCCGGGTCCGGTCGACCGGGTAGTCGTGGCGCAGCCCCAGGGCCCGCGCCCGCCGCGCCGGGACCTCCGTGAGCACGACGCCCAGCAGCCGCGCCCCGCGGCCGGCCAGCAGGGCGGCCGCGCCGGCGAGCTGGTCCCGCCCCGTCCGGGAGTGGCTGGCCACGAGCAGGCACCCGTCCGCGCACGAGGCCAGCACGGCGGCGTCCGGTACCGGCGACAGCGGCGGGCCGACGACGACGACCACGTCGTGCGAGTCGCGCAGGGTGCGCAGGAGCCCCGGCAGGCCGGGGCCGCCGTGGACGTCGTCCGGGGCGAGCGCGACGGTCCCCGCCGTCAGCACGTCCACGGCGCCGTCGGCCGCGAGCCGCAGCGCGTGCTCGAGGCTCGAATCCCCGGCCAGCACGTCGGTCAGGCCCGGCCCGTCGGGGAGGCCGAGGACGCCGGCGACGCCCGGTCGGAGGGGATCGGCGTCCACCAGGGCCACCCGGTGCCCGGCGCGGGCGGTCGCGGCGGCCAGCCCCCCGGCGACCGCCGACCTGCCCTCCCCGGCGACGGCGCTGGTCACCACCACGACGCGGGGAGCCGGACCGTCGTGTCCACCGAAGAGGCGGCTCCGGAGTGCGACGAGCGCCGCGGCGTCGGGGTCCCCGCCCGGCCCGCCCGTGCTCGGGCCCCCGTCCTGGACCAGGGTCGCCAGGAGGTCAGCGCTCGACCACTCCCGGACGTCGTCGCGGTGGGTGACCGTGCGCGCCGAGCGGCCGGGCAGTGCGACGACGAGGAGCCCGGCGAGCAGTCCGGCCAGTGCGCCGAACGAGAGGTTGCGGGCGGCGTCGGGGGAGATCGGCTCGGTGGGCCGCTCGGGCGACCGCACGGTCGACAGGGCCACCGCCGACCGCACCGCGCCGGCCGTGGTCTCCAGCGAGGTCGCGTCCTCGATGAAGGCGCTCCCGGCCGCCGCGGCGATCCGCTGCGCGCGCGCCGGCGACGTGTCGGTCACGGTGATCTCGATGATGGCCGTCCCGGGCACGTGCCGGGCCGAGATCCGCGCCCGCAGCTCGGCGGGCGTGAGGTCCGGCGCCGCGTCCTCGGCCACCCGGCGGAGCACCGCCTGTCCCTCGGCGACCTGCACGTAGGAGAGCGCCCGCTGGCCGGCGAAGATGCCGGCCGCGTGCGCGTCGCCGGCGTCGGCGGACCCGGTCGACCCGATCAGCACCTGGGTCGAGGTCCGGTATTCGGGAGTCGTCTGCCAGGTCACCACCGCCGCCGCGACCAGACCCAGGACGACGCCGAGCGCGGGCAGCCACCACCGGGCGCGCGCTGAGCCCAGCGCGTCCTTCACGGTCACAGTCCCCCCGCTCGGCGTGACGGAATCCCTGTGCGGCCGGCAACCCGGATGCCTCCCCGGCGCCGGTACGGGCCGTGGAGAGGCACAAGCTACCGGCGGCGGGCGGTCCCGATAACCCCTTCCGTCCTGCTCCGTTTCGGCATCCGACCGGCGCACCCGGATGCGGGTGCGCCGGCTCCGTGAGGAGGGGCCGGCGCGCGAGAGGTTCCACGGCGGCCCTGGAGGCGTTATGTTCCGGCGCCATCCGGGAGGGAGAGCAGATGACGTCGTCGCCCCGACGCAGTTGGGGAGCCGCGCTGGCGGCTGTCGCGGTCGTGGCGGTCGTGCCCGGGTGCGGGAGCGCGTCCGAGGCGGCGGAGCCCAGCGGCGCCCTGGCGGTCGTGGTCGGAGCGCGCGCCAACGCCCCGGCGCCCGTCCTGGTCGGCGCGGCCGCCGAGGCGCGGGACCTGGCGGTGACGCAGCAGTCCGTGGTCTCCGTCGTCGTCGCCGACGGCGCGCCCTTCGCGGTGGACGAGCCGATGGCCCTGCGGGTCGGCGACGACGGGGCAGGGCTCGCCGAGCAGCACGCGGCCAACCGCCGGCGCGTCGACGACGCCCTGGCCGGCGCGCGGGCCAGGACTCCGGAGTCCGACCTCCTCGGCGCCATGGGGCTGGCCGCGGAGAGCGTCGCCGACGAACCGGGCCTGCACACGCTGGTCGTCGTCGATTCCGGCCTGTCGACCGGCGGGCCGATGGACCTCACCCGGCCGGGCCTGCTGGACGCCGAGCCGAAGGAGGTGGCCGATGCGCTCGACGACGCCGGCCGGCTCCCCGACCTCGACGGCTTCGCGGTGGTGTTCCAGGGCCTCGGTGAGACGGCACCGCCCCAGCCGGCCCTCGACGTCGCGCGCCGGACCCAGCTCGTGCAGCTCTGGACCACGATCGCGACGCGGGCCGGCGCGGTCGGGGTGCAGGTCGAGGCCCAGCCGGCCCGGGACCCCGCCCCGCCGGACGGGCCGCTGCCCGGCGTCCGCGTCGTCGACGTGGGGACGGGGGTGGCCTGCACGCCGCGGAAGCTCACGCTCCGCGGTGGCGGCGTCGGCTTCCGGCCCGGTGAGATCCAGTTCCTGGACCGCGCCCGGGTGGTGGAGGTGCTCACCCCGTTCGCCGAGCAGATGAAGGCGGACGACCGGATCATCGGCGAGGTGTTCGGCAGGCACCCCGCCGTCGGGGACCCCTCCCGGGTCACCGAGCTCAGCAGGCAGCGGGCCCAGGAGGTGGCCAACGTCCTGATCGAGCTCGGCGTCCCGGTGAAGCAGCTGACGGTCGAGGGGCTGGGCAGCGACTTCGCCGGCTACGTGCCCGACCGGGACCCCTCCGGTGGGCTGGACCCGGCCGCGGCCGCGCTGAACCGCACGGTGACCATCGACTTCACGAGAGAAGTGGACTGCGGGTGAGCGGAGCGCGCGGGCGGCCACCCGCCGGCTCCCGGGCCGGACGCCGCGGGCACCCCGGCCGGGGCGGTCCCCGGCCTACAGTGGCGCGATGACCGGGGCCCGGCTCATGGTGGGGACCTCCTACGGCCCCGCCGGATCCAGCACGCGGGTCCGCGTCCTGGACTGGCTGCGGTTCCTGGGCCTCGAGGCGGAGGTGCACGACTACCTCGGCTCGGCCAACGTCCGGCCCGGCACGCTGCTGCGCGATCCCCTGGGCGTGGTGCGGGCGGAACGGCACCTCCGCTCGCTCCGGTCCCGGCCGCCGGCCGAGCGGCTGCTGGTCTCGCGGTCGATGGGGCCCTTCACCCGCGGCCGGCTGGAGGCGAGCCTGCTGCGGCGCGCCGGGTGGGGGGTCTACGACTTCGACGACGCCCTGCACGCCGACCGGAGGGGCGGCGTCCACCAGGTCCTCGGCGAGGCCGCCGGCTGGTCGACGGCGGTGCGCGGGGCCGACCTCGTCGTGGCGGGCAACGCCTACCTCGCCGACGCCGCCTCCCGGCTGAACCCGGACGTCACCGTCATCCCCAGCTGCGTCGATCCCGACGACTACCCGCAGAAGCAGGACTACGCCGTCGGTGAGGTCCCGCGGCTGCTGTGGCTGGGCTCGCCGTCCACCGAGCGCTACCTGGAGGACATCGCCGCGGCGCTGCTCCGGGTGCACCGCCGGACCGGGGCCCGGCTGACCGTCATCAGCGCGGGGGACCGCTCGCTGGGCGAGCTGGACCTCATGACCGACCGGGTCGCCTGGGACGGACCGCGCACCGACCGCCTGCTCGCCGAGGCCGACTGCGGTCTCATGCCGCTGCCGGACGACCCCTGGTCACGCGGCAAGTGCGCCTACAAGTTGCTCCAGTACGGAGCGGCCGGGCTGCCCGCCGTCGCCTCGCCGGTCGGCGTCAACGCCCTGGTGACCGACCAGCTGCACGGGCTGGCCGCCACCGACGGCGACTCGTGGACCGACGCCGTCCTCGCGGTGCTGGCCGAGCCGGAGGCCGCCCGTCGTGCCCGCGGTCTCGCCGCGCGGCGGGCCGTGGAGGAGCACTACAGCTTCGCCGCGTGGACGGAACCGTTCCTGCGGGCGCTGCGGCTGCCCGCCCCCGGGGTGTCGCCGTCCCGCGCCGAGGCGGCACGGGAGGTCGACTCCTGACCAGCGAGCGCGACGTCCCCCGGCCGGCCGAGCCCGCCGAGACCGGGGACGTCGACGGCCCTCCGCCGGACCCGGGTGGCGACCCCGGCCCGGACGGTGACGCGGGCCCGGACGGTGACGCGGGCCCGGACGAGCGGCGCCGGGGCCTCCGGAACCTGCGGGCGTGGGCCCTGGCGGTGGTCCTGGTGCTCCTGGCGGGTCTCGTCGCGGTGTGGATCGTCCAGGACCGCGGCACCGGCGGCGGGCCCGGAGCGGACGACCGGCCGGCCGCGGGTGGGCCGGGTCCGGCGCCCGGAGCGGTCGACGTCCGCGAGTTCGGGGCCACGGGCGACGGCGTCACCGACGACGCGCCCGCCCTCCGCCGGGCGCTGGAGAGCGCCGACGTGGTCCACATCCCCGCCGGCACCTATCTGCTCGGCAGTTACGCCACCCCCCGGACCACGGTGATCGACGCGGACTTCGTGTTCCGGCTGCGGGACGGGCAGACGATCAGCGCCGATCCGGGGGCCGTCCTGCGGATGGCGGACGGCGTGATCGCCGGCTCCCCGGCGGCCTGGGGTGGCAACGTGTTCCTCGCGGAGAAGACCCGGGACGTGACGATCTCGGGGCTCACCATCGACCTGAACGGCAGCAACAACCTGGTCCCCGCGGGCCGCACGATCACCGGCTACGGGCTGTACACCTTCGGCGCCGAGCAGGTCACGGTGCAGGACGTCACCATGATCGACACCCCCGGCCAGAACTACGTCGTCGCCCAGGGCGGGGGCACCGGCTTCCGGGTGCTCGACTCGACCTTCCGCAACGGCGGGACGTCGATCCCCGGCAACGAGGACCAGGTCGACTTCTCCGCGCTCTACTTCACGGGAACCGACGTCGAGGTCGACGGCATCACGGTCGAGCACGACCGGCAGCCGTTCACCTACAGCGGCGGGGTGGAGCTGCACGGATCACGCCAGTCGCTGACCAACAGCCGGATCAGCGACAGCTGGCCGGCCGTCTACATCGGCCCGGACGCCTACAGCGACCTGGCGCTGCAGCACACCGTCACCGTCGAGGACAACGAGTTCCTCGACTGCGGACGGGGCGTGGTCTTCAACGCCGGCGGGACCGGTGACATCGACGCGGTGAGCATCGCCGACAACGTCTTCCGGCTGGTCGACTTCGCCGGGTTCGAGCGGGAACCGACCCGGGCGATCGACCAGGACATGCCGCCGGACGGCGACTGGACCTACCACCACATCATCACGAACCTGACGATCGGCTGGAACCGCTTCGAGGGGAACGGCAGCGCCTCCGACGCCCTGGTCCGGCTCTCGCAGGTGCACAGCGCCACCATCGCCGGGAACCGCTTCCAGGACGTCGTCGGCACGGTCGTCGCGCTCTACAGCTCGCCCTGGGACACCAAGAACGTGCTGATCGAGAACAACGACGTCGACTGGCGCAGCACCGGGGGTGCGCCGGCCATCGCCCTGTCGCTCGACGGCAGTTCGTCGTCCCCACCCGTGGACGCGTACGGGGCCCGCAACATCGTGGTCTCCGACAACCGCGTCGACCTGTCCGGATTCCACACCGACGCGTGCGGCGTGCACGCCGACTGGGCCGACGGTGCCGACGTCAGCGCCATCTCGCTGCGCGGCAACGACTTCGACGACCTCGATCGGGTCACCTGCGGGCCGCGCGCCGGGGAGCTGTCGGTCAGCCCCTGACGCGTCGCCGGGCCGGTTCCCGTTACCTCGGGTAACGTCCGCGCCCACGCGGGGGCGGGTGTGCTGCCATGCCCAGCGCTGGACGTACCGGCGGTCGGGGAGGCAGAGATGACGGGGTCCCGAAGGTGAGCACGCTGCACGGGGTCGCGCTCGCGTGGCCGGTGCTCCTCGTGCCCGTCGGGCTCCTCATCGGCTGGGCGCTCCGGCGCGCCGACGGCACCGGCGGGCCCGACCTGCTCGCCGATCCACCGCAGGCCGGAGCCGATCCGGTGGTCCCCGCCGATGCCGCGGGACTGGACCTCGTCGACGCGCCCGCTCCGGAGGACGACGGCGGCCCGGCGTCCACCGGGCGGTCGGGGTCCCCCCTCTCCCGCTGACGGTTCGCCGCGCTGCCGTCGCTGCGTGCAGTCGACGCATCGGGGCGCGGCGGCCCGGGTTGTTGCGGGCACCGGTCGGGGGGGACTATGGCCGGGCCGCCGCCCCACCGGCGGGTGCGGCGCTCTCCCGGGTGTCGCCGCGGACGTAGAAGAAGGACCCATGGTCCAGATGCTGATCGTCGGGCTCGTGTGGTTGTCGCTGACGGCTGCCCTCTGCCTGATGATCGGCCGGGCCCTGCGCACCGCGGACCAGCACGAGGAGCAGCGCGCGCAGGAGCGCGCGGTGGAGGCGACCCAGGCCGAGATGATCGGCCGGGCCCTCGGGGGGGCCACCGACGCGAGCTGGTTCGCGCCGGACCTGACGCACCCGCTGGACGACGACGAACTCGTCCGGTGGGGCGAGCTCTGGCGGTGGGAGGACGAGCTGCGCCGCGGTGTGGACGAGTGGCGCGGCGAGCCGGGAGCCCGGCCGGACCCGCCCGACGACCCCTCGAGACCGGGCCCGGACGGCAGCGACTGAGTCCTGGACGGGCACGCCGGGGTGGGCCGTCAGGCCGATCCCGGGCGGCCCGAGGCCTCGCGCAGCCACCGCCACAGGATCGTGAGGTCCGAGCGCAGGGACCAGCCCCCCAGGTAGCGCGCCAGCTCGCGCGACTCCTCCTCGGCCGACCGCGGCAGAGCCCGCCGGCCCCACGGCTCGGTGAGCCCGGGCTTCACGGCCCGGTCGCGGCCCGCGCGCCATGCACCCGCCGGCGCGGGCGCGGGAGGGCGTGGCCCGATGAACGACAGATCGCCCTTCAGCACGTTGACCAGCTGCGGCAGCCCGTCGAGGGCGTGCCGGCGGAGGAAGGCGCCGACGCGCGTGGCATCGCCGTCCTGCCGACCGCCCCACGCCGTCGTGCGGAAGCGGAGCAGGGAGAACTCGTCACCCCCCTGGCCCAGCCGGCGCTCCCGCCGCAGGACCGGACCGCCGTCGTCGAGCCGGATGGCGACGGCGATGGCCAGGAGCCACGGCGCGGCGAGGAGGAGCAGGACGGCGGCGCCGAGCCGGTCCAGCAGGACCTTGGCGAGGTGCCGGGGGGTGGGGCTCAGCGGGTGGTCGTACCGGCTGGCGGGTGCGAGGGACATGACTGCGGCCTCCTGTGTGGAGTGGGCCGGGGGAGGAGCTGAGGGATGGGCCGGGCGGCCCGGGAAGCGGTCCGGGCGGACGGCGGTGCGGTGCTGACCGCGGTGGGGTGCGGACCGGCCGGCGCCCGCGGTGGGGCGCTCGTGGCGTGGCGCGGCGTGGCGCGACGCGGGCGTCAGCGGCCGTGCTCGGCGGTGCCGGGGACGGCCGTCCCGGCGGCCGGCGGCAGAAGGGCAGGCGGGACCGGGGACGCGGGGCCCTGCTCAGTCGGGGCGGCCGTCCAGGTCGTCGTCAGCGGTGCGGACGGAACCGCCGTCGAGCTGCTGGTCGGGCTGCGACTGCAGCGCGGGGGACCCGTACCGGAGATCGACGAGCGTGGCCGGGTCGCCGTCGTGGACCACGCGCTGGGGCCCCGCGGGGCCGCAGCCGGACGTGGACACACCGGAGGCCGGCGGCGGTGGGGGCAGCGCCGGGGAGGGCGCGACCGGCGTCGGCGCGGACGGCGCGACCGGCGGTCCTGCGGGTGACGCCTCGGCCGGCCGGGTCCCCGAGCCGCCCGGGGCGGGATCGGTCGTCGAGGGCGTGGTGGTGCCCGTGCCCCGCGCGGCCTGCTCGGCCACCGCGCCGTGCGACCGGCCGGCTGATCCGCTGGCGGGGGGTGGGCTCGGCGCAGCCTGGCACGACGGAGCCGCCGGTGGCGGCGGCGGGGGCGGTGGCGGCGGTGGGGGGAGGGGGACGGCGGGCGCGGGCTGCGGTTCCACCACCAGCGGTGCCGGCTTCGGCTCCGACTGCGGGGCGGCAGGCGCGGGGGCGACGGCCGGGGTGGCGGGCGTGGGAGGCGGCGGAACGGCGGCAGGCGCCGGCGCGGCGACCGGGGCCGTGTCGGTGCACGGCGTGGTCGTGGTGGGTGGCGCCGCTGCGGGCTTCGACGCCTCCGTGGCGCCGGTGGCGCTGATCGTCACGCCCGTGGCGCTGGTCGTGCCGGTGGGGGTGGCGCTGGTGGTGGGGGCCGTGCCGGTCGCGCCGGTTCCGCTGCCGGTGGCGCAGGACGTCGTGGCGGGCTTCACCGAACCGTCGGCCGGCGACGCGGTCGCGGTCGAGGTCGGCGCCGGCGGGAGAGCGGGAGGGGCGCCGGCGGGAGCGGGAGGGGCGACGACGGGGAGGGCGAGGTCACCGGAGACGACGAGGGGGAGGGCGAGGTCGCCGGAGACGACGAGGGTGAGGGCGAGGCCGGCGCCGGTGTCGTCCCGGTGGGCGCCGGCGCGGCGGGCGGCACCTCCGTCCCCTCCGGCGCCACCGCGGGCTGGTCCTGCGGGGCGGCCGCCGTCGGCTGGAGCGGCGCCTCCGGGACCGGCTGCTCCTCGGGGACGGCGGCGGGGTCCGTCGCCCCGGTGCCGTCCGCGGGCGCGGGGGCCGGAGCCGGGACGCTGGACACGTCGTCGACCGGCGCCGGGGCTGACGCGGCCTCGTCCTCGAGCGGCTCGGACGTCGGGTCGGGCGCCGGTGCGCTCGTGGTGGCGGCCTCGGTTCCCGGCGCGGCCGGCTGGGCCCCGGCCGGCTCCGCGACCAGGACCAGCAGCACCCAGACGCCGAGGGCGAGCAGGCCGACGAGCAGCAGGCGGTGCTCCGTGGCCCGGCGGCCCTGGCCAGCAAGGCTCCAGCCGGGGGCGCGGGGCCCGGAAGACCCCTCCTGGCTGCGCCGCGTGGCCACGGTGCTCACGGTGCTGGCTTACGGGCAGCCGTTGCAGGCGTCAACCGCCACCTGCGGGGATCGTTCCCAGGGTGGCGTGGACGTCACAGCAGGTAAGCGTTCCGTGGCGGCCGTGCAGGGGTCCCGACCGGGCGGGCTCGCACGGTCAGGTGCCCGCGGGCGTGGACTCGAGGCGGTAGACCATCCACCCCGACCCCCGCGACGAGGGCGCCAGCCGGGGGAACTTCTCGAACGTGTCCTCGTGCACCGGGTTGATGTAGGCCAGGAAGATCGGCGCGTCCGGTCCCCGCCGCTCCTCGCAGAGGCGCTCGAGCAGCAGGGCCAGCGTGGTGGGGCCGAACGGGTTGAACAGCGCGATCAGCAGGGGGCCGGCCGGTGGCGTGAAGGTGGCCGCGTCGCCCTGCACCACCTCGACCGCCTGGTGCGGCCGGCGGCGCCCGCGCCGTCCGGACCGCCAGCGCCGGACGTTCGCGGCGCCCTCCGCCGCCAGGGCCTCGTCCAGCTCGATCCCCAGGACGCGGCCGAAACCGAGCTCCGCGGCGATGATGACGGCCCGTCCGCGACCCGCGCCGAGATCGACGAAGGTCGTCGCCGCGGGCTCGATGGGCATGGTTGCCACCAGGCGCCGCAACGGGGTCAGGCCGATCGGCTGGTAGAACTTCGAGTCGCCGCCCACCGACAGCCGGGCGAGCGTGCTCTCGTTCCGCACGAAGCCGCGCGTCCGGACGCCCCGCCGTACGTCGAAGAGGTACTCCGCCGCCAGCGCCAGCGGTGCACGGGCGATCTCCCGGGTCAGCCGGGCGGCCTCGACCGGCAGGGTGCGCAACCCGTCCTCCCGTGCGGCGGTCAGCCGCTCGCGGGCACGGGACAACTTCCAGGTGACCGTCGACAACGCCACGTGAGCTCCTCGCTGGCCGCATCCGGTGCGGCGCAGCCAAGCGGTGCTGTGGGTGCGGGGCAATCGATCCGGGCGCCGATCCATCGTGCGCGCATGACGCGCCGGGCTCATCGGCGAACGGTCACCAGGCGGTCGCCCTACGTAGCGTCCGTCCGCGTCGTCCAGTCGAGCAGGGTGTCGGCGGTCCGGGTGTTGATCACCTGGTCGGTCCGGACCCCGCACTCGATCGCCCGCTCCACGCCGTTGTACTGCCAGTCGAGCTGGCCGGGGGCGTGCGCATCGGTGTCGATCGCGAACTCGCAGCCCAGCTCGACGGCCAGGGTGAGCAGCCGCCGGGGCGGGTCGAGCCGCTCGGGACGGGAGTTGATCTCGACGGCGGTGCCGAACTCGACGCAGGCGGAGAACACCGCGTCGGCGTCGAAGGTGCTCTCCGGCCGGGGCTTCTGGGTGCCGTTGCGCTGCCGGCGCCCGATGACCAGCCGACCGGTGCAGTGCCCGAGGACGTCGGTGTGCGGGTTGGCCACCGCGCGCAGCATCCGCTCGGTCATCGACCTGGAGTCCGCACGCAGGTCCGAGTGCACGCTGGCGACGACGACGTCCAGCCGGCCGAGCAGCTCGTCGGTCTGGTCGAGGGAGCCGTCGACGTTGATGTCGCACTCGATGCCGGTGAGGATCCGGAAGGGGCTGAGCTCCTCGTTGAGCGTGGCGACCACGTCCAGCTGCTCCTCCAGCCGCTGGGGCGAGAGGCCGTTGGCCACGGTCAGCCGGGGCGAGTGGTCGGTCAGCGCCATGTACTCGTGGCCGATCGCCATCGCGGCCTCGGCCATCTCCCGGATCGGGGACCCGCCGTCGGACCAGTCGGAGTGCAGGTGCAGATCGCCCTTGAGGGCGGCACGGAACTCGGCGACGTCGTCGGCCAGGGGGACGAGCTCGGCGAGGTCCTGCTCCAGCTTCGCCAGGTACTCCGGGACCTGCCCCTCGTGCGCCTGCACGATGACGGCGGCCGTCTTGGGGCCCACGCCCTTGAGGTCCTTGAGCGTGTTGGTGCGGATCTTCAGGTCCAGCTGATCCTCGCCCAGCCCGTCGACCACCGCGGCGGCGGTGCGGAAGGCCTGCACCCGGTAGCTGGGCTCGCGGGCGCGCTCCAGGAGGAAGGCGATCCTCCGGAGCGCGGCCGCGGGCGCCGGCGGGGTGCTCAGGGCTCGACCCTGCTCAGTGCTTCTTGAGCTTCTTCTCGGCCTTCTTCTGCGCCTTGGCGGCGCGCTTGGAGGCCTGCTCGAAGCTCTTCTCCGTGGAGGCGGCGGCCTTCTTCACCGAGCGGCGGGTGCGGTAGCCGACCGACGGCCTGCCCTCGGTGTCGACGGCGGCCAGCAGCAGCCCGCCGAGGAGCCCGGTGTTCTTGAGGAAGTTCGAGAGCTGCCCGAACCGCTCGGTCGGGTCCTCGTGCTCCCAGAAGCGGTGACCGGCCAGCGTCGTCGGCACGACCGAGGCCGACAGGACCAGCGCGGTCAGCCGCGGGAGCTTGTTGAGCGCGAACAGCGAGCCGGCGGCCACCTTGATGGCGGCGTCCGCCTGCACCCACTGCTGGACGTCGCGGGGCACCTGCACCGGGAGCTGCTTGTCGGCGGTCTCCGCGATCTTCTCGACGACCGGGGCTGCCCCGGGTACGCGGTCCTGCGGCTTGCGCAGGGTGCTGATGCCGCCGTAGACGAACGGGGCGGCGAGCAGCGGCCGGGCGATCCGGCGGACCAGCATGGTGACCTCTTTCCCTCAGAACCTCTGTGGACGTCCGGACGTGCACTGCCCCGCAGGTCGCGCGGGCAATCCCCGCTGCCGACCGTAGCGAGCGTCGGGCTCATCCGCCTGGGGGCCGGGAGGTCGCTCCACCGGCCGGCGGTCAGGCGCCGGCCGCACCGAGGGCGCGCGGACGCGCCGTGCGGAGCGGGCTGCGGGCCTCGCGGGGTCGGGGCAGCGAGACCGGCGCGGGGAAGTCGGTCCGGGCCGGTTGGCCGACCAGCCAGTCGACGAGGTGCTCGCCGGCGACGTAGGAGACCCCCGCGCAGACGGTCACGCCTTCGGGGAACGGCGCCCAGACGACCACGACGACGCGGGGCGCGGGGAAGGAGCGCCCGCCGGCCGCGGCCAGCGCGTGCACGACGGCGGCGGCGGCGGGCGGCAGCGACCGGTGCGGCCCGCGGGCGGTCCACGCCGATGCCTCGTCGTGCGCCGGGGTGATGGTGGCGCCCTTGTGGTCGACCGTCACCACGCCCTGCCACGCCTTGCTCGCCAGCAGGTAGACGCCGCTGGGGCCGGCCGCGAGGTGGTCGATGCGGTCCACGCCGGGCAGCCGGACGTCGTGGGCGACGTCCCAGCCGTCGCCGAGCAGCGGCTGCAGGGCCCGGTCGGTGCGGTGACGGGCTTCGGTGGCCTCGGCCCAGGCCTGCACGCGGGCGGCCGCGGTGGCCACCGCCCGGAGCGGGCCCGACACGCCGGCCCCGGCCGGGCGGTCCGCGCGGCGCATCGGAACGGTCGTCGTCATGATGACCAACCCACTTCGACAGGGGCGAGTGCGACGACGGGACCGTACGTGCACCGGCGCGGGCTGGACATGGGTTCGCGCAGCTACGTTGCGTCACCGGTGGACCGGTGAGCGCCCTCAGCGGTCGCGGCAGCAGTACACGGTCAGCGGGGCCCGCTTGCCGAACCGGAACTCGGTCGCCGGCTGGCCCATCTCGCCGTCGTAGGCCACCCGCTCCGGGCCCGACCGCGAGACCACGGTCAGCTCTCTCGCCTGGTACTTGCCGTAGCTACGGCTGTGCTCGCTCACGCCCAGCAGCGTGGCCAGCACCGCGCGGGTGCGCCCGAAGCGCAGGTCGGCCCGCAGGTACTGGACGTCGAGCAGCCCGTCCTCCAGTCGCGGCCGCCAGGCCGGCGACAGCCCGCGCGGGGTGTAGAGGCAGTTGCCGACGAACAGGATCCACACCCGCAGCCGCTGCCCGTCGACGTCGAGCTCCACCGGCGTGCCCGTGCGCAGCACCTGCGCGGCGGCCACGGTGAGGGCCAGCCACTTGCCGAGGCGGCCCGAGAGCCGGTCGCGGCGGCGCACCATCTCGGGGTAGGCCCCGATGCTCGAGGTGTTGAGGAACGGCGTCCCGTTGACGTCCGCCACGTCCACGCACACCGCCTCGCCGGCCAGCACCGCGTCCACGGCGTCCTGCGGGGTGAGGACGCCGACGTCGCGGGCGAAGTGGTTGAGGGTGCCGGCCGGGATGACCGCCAGCGGCAGCCCGTGCTCGAGCGCGACCGCGGCGGCCGCGGCCACGCTGCCGTCACCGCCGGCCACGCCCAGCGCCAGCGCGCCCCCGCGCGCCGCCGTCCCCAGGAGCTCCTCGACCCCGGCGCCCTCGGAGAGCTCGAGCACCTGGGCGCGCGGGAGGAGGCGGCGGATGTCCTCCGCGGGGTCGTAGTCGTCGGGGCCCGAGCGGGGGTTGACCGCCACGGTCAGCCCCTCGCCGCCGGGGAGCGCCGGCGCCGCCGACGTGGAGCGCACCCGGGCCGGGTCCTTCGGGCGCACCCGCCACCAGTGCTGGGTCGCGGCGGCCACCCCGGCGCCCACGGCGAAGCCGGCGACGACGTCCCCCGGGTAGTGCACGCCGACGTGCACCCGCGAGTAGCCGACGGCGAGCCCCACGGGCGCCAGCGCGGCACCGGCCGGCAGCGACTCCATGGCCAGCCCGGTGACGAAGGCCGCGGCCGAGGCGGAGTGCCCGCTCGGGAAGGAGGACGACGAGGGCGAGCGGTGCAGCCGCCGCGCGATGGGGTGCTCGGCGTGGTACGGCCGGCCGCGCTGGAACACCGTCTTGAGGACGACGTTGGTCAGCGCGCTGGTGGTCGCCATCGAGCCGATCCCGCGGAGCGCACCCCGGCGCAGCGCACCCCGTCGCAGGGCCAGCGCCGCGGCGACGACCAGCCAGAGCCGGCCGTGGTTGGCCGAGCGGGTCAGCCGGAGCAGCCAGCGGTCGGCCGGCGAGCTGGGCAGCCTGCCCACCTTGGCGTGCAGCCGGGAGTCGAGGTTCCGCGGGGTGGGCACGCGCGGAACGTAGTCCAGCCCGGCCCGGGCCGCGTCCCTCGTCGGAGCGGGACGTGTCCGTGCCGCCGCTGGTTCATTCCAGGGCGTCGCGCGCGACCCGGGCCATCGTCCGGGCGCCGGCCGCCGACGGGTGCACCATGTCGGCCCAGAGCCCGTCGCGGTAGGAGTCGTCGGTGTCGACGAGCGCGGCGTGGAAGTCGAGCACGGGCACGTCCACCTCCTCGGCCGGCGCGACGGCCTCACCGTTGTCGGCCGGCCGCCTCGATCGCGGCGGCGACCAGCTCGGCGATCCGCTGCTGACCCGGCACCGTGGGGTGCAGCTGGTCGTCGAGCAGCTCGATGCCCGCGTCGCGCAGCGGCACGTAGACCCGTCCGGCGTCCTCGGTGGCCTTCCGCAGGGCGTCGTCGACGGTGCTGACCTTCGAGGGGTCGGCGGCGGGGGCGGAGGTGGGGCCCACGACCACCACGGTGGGCACGTCCGCCAGTTCTCCCAGCAGGTCCGCGGCGGCCGCGGCCACCTCGTCCGGCCGGCCGAGGATGGCGTCGTTGACCCCGCCCTGCACCACGACGACGTCGGCGTCCGGCGGATCGGCCTCCAGTCGCTGGCCGTAGGTGATCTCCGCGGGAGCGCAGAGGCCGGCCGTGGTGAAACCGGTGGATCCCACGCCGTCGACGACCACCTCGGCGCCGAGCCGGGCGCCCAGAGCGGCCGGCCAGGCATCATCCGGGCCGCCGGGCAGGCCCGGTCCCTGGGTGTAGGAGTCGCCGAGGACGGCGATGGTGCGGTCGCCGCTGGTGACCGGTTCGCTCAGCTGCTCGTCGCGGGTGTCGATGGCCTCGGCGCAGCCGTCCGGCAGCTCGGGATCCGGCCAGAGGGCGACCGTGAGGCCGGCCGTCAGGACGACGAGCAGGGCGATCGCCCCGGCGATCCAGAGCCACGGTCGCGGGAGGCTGCGCAGGCGCTGGGTCATCCCGGGGATCTTCTCCCGCGTGCGGCGATCGCGCCCGGCGGCCCTACTCCGTCTTCTGGCGGGCGCGGTAGGCGGCCACCGTCGAGCGGCTGGCGCAGGTGTTCGAGCAGTACCGGCGGCTGGCGTTGCGGGAGGTGTCGACGTAGACGTCGTCGCAGCTCTCGGCAGCGCAGACGCCCAGGCGCTGCCAGCCGTGCTGCACGACCACCTGCGACAGGCCCATGGCCACCGTCGTCGTCAGCTGCTCGAGGGCGGGGGAGTCGGGGCGGGCGAAGTGCAGGTGCAGCGAGCCGTCGTGGTCGGTGGCGTAGGGCCGCGGACGGGCCAGTGCCAGCAGTTCGTTGAGCCGCTCGAGGACCTCGGGCTGCGTCCCGGCCAGCGCGACCGAGCGCACGAGATCGGCCGTCGCGGCGGCGCGGTGGGTCTCGCCGGGGGAGAGGTCGAAGGACGTGCCGGGCGTGAACCACTCCTCGTGGGCAGCCAGGAAGGCGCGCGCCCACTCCGGGTCGCCGCGCTCGGTGTTGGCCAGCTCGATCGCCAGTTCCACCGCCGTCGACCCGTAGGTGTCGTAATCCATGTGACTCCCTACCGGTTCGTGCTAACGTCGCGTCTCGTAGGTGGTCAACGAGTTTTGACCGCCTACCGATTCCTCACCTGCAAGTCTGAGACGAGCTCTGCCGTGCGCGCCTACCTGCCTGTCTGGCGGCTTCCCTCCGCCCCCGTCCTGCTGCTCGCCGGTTTCGCCGGCCGGCTGCCCTCGGCCATGGTGCCGCTGGCGCTGCTGCTCATGGTGCAGCAGCAGACGGGCTCCTACGCGGTGGCCGGGCTCGCGGCGGCGACGCTGGGGGTCGCCTCGGCGATCATGGCGCCGATCCTCGGCCGGCTCGCCGACCGTCGCGGACCCCGCCCGGTCCTGCTCGCGCAGGCGGCCGCGTATCCGCTGCTGCTGGCGCTGCTGATCGCCGTCGTCCTCGGCGGGGCGCCGGACGTCGCCGTCGTCGCCGCGTCCGCCGGCGCCGGTGCGGCCACCCCGCTGGTGTCGGGCACCGTGCGCGCGCTGTGGTCGCGCGTCGATCCCCGCGTCCGCCCCACCGCCTATGCGCTGGACGCCACCGCCACCGAGCTGGTCTTCGTCGTCGGCCCCTCGCTGGTCGCCGCGCTCGCCGTCCTGACCTCGCCGGCCCTGGCGGTCGGGGTCGCCGGCGTCCTCGCCGTCGGCGGCGCCCTGGGCATCGCGACGTCGGCGGCCACCCGTGCCTACGTGCCGGTGACCGGCGCGCGCTCGGGCATGTTCTCGACCGTGCGCACGCCGGGCATGCCGCGGCTGCTGATCAGCGGCGCGGCGCTGATGCTCGGGTTCGGCGCGCTCGAGGTCGCCGTCCCCGCCTTCGCGGACGAGATCGGCGCCCCGGGCCTGTCCGGCGTGCTGCTGGCCCTGTGGGCGCTGGGCTCGACCATCGGCGGCCTGTGGTTCGGCGCCCGCGTGCTCAGCATGTCGCTGCCCCGGCAGTACCGGCTGCTGCTGCTCGGCGTGACGATCGGGCTGGCGCCGCTGGCGTGGATCTCCAGCCCGTGGGCGCTGGGCGTGCTGCTCTTCCTGGGCGGGACGGCGATCGCGCCCACCCTGACCGTGCAGAACACCCTGCTGGGCTCGATGGCGCCCGTGCACGCCACCACCGAGGCCTTCACCTGGCTGTCCACCATCACCGTCGGCGCCTCCGCCGTCGGTGCGGCCCTCGGCGGTGCGCTGATCGAGGGCCGCGCCGGCGTCAGCGGCAGCCTGGCGCTGGCCACCGTGGGTGCCGCGGCCGCCGTGGCGATCACGCTGGTGCCGGGGCGCCGGTCCGGGGCGCTCGCGCGCGACGCCGTCCGCGAGCCCCTCGCCGCCTGACGTGGAGCCCCGCTGGGATCCGGCCCCGTGGAGAGGCGGTCGGGGGCGCTGGTAGTCTCTCCGTCGGCGGTTACGAGGTGACTCGGACCCCGGGAGGCTTCGCCTAGTCCGGTCTATGGCGCCGCACTGCTAATGCGGTTTGGGTTAATCCCCATCCCGGGTTCAAATCCCGGAGCCTCCGCGCACGACAACTGAACACAGGCACCCGTAGCTCAACGGATAGAGCATCTGACTACGGATCAGAAGGTTAGGGGTTCGAATCCCTTCGGGTGCACGTCTGGTTGAGACACCGAGCGGCCCCGCACTTCGACGGAAGTGCGGGGCCGCTTCGTCTCACGGGGTGAAGGCGAGGCTCCCTGCCGTCGGGCCGCACATCGGCAGCCCGATGCCGGCGAAGCCGTTGCCCGTCACGCCGGACGACGCGACCGCGCCGTCGGCGTAGACGCCGCAGGCGGACCCGCTGGCCGGGGTCCGGGTGATCTGGTTGCGGACCACCCGGATCCCCTCGGCCCGGTACCCCTCGAGGCTGAGCGCGATCGCCGGGGCGCCGGTGCTGCCCAGCCAGGTCGCCGAGTTGTCCGAGAAGGTCACGTCGCGGGTGTCCCACGGCGATCCGCCCAGCTGGAACACCGCACCCGACATCTGGTGGAACCGGTTGTGCTGGATGGTGCCGCTGTGGATCTGCGACAGCCGGATGCCGAAGTCGCTCTGCCCGTCGGAGTCGTGGAAGTCGTTGTCGCTGATGTCGAGCCCGGTGATGATGTGGTGGTAGGTCCAGTTGCCGTCCGGCGGGGCGTCCTGGTCGACGCCGCGTCCTGCGCCGAGGCCGGGGAAGGACGTCATCCGCACCGTGTTGCGGGCGAACTCGACGCCGTCGATGGCCCCGGTGCCGACCGCGTGGAAGGTCACCGCACGCCCCGCCTCGAGGAACTCGTTCCCGGTGACGACCGTGTTCTCCATGACCTCGAGGCCGGATGCGACGTCGGGGCCGATGTAGACGCCGGGGAAGCTCCGCTCGATGACGCTGTTGGTCACCGCGTTGCGGGTCCCGTGCAGCTCGACACCCCCGCTGTAGAACCAGGGCAGCCGGTCGTGGGTGATGTGGACCCGGTCGACCACCACGTCGGAGCCGGTGAAGTACATCGCCGAGAAGTCGACCTGCTCCCGGTTGGCCGGCAGTGACGTGCCGCCGTTGACGAAGGTCGAGTCCTCCACGCGGAAGTCGTCGCCGCGGCCCTGCATGACGATGTAGTTCTGGCCGGGCGTGTCGCGCATCGTCACGCCGCGCACGGTGATGTGGCTGGCGCCGTAGGTGTAGACGCCGTAGCCGGTGATCGTGCGGCCCGCCGGCACGAGGTTGTCGGCGCCGTTGAAGTCCCAGGTGCCCCCGGAGATGGTGACGTCCGACTGGCCGTCGATCATGAACAGGTTGCCGCCCCAGAGGGTCGGGGAGGCGGGGATCACGCCGTCGGCGAAGGTGAGGACGGCGCCGGGATCCGCCGTGACGGTCTGGCCGCTGCGCAGCGAGAACATGAAGTCCGCGTTCAACCGGGTCTGCCGCGGGCTCTGGAAGGTCCGGAGCAGGTACCTCCCGGCCGGGATGTGGACGTGCTGGTTGGCGGCCAGCGCAGCACGGATGGCCGGCGCGTCGTCGGTCCGCCCGTCCGCTCGGGCACCGTAGGCGGCGACGCTCACGCCGGCGGGCGCCGGTGCCGGCGCCGCCACCGGCCGAGGAGCCGGGGCGCTGCTGGTCGAGGCGGCCGGGGCGCTGCTGGACGAGCCGGCCGGCGGTGCGCTCGCCTCGGTGGTGGGCGGGGCCGCGGCGGTGGTCCGGGCGGCGGCCGCGCGGTCCGCCCGCGGGGTGTGCGGACGCGCGCCGCGGGTGCCGTTCCAGGTGTGGTGCCGCGCGGCGTCCGCCACGGCCGTCCCGGAGTCCTCCGTGGCCGGCGACGAGGAGATGAGGAACGCGGCCGCGCCGATGAGGACGAAGGCCGCGACGAGCAGGCAGTCGATCCGCATCCTGCGTCGGCGGGCGCGGGCACGGCGCGCATCCGACCGCGAGCCCGGGTCGCGCGTCGGGGGCTCCACGTCCCGGCGGGCGGGGCGGGAGGGGGCTGCTGTCGTCACGTGCCGTACGTCCTCTCCATGCGGAGACGCCGTCCTCCGGGCCGTCGCCGCACTCCGGGCAGGCGTAACCCGACGGCACAGGTGCCGTCCGGGCGGTTCGGGGACGCCACGTCGTCCGTGGCTCTGCGGAGGGGGGACCCGCGCGGGGACTCCCCTGCCATTACTGACTCGCAGCAGACAGTAGCCACGCGGATGTGATGAGTCACGAGAAAGTCGACATGTCGACCGTCGCGGCACACCCGTCGCAGGCGTCACGCGCGCATCGCCCGATGGGCCCGTCAGCCGGGTGCTGTCCCCGAGGCGCCGACCTGCAGGAACGGGGGACGGCTGGGTGACTTCCCCGATGTCCCGGTCCCGCGACGCCGACAGGCTGCTCGCGCAGGTGATCGAGCCCCGGTGGTCGGGCCGGCCCGACCCGTACCGGCCAGCCCGCCGGATGGGCCGGGCGGCTCCGCGCCGGTTGGGTCGATGACGCACCGACCAGGGACGACGACAGGAGACGACCGTGGACATGTCCGGCAACATCGCCGGCCGGATCGGGCGCTGGAGCGCCCGGCACCGCAGGACGGCGGTGTTCGGCTGGCTGGCCTTCGTGGTGCTGGCCGTCGTGGTGGGCAGCATGCTGCCCCGCGGCGACCTGAGCGGCGCCGACACCGAGGTCGGGGCCCCCGCGCAGGCCGCGGAGATCCTCGAGCGCACCGGCTGGGAGGAGCCGGCCTCCGAGATGGTGCTCGTCCAGCGCGACGAGGGCACCCCGCAGGCGGTCGCCGACGCCGCGCTCACCGACCTCGTGGCGGTCCTCGAGGACACCCCCGAGGTCACGAACGTGGCCAGCCCGCTCGCCGGCGCCCCGCTGGTCTCCGCCGACGGGCGGTCCGCGCTGGTGACCTTCGACATCCGCGGCTCGCCGGACACCGCCGGGGACCGCATCGAGCCGATCCTGGCCGCCGTCGCTTCTGTCGCCGCGGAGCACCGCGACGTGCGGGTCGAGCAGTTCGGCGGCACCAGCGCCGACCTGGCCCTCGGCGAGACGCTGGACGACGACTTCCAGCGCGCCGAGCTGCTGTCCATCCCCATCACGCTCGCGGTGCTGCTGCTCACCTTCGGCGCCCTGGTCGCCGCCCTGCTGCCGCTGGTCTTCGCCATCAGCGCCTTCGTCGGCGCCGTCGGCCTGCTCGGCCTCACCAGCCAGATCTGGGGCGTGGACGACAGCGCGCAGATCGTCATGCTGCTCATCGGTCTGGCCGTCGGGGTCGACTACTCGCTCTTCTACCTCAAGCGCGAGCGCGAGGAGCGGGCCCGTGGCGCCGGCCCGGTCGACGCCCTCGACATCGCCGCCGCCACCTCCGGCCGGTCGGTGCTCATCTCCGGCATCACGGTCGTCGTGGCCATGTCCGGCATGTTCCTCACCGGCTTCGCGGTGTTCAGCGGCATCGGCTCGGCCACGATCCTCGTCGTCGCCACCTCGGTGCTGGGCTCCCTCACCGTGCTCCCGGCCCTGATGAGCTGGCTGGGCGACAAGGTCGAGAAGGGGCGGATCCCGATCGTGGGTCGCCGCACGGCAGGACCGGGGCGCTTCTGGCCGGCCGTGCTGGGCGTCGTCCTCCGCCGGCCGCTCGTCGCCGCCGTCGTGGCCGGTGGCGCGCTGCTGGGCCTGGCCCTGCCCGCGCTGAGCATGGACCTGCGCAACGAGAGCGTCACCGACCTGCCGCAGGACCTGCCGGTCATCCAGACCTACGAGCGGATCTCCGAGGCGTTCCCGGGTGGGCCGTCCCCGGCCGAGGTCGTCATCGAGGCCGCCGACGTCACCGCCCCGCGGGTCACCGCCGCGATCGCGGACCTCCGCGAGCAGGCGCTGGCCACCGGGCAGATGTTCGAGCCGATCGAGGTCACCACCAACGACGCCGGCACCGTGGCCGTCGTCGCGGTGCCGCTGGCGGGCGACGGCGAGGACCAGGTCTCACGCGACGCGCTGGCCGCCCTGGAGGACGACGTCGTCCCGGCGACCGTCGGCGCCCTGGACGACACCACCGTGGTGGTCGCCGGCGGGACGGCGTCGGGGGTGGCGTTCGAGGAGCTCATGCGCGAGCGCACGCCGCTGGTCTTCGCCTTCGTGCTCGTGCTGGCGTTCGCGCTGCTGCTGGTCTCGTTCCGCTCGGTGGTCATCGCCGGGACCGCCATCGTGCTGAACCTGCTCAGCGTGGCCGCCGCCTACGGCGTGCTCGTGCTGGTCTTCCAGGAGGGCTGGGGCGCCGACCTCATCGGCCTGAGCAGCACCGGCGGCATCGTGAACTGGATCCCGCTGTTCCTCTTCGTGATCCTGTTCGGCCTGTCGATGGACTACCACGTCTTCATCCTCAGCCGGATCCGCGAGGCCCGGGACCGCGGGCAGAACACCCGGGACGCCGTGAGTTCCGGCATCACGTCGTCGGCCGGGGTGGTCACCAGCGCCGCGGTGATCATGGTGTTCGTCTTCCTGACCTTCGTCACGCTCTCGCTGACCAGCCTCAAGCAGATGGGCGTCGGCCTGGCGCTGGCCGTCCTGCTGGACGCGACGGTGGTCCGCGCGGTGCTGCTGCCCTCGGTCATGCAGCTGCTGGGCGAGCGCAACTGGTACCTGCCGCGCTGGCTGGAGTGGTTGCCCGCGCTGCGGCACGAGGCGGCACCGGCACCGCGCCCCGCTGTCCCCATCCCGGCGCAGGCCGGGGCGCGGCGCGAGGACGAGGTGGTGCACCTGGTCGCCACCGACTGATCCGCTGGGAACGCCGATCCCGCCCGCCCGGAGCATCCGGCGCAGGCGGGATCGGCGGCGTCCGTCTTGCGATCCGATGACGACGCCCCCGGATCGCGCCCCCGGGTGTTGAGGTCCTGTGACGATGCGCCGGGATCGGGCAGGGAGTGGGCGGTTCCGGGCACTGGTACGAAGGAGCCCGCCCTCGCGACGGGCCGTTCCATGCCGTCGTCGAAGGAGTTCCGTGCCCGCCCGTCCCGTTGACGGACTGCTGCTGCCCGCCGTCGAACGCGCCCCGGCACGCCCGCGCCGGGGCCGGGCGTTGCTGCTCCTGGCGCTGTCGGTCCTGCTCGCCGGAGCGCTGAGCGCGGGTCTGGTGTGGCCGATGGTCGGCGGGGCCGTGCTCGCCTCGCGGACCACCGCCGAGGCCTTCCGACCGGCCGAGGCCGACCTGCTGGACCGGACGCCGGCCGGCAACACCCGCATCCTCGCCGCGGACGGGACGCTCATCGCCGAGCTCTACCGGCGCAACCGCACGGTGGTGCCGAGCGAGGCCATCGCCCCGGTGATGAAGGACGCGGTCGTCGCCATCGAGGACGCCCGCTTCTACGAGCACGGCGGGGTCGACGCGCAGGGCCTGGCCCGGGCGCTGGTCACGAACCTCGCTGCGGGCACCGTCGTCCAGGGCGGTTCCACCCTGACCCAGCAGCTGGTCAAGCAGATCCGGCTGCAGACGGCGGACGATCCCGACGCCCGGGAGGGCGCCACCGAGCAGAGCGTGGGCCGCAAGCTGCGGGAGGCGCAGCTGGCCCTGGGGCTGGAGAAGCGCTACACCAAGGACCAGATCCTGACCCGGTATCTCAACCGCGTGTACTTCGGCGCCGGCGCGTACGGGGTCGCTGCCGCCGCGCAGACCTACTTCGACGTGCCGCCCGACGCGCTCACCCTCGCGCAGGCCGCCACGCTCGCGGGGCTGGTGCAGAGCCCGACCGGCTACGACCCGCTCACCGCACCCGAGCGGGCGACCGAGCGCCGCGACGTCGTCCTCGCCCGCATGGTGGACCTGGGCATGGTCGACCAGCAGGCGGCGGACGAGGCGCGCGCCACCCCGGTCGAGGTGCACCCGGGCGCGGGCCCACCGCGCGGATGCCGTGAGGCCACCGTCGGCGGGTTCTTCTGCGACTACGCGCTGCAGTACCTCACCGGTGAGCTGGGCCTCTCGCGCGAGCAGGTGGAGACCGGCGGTCTCACCGTGCGCACCACGCTGGACCCGGTGATGCAGTTCAACGGGGACGCCGCGGTGCGGGCCACCCTCGCGCTGGAGGACCCGCGGGCCGGCATCTACACCGCGATCGAGCCGGGGACCGGCCGCGTGCAGGCCATGGCGGTCAACCGGGTCTTCGGCGCTGCTCCGGGCGACCCGACCCGCACGTCGGTGAACCTCGCCCTGGTGGCCGGACAGGGGGCCGGCTCCGTCTACAAGACCTTCACGGCCGCGGCCGCGATGGAGCAGGGCTTCGGCCTGGAGTACCGCATCACGACGTCGGATCCCTACGTGTCCGGGGTCTACCGGGACGGCGACGGTCCCTACGACGTGCAGAACGTGGGCCGCTACCCCTCCTCGCTGACCATGGAGGAGGCGCTGTACCGCTCCTCCAACACCTATTTCCTCGCCCTGGAGGACAGGCTCGGGTCGGTCGAGGGGCCGGTGCGCATGGCCCAGCGCCTGGGGCTGACGTCCCTGGATCCCGTGGCCGACGAGATCGTCGCGGAGAACCGCGGCTCGTTCACCTTCGGCGCCGAGGCGACCAGCCCCCTGGCCCTCGCCAACTCCTACGCGACCCTGGCGTCCGGCGGTATCCGGTGCGCCCCGACCCCGATCGACGAGGTGCTCGACCGCGACGGGCAGCCGCTCACGGACGACGAGGGGAACCCGCTCGGCGGGTCGCGGGGCTGCGAGCAGGTCGTGCCCCCGGGCCTGGCCAACACGCTGTCCCAGGCGCTGCGCAAGGACGTCGAGCCGGGGCACCCGGGGCAGACCGCCCGTCGGGCGTACGTCCCGGGCCACCAGATCGCCGGGAAGACGGGGACCACGCAGAACAACTACTCGATCGCCTTCGTCGGCTTCACCCCGCAGGTCGCGGCGAGCGTCATGGTCTACGACCCCGTCACGAACCGGGACGTCGGCGGCTTCGGCGGCGGCAAGGCTGCGCAGATCTGGCACGACTCCCTGGCGCCGATCCTCTCGGCCTGGCCTGCGGTGGACTTCGCGCCGGCCGACCCGCGGTACGTGGAGGGCACGCGGAAGACGGTGCCGGGTGGGTGCGTCGGTGGAGGCGAGGCGCGCTGCCGCACCCTGCTCGCCGCCAGGGGCCTGACGGCTCTCACCACGCCCGTGGACAGCAGCCGCCGTCCGGGCGTCGTCGTCGGGGTGCGGCCCGGGCCGGGCGAGATGGCCAGCACACAGCTGCCGGTGACCGTCCTGGTGAGCAACGGGTCGTCGTGGACGCCGCCGCCGCCGCCTCCGCCGCCTCCGCCGCCTCCGCCCCCGCCGCCGCCGGAGCCTGCGCCCGAGCCGGCGCCTGCGCCCGAGCCGGAGCCTGCGCCCGAGCCGGAGCCTGCGCCCGAGCCGCCGCCTGCGCCCGAGCCGCCGCCTGCGCCCGAGCCGCCGCCTGCGCCCGAGCCGCCGCCTGCGCCCGAGCCGCCGCCCGCGCCCGAGCCGCCGCCCGCGCCCGAGCCGCCGCCCGCGCCCGAGCCGGCGCCCGCGCCCGAGCCGGAACCGCAGCCGGCGGCGGAGCCCGCCGCAGCCCCGGGACCGGCACCCGAGCCCACCGCGGCGCCGGAGCCCACTGCGGCGCCCGAGCCCACTGCGGCGCCGGAACCGGCGCCCGAGCCGGCACCCGCGCCGGCGCCTGATCCGGCACCCGGGCCGGACGGTGCGGGCGGGGAGGCCGGGAGCCCGCCGGCGGCCTGAGTCCTGCTCCTGCTCAGGCTCGCGGGTCCGCCGTCCGGGAGGCCCGACGGGTCAGCCGCAGGGCCGTGAGCACGACCCGCCCGAACCCTCCGGTCAGGCGGCTCCGGACGTCGGCGATCGCGGCGTTCCACTGCGGGTCGGCGTAGGTCGGATAGGCGTGCATCGCCCCGGTGAGGTGCGCGGTCGTCAGCCCCCGGGACACCGCGAGCGTGAGCTCGGCGAGGGCCTCTCCGGCGCGCGGCCCGACGACGGTGGCTCCCTGCACCCGGTGCCGGCCGTCGACGACCAGCCGGGTGAACCCCTCGGTCGACTGCTCGGCGATGGCCCGGTCCGCCCGGCGCAACGGCTCGGCGAGCACCCGGCGGCCGGGGCCCGGGTCCGCCGTGGCCTCGCCGACGGCGGCGACCTCGGGCCGGGTGAAGGTCACCCGCGGCACCGCGGAGAGGTCGATCCGCCGGCGCAGGCCGAGAACGGCGTTGAGCGCCGCGGTGCTGCCGTGCACGCCGGCCACGTGCGTGTACGCGGGATGGCCGGTGACGTCGCCGGCGGCCCAGATGCGCGGGTTCGCCGTCCGCAGCGCGTCGTCCACGACCACGCAGCCCCGGTCGTCCACCGCGACCCCTGCCGCGTCGAGCCCCAGACCCTCCGTGCGGGGCGTCCGGCCCACGGCGACGAGCAGCCGGGTGAAGTCGGCGGTGCCGCCGTCGGCCAGGTGCAGCCGGCCACCGGTCGCGTCGCCGGTCACCCGGACCGGCGCGCTGCCGGTCCGCACGTCCACGCCGTCCCGGCGGAGGGCGGCGGTCACGACCCCGGACGCCGCCGGGTCCTCGCCGGGCAGCAGCCGGTCGCCGGCCTCCACCAGCGTCACGGCGACGCCGAGCCGGGCGAAGGCCTGGGCGAGCTCGCAGCCGCTGGTGCCGCCCCCGAGGACGGCGAGCCGGTCGGGCAGGTCGGGCAGGTCCCACACCGAGTCGGTGGTCAGCGGGGCGACGTCGGACAGGCCGGCCAGGTCGGGCAGGGCCGGAGCGGAGCCGGTGCACACGAGGGCCTGGCGGAACCGGACCGGCACGCCGTCGACGTCCGCGCCGGTCGGCCCGGTGAACCGCACGGAGCCGGTGGCCGTCGCCGCACCCGAGGCCCGGACCGCCTCCGGGGAGTCGACCGGCGCGATGGTGCCGATCGCCTGCCGTACGGCGGCGAGGACGGCCGGCCCGTCGATCCGCACGTCGCCGACGTGGACGCCGTACCGCGCCGCGGCCCGCGCGTCGGCCGCGGCATGGGCGGCGGACAGCAGCGCCTTGCTCGGCACGCACCCCGTCCACAGGCAGTCGCCGCCGAAGCGGTCGCGTTCCACGAGCAGCACCCGGGCGCCGGCCGCGGCGGCCGTCTGGGCGCCGACGAGGCCGGCCGTCCCGGCGCCGACGACGAGCAGGTCCCAGCGACGGCGGGCGAGCTCGGGGGAGGACATGCCTCACCCTCGCACCGCTCCGAAGTGTCCGCTCGCGGCGGTGGGATGTGGGGGCGGGAGGCCGGGCCTGACGGTCTGGCCGCGTTGGTCGGTCCATCCAGCAGTGGATGGCCACTCTCTGCCGGCTCTCCCGCCCCACGACAACTGTGAGCCAGGCCACATCCAGCGTCAAGTGGCCGTCGGAGTTTCGTATCCCGTGCGCCGACACGCCGCGGACACGCCGCAGGCCGGCGAGCACTCCGGTGACGGGCTGGCGACGAAGCGTGAATTTCGGCACGATGGCGAACCGGTACGGGTGGAGACCGGGGAGCGGGCATCAGCACGATCCAGGTGGGCGCCGCCACGACGGCGACGGGAGCGGCAGCGCGGCCTCGACGGTCCGCTGCCACCCTGGCCTGCCTCGTGCCGCTGTTCCTGGGCGCCGGCGTCGGCCTGGCCGCACCCGCCGCCGCCATCGACGACGCGACCCATCCCGACGCGCGCGTCACCCAGGGGCCGAGCTGCCACCCCGGCGGCCTGGTGATCGAGGTCGTCGCCGGCACGCTGGCCTACTCCGTCCGCCTGACCACGACCCGCAACGCGGGCGCCGAGGACGAGGCGCTGCTCCAGCCCGGGCAGGCCGTGGAGCTGCGCACCGGTGGCGTCGCGCCGGGGGAGACGATCGACGCCCGCCTCGAGTTCGCGGCCGAGGACGGGTCGGGGACGACGTTCGCCGACGACCTGGACGACTACACGCTCACCCGCCCGACCGCCGAGGACTGCGACGCGGCGACCGCACCACCGGCGTCGCCCACCCCCGAGCCGTTGCCGGAGCCCGTCCCTCCGCCGGAGCCGACGGATCCGGCGCAGCCCCCGCCGCCGTCCGCCACGCCACCCACACCCGCACCGTCGTCCCCGGCGCCGTCCGCCCAGCCCGGCGGGCGCGCGACGGCGGTGCCCGCAGGGGGGACGGTCCGCATCCGCGTCGAGGGCTACCGGCCGGGCGAGCAGGTCACCATCGCGCTGCGCGGGAGTGGCGAGGTGCTGGTCACGGCCACGGCCGACGACGACGGCGCGGTCACCGCCGAGGTGCCCATCCCGGCCCGCACCGCGACCGGCCCGGCGGCCCTCGACGTCGCGGGCGGGAACCCGGACGCCGTCGCCGCCGTGCCCCTCCGGGTGGCCGCCGCGGTGTCGGGCGCAGGTGCCGGGG
This sequence comes from uncultured Actinomycetota bacterium, assembly GCA_963747895.1. Taxonomy (GTDB): domain Bacteria; phylum Actinomycetota; class Actinomycetes; order Mycobacteriales; family Geodermatophilaceae; genus Blastococcus. The sequence continues at coordinate 106,830 of CAVVGX010000001.1, forward strand.
AGGTGTCGTCGCTGCCGGTCCTGGCGGCCGCGGGCGCGCTCTCGGCCGCCGGTGCCGCCCTGCTGTCCGCGACCGGCCGGCGGCGCGGCGGGCGCTGACGGCCGACGCGTCCGCGCCGGTTTCAGCCTCCCCCGATCCGGGGACCCCGGACGCGTGCCCCTGTCCGAGGACGCGCTCCCGCGCGGCATCCCCCGGGACCCTGCCGCTCTTCCCGGAGTCGCGCCCCGCGCGGGCGAGACGTGGTTGCGCATCGTGCAGGTGCACGACCGCATCACCCGCCGGGTCGACTCCGCACTGCACCGCCAGCACGACATCTCCCTCACCGGGTTCGAGGCGCTGCGGCGGATCGCCGAGTCGCCGGGGGAGCGGGCCTCCATGGGCGAGGTCGCCGAGGCCCTCGGCCTGTCCCGCCCCGGGGTGACCAGCACCGTGAGCCGCCTGGTCGCCGACGGCCTGGTGCTGCGGGAACGCGGGGACGCCGACCGCAGGGTGCTGCACGCCCGGCTCACCTCCGCCGGGCGCACCCGGGTGACCGAGGCGGCGAGGACGCACGACGAGCTCGTGACCCACCTGCTCGCCCTGCTGGGGGAGGACGCTGCCGTCGTCACCGACGCCCTGGCCCGGGTGTCGTCGGCCGCGCGCTCCCGGCACTGACGCCCCGGCCCTGCGCCCTGCCGGCGCGGGACTGGTGCAGAGTGGGGCCCAGCCGGGCGCGGGCCCGCACGAGCGGACGGGGAGCACGTGATCGACAAGAGGGTCGGCTCGCTCGTCGAGGCGGTCGCGGACATCCGGGACGGCGCGACGGTGCTGGTCGGCGGGTTCGGCAACTCCGGCATCCCCGTGGAGCTCGTGCACGCCGTCCTGGACCAGGGCGCCCGCGACCTCACGCTGGTCACCAACAACGCCGGCAGTGGCGACAGCGACGTCGCCGCGCTGCTCCGCGAGCACCGGGTCCGCAAGATCATCTGCTCGTACCCGCGGACCAGCGGCTCGATCTGGTTCGAGGAGCGGTACCGGGCCGGCGAGATCGAGCTGGAGCTGGTTCCGCAGGGCACCCTCAGCGAGCGGATGCGCGCGGCCGGCGCCGGGCTGGGCGGGTTCTTCACCCCGGCCGGGGCCGACTCGCTGCTCGCCGAGGGCAAGGAGGTGCGGATCATCAACGGGCGGCGGCACGTCTTCGAGGAACCACTGCACGGGGACGTCGCCCTGATCAAGGCCCGCAGCGCCGACCGCTGGGGCAACCTCGTCTACTCGACCGCGGCCCGGAACTTCGGCCCCACCATGGCCACCGCCGCGGCCGTGACCGTCGTCCAGGTGCGCGAGTTCGTCGAGCTCGGCGACCTGGACCCCGAGTGCATCGTGACCCCCGGCATCTTCGTCGACCGGGTCGTGGAGGTGGGCGTGTGATGAGCGGACCCCGGCTTCCCCTGACCGACATGGCCCGCCGCGTGGCCCGCGACATCCCCAGCGGCGCCTACGTGAACCTCGGCATCGGCATGCCCACGCTGGTCGGCGACGTCGTCTCGCCCGAGAAGGAGATCGTCTACCACTCGGAGAACGGCATCCTCGGGATGGGGCCGGCGCCCGCGCCCGGGGAGGGCGACCCCGAGCTGATCAACGCCGGCAAGCAGCTGGTGACCCTGGTGCCCGGCGGCTCGTTCTTCCACCACACCGACTCGTTCATGATGATGCGCGGCGGCCACATCGACGTGACGGTGCTCGGCGCCTTCCAGGTCTCGGCGGCGGGGGACCTCGCCAACTGGGCCACCGACGAGGTCGGCCACCCGCCGGCGGTCGGCGGCGCGATGGACCTCGCGGTCGGGGCCAAGCGGGTGCTCGTGCTCATGACGCACACCACCAAGGACGGCCGGCCCAAGATCCTGCCGGTCTGCACCTTCCCGCTCACCGCGGCCGGCGTCGTCGACCGCATCTACACCGAGCTGGCCGTCATCGACGTGACCCCCGACGGTCTGGTCGTGCGCGAGATGGTCGCCGGACTGGAGCGCGCCGACCTGCAGGAGCGCACCGGCGCCCCGCTGGCGTTCGCCGACGACGTGGGGACGCTGGAGCCCGGCGCGGTCTGACCGCCGGGCCGGGCCGGGAACTTCGAGCCCGTAGTGTTTCTGCCCTATCCGGTCCGGGCAGGACGCGATCATGCTGGTGGAGTGCAGCGTCGTCGTGCCGACGATCGGGCGTCCCTCGCTCGACGTCCTGCTCGACGCGCTCGCCGCGGCGTCCGGTGCCCGGCCCGCCGAGCTGGTCCTGGTGGACGACCGTCCGACCGGGGAACCGCTGCGCCCGGAGCGCCCGGGCCTGCCGCCGGTCCGCGTGGTGCGCACCGGCGGGGGAGGCCCCGCCCGCGCGCGCAACCTGGGCTGGCGCACCGCCCGGACGCCGTGGATCGCCTTCCTCGACGACGACGTCGTCCCCGATGCCGACTGGTACGAGCGGCTGGCCTCGGACCTCGCCGACCTCCCCGCCGACGTCGCCGGCAGCCAGGGCCGGGTCCGGGTCCCGCTGCCCGGGGACCGCCGGCCCACCGACTGGGAACGCGGCACCGCCGGCCTGGCCACCTCCAGCTGGATCACCGCCGACCTCGCCTACCGCCGGGCCGCGCTGTCGGCGGTGGGCGGCTTCGACGAGCGCTTCCCGCGCGCCTTCCGCGAGGACTCCGACCTGGCCCTGCGGATCATGGACACCGGTGCGCGGCTGGTCCGCGGGAAGCGGTGGATCACCCACCCGGTGCGGCCCACCGACCGCCGGGTCAGCGTGCGCGTGCAGGCCGGCAACGCCGACGACGTCCTCATGCGGCGCCTGCACGGCCCCGACTGGCGGCAGCGCGCCGACGCCGCACTCGGCCGCCGTCCGCAGCACACCGCCGTGACCGCCGCCGCGCTCGCCGCCGTCGGTCTCGCCGTCGCCCGCCGTCCGCGGGCGGCGGCGCTGGCCGCCGCGGCGTGGGCCGCCGGCACCGCGGAGTTCGCGTGGGCGCGGATCGCGCCCGGACCGCGCACCCGCGACGAGGTCACCACGATGCTGGCCACGAGCGCCGCCATCCCGCCCCTGGCGACGTGGCACTGGCTGAAGGGGGTCGTGCAGCACCGCGACGTGCCGCGCTGGCGGGGCCTGCCCGACCTGGTGCTCTTCGACCGCGACGGCACCCTCGTGCGCGACTACCCCTACAACGGCGACCCGGCCCTGGTGAAGCCGGTCGACGGGGCGAAGCAGGCGCTGGACGCCCTGCGCGCCCGCGGGGTGAAGGTGGGGGTGGTCAGCAACCAGTCCGGCGTGGCCCGCGGGATCATCACCCGCGCGCAGGTCGACGCGTGCATGGCCCGCCTCGAGGAGCTGCTGGGCCCCTTCGACACGCTGCAGGTCTGCCCGCACGGTCCCGACGACGGCTGCGAGTGCCGCAAGCCCGCGCCCGGCATGGTCAAGGCGGCCTGCGCCGAACTCGACGTCGTCCCCGACCGCTGCGTGGTCATCGGCGACATCGCCGCCGACGTCGACGCCGCGGCCGCCGCCGGGGCGAGCGGGATCATGGTCCCGACGCCGGTGACGCGGAAGGCCGAGGTGGCCGCGGCGGCCCACGTCGCACCGACCCTTCCCGCGGCCGTGGACGCCGTCCTGGGTGGCCGGTGGTGAACCGCGCGCGCACCGTCCTCGTGGCCCGGCTCGACAACGCCGGCGACGTCCTCCTGCAGGGGCCGCTGGTGCGCGCCGTCGCCTCCGGCGCCGACCGGGTGGTCTTCCTCGCCGGACCGGCCGGTGCCGCCGCCGCCGAGCTGCTGCCCGGCGTCGACGACGTCTGGACCTGGGCCTGCCCGTGGATCCTGGGGGACCCGCCGCCCGTGGACGCCGGTGACCTCGCGGTCCTGACCGACCGGGTGCGCGCGCTGGCGCCGGACGAGGCGGTCGTCTCCACGTCGTTCCACCAGTCGCCGCTGCCCCTGGCGCTGGTGCTGCGGAACGCCGGCGTGCCGCGCATCTCCGCGATCAGCGTCGACTACCCCGGCGCGCTGCTCGACGTCCGCCACCGCGTGGACGACGACCTGCCCGAGCCCGAGCGGGCGCTCTCCCTGGCCCGTGCGGCCGGCTTCGACCTCCCGTCCGGCGACGACGGCCGGCTCGCCGTCCGCCGTCCCCTGCCCGCCGTCGGCCCGGAACCGGGCTACGTCGTCGTGCACCCCGGAGCCTCGGTGCCGGCGCGCGCCTGGCCCGCCGAGCGGTGCGCCGAAGCGGTGGAGGCGCTGACCGACGCCGGCCACCGGGTGCTGGTCACCGGCGGTCCGGCCGAGCGCGAGCTCACCGCCTTCGTCGCCGGCACGCGCGGCGTCGACCTCGGCGGCGGCACGACGCTCGCCGAGATGGCCGCGCTGCTCGACGGCGCGGCGGCGGTCGTCGTGGGCAACACCGGCCCCGCGCACCTGGCCGCCGCCGTGGGGACGCCGGTCGTCTCGCTGTTCGCCCCCGTCGTCCCCGCCGAGCGCTGGGCGCCCTACGGCGTCCCCACCGTCCTGCTCGGCGACCAGACCGCACCCTGCCGCGACACCCGGGCGCGCGAGTGCCCCGTGCCCGGCCACCCCTGTCTCACCTCGGTGACGGCGCTCGACGTCGTCGCCGCGGTCGAGAAGCTCGCCACGGTCCAGCAGCCGGCCGTCGCCCCACCTCCCGTCGCTTCCCGAGAGGCGGCGGTGACCTCCCCGGGGGCACCGTGAAGGTTCTCGTCTGGCACGTGCACGGCTCCTGGACGACGGCGTTCGTCCAGGGCGGCCACGACTACCTGATCCCCGTCGTGGACGGCCGGGGACCGGACGGGATGGGCCGCGCCCGGACCTGGGACTGGCCGGCGAACGCCCGCGAGGTGACGCCCGCCCAGCTGCGGGAGGAGCAGCCCGACGTCGTGATCCTGCAGCGCACCCGCGACCTCGAGCTGGTCCGCGAGTGGCTCGGCGCCGAACCCGGCCGTGACCTGCCCGCGGTCTTCCTCGAGCACAACGCCCCCGGCCTGGAGGCCGACGACGGACCGGTCCCGCACACCCGCCACCCGATGGCCGACCGCACCGACGTCCCGATCGCCCACGTCACCCACTTCAACCGGCTCTTCTACGACAACGGCCGCGCGCCGACCACGGTCATCGAGCACGGCATCGTCGACCCGGGCGAGCGCTGGACCGGGGAGCTGGCGCGCGCCGCCGTCGTCATCAACGAGCCGGTGCGCCGCGGCCGCACCGTCGGCGCCGACCTGCTGCCCGGGCTGGCCGGGGTCGCGCCGGTCGACGTCTTCGGCATGGGCCTGACCGGCCTGCACGAGGCGTACGGCCTGGCGCCGGACCGGGTGGCCCTGTTCGACGATCCGCCGCAGGCCGCCATGCACGCCGAACTGGCCCGCCGCCGCGTCTACGTGCACCCGGTGCGCTGGACCTCGCTCGGGCTGTCGCTGCTGGAGGCCATGCACCTGGGCATGCCGGTGGTCGCGCTGGCCACGACCGAGGTCGTCGAGGCGGTGCCGGCCGACGCCGGCGTCATCTCCACCCGCCCGGAGCGTCTCTGGGAGGGGGTGCGCCGGTTCCTCGACGACCCGGACGCCGCCCGCCTCGCGGGCAAGGCCGCCCGCGCGGCGGCACTCGACCGGTACGGACTGGCCCGGTTCCTCGCCGACTGGGACGCGCTCCTGGAGGAGGTCACCCGATGAGGATCGCCATGGTGAGCGAGCACGCCTCGCCGCTGGCCGCGATCGGCGGCGTCGACGCCGGCGGGCAGAACGTGCACGTCGCCGCCCTGGCCGCCGGCCTGGCGCAGCGCGGGCACGACGTCACCGTGCACACCCGCCGGGACGACGAGTCGCTGCCGGAGCGGGTCGTCCTCCAGGACGGTTACGACGTGGTGCACGTGCCCGCCGGGCCGGCGCGCGAGCTGCCCAAGGACGACCTGCTGCGGCACATGCCCGAGTTCGCATCCAACCTCCGGCGCAGCTGGGCCCGGCACGCCCCCGACCTGGTGCACGCCCACTTCTGGATGAGCGGACTGGCCTCGGTCGCGGCTGCCGGCGAGATCCCGGTCCTGCAGACCTTCCACGCCCTCGGCTCCGTCAAGCGCCGCCACCAGGGGGACGCCGACACCTCGCCGCCCAACCGCGTGGAGCTCGAGCGCTCGCTGTGCCGCAGCGTCGCCCACGTGGTGGCCACCTGCACCGACGAGGTCTTCGAGCTGCGCCGGCTGGGCCTGACCACCGACCGCGTCTCGATCGTGCCCTGCGGCGTCGACACCGCCGTGTTCACCCCGGAGGGGCCGGTGGCGCCGCGGGGTGCGCGGCAGCGGCTGCTCGTGCTCGGCCGGCTGGTCGAGCGCAAGGGCCAGGACGACGCGGTGCGGGCGCTGCGCGCGGTCCCGGACGCGGAGCTCGTCGTCGTCGGCGGGCCCCCCACCGACCGCATCGACGCCGACCCCGAGGTCCGCCGGCTGCGCGGGATCGCCGCCGAAGCCGGCGTCGCCGACCGGCTGGTCTTCGCCGGGTCCGTGCCCCGCGCCGACGTCCCGGCCTGGGTCCGCTCGGCCGACGTCGTCCTCGCCGTGCCCTGGTACGAGCCGTTCGGCATCACGCCCCTGGAGGCCATGGCGTGCGGCCGGCCGGTGGTGGCCACCGCCGTCGGCGGGCTGCAGGACAGCGTGGTCGACGGCGTGACCGGCGACCTCGTGCCCCCGCGCGACCCGGACCGCCTCGGTCAGGTGCTCGCCGCCCTGCTCGCCGACGACACCCGCCGCGCCGCGTACGGCGCCGCCGGGGTCGAGCGGGCCCGCGACCGCTACCGGTGGAGCCGCGTCGTGGCCGACACCGATTCCGTCTACCGGCAGGTCCTCGCCAGCCGCCGTCCCGTGGAGATCGCCCGATGAGCGTCAGCCCGCACTCCTTCTTCGAGAACGTCGTCGCGCCGGCCCCGGGGCAGGCGGGCGCGGCGGAGGTCCCCGACGCCGCGACCTGCACGCACCTGACCGGCGCCGACCACGTCGCCTCGCTGAGCGCCGCGCTCGGGTCGCTCGACGGTCAGCTCGACGTGCTGGACGACTGGGGCCGCCTGCTGGCCGGCGTGCTCACCGGGGAGAACCGGGGGCGGCTGCTCGCGGCCGGCAACGGGGGCAGCGCCGCGCAGGCGCAGCACCTCACCGCCGAGCTGGTCGGCCGCTACCGCGCCGACCGCCCGCCGTTCTCCGCGATCTGCCTGACCGCCGAGACCTCGTCGCTGACCGCGATCGCCAACGACTACCCGGCCGACGAGCTGTTCGCCCGGCAGGTCGAGGCGCACGGCCGCCCGGGCGACGTGCTCGTCCTGCTGTCGACGTCGGGCCGCTCGCCGAACGCGGTGGCCGCGGCCCGCCGGGCCCGGGAGTGCGGGATCACCACGCTGGCGATGACCGGACCGGCGCCGAACCCGCTGGCGGCCGTCGCCGACGACGCCGTCTGCATCGACTCCCCGTGGACGGCGACGGTGCAGGAGTGCCACCTGGTCGCGCTGCACCTGGTCTGCGCCGCCTTCGACGCGGCCGTGCTGGCCGAGCCCTCGCGCGTGCCGACCGGGCCGACCCTCGGAGCCGCCCGATGACCCGCCGCACGGACGCCCGCCCGCTCGTCGTCGTCGGCGACGCCCTGCTCGACGTGGACCTCGTCGGCAGCGCCTCGCGGCTCACCCCGGACGCGCCGGTGCCCGTCGTCGAGGACGTCGAGCGCCGGGAACGGCCCGGTGGCGCCGCCCTGGCCGCGGTCATCGCGGCCGCCGCCACCACGCGCGAGGTCGTCCTGGTGGCACCGCTGGACTCCGACGAGGGCGCCGGCCGGCTGCGCGAGCTGCTCGACGGGCGGGTGCGGCTGATCCCGGTCCCGGCCGGCGGGGGCACCGCGGTCAAGCAGCGCATCCGGGTCGGCGACCACTCCGTCGCGCGGCTGGACAGCGGTGCGCCCGCGGCCACCCTGGGCGCGCTGCCGGCCGAGGCGGCCGAGGCCATCCGCGACGCCGCGGCCGTGCTCGTCGCGGACTACGGCCGCGGGACGACGGCCGACGCGTGCGTCCGGGAGGCGCTCGCCGCCGCCCGGGGGCCGGTGGTCTGGGACCCGCACCCGCGCGGCGCCGAGCCGGTGCGGGGGATCCGGCTGGTCACCCCCAACGCCGCCGAGGCCGCGCGCTGGGCGGGTGCGCTCGAGGACACCGTCGCGGGCGACGGGCTCGCCGCCGTCGGCGCCCGCGCCGAGGCGCTCATCGAGCGGTGGGGCGTGGGCGCGGTCGCCGTGACCATGGGCGCCCGCGGAGCGCTGCTGTCCTACGGCCCGGGCGCGCCCATGGTGGTGCCTGCCGTGCCGGTCACCGGCGGGGACCCGTGCGGCGCCGGCGACTCCTTCGCGGCCGCCGCCGCCCTCGCGCTCGCCGACGGCGCGGTGACCGGGGAGGCGGTGTCGTCGGCCGTGGCCTTCGCCGGGGCGTTCGTCGCGCGCGGTGGCGCCACGGCCTGGGACGCCGAGGTCGAGGCCCCCGAGCTCGCCGCGGAGCCCGGCGCCGAGGGCGTGATCGGCCGCGTGCGGGCCGCCGGCGGCACCGTCGTCGCCACCGGGGGGTGCTTCGACCTGCTGCACCCGGGGCACGTCGCGACGCTGCGGGCGGCCCGCGGGCTGGGCGACTGCCTGGTCGTGTGCATCAACTCCGACGACTCCGTCCGCCGGCTCAAGGGACCCTCCCGGCCGCTCACCAGCGCCCCCGACCGGGCCCGCGTGCTCGAGGCGCTGGAGTTCGTCGACGCCGTCGTCGTCTTCGAGGAGGACACCCCGTCGGCGGTGCTGGAGCGGCTGCGGCCCGACGTGTGGGCCAAGGGCGGCGACTACGCCGGCGCCGACCTGCCCGAGGCCGCGGTCCTGCGCACGTGGGGCGGTCAGGCCGTCGTCCTCCCGTACCTGGACGGCCACTCGACCACGGCCCTGGTCGAGCGCTCCCGCGTCTGATGGAGCACCCCGCCCCCGATCCAGGCATAGGAAGCTATGCCTACGGATCGGGCCCGGATCCCGTAGGTAGAGCTTCCTATGCCTCGCGCTCCGCGGGGCGGAGAGTTCCGACGGCGGTGGTGCTGCGGCCGCTGGGGTTGGGGGACCTGCTCACCGGCGTGCCCGCCATCCGGGCGGTGCGGGCCGCCGTCCCCGGCCACCGGCTGGTCCTGGCGACGACGTCCGCGCTGGCGCCGCTCGCCGGGCTGATCGACGCCGTCGACGAGGTGCTCCCCGCCCGCGAGCTCGAGCCGCTGGACTGGACCGGGCCGCCGCCCGAGCTCGCCGTCGACCTGCACGGCAAGGGCCCCGCCTCCCACGTGGTCGTCGCCGACCTGGGCCCGGACCGGCTGCTCACCTTCGACAGCCCCGGCTACCCCGGCCCCACCTGGTACGCCGACGAGCACGAGGTGCGGCGCTGGTGCCGGCTGGTCGCCGAGGGGCTGGGCGTGGCGGCCGACCCGGATGCGCTGGACCTCGCCGTCCCCCCGGTGCCGCCCCCGGTGCGCGGCGCGGCCGTGGTCCACCCCGGCGCCGCCTATCCCGGCCGGCGCTGGCCGCCCGAACGGTTCGCCGCCGTCGCCCGCCACCTGGCCGACGGCGGCCACGACGTGCGCGTCACCGGCGGTCCGGCGGAGGCCGAGCTCGCCCGCTCGGTGGCCGACGCCGCCGGGCTGGGGCCCGACGCCGTGCTGGCCGGCCGGACGACGTCGATGGAGCTGGCCGCCGTGGTCGCGGCCGCCGCGCTGGTCGTCTGCGGGGACACCGGCGTCGCCCACCTCGCGACCGCCTACCGCCGTCCCTCGGTGGTGCTGTTCGGCCCGGTCTCACCCGCGCTGTGGGGACCGCCCGCCCGCACGGCACCGGACGGGCGGGCGCTGCACCGCGTCCTGTGGCACGGGGACGGCGCCGGCGACCCGTGGGGCACCGACCTCGACCCGGCCCTGGCCCGCATCACCGTCGACGAGGTCCTCGCCGCCCTGAACGCCCTGCCGTCGGCCCCGTCCGGAGACTCGCCCCGAGCTCGCGAGGGGTGAGAGGGACGGGGCCCTCTTTCAGTCGCGCTGGCGGAGGGCGTCGAAGAGGACCGCCTGCAGGTCCGTCGGGTCGACGGCGGAGTAGGCCGCACCGCCCGTCGCCTCGGCGATGCTCTCCAGCGCCGACAGGTCCGCGTCCGGGCCCAGCGCCACACCGATCACCTTGATCGGCCGCGAGGGGTCGGCCTCCGCCTTCAGCGTGCTCACCAGGGCCTCCTGGGTGATGCCGGCGTCGTCGTCCTCGTTGGTGCCGTCGGTCATGACCAGGACGCTGTTGACCGCGCTCGGGTCGTAGTTGGCCCGGGCGGCCCGGACCGCGGCCAGCGTCGTGTCGTAGAGGCCGGTGCCGCCGGGGGTCAGCCGCTCCGGGAGGGTGGCGGCCGCGGCGTCCAGGATCTCCCGCTGCGTCTTGCCGTCGACGTCGGTGTCCAGCTTGCGGATGGGCGCCAGCTCGGCCCAGTCCTGGTCCCCGGCCAGGTGGTAGGCGAAGAACCACAGCCCGAGGGCGTAGTCGCCGGGCACCAGCGCGAGGGTGGTCCGCGCGGCATCCCGGGCCAGGGTCGCGCGGGTGCCGTTGCCCGCCGGCGCCTCCATCGACGTCGACACGTCGAGCACCGCCAGGATCCGGCCCGGGGCGGCCAGGCTGGTCAGCCGGGCGAGCAGGCCACCCACCTCGGCCGGGTCGAGCTCGAGCTGCTGCGGGGCCTCCTCGCGGATGCCGCTCTCCTCGCCGGCCGCCGGCGGGGCGTCGCCGTCGGCGCTGCGGAAGCCGGCTTCCATGGCGGCGGTCCGCGCCGCGTCGGAGGTCAGTGCGTCGACGACGGCGTCCACCGCGTCCTGCTGCTGGTCGTCGCCCGTGGCGACGCGGAACACCGGGTAGTCGAGGAAGGGTGAGCCCTCGGAGGGGTAGACCGCGACGAGGGAGGACCCGGCGTCGGCGGCCCGGGCGGCGTAGACGGTCTGCTCGCTGACGGGCACCAGGGCGGCGTCGTCGGCACCCTGGCCGGCGGCCTCGAGGGCCTTCTCGGAGCTGCCGGAGCGGGCCGCGGACAGCACCACCTCGACGACGGCGTTGTCGGCGTCCTCGTCGCCGCCCAGCGAGGTGCGGAGGGCGGTGAGCGCGGCGATCCCCTTGGCACTGCCGGCGAGGTCGGGCACCGCCACGGCCCGGTCGCCGGTGAGCGCCTCCGCCCAGGTGGGCGGCTCGTCGGTCCAGCCGGCGTCGTCGGCGACGGCCTGGCTGGTGGCCAGCACGACGGGGGAGGAGCCCAGGGACCCCTCGTCCGTGAGCTCGGTGTCGCCGGCCCGCAGGGCCCACAGCGACGAGTCGGGCAGCCACACGTCGGGCAGCGACTCCGGCGCCAGGGCGCTGAGTGCGCCGGCCGTCTGCAGGGGTTGCTGGTCGGTCACCTCCGCCGTGACGCACCCGTCGTCCCCGAGGGCACCGGGGTCGGCGAGCAGCTGCTCGGTCAGCGACACCAGCTCGGGGGCGACCGTCACCGCGACCGTCGACCGGGTGCCGCACGCCTCGGCGTCGTCACCCCCGGCGGCCAGCCACCACACCAGACCCGCGGCGAGCAGGACGACGACCACACCGGCGGCGATGAGCGGGGCGGCGGGAAAACGGCGGCTGGTTGCACTGGAATCAGCGTGGCGGCCCATGCTCGCTCTCTGTCATCGCTCGGAGACGGATGCGGCCCCCCGGCCCGCATGCGACAGCGTAGTTGGGCGCGCCAGACCCCCGCCCGGAACGGCTCAGCTCGCGCGCGCCTCCCGCGCCGACAGCTGACCGGCGAACCACTCGACCGTCCGGCGCAGCCCCTCCTCGGAGGGCACCTGCGGCCGCCAGTCCAGCAGTTCCTCGGCCAGCGTCGTGTCGGGACGGCGGACCTTGGGGTCGTCCACCGGCAGGTCGATGAAGTCGATGGGCGAGTCCGAGCCGGTGAGCTCGACGATCCACTCCGCGAGCCGGAGCATCGACAACTCGTCCGGGTTGCCGATGTTCACCGGCCCCGCGTGGCCGGAGAACGCCATGGCGAGGATGCCGCTCACGGTGTCGTCCACGTAGCAGATCGAGCGCGTCTGGGAGCCGTCGCCGGCCACCGTGAGCGGCCGGCCGGAGAGCGCCTGGCCGACGAAGGCGGGGATGGCCCGGCCGTCGTCGAACCGCATCCGCGGGCCGTAGGTGTTGAAGATCCGGACGATGCCGGTGTCGGTGCCCCGGGAGCTGCGGTACGCCGTCGTGAGCGCCTCGCTGAACCGCTTCGCCTCGTCGTAGACCCCGCGCGGGCCGACCGGGTTGACGTTGCCCCAGTACCCCTCGGGCTGCGGGTGCACCAGCGGGTCGCCGTACACCTCCGACGTGGAGGCGAGGACGTAGCGGGCGCCCTTCTCACGGGCCAGGCCCAGCGTGTGCAGGGTGCCCAGGCTGCCGACCTTGAGCGTCTCGATCGGCATCTTCAGGTAGTCGAGCGGGCTGGCGGGCGAGGCGAAGTGGAGCACCAGGTCGACCGGCCCGGGCACGTGCACGTAGTCGGTGACGTCGCAGCGCACGAGCCGGAAGCCGGGGTGCTCCATCAGGTGCACGACGTTCTCCGGCGACCCGGTGAGGAAGTTGTCCAGGCAGACCACCTCGACGCCGCGGTCGAGCAGGTGCTCGCAGAGGTGCGAGCCGAGGAAACCGGCCCCGCCGGTCACCACTGCCCGCCGGATCGTCCGCGCTCCCCGCGCCGGCTGTGCCATGACTCTCCCTCGTCCACCGGGACGCACGACCGGACGCCGCCGCCTCCGGCGTCCTACCCGACCGGCCCCCGCACCCACACTTCGACCGCGACGTGGTCACCCTCCCGGGACGGCGACGATTGGGTCACGGAACCGTCCGGTGCGCCCCCTCCGTCGTGCCGGGGGTCACAATGGGCTCACCGCACAGTCCCGGCCATCACGTGTTGTGCTGTACGTCACGTCCGTCCGGAGAAGGAGATCGAGTGCAGGCGTTCGACACCGAGGTCACCTCCCGCCTGGTCGACCTCGCCCCGCTGCTCCTGGAGCAGCTCGACGCCATGACCGATCGCATGGTGGACGTGCTCTCGCGTTCGGAGTCCGCCTACCAGGACCTCCTCGCCGCCTCCGAGGAGGAGCTGCGGTGCTCGACCCGCGACAACCTCGAGCACGGGCTGCTCGCGCTGGTCGGCGCGCCGGTGCCCGACCGCCCCGCGCTGCACGGGGCCCGGGAGATCGGCCGCCGGCGGGCCGCGCAGGGCATCCCCCTGGAGTCGGTGCTGCGCGCCTACCGGCTGGGCGGCCAGGTCACCTGGGAGGCGCTGCTCAGGGTGTCGGCCCAGGCCGGCGGCCGGCACGACACGCTCCTCCTGCAGGTCGCCGGCACCGTCTGGCGCACCAACGACGGCGAGTGCGCGGCGCTCGCCGAGGGCTACCGCGACGAGCAGCGCCGGCTGGCCGGCGTCGACGAGGAGACCCGCCGGCGGGTGCTGGACGGGCTGCTGGACGGTCGCGGGGACGATCCCTCGTTCGTACGCACGGCCGCGGACCTGCTCGCCATGTCGCTCGACGGCCGGCTCATGGCCGTCGTCGCGCTGCCGGCCGAGAGCGGCGACCCCGGCCTCGAGGGGGTGGGGCCCGAACTGCTCCGCCACGGCGTGCGCTCGGTCTGGGGGACGCGCTCCGGGGCCCAGGTGGGGCTCGTCGCGCTGGGGAACCTCGGCGCCGCCGAGATCCGCGGCCGGCTGGAGGCGCTGACCACCGGTCCGGTCGGGGTCTCGGCACCGGTCGACGGCGCCGGTTCGGTCAGCTCCGCCTACCGGCTGGCCGAGACCGCCGCGCGGACGCTGCCCCGGACGACCCGCCGGGTCGTGACGATCGACGAGCGGCTGCCCGAGGCGCTGCTGAGCAACTCCCCGGAGATCAGCTCCCGGCTCGTGGGGCAGACCCTGGGCGGGTTGCTGGCCCTGCCCGCGGAGGAGCGCGAGGTCCTGCTGGACACGCTCGCCGCGTTCCTGGCGTCCGACGGGTCGCCCACCCGTGCGGCCGACGAGCTGTACTGCCACCGCAACACGGTCATGCACCGGCTGCGGCGGATCGAGCAGGTCACCGGCCGGAAGGTCGCCGACCCGCGCGCCCGCCTGCAGTGGCAGCTCGCCCTGCTCGGCGCGGAGCACGGGCGCCCGGCCCAGCGCTCGGCCTAGCGCTACTGCAGGTAGCTCTCCACCTGCGGTTCGGGGCGGGGCTGCGCCTCGTCCGGGTTCTCGTCGTACTGGCGCTTGGCCCGACGCTGGCGCAGCAGGTCCCACAGCTGGTCCAGGTCCATCTCGAGCTTGTTCATCCGGGCGCGCGTCTCGTCGGTGTGCTCGCTGCTGTCCCGGAGCGCGTGCTCCTCCTCGACGAGCGAGTGGATGCGGCTGAGGATGTCGGTCTCGTCCATGCACGGGTGCCTGCCCTCTCGCGGCGGCCCGAAACGGTCAGTCGCCGGCGTCGGGGACCCAGCCCTCCACGAACGCGGCCAGCCGTCGGGTGACCGCGCCCCCGGCGCGACCCACCGACAGCAGCGCCGCCCGCTCCAGCGGGATGCGCACCGGACGCCGGCCGGCCGGTCGGGTGGCGACGGCGTGCCCCGCGGCCACGAGCTCCGGGAGGGGACGCCGCAGCTGGGCGAGCACCCGGTCCAGCGCCGCGGACGTGGGCGCGGCGTTGCCCTCGACCATCGCGGTGACGAAGGCGGGATCGCTGCCGATGACGCGGGTGCCGTCGCGGAAGCTGCCGGCGGCCAGCGCGAGCGCCAGCGGCCCGGCCTCCGCCGCGGCGGCGGCGAGCGCGGCGGCCAGCAGGTGCGGCACGTGGCTGATCGCGGCGACGGCGTCGTCGTGCTCGGCCGCGGTGACCGGCACGACCTCGGCACCCACGGCCAGCGCCACCTCGGCGACGCGCAGCCACCGGGGGAGCTCGGTGCCGGGCTCCACGCACAGCGCCCATCGCGCACCGGCGAACAGCCCGGGATCGACGGCCGCGTGGCCGGAGCGCTCCGTGCCGCACATCGGGTGGCCGCCGACGAACCGGCCGCCCCACGGCGGGCCGAGTGCCTCGAGCACCGGGCCCTTCACCGAGCCGAGGTCGGTGACCGTCGCGTCGGGGTCGACGGTCAGCCCGTCCAGCGCCGTCGCCATGGCCGGCAGCGGGACGGCGAGCACGACGACACCCGAGAGCTCGCGGGTGATCGCCACCCCGCGCGCGGCCGCCGCGTCGCGGGCGGCGGGATCGGTGTCCCAGCCCGACACGGGGCGGCCCGCGACGGCGAGCGCGGCCGCCAGCGAGCCACCGAGCTGGCCCAGCCCCACCACCGAGACCGGCGGCGCCGGCATGGTCGGCACGGGGAACGACGGCGCCGGTCCGGCGGCAGTGGTCGCGGCACCCTCGGCATCGGCCATGATCAGAGGCTATGACGTCCGTGCCGCACGACCCCTCCTCGCCCGCCGGCCCGGCCAGCTACGCGGTGCGGGTGTCGCGGACCGACGGGCGCTGGCGGGTGGACCTGCTGGCCGAGGACGCCGGCGACGAGCTGCCCGTGCTCGAGCGCGCGCTGGGCGACGCCGGGGCCTGGCCGCCGCCGTTCGTGGTGGTCGTGGACTCCCGGCTGTACTTCGTCGTCCTGCGGCACGGCCCCGGTGGCATGGTCCGGGCGCTGATCTCCGACGCGACGATGCTCGAATGGGTGCTGGCCGCCGAGGTGGTGGAGCGGTACGGGATCGGCGTCGACACCGACGGCGCCTTCGACGACGACGAGAGCGGGTGGCCCGGTGGCGACATGGACGTCTTCGCCGACGACGGGCTGCCCGGCGAGGAGCTGAGGACGATCGTGACTGCTGACGACCTGTGGGCCGACGAGATGGTGCAGCGGATCGCCGCGCGCCTGGGGTTCGCCGACGAGCTGGCCGCGGCGGTGACGCCGTGAGCGGCACCGTGTCGGCGGTCGTCTTCGATCTCGGCGGGGTGATCACCGAGAGCCCGATGATCGCGTTCGCCGCCTACGAGCGCGAGATCGGGCTGCCCGACGGGCTCATCCGGCAGCTCAACTCCACCGACCCGGACACCAACGCGTGGGCCCGTTTCGAGCGCAACGAGCTCGACGTGCCCGGCTTCTCGGCCGCCTTCGAGGCCGAGGCGGCCGCGCTCGGGCACCGGCTGGACGCGAGCCGGGTGCTCGAGGCCCTGCGCGGCGAGGTGCGGCCGGCCATGGTCGAGGCCATCCGCCGGCTGCGCGCGGCCGGCCTGCCGCTGGGGATGGTGTCGAACAACGTCTCCCCGATGGAGCGCGGCGGCCGGATGGACGAGATCCTCGACATGTTCGACGTCATCGTGGAGTCCTCGGTCGAGGGCGTCCGCAAGCCCGAGCCCGAGATCTACCGGCGGGCGCTGGACCGGCTCTCCGAGGCCGTGGGCCGGCGGGTCGAGGCCACCCACTGCGCCTACCTCGACGACCTGGGCATCAACCTCAAGCCCGCGCGGGCCCTGGGCTTCTCGACCATCAAGGTCGCGGACCCCGACGTCGCGATCGCGGAGCTCTCCGCGCTGGTCGGCTTCCCGCTGGACGACCGCGCGGCATGACCCGGGGGCGGCACCTTCTCCCGGCTCGGTCCGCCCTTGCCCACAGGGGTGGGCAAGGGCGGACTGTTCGCAGGCAGCCGTCATGACCCTCGACGTCGACGCCGCCATGGGGCGGGCGCTGGAGCTGGCGGCCGCGGCGCAGGAGTGGGGCGACACCCCGATCGGTGCCGTGGTCCTGGGTCCGGACGGCGCGCTGCTCGCCGAGGCGGCCAACGAGCGGGAGAAGCGCGGCGACCCCACCGCGCACGCCGAGGTGCTGGCCCTGCGCGCGGCCGCCCAGGTGCACGGCGACGGCTGGCGGCTGACCGGCTGCACGCTGGTGGTCACCCTCGAGCCCTGCACCATGTGTGCCGGCGCGAGCGTGCTGTCGCGGGTCGAGCGGGTCGTCTACGGGGCCGACGACCCCAAGGCGGGGGCGGCCGGCTCGCTGTGGGACGTCGTCCGCGACCGGCGGCTCAACCACCGGCCGGAGGTCACCGCGGGCGTCCGCGCCGAGGAGTCCGCCACGCTGCTACGTGCGTTCTTCCGCGCTCAACGGGGCCTGTAGTCTCTTCGGCGGTGGCGTGTCCGAGCGGCCGAAGGAGCACGCCTCGAAAGCGTGTGAGGTTCATAGCCTCCGTGGGTTCAAATCCCACCGCCACCGCAGACCGACGGCGGCGTCTCCTCGCGGAGGCGCCGCCGTCGTCGCGTCTGCTAGACCTGCTCGTCCCGATCGAGCAGCAGCCGGCCGCTCGCATCCGCCTCGAACCGGAGCTCGTGCCGCTCCGTCGTCCTGGATCCGTCGGGCCGCACGTAGGTGATGTCGGCGAGCGCCCGGTCGTCGCCCTCGGGCTGGACGTCGCTGATCTGCACGCTGGAGAAGTCGTCCCAGAAGCCGCTGAAGTTGGCCAGGGGGAACCGCTGCTGGAACCCCGGGCTGGTCAGCTGGTAGGCGGCGTCGAGGTTCCCCGGGACGAGCGCGAAGAAGGCGCGCACGGCCGCCGCGGGATCGCCGGCGGGTGCCACGACCTCGCCGGTCGGTTGCTGCGTCGAGGGCTCGCTCGTCTGCCCGGCGGTGCCGCCCGCCGGCGAGCTCGGGGTCGGCTCGTCCGGCGGCCGGCTCCCGGACGGCTGGTCCGCGGGCTGGGGGGACTCCGACGAGGGCGAGGAGGGCGACGAGGAGGACGGCGAGGAGGACGGCGTGGTCGACGAGGCGTCGTTCCCCGTTCCGGCGCCGTCGCCGTCGTCGGGGCGCAGCAGGACGAAGCCGATGACCGCGGCCAGCGCCGTGACCACGAGCGCCGCAGCCAGCCAGATGCCTTTGGGCCGGCCGGTCCGTGGCGGCGATGCGGAGGACGTCCCGGGCTCGACGTCGGCCGGTGGGGCGGACGAGGGTGGAGGGGCGGGGTGGGCGACGGGTCCCCGGGCGTCCGATGACGCAGCGGCTCCCACGGCGGCGGCGCCGACACCGGCGGCACCGGCCGCACGCGCCGCTGCCGCGCCGGCCGCGGGAAGCACCTCGGTGCGCGGTCGGCCGCCGGCCGGGCGGAGGTCGGTCCGCGCCAGCAGGACCGTGGTGGTGTCACCGCTGCGGCCGGCCGCGAGCCTGGCGAGCTCGTCGCGGACCTCGGCCATCGTCGGCCGGTCGGCCGGGTCGGCGGCCAGCATCCGCGTCAGGGGCCCGCTGAGCGAGCCGGCCCGCGCCGGCGGCCGGATCGTCCCGCCGGCCACCTTGTGCAGCATCGCCAGCGCGTTGTCCTCCATGCCGAAGGGCGGCTGGCCCTCGAGGCAGGTGTAGAGCGTGGCGCCGAGGGAGAAGACGTCGCTGGCCTCGCCCATCTCGTAGCCCTGGGCGACCTCCGGCGCGAGGAAGGCCGGCGTGCCGGTGATCTGCCCGGTCTGGGTGAGCGTGACGTCGCCGTGGGCGTGCGAGATGCCGAAGTCGGTGATCTTGACCAGGCCCTCGAGGCCCTCGCCCTGGCCGATCAGGATGTTCGCCGGCTTCACGTCGCGGTGCACGATGCCGGCCGCGTGCGTGGCGGTCAGCGCGTCGGCCACCTGGGCGCCGATCTGCGCCACCTGGTCCACCCGCAGCACGCCCTCGGCGGTGACCACCTCGGAGAGGCTGCGCGAGGGCAGGTACTCCATGACCAGCCAGGGCGTCTCGTCCTCCTGGGCGACGTCGTAGACCGAGATCGCGTGCGGGTGGCTCAGCCGGGCGGCGATCCGGCCCTCGCGCAGGGCGCGCTGCCGCTGCTGCTCGGCCAGTGCCTCGTCGGTCTGGGAGACCAGGACCTGCTTGACCGCCACCTGGCGACCCAGGCGCTCGTCGCGGGCCAGCCAGACCGCGCCCATGCCGCCGCCGCCGATCTGCGACTGCAGCCGGTAGCGATCGGCCACGAGGCGGCCGGGAGCGGTGAGGGAGGAGGACATCGCCGGATCGGGAGCGGACCGCGTCAGACGCCCGAGGGCTCCCCGTACCGGCGCACGTACTCCTCCCGGGCGCCTGCGGGGAGGGCGTCGAAGAGCTCGCCGAGCTCGGTGTGCACCGCCGGGTCGAGGTCGTCGAAGATCCGGCCCCAGGTCGGGGGCTCGTCGTAGCTGCGGGTGAGCAGCAGCTCCCAGGCCTGCGACTGGCGGTCGCGCTTGCCGCGCTCGGCGACGAACTCGGAGAGGTAGGAGTCCTTCGCGGCCGCCTTCTCCGCCGGGGTGGCCCCCTCCGGCAGCCCGGCCGCGTCGCCGCCCTTGAGGACGCCGACGATCGCCTCGACCACGTGCGGTCGTACCTGCGTGTCCTCGCTCATGTCCGCCTCCTCCTCGGGTCGCCTCCGCGGAGGGCTTCCGGGGGCCGATCGTTCGTATCCGCACGGGCATGCCCGCAGGTCGGGACACTCAACCACCCCGGGAGAAGAAGGGGTGTCCTCCCGAGCCGGCCGGGGACGCGCGTCCCCGTCGCCGGGAGCCGTGCCGAGGTCCCGGTGCCCGCCCGGTAGCATCGGACCCGCAGTTGGAGGATTCGCCTAGTGGCCTATGGCGCTCGCTTGGAAAGCGGGTTGGGGGCAACCCCTCGGGAGTTCGAATCTCCCATCCTCCGCAGCAACCGGGCCCGCCCGTCCTCACCGACGCGGCGGGCCCGCCTGCGTCCCGGGGGTGACCGGTCGCCGGGGCGCGGTGCTCTACAGTGGGAAGCGACCCCTCGTGTGGCGTCACCCTGTGAACCTCCCCAGGGCCGGAAGGCAGCAAGGATAAGCGGGCTCTGGCGGGTGCGCGGGGGGTCCTTTTCTTTCCCCGCAGGCGACGTGACGGCGGCGTCGGTGGGCCTGGGTAACCTCGCGGCGTGGCACTGGCTCTGTACCGGAAGTACCGCCCGGCGACCTTCGCCGAGGTGGTCGGGCAGGAGCACGTCACCGCGCCGCTGGTGAACGCGGTGGACGGCGGCCGGATCAACCACGCCTACCTCTTCAGCGGCCCCCGTGGCTGCGGCAAGACGTCGTCGGCCCGGATCCTGGCCCGGTCGCTCAACTGCGAGCAGGGGCCCACCTCGACGCCCTGCGGCGTCTGCGGTTCCTGCGTGGCACTGGCCCCCGACGGCCCCGGCTCGCTGGACGTCATCGAGATCGACGCGGCCAGCCACGGCGGTGTCGACGACGCCCGCGACCTGCGCGAGCGCGCCTTCTTCGCCCCGGTGAACAGCCGCTACAAGGTCTACATCGTCGACGAGGCGCACATGGTGTCCTCGCAGGGCTTCAACGCCCTGCTGAAGGTCGTCGAGGAGCCGCCGGAGTTCCTGGTCTTCGTCTTCGCGACGACGGAGCCGGACAAGGTGCTGCCCACCATCCGGTCGCGCACCCACCACTACCCGTTCCGCCTCGTGCCGCCGGCGACGCTGCGCGGGCTGCTGGAGAAGACCTGCGCCGCCGAGGGCGTGACGGTCGAGCCGACGGTCTTCCCGCTGGTCGTGCGCGCCGGCGGTGGCTCGGTCCGCGACTCGCTGTCGATCCTGGACCAGTTGCTCGCCGGTGCCGGGGCCGAGGGCGTCACCTACCGCAGCGCCGTCGGCCTGCTCGGGGTCACCGACGACGCGTTGCTCGACGAGACGATCGACGCGCTCGCCGCGCACGACGCCGCCGGGGTGTTCCGCGCGGTCGACCGCGTGGTCGAGGCCGGGCACGACCCGCGGCGGTTCGCCACCGACCTGCTCGACCGGCTCCGCGACCTCATCGTGCTGGACGCCGTCCCCGACGCCGGTGGGAACGGGCTGCTGGACTCGCCGTCGGACCGGATCGACCTGATGAGCCAGCAGGCCCAGGCGCTCGGGTCGGCCACCTTGTCCCGGATGGCCGACACCGTGCACGAGGGGCTCACCGAGATGCGGGGGACGACGGCGCCGCGGCTGCTGCTCGAGCTCGTCTGCGCCCGCATGCTGCTGCCCGGCACCGACGGCTCGGCGGTCGCCACGCTGCAGCGGCTGGAGCGCCTCGAGCGGCGGATGTCGATCGCCGGCGAGCACGCCGGCCGCCCGCCCGCGGAGGCCGCGCCGCAGGAGTCCCCACGCGCCGCCGCCCGCCCGGCGTCCGCGCCGGAGCCGGTCCGCGAGGCCCCGCGCGAGCCGGCCCGCCCCGCGCCGGCCGAGCCCGCACCCGCCGCGCCCGCACCTGCCGCCGCGGCGACGGGCTACGTCCGGCCCTCCCAGCGCCGCGCACAGGCCGCTCCCGCGCCGGCGGCCCCGGCCGCGAGCGCACCGGCCCCTGCCGCCGCGGACGACTGGCCGGAGACGGTGCAGCCCGGGTCCGTCCGACGGTCCACCCCGGCACCCGCATCGACGCCCCCGGCGTCGCCGTCCACGCCGCCGGCATCGGCACCCTCGGCCGCCGGTCCGGCACCCCAGGCGCCGAGCCGGCCCCGCGTGGCCACCGACGAGCCGGACATCCCGCTGCCGCCCGAGCCCACCGACGACGAGGACTGGCCGCACCCGGCGCAGCCCTCGGCCGTCCGCGCCGCCGCCGGCCGGGTGCAGGAGCCCGCGCCGTCGGTCGCGCCGCGCCCGGCCGCCGAGTCCTCGCCCGCACCGCGCGGCGGCGAGCCGACGCCGGTCGTCTCGGCGAACCCGCCGGAGTCCGAGGGCACGCTGGACACCAGCGACGTCCGGCGGGTGTGGCCCGAGCTGCTCAAGGTCGTCCGCGGCCACAAGCGGACCACCGAGGCGCTGCTCAAGAGCGCCCAGGTGCACGATCTGGCCGCCGGCGTCCTCACGCTGGAGGCCACCTCGCCCGCGCTGGCGAAGATGCTCGGGGACGACCTGAACAAGGACGTCATCCGCGCCGCGCTGCAGGAGCTGCTCGGCGTCCGCTGGAAGGTGCAGGTCGTCGTCGCGGGCGCCGCCACGCCGGGTCCGCAGGTGAGCCGCGAGGACGCCCGGGAAGCGGCCCGCGTCGCGGAGGCGGCGGAGGCCAGCGAGCTGATGGCGCAGCGGGCGGCCGAGGAATCGTCCGAGGGTGGACGGGAGCACGTGCCCGCGGTGGATCCCGAGCAGGCCGCCCTCCAGCTGCTCAAGACCCAGCTCGGCGCCCAGCCCATCGAGTGAGGACCCCCTGCCCCCCGCCACTCGCGGGCTCGTGGCGGGACCCTGCAGGGGGCCGACGGCCTACTCTCGACGCATGTTCCCCGGAGGCCAGCCCGACCTGTCGCAGCTCATGAAGCAGGCGCAGGAGATGCAGCAGCAGCTCGTCGCCGCGCAGGAGGCGCTCGCCGCACGCGAGGTCACCGGCACCGCCGGCGGTGGCCTGGTCTCGGCGACGATGACCGGCGACGGCGACCTCACCGCGCTCACCATCGCGCCGTCCGCCGTCGACCCCGACGACCTGGAGACGCTGCAGGACCTCGTCGTGGCCGCCGTCCGTGACGCCAAGCGCGCCGTCGACCAGCTCGCGGCCGAGACCATGGGCCCGCTCGCCGGCGGGCTCGGCGGCGGTGGCGGCCTGGGTCTGCCCGGCCTCTGACCGGCCGCGCCAGACCCCGAGAGCTCCGACACCGCAGGGATCGAGGAACACCGTGTACGAGGGTGCCGTCCAGGACCTCATCGACGAGCTCGGCCGCCTCCCGGGGGTCGGGCCCAAGAGCGCGCAGCGGATCGCGTTCCACCTGCTGGCCTCCGAGTCCGCCGACGTCGGCCGGCTCGTCGCCGCGCTCAACCGCGTGCAGGCCGAGGTCCGCTTCTGCGTCACCTGCTACAACGTCGCCGAGGCCGAGCAGTGCCGGATCTGCCGCGACCCGCGACGCTCCGAGGACGTGCTCTGCGTCGTCGAGGAGCCCAAGGACGTCGTCGCCATCGAGCGCACCCGGGAGTTCCGCGGCCGCTACCACGTGCTCGGCGGCGCGATCAGCCCGATCGACGGCGTGGGCCCGGACGACCTGCGGGTCAAGGAGCTCATGACCCGGCTGATGAACGGCGCGGTCACCGAGCTGATCATCGCCACCGACCCCAACCTCGAGGGCGAGGCGACCGCCGCCTACCTGGCGCGGCTGGTCGGCCCGATGGGGCTCACCGTGAGCCGGCTGGCCAGCGGCCTGCCGGTGGGCGGCGACCTGGAGTACGCCGACGAGGTCACGCTGGGCCGCGCGTTCGAGGGCCGCCGCACCATCAGCGCCTGACGAGGAACGGGGGAGATCTCCGGTCTGCGCGGCCTCCGGCTGCAGTCACGACGCGGTAACGGTGTTCTCGCGACATTTCTTGCGGCGCCACCCGCGTGTTAGACCTACGTCCTCCACTGACCTGTAGCGGTCCCCACTCGGCGCGTACGCGCCCGCGGGCCGCTGTTCTACGAAGACGAGGTATCGGATGATCTCCGGATCGAGCAGCCGTCGGCGCATGGTCGCCACGGCGGGCGTCGCGGTGACGGCTCTGCTGCTCAGCGCCTGCGGCGGCGGCGACGGCGACAGCGGCGGTTCCGACAGCGGGAGCTCCAGCGGCGGCGCGCTGACCATCGGCACGACCGACAAGATCACCTTCCTCGACCCGGCCGGTTCCTACGACAACGGCTCGTTCGCGGTCATGAACCAGATCTACCCGTTCCTGATGAACACCCCCTACGGCAGCCCGGACGTCGAGCCGGACATCGCCGAGTCGGCCGAGTTCACCTCGCCCACCGAGTACACGGTGAAGCTGAAGCCGGGCCTGAAGTGGGCCAACGGCAACGACCTGACCAGCTCCGACGTCAAGTTCACGTTCGACCGCCAGCTGGCGATCGCCGACGAGAACGGCCCGTCCTCGCTGCTGTACAACCTCGACAGCGTCGAGACCCCGGACGACACCACGGTCGTGTTCAACCTCAAGACCGAGAACGACCAGGTCTTCCCGCAGATCCTGTCGAGCCCGGCGGGCCCGATCGTCGACGAGGACGTCTTCTCGGCCGACGAGATCACCCCGGACCAGGAGATCGTCGACGGCGAGGCCTTCGCCGGCCAGTACGTCATCACGAACTACGACCAGAACAACCTGATCTCCTACGAGGCCTACCCCGACTACCAGGGTGTGCTCGGCGAGGCCAAGACCGACCAGGTCAACGTCAAGTACTACGCCGATGCGTCGAACCTCAAGCTGGACGTCCAGCAGGGCAACATCGACGTCGCGTGGCGCAGCCTGACCGCCACCGACATCGAGGACCTGCGTGGCGACGACGGGGTCAAGGTCGTCGACGGCCCCGGCGGCGAGATCCGCTACATCACGTTCAACTTCGACACCCAGCCCTACGGTGCCACCACGCCCGAGGCCGACCCGGCCAAGGCGACGGCCGTCCGCCAGGCCGTGGCCGACCTGATCGACCGCGAGGAGATCGCCGACCAGGTCTACAAGGGCACCTACACGCCGCTGTACTCCCACGTCGCCGACGGCCTGACCGGTGCCGTCGAGCCCTTGAAGCCGCTGTACGGCGACAAGCAGGGCGGTCCGGACGCCGAGGCCGCCAAGGCACGGCTCGAGGCCGCGGGGGTCACCACCCCGGTGGAGCTGAACCTGCAGTACTCGAACGACCACTACGGCCCGTCCTCGGCCGACGAGTACGCCCTGATCAAGGACCAGCTCGAGACCGACGGTCTGTTCACGGTCAACCTGCAGACGACCGAGTGGACCCAGTACTCGAAGCAGCGCACCGCCGATGCCTACCCGGCCTACCAGCTCGGCTGGTTCCCGGACTACTCGGACGCGGACAACTACCTGACGCCGTTCTTCCTCACGGAGAACTTCCTCAGCAACCACTACGACAACCAGCAGGTCAACGACCTGATCCTGCAGCAGGCGAGCACGGCCGACCCGGCCGAGCGCCAGGCCCTGATCGAGCAGATCCAGGAGCTGGAGGCCGTCGACCTGTCGACGGTCCCCTACCTGCAGGGCGCCCAGGTCGCCGTCGTCGGTTCCGACGTCGAGGGCGCGGAGGACACGCTCGACGCGTCCTTCAAGTTCCGCTACGGAGCCCTGAGCAAGGGCTGATCCCACCAGCTGGGAGACTGAAGGCACCACGGCCCCGGGTGACCCGCCGCGCGCGGATCACCCGGGGTCTGCCGTGTGAGGGCCCGACCACCGAGTGGGAGAGATGACGACCACCACGACCGAGGTCACCGGGGACGGCGCAGCCCCGGAGAACGCGCCCGCTGCGCCCCGGGAGCGCCGCAGCGGTGGGCTGGGCAGCTATCTCGTGATCCGCTTCCTGCTGATCTTCCCGACCATCTTCATCCTGGTGACGACGGTCTTCGTCCTCATGCGGCTCACCGGTGACCCGATCACCGCCGCGCAGGGCGGCCGGCTGCCGGCCGACGAGCTGGCCCGGCGCATCAGCGAGGCCGGCTACGACCGGCCGATCCTGGTGCAGTACTGGGAGTACCTGGGCCAGCTGGTCCGCGGCGACTTCGGGACGGCGATCAGCGACGGCCGCGAGGTCACCGACATGCTGACCTCGTTCGGCGCCGCCACCCTCGAGCTGGCCTTCTACGCGTTGATCGTCGCCTTCGCCGTCGGCATCCCGCTCGGCCGGCTCGCCGCCTACCTGCGCGACCGCGGGCCCGATGCCGTCCTGCGGATCTTCGCGATCCTCTGCTACGCGACGCCGGTGTTCTTCGCCGGTCTGCTGCTCAAGCTGGTCTTCGCGGTCAACCTCGGCTGGCTGCCCGTCGCCGGCCGGGCCTCCACCGGCGCGGAGATCCAGCTGCAGTCGCAGGAGGGGAGCACCGGCTTCTACCTGATCGACGCGCTCAGGCTCGGCGATCCCGAGGTGATCCGGGACGTGCTCGAGCACGCGGTCCTCCCGGCCATCGCGCTGGGCCTGCTCACCGCCGGTGTCTTCCTCCGGCTGGTGCGCACCAACGTCATCGGCACGCTGGGCAGCGGCTACGTCGAGGCGGCCCGCTCCCGCGGGGTCAGGGAGCGGCGGCTGCTGCGCAAGCACGCCTACCGGCCCGCCCTGATCCCCATCGTCACGGTCATCGGCCTGCAGATCGCACTGCTGCTCGGCGGCGCGGTGCTCACCGAGACGACCTTCGAGTGGAAGGGGCTGGGTTTCCAGCTGGTCGAGTACCTGCAGGCTCGCGACTTCGTCGCCGTCCAGGGCATCGTCGTCCTGGCCGCCGTCATCGTGGCGCTGATCAACTTCGTCGTCGACGTCATCGCCGCGCTCATCGACCCCCGGGTGAGGTACTGAGATGGCCACCGCCTCGAACGCCACCGCCTCGAACGACAGTGCCTCGACCGCCGTCGACCCCGCCGCCGACGCCCCGGCCACCGGGCGCAAGCCCCGTGGCTGGCGCCGCCTGCCGGTGATCCACCAGCTGCGGCAGAGCGTCGGGCTGCAGCGCGGCATGCTGCTCGCCGGCCTGATCCTGACGGGGATCTTCCTGCTGACGGCGCTCCTCGCGCCGCTGCTGGCGCCCTACGAGTTCAACCAGCTCCGGGACGCGACCGGCTCGTTCGGGGCCCAGCAGCCGCCGTCGTCGGAACACTGGCTCGGCACGACCGTCGGCGGGTACGACGTGCTGTCCCGGGTGATCTGGGGGACGCGGACTGCGCTGTACGTCATCGTCGCCGCCGTCCTGATGTCGATCGTGATCGGCGTGCTGCTCGGCCTGGTCGCCGGCTACTTCGGCGGCTGGCTCGACCGCGTGCTCGTGGTCGTGGCCGACGCGATCTACGCCTTCCCCTCGCTGCTGCTGGCCATCGTCGTCGGCATCGTGCTGAACGGCGGTGAGTCCAGCCTCCGGGGCGGCATCATGGCCGCGGCCATCTCGATCACGGTCATCTTCGTTCCCCAGTACCTGCGCGTGGTGCGCGCGGAGACGGTGCGGATCAAGGCCGAGGCCTATGTCGAGTCCGCCCGGGTCATCGGTGCCTCGAACTGGCGGATCATGTCCCGGCACGTGTTCCGCAACGCGACGCGGACCCTCCCGCTGATCGTCACGCTCAACGCCTCCGAGGCCATCCTGACGCTGGCCGGGCTCGGCTTCCTCGGCTTCGGCATCGAGCCCACCGCTGCCGCCGAGTGGGGCTACGACCTGCAGAAGGCGCTGTCCGACGTGACCAGCGGCATCTGGTGGACCGCTCTGTTCCCCGGCCTGGCCATCGTGCTCGTCGTCCTGGGGCTGACCCTGGTCGGCGAGAGCCTCAACGACCTGGCCGACCCGCGCCTGCGCACCCGGCGTCGCGCGGGCGACGTCCCGCCCGACCCGGTCGACGTGTCCGTGGTGCCCGGCGGGACGCTCGCTGCCCCCGGCGGCCTGGCGGGCCTGGAAGAACCCGACGACGAGAGGCTGGACCGATGAGGCGTGCAGTGAACGGCGTCGTCGACATCGACAACCTGTCGGTCAGCTTCGCCACCGACGCCGGCGACGTCGCCGCCGTCCAGGACGTCAGCCTCACCGTCGGCGCCGGCGAGGTGCTGGCCATCGTGGGGGAGAGCGGCAGCGGCAAGACCGTCACCGCCCGCTCCATCCTCGGGCTGCTGCCGGAGACCGCGCTCACCCGCGGCGCGATCATGCTGACCAGCAAGGACGGCGCCAGCACCTCCGACGTCGTCACGCTGTCGCGCCGCGGGCTCAGCGAGGTGCGTGGCCGGGACGCCGCCATGGTGTTCCAGGAGCCCTCGACCGCGCTGAACCCGGTGTTCCCGGTCGGCTGGCAGATCGCCGAAGGGCTGCGCGCCCACGGCGACTACAGCAAGAAGGAGGCCCGGGCCAAGGCCATCGACGTCCTGCGCCGGGTCGGCATCCCCGACCCGGAGAAGCGCGTCGACCACTACCCGCACCAGTTCTCCGGCGGGCAGAAGCAGCGCATCGTCATCGCCCAGGCGCTCGCGCTCGACCCCGGCGTGATCATCGCCGACGAGCCGACCACCGCCCTCGACGTCACCGTGCAGGCCGAGATCCTCGACCTGCTGCGCCGCTGCCGCGACGAGTTCGGCACCGCGATCGTGCTGATCACGCACAACATGGGCGTCGTCGCCGACCTCGCGGACCGGGTCGCGGTCATGTACCAGGGGCGGATCGTCGAGCAGGCCGACGTCCGCACCCTGTTCTCCGCGCCGGTGGACGAGTACACCCGCGAGCTGCTCGGTTCCGTGCCGCGCCTCGGCGAGGGCCGCGCCCGTACGGCCGACCGGGCCGGCGCCCGGGCCGCCGGCTGGCAGGACGCGACGCCGGTGGTCGAGGCCCGCGACCTGCGGATCGTCTACCCGGGCCGGCTGCGCCAGCCCGACTTCGTCGCCGTCGACGGCGTCAGCTTCTCGATCCGCCCGGGCGAGGTGCTCGGCCTGGTCGGCGAGAGCGGCAGCGGCAAGACGACGATCGGCCGCGCCATCGCCGGGCTGACCAGGGTGACCGGCGGCTCGCTGCAGGTGCACGGCACCGAGATGAACGGCGTGAAGGAGCGGGCGTTCCGGCCGCTGCGCGAACGGATCGGGTTCGTGTTCCAGGACCCGGCCTCGAGCTTCAACCCGCTGCTCACCATCGCCGACGCGGTGGCCGAGCCGCTGGTCGTGCACCGCCGGGCGAAGAACCCGCGTGAGGCCCGGGGTCGGGTGGACGAGCTGCTCGAGGCGGTGCAGCTGCCGAAGAGCTTCGGCGACCGCTTCCCGCACGAGCTCTCCGGTGGTCAGCGGCAGCGCGCCAGCCTCGCGCGGGCCCTGGCGCTCGACCCCGAGCTGCTCATCGCCGACGAGCCCACCTCGGCCCTGGACGTGTCGGTGCAGAAGCGGGTGCTCGAGCTGTTCGACGAGCTGCAGCGCCGGCTGGGCTTCGCGTGCCTGTTCATCAGCCACGACCTCGCCGTCGTCGACCTGCTCGCCGACCGCATCGCGGTGCTCTACAAGGGCGAGCTGGTCGAGGAGGGGACCGGGGAGCAGGTACTCGGGGCGCCGCAGCACCCCTACACCCAGCGGCTCCTGGCCTCGCTGCCCGTGCCCGACCCCGACGACCAGGCCCGCCGCCGCGCCGAGTGGGAGCGCCTCCGCTGATCCGCCCCGCCCCGGTGAGGCATAGGAACCTTTACCTACGTCCCGAGGGCGTGGGGCGTAGGTAAAGGTTCCTATGCCTGGGTCAGTCGAGGACGACGTCGTCGCCGGTGCGGGAGGCGCGGCGCACCCGCAACCGGGCCACCGAGCCGAGCAGCCGCACCAGCTGGGTGTAGCCCGGCGTCGGCCCGTGGTAGCCGAGGAAGCCGCGCGGCCCCTCGACCATCTCGCCGGTGCGGACGTCGTAGCGGCTCTGGTGCCACGGGCAGACGAGGCAGCCCTCGGCGTCCACCGACCCCTCCGACAGGTCGGCGAGCTGGTGGCGGCAGCGGCGGGAGACGGCGAAGAAGCGGTCCTCTCCGTCCGGGCCGGTGCCTCGGTTGCCGACGGCCCAGTCGCCGACCCGGCGCACCGCCCCCGGCGGGAGGTCGGCAGCGGGGATCCGGTCGTCGTCGGGCACGGGCACTCCTCGGCGTGGTGGGGACCTGCCGGGCGCCCCTACCCAGCGCGCGGGCACCGGACCCACCGCGTCGCCGGTAGGGTCGATCGGTGATCCGTGTCGAGGGAGCCGCGCGCCGGCTGTTCGTGGTCCTGGGCGCCTCCGCCCTGCTCGCCGTCGGAGCCGGCCCGGCGCTGGCCGAGGAACCGTTCCGGCTGGAGGACCAGATCGTCGACGAGGCCGGTGTCCTCAAGGACGAGGCCGCGATCGGCGACGCCCTCGACGAGCTCCAGTCGTCGAACGGCACCCAGTTGTTCGTGGTCTTCGTCGACGACTTCGGCGGACTCACGCGCCAGGAGTGGATGACCCAGACCGAGCAGCTGTCGGGGCTCGGCAATGCCGACGCCCTCATGGCGGTGGCCGTGAACCAGCGCGAGTACGGCATCGACGTCCCCGACGGCGGCGAGGTGACGCTCTCCGAGGCCGAGCAGCTGGCCGGCCAGGCGGTGGACCCCGAGTTCGCGGACGGCAACTGGGACGCCGGTGTCATCGCGTTCGCCGACATCCTGCGCACCGGCGAGGCGCCCGGATCCGGGGGGTCCGGCGGGGGCGGCGCCCTCCTGGTGCTGGGCGGGATCGCCGTCGTCGGCGGCGGCGCCTACCTGGTGAGCCGCAACCGCCGGAAGAAGGCCCGCGCGGCGCTGCCGCCGGTCGCGCGGATCGAGAAGGTCGACCCGTACGCCGGCGAGACGACCGAGCAGCTGCAGTTCCGGGCCAGCTCCGCGCTGCTGGAGCTCGACGAGGCGATGAAGACCTCGCAGCTGGACCTCGACTACGCCCGCTCCCAGTACGGCGAGCAGGCCGTGACCGGCTTCGACACGGCGCTGGCGGCCTCACGCGACGAGCTCTCCCGCGCGTTCACGCTGCGCCAGCAGCTGGACGACGACGTGCCGGAGGACGAGCCGACCACCCGGCAGATGCTCGGCGAGATGCTGCGGCTCACGCAGGCCGCGGGCGCCCGGCTGGACGAGCAGGCCGGTGCCTTCGCGGAGCTCCGGGACCTGGAGCACACCGCGCCGCAGGTGCTCGACGCCCTCGCGCCGCGGATCGCCGAGCTGCAGGCGCGCATCCCGCAGGAGGAGCAGCGGCTGGCGCAGCTGCAGCAGCGCTTCGCGGCGGCGGCCGTGGCACCGGTCGCGGACAACGTCACCGAGGCGCGCGCCCGGCTGGCCGCCGGCGAGCAGGAGGTGCAGGAGGCCCGCGCCGCCCTCGCCTCGACCGAGCCCGGCACCGCCGTCGGCGACATCCGCGCGGCCGAGGACGCGATCGCGCAGACCACCACGCTGCTCGACGCCGTCGGCCGGCTCGACGCGGACCTGGCGGCCGCCGGCGGGCGGGTGGCGGCGGTGCGGGCCGAGACGGAGAAGGACCTCGCCGAGGCCCGGTCCCTCGCCGCGTCGGGAGACAGTGGCGGCCTGCGCCCCCAGGTGGCCCGCGCGGAGGCGGCGCTGACGGCGGCCGACGAGCTGACGGCCGGGGAGCGCCCGGACCCGCTCGCGGCGCTGCGGCAGCTGGAGGAGGCCGACATCGCGCTCGAGCAGGCGCTCGCCGTCGCCCGCGACGCGGAGGCGCAACGTCGCCGGGCGGCCGGTGCGCTGGACTCCGCGCTGCTGACGGCCCGGTCGGAGATCGACGCCGCCGCGGACTTCATCGCCACCCGGCGCGGGGCGATCGGACCCGAGGCGCGGACCCGGCTGGCCGAGGCGCAGCGGCACCTCGACGCCGCCGTCGACCGCGGGCGCGACGAGCCGGTCGCCGCGCTCCAGGATGCGCACCGGGCGACGTCACTGGCGCGCTCCGCCCTCGAGCGGGCGCAGGACGACCTGCAGCGGCTGGGGCGGCGGCTACGGCGGCGGCCCCGGTGGCTTCGGCGGCGGTTACGGCGGGGGCTACCGCCGCGGCGGCGTGGACCTGGGCAGCCTCGTGCTCGGCGGGATCCTGGCCGGCGGTGGCCGCGGCGGGTTCGGCGGGGGCTTCGGCGGTGGCGGCGGGTTCGGCGGCGGAGGTGGCGGCGGAGGCGGCGGCGGGATGGGTGGCGGCCGCTTCTGAGCCCTCGCGCCGGGAACCCTGGGAAGTGTCAGAGCCCGGTGGGAGCGTGACCCTCCTCTCATTCGGAGGAGGAGCGAGATGCCCACACGAGACACCGCCTGGCCGGCCGGCACCCCCTGCTGGATCGACTACGGCGCGGGCGACATGGACGGCGCCAAGGCGTTCTACGGCGACCTGCTGGGCTGGACCTGGACCGGCGGCGACGCGCAGTACGGCGGCTACTCGAACGCGGAGAAGGACGGCTCCCAGGTGGCCGGCCTGGGCCCCCTGATGGCCGAGGGCGACCCGCCGGCCTGGAACACCTACTTCGCCGCCGACGACGCCGCGGCGACGGCCGGTCGGATCCGCGAGGCCGGCGGCACGGTCGTCGCCGAGCCGATGCAGGTCGGGCCGATGGGCACGATGGTCATCGCGCTGGATCCGCAGGGGAACGCGTTCGGGCTCTGGCAGGCCGGCGAGCACACCGGTGTCCAGCGGTTCAACGAGCCCGGCACCCTGGTCTGGAACGAGGGCGCCGTCGACGACACCGCGAGCGCCCAGCGGTTCTACACCGCCGTCTTCGGCTTCCAGTGGGACGCGATGGAGAACATGGACTACGCGATGTTCCGTACCGGGGACCGCCCCCTCGGCGGCCTGGGCAAGGTGCAGCCCGGCCTGCCGAGGGGGTGGACGGTGTGCTTCGCCGTGTCCTCCACCGACGGCGCGGTCGCCACGGTCGAGGGTGCCGGCGGCAAGGTGCTGCACCCGGCCGAGGACTCCTCGTTCGGCCGGTTCGCCGTGCTCGAGGACCCGTGGGGCGCCGCGTTCTCGGTCATGGAGTCCTCCGGCGACTGAGCCCGGAGGTGCCGGGGCCCCCGGTGGCCGGGACCACCGGGGGACCGGCACTCACGAGCGCAGCTCAGGTGCGGGGCGCCGGAGGGGTGCCCTGCCCGGCCTCGCCCACGACCGTGCCGTGCGGGACCGGCTCGCGGCGTCCGTAGGCGGCCGGGATGGAGCCCAGCCGGCCCTTCTGCCAGTCCTCGAACGCGTCGGCGACCTCCTGGCGGGTGTTCATGACGAACGGGCCGTACATCGCGATGGGCTCGCGGATGGGCGCACCGCCCAGGACGACGACGTCGAGCGCCGGCGTGCGGGACTCCTGGTGCTCCGCGCCCCGGATGGTCACGGTGTCCCCGGGGCCGAGCACCGCGAGCTGGCCGGTGCGCACCGGTGCCCCGTCGATGCCGACGGAACCGGCGCCCGAGAGCACGTAGACCAGGGCGTTGAAGTCCTTCCGCCACGGCAGGTCGAGCGTCGCCCCGGGGGAGACGGTGGCGTGCACCATCGCCATCGGGGTGTACGTCGACCCGGGACCCCGATGGACGACAGAGCGCCCGGCATCCGTGATCTCTCCGGCGATGACGCGCAGCAGCGCGCCGGCGTCGGCACTGGCCAGCAGGACCGACTCCTGCGCCCGCAGGTCCTGGTACCGCGGCTCCACCCACTTCTGCGCCATCGGCAGGTTCACCCACAGCTGCAGGCCGTGGAAGAGCCCGCCGCTGACCACGAGGGACTCCGGCGGCTTCTCGATGTGCAGGACGCCGCCACCGGCGGTCATCCACTGGGTGTCGCCGTTGCTGATCGTGCCGCCGCCGCCGTGGGAGTCGGCGTGCTCGAAGGTGCCGTCGATGAGGTAGGTGACGGTCTCGAAGCCGCGGTGCGGGTGCCACGACGTGCCCTTCGGCTCACCCGGCGCGTACTCCACCTCGCCCATCTGGTCCATGTGGATGAAGGGGTCGAGGTCGCGGAGGTCGACGCCGGCGAAGGCGCGGCGCACCGGGAAGCCCTCGCCCTCGAAGCCGGACGGGGCGGTGGTGACCGAGCGGGTCCGGCGGCGCACCGTGCCCGGCGCCGGGAGCGGGACGCGGGCGAGCGTGGTGGTGTCCTCGACGGTGACGGCAGGCATGCCGGCCTCCTCGGTTGAGAGTTAAACTAGTGAGACCGTCAACCTGCGCCGGCTCCGTTCTGTTCCCGGTCGCCGGGGCGGCCGCACCGGGTTTGGCCCGGGGTCGCAGCGGACAGGGCTGGACGGTGCCGGACCTCCTCCCACCCCGGCTCGGCTGCCCGAAGCGCATGGTCCTCGGCCCGTGCGGCGGGGTGCGGGCCGACGAGCGGTGCGAGGTGGCCGAGCACCGCTGCGTCTTCCTCGACGGGCCGCTGCCGTCCTGGCCCGATCCGCCCGCCGAACCGGCGGCGACCAGCGCCCTGCTCGCCGCCGCCGCGCGCGGCCCCGTCGTCCTCACCGACCTGACGACGGCGCCCTACGACGCCGATTCCGTCCGCCGGGTGGTCGAGGTGCTCGCGCCGGTCTCCGACGCGCTGCTGGCCGGTGAGCACGCCAACCGGCCGGACGTCCCGCCCACGATGATGGCCGCGCGGGTGCACGCCGCCGGGGGCCGGCTGTGGACGACGCTGGCCTGCCGCGACCGCAATCGCGTGGTGCTGGAGCAGGAGCTGGCCGGCCTCCTGGCCCTCGGCGTCGACGGCGTCCTCTGCGTCACCGGCGACGCCCGCGGCCCCGGCGTCCGCCCCGGGGTCAGCCAGGTCTTCGACCTCGACGGACCCCGGCTGGCCGCGCTCGCCGCCGGCATGGGCCTCGCCGTCGCCGTGCCGGAGTCGCCCGAGGCACCCCCGGTCGACGCGCGGCCCGCCCGGGTCGCCGGCAAGCAGCGGGCGGGGGCGCAGCTGTGCGTGCTCAACCACGTGCGCAGCCCGGCGCGGGTGGCCGCGTTCGTCGCCGCAGCGCGGGCGGCCGGGGCGACGCTGCCGTTCGTCGCCGGGGTCGCCGTCTACACCGACGAGCGCTCGGCGCGGGTGCTGCAGCGCTTCCCCGGGTTCCAGCTCGACGACGACCGGGTGGAGCGGGTGCTGGCCTCGCCCGACCCGCGGGCGGCCGGGGTCGCCGCCGCCGTCGAGGAGGCGCAGGCGCTGCTGGCGATCGACGGCGTCGTCGGTGTGAACCTGTCCGGGATGGGCTCGGGCAGGGGTGAGGACGACGGCGCGCGCGTGAAGGCCGCGGTCGCGACGGAGCTGAGAGGCAGGGCATGACCGAGCTCGAGAGCGAGGCGATGGAGGCGGAGTTCGACACCGTCGCCGGCTGGACCGAGGAGGCGGTGCGGGCGCTCGGTGCGGAGACCGCGATACCGGCCGGGTGCCGGGGCAGCGGCAGCGAGGGCGCGCTGCGCTGGCTGGCCGACCGGCTGGAGCTCCGCCCGGACAGCCGCGTGCTCGACTCGGGCGCGGGGGTGGGTGGGCCGGCCGCGTGGCTGGCCGCCGAGCGACGGGTGCGCCCGGTGTGCGCCGAGCCGATGGCCGCCGCGGTGCGGGCCTCCCGGCGGCTGTTCGGCCTGCGCTCGGTCGTGGCCCTGGGGCAGCAGCTGCCCTTCGCCGATGCCTCCTTCGACGCCGCGGTGTGCCTGGGCGTCCTCTGCACCACGTCGGACAAGGCCGGGGCGCTGGGCGAGCTGCGCCGGGTGCTGGGAGACGGCACCCGGCTGGGCCTGCTGGTCTTCGTCGCCGACGGGCCGCTCACCTCGGCGCCTCCGGAGGGCAACGAGTTCCCGTCGGAGGCGGAGACCCGCGGGCTCCTGGCCGCGGCCGGGTTCGAGGTGCTCGAGGCCACCGAGGCCGACCTCGCCGACAGCCCGGCGGAGTGGACCCGGGCGGCCGACGCCGTCGACGCGGAGATCGGGCGCCGGCACGGGCAGGACCCGGCCTTCCGCCAGGCGCAGGAGAACTCGGGGCGGGTCGGCCGGCTGCTGTCCGACGGCTCGCTGCGCCCCTGGCTCGCCGTCGCCACCACCCGAAACGCGCGGGACACATCCTCGAACTAGGTTCGGGGCCATGGCGGACCTCTTCGACGGCTACGTCCTGGGGCAGCAGTGGGACGAGATGTTCGGCGCCGTCGGGGACCCTCGGCCGGCGTACGCGGGCCTGTTCGCCTCGCTGCAGCCGATCGACGGCGAGGAGTTGGCCGCCCGCGCGGACCTGCTGAGCCAGACCTACCGCGACGCCGGGGTCACCTTCGCCCATGCCGGAGAGGAGCAGCCCTTCCCGCTGGACATCGTGCCGCGGGTCATCGGCGCCGACGAGTGGGACGTCATCGAGCGCGGCGTCGCCCAGCGGGTGCTCGCGCTGGAGGCCTTCCTCGCCGACGTGTACGGCGCCGGTCAGGTGTTCGCCGACCGGATCGTGCCGCGCAGCGTGGTGACGACGAGCGCGCACTTCCACCGCCAGGCGCACGGGCTGATCCCGCCCAACGGCGTCCGCGTGCACGTGAGCGGCATCGACCTGGTGCGCGACGAGGCCGGGGACTTCCGGGTCCTCGAGGACAACCTGCGCTCGCCGTCGGGGGTCAGCTACGTCGTCACCAACCGCGCGGCGATGAGCCAGGTGCTGCCGGAGCTGTTCGCCGACCACCGCATCCAGCCGGTCGACGACTACCCGACCCGGCTGCTGGCGGCCCTGAAGGCGAGCGCGCCCTCCAACGTCGCCGATCCGACGGTCGTCGTCCTCACGCCGGGCGTCTACAACTCCGCCTACTTCGAGCACGCGCTGCTGGCCCGCCAGATGGGCGTCGAGCTGGTCGAGGGCCGCGACCTCGTCTGCGCCGGCAACCAGGTGAGCATGCGGACGACGGACGGGCAGCGGCGCGTCGACGTCATCTACCGCCGCATCGACGACGAGTTCCTCGACCCGGTGCACTTCCGCCCCGACTCGGTGATCGGCTGCGCCGGGGTGCTCAACGCCGCCCGGGCCGGCCGGGTCACCATCGCCAACGCCGTGGGCAACGGCGTCGCCGACGACAAGCTGCTCTACACCTGGGTGCCCGACCTCGTGCGGTACTACCTGGGCGAGGAACCGGTGCTGCAGAACGCCGAGACCCACCGGCTCGACGACCGGGACACCGTCGAGTGGGTGCTGGAATCCCTCGACCAGCTGGTGCTCAAGCCGGTCGACGGCTCCGGCGGCAAGGGCATCGTCATCGGGCCCCGCGCGGACGAGAAGACCCTGGCGGAGCTGGCCGTCAAGGTCCGCGCCACCCCGCGGGACTGGATCGCGCAGAAGCCGATCGGCCTGTCCACCTGCCCGACGCTGGTAGGTGGCCGGATCGCCCCGCGGCACGTCGACCTGCGGCCGTTCGCGGTCAACGACGGCGACAAGGTGTGGGTGCTGCCCGGCGGGCTGACCCGCGTCGCCCTGCCCGAGGGGGAGCTGGTGGTGAACTCCAGCCAGGGCGGCGGATCCAAGGACACCTGGGTGCTCAGCCGCCCGCGGCCGGTGGACGACGGCGAGGGCCCGACGCGGGACCTCACCACCGTCGAGTTCACCCCCGCCGACCTGCCCGACGAACCACCCGTGCCGGACCCCGGCCCGGTGAACGACAACGCCCTGGCCCAGTCCCAGCAGCAGCAGCAAGCCGTCGGAGGCGCAGGATGCTGAGCCGGATCGCGGAGTCGCTGTTCTGGATCGGCCGCTACGTCGAGCGCGCCGACGACACCGCCCGCATCCTCGACGTCCACACCCAGCGGCTGGTCGAGGACCCGTGGATCGACGAGCGCCGGGCGTGCGCGAACCTGCTCGCCCTCATGGGTTCCCCGGTGCCCGAGCCGGAGGCCGACACCGAGCGGGTGCTGGCCTCCCTCGCCTTCGACCGGTCCAGCCCCAGCTCGATCGTGGGCGCCCTGTCGGCCGCCCGCGAGAACGCCCGCGGCGCGCGCGAGGTGCTCAGCGCCGAGATCTGGGAATCGCTCAACGTCACGCACAACGCCCTGCCGCAGCAGCGCACGATGGCCCGCCGGTACGGCCCGCACTCGCTGTTCCGGTTCGTCCGCGAGCGCTCGGCGATGGTCTTCGGGCTGGCCGACGCCACGATGAGCCGCGACGAGAGCTGGCTGTTCCTCATCCTGGGCCGCTCGCTGGAGCGGGTGGACATGACCTCGCGGATGCTGTCGACCCGCGTGCTGGCCGGCGACGCGGCGCCGTCCTGGACGCTGGTGCTGCGCTCCACCGGCGCCTACGAGCCCTACCTGCGCACCTACCGCGGCGTGGTCGACTCCAGCCGGGCGGCGGAGTTCCTGCTGCTGGACCGGCTGTTCCCGCGCTCGGTGTTCGCCTCGCTGGAGCAGGCGGAGGCGTGCCTGGCCGAGCTGCAGCGCTCGACGGTGCGGGACGCGGCGCGGGTGGGCGTGGCCGGCGAGGCGCACCGCATCGTCGGCCGGGCCCGCACCATGCTGGAGTTCATGAGCACGCCGGACCTGCTGGCCCAGCTGCCGGCGCGGCTGGAGGAACTGCAGCGCACCTCCTCGGCGGCCAGCGCCGCGGTGACCCACCGCTTCTTCACCGAGCAGGCCCCGCAGGTGTGGGTGCCGGAGGAGGCAGGGTGACGCAGTTCCAGACGCAGGCCCCGGTCGCGCGCACCCCCGGCTCCCGCTGGCGGTTGCAGATCGTGCACCGCACCCGGTTCCACTACAGCGGGCCGGTGCGGTCGTCCTACAACGAGGCACGGCTGACGCCGGAGAACAGCGCCCGGCAGACGACGCTGCGCTCGCGGGTCGAGATCGAGCCCGGCGCCACCGCCTACCCCTACCGCGACTACTGGGGCTCGACGGTGACCGCCTTCGACCTGCACACCCCGCACGCCGAGCTCGTGGTCACCGGCACCTCCATCGTCGAGGCCGGCCCCGACCTGGCCGCGCACGACCGGCTGGGCTGGGCGGCGCTGGCCGGGCGGGAGGTGCGCGAGGAGTTCGGCGAGCTGCTGGCCCCGACGGCGCTCACCGCCATCGACGACGACGTCGTCTCGGCCGCCCGTGAGCTCGTGGGCGAGGGCCGGCCGCAGGACGCCGGCCCGCTGGTGTGCGGGTTCGTGCACGACCACATGGAGTACCTGTCGGGCTCCACGAACGTGAAGACCAACGCGATGCAGGCCTGGCACTCGGGCAAGGGCGTCTGCCAGGACATCACCCACGTCACCGTCGGCATCCTGCGCGCGCTGGGCATGCCGGCCCGCTACGTCTCCGGCTACCTGCACCCGCGGCCCGACGGCGAGATCGGCGCCGCGGTGACCGGCGAGAGCCACGCCTGGGTGGAGTGGTGGGACGGTGGCTGGAACGGCTTCGACCCCACCAACTCCGTCCCGATCGGCAACCGGCACGTCACGCTCGGCCGGGGTCGCGACTACGGCGACGTCCCGCCGTTCAAGGGGCTGTTCTCCGGGCCGCACAGCGAGGGGCACACGGTCGCGGTGGAGGTCACCCGGCTGGCCTGAGCGAACGCCCTGGGTGCTCCCGGATCGGGCACCAGGTTGCGTGCGGGCACGCCGGCGGCCTCGGCCGGTGGCGTCATCGGCGGTGCCACGGTGCTGCACGCCGGGAGGTCGTCCCAGGAGGTCGGCCAGACCGAGGACAGCCACGCCTCGCCCAGATCGGTGCGCTGACCGTCCACCCGCACGGGCGCCCAGCCCCGGGCGGCCGCCGTGACGACGGCCGCGACCCCGAGCTTGGTGCCCACGCCCCGCCGCCGGGCCGTCGGAGCGACGTAGACCTGACGACCCAGTCCGGTCGCCGTGTCCCAGCGGAGGGCGCCGACCTGATTGCTCCAGGCGATGCCCAGGTCGGCGAACCCCGCCACGTCGAGGACGTCGCCCTCGGGTCGGTCGTCGGTGGAGAAGGCGATCAGGTCGACCTCGGACGACCCGGCGACCGGCGCGACCACGTACCAGAGCAGCGGAGCGCGTGGACCCGCGCCGTCCGCCACCACCACCCGGTGCGGCAGCCGGCCGGCCGCTGCCACGTGGACCTCGAACTGCCAGCCGTGGGGCCGGCGGGCCGGCGGTGGGAGCTCGACCACCGTGCCGTCGGCGAACTCGGTCGTGGCCATCCCCACCACCACGTACCCGGGCTCGCCGGGCACGCGGTGGCGGGCGCACCACCGGAACGGCTCGCGCGGTGCCATCAGCCGGTCAGGCCCGGCGACGACGCGATGCGACGAGCACCGCACCGCCGGCGGCCACCAGCAGCCCGCCGAGGCCCAGCAGGGGAGCGACGTCGGCCCCGGTGTAGGCCAGCCGCTCGGATCCGGGCGCGCTGGTCACGGCGAACTCGACCGAGGCGGAGAAGCCGCTGCTGAGCCCGGTCATCGTCACGTCGTGCACGCCGCTCTCCAGCCCCGCGGGGATCGTGAAGGTGAACGTCGCCCGCCCCTGGGCGTCCGCGGTGACGGTGCCGAGATCGACCGGCGTCGAGTGCAGCACGCCGCGCACCTCCTCACCCGGACCGAAACCGGACAGCGTGACGGTCTGGGTCCGGCCCGGTGCGATGCTCGGCTCGGCGACCACGGCCGGAGCCGGCGAGGGGCTCGCAGCCGGGGGCGTGACCGGGGCCTCGGGAGTGGGCGTGGGCGTGGGCTTCGGCGTGGGCTTCGGCGTGGGCTCGGGCAGCGCCGGACCGACGACACCGGTGAGGGACAGGCGCACCGGTGTCGACCGCTCGAGCACGCTGGTCGCCGCCGCGACCGTCAGCGAGTGCTTGGTGCTGACCGCGCGGCCGCCGGGCCCCGTGGTCTGGGTGATCTCGTGGACGTCGGGGAGGTACCGGGTGGTGAAGGTGGCCGTGCCCGCCTCGTCGGTCGTCACGGTCTCCCCGCCGAGGGAGAAGGTCGCCCCGGCCATGGACCCGGTGCCGCTGAGTGCCACACCCAGCGTGCGGTAGGCGCCAGGGGCGACGACCGTGCCGAGGGCCTCCGTCATGAAACCGATGCCGCTCGGTCCGGGTGTCGTGTCCGAGTACCCCGTGGTCACGGTCGCGCCGGCCACCATCAGCGCGCCACTGGTCGGGGCCCCGACCAGGGTCAGAGTGAACTGCGACTCGGCCGGGATGACGGCGTAGTTGAACGGAGACGACTGCGCCGGGAGCGGGCTCGTCGGGGGAACGGAACACCACCCGTCGCTGACCAGCGTGCAGGTGCCGGTCACGTCGGCGGCAGAGCCCTCGAGAACGTCGAAGTGGACGCGCACCTGGGCCCCGGTCGGGTCGACGACCGCGTCGGCCGGCGCACCGTCGTCGCCGGCCTCGAGGGCCAGGGTGAGCTTGCCCGTGCCGAAGTGGGCGCCGGTCCCGACGGCGAGCGTGGCTGCTGGCGTCGGCTCGGTGGTCAGCACCGGCGCCGGCTCGGACTGGTCGGTCTCGACCGCGTCGGGCTCGTTCCCGGCGGGGGCCGGAGCGCTCTCCTCGGCCAGCGCGGCAGGGGCGACGATGGTGGAGGTCACCAGCAGCCCCATGGCCACTGCTGTGGTCCGAGCCGCCGAACGAGGGCGGAGATTGACCAGAGTGCTGTGCACGACGTCACCTGTCTTGTCGAGTTCCGCCCTCGATCGACGGGCGTCGCGCGGAGTTTGTGCTGCTGGAGCGTCTGCCCAGCCCGTCTCGGGGCGTGTCGCTGCCGTGGAACCAGACCGTCCGCCTCGCGAGTGGCGGGAGGTGCGGGTGCGGGCGCAGTGACGACCGGGCACCGACCTGCCAGGATGCCGCCGGTGCCCGGGCCTCCCGGTGCGGGCGGAGCGGATGAGGGTCCATGCGGCGTCGGTGGTCGGTCCTGGGTGCGGCGGCGTGCGTGCTGGTCGCTGCGGGGTGCACGGGCGACGCCGACGAGCCGGAGCTGCGCGAGGACGCGGCCGAGGGCACGGGGTGGACGGTCCTCGTCTACTCGATCGCCGACACCGACCTCGAGCCCTACCTGCTGAACGACCTCGCTGAGTTCGCCGAGGTCGGGACGGTCGAGAACCTGCAGGTCGCCGCGATGGTCGACCGCGCCGAGGACTACAGCAGCGACCCGCTGCTGGGCATCGACGACTGGGTCGGCGCCAAGTACCTCTCGATCGGGCAGGGCAGCGCCGAGGAGCTGGCGGACCTCGGCGACGTCGACACCGGTGACCCCGCACCGTTGGCCGACTTCCTCGCCCGGGGCATCGCCGACCACCCCGCCGAGCACTACGCGCTGGTCATCAGCGACCACGGCGCCTCGTGGCCCGGCCTGGGCGGCGACGAGGGCTCGGGGAACAGCACGCTCACCCTCGAGGAGCTGCGCAGCGGCATCGGCGACGGGCTGGAGCGGGCAGGGCTGGACAGGCTGGACCTGCTCGGCTTCGACGCCTGCCTCATGGCCACGTACGAGACGGCCAGCACGATGGCGCCCCTGGCCGACCGGATGATCGCGAGCCAGGAGCTGGAGCCCGGTCACGGCTGGGACTACCGGGCGTTCCAGGTCGCCGCGGACGACCCGGACGTCGACGTCGACGAGCTGGGGACGGCGATCGTGGACGGCTTCGCCGCTCAGGCCGAGGAGGAGGGCACCGACGCCGACATCACCCTCTCCATGGTCGACCTGGGCAGGATGGGCGAGGTCGACGCCGCCGTCGCCGACTTCAGCGACGCGCTCAGCGAGCGGGCCGCCGACCTCGCGCCGGTGGTGGGCCGGGAGCGCGCCCAGGTGCTCTCCTTCGGCCGCGACCCCGACCCGGCGGTCGACACGCACATGGCCGATCTGGGCCTGCTCGCCGCGGAGATCGGCGGGGACGCCCTCGACGTCTCCGACCAGGCCGATGCGCTGATCCGGGCCATCAACGACGCCGTGACCTACGAGGTGGCCGGACCCGCGGCGAGGGGCGCCAGCGGGCTGTCCATCTACTTCCCCCCGACCGAGGACCTGCTGGACCAGGACTACGCCTCGGTGGAGAGCGCGCGGGCCTGGGGTGGCTTCCTGTCCAGCTACTACGACGCCGGTCAGGAGCTCCCGGAGGACCGGCAGGCCGCCTTCGCCGGCGACGGAGGGGCGGAGGTGGTCTTCGACGAGGACGGCCTGAACCTCGTCGCGACCTTCGACGACGCGGCCGCCGACGCGGTGGTGGCGGCCGCGATCAGCTACGGCGAGCTGGGCGCGGACGGCTCGGTCACGTTCTTCGGCGAGGAGGAGGCCGAGATCGCCGGCGACGGCTCCGGCGACGTGCTGGGCATCTACGACCTCACGGTCATGACGATCAGCGACGGCGAGGACACCTCCTACGCCTACCTCACGCTGACCTACGACGACGAGGCCGAGGTCGCCACGATCGACGTCCCGCTGGCGTACTACGAGCCCGGGGAGCAGGAGGAGTACCGCGACGTCACGCTGAGCATCACCTTCGACCCCGAGTCCGGCGACGTGCTCAACGAGACCTACTACGGCTACACGGAGGCCGGCACGTACGGCGAGCTCACCGCCGACCCCGCGGGGATCATCGTGCCCAAGCTGCTGGTGGTCGCCGCCGACGGCACCGCGTCGTGGGAGCCGGCCAGCGACACCGGCCTGTTCGCCGACCTGCCGAACCTGCAGTACGACTTCGAGACGCTGCCCAGCGGCACCCCGCTGTACGCGGAGCTGTCGGTCACCGACTTCGGCGGCAACAGCGACTCGGTGAACGCGGAGGTCGTCGTCCCCTGAGAGGACCCCGTCCCTCTCACCCCTCGCAGGCTCGGGGCGAGCCTCCGGGCGTGGGCGTTCCATACTGGTCACCTATGAGCGCACCCCTGAACCTGGTCAACCTCGAGCGGGTGCACAAGGCGCACGGCACGACCGTGATCCTCGACGACGTCTCCCTGGGCGTCGCCGCCGGCGAGCGGATCGGCGTCGTGGGCCGCAACGGCGGCGGCAAGAGCACCCTGCTGTCCCTGCTCACCGGCACCGACGACCCCGACTCCGGCCGGGTCACCCGCCGCGGCGACCTCGCCATGGGCGTCCTCGACCAGCTCGGCACCCTGCCGGAGGGGACGACGGTGCGCGACGTCGTCCTCCCGACGACCATGTTCGCCAGCGAGCACGAGTGGGCCGCCGACCCCGCCGTCCGCAGCGTGCTCGCCGGGCTGGAGCTCGACCGGATGGGCCTGGACGCGCCGGTCGCCCCGATGTCCGGTGGCGAGCGGCGCCGGGTGGCGCTGGCCGCCCAGCTGATCCGGCCGCTGGACCTGCTGGTGCTCGACGAGCCGACCAACCACCTCGACGTCGAGGGCGTCGCCTGGCTGGCCGAGTACGTCAACCAGCGCGCCGGCGGCCTCGTCGTCGT
Source organism: uncultured Actinomycetota bacterium (assembly GCA_963747895.1). Taxonomy (GTDB): domain Bacteria; phylum Actinomycetota; class Actinomycetes; order Mycobacteriales; family Geodermatophilaceae; genus Blastococcus. The sequence continues at coordinate 150,658 of CAVVGX010000001.1, forward strand.
CACCCACGACCGGTGGTTCCTCGACGAGGTCTGCACCACGACGTGGGAGGTCGCCGACGGCGCCGTGCACGCCTACGACGGCGGCTACTCGGCCTACACGCTGGCCCGGGCGGAGCGGGCGCGGATCTCCTCGGTGACCGAGGAGCGGCGGCAGAACCTGGTCCGCAAGGAGCTGGCCTGGCTGCGGCGCGGCCCGCCGGCCCGGACCAGCAAGCCGAAGTTCCGCATCGAGGCCGCGCAGGCGCTCATCGCCGACGAGCCCCCGGCGCGGGACACCATGGCGCTCAAGGGCTTCGCCGCCCGGCGCCTCGGCAAGACCGTCTACGACGTGGAGGACGTCTCCTACGCCGTCCCCACCGACCAGGGCCCGCGCACCCTGTTCCGGGACCTGACCTGGAACGTCGGCCCCGGGGACCGGATCGGCATCGTCGGCGTCAACGGCGCGGGCAAGACCTCGCTGCTCAAGCTGCTGGTGGGCGAGACCGAGCCGGATTCCGGCACGATCGTCGTCGGCCAGACCGTCGCGCCGGCCTACCTGTCCCAGCACGTCACCGAGCTGCCGCCCAAGGCGCGCGTGCTCGAGGCGGTGCAGGACGTCGCCCGGCTGGCGCGGATCGGCAACCAGGAGATCTCCGCCTCGACCCTGGCCGAACGGTTCGGTTTCGCCGCCAACCGGCAGTGGACGCCGGTCGGCGACCTCTCCGGCGGCGAGCGGCGGCGGCTGCAGCTGCTCCGGTTGCTCATGGCCGAGCCGAACGTGCTGGTGCTCGACGAGCCGACCAACGACCTGGACATCGACACCCTCACCGCGCTGGAGGACCTGCTCGACAGCTTCCCCGGCACCGTGCTGGTGGTCAGCCACGACCGGTACTTCGTGGACCGGGTGTGCGACAAGGTGGTCGCGCTGCTGGGCGACGGCTCGCTCGCCGAGCTGCCCGGCGGGGTGGACGAGTACCTGCGCCGGCGGGCGGCCGGCGGTGCCCCGCTGACGACGGCGGCCGGCAGCGGGGGAGCGCGTCCGGTCGGCGCGCCCTCGACCGCGGGGCCCGCAGTCTCGGCGGCCGAGGCGCGGGCGGCCAAGAAGGAGGTCGGCCGGCTGGAGCGGCGGATGCTCAAGCTGGACGCCGACGAGAAGAAGCTGCACGAGCAGCTCGCCGCGGCCGCGGCGGACTACGCGAAGGCCGCCGAGCTCGACGCACAGCTCACGGCGCTGCAGGCGGAGAAGGACGAGGTCGAGGAGGCCTGGCTGACCGCCTCCGAGCTCGCCGACGGCTGACCGGGCGCCCGACCGCCTGCCGACAGGTGCTCCCACGCACAGTCGGCCCCTGCCCACCCTGGTGGGCAGGGGCCGACTGTCCGGCAAGGACCGTGCCGTCCGGCCTCAGGCGGTGGTGACCTCGGCGCGGCTGCGCTGGATCATCCGCAGGCCGGCGTAGACGACGAAGGGCCCGATCACGCCGGGCGGTGGTTGAGCGCGGGACGGTAACCTGGGTGACACCGCCGGTGTCCCCCGACGTCTGTGGTCCCCCGAGCCCCTCGAGACTCTCGGAGACCCGTGCTCGCACTGCTGATCGCCCACCTGGTCGCCGCGACGGTGGCTCCGCTGCTCGTGCGCTGGTGGGGACGGCAGGCGTTCCTCGTCCTCGCGCTGGTGCCCGCCGCCGGCTTCGCCTGGGTGATGGCCCAGCTGGGCACCGTCACCGGCGGCGGCGAGGTGCGCGAGACGACGACGTGGGTGCCGTCGCTGGACCTGGAGATCGCGCTCCGGCTGGACGCCCTGTCGCTGACGCTGGCCGCGCTGGTCACCGGGGTCGGCGCGCTGGTGCTGCTCTACTGCGCCCGCTACTTCGAGCCCGACGACGAGGGCATCGGCCGCTTCGCCGGTGTCATGGTGGCGTTCGCCGGCTCGATGCTCGGCCTGGTGCTCGCCGACGACCTGCTCCTGCTCTACGTGTTCTGGGAGCTGACCACGGTCTTCTCCTACCTGCTGATCGGCGGGTCCGGAGCCCGCCTGGCGGCGCGCCGCGCAGCCAGCCAGGCGCTGATCCTCACCACCGCCGGCGGCCTGGCGATGCTGATCGGCCTGATCATGATCGGCGAGACCAGCGGCAGCTACCTGCTCTCGGAGGTGGTCGCGAACCCCGGCGACGGGCCCTTCCTGATCGCCGGCACCGTGCTGGTCCTCGTCGGGGCGATCACGAAGTCCGCGCTCGTCCCCTTCCACTTCTGGCTGCCCGCCGCGATGGAGGCGCCGACGCCGGTCAGCGCCTACCTGCACGCCGCGGCCATGGTGAAGGCCGGCGTCTACCTGGTGGCGCGCTTCGCCCCGGGGTTCGCCGAGGTGCCCGGCTGGCGGCCGATCGTGCTCGGGCTGGGGCTGGCCACGATGCTGGTCGGCGGTTACCGGTCCCTCCGGCAGAACGACCTCAAGCTGCTGCTCGCGTTCGGCACCGTGAGCCAGCTGGGTTTCCTGATCGTGCTGGTGGGGGCGGGGAGCCAGGAGATGGCCGCCGCCGGGCTGGCGATGGTGGTCGCGCACGCCCTGTTCAAGTCCACGCTGTTCCTCACCGTCGGCGTCGTCGACCACGCCACGGGCACGCGCGACCTCCGGGTGCTGTCCGGGCTGGGCCGCCGGCTGCCCGTGCTCGCCGTGATCGGCGGATTGGCGGGCGCCTCGATGGCCGGCGTGCCGCCGCTGCTCGGCTTCGTCGGCAAGGAGGCCGCCTTCACCGCACTGCTGGACGGCGGGCTGCCGAACCGGACGGTCGCCCTCCTGGAGCTGGCCGGGCTGGTGCTGGGCTCGGTGATCACCGCGGCCTACACGTTCCGGTTCCTGTGGGGCGCGTTCGCCCGCAAGCCGGGGTGCGCCGACACCGAGGTGGCGCACCCGCCGGCCGCGCTGTTCCTCGCCGCCCCGGCGGTGCTGGCCGCGGCGAGCCTGCTGCTGGGGCCGGCCAGCCCGCTGCTCGAGCCCCTGGTCGCGCGCTACGCCGACCAGCTTCCGCTGATCGCACCGGAGGCGGAGAAGCTCGCCATCTGGCACGGCCTGCAGCCCGCGCTCGCCCTGTCGGCGGTCACCCTGCTCGGCGGCTACGCGGTCTTCGCCCTCCGCGCGCCGATCTACCGCTTCCAGCGCCGGGTGGCGGTGGGGGCGTCGGCCGACGAGGGCTACTGGAACGTGCTGCAGGGCCTCGACCGCCTGGCGGTGCTGGTCACCGGCACCACCCAGCGCGGCTCCCTGCCGGCCTACCTCGGCACGATCCTCGCCGTCGTCCTCGCGCTGCCCGGCGCGGTGCTGCTGTTCCGGGCGCCGTGGCCGGGGGAGTGGCGGGCGTGGGACACCCCGATCCAGGCGCTGGTCGGCGCGGTCGTGCTGATCGCGGCGGGACTGTCACTGCGCATCCGCCAGCGGCTCTCGGCGGTCCTCGTCGTGGGTGTCACCGGCTACGGGCTCGCCGTCCTGTTCGCCCTGCAGGGCGCGCCCGACCTCGCGCTCACCCAGTTCCTCGTCGAGACGCTCACCCTGGTCGTCTTCGTCCTGGTGCTCCGCAAGCTGCCGAAGGACATCACCGACCGGCACCGGCCCCGCGAGCGTGCCGGGCGGGGCGTCATCGCCGTCGCCGTCGGCCTGCTCATGGCGGCGGCCGGCGCGGTCGCCCTGAGCGCGCGGACCGCGACGCCGGTCTCCGTCGACTACCCGACGCAGGCCTACGAGTTCGGCGGCGGCCAGAACGTCGTCAACGTGACACTGGTCGACATCCGCGCGTGGGACACCCTCGGCGAGATCTCGCTGCTCGTCGTCGCGGCCACGGGCGTGGCCAGCCTGGTCTTCCTGCGCCGGCGGACCGGCGCCGTCGACCGCCTGGACCCGGTGCAGCTGGCGCGACGGGAGCGGTCCTCCCACCGCGCTCCCCGTGGGCAGTGGCTCGCGGCCACGGCCGTGCTCGCGCCCGAGCGCCGGTCGGTGATCCTCGAGGTCGTCACCCGGGTGCTGTTCCACACCATCCTGGTGTTCTCCCTCTTCCTGCTCTTCAGCGGGCACAACGAGCCCGGAGGCGGTTTCGCCGGCGGCCTGGTCGCCGGGCTGGCACTCGTGCTGCGCTACCTGGCGGGCGGCCGCTACGAGCTCGGCGCGGCCGCCCCCGTCGACCCCGGCCTGCTCCTCGGGGTGGGGCTGCTGTTCGCCGGTGGCACCGGCGTCGCCGGGCTCACGCTGGGAGCCGAGGTGCTCCAGACGGCGATCCTGGAGGGCACGTTCCCGGTGCTGGGGGACGTGAAGCTGGTGACCTCGCTGTTCTTCGACATCGGCGTCTACCTCATCGTCGTGGGGCTGGTCCTGGACATCCTCCGCAGCCTCGGTGCCGAGCTCGACCGCCAGGCCGACGAGGACGACCCCATCGACGTGGCCCCCGGAGAGGTGATCGTCCGATGACCCCCACCGTCGTCCTGCCGGTGATCATCGGCGGGCTCTACGCCGCCGGTGTCTACCTGCTGCTGGACCGCAGCCTCACCCGCGTGCTGCTGGGCTTCCTGCTGCTCGGCAACGCGACCAACCTGCTGCTGCTGTCCGCGGGCGGGCCCGCCGGCCTGGCCCCGATCCTGGGGTACGCCGAGCCGGAGGAGATGAGCGATCCGCTGCCGCAGGCGCTGATCCTCACCGCCATCGTCATCACCTTCGGCATCGCGTCCTTCGTGCTGGCGCTGATCTACCGGTCATGGCGGCTGGTCCGGCAGGAGGTGGTCGGGGTGGACGAGGAGGACCGCCGGGTGGCGCGCCGATCCGGGACCGACGCCGACGAGATCGATCCCGACGACCTGGCGCCGGAGGACCGGTCGGCGATGCACGCCGACTCGATGTCGGCCGACGACGAGGTGGAGCGCGCGCTGGCCCGGGACTACGCGGACTTCCCGTCCGACGACGTCGACCTGCCCCCGACGCTGCGGGGCGACCGGTGATCAGCGTCCTCACGCCCCTGCCGGTGCTGCTGCCGCTGCTCGGTGCCGCGGCGGCCCTGCTCGTCGGCGGGCGGCACCCGCGGACGCAGCGCACCCTCAGCATCCTGGTGCTCGCGGCGGTGCTCGCCGTCTCGGTCGCCCTCCTCGTCCTGGCCGACGCCGACGGTGCCGAGGCCGTCTCCGTCGGCGGCTGGCCCGTCCCGCTGGGCATCGTGCTGGTCGTCGACCGGCTCTCGGCGCTCATGCTGGTGGTCGCGGCCACCGTCGCGCTGGGGGTGCTGGTCTTCGCCGTCGGGCAGGGTGCTGCCGACGGCGACGAGGAGACGCCGATCTCGATCTTCCACCCGACGTTCCTGGTGCTGATCGCCGGCGTGGCCAACGCCTTCCTGGCCGGTGACCTGTTCAACCTCTACGTCGGCTTCGAGATCCTGCTGACCGCGAGCTACGTGCTGCTGACCCTGGGCGGATCAGCGCCGCGCATCCGGGCCGGCATCACCTACATCGTGGTGAGCCTGCTCAGCTCACTGCTGTTCCTCGCCGCGATCGCGCTGGTGTACGCCTCGACCGGCACCGTGAACATGGCACAGCTCGCGCTCCGGGTGCAGGACCTGCCCGCCGGGACGCAGCTGTTGCTGCAGTCGATGCTGCTCATCGCCTTCTGCATCAAGGCCGCGGTCTTCCCGCTCTCGGCCTGGCTGCCCGACAGCTACCCGACCGCTCCGGCGCCGGTCACCGCGGTGTTCGCCGGCCTGCTGACCAAGGTGGGTGTCTACGCGGTCATCCGCACCCAGACGCTGCTCTTCCCGGGCGGCGCGCTGGACCACGTGCTCATGTGGGCGGCGCTGGCGACGATGCTCATCGGCATCCTGGGGGCGGTCGCGCAGACCGACATCCGCCGGATCCTGTCCTTCACGCTGGTCAGCCACATCGGCTACATGATCTTCGGGATCTCGCTCGCCTCCCAGGCGGGGCTGGCGGGGGCGATCTTCTACGTCGTCCACCACATCGCGATCCAGACGACGCTCTTCCTCGTCGCCGGCCTCGTCGAACGCCAGGGTGGATCCACCTCCGTGGACCGGCTCGGCGGCCTCGCCGTGGGCTCCCCGCTGCTCGCGATCCTGTACTTCGTCCCGGCGATGAACCTCGCGGGCATCCCGCCGTTCTCGGGGTTCATCGGCAAGCTGGGGCTGCTGGAGGCCGGCGTCTCCGACGGCGGGTGGCTCCCGGTCGTCCTCGTGGCCGGCGGGGCGGTCACCAGCCTGCTGACCCTGCTGGCCATCTCGCGGGTGTGGAACCGCGCCTTCTGGCGTCCCCGCACCCAGTCGCCGGAGGGCGACACCGACGACGCGGCCGCCGCCGACGCCGGTCCGGAGCTCCAGCCGGCGGCGGTCGCGGCCGACGCTCCGGGTGTCGCCGGCACCGACGACGGCGCCGACACCGACGACGGCATCGTGGGAGGCGACCGCGAGCCCGAGCCGGTGGGTGCCCCCGCAGGCTCCGCTCCCGGTGAGCGGCGGGCCGCCCGCCGGGCCGCCTGGGTGCGGCACACGGCGGTCGCCACCGCGTCCACGCCCGCCACCGACGGACTCGGCGCGGAGACCGGCCGGGACCGCCCGCTGCAGCCGCTGCCGGGCGTGATGGTCGGAGCCACCGCGGTGATGGTCGCGGTCACCGTCGGCCTCACCGCTGTCGCGGGTCCCCTGTACGGGGTGGCGGAGCGCGCCGCCGGCGACCTGATCGACCGCACGCCGTACATCAGCGCGGTCTTCGGCGCGGAGGACGCGGAGTGACCGACACGGCGAACCCGGGCACCGGGCACCGGGTGTGGCACCAGCTGCCGTTGCTGGTCTGGCTCGTGCTGGTGTGGAACCTGCTGTGGGGGACCTGGTCGTGGGCCAACCTGCTCAGCGGGGCCGCGGTCGCCCTCGCAGTGACGCTGCTGCTGCCGCTGCCCCCCGTCATCGGCGGCGCCAGCCTGCGGCCGGTGGCCCTGGTGCGCTTCCTCGGTCACTTCGTCGCGGACCTCGTGAGCTCCGGTGCGCTGGTGGCGTGGCAGACGGTGCGGCCGCGCGGCATCGACCGGAGCGCGATCATCACCGTGCAGCTGCGCACCGACTCCGACCTGCTGCTCACCATCCTGGCCGAGTCGCTGACGCTGGTCCCCGGCTCGATGGTGATCGACCTGGACCGGGAGCAGCGCACGATGGCGCTGCACATCCTGCACGTGGGCGACCACGGCGACGTGGAGCGTCAGCGCGCGGCGGTGCTGGCCGAGGAGGAGCGCGTCGTGCGGGCGTTCGGCTCGCCGGACGAGATCGCGGCCCTCGGTGCCGCACCGGGGACGGGTGTCCCGGGCGGGGGGAGGAGGACGCCGTGACCGCCGTCTACTGGCTCGCCTACGGACTGCTCGGGACGGGCGCGCTGCTGGCCCTCGTGCGGCTGGGACGGGGTCCGTCCCTGCTGGACCGGGTGGTCGCGACCGACACCCTGCTGGTCATCATCGCGGCCGGGCTCGCGGTGCATGCCGGCCTCCAGCGCGACCCGACCCTGGTGCCGGTCCTCGTCGTCGTCTCGCTGCTGGCCTTCGTCGGCTCGGTGTCGGTGGCGCGGTACATCGGTGGCATGTTGCTGAGCTCGACCGGGGACGGTCAGGACGTCGGCCTGCCGGAGGCGGCGGAGGAGCGGGCCGCACGGGACTCGGGGGTGGACCGGTGAGCGACGTGCGGACGGTGGCCGACGTCCTCGCGGTCGTGCTGCTCCTCCTGGGCGCCTTCCTGTGCCTGACCGCGGGCCTGGGGTTGCTGCGCTTCCCCGACGTCCTGACGCGGATGCACGCCGGCACCAAGCCGCAGGTGCTCGGTGTCCTGCTGATCATGGTGGGCGCGGCCATCCGGCTCCAGGGCTGGTCGGCGACGTGGATGCTGCTGCTCGTCGCGGTCTTCCAGATGCTGACGGCCCCGGTCAGCGCGCACATGATCAGCCGGGTCGCCTACCGGCGCCGGCACGTGCGCCGCGACCGGTTGCTCGTCGACGAGCTGCGGTCCGAGTCGCGTCGCGACCAGGTGCACCGCGGGGACGAGCCGGCCGACGCACCCCCGGAGGAGCCCGGGCACGCGCTGCGCGAGAGCCGCCGGGAGGACGGGGACCTCCCGCCGGCCTAGGCCGAGGGCGACTGCACCATCCACCGGTGGCCGAACGGGTCGATCAGCCGCCCGCCCCGGCCGTAGGGCTCGTCGGTGGCCGGGCGCTCGACGGTCGCCCCGGCCGCTTCGGCCCGGCGCATGACGTCGTCGACGTCCGGCACCGTCAGGTGCAGGGAGACCGGGGGCTTGGCGTCGCCGGGGCCCTCGAGGCCGTACTCCGGGTAGGCGTCGGCGAGGTACAGGGTCGCGCCGGCCAGCTCCAGCTCGGCGTGGCCGATGCGGTCGCCGTCGAGGTAGGGGTCGCCCACGGTGCGGGCGCCGAACGCCTCGCCGTAGAAGTCGATCGCGGCGCGGGCGTCGCGGACGACGAGGTAGGGGATGAGTGCGGGCACGGCGGGGCTCCTCGGATCGGTGGGTGGGCGCTGGGAGAGCAGGGCGCGGCGCAGGCGGTCGCGCAGGGCGGCGGCGTACACCGGGTCGGGGTCGACCGGGGTCGTGGGGCGGGCCAGGGAGCGGAAGGGCCGTTCGGGATCGGTCACGGGGCACCTCCCGGCTGCTCGGTGGACTCGTACCGACGGCGGAACGCGGTGCGGGCGCGGACGAGCAGGGCCTCGGTGGCGTGCACGGTGCGGCCCAGGTGGGCGGCGACCCGGGCCACGGGGAGGTCGTCGAGGTACCGGAGCGCCAGGGCCGCACGGTGGCCGGGGGAGAGCTGCTCCAGCACCTGCTGCGCGCGGAGGGCGTCGAGCTCGTCGTCCCACGGGTCCTCGGTCTGCGGCCCGCCACCGTCCAGGAGCCGCAGCCCCCGCTGCTCGCGCTCGAGGCGCCGCCAGTGGTCGACGAGCTTGTGCCGCGCCACGCCGATCAGCCAGGGCACCGTGGTCGGGGGGCCGCCGTCGGACTCGGCGCGGACGGCGGCGAGGAACGTCTCCGCGGTGAGGTCCTCGGCGAGCGCCCGCTGGCCGCAGCGGGCGAGCAGGTAGCCGTAGACCTCCGGCAGGGCGCGGTCGTAGAGCGACAGCAGCCCGGGATCGGGCGGTGGTCCCACCGCGTGCGATCCCGGGCTGCTCATGTCCCTCCGTCGTCCGGGGGTCGTGTTCTCCGACGCCCCGACGACTATTTCTTACCGCTGCGCCCGGTTGACCGCCGAGACGACCGCACGCAGCGAGGCGGTGACGATGTTGGCGTCGATGCCCACGCCCCACAGGATCCGGTCGCCGACGGCGCACTCGACGTACGCGGCGGCGCGTGCGTCACCGCCGGCGGACAGGGCGTGCTCGGCGTAGTCGAGCACCCGGACGTCGACGTCGACGCTGGACAGGGCGTCGACGAACGCGGCGATCGGCCCGTTGCCCCGGCCCGCCAGCGTCACCGGTACGCCGCCGTCGACGAGGTCGACGACCATCTCGTCGGACTGGTCGCCGTTCGCGGTGTGCCGGTGGCCGGCCAGCCCGAAGCGGCCCCACGGGGCGTCGGGGTCGGGCAGGTACTCGTGGGAGAACGCCGCCCACATCTGCGCCGCGGTGACCTCGCCGCCCTCGTCGTCGGTGTGCTGCTGGATGACCGCACTGAACTCGATCTGCAGCCGGCGGGGCAGGTCGAGGTGGTTCTCGGTCTTCATGATGTAGGCGACGCCGCCCTTGCCGGACTGGCTGTTCACCCGGATGACGGCCTCGTAGCTGCGGCCGACGTCCTTGGGGTCGATCGGCAGGTACGGCACGGCCCACGGCATCCGGTCGACGGTGGTGCCGGCGGCCGCGGCATCGGCGTCCAGGGCCTTGAAGCCCTTGTTGATGGCGTCCTGGTGGGAGCCGGAGAAGGCGGTGTAGACCAGGTCGCCGCCGTAGGGGTGCCGCTCGTGGACGCCCAGCTGGTTGCAGTACTCGACGGTGCGGCGGATCTCGTCGATGTCGGAGAAGTCGATCTGCGGGTCGATGCCCTGGCTGAACAGGTTCAGGCCCAGGGTGACCAGGTCGACGTTGCCGGTGCGCTCCCCGTTGCCGAACAGGCAGCCCTCGATGCGGTCGGCGCCGGCGCGGTAGCCCAGCTCGGCGGCGGCGACGGCGGTGCCCCGGTCGTTGTGCGGATGCAGCGACAGGACGACGGAGTCGCGCCGGCCCAGGTTGCGGTGCATCCACTCGATCTGGTCGGCGTAGACCGTGGGCTCGGCCATCTCGACCGTCGCCGGCAGGTTGAGGATGGTCGGCCGCTCGGGGGTGGGCTCCCAGACGTCGGTGACGGCGTCGCAGATCTCGACGGCGAAGTCCAGCTCGGTGCCGGTGAAGGACTCGGGGGAGTACTCGAAGCGGATGTCGGTGTCGCCCATCTGCTCGGCGAACTTCCGCACCACGCGGGCCCCGTGCACGGCGATGTCGACGATCCCGGCGCGGTCGGAGTCGAAGACGACGCGGCGCTGCAGGGTGGACGTGGAGTTGTACAGGTGCACGATCGCCTGCTTCGCGCCGCGCAGGGACTCGAAGGTGCGCTCGATCAGCTCGTCGCGCGCCTGGGTCAGCACCTGGATGGTGACGTCGTCGGGGACCAGGTCGTCCTCGATGAGCTGGCGGACGAAGTCGAAGTCGGTCTGGCTGGCCGCCGGGAAGCCGACCTCGATCTCCTTGTAGCCCATGTCGACCAGCAGCTGGAACATCCGCCGCTTGCGGTCGGGGGTCATCGGGTCGATGAGGGCCTGGTTGCCGTCGCGCAGGTCGACCGCGCACCAGCGCGGGGCCTGGGTGGTGATGGTGTCCGGCCAGGTGCGGTCGGACAGGACCACCGGCGTGACGGGGGCGTAGCGGTGGATCGGCATCCGCGAGGGCTGCTGCGGATGGCGGACGTGGGGATGGGCGGGGCGCGGGTTCGTGCTCACGTGAAGGGCTCCTCTGGCGCGGGCTGGGCTCAGCTCCGGTGGGGCGGTCAGCAGGCGCCGGGAACGGTCACGGCAGATCACCGCGGCGAGGGGGCCGACCTAGGAGAGGGCCTCGCCGCGGCGGGTAAGCAGGAGGCTGCCGCGCACGCCGACCACGGTAGCAGCGCCTCAGCCCAGGTCGCAGCAACACGGGCAGTCCTCCGCGTGCACCGGCCGGCCCGACCAGTCGTCGAGCTCGTCGCACGAGGCCGGGCAGGTGCAGGTGAAGGGCTCTGCCGGACGCAGGTTCCCGGCGGCCACCCGTCTCTCCCGCTCCTCCCGGACACGCTGCCGGGCAGCGCGCCGTCGGGCAGCTGCCCGCTCCCGTGGCGAGTCGCCGGCCAGCGGGACGTCGTGGTCGTCCGGGACGCCGAGCCCGTGTCGCCGGAGGTCACGACCGGACCGGTCGAGCGCGAAGGTGAACCACGGCTGCCGCCGGTCGGGGCGGTGCTCCCAGCGGTCGGGCACCTCGTCGGCGTGCACCGTGTCGAGGTGGGCCGGGAGGTGCCGTCGGGCGGCGTCGCGCGCCCCGGCCGGGGTCATCGGTGACACCTCCTGCCCCTCGGCGTCGACGAGGGCGATCCGGAGGCCGGCCAGAGCCGCTGCGTCCGCCAGGCGGCCGGCGGGCAGGTCCCGGACCCCCGCCTCCGCTGCGGCGAGCGTGGACTTGGGGACGCCCATCCGTTCCGCGAGCTGGCGTTGCGAGAGATCTGCGGTGCGCCGGATGCGGCGGAGGCACCCGGACAGCTCGAAGGACACAGCTCAGCGTCGCGTCCCGTCGTCCCCGACGGGAGCTCTGAGGTGCAGGTGTGGACAGTCGGCCCCTGCCCACAGAGGTGGGCAGGGAGCGACTGTGCGGGAAGGACGTCGGCGGGCTGCGTGGGGGGACGGTGGCGCTGCCCGGCCGCCGACGAGACGGCCGGATGCCGGGCGAACGAGTCGGAAGGCCTTGCGCAGGCGCATCCGCAGGGGACGGCCGCCGGTCAGGCCTGCACCGCGGCCCACAGGACGCAGGCCAGGAGGATGACGAGGCTGGTGAGCAGGGCGGTGCCGTGGGCGCCGGGTGTGCGCATGTCAGACCATTCCGAACTTCTCGCTGTGGACGCGGTCGCGGGGGACGTCGAGCCAGTCGAGGTAGGCCTCGACGGACTCGACCATCTGCTCCCCCGAGCAGACGAAGTACTGCAGGGAACGCCGGTGCCGCGGCAGCAGGCGGTCCAGCAGGGCGGCGTCGACGTGCCCCCGCACCCCGGTCCACTGGTCCGACGGCCGGCTGATGACGTGGACCACCCGGAGGTTCAACCGGTCCTGCAGGCGGGCGAGCTGCCGGACGCCGGTCACCTGGTCCTCGTACCGGTTGGCGAGGATCAGCGTGCAGGGCCGCTGGTCGCCCTGGTCGGCCAGGGTGGCGAGCATGCTGAGGAACGGCGTCACCCCGACGCCGGCCGCGATGAAGACGAACCCCATGCCCGGGTGCCGCTCGAGGGTGAACGAGCCGTGCGGGCCGTCGACGTAGACGGTGTCACCGATCCGCAGGCCGCGGATGGAGTCGGTGAAGTCGCCGACCTGCTTGATGGTGAACTCGACGCGGGAGGCGTGCGCGCTCGACGACATCGAGAACGGGTGGTAGGTCAGCGTGAACGGCGTCCGTCCCGGCAGGATCCAGGCGAACTGGCCGGCGCGGAAGCGGAACGGGCGGGTGTGCGGGCGCGCGGGTTCGAGGCCCACGGTGACGCTCCCCCCGGGCTCGGGCCACAGCGTGGCCACGCGGAACCGGCGCCGCCACAGGGCCAGGGGTTTGACCAGCCGGACCCACACGGCCAGCCACAGGAACGCCGCGGCGTACGAGCCCCAGACGAGGCGCATCAGGGGCTCGCTGAAGTAGTAGCCGACGCCGAACGCGTGACCGAGGCCGGCCAGCACGATCCCCACCCCGAGGGCGGAGTGGAGCACGTGCCACACCGGATAGCTGATCCGGAGCGCCCGCCGCCAGATCGACGTCACCATGAGCGCCAGCAGGGCGAACACCGACAGCCACGCCAGCTTGGCCCGCAGCGGGTCGTGGACGATGTCGAGCAGCTGCCGGTACCGGTCCGACGTGCAGAACAACAGCACCGGGTGGCCGAAGGCGGCCAGCACCGCGAGGAACGAGATCTGCCGGTGGTAGCGCAGGACCGCGTCGATCCCGAACGGGGCCGTGGCGCGGGTGAAGCGGGCTGCCAGGGCGAACTGCAACCCCAGGACGGACAGGGCGACGAACCCCAGCGCCACCGACAGGTTGACCACGAATCCCCGCCCCGCCCGGTCCTCGCCGAAGCACAGCGCGAGGGGGGTGAGGCCGACGACGACGTGGCTCGTGACCCAGGCCGCCGCCCGCCCTCCGGTGGAGGGAGCCGCCCGCCGCGGGCGGCCCTGGACGGCCGGATAGGCGCCGGAGTCCGGCCCGGGCAGCGAAGGCGGCGGGACCGCTGCCGGCGCCCCGGAGTGCCGGCCACCGCTTCGGGATGACGCGAGCGGCGTGGACATGACTGCTCCTGGACGTGGCCGGGCGAGGGAGAGGGAGGAGGTGGTCCCCCAGCACGGCCCCGCTCGCCGGGCGAGAAAAGGCGGAACGCAACGTGCTCGGACAGGAACGGTAGGTGAGCGGCCGGGCCGGGGAAAGGTCCGTGACGGAACGGTCCGCATCCGTGCTGCTCACAGGCCACCGTGACGTCGGTCACGTGCCGCGTCGGCCTGGGTCGTCGTGTACCGGTCGGCCGTCGCTCCGAGCGGCCTCGCGGTCAGAACTCCTTGCGGAGCCGCAAGCGCAGCGGCCGGCCGTCCGGGTCGACCAGCAGCCGGTACACGGGGGTGGCCCACAACCGGGTCAGCCGGGACAGCTTCTCCGGACGGTGCGGCCGGAGCCGGCCGGGCGGGCGGGGGCCGCGCCGCCCGCCCTCGTGCCACGCGGCGAGCGCCGCCGCCCGGGCGTCCAGCGTGTCGACGAAGCGCTGCGGGTCGATCGCCAGGTGGTCCTCGGTGCCGTCGGGGGCGAGGTCCAGGTGCTCGCGGGCCAGTGCCAGCCGCAGGTCCCGCGCGAAGGTGCGCGCGCCGTCACCCGTGCCGCCCGGGTCCAGGGGCTCCCGCTGGTCGCGCGTGGTGTCGAGCACCGCCGTCGACAGCTCGCTGTCGTGCGTCCACGAGCGGCGGTTGAAGTTGTCGCTGCCGATGCTGGCCCACACGTCGTCCACCACGCAGACCTTCGCGTGCACGTAGACCGGCGTCCCCGCGTGGTTCTCGACGTCGAAGACGTGCACCCGCTCCTCGCCACCGGCGCTGATGCACAGGTCGATCGCCTGCCGCCGGCCCACCGACTGCGGGGTCGCGTTGAACGTCCCCTCCTGGTCGGGGAGGCGGGGGACCACGACGACCAGGTGCAGGTCGGGATTGCTCTCCAGCGCGTCGGCGAACAGCTGGGCCACCTCGGCCGACCACAGGTACTGGTCCTCGAGGTAGATGAGCCGCCGCGCCCGCTGCACGGCCTTGGTGTAGCCGCGGGCGATGGAGCGCTCGCCCTCGGGAGCGAAGTCGTAGCGCGGCCTGATCTTGGGGTAGCTGCGCAGCGTCTGCACCAGGTGCGGACCGCACTCCGCTGGCGGCGGCAGTTCCGGGGGCAGCGGCGAGGGATCGAGCCGGGCCTTCCGGAACCGGTCGATGACGTAGGCGACGGGGTTGCCCTGCACGGGACTCGTGGGGTCGTCCCACCGCTCGCGGAACGCGGTGTCCAGGACGGCGACGGCGGGACCGCGGATCTCGGCCTGCACGTCGTGCCACGGCGGGGTCGGGCCGTACGCGGACGCCATGTCCACCGCCTGCGGGTCGCCGTGGTGCGCGGCATCGTCGCGACGGCTGTGGCACAGGTCGATCCCCCCGGCGAAGGCGACGTCCCGGGACGGGTCGGACGGGCAGCGGATCACCACGATCTTCTGGTGGTGGGAGCCCATGCGGCGTACGCGCTGGTCGAGCACGACCTTGCCGCCGTCCTCCTCGATCTCGCGGTCCAGCGCCCGGTTCTCCTCCTTGCTGAACGAGAAGGCATCGGTGTGCGACCGCCAGACCAGGCCGCGGACGTCCACGCCGCGGTGCGACGCCGCACTGAAGAGCTCGTCGACGGTCGGGCCGTCCGGGCGCAGCCGCTCGTCCGGATCGCCGCGCCAGTCGGTGAACCACAGCCGGTCGCCCTCGCCGAGCTGCTCCACCACCTCGACCAGCCGGTCGAAGTACGCGACCCCGTGCAGCAGCGTGCTCACGAGGTTCCCCTCGGTCCACGCGCGCAGGGGCGTGCCGGGGTTGCCGCGCTCCTCCGAGGTCAGCAGCCACTCCGCCGGGTCGTCCACCGGGTGATCACATCCGACGGGTCCGCCGGACGCAACCGCCGGTGCGGCGCCGCGCATCGGTAACCTTCTGCCCCGTGGCCCTCGTCGTCCAGAAGTACGGCGGTTCCTCCGTCGCCTCGCCCACGCACATGTTGCGCGTCGCCGAGCGCATCGTCGCCGCCAAGAAGAACGGCGACGACGTCGTCGTCGTGGTCTCCGCGATGGGCGACACCACCGACGAGCTCCTCGACCAGGCCAGTCAGATCACCGACGAACCGCCCGGTCGCGAGCTCGACATGCTCCTCACCGCGGGCGAGCGGATCTCGATGGCGCTGCTGGCCATCGCCATCTCCACGCACGGCTACGAGGCGCGTTCCTTCACCGGATCGCAGGCCGGCGTCATCACCACCGGCAGCCACGGCAAGGCGCGGATCATCGACGTCACGCCCGGACGGCTGCGCTCGGCGCTGGACGAGGGCTCGATCGTGATCGTCGCCGGCTTCCAGGGCGTCAGCCAGGACACCAAGGACATCACCACGCTCGGCCGCGGTGGCTCCGACACCACCGCCGTGGCCGTCGCCGCGGCGCTGGACGCCGACGTCTGCGAGATCTACACCGACGTCGACGGCGTCTTCACCGCCGACCCGCGCATCGTCCCGAACGCCAAGCGGCTCGACACCGTCACCTACGAGGAGATGCTCGAGCTCGCCGCGTCCGGGGCGAAGGTGCTCATGCTCCGCTGCGTCGAGTACGCCCGCCGCTACGGCATCCCCGTGCACGTCCGCAGCTCCTACTCACAGCTCCCCGGCACGATCGTGTCCGGCTCGATGGAGGACCTCCCGGTGGAACAGGCGATCATCACGGGCGTCGCGCACGACCGCTCCGAGGGCAAGATCACCGTCTACGGGGTCCCGGACCGGCCGGGCGAGGCCGCGCAGCTCTTCCGCGTCCTGGCCGACGCCGAGATCAACATCGACATGATCGTGCAGAACGTGTCGGCCGAGGCGAGCAAGCTCGCCGACATCTCCTTCACGCTGCCCAAGAGCGACGGCCCGGCCGCCCTGGCGGCGCTGGAACGTGTGAAGCACACCGTGGGTTACACCGGCGTGAGCTTCGACCAGCACATCGGCAAGGTGTCGCTGGTCGGCGCCGGCATGCGGTCGCACCCGGGCGTCTCGGCCAAGTTCTTCGGCGCCCTGGCCGACGCCGGCGTGAACCTCGAGCTCATCAGCACCTCGGAGATCCGCATCTCCGTGGTCTGCCGCGACACCGACGTCGACATCGCCGTCCGCGCGGTGCACGACGCGTTCGACCTCGGCTCCGACGTCGAGGCCGTCGTCTACGGAGGGACCGGACGATGAGCGCAGCCATGCGCCCCCTGCACATCGGGATCGTCGGCGCGACCGGCCAGGTCGGCGCAGCCATGCGTTCGATCCTCGCGGAGCGCGACCTGCCGATCGCCTCGATCCGCTTCTTCGCCTCCGCCCGCTCGGCCGGCAGCACCCTGCCCTGGGGCGACGGGGAGATCACCGTCGAGGACGCCGCGACCGCCGACCCCACCGGTCTCGACGTGGCGCTGTTCTCCGCCGGTGCCGCCACCTCCCGCGCCCAGGCCCCCCGCTTCGCCGAGGCCGGCGTGATCGTGATCGACAACAGCTCCGCGTTCCGCCGCGACCCCGACATCCCGCTGGTCTGCAGCGAGGTGAACCCCGGCGACATCGCGAAGGCCACCGGCCGGATCATCGCGAACCCGAACTGCACCACCATGGCCGCGATGCCGGTGCTCAAGCCGCTGCACGACGAGGCCGGCCTGGTCCGCATCGTCGCCAGCACCTACCAGGCCGTCTCCGGCTCGGGCATCGCCGGCGTGCAGGAGCTGCACTCGCAGGCGAAGGCCGTCGTCGACAAGGCCGACGAGCTCGCCTACGACGGCTCCGCCGTGGCCTTCCCCGAGCCGGTGACGTACGTCGCGCCGATCGCCTTCAACGTGCTGCCCATGGCCGGCTCGGTCGTCGACGACGGCACCTTCGAGACCGACGAGGAGCAGAAGCTCCGCAACGAGAGCCGCAAGATCCTCGGCCTGCCCGACCTTCGGGTCTCGGGCACCTGCGTCCGCGTCCCGGTCTTCACCGGCCACTCGCTGTCGCTGAACCTGGAGTTCCAGAGGCCGATCTCCGTCGAGCGGGCCACCGAGCTGCTGGCCGCCGCACCCGGCGTGGCGCTCTCCGACGTCCCGAACCCGCTGCAGGCCGCCGGCCGCGACCCCAGCTACGTGGGCCGCATCCGCCAGGACCAGAGCGTCGACGGCGGCCGCGGGCTGGTGCTGTTCGTCAGCAACGACAACCTGCGCAAGGGCGCGGCCCTGAACACGATCCAGATCGCCGAGCTCATCGCCGCCCAGCGCTGAACCGGCGGGCAGCGCTGCCCGCCCGATCTCCGCACCGCGTCGACGACGGGCCGCTGCCGGCCTCCGCGCGCCTAGCCTGACGGCGACCTTCTCGCCGAGCCCAGCACGGGACGCGATGACTGCGACCCCTTCCGCCCCAGGGACCTCGCCTCCCGGGACGTCACCACACACCGCCCGAGCGCGTGCCCGGTCCGGGCGCGCGCTGCAGCTCGTGGCCGTCTGCGCGCTGGTGGTCGGGGTCGCCGCGCTGTGCGCCCTGGTGCCCCGGGACCCCTGGCACGACTTCTTCGACCTGCGGGTCTACCGCGGGGCGGCGCAGTGGTGGACCGGGGGCCGACCCCTCTACGCCTTCAGGTACGACGGCAGCGCCTTCGGGTTCACCTATCCGCCGTTCGCGGCGCTGCTGATGGCGCCCATGGCCCTGCTGCCCGGCGTGGTCGTGCTGGCGGGGCACACGCTGCTCAACGCCGCCGTCCTCGTCGGCATCGCCCGGTTCCTCGTCGTCCCGGTCGCCCGCCGGCACGGCTGGCCGCTGCCGTTCGCCTGGATCGCGGCGGTGCCCGTGCTGTTCCTGCTGGACCCGGTGCGGGAGACCGTCGGCTACGGGCAGGTGAACCTCCTCCTGCTCGCCCTGGTGCTGGCCGACGCCGCCGCCCTGGACCGGGGACACCGCTGGGCGGGGGTGGGCATCGGACTGGCCGCGGCGGTGAAGGTCACCCCCGCGCTGTTCGTGCCCTACCTGCTGCTCACCGGGCGCCGGCGCGCGGCGGCGGTGGCGGCGGGTACCGCCGCGGCCGCCACGCTGCTCGCCGCCGCCGTCGCGCCGGACACGTCATGGCGGTTCTGGACCCGGGTGCTGTGGCAGACCCGCCGCGTCGGCCGGGTGGACGAGACCGGCAACCAGTCGCTGCTCGGGGGGCTGGCCCGGCTCACCGATCCGCACCAGCCGCCGCGGGCGCTCTGGGCGGTGCTGGCCCTGGTCGTCCTCGTGATCGCGTTCCGCCGGGCCGTCCGCGCGTCCCGGACCGGCGACGAGCTGGCCGGCCTCGCGCTGGTGGGACTCACGGCCTGCCTGGTCAGCCCGATCTCCTGGACGCACCACCTGGTGTGGGTGGTTCCCGCACTGGTCGTCCTGGTCGACGTCGCGGCGGGCCGTGCCCCGGCGCCGGGGAGCGCGTGGTGGTGGCGCCGGCGGCCACGTCCGCTGGCGACCGTGCTCGCCGTCGGCACGGCGCTGGTCTTCGCGCTGTCGACGGTCTGGCTGGCCAACGTCGGCGTCGGGGAGCACCACGACGCCGGCGTCGGCGGGATGGTGGTCGAGAGCGCCTTCCTCCTGGTCCTCCTGGTGCTGGTGCTCCTGCTCCCCGCCCGGAGCTCCGATACCGGAAGCCCCCTGCTTCTCCGCGGTGATGCGGTCCGCCTTACCGCGGAGAAGCAGGGCTAGGGCTGCACGTGGCGGAGGGCGAAGTCCAGCGCGACCTCGACCTGGCGGATCGTCTCCTCGATGACCAGCGAGCCGTGGCCGGCGTCGAACCGGTAGACCTCGTGCTCCTTGCCGAGCTCCTCGAGCCGGGTCAGGTAGTTGTCGATCTGCCGGATCGGGCAGCGCGGGTCGTTCGCCCCGGCCACCACGAGCACCGGGGCGGCCACGGCGTCGACGTAGGTGATCGGCGAGGACCGGACGTAGACGTCGCGCACCTCCTCCGGTGAGCCGCCGAACAGCGCGCGGTCGTAGGCGCGCAGGCCTTCCATCTCGTCCTCGTACGCGGCGAGGTAGTCGGCCACCGGCACCTCGGCGATGCCGGCCGCCCAGCGCTCCGGCTGGGTGCCGAGCCCCAGCAGGGTGAGGAAGCCGCCCCACGAGCCGCCCGTCAGCAGCGCGCGCGCCGGGTCCACGATCCCCTCGGCGACGAGCGCGTCGTACACCGCGCCGATGTCCTCGAGCTCGGTGGGCCCGGGGCGCCCGGTCAGCGCGTCGCGCCAGGCCGAGCCGTAGCCGGTGGAGCCCCGGTAGTTCACGTGCACGACCGCGTAACCGGCGTCCACGTAGGCCGCCCGGCGGGCGCGGTAGGAGTCGTCGTCGGCGGACTCCGGGCCACCGTGCACCAGGAACGCCGTCGCGTGCGGGCCGGGACCGGCGGGACGCACCAGCAGCGCATGCACGTCGCCGCCCGGGCCCGGCACCCAGCGATCCTCCACGGGGTAGGCCGCCGGGGGCTCCTCGTCCGACACCGAGAGGACGACGGGGCCGTCCGCCCGGCGGATGACCGGCGGGAGCTCGGCGTTCGACCAGGCCAGCTCCACGGTGCCGTCGGGCCGGGCGGTCGCGCCACGGACGACGCCGGTCGGGGTGTCCAGCTTCTCCAGCGCCCCGCTGGCCAGGTCGTAGCGGTACAGCTCGCTGCGGGCGGCGTGGTCGTGCCCGACCAGCAGCGCCGACCCGTCGGGGTACCAGCCGGCCGTGACGTCGCCGGGCAGGTCCAGGACGATCTCGGTCTCGGTGTCGGCGGCGACGTCCCAGATCAGCAGCTCCTCGCGGCCGCGCCGCTCGTGGCCCACCAGCAGCCGGGTGTCCCCGGACAGCGGGGCGAACTCCGAGGCGTGCAGGCCCCGGCCCTCGCCGTCCCACTTCTCCGCGACCACGACGTCATCGGAGTCCTGGCCGGACGAGGTCCGCAGCACCCGCAGGGCGGGGTAGCGCGGGTCACCGTGCTCGGAGTGCGAGATGACCAGCAGGTCGCCGTCGTGGGTGAGGGCGTCCACCGACGCCGGGTCGGGGTGCCGGTAGACCACCCGCGGGGCCTGACCGCGGGGGGCCGAGCCACAGCTCGCTGCCGTCGTCGGTGGAGCGGCCGATCGCGACCAGCTCGTCGCCGATCTCCAGCCCCGCCGGGTACGCCGGGCCGACCTCGGGGACGGCGGGGGTGTCCTCGCCGCCCTCGAAGGGCTGGGTCATCCAGACGCCGAACTCGTCGCCGTCGGTGTCGGCGAACCACCAGATGGTCTCCCCGTCGGGGCTCAGCGTGCCGATGAGCGTGCCGTTGGGCCGGTCGGTGACCTGGCGGTGCGTGCCGGTCGAACGGTCCCATGCGTACTGCTCGATCACGCCGCTGACGTCGGAGGAGTAGAGG
Source organism: uncultured Actinomycetota bacterium (assembly GCA_963747895.1). Classification (GTDB taxonomy): domain Bacteria; phylum Actinomycetota; class Actinomycetes; order Mycobacteriales; family Geodermatophilaceae; genus Blastococcus. The sequence continues at coordinate 171,558 of CAVVGX010000001.1, forward strand.
TTCCGGTGCGGCGCGTCGAAGGCCCAGTCCGGCAGCGACACCCGCGGGGCGCGGAAGCGCGCCTGCCAGCGGGCGGTGACCTCGGGGGGAAGGGTGGGGGAGGGGGTCTGCTCGGCGGTCACCCGTTCATCTTCCCCCGGCGCCGGCTCCCGTCGTGGCGGCGCCCTGGCCGGGGGCGCTCTGCTCGACGGCGACGTCTCGGACGTCACCGATCAGCTGCTCCAGCACGTCCTCCAGCGCCACCAGGCCCGCCGTGCGGCCGTCCTCGACCACCCGGCCCAGGTGGGTGCCCTCCTGCCGCATGGTGGCCAGCACCTCGGGCAGGGCGGCGCCGGCGCTGAACTCGACGAACGGGGTGATGTGCTCGTCGGCGATCGGGCGGTCGCGCGCCTCGGCGTCCAGGACGTCCTTCACGTGCACGAAGCCGACCAGGCCGTCCTGCCCCCTCACCGGGTAGCGGCTGAAGCCGTGCTCGGCGACCACCGTCTCCAGCTGGCGTGGGGTGGTGCTGCGCGGCACCGTGACGACGTCGTCGATCGGCAGCAGGACGGCGTCGATCTCGTGCTGCTCGAACGTCAGCGCGCCCGTGGCCAGCTCACCCACCTCGCTGCCCAGCCGCCCCTCGCGCTGCGACTGGGCGACCATCGAGGCGATCTGGGCCTGGTCGAAGCTGGCCGCCACCTCGTCGGTCGGCTGCACCCCGAACAGCCGCACGAAGGCGTTGGCGAGGGTGTTGAAGAACCAGATGAAGGGCCGCAGCAGGCGCACCAGCGCGGCCAGCGGCGGTCCGAGCGCGAGGGCGGCCCGGTCGGGTCCGGCCAGCGTGATGTTCTTGGGCACCATCTCGCCCAGCACCATGTGCAGGACCGTCACCAGCGCGAGCGCGATGGCCAGCGAGATGGGGTGCAGCAGAGCCTCGGGGACGTGCGCGGCCTCCAGCGGCACCTCGATCAGGTGGGCGATCGCGGGCTCCCCGACCGCGCCCAGCCCGAGCGAGCACAGCGTGATGCCCAGCTGGGCGCCGGCCATCATCTCGCTGACGTTGCGCATCGCCGCGAGCGTCTTCACCGCCCGCGCCGACCCGGCCTCGGCGCGCGGCTCGATCTGGTCGGCGCGGGTGGAGACCAGGGCGAACTCCGACGCGACGAAGAAGGCGTTCCCCAGCAGCAGGGCGACGAGGATCAGCAGGCTGACGACGGTCATGGCCGCACCTCCTCGTGGGCGCGGTCGACGGGAGCGCCGTCAGCGCCGGGACCGTCGTCGTCCGGCGGGTCCAGGCGGTGCACGCGCACCCGCGACACCCGGCGTCCGTCCACGGTCTCGACGGTCAGCTCGGCGCCGTCCACCTCCACCGAGTCCCCCTGCTGGGGCAGCCGCTGCAGCCGCTCGGCCAGCAGGCCGGCGACGGTCTCGTAGCGGCCCTCGGGGACGGTGACGCCGGTGCGCTCGAGCACCTCGTCGGGGCGCAGCAGGCCCGACACCACCCAGGTGTCGCCGTCGATCCGTCGCATCGTGCGCAGCGGCGGGTCGGTCTCGTCGGCGATCTCGCCCACCAGCTCCTCGACGATGTCCTCCAGGGTCACCACGCCGTGCGTGGCGCCCCACTCGTCCACGACCAGCGCCAGCTGGAGGCCCTGGTCGCGCAGCAGGTCCAGCAGCCGCTCCAGCTGCAGGGACGAGGGGACGGCGAGCACCGGGATGGCGAGCTCGCCGGCGGTGCGGGTGCCGCGCTCGGCCTCGGGGACGGAGACCGCGTGCTTGACGTGCACCACGCCCGTCACCTCGTCGAGGTCCGAGCCGTACACCGGGAAGCGCGAGTTGCCGGACTCGATGGCCGCGGCGATGACGTCGTCGGCGGTGGCGCTCGACCGCAGCGTCCAGAGGCGGGTCCGCGGGGTCATGACGTCGACGGCCAGCTTGCCGCCCAGCCCCAGGGAGCGCTGCAGCAGCCGGGCCGCCACGGGGGACAGGTCGCCCTCCTCGGCCGAGCGCCGCGCCACGGACACCAGCTCGTCGGCGTCCCGGGCGGTGTCCAGCTCCTCCCGCGGCTCGAACCCCAGCCGGCGGACGATCCAGTTGGCGAGGCCCTGGAGAGACCTGACGACCGGGCCGGTGACGCGGGTGAAGGCGCGCATGCCCGGGGCGACGAGCCCGGCCACCGCCATCGGGTCGGCGATGGCCAGGTTCTTGGGGCCGAGCTCGCCGAGCAGCATCTGCAGCGTCGTGGCCACCGCGATGGCCAGGGCGAGCGCGATCCCGCCGGCCGTGGCCTCCGGGAGGCCGAGCGCCTCCAGCGGACCTCGCAGGAGCTCGCCGATCGCCGGCTCGGCGAGATAGCCGACGACCAGCGTGGTGAGGGTGATGCCGAGCTGGGCCGCGGACAGCTGGGTCGACAGCGTCGTCAGGGCACGGACGACGGAGCGCCCGCGGGCGTCGCCGTCGGCAGCGGCCTCCTCGGCCCGGCCGCGGTCGACGGTCGTGAGGGAGAACTCGGCGGCGACGAAGAAGCCGGTGGCGGCGGTGAGGAGGACCGCCGCGAGGAGGAGCAGCGATTCGGTCATCGGGCCTGCGGTGCCCGTGCAGGGGACAGCTCAACCGGCCGGAAGGTGTCGGGAACGACTCAGGGGCCGCCATCGGCGGCCCCTGAGCAACTGTCGGGGTGACAGGATTTGAACCTGCGGCCTCGTCGTCCCGAACGACGCGCGCTACCAAGCTGCGCCACACCCCGAGGTGCGCTGGACGAGTCTAACGCTCCCCGCCGCCGGATCCTCCGGCGGGGGAGCCGGCGCCGCTAGGCCCCGCGGGCGGTGAGCGTGAGCAGGGTGGCCTCGGGCGGGCAGGCGAACCGGGCCGGCGCGTACGGGCTGGTGCCCAGCCCGGCCGAGACGTGCAGCCAGGTGCCGTTCGGGCGCTCGGGGTGGGGCTCGGCCCAGCGGTGCAGCCAGCGCACCCGGTCGCGGTCGATGCCGCAGTTGGTCACCAGCGCGCCGTAGAACGGCACCCGCAGCTGGCCGCCGTGGGTGTGGCCGCACAGCAGCAGGTCGTGGCCGTCGGCGGCGAACCGGTCCAGCACCCGCGGCTCGGGGGAGTGGGCCAGTCCCAGGCGCAGGTCGGCGGCCCGGTCGGCCCGTCCGGCGACGACGTCGTACCGGTCCCGCCTGAGATGGGAGTCGTCGACGCCGGCGAACACGATCCGGCGTCCGTCGACGACCAGCTCGCCGGCGGCGTTCGTGAGGTCGAGCCAGCCGCGGTCGAGCATCCCGTCGCGGAGGTCCCGCCAGGGCAGTTCGGCCCCGTGCACCCGCTTGTGGCCGGGGAAGAAGTACTTGAGCGGGTTCTTCGGCCGGGGCGCGTAGTAGTCGTTGCTGGCCAGCACGAACGCGCCCGGCCGCTCCATCAGCGGCGCCAGCGCCTCCAGCGTCGGCGGGACGGCGTCGAAGCCGGCCAGGTTGTCACCGGTGTTGACGACCAGGTCCGGCTCCAGCGCGGCGAGCGACGCGACCCACTCCTGCTTCGACCGCTGCCCGGCGGTCATGTGCAGGTCGGAGAGGTGCAGCACCCTCAGCGGCGCGGAGCCGGGGGCCAGGACCGGGACGTCGAACCGGCGCAGCGTCCAGCGGGTGCGCTCGTAGAGGCTCGCGTAGGCGAGCATGCCGGCGCCCGTGGCGGAGACGGCGGCGGGGACGGTGTACCAGCGCACACCGGGAGACTACGGGCGCGGGCCGGGACGGCGCCGTGCCAGGCTGGTGCCCGTGCCCGATCTGAAGAAGCAGCTGCGCGACGACCTGACCACCGCCATGAAGGCCCGTGACGAGCTGCGCACGGCGACGTTGCGCATGGTGCTCACCGCGGTCAGCGCCGAGGAGGTCTCCGGCAAGGAGGCCCGTGAGCTCTCCGACGACGAGGTGCAGGGGGTGCTGCGCCGCGAGGCGAAGAAGCGCCGGGAGGCCGCCGAGGCCTTCGCCGGTGCGGGCCGCCCCGAGCAGGCCGAGCGGGAGCGGGCCGAGGGCGAGGTCCTCGCCGTCTACCTGCCGGCCCAGCTGGAGGACGCCGACCTCGCCGCCATCGTCGCCGACGTCATCACCCGCACCGGTGCCTCGGGCATGCAGGACATGGGCAAGGTCATGGGTGCGGCCAACGGCGTCGTCGCCGGCCGCGCCGAGGGCTCGCGGGTGGCCGCGGAGGTCCGCCGCCAGCTGGGCTGAGGGCCCGGGCGGGCCCTCAGCACTCAGCCGCCGGGCGCGGGCGGCGGGCCACCGGCGCCCGGCCCGCCGTCAGTCGGAGCGGGGGCGGGGGCAGGGGAGCCCTCCTGCGGCGCCTCGGGGGCCGGCTGCTCGGCGGGGGGCGGCTCCTGGGCGGGCGTCTCCGCGGTGGGCTGCTCCTCCGCCGGCGTCTCCCGGGCCGGACGCTCGTCGGACTGGTCCCGGTCGCGCTGCGGACGGGTGGGCTGCGGCTTGGGTGCCGGCTTCGGCGGACCCATGAGCTTCGGGTCGGCGGGCGGGAAGGCGGTGGTGACCTTGCCCTCCAGGAACGGCGCCATGGCGTCGTGCCAGACGGTCGCCGGCATGTTGCCGCCGAAGCCGCCGACGTCCTGCGTTCGCCTTCGGGTTGAACACCATGACGCTGGCCGCGTACTCGGGCATGAAGCCGACGAAGGCGACCGAGTCAGGTTCTCTGCGCGGTACCGGTCTTGCCGGCGATCATCCGGCCGGGGATGGCGGCCCGGGTGCCGGTGCCGATGGAGGAGCCGACGTCGCCGATGAGGATGTTGCTCAGCGTGTTGGCGATGTTGGCCGGGATCGACTCGGGCGTGCAGTTGCCGCCCTTCACGACCGGCTCGCCGTCGTCGGCCGTGAGCGGCTGGCCGTTGCGGTCGAGCACCTGCGGTGACCGGCACCGGGGTCGCACTTGGTGCCCTGCGCGCCGAGCGTGGCGTAGGAGTTGGCCAGGGACAGCGGGCTGGTGGCGTTGAAGCCGAGGGTGAAGGCGCCGTACTTGCCGTCGATGATCTCCTCGGCGCAGTCCTGCGTGGCCGTCTGGTCGAAGGTCATGCCCATGCGCTCCGACATGCGCACCGGGGCCTCGACGCTGCCGAGCCGGTCCTCCAGGGCCACGAAGTAGGTGTTCGACGAGCGGACCAGCGCGCCGACCATGTCCAGCGTGTCCGGGTAGTTGCCGACGTTCTCGACGCAGTACATGCCGGTCTCGTTGGTGCCGTTGCGGTCCGTAGGCGCCACAGCGGCGGGCCGCGGAAGACCCGGGAGGTGTAGCGGTCGCCGGGGGTGGTGATCACCGTGTTCGCCGGGATGCCCGCCTCGAGCGCGGCGGCGGCGGTGAAGGTCTTGTAGGTGGAGCCGGCGCCCTTGCTCGCCGCGGCGTTGAGGACGTACCGACTCGCACTCGAGCCCCTCGCAGCCGTACCGCCGGTTGATGCTCATCGCCAGCACGTTGCCGGTGCCCGGCTCGACCGCGGTGAACATGCCCGGCGAGCGGGTCGCCCATCGGCAGCGGACTGCAGCACGGCCTGGTCCCCGGAGCGCTGCAGGTCGGGCAGCAGCGTGGTCTGGATGGTCAGACCGGCGTTCTTCAGCTGGTCGTCGGTCAGGCCGAGGTCCTGGAGCAGGTAGTCGAGCGTGTAGGCGCAGAAGAAGGCGCCGACCGAGGCGTCGACGCAGCCGTTGGCCGGGGCGAGGCCGGGCGCGACCGCCACCGGCGTCGCCGCGATGTCGCGGTACTCCTGCTCGCTGATGTGCTCCAGGTCGAACATCCGCTTGAGCACCTGGTTGCGGCGGACCTGCGCGTTCTCCGGGTTGTCGATCGGGTCGTCGTAGAACGGGCTCTGCACCAGGCCGGCCAGCACGGCGGCCTGCGGGAGGGTGAGGTCGGCCGCGTTGACGCTGAAGTACCGCTGGGCGGCGGCCTGGATGCCGTAGGCGCCCTTCCCGAAGTACACGATGTTCAGGTAGCGGGTGAGGATCTCGTCCTTGGAGTAGGTCTCCTCCAGCGCGAGCGCCAGCCGCGCCTCGCGCAGCTTGCGCGCCGGCGTCTGCTCGGTGGCCGCGTCCCGGCCCTCGGAGGAGTCCGCCGTCTGCAGCAGCGTCTGCTTCACCAGCTGCTGGGTGAGGGTCGAGCCGCCCTCCTGCACCGAGCCCGCGGCCAGGTTCTTCACCAGCGCGCGCATGGTGCCCTGCACGTCGAGGCCGTTGTGCTCGTAGAACCGCGAGTCCTCGATGTCGACCAGCGCCTGCTTCATCACGTCGGAGATCTGGTCCGAGGTCACCGGCGTGCGGTTCTTCTCGTACAGGTTCGTGATCAGCGTGCCGTCGGCCGCGAGGACCTTCGACATGCCGGCCGGCGTCGCGTCGGTGAGCTCCACCGGCAGCGCGTCGAGGAGGCTGGCGGAGTTGCGCGCGACCAGCCCGCCACCGCCGACCCAGGGCAGCAGGAGGCCTGCCAGCAGCACCCCGGCGACGACGATCGTCAGGGCCAGCTTGGCGAGCACGCGGGAACGGAGACGGGCGTTCTCGGACATCCCCGCCAATGTACGGCGCGGCCCCCTCCCGGGCCCCGGGTCAGCCGCGGCGCGCGGGGAGGATGCGCGTGCGGGGCGTCCCGGTCGGCGTGTCCGCGTCCGCTCCGGTCAGCTCGGCGGCCATCGTGCGCAGACCGTCGAGATCGTGGACGTCGCCGGCCGCCGCGGGGACGGTGCGGACGGCCACCTCGGGGTGGGCACTGGTGAAGCGGTCGGCCAGGTGCTGCTCGCGGGCGGCCAGCGTCATCCGCTCGGCGTGCACGCGCAGGGCGGCGGCGGCGAGGTCGGAGCCCGGCCCGCCGGCCTCCAGCACCTCCTCGGCGGCCGCGGCGGCCCGGGTGGCCGAGAGCGCCGCCGTCGCCGGCGGGTGCGTGCGGTTCACGACCAGGCCGGCCAGCGGCATGGTGTCGGCCGAGAGCCGGTCCACGAAGTAGGAGGCCTCGCGGAGCGCGTCGGGCTCGGGCGAGGCGACGACGACGAACGAGGTGCCCGGCCGGCGGAGCAGCTCGTAGGTGGCGGTGGCCCGCTCGCGGAAGCCGCCGAACATCGTGTCCAGCGCCGCCACGAAGGCGGAGATGTCGCGCAGCAGCTGACCGCCCAGGATCTTGGAGACGATCCGGCTGAACAGCAGGAAGCCCGCGCTGGCGAACTTGAAGCCCGCCCGGCTCGGCGCCATGAGCAGCCGGATCATCGTGCCGTCGAGGAACCGGCTCATCCGGTTCGGGGCGTCGAGGAAGTCCAGCGCCGACCGCGACGGCGGGGTGTCGACGATGATCAGGTCCCACTGGTCGCTGGCGCGCAGCTGGCCCAGCTTCTCCATCGCCATGTACTCCTGCGTCCCGGAGAACGACGAGCTCAGGGTCTGGTAGAAGGGGTTGTCCAGGATCTGCTGGGCCCGATCGGGCGCGGAATGGGCGGCGACGACGTCGTCGAACGTCCGCTTCATGTCCAGCATCATCGCGTGCAGCTCGCCCTCGGCCCCGGGGACGTCCACCCGCCGCGGCTCGTTGTCCAGCTCGGTCAGGCCGAGGGACTGGGCCAGCCGCCGGGCCGGGTCGATGGTGAGGACGACGACGGTGCGCCCGGCCTCCGCGGCGGCCAGGGCCAGGGCGGCCGAGGTCGTCGTCTTGCCCACGCCGCCGGCGCCGCAGCAGACCACGATCCGCGTCTCCGGATCGGCGATCAGCGCGCCCAGCTCCAGCGCGGGCGCCTCGGGGCGCGTGCGGCCGGGACGGCCGGAGGCCTTCTCCTCCGGCACGGGGGCGGCGCTCACGCGGCCACCTCCGCGCGGAGGTGCTCGTCCAGGCGGCCGGCGAGCTCGAACAGTGCGCCGAGGTCCATCGGCCCGGTGAGCAGGGGGAGCTCCAGCGTCGGCAGGCCCAGCGCCTCGACGTCGTCGCGCAGGGCGTCCTGCGCCGTCCACCGCTGCGCGTGCTCGACGGTCTGCGCGGCCAGGGCGTCGGCGACGGCGCCGTCGCCGGGCAGGTGCGCGGCGGCCAGCGCGGGCGCGAGGTCGGCGCCGGTCAGCCCGGACGAGGCGGCGCGGGCGAGGTCGTCGGGAGGGAGCACGGGGTCCGTGGCCAGGTTCACGATCACCGAGCCGAGCGGCAGGCCGGCCTTGCGCAGCTCGTCGATCGCGTCGGCGGTCTCCTGCACGGGCATGTCCTCGAGGATCGTGACCAGGTGCACCGCCGTCTGCGGCGACCGCAGCACCGCCATGACGCCGTCGCTCTGGGTCTTGATGGGCCCGGACCGCGCCAGCTGGCCCATCTCGTTGGTGACGTTGAGGAAGCGGGTGATCCGGCCGGTGGGCGGGGCGTCGACGACGACGGCGTCGTAGACCGGCTTCCCGTCGTGGCGGCGGGTGACCGCCTCCTTGATCTTCCCGGTGATCAGCACGTCGCGGAGGCCCGGCGCGATGGCCGTCGCGAAGTCGATGGCGCCCATCTTGCGCAGCGCCCGGCCGGCGCGACGCAGGTTGTAGAACATGTCGAGGTAGTCCAGCAGGGCCTCCTCGACGTCGATGGCCAGCGCCTTGACCTCCCCGCCGCCGCGGGCGACCGCGACCCGGCGCTCCTCGTAGGGCAGCGGGGCGGTGTCGAACAGCTGGGCGATGCCCTGCCGGCCCTCGGTCTCCACCAGCAGCACCGAGCGGCCGTCGGCGGCCAGCGCGAGGGCGAGCGCGGCGGCCACCGTCGTCTTCCCGGTGCCGCCCTTGCCGGTGACGACGTGCAGGCGCGCGGACGTCGGGAGGGTGCTCACCGGTCCAGCGTAGGAGCGCGCCGACCTCCCTGCCCCCCATCGTCCGCAAGCTCACGCCGGGGCCCTGCAGCGAGGCCGCTCCGGTACGTCACCCGGGGGGCTGCGCTAGCGTCGCGCGCATGACCGAATCGGCACGCCAGCGGTGGGAGTACGCCACCATCCCGCTGCTCATCCACAACACCAAGGCGATCCTCGACTCCTGGGGCGTGGACGGCTGGGAGCTGGTGACCGTCCTCCCCGGCCCCAGCGGCTCCGACCAGCTGGTGGCCTACCTCAAGCGCCCGGCGTGACCACGCCGGCTGGCGGCTGGCACGCGCGGCTGGCCGAGCTCGGCATCCGGCTGCCCCCGGTGGCCGCACCGGTCGCCGCCTACGTCCCGGCGGTGCGCACCGGTTCGCTGGTCCTCACCTCCGGTCAGCTGCCGTTCGTCGACGGGGGCCTGCGCCGCACCGGCAAGGTCGGCGGCTCGGTGGACGTCGAGGCCGCGGCGGCCGACGCCAAGGTGTGCGCGCTCAACGGCCTGGCCGCGATCGACGACCTGGTCGGCCTCGACGAGGTGGCCCGCGTCGTGCGCGTGGTCGGGTACGTGGCCAGCGCCGAGGGCTTCACCGGCCAGCCCCGGGTGGTGAACGGCGCCAGCGAGTTCCTGGGCAAGATCTTCGGCGACGCCGGCCGGCACGCCCGCAGCGCGATCGGTGTCGCGGAGCTGCCGTTGGGCGCCCCGGTCGAGGTCGAGCTCACCGTGGAGCTGCGGTGAGCGAGGTGATCCGCCATGCCGCGACCGTCCTGATCGTCCGCGACGGCGCTCCCGGCCTCGAGGTGTACCTGCTGCGGCGCACCAAGGGCATGCCGTTCGCCGGTGGGATGACCGCCTACCCCGGCGGCGGCGTCGACGAGCGCGACGGCGACACCGAGATCGGCTGGGCCGGTCCCTCGCCCGCCGAGTGGGCCGCCGCCTTCGGGTGCGACGAGCGCCTGGCCCGTGAGCTGGTCTGCGCCGCCGTCCGGGAGACCTTCGAGGAGGCCGGCGTCCTGCTGGCCGGCCCGGCGGAGGGTGCGGTCGTGCCGGACGTCTCCGGGGACGACTGGGAGGAGCAGCGCCAGGCGCTGCTCAGCCGCGACCTGTCGCTGACCGAGCTGCTCGCCGGCCGCGGGCTGGTGCTCCGCTCGGACCTGCTGCGGCCCTTCGCGCACTGGATCACCCCGCCCATGGAGTCCCGCCGCTACGACACCAAGTTCTTCGTGGCGGCGCTCCCGGCCGGGCAGGAGGCGCGCGACGTCTCCGGCGAGGCCGACGAGGCCGCGTGGCTGGCGCCCGCCGCCGCGCTGGCGGAGCACCACGCCGGCGACCGGCCGATGCTCCCGCCCACGTCGCACACGCTGTCCCAGCTGGGCCGCTTTCCCGACGTCGCCGGAGCGCTGGCCGGCTCGCCGCCGGACCCGCTGGAGCCGATCATGCCGGGCTTCGAGGACACGCCCGAGGGCCGCTTCGCCGTCCTGCCCAACGGTGATCGCGTCCCCCTGGTGGCACCGAAGAAGCAGTGAACGCGAGAGGCCCAGAACCGGATCGGTTCTGGGCCTCTCGCGTTCAACGCATCAGTTATCGCGCGCGGCGGCGGAGGCGCTCCTCGTCGAGGATGACGACCGACTTGCCCTGCAGCTGGATCCAGCCGCGCTGCACGAAGTCGGCCAGCGCCTTGTTGACCGTCTCGCGGGAGGCGCCCACCAGCTGGGCGAGCTCCTCCTGCGTCAGGTCGTGCTTGACGCGCAGGCCGTCGCTCTCGCGGTTGCCGAAGCGGTCGGCCATCTGCAGCAGCGCCTTGGCCACGCGGCCGGGGACGTCGGTGAAGATCAGGTCGGCGACGGAGTCGTTGGTGCGGCGCAGGCGGCGGGCCAGCACGCGGAGCAGCTGCTCGCCGATCTCCGGGTGCGCGTCGATCCACGGGCGCAGCACCGACTGCGGCATGCGGGCCAGCCGGACGTCGGTGACGGCGGTCGCGGTCGCCGTCCGCGGGCCCGGGTCGAACACCGAGAGCTCGCCGAACTGGTCGGAGGGGCCCATGACGGCCAGCACGTTCTCGCGGCCGTCCGGGGCGCGACGGGACAGCTTGATCTTGCCCGTCATGACGATGTAGAGGCTGTCGCCGGGCTCGCCCTCGTTGAAGATGACGCGGCCGCGGGGCAGCGTGACGATCTCGAGGCGGCTGAGGACGGGGTCCACCGCGTCTTCCGAGAGTCCCTGGAAGAGCCCCGACTGGGCCAGCACCTCGTCCACTGCACGTCCTTTCCCACTGCCGATGACGGGACGCAGAGCTCCCGTGTCCGCAGCGAGTCTAGGGGGCTGTGCCCCGGGTCACCCGATCGGTGGCAATGGGCGTCCCCCCTCCGGGCGAGTGCGCCCGCTCACAGGGTGCGGCGGCCTCAGACCATCGGGGGGTTGGTGGTGCCCCGGGTGCGGCGGCGGCGGCGCCAGCGGAACAGGGCCCGCCGGATGCCGGACGAGGCGAGCGTCTCGACCTCGGCGGGCGTCGCCGTCTCGAGGAACTCGCCGACCTCGCGCTGGGAGGCGGGGCGGCGCAGCGGCTCCTCGACCCGCTCCATGACGAGCAGGAACGCGATCAGCAGCGGCGGGAAGAGGATGACGCTCAGTGCGACCACGGCGTCTCCTCCGGATGTCTGTTACGCGCGAGAACGGGCACCTCCTGACGGAGCCCGACCGACACCGATGATGACACGGACGCCCGCTGTCAGCCGGGCCGCCTACGCTCGGTCGCGTGTCAGCCCCCGCCCCGACGCCGGTCTACGCGCGCCCGGCCCCGGTCCGCCGGCCCACCGTGGCCGCCCGCACGGGGGCGTCCCCGTTCGATCCGGGGGAGACCGCCCTCGGGCGCACCCGCCGGGCCCGCCGGATGGCCCGCGAGCTGGCGGTCATCCATCCCGACGCGCACTGCGAGCTCGACTTCACCAACGCCTTCGAGCTGCTGGTGGCCACGGTGCTGTCCGCGCAGACCACCGACAAGATGGTCAACAAGGTGACGCCGACCCTGTTCGCGACGTACCCCGACGCCGTGGCGCTCGCCGGCGCGGACCGCGAGGAGCTGGAGACGATCCTCAAGCCGACCGGCTTCTTCCGGGCGAAGGCGAACTCGGCGCTCGGGCTGGCGCAGGCGCTGGTCGAGCGGTTCGACGGCGAGGTGCCCGGGCGCATGGCCGATCTGGTCACCCTCCCCGGTGTCGGGCGCAAGACGGCCAACGTCGTCCTGGGCAACGCGTTCGGCGTCCCCGGCCTGACGGTGGACACCCACTTCGGCCGGCTGGTCCGCCGCTTCGGCTGGACGGAGGAGGAGGACCCGGTCAAGGTCGAGGCGCAGATCGCCGAGCTGATCCCGAAGAAGGAGTGGACCGACTTCTCCCACCGCGTGATCTTCCACGGCCGCCGGGTCTGCCACGCGAAGAAGGCCGCCTGCGGTGCGTGCGGCCTGGCGAAGTGGTGCCCCTCCTACGGGATCGGCCCGGTCGACCCCGAGGCCGCGGAGAAGCTCGTGAAGACCCCCGCCGCCTCGGACACCGAGTGATGCGGCGCGCGGCGCTCGCCGCCGTGGCACTCATCGCCCTGGCCGGGTGCACCTCGGACGAGTCGGGCGACCGGACGTCGTCGCCGGAGGACGCTGCGGCCACGGCCGAGCTGACGCCGTGCCCCGAGCCCTCGGACGCCGGCCCGGCCGCCGACGGCGCTCCGGACCTCGCCCTCGACTGCCTGGCCGGCGGGACCCTCGACCTGGCGCAGGCCCCGGGCGTGCCGACGGTCGTGAACCTCTGGGCCAGCTGGTGCGGCCCCTGCCGCGAGGAGCTGCCGCTGCTCCAGCAGCTGTCCGTGGACGCCGGCGAGCAGGTGCGGGTGCTGGGCGTCGACAGCCAGGACGGCCGCCCGCAGGGTGTCTCCTTCGCCACCGACGCCGGCCTGACCTTCCCGCTGGCCTTCGACGGCGACGGCGCGCTGGCCGCGGAGCTCGGCCTGCGCGGGCTCCCGCACTCGCTGTTCCTGGCGGCCGACGGCTCGGTCGTGCACATCGAGAGCGGTGGGATCAGCTCCTACGACGAGCTGCGCGGGCTCGTGTCGCAGCACCTCGGGGTGCAGCTGTGACCGCCGCCTCCCCGGGCTCCGACGGGCTGCCCGAGTACCTCGGACGGCTGCTCGACCAGGCCCACGACCTGCCCCTGGCCCGGCGGATGCCCCAACCGTCGGCGACGGCCCGTCGGTCGGCGGTGCTCATCCTCTTCGGTGAGGGCCCCGACGGCCCGGACCTGCTGTTCATCGAGAAGTCGGCGCACCTGCGCAGCCATGCCGGCCAGCCCGCGTTCCCCGGCGGCGGGGTGGAGAGCGGCGACGACTTCCCGATCGGCACCGCCCTGCGGGAGGCGCAGGAGGAGGCCGGGATCGATCCCGACGGCGTCCGTGTGCTGGCCACGCTGCAGGAGCTGTACCTGCCGCCGTCCAACCGGCTCGTGGTGCCCGTCGTCGGCTGGTGGGACGACCCGCGCGACGTCAGCGTGGGCGACCCGCACGAGGTGGCCCGCGTGGCGCGGGTGCCGCTGGCCGACCTCGTGGACCCGGCGAACCGCTACCGGCTGCGCCACCCCTCGGGGTACGTCGGCCCGGCCTTCGCGGTCGCGGACATGGAGGTCTGGGGCTTCACCGCCGGCCTGGTCGACGCGATCCTCGAGGCGGCCGGCCTGGCCAGGCCGTGGGACACCACCGACGTCCGGTCGCTGGGGCAGGCGCGGCTGAGCCCGTACACGCTGCCGGGCAGCGGGGACGACGACGACCCGGCCGGTGACGGCGCCGCGCCGACCCTCGCCGATCCCGCGCCGGACGGCCCGCCGACGCGTACGGTTCGGCCCCGATGACGGGGCGCGGGAAGCGGAGAGCTGCGGCCCTGTGCGTCGCGGCCGTCCTCGGGGCGGGCGCGCTGGCCGGGTGCGGCGGCGACGGGCCGGACACCGGCGGGACGTCGTCCTCGCCGTCGTCCGACGTCGGGAAGGTCACCGTCGCTGCCGACGGCGTCCAGGAGATCACCCTGCAGACCCAGGACGACTACGTCTTCACCCCGGCTCGCTTCACCGTCGCCCCCGGCAAGGTGCGGCTGACCGTGGTCAACGTGGCCGAGCAGATGACGCACAACCTGAAGTTCGACGAGGGCAAGGGCCCCGAGCCGATCGATGCGGGGATCGACTTCCTCGGGCCCGGCCAGGAGAAGACCATCGACTTCGAGGTCTCCGTGCCCGGCGACCACCCGTTCTCGTGCACGTTCCACGTCCAGCTCGGCCAGGTGGGCACCATGACGGTGAGCCAGGGGAGCTGACCGTGTCCGTGGTCGACCTCGTGCTGATCGTGCTGGCGCTGGCGTTCGCGCTGTCGGGGTTCCGGCAGGGCCTGCTCGTGTCGGCCACCTCGATCGCCGGGTTCCTGGGTGGCGCCGTCCTCGGGGCGCAGCTGTCCGGTCCGGTGGCCGAGCGGATCGACGGTTCCAGCGTCACGCGGGTGTTCGTGGCCCTCGTGGTCGTGCTGGCCGGCGCGCTGCTCGGCCAGATCCTGGCCGGTGCGATCGGCCGTGCCGTGCGCCGCAAGGTGACCTGGGAACCGGCCAAGATGCTGGACTCGGTCGCCGGTGCGGTCGTGTCGGCCGCCGCCGTGCTGCTGGTCGCCTGGATGGTCGCCTCACCGCTGGCGAGCTCGCCGTTCCCCGAGGTCGCGGGGCAGGTGCGGCAATCGGCGCTCGTCAAGGCCGTCGACGACACCGTGCCCTCTGGGGTGCGGGCGGTCTACGACAACCTCCGCGAGGCCATCGACCGGCGCGGGCTGCCCGACGTGCTGGACCCGCTCACGCCGACCCAGGCCCGCGACGTGCCGGCACCCGACCCGGCACTGGCGGGCAGCCCGGTCGTCGGCCAGGTCCGCGGCTCGGTCGTCAAGGTCACCGGCGTCGCCCCGTCGTGCTCCCGGCAGATCGACGGTTCGGGGTTCGTCTACGCCCCGCAGCGGGTCATGACCAACGCCCACGTGCTCGCCGGGGTCGCCGAGCCCACGGTGGAGGCCGAGGGCGAGACGTACGACGCGACACCGGTGTACGTCGACGAGTCGGTCGACATCGCCGTCCTCGCCGTTCCCGGCCTGCCGCAGGTACCGCTGCTGTTCACCGACCAGGCGGGCGCCGCCGGCGACGACGCGATCATCATGGGCTACCCCGGGGGCGGTGACTTCTACGTCGGGGCCGCGCGGATCCGCGACGAGGGCGACATCAGCGGGCCGAACTTCCGCAACACCGGAACCGTCGTCCGCGACGTCTACTCACTGTTCGGCAGCGTGCGGGCCGGCAACTCCGGCGGGCCGCTGCTGACCCCCGACGGCAGGGTCCTGGGCGTGGTGTTCGCCTCGGCCATCGACGACCCGAACACCGGCTACGCGCTCACCGGACCGACGGTGAACGAGGCGGCGACGGTCGGCGCGACCGCCCGGGCCACGGCCGACACCGGCCCCTGCGAGTAAGAGGACCCCCTCGCCCCCCGCCTTCGCAGGCTCAGGCCGGGTCCCTACGAGGGGGCCGCGGGGCCGTTCCATGGCGTCGCGTCGGGCGGCTCCGCTGCGCTACGCCGCCCACTCGGCGATGGCGGTGCTGACCTGGTCGGGGGCCTCCTCGGGGAGGAAGTGGCCCAGGCCCGGGAGCTCGCGCCACTCGTAGGCGCCGGCCACGTACCGGCCGGAGCCGCGGGCGGTGCCGGGCAGCACGCAGGTGTCGAGCGAGCCGTGCAGCTGCAGCGTCGGGGCGGAGATCGGCGCGGACATGCGGCGGGCGTAGCGCAGGCCGTCCGGGCGCAGCTGGGACCGGCCGGCCCAGCGGAAGTACTCCATCGAGCCGTAGGCGGTCTGCGGGATGCGGGCGGCAGCGCGGTACCGGTCGACCGACCCGGCGAAGTCCGCGGTCCGCGTCCAGTCGGGGCCCGACCAGCTGCGGAGCAGCTCTGCCACCGGGTCGTCGTCGTCGCGGGTGAGCCGGCGCTCGGGCAGCCGGGGCAGCTGCGCACCGAGGAAGTAGCGGAACGCCCGGCGCTGTGCCGCGTCGGTCATCCCCGCGCGCAGCCGCCGCGGGTGGGCCATGGAGAGGACGACGAGGCGGCGGACGCTGCGCGGGTGCAGCGCGGCCATCGTCCAGGCGACCAGCGCCCCCCAGTCGTGCCC
Source organism: uncultured Actinomycetota bacterium (assembly GCA_963747895.1). Lineage (GTDB taxonomy): Bacteria > Actinomycetota > Actinomycetes > Mycobacteriales > Geodermatophilaceae > Blastococcus. Next base: position 187,589 of record CAVVGX010000001.1, read on the forward strand.
GACGACCACGGCGTCGCGCTCGCCCAGGGCCCGCACCAGCGCGGCGACGTCGGCCGCCGCCGTGGGCAGGTCGTAGCCGCGCGGGGGCTTGTCGCTGGCTCCGTAGCCGCGCAGGTCCGGGGCGACCACGCGGAACCCCGCCTCGGCCAGGGCGGTCAGCTGCCCGCGCCAGGTCCACCAGAACTGCGGGAACCCGTGCAGCAGCAGCACCAGCGGGCCCTCGCCGGCCTCGGCGGCGTGCAGCCGGATGCCGTTGGCCGAGATGTCGCGGTGGGCCCACGGTCCGGGCAGCAGGACGCTCGTCGCGTCCGGCGGCCCGCCCGGCGGGACGGTCACCGGGGGCTCAGACCTTGTAGGACTCGTTGCCGCGCAGGGCGACCCGCCCGTTGCTGACCTCGGGCACGGCCCGGTGGCGCTGACCCGGCGCCTCGCGGTGCAGGACCTCGGGCAGGTCGGAGAGGGTCTCCATCGTGCGCTCGGGCTTCTCGATCTTCGAGATCATCCGCTTGCCGATCAGCGCGAAGACGCCGGCCACGAGCAGCAGGAACACCCACACGATCAGGTAGGACACCCAGCGCGGCAGGCCGAGCGCGGTCAGTGCCTCGGCGATGGTGATGAACAGGAAGAACATCGAGAAGGCGGCGACGACGCCCGCGGCGCCGAACAGGCCGCCACCGATGGCGCCCTTCTTGGCCGACCGCCCGATCTCCGCCTTGGCCAGCTCGATCTCGGCGCGGACCAACGTGGACATGTCCGCCATGGCGCTCTGCACGAGGGTCCCGACAGAGGGCTCCTCGGCTCCGGCCGTCGCGTCCCGGGGGGCCGGCGACACACTGTGGGCCACGGGGGCTCCTCCTTCACTTCGGTACAGCTGGTCAGTTAGGAATCGTGCCGCACGACGGCTGGACGCGCGCCCCCGCGTCCCCCGGACGGTCAGCACCGCCAAGGCATAGGAACCTTTGCCTATGGTTCCCGGGCCCGGGACGTAGGCAAAGCTTCCTATGCCTGGGTCAGTCCTCCGAGGGGGCGGCGGGCAGCTTCTCCTTGATCAGGTTCATCACCGAGGAGTCGGTCAGCGTGGTGACGTCACCCAGCTCCCGGTTCTCGGCGATGTCGCGGAGCAGCCGCCGCATGATCTTGCCCGAGCGCGTCTTGGGCAGCTCCTGCACCACCATGATCTGGCGCGGCTTGGCGATGGGCCCGATGTCGTGGGCGACGTGGTTGCGCAGCGTCTGCACGAGCTCGTCCCCGGAGTCGACGCCGCTCTCCCGGAGGATGACGAACGCGACGATGCCCTGGCCGGTGGTGGGGTCGCTGGCGCCCACGACCGCGGCCTCGGCGACCGACGGGTGGCCGACGAGGGAGGACTCGACCTCGGTCGTCGAGATGCGGTGCCCGGAGACGTTCATGACGTCGTCGACCCGGCCGAGCAGCCAGATGTTGCCGTCGGCGTCCTTCTTCGCGCCGTCCCCGGCGAAGTAGACGTTCTTCCCGAACCGCGACCAGTAGGTGTCGACGTAGCGGTCGTCGTCGCCCCAGATGGTGCGCAGCATCGAGGGCCACGGCTCGGTGAGCACGAGCAGGCCGGTCGAGTCGTCGGACAGCTCGTTGCCCTCGTCGTCGACGACCTTGGCGGAGATGCCCGGGAAGGGGACCTGCGCCGAGCCCGGGACCAGCGAGGTCACGCCGGGCAGCGGGTTGATCATGTGGCCGCCGGTCTCGGTCTGCCACCAGGTGTCGATGATCGGGCAGCGGCCCCCGCCGATGTTCTGGTGGTACCAGAGCCAGGCCTCGGGGTTGATCGGTTCACCGACCGAGCCGAGCACGCGCAGCGTGGACAGGTCGAAGCCGGCGGGGACGTCCTCGCCCCACTTCATGAACGTCCGGATCACCGTCGGTGCGGTGTACAGGATGGTGACCCCGTACTTCTGCACGATCTCCCACCAGCGCCCGCGGTGCGGGGTCTCCGGGGTGCCCTCGTACATGACCGACGTCGCCCGGTTGGAGAGCGGCCCGTAGACGATGTAGCTGTGGCCGGTGACCCAGCCGACGTCGGCCGCGGTCCAGAACACGTCCTCGTCGGGCTTGAGGTCGAAGCTGGCCCAGTGGGTGAAGCTGACCTGGGTCAGGTAGCCGCCGGAGGTGTGCAGGATGCCCTTCGGCTTCGCCGTCGTCCCCGACGTGTACATGATGTAGAGCGGGTGCTCGGCGTCGAAGAACTCGCAGGTGTGCTCGGGGGACTGGCGGCCCACGACGTCGTCCCACCAGAGGTCGCGGCCCTCGGTCCACCCGACGTCCTCGCCGGTGCGCTTCACCACGACCACGTTGCGGACGCCGGGGGAGCGGCCCACCGCGTCGTCCACGGCGGGCTTGAGGGCGCTGGGGGCCCCGCGCCGGTAGCCGCCGTCGGCGGTGATGACCAGGACGGCGCCGGCGTCGTCGAGCCGGCTGGCCAGGGCGTCGGCGGAGAAGCCGCCGAAGACGACCATGTGGACGGCGCCGATGCGGGCGCAGGCCAGCATCGAGATCACCGCCTCGGGGATCATCGGCAGGTAGATGGCGACGCGGTCGCCGGCCTGCACGCCGAGCTCGGTCAGCGCGTTCGCGGCCCGGCTGACCTCGTCCTTGAGCTGGGCGTAGGTGATCGTCCGGGTGTCACCGGGCTCGCCCTCCCAGTGGTAGGCGACCTGCTCGCCGTGGCCGGCCTCGACGTGCCGGTCGACGCAGTTGTAGGCGACGTTGAGCTTCCCGCCGACGAACCACTGGGCGAAGGGCGGGTTGCTCCAGTCGAGGACCTCGTCCCACGGCCGGTCCCAGGACAGCCGCCCGGCCTGCTCCGCCCAGAAGGCCAACCGGTCGGCCGCCGCGCGCTCGTAGACCTCGGGCCCCAGGTTGGCCCGGGCGGTGATCGCCTCGGGCGGGGGGAAGGTCCGGCTCCCGGTCGTCGACTCGGTGTCGCTCATGCGTACCTCCGCTGTCCGGCATCGCGCTGGCCCGTGCCGCGCTGGGCTCGGGACCCACCGTATGACCAGGCACTCCCGGTGTCTCTCCCTACCGGTCGGTAGCGGGTGCCGCCCCGCGGCGCGGCAGACTGCGCGGCGTGGCGGAGGACGGTGCGCAGCGGGCGGTGGCCGCCCGACTGCCCGGGTCCGGTGCGCTGGGCCTGGTGGTCCCGCCGGGGGCGGTGCCGGTGCCCGCGACCCTCCTGGCCGACCCGGCCTGGACGGCGCGGGTGCTCGAGGCCCGCGCGCCGCGGGGCCGGCCGGTCGATCGGCGGGTGCTCGCCACGGTGTGGTGGTACTCGGCCTCCTCGGTGCTGGTGACGCCTCCGCTGGCCGGACTCGTCGCCGGCATCCCGCTCTCGGCCCGGCTGGCCGACCTGACCGTGGCCCTGCTGCCGGGTGCCGTGCCGATCGCGGCGCTGGCCGGCGCGGGCACCGGGGATCCGGCGGACGACCTGCGGGCGTCCCTGGCCGCGGTGATCGCGGCGGTCGCCGAGGCCGGTGGGGTGCGCGAGCGCCCGCTGTGGGCCATCGCCACCGATTCGCTGGCCAACCGGCTGCTCGACCTCGGCCGGGCGGCCGGCGATCCCGCCGCGGCGACCGGGCGGGCGCGCACCCTGGCCGCGGCGATCGGCGCCCCGCTGCCCGTTCCGCGCTACGAGGACGTCGGCGGGTCCCGGTTCACCCGGCGGGCCTCGTGCTGCCTGCTCTACGAGCTGCCCGCCGGATCGATGTGCACGTCCTGCCCCCGCCGTCCCCCCGAGGAGCGCCGCGCCCTCCTCGAGCGCCTGGCCCGCCGCTGGTGAGGGTGCCTGGACTTCCGGTACCGGAAGTCCAGGCTGGTCAGGAGGAGTGCCGGACGTCCTCGAAGGGGACGTCGCGGTCGACCTCGGGTTCGCGGGGCAGCCCGAGCAGGCGCTCGCCGATGATGTTCCGCTGGATCTGGTCGGTGCCCCCGCCGATCGAGGTGAAGTAGGCGTTCATCGAGGCGAAGTTGGCGTCGTCGCCGTCGGGGTGGTCCGGCCCCTCCAGCAGCGCCTCCGGGCCGACGATCGCCGACTGCACCCGGCCGGTCTCGTGCACGATCCGCGACATCGCGAGCTTGCCCAGCGAGGCCAGGGGTGAGGAGCTGCCCTGCTCGGCCTGCGCCTGCGCGCGCTGGTTGGTCCATCGGTTCACCGAGCGCAGTGCCACGACGCGGGCGATGTCGCGGCGGAGCAGCACGTCGTCGTCCCGGCCGTGCCGCCGCGCCAGTTCGACCAGGTCGGCCTCCGGGCGCCCGTTCGCCCGGGTCATCGCGCCCAGGTTGGCCTGGCCGAGCGCCACCCGCTCGTAGGCCAGCGCGGTCAGCAGCACCCGCCAGCCCTGCCCCGGCTCGCCGAGCATGTTGGCCGCCGGCACCCGGGCGCCGGTGAGGAACACCTCGTTGAAGTGCGCCTCGCCGGTGATCTGCCGCAGCGGCCGGACCTCCACCCCGGGCTGGTCCATGGGGAGGAAGAAGAAGCTCAGCCCGCGGTGCTTGGGCACGGTCGGGTCGGTGCGGGCCAGCAGCATCCCGAAGTCGGCGCCGGCGGCGTTCGAGGTCCACACCTTCTGGCCCTCCACCACGTACTCGGTGCCGTCGAGCACCGCGCTGGTGCGCACGCCGGCGAGGTCGGACCCCGCGCCCGGCTCGCTGTAGAGCAGGCACATCCGCACGCGGTTCTCCAGGAGCGGCCGCAGCAGCTCGTCACGCAGCTCGGCCGTGCCGTGGGAGAGCAGGGTGTTGGCCCAGAGGTTGGTCCGGTCCTGCCCGCTCCCGGGGGCGCCGGCCCGGGCGAACTCGGCCTCCACGATCCGCGCCCGGTCGTCGGGCAGCCCCCGGCCGTAGGCGCCGCGGGGCCAGCGCGGGACGGCGTACCCGGCGTCGACCACGGCGGCGAGCCACCCGGCGCGGTCCCGCGCGGGGTCCCAGTGCTCGGCCAGCCAGGCGCGGACCTCGGCGCGGACGTCGTCGTCGCTGCTCATCCCGTCGTCCTACCAGGTGCGACGGCAGGAGTCAGGGGCGCAGCACCACCATGGCCAGCGCCATCACCCCGACCAGGAGGATCAGCGCGGCCACCGCCACGTTCAGGCGGGCGTCGGGCAGCTCCTCCTCGCGGCGCAGCCGCGCGTCCGCCGTGTGGTGGCGCAGCGCGGCGCGCGCACCGATGGCCGCGACGAGGACGGTGGTGCAGGCGGCGAGCGCCACGGCCACGACCGGCGAGCGGTCCAGCAGGAGACGGCCGATCAGCAGGGACGCGCCGTACCCCGAGAGCACCGTCCGGCGCCAGGCCAGCGTCGTCCGTTCCAGCTGCAGGCCCGCGTCCCACGGGGGCTGCGCGGGACCGGCCGGTCGGCGGCGCAGCGGTCCGGGGCGGTCGGCGGGAGGTGCCATCAGAGCACGATGAGGAGCACCAGGCCGAGGGCGACGACCGCGATGCCTGCGGCCAGGACCGTGCCCATGCCGAGGCCGGGCAGCGGTTCCCGCCGGCGCATGGCCCGCTCGTTGGCCATCCACCGGGCGAAGGCCGCCGCGCTGGCGGCCATGCCCAGGACGATGAGGGCCGCCGCGAGCGGGCGGTACCCGGAGGTGTCGGCGTCCCCGGACTCGGCCAGGACGTCGACCGCCACCCCCGCGACCACCAGCGCCAGCGAGGTCCGGAGCCAGGCCAGGAAGGTCCGCTCGTTGGCGAAGGTGAACCTGGGGTCCGGTTCGGAGCCCTCCCCGTAGACCCGCGCCGGCCATCGCTCCACTAGTCCTGCTTCGGCGCCAGGAGCCGCGCCGCGGGACCGGACTCCGGACCCGTGCCGTCGGTGACCTTGCGCGACTCGGCCGCCGCCCAGGTGAAGATGCCGCGCGCCATGAGCGAGTCCTCGGCCTTCGCCCGGGCGTCGTAGACCTCGGCCCGCGCGGCGTGCGCGGTGGTGTCCGAGTCGTCGGCCTGCACCGCCAGCTCGGCGAAGTGCGCGGCCAGGCGCAGTTCGCCGGCGTCGGCGTAGCGGCGGGCGACGTCGGCCAGGGCGGTCGAGCCGCCGGCGAGCTCGGCGACGGCGGCGGCGAGCTGCCGGTCGGGGGCGGGCTTGAGGTTGGCCGGGTTGCCGTCGTACCAGCCGGCGTAGCGCCGCCAGAGGTTGCGGACGATGAACTCCGGCTCGTCGTACCGGGCCCGGAGGTAGGGCCGGTCGGCCAGGTGCGCCGGGGGCGTGACGGCGTGCACGATCTCGTCGAGGCGGGCGCCGGAGTTCATCGCGTCCAGCGTCTGCTCGACCAGGCTCTCCAGCCACTCCGCGGTCTCGGTGAGCGCCTGGCGGATGCGGTCGGCGCCGAAGATGGGCGCGCCGTGCGAGGGCAGCATGATCTCGGCGCCCAGCGCCGCCATCCGCCGCATGGCGATGGCCCACTCGCGGGGGTAGCGCTGCACCTTCTGCGGGTTGCCGCAGTTCGGCGTCACCCAGATGAACATGTCGCCGGGGAGCAGGATCCGCTGCTCGGGCAGCCAGCCGACCGTGGCGTCGTCGGTCTCGCCCTGGACGTGGAACAGCTCCATGGTCAGCCCGCCGCGGGTGAGCGTCATGGCGTCGCGGTAGGTGACGTCGGGACGGCGGTACTCGGTGGGCCAGGTGAGGTTCGGCGCCTGGAACTGCCGCTGGTTGATGACGGCGTTGTAGCCGTTGGTCAGCACGTACCGGTCGAACCGGTCGCCGATGAGCTCCTGGGCGACGACGGTCGGCCGGGGCGTGGCCTCGGCGTCGAAGGGGCCGACGCCGAACACGTGGTCGATGTGCCCGTGCGAGAAGACGACGGTGCTCACCGGGTCCGGGCTCCACTGCCGGACGGCGTCGTGCAGCGCGGGGGCGCCCATCGGGTTGCCGCTGTCGAAGAGCACCAGCTCGCCGCCGGCCTTGAAGGTGATGACGTTGCCGAAGCCGGGGTGGAAGCCCACGCCGTCGGCGACGTCGAGGACGCCGCTCCCGCCCGAGCCGCTCTGCGCGATGTTGTCGTCGGCAGCGCCGTTCCAGACGTCGTCGGCGTAGTCGGTGAGGGAGCGTGTCATGCCGTCCACCGTGGCGCTCCGCGGCAGGACGGGCAACCGGCCGGACGGCCAGTTCGGCGCCGCTACCGTTGTGACATGTCACAAGAGGCCGTGGACGCGCAGGTCTCCGCCCTGGCGGCGCGGCTCGTGCCGCAGGTGCCCCGGCTGGCCCGCCGCGTCGTGGAGCGGATCCGCGCCGAGGTGCCCGGCTTCGACCGGCTGCCCAGCGAGGTGCAGGACGTCGAGGTGGCCGCCACGGCCCGCGCGGCCATCCGGGCCTTCCTCGAGCACGCCCAGGGGCTGCCCGGCCGCGACACGGGGCTGTCCCGGCGGCGCGCGGTGCAGCGGGCCGAGGAGGGCGTGCCGCTGGCCGCGCTCGTCCAGACCTACTCCGTCGGCGCCGAGGTGGTGGTCGACGCGCTCGCGGAGGCGGCCGGACCCGGCGAGGAGGCCGCGCTGCTCCGGCTGACCCGCGAGCAGCTGCGCGCCGTGGGTGCGGCCGTCACCCAGGTGACCGAGGCGTACCTGACCGGCGCGGACGGCCAGCACGTCGCCGTCCGCGAGCTCACCTGGGCGCTGCTCCGCGGCGAGGGGCCGGAGGACGTCGCGGCCCGGTACGGGCTGCCGCTGGAGAGCGGCTACCTGGTGCTCCGGGTGCGGGGCGCCGTCGACGGCGACCCGACGGCCGCCCGGGCCGCGCTGCGGTGGGTGCTGGCGCACGCCGCTCCCCGGGCCGACGGCCGGGCGCTGAGCCTGAGCGACGACCTCGGCGGGTTCGTGCTGCTGCCGGTGTCCTTCCCGGTCGAGGAGCTGGTGCGCCGGTTCCCCGCCGCGGACGGGGTCGCGCCGGTGGTCGGGGCTGCCCCGGCGTCCTCGCCGGCGGGCGTGCCGGCCGCCGCCGCCCGGGCCGACCGGATCGCCGCCGTGGCCGGCCGCCCGGGCGTGCACCGGCTCGCCGACGTGCTGCTGGAGTACCACCTCACCCACCCGGTCGACAGCGCCGCGGAACTGGTGGCGGTGCTGGCCCCGCTGTCCGCGCACGGGGAGCTGCTGCCCACCCTCGTCGCGTTCCTCGACGCCGACCTGAACCGGCGGACCGCCGCCCGGGCACTCGGGGTGCACGCCAACACCGTCGACAACCGGCTGGACCGGATCGCCGAGCTGACCGGGGTGGATCCGCGGTCGTCCCGCGGCATCCAGCTGTTCGGTGCGGCGCTCGTCGTGCACCGCACGCTCGGCTGAGCTCCGGCGTTCGCCCGCGGCTGGGCTGGACCGATGCCTGGCGCGCCTCCGGCCGTTCGCACCAACCCTGGTGCCACCAGGGCCCGGAACGGTCCGTCACGTTCGAAGTGCCGCGCGTGACGGCACGCCTCTCGTGGGGACGAAAGGCCCGGTCCGAACTGGCGAGGGTCGGAGCCCATCCGGACAGTGAGGGCGCTCACCCACTTGTTCGTAACCGGGAGTCACACTTGTCTCTGAGCCGTTCCGCCCTGCCGCGCCACGGGCGTCGCGCCCTCGTCGCCTCCGGCCTGACCGCCGCACTCGTCCTCGTGCCGGCCGGCATGGCCTCCGCGGCCCCCGAGGACCCGGCCGCCCCGGTGACGGACCTCGCCGAGGACCTCCTCGGCGGGTCGGGCGACGCAGCCGCCCCGGGCGCAGGCGACCTGCCCGGCGGCGAGCTGCCCATCGGCGACCTGCCCGGCGGCGACCTGCCCATCGGCGACCTGCCCGGCGGCGACCTGCCCACGGGCGGCACGGGTACCGGCGACGGGGGTACGGGTGGCACGGACGGCGCCGGCGCGGTCGACCCCGCGGCGGAACTGGCCGCGCTGCTCGAGGAGCTGGGTCTCCCGGCGGAGTGCGTCTCCGGGTTCCAGGCCGTCGTCGAGGGCCTCGCCGACGAGCTGGCCGGGCTGCCGGAGGAGGCGCCGGACGTGCTGACGGACCTCGTGGCGGGCCTCCAGGAGGCCTTCGCGACCCAGGACCCGGCGGCGCTGCAGGCGGCTCTGGAGGACCTGCTCGGCGCCGACGTGCTCGCTGAGCTGGAGGCGGCGCTGACCGCCTGCCTGCCCGTGGAGGAGGAGCCCGAGCCGGAGCCCGAGACCCCGGTCGTGGCGCCCCCGGCCCCCGAGCAGCCCGCCCCGCCCGCGGCGCAGCCCGTGGCCCAGCCGGTCTCCTACCCCGGCTACGCGCCGACCGGTGCCGACACGGCGCGGGCCGACGACGTCTCCGTGCCGCTGACCGCCCTGGGCGGCGGCCTGGTGCTCGTGGCCGCCGGTGCTGCTGGATACGGGATGCGGGGCCGTGCGGTTCGTACGCGGGATTGATCTGCGCGCCGTCGGCGCCTTCCTGGTCGTCCTGGCGGCCGGACTCGCACTGCTGTTCGTCGTCGTCGGGCGGCCGGACGCGGACACCGCTCCGCGACCGGCCCCCGGGGCGTCGGCTCCGCTCGCGGACGACGCCCCCGTGCCGGCCGGCGAGCTGGTCGCCACGGGCGCCATCCAGCCGGCCCGGCTGAGCATCCCGGCGATCGACGTCGACACCTCCGTGGAGTCCCGCGGGACGGTGCGGTACCAGAACCCCTTCACCGGTCAGCCGGTCGACGGCTACGGCGTGCCGGAATCACTGGAGACGACCTCGTGGTGGTCCGACGGCCCTCGGCCGGGTTCGGGTCAGATGGCGGTCATCCTCGGCCACCAGCAGAACAGCGGGGGCGCGGTCTTCGACCGGCTGCACACCCTGCGCCCCGGCGACGAGGTGAGCCTGCGCGACGGCAACGGCGCCGTGCTGCGCCTGCAGGTCCTGGGCTCGCCGGTGACCGGGCTGGACAAGGCCACCTCGGCGCTGGCCGACACTCTCAACGGCCACCCCGCGGAGGCCGACGTCGCGCTCGTGACCTGCGGGGGCGAATTCGTGCAGGACGCCGGTACCAGCACGGAGAACACGGTGGTGTTCGCGACCGTCGTCCGCTGACCCCGGTCGGCCCGGCGGGCTCAGCGAGGAGCGTCGGCCGCCGCCGCGGAGTCCGCCCCGAGCCCCGGCGCCAGCGCGACGACGTCGCCGACCACCCACACCGACGGCGGCCGGATGTCGGCGGTGGCCAGGGTGGCGGGCAGCCCGGCGAGGGTCGTCCGCACGGTGCGCTGCGTCGGGGTCGAGCCGTCGCTGACGATGGCCACCGGCGTGGAGGGCGCACGACCGTGCTCGACCAGCGCCGCGGCGATGGCCGGCGCGGTCTCCACGCCCATGAGCACCACGACGGTGCCGCGCAACCGCGCGATGGCCGGCCAGTCGACCAGTGACTGCGGATGCCCGGGCGGCAGGTGGCCGGACACGACGACGAACTCGTGGGTCATCCCGCGGTGGGTGACCGGGATGCCGGCCAGGGCGGGCACCGCGATCGCGCTCGTCACGCCCGGGACCACCTCGACGGGCACGCCCGCGGCCACGCAGGCCTCCACCTCCTCCATGCCACGGCCGAACACGAACGGGTCGCCGCCCTTGAGGCGGACCACCCGCTTGCCGGCCAGCGCGCGGGAGACCAGCAGCTCGTTGATCTGCTCCTGCGCCATGGACCGGCCGCGGGGCAGCTTGGAGGCGTCGATGACCTCGACGTCCTGCGGCAGCGAGGCGAGCAGGGACAACGGCGCCAGGTGGTCGGCCACGACGACGTCGGCCTGCGCCACCGCCTGCCGTCCGCGCACCGTGATCAGCGCCGGGTCGCCCGGACCGCCGCCGACCAGCACGACGGCGCCTGCCCGGCCCGCGGTCACCTCCCGCGAGACGCGGTCGGAGACGGTGCCGTCGGTCAGCCCCGTGACGACGGCGTCCCGGACGGCGACCGCACGCTGGGGATCGCCGCCGCCGTGCACGCCCACCACGAGCTCACCGTGCCGGCCGGTGGCGGGGGTCCAGACGCTGGAGGAGGCGCGGTCGTCGGCCCGGGCGCAGAAGATGCGGGCGCTCTCGGCCTCGGCCGCGACGGCCGCGTTGACGCCGGGGTCGTCGGTGGCGGCCACCGCGTACCAGGCGCCGTCGAGGTCGCCGTGCTCGTAGCGCCGTCGCGACCAGGTCAGGGAACCAGGAGCGACGAGCGCCTCCAGCGCAGGGGTCGCCTCGGGGCTGACCACGGTCACCCGGGCGCCCGCCTCGAGCAGCCCGGCCACCCGGCGGTGCGCCACCTGCCCACCGCCGACGACCACCACCGGCCGGTCCAGCAGGCGCAGCCCGACGGGGTAGACCGTCCCGCCGGTGCCCGCACTCCCGGTGGCCATCAGCTCTTCTCGGTGACGCCGGCGGAGTCGAAGGTGGCCACGTCCCGGAGCGCGCGGGCGGCGCTGGTCACCAGCGGCAGGGCCAGGAGAGCGCCGGTGCCCTCGCCGAGCCGCAGGTCGAGACCGAGGAGCGGGCGCAGGCCGAGGCTGTCCAGCGCCACGGCGTGCCCCGGCTCGACCGAGGTGTGCCCGGCCAGCGCGTAGTCGAGCGCCGCCGGGCACAGTGCCGCCGCCACGAGTGCCGCGGAGCCGGCGATCGCGCCGTCCAGCAGCACCGGCACGCGAGCGGCGGCCGCACCCAGGACGAAGCCGGCCAGGCCCGCGTGCTCGAGCCCGCCCAGCTCGGCCAGCACCGCGAGGGCCGCCTCGGGGGTGGTCGGCCGCGACGGGATGCGGGACACCGCGCGGCTCACGACCTCGACCTTGCGGGCCAGCGTCGGGTCGTCGATGCCGGTGCCGCGTCCGGTGGCGGCGGCCGGGGTGGCGCCGGTGAAGGCGCAGACCAGCGCGGCGGAGGCGGTGGTGTTGGCGATGCCCATGTCGCCGGTGATCAGGCAGCCGCTGTCCGCGGCGAGCGTCGTCGCCACCTCGATGCCGACCTCGAGCGCCTGCCGCGCCTCGTCGACGGTCATGGCCGGACCCACCGAGAGGTCGGCGGTGCCCGGCCGCACCTTGCGGTCCAGCAGCGACGGCATGGCGTCCAGGGGCGCGGCGACGCCGACGTCCACGACGACCACCCGGGCGCCCAGCCCGGCGGCGAAGGCGTTCACCACGGCGCCGCCGGCGACGAAGTTGGCCACCATCTGCGCGGTGACCTCCTGCGGCCAGGGCGTCACACCCTGGGCGTGCACGCCGTGGTCGCCGGCGAAGACGGCCACGGTGGCCGGCTCCGGCAGAGGCGCGGGGCACCGGCCGGCGATCGCGGCCAGCTGTGCGGCGACGTCCTCCAGGACGCCGAGCGACCCGACGGGCTTGGTCATCCGGTCCAGCCGCTCGCGGGCGGCGCGCTCGGCTCCGGCGTCCCGCGGGCGGACCGCGGCGATGGTGTCGCCGAGCAGGGTGCCGGCGAACGGGGCGGATTCGGTGCTCAGCGGAACTCCTCGGGCACGGGGACGGCGTCCAAGGATCGCAGACGCGCCGAGGTCGTCCGCTCGCCGAGCACGGCCCTGGCGCTCCGCGCGGGTGGCCGGGAGGCCGCCGCGCACACCCCGGTCCCCGTTCCGCGCCTACGCTGGCTTGTCGCGGGAACGACCGAGGGAGCGCTGAACTGTCCGAGGACGCTGGAACCGGGGCCGAGCCGGCCGACGACGACGCCGTGCTGCTCTACGTCGGCGGGCCGCTGGACGGGCGGGTGGAGATCCGCCCGGCCCGCCACGGGGACCCGCTGCCGACAGTGACGCACGTGCACCTGCACGGCGGCCCCAAGGTCGTCCACCGGTACGACCTGCAGACGCTGGCGGACGGAGCCGGCGTCTACACCGTGCGCCCGCGCGCCGACCAGCACGCCCGGGACGAGTCCGTCGCCGACTGAGCGGCGCTCACCACCCCTGCACGCGCCGGGCCGCGGCGACGACGCGGTCGAACCGCGCCCGGTCCAGCGCCGCCCCCTCCCGGCGCACGTCCCCGGGCGCGAGCTCCAGCAACCGGTCCAGGCGGACCTCGCTGGGCCGCCCCCGCGCGTCCCACGCGCCGGTGCCCAGATCGGTCCAGAGCCGGCCGTGACGGGCCTCGTCCGCGGCGTCGCGGTCGTGGTCCTGGCTGCTGAGCATCAGCCCGAGCAGCTGGTCGCCGCGCCGTCCGATGACCAGCACCGGACGGTCCTTGCCGCGCCCGTCGCCCTCGTCGTAGGGCACCCACGCCCAGACGATCTCGCCGGGGTCGGCCGCACCGTCGTCCCGGGGGCGGTACTGGACGTCGGGGGCGGTCGCCGTCCTCCCGGTGCCTGAGCCCTTCCCGGTGCCCGAGCCCTTCCCGGTGCCCGAGCCCTTCCCGGTGCCCGAGCCGCGCACCAGGTCCAGCACCGTCCGCACCGCCGAACGGAGCTGCTCACCTCGCCGTGCTGCCATGGCGTGCACGCTACGGGCCCGTCGCAGCAGGTCGCTGTGGCCGCTGGGTCCCGTGTGACACATGGGCACCGTCTCGTCACGGAGTGATTAGCCCGGCCGTTTCCGGGGAACCCGTTCCGGCACGGGTTCGGTCCAGACAGGCGGTCGTGGCGGTGCCCCGGAGAAGAGGGGTCCCCATGACGTCGGCAGAGCCGGTGCGCCCCGCCGTCCCGCGGAGTGGTGAGGTGCAGGCCAGCGTGCTGGCCGCGCTCCAGCTCGTCGAGGACGCGCGCTACCTGGGCAGTGGCCGCAGACCCCGCACGCAGCGGGCGCGCCTGCTCGCCGAGCGGACGGTGGCCGACCGCAAGCTGGAGCGCGACCGGCCCGACAGCTGACTTTCAGGCGACGCAGAACTCGTTGCCCTGCGGGTCGGCGAGGGTCACCCAGGACATCGGCCCCTGAGCACCCCGCCAGAGTTCGGTCGCGCCCAGGGAGACCAGCCGGGCCACCTCCTCCTCCCGGCGCTCCGGCCCCACGCGGACGTCGAGGTGCAGCCGGTTCTTCACCGTCTTCTCCTCGGGGACGCGCTGGAAGAGCACGCGCGGCCGCCCCGGCTCGGGCGAGGTGATGGCCGCTCCGAGCGACCACACGAGCGCGCCGCGGTGCCGCATCGTGTCGGCCTCGCTCGCCGCGCCCGCCTGCACCATGCGGGTGATGAACGCCTCGTCCTGCGGTTCCACCTGCCAGCCCAGCGCCTCGGCCCACCAGTCGGCCAGCGCGTGGGGGGAGGTGGAGTCCACGACCACCTGGAGATCGAATGCCATGCCCGGAACGTAGGGCAGCCCACCGACGATTCCGGGGCTGAGCTCCGGGGCTACAGCTCCTGGGCCAGGTCGGCCCAGATGGTCGCGTCGTCGGGGAGCTCGGTGTCGAGGGCGCAGTGGTCCTTGATCACCCGGCCGAACGGCGTCAGCGTGCCCGGTGCCACCCGCTGGGCCGGGTCCCACAGGCCCGAGCGCAGAACGGACTTGGGGCACTGGAAGAACGCCGTGCGGACCTGCACGACCAGCACGGACAGCGGCGCCCGGCCGAATTCCGTCAGGTCGACGCCGAGGTCCTCGTGCCGGACGAGCGACGTGGTCCCGTACACGCGCAGCGTCTGGTCGACGCCGGGGACGAAGAACATCAGCGCCGCACGCGGGTTCACCGCGAGGTTGCGCAGGCTGTCCACCCGGTTGTTGCCCGGGCGGTCGGGCAGCGCGAGGCGGTGCTCGTCGAGGACGTGCACGAAGCCGCGGTCGCCGCCACGGGGCGAGATCTCCGGCCAGCCCTCGGGATCGGCCGTGGCCAGCGTGGCGAAGGGGGAGTGGGCGATGAACTCGCGGCAGTGCGGGTCCAGGTGGTCGATCACCTTGTCCAGCACCAGCCCGCCCGGGGCCCGGTAGCCCTCGACGACGGCCCGGTCGGTGGGCTCGGAGGGCTGGGCACCCACGGCGGGAACGGCATCCACGCGACGACGGTATCCGGCCCCCGGGATACCGTGGCGCCTCGTGCCGCAGGTGTGGAGTGCTCCGGTCCGGTTCGTCGAGTGCGACATGCAGGGCATCGTCTTCAACGCCCACTACCTGGTCTGGGCCGACGAGGCGCTCACCCCGTGGTGGATCGAGCGGGGCATCGACTGGGAGCTTCTCGGCGCCGCGGGCTACCAGTACGTCGTCGTCGCCAGCACGCTGGAGTGGACCTCGTCGGCCCGGCACGGCGACGTCGTCGACGTGGACGCCGACCTCGAGAAGCTCGGCCGCACCAGCCTCACCGTGCGCTTCACGATCCGGGTCGGCGAGCGCCTGTGCTGCACGGTGCGGACGACCTACGTCTGCCTCACCGGCGGGACCCCGGCCGCCTGGCCCGACGACCTCCGCGCGCGCCTCGCCGGCTAGGAGCCCGACCCCGGCGGCAGGAGGGGCAGGCCGGCCGGTGGCCCCTGCTCGATCAGCCGCCAGAGCCCGGCTTCAGCAGCACCGGGTTCATCGCGGCCCCGGGCTCCACAGCGCTCCGCTCACGCGGTGGTCCCCGGGGAGGTGCCCCACCCCTCCTTCTCCTGACCGGAGAGCGCGGCGATCTGCTCCATGATCGCGTCGGTCACCTCGCGCCGCGCCTTCCCCCTGCCGGCCAGCCCGCGGTGCCCGGGGAAGGTCATCGGTGCCCCGAAGGTCACCGCCACCCGGCGCGGGCGGGGCCAGCGGGCGTCGACCGGCTGGACGCGGTCGGTCCCGCGCACCGCGACGGGTACGACCGGGCAGTCGGCGGTCAGCGCCAGCCAGGCCACCCCGGTCTTGCCGCGCGCCAGCCGCCCGTCGCGCGAGCGGGTGCCCTCCGGGTAGATGCCGAAGGCCAGCCCGCTGTGGAGCACGCCGAGAGCGGTGTCGAGCGCGGCCTGCGCGGCCCGGTGGGTCTCCCGCTCGACCGGGTGCGCGCCCAGGGCGGTGAACAGCGTGCGGGTGAACCAGCCGGAGATCCCGGTGCCGGTGAAGTACTCGGCCTTGGCCAGCAGGGCGACCCGTCGCGGGGCCACGGTCGGGATGACGATGCTGTCGATGAACGACAGGTGGTTGCTGGCCAGGATCACCGGCCCGTCGAGCGGCACGTTCTCGCGGCCGGTGACGCGGGGCCGGAGCAGCACCCAGAGCAGCGGGCGGATGACGAAGCGGGCGATGACGTAGAACACCGGGTGCTCCCCTCCTCGGCCCGCCGTCGACCGCCGGCAGGGGCGCACGACTCGTGCGCGTCCGCATTCTCCCGGACGGCCCGGGCCGCTCCGCGCAGGCCGCCCGAGCCGCGCCGGGGATCAGGGCCGGGAGGTGGCCGGAGGGCAGGCGTCGCGCAGGATCGTCCGGATGTCGGTGGGCAGCCCGGCCCCGCCCGAGGCCGACGCCGTGATCGCCTGGGCGACGTCCCGCAGCTTGCGGTGGGTGTGCCCGGAGATGTGCGACAGCAGGTCGAAGGCCACCTGGTCGGTGCAGCCGGTGAGCAGCATGAGGATGCCCTTGGCCTGCTCGATCGCGGCCCGGCTGGCCATGGCCGCGCGGAGCTGGGCGACCTCGACCTCAAGCGCGGCGGCGCGCTCCGCGTCGGTGTGCGCAGGGGCCTGACCGTCCGGTTCGGGACGTGGCTCGGGTGGGGAGGAGGGCCGGCGGGACCGCAGCCGGTGACGGGGCAGCGTGGGGGAGGACATGACGCTCGCTCCAGGGCCGAAGGCGCACCGGGACCTCCGGCGGGACCACGCGGCCGCTGTCTCGACCTCCGCACATCCACCGCCCGCACAGGGGGCGGCCGCTCCGATGCCGGAGACCGTACGTCCGGGCCGGACGGTCCGCAGCAGGAACCGGGAAGGGGTGGCGCGATCCCGCGCCGCGTCGTCACCCGCTGCGAGCGGCCGGTCCCATGGCTCAGCGGAGCCGGGTCCGCCGGAGCACCCGGGCGCCGGCGGCGAGGGCCGCCGCCGTCGTCCTCACCGCGGCCGACAGCCGGGTCGCCCGGCGGACGTCGCCGGCCCCCGGGAGCCGCCCGGAGCCGAGGACCGGGCGGTCCTCCACCCGAGAGCCGGAGGTCCACGCGCGTCATGGTGCCCGCACGCCGCGGGGCGACCTCCCTAGGATCGGTCGTCATGCGTCTGCCCGGCCGTTACGACGGCGTCGCCCGGCCCATCGTCACCTACGGCAGCGACCCCGTGCTGCACCGTCCCTGCGCGCCGGTGACCGCGTTCGACCGCGACCTCCGCCACCTGCTGCTGGACATGTTCGCCTCCATGGAGGCCGCCGACGGCGTGGGGCTGGCGGCCAACCAGATCGGCGTGGACGCGCGGATCTTCGTCATCGACTGCCCCGACGCCGCCGGTGAGGACGTCGTGGGCTACGTCGTCAACCCGACGCTGACGCTCCTCGAGCCGGTCGACGGCGAACCCGCCGACGAGGTCACCGAGGAGGGCTGCCTCTCGGTTCCCGGGCCCTACGCCGACCTGGCCCGCGCCTTCCGCGCCCGGGTGGACGGCGTCGACGTCAACGGCGACCCGGTGAGCATCGAGGCGACGGGGATGGCCGCCCGCTGCCTCCAGCACGAGGTCGACCACCTGGAGGGCATCGTGTACGTGGACCGCCTGCCCGCCGACGAGCGGGACCGGCTGCTCGCCGAGGCCTCCGGCCCCGCCGGCGACCTGCCCGCCTGAGGCCGGCGAAAACCGGGTGAGTTCCGCGCCGTCGTGACGCACGATGGCCGTTCCCCCACGCAAGGAGATCGATCGTGCACGCCCTCACCGAGCAGCAGGTCCGCCGCTCTTTCGTGAACTGCTCCCAGGGCGAGGCCAAGGGGCTGGCGCTGCCGAAGGACTTCGCCGGGCTCGACTGGGCCGCCCTCGAGCTGCTCGGCTGGCGGGACCCGAAGGCGCCGCTGCGCGGCTACCTCGTCGTCGAGACCGGTGAGCGGCCCGTGGGCATCGCGGTCCGGGCCGCCGACACCAGGATGTCGAGCCGGACGGCGGCGATGTGCCTGCTCTGCCAGACCGCGCAGACCGGGGACGCCGTGTCGCTGTTCACGGCGAGGCGGACCGGTGCCGCCGGGCGCAACGGCAACACCGTGGGCACCTACATGTGCGCCGACCTGGGGTGCGCGGACCGCGTCCGGACGGAGATCCCGCCGTGGCTGCAGGACCGGAACCCCGACGAGGTCGTCGCCGAGCGGGCCGCCGAGCTGCGGGACCGGGTGCGGAACTTCGTGGACGCCGTCCGTCGCTGAGGTGTGGGCCGGGCCGGTTGTGGGGCATCCGACCGTGCATGACCGAATCAGGCTCCACGCCCCAGCCGCTCACCGCCCTCGCCCTCGTCTGCAGCCTCAAGGCCTCGCCGGCGCCGTCCAGCAGTGACCTCATGGCGCGCCAGATCCTCGAGGAGCTGGGCAAGCACGGTGTGACCACCGCCGACGTGGTCCGCGTGGTCGACCACGACGTGAAGCCCGGTGTCGAGATCGACATGGGCCAGGGCGACGCCTGGCCGGCCATCCGCGAGCAGCTGATGGCCGCCGACATCCTCGTCGTCGCCACGCCGACCTGGGTCGGGCACATGAGCAGCGTCGCCCAGCGGGTGCTGGAGCGCCTGGACGGCGAGCTGTCCGAGACCGACGACTCGGGGCGGCCGCTGGTCGCCGGGAAGGTGGCGGTGACCGCCGTCGTCGGCAACGAGGACGGCGCGCACAAGATCACCGCCGACCTGTTCCAGGGCCTGAACGACATCGGCTTCACGATCCCGTCGCAGGGCGGCACCTACTGGAACGACGTGGCCATGGGCAGCCGCGACTACCAGGACCTCGACGAGACGCCGGAGGCGGTGGCCTCCACCACCGCGACGCTGGCCGAGAACGCCGCGCACCTGGCCCGCGCGCTGAAGGCGACCCCCTACCCGGGCAGCTGAGCCGCGAGCCGGTCGTCCCGCTCCTCCACCGGGGGCGGGGCGGCGGCGAGCGACCCCACGGTCCGGCGGGCCCGCAGCAGCGCGGCCACGGCCACCAGCGCGAGGACGACGACGGCGGCCCCGTAGACCTCGGTCGTGCGGGTCAGACCCGCGTGCCCGGCGGCGAAGCCCGCGGCGATCGCGGGGATGCTGAAGGCCAGGTAGCCGACGACGAAGACGCCGGCCAGCAGACCGGCCCGGTGCCCCGGGGCGACCCCCGCGGTGATCGTGGCGACGGCGCCGAGGAACGCGGCACCGAAGCCGAAGCCGGTGACGACCGCCGCGCCGAAGAGCAGCGGAGCGGAGGTCGCGGCCAGCGCGACGAGGGTGGCCACGCCGCCGGCGGTGAAGACCAGGGCGCCCACCAGCATCGCCCGCTCGGGGGCGGCGGTGCGCAGGGCGAGCGAGCCGAGGATGCCCGTGCCGTTGAGCGCGAGGATGAGCAGCCCGCCCACGAAGTGGTTGTCGATGGCGAAGACGTCGGCGACCAGGGAAGGGCCGAGGGAGGCGTAGAGCCCGCCGATCGCCCAGCAGGCGAGCAGCAACGGCAGCGCCACGACGAAGGCCGGCCGGTGGGCGGCGGGTACGTGCACGCGCGGGCGCAGGGACGCCACCGCGCCGGGCAGGCGGGGCGAGCTCTCGGGCAGGAGGAGCGCACCCAGGGCGGCCAGCACGAACACCACGCTCAGCACCGCGAACACCCAGGTGTCCGGGGCGGCGACCGTCTGCACGAGCAGGCCCGCCCCCACCGCCCCGATCGACAGACCGAGGCCCGGGGAGGCGCTGTTGATGAAGGCCCCCATCGGGCGCTCGCGGTGCTGCAGGTCCAGCAGCGAGGCCCCGAGCGTGCTGGTCAGCGCGCCGGTCGCCAGCCCCTGGACGACGCGCGCGGCCAGCAGCCAGCCCACTCCGTCCGCGGCGAGGAACAGCACCATCGCGACCGCCTCGAGCAGGAACGCACCGATCAGCACCGGCCGCCGTCCGACGTGGTCGGACAGCCCGCCCACCACGAGCAGCGAGGCGAGCAGGGCGAACGCGTAGATGCCGAAGATCGTCGTCAGCACCCCGGGGCCGAAGCCGAACTCCTCCTGGTAGACGCGGTAGAGCGGCGACGGGACCCCGGACGCCGCCAGCATCAGCACCAGGAGGACGGCGACCGACCAGAAGGCGGGGGCTCGGGGGAGGCGGCGGGACACGGGCACGACAGACAGGAAGGCCCGGGCCCGGGAGCTGATTCCCGCGCCGCGTGTCGGGGCGGCGCGTGGCAGGCCGGACGCCGGGTAGGGGCCGGACATGGCCGATCCCCGCATCCTCGTGCTCGTCCTCGCTGGTGGAGCGGGTGGCCGGCTCGAACTGCTGACCGACCGGCGGGCCAAGCCGGCCGTGCCCTTCGCCGGGGTCTACCGGCTGATCGACTTCCCGCTCAGCAACTGCCTGCACTCCGGCATCGCCGACGTCTGGGTCTCGGTGCAGTTCCACCCCACGTCGCTGTCGGAGCACCTGGCCAACGGGCGCCCCTGGGACCTGGACCGGACGACCGGAGGCCTGCTCACGCTCCCGCCCTTCCAGGGCACCGACCGGGGTGGCTGGAACACCGGCACCGCCGACTCGCTGTGGCGCCAGGCCGACCTGGTCCGGGCCTTCGCGCCCGACGCGCTGGTCGTGGTCAGCTCCGACGCCGTCTACAAGCTGGACTACCGCGAGGTGGCCGAGGCGCACCTGGGCTCCGGGGCCGAGGTCACCATGGTGACCACCGAGGTCGCCCCGGACGACGCTCCGCGCTACGGGATCGTGCAGGTCGGCGAGGGCGGCACGGTCACGGACTACGCCTACAAGCCCGACGCGCCGGCGACGACGACGGCGACGAACGAGGTGTTCGTCTTCTCGCCCGCGCCGACCCTCGACCGCCTGGAAGCGCTGGCCGCGGACGCGGGGGAGGACGGGCTCGAGGACCTCGGCACGCAGCTCCTGCCCGCCCAGACCGCCGACGGCCTCGCCCGCGCGCACGCGCTGAACGGCTACTGGCGCGACGTCGGCACCGTCCCCGCCTACTGGGAGGCGCACCGCGACTTCATCCGGGAGCAGCCGCCGCTGGACCTCGACGACCCGTCGTGGGCGATCCGCACCCGGGGCGGCCGGCACAGCGCGGCACGGCTGCTGCGCGGGGCCGTGGTGGAGGACAGCCTGGTCTCCGGTGGCACCCGCGTGGGCGGTGAGGTGCGCGGCTCGGTGCTGGCGCCGGGCGTCGTCGTCGAGCGGGGGGCCACGGTCGTGGACTCGGTGCTGCTGCCCGGGGCGTGGGTGCGCGCCGGTGCGACGGTCACCCGGTCGGTGCTCGACGACCGCGTCGAGATCGGGGAGTCGGCCACCGTCGGTGGCGACGGTGAGATCACGCTGGTCGGCCGCCGGGCGGTGATGGACGCCGGAGGGCACCTGCCCGCCGGCGGCCGGCTCCCCGAGCCGGAGGACGACTGACCTCAGTCGAACGACATCCACACCCGGCGCCGGTCGCCCCGGGTGTGCACCGTCGCCATGGCCTCGACCCGGCGGCGCTGGTCGGGCGTCGCGGTGTGGTTGACCACCGCGATCTCGGCCTCGCGCATGGCGCGCTCGGCGGCGAACTCCGCGGGTGTCGAGGGCACGCCATCGGCCACGTCTTCGTCGTCGTCGGCCCGCGGGCGGGCGTAGGGGCTGTCGGCCGGGAGGTTCCCGCTCACCCGGCCGTACGCGCCCAGGAGGAGCAGGACGAGCCCGGTGACCTCGGCGAAGACCACGTTCTCGATCTGGAACGCCAGCAGGTTCGCGTCGGTGCGCAGCACCGCCAGGCTGGCCAGGCCCGAGACGAGGAAGAGGATGCCGACGACCATCATGAGCGTCGAGGCGGTCCGGGGACTGCGCAGCGCGGCGAGGACGAGCACGCCCGCGGTGAGCACCGAGACGGTCGAGAGCAGGCCGTTCGACGACAGGCCGAGGATCGGCTCGCCGTCGGTGGAGAAGAAGTCCAGGCCGCCGGCGAACCCGAGGACGCCGAAGACCAGGATCACCGCCGCGACGGCGAGGGCACCGATGCGCTGGACGGCGAACACCCGGGGGTCGTAGCCGCGGCCGTGCTCGTCGACGGCGAGGTCGGGGCGCTCCCCGCTGGTCGACGTCCGCGGGGAGGGGGAGCGACGCTGCATGAGGACTCCTCGGTCGAGTGGATGCCCGCTCTTCGCCCGCCCGTGGCGGTCCGGATGCGGCCGCTGGGCGTGTCGCGGCGGATGCGGGAAGCCGGCGGGGGCCGGCCGCGTTGCTCCCGGCGTGGACCAGCCGTTCGAGATCGACCTGCACTCCGAGTTCCTGCGCGCGGACCTCTTCCTCGCCACGGGTCAGCCCGCCGAGGCCGCCCGGATCCTCGAAGCCGTCGTCGAGGGCGAGCCCACCAACGAGGCCGCGCTCGAGGCGCTGGCGCGTGCCTACTTCGGCTCCGCCCAGCTGACCCGCGCCGAGGACGCCCTGAACCGGCTCGTGCAGCTCGCTCCGGCCAACGGATGGGCCAGGCGGGCGCTCGCCCGGACGCTGGAGCGGCAGAGCCGGCACGACGAGGCGGCCCCGCACCACCGGATGGCGGACGCTCTCGGCGCGAAGTGACCCGCCGCCGGGCGAATGGTGGGGCGGCTACCAGAGGGCGGCGGCGACCAGCAGGGTCGCCGCCGTCGCCACCTCGCCCATCGCACCCATGACGTCGCCGGTGGTCCCGCCGAGCCGCCGGCGGGCGCGCTGGTGCAGCACCTCGGCGGCCAGTGCGCCCGCGGCGACCGCGCCGACGAGGACGACCGCCTGCTCCGGGCCGCGGACGGCAACCGCGGCGAGGTAGGCGACGACCAGGGCCAGCCCTACGCTCCCGGCGAACCAGGCGACGGAGACCGAGCCGGCCACGGTCCGGCCCAGCGAGGACCCCTCCGCGATGACCACGCCCGGCAGCCCGGTGCGGCTCATGACCAGCCGCGCCGTCACGACCGCCGTCCACAGAACCAGCCAGCCCCCCTCGTGCGGCAGCAGCGCGGCGAGGCAGGCGACCTGCAGCAGCAGGGTCAGCACGAGGGTGGCGACGCCGAACGGACCCACGTCGCTCTGCCGCATGACCTGCAGGGCGCGCTCCCGGCCGCGCAGCGGGCCCAGCCCGTCGGCGGTGTCGGCCAGACCGTCCAGGTGCAGACCGCGGGTGAGCAGCGCCAGCGCGGCGACGCCCAGCACCGCGCCGGTCAGCGGGGACACCGCGCGGGCACCGGCCTCGGCGACGCCCGCGGCGATGCCGCCCAGGAGCAGGCCGACCGCCGGGGCCCACGGCAGCACCCCCCGCGTGGACGTCGCCGCGCGCGCGGACACCGGCAGGGCGGTGAGCATCGCCGCGGCCTCCAGGGGGCCGGTGAGCCTCATCGGGGCCGGTGGGCGCACCCGTCGACGCCGGACCGGAGCCGGTCCGCGGACGTCACGGGCAGAACTCCAGGCGGGTGATGCTGCCGTTGTGCGGGGTGACCGAGGGCATGGCGTCGGGGCCGAGACCCGCGACCACGGCCTGGATCGCGCGGATCGTGTCGCCGTGGGTGACCAGGGCGATCACGTCGGCGGGCGGCTCGGCGCAGAGGTCCTTGAGGTAGGCCTCGACCCGGCCGTGCAGCTCGGCCAGGCTCTCGCCACCCTCCGCCGACCACTGCGCGTCGCTCCAGTCGACGACGTCCCACAGCTCGCGCGAGGGCCGGCCCTCGAGCACGCCGTACCCCTGCTCGCGCAGGGCCGGCGTCGTCACGACCGGCAGACCGGTCGTCCGCGCGCACGGTTCCGCGGTCTGGACGGCACGCAGCAGATCGCTGCTGATGAGCGCGCCGGGGGAGAGGCCGGCCAGCTCCTCGGCCGCGGCCTCGGCCTGGCTGCGACCGAGATCGGTGAGCGGCACGTGTGGCGTCTGCCCCTGCATCAGGCCCGCGGCGTTCCACTCGCTCTGCCCGTGGCGGACGAGCAGCAGGGTCAAGGGGCGGGCCATGGTGGATGAGAGCGTAACCAGGTGCCCGGCGGCGCGGGGATCGCGCCTCGTACCGTCGTCTCCGCGGCCGTTCCGGAGGTCGCGCACCAGCACAGCAGCGCCGGTCGGCCCGACCGCCGGGCGCAGCGAGGAGAGCACGTGACCATCCCCGTCCGTCCCGGCGCCGCACGCGCCGCCGTCCGTCCGGGTGCCCCTGACCCGCTGCTGCCGCTGCTGGAGCTCCCCGGGGTCCGGGCGGCCGCCGATGCCGCCCGCGCGGGCGTGGACCGGCTGCTGGGCCACCGGGTGCTGCGGCGGGAGTCCGCAGGGGTGAGCACCGAGTCCGCGTTGCGCGGCGCCCGCGCCTCGGCCGCCCTCGAGGGGGTGGACGTGCCCCTGGCCGAACTGCGGGCCGGCGCCGTGGACGACCCGATCGTGCAGGGCGCCCTGCGGCTGTCCGCGGCCCTCGGCGGCATGATCGAGACCTGGCCCAAGGCGCCCGGTCAGGTGCTCGCGCGCATGCACGTGCTGGCCGCCAGCGACCGCGTCGACCCCGCCGACCTGGGCCGGCCGGCTCCGCATGCCGGCCCGCGGCTGTCGGGGCTGTTCTCGCTGGTCACCGGCCCGACGGCCGCTCCGGCGGTGATCGTGGCCGGGCTCGTGCACGGGGAGATCGCCGCCCTGGCGCCCTTCGGGGTGGCCGACGGCCTGGTGGCCCGCGCGGCCGGCCGGCTCACCGGCATCACCCGCGGCCTGGACCCCAAGGCGGTCTCGGCGCCCGAGGTCGGCTTCGCGGAGCTGGGCGCCGCGGCCTACGCCGAGGCGCTGGCCGGCTACCGCTCGGGGGACCCTGCGGGCGTCGCCCGCTGGCTGGTGCACTGCTGCCAGGCGACCGAGCACGGTGCCCTCGAGGGCCTGGCCATCTGCGAGAGCCTGCTCCGCGGCTGAGGGCCGGCGGGACACCGCGGACCGGGCGGTCAGCCCGGGGCGAGCAGCAGCCCGGTGACGGCGACGACGGTCACCGCGATCGCTGCGGCGGCCGCGGCCGGCAGCCAGGCGCCGGTGAGCGTTCCGTAGCCGAGCGCGGCGAGCACCACCAACCAGGGGCCGGACAGCGAGAGGAACAGGCCGATGCGTGCCGCGGGCCGGCGGCGCCGACGCCGAGGCGCGGTCCGCACGGACTGGCCCACGAGCACCGCGGCCACGCACACGGCGAAGGCCGCGAGCCAGGCGAGGACCGCGGTGAGCACGTTCGCAGGATGGACGACCGGTGGGCGCGAGCGCCGGTGCCTCGCCGGGGTCCGCCCCCCGGCAGAGCTCCTCGCGGACCCTCAGGCCCCGCGGCGGCGGCGCCGGCCGGTGAGCGGGCCGGGGGTGTCCGGGAGGGCCGCCCGGCCCGTCCGGTGACGGGCGTACCAGGCCAGGCCGACCACGGCCGCGCCCATGGCGGCCGCGCCGGTGACCATGGGGGCCGCCGTCGTGGAGAACCGCGCGCGCATGCTCACCGGGCGCTCGAAGCGCAGCATCGGCCAGCCGTTCTGCAGCGCCGCCTTCCGGAGGCCGCGGTCGGGGTTGACCGCCGTGGGGTGCCCGACCGCCGCCAGCATCGGCAGGTCGGTGACCGAGTCGCTGTAGGCGTAGCAGTCGGCCAGGTCGTAGCCGCCCTCGGCGGCCACCTCGCGCATCGCGGCGGCCTTGTTCTCGGCGTAGGCGTAGAAGTCGATCTCGCCGGTGTACCGGCCGTCCTCGACCACCATCCGGGTGGCGACGACGCGGTCGGCGCCGAGCATCTCGCCGATCGGCCCGACCATCTCCGCCCCGCTGCTGGAGACGATGACGATCTCCCGCCCGGCGGCCCGGTGCTCCTCGATGAGGTCGGCCGCTTCGGCGTAGACCAGCGGGTCGACGATCTCGTGCAGCGTCTCGCGGACGATCTCGTGCACGGCGGCGGCGTCCCAGCCGGTGACCATGGCGGTCATCTGCGCGCGCAGCCGCTCCATCTGCTGGGCGTCGGCGCCGGCGAGGGAGAACACGAACTGGGCGTAGGCGGTCTTGAGGACCGTGCGCCGGTTGATCAGCCCGCCCTGGAAGAACGGGCGGCCGAAGGCCAGGGTGCTGGACTTGGCGATGATCGTCTTGTCCAGATCGAAGAACGCCGCGGCGCGGGTCACGAGACATGAGGTTAGTAGGACCCGGCGGGTGCGACGGTTCCCGCGCGCCGTCCACACCCGAAGGAGTCATCCACAGTTCGGCCCCCGATCTGGCACTGTTCGCCCGCGCTCCGGTGGGCTGGCCGCGTGCCTGCCGCTCCCTCGCCCCCTGATCCCTCCTCCCGGCCCCTGGTCGTCAGCCGCGACGAGCAGGTGCTGGACGACCTGCTGCGCGTGCTCGCCGCGGCCGGCACCGAACCCGAGATCGCCGTCGGTGGCGCGCCGCTGCGCCGGGCGCACCGGACCGCGCCGCTGGTCCTGCTCGGCGCCGACGTGCTGGGCGCGGCGGCGGTGCGGGCGCTGGGCCGGCGACCGGGCGTGGTGGTCGTCGCCCGCCAGGAGCTGCCCGCCCCGGAGTGGGCAGCGGCGGTCGAGGTCGGCGCCGAGCGCGTGGCGCTGCTCCCCGCGGACGAGGGCTGGCTGCTGTCGCGGGCGGTCGCGGCGGTCCGCGCCCCGGTGGCGCGCGGCTGGCTGGTGGCCGTCGGGGGCGGGTGCGGCGGCGCCGGGGCCAGCACCGTGGCGGCCGCCCTGGCCGTCGCGGCTGCCCCCGGTGCGGTGCTGGTCGACGTCGACGGCTGGGGCGCGGGCCTCGACCTGTTGCTGGGCGCCGAGCGGGCCGAGGGTCTGCGCTGGCCGGACCTGACCGGCCTCCGGGGGCGCGTCTCCGGCGATGCGCTGCGTGCCTGCCTCCCCGAGGTGGCCGGGGTGCACGTCCTCGCCGCCTCGCGCTCGGCCCACGCCCCGCTGCCGGAGGAGGCCGTGCAGGCGGTGGTGGAGGCCGCCCGTTCCGACGGCGCGCCCGTCGTCGTCGACCTGCCACGGCCGGGACCGGACGGGTTCTGCGCGACGACGCACGCCGTGCTCGCGGAGGCCGACCTCGCGCTGCTGGTGGTGCCGGGACGGCTGCGTGCGGCCACCGCGGCCCGCGTGCTGGTGGCCGGTCCCGGGTCGCCCTGGTCGTCGGCGGAGCTGGTCGTCCGCCCGACGCCCGGGGGCCTGTCCACGGCGGAGGTGGCCGACGTGGTCGGCCGGCCGGTCCTCGCCCAGCTGCCCCACGACCGCAGCGCGGCGCCGCGGAGCGAGCGCGGGGAGGTGCCCGCCGTCGCCCCGCGCACGCCACTGGGTGGAGTCACGCGCCGGGCGCTGGCCCGGGTGCGCGGGGTGGCCCGGTGACCGTGCTCGCGAGCTCGCGCACGAGCGCGGGCCTGCTCGACCGCGTGCGCGCCCGGCTGGCCCTCGAGCCGGGCATGCCGACGCAGGCGGACGTCGCGGCTCTCGTCCGGCAGGAGAGCGGCGGGCTGCTCGGGGACGACGACGTGCTGCGAGCCGTGCGCGACGCGGTCGACGAGCTGGCCGGTGCCGGACCGCTGGAGGCGCTGCTGCGGCTGCCCGACGTCACCGACGTGCTGGTGGCCGCCCCCGACCGGGTGTGGATCGAGCGGGGAGCAGGGCTGGAGCTCACCGGCGTGCGCTTCCCCGACGACGACGCCGTGCGCCGGCTCGCCGTGCGGCTGGCCGCGGCCGCCGGGCGCCGGCTGGACGACGCCGCGCCCTGGGTGGACGTCGGGCTGCCCGACGGCACCCGGCTGCACGCCGTGCTCGCCCCGGTGGCGGGCAGCACCTGCCTGTCGCTGCGGGTGCTGCGGCGCTGCTCGCTCGGGCTGGCGGACCTCGACGCGCTCGGCGCGCTGCCCGGGGAGAGCCCGCGGCTGCTCCGGGCACTGGTGGACCGCAGGCTGGCGTTTCTGGTCACCGGGGGCACCGGTTCGGGCAAGACGACCGTGCTCTCCGCGCTCCTCGGGGAGGTCGGCCCCGCCGAGCGGGTGCTCACCTGCGAGGACGCCGCCGAGCTGGCCCCCGCGCATCCGCACGTCGTGGCCCTGCTCACCCGCCCGCCCAACGTGGAAGGCGTCGGCGAGGTGACGCTGCGCGACCTCGTGCGGCAGGCGCTCCGGATGCGGCCCGACCGGCTGGTCGTGGGGGAGGTCCGCGGCGCCGAGGTGGGCGACCTGCTGGCTGCCCTCAACACCGGTCACGAGGGCGGCTGCGGAACCCTGCACGCCAACTCTCCGGCCGAGGTGCCGGCACGGCTGGAGGCCCTGGGCGTGGCCGCGGGCCTGGACCGCGCCGCCGTGCACAGCCTGTCGGCGGCGGCCCTGCACGTCGTCGTGCACCTGCGCCGCACACCGGCCGGCCGCCGGGTCGACGAGCTCGCGGTCCTGCGGCGGGCGGGCGACCTCGTGGTCGTCGAGCCGGGCTGGCGGGCCGACGGCGGGCCCTGCCCGGCCGGGGACCGGCTGTACGCGCTGCTGGACGGGACGGCCGCCCGGTGACCGGCGGGCTCCTCCTCACTGCTGCGGCGCTGGTCCTCTGGCCGGGCCCGCGGTCGGCCGCCCGGATGCCGGCCCCGGCCCAGGCGCAGGTCCTCCCGGTCGGCGGCCGGGTCGCCGGGGGGCCCGTGGCCCTGGCAGCCGTGCTGGCCGCGGGTGTCGGCGCAGCGCTGAGCACTCCGCTCGTCGCGGCGCTGGCCGCGGCGGTCGCGGCGGCCGGCGTGCGCGCGTGGGCTCGGCGGCGGGCCGCCGCGGAGGTGGACGATCGCCTGCGCGGCCTCGCTGACGGGCTCGGCGCACTGGCGGCCGACCTGCGCAGCGGCCGCTCCCTGGCGTCGGCCGCGGCCGCCGCCGAGCACGCCTGCGGGAACCGCAGCGCCGGTCGGTCGCTGGTCCTGGCGGTGCGGACACCGGAGGTGGCACCGGCCGAGGGGGCGGGGGAGATCGGGGAGGCGGTCGCCAGGATCGCGGCCGCCACGCGCCTCAGCGCGCGCACCGGGTGCTCGCTGGCGGCGGTGGCCACGGCGGTCGAGGACGACCTGCGCGCCCGTGCCCGGCACCGGGTGGAGCTGCGGGCGGCGACCGCGGGTCCCCGGGCGAGCGCCGTCGTGCTCGCCGGCCTGCCGGTGCTCGGGCTGCTCATGGGCAGCGGGGTGGGCGCCGATCCGTGGCGGATCCTGACGACGACCGGCGCGGGGCAGGCGCTGCTGGTCGGCGGGGTGGCGCTGGAGGCGGCCGGCCTCGCCTGGTCGCAGCGGCTGGTCGAGCGGGCGCTGCGGTGACGCGATCCGGCCGGCGGCCGTGACCCCGGACCGGACCTGGGCCGCCCTCGGGGTCCTCGCCGTCGCGCTGGCGCTGTGGCCGTCGGCGGGTGGAGCGGGCGCGGCCCGCTGGGCGGCGTTGCGGTCGGCGACGCGCCCCGCCGGTCCGCAGCTCCCCGCGGCGGGACCGGCCCGGGACGCCGGGCGCGAACGGCTCCGCCGGTGGCTTCTCGCGGCCGCCCTGGGCGCAGCCGGTGTCCTGCTCGTGGGCGGCGTCGTCGGAGCGGTGGGCGGAGGCGCGGTCGCCGTCGGCGTCGAACGGCTGTTGCGCGCACGGGCTCCCGACGATGCCGCGGCCCACCGGGCGCTCCTGGTGCGCGACCTCCCGGCGGCCTGTGACCTCCTCGGCGTCTGCCTCTCCGCCGGGCTGCCGGTCGAGGGAGCGCTCGAGGCGGTCGGCGGCGCCGTCGGCGGGCCGCTGGGCGAGCAGCTGAGATCGGTCGCCGCCCTGTCCCGGCTGGGCGCCGACCCGCGCCGTGCCTGGACCGAGGTGCCACCCGAGCTGGCCGGGCTCGGCCGGGTCGTCGTGCGCGCGGGGGAGTCCGGCGCGACGGTCGCCGGCTCGCTGCGCACCCTGGCGGCCGAGAGTCGCACCGCGGCCCGGGCCGCGACCCAGGTCGCGGTGCAGCGGGCAGGTGTCTGGGTGCTCGCGCCGCTGGGCGCCTGCTTCCTGCCCGCCTTCATCTGTCTCGGGGTGGCGCCCCTGGTGCTCGGGATCGCGGGGGACGTCTTCGGCTGACCGCGAGGCGGGGTGGCGGGCCTGGGCGCGGCGGGTCAGGGCTGCGCCACGACGACGACCACGTCGGGGAACTCGGAGACGACCGCGAGGACCGCGGTGATGTCGCCGGTCCGGCGTGCCTCGGCCATCTGCTGGTGGAACTCGGCCGTGCGCAGCGCCGGCCTGGTCTCCCAGGTGACGACGGCGTCCACCGCGCCGGGATTGCGCATCTGGTGCACGCTCCCGGCCGGGATGTCGATGGTGTCCCCGGCCCGGAGGGTGGTCTCGCGGCCGTCCACCCGGAACCACATCTCGCCCTGCAGGACGGCGAAGTGCTCGCTCTGCTGCGGGTGGAGGTGCGCGGGGGGCAGCGCCGACCCGGGCCGGTAGGTGGCTCGCATCTCGTGCAGCTGCCCCTGGCTGTCCGCGCCGGTGGTGGTGAACTCGAGTCGGAGGTTGCCGTCGTCCAGCACGTTCGTGTCCATGCGCCCGTCCCTGTCGTGGTGGTGTGGTGTGCGGTCGCCGCGAAGGCTGCCGGGCCGGGCTTGGGCCGCACTGGTGGTGCGCTTGCGCCGTTCGGATCCGCCACCGGGATCCACAGCCGCGGCCGCCGTCCACAGATGCCGCCGGGCCGTGGGACGACCGGCCGTGGGGCCCGAGGCTCGGGGCACGGCCCGACCCGCGGGCCCTGGACGCCAGGAGGCCACCGTGCCCGTCACTTCCGGAGCCATGCCCGACCCCACCGAGGCGGAGGCAGCGGCGCCCGCGCCGGTCCGCGTCTCCCGCGCCCGCGCTGCGCTGCACCGGCGGCTGGCGGTCCTGCGGGCGGAGCCCGAGGCGGGCATGAGCACCGCCGAGTACGCCGTGGGGACGGTGGCGGCCTGCGCCTTCGCCGCCGTCCTGTACCGGGTCGTCACCGGCGACTCCGTGGTCGACGGGCTGACCGACCTCGTCGACCGCGCGCTGGCCACGCTGGCCTGACGTGCGGCGTCCTCGGGACGACCGGCCCGTGCGCCGCCGGGTCGCCGACGGAGAGGGCGGCATGGTGACCGCCGAGACCGCGGTCGTCCTGCCGGTGCTCCTCCTCGTGCTGCTGTGCGCCGTCGCCGCGGTGACCGTGGTCGGTGCCCAGCTCCGCTGCGTCGACGCCGCCCGGGAGGGTGCCCGCGCCGCAGCCCGCGGCGAGACGGCCGCGGTGGTGTCCGAGCTGGCCGGCGGTGTTGCCCCCGACGGGTCCGTCACGGTGGTGCATCCGGCGGGGGAGCGGGTCCGGGTCACGGTCAGCGTCGAGATCGCGCCGCTGGGCCCGGTCCCGCTGCGCACCCGGGTGTCGGCCGAAGCAGTGGCCCGGCGTGAGCCGGGCGGGACGCCGTGAGGAACGGGGGTGAGCGCGGCTCGGCCACCGTGTGGGTGCTGGCTCTCGGCGGCGTCCTCGCGCTGGTGGGCCTGGCCGGTGCGCTGGTGGGCGCGGCGGCCGTGGCCCGGCACCGGGCGGGCAGCGCGGCCGACCTCACCGCGCTGGCCGCCGCCGGACGTGCGGTGCTCGCCGATCCGCACGCCTGCGACGTCGCCGGCCTGATCGCCGCCGAGAACGGGGCGCGGCTGGACCACTGCGTCCAGGAGCCCGATGGCGTCGTCGAGGTGGAGGTCAGCGTGCGGGTGCGCCTGGGACCGGTGGGCCGGCGGACCGCGACCGCCCGGGCCCGGGCGGGGCCGGTGCAGGCGGCCCCGGGCGCCTCGGACGCGGGAGCGGCCTCAGAAGACGAGGTCGGGTTCGGGAGGCTCGGTTACCCCGTCGTCGCCGTCGCCGTCCCCGTCGCCCTCCTCGTCCGGGACCAGCAGGTCGCCGGCGGCGGCGAGTTCGTCGAGGACGACGTCCAGTACGCGGACGGCACCCGCCTTGTCCAGCGGGTCGTTGCCGTTGCCGCACTTGGGCGACTGGACGCAGGACGGGCAGCCGCTCTCGCACTCGCAGCTCGCGACGGTGGCCCGGGTGGCCTGCAGCCACTCGCGCAGCACGTCGAAGCCGCGGTCGGAGAATCCCGCCCCGCCGGGGTGCCCGTCGTAGACGAAGATCGCCGCTGTCCCGGTGTCGGGGTGCAGGGCCGTCGAGAGCCCCCCGAGGTCCCAGCGGTCGCAGGTGGCCAGCAGCGGGAGGATGCCGATCGCGGCGTGCTCGGCGGCGTGCAGCGAGCCGGGCACCGCCACCTCGTCGAGCTCCGCTCGCTCCACGGCGCGGTCGCTGAGGGTCAGCCAGACCGCACGGGTGCGCAGCTGGCGGGCCGGCAGGTCCAGCGGGAACTCCGCGAGCACCTCGCCGGTGCCCAGCCGGCGGCGCTGGTAGGCCACCACCTGGTTGGTCACGTCGACCACGCCGGTGTGCGCGGTCACCGTGCCCAGCCGGTGGCTCCGGTCGGGGGAGACGATCGAGAGGTCGGTGACGTCGCGGGCGACGGTGGTCCACTCCGGGCTCTCCGGGTGCACCGCGGCGCAGGCGTCGTCGACGTCGAACTCGTCCACGACGAAGGTCTCGCCCCGGTGCACGTACAGGGCGCCCTCGTGCACCGTGGCGTGGGCGGCGCCACCGTCGACGGTGCCCAGCAGCCGGCCGGTCGCCCCCTCGATGATCGCCACCGGCTCCCCGCCGCTGCCGCGGATGTCGACGTCGGGGCGCCCCCGTCCGGCCCAGTACCAGCCGGCCGGCCGCCGGCGCAGCTGGCCGTCGGCGACCAGCTGCTCCAGGGCCGATTCCGCGGCGGGGCCGCCGAAGTCCGGCAGGTCGGCGGGCACCAGCGGCAGCTCCGCCGCGGCGCAGCACAGCTGAGGGCCCAGCACGTAGGGGTTGGCCGGGTCGGTGACCGTCGCCTCGATCGCGCGGCCGAACACCGCCCGCGGGTGGTGGGCGAGGTAGTGGTCCAGCGGGTCGTCCCGGGCGACGAAGACCACCAGCGACTCCCGCTGCGCCCGGCCCGCCCGCCCGGCCTGCTGCCACAGCGAGGCCAGTGTCCCGGGATAGCCGGCGAGCACGACCGCGTCCAGGCCGGCGATGTCGATGCCGAGCTCCAGCGCGTTCGTGGTCGCGACCCCCAGCAGGTCGCCGCTGGACAGCGCCCGCTCCAGCTCCCGTCGCTCCTCGGGGAGGTATCCGCCGCGGTAGGAGTCCACCCGGCGTACCAGGTCGCCCCGGCCGCGGTCGTGCAGCAGCCGGCGGGCCTGGTCGGCCACGGACTCCGCACTCCGCCGCGAGCGCACGAAGGCCAGCGTGCGGGCCCCCCGCTCGACCAGGTCGGCCAGCAGCCCGGCGGCGTCGGCGGCGGCGGACCGGCGGAGCGGGGCGCCGTGCTCACCGGTGTGCTCGGTCAGCGGTGGCTCCCACAGGGCGAAGGTCGCTCCCGGTCGCGGCGACCCGTCCTCGGTCACCGCGACCACCGGTTCGCCGACCAGCCGCGAGGCGGCCGCGGCGGGCTCGGCGACGGTCGCCGACGCCAGCACGAACACCGGCTCCGCGCCGTAGCGCCGGCAGATCCGGCGCAGCCGGCGCAGCACGTGGCCGACGTGGGAGCCGAAGACGCCGCGGTAGGCGTGGCACTCGTCGATGACGACGTAGGCGATCCGGCGCAGCGTGCTCGACCATTTCTGGTGGGCCGGCAGGATCCCGCGGTGCAGCATGTCGGGATTGGTCACGATCCACCGCGAGTGGCGGCGCACCCAGTCGCGCTCCTCGCCGGGGGTGTCGCCGTCGTAGGCCGCGGGGCGCACCGAGGGGTCGGCCAGCTCCGCCACCGCGGCCAGCTGGTCACGGGCCAGCGCCTTGGTGGGGGCGAGGTAGAGGACGCAGGCACGAGGGTCCTCGGCCAGCCGGCTCAGCGCGGGCAGCTGGTAGGCCAGCGACTTGCCCGAGGCCGTCCCGGTCGCGACGACGACGTGCCGGCCGTCGTGGGCGAGCTGCGCGGCCTGCACCTGGTGGGCGTAGGGAGACGCGACACCGCGTTCCTGCAGCCGCTCGCGCAGCGGATCGCCGACCCACTCCGGCCAGGGCAGCGTGCGCCGCTCCCGCACCGGGACCGAGTGGACGTGCGTGACCGGGCGGTCCTCCTCGGCCGTGGTGGCCAGCAGCGACTCGAGCAGCTCGGCCCCCGGCGGGGGGCCGCCGGTGCGTCCGTCCCGCGCGCTTCCGTCGGTCGCGTCGGGGGCACCCGACCGGCCCGGGGAGATCGTGGTCACCGGGCCTCCTCGCTGGTGCTCGCCGGTCGGAACCGGGTGTCCGGGTCGCGTGATCGAGGGGAACGCGCTCACTCCCCGCGGCTCCACTGTCACACCCGTCGGCAACCCCGTGCAGACCGTCATCCGACCCGGCCGGGCCCCGGGAGAACACGGTGGCGCCCGCGAGGAACGACGCCGCTGGGCCCGCGAAGAACGCAGCGTCCAAGGGGGATGCACATCGTGTGATCTCCCTTACACTTCCGGCCGTTACGGTGCGCCTCCGTCCGCACCGCATCGGCACCTCCGCCGCACCGGGGAGCACCGGCGCCCCCCGGCGGCAGTCGACGCTGGGAGGAACACATGCCCGACGATTCGCTGTCCGGCGGGGATACGGCGCTCGTCGCCGTCATCCTCGTCATCTCCCTGGCCGCCCTGGCCTTCGCCGCCTATCTGGTCAAGGCCGTCATGGCCGCCGACCAGGGCACGACGAAGATGCGCGAGATCGCGCTGGCGGTCCAGGAAGGTGCGGCCGCCTTCCTGCGCAGGCAGTTCCGGACGCTGGGCATCTTCGCCGTCATCGTCTTCCTGCTCCTCCTCGTCCTGCCGGTGGCCGACGGAGGGTGGGGGACCCGCGTGGGGCGCGCCGTCTTCTTCCTGATCGGCGCGCTGTTCTCCGCCTCCGTGGGCTTCATCGGGATGACGCTGGCCACCCGCGGGAACGTGCGCGTGGCAGCGGCCGCCCGCGGCGGCGGCTACCAGCCGGCCTTCCGCATCGCGTACCGCACCGGCGGCGTCGTCGGCATGATCACCGTCGGTCTGGGCCTGTTCGGGGCCTCGCTGGCCCTGCTGCTCTTCGACGACACCGCTCCGGTGGTCCTCGAGGGCTTCGGCTTCGGTGGCGCGCTGCTGGCCATGTTCATGCGCGTCGGCGGCGGCATCTTCACCAAGGCCGCCGACGTCGGGGCCGACCTGGTCGGCAAGGTCGAGGCCGGCATCCCCGAGGACGACCCGCGCAATGCCGCGACCATCGCCGACAACGTCGGCGACAACGTCGGGGACTGCGCCGGCATGGCCGCGGACCTCTTCGAGTCCTACGCCGTCACGCTCGTCGCCGCCCTCATCCTCGGCCAGGTCTTCTTCGGCAACGTGGGCATGGTGTTCCCGCTCATGATCGCCGCGATCGGGATCATCGCCTCCGTCGTGGGCGTGCTCGCCACCCGGCCGGCCGCCGGTGACGCCAGTGGCATGGTGCCGATCAACCGGGGGTTCTTCGCCTCGGCGGCGGTCTCGCTCGTCCTCGTCGCGGCGGCCGCGTTCACCTACCTGCCCAGCATCTCCGACGGTGTGGACATGGAGGTCAGCCCGCAGGTCCTCGGCTTCGTCGCGGTCCTCATCGGCGTCGTGCTCGCCGCGACCATCCAGCAGCTGACCGGCTACTTCACCGAGACCAGCCGCAAGCCGGTCAAGGACATCGGGCGGAGCTCGCTCACCGGCCCCGCGACGGTCATCCTCTCCGGGATCTCGCTCGGCCTGGAGTCCGCGGTCTACGCGGCACTGCTCATCGGCGGCGCCGTCTACGGAGCCTTCCTCATCGGCGGTGGCGCGGCGCTCTACGCGGTGGCGCTCGCCGGCTGCGGGCTGCTCACCACCGCGGGCGTCATCGTCGCCATGGACACGTTCGGCCCGGTGAGCGACAACGCGCAGGGCATCGCCGAGATGTCCGGGGACATCGACGAGGAGGGGGCCCGCGTGCTCACCGACCTCGACGCCGTCGGCAACACCACGAAGGCCATCACCAAGGGCATCGCCATCGCGACCGCCGTGCTGGCGGCCACCGCGCTCTTCGGCTCCTACAACGCCCAGATCGACGTGGCGCTCGAGGACGCGGGGGACACCCTGGGCGACGCCTTCAACCTGGTGAACCCCAACAACATCGTGGGGGCCGTCATCGGTGCGGCCGTGGTGTTCTTCTTCTCCGGGCTGGCGATCAGCGCGGTGTCGCGCGCGGCCGGGCGGGTGGTGTTCGAGGTCCGGGAGCAGTTCCGCACCAGGCCCGGGATCATGGACTACAGCGAGAAGCCCGACTACGGCGCCGTCGTCGACATCTGCACGAAGGACTCGCAGCGCGAGCTGGCCACCCCCGGCCTGCTCGCCGTCCTCGCTCCGGTGGCGGTCGGCTTCGGGCTCGGCTTCGGTCCGCTCGCGGCCTACCTGGTCGGGGCCATCGCGGCCGGCACCCTGATGGCCGTCTTCCTGTCGAACTCCGGCGGCGCCTGGGACAACGCGAAGAAGATGGTCGAGGACGGCGCGTACGGCGGCAAGGGCAGCGAGGCCCACGCCGCCACCGTCATCGGCGACACGGTGGGCGACCCGTTCAAGGACACCGCCGGCCCGGCGATCAACCCGCTGATCAAGGTGATGAACCTGGTGGCGCTGATCATCGCTCCGGCCGTCGTCAGCCTGTCGGTGGGACAGGACGCCAACGACGGGGCGCGGGTGGCGATCGCGCTGGCGGCAACGCTGGTGATCGTCGCCGCCGTGGTGGTGTCCAAGCGGCGCTCCGTCGTGGTGGGCGAGGTCGCGTCCGAGCCCGACCCGGAGTCGCTCACCAGAGCCGCTCGCTGATCCGCGCACACCGCGACCCTTCCGCCGGGAACGTCCCGGCGGGAGGGTCGCGCTGCGTGTTGTGGACGCCGGACCCCGCTGTGGACGTCCGCGCGCCCGCCGTCGGCGTCCCTGCCTAGCGTCGCCGCCTCCCGTCCGCACCGGACGGGGATCGACCGACCGGGAGGCAGCCCGTGACCCCGAGGATCTCCGTCCAGCCCGATGCGCTGGCCGCGCTCGCCGACGAGCTGGCCGCGCTGGCATGCGCGCTGGCGGCCGACGGTGAGCGCTGCCGCTCCGCCGCCGGCGTCCTGGACACCGCGCTGGGTGGCCGGGAGGGAGCGGCCGCGGCCGGGGTCGCCACCGCCTGGGGCGACCTGGCCGGCGCGCTCGCGGACGGCACGGCAGCGGTCGCCGGAACGATGCGGTCCGCCGCGGTCGCCTACCGGAGCGCGGACGTGGAGCTCTCGGGACGGTTCGGGGCGCCGGTCCTGCCGGGCGTGGACCGGTCGTGCTGAGCCGGCCCGGGGGAGGACGGCCGTGACCGCCCCGGCCGCGCACCCGGGATCGGTGCTGCGGCTGCAGGCCGTCGCCGGCTGGGACGTCGCCTCGCTGCGCGCCGGGCTGCGCGCACTGAGCGTGCTGGACGAGGGCTTCCCGGCCTGGCGGAGCCGGCTGGACGCCGTCGTCCGGGAACTGGAGGAGGACGGCTGCTGGTCCGGGCCGGCCGCCGCGCAGGCCGGTGAGCTGCTCCTGCGGCTGTCCGCCGCGGCTGCCGCGCTGGATTCCGGATTCGCCGCATCCCGCGAGGAGTGTGCGGGCCTGGCGCGCGAGGCGGGCACCGCGGCCGACCGGGCGGCCACGGCGCTCGCCCTGGCGTGGGAGCTCCCCGTGCCCCTGGACGCAGCTCTCGCCGCCGAGGACACGCTCGCGGCCGCCGTCGACCGGCTGGTGCTCGGCCCCGAGGCGATGCCCCGCGCGGTCGCCGCGGCGCGGGAGGCGCTGGCGGCCGCCGCCGCGGCGGAGGCGGCGGCCGGCCGGGCCGAGGACGTCCTGGTGCCCGGTGCGGCGGCGGGGCCGGCCGCGTGGCTGGACACCCTCGCCGGAGTCGCCCCCGCATGCGAGCCACCCGCCGCCGGCGACCCGGGGGCGACGGCCCGGTGGTGGGCGGCGCTGCCGATCGCCGCCCAGCTGGCGCTCGTCGGAGCGCGGCCGGAAGCCGTCGGCGCGTCGGACGGCGTGCCGGCCTGGGCCAGGGACCGCGCGAACCGGTACGTCCTCCAGCAGGTGCTCGGGGATCCGCGCGCCGACCAGGAGCACCGGGCGACGGCGCTGGTCGTGGCCCGGGTGCTGGCTGTCGAGGAGGCCGCCGGCCACGTCGCGCAGCTGCACCTGCTGGACCTGGCGGGGGACCGCGTGGCGGTGTCGTTCGGCGATCTCGACGCCGCGGAGGCGGTCGCGCTCGTCGTCCCCGGCATCAACATCTCCCCGGGGGACGACCTCGCGGGCGTCGCCGGCGATGCGCGGGACCTCGCCGCCGCGGCCCGGTGGGCCGACCCGGCGGTGGCGGTGGCCACGGTGGCCTGGCTGGGGTACCGCGCGCCGCACAGCGTCCCCGCGGCCCTCACCCGCGGCGCGGCCGTCAGGGGAGGCGCCCTCCTGGAGGCGGCTCTGGCGGGTCTGACCGGGGCGCGCACCTCGGCCGGAGCGGACCCGCCCCGGACGACCGTCGTCGGGCACAGCTACGGGACGGTGGTCCTCGACGAGGCGGCCGACCGGCCGGGCTCGCTGGCCGCGGACGCCGTCGTGCTGCTCGGCAGCCCCGGCATGGAGGACGACGCCGCGAGCCTGGAGGCGCCCGAGGTGTACGACGCCGCGTCGCCGTCGGATCCGATCTCCTGGAGCGGCTGGTTCGGCACCGAGACCTGGGCGGGCAGGTTCGGCTCCGCCGGCCTGCCCACGGACGCCGGCACGGGGCACTCGGGCTACTTCGACCGGGACCGTCCCACGCTGGCCGCGATGGGGGAGGTGGTGGTGGGGGATGGGGCCGGTTGACCCCATCGCGGGGGACGTCTTCCCCGTCCGGGAACAGCAGCGCAGCATGCACGTTCGGTAAGGAGGACGGCACGCCCACGGGAGGTCGTCCCGGGACTCCGGTCACCCGGGTGGCCTACCGTGGCCCGCCGAGGGGGCTGCACCGCCACCGCGTCGCCCGGCGCCGGCCCCCGGGGCGCGACGTCGGGGCACCGTCCCCGTACGCCGCACCAGCACGACCAGGCACCACCGACAGGAGCACCGTGCCCACGAAGACCACGCACACCGGGAGCGAGAGCACCGAGCCCGCTGCCGGGAGCACCACGCCCCCACGGCGCAGCTCGGCCGCGGCCGGCGGCAAGCCGCTGGTCATCGTGGAGTCCCCGACCAAGGCCACCAAGATCGCCGGGTACCTCGGCAGCGGCTACGTCGTCGAGGCCAGCGTCGGGCACATCCGCGACCTGCCCCGCAACGCCGCCGACGTCCCGGCCGAGCACAAGGGCGCGGCCTGGGCGCGCCTCGGCGTCGACGTCGACAACTCCTTCGAGCCGCTCTACGTGGTCAGCCCCGACCGCAAGCAGCAGGTCAGCCGGCTCAAGCAGCTGGTGAAGAACGCCAGCGAGATCTACCTGGCGACAGACGAGGACCGCGAGGGCGAGGCCATCGCCTGGCACCTGATCGACACGCTCAAGCCGCGCGTCCCGGTCCGCCGGATGGTCTTCCACGAGATCACGCCCGAGGCGATCGCCCGGGCCGTCGCCAACCCCCGCGAGCTGGACACCGCGCTGGTCGACGCGCAGGAGACCCGCCGCATCCTCGACCGCCTCTACGGCTACGAGGTCAGCCCCGTGCTGTGGAAGAAGGTGCTGCCCAAGCTCTCGGCCGGCCGCGTGCAGTCGGTGGCCACCCGGATCGTGGTGGAGCGCGAGCGGGAGCGGATGGCCTTCCACGCCGCCGACTACTGGTCGCTGGAGGGCACCTTCGCCGTCCCCGGCAAGGCTGCCGGCGCCGACGAGGGCGAGCCCACCACGGTGCGGGCCAAGCTGGTCAGCGTCGACGACAGCCGGGTCGCCACCGG
This sequence comes from uncultured Actinomycetota bacterium, assembly GCA_963747895.1. Taxonomy (GTDB): domain Bacteria; phylum Actinomycetota; class Actinomycetes; order Mycobacteriales; family Geodermatophilaceae; genus Blastococcus. The sequence goes on from CAVVGX010000001.1 coordinate 227,463, forward strand.
GCGCGACTTCGACGCCGCCACCGGCCGCACCACCGGCGAGGTCGTGCACCTCGACGAGGCCGGCGCCCGCGGTCTGGCCGCGCGCCTCGAGGGACGCCAGGTCGCGGTCAGCCGGGTCGACGAGAAGCCCTACCGCCGTCGCCCGTACGCGCCGTTCACCACCTCGACGCTGCAGATGGAGGCCGGCCGCAAGCTCGGCTGGTCCTCCGCGCAGTCCATGCGGGTGGCCCAGCGGCTGTACGAGAACGGTCACATCACCTACATGCGGACCGACTCGACGAACCTGTCCGAGGAGGCCATCAACGCCGCCCGGCAGCAGGCCCGCGAGCTCTACGGCGACGCCTACGTCCCGGCCGAGGCCCGCCGTTACAGCAAGAAGTCCAAGGGCGCGCAGGAGGCCCACGAGGCGATCCGTCCCGCCGGTGACAGCTTCCGGACCCCGGGACAGCTGGCCGCCGAGCTGGCCCGCGACGAGTTCCGGCTCTACGAGCTGATCTGGCAGCGCACGGTCGCCTCGCAGATGGCCGACGCCGTCGGGCAGACCGTGAGCATCCGGCTGGCCGGCCGCAGCGCCACGGACGAGGCGGTCGAGTTCACCGCCAGCGGCCGCACGATCACCTTCCCCGGCTTCCTCCGCGCCTACGTGGAGTCCCGCGACGAGGGCGCCCAGAACTCCAACGACGACGACCCCGGGAGCGACGACGCCGAGCGCCGGCTGCCCCGCCTGGAGCGCGGGCAGCAGCTCGACACCCGCGAGCTCGAGCCCAAGGGCCACACCACGCAGCCGCCGTCCCGGTACACCGAGCCCAGCCTCGTGGCCCGGCTCGAGGAGCTGGGCATCGGGCGCCCGTCCACCTTCGCCTCGATCATGCAGACGATCCAGGACCGCGGGTACGTCTGGAAGAAGGGCAACGCGCTGGTCCCCTCCTTCATCGCGTTCGCCGTCACCAACCTGCTGGAGCAGCACTTCGCGCAGCTGGTCGACTACGACTTCACGGCGTCGCTGGAGAGCGAGCTCGACGAGATCGCGGGCGGCACGCTGGGCCGGGTCGACTGGCTCACCGAGTTCTACTTCGGTGGCGAGGGCCGGCACGCCGGTGCCATCGCGGAGTCCGGCGGGCTCAAGTCGGTCATCGGCCAGCGGCTGGAGGAGATCGACGCCCGCGGGGTGAACTCCATCCCGCTGCGGGCGACCAGCGCCGAGGGCGAGCCGGTCGTGGCCCGGGTGGGCCGCTACGGCCCCTACCTGCAGGCCGGCGAGGACGGCGGCCGGGTCAGCATCCCCGAGGACCTGGCGCCCGACGAGCTCACCGAGGAGAAGGTGCGCGAGCTGCTGGCGGCGCCTTCCGGTGACCGGGAGCTCGGCACCGACCCCGACTCCGGGCTCCCCGTGGTCGTGAAGGCCGGCCGCTACGGCCCCTACGTCACCACCGTCGTCCCCGAGGGCAGCAAGGAGGCCCCCCGGACGGCGAGCCTGTTCTCGTCCATGTCGCCGGAGACGGTGACCTTCGAGGATGCGCTCAAGCTGCTGACGCTGCCCCGCACCGTGGGCGCCGCGCCCGACGGCGAGGAGATCCAGGCGCTCAACGGCCGCTACGGGCCCTACATCAAGAAGGGCACCGACTCCCGCTCGCTCGAGGGCGAGGAGAAGCTCTTCACGATCACGCTCGACGAGGCGCTGGCGATCTTCGCCCAGCCCAAGCAGCGCGGGCGCGCGGCGGCCAAGGCGCCGCTCAAGGAGCTCGGCCCCGACCCGGTCACGGAGGGGCAGATCACCGTGCGCGAGGGTCGGTTCGGGCCCTACGTGACCGACGGCGAGACGAACGCCAGCCTGCGCAAGGGCGACGACGTCGAGACGGTCACCATCGAGCGCGCCGCCGAGCTGCTCGCCGACCGCCGCGCCGCCGGTCCGGCGAAGAAGAAGAAGGCCGCGAAGAAGACGACGGCCAAGAAGGCGCCGGCGAAGAAGGCCACCGCCAAGAAGACCGCCGCGAAGAAGGCGGCCGAGCCGGTCGACCACCTGATCCCTCCTGGCCGCATTGGTCAGGAGTGGCGCGAACCGACCGCGAACAGCCGCCGGAAGGGCAGCAGCGTCGTGCCGTCGGAACGCATCGGATAGGCGCTCCGCAGGCTTTCGGCGAAGGTGGCGGTGAACCGGGCCGCGTCGTCCTCGCCGAGGCGGGCGAGGACCGGGCGCAACTGGGTCGCACGGACCCAGGCGAGCACCGGGTCGGGGCCGGTCAGCACATGCAGGTATGTCGTCTCCCAGGCGTCGGTCGTCAGCCCCGCGGCGGTGAGCACGTCGTAGTACCCGTCGGGTTCCAGGACGGCGTCGGTGCCGCGCGGGACGTCGCCGACCTGTGCCGCCCACCTGGGCGAGCGGCACAGCTCGCCCAGCATCGTGTGCGTCGGAGACCCGAAGTTGCCCGGCACCTGTACGGCCAGCCAGCCACCGGGCGCCAGGGTGCGCGCCCACCGGTCGAGGAGCTGCTCGTGTCCGGGCACCCACTGCAGGACGGCGTTGGTGACCAGTACGTCGACCGGACCTGACGGCCTCCAGTCGCGGACGTCCCCCTCGGCGAACTCCACGCGACCGGGCACGGCGTGGGCAGCGGCCGCGGACAGCATGGTGGCCGACGAGTCGATGCCTCTCACCCGTGCACCGGGCCAGCGCTGTGCGAGCGAGGCGGTGAGCTCTCCTTCGCCGCAGCCGAGATCGACGACGACGGACGGCGACCCGGCCCGCACACGGCTCAGCAGCTCGACGAACGGGCGGGCGCGCTCGTCGGCGAACTGCAGGTACTGAACGGGGTCCCAGGCGCCGCTGCCGCTCACCCTCGGGAACGCTAGCCGTCCAGCGGGTGGACGCCGACCCACGGTTGCGCGAGCGGGACCTTTCCGGACGGAAACCGGTCCGGATCGTCGGAGGCGGCCGGTACCGTGAGCCCGCTGGGGGGCCGGCCTCCGTCCCCCGTCCCACGACCCCGGGAGCCGAGATCCAGTCCGACCCGACGCCTCCGGTGTCGCCGCGCGAGGAGCCGGCGGCGCCGGACGAGCGGACCACACCGCCGCCCGACGGGCTGCCGTCGGCGAACACGCCGGTGCCCGCGGACGCGGCGGCCCCGCTGGGCGAGCTGGACGCCGGCCGGCCCGGCCCGTCCCCGAGCGGTGCGGGCACGGAGCGCGACGCCGACGTCCCGCCCACCGACGGGGTGGCGTCGGTGGGCCTGGTCGCCAAGCTCCGGGCCGTGCTGCGGGTGCGCGATTTCCGCAAGCTGTGGTTGTCGATGTCGCTGTCCAGCTTCGGCGACTGGCTGGGCCTGCTGGCCATCACCGCGACGGCGACCTCGCTGGTCGACAGCTTCGCCGGCAAGAACTTCGCGCTGGGTGCCGTCCTGCTGTTCCGCCTGCTGCCGACCATCGTGCTGGGCCCCCTGGCCGGCGCCTTCGCCGACCGGTTCGACCGGCGCAAGACGATGGTCGTCACCGACGTCCTCCGGTTCGCCTTCTTCGCCTCGATCCCCCTGGTCGACAACCTCGTGTGGCTGTTCGTCGCCCAGTTCCTCATCGAGGCGCTCAGCATGTTCTGGATCCCGGCCAAGGACGCCGCCGTCCCGAACATGCTGCGCAAGGACCAGCTGGAGCCCGCCAACCAGCTGTCCCTGGTGACCACCTACGGGCTGACCCCGGTGCTGGCCGCGATCGTCTTCGCGCTGCTCAACTCGACCGGTGGGCGCCTGGAGTCACTGTTCCCGGCGGTCGACAAGGTCGACGTCGCCCTCTACCTCAACGCCCTGACCTTCCTCGTCGCCGCGATCGTCATCTGGAACCTGCCCTCGATCAGCGGCCGGCGGGCACCGGGCGAGGACACGGAGCAGGGGAGCTTCCTGGGCTCGCTGCGGCAGGGGTTCTCGTTCGCCGGGCACACGCGCCTGGTCCGTGGCCTGGTCATCGGCATCACCGGCGCCTTCGTCGCGGCCGGCGTGATCATCGCGACGGGCCAGGCCTACGCGAACGCCCTCGGCGGCGGTCAGGCCGCGTACGGCCTGCTGTTCGGCGCCGTGTTCATCGGCCTGGGGCTGGGCATCGCGCTGGGCCCGAGCGTGGCGCACGACCTCGCGCGCGAGCGGATCTTCGGGCTGGCCATCGTCGGCGCCGGCGTCATGGTCGTGCTGATGTCCTGGACGTTGACGCTCTGGTTCGCCCTGGTCCTGGTCGTCCTCATGGGGTTCTTCGCCGGCATCGCCTACCTGGCCGGGTTCACGCTGCTGGGCACCGAGGTCCAGGACGACGTGCGCGGCCGCACCTTCGCGATCGTGCAGTCCCTGGTCCGGGCGGCGCTGATCCTGTCCTTGGCGGTCGTGCCGTTCGGGGTGGGGCTGATCGGGCGGCACTCGGTCGACGTGGGCGCGTTCACGGTGCCGGTCACCGGTGAGCGGATCATGCTGCTCCTCGCCGGGCTGCTGGCCGTCGGAGTCGGCGTCGTCGCCTACCGGCAGATGGACGACGGCCGGCCCGTCCCCCTCCTGGCCGACGTCGTCACCGCCCTGCGGCGGGACACCACGGCCCGACGGCGGCTGGCCGGCGGTGGCGTGTTCATCGCCTTCGAGGGTGGCGAGGGGGCCGGCAAGTCCACCCAGGTGAAGCGGCTGCAGGAGTGGCTGACCAACGAGGGGCTGGTGGCCCGCACGACGTTCGAGCCGGGCGCGACGCCCTCGGGTGCAGGCATCCGGGCGATCCTGCTGGACCGCTCGCACACCGCCATCTCGCCCCGCTCCGAGGCGCTGCTGTACGCCGCCGATCGCGCCCAGCACGTGCACGACGTGTTGCGCCCGGCCCTCGACTCCGGCGAGGTGGTGATCACCGACCGCTTCGTGGACAGCTCGCTGGCCTATCAGGGTGCGGGCCGGACGATCCCGCTCGACGACGTCCGGATGCTCTCCCGCTGGGCCACCGGCGGGCTGCAGCCCGACCTGACCATCCTGCTGGACCTCCCGCCCGAGACCGGGCTGGCCCGCGCGCGCGGCCGGTCGGTGGCCGACCGGATGGAGTCGGAGTCCCTCGAGTTCCACCAGCGGGTGCGGCAGACCTTCCGCGCGCTCGCCGAGAGCGACCCCGACCGCTACCTCGTGCTGGACGCCACCGGGGGCGCCGACGAGCTCGCCTCGGCCATCCGGGTGCGGGTCACCGGACTGCTCTCGGGCCTGCCCCTGCAGACGCTCCCGCAGCAGGCCGGCCGGGCCGCAGGACCGCCGGCGCCGGCGCCGCACCATCCGCACGCCCAGACCGGCGCGACCCCTCAGCTGCACCCATGAGCGTCGCGGCGGGCGAGGGGGTGTGGGCGCGGGTCATCGGCCAGCCCGCAGTGGTGCAGGAGCTCCGGGCGGCCATCGACGACCCGGCCGCGATGACGCACGCCTGGCTGTTCACGGGGCCACCCGGGTCGGGGCGCTCGGTCGCGGCGCGGGCGTTCGCGGCCGCGCTGCAGTGCCCCGAGGGCGGGGACGGCACCTGCCACGCCTGCCGGACGGTGCTCGCGGGCACCCACGCCGACGTCAAGGTGATCGTCCCGGACGGGCTCTCGATCGGCGTCAACGAGGCGCGCGAGCTGGTCCGGGTCGCCGGCCGGTCGCCGTCCCAGGGCCGCTGGCAGATGATCATCGTCGAGGACGCCGACCGGATGAGCGAGTCCGCGTCCAACGCCGTGCTGAAGATGATCGAGGAGCCTCCGCCCCGCACCGTCGTGATGCTGTGCGCGCCGAGCCTGCACCCCGACGACGTGCCGGTCACCATCCGCTCGCGCTGCCGTGTCGTCGCGCTGCGGACGCCGACGGTCTCCGCCATCGCCGACGTGCTGGTGCGCGACGGCGTCGACCCGGCGCTGGCCGCCTGGTCGGCCGCCGCCTCCGGTGGTCACGTGGGCCGGGCCCGCCGGCTGGCGCGGGACGAGGAGGCGCGGCTGGCGCGCAAGGCGGTGCTCGACGTCCCGCTGCGGCTGGTGTCGCTGGCGGCGTGCATGGACGCCGCGGACGACCTGGTCGGTGCGGCGAAGGAGGAGACCGAGGCCGCCGCGGAGGTCCTCGACGGCGCCGAGACCGACGCGCTGAAGAACAGCCTCGGCGTGGGCGCCCGGGGCCCGGGCGTGGTGGCGGCGAGCCGGGGGAGCGCGGGCCAGCTCAAGGAACTGGAACGGCGGCAGAAGTCGCGGGCCACCCGCATCGGCCGCGACTCGCTCGACCGCGCGCTGGTCGACCTCGCCGGGCTCTACCGCGACGCGCTGGTGCTCGCCTCGGCGCCCGCGGCCGAGCTGCCGCTGAACCACCCCGACCGTCGCAACGACGCGGTCGAGCTGGCCCGCCGGCTGGGGCCGGAGGGGGCGCTGCGGCGGATCGCCGCGATCCTCGACTGCCGGACGGCGCTGGAGCAGAACGTCAAGCCGCAGATCGCGCTGGAGGCGCTGACCGTGGCCCTGCGACTGCCTGCCTGACCCCCCGCCCCTGCGCCGGACGGCTGCGGCGGTGCCGTAGTCTGTGCGGGCACGTCCGCCGCCTTAGCTCAGTCGGTAGAGCATCTCACTCGTAATGAGAAGGTCGTCGGTTCGATTCCGACAGGCGGCTCTCCGTCCCTCGGCCCTGACCCCGGGCCACACGGGACCGGCGCACCGATCAGGGCCCGGTCTCCTCCCTCGCGACAGCCGGTCGACGTTCCGGGCGCCCCGTCGTGGCCGTCCGGCCCCCGCGTCCCGCACCGATCCGGTGCCGGCTCCGCACGTCCCTGGCCGGGAAAGTCGCTGCCCAGCTATAGGTCCCGCGGCCACGTGCCGAAGAACAGGACGGTGGAGTGGGTCCAGGGAGCGTTCGCATCGTGGGAAGGAAGCCGGCTGTGGCGGGAACGACGCCGAACAGTGACGGGCACGCCCCTGCGCCCGACCTGCCCGCAGCGCCCGGGCACGCGGCGTCCCCCGAAGGCCGGCCGTGGGTGCTGGCCGGCTACGGCGTCGTGACGGCACTGGCCCTGGTCGTCTTCGGTGTCGACCCGACGCTGGGCGCCATCGCCGGAGCCCTCAACGTCGTCTTCGCCGTCTTCTTCCTCCGTCACCTGGCCTTCGCCATCGCGGCCGCACGGTGGGGCGGCGACGACCTCCTCGCCGCCGACGTCGGGCTGGCCGAGTACACCCCCAGGGTCGCCGTCCTCGTCGGCTGCAAGAACGAGGAGCTCGTCGTCGACGGCATGGTCAGCGCCCTGCTGGCCCTGGACTACCCGGCCGCCCGGCTGACGCTCGTCGTCGTCGACGACGGGTCGGACGACGACACCGGTCCGATCCTGGACGCGTGGGCCGCCCGGGAACCCCGGCTGCAGGTGCTGCACCGCGCGCCGGGAGCCGGCGGGGGGAAGTCCGGCGCGCTCAACGACGCCCTGCGGCTCGTCGACGCCGAGGTCGTGCTCGTCTTCGACGCCGACCACGAGCCGGACCCCACGGCGCTGCGCCGCCTGGTCCGGCACTTCCGCGACCCCACGGTCGGCGCGGTCATGGGCCGGTGCGTCATCCGCAACGGCAAGGACTCGTCGATGGCCGCGACCGTCTTCGTCGACTACCTGTCCGGCTACCTGGTGAACGAGTACGGCCGCCAGGCCCTGTTCGAGCTGCCTGCCTACGGCGGCGCCAACTGCGCCGTGCGCATGTCGACGCTGCGTGCGCTGGGGGGCTGGAACCCCGAGACGGTCACCGAGGACACCGACCTCACGCTGCGGATCCTCATGGCCGGCCAGCGGGTGCGCTTCGACGTCACGGCGATCGACTACGAGGAAGCCGTCGTCACCGCCCAGCGGTTCTGGAAGCAGCGGTACCGCTGGGCCCGCGGCCACCAGAAGTGCCTGCGCGACTACTGGCGGCCGCTGATGCGCTCGCCGCACCTCTCCCTGCTGGAGAAGGTCGAGACGACGCTGTTCCTGCTCGTCTACCACGTGCCCGTGCTCAGCGGCGTGGGGTTGCTCCTCACGGTCCTGCGCCCCTTCGGGATCGGTGACCTGCCGACCGTCGCGGTGCTGCCGCTGTCGATGCTGCTGTTCGTCGGCCCGCTGGCCGAGCTGTGCGTGGGCCTGCTCATCGGCCGGGTCGAGCGCCGGTCGGCCTGGCGCCTGCTGGGCTTCCTGCCGTCGTTCGCCCTGGCGGTCGTCATCACGACCCGCGCCTACGTCGACGGCATGCTCGGCCGCCCGTACACCTGGGTGAAGACCTCCCGCGCAGGAACCACCTCGACCATCCGGCCGGCCGCGGCCGCGCACGAGACCCGCCCGGCCGTCGGGGCCGCGGCGACTGCGGCGGCCCCGGCCCGTCCGCGGACCTTCGCCCTCACCGCCCCCGGGACGGAGGTGAGCGAGCGATGACCGCCGTCCCGGCCGCCCGCAGGGCCGGCCTGATCCGCCGGGGGAGCGGCCGACGGCTGCTCCCCGTGGCGCTGGACCTGGTCCTCGCGGTGGTCATCTGCCTCGTCGGCTTCCGCTACCTGACCGATCCGCTGCGCGAGTTCGAGGCGAGGGGTCTGGCCCAGGTCCTCGACCTGATCTACCCGGGGCGGGCGTCGGGGGTCGTACCCGGCCACGTTCTCATCTTCCCCGAGCGCGGCGGCATCATCGACGCCGTCGTCACGGCCTCGTGCTCGTCGATCCTGTCCGTGCTGGGGTTGACCGCCCTGACCGCCGTCATCCTGCGAGGGCGCAAGCTGCACGCGCTCGGCGGTCTGCTCCTCGCCGTCGCCGGCCTCCTCGTCCTGAACCACCTGCGGCTGCTGCTGTCGGCCCTGGCCGGGATCTGGTGGGGCGACGGTGCCCTCGTGCTCTTCCACGACTGGGTCGGCACGCTGTGGAACCTCGTCGCCACCCTCGCGGGCTTCCTGCTGATGGTGTGGGCCGCCCTGCCGACTCTCGAGCGGGCGGAGCAGGACGTCGACGGCCGGCACACCGCGCGCCGCCCGGACAGCTGGGCCCGCCCTGGGCTCGGCTACCGGGCGCCCGAGGGCGAGGCGCGGGCGTCGCGTCCCCGACGGATGACGGTCACCGGCCTGATGCACCGCTACGTGTACCCGGCACGGCTGTCCCGGCGCCTGTCCGCCCGTCGGGAGGCCGGCCGCATCGACTACCGCATCGGTCACCTCCCGTTGGCGGACCGCATCGAGTGCGTCCGCGCCCTGGTCGAGGACGGTCTCGGCGCGCACCCGGCCTCGCTGGTCGCCGTGGCGACCTACGAGCAGGAGCCGCTGGTCCTGGACGCCCTGGCGCAGGCCGTCGCGGCGCGCCAGTGGGAACCGGTCACGAGCCACCGGGTGGCCGCCCTGCGGCTGTGGGCCCACGGCTGGCTGCTGGCCCGTGGTCCGGACGACGAGGACGACGAGCCGGTGGGCGCCGACGCCGACGAGGTCCACGTCCTCGACCGGACCGTCCGCCTCCCGGCCGTGACCGTCGCGCGCATGGCGGTGCCCTCACCGCCTCCGCCCCCCGCCGGCGGCAGTACCCACCCCCGCCCGCGGCAGCTCAGCTTCGCCCGCCCGTACGCACCACCCAGCCCATCAGGAGACGCCCCGTGACCTCGACACTCGACGCGCGGCCCGCCGCGGCCGACGGCCCGGCCACGCCCGACGACCCCGCCGTCCTGGTCACCGGGGCCGGCGGGCCCGCCGGCATCGCCGTCATCCGCCGGCTCATGGCGCGCGGGCACCGGGTGGTCGCCGTCGACGCCGACCCGTGGGCGACCGGCTGCCAGCTGGCCACGGTCGGGGCGATGATCCCGCGGGCGGACCACCTGCACTACGTCGACGCCCTGATCGGTGTGGCGACCACCCACGGCGTCGACGCCCTGATCGGCACCGTCGCCGAGGAGCTGCCCGCACTGTCCTCCGGCGCCGAGAGGCTGGCCCGGGCCGGCGTGGCGACCTGGCTGGCCGACCCCCTCAGCGTCGAGCTGTGCTGCGACAAGTCCGCCTTCGCGCGCGCCATGCGTCTCGCCGGCGTGCCGCACCCCCCGACCACCGACACCCCGGCCGGGCTGGCCGAGGTCCCCGGCCCGTGGGTGGTCAAGCCCCGCGCGGGCCGCGGCAGCCGCGACGTCCGGCTCCTCGACCGGCGGGCGGCGGTGGTCGAGGCGCTGCGGGCCGACCCGTCGCTCATCGCCCAGAGCCGGCTCGGCGGCCGGGAGTTCACCGCCGACGCCCTGGTGGCCCGCGACGGTGAACTGCTGACCGTCGTCCCCCGGTGGCGGGTGGAGACCAAGGCCGGCATCTCGGTCAAGGGCACCACCTTCGACTCACCCGTCGTGACCGACGTGGTGGCCGACGCGCTCGCGGCCGTGGGCCTGACCGGGCCGGCCAACGTGCAGGGCTTCGTCGGCGACGACGGGCGGGCGACGGTGGTCGAGATCAACCCGCGGTTCTCCGGTGGCCTCCCGCTGACCCTGGCGGCCGGCGCCGACGTCGTGAGCACCTACCTGCGAGGGATCCGGGAGCCGGGCCGGCAGCTGCAGCACCTGTGGTTCACGCCGGGAGTGAGCATGCGGCGCTACTTCGCCGAGGTGTTCACCGCCGAGGACGGCGGCCTCCTGCCCGACCCCAGCGAGGTCCGGGTCGGTCAGGCATGAGCCGCCTCCGTTCGGTCCTCGTCCCCTTCGGCACCCGCCCGGAGGTGGTCAAGCTCGCGCCGGTCGTGGTGGCGCTGACCGCCGCCGGCCACCGGGTCGACGTCGTCGACACCGGCCAGCACACCGATCCGGCGCTGGCCGGGGAGCTGCAGCAGACCCTGGGCCTGACCCCGACGCACCGCTTCCAGCTGCCGACCGACGAGCCCGCCGCCCGGCTCGGCGCGCTGTACGCCGACGCCGCCCGCGCGGTGGCGCGGTTCCGGCCGGACGTCGTGCTGGCGCTCGGCGACACGAACACGGTGCCGGCCTACGCGCTGGCCGCCCGCGGTGCCGGCATCCCCTTCGCGCACCTCGAGGCGGGGCTGCGCAGCCTCAACCCGCGCAGCGTCGAGGAGGTCAACCGCCGGGTCGCCGGCGCCGTCGCCGCGCTGCACCTGGCACCCACCAGCCGGGCCGCCGCCTTCCTCGCCGCCGAGGGCGTGCCCGCCGAGCGCGTCGTCGTCGTGGGCAACCCGGCCATCGACACCCTCGTCGCCCGCGGCATCCGGCCGGTTCCCGTCGCCGACCGCCGGGGCGTCCTGGTGACCGCGCACCGCCCGACCAACGTCGACGACCCGGTCCGGCTGAAGCGACTGGTCTCCGTCGTCCGTGCGCTGGCCGACCAGGTCGGGCCGGTGACCTTCCCGGTGCATCCGCGCACCGCCGCCCGGCTGGCGGCCGCCGGTCTGGACGCCGAGCTCGACCACCCGCGGATCGCGCTGAGCGGGCCCATCGGCTACGACGAGCTCCTCGGCGCCCTCGCCTCGGCCCGGCTGGCCGTGACCGACTCCGGCGGGATCCAGGAGGAGGCCGCCTACCTCGGCGTGCCGGTCGTCGTCCTGCGCGGCTCGACGCCCCGGTGGGAGGGCGTGGAGGCCGGCACGACCACGCTGGCCGGCCTCGCCGACGACACCGCAGCCGACGCCGTCCTCGTCGCCGCGGCCCGGCACACGACCCCCGAGGCGCAGGCGCGGGCCGCCTCCCTGCCCTGTCCCTACGGCGACGGGACGACGGGGCCGCAGGTGGCCGCCATCCTGGCCGACCCGGCGACCGACGCCCTGCTGACCATCGAGGAGCCCGACTTCACCGACGGCAGCCTCCCGTGGTGACCGCGGTGCCGCTCGGTGTCGTCGTGGACCTCGACGACACGCTGTTCCCGCAGGCCGAGTACCTGGCCGGCGCCGCGGCCGCCGTGGGTGCCGCCGCGACCGCGGCCGGGGTGGACGGCGCCCGCGTGCACGACGCCCTGCTCCGCGAGCTGGCGGCCGGCTCGGATGCCGGGGGCACCATCGACCGCGCACTGCTGGCCGCCGGGGTGCCCGTCGGGGACCTGCCCGGGCTGGTGCCGCCGCTGGTGGACGCGTTCACGCGGCACCAGCCGGACCGGCTGACCCCGTACCCCGGTGTCCCGGAGGCGCTGGGAGCGCTGGCCGCGGTGGCGCCGCTGGGCTGCCTCACCGACGGCAACCCCGTCATCCAGCAGGCCAAGCTGGCCGCGACCGGTCTCCTGCCGCTGCTGCCCGCCGTGCTGGTCACCGACACCCTCGGCGGCCGCACGGCCCGCAAGCCGGCGCCGGTCGGTCTGCTGGCGCTCGCCGAGGCGATGGGCGTGCCTGCCGATCGGCTGCTGGTGATCGGCGACCGGCCCGGCAAGGACGTCGCGGTCGCCGCGGCGGTGGGCGCCCGGGCGATCCGCATCCGCCAGGGCGAGTACGCCTCCGCGCCGGACGAGCCGAGGGCGGAGCGGGTCGTCGACTCGTTCCCGGCCGCCGTGGCCGTCGCGCTGGACCTCCTCGCCGGTGCCGCCGCGCCGGTCGGATCTCGCTCGTCCGGGTGACACCGGCGGCGCAGCACTCCAGTCGGGGCCCGGATCGGCCGATGCCCCACAGGTGGAGCGGGACGGCCGCTCCGGAGCAGAGGGACGACGCCGTGGCACGCACCAGCACGACGAACGGGTCGCGCATCCGTGCGCGGCTCGCGCGACTCGCGGCGGTCGGGGTGATCGCGGCGCTCTCCCTGTTCGCCGTCCCGGGCACGGCGTCGGCGGCCGGCTCGGTGGCGCCGATCGTCGACTGCTACCGCGACAACGGCGACGGCACCTTCTGGGTCGTCGTGGGCTACAACAACACGACCGGCAGCTCGCAGACGTATGCCTACGGCACGGCCAACCAGGTCTACCCGACCCGCCTGCAGGGCCAGCAGCCGAAGCAGTTCGCCAACGGGACCGTCCACGGCGCCTGGCGGGTGCAGCTGACCTTCAGCGAGGTCTTCTACCAGAACGCCCGCTGGGTCCTGAACGGCACGACTCTGCAGTACTCCCAGTACGTGCAGTACGCGACCGTCTGCCCGCCGAGCACGGTGCTGCCCGCCGACGGCAACGGCATCGGGACGGCGGTGGCCGTCGGTGGGGCCGGCGCGGTCGGCGCCTTCGTGCTCATCCGCTTCCGCCGTCGGCTCGACCGCCTGGCGAACCAGCCGGCGTCGGTGACGACGGCCTGACCCGTCGCGGGCGCGCCTCGCCGCCGACCGGCCCGGTACTCACCCCTCGGGGGGAGTGCCGGGCCTTTTCGTTGGATGCGGGCGGTCCGGGCGCCGATGGAGCCAGTGAGCGGCGGGGAACCCCGCCGACGGAACCAGGAGGACTGCTCGCCATGGATGGTCCGGTCACGCGGAACGCCGGACTGAGCGTCCTGGCCATCGGCGCCCACCCCGACGACATCGAGCTCGGCTGCGGCGGTGCGCTGCTGGCCCACGTCGCGGCGGGTGACCGCGTGACGATGCTCGTCGTCACCGGCGGCGAGAACGGGCCGGGGGACGGCGCCCGCCACCAGGAGCAGGCGCGGGCCGCGCAGATGATCGGCGCACGCCTGGTGTGGGGTGGCCTGCGCGACTGCGAGGTGACCCCGGACGCCGCGACCGTGCGGGTGATCGAGCAGGTCATCGAGTCCACCCGGGCAGATCTCGTCTACGTCCACGCCCCGGAGGACAGCCACCAGGACCACCGGGCCGTCGCGGCCGCCACGCTGGGCGCCGCGCGCCGGTTGTCGCGGGTGCTGCACTACCAGAGCCCGTCGACGCTGACGTTCACCCCGACCGTCTACGTCGACGTGACCGCCTACCTGTCCGGCAAGGTCGCGGCGCTGTCCGCCCATGCCTCGCAGGTCGAGATGTCCGCCATGGTCGAGCCCGACGCGGTGGTGGCGTCCGCCCGGCACTGGGGCTCGCAGGCCCGGATCGGCTACGCCGAGGCCTTCCAGCCCACGCGGCTCGTGCTCGACCTGGCCCCGGTGTCCGGGGTCGGCACGGCCCAGGTCTCCGCGTCCTGGCAGCTGACCCCGGCGATGTTCGCCTGACGCCCGCCTCCCGTGACCCGGAACGCTGACGGCGGCCCACCCCGCGAGGGGTGAGCCGCCGTCGGTGCGCTCGGGGACCCGTAGGGGCCGCAGGACTGGGTTCAGTGGTGCGGGGCCGCGTTCTTGGCGCGCTCGAGCGAGGCGATGATCTCGGCCTCGGCCTCCTCGCGGCCGACCCAGTTGGCGCCCTCGACCGACTTGCCCGGCTCGAGGTCCTTGTAGGTCTCGAAGAAGTGCTGGATCTCCAGGCGGTCGAACTCCGACACGTCGGTGATGTCCTTCAGGTGCGACATCCGCGGGTCGGTCGCCGGGACCGTGAGGACCTTGTCGTCCCCGCCGGCCTCGTCGGTCATGCGGAACATGCCGATCGCCCGGCACGTGATCAGGCACCCGGGGAACGTCGGCTCCTCGAGCAGCACCAGGGCGTCGAGCGGGTCGCCGTCCTGTCCCAGGGTGCTCTCGATGTAGCCGTAGTCCGCCGGATAGCGGGTGGAGGTGAACAGCATCCGGTCCAGGCGGATGCGTCCGGTGGCATGGTCCAGCTCGTACTTGTTCCGCTGGCCCTTCGGGATTTCTACCGTCACGTCGAACTGCACGGACGTAGTGTGACCCACGGCGACCCGCAGCAATCGGCGGGTCGCCTTTCCAGGGGGTGGGCACCATCGCGTCGAGCGGCTCGACGATCGTCACGGCCAGGACCGGGCGCTTCCGACGGCGCATCGCGCTGGGCGTCATCGCGCTGGTCCTGGTGCTCGTCGGCGGTGGCGTCGCGCTCGCCGGAGGGCTGAGCGGCGGGGACGACACGGCCTCCGGGCAGACGGTGACCGCCCCGGACGCGGTTCTGCCCGACCTCGGCGACGCCACGCCCGTGCTCGCCTCGCTGGACTCCGCGGCCCCCGCGCCCGACCCCGGCGTCCTGGCCACGGTGCTCGGGCCGCTGCTGCAGGCCCCTGACCTCGGGTCCGGTGTGTCCGCCGAGGTCGTCGACGTGCAGACCGGCGAGGTCCTGCTCGACGTCGACGGCGACGACCCCGCCGTCCCCGCGTCCACCGCGAAGCTCCTCACCACCGCGGCCGCGCTCACCGAGCTGGACCCCGCGCAGACCCTGCCGACGACCGTCGTGGCCGGCAGCGCACCCGGCGAGGTCGTCCTCGTCGGCGGCGGCGACCCGACGTTGTCGCGCACCTCGCCGTCGCAGACCTATCCCGGCGCCCCCACCGTGGCCGACCTCGCCGCGCAGGTCGTCGCCGCGCTCCCCGGCACCACGGTGACCCGCGTGGTCGTGGACAGCTCGCTGTTCACCGGCCCGCTCACCGCGCGGGGGTGGGGCCCGGCCGACGCGCCGTCGAGCTACGCCGCCCCGGTCACCGCGACGGCCGTGGACGGCGCCCGCGTCAGCTCCCGTTCGCAGGCTCGCAGCGGCCAGCCCGGCATCGACGCCGGCGTGGCCCTGGCCGACGCCCTCGGGGCACCCGGTGCGACCGTCGTCCTCGGTGAGGCACCCGACGGCGCCAAGAAGCTGGCCGAGGTCCGGTCGGCGCCGATCGGCCGGCTGGTGGAGCAGGCGCTGTCGATGTCGGACAACGTGCTCGCGGAGGCGCTGGGGCGTCAGGTCGCGCTCAGCCGCGACCTCCCGGCCTCCTTCGTGGGCGTGGCCGAGGCCGTCGTCGGTGCGCTCGCCGACGCCGGCGTCGACACCAGCGGCGTCACGCTGTCCGACGGCAGCGGTCTCTCCGTCCTGGACCGGGTGCCCGCCGGCGTCCTGACCGGGATCGTGGCGGGAGCGGCGGACGGCTCCCTCCAGGGCGCCTCCGCGTTGCTCTCCGGCCTGCCGGTCGCCGGCTACGACGGCACCCTGTTCGACCGCGGGGACGCCGACACCGCACCCGGTGCCGTCCGGGCCAAGACCGGGACGCTGATGGGCGTGCACGCGCTCGCCGGCACCGCGGTCACGGCCGAGGGGCGGCTCCTGGCCTTCGCGCTGATCGCCGACGAGTCGGGCAGCGAGGCCGGCGCCGAGGCAGCCCTCGACGGCATCGCCGCCGCCCTGGCCTCCTGCGGCTGCCGGTAGTCCGAGCCCCGGGTCGCGCCGTCCGCCGCGGGTACGGTGAGGCGATGAGCAGCGCCTCCTCGATGGTCGACTGGGACCTCGCCGGCCGTACCGCCCGCCGGCTCACCGGCCCCGGCCCGCAGACCACGCGGGAGGACGCCGCCGCCGTCGTCCGCGAGCTGCACGAGGCCGCGGCCACCGCCGTCGCCCACGTCGAGAAGCTCACCGGGATGACGCCGGTCCCCGGTGGCCCCGTCCCGGAGGTCGCCGTCGTCGACCGCCCGGGCTGGGTCGACGCGAACACCCGGGGCATGGCGGCGCTGCTCGACCCGCTCGTCGACGCCCTCGCCGAGCGGACGGGCAGCCGGCCGGGCGCGCTGGCCACCGCCATCGGCTCCCGCGCCACCGGCGTCCAGGCCGGCGGCGTCCTGGCGTTCCTCAGCTCCCGCGTCCTCGGCCAGTACGAGGTCTTCGGCACCGGCGGCCGCCTGCTGCTGGTCGCCCCGAACATCGTCGCCACCGAGCAGAAGCTGGGCGTCGACCCCGCGGACTTCCGGCTCTGGGTGTGCCTGCACGAGGTCACCCACCAGCTCCAGTTCACCGCGGTGCCGTGGCTGCGGCCCTACCTCGAGACCCAGATCGCGGAGTTCGTCGAGGCCACCGACCTGACCTCCGACGTCCTGCGCGAGCGCCTGCAGGACGTGCTGCGCAGCGTCGCCGACGCGGTGCGCGGTGACGACGCCGGCTCCGAGGGCCTCATGGCGCTGATCAAGGACCCCCTCCAGCGCGAGGTGCTCGACCGGGTCACCGCCGTGATGAGCCTGGTGGAGGGCCACGCGGAGTACGTGATGGACGGCGTGGGCCCCGACGTCGTCCCGTCGGTGCGCACGCTGCGCAAGCGTTTCGCGCAGCGCCGCAAGGGCCGCGGGCCGTTCGACCGGGTGCTGCGCCGGCTGCTCGGCCTCGAACAGAAGATGAAGCAGTACGCCGACGGCCGGGTGTTCGTCGGCGGCGTGATCGAGCTGGCCGGCATGGAGGGCTTCAACCAGGTGTGGGCGAAGCCGGAGAACCTGCCGCTGATCGAGGAGCTCACCGCCCCGGAGCGCTGGGTCGATCGGGTGCTGGGCCGGCCGGCCATCCCCGCCTGACCGTGGCCGGTCCCGATCCGGCGGTCGCGCGGGTCCGCAGCGCCGTCCGGCCGGGACTGACCGGGGACGCCCGGCCGGTGCTGGTCGCCTGCAGCGGGGGAGCGGACTCCCTCGCGCTCGCCGCGGCGGTCGCCTTCGAGGCGCCGCGGGCGGGGGTGCGGGCCGGCGCCGTCACGGTCGACCACGGGCTGCAGCCCGGGTCCGCGGAGCAGGCGGAGCGGACGGCGGCGCTGCTGCGGGACCTCGGCCTGGCGCCGGTGCTCGTCGTCGCCGTCGAGGTCGGTGCCGACGGCGGACCGGAGGGCGCGGCCCGCGCGGCGCGGTACGCCGCCCTCGCCGGTGCCGCCGCCGGGCACGGGGCGCGGATCGCCCTGGGTCACACGCTCGACGACCAGGCCGAGAGCGTCCTGCTGGGCCTCGGCCGGGGCTCCGGGCCGCGCTCGGTGGCCGGCATGGTCGAGCACCGCCGGACCGGGGGCACGGACTGGTGGCGGCCGCTGCTGGGCGTCCGGCGGGCCACCACGCGCGCCGCCTGCGCCGCCGAGGACCTCCCCGTCTGGGACGACCCGTGGAACGACGACCCGGCCTACCGGCGGGTGCGGCTGCGCACCGAGGTGCTGCCGCTGCTCGAGCAGGTGCTCGGCGGGGGAGTGGCGCCCGCCCTGGCCCGCACCGCGGCCCTGCTGCGGGCCGACCTCGACGCCCTCGACGACCTCGCGGCGGCCCGGCTCGCCGCGCTGAGCTGCGACGACGGCCTGCCGGTGGCGCAGGTCGCGGAGCTGCCCGGTGCGCTGCGGACCCGCGTCCTGCGCGGATGGCTGCGGGCGGCCGGGGTCCCCGACCTCCAGGCGGTGCACCTGGACGCCGTCGACGCGCTGCTCGTCCGCTGGCGGGGGCAGGGCCGCGTGGACCTACCCGGCGGCGCGGGCGTCGTCCGGGCGTCTGGCACCCTGGAGCTGGCACCCGTGCGCGACGGCGGCGGCCCGCCCCCTGCACCACCCGACCGCGAGGAGCCCGACGCGTGAGCGAGTCTGCGACCAGTACCGGGGCGCTCGGCCCCGACCACGGCTACGGACCCGACATCGACCACGTGCTCCTCAGCGAGGAGCAGATCCAGGCCAAGATCGGTGAGCTGGCCGGCACGATCGCCACCGACTACGCGGGCAAGGAAGTGCTGCTCGTCGGCGTCCTCAAGGGCGCGGTGCTGTTCATGAGCGACTTCGCCCGGGCGCTCCAGCTGCCGACGCAGATGGAGTTCATGGCCGTGTCCTCCTACGGCTCGGCCACCAGCTCCTCCGGCGTCGTCCGCATCCTCAAGGACCTCGACCGCGACATCACCGACAAGCACGTGCTGGTGCTCGAGGACATCATCGACTCCGGCCTGACGCTGTCCTGGCTGCTGAAGAACCTCGGTGGCCGCGCACCGGCCTCGCTGGAGGTGTGCGCCCTGCTGCGCAAGCCCGACGCGGTGAAGGTCGAGGTGCCGGTGAAGTACATCGGCTTCGACATCCCGAACGAGTTCGTCGTCGGGTACGGCCTGGACTACGCCGAGCGCTACCGCGACCTGCCCTACATCGCGACCCTCAAGCCCGAGGTGTACGCAGTAATTCTTGTCGGCCCTCCGGGCCGACACCGCGGCCAGGAGCCGTCCCCGATCTGCGTTGAGCGCGTCCTCGGCACGGCTCGGGGAGCCTCCGGCCTCCGCTGCGCCAGCGCCGACCCCGCAGGGCGGCTCGCGCGCCGGCAGCGACCAGGTGCGCGCCCCGGCTCGTAGGGCCGCATCCACGCCGGTCCTCGCGGGACCCTCCGGGCCCCACTCTACAGGCGTAGCCGCTCCGCGCGCAGGGGATGCACAGGTCCGCCCGGTGTACCGTCGGGGCCGACGACGCTGCGTTGAGCGCCGGGGGCCCTGCCCGGGTCGCAGGCAGTGTCACCGGACGATCAGGAGGGTCGACGGGCAGACCGGCTCCGCCGGTGCCCGGCATCGGTGTATGGAACGTAAGAAGTTCTACCGCTCCGTGTGGTTCTGGGTCGTCATCGTCGTCCTCCTGGCCCTCACGCTCTCCTCCCTGTTCCGCGGTGGCGGCAGTGCCCACGAGGTGTCCACCTCGACGGCCCTGACCCAGATCGAGGACAACAACGTCGAGACCGCGACGCTGAACACCAAGGAGCAGACCCTCGACCTGACGCTGCGCAACGAGGTCGAGGGCAGCAAGGAGGTCACCGCCTCCTACCCGGTGGCCGTCGAGGGCGACATCGTCGACCTGCTCCGCGCGAGCGACAGCGACAACTTCGACACCAACGTCACCCAGGACAGCCTCCTGGTCAGCCTCCTCGTGAGCTTCCTGCCGTTCCTCATCCTGCTGCTCCTGCTGTTCTGGCTGTTCAACTCCATGCAGGGTGGCGGCCGCGGCGTCATGGCCTTCGGCAAGTCCAAGGCCAAGCAGGTCACCAAGGACACGCCGAAGACCACGTTCGCCGACGTCGCCGGCGCCGACGAGGCGATCGAGGAACTGCACGAGATCAAGGACTTCCTGCAGAACCCGGTCAAGTTCCAGGCCGTCGGCGCGAAGATCCCCAAGGGCGTGCTGCTGTTCGGCCCGCCCGGGACCGGCAAGACGCTGCTGGCCCGCGCCGTGGCCGGCGAGGCCGGCGTCCCCTTCTTCTCCATCTCCGGCTCGGACTTCGTCGAGATGTTCGTCGGTGTGGGTGCCAGCCGGGTCCGCGACCTCTTCAAGGAGGCGAAGGAGAACGCCCCGGCGATCATCTTCGTGGACGAGATCGACGCCGTCGGCCGGCACCGCGGCGCCGGCATGGGCGGCGGTCACGACGAGCGCGAGCAGACCCTCAACCAGATGCTGGTCGAGATGGACGGCTTCGACGTCAAGGGCGGCGTGATCATGATCGCCGCGACGAACCGGCCGGACATCCTCGACCCGGCGCTGCTGCGCCCGGGCCGGTTCGACCGCCAGATCGCCGTCGACCGGCCCGACCTGCTGGGCCGGAAGGCGATCCTCAGCGTCCACGCCAAGGGCAAGCCGCTGGCGCCCGACGTCGACCTGGAGACCGTCGCCCGCCGCACCCCCGGCTTCACGGGAGCCGATCTCGCCAACGTGCTCAACGAGGGCGCGCTGCTCACCGCCCGCCACAACAGCTCGCTGATCACCGACGAGGTGCTCGAGGAGGCGATCGACCGCGTCATCGCCGGCCCCGAGCGCAAGACGCGGGCGATGAGCGAGAAGGAGAAGAAGGTGACCGCCTACCACGAGGGCGGGCACGCTCTCGTGGCGCACGCGCTACCGAACCTCGACCCGGTGCACAAGGTCACGATCCTGCCGCGCGGCCGTTCGCTCGGGCACACGCTCGTGCTGCCGACCGAGGACAAGTACACCCAGACCCGCTCCGAGATGATCGACACCCTCGCCTACGCCCTGGGCGGGCGGGCCGCGGAGGAACTGGTCTTCCACGAGCCCACCACCGGTGCGGGCAACGACATCGAGAAGGCCACCTCCATGGCCCGGGCCATGGTCACCCAGTACGGGATGAGCGCCAAGCTCGGCGCGGTCAAGTACGGCAGCACCGACGCCGAGCCGTTCCTGGGCCGCGACATGGGTTCCCGGCCGGACTACTCCGAGGCCGTGGCCGCCGACATCGACGCCGAGATCCGGGCGCTGATCGAGGCCGCGCACGACGAGGCCTGGGAGATCCTGGTCGAGTACCGGCACGTCCTGGACCAACTGGTGCTCGAGCTGATGGAGAAGGAGACGCTGTCCAAGGAGGACATGGCGCGGATCTGCGCGCCGGTCACCAAGCGTCCCTCCCTGGCGCCGTACAACGGCTTCGGTAAGCGGACCCCGTCGGACCAGCCTCCGGTCCTCACCCCGTCGGAGCGCGCCGGCCAGAACGGATCGGCCGGCGCCGCCCCGACGCCGGTCGGGGACATCGGCGCACCGGTCCAGCGGTGAGCCCGATGGCGGCGGGGCGGCGGGCGTGAGCGAGATGCCGGTCGGAGCCGGAGGACCGGGTCGCGCCCGCGTTCGACCGGGTCGACTCCGCCCGCGCCGAGGCCGCCGTCCGCGAGCTGCTCGTCGCGGTGGGGGAGGACCCCGACCGGCCGGGGCTGCAGGACACCCCGGCGCGCGTCGCCCGCGCCTACGCCGAGACCTTCGCCGGGCTCTGGCAGGACCCGTACGACATCCTCGCGACGACGTTCGACGAGAACCACGACGAGTTCGTGCTGGTCAAGGACATCGCGATGTACTCGACCTGCGAGCACCACCTGGTGCCCTTCCACGGGGTCGCGCACGTCGGCTACATCCCGGGCGCCGACGGCCGCGTGACCGGGCTGTCGAAGGTGGCCCGGCTGGTGGAGGTCTACGCGCGCCGTCCGCAGGTGCAGGAGCGGCTGACCCGTCAGGTCGCCGACGCGCTCGACGACGTCCTCAAGCCGCAGGGCGTCATCGTGGTCATCCAGGCCGAGCACCTGTGCATGGCCATGCGCGGCATCCGCAAGCCCGGCACGACCACGGTCACCTCCGCGGTCCGGGGCATCTTCCGCGAGAACGCCGCCACCCGCAGCGAGGCGATGAGCCTCGTGCTCGGCAGGTGACGGCGCGGTGAGCACCGCCCTCCCGCGCCCGGGGCACTGCGTGGTGATGGGCGTCCTCAACGTCACGCCGGACTCGTTCTCCGACGGCGGCTGCTTCTCCGACCCGGCGACGGCGATCGCGCACGGTCTGGCGATGCACGCGGCGGGGGCGGACTACGTCGACGTCGGCGGCGAATCCACCCGGCCCGGCGCCGATCGTGTGGACGCCGGCGAGGAGTGCGACCGGGTCGTGCCGGTGATCCGCGAGCTGGCGGCGGCCGGCGTGCGCACCAGCGTGGACACCACCCGGGCCGAGGTCGCCGAGGCGGCGCTGGCGGCCGGGGCGGAGCTGGTGAACGACGTCAGCGGCGGGCTGGCGGACAAGAACATGGCCGACCTCGTCGCCGAGGCCGGCGTGCCCTGGGTGCTCATGCACTGGCGCGGCCACAGCCGGGAGATGTACGCCGCCGCCCAGTACGGCGACGTGGTCACCGAGGTCTGCGCCGAGCTCACCGCCCGGGTGGAGGACGTCGTCGCCGCCGGGGTCGCCCCCGAGCAGCTCGTCCTCGACCCCGGCCTGGGGTTCGCCAAGCGCGCCGAGCACAACTGGGCCCTGCTGGCGGGGCTGGACCGGCTGACCGCGCTGGGCCTGCCGGTGCTGGTCGGGGCCTCCCGCAAGACGTTCCTGGGGCGGCTGCTCGCCGGTGCCGACGGCGTTCCCCGGCCCGCGGAGGAGCGCGACGCCGCCACGCTGGCGACGACGGTGCTGGCCGCGCAGGCCGGTGCCTGGGGCGTGCGCGTGCACGACGCGGCCGCCTCGGTGGACGCGGTGCGCACGCTGGACGCCGTGCGGGCGGCCCGGGGAGCGCGTCGTGGCTGATTTCCCGTCGCCGTCGCCCCGCCGGGTACCCGACCGCATCGCGGTGCGCGGCCTGCGCGCCCACGCCCACCACGGCGTCTACGCCGTCGAGCGCGAGCGCGGGCAGATCTTCACCGTGGACGCCGTCCTCGAGGTGGACACCGCGCCCGCCGCGGCCGGCGACGACCTGGCACTGACGGTGAACTACGCGGACCTCGCCCAGCGGCTGCACGCCGTGCTCGCCGGTGAGCCGGTCGACCTGCTGGAGACGCTCTGCCAGCGGCTGGCCGACGTCTGCCTGGCCGATCCGCTCGTCGAGGCCGTGGAGATCACCGTGCACAAGCCGCAGGCCGAGCTCGGCGTGCCCTTCGACGACGTCACCGTGAGCATCCGGCGCGAGCGATGAGCCGCGTCGTCCTCTCGCTGGGCGCCAACCTGGGTGACCGGGCCGGCACCCTGCGCGCCGCCCTGGACGCCCTGGGGAAGGACGGCGCGGGAACGCACTCCGGCCTGTACGAGACCCCGCCCTGGGGCCCGGTGGAGCAGCCGCCGTACCTGAACGCGGTCGCCGTGCTGGACGGCGACCGCGACCCGGCGGGCTGGCTGGCCCGCGCGCACGAGCTGGAGCAGGCGGCCGGGCGGACCCGCGAGGTCCGCTGGGGCGCGCGGACCCTCGACGTCGACGTCGTCGCCGTCACGGGGGACGACGGCGCGCCGGTGGTCTCCGCCGATCCGGAGCTGACGCTGCCCCACCCCCGGGCGCACGAGCGGGCGTTCGTCCTCGTGCCGTGGCTGGCGGTCGACGCGGCCGCCGAGCTGCCCGGACACGGGCCGGTCAGCGACCTGGTGGCGGCGCTGGACCCCGCCGAGGTCGCCGCCGTCGTCCCGTGGCGCGAGGGGTGACCCGCCGCCGATGACCCCGGTCCGCCGTCGCGATCTCGCCGTCCTCGCCGCGGGGCTGGCCGTGGCCTCCTGGCTGCTGGTCCGCTCCTTCTACGGCTCGCTGCCGTCGCTGGACTGGTGGCTGCCCGCGCCGCTGGCGGTGCTGGCGCTCGCCGAGGCGTGGGGTGCGCGCACCCTGCGGACGCGGCTGGCTGCCGAGCGCGCGGCCCGCGCCGGGCGCACGCCGCGGCCCGGGGAGGCCGCGGTGCGGCGGGTCGAGCCGCTGCTGGTCGCCCGCCTGGCGGTCCTCGCGCAGGCCAGCGCCTACGTCGGGGCCGTGTTCGCCGGTGTCTGGGCGGGGGTGCTCGCGCACGTGTGGCCGGCCGCCGGCCGGCTGCAGGCCGCCGGCGGGGACGCGGTCACTGCGGCGATCGGGATCGGCTGCTCCCTCGGCCTGGTCGCGGCCGCGCTCTGGCTGGAGTCGGTCTGCCGCATCCCACCCGAGGAGAACGACCCCACCCAGGGCGTCGCGGCCTGACTAGACCGCCCCGGCCGTCTCCGGGACGGTGCCCTCCACCGAGCGGCGCAGCGCCGCGTGCAGCGACTCCGGGGTGAGGACGCCGAGGAACCGGTCGCGGTCGAGCACGGCCACCCAGCCGGCCTGGTGCTGCAGCATCGTGGCGAAGGCGCTCTTCAACGTCGCGTCCGCCGGCACCCAGGCCTCCATGTGCCGGGCCGCCGAGCCCACCGTCCCCGCACCGGTCGCCCGCCCGATCGCCAGCCAGCCGTGCAGGTGCTCGGCGTCGTCGAGGACGACGGCCCAGCGCGCACCGGCCCGCTCCATGGCGCTGCGGGCGTCGGCCAGGCCGTCGTCGACGTGCACCACCGGCGGGTGCTCGAGGTCGGCGACGTCGATGCCGGTGACGGCCAGCCGCTTCAGCGCGCGGTCGGTGCCCACGAAGTCCGCGACGAAGTCCGTCGCCGGCTGTCCCAGCAGCTCCGCCGGAGCCGCGAACTGCTCCACCGTGCCACCGGCGCTCATCACGGCGATCCGGTCGCCGAGGCGGACCGCCTCCTCGATGTCGTGGGTGACGAAGACGATGGTCTTGCGCACCTGCTGCTGGAGGCGCAGGAACTCCGTCTGGAGCCGCTCCCGGACGATCGGGTCGACGGCGGAGAAGGGCTCGTCCATCAGCAGCACCGGCGGGTCGGCGGCCAGCGCCCTGGCGACGCCGGCGCGCTGCCGCTGGCCGCCCGAGAGCTGGTGCGGGTACCGGTCCCCGTACGTCGCCGGGTCGAGCCCGACCAGGTCGAGCAGCTCCTCGACGCGGTCTCCGGTGCGCCGCTTGTCCCAGCCGAGCAGGCGGGGCACGGTGGCCACGTTCCGCCGCACCGTCTGGTGGGGGAACAGGCCGACGTTCTGGATGACGTAGCCGATCCGCCGGCGCAGCTGCACGGCGTCCACGCGCGTCACGTCGTCGTCGCCGAGCAGGATCCGGCCGCTGCTCGGCTCGATGATCCGGTTGATCATCTTCATCGTGGTCGTCTTACCGCAGCCCGAGGGGCCGACGAGCACCGTGAGCTCCCCGGCTGCGAACGTCAGGTCCAGCTCCCGGACGGCGGTGGTCCCGTCGGGGTAGACCTTGCTCACCCCGTCGAGGCGGATCGGCTCCGCGTGGCCGGACGCGCCGAGTGGGCCGTCGTCCGCCGCAGTGGTCGGGTCGGTGGGAGTGGCAGTACCGTCCACGCGGTGGCCTTCCTGGTGTGCGCTCGAGGACGAGCGGGGCGAGCGACGTGATGCCGCTCGCGGCGGACACAGGCCTCAATCCGTGGTTCAGCCTGTCGTGGGTGATCGACAACTGGTCGCTCATTGTGCCGCTTCTCGTCCAGCACATCAGGTTGACCGTGTTCTCCGTCCTGATCGGCGCGGTGGTGGCCTTCCCGATGGCGCTGCTCGCCCGGCGGAGCAGACTGCTGTCCGGAACGGTCCTCGGCGTCTCGACGCTGGTCTACACGATCCCGAGCCTGGCCATGTTCGCCTTCGTGTCGCCGTTCACCGGCCTCTCGGAGACGACGGTCGCCGTCGGTCTGGTGCTGTACTCCCTCGTCATCCTGGTGCGCAACTTCCTCGCCGGCCTCCAGGCAGTGCCGGATGACGCGCGCGAGGCCGCCCGGGGGATGGGCTACGGCAGCTCGCGTCTGCTCTGGCAGGTCGAGCTGCCCTTGGCGCTGCCCTCGATCTTCACCGGGCTCCGCATCGCGACGGTCTCGACGGTGGCCCTCGTGACCGTGGGCGTGATCGTCGGCCAGGGCGGTCTGGGGCAGATCATCATCGTGAACGGCTTCGGGGCGAACTACTACCGCCCGCCCATCGTGTTCGGGACGCTGGCCTGCGTGCTGCTCGCCCTCGTGGCGGACCAGCTGCTGGCCCTGGTCCAGCGACTGCTGACCCCGTGGGCCCGCACACGGGTGTCGGCGTGAACGCGTTCGGCGACGCGGTCGCCTACCTCAACGACCCGCTGAACTGGACCCGGCCGCGCGGGATCCTCGACCTCACCGGCCAGCACGTCCGGATCGCCGGCCTCGCCCTGCTCATCGGGTTGCTGATCGCGGTGCCCATCGGCATGTGGCTGGGGCACACCGGACGCGGTGGCGCCGCCACGGTGGGACTGGTCAACATCTCGCGCGCCATCCCGACCCTGGCCATCCTCGCGATCTTCGCCGTCACCCCCATCGGCTTCACGATCTGGGCGCCGGTCATCGCCCTGACCGTCTTCGCGATCCCGCCGATCCTGGCCAACACCTACATCGGGTTCCGCGAGGTCGACCGCGACGTCGTGGAGGCCGCCCGCGCCATGGGCATGGGCGAGCGGCAGCTGGCGTTCCGGGCGGAGCTGCCCCTGGCCGTCCCGCTGATGATGACGGGGATCCGCACGGCTGCGGTGCAGGTCGTGGCGACCGCGACGCTCGCCGCGCTGCTCGGTGGCGGGACGCTGGGTTCGATCATCCGCACCGGCTTCGCCCGCCAGGACAACGGCGTCGTCGTCGCCGGCGCCCTGCTCGTGGCCGGACTGGCCGTGCTCACCGAGGTCCTGCTCACCGTGGCCGCGCGGATCGTCACCCCCGGAGAGCGCCGGCTGCCGTTCCGCCGGCGGGCCCGGGCCGCCGGCCCGGGAGTTCCCCCGTCGGAGGAGCCGTCGCTCGCGGGGACGGCCGGGGCGGCCGGCACCCGTCGCTGAGCGGCAATGGGTCACAGAACGGCAACAGCCGCGGCTCGGCATTGCCTCGACGGGCCCGAGCGAGTTCAGTTGTGCCCCGCGGGGTTTTCCCGCCAGACACGCGTGGCCCCAGCAGGGGGCGCGGGACACAGAAGGCGGAACACTGATGCGCAAGCGTGCCCAGCTCATCCTCCCCATCGCCCTGGCGGCGATCCTCACCACCGCCTGCGGGGAGTCCGGCTCCTCGGGCAGCTCGAGCGGTGGCGGCGGCTCCGAGGCGTCCGGCAGCGACTGCGCCCCGATCGCCGGTGACGAGCTCGTGGTCCTGGAGGACGACAAGGAGCTCCAGGCCGTCGACAACATCATCCCGGCGGTCGCCACGTCCGTCGCCGAGTCCAACCCGGCGATCATCGAGACGCTGAACACGATCTCCGACGTGCTGACGACCGAGGACCTCGTCGCGATGAACGCGGGCGTGGACAACGAGCGGAAGAGCGCGGTGGACGTGGCGTCGGCCTACGTCGAGGAGAACGACCTCGGGTCCGGGGTCTCCGGGGGTAGCGGTCCGCTCGTGGTCGGCGCGGCCAGCTTCACCGAGAGCCAGATCCTGGCCAACGTCTACGCCGACGTGCTCGACGCCGCCGGCTTCCAGGCCACCGTGCAGACCGTGGGTCAGCGCGAGGCCTACCTCCCGGCGCTGCAGCGCGGCGAGTTCCAGGTCTTCCCGGAGTACGTGGGCACGCTGGCCGAGTACCTGGACGGCAACCCCGACGAGGCGGTCGTCAGCGGCGACCTCGACGCCAGCGTGGAGACGCTGCGGGGACTGGGCGAGGCGAACGGCCTGACCTTCGGCGAGCCGGCCGAGGCGGCCGACGAGAACGCCTTCGCGATCACCAAGGCACTGCAGGAGAAGCTGGGCGGGGTCACCACCCTGTCCGAGCTCGCCGACGCCTGCTCGGACGGCTCGCTGGTCCTCGGCGGGACGCCGGAGTGCCCGACCCGGCCGTTCTGCCAGCCGGGCCTGGAGGAGGTCTACGGGTTCTCCTTCGCCAGCGTCAAGGACTTCGACCTCGGAGCGCCGACCAACCAGGCCCTCCAGCAGGGCGTGATCTCCCTCGCCCTGGCGCTGTCGACCGACCCGATCTTCGCGGAGTAGGCCTCAGTACCAACCGCCGCCGGGGGGCAGCTGCTCCCCGGCGGCGACCGGCGCCTCCGAGCCGGTTGCCCTCGGGGCCAGCGGGCACGACCAGCGCGGGTCGTAGGCGCAGGACGGGTGGTAGGCGAGGTTGAGGTCGAGCACCAGCCGCCCGTCCCCGCTGCCCAGGTCGGCGCCCTTCACGGTGTCGAGCAGGTAGCGGCCACCGCCGTACGTCCCGTGCCCGGCCGTAGCGTCGCGGAGCGGCACGAAGACACCGCCGCCGTAGAGCGCGACCCACCACACGTCCAGCCGCCCCAGCCCCGGCAGCGTCACCGCGCCGATCCGCTCCAGCGGCACGGTCCCGTCGGCGGCGGTGGGGACCTCCAGCCGGGCCGCCTCGGCCGCCTCGAGCACGGGCTCGAACCGCAGCGCCGGGTCGTAGGGCAGGAACGGCAGCCCCTCGAAGGCCTCCCGCGCGCCCGCGTCCAGCGGGGAGTCGGGATGGCCGGCGAACAGCTCGTCGCGGCCGTCCCGCCAGGTCCGCCACCCGGCCTCGGGGTCGGTGGCCGAACGGGCGGCGGAGTACAGCGCGGCGGTGCGGCGGCGCCAGTCGAGCAGGGACAGGGTCACCGGACCACTGTGGCAGCCGTGTGCAACGCGACGATGACGCCTGCGGCCGGAGGGTGAGCAACGGGGCAGCGCGCCGCTACGCTTGGTGCATGCCCCGCCGCCAGGACGACGACGTCGCCGGCGGCCCCGGCGTCCCCGGGCGGCCCTCCCTGATCACCGGCGCGGGCTTCCTCCTGGCGGCCGGTGCCACCCTGGCGGTCTTCCTCACCGACGACGCGCAGTACCTGCGGATCGCTGTCGTCGCCGTCGCCTGGGCGTTCGTCCTGGCGATCTTCGCCGCCGGCCGCCGCGGTGCCGACCGGGCCGCGGCCGCCGCTCGCGAGGCCCAGCTGCGCCGGGCCTACGAGCACGAGCTCGACCTCGAGGTGGCCGCCCGTCGGGAGTACGAGCTGGAACTCGAGAACGAGCTGCGCCAGGAGTCCGAGCAGGGGATGCGCGAGGAGCTCGACGCGCTCCGCGGTGAGCTCACGGCGCTCGCGGACCTGCGCGAGCAGGTGGCGGGTGTGGCGGCGCTCGGCTCCGACCTCGCCGGCCTGGCCGCCCTCCGCGACGAGGTGGCCCGCGTGGCCGCGATGCGCGATGACCTCCTCGCGCTCGGCTCGCTGCGCCAGGAGCTGGGCAAGCTGAACGAGCTCCGCGACGACATGGGCCGGCTGCGCGTGGAGCTGACCGAGCAGCTGTCGTCGGAGATGCTCATCGAGCGGATCGTCATGCGCACCCAGGCCAGCCGGCTGCCGGGGGAGCCGACCCGCACCCTGGACGCGGTCTGGAACGAGGAGACGCCGCGCGAGCTCACCGGCGGCTGGCCGGCCGTGCACCTCGACGAGCCGCGGGGGACCCGTCAGTTCGAGCAGGTGCGGGTGGAGCGGGCCGGCGTCCGCCCGTCTCCCGAACCGCGCCCGCGGGAGACGCACACCGCCGCGTCGTGGACCCCGCCGGCGCCCCCGACGACGACGTTCACCGGGCCGCAGCCCTCGCGCCTCGGGCCCCCTCCGTCGCCGGCCGGCGCGCCCCCGAGCCCGGCAGTCTCCCGCTCCCTCCCGGCGGACCCGCTGCCCCTCGGGCCGGCGACGACCGCCTTCCCGCTGCTGCCGCAGGCCGCTCCCGTGGAGCCCCCGCCGCCGGCCCCCGTCCCGCCGCCGCCACCGGTCGCCCCACCGCCGTCCCCGTTGGACTGGCTGGTGGCCCGCGAGCTGCTCGACACGCCGGAGGCGCCCCCGGCCTGGTCGCCGCCCGCGGAGCTGCCCGCGGTCCCGGAGGCGGAGGCCCGGACGGCCGAGCGGCCGAGCCCCACGCCCCGGACCCGCATCGAGGACCGCGGCGGCTACCGCGTCGCGATCCCCGAGGCGCCTCCGGTCCCGCCCGACGCGCCTCCGGCGCCCGCCGCCGGGCCGAGCACGTCCCCGGGCGGCAGCAACCGGCTGGCCGAGATCCTGGCCGAGAACGGGGTCAGCCCGGTGGCGGGTGGCCGTCGCCGGCGCCGCTACCGGGAGGACGGCGACTCCGACGACGTCCTCTCCCGCGTCCTCGGCCGGGACTGACGGAGGATCAGCGGCCGCGCGAGCCCGAGCCGCCGTCGAGGACCAGCGTCTGGCCGGTGACCCAGCCGGCGCCGTCGCCCAGCAGGTAGGCCGCCGCCTCGCCGATGTCCTCCGGGACACCCAGCCGGCCCACCGGGTAGCCGGCGGCGACCTCCTCCTCGCGGCCCTCGTACAGCGCCTCGGCGAAGCGGGTCTTGACCACGGCCGGGGCGACGGCGTTGACCCGGACCTTCGGGCCCATCTCCACCGCGAGCTGCGTCGTCAGGTTGATGAGGGCCGCCTTGCTCACGCCGTAGCCGCCGATCATCGGCGAGGACCGCAGTCCGGCCACCGAGGCCACGAAGAGCACCGACCCGCCGTGCTCGGACATCCAGGCCCGCCAGGCCTGCTGGACCAGGTCCAGCGCGGCGACCACGTTGGTGTCGAGGATCTTGCGGAAGGCGCCGAGGTCCAGGTCCATCATCGGGCCGTAGACCGGGTTGATGCCGACGTTGCCGACCAGCATGTCCAGGCTGCCGAAGGTCTCGACGGCGGTGCGCACGGCGGTGGCGCGGTGCTCGGCGTCACCGGCGTTGCCCGCCACGGCGACCGCCACGTCGGAGCCGCCCAGCGACTCCACCGCCTCGGCGAGCGCCTCGGGCTTGCGCGCCGTCAGCACCACCTTCGCGCCGCGCCTCACCAGGCTCTCGGCGATGCCGAGGCCGATCCCGCGGCTGCCGCCGGTCACCAGGGCGGTCCGTCCCTCGAAGCTCTCCACGCCGGTCTCCTGTCGCTGTAGGGGTGTCCGCGGTCACGTTAGGGGCGCGCGTCTCCGGGCCGGAACCCGCCTCGGGTGAGGCATGCCACACGCCTGATGCGTTGCACCGCGGACGGGGGAGTTCCACACTCGCCCTCGGCGTTGCACACCTGCGCGACACATCCGGTTGCAGCAGAGCACCGCCGGCCCGACCCGCACGACCCGCACGATCCGGCGCCCACTCCGGGAGCCGGGAACCGACGTCCGGTACCCGATCGGGACTGGAACGAGAGGTGCCCCGATGCCTGCTGCCCGCAGGACCGTCCGCGCTGCCGGACTTCCCGCAGCGGCCGATGCGCCCGCGCGACTGCGCGTGGGGATCATCGGCGCCGGCCGCGTCGGCGCCGTCATCGGCGCCGCTCTCTCCGCCGCAGGTCACGACGTCGTCGCCGCCTCCGGCCTCTCCGCCGCGTCCGCCGAGCGCGCCGCTCGGCTGCTGCCCGGCGTCCCCCTGCTGCCGGCCGACCAGGTCGTCGCCGCCGCGGACCTGGTGGTGCTCGCCGTACCCGACGACACCCTCTCCGGGCTGGTCTCGGGGCTCGCCGAGACCGGCGCCTGGCGCGCCGGCCAGCTCGCCTTCCACACCTCCGGTGCCCACGGTCTGGCCGTGCTCGCGCCGGCCGAGCGGTTCGGGGTCCTGCCGCTGGCCCTGCACCCGGCGATGACCTTCACCGGTGCGCCCGAGGACGCCGACCGGCTCCTGGGCTGCCCCTTCGGGGTGACCAGCTCCCCGGCGTACCGGCCGGTGGCCGAGACCCTGGTCCTGGAGATCGGCGGCGAGCCCTTCTTCGTCGCCGAGGCCGACCGCACGCTGTACCACGCAGCCCTGGTCACCGGCGCCAACCACCTGGTCACCCTGGTCGCCGAGGCGGCGGACCTGCTGCGCACCGCCGGCGTCGCCGAGCCCGGCCGGATCCTCGCCCCGCTGCTGACCGCCGCCCTGGACAACGGCCTCCGGCGCGGCGACCGCGGCTTGACCGGCCCGGTGAGCCGGGGGGACGTCGGGACCGTCGGCCGCCACCTGGACACCCTCGCCGAGCGGGCGCCCGGGTCGGTCGCCGCCTACGTCGCGATGGCCCGCCGGACCACCGAGCGCGCCCTGGACGCCGGCCGGCTCAAGCGGCACGAGGGCGCCCCGCTGCTGGACCTGCTCCAGGCCGCCCACGACGAGGAGGCCGCGCGATGACCGTCCTCTTCCGTCCCGAGGTCGTCGAGTCGGCCGCGGACCTCGCCGCTCGGCGAGCGGACCTGCCCGGCCCCGTCGCCCTGGTGCCGACGATGGGCGCCCTGCACGAGGGTCACCGGGCGCTGGTCCGCGCCGCCCGCGAGCGCGCGGCCACCGTCGTCGTCTCCGTCTTCGTGAACCCGACCCAGTTCGGCCCGGGTGAGGACTTCGACCGGTACCCCCGCACGTGGGACGCCGACCTCGCCGCGCTGGCCGAGGAGGGTGCCGACGTGGTGTTCCACCCGCCGGTCGAGGAGGTCTACCCGCCCGCCGCTGTCGGCGTGACCGTCGACCCCGGCCCGCTGGGCGGTGTGCTCGAAGGGGCGGTGCGCCCCGGCCACTTCGCCGGCGTGCTCACCGTCGTCGCCAAGCTGTTCGGCCTGGTGCGGCCCGACCTCGCGTACTTCGGCGAGAAGGACTACCAGCAGCTCACGCTCATCCGCGCCATGGCCCGGGAACTGGTCCTGCCCGTCGAGGTGGTGGGCGTCCCCACCGTCCGCGAGGACGACGGCCTGGCCCTGTCCAGCCGCAACCGCTACCTCGACCCGGAGCAGCGGGCCGCGGCCGCCGCCATCTCGGCCGCGCTGCGCGCCGGTGCCGAGGCAGGGGCGGAGGGGGCCGACGCCGTCCTCGCCGCCGCCCGCGCCGTCCTCGACGCCCGCCCCGACCTGCTCCAGGACTACCTGGAACTCACCGATACCGATCTGGGGCCGGCGCCCGCCGCCGGACCCGCCCGCCTGCTGGTCGCCGTCCGCGCCGGCAGCACCCGACTCCTCGACAACACCGACGTGACCCTGGGGGACCCCCGATGATGCGCACGATGCTCAAGTCCAAGATCCACCGTGCGACGGTCACCCAGGCCGACCTGCACTACGTCGGTTCGGTGACCGTCGACGAGGACCTCCTCGACGCCGCCGACCTGATCCCGGGCGAGCAGGTCGCCATCGTGGACATCACCAACGGCGCCCGGCTGGAGACCTACGTCATCCCCGGCGAGCGCGGCACCGGCGTCATCGGCATCAACGGGGCCGCCGCGCACCTGGTGCACCCCGGCGACCTGGTGATCCTGATCAGCTACGGCCTCATGGACGAGACCGAGGCCAAGAGCTACCTCCCGACGGTCGTGCACGTCGACGGCGACAACCGGATCGTGGAGCTCGGCGGCGACCCGTCGGCCCCCGTCCCGGGTGCCACCGACCAGCGGCGCAGCGACCTCGGCGTGCCCGTCCGGTGACCCTGCTGACGGTCGACGTCGGCAACAGCCAGACCGTCCTCGCCACCTTCGACGGCCCCCGGCGCGTGGACTGCTGGCGGGTCACCACCGCCCCGAAGGCGACCTCCGACGAGCTGCGCATGCTCTGGCGCGGCCTGCTCCGGGACACGACGGTCACCGGCGTGGCCGTCTGCTCGGCGGTGCCCGCGCTGCTGCCCGCGCTGCGCCAGCTGCTGGACTCCCTCGAGGTGCCGGTGGTCCTCATCGGCCCGGGCGTGCGCACCGGCGTCCCCCTGCACGTCGACAACCCCCGCGAGGTCGGGGCCGACCGCGTGGTCACCGCGCTGGCCGCGCACGAGCTGTTCGGCCGCCGGCCCGACGGCTCCGGCCGCCCGGTCGTCGTCGTCGACTTCGGCACCTCCACCAACGTCGACGCCGTCGGCCCCGACGGACAGTTCCTCGGTGGCGCGCTGGCCCCCGGGGTCGAGGTCAGCCACGACGCGCTGGCCTCGCGGGCCGCACAGCTCCGCTCGGTCGAGCTCACCGTGCCGGCGCACGCCATCGGCAAGAACACCGTGGCCGCGCTCCAGTCGGGGCTGGTGCTCGGGTTCGCCGGGCTGGTCGACGGCCTCGTGGGCCGGATCGCCGCCGAGCTCGTCGCCCAGTTCGGCACCGCACCGGTCGTCGTCGCCACCGGGGGACTGGCGTCGCTGATGGCCGGCAGCTGCCGGACGATCTCCGAGCGGGAGCCGGACCTGACCGTGCACGGGCTGCGCCTGGCCTTCGAGCGGCAGCACAGCCGGTAGCTCCCTGGGCGCGCCGTGGCCCCCCGTAGGCTCGGACCCCGTGAACGACGGACCGAACGGCCCCTCCGAGCTCCACGAGACGGACGGCGGCGTCGACGAGCTGCCCGAGCAGATGCGGGTCCGCCGCGCCAAGCTCGACCGGCTCCGGGAGTCGGGCGTCGACCCCTACCCGGTGACCGTCCCCCGGACGACGACGCTGGCCGCCGTCCGTGCCGCGCACCCCGACCTCGAGCCGGACACCATGACCGGCGAGCAGGTCGGCGTCACCGGGCGGGTCATCTTCTTCCGCAACACCGGCAAGCTCTGCTTCGCCACGCTCCGCGAGGGCGACGCCGAGCTGCAGGTGATGCTCTCCCGCGACCGCGTCGGCGAGGAGTCGCTCGCGGGCTGGAAGGCCGACGTCGACCTCGGGGACCACGTGCTGGTCACCGGTGAGGTCGGGACGTCGCGGCGCGGCGAGCTCTCGGTCTTCGCCGACTCCTGGCAGCTGACCGCGAAGGCGCTGCGCCCCCTCCCGGTCGCCCACAAGCCGATGAGCGAGGAGCTGCGGGTCCGCCGTCGCTACGTGGACCTGATCGTGCGCGACGAGGCCCGGCGCACGGTGCGCCAGCGGGCCACCGTCATGTCCTCGCTGCGCGCCGGGCTGACCGCCCGCGGCTACCTCGAGGTCGAGACGCCGATGCTGCAGACCGTGCACGGCGGTGCGGCGGCCCGGCCGTTCCGCACGCACATGAACGCCTTCGACCTCGACCTGTACCTGCGCATCGCCCCCGAGCTGTTCCTCAAGCGCTGCATCGTCGGCGGGCTGGACCGGGTGTTCGAGATCAACCGGAACTTCCGCAACGAGGGCGCGGACAGCTCCCACTCGCCGGAGTTCGCGATGCTCGAGGCGTACCAGGCCTACGCCGACTACCAGGAGATGGCCACGGTCACCCGCGAGCTGATCCAGGACGCCTCGGTGGCCCTGTTCGGCGACCACACCGCCCGGCACCACGACGGCACCGAGGTGGACCTGTCGGGGGAGTGGCCGCAGGTGCCGCTCTACACCGCGGTGTCGGAGGCGGTCGGGGAGGAGATCACCCCGGAGACGCCGATCGAGAAGCTGCGCGCGGTCGCCGAGCGGCACGACGTCGGGGTCGACCCGAACTGGCTTCCCGGCAAGGTGGTCGAGGAGATCTTCGAGGCCCTGGTGCAGGACTCGCTGCAGGCGCCGACGTTCGTCATCGACTACCCGGTGGACACCTCGCCGCTCACGCGGGCGCACCGCACGACGCCGGGGCTGGCGGAGAAGTGGGACCTCTACATCGGGGGGATCGAGCGGGCGACCGCCTACTCCGAGCTGGTCGACCCGGTGGTGCAGCGCGAGCGCTTCACCGCCCAGGCCGTCCTCGCCGCCGCCGGCGACCCCGAGGCGATGGCGCTCGACGAGGACTTCCTCGAGGCGCTCGAGTACGGAATGCCGCCCACCGGCGGTATGGGCATGGGTATGGACCGGCTCATGATGACGCTCACCGGACTGGGCATCCGCGAGACCATCCTGTTCCCACTCGTCCGGCCCCTCTCCCCGGCCTAATTCCGAGAACGCGCGTTTCTGTTCATGCCCCCTTTCGGGTCGCCGTGCATTTGCGGCGACGAAATGGTCCTGCGGTGTGATGTAATGGCGCCGTCGCCTACGGTGACGCACCCATCCGATCACGGGGCTGGGAAAACAGAAGTGAGGAACGGAAATGGCGCGCAAGGTACAGGTCATCCTCAGTGACGACCTCGACGAGAACCTCCCCGCCGACGAGACCGTGAGCTTCTCGCTCGACGGCACGTCGTACGAGATCGATCTCGCGGACAAGAACGCCAAGGAGCTGCGGGACACGTTCGCGCGCTACGTCTCGGCCGCGCGCAAGGTGGGACGCGGCAGCCGGGGTGCCTCCGGTGGGGGCCGCTCCCGTGCCACCGGCGGCCGCATGGACCGCGAGCAGGCCGGCGCGATCCGCGACTGGGCCCGCAAGAACGGCCACCAGGTCAGCGACCGCGGCCGCATCCCGGCCAGCGTCGTCGAGGCCTACGAGGGCGCTCACTGACACAGGCACCACGCGCGTCGACGGGCCCGGCTCCCCCTCGGGGGGCCGGGCCTTCGTCGTGCCCGGGGCGGCACGCCGCCGTCCGCTGACGGCGTAACGGGGACGGAACAGCGCAGGGTGGGCACCCGTTGGACCGGACAGCCATCCACCGCGCCCGTCGCACCGCGACGGACCGGCGTGGTTCGCGACTACAGTGGAACGACCGGTGCCCCCAGCGCCGACGGATGTCGGGTGCTCCTTCCCCAGACCAGGGAAGGACAGTGCCGGACCAGCCGGTCGAAGGAGAAACAGCAGATGTTCGAACGGTTCACCGACCGAGCCCGCCGTGTCGTCGTCCTGGCCCAAGAAGAGGCCCGGATGCTCAACCACAACTACATCGGCACCGAGCACATCCTCCTGGGACTGATCCACGAGGGTGAAGGCGTCGCTGCCAAGGCCCTGGAGTCCCTGGGCATCTCGCTCGAGGGCGTCCGCCAGCAGGTCGAGGAGATCATCGGACAGGGCCAGCAGGCGCCGTCCGGTCACATCCCCTTCACCCCGCGGGCGAAGAAGGTCCTGGAGCTCTCGCTGCGCGAGGCCCTGCAGCTCGGCCACAACTACATCGGCACCGAGCACATCCTGCTCGGCCTGATCCGCGAGGGCGAGGGCGTCGCCGCCCAGGTCCTCGTGAAGCTGGGCGCCGACCTCAACCGCGTCCGCCAGCAGGTCATCCAGCTGCTGTCCGGCTACCAGGGCAAGGAGCCGGCGGCGGCCGGGGGCCCGGCCGAGGGCACCCCGTCGACCTCGCTGGTCCTCGACCAGTTCGGCCGCAACCTGACCCAGGCCGCGCGCGACCAGAAGCTCGACCCGGTCATCGGGCGGGCCAAGGAGATCGAGCGGGTCATGCAGGTGCTGTCCCGCCGCACCAAGAACAACCCCGTCCTCATCGGCGAGCCCGGCGTCGGCAAGACCGCAGCCGTCGAGGGCCTGGCCCAGGCCATCGTCAAGGGCGAGGTGCCCGAGACGCTGAAGGACAAGCAGCTCTACACCCTGGACCTCGGAGCCCTCGTCGCCGGTTCCCGCTACCGCGGTGACTTCGAGGAGCGGCTGAAGAAGGTCCTGAAGGAGATCCGCACCCGCGGCGACATCATCCTGTTCATCGACGAGATCCACACCCTCGTCGGTGCGGGTGCCGCGGAGGGCGCGATCGACGCCGCCAGCATCCTCAAGCCGATGCTGGCCCGCGGCGAGCTGCAGACCATCGGCGCCACCACGCTGGACGAGTACCGCAAGCACCTGGAGAAGGACGCCGCTCTCGAGCGCCGCTTCCAGCCCATCCAGGTCAGCGAGCCGACCCTCGCCCACACGGTGGAGATCCTCAAGGGTCTGCGCGACCGCTACGAGGCGCACCACCGGATCAGCATCACCGACGCCGCCCTCGTGGCCGCCGCGACGCTGGCCGACCGGTACATCTCCGACCGCTTCCTGCCCGACAAGGCGATCGACCTGATCGACGAGGCCGGCGCCCGGATGCGGATCAAGCGGATGACCGCCCCGCCGGACCTGCGCGAGTTCGACGACAAGATCGCCGGCGTCCGCCGCGAGAAGGAGTCGGCGATCGACGCGCAGGACTTCGAGAAGGCCGCGGCGCTGCGCGACACCGAGAAGCAGCTGCTGGGCGAGAAGGCCGAGCGCGAGAAGCAGTGGAAGGCCGGCGACATGGACGTCGTCGCCGAGGTGGACGAGGAGCAGATCGCCGAGGTCCTGGCGAACTGGACCGGCATCCCCGTCTTCAAGCTGACCGAGGAGGAGACCTCGCGGCTGCTCCGCATGGAGGACGAGCTCCACAAGCGGATCATCGGCCAGGAAGAGGCCATCAAGAGCGTCTCCCAGGCGATCCGGCGCACGCGGGCGGGTCTCAAGGACCCGCGCCGTCCCGGTGGCTCGTTCATCTTCGCCGGCCCCTCGGGTGTCGGTAAGACCGAGCTGGCCAAGGCGCTCGCGCAGTTCCTCTTCGGTGAGGACGACGCACTGATCCAGATCGACATGGGTGAGTTCCACGACAAGTTCACCGTGTCGCGGCTGGTCGGTGCACCTCCCGGTTACGTCGGTTACGACGAGGGCGGACAGCTCACCGAGAAGGTGCGGCGCAAGCCGTTCTCCGTCGTTCTCTTCGACGAGATCGAGAAGGCGCACGCAGATGTGTTCAACACGCTGCTGCAGGTTCTCGAGGACGGCCGGCTCACCGATGGTCAGGGCCGGATCGTGGACTTCAAGAACACGATCCTGATCCTCACCACGAACCTCGGTACGCGGGACATCTCGAAGGCGGTCGGTCTCGGATTCCAGGCCGGCAACGACTCAGGGAGCAACTACGAGCGGATGAAGCTCAAGGTCAACGAAGAGCTCAAGCAGCACTTCCGGCCGGAGTTCCTCAACCGCATCGACGACATCGTCGTGTTCCACCAGCTGACCGAGAACGAGATCATCCAGATCGTCGACCTCATGGTCGCCCGCGTGGAGACCCAGCTGGCGAACAAGGACATGGCGCTGGAGATCACGCCCGCGGCCAAGCAGCTGCTGGCCTCCCGTGGCTTCGACCCCGTCCTGGGTGCCCGGCCGCTGCGCCGGACCATCCAGCGCGAGATCGAGGACACGTTGAGCGAGAAGATCCTCTACGGCGAGCTGACCGGCGGTCAGATCATCGTGGTGGACGTCGACGACGCGGAGGGTCCGCTGCAGAAGTTCACCTTCCGCGGCGAGGCCAAGCCGGTCGACCTGCCCGACACCCCGCCGGTGGCCCTCTCGGGTGCCGACGGCGACGAGGACGGGTCCGCCGCAGCCGAGTAGCACGCGCAGCACGACGAGGGCCGCTCCCACCGCGAGGTGGGGGCGGCCCTTCGCCGTGCGGGGGATGCTGGAGCCATGGCACGTGGGGAGCACCCGATGCGGACGCCGGTCTACGGCGCCCTGCTGATCATGGGGGCGATGCTCGGCTCGATCGTGGTCTGGGAGGGGAGCGAGCCCACCTGGCTGCGCAACTCCTTGATGGTCGTGCTGCTGGTCGTCGCACTGGCCGGTTGGCTGATGACCTTCCGGGATCTGACCCCGCCGCGGCGCCGCCGGCGGTGACCGTCAGGCGGGGAGGCGGAAGAGGCCGTCCGCGGTCTGCTCGACCAGCCCGTCGATCAGCAGCGAGTCCAGGCAGCGCGAGCGCTGCACCGCGTCGTCCCAGGCCGGCTCCAGCGCGGCGGCGTCGACCGGCTCGGACGCACCGCGGAGGACGTCGAGCAGCCGCCCGCGCACCTGCCGGTCGGTGCCGGCGAACTTCTGCACCCGCCGGGCCGGGCCGTCGTGCGCCGGGGACCCGGCCAGCCGCCACGCGCAGCGGTCGCGCACCGGGCAGGCGCCGCACCGCGGCGTCCCCGCCACGCACACCAGCGCACCCAGCTCCATGATCGCCACCGAGAACCGCACCGCCCGCTCGTCGTCCTCGGGTGCCAGCGCCGCGATGTCCGCGAGGTCGGAGGCGCGGGCGGTCGCGGCCTCGGCGCGACCGTGCACCAGCCGGGCGACCACCCGCCGGACATTGGTGTCGACGACGGGCTGCCGCTGGCCGTGGCCGAAGCAGGCCACCGCCCGCGCGGTGTAGGTACCGATGCCCGGGAGGGCCTCCAGCTCGGGCACCGACGCGGGGACCAGGTCCGTGTGCCGTTCCGCGATCGCCGTGGCGGCCTCGCGGAGCCGCAGCGCGCGGCGGGGGTAGCCGAGCTTGCCCCACGCGCGGATGACCTCCGCGGGGCTGGCCGCGGCGAGTGTCGACGGCGTGGGCCAGCGGGCCAGCCACTCGCGCCAGACCGGCTCCACCCTGGCCACCGGGGTCTGCTGCAGCATCACCTCGCTGACCAGCACCGCCCACGCGTCCACGCCCGGACGGCGCCACGGCAGGTCGCGGGCGGCGGTGGCGAACCAGTCGACGATCACGTCGCCGGTCTCCGGTCCCGGCTCTCGCGAGGGACGCATGGGTTGGCTGGTCACAGGGGTCCAGTGTGCCGTCTCGGGGAAGCGGCGTGCCGGATCGGGCGCCACGGGGGCCGGGGCTAGCGTCGTGCCCGTGCTGCACCCGGTCGGACCCCTGCGGGCGCGCGTCTACTGGCGGCGCCGGCTGGTCGTGCTGACGGTGCTCCTCGCCCTCCTGGGCGGTGGTGCCTGGGGTGCCGTGGTGCTGCTCTCCGACGGTTCGGGCGGCGCCGAGCGCGCGACGGTGGCCGAGCCGTCCGCCGCACCCCGCACACCGGCACTCGCGAAGGTGGTGCCGTCGCTGACCGCGGTGCAGACCCCGGTGCCGCCCCCGGCCCCGGAGGAGCTCGCAGCCGCGGCGGAGAGCGCAGCCGCGGCGACCCCGGCGCCCGCGACCGCCCCGGAGCCGGTGGCCGGAGGGCCGTGCACCGACGACATGCTGGCCATCGAGGTGCGCACGCCCGGCTCGGCCGCCGTCGGGGCGAAGCCGGTGTTCGAGCTGGCGGTGTCCAACTCGTCGTCCGTGCCCTGCGTGCGTGACCTGGACAAGGGCCGGCAGGAGCTGATCATGCTCGACGGCGACGGAGCCCGGGTGTGGGGCAGCAACGACTGCTTCCCGGAGGCCGGCGCCGACGTGCGCACCCTCGCGCCCGGCGAGGTGGTCGTCTTCCCCGTGCTCTGGGGTGGGCGCACGAGCGCACCTGCTTGCGCCGGCGAGCGGACCACGCCGCCTCCGGGGGTCTACGCGGTTCGCGGCCGGCTGGACACCCAGAGCTCCCCGGACGCCCCGTTCACCCTGACCTGAGGCCCCGTCCAGGTGCTCGCCCCGGGCGCGCGAGGGGTGAGGAGGACGGGGTCCTTCCTCAGCTGTAGCGGTCGAGGATCGAGGTCTCGGCGAGGCGGGAGAGCCCCTCGCGGATGCCGCGGGCCCGGGCCTCGCCCACGCCCTCGACGGCCAGCAGGTCCTCGATGGTGGCGGCCAGCAGCTTCTGCAGGCCGCCGAAGTGGTCGACCAGCCGGTCGATGATCCCGGACGGCAGCCGGGGCACGCGGTTGAGCAGCCGGTACCCGCGCGGGCTGACGGGGGAGTCGAGCGCGTCGGGCGAGGTGGGCAGCCCGTAGCAGCGGGCCACCGCCGACAGGTCGAGCAGCTCGGTCGCGGTCAGCGCACGCAGGTCGGTGAGCACCTGGTCGATCGTGCGCACCCGCCGTCCGCCGTCGGGCAGGTAGTCGCGGACGAGCAGGCCGCGGTCCTCCTCGACGCCGGCCAGCATCTCGTCCAGCTGCAGGGCGAGCAGGCGGCCGTCGGTGCCGAGTTCGACGACGAAGCCCTCGATCTCGTCGGCGATGCGGCGGACCATCTCCAGGCGCTGGCTGACGCTCATCGCGTCGCGCACCGTGACCAGGTCCTCGATCTCCAGCGCCGACAGCGTGCTGGCCACCTCGTCGAGCCGCAGCTTGTACCGCTCGAGGGCCGCCAGCGCCTGGTTGGCGCGGGCCAGGATCGTGGTGGGGTGCTCGAGGGTGTAGCGGCGCCCGGTCACGTAGACGCTGATGATGTGCATCGACTGGCTGACCGAGATCACCGGGAAGCCGGTCTGGATGGCGACCCGCTCGGCGGTGCGGTGCCGGGTGCCCGACTCCTCGGTGGGGACGGTCGGGTCGGGCATCAGGTGCACGCCGGCGCGCACGATGCGGGTGCCGTCGTAGGAGACGATGACCGCGCCGTCCATCTTGGCCAGCT
Organism: uncultured Actinomycetota bacterium; assembly: GCA_963747895.1. Lineage (GTDB taxonomy): Bacteria > Actinomycetota > Actinomycetes > Mycobacteriales > Geodermatophilaceae > Blastococcus. The sequence goes on from CAVVGX010000001.1 coordinate 269,397, forward strand.
CGCGCAGCCGGGTCGCCGAGAGCGCGACGTCCAGGGCGAACCCGCCGGTGCACAGGCCCTCCACCACGCGGTCGTAGCCGAGGACGATCAGCGCGCCGGTGCGCCCGGCGAGGATCCGCTCCAGACCGTCGCGCAGCGCGGTCCCCGGAGCGATCCGGCCGAGGAGTTCGCGCAAGGCGACCTCGGGGTCCTCAACGGCGGGCACGAGCGCTCCTGACGGTCGAGTGGTTCGTATGCCGAGTCTACGTGCCCGGTCATCCGGGCACCGGGGCCCGGCTGCCGGTCAGCATCCCAGATGCGGAACCGGGCGGGATCAGAAGAGTCGCTGGAAGGCCGACCCGAGGTCCGGGACCTCCACCAGGCGCATCCCGGGCGGGGGTGGTCCCGCGTCCTCGGGCACGAGGGCGACCTTGTAGCCCTGCCGGGCGGCCTCGGCCAGCCGGCGGCCGGTGCCGCCCACCCGCCGGATCTCCCCGGAGAGCCCGACCTCGCCCAGGGCGATCATCCCGGCCGGCAGGGCGCGGTCGTGCGCGGCCGAGGCGATGGCCAGCGCCAGGGCGAGGTCCGCCGCCGGTTCGGCGATCCGGACGCCCCCGACCGAGGCGGCGAACACGTCGGCGTCGGCCAGCTTGACCCCGCCGCGCCGCTCGACGACGGCGTTGACCATCGCCACGCGCTGGCCGTCCAGGCCGCTCACCGCCCGGCGCGGGGAGCCGCCGCCGGAGGAGCTCGCCACCAGCGCCTGCACCTCGGCCAGCAGCGCCCGGCTGCCCTCCATCGTGACCGTGACGCAGCTGCCCGGGACCGGGGCCGCGCGACGGGACACGAAGAGCGCCGAGGGGTCGGGGACGCCGACGACCCCGCTGTCCCCGATCTCGAAGCAGCCGATCTCGTCGGCCGGGCCGAAGCGGTTCTTCGTGGCCCGCACCAGCCGGAGGGTGGAGTGGCGCTCGCCGTCGAAGGAGATGACCACGTCGACCAGGTGCTCGAGGGTGCGCGGCCCGGCGATCGCGCCGTCCTTGGTGACGTGGCCGACCAGGATCGTGGTCATGCCGCGGCTCTTGGCGACGGCGGTGAGCGCGCTGGCCACCGCGCGGACCTGCGTCGCGCCGCCGTCGGTGCCGTCGCCCGGCGAGCGGACCGTCTGGACGCTGTCGAGGACCAGCAGCGTCGGGTTCACCTGCTCGACGTGGGACAGCACGGCCGACAGCTCCGTCTCGGCGGCGAGGTAGAGCCGCTCGTGCAGCGCACCGATCCGCTCGGCGCGGAGCCGCACCTGGCCGGCGGACTCCTCACCCGAGACGACCAGTGCCGGGCCGTTGCCCGCCGCCACGCGGTGGGCCACCTCGAGCAGGAGGGTGGACTTGCCCACGCCCGGCTCACCGGCCACCAGCAGGACGGCGCCGGGGACCAGGCCACCGCCGAGCACCCGGTCGAACTCACCGATGCCGGTGGGCACCGCCCGGGCGCCGGCCAGTTCGACCTCGGCGATGGGCCGGGCCGGCGCGGTGACCGGGCCGGCGGAGACGGACCGCAGGCCGGGGCCGGTCGAGCCGATCTCGGCGATCGTGCCCCAGGCCTGGCACTCGGGGCAGCGCCCCACCCACTTGGCCGAGGCGTAGCCGCACTCGGTGCAGCGGTGGGCGGGACGGGCGGACTTCACTCCAGCGGGCGGCACGCCGCGACGCTAACCCCGGCCACCGACAATTCCCGGGACGTGCGGAGGAGGGTGGTCCTTCCTCAGCCCTCGCCGCCGGCCTCCTCGTGGAAGTCGAAGCCCTCCACGCGCTCCTGCGCCCGCGACGGGTTGGCGACCGTGGCCGGCACCTCGATCTCGCCGGCCTTCTCGAAGGTCAGAACGACCGTGAGGGCCTGCGCGGAGGTCAGGCTCTCGTCCAGGTCGGTCAGCGTGACCTTGAGGTCGCCGGAGCCGACGAAGACGGTCGTGTCCGGGGCGATCTCGATCTCGTCGGACGCCGTGGCCACCGGCGTGCCGCCCAAAGGCGTGCCCGCGTCGTTGACCTCGGCCGTGGAGCCGGTGATCTCGGCGGAGGAGAAGCCCTCGCCGTCGACCGAGACGAGGGTGTCGGGCTCCTCGCCGGTGTTGATGACGGCCATCGTCAGCTCGGCGTCGTCGCCGGCGTCGTAGCGGCCGCCGCGCGGGTAGGCGATTTCGATCTGGCGCAGCGTGATGTCGCCGACCTGAGCCATGGCCCCGACCTTGTCGCGCTGCTGCGTGGCGGTCTGGGTGACCTGCCCGGCGCTGCACGCGGAGAGGGCGATGGGGGAGAACAGAGCAACGCCCACGATGGCGGCGCGCAGAGCGCGGGTCACGGCCGTCGACCTCCACACAGGTTCGGGGGTAGCGGTTCCCGGGGATCGGGACCGAGTCGCGTCCAGGGTATCGGTCGCCCCACGATGTTCGCCGGGAGGTGAGGCCGGTGGTGTCGAGCGCAGCCGCGGGCGGTGCGGGGCCGGACCCCGCGCTGGCCGACTTCCCGGCCGGTGCCCCCGGGACCCGGCGGTGGTGCTTCGCCGACCAGCTGGGTCCGCACTTCCTGGACCGGCCCGACCAGCCGGTGCTGCTGATCGAGGCGAGGGCCGTGTTCGCCCGCCGTCGGTTCCACCGCCAGAAGGCGCACCTGGTCCTCTCCGCCCTGCGGCACCGCGCCGCCGAGCTGGGCGGCCAGGCCGAGTTCCACCAGGTCGGCACCTACGCCGAGGCGCTGGAGCGGGTGCGCGAGCCGCTCAGCGTCTGCGCGCCGACGTCGTGGGGCAGCCGCGACCTCGTGCTCCGCCGTCCGGGCGTGGAGGTGCTCGCGGCGCGCGGCTTCGTGACCACCCAGGCGGAGTTCGCCGCCTGGGCCGAGGGCCGGGGAAGGCGCCGGCTGCTCATGGAGGACTTCTACCGCGACTCCCGGCGGAGACACGACGTCCTGATGAACGGTGCCGAGCCGGTGGGCGGCCGGTGGAACCTGGACGAGGAGAACCGGGAGCCCCCACCGGCCGACGGCCGGATCGGCGTGCCGGAGCCGTGGTGGCCCGAGGAGGACGACATCGACGCCGGGGTCCGCGCCGACCTCGACCGGTGGGAGGCCGAGGGCCTGGTCTCCTTCGTCGGCGACGACGGTCCCCGGCTGTTCCCGGCGACCCGGGCCGAGGCGCTGCACCGGCTGGAGGACTTCCTCCAGCACCGGCTCGGCGCCTTCGGCCCGCACGAGGACGCGATGCTGGCCGGTGACCGCTGGCTGGCCCACTCGCTGATCTCGCCGGCGCTCAACCTCGGCCTGCTCGACCCGCTCGAGGTGGTCGTCGCGACGGAACGGAGGGCACGGGACCGCGCCGCCGCCGGCGACCTGCTGCCGCTCAACAGCGTCGAGGGGTTCGTCCGGCAGGTGATGGGCTGGCGCGACTACATCTGGCACATGTACTGGCACCTCGGGCGGGACTTCCGCACGCGCAACCACCTCGGTGCGCACGCGGAGGTGCCCGGCTGGCTGACCGACCTGGACGACGGCGCGGTGGACGCCGCATGCCTGTCCGGCGTCCTCGGTGACCTGCGCCGGGACGGCTGGGTGCACCACATCCCGCGGCTGATGGTGCTCGGCAACTACGCGCTGCAGCGCGGCATCGACCCCTCGGCGATGACCGACTGGTTCCACGAGAGCTTCGTCGACGGCTACGAGTGGGTGATGGTCGCCAACGTCGTCGGCATGAGCCAGCACGCCGACGGCGGCGTGCTCGCCACCAAGCCCTACGCCTCCGGCGGCGCCTACATCGACCGGATGAGCGACTACTGCGGCGGCTGCCGGTACGACCCGAGGAAACGCCTCGGGGAGGACGCCTGCCCCTACACCGCCGGCTACTGGGCCTTCCTCGACCGGACGCGCGATCGGCTGGCCGGCAACCACCGCATGCGCCGTCCGCTGCAGGGGCTCGACCGGCTGAAGGACCTCCCTGCGGTCGTCGAGCAGGAGCGGCTGCGGGGCACGGACCCGCCATGACTAGCTGACGCCGGCGCCGCCGATCAGCAGCAGGACGACGTCGAGCACGGTCAGCAGCATCACGGCGGGGAAGGCCAGCCGCCGGGCGCGGGAGCTGCCGGCCAGCGCGGCGACGGCGGCCGCGGGGACCGCGACGACCAGCCCGGCCCAGCCGGCGGGGGTGGGCGGCCCGTCGGGGCCCAGGACCAGCACGAGCGAGGCGCCGAGCAGCAGCACGGCGCAGGTGATCGCCGAGGGCACCGGTCCGAGGCGGTGCGGCAGCCCGCGCACCCCCGTGGCGAGGTCGTCCTCGAGGTCGGGCGCGACGTTGGCCAGGTGGGCCGCGGCGCCCAGGGCGCCCCCGGCGGCGACCAGCCACCACGGTGCCGTGGGCGTGCCCGGGGCCGCGGCGACCACACCGGCGGGCAGGGCCCCGAACCCGGTGACGTAGGGCAGCCCGGAGGCCGCGGTGCGTTTCAGGCCGGCGTTGTAGGCCCATCCGCTGGCCACCAGGACCAGCAGCAGCAGTCCCGGCACCGGCCCGAGGAGGAGCGAGAGGACGACGGCGGCACCGAGCGCGGAGAGCGCGGCGGTGCGCAGCAGCCGGGGCGCCACGGTGCCCTGCACGACGGGCTTGTCCGGGCGCGCGACGGCGCGGTCCCGGTCGGCGTCCAGCCAGTCGTTGCTCCACCCGATGGACGCCTGACCTGCGAGAACGGCGAGGCACACGAGCGCCGTCCGTGCCGGGGTGACGCCCGCGGCCACCGCCAGCAGCGTCGCGACGGTCGTCACCGCGACCGTCGGGCCGAGGTGGGTGGCGCGCGCCAGGGCCGCCGCGAGGGCGCCCCGGCGACCCCGCGCACGCACATCGGTCATGCCTCTGTCAACCCCTCACTCGGAGGTGCACCTGCCTTCTGACCTGCACCTTTGCGCCACGGTTCGAGTCCGTCCGGTCAGTCTGCCGTGGTAGGGTGGGGTCAGCGAAAGGGGTCACATTCACATGGGCTTCACTGTCGGCGAGACCGTCGTCTATCCGCATCACGGTGCCGCTCTGATCGAGGCGATCGAGCAGCGGACCATCAAGGGCGTCGAGAAGGCGTATCTCGTATTGAAGGTCGCCCAGGGCGACCTGACCGTGCGCGTTCCGGCCGACAACGCAGAGATCGTCGGCGTTCGCGATGTCGTGGGCCAGGAAGGCCTGGACAAGGTGTTCGAGGTGCTCCGCGCCCCGCACACGGAGGAGCCGACCAACTGGTCGCGCCGCTACAAGGCCAACCTCGAGAAGCTGGCCTCCGGTGACGTGAACAAGGTGGCCGAGGTCGTCCGCGACCTCTGGCGCCGGGACAAGGACCGCGGCCTGTCGGCCGGGGAGAAGCGCATGCTCTCCAAGGCCCGGCAGATCCTGGTCAGCGAGCTCGCGCTCGCCGAGGGCACCAACGAGGACAAGGCCGAGATCCTCCTCGACGAGGTCCTCGCCAGCTGAACAGGGACTCCCTGAGCTCTCGAGACATCCGGACCACTCCCGTGCACGCTGCAGCGATCGTCGCAGCGGCCGGGAGTGGTTCGCGTCTGGGGGCCGATCTGCCGAAGGCGCTGGTGCCGCTGGCCGGCCGCCCGCTGGTGTGCCGAGCGGTCGACGCCCTCCTCGACGGCGGCGTGGCCGAGGTGGTGGTCGTCGTCCCGGCCGCGCAGCGCGCCGCGTTCGAGGCCGCGCTGCCCTCCGGCGTCACCGTCGTCGACGGCGGCGCCACCCGGACCGCCTCGGTGCGCGCGGGCCTGGCCGCCGTGGGTCCTGCGGCCACCGCGGTCCTCGTGCACGACGCGGCGCGCCCGCTGACCCCGGCCGCGGTCATCGCCCGGGTGCTGGACGCGCTCGCCGCCGGCGCCCCCGCGGTGGTCCCGGTGCTCCCCGTCGTCGACACCACGGTGCTGGTCGACGACGACGGCCTGGTCACCGACGCCGTGCCGCGCGCCCCGCTGCGCCGCGTCCAGACCCCGCAGGGCTTCGACCGCGCCACCCTCGAGGCCGCCTACGCCGCGCTCGGGGCGGGCGCCGAGCTCACCGACGACGCCGCCGTCGTCCGCCGGGCGGGCGTGCCGGTGACCACCGTGGCCGGTGACGAGCTGTGCGCGAAGGTCACCGTCGCCCACGACCTCACCCTGGCCGGGCTCGTGCTGCGCGCCACCGAGGTCCAGGAGCCCGCGTGGTGACCGCCCTGCCCCGGGTCGGCACCGGCACCGACGTCCATCCGGTCGAGGCCGGCCGCACCTGCTGGCTCGCGGGCCTGGAGTGGCCCGGGGTCGACGGCTGCGCCGGGCACTCCGACGGCGACGTCGTCGCCCACGCGCTCACCGACGCCGTCCTGTCCGCGGCCGGGCTCGGCGACATCGGCGGGCTGCTCGGCACGGACGACCCGCGGTGGGCCGGTGCGCGCGGCGCCGACGTCCTCGCCCACGTGCGGGAGGTGCTCGCCGCCGCCGGCTGGGAGGTGGGCAACGCGTCGGTGCAGCTCATCGGCAACACCCCCAAGGTCGGGCCGCGCCGGGCGGAGGCCGAGGCGGTGCTGTCGGCCGCGCTCGGTGCCCCGGTGAGCGTGACCGCCACCACGACCGACGGTCTGGGCCTGACCGGCCGTGGTGAGGGCCGTGCCGCCGTCGCCACGGCGCTCGTGGTCCGGACGGGGGAGCCGCCCTCTCCGCAGGCCGAAGCGGCTCCCGGTACTCCGTAGACTCCCAGCAGTGAGCCTCCGCCTGTACGACACGGCCGCCCGTGCGGTCCGCGACTTCACGCCCCTGCGTGCCGGTCGGGCGTCGCTCTACGTCTGCGGTCTGACCGTGCAGGGCCCCCCGCACATCGGGCACATCCGGGCTGCCGTCTCCTTCGACGTGCTCCGCCGCTGGCTCGACGCGAGCGGCTTCGACGTCACGTACGTCCGCAACGTCACCGACATCGACGACAAGATCCTGGCGAAGGCCGCCGAGCGGGACGTCCCCTGGTGGGCCTGGGCGTACCTCAACGAGCGCGCCTGCACCCGCGCCTACGACGTGCTCGGCGTGCAGCCGCCCACCTACGAGCCACGGGCCACCGGTCACATCCCCGAGATGCTGGAGCTGATCCAGCGGCTGATCGACCGCGGGCACGCCTACGCCGTCGACGGCGACGTGTACTTCGACGTGCGCTCGTTCCCCTCCTACGGCTCGCTCACGGGCCAGCGGCTGGAGAACCTCGAGCCCGCGGCCGACACCGACACCGACGAGCGCAAGCGGGACCCCCGTGACTTCGCGCTGTGGAAGGCCACCAAGCCCGGCGAGCCGGAGACCGCCTCCTGGGCCACGCCGTGGGGGCGCGGCCGCCCGGGGTGGCACCTCGAGTGCTCCGCGATGGCCGGCAAGTACCTGGGCGACGCCTTCGACATCCACGGCGGCGGCCTGGACCTGCGCTTCCCGCACCACGAGAACGAGCTGGCGCAGTCGTGCGCGGCCGGTGAGCGCTTCGCGCAGTACTGGATGCACAACGGCTGGGTCACCCTCGGCGGCGAGAAGATGAGCAAGTCGCTGGGCAACACCGCCCTGGTCGACGAGGTCGTCACGCGCGTGCGCCCCGTCGAGCTCCGCTACTACCTCGTGGCGCCGCACTACCGCTCGATGATCGAGTTCACCGACGCCGCCCTGGACGAGGCGGCAGCCGGCTACCGGCGGATCGAGTCGTTCGTGCGGCGCGCGGCGGAGCGGGTCGGGGCGGTGGGGCGCGACAGCAATGGCAGCGCCGTCGAGGCGACCCTCCCGGACGCGTTCCGCGCGGCACTGGACGACGACCTGGGCACACCTGCCGCGATCGCCGTCGTCCACGACGCGGTCCGGGACGGCAACACCGCCCTGGCCGACGACGACGACGCGACGACCGCAGCCACCCTCGCGGCGGTGCGCGGCATGCTGGGCGTCCTCGGCCTGGACCCCCTGGACCCGCAGTGGGCCACCGGCTCCGATGACCGCCTCGCCGCGGCCACCGACGGCCTCGTGGCACTCGCGCTGGAGCAGCGGCAGGCGGCCCGGGCGCGCAAGGACTTCGCCGCCGCCGACGCGATCCGCGACCAGCTCACCACCCTCGGCGTCTCCGTCGAGGACACCCCGCACGGACCCCGATGGGAGCTGACCCGCTGATGGCCGGCAACAGCCAGCGCCGCGGCCGCACGACCGGCGCCGGAAAGAAGACGGCCACGGCCGGCACCGGCGGCAAGAACCGCCGTTCGCTGGCCGGCCGCGGGGCCACCCCGCCGGCCGCCGAGCGCTACGGCCACCCCGCCCAGCGCAAGGCGCAGGCCGCGGAGCGGCAGCGCGCCGACCGCACCCGCGCCCGCCAGCGTGCCGAGGAGGCGCCCGAGCTCCTGCTCGGCCGCAACCCGGTCGTGGAGGCGCTGCGCGCCCGGATCCCGGCGACGGCCCTGTACGTCGTCACCGGGGACAGCGCCCGTGCCACCGACGAGCGGATCACCGAGGCGCTGGGCCTGGCCGCCGACCGCGGGCTGCCGCTGCTCGAGGTGGGCAAGGCCGAGTTCGACCGGATGTCCCAGGGAGCCCTGCACCAGGGCATCGGCCTGCAGGTGCCGCCCTACGACTACGCGCACCCCGACGACCTGCTCGACCTGGCCCGGAACTCCGGCCGCCCGCCGCTGCTCGTCGCCCTCGACGGGGTGACCGACCCGCGCAACCTCGGCGCCGTCGTGCGCTCGGCGGCCGCATTCGACGCCCACGGCGTCGTCGTCCCCCAGCGTCGCGCCGTCGGCATGACGGCCTCGGCCTGGCGCACCAGCGCCGGCGCGGCCGCCCGGATCCCGGTGGCCCGCGCGGTGAACCTGGCCCGCTCCCTGGGGTCCTACCAGGACGCCGGGCTGCAGACCGTGGGCCTGGCCGGCGACGGCGACGTCGAACTGCACGAGTACGACGGGTTCGCCGACCCGGTGGCCCTGGTCGTGGGCGCCGAGGGCACCGGCCTGTCGCGGCTGGTGCGGGAGAAGTGCGACGTCGTCGTCCGCATCCCGATCGACCGCGACACCGAGTCCCTCAACGTGAGCGTCGCCGCCGGCATCGCCCTCTACGCCGCGGCGGCCGCCCGCCGCTGAGCAGGGCATTGCCCTCGGGGCGGGCGAAGGAGCACACTCCCGGCCACCGCCTGAGGAGGACCTCGTGCAGATCAGCCAACTGCTCCGCCACAAGGACCCCGAGGTCGCCACCGTCGACGGGTCGGCCAGCGTCCGGTCGGCCCTCGCGCTGCTGGCGGCGAAGGGGATCGGCGCGCTGGTCGTCTCCTCCGACGGCCGCCGGGTCGACGGCATCATCTCGGAGCGGGACGTCGCCCGCGGGCTCCACGTGCGCGGTGCCGAGCTGCTGGCCGCTCCCGTGTCGAGCGTGATGACGGCCGAGGTGCACGTGTGCCCGCCGGACGCCAGCGTGGAGGCCCTCGCGCGGACGATGACCGATCTCCGCGTCCGGCACGTCCCCGTCGTCGTCGACGACGCCCTGATCGGCATCGTCTCGATCGGCGACGTCGTCAAGGCGCGGCTCGACGAGCTGGAGGAGGAGCGCCGCCAGCTGGTCGACTACATCCAGACGCCCTGAGCGGGGCTCAGCCGATCAGCTGGGCCACGGAGTAGATGACCAGGCCGGCCAGGCCGCCGACGACGGTGCCGTTGACCCGGATCCACTGCAGGTCACGGCCGACCTGCAGCTCGATCCGCTGGCTGGTCTCGTAGGTGTCCCACCGGGCGACGGTGCCGCTGACCAGCTCGGCGATGTCGCCGGAGAACCGTTCCGCCAGGTAGCCGACGCTGCCGTGTGCGTGCCGCTGCACCAGCTCCCGCACCGTCCGGTCGGTCTCCAGCAGCCGGGCGCCCTCCAGGATCAGGCCGGTCACCCGGGCGCGCAGCTCCGAGTCCGGGTCCGCCGCGGCGTCGAGGACGGCGGTCTTCGCGTTGGACCACAGCGAGCCCGACCAGGCGCGCACCGCCGGGTGCTCCAGCAGCTCCTTCTTCAGCGCCTCGACGCGGGCGGCCGTCTCCGGGTCGGTGCGCAGCGCCGCGACGTAGGCCCGCAGGCGGACGTCATACGAGCGGCGCAGCTCGTGCCGGGGATCGGCGCCTACCTCGGCGAAGAACCGCTGGATGCCGGCGAACGCGCGGTCGAACACGCGGTCGTCCACCCAGTCGGGGACCCAGGCCGGGGAGGCGTCGCCGAGCTGGGCGCGGAAGACCAGCCGGTTGTCCTCGAGGAACCGCGACAGCAACCGCATCGCCGCCGAGAGCACCTCCTGGTGCCGGTCGCCGTCGACGACCAGTTCCAGGACCCGGGCCAGCACCGGCGCCGCCGGCGTCTCGTGCAGCTTGCGCTGGACCAGTCCGGCGACGGCGGGCTCGAGGTCCTCGTCGCGGAGCAGGTCGGTCACGGCGGCGAGGACGGCGGCGGCGTCACCGGAGAGGCGCTCGGCCCGGCCGGGGGAGGCCAGGAAGGCACCCAGCCGCCCGGGGACGTCGATGGTGCCGAGCTTCTCCTCGACCACCGCCCGGGTCAGGAAGTTCTCCTGGACGAAGGTGCCCAGGCTCTCGCCGATCTGGTCCTTCTTGCGCGGGATGATCGCGGTGTGCGGGATCGGCAGCCCGAGGGGGTGCCGGAAGAGAGCGGTCACGGCGAACCAGTCCGCCAGCGCGCCCACCATGGACGCCTCGGCGGTGGCGCGGACGTAGCCGACCCAGGCGCCGCGCTCGGGCCCGAGCAGCACGCAGACGACGAAGACGGCGGCCGCCAGGAGGAACAGCCCGGTGGCCAGCCGCTTCATGCGGGCCAGGTCGCGGGCCCGCTGTGGGTCGTCGAGGGAGCCGACCAACGGGAGGGGCGGTCGAGGTTCCGGCACGTCTCGAGCCTAGGGAACCTCGACCGCCCCTCCCGCCGGGGCGTCAGCCGGTGGAGCCGAGCGTGACCTGGACCGTGCGCTGGTCGCTCCCGTTGCGGACGGTCAGCTGCACCTTGGCCCCCGGGGCCTCGCTGCGGATCGCGGCGGTCAGCTCGGTGGAGTTGGTGATCGGCCGGTCGCCCACCGCGACGATGACGTCGCCCACCTCCAGGCCGGCGTCGGCGGCGGCGCTGTCGGGCTCCACCGAGACCACCTCGGCACCCGAACCGACCTCGGTGTTCCGGCCCTGCGCGGCGGTGCGGGAGCTCACGCCGAGGAAGGCGCGGCTGGCCTTGCCCGTCTGCTGGATCTCGTCGGCGATCCGCTTGGCGGTGTTGCTCGGGATCGCGAAGCCGACGCCGATGTTGCCGCTCTGGGCGTCGCCGCTGCCGCTCCCGGAGGCGACGGTCGCGATCGCGGTGTTGATGCCGATGACCTCGCCGGCGCCGTTGACCAGGGCGCCGCCGGAGTTGCCGGGGTTGATGGCGGCATCGGTCTGGATCGCGTCGATGACGGTCGCGTCGTCCTGCGAGGAACCGGTCTGCACGGCCCGCCCGGTGGCGCTGATGATGCCGTCGGTGACGGTGTTGGACAGGCCCAGCGGAGCGCCGATGGCGACCGCGACGTCACCCACCTGGACGTCGTCGGAGTCGGCGAAGGTGGCCGGAGTGAGGTTCGAGGCGTTGTCCAGCTTGATCACGGCGATGTCGGCGGACGGGTCGGTGCCCACCACCTCGGCGTCGTAGAGGGTGCCGTCGGCGGTGCGGACCTGGACCATGCCGCCCCCGCCTCCCTCGCCGGCGACGACGTGGTTGTTCGTGAGCACGTAGCCGTCCTCGGTGAGGACGACGCCGGAGCCGCTACCCGCGCTCGACTGGCTGGTCACGTAGACGGTGACCACGCTGGGCGCGGCCTTGGCCGCGGCGGCGGTGGCGGTCGTCGCCGACTCGGGGTTCCGGATGACCACGTTCTGCGCCGCTGCGGGGGAGGAGCCGGACCGGCCGCCGTCGTCGTCCAGGGTGGCCACGCCGGCGCCGGCGGCACCGCCGATGAGCGCGCCCGCGACGAGTCCGGCCAGCCCCATCTTGAGCCGGCCGTTGCGCCGGGCGGGCGCGGCGGCCGCGCCCGGCTCGGCCGGCGGGGCGCCCGGGGGGAGCCCGCCGGAACCGTTCGGGACCGGCGTGGTCGGCATGCGCGGCGCCCCCCAGTAGGGCTGTCCCGGTGGCGGGGACCCGGGCGGGGTCGGCGCGTAGGGCGACCGGCCGTAGGGCTGCCCGTACGGCGTCCCGCCGTAGGGCTGCGACCCCGGCGGCGGGCCGTAGGACTGCTGGTCGGTACGCGGCTGCCCGTAGGACGGCTGCGGAGCGGTCGGCATGCGGTCGGGGCCACCCGACGTCTGGCCGGCACCCTCCGCGGGCTCGGCCGGTCCCGTGTGGCCCGACGATCCGGTTTCGCTCACTGGTCCTCTCCTCCCTCCGCGCGGCCATCCGGCCGGCGCGACGGTCCCACTGTCCGGCCGCGCACTGGTGCCCGGCTGGAGGATCCCTGTGAGATGTCTGGACGGTTCAACGCGGGACGCCCTCCAGCAATGCCCCGTGCCCCACGAGTTCGGTGACGGCCCAGATCGCCAGCGTCTCCGCGGCGAGCAGCCCGAGGAGCACCAGCAGCTGGGCGGCGCCGGCCTGCAGCGGGGTCCCGCCGCCGAGGAGCACCCCCACGAAGGCGCCGGGCAGGGTCACCAGCCCCACGGTGCGCGTCTGGTCCAGCGGCGGGATGAGGGCGGAGGCCGCCGCGGGCCGGATCACGAACAGGACGGCGTCGCGGGGGAGCAGCCCGAGGGCCAGCGCGGCCTCCACCTCCCCGCGCCGGGAGGCCAGCTCCTCGCGCAGCCGTCGCCCGGACAGCGAGGTCGCCGTCATGGCGCCCCCGATGAGGATGCCGGCGATGGGGATGACCGCTTCCCCTCGGAGAGGCACCGCGCCGCTGGCCAGCACCAGCAGGACGACCGGTGCGGCGCCGCCGACGATGGGCAGCGCGGAGGTCAGCAGCCGGTCGCGCGCACCGGGGGAGCGCAGCGGCCGGCCGGACACCCGGCCGGCCGCGGTGATGGTCGCGATGCCGGTCATGAGGAGGACGAACGCCGCGGAGAGCAGCAGCGACCCGACCACGGCCAGCAGCGCCGCCGAGACCACGGCCAGCTGCACCGTGGCGCGGACCGCGGCGACGAGGACCGGGCGCTGCTGGTCCAGACCGGAGAACCGGCCGGCCGCCGCGGCGACCGCGGTCAGGACGACCAGGACGAGGGCCAGCCGCAGGCCCGGGTCGACGACGGAGGAGCCCACGGGCATCGATCCTGCCCGCCCCGACCCGGGCGGACGCGGCGGGGCGCGCCGGTCGGCTCGCGACACCCCGGATTCGCGTGCATGGTCGGCGATCAGCGGGTAGTGCGGCCGCACCGGGCGCCCGGCAGGCCGTCCGCGTCGTCCCGTCGTCCTGGCGTTCCCCGGAGGCCGTCCGTGCCCGTTCCGCTCGTCCGGTCAGCTCAGTTCCTCGCGTTCCTCGTCGCCGCCGCGCTGGCGGTGGCCGGTGCCCTGGCGCTCCGGGCGCCGGGGCTGGTCGCCGTGCTCGTCACCGCCGCGGTCATCGGCGCCGTCTCCGCGGGCATGGCCTGCGAGCTGCCCGGCGTCGGGCGGGCCCGGCTCCTGGATGTCGGCGGACACGCGGCGGGATGGACCGCCGGTGTGCTGCTGGTGGTCTCCGGCCTGGCCGCGCTCGCCGGCGCAGGGGTCATGCTCCTCGTGGCAGCTGCCGTCGCCGCGGTCGCGGGGTCGGTGCACCTCCGCCGGGTCCGCGCGCGGTCCCGGCGGGCGGCCCGGCCGACCACGATGCCCCGGCCCGCACCGCGGCCGCCGGCGCCGGCACCGCTGCGGCCGGTCGGGCGGGCGCTGTCGCCGCCCCCGGTCGGCGGGTCGACCGCCCGGGCCCTGGGCGAGGAGTGGCTGCGCACCGCCGCACTGCTGGAGGCGCGGATCGACCCCGCGCTCCGGAGGTCGGTCGTCCAGCGGCGGGAGGCGATCCTGGACGAGCTGGAGCGGCGGGACGGGACGGGCTTCGCGCGCTGGCTGGCCGACCTCCCGTCGCCGGGCAGCAACCCGGCCGCTCACGTGCGCGACCTCCCGGCCGCGGGGACCGACGCCGCCTGAGCGACCGGCCGATCAACCGGTCGTGCCCACCGGTGCGCACCTGGCAGCGTGGGGGCCGTGACCCCTCCGGTGGTGCTCCGCCCGGCCCGGGCGGACGACGGTGCGGCCGTCGCCGAGGTGTGGCTGCGCTCCTTCGACGCCGCGCTGCCGACCGTGCGCCGCGCGCACCCGGACGACGAGGTGCGCCGGTGGGTCCGCGACGAGCTGGTCGGCCGCGCGGACACCTGGGTGGCCGAGGCGGGAGGCGCGGTCGTCGGCGTGCTCGCCCTCGCACCGGGGTGGATCGACCAGCTCTACCTGGACCCGGACGTCCGCGGCCGGGGGATCGGCGACCGCTTCGTCGCGCTGGCCCAGGAGCGGTCGCCGTCGGGGCTCGAGCTGTGGACCTTCCAGGTCAACGGGCCGGCCCGGCGTTTCTACGAGCGGCACGGGTTCATCGCCGTCGAGCAGACCGACGGAACGGGCAACCAGGAGCGCGAGCCCGACGTGCGGTACCGGTGGCCCTGACGGCGTCAGGGGGCTTGCCGCCCCCGGACGGCGAGCGGGGTCACCTGTCGCGCAGCTCGCGTCGGAGGATCTTCCCGGTCACGGTCTTCGGCAGCTCGTCGACCAGCACGACCGAGCGCGGGTACTTGTAGGCCGCCATCCGCTCCTTGCAGTGCGCGATGAGCTCGTCGGCGGTGGCCGTCGCGCCGGGCTTGAGGCTGACGAAGGCCTTCACGGTCTCGCCGCGCTTCTCGTCGGGGACACCGACGACCGCCGCCTCCCGGACACCGGGGTGCTCGGCGAGGACGTCCTCCACCTCGCGGGGCCAGACCTTGTAGCCCGAGGCGTTGATCATGTCCTTCTTGCGGTCGACGATGAACACCCAGCCGTCGGGGTTCATGAAGCCCACGTCGCCGCTCTTCAGCGCCCCGCCAGGCAGGTTCGCCGCCGTCTCCTCGGGCTTGCCCCAGTAGCCGGCCACCACCTGCGGCCCGTCGGCGACGATCTCGCCGATCTCGCCCAGCGGCAGGTCGTTCCCGTCGTCGTCCTGGATGCGGACGATCGTGTTCGGCGCCGGCACGCCCACGGACAGCGCACCCGACGTCGGATCGACCGGCGAGGGCGAGCCGAACGGCGTGACGGTCATGGGGGACGTCGTCTCGGTCAGGCCGTAGGCGTTGTGCACCTGCTTGCCCGTGGCCTCGAGGAACGCCTTCTCCGCCGTGGGCGAGATGGCCGCGCCGCCGGAGTAGATCGACGTGAACGAGGAGAAGTGGTCCTTGGTGAACCCCGGTGCGTTGAGCAGCGCGGTGAACGCGGTGATCGCGCCGATGGTGAAGGCCGGCCGGTGCTCGAGGAAGGCGTCGAGCACCACCTGCGGCTCGAACCGGTAGGCGAGCACCAGCGGCGCCGGTGCCAGCATGCTCACCGCGATGTGCCCGATCAGCCCGGTGATGTGGAACAGCGGTGCGACGCCGAAGATGGCGCCGTCCCGGCCGGCGTGCACCCAGTCGCGGTAGACCTGAGCGGTGAAGACGACGTTCCGGTGGGTGTTCATCGCGCCCTTGGGCACGCCGGTCGTGCCCGAGGTGTAGGTCAGGAACGCGACGTCGTCGGGGCCGAGGTCGACCGGTGGTGGCGTCGTCCCGCGGTGCTCGGCGATGAACGCGGAGAAGTCCGTCGTCCCCTCGTGCCGCTGCCGGGTGGTGCCGGCGAACAGCCGCTCGTCGTCCCGCGTCTGGAACGCCAGCTCGCTGGTCGTGAGCACCAGGCGGACGTCGGTGTCCCCGACGACCTCCTTCGCGACCTCCCCGTAGAGCGACTCGAGCGAGACCAGCACCGTCGCCCCGGAGTCCTTGAGCAGGTAGGACAGCTCGCGCACCCGGCTCATCGGGTTGATCGACACCATGACGCCGCCGGCCTTCCAGGCGGCCACCATGGAGATGACGAACTGCGGCACGTTCTGCAGGTAGACCGCCAGCCGGTCACCGGGCGCGAAACCGGAGGCGAGCAGCCCGGCGGCCAGCCCGTCGCTGAGCTCGTCGAGCTCCTGCCGGGTGAGGACGCCGTCGAAGTAGCGCAGCGCGACCGCGGACGGGTCCTTCGCCACCCCGGCGCGGAACATGTCGAGGGCGTCGTCGAACTCGATGTCGTAGTCGGCCGGCTGGTCCCCGTACAGGGCCAGCCAGGGCCGGTCGTCGTAGTCGCTCACCGGAACGCCTACTTGATGACGACGGGGTTGACCGGGGTGCCGGCGGCCTTGGCCACCTTGAGCGGAGCGGCGACGTAGAGGAACTCGTACTTCTTGTCATCGGCGCAGTCGGCGGCCAGCTTCTCGACGTCGGCGATCTCGGTGAGGGTCACGCCGAGGTTGCGCATGAGGGCGCTGTGGAGCACGAGCGCCACACCGTTGTTCGGGTCGTAGGTGACCTCGTTGGCGATGGTGTCGGTGACCAGGTTGGGGATCTCCATGTCCTGGAACCACTGCACGAGCTCCGGGCTGTAGACCAGGCCGGGCTCGTTGAAGCCCTCGTAGAAGGCGTCGCCCTGCTCGTGGAACAACTGCAGGAAGTTCGTGCGGATGATCAGGATGTCCCGCTTCCGGAGCTCGACGCCCTGGGCCCGCGCGCACTCCTGGAGGTCCTCGTGCGTGAAGGTCTCGCCCTTGTCGAGGGTCTCCTTGCCGCGGAAGCGCGCCATGTCGAGCAGCACCGCGCGGCCGACGATGCCGCGCTCGGCGATGGGCAGCGCACTGGCCTTCTCCAGGCCGCCGACGGTGGTGCGGGCGTCGTAGCCGTTCCAGATCTTGCCGTCGTACCAGAGGTGGCCCAGCGCGTCGTACTGCGTGGAGCCCTGCAGGTAGGCGTCGATCTTGTCGTCGGCGTAGTGCAGGCCGCCGGGGAAGGCCGCGCCCTTGCCGCCCTCGTCCCAGTCGCTCTCGTCGAGGACCTGGGTGCGGACCGCGGGCGTGCGCCCGGGCCACACCGGGTCGCCCTTGGGGTCGCCGATCAGCCGCTGGAGGGTGAACACCTTGCCCGCGCTGACCAGCCGGACGGCGGCGAGGACCTCCTCGGCACCGAGGTAGTTCAGCGAGCCGACCTCGTCGTCCTCGCCCCACTTGCCCCAGTTCGTCGGCGCGTCCTTGAGCAGCTCGGTGAGGGCGGGGGGAGTCGTGGACGAGTCGGTCACGGGGGCCTCCGGGAGGTGGTGAGCGGGTTGACCTCCCGTGACTATTACGCCGGTGTGGTGCCGATCACAACCTTCTGCGACGCTCGGTGCAGCGCTCCGCCCCGCCGACCGTCGAGAGGTCCGCCATGAGCACGCTCCAGCCCGCCCATCCCGAGTCCGTCTTCACCTACGGCGCGCCCCAGCTGAAGTTCGGCCACGGTGCGTCGGACGAGATCGGCTTCGATCTCAGCCGCTACGGGGTGCACCGCGTGCTGGTGGTCACCGACCCCGGTCTGTCCTCCACCGGCATCCCGCAGCGGGTCGCCGACCAGATGGCGCAGTTCGGCATCGAGGCGCAGGTCTTCGACGGCGTGCACGTCGAACCGACCGACCAGAGCCTCATCGCCGCGATCGAGGAGGCGCGCTCGACGGGGCCGTGGGACGCGTTCGTCGCGGTCGGCGGTGGCTCGAGCATCGACACCGCGAAGGCGATCAACCTGCTCACCACCAACCCGGGCGAGCTCATGGACTACGTCAACGTGCCGGTCGGCAAGGGGCAGGCGCCGCCGGAGCCGCTCAAGCCACTGGTCGCCGTCCCGACGACGACGGGCACCGGAGCGGAGAGCACGACGATCTGCGTGATGGACGTGATCTCGGCTCGGGTGAAGACCGGGATCAGCCACGCGCGGCTGCGGCCGACGCTGGCGGTGATCGATCCGGCGCTCACGCTCACCCAGCCGCCGGGGGTCACCGCCGCCGCGGGCATGGACATCCTCTGCCACGCGCTCGAGAGCTACACCGCGCGCTGGTACACGACCTACGAGCACAAGACGCCCGACCAGCGGGTGCCGTACTGCGGCTCCAACCCGATCTCGGACATGTGGTCGGAGAAGGCGCTCTCACTGCTGGCCGGTTCCTTCCGGCAGGCGGTGCGGCACGGCGAGGACGAGCAGGCGCGGGCGGACATGGCCATGGCCGCGACCTTCGCCGGCATGGGCTTCGGCAACGCCGGGGTGCACATCCCGCACGCCAACGCCTATCCGATCGCCGGGCAGGTGACGGACTTCCACCCCAAGGACTACCCGGCCGCCGAGCCGATGGTCCCGCACGGGATGTCCGTGGCCCTGACCGCGCCGGAGGCCTTCCGGTTCACCTTCGACGCGTCGCCGGAGCGGCACCTGCGGGTGGCGCAACTGCTCGCGCCGGACGCCGACCGGCCGTCGGACGCCGCGGAGTTCCTGCCGACCGTCCTGGCGGACCTGATGCGCGACATCGACATCCCGAACGGGGTCGGCGCCGTCGGCTTCGGCGAGGCGGACATCCCGGACCTGGTGGAGGGCACGATGAAGCAGCAGCGGCTGCTGGCCACCTGCCCCAAGGAGGTCACGGAGGACGACATCGCCGGGATCTTCCGACGGTCGATGTCGCTGTGGTGACCGGCTCCGGGGGCGGTGCCGGCCGCCGCTGACGGGAGCCTGTCGAACCGATGCCGCGACGTCGTCCGCTGGCTTGTCCCTAGACTCGCCCCGGGACCCGTCCCCGATGTCCCGCCGACGTGGCGCAATTGGTAGCGCACCCGACTTGTAATCGGGCGGTTAGGGGTTCAAGTCCCCTCGTCGGCTCGATCGAGCTCAGTCGAAGCTGCCGGCGCCGCCCTGGCGGTACCGCGCCTTCCGCTCCAGGCGGTCGCGCTCGGCCCGCTCCTCGCGCACCCGGCCCGCCGTCCCCGGTGGGTAGCCCGCCTTCACCACGCGGTGCTCGTTCGTCTCGGTCATGAAGGCCATCGAGAAGAGCAGCCCGATCAGCAGTCCACCCACGGCGGCCGACAGCCGGTAGGACAGCGCCACCGGGGGGACGAGCAGGCAGAGCACCACCACAGGGGTCATCTGCACGATCGCCCGGGCGAAGTGGCGCCAGATCCAGGTGCGACGGGTCGTGTCGGCCAGGACCCAGGGCGAGAGCCGCCGGGGGAGACCACCGCCGAGGGCGTACCAGAGCCACTGCACCGGGTTCGGCCGCTCGCCACGCACGCCTACGACGGTAGGCCGCCTCCGCGCGTACGGTGTCGCCCCGTGGACGAGCGTCGCCTGGGGGTCGTCTCCGGGTTGGCCGCCTACACGCTCTGGGGTCTGTTCCCCCTGTACTTCCCGCTCCTGGAGCCGGCCGGCGGCGTCGAGATCGTCGCCCACCGGATCGTCTGGTCGCTGGTCTTCGTCGCCCTGCTGCTGACCGTCGTCCGCCGCTGGGGGAACGTCCGGGTGGCGGTGGCCGACCGGCGCACGGTGCTGGTGCTCGCGGGCGCGTCCGTGCTCATCGCGGTGAACTGGCTGATCTTCGTCTACGGGGTGAACTCCGGGCACGTCGTGGAGACCTCGCTCGGCTACTTCATCAACCCACTGGTCAGCGTGCTGCTCGGGGTGGTCGTCTTCGGGGAGCGACTGCGCCGGCTGCAGTGGGTCGCGGTCGCCGTCGCGGCGGTCGCGGTCGCGGTGCTCACGGCCGACTACGGCCGTCCGCCGTGGATCGCGCTCGGTCTGGCGGCCAGCTTCGGGCTCTACGGGGTGATGAAGAAGCTCGTGCGGGTGGAGGCGGCGCCGGGCCTGTTCCTCGAGACGGCGGTGCTGACCCTGCCGGCGCTCGCGCTCCTCTTGGTGCTGCACGCCGACGGCACGGGGACGTTCGGCAACGCCGGCACCGGCCACGCGCTGCTGCTGGTCAGCTCCGGGATCGCCACCGCGGTCCCGCTGCTGCTGTTCGCCGCCGCTGCCCGGCGGATCCCGCTGTCGACGGTCGGGTTGCTGCAGTACCTGACCCCGCTCATGCAGCTCTCCGTCGGCGTCTTCGTCTACGAGGAGGCGATGCCCCCGGCCCGGCTGGCCGGCTTCGCCATCGTCTGGCTGGCCCTGGCCGTCTTCACGGCCGACACCCTGCGACACGCCCGCGCTGGGACACGCCGGTCGATTCCGGAGGTCGTGCCGGCCGGACCGTGACCCGGTTCCCCGTCCGGAGCGGTCCTGCGACGTTGCCCGCGGGTCGCCCGGAACTGTCCGACGGCCCGTCTACGGTTCTCCTCGAGCCGCCCGGCGCCCGGGCGGGCCGAGTCCAGCAGGAGGGCACACGAGCATGAGCACCGACTTCGTCCCGGCGGTCGCGCCGGCCGGGGACGACGGCGTCGGGGAGGCGGCTGCGCCGGCATCCGTGCAGGTCGCGGGCCCGGGGCTCTCCTCCCGGGAGCTGGCGATGCTGGTGTTCGAGCGGCAGTGGTGGCGGGCGGCCGGCGCCAAGGAGACGGCGATCCGGGACCGTTTCGCCCTGAGCCCCACGCGCTACTACCAGGTGCTCAACGCCCTGGTCGACCGGCCGGACGCGCTCGCGGCCGATCCGCTGCTCGTCCGGCGGTTGCGGCGGGTGCGGGCGGCACGGCAACGGACGCGTCCGTCCCGAGGTCCTGGGCAATGAGAGTTACAAGCATTAGATTCGGTCACCGTGGGCAGGCACGCGGGATCAGGCAGTGACGGGACGAGTTCTCCGGTGGCCGGTGGCCGCCGTCGGACGGATGCTCCCGACGCACTCTGGCGCGGGGTTCCCGACGCGCGGCTGAGCGACCACCCGACCGCACCGGGCCGCGACCGCGCCCGGGTGGACCCCGCTCCCGTGCGCCGGCCGACCGCTGCCGCCGTGGCCAACCGGCCGGCGGACCCGGCGGACCCGGTGAGCCGCTCGCGCCTGCCCCTGCCTCCGGTCCCCGTCTCGTCCCGCCCCTCGGCGCCCCTCGAGGTCCGCGCCGGCGCGCTCGCCGAGAGCCTCCGCGCCGCCGAGGCGGCAGCGGCCCGCCGCAAGCAGGTCTGGGCGGACGACGCCGCGGAGCCGCTGAGCACCGGCCCGAGCGGGATCGCCGCCGGCGCTCCCGCGCCCCGCCTGCCGCGGCAGACCAGCGGCGCCTCCGACGCCCGCTACGGCGACTGGACCAAGCCCTCGCGCTCCGGGGAGCTGCCGTCGGAGGAGGAGATGCGCCCGGCGCTCGCCCCCGCCCCGGCCACCTCCCTGATCCCCGAGCGCTCGGCGGCCCAGCGCGACGAGGACATCCCCCACCTCGACGAGGAGATCCCGGCGTCGCGCGCCTCGCACGGCTCCACCCGGACCCCCGTCGGTGGCCGCGCCGCGCTGCGCGCCGAGCGGCAGGCGGCCGACGAGGCCCGCCGGAAGGCAGCCAAGGACAGCGGCGTCGCCCTCCTCGACGACGAGCCGCGCCGGGCTCCGCGCCGCATGGCCAAGGGCCTGGTCGCGATGGGCGTCGTCGCCCTCGGCGTGCTGGGCGTCTACCAGGTCACCTCCCCGAAGACCGACGAGGCGGCCGCCTCGACGCAGCGCACCACCGCGACGACGCCGGTCGCCCCCGTCACGCCCCTCCCCCCGCTGCCCGAGCTGGACACGGGAGAGGAGGCGGCCGCCGATGTCGAGGCGACCGCCCCCGTCGACGAGGCCGCGCCGAGCACCCCGGTGCGCGTGCCGGTGACCGTGCTCAACGCCACCTCCATCAACGGCCTCGCCGCCAAGATCTCCGGCGCCGTGGTCGGCGGGGGCTGGGAGGCCGCCGGGGTCGGCACCTACGAGGGCGACGACGTGGCCGCGTCGACCGTCTACTACACCGAGGGCGACGAGACCCAGCGCCAGGCGGCAGTCCAGCTGGTCGACCAGTTCCCGGAGCTGCAGGGCCCGGCGCTGCGCTTCTTCGACCTCCCCGCCGAGGTCACCACGCCGGGCCTCGTCATCGTCGCGGCCAACGAGTGGACGCCCTGATCCGGCAGTCCTGATCCACCGCGGCTGACGGGGCGGAACCCCGGCCCCGTGTCGTCCGTTGGCCGCTTCGTGCGTCGCTCCCGCGGGCCCGTGCGTCCGCGCTCCGGCGCCCGGCGTGCGCTCGCCACCCTGCTCCTGCTCGTCCCCGGCATCGTCCTCGGCGCGCCCCCCGCGGCGGCGGCCGACGACGTCCGGACCGAGGACGCGCGCGTCGCGGCCGGCGCCGGCGCGGACGCCGTCGAGCTCGACACGACGCTGTACCTCCCGGCCGCCGACGAGCTACCCGCGCCGGCGGTGGTGCTGGCGCACGGCTTCGGCGGCAGCAAGGAGTCGGTGGCCGCCGACGCCCGCGCGATGGCCGGGCGCGGCTACGTCGTCCTCACCTTCTCGGCGCGCGGCTTCGGCGACAGCACCGGGCAGATCGCGTTGGACGACCCGCGCCGCGAGGTCGCCGATCTCAGCGCGCTGATCGACGTCCTGGCCGAGCGGGACGACGTCGTCCAGGACGGCGACGGCGACCCGCGCGTCGGCGTCGCGGGCGCCTCCTACGGCGGCGCCCTGGCCCTGCTGGGCGCCGCCTACGACGACCGCGTCGACGCCATCGCGCCGCAGATCACCTGGAACTCGCTCACCTCGGCGCTGTTCCCGTCACAGACCGGCGCGGCGCCCGGCGCGACCCCCGCGGCCACCCCGCAGGGCGACGCCGGCGTCTACAAGCGCCTGTGGTCGGGATTGTTCTTCGGTCTCGGCTCCGCGCCGTCGGGCGACCTGCTCGATGTGCTCGGCGGTGGGGGTGACGGTGGTGGCGACCAGGACGGCGCCGTGCCGGCCGGCGTGGACGTCGCCGACGTGACCCAGGCGCTCACCTGCGGGCGGTTCGCCCCCGAGGTCTGCGCGGCCTACCAGTCCGCCGCCTCCACCGGGACGCTGACGCCGGAGGCCGCGGCGGTGCTCGACCGCGCCAGCCCGGCCGGCGTGCTCGACCGGATCACCGCACCCACGCTGCTGATCCAGGGCACCCAGGACTCGCTGTTCGGGCTGGGGCAGGCCGACGCCAACGCGCGCGGGATCGCCGCGAACGGCACCCCGGTGCAGGTGCTCTGGTACGCCGGTGGGCACGACACCCCGGCCGGGGGCGGCGTCACCGGCGAGCTGCGCGACGCCGTCGGCGACTGGTTCGACGTGCACCTGCGCGACGTCGACGCCGGACTCCCGGCCTTCGAGTTCCCCGCGCCGACCGGCCTGGGCACGGCGGGGACGGTGGGCCGCGTCCAGGGCGGAACGCGCACGGTCACCGCGGAGAGCTATCCCGGTCTGGACGGCCGGGCACCGGTGCAGCGGACCGACGTGGAGCTGACCGGCCCGCTGCAGCCGGTGGTCAGCCCCGCAGGAGGCACGCCTGCCGCGCTGACCACGGTGCCCGGCCTCGGCGCGCTGAGCGCGGCGCTGGGCGGCTCGACCCTGGAGATCCCCGGCCAGTCGGCCAGCTTCCAGAGCGCCCCCCTGGACTCCGCCGTCGAGGTGGTGGGCGCCCCGACGGTGGCGCTCGACGTCTCCTCGGCCGGGGGCGCGGCCACCTTGTTCGCCAAGCTGTACGACGTCGCGCCGGGCGGCGGGACGGTCCTCCCGGCCGGGCTCGTGGCGCCGCTGTCGCTCACCGGCCTGTCGGCGGACCCGGCGCGGCCCACGAGGGTGCAGGTGACGCTGCCCGCGATCGTGCACCGGTTCGAGGCCGGCCACACGATGCGGGTGGTGGTCTCCTCGACCGACCAGGGCTTCGCCCTGCCCGCGCAGCCGGCCGTGTACTCCGTGGCCCTCGCCGACGCCGGGGCCGGGGTGAGCGTGCCGCTGGTGCCGGGCACCACCGTGGCGGCCGGCGGCTCCGTCCGCTGGTGGGTGCTCCTCGGCGGCCTGGCCGTCCTGGGCCTGCTGGGCTGGGGCGCCGCCCGCCTGCTGGGCCGGCGCCGGGACCGGCAGGTCAGCGTGGTCGAGTCCGACGGCGAGGACGTGCCGCTGCGCTTCGAGGGCGTGACCAAGGCCTACAAGGACGGCTTCGTCGCCGTGCGCGACCTGTCCTTCGAGGTCCGGCGCGGCCAGGTGCTGGGCCTGCTCGGCCCCAACGGCGCCGGCAAGACGACGTCGCTGCGCATGCTCATGGGGCTGATCCGGCCCAGCGAGGGGCGGATCAGCGTCTTCGGGCACGCGGCGCGCCCGGGGGCCCCGGTGCTGTCGCGGCTCGGGTCGTTCGTCGAGGGCACCGGGCTGCTGCCGCACCTCTCGGGCCGGGAGAACCTGCGGTTGTACTGGGCCGCCACGGGCCGCCCGGCCGCGGACGCGCACATGGAGGAGGCCATCGAGGTGGCCGGCCTCGGCGCGGCGCTGGACCGTCCGGTGCGCCGGTACAGCCAGGGCATGCGCCAGCGGGTGGCGATCGCCCAGGCGATGCTGGGGCTGCCCGACCTGCTGGTGCTCGACGAGCCGACCAACGGGCTGGACCCGCCGCAGATCCACGCCATGCGCGAGGTGCTGCGGTCCTACGCCGCGACCGGCCGCACCGTCATCGTCTCCAGCCACCTGCTCAGCGAGATCGAGCAGACCTGCAGCCACGTCGTCGTCATGGCGAAGGGTGCGAAGATCGCGCAGGGCACCGTCGAGGAGATCGTCGGCGCGGGCGGGGCGGTGCTCGTCGGGGTGGCCGAGGCCGACACCGACCGGGCGATCGCCGTCCTCACCGGGGTGCCGGGGGTGAGCGCCGGGCGGACCGACGACGGGCTGGTCGCCGAGCTCGGGGGTGTCCCGCGCGAGGTGGCGCTGCGGGCGCTCGTGGAGGCGGGCATCGCCGTCGACCAGTTCACGCCGCGCCGCCGGCTCGAGGACGCCTTCCTGGCGCTGGTGGGGGAGTCATGACCGGTGGGACCGGGTCCGCGGCCGGGTACCGGCCCGGCCGCACCCTGCGGCTGGCCGTGGAGCTGCGCCGGCAGTTCGCCCGCCGCCGCACCCTCGGCGTCGTCGCGCTCATGGTCGCGCTGCCGCTGCTGCTCATCGCGGCGCTGGAGCTGGGCGCCGGCGAGGACGCCGGCGAGAACAACCGGATCAACCTGGTCGACGTCGCCACCGCCAGCGGGCTCAACTTCACCCTGTTCGTGCTGTTCGCGACCACGGGCTTCTTCCTGGTGGTCGTGTACGCGCTGTTCTTCGGCGACACCGTGGCCAGCGAGGCGCAGTGGGGTGCCCTGCGGTACACCCTCGCGACGCCGGTCCCGCGGATGCGGCTGCTCCGGCAGAAGTGGTTGGCGGCGCTCGTGCTGTCGGTCGGGGCGCTGCTCACCCTCACGGCCGTCTCGGTGCTGGCCGGCTCGATCGCGTTCGGGTTCGGCTCCATCCGGACCCCGATCGGCGTGACGCTGTCCCAGGGCGAGGGGTTCGTGCGGCTGGCGGGGATGCTGGGCTACCTCGCCGTCCACCTGCTGGTGGTGGGCACGCTCGCGTTCTGGTTCTCCACGATCACCGACGCGCCGCTGGCCGCCGTCGGTGGCGCGGTCTTCACGATGTTCGTCTTCGCGATCCTGGACCAGGTGGAGCAGCTGGGCTCGCTGCGCGACTGGTTCCCGACCGCGGGGGAGTTCGCCTGGACCGACCTGCTGCAGACACCCGTCGACGACGGGGCCCTGTTCCGCGGGGTGGTGCAGTCGCTGGTCTACGCCGCCGTCTTCACCGCGCTGGGCTTCCGCCACTTCGCCGGCCGCGACGTCACCTCGTGATCTGTCACCCTCCGGGCGACACCGCGGCCACGAGCCGTCCCCCGCTGCACTGAGCGAGTCCGGCGCGCCTGCGCGGACCCCTCCGGGGCCCACTCGGCACGACCCGGCTCACAAGCTCGCCAGCACGGCCTGGGCCCAGCCCTCGCCCATCGCGGAGTCGGTGACGGCGGCGTTGGGGACGGCGGCGATCCGGTCGGCCATCCCGTCGACGGCCGCGCCGTTCGCGGTGATCCAGAGCCGGCCCACCGCGGGCGCCATGTCCAGGTCGCTCACGCTGTCGCCGATCGCCACCGCGTCGGCCGGGTCGATGCCGCGGCGCTCGAGGTCCCAGGCGATGGCCGCGCCCTTGGAGATCCCGCGGGGCATCAGGTGGTAGACCCGCGGCGGCGCCGGGTCCGGGTCCAGCGTCATCCGCGAATTCCGGTGGATCGCCCCGTTGTCGTTGAGCGTCAGCCAGCCCACCCCCTGCTCGGCCAGCCAGGCGTCGACGGCGACCGGGTCGACCCGCCCGCGCAGCAGCGCGTCGGTGTCGTGCGTGGTGTGCCAGGGCGCGTGCCACTCCAGCCGGCCGGGGTGGGCGGCGACGAGCCGCTCCACCACGCCGAGGGAGGCCATGACCTCCATCGGGGTGCGGCCGGCGTGCTCGGCAGGCAGCTCACCGGTGAAGCGGTGGGTGCCCCGGCCGCCGTCCCAGCCGAGCATCGCGCCCAGCTCGGCGATCGCGCCGTCGGCGGCGAAGATCCGCGCTGCCTCCACGACCTGCTCGAACGTCCGGCCGCTGACCAGCACCAACGGGACGCCGGCGCGGTGCAGCTCCATCAGCGCCGCCGCCGGGCCGTCGGTGAGGTCGCGGCCGGCGGTGTGCCAGAACGACCCCCGCGGTCCCACCATCGTGCCGTCGAGGTCGGTGTAGACGATCCGCGCTGCCACGCGCCCATCCTGTCTGCTCCCGGATCCTCACCGGAGGTGGGAGGTAGAGTTGCCGCCGTTCACTCATCCAGAGGGGCAGAGGGACACGGCCCGATGAAGCCCCGGCAACCGCCGACTGCGCTCGCGCAGCGGGAGGTGCCAATTCCGTCCTGCGCGGCTCGACGGCCCGGTGCAGGGAAGATGAGGAGGTAGTCGTCGCATGACTCTGACCGCTCCCGGTTCTCTCCAGGCCGACTCGCACGCCGGCGGCCCGGTGCCGCCGTGTCCGGCCCGCGGGCTGATCTGCCGCAACTGCGGCGCCACGTTCGGTCTCATCGCCGAGCACGCCTGCGCGGAGTGCTTCGGCCCGCTGGAGGTCGACTACGACCCGGAGCTGATGACGGCGGTCACCCGCGAGCAGATCGAGGCCGGCCCGCAGAACATCTGGCGCTACGTCGCCCTGCTGCCCGTGGGCCAGGACCCTGCCTCGCGCGTCTCGCTGGACCCCGGCATGACGCCGCTGGTCCGCGCCGACCGCCTCGCCGAGGAGCTCGGGCTCACCGGCGGCCTGTGGGTCAAGGACGACTCGGCCAATCCCACGCACTCGTTCAAGGACCGCGTGGTCAGCCTCGCCGCCACCGCGGCCAAGGGCCTGGGCTACACGAAGATCGCCGCCGCCTCGACCGGCAACCTGGCCAACTCGGTGGCCGCGCACGCCGCCCGGATGGGGCTGCCGTCGTTCGTGTTCGTCCCCTCCGACCTGGAGCCCGGGAAGATCGTGCAGTCGGCGGTCTACGGGCAGACCCTGGTCGCCGTCGACGGCTCCTACGACGACGTCAACCGGCTGACCAGCGAGCTCGCCGAGACCGACGAGTTCGAGGACACCGCCTTCGTCAACCAGAACGTGCGGCCCTACTACGCCGAGGGCTCCAAGACGATGGGCTACGAGCTGGCCGAGCAGCTCGGCTGGCGGATCCCGGCCCAGGTCGTCATCCCGATGGCGTCGGGGTCGCTGCTCACCAAGGTGGACAAGGCGTTCCGCGAGCTGACCGCCGCCGGCATCGTCGAGGCCACCGAGTGGACCATCTTCGGCGCGCAGTCGGCCGGGTGCGACCCGATCGCGACGGCCTTCGACAACGGCTGGGACGTGGTCAAGCCGGTGAAGCCGACCGGCATCGCCAAGTCGCTGAACATCGGCAACCCGGCGGACGGCCCGTACGCCCTCGACGCCATCCGCCGCACCGGCGGCGCCGTGGGCCGGGTCGGCGACGACGAGATCGTGCAGGGCATCCGCGACCTGGCCCGCACGACCGGCGTCTTCGCCGAGACCGCCGGCGGGGTGACCGTCGCCGTCCTCCGGCAGCTCGTGGAGAACGGGCGGCTGGACCCCAGCAAGGAGACGGTCGTCCTCAACACCGGCGAGGGGCTCAAGACCCTCGACCCGCTGGAGCCGGTGGTCGGCCCGACGCACCGCGTGGAGCCCTCGCTCAAGTCTGCTCGCCAGGCCGGTCTGATCGGCTGACCCCGGGTCGTCACCGGAACGGGTGACGGATCCCGAGATCCGGGAACGAGTCGTGCCCGATATCTGTGTGCGCAAGGTCACTCTGTTGTAGGTTTCCGCGCGGTTCGACCTCCATGTTCGTGTTCGCGGGCGGAAGAGCGAGACCTCGCCCCACCACCCGCGGTGGGGCGACCGCACACACGTTCGTGGGAGCACACGTGGCACAGGGCACCGTGAAGTGGTTCAACGCCGAGAAGGGCTTCGGCTTCATCGCCGTCGACGGCGGCCAGGACGTCTTCGTCCACTACTCGGCCATCCAGATGGACGGGTACAAGTCCCTCGACGAGGGGCAGCGGGTCGAGTTCGAGGTCGTGCAGGGCGCCAAGGGTCCGCAGGCCGACGCGGTCCGCAGCGCCTGAGGACCACCGCAGCACACCGGAGGCCCGGTCCCGCGAGGGACCGGGCCTCCGGCGTTCCGGGTGATCGTGCCGAGCAGGGCCGGGACCCCCGTTCTTGCACTCGGCAGGGGAGAGTGCCAAACTCGTTTCTGGCACTCAGGGCTCCTGAGTGCCAATCAGGTCGGAACGGTGAGGCACCGGATGGTGGGCCGACGGAGCGCCCATGTCATCGGTGTCGTCCGTCGCGGGCACCCATCCGGCCGTGCAGCGATCCATGCTCGGAGGACATCACCACATGGCCAAGATGATCGCGTTCAACGAAGAGGCGCGCCGCGGCCTCGAGCGAGGGATGAACACCCTCGCCGACGCCGTCAAGGTGACCCTCGGCCCCCGTGGCCGGAACGTCGTTCTTGAGAAGAAGTGGGGCGCGCCCACCATCACCAACGATGGTGTGAGCATCGCCAAGGAGATCGAGCTCGAGGACCCGTGGGAGAAGATCGGGGCCGAGCTCGTCAAGGAGGTCGCCAAGAAGACCGACGACGTCGCGGGTGACGGCACCACCACCGCCACCGTGCTGGCCCAGGCGCTCGTGCGCGAGGGTCTGCGCAACGTCGCCGCCGGCGCCAACCCGATGGCCCTGAAGAAGGGCATCGAGGCCGCCGTCGCGTCGGTCAGCGAGTACCTGCTCTCCACCGCCAAGGACGTCGAGACCAAGGAGCAGATCGCCGCCACCGCGTCGATCTCCGCCGCTGACCCCGCCATCGGCGAGCTCATCGCCGAGGCGATGGACAAGGTCGGCAAGGAAGGCGTCATCACCGTCGAGGAGAGCAACACCTTCGGCCTCGAGCTCGAGCTCACCGAGGGCATGCGCTTCGACAAGGGTTACATCTCGCCCTACTTCGTGACCGACACCGAGCGCATGGAGGCCGTCCTCGACGACCCGTACGTGCTCGTCGTCAACTCGAAGATCAGCACCGTCAAGGACCTGCTCCCGCTGCTGGAGAAGGTCATGCAGTCGGGCAAGCCGCTGGCCATCATCTCCGAGGACGTCGAGGGCGAGGCCCTCGCGACCCTGGTCGTGAACAAGATCCGTGGCACCTTCAAGTCCGTCGCCGTCAAGGCCCCGGGCTTCGGTGACCGCCGCAAGGCCATGCTGACCGACATCGCCATCCTCACCGGTGGCCAGGTCATCAGCGAGGAGGTCGGCCTCAAGCTCGACAACGCCGACCTCGAGCTGCTCGGCCGCGCCCGCAAGGTCGTCGTCACCAAGGACGAGACGACCATCGTCGAGGGCTCGGGCGACACCGACCAGATCCAGGGCCGCGTCAACCAGATCCGCGCCGAGATCGAGAAGTCGGACAGCGACTACGACCGCGAGAAGCTGCAGGAGCGCCTGGCCAAGCTGGCCGGCGGCGTTGCGGTCATCAAGGCCGGTGCCGCGACCGAGGTCGAGCTCAAGGAGCGCAAGCACCGCATCGAGGACGCCGTGCGCAACGCCAAGGCCGCCGTCGAGGAGGGCATCGTCGCCGGTGGTGGCGTCGCCCTCGCGCAGGCGACCACCGTCGCGTTCGACAAGCTCGAGCTCACGGGTGACGAGGCGACCGGGGCCAACATCGTGCGCGTCGCGCTCGAGGCGCCGCTGAAGCAGATCGCGATCAACGCCGGCCTCGAGGGTGGCGTCGTCGCGGAGAAGGTCCGCAACTCCGAGACCGGCTGGGGCCTCAACGCCGCCACCGGCGAGTACGTGGACCTCGTCGCCGCCGGGATCATCGACCCCGCCAAGGTGACCCGCTCGGCGCTGCAGAACGCCGCCTCCATCGCGGCGCTCTTCCTCACCACCGAGGCCGTCATCGCCGACAAGCCGGAGAAGAACGCTCCGGCCATGCCCGGCGGCGACGGCGGCATGGGCGGCATGGACTTCTGACGAAGGACCCCGCTGCCCCCCACGCCTCGCACGCTCGGCGCGGGACCCTGCAGCAGGGCCGTTCCAGGTCCGTCACCTAGCACCAGCACTGCCCGGCAGGGGCGGTCCGCTTCCGAGCGGGCCGCCCCTGTCGGCGTTCGTGAGGGTCGGTCACTCCGGGGCGAAGACGCAGAACTCGTTGCCCTCGGGGTCGGCCAGGACGCTCCACTCGATCTCGTCGTCCTGCTCCCGCACCATGCGGGCGCCCGCCGCGATCAGCGGCCAGGTCTCGCCGACGACGTCGAAGTGCATGCGGTTCTTGAGCGACTTCCGCTCGGGCACCGGCACGATCCACATCAGCGGACCCTCGCCGGCCGGGTCGACGATCGGGATCGGCCAGTCGTGCGGGCGCGGCTCGTCGTCCTGCGGGCTCGCGGCGTCCTCGAGGGAGTCCCGCCGCACGTAGCCGATGGCGGCGCACCACCAGTCGGCCAGCGCGTGGTGGTCGTTCGCGTCCAGGCAGAGGTCCTTGAAGCGCGCGGGTGCGTCAGCCATGGACGTGCAGGGTAGGCGGCCTCCCGTGGCCGTGATCATCGGGACGTCGGGGTGGCAGTACCGCGACTGGCGCGGCGCCTTCTACCCGCCGAAGCTGCCGCAGCGGCTGTGGCTCGAGCACTACGTCGAGCACTTCGCCACCGTGGAGAGCAACAACGCCTTCTACCGGCTGCCGGAGCTCGAGACGTTCCAGAAGTGGCGCGACCGCACCCCGCCGGACTTCCGCTGGGCGGTCAAGGCCAGCCGCTTCCTCACCCACATCAAGCGCCTGCGCGAGCCCGAGGAGCCGGTCGCCCGGCTGATGGGCCGGGCGGAGGGGCTCGGCGCCAAGCTCGACACGATCCTGCTGCAGCTGCCGCCCACGCTGAAGGCGGACGTCGAACTGCTCCGCGAGTGCCTGGCGCAGTTCCCGCCCGGCACGCGGGTCGCCGTCGAGCCCCGGCACGAGACGTGGTGGACCGACGAGGTCCGCGCCCTGCTCGAGCGCTACGGGGCGGCGCTGTGCTGGGCGGACCGCGACGAGCAGCCGGTGGCGCCCCTGTGGCGCACGGCGGACTGGGGCTACCTGCGGTTCCACCACGGCCACGAGGGCTGGGGCTATCGCGCCGGGACCCTGCAGCTGTGGGCGGACCGTGTCGTGGCCACCTACGGCGACGCCGACGTGCTCGTCTACTTCAACAACGATCCGGGCTGCAACGCCGTCATCGACGCGGTCCGCTTCGCCGACGCCGTCCGCCTGGCCGGGGGGACACCGACCCGCGTGCCCACCGCCGACCAGGCGACCGGGCCGGCCTGGACCGCGTGACCTGACCGGCCGACGGGTCAGTCGTCCTCGTGCTCGTCGTCCTGGTGGTCGTCGTCCTGGTGGTCGTCGTCCTGGTGGTCGTCGCCCTCGTGCTCGTCGTCGTCGCGGGTCTGCTCGCCGGCCTTCCCGGCGTCCCGTGCGGCATCGCGGGCCGCCTTCTCGGCGTCGCGCGCGGCGTCGCGGGCGGCCTTCTCGGCGTCCCGTGCGGCGTCGCGGGTGGCCTTCTCCGCGTCGTGGGTGGCCTTGCGCTCCTGCGCCTTCAGCAGCGACTCCTGGGCGTGCTCGTCGGCGTGCTCGCGGGCGTTGTCCAGGCCGTGGTGGCCGGAGTCCTCGGTGCCGTCCTCGGCGGAGTCGTCGGTGCCCTCGTCGGCGTCGACGTCACCCTGTCCGTCCTGGCCCGAGTCGTCGGTGCCGTCCTCGACGGAGTCGTCGGTGCCGTCGTCCGAGGCGTCGTCACCGGCCTCCTCCTGGCCCGGCTCGTCGCTCGTCACGGAGTCGTCGGAGGCGGAGTCGTCGGGGGCCGAGTCGTCGGAGGCGGAGTCGTCGGAGGCGGAGTCGTCGGAGGCGGAGTCGTCGGCCGCCGGGTCGTCCGAGGCCGAGTCGCCGGAGTGCGGCAGCTCGAACGGGGACACCGTCTCCACGCTGCTGGCGACGACGTCCTGGACCGGCGCCGGCAGGGCGCCGGCCGCACCGGCACCGGTGACACCGGCGGCGGCGATGCCCAGTCCGGTCGCGATCTGGGCGGCGGTGCCGGCACCGGCGATCTTCGCGACGACAGCAGCCAAGCCTTCGAGCAGCGCCATGGAACGGGGTCCTTCCTCACCGGGGCCGCCGGTGCGGCCCGTCGAGGAGGTATCGGCACGGTCCGACGACGGCTGGAGTCGGCCGGGCGGTTGTCACCCGTCAGAGGACGTCGACGGCCTCCGCGTGCCGCACGCCGAGCTGCTCGGCCGCCTGACCGAGCACGTCCTGCACGGCGAGGGTGTCGGCCAGCGGCATGACCGCGCTCTCGGTGCGGCCGGCGCGCAGGCACCCGGTGACCTCGATCAGCTCGTGCGCGTAGCCCGCGCCGGTCTGCCGCCGGGTGATCGTCTCCGGCTCCGCGCCGGCGCGGTGCAGCACGATCGTGTCCGGGTGGTGGAACCGCGGCAGGACGTCGATCCAGCCCGTCGTCCCGAACACGCGGGCCTGGCCCGGCAGGGCGTTGCGCAGCGAGGTCAGCAGGGTGGCGGTCCGGCCGTCGTCGTAGCCCAGCAGGATCCCGGTCTCGGCGTCGACGCCGGTCGGGAACACCGACCCGGTGGCGACGACGCGCTGCGGCGTCCCCAGCAGCATCTGGGCGAAGGAGACGACGTAGACGCCGAGGTCCAGCAACGCGCCGCCGCCGAGCTCCCGGGCGAAGAGCCGGTCGGCCGGGTCGTACTCGCGGGCGACCCCGAGGTCGGCCTGCACCGAGCGCACCTCGCCGATGGCGCCGTCGGCGATCAGCTCGCGCAGCGCGACGACCGCGGGCTGGAAGCGCGTCCACATCGCCTCCATGGCGAAGACGCCGGTCGCGCGCGCCAGGTCGATCACCTCGGCCGCCCCGGCGGTCGTCGCCGTGAACGCCTTCTCCACCAGGAGCGCCTTGCCGGCCCGCAGGGCGGCCAGCGCGACGGCGTGGTGCTGGGGGTGCGGGGTCGCGACGTAGAGGACGTCGACGTCCGGGTCGGCCAGGATCGCGTCGTAGGAACCGTGGGCGCGGTCGAGCCCGTGCCGGGCGGCGAAGGCGTCGGCCCGCTCCTGCGACCGGGAGGCGACGGCGACCGCCCGGGCGTCCGGGACGTGCGCGAAGTCGGGCAGCAGGCTCTCGGCGATGCGGCCCGGCCCGACGATGCCCCAGCGGATCTCTGCGTTCACCGGTGCGACGGTAGCGGCGGCAGGCAGACTGGCCACCGTGGCGGTGCTGATCGACTCCCCGGTGTGGCCGTGGCGGGGACGGAAGTGGTCGCACCTGGTCAGCGACGTCTCCTACGACGAGCTGCACGCCTTCGTCGAGGCCGAGCTCGGTATCCCGCGGCGGGCCTTCCAGGGGGACCACTACGACGTCCCGGAGGACCTCTACGACATCGCCGTCGCCGCCGGGGCGCAGCCGGTGGGCGCCCGGGAACTGCTCAGCCGGCTGCTGGCGGCGGGCCTGCGTTCCCGGAAGCCCCGCCCGGCGCCGCGCGGGAGCGGGAGCGGAGCAGGCTGAGCTCGGCGGCCATGTTCGCGCGCGCCCGTGGCTCCCAGGTCCCCGCCACGGCGGGCAGCCGGTAGAGCCGCGGCAGTGCCAGGAGCTGCTCCAGGACCGCGATCCGGCCGGCGGTGAACAGGTCGTCGGGGACGTGCCCGTACTCCTCCCGCACCGCCGAGGCGTAGGCGGCGTAGGCCTCCGGCGGGGACGCGAGGACGGCGAGGTCGGCGTCGCAGAGCACCGCACCGTTCGCGTCGCCGGGATCGACCGCGTGCCCGGCGGTCAGCAGCACCAGCCGCTCCACCTCCGCGATCCGCTCGTCGGGGACGAGCCCGCGCAGCCCCGCCCGGGCGCGGCCGGCGCTGACCGCCTCGTTGTCGGACCGCTGCGGGTCGTAGACGACGTCGTGGTACCAGGCGGCCAGCCGCACGGCGTCGGGGTCCGGGGCGTCGTCGGCGAGCCGGTCCACGATGCCGAGGACGGCGGCCAGGTGGGCGAGGTCGTGGTACCGGCGGTGCGGCTCGCCCCAGGCGCGGACGACGGCGGCCCACTCGGTGCGGGACGTGGGGGAGTCGCCGGCCAGCGCCGCCCACGCCTCGACACCGACCAGCCCGCTCACGCGCCGAGTCTGGCACGCGACGGCGGTGCGGATACGGTGCGGCCGTGACGCAGCCGCCGCCCCCTGCGGGCTGGTACCCCGACCCCGCCGGCACGCCCGGCACCCGCTGGTGGAACGGCCAGGGCTGGACCGAGCACGTCCAGCAGGCCGCCCCGCCGCCGCAGATGCCGCCCACCTCGCCGCCGACGCCCGTCCCCTCGGCCGCCGGACCCTCGCTGTACGACCAGCCGGTCCTGCTGGTGAACCAGAAGACGAAGCTGATCGAGCTGACCAACGAGTACGCGGTGCTCGACGGCAACGGCCAGCAGATCGGCGCCGTCGTCCAGGTCGGGCAGACGGCCGTGAAGAAGGCGGTGCGGCTGTTCAGCCAGCTGGACCAGTTCCTCACCCACACGCTGGAGGTGCGCGACGCCCGCGGGCCGGTGCTCGTGCTGACCCGGCCGGCGAAGCTGATGAAGTCGCGGGTCCTCGTGACGCGGCCCGACGGCAGCCCGGTCGGCGAGATCGTGCAGGCCAACGTGTTCGGGAAGATCCGCTTCGACCTGGTGGCCGGAGGTCAGGTGGTCGGTGCGATCCAGGCCGAGAACTGGCGGGCCTGGGATTTCGCGATCACCGACGGGGCGGGCACGGAGGTCGCCCGGATCACGAAGAAGTGGGAGGGCCTCGCCCGCACGATGTTCACCACCGCCGACCGCTACGTGGTGCTCGTGCACGTCCGGCTGCCCGAGCCCCTGGCCAGCCTGGTGATCGCCTCCGCGCTGACCGTGGACACCGCGCTCAAGCAGGACGACCGCGGCTTCAACTGAGAGGTCCGGTCCTTCCTGGCGGGGCATGGTCGGGGTCCCGGCGGGTACCCTGGAAGGCGTCCGGGCCGGGTGCCACGTGCCCCCGGGTGCCATTTGGTTACGCCTTCACGGACTACCGCCCCGACCTCGGTCGGGGGCCTGGAGCCGTGTTGTGCATCTCGCCGCGAGGCGGCCGTCACCCGGTCCGGACCTCGAACGTGCGAAGGGCCCCCGTCCTCAGCTGGACGGGGGCACTTCGACGTGCGGAGCGGGATCGCTCAGTAGGTCTCCTCGGTGGTGCTGCGGCGCACCGGGCCGCCGGCCGGCTCGGCGGAGGCGTCCGTGGTGCGGGTGACCCGGCGCTCGCGCGGGCCCCAGACCGCGAGCTCCAGGGCGATGCCGAGGGCGCCGACGACCATCAGGATCCAGCCGACCACCTGCAGGTCGACGCCGCTGACGTCCACGTTCAAGGCGAAGGTCAGGATCGCGCCGAGCGCGAGCAGGACGATGCCGGTTCCGAGCCTCATGACGTACTCCCTTTCTCACCGCGCGGACAGGCCGCGCCGGCGGCGGGTGCCGCGGGGGAGCAGGTGCCCGGCGGATGCGCTGGAAGAACCGTCCAGGGCCCCGATGTCCTCCGAAAGGGTGGGGTCTGAGGGCCCCTCAGATCGCCCGGGGCCCCAGAACCTGCGTGACCTGCCGATGCCCGCACCACCGCCTCAGGACGACCGTTCCCGTCATCCACACCGATGGACGACGAGAGGCACGATGATGACCCTCCACTACAGCAGCCCGGCCCTGGAAGCCGAGATCGCGTACCGGCGCGAGGTGCTGACCGCAGCCGGCTCCGGCACCCGGCCCCGGCCCAACTCCTGGTTCCGCGGCCGCCGGCGCCGGCGCTGAGCCGCACCGGCCGCGGGGAGACCTGCTCGGTCCTGTCGGACACCCGTGCCACGATCGACCCCGTGCCACGCTGGGACGACGCGCCGATGGTGGGACGGGCCGCCGAGCTCGCCTCCCTCCTGGCGAGCGTGGACCGCGCCGTGGCGGGCCGGGCGAGCACGGTGCTCCTGTCCGGGGACGCCGGCGTGGGCAAGACGCGGCTGCTGGACGAGCTCACCGCACGGGCCACCGAGCGCGGGGTCCGCGTGCTGACCGGTCACTGCGTCGACCTGGGCGACGTCGGGTTGCCCTACCTGCCCTTCGTCGACCTGCTGAGGCCGGTCGCCGTGGATCCCGGGCCGGCCGCTGCCTCGTCGGCCAACCCCGTCCTGGCGCCGCTGTTCGCCGGGAGCCCGGTGTCGTCCCCCTCGGCACCGTCCCCTGTGGACGACCGCGACCTCAGCAGCCCGCTGCCGCACCGCGCCGCACCCCCGCCGGCCGAGGACGGGCGCCTGCAGCTGTTCGAGTCGGTCGCCGCGCTCATCTGCGAGTTGGCCCGGGTCGGCCCCCTCCTCCTCGTGCTGGAGGACGTCCACTGGGCCGACCGGTCCAGCCGCGACCTCCTGCGCTACCTGCTGGCCCGGCTCGTCGACGAGCCGGTGGCCGTGGTCGCCTCCTACCGCGCCGACGACCTGCACCGGCGCCATCCGCTGCGTCCCCTGCTCGCCGAGCTGGTGCGGCTGCCCGGCGTGGAGCGGCTGGAGCTCAGCCCGCTCCCGGACGCCGAGGTGGGGGCGCTGGTGCGTCGCCTGGCCACGACACCCGGTCCGTTGCCCGACTCCGTCGTGGAGGACGTCGTCGCCCGCGCCGAGGGCAACGCCTTCTACGCGGAGGAGCTCCTCGCGGCCGGGCTGCACGGCGAGGCGCTACCGCTGGCGTTGACCGACGTCCTGCTCGCCCGGGTCGAGCAGCGCTCCCCGGCGGCGCAGCAGGTGATCCGCGTCGCCGCCGTCGCCGGCCGCCGGGTGCGGCACGAACTGGTGGCGGCGGTGAGCGGGCTGGGCGACGGCGACCTGGACGCGGCGCTCGGGGAGGCGGTGCACCACTACCTGCTCGTGGTCTCCGACGACCGCTGGTACCGCTTCCGGCACGCACTGCTGCGGGAAGCGGTGCTGGCCGACCTGCTGCCGGGCGAGCGGGTGCGGCTGCACGCGGCGATCGCGACCTACCTGGCCGGGGACCCGGCGGCCGGCACGGCGGCGGAGCGGGCACACCACGCCCGCGAGAGCAACGATCTCCCGGGGGCGTTCAGCGCATCTCTCGCGGCGGCGGCCGCCGCCGACGGCGTCGGCGCCCCGGCGGAGCAGCTGCAGCACCTGGAGACGGTGCTCGCGCTGTGGTCGGCCGTGCCCGGCGCCGCGGAGCGCGCCGGCCGCGACCAGGCGGAGCTGCTGATGGAGACGGCGGCCGCCGCGCGCACCGTGGGGCAGCCGCACCGCGCCGTCGCGCTGCTGCGCTCCGCGATGGAGGTGCTGGCACCCGACGCTCCTCCCGAGGCGCGAGCGCGGATCCACTACAAGCTGGCCGAAGCGATGGTGCGGGTGGAGGACGACGCGGGCGCGTATCGGGAGAGCTCGGCGGCCATGGCCCTGGTACCGCGGCAGCCGCCGTCGAAGGTGCGCACCTGGGCGGCGGCCACCCACGCGCGGATGAGCTACTCGATCGGCCGGCTCGACGAGGCGGACGCCGCCGTGGACGAGGCGCTGGCGGCGGCGGACGCCCTGGGTCTGGACGGGGCCTGGGCCGACATCGCCGTCACCCAGGTGCGCGCCCGGCCGGGCGACCCCGAATGGGTGCAGACCCGGCTCGACGAGGCTCTGGCCCGTGCCCGTCGGTCCGGGGACCTGGGTGTCGAGATGCGGGTGCTGTTCAACCTCGCGACGGTGACGTTCGAGGCGGGGCGCATCCAGGAGGCCCTCGTGTGGACGCGGGAGGGCACCCGGCGCGCCCGCGACCGCGGCGTCGAGTGGTCGTACTACCCGGCCGAGCTGAGGCATCTGCACGTCACGGCCCTGTACATGGCCGGCGACTGGGACGAGAGCCTGGCCGAGGCCGACGTCCTGGCCCGCGTGCCGGACATGGCAGCGCACGTGCGGGCGGCCGGGCTGCTGGTCCTCGTCGGCCGCGGTGACCCCACGGCGAGGGAGCGCATCGACTGGGCACGCAGCCTGGTCCCCCGGCTGAGCGCGCACATCCTGCTCGACTTCGTGACCGCCTGCTCGGAGATCGACCTGGCCGCCTGGGACGGCAACGCGCAGGAGGCGGTCGATCTGGCGTCGGGCGCGTACCACCGCGTGCGCCGCGTGTGGGACCACGACCACATCGGATCGCTGCGCCTGGTCGGCACGGCCCTGGCGCCCGTGGCCGACGCGGCCTCGGCCGCGCGCCGGGACGGGAACGCCGAGGCCGAGGACCGCTGGCTGCGGGCGGGCGAGGATCTCGTCGAGGTGGCGCGCTCGGCCGTGGCGACCTACCGCGCGACGTACGGGGACACGATGGGGGTCGAGGCCCGGGCCTGGCAGGCGCGGATCGACGCCGAGGCCGCCCGGGTGCGGGGCGAGGGGGCGCCGGAGCTCTGGCGGGCGGCGGTCGAGGGGTTCGACTTCGGGCACGTGTACGAGCAGGCCCGGTCGCGGTGGCGGCTGGCCGAGGCGTTGCTCGCCGCGGGCGACCGGGCCGGGGCCGCGGAGGAGGCGGGGAGCGCCCACCAGGTCGCCGTACGGCTGGGCGCGACGCCGCTGCGCACGGCGCTCGAGGGACTGATCAGGCGTGGCCGGCTGGACGTCGGCGGCGTGCGCTCGCTGGACGCCGGCGCCGTCCTCACCCCGCGCGAGGCCGAGGTGCTGCGGCTGCTGGCCGCCGGACGGACCAACCGGCAGGTCGGGGCCGAGCTCTACATCAGCGAGAAGACCGCCAGCGTGCACGTCAGCAACATCCTGGCCAAGCTCGGCGCCAACGGCCGCACGGAGGCCGTCGCGATCGCCGCGAGCCGAGGACTGCTGCCCTAGCTCACAACATCGTGCGGAGGCGCTCCCGGCGGGCGCGGAGCACGTCGACCGACGCCGACGCCGACGGCGGTCCGGGCACCGACTGGCGCAGCTGCGTGTGCACGACCGCCTGCGGCTGCGACGTGCGCGCGGCCACGCGGTTGACCAGCTTGTTGATCTCCCGGCGCAGCTCGGCGGCGTCGCGCCACGAACGGCCTGCGTCGTCCTCGTCGGGGTGGTCCTCGACGACCATGAAGTCCTCGGCGTGCTCGCGGTGGCTCGCCGCGATCCGCATCCGGAGCTCGTCGTCGCGCTTCGACAGCAGCTCCGCCGTCTGCGCGGGGGTCAGCAGCCCGGGGATGCCGAGGAACTCCTCCTCTTCCTCCCCGACGACCACCGTCGGCCCCGAGCCCTCACCGGTGTGCGCCGTCCCGCTGTGCAGCACGTGCGCGAAGCGGGCGTCGGCCTCCAGGGCCTCCCATTGCTTCATCTCGCCCTCGCGCGGCTCGCGCGGCGGCAGGTCGAGTGCCTCCAGCTCCTCGTCCGGCTGGGTGCGCGGCGGCGGCATGACGTGGTTGCGCTGCTCCTCCATGGAGGCGGCCAGCGACAGCAGCGGGCGCACGGCGGGGAGGAAGACCGTCGCGGACTCGTGCGGTGCCCGGGAGCGGACGACGCGGCCGACGGCCTGGGCGAAGAACAGCGGCGTCCGGTAGGAGGTCATCCACGCGAGGACGGCGGCCCGGGGGACGTCGACGCCCTCGGAGATCATCCGCACGCAGACGGCGATGCGGGCCGACCCGGTGGCGAAGCGCTCGATCTTCTTCGACGCCTTCGGGTCGTCGGAGAGGATCAGCTCGGCGGCCTTGCCGGTCACCCGGCGCACGATCTTCGCGTAGGCGCGGGCGTCGTCCTGGTCGCTGGCGAGGATCAGCCCGGCGGCGTCGGCCATGCCGTTCTCGCGCAGGTGGGTGATCCGGTCGTCCATCGCGGCGATGACGTGCGGCACCCACTGCCCCTTGGGGTCCAGCGCGGTCCGCCAGGCCTGCATCTCGACCGAGCGGGTGCCGGCCTCCGACAGCGAGGCGGCGACGACCTCGCCGGCGGAGTTACGCCAGCGGGAAGTGCCGGTGTAGGCGGCGAAGACGACGGGGCGGACGACGTTGTCGGCCAGCGCCTCCTTGTAGCCGTAGGTGTAGTCCGCCCGGCTGACCAGCCCGACGCCGCTCTCGCCGGCATCGCCCTCGAAGGTGTCCTCCTCGTAGCGGACGAAGGGGATGCGCTCGTCGGGCTTGGTGCGGAACGGCGTCCCGGTCAGGCACAGCCGGCGCGCGGCCCGGCCGAACGCCTCCTCGGAGGCCTCGCCCCAGGAGAGGCCGTCACCCGCGTGGTGCACCTCGTCCAGGATCACCAGCGTCTTGACCGAGGTCGCCCGGGCGGCGTGCAGCATCGGCTTGCCCGCGACCTGCGCGTAGGTGGTGACGTAGCCCTGGGTGCCGGCCCGCACGGGGCCGACGGCGTTGGTCAGGCCGGGGTCCAGCACGATGCCCAGCGCGTCGGCGGCGTCGGCCCACTGCAGTCGCAGGTGGTCGGTCGGGCAGACGACGACCACCCGTGCGACCTCGCGGCGGCCGAGCAGCCGCGCGGCCAGCGTGAGGGCGAAGGTGGTCTTGCCCGCGCCCGGCGTCGCGGTGACGAGGAAGTCCTTCGGGGAGGCCTCCTCGTACTGCTGGAGGGCCGCGGTCTGCCAGGCCCGGAGCGGCCGGCTGTTCGTCTGCGGGCTCAAGGCCTCCGCTCGTGCTGCGCTCCCCATGTCGGGGTCCATCTTGGCTGCCCGAGGGGCAACACGCCCAACCCGGGGCCTGCCGCGCGCCTCGTCCCGGCCGTCGTATAGGAGGCCTCGACAGGCCGCTGACCTGCGGTGATGTCATCGGCCCGGCGAGTCCTGTGGTGATTCCCATCCTGTGAGGGACGGATACGTCACGCCCCGCCGGTCACGACGTTCCCAGCCGCCCCGCGG
The DNA here is from genome assembly GCA_963747895.1 of uncultured Actinomycetota bacterium. Taxonomy (GTDB): domain Bacteria; phylum Actinomycetota; class Actinomycetes; order Mycobacteriales; family Geodermatophilaceae; genus Blastococcus. Next base: position 310,876 of record CAVVGX010000001.1, read on the forward strand.
CGCACTGCGAGACTCCGCCCGTGAGTGATCCGTTCGATTCGGGCCTGCGCTGGATGACCGCTCCGGCGGAGGTGTCGGCCAGCCTGCGTGAGGAACTCGCGGCCTGCTGGCGGGAGGTCGTCAACGCCGGCGGGGCGGTCGGCTTCGCGGAAGAGGCGCCGGTGTCGGACGCCGTCGTCGCCCCTGTGGTCGAGCAGCTGGTCGCCCGGCTGGACGCGGGGCTCAGCCGGCTGCTGGTGGCGATGCGCGGGGGCGAGGTCCTCGGCTGGCTCG
>CAVVGX010000002.1:0-325036 GCA_963747895.1 uncultured Actinomycetota bacterium
CATTGGACCGCCGAGGGCAAGGTCTATCTCTGCGCGGTCAAGGACGTGCACTCCAACCGGATCGTCGGCTACTCCATCGACTCGCGGATGAAGTCCCGCCTCGCCGTCACCGCGATCGAGAATGCAGTCGCACGGCGGGCAGCCAACGGTGCCGAGGTCGCCGGCTGCATCGTCCATTCGGACCGCGGATCGCAATTCCGCAGCCGAAAGTTCGTCCACGTCCTCAACCGGCACCAGCTGACCGGATCGATGGGCCGCGTCGGCGCAGCTGGGGACAACGCCGCCATGGAGTCCTTCTTCTCGCTCCTGCAGAAGAACGTCCTCGATCGCCGCTCATGGACTTCCCGCCAGCAGCTGCGCATCGAGATCGTCACCTGGATCGAACGCACCTACCACCGCCGACGCCGGCAAGCAGGCCTCGGTCGACTTACGCCTATCGAGTACGAGACGATCACGCCCACACTGGCAGCTCAGGCCGCCTGACCCAACCTGTTACCGATCCGTGCAGCAGTCCCAGGCGTGTGGCCGTATCGGTCTGACGCCGCACGCCACGATGGTGTGGGGCTCGATCGCGCCAACGACCACGGAGGTCAGGACGACGGGTCGCTGGCCGTTCCGGGAGACGGTGCGGACGTCGACCCAGACGTGGCAGGGCCGCGAGCCCGACGAAGGCAACTTGGCGCCGACGACACTGGCGGCGCTGCTGCACGTCCTGAGCCGCTTCACCGCCACCGGGATGGACTGCTACCACGCAGTGTGGGAGGGCTGGAGCTGGCTGAACGCGGGGCAGGTGCGCCTGTACCGAACTGGATTCCGTTGGGGTGCTGCACCAGCGGTCACGCCGCCAAGCCCGCTCCTAGCTGTACTGACCGGGCAGGTTGGTCAAGCGGCTGATGGGTGGGTGACCGCCGATCCCGGTGTGGGGCCGATGGTGGTTGTAGGTGTGTAGCCAAGCAGGAAAGGCTGCGCGCCGGTCGTCTTCGGTGGTGAACAGCTGGGCGAAGGCCCATTCGCTGGTCATGGTGCGGTTGAAGCGTTCGACTTTGCCGTTGGTCTGTGGCCGGTAGGGCCGGGTCCGTTTCGGGGTGATGCCGAGTTCGGCGCAGGCGGCGGCCCAGTCGCGGCTGCGGTAGCAGCCGCCGTTGTCGGTCAACACCCGGCGGGAGATCACGCCGCGGTCGGCGAACCAGGCCACTGCCCGCCGGAGGACGGCGGTGGCGGTGACACCGAGTTCGTCGTCGTGGATCTCGGCGTAGGCCAGGCGGCTGTGGTCGTCGAGGACGACGTGGATGAACCCGTGACGCATCAACGGGTGGCCGTACTGGCTGCGCGCCCGGCCGCGGTCGGCGACGCGGTTGGACCATCCCTGCTCACGACCGAGGAACCGCCAGCCGCCGCCGACGGGGATGTTGCCCAACTTCTTCACATCGGCGTGCAGGAGGTCGCCGGGTGCGGCGTGCTCGTAGCGCACGATCGCCCGCTCACGGCGGTCGAGTCGAGACAGCCGGCCGATCCCGCAGCGGCGCAGCACCGCCCCGGCCGTGGACGGTGCCACCCCAGTCTCGGCGGCCAGCCGGACCGCGCCCCAGCGCTTGCGCAGCCGCAGCGACACGATCCGCTTCGTCGTCACCGGAGCGGTCTTGCCCGGGCTGGAGTGCGGACGACTGGACCGATCGACCATGCCGGCCTTGCCTTCGGCCCGGTACCGCTCCGCCCACCGATCGGCGGTCTTCCACGCCACCCCGGAGTACTCCGCGGCCCGAACCTTGGGCCAGTTCTCCTCGACGACCAGCTGGGCCAGACGCAGACGCTGGCGTGGGGTCAGGGCGGCATTAGCGTGGAGCACGAGGACCTCCGGTGCTTCCTGGAATGGGTGCCTTCGACAGCTCCACTCCACGCCCGGAGGTCCTCCCCGGACAAGATCTCTCAGTCAGATCCCGTCGTCACAACTCCTCGACCAACGTCTCCGGTCAGTACACCTAGCTGAGGTGCTGGCCGGTCCGCGGCTGCGCCTCCCCGGCCGTGACTACCTCCTTTTTCGCGGACCGCTGCACGCTGCCCTCAGCATCGGTGAGGAGTCGCCCGACGGGTGGGATGAGCGGCAGTCGCCCAGCCTCTTATGGCCCGCCGACCGCTCCTGGTGCCTGGGCACCGAGATCGATTTCGACTCCACACTCATCGGCGGCTCTCAGCAACTCATCGACGCCGTCCTGGACGCCCCGGGTCTGGAGGCGTGGCGGATCGACGCGGCCGACGACCTCACGTCCGGCCGTGGATGGTGACGATCAGGCAGTCACCTCGTCGAGCGCGCTCGATCGTTGCCGTCCTCATCCAGCGCCCTCTGCCTCAGAGCGGCCCACTCAGGGACACGCCCAGCAGTGTCCGCTGACCGTTCCGTCCGGTCGTCGGACAACATGGCGCTCGCCGTTTCCATGCATCCACACAAGCTCCCCTAGGCGAGGTAGGCCGCAGTGAGTCGACGCGAATGGATCCTTCCGGGCGTTGGGGTCCTCGGCATCTTGGTGGGTCTGGCCAGCCTCTATTGGACGCTGATCAACTACGACGGCCGACAGAACATCGACCTTGAGAGTCTCGTGGACCCGCCCGGCCTGAGTCTCCCCGGAGGCCGCATCGCCACCGAGGACCTCTGCTCGGAGCTTCTGCCGTGCATTCAGGCCGTCGACTCCGACACCATGGCTCTTCGTCGCTTCAACTCCGCCCAGGAGGCATCGGCCGGGGCCGCGGCCCTCGGTGGTGACGTCCGCGTTGCGGGCTGGATCCTCGTGGAGTTTAAGGATGGTGCCCTGTCTGACGCCGGGAAGAGCGCCTTCATGTCCACCCTGTACTGCATCAACGTCGGTCCAGATCCCTGCTGACGTAGCGCCTATCGGCCAGCGGGCGCAGACGCCCTAAACGGCCCATTAGGGGCGCGCGCCTTCACCCCCTTAACCCTCGGCTCAGTGACGGGTCTGATGTCGTGCGAGGCCGCCTACAGCGGCTTACCTCCGTATGCAGGCTCCGAGTTACAGAAGGCTGCGGCTGACGCAAGTCCCGCATCGAACGCGCGCTTCAATTCCGACTCGCTGTCCTGCATCGGCAGCGACGACATCTCCATTCCCAATTCGTTCCCATGCCTGGGATGGGTTTTCTCGAATCTCCCCCCACTGACTGCGGTCGGGGTCGTCCCCCTTGTGCCAGCATCCGGGGATGTGGGCGAAATTCTTGGGTGAAACCTCCAGCAATTCAATCCGCTGCACCCCCGGCGCATGGCGGTTTGGCTTGCAGTGGTCGCACTGGGCGACCAGCAGGTCGGTCTTCTCGCACCGGGTTTCCACGGGGAGATCGTAAGAAGGTCCAGGGTCAGTTAGGTGCAGAGTTCGCCCGACTGGTGGTCGTCAGGCGTGTCGGCGCGGACGGTCGCCCGCTCGGTAGGTCTCCGGCTCGTCCGGAATGTCCCATAGGCCGCCTTCAGAGACAGGTCGAGTCCACGTCTGTAGGTCCGCGAATCACCGCTCTCGGGAAGCGAAACAAGGGGGAGTGCAGCGGCCAGAACCGCAAGTCGTGCGCACGGCCGTAAAGACGGGCAAACCTCAATGCGCCGATGCGGCTACGACCAGCGCGGTGCGCGCTCTGTCCTGCGTCGCCGCGGACGCTTCGAGCGTGGCCGCCGCGACACCCGGCCGCGGCGGCACCTCTGAATGCCTTGCGCTAGGGGGCCGTGCGCAGCAAGGGCTTGTTCGCGATCGAGTCATCACTGATGGCTGTGGACCGCGACCAACTTACGACCAACAAATACCCGTCGGAACGACATCACTGCCAATCGTTGCCAAGCACGCGCTAGGCCTCTGAGCTGGCCGTTCAACCTCAGTCGATGATCCTCAGCGAGGCCAGAACGCTCTCGCAGGGTTACTGGTTCAAGTCCAGTCGGGGGAGCCCACTCGCGAGGCCTCGACCACCGGTCGGGGCCTTTCGTCTTTCCCGGGCGACATGACAGCTGTGGTCTCGATCGAGCATGGCGGTGTGCGACCAACCCCGGACGGCGGACGCCGGCCTCCGCATCGTCGTACACGGTGACCACGCGCGACCGACTCGTCGACGTCAGGCCGGCCGTGGTCGCCGCGTTCGTGGTTGCCCTTGCTCCCTTCGGGCCTGGACCCTGGGCCGGTTCGTCGTCGACCTCTTCCTGAGTGGAAGATCCTGGTCAGAGGCCTGGAACTGTCGTACCCCCGGCCTAGCGTGAGGTCATGGCAGTCGGAGTCGGGTTCGCGGTCGGTGTGACCGTCGTGCCGGTCGACGGCGCCCCGTCGCCGTGGGCGCAGCTGGACCCCGAGCCGTCGCGGGTGCAGCGGCTCGGGGACTGGTTGCCTCGCCGACGCTCCTCCTCCACGTCGGCCGGACTGATGCAGCAGGTCACGGCCGCCGAGGCCAAGCTGGCCGCACTCAAGCTCGAGCTGGCACTCGACATCGCCGCCGACCGTCCGGCGCCCGTGGTTCCCCGCCCGGGAGAAGCCGGGGCCGCCGGCGTGGGGCCCGACGGCGTCAGCGAGTTCGTGCTCGACGAGCTGGCGTTGATCCTGAACACGAGCCGAACAGCGGCCGTCACGCTGCTCGACCAGGCCCACATCTTCGCCACCCGCCTGCCGGCAACCTGGGAGGCACTGGCCACCGGTCGGTTGGACTGGCCGCGTGCCCGGGCGATGGCGGCGGAGCTGGGCCGCCCGGCCGACGACAGCGATCCCGCAGTCGTCGCCGCCGTGGAACGGGCCGTCCTGCCCATCGCCACCGAGTTGTCGGTGCGGCGGCTGCGGGAGCGCGTCCGGCAGGAACTGGTCGCCCTGGACGCGGACGCCGAGGACCGACGCCGCAAGAACGCCCAGGACGGCGCGGACGTGACGGTCCGGCGGGTCGGGAACGGGATGAGCGAACTCAACATGCGGATGTCGCACTCCGATGCGGTGGCATGCCGGAAGACCCTGAACGCCCATGCCCGCGCCGCCCAGGAGCGCGGTGACCGGCGCCCGGTCGGGGTGCTGCGCGTGGGAGCCGGCATCGACCTGATGCTGCGGCCATGGCAGGAGCAGCCGCCGGTGACGGCACACGTCACGGTGGTGGCCCCGCTCGGCGCGCTCACGGTCGGAGCCTTCCTCGACTCGGGCGCAGCAACACCTTCCGCCTTCGTCCGCGGTCCGGTGGCGGCACCGGTGGCGGAGGTCGACGGCGAGACGATCACTGCCGCGCACGTACGCGAGCTCCTCGAGCAGCTGGACGCGGTGTGCCCCGGCGGGCTGCAGGCACCGATCGGCGGCACCCTGGACATCGCTGTCACGGACTCGCGCGGACGGCTCCTCGCCGTCACCGCGCGCCGGGAGCTGGAGCGCCTCGCCGCCCGCGGCTGCAGGGCCCACCCAGGCATGGAGTGCAGCTGCCCGGTGCTCTCAGCGCCTCCGGCCGTCGACCGCTACACCCCGTCCGCAGGGCAACGCCGCTTCCTCCGCACGCGGGACCGGACCTGCCGTCATCCCGGTTGCAGCGTGAGCGCCGGCTGGGCGGATCTCGACCACGTCGTCGCACACGGAGCCGGCGGAGTGACCGACTGCAGCAACCTGTGCTGCCTGTGCCGTCGGCACCACCGCCTCAAGACCCACGCGGACGGATGGACGCACACGATGAGCGACGATGGCGTGCTCACCGTCATCACGCCGTCCGGGGTCACCCGGGTCAGTCGACCGCCGGGTTGGCACGTGCTCACCGAACCACCCGGCCCGCCACCGCCTGCGGTCGACGACCCGCCGCCCTTCTGACCAGCCCGACAGAGCGGGTCAGCGCTCGGCCGTCTGCCGTCGATCGACGACCTACCTCAGCTCACGGTGGCGGGCTCGTCGCGCAGCTTGCCCGTCACCCTCGTGCCGGTGGGCGTCCGCGGCAAGAGCTCGGGATCCCCCTCGGCGTGCCCGGGCCGGTGGTCAGGACGCCCCGGTACTCAGCCGGGGAGGGTCAGGTGCCGGGGGTTCGCGACCAGCAGCCGGTCGCGGACGCCGGCCCGCACCACCTCGAGCACCTCGTCCCAGCGCCCGTCGAGCGCGCCGGTGGAGATCGCCCGGCTGAGCGCCGCGTCGTCGGCCAGGTCGAGCCGGTCCAGCGCGGCCCGGTGGCGAGCCCGCGCAGCACCGCCCAGCCGGAGCTCCCGCTCGACCACGGCGAGCACGTTGACCGCGACGCGGGCGTGGAACGCGGTGCGTCCGGTGGTCTCCGGCCGGACGTGGTCGGAGAGGAAGGTCCGGGTCGCGGCCACCAGCTCGGCCGCGGTCGGCCGGCCGTAGAGGTGGGCGTCACCGTCCGGCGGCGCTGCGACGCCGTCGGCGGTCTCGGGTTCGACGAGGCCGAGGGCGAGGAGGACGTCGAACTCCTGCTCGCACGCCCGGCGGCCGATCGCGGCCAGCTCGACCGACGGCTCGGCGCCCGACAGGTGCCGGTCGGCCATGACCCGGCACATCAGCCCCCACCGCACCGTGGCGTGCAGCTCCCACCACTGCAGCTGAGCCGCGGTGGGCCGCCATCCGGCCACCTCGGCGTAGGCGTCCAGCAGTTGCTCCCGGGTCCCCACCCCGCCGGCCGGCAGCGGCGAGCCGAAACGCCACACCTTCGCGCAGAGCCAGCCGAGGTCCTCGAGCGGGTCACCGATGTGGACCAGCTCCCAGTCCAGGACGGCGGTCAGCCCCCGGGGGCCGATCATCAGGTTGCCCAGCCGGTAGTCCCCGTGCACCAGCGACTCCGGGCCCGGCTCCGGCCGGTTGTCCGCCAGCCAGCGGAGACCCAGCGCCAGGCCCGGCGGTGGCGGTTCGCCCGCGAGGTAGTCCGTGCGCAGCCGGGTGAGGGGTTCACCGGCGGGGTCGACGCCGCGAAGCCGGTCGAGGGGGACGGAGTGCAGCCGGGCCAGCACCGCGCCGAGCTCGTTCACCAGCCGCGGCCGGACTGCGGCGAACGGCTCGTCGCGCAGCAGCCGCCGCGGGATCGTCTCGCCCTCGACCCGCTCCATGATCAGGTAGCTGTGCTGGAGCGCGCCGCCGTCGTCACCCGAGTCGACCACCTCGGGAACGGGCACACCCGCCCGGGCGGCCGCCGCCATGGCCACGCCCTCGACGCGCAGGGCCACGCCGCCGGTTCCTGCCCCGCTGCGCAGGATCAGCTCCCGCTTCGAGCCGTCGGCCCGCGCTGCCGTGAACGCCCAGGTCTCCCGGCTCGCCCCGCCCGACAGCCGGGCGAGTCCGTGCACGCGCACGGGGGATCCCGCCAGGGCCGACAGCCGGTCGGCCAGCCGGGCGGCCAGGTCGTCGACGACGGAGCGGTCGGTCACCGCAGGAAGCCGAAGAGCTGCCCGGCCACCCGGCGCATCTGGATCTCCTCGGCCCCCTCGGTGATCCGGTACCGGCGGTGGTGCCGGTAGATGTGCTCGAAGGGCAGATGCCGGCTGTATCCCATCCCGCCGTGCACCTGCATCGCCCGGTCGGCGGCCTCGCAGACCAGCCGGTTGCCGCGGAAGTTGCACATGGACACCCGGTGGCCGATCGAGACGGCCGACTCGCCACGGGCGGCGAGCTCGTCCATCTCGACCGCCGTCCGGCGGATCAGCGTGCGCAGCAGCTCCGCCTCGGTGTGCAGCTCGACCAGCGGGAACTGGATCGCCTGCCGTTCGGCCAGCGGCTTGCCGAACGTGACCCGCTGCTTGGCGTACCGGACCGACTCGTCGATGCAGTACTGCGCGGCACCCACGCCCGAGGCGGCCTGCCGGATCCGGTTCTCGTGCACGAAGGTCTGGGCCACGGCCAGCCCCTCGCCCTCGGCCCCCAGGATCGCGGAGTCGGGCACCCGCACCCCGTCGAGCTCCACCTCGCCGTGATCGGTGGGCATGTTGAGCGTCCACCAGTAGAAGGGCACGGAGAAGCCGGGGCTGTCGGTCGGGACGATGAAGGCGGTGATGCCGCGGGCGGCACCCGGCTCTCCCGACGTGCGAGCGAAGACGACGTCGTGGGTCGCGGTGTGCACACCGGTGTTCCAGCGCTTGCGCCCGTCGATCACCCAGTCGCCGTCGCGGCGCACGGCGGTGGTCTCCATCCACGTGGCGTCGCTGCCGTGGTCGGGCTCGGTCAGCCCGAAGGCGAGGCCGCGCTCCCCGGTGATCAGCGGCTCGACGAACTCGGCCTTCTGCTCCGGCGTGCCGAAGAGGTGCAGCAGCTGCCCGAACACGACGTTCCCGACGATGCTGTGCTCGTTCTGCAGGTCGTTGTGCAGCCCGAGTCCGCGGTGCGCGAGGTGCTCGCGGATCACCGCCATGTCGAGGTTGGAGCCGTTCCGACCGCCGAGCTCCTCGGGCAGGCTGTAGCGGAAGAAGCCCGCGGCATCAGCCCTGCGCCGCGCCTCGGCGAGCAGCTCCTCCCAGGCGCGGGTGGGGGTGCCCCCGGCGTCCACGTCGGTGCGGGCGAACTCCCGGCGGTGGTCGAAGAACCGCATGTTGTCGTCCTGCTGCTGCAGCGGCTCGATGTCCGCCTCGATGAAGCGGTCGAGTTCGCCGAGCAGGTCGGTCAGGTGCGTCGGCAGGGAGAAGTCCACGTCGATCCTTCCGGAGAGCCGGTGGTCGGGGAGCTGTGCGAGCGATGTTGACATCGACGTCGGATGTCCGCAGGCTCCGGGTATGACCGCCGTCACAGCAGCGCCCGAGGCCGGCGCTGCGGAGGACGGCGAGCTCCCCGTCCTGCTCAGCCGCGAGGGCGACGTCGTCACACTCACTCTGAACAACCCGCGACGCAAGAACGCGATGTCCCACCCGGCCTGGCTCCTGCTGCGCGACTCGCTCGCCGGGGTGGCCGGCGGCGACGCCCGGGTGCTCGTGGTGACCGGGGCCGCCGGCGACTTCTGCGCCGGCGCGGACCTGTCCGTCGGGTCGGACGCCCGGCCTCCGATGGCGAACATGGCGGAGGTGAACCAGGCCTGCCTCGCCCTGCACCGGCTCCCGATCCCCACGATCGCGCGGGTCGACGGCGTGGCGGTCGGAGCCGGGATGAACCTGGCGCTCGGGTGCGACTTCGTCATCGCGTCCACCCGCGCCCGCTTCTCCGAGATCTTCGTCAAGCGCGGGCTCTCCGTCGATTTCGGCGGGTCGTGGCTGCTGCCGCGGCTGATCGGGCTGCACCGCGCCAAGGAACTGGTGCTGCTCGGGGACATGCTCGGTGCCGAGGAGGCCCACCGTTGGGGCCTCGTCCGCGAGGTCGTCGACCCGGCCGACCTCGACGCCGCGGTCGACGCCCTGGCGAACCGGCTCCTGGCCGGCCCGCCCGTGGCCATGCGCCAGTCCAAGCGGATGCTCAACGATTCCTTCGAGGCCGGCCTGGAGCGCGCCCTCGAGGACGAGGCGCGCAGCCAGGAGATCAACTTCGCCACCGACGACGTCGTCGAGGCCGGCCGGGCGTTCCGGGACAAGCGCACCCCCGCCTTCCGTGGCCGCTGACCCGCAGCCCGGGCCGCTGACCGGCCGGGTCGCGCTGGTGACCGGCGGCGGCCGCGGCATCGGAGCGGCGATCACCAGCGAGCTGGCGCTGTCCGGAGCGGCCGTCGTCCTCACCTACCGGCGGGACCGCACGGCGGCCGACGCCCTCGTGGAGAGCCTCACGAGCCAGGGCGCCTCGGTCCTCGCGGTCGAGGCGAGCATCGAGGACGGCGAGGCGAGCGAGCGCGCGGTTGCCGCGGCCGTGACGGAGTTCGGAACGCTGGACATCCTGGTCAGCAACGCCGGCGTCGCCAGCCGGGGGCACGCCGTCGCGGACACCCCCGCCGACGAGGTCCGCTGGCTGCTGGAGGTGCACGCCGTCGGCCCGCACCAGCTGGCGCGGGCCGCCCTGCCGCACCTGCGCGCGCAGGACCGGTCCGACGTCGTCTTCATCAGCAGCATCGCCGCGTCCACCTGGGGGGCGCGGGGTGCGCCGTACTCGATGGGCAAGGCCGCCGTCGAGGCGCTCGCGCACACCCTCGCCCGCGAGGAGCGCGCCCACGGCGTGCGGGTGAACATCGTCGCCCCCGGGTTGGTCGACACCGACATGGGCCGTCGACTGGCACGGGCCACCCGGGACGTGTCCGACATCCACGAGCTCGACGGACGGTCGCCGTTCGGCCGGGTGTGCGCTCCCGAGGACGTGGCACGGACCGTGCGCTTCCTGGTCGGCCCGGAGAGCGGGTACGTCAACGACCAGCGGGTCGTCGTCAACGGAGGGACCTTCTGATGGGCGCGCCGGTCCTCCTCGTCGAGCGGGCCGACCGCGTCGCGACGGTGACCCTCAACCGTCCGGCAGTGCGCAACGCGCTCGATGCGGAGCTGCTGGGTGACCTGCGGGCGGCCATGGCCGCCCTCGACACCGACGACGAGGTCGACGTCGTCATCCTCACCGGGGCCGATCCCGCGTTCTGCGCGGGCCTGGACCTGAAGCAGCTCGGCGGCTCGGGGGAGAACCTGTCGGACGGGGCCCGCGACGACGGCGTGCCCTCGTGGTTCCCGTGGGCGCCCTCGGCCAAGCCGGTGATCGGCGCCATCAACGGGTTCGCCGTCACCGGCGGCCTGGAGCTGGCGCTCAACTGCGACATCCTGATCGCCTCGGAGCGGGCCCGCTTCGCCGACACCCACGCCCGGGTCGGCGTCCTCCCGGGCTGGGGCCTGTCGGTGCTGCTCCCGCTGATGGTCGGGCGCGGGCTCGCCCGCCGGATGAGCTTGACCGGGAACTACCTCTCCGCCGACGAGGCGCTGCGGGCCGGCCTGGTGACCGAGGTGGTCGCGCACGAGGACCTGCTGCCGGCCGCCCGACGGGTCGCCGACGCCATCGTCGGCAACGACCAGGCCGGCGTCCGCACCCTGCTGCGCTCCTACCGGGACATCGAGGCCGCACTCGTGGGCGACGGACCGGGGATCGAGGCCGCCACGTCCGCGGCGTGGAGGGCGGGCTTCGACCCGGCCGAGGTGGCGCGTCGCCGGGCCGACGTCATCGCCCGCGGCCGCGCCCAGACGGCCTGAGCCGCCCTCGGCCTGATCCTCGGCCTCCCGGTGCGAGGACCTGCGGGGCGGCGTCCACCGCGCCAGACTGGTGCGGTGGACATCACCGAGATCATCCTTCACCAGCACGGCGAGCAGCGGCGGATGTTCGCCCAGCTCGACGAGATGCCGCGGGGCGACACCGACGGGCTCGGCGCGCTGTGGGACCGGCTGGCCGCCTTCCTCGAGGTGCACGCCGAGGCCGAGGAGAAGTACTTCTACCCGCAGCTGCTGAAGCTGGGGAAGGGCAACCCGGACGGCGACGTCGACGACGAGGTCGAGGACGCGGTCAAGGACCACAACGAGATCCGGGATGCGGTCCGGGCGACCGAGGGCAAGGAGGTCGGCTCCGACGAGTGGTGGACCGCGGTCTGGGACGCCCGGAAGGCCAACGACGACCACATGGGCGAGGAGGAGCGGGAGGACCTGCTCGACTTCCGCCACCACGCGGACCTGCAGACCCGCCACGACATCGCCGTGCAGTTCCTCGTCTACGAGGCCCAGCACGCCATGGGCGTCCCGATCCGGGACAAGGACCCCCAGGAGTACGTCCAGCGGAACAGCTGACCGCCACACGGCCGCGGGCCCTCCTCCGGCAGTCGTGCCGGGGGAGGGCCCGCGGGCGTCGGTCGGGTCAGAGGCGCTCGACGATGATGGCCGGCGCCATGCCACCCGCGGCACACATGGTGACGAGGCCGTAGCGGCCACCGGTGCGCTCGAGCTCGTCGAGGACCGTGCCGATCAGGATGGCGCCGGTGGCGCCGATCGGGTGACCGAGGGCGATCGAGCCGCCGTTCACGTTGACCTTGTCCCGGTCGAGCTCGAGGTCCCGCATGAACTTCTCGGCGACGACGGCGAAGGCCTCGTTGATCTCCCAGAGGTCGATGTCGTCCTTCGTGAGACCGGCCTTCGCCAGCACCTTCTTGGCCGCGGGGACCGGCCCGTTGAGCATCAGGGTCGGGTCGTCACCGACGTTGGCGGTGGCCACGACGCGGCCGCGCGCGGTCAGGCCGTGCTCCTCCGCGTAGGCACGAGAGGCCAGCAGGACCGCCGCGGCGCCGTCGACGACGCCGGACGAGGTGCCGGCGTGGTGGACCGGCTGGATGTCGAGGTCCGGGTACTTCTGGTTGATCAGCCCGCGGGCGGTGTTGCCCTCCTCGTCCAGCGGCATGTCCATGATCCGGGTGAAGGCGGGCTTGAGCGCAGCCAGGCCCTCGGCCGTCGTCTGCGGACGCGGGTACTCGTCCTTGTCCAGCACGACGTTGCCGTCGTCGTCGAGCACCGGCACCAGGCTCTTGTCGAACCGTCCCTCGGCGATGGCCACCGCGGCGCGCTGCTGGCTCCGCAGGCCGAGGGCGTCCAGGTCCTCGCGGGTGATGCCCTCCAGGGTGGCGATCGCGTCACCGCACACGCCCTGGTGCGACTGCGGGTGCACTTTCTGCAGCCGGGCGTTGCCCGCACCCATGCCGTACATCGGCAGCCCGGCCGCCCGCTCCTCCTGGGCCAGCGCGCCGGTGCCCGACATCATCTCGGTACCGCCCGCGATGACCAGGTCCTCCATGCCGGACATGACCTGGGCCGCCGCGAGGCTCACGGCGCTGATGCCGCCGCCGCAGAAGCGGTCGAGCGTCACTCCGGACGCCTTGACGTCGTAGCCCGCGTCGAGGGCAGCCATCCGTCCCAGGTCGCCGCCCTGCTTGCCCTTCTGCGACGACGTCGACCAGATGATGTCGTCCACCTCGGAGGTGTCGAGGTCGTTCCGCTCCTTCAGCGCCTTGAGGACCGTGGCCGCGAGGTGCTGCGGGTGCATGTGCGACAGGGCGCCCTTGCCCACCTTGCCCGTTCCGCGCGGGGTGCGCACGGCATCGATGATCAGTGCTTCAGTCATGCAGGTTCTCCCGAGAAATCTTGTTAGCCGCCAGGCACGGTGCCTGCGTCGTCCAGGCTTCGAGTTCAGCTCACGGTGGCGGAGTACTCGTCGCGGAGCTTGCCCTTCACCATCTTGCCGGTGGGCGTCCGCGGCAGGGCCTCGCGGAAGTGGAACTCCCGCGGGACCTTGTAGCCGGCCAGGTGCTGGCGGGCGAACGTGGCGAGTTCGCCGGCCAGCTCGTCGGTGACCTCCACGCCCGACGCGGGCTCGACGAAGGCCACCACGCGCTCGCCCATCTCCGGGTCGGGCACGCCGATGACGCCGATGTCGGACACCTTCGGGTGCAGCGTGAAGGCGTTCTCGATCTCCTGCGGGTAGATGTTGACCCCGCCCGAGATGATCATGAACGACGAGCGGTCCGTCAGGTACAGGAACCCGTCCTCGTCCAGGTAACCGAGGTCGCCGACGGTCGTCCACCCCGGGTTGTCCGGGTGCTGGGCGTTCTGCGACTTCTGCTCGTCCCCGTGGTAGCTGAACGGCCGCGTGCCCGTCGCCGACGCGAAGTAGATGGTGCCCACCTCGCGCGGCCCGAGCTCCTTGCCCGTCTCGTCGCAGATGTGCAGGCTGCCCGGCGTGCTGGGCTTCCCGACCGACCCCGGGTGCTCCAGCCAGGTGGCCGAGTCGATGAACGTCGATCCGGCCGCCTCGGTGGAGGCGTAGTACTCCATGATGATCGGCCCCAGCCAGTCGATCATCGCCCGCTTCACGTCCGGCGGGCACGGCGCGGCCGCGTGGATGACCATCTTCAGCGAGGACAGGTCGTAGCTGGTGCGCACGCTCTCCGGCAGCTTGAGCAGCCGCACGAAGTGCGTCGGCACCATCTGCATCTCGGTCACGCGGAACCGCTGGATCGCCTCGAGGACGCCCTCGGGGTCGAACTTCTCCATCATCACGACGGTGCCGCCGAGTGACTGCACCGCGGCCATGAACGCCATGGGCGCCGCGTGGTACGCCGGAGCCGGCGACAGGTACACCGTCTGCTCCGTCATGCCGTAGAGCAGCTGCAGCGTCGCCGACATCGCGCTCTGCTCGTCGACCTGCGCACCGGTCAGCGGGCGCTTGATGCCCTTCGGCCGGCCCGTGGTGCCCGAGGAGTAGAGCATCGTGTCGCCACGCGGCTGGTCACCGAGCGGCTCGGCCGAGGCCGCGTCCCGCACCGCCTCGTAGCTCTCGTAGCCCGGCACCTCTCCGCCGAAGACGAGGCGGTGCTTCACCGACGACGCCGTCAGCTTCGACGCGAGATCGGCCAGGTTCGCCGACACGAAGAGCACCTTCGCACCGGAGTTCTCGATGATGTAGTCGGCCTCCGGCCCGGCCAGGTGGCTGTTCGCGAAGGTGACGTACAGCCCGATGCGCACGCCGGCCCAGTAGAGCTCCAGCGTCTCGGGCACGTTGTCGCTGAGCACCACGACGGAGTCGCCGGGCACCAGCCCGACGGTGTCCCGCAGGAAGTGCGCAGTCCGGCGACTGTTGTCGTCGAGCTGCTCGTAGGTGAGCGACCGGCCGGAGCCGGCCATCACGATCGCGAGCTTGTCGGGCGCCGTCTGCGCCCAGGTCCCGGGATACATCGGCGGTCAGACCCCCAGCTTCTCGGCGACGCGGTCCTGCTGCGCCGTCGGGCCGCCCAGCAGCACGTTGCCGGTGATGGCGTTGCGGTAGTACAGGTGCGCGTCGTGCTCCCAGGTGAAGCCGATGCCGCCGTGCAGCAGCATCGTCATCTTGGCGGCCTCGACGTACCCGGCCGACGCCAGGAGCCGGGCGGTCGCGGCGTCCAGCGACGCCGTCGGGCTGCCCTCGACCAGCGACTCCGACGCCTTGCGGACGGCGGCGTCGGTGAGCGCCCAGTCGGTGTAGATGTCGGCGAGCGGGTGCTTGACGCCCTGGTAGATGCCGATCGGCTGGCCGAAGCTGTAGCGGATCTTGGCGTACTCGGTCGTCATGTCCAGGCAGGCCTTGGTCGCCGCGGCCTGCTCCGTGGCCAGGGCCAGGTCCGCCAGGTCCGCCACCTTCTCGACGGCGGCGACCGCGTCGCCGGAGAGCAGGCGCCCCGGCGTCCCCTCGAACGCGACGTTCGCGATGCCGCGGGTCAGGTCCAGCGACTCGACCGGGGTGACGGTGAGGCCAGGGGCGCCCTTCTCCACGAGGAAGACACCCTGGGCGGTGGTCACCAGCAGGACGTCGGCCTCGGCGGCGTTGAGCACCGCCGTCTTCGACCCGGTGAGCGCCCCGTCCGCCACGGTGACGGCCGAGTCGGCCACCGCCCACTCGCGGCGCGGACCCTCGCTGACCGCCAGCGTGCCGATCGCGGTGCCCTCGGCGAAGCGCGGCAGCCACTCGCGCCGCGCCTCCTCGTCGTCCAGGGCGAGCAGCGTGCCGGTCGCCAGGACGCTGGTGGCCAGCAGCGGCGTCGGCACCAGACCGGCGCCGAGCTCGCGCAGGGCGACGACCAGCTCGGCCCACGAGGCGCCGGCGCCGCCGTACTCCTCGGGGATCGCCAGGCCCGCGACGCCGAGGTCCTGACTCAGCCGCCGCCAGACCTCCGGGTCGAAGGCCAGCTTCGCGTCGAAGGTCTTCCGGACGGCGGACATCGGCGCCTGACCGGCGACGAAGCGCTTGACGCTGCTCGCCAGATCGCGCTGGTCGTCGGTGTCGATGAGGGTCACGAGGTCGCTCCTTGGGCGGACGCGGCGGTCACTTGGACAGCTTGAGCTGGTTGAAGGGCACGTTCTTGTCGACGCCGGCGTCCTTGGGCAGGCCCAGCACGCGCTCGGCGATGATGTTGCGCTGGATCTCGTTGGAGCCACCGGCCGTCGCGCCGCCGGGAGCGGCCAGGATCGACCGGGCCAGGGGGAGCATGTCCGGGGTCTGCAGCGCCAGCTCCTCGCCGAAGAGCTCCTGGACGACGTCCGAGACCCACAGCGGGAACGTGGCGCCCGCGAGCTTGGCCGCCGAGCCCCGCGCGCCGATGGGCACGCCGGCCTTGGCCTCCTGGTGGAGCACCGCGCTGTAGGAGCGCATGGCGCTCTCCCGGGCGGCGATCAGAGCGAGCTTGCGGCGAACGGACGGGTCGCCGTCGAGGCCCCGTGCGCGGACCAGCTCGACCAGCGCGTCGTAGCCCAGCGGGTTGGCCCGCGCGCGGACGCCGGTGCCGATGGTGACCCGCTCGTAGCGCAGCATCGCGACGGCGACGGCCCAGCCGTTGTTGACCTCGCCGATCACCGCGTCCTCGGGCACGTGGACGTCGTCGAAGAAGACCTCGTTGAACGGCGCGTCACCGGTGGCCACGACCAGCGGGCGCACGGTGACGCCGGGGTGGTGCAGGTCGACGATGAACATCGTGATGCCCTGGTGCTTGGGCCGCGTCGGGTCGGTGCGGACCAGGACGGCGCCGAAGTCGCTGAACTGCGCGCCCGACGTCCACACCTTCTGGCCGTTGATCAGCCAGCCGTCCTCGACCTTGGTCGCGGAGGTCTGCAGGCTGGCGACGTCCGAGCCGCCGCTGGGCTCGGAGAACAGCTGGCTCCAGATCTCGTCGCCGCGCAGCATCGGCGGGATGTGGCGCTTCTTCTGCTCCTCGGTGCCGAACTCGAGCAGCACGGGCGCGGGCATGCCCAGGCCGATGACGAACGGGCCCACGGGCATGCGGAAGTCGGCAGCCACGTCGTTGAAGGCGAGCTGCTCGGCGGTGCCCAGGCCCTGGCCGCCGTACTCCTTGGGCCAGGTGATGCCGGCGAGACCTGCCTCCCACAGCCCCTTCTGGAACGCCTTCGACTCCGCGAGGGTCGCGGAGGAGCCCTGGGAGTTCTCGTCGAACGGCTTGGCGTTCTGCTGGAGCCAGGCCAGGGCCTTGGCCCGGAACTCGTCGGTCGACATGGTGGTGAGCCCTTCTTGCAGGGGGTGGCGAGACGGTCGGAGCGTGTCGGCGAGACCGAGCTCGCTGGGAGAACACGCTCTACTTACGCGGCGCGGTCATCGTAGCCAGAGGAACGGGGATGAGGCCAGGGTCACGCCCCGGAGCATTCGGACGTCGGGTCCTCAGCCCAGCAGCTTCTCCGCGGCCAGGCGGATGCGCTGTTCCGCGGCCGGGGCGGTCAGCCGGCCGTTCAGCCAGTCGACCGTGCACCCGATCCACAGCGACTCGACCATGTGCAGCGCGAGGTACTCCGCCGCCGTCACCCGGTGGTCGGCGCCCCACGCCGCCGCGGCGGCGATGTCGACGAACGTGTTGTCGTGGCCCACCGGTGGCGTGCGCTTCTCGTGGGCACCGAACGGCACCGGTGACTGGCGGACCGACAGAGCGGCGTGGGCGAACCCGGGATCCTTGACCATCGCGTGGAAGGCCCGCGCGAAGACCTCCCCGGCCCGCGCCTCCGGCGTCCTCGCGCGGGGCCGGCGTGCGTCGACGTCCGCGCTGAGCTTGGCCATCTCGGACTGGACGGCGGCGAGCAGCAGCTGCTTCTTGGACGGGTAGTAGCGGTAGAACGTCGCCAGCGCGACCTTGGCCTTCGCCGCCACCTCGCGCACCTGGACGGCCTCGTAGCCGCCCTGACCGGCGAGCTCGATGGCCGCGCGGATCATCCGCTGGGTCCGGGCCGCCCGCGCCTCCGACGAGCGCCCGGACAGGCGCTCCTCGGCCAGGTCGTCGTCGGTCACCTCGACCGCTCCCGACGACATCACGGCCGCTCGTTCGACAGGACGAGGCTGCCGGCCGCGGCGAAGAACATGCCGACGCCCTGGACGAAGCTCGTGCGGACCCCGGGCACCTGCGCGAAGGCCTCGCCGCGCAGCTGGCGCACCGCCTCCTGGATGGCGAACATCCCGTACATGCCGGTGTGCGTGTAGGAGAGCCCGCCGCCGTTGGTGTTCATGGGCAGGCGACCGCCCTTCCCGGTGTGGCCCTCGGCGATGAAGTCGCGGGACTCGCCCCGCCCCACGAAGCCGATGTCCTCGAGCATGTACAGCGGCAGGTGGGCGAAGGCGTCGTAGCCCATGAAGTGGTCGACGTCGGCGTGCCCGATGCCGGCGGTGGCCAGGGCCTCGGCGCTGGCCAGGCGGAACGCGCGGAACGAGCCCGGGTCGGCCATCTGGGAGACCATCGGCGCCTCGGCGGACTCACCCGATCCCAGCAGGTAGACGGCGCGGTCGACGGCGGGCAGGTCGGCGGCCCGCTCGGCACTGGTGAGCACCAGCGCTCCGCCGCCGTCGGTGACGACGCAGCACATGTCCTTGGAGAACGGCCACGCCACGGGCGGCTGCTCCAGGACCGCCTCCACCGTGGTGGGCGTGCGGCGCGACGCCCGGGGGTTGCCGATGGCCCACTCGCGCTGCGCCACGACGACCTGGGCCAGCGCCTCGCGGTCCATGCCGCGCTCGTGCAGGAAGCGCAGCGCCGGCACCGTGAAGGTGGAGTAGGGCGTCACCGCCCCGTAGACCGCCTCGAACTGCCCCTGCGCCGACGACGGGCTCGGAGCCCGGCCGCCCACCCCGACACGGGAGCGGCCCGATTCGCCGTGGGTGACCAGGACGACGTCGGCGGCGCCCGCGGCGATCGCGGCGGCGGCGTGGCGGACGTGCAGCATGAAGCTGCACCCGCCGACCATCGTGCCGTCGAGCCAGCGCGGGGTGATGCCGAGGTGGTGGGAGATCTCGTGCGCCAGCGGTCCCGCCGTCGCGACGCCGTCGACGTCCTTGATGGTGAGCCCGGCGTCGGCGAGGGCGTTGCGCGCCGCGTCGGCGTGCAGGTTGATGACCGACGTGTCCGGCAGCGCGCCGATCTGCGTGGTCTCGGAGGCGCCGACGATCGCGATGTCGCCGCCGTGCATCGACGTGGTGGTCATCGGGTTCCCTCCGCCGGGGTGAACACGGGGATGGCGTAGTCGCCGCGCTGCTCGAAGGTGACCTGCAGCGGCAGGTCCAGCGGCAGGTTCTCGGGTTCCGGCTCCACCCCGACGATGGTGGACATCATCTGCGGGCCCTCCTCGAGCTGGACGAGGGCGATGACCACGGGCGTGTCCGACGCGGGGATCGGCCGGTGGTTGATGACGTAGGAGACGAGCGTCGCCCGCCCGCTGGCCACCCGCCAGACGACCTCCGCCGACCCGCAGTTCGGGCAGAACGGGCGGGGGTAGAAGTAGTGGCGCGTGCAGCTGTCGCACTGCTGCACACGCAGCTCGCCGGCCGCGGCGCCCTCCCAGTACGGGGCTGTCTCGGGCGTGGGCAGTGGTGTCGGCCCGGGCATCGGCCGTCCTTCCCTGTCGTGCTGCGTGACGGAGCCGACCTGGTCGCGGCGCACCCTTGCGGGTCCCGTTCCTACCGTAGTAGAACGTGCTCTCACAACCGGTAGAACGTGCTCTCACTGGCTCGGGCGCGGGCGCTACCGATATCCGAGAGGCAGTCCATGAGCGGCACACTCGACGGCCGGGTCGTCATCATCACCGGAGCGGGCCGGGGCATCGGCGCCTCCGTGAGCCGGCTCTTCGCCGAGCAGGGCGCGCGGCTGGTGGTCAACGACCTCGGCGCCGGCCCCGACGGCACCGGCGGCGACGAGGGCCCGGCCCGCGACATCGCCGACGAGATCGTGCAGGCCGGGGGAGAGGCGGTCAGCGACGGCGGCGACATCGCCGACACCGCCACCGGCAAGCGGCTGGTCGACCTCGCCGTCGACACCTACGGCAAGCTCGACGTCGTCGTGAACGTGGCCGGGATCCTGCGCGACAAGATGATCTTCAACCTCGACGACGAGGACTGGGACGCCGTCATCCGCGTCCACCTGCGCGGGCACTTCAGCACCGTGAAGCCGGCCGCCGCCTACTGGCGCCAGCAGCGCAACCCGGACGGCCACTTCCGGATCATCAACTTCACCTCGGACTCGGCCCTGCAGGGCTCCCCGGGGCAGCCCAACTACGCCGCCGCGAAGATGGGCATCATCGGCCTGACCGCGTCGCTGGCCAACGCGCTGGGCCGCTACGGCGTCACCGCGAACGCCATCGCCCCCGGAGCCGCGACGCGGCTGACCGCGACCATCCCGCAGGACAAGCAGCTGGGCAGCGGCGAGCGCCCGGCCGGGGACGACTCGCGCTCCCCGGACAACATCGCGCCCCTGGTCACCTACCTGGCCAGCGAGGAGTCCGACTGGATCTCCGGTCGCACCCTCGGTGCCGCCGGCTACGGCGTGACGCTGTGGAACAACCCCGAGGTGCGGGCCTCCATCTCCTCCGACGGGCCCTGGGACCTCGCGGACCTGGCGCAGCAGATGGAGAAGGAGTTCCGGCCGCTGGCCGACGGGCTCCACCCGTCGATCTTCATGCGCCAGGTCCCGAAGTAGAGCGGGGGACGACGATGCGCATCGGATACGGGCTGCGCGGCGCGCCCGGGGAGATCGCCGCCGAGGCGGCGCGGGCCCGGGATCTGGGCTTCGACGCGCTCTCCACCTCGGAGGTCGCGAACGACCCGTTCCTGCCGCTGGCCGTCGCGGCCGCGTCCTCGGGGGAGATGCGGCTGGAGACCCACATCGCCGTCGCCTTCGCCCGCAGCCCCATGGTCACGGCGAACGCGGCGCACTACCTCCACCTGCTCTCCGGCGGGCGCGCGGTCCTCGGGCTGGGGACGCAGATCAAGCCGCACATCACGCGGCGGTTCGACATGCCCTGGAGCAGCAAGCCGGCGGCGCAGATGCGCGACTACCTGGGCGCCCTGCACGCCATCTGGGCGGACTGGAACGAAGGTGTGCAGCTCGCCTTCCGCAGCGAGCACTACAGCCACACCCTGATGACCGACATGTTCCGGCCGGAATCGACGCCCACCGCACCCGAGGTGCACCTCGCCGCCGTCGGCCCCGTCATGACGCGGCTGGCCGGTGAGCTCGCCGACGGGCTGATCCCGCACGCCTTCAGCACGCCGGAGTGGTTCCACGAGGTCACCCTCCCCGCGCTGCACGAGGGGCTGGACAAGGCGGGCCGGGAGCGCGCGGACGTGGTCGTGCACTGCCCCGGCTTCGTCGTGGTCACCGGGGAGGCAGGCGCCGGCGAGCAGGAGAAACTGGCCGTGCGGCGGCAGATCGCGTTCTACGGGTCGACGCCCGCCTACGCCGACGTCCTGCGCCGGGCCGGGCGGGGCGAGCTGCACGACCAGCTGCACGCGCTGTCCATCGGCAGCGACCCCGACCGCTGGGCCCGGATGGGCGACCTCGTCGACGACGACCTGCTGGGCGCGTTCTCCGTCATCGGGCCCATCGCGGAGGTCGCCGACGAGCTCGCCCGGCGCTACGGCGGCACCATCGACCAGGTGCACGTCGTCCCGCCCGAGGGCACGGACGCGGACGCCCTCGCCGACTTCCGCAGCCGCCTGGCCTGACGGTCAGCCCCAGGCGCTGGGGTCCTCGGGCGCCGGCGGGGTCATCCGGGCCTTGAGCCGGACGGTGGGCAGGGGCGGGGCGGGCAGCCGCTGCACCTGCCCGCCGTACCCCTCGACCTGCCCGAAGCGGGCCGAGCCGGACTCCCACTCCTCGCGGTAGCCGGCGATCTCTCCATGGGTGCGGCCGATGAAGTTCCACCACATCACCACGGGCTCCCGGAACGGCTCGCCGCCCAGCAGCATGACGCGGGCCGGGCGGCTCCCGGGGTTGCCGAGGGTGAGCTGGCGCCGGCCGGGGGCCGTGTAGCCGAGCTCCGCGCGGTCCAGCCCGACGCCGTCGAGGACGACCGGGCCCTGGTCCACCAGCACCCCGTGCTCGAACGCAGGCAGGACGTCCAGCACCAGCTCGGTCCCCGCGTCGAGCACCACCTCCGCGCCCAGCAGCGGGGTGTGCGTGGGCACCGGGGACGTCGAGCCGGCCAGCGTCCCGAGCAGCACGCGGACGGTCGCCCCGTCCAGCGCCACCACCTCGGGGACGTGGTGGACGAAGGACCGTGGCAGGTGGCGGGCGGCGTCGGGCAGCGCCGTCCACAGCTGGACGCCGTGCAGCGTGCCGGTGTCCGGCGTGGACACCTCCGAGTGCGCGACCCCCGACCCGCCGGTCATCAGGTTCAGCTCCCCGGCGCGGACGATCGCGTGGGCCCCGGTGGTGTCGCGGTGCTCGATCTCCCCGCTGAACAGCCAGCTGACCGTCTGCAGGCCGGTGTGCGGGTGCGGCGGCACGTCCATGCCGCCGGTGGTGGCGACGTCGTCCGGGCCGTAGTGGTCGGCGAAGCACCAGGCGCCCACGAGCGACCGGGCGCGCTGCGGCAGCGTGCGCCGAACCGTCATCGCCCGCGGTCCGCCGAGCGGGACCTCGCGGCTGGTGACCACCTGGACGTCGCTCACGCGGACCAGCCTGGCACAGCGGCACCGCCGGTCAGCCGGCGAACTCCCGGACCGGCAGACCACGCACGCCGACGTCGGCCCGGAACAGGGAGCCGGCCAGCGGGTCCTCGCCCGGCGGGACGTCCTCCCGCGAGGTGGTGATGAACAGCTGGTCGAGCTCGGGGCCGCCGAAGGTGCACGCGGTCACCATGCCGACGGGCACCTCCACCACCCCGTCGTGCACGCCGTCGGCGGTGAGGTGCCAGACCTCGCCCCGGTCGGCCAGGGCCACCCAGAGCCCCCCGTCCGCGTCGACCGTGAGCCCGTCGGGCAGGCCGCCGTCGGGGATCTCGGCGAACGGACGCCGTCCGTGCAGCCCGCGGTCGGGGTCGTAGTCGAAGACGTCGACGCGGTGCGTGGCGGTGTCGTCGTAGTAGGCGCGCGTGCCGTCGGGGCTCCACTCCAGCCCGTTGGACACCGTTACGCCCTCGAGCACGGCGGTGGTGCGGCCGTCGGGATCCAGGCGGTAGAGGGTGGCGGCGCCCGGGCGCTGGTCGTAGGCCATCGAGCCGCAGTAGAAGCGGCCGTCGGGGTCGCAGCCGCCCTCGTTCATCCGCACGCCCTCGTCGTCCCACAGCGGGGGGAGCGCGGTCAGTGCGCCGTCGGCGTCCTCGAGGGCGAATCCGCGCTCGACGCCGAGCACCGCCCCGCCGCCGCGGCGGGGCCGGACCGCCGCCACCACCCCGCTGACGTGACGGCGGTCGACCGTCCCGTCCCCGGCCAGCGACAGCACGTCGCCGGCCAGCATGTCCACCCAGCGCAGCCCACCCCAGGACGGCGACCAGACGGGGCCCTCGCCGTGGTACGCCACCGGGTCGGTCACCTGTTCCGCGCGCATCCGGGGTGCATGCCCCCGGCGGAGACCCGGCGAACCCGGGCGGCAGACTCGGTCCGTGCTGCTCCGCCGTCCCCGACGCGTCCTCGTGCTGGGCGGTGCGCGGTCGGGCAAGTCGTCCTACGCCGAGCGGCTGCTCGCCCGGGAGCGGTTGGTCGACTACGTCGCCTGCGGGCGCGCGCCCGGCCCGGACGACCCCGAGTGGGCCGACCGCGTCGCCGTGCACCGTGCGCGCCGGCCGGCGTCCTGGCGGACGGTGGAGACGCTCGACCTGGCCGGCGTGCTGGGCCGCTCCGGCCCCCCGGTGCTCGTCGACTGCCTGACCACCTGGCTGGCCGGGACGATGGACGGGTGCGGCGTCTGGGACGAGCGCCCCGGGTCCGGCGAGCGGCTGGCCGGTGCCGTGGACGAGCTGCTGTCGGCCTGGACAGGCACCCGCCGGCGGGTGGTCGCGGTCAGCAACGAGGTGGGGAGCGGGATCGTCCCGGCGACCGCGTCGGGACGGCGGTTCCGCGACGAGATGGGGGTGCTCAACGCCCGGGTGGCGGCCGCCTCCCAGCGCGTGGAGCTGGTGACCGCAGGACTGCCCCAGCGGCTGCGCTGACCCGGGGGTGACCCCGCTCAGACCTCGGCGGGGAACAGGGCGCCGAGGCCGAAGCGGGTGGGCCGCTGGAAGGGCTGCCAGTCGTGCCGCGGCTGGGCGAGCCGGTCGGCGATCACCCACAGCACGGCAGGGTCGTGGCCCATGCCGAGGTGGCTGGCGTGCACGGCGACGTTCTCGCTGCGGGGGCCGGGCTGCTGGCGGCAGGCGCGCCAGTCGACGACGCCGTCCCACCGCGAGTAGACGGCGGTGCTCGGCACCGGCAGGGGAGCGGCCGGGGAACGCGCCGAGGAGAGCCGCCGGGTGCTGTGGGAGGACGAGTAGCGCCGGTAGACGCGGGCGGCGGCGGAGCCGTCCGGACCGCCGGCGGCGAACGGCGAGCCGAGCGAGACGACCTGCCGGACCTGTCGCGGCGCCTTGCGGGCCAGGCTCCGGGCGAAGATCCCGCCGAGGCTCTGCCCGACGATGCTCACGGCCGTCCCGTGCTCGGCGGCCAGCCGGTCGACCAGCCGCGGCAGCGCGTCGAGGACCTCCCGGGTGGGGCCGCGGTTGCGGCCCAGCTCCCACCCCACCACGGGGTAACCCAGCCGGCGCAGCCACACGCGCAGCACCCGGGTGGAGACGTCGGAGGCCATCAGGCCGGGCAGCACGAGCACCGGGTGCTCATCGCCGCGCGGGGCCAGCTGCAGGAGTGGCAGGCCGGCGGCGAAGGCGCCGGCGCTGGCCAGGGCGCGGACGGGCTCGGTGACGCCGAGCAGGCCGGCGCGGCGGCGCCGGGGTGGCTGGGGTCCGGTCACGGCGTCAGTCGGCCGTCGGCGGGAGGAGACGGGGCGCGAAGACCTCGTCGATGGGCCGCGGGCCCACGTACTGCCGGCAGGTGCAGGGCACCCAGCTGTGGCCCGACCACCGGCCGCGCTTGTCGTAGGTGTCGCGCCTGAGCTCGGCGTAGCAGGTGGAGGTGTCGCGGTCGTGCTGGCTCAGCGCGTGCCCGCAGCCGCACACCGGGGTGACCGGCGGGGGAGGAGCGGGCCGACGTCGACCCAGCCGGCCGGCGAGGAAGCCACCCGCGAGCAGGAGCCCGCCCACCAGCAGGCTCACCGGATCCATGCGCCCACTCCCTCAGCTCGTCCACCACGACGGTAACGCGCCCGCGCCACCGCGCGCCTCCGGCAGGACCCTGAGGTGTACCCGGTCAGCACTACGGAACGCAGCGGTCACATTCGCCCGAACGGCGGGATTGACCGGGTGTGCGGCAGGGCACACAAGGTGTCGTGGACACGTACGCCGTAGGGTTCGCCCGCCCGGACCGCTGGTCCAGCGGCGAGCCCGCCGAGCAGGCACACCCGTGGCACGCAGTCGAGGCGCACCGCGCACCCGCCGAACTGGACGGCGAGATCGAGCTGGCACTCTGCGGCGCGATCGTCCAGATCTGGGGATCGCAGAAGTGGTCGCGGGTCGGTGCCGGGCGCACCGCCTGCCCCGAGTGCGCCCGGGTGACCGCCAAGACGCTCACCTCCGCGCGCTGAGCTCGGCCTCCTCCCAGCGCTGATCCCGGGGCCGGGATCAGCGCTCCGGCTTGCGCCCGCTGATCGCCGACAGGCCGGTGAGCTCCCGGCCCACGATCAGCGCCTGCACCGAGTCGGTGCCCTCGAAGGTGAAGATCGCCTCCATGTCGGCGTGGTGCCGGGCGACGTGGTGCTCGAGCAGGATCCCGTCGCCACCGAGGATGTCGCGGGCGTCGGCGACGATCGCCCGTGCCTTGGCCGCGCAGTTCATCTTGGCCAGCGAGGCCATCGCCGCCGTCATCCGGCCGGAGTCGGCGAGGGTCGACAGCCGCCAGCACATCAGCTGCATCGTCGTGATCTCGGAGAGCATCCGGGCCAGCTTGTCCTGGACCAGCTGGAACCCGGCGATCGGCTGCCCGAACTGCTCGCGCTCCAACGCGTGGGCCAGCGCCAGCTCGTAGGAGGCCATCGCCAGCCCGAGGGCGCGCCAGGCGACGGTGTACCGGGTGCGGTCCAGCATCCGGGAGACGTCCTTGAACGAGTGGCACTCGGCGAGCTTGTTCTCCACCGGCACCCGGACGTCGGTCAGCGTGATCTCGGCCTGCCAGACCGCCCGGAGCGCCGTCTTCCCGGTCATGACCGTCGCCTCGTAGCCCGCGGCGCCCTTCTCGACGACGTAGCCGCCGACGGCGCCGTCCTCACCGCGGGCCCAGATGATCACGTAGTCGGCGATCGAGCCGTTGCCGATCCACTTCTTCTGACCGTTCAGCACGAAGGAGTCGCCGTCCCGGCGGGCGGAGGTCTCCAGGCCGACGGCGTCGGACCCGTGCGCGGGCTCGGTGAGGCCGAAGGCGCCGATCTTCTCCAGCCGCGCCATCTCCGGCAGCCAGCGCTCGCGCTGCTCCTCCGAGCCGAGCACCGCGATCGACTGCATCGCCAGGAAGCTGTGCACCCCGTTGAACGTCCCGACGCTGCCGTCCGAGCGGGCGAACTCCGCCGCGACCAGGCCGGCGGCGACGTTGCTCATGCCCGGGCAGCCGTAGCCCTCGATGGTGCCGCCGACGACGCCGAGACCCGCCAGCTTCGGCACGATGTCGAAGGGGAACTCCGCGCGGTCCCAGTACTCGTTGATCGTCGGGTTCACCTCCTTCTCGCAGAAGGCGCGGACCCGGTCGCGGATCGCGATGTCCGCGGGGTCGAGGAGCTCGTCGATGAGGTAGAAGTCGGGGCTGGGAGCGGTCACCTGCCGGACGCTACGACGACCCGGGGCATGCTGCTCGTCGTGCGCGTCGTCGTCGCCCCCGACTCCTTCAAGGGGACCCTGTCCGCGGACGACGCCGCAGCGGCCATCGCCGAGGGCCTGGCGCGGGCGTTGCCCGGGGTGGAGGCGGTGCTCCGCCCGGTCGCCGACGGGGGAGAGGGCACCGTCGCGGCCGCGCTCCGCGCCGGGTACCGCCCGCGGACGGCGCGCGTGACGGGCCCGGACGGACGCCCGGTCGACGCCGTCCGCGCGGTCCTCGGGACGACGGCGGTCCTGGAGCTGGCCACCGCCGCGGGCCTGGGCCTGCTCGACCGGCCGGCACCGCTCAGCGCCACCACGCGGGGTGTGGGGCAGCTGGTGCGGCACGCCCTGGACGACGGCGTCCGGCGGCTGGTGCTGGGCATCGGCGGCAGCGCCACCACCGACGGCGGGGCGGGGATGCTGCAGGCGCTGGGGCTGCGGCTGCTCGATGCCGACGGCCGCGACGTGCCGCCGGGTGGCGGAGGCCTGCTGCACCTCGACCGGGTCGACGCCGACCGGCTGGACCCGCGGCTGGCGCAGGTGGAGTTCGTCGTCGCCTCCGACGTCGACAACCCGCTGACCGGGCCCTCGGGGGCGGCGCACGTCTTCGGCCCGCAGAAGGGCGCATCGGCGGAGGACGTCGACCTGCTGGACGCGGCGCTGGCCCGCTACGCCGCCGTCCTGGCGCGCGACCTGGGCGTCGACGTGGCGGCGACGCCGGGTGCCGGGGGAGCCGGCGGGACGGCGGCCGGCGCGCTGGCGGTGGGCGCCCGGATCGTCTCCGGCGCCGGGTTGGTGTGCGACCTGATCGGGCTCGACGACGCGCTGGCCGGGGCGTCGCTGGTGATCACCGGCGAGGGATCGCTGGACGGGCAGACGCTGCGCGGCAAGGCGCCGGCCGAGGTCGCGCGGCGGGCGGCCGCGGCGGGGGTGCCGTGCCTGGCCGTCGCCGGGAGGGTCGCGCTCGGCGCGGACCAGCTGACCGCATCCGGGTTCCTCGCCGCGCACACACTCACCGAGGTCGAGCCGGACGTGCGGCGCTGCCTGGCCGAACCCGGGCGGCTGCTGGCCGAGCTGACGGCTCGCGTGGTGGGTCAGGAGCCCTGGAGCCCTCGGACGTAGGCGGCCTGGCCGAGGTGCTGCAGGTCGTCGGACAGCACGCTGACCAGGCGGATCCCGACGGTGACGGGCGGGTCGTAGGACTCGTCGATCACCCGGTCCAGGTCGTCGTCGGAGAGCCCGCCCAGGTACTCGGCGGTGCGCGCGTGGACCGCTGAGGCGTAGTCCACGAGGAGGTCGACCGAGGGGACGCGGACGGCGCCGACCTGCTCGGCGTCGAACCCGTAGCCGGTCTCCGACGGGTCGAACGGCAGGCCGAATCGGTCGGCCCAGCCGTCGGCGGTCCACACCTGATCCCGGCCGGCGAGCTCGGCGACGTGGTCGTCCTGGACCCGGACGAGGTGCCAGACCAGCCACCCGATGGTGTTCGCACCCGGCCCGGGGCGGCGGCTCAACTCGTCGGGGTCCAGGCCTCGGAGGGTCCGGCGGAGGGTGCCGTCGACCTGGTCGAAGGCGTATCGGAGGAGGTCGGCGCTGCGCATGGGCTCACGCCTACCCGCGCAGCCGCCGTCCTCACCCGCCCGTCAGGACGGGTGCGCGCCGCCGACCGCCTCGTCCGAGGTGCCCTCGGGCTCGCTCTGCGCCTCGAGGTCGGCGGCCTGCTCGGGGGTCTCCTGCTCGAGGGCGATGTCGCGGGGCTGGGGCTCAGGAGTCGTCATGACCCCACCTTCGCGCAGGACACGGCGGTCAGCACGGCGAACAACCTGGGAGGCGCTCGGGGTGTGCTTTCGTACCGCATGGGCATCGTGCGGCCGTGACGTCCCTTTCCGGCGGAGACGCGCGCCGGCCCGTTCCGGTGCGGACCATCCTGGCCACCATCGGGCTGGTCCTGGCCACGGCGCTGCTCCTGTACGTCGTGATCGAGACCCGGCGGGTGCTCACCTGGATCGTGGTGGGCGCCTTCTTCGCGGTGGCGCTGTACCCGCTCGTCGACTGGGCGCAGAGGCGGGTGTTCGGTGGCCGGCGCCGGGCGCTGGCCACGTTCCTCGTCTTCCTGCTCGTGTTCGTCGCGCTCGCTGCGCTGATCACCGCCTTCGCGGTGCCGTTGGCGAGGGAAGGAACGAAGTTCGCCGGCAAGCTGCCCGACCTGATCGACGAGGCGCGGACGGGGCGCGGGCCGATCGGGCATCTCCTGGAGCGCACGAACGCGGTGCAGTACGTGCAGGACAACCAGGACAAGATCAAGTCGTTCGCGACCGGTCTGACCACGCCGGCGGCGGGCGTGCTGGCGGGTGTGGCGACCGGGGTCGCCGGGACCGTGACGGTGTTCGTCCTCGCCTACCTGATGGTGCTGGAGGGGCCGAAGATCGTCGAGGGCTCGCTGAACGTCTTCGCGCCGACGACGGCCGAGCGGATCCGTCGGGTCGGGGGCGACTGCGCGAAGTCGGTCACCGGGTACATCTCGGGGAACCTGCTGATCAGCGTCATCTGCGGGCTGCTGACCTACGTCGTGCTGCTCGTCAGCGGCGTGCCCTTCGCCGGGCTCATCGCGCTGTTCGTCGGCATCGCCGACCTGATCCCGCTCGTGGGCGCCACCCTCGGGGGTGCGGTGGCGGTTCTCGCCGGCTTCGTCCACTCGGTGCCCGCGGGCATCGCGGTGCTGGTGTTCTTCGTCCTGTACCAGCAGCTGGAGAACCATCTGCTGCAGCCGCTCGTGTTCGCCCGCACCGTCAAGCTCAACCCACTGACGGTGATCATCGCCATCCTGATCGGGGTGGAGCTGCTCGGCATCCTGGGGGCGCTCCTCGCGATCCCGGTGGTCAGCATGATCCAGGTGATCCTGCGGGACGTCTGGGACCACGGCCGCGGTCGGCCGAAGGACGAGCCCACGCTCGGAGAGGACCAGGAACCGGCGGCGTCGTGATCCTCCCGGCCTGGTTGAGCCGCAACCTGCTCGTGCTCTCCGGTGTCTCGCTGCTGCAGGACGCCGCGAGCGAGATGCTCTACCCGCTGCTGCCCATCTTCCTGACCGCGGTCCTGGGCGCGCCGGCCGTGGTCGTCGGGGTGGTCGAGGGGGCCGCGGAGGGCGCCGCTGCGCTCACCAAGCTGGTGTCCGGGCGGCTGGCCGACCGTTACCGCCGCCGGCCGCTCATCGGCCTGGGCTACGGCATGGCGGCGGTGGGCAAGGCCGTCGTCGCGGTCGCCTTCACCTGGCCGGTGGTCCTGCTGGGCCGGTGCCTGGACCGCCTCGGCAAGGGGGTGCGGGGCGCGCCCCGGGACGCAATGCTCGTCGTGGGTGTGCCGGAGCGGGCCCGCGGGCGCGCCTTCGGTCTGCACCGCACCGCGGACACGACCGGCGCGGTGCTCGGGCCCCTGGTGGGACTGGCCCTCTACGAACTCCTCGACCACGACATCCGGCGGGTCCTGGCGATCGCGGTGGTCCCCGCGGTGCTCAGCGCGCTGCTCGTCCTCGCGGTCCGGGAGACACCGCGTCCGCCGCGGCGCGAGGACCGGGGTGCGCCGCTGGAGGCGAGCGGTCTGCCGCCGCGCTTCTGGCGGGTGGTGCTCGTGCTGGTGGCCTTCGGTCTGGTGAACTTCCCGGACGCGCTGATCCTGCTGCGGGTGCACGAGCTGGGCTACTCCACCGCCGGCGTCATCGGCGCCTACGTGCTCTACAACGCGGTCTACGCGGCACTGTCCTATCCGGCCGGCGCCCTGTCGGATCGCCGGCCGCGTCCCGTGGTGTTCGCCGGCGGGCTGGCCTGCTTCGCCGTCTGCTATCTGGGCCTGGGGCTGGTGGACGACGCTTCCTGGGTGCTCCCGCTGCTCGTCGTCTACGGCGGCTTCGCCGCGGCCACCGACGGAGTGGGGAAGGCCTGGATCTCCTCGCTCGTCCCGGCGGACCGGCAGGGCTCGGCACAGGGCCTGTTCCAGGGGCTCTCCGGAGGTGCGGTGCTGATCGCCGGCCTGTGGGCCGGTCTCGCGTGGGGGGAGTCCGGGCGCCTGCCGTTGCTCCTGTCCGGCGCGGTCGCGGCGGTGCTCGCCGTCGGTCTGCTGGTCGCGTCGGTACGGCCGCGGCAGAGCGTCAGGTCATGAGCGCGCCGATGGCGAGGACCATGCCCACCACCAGGAGCAGCAGCAGGAGCACGGTCGTCACGACCGGCACCACCACCCAGCGGCGCTTGAACCGGAACCTCGACTTCTTCCGGGTCGGGGGAGCGGACGGGGCCTGCTGCGCCACCGGACGCGACTCGGCCTTGCGCTCCCGCCTGGTGTCGCGCATGGACCGCGCCTGGTCGCGGGCATCACGGGCGACGGATCCGAGCAGCGCCCGGGACGCCGACGCGAGAGCCAGGAGGTCGGCGGCGTCGATCCGCTCGACCGCGTCGCCCGGGATCCGGCCGTGTGCCGGCGGAGGCGCCGGGGCCTCGGTGGCCGGCGCGTTCCCGGCGGCCACCGCGGCCAGCTGGGACCGGGCGATGGCTGCGGTGCTCCGCTGCTCAGGGTCCTTGGTCAGCAGGCCGCGCAGCACCGGCTCGAGCGGTCCGGCGCGCAGCATCGGTGCCGGGGGCTCGGAGACGACGCTCATCAGCGTGGCCATCGAGTCGCCGCCGTCGAACGGGGGCCGGCCCTCCACCGCGGCGTAGAGGGTGGCGCCCAGCGACCACAGGTCGACCGGTGGGCGTGGCTCGTCCCCGTGCGCGCGCTCCGGCGCCATGTAGGACGGCGAGCCGATCAGTGCGCCGTTCGTCGTCAGGCTGGAGTCGCCGGTGGTGGTGGCGATGCCGAAGTCGGTCAGGCAGCCCGACCCGTCGGGGCCCACCAGCACGTTGGCGGGCTTGACGTCGCGGTGCACGATGCCGATCGCGTGCGCGGCCACCAGGGCCTCCAGTACGTGCAGCCCGATGCGCGCCACCTCGGCCGGCGGCAGCGGCCCCCGCTCTTCGATGACCTCCTGCAGGCTGCGGGCGCGGACGTGCTTCATCACCAGCCAGGGCTTGCCGCTCTCCTCCACGACGTCGTAGACGGTGGTGATGTGCGGGTGCTCCAGCCGTCCGGCGGCGCGGGCCTCCCGCATCGTGCGCTCCCGGAGGATCGCGCGTTCCTCCTCGGTCACGTGCAGGGGGAAGGTGACCTCCTTGACGGCCACCTGGCGTTCGAGGACGCGGTCGGTCGCCAGCCACACCGTGCCCATGCCGCCCTGGCCGAGCAGCTCCCCGAGCGCGTACCGGTCGGCGACGACCCGTGTCTGGGGTCCCGTGTCAGCGCTCATGGGGCGATGCCTACCCCTCCATGGCCGCGCCGACCCGTGTTGCGTTTCGGCATCGTGCGGTCCTTCGCGTCGCGACCTGAGCGTCGCCCGCTGGTGGTGGGGCGTTCGAGTCAGATGCGGCCGGTCTCGTGGGCCCACATGGCGACCTCGACGCGGTTCCGGGCGCCGAGCTTCCGCATCAGGCTGGCGAGGTGGGCCTTGACGGTGCTCGGGGTGATGAAGAGCTCGCCGGCGATCTCGGTGTTGGTGCGGCCACGCGCAACCGGGAGGAGGACCTCCTCCTCGCGGGCGGTGAGCGGTTCCATCGGCTGCCTCGGTGGTGAGGTCCGTGCATGGGCGAACGCCGCGAGCAGCCGGACCGTCACGCTGGGCGCGATCAGCGCGTCCCCGTCCGCGGCGGCGTGGATGGCCTGGGTCAGCAGGACGGGTCCGGCGTCCTTGAGCAGGAACCCGCGGGCGCCGGCCTGGAGAGCGCCGTACACGTACTCGTCGAGGTCGAAGGTGGTGATGACCACGATCGGCAGGGGGGCGGCGACGTCGGGGCCGGCGAGGCGGCGGGTGGCCTCGATGCCGTCCATCAGCGGCATCCGGATGTCGAACAGTCCGACGTCGGGACGCAGCTCGAGCGCCAGGCGGACCGCCTCGCGCCCGTCGGCCGCCGCGCCGACCACGTCGATGCCGGGTTGGGCATCGAGCAGCATCGTCAGCCCGGTGCGCACGATGGGCTGGTCGTCGGCGATGAGCACCCTGATGCTCATCGCGGCGTCCCGGTCCGGGGCAGGACCGCCTCCACCCGCCAGCCCCGCTCGGAAATGGGGCCCGCGTGGAAGGTGCCGCCGAGCAGTGCGGCGCGTTCCCGCATGCCCACCAGGCCGTAGCCCGCTGGGGCGCGGCCGCCGGCGGCGGACCCGTCGTCCTCGATGGTCAGCCGTACCCGGTCGGCGTCGCCCATGACGGCGACGGTGACCTGGGTCGCGTGGCGGGCGTGCCGCCGAGCGTTGGTGATCGACTCCTGGGCCAGGCGGTAGATCGCGGCCGCGACCGCCGGGCTGAGGTCGTCGAACTCGCCGGACAGCGTCACCTCGACGCAGGGACGCGTCCGGCCATCGGTGGCGAGCTGCTCGACCTCGGCCACGCCGGGCTGGGGTGCGAACTCGGTGTCCTGTGCGGCGCGGAGCACGCCGACGATCGCCCGCAGCTCGGTGAGGGTGCGGGTCGCGGCGTCCTCGATGACGGCCAGGGCCTCGACCGCACGCTCGGGGTGGGCGGCCGCGACGGCGCGTCCTGCCTGGGCCTGGATGGCGATGCCCGACACGTGGTGGGCGACGGTGTCGTGGAGCTCGCGCGCCAGCTGCTCGCGTTCGCGGGCCCTGGCCTGGTCGAGGTCCCGGATGCGGATCTTCGTCCGGTAGCGGACCGCGGCGCCCAGCGCCGCGGCGAACAGGAAGAACGCGAACAGCGCGACCGTCTCGGCCAGGCCGGTCGGGTCGGCGACGCGGGTGATGGGCAGCCAGAGCAGGATGACGCCGAGGCCGCTCGCGGCTGCCCGGCCGGAGCCCCACCGGAACAGGGCGTAGGCCAGGATCAGCGCCGCGGAGATGCTGCTCAGCAGGGTGCCGTGCGACCCGGTGAGGATCCTGACGACGTCGACGATCGTCAACGTGCCGAAGGCGACCACGACCGCGACGAGCGGATGCGTGCGTCGCCACAGCAGGGGACCGAGGACCGCGAGCACCGCGAGCAGCAGCAGCGGGCGTGGCGCCAGGTCCTGGCGGAGCACCGCCTCCGCCAGGGACCAGCAGATCAGTACCGCGACCAGGGCCCAGTCGCGCGGACTCCGGTCCGGGGGATTCGCGGGTCGAGGTTCGGCCCACAGCGAGCGGAGTGCGCCGGCGGCCATCCGATCAGGCTAGGCAGCCCGCGCGCTCGGCGGATCGGCCGAAAGTACGAGAGATCGGCTGTGCCGATGGCCAGGTCGGATCAGGCTCCGCGGCTGATGTGCCCGCCGCCGGCATTCGTGAGGGTGGACGCACCCGACCGACCGATCCGAGGAGCATCGCGATGAGAACGTCTCACTCCCACACCGCAGCGGAGCACCCGCAGTCCCCGAGCACGCTGGACGAGCTGCGCATGCCCGTGCGGGCCAGGCTCGCCGCAGCGTGGACCAGCTTCATGTTCCTCTACATCTACGTCGACTACCTCGCGCTGTACAAGCCGGGCTCCATCGACGAGATCCTGGGCGGCACGGTCCACGAGTTCGACATCGGCCCGACCTTCGTCGCCCTGTC
Organism: uncultured Actinomycetota bacterium; assembly: GCA_963747895.1. Classification (GTDB taxonomy): domain Bacteria; phylum Actinomycetota; class Actinomycetes; order Mycobacteriales; family Geodermatophilaceae; genus Blastococcus. The sequence goes on from CAVVGX010000002.1 coordinate 34,184, forward strand.
TCTCACACTCGTGGCCGTCCCGATCCTCATGATCCTGGTCTCCACGACACTGCCCGCCGGCGTCACCCGCACCGTCAACCTCGTCGTGGCAACGCTCTACATCCCCGTCTCGGTGTACAACGCGGCAGGGGAGTCCGGGAGCTACGCCTACTTCTACGGCTTCTCCATCGGACTCGAGGTGCTGCTCCTGGCCGTCATCCTGCGCTCCGCCTGGACCTGGCCACGCCGCACCGCCTCGCCCGCGACCCCGGCAGCCGGCGGAACCGCTGTGGGGCGGGTGGGGCTCGACCCCGCGACCCGGGGATTCTGATGCCTTCAGGGCTGGACGCTGTGCTGACCAGGCAAAACGCAGGCTCGGGGGCACCATGCGAGGCCCATTACCCGGCTCTCTCGCCCACTCGACCGGGGTGCTGAACGACGCCAGTCCGTCGGGCTCATCCCGAACCGGTGGGAGAAGGCGCTGGGTGCGGAGAAGCCCAGCAGTGGACGACATCAGAGAGCGAATGGCGCTCGTTCGCCAGGCGTCGCTGGGCCAGCGGGCTCGCTTGGTCGTGGTTGCGGTGGCGTGGGCGGCGGCCTTCTGCGGGCGGTTGCTGTAGGTGAGCGCGCCGGTGGCCAGCCGCAGCCGGTATCGCTCGTCAGCATCGGTGAGAACGACGTCGATGCCGAGGTCCAGGTCCCAGGCCTCGGGGCCGTCGATCTGGATGGCGATCGGTCAGCCACAACGTCACGGCGATCTACCTGCGGAGCGGGACCTCCGCTCCGCAGGCTCACAGCAGCCCGCCCAGTCCCTTGCCGATCAGCACGACGCCGATGACCAGCAGCAGCGTGGCCATCACAGCGACGTTGTGCTCGGTCAGCCAGCCGCGCAGCGACTCCAGCGGCCCGGCCATGCGCTTGCGGCCCACCGCGTAGGCCACGACCGGCACCGCGATGGTGCTCGCCGCGATCACGGTGAACAGGACCACCGCCCACACGTCCTGCCCCGCGGAAAGAGCGCCAACGGAGATCGTCGATCCCGCGGCGATGCACATCAGCAGGTTCTTCGGGTTCACCGCCGACAGCAGTAGCCCGAGTCCGGCGGCCTTGGCGGCGGTGAACGAGTCGATCGCCGCCATCCACGAGGGCATCGAGCCGTGTTCACCCGCCTTCGGCCGGCCGCCCCACTGCCGCGCGGCCAACCCGAGCAGCAACGCACCCAGCCCGAGCTGGACCCACGACGCCGCCGCCGACGGCGAACCGCCCCCGCCCAGGTCCAGGGCGCCCGCGAGCAGCAGGAACGCGGTGGTTGCCCCCGCGATCCCGACCAGCCACCCGACCAGGAACCCCACGCTGGTGCCCCCGGCCTTCGGGGCCAGCAGCATCAGCACGACCGAGATGATCGGGATGGGCGAGATCGCCACCCCCACCGCCAGCGGCAGCAGATCACCGAGAACCTGGCCCATCAGCTCACGTCCGCTGCGCGAGTGTCGTGGCGGGGACGAGCGACGGAGCCCGCGCGACACTGCCGGAGGCGATCGGTGACGCGGCGGCAGCTCCCCATGGCGAAGAGTGCGGCCGCATTCCGCTGCTCGGGCGTCGTCGCAACCGTGGGGTCCTGCGGGCTGTACGACATCAGGAGTCCCCCTGTTCCGCCTGCGACAGCGCGACCGTCAGCCGCATCGACCGGCACTTGTCGGATTGCAACGGTGTCCGGTCAGGCTCTGAAATGGCTCATCCGACGGGGATGACCGGCCCTTGCGTCTGCCATCCGGGCCGCCAGCGACGGCAGCGGCGACCCGGAACTGTGCGAGTGTCCAGCTGAGCCCCGACGAGCTGAGCAGCTGCGACCCGGTTCCCGCCTCCTGTGCGGACGAAGCGACGGCGCTCGGCGTGTGGTGAGGCTTTCAGCAGTCCTGGTCGCTGGCGGCCGCGCTGCACCCGGACATCGCCGCCGCCTACGACGCCGGCCAGGACCGCGCCGTGTGGTGGGGCGGGTGGGGCTCGAACCCACGACCCAGGGATTATGAGTCCCATGCTCTGACCAGCTGAGCTACCGCCCCCGTGCGGACAGCCTGCCAGAGAGATGCGGATCACAAGCGGAGCCCGCAAGGGGCGTGACCGCTGGTGGCGTCGGCGAGTCCACGTGACGATCCGGTCCGCACGTCGTTATCGGCCTGTGACATAGCCGGGTTCCGCTTGTACCGTCTCCTCCGGTCCAGCCGGGCTTCGCCCTCGACACCCGAGAGCCCCGGCCGGACCCCGCCGAACCCGCCGGCCCGATGGCCGGGGGGACCGGGGACCCACCGCAACTCTGGGGTGAGTCCTGCCCGCGCACGGGGACGCCGGGCAGGTAGGGCACTCATGAGCCCGAACCCGTCAGCTAACTCGGTAGGCGGACGTGAGGAACGGAGAACCGTCGCCTTGGCGACCTCGCACCACCTGCCCAGCACCGCTCCGCGCCGACGACGTCTGCGGACGCCGTTGGTCACCGCCGTGCTCCTCGCCGCCGCGTTCGTCGGTTCGCCCGCTGCCACCGCGGCGCCCGCCGACGACGCCCGCGTGGAGGAGGCACGCACGCAGCACGACGCGGTTGCCGCGGAGATCGCCGCGCTCGGCGGACGCGTGGCCGACGCCGAGCAGAAGCTGCAGCGGATGACCCTGGAGGCCGAGGCCGCCAGCGGCAACGCGCTCGCCGCGCAGGCCGCGCTCGACGCGGCCAACCAGGAGGCGGCGGCTGCCGAGGTCGCCCTCTTCGAGGCCGGTCAGGCCGTCGGCAAGGCCCAGGACGACGTCTCCGAGATCGGGCGCCAGGCCTACATGGGCGGTGGCCAGCAGTCCTTCGGCGACCTGCACCTGCTCCTGGACGCCGAGGGCCCCGCCGAGCTCCTCCAGCAGGCCGCCACGCTGGACACCCTCGGTGTCGAGCGGTCGAAGACGCTGGGCGCCCTGGAGATCGTCGAGGTGCAGCAGGCCCGCGCCGAGCAGGCCGCGCAGGCGACCGTCGCCGAGCGCGACCGCGCCGCCGGTGCCGCCGCGGAGGCCCACGCCGCCGCCGCCGCGCAGCTGTCGGGGGCCCAGGCCGAGTTCGACGCGCTCAACCTGCAGAAGCTGGCGCTGGCCCAGCAACTGCGGGACGCCGAGATCCGCCTGCTGCAGATGCAGGGCGCCCGCGACGCGGCCCGGGCCTGGGAGGCCCAGCAGGCCGCACGCGAGGCTGCCGCCGCAGCTGCCAGCGCCGTCACGGTCGCAGCGCCGCCCACCACCCGGAGCCTGGCCCCGAGCGGCGGCGGCGGTGCTGGAGGTGGCGGCGGCGGTGCTGGAGGTGGCGGCGGCGGTGCTGGAGGTGGCGGCGGTGGCGGTGTCACCGGCGGCGCCGTCGCGCCGGCCAACGGCCGGGTCACCTCCTGCTACGGCTCGCGCTGGGGCACACTGCACGCCGGCATCGACATCGCGGCCCCGATCGGGACCCCGGTGTACGCGCCCGAGAGCGGCGTCGTGCTGCAGGCGGGCCCGGCCAGCGGCTTCGGGTTCGCCGTCGCGGTGCAGCACGGCGACGGCACGATCACCCTCTACGGCCACGTCAACCAGTTCTTCGTCCGCGCCGGCCAGACCGTGGCGGCGGGGGAGCGGATCGCCGAGGTCGGCAACCGCGGCCAGTCGACCGGACCGCACCTGCACTTCGAGGTGCACAAGGGCGGCCTGTACGCCAACCGCACCAACCCGGTGCCGTGGCTGACCGCGCACGGCATCTCCGTCGGCAGCTGCTGACGGAGAGTCGCGCGCCCGTGCCGGATCATGGAGCGGTGCGGGCGCCGGGCGGGATCGACACCACCTGGCTGCGGGCGACGCTGCTGGCGCTCCTGCTCGTCGCGGGCCTGGTCGTCGCCTTCACCGTCGAGCTGCCCGACGTCGACGTCGTCCGGCGCTGGCTGGACGACGCCGGGGGAGCCGGCTGGGCCGGGCTGGTGGCCGGCGTCGGCCTGCTGCTGATGGCCCCCGTGCCGCGCACCGCCGTCTCGGTGCTGCTGGGCCTGGTCGCGGGCTTCGTCCCCGGCCTGCTCGTCGCGCTGACCGGGGCGATGCTGGCGGCGCTCGGCAGCTTCGGGCTGGCCCGCCTGCTCGGCCGGGGCGCGGTCACCCGGCTGGCCGGACCCCGGCTGGCGCGGCTGGACCGGCTGCTGGTCGACCGCGGCTTCGGGTCGCTGCTCGTCGGGCGGCTGCTCCCCGTCGTGCCCTTCGTCGTGCTCAGCTACGGCAGCGGGCTGACCGCGGTGCGCCTGCTGCCCTACCTGGCCGCGACCGGGCTGGGCATCCTGCCGACCACCCTCGTCCAGGTCGGCGTCGGCGCCTCGGCCCCCGCGCTCGCCTCCGGCGTCACGGCGGCGGTGGCGCTGCCGCTGGCCGTCCTGGCGGTGGTCGGCGTGCTCTGGTTCCGACGGCGCCGCGCGGGCGTCAGCCCTTCCTGAACAGCCGGCCGAGCACGCCGCCGGCCCCGCCCATGGTGCGCGCGGCCAGCTGCAGGATCGGCCCGCCCGGGATGCCCGGGACCTTCTGCACGATCGGCGCCAGCGCCAGCAGGCCGCCGACGTCGTGCACCTTGAGCCGCCGCGTGGCGACGGCCGGCACCGGGTTGACCCGCCCGGACGCCGCCTCGAGGAGCAGCTCCGCCGACGCCTCGACCGCCGGTCCCTCGTGGGTGCCGCCGGGCACGGACCGCACGATCCAGCCCTCGGGGTCCGCGGCGAACGACCAGCCGCCGTCCGGCGTCGCCAGCGTGACCCCGCCGGTGATGCCGCACGAGGCGGCCAGCGCCCCGGTGACGTCGGTGAGCGCCGCCAGCCCTGACTGGAGCACCTCCGGCGGGGGCGGCTGGGCGCCGCAGGAGACCAGGTCCAGGCCGTGCACCGCCAGCTCGTAGGCCTGCCCGAGGACGACGCTGAGCAGCGGCACCCGGCCGACCACGGAGACGGTGGGCGCGGTGTCGAGCTCGACCGGCTCCTCGGCGAGGTACCGGGCGGTGGCCTCCCGGTTGCGGCGGAGCGCGTCGAGGACCTCCTCGCGGGAGGCCCCGGCGTGCGCGGCGGTGACGCGGGCGTTGACCGCGTCGGGATCGGGCTGGGACCCGGTGGCGCCGGTGCGGGCGGACGCCACCAGGTCGGCCATCGCCGCGTGGTCGTCCCAGCAGCCCAGGTGCACGCAGATCTCGTGGGCCCGCCAGCCCGGCAGGCGGGACGGCCGGCCCAGATCCACCCGTTCGGCCTCGGCGAGGAAGGTGTCCCACGCGGCGAGCACCCGCGCGCCCACCTGCTCGCGCCCGGCGTCGGCCATGCCCTGGTGTCGTCCCATGTCCGGCGCCTACCCCGGATCCCGCCGGGCAGGCGCGGAATGCGGCTCTTCCTGTTCCGCAACCTGTCCTCACCCCAGCGGGTGAGGGCAGGTCAAGGCGGGGCCCCCGGACGACGATCGCAGAGGTGTGACCAGGACCGTTCCGGGGGACCGCCGCATCGGCGGCGCATCGGCGGGGGCCCGCGACGCGGGTGCCTTCCGCCGGCTCCTGGGGGTGCTCCGCGACGGGCTGTACCGGCCGCTGGCCGAGGACGACGACCGCGTCGCGTACTGGGTGCGGCACGTGCGCTACGGCGTGCTGCTGAGCGAGATCAGCGCTGTCGCCGTGCTCGTCTACGCGGTCTTCACCCATACCCCGGGCCACGACCACCCGATGATGTACGTGATGGGCGCGCTGGTCGTCGTGGCCTGCCCGGCGGTGCTGCTCCTGCCGCTGGCGGACATGATGCGGGACTCCCGCGGGCCCACCATGTTCTACCTCTGGACCCTGGGCACGACCGCGGTCATCCTCGTCGCCACCTGGCTGGACGGCGGGGCGTCGAGCCCCCTGGACGCCCTGCTCTTCCTCACCCTCACCTACATGGCCGTGGCCTACCCGCCCCACGGCGTCGTCGCCATGGGCGCCGTGATGATGACCGGCTACGTCGCCCTCTTCGGGCTCTCCGGTCTCACCACGTCCGCTGCGTTCTTCGTCGCCGTCATGGGCGCGTTCACGCTCATCTGCACCATGGCCTCGGCCAACTCCTGGGCGGCGCACGAGCGCCAGGTCCAGCTGATCAGCACCCAGCGCACGCTGGCCGCCACCGACCCCCTCACCGGCATCCCGAACCGGCGGACGCTGATCGAACGGCTGCCGGTCGCCGTGGCGGCCGCGGCGGCCGGACGCCGGACCGTGGTCTGCGCCGTCGACCTGGACGGCTTCAAGGCGGTCAACGACCGGGACGGGCACGCCGCCGGGGACGCCCTGCTCAAGGCCGTCGCCTCGGTCCTGGGTGCGGCCGTCCGGGAGACCGACACGGTGGCCCGGCTCGGTGGCGACGAGTTCGCCGTCCTGGCCGACGTCTCGGACTCCTTCTCGGGGGAGATGCTGGCCGAACGCCTCCGTCAGGCGATCGCGCTGGTGGGCGCCCGCGGCGGGGTGACCGCCAGCATCGGCGTCGCCGACGTCGTGGCCGGCGAGGACGTCGCCGACCTCATGCACCGCGCCGACGCCGCCATGTACCGCGCCAAGGCCGCCGGCGGCGACCGGTTCGCCCTGCCGTCCGCCTGAACGTCGACGCCGGACCCTGGCGACACGCCGCTCTGTACGGGCGGCACCACTCTCCGTCACCGGAGCTCATTACAATGCGTCACTGATCGGAGCGGTTCTCCGCACCCGGCACGCGGTTCGCCACGAGGCCCGCGCAGGGCTTGACGAAACTGCCGAGGAGCATCGCCTGCGCGGTAGACGGAGCGCCGCCGGCCGTGCTATGGCCGCTGACCAGCACGAAAGCGGCCGATCCGGTCTCTTCTGTCACATCGGGCACAAGCGCCCCACCTGGGGTGGCGCGTTCGGGTCACCATCGTGCAGACTGTTCGCGGGAGCCCTGCTCCGCCACTGCCGAACACAGCCAGTCACCGAATCGATGGGTCCGTAGGGGAAGACGAGACCAATCGAGTCGATGGAGGTGCCTCGTGCAGCGACGGTCAACCCAGGGTGTCGTCTTCGTGCACGCGTGCCCGAAGGCGCTCTGCCAGCATGTCGAATGGGCGCTCGAGCGCGTCGTCGGCGCGCCGGTCTCCCTGTCGTGGGACGAGCAGCCCGCGGCGCACGGTTCCTACCGTGCCGAGGTCGCCTGGACCGGATCTCCCGGGACGGGTGCCCGGCTCGTGGCTGCCCTGCGCCAGTGGCCGATGCTGCGTTTCGAGGTCACCGAGGAAGCCAGCCACGGCAACGACGGCGAGCGCATGTCGTACGTGCCCGGCCACGGTGTCTTCCGTGCGCCCACCAGCGCCAACGGCGACATCATGATCAGCGAGCAGCAGCTGCGGCACCTCGCCGCGACGACGTCCTCCATCGAGGCCTTCCGGCACGGTGTCGACGAGCTGCTGGGGGCGGCCTGGGACGCCGACCTCGAGGTCTACCGGCACGCCGGCGACGGCAGCCCGGTCACCTGGCTGCACCAGGTCGTCTAGTCACAGATCGAGCACGACGCCTCGGCCCCTGGCCGGTCGCGTCGTAGCCTGGAACAGGTCGTTCGGGCGCCGTCGGGGAAGCGGCGTCCGGGCGACCTCCTCCATGTCCGGGGCCGTTCCCGGCGGCGCCCCGATGATCAGCCCGCCGTCGGTCAGAGCGGGATGTTGCCGTGGGCGCCGCGGCCGTGCGGGGCGGCGATCAGCGCCGTCACCAGGCGGCGGCGGGTCTGCGTCGGGTCGACGACCTCGTCGACGACGCCGATCTGCACGGCGCGGTTGACCCCGCCGGCGATCCGCTCGTGCTCCTCGGCGAGCTGGGCGTGCAGCGCCTCCCGCTCGCCGGGCTGGGCGGCGGCGAGCTTCTTGCGGTGCAGGATGCCGACGGCGGCCTTGGCGCCCATGACGGCGACCTCCGCGCCGGGCCAGGCGAAGACCGCGGTGGCGCCCAGCGAGCGCGAGTTCATCGCGATGTAGGCCCCGCCGTAGGACTTGCGGGTCACCAGCGTCACCCGCGGCACCACGGCCTCGGCGAAGGCGTGCAGCAGCTTCGCGCCGCGCCGCACGACGCCGTCCCACTCCTGGCCGACGCCGGGCAGATACCCGGGCACGTCCACGAGCACGACCAGCGGCACCCCGAAGGCGTCGCACATGCGCACGAACCGGGCCGCCTTCTCCGCCGACGCGGAGTCCAGGCAGCCACCCAGCCGGATCGGGTTGTTGGCGATGACCCCGACGGTGCGCCCGGCCAGCCGCCCCAGCGTGGTGACGACGTTCGGTGCGAACCGCGGGTGCAGCTCCAGTCCCGGCTCGTCGAGCAGGGCGGTGATCAGCGGCTTGACGTCGTAGGCGCGCTGCGGCTGCTCCGGCAGCAGGGCCTTGAGGTCGACGTCGGGCTCGTCGGCGGCGGGCGTGAAGCTGCCCTGGGCGGCCAGCAGGTCGACCGCCTGCCGCGCCGTCTCCAGCGCGGCGGGCTCGGAGTCGGTGACCACGTGGACGACGCCCGAGCGCCGGCCGTGGGTGTCGGGGCCGCCGAGGGTCTCCTGGTCGACGTTCTCGCCGGTGACCGATCGGACGACGTCGGGACCGGTGACGAACACGCGGCCGGCCGGCCCCATGATCACGATGTCGGTCAGGGCCGGGCCGTAGGCCGCCCCTCCGGCCGCCGCGCCGAGGACGACCGAGATCTGCGGGATGCGGCCCGAGGACCGGACCATCGCCGCGAACACCTCACCCACGGCGTGCAGGGCGGTCACGCCCTCGGCCAGCCGGGCCCCGCCGGAGTGCCAGATGCCGACGACCGGCACCCGCTCGCGCAGCGCGGCGTCGATCGCGTCGACGATGTGCCGGCAGCCGTCGACCCCCATCGCCCCGCCCATGACCGTGGCGTCGGTGCAGAAGGCGATCGCCGGGCTGCCCGACACGGCTCCGCGGGCGGCGAGGACGCCGGAGGTGTCGCGGGCGGCCAGCAGCTCCATCGACCCGGGGTCGAAGAAGCGCGAGAGGCGGTCCTCGGGATCGCGCGGGTCCGGCGCGGTCAGGAGCGGGGCGGCGGGCGCTGTCGTCACGGGACCTCCACGGAAAGGGATGGGCTGAGCTTGTGCGGCCGCGCTATGCAGTCGTGAACACCAGCGCCATGTTGTGGCCGCCGAAGCCGAACGAGTCGTTGACCGCGGCGGTGAGGCTGGTGCGGCGCGGTTCGCCGCGCACGATGTCGAGCGCCTGGACGTTGGCGTCGTCGTCGGGGTCGTCGAGGTTGGCCGTCGCGGGGACGACCTGCTCGCGGAGGGCGAGGACCGTGAACACCGCCTCCAGGGCACCGGCGGCGCCCAGCAGGTGGCCGGTCTGGCTCTTGGTGGCGCTGACGAGCACGTGCTCGCCGATCGAGGACCGGATGGCGGCGGCCTCCGCGGTGTCACCGACCGGCGTCGAGGTGGCGTGGGCGTTGACGTGGCCGATGTCGGCCGGCGTGAGCCCTGCGTCGCGCAGTGCGGCGGTGATCGCCCGGGCCGCGCCTTCCCCCTCGGGGTGCGGGGCGACCAGGTCGTAGCCGTCGGCGGTGCCGGCGGCCCCCGCGAGGCGGGCGTGGATGCGGGCGCCGCGCGCGCGGGCGGAGTCGCCGCGCTCGAGCACCATCGCCGCCGCGCCCTCGCCGAGCACGAAGCCGTCCCGGCCCTTGTCGAAGGGGCGGGAGGCGCGCTCGGGCTCGTCGTTGCGGGTCGACATCGCCCGCATGGCGGCGAACCCGGCCATGGGCAGCGGGTGCACGCACGCCTCGGTGCCGCCGACGAGGACGACGTCGGCACGGTCCAGGCGCAGCATGTCCAGGCCCCAGCGGATGGCCTCCGCACCCGAGGCGCAGGCGCTGACCGGCGCGTGCACGCCGCCCTTCGCGCCGATCGAGAGCCCGACCGCGGCGGCGGGGCCGTTGGGCATGAGCATCGGGATCGTGAAGGGGGAGACCCGCTTCGGGCCCTTCTCCTCCAGGACGTCGTCCTGACCGAGCAGGGTCAGCGCCCCGCCGATGCCGGTGCCGAAGACGACGGCGATGCGCTCGGGGGCGACGCCGGAGTCGGCGGCGCCGGACTCGGCCCACGCCTGCTCCGCGGCGACGACCGCGACCTGCTGGCTGCGGTCCAGGCGGCGGGCCCGCACCCGGTCGAGCTGCTCGCCCGGCTCGGTGGCCAGGCGGGCGACGAGCTGGGCGGGGTACTCCTTGATCCAGTCGTCGGTGATGCGGCTGACCCCCGACCGCCCGGCGAGCAGTGCGTCCCAGGTGGTGGGCACGTCCCCGCCCAGGGGTGTGGTGGCCCCGAGACCGGTGACGACGACGTCGGACGTGCTCATGGCTGTTCCTCCTGGAGAGTGACCGGACGGTCGGGGTGCTGTCTCAGCCCTGGTTCTTCTCGATGTAGCTGATGGCGTCGCCGACGGTCTTGATGTTGCCGAGCTCGTCGTCGGGGATGGCGACGCCGAACTTGTCCTCGACCGCGGTGGCGATCTCGACCATCGACAGCGAGTCGACGTCGAGGTCCTCGGTGAACGACTTCTCGGGGGTGGCGTCGGCGGGGGTCACGCCGGCGACCTCCTCCAGGATCTCGGCCAGACCGGTCTGGATCTCCTGGGTGCTCACGCGGGGTCCTCTCTCTCGGATGGGACGGCGCCCCGGTGCGGGGCGGTCGTCGTCGTCCGGGACCAGGTGTCCCGGGGACTGTGGGGAGCGGGAGCGCTCCGGTGCGGCCTCATGGGAGCCGCAGGACCTGACCGGCGTAGGTCAGGCCCGCGCCGTAGCCGAGGACCAGGGCCAGGTCGCCGGACTTCGCTTCGCCGGACTCCAGCAGGGCGCCGAGCGCCAGGGGGATCGAGGCGGCCGAGGTGTTGCCCGAGCGCACGATGTCTCGGGCGATCACGGTCTTCTCGCCGAAGCCCAGGCGCTTGGTCATCGACTCGATGATGCGGAGGTTGGCCTGGTGCGGGGCGAACACGTCGATGTCGGCGGGGGTCACGCCGGCGCGCTCCATCGCCTGGCCCAGCGCCTCGGTGAGCTTGGTGGTGGCCCAGCGGTACACCGCCTGCCCGGCCATGGCCATGAACCCGCTGTCGACGATCTCGATCGCGGAGTGCTGGTCGCCGTCGCTGCCCCAGGCGACCGGGCCGATGCCGGGCTCGTCGGCGGGACCGACCACGGCCGCCCCCGCCCCGTCCGCGAAGATCACGGCCGTCGAGCGGTCGGTCATGTCGGTGACGTCGGTGAGCCGCTCGACCCCGATGACGATCGCGTTGCGCGCCGAGCCCGCCCGGATGGCGTCGGAGACCAGGCCGAGGGAGTAGCAGAAGCCGGCGCACCCGGCGTTGAGGTCCAGCGCGCCCGGGCGGGGGATGCCCAGGCGGTGCGCCACCTGCGGTCCGATCCCAGGGATCGGCTGACGCAGGCTCGCGCTGGCCAGGACGACCAGATCGATCTCGTCGGGGGCCAGGCCGCTCGCGGCGATGGCCTTGCCCCCGGCCGCCGTGGCCATCTCCACGAGGGTCTCGTCGGCGTCGGCCCAGCGCCGCTCGGCGATGCCGACCCGGCCCTGGATCCACTCGTCGTTGGTGTCCATGACCTGGGCGAGCTCGTCGTTGGTCACCCGCCGCTTCGGGCGGTAGCCCCCGAGGCCCAGGATGCGGGCGCCGGGCGCGCCCGTGACCTGCTTGATGGTCGTCACGCGGACACCTCCGGGTAGAGACGGGCGATCGGGTCGCCGGCGTCGACGAGGTCGCCCTCGTGCACCAGCCACTCGGCCAGCACGCCGTCGTAGGCGGCGGAGACGTTGACCTCCTCGCGCCGGCCGCGGATGCAGCCCAGCGGCGTCCCGGCCGGCAGCCGGGTGCCCTCGGCGACCTCGGCAGGGCTCACGGTGCCGCGGGCGGGCGCGACCACCACGCGCCAGTCGGGGAAGTGCTCGGCCTCCGCCCGGCCGCGCTCGGCGGCGATCAGCTCCCGGGCCCGATCGAGGTCGGCGGGGCTGGTCACCGCCAGGATCTCGATGCCGGCGCCCTTCCACTCCCGCTTGGCCAGCCCGGCCAGCGCGCCGGCCGGGGGCAGCTCGATGACGGCGGTGACGCCGAGGTCGCGCAGGGTGGCCAGGCAGGCGTCGAAGCGGACCGGGCTGGTCACCTGGCTGACCAGCCGGCGCAGCGCCTCGGTGCCCGAGTCGACGGCCGCGCCGTCGGCGTTGGACAGCAGCAGGCGGCTCGGGTCGTCCGGGCGGAGCCCGTCCACCAGACCCTCGAGCTGCTCGCGGGCCGCGGCCATGAAGGAGGTGTGGAAGGCGCCGGCCACCGACAGCGGCATCACCCGCGCCTTGGTGGGCGGTTCGGCCTTGAGCGCGGCCAGGCCCTCGAGCGGGCCGGCGGCGACGATCTGGCCCGCGCCGTTGAGGTTCGCGGGCGACAGGCCGTGCTGCTCGATGGCCGCCAGCACCTCCGCGGGGTCGCCCCCGAGGACGGCGGACATACCGGTCGGGGTCTGCGCGCAGGCGGCGGCCATGGCCCGGCCACGGACGGCGGTCAGCGCGATCGCCGCCTCGATGCTGAGCACCCCGGCCAGCGCCGCGGCGGTCAGCTCGCCGACGCTGTGGCCGGCGATGACGACGTCCCGGCCGGCGGAGGGGCTGTGCGCCACCGGACCGGGCATCCCACCCAGCTCGCGGGCGACGAACAAGCTCATCGCGACCACGAGGGGCTGGGTGACGGCGGTGTCGGCGATGGCCTCGGCGTCGCCCTCGGTACCGAGGGTCAGCAGATCGGCGTCGGCGATGGCGCCCGCCCACCGGAAGAACGACTCGGCCCCGGGGAGCCCGAGCCAGTCGGCGAGCATTCCGGGCTTCTGGGCACCCTGACCGGGGGCGAGGACGGCGAGCACCTGCTCACCGTGCCAAAGACCGCCGCCCGCCGCGGTGAGGAGCGGCACGAAAGCACACCGCTGATCTTTGGAGGGTTCTCACAACTCCGGCGTAGTTCCGGGGCCGTATCGCGGCTTCGAGTGGTGGAGACCACTGCAGCTCAGTCCCAGAGGGAGCGGTCCCGGTCGAGGTGGGCCAGGGCGAGCGCCACCTGCAGCGTCCAGGCGCCCCGGGGATCGGTGGCCGACAGCCCGGTGAGCTCCGCGGCCCGCTTGAGCCGGTACCGGACCGTGTTGGGGTGGACGAAGATGGCCCGCGCGCTGGCCTCGAGGTTGCCGCCGCTGGCGAGCACCGCGCGCACCGTCTCGAGGACCCCGCCCCCGGCGGCGTGCAGTGGTGCGGCGACCTCGTCGCGCAGTGCGGCCCGCGCCAGGGGGTCGCCGTCCAGCGCCCGTTCGGGCAGCAGGGCCTCGGCGGTCACGGGACGCGGTGCCTCCGGCCACGCCCGCGCCGCCCGCAGGCCGGCGAGCGCCGCCGCGGCCGAGTCGCCCGCGCGGCCCAGGCCGTCGACGACCGGGCCGGACACCACCGGGCCGGGGCCGAACTCCTCGGCCACCCGCGCCACGACCGCGGACAGGTTCTCGTGCCCACCGAGGACGACGACCAGCTGGTCGGCGTGGACGCCGACCAGCACCTCGCTGCGCAGTCCACGCGCTGCCCGTCGCACGGCGGCGTGCGGGTCGGCGGTCCGCTCCGGCGTGGGACCGACGACCACGGTCACCGGGCTCATCGCCGACCAGCCCAAGGCGGCCGCGCGACCGGCCAGCTCCTCGGACCGTTCCCCGCGGACGAGGGCGTCGACGAGCAGCGCCTCGAGGCGGGCGTCCCACGCCCCGCGGCTCTCCGCGAAGCTGGCGTACACGTGCGCGGTGGCGAACGCGACCTCGCGGCTGAACTGCAGGACGGCCAGCCGCAGCATCTCCTCGTCGCCGGGCTCGGCGACGGTGGTCACGTGGTCCTCGAGGGTCTCCACGGTGATCTTGATCAGGTCGACGGTCTGCTTGAGCGCGACGACCCGGACCAGCTCCCGCGGGGCGGCGCCGAAGACCTCGCCGGTCAGCCGGGGCGGCCGGGCGGGGTCGCGGCACCACTCGACCAGGGAGGCCAGGCCCGCCTGGGCGACGAGCGTGACCCACGAGCGCTGGTCGGCCGGCATCGTGCGGAACCAGGGCAGCTCGTCGTCCATGCGGGCCACCGCCTGGGTGGCCAGCGCCCCGGAGGAGCGCTCCAGCCGGCGGAGGGTGGCCGCGCTCGGGCGGTCGACCAGGCGGCTCCTCACGCGGTCAGCGTGTCACGCGCGGGGCGCGTCGGGGAGAGTGAGGCCGTGGAGGGTCCCCCGAACGGCGGCACGACCGTCGCCCGGACGCACGCGGTCGGCGCCGCTCTGGCGGTCGTGGCGGTGTGCACGGCGGTGCTGGCACTGCTCGGCGCCGGGGTGCGCACCGGCTTCGCACCGCAGCTCGAGCTCGACGCGGAGGTGAGCCGGGCGCTGTACGCCGGCGACGACCGCGGCCGCTGGCTCGACGTCCTGCTGGAGGTGCTCACCGCGCCGGGGCTGTCCCTCGTCCGGTACGTCCTGGCGGTGCCGGTGCTGGTGTGGCTGGTCCGCCGCCGGGCGTGGCGGACCGTGCTGTGGGTCGTCGTGGCCGCGGTGCTGGTCGCCCCGGTCACGAGCCGCGCTCAAGGAGGCCTTCGGCCGCGCCCGGCCGCCCTTCGAGAACGGCGGTGCGGAGTACACCTCGCTCAGCTTCCCGAGCGGCCACTCCTCGGGGATCGCCACCCTCGTGACGGTGGGCCTGCTGCTCGCCTGGCCGCGGCTGGCCCCTGACGGCCGGAGGCTGTGGGCCGGGGTGGGCGTGCTGCTCGTGCTGCTGGTCGGGCTCACCCGGATGTGGCTCGGCGTGCACTATCTGTCCGACGTGGTCGCCGGGTGGGCGCTGGGTGTGGGCTTGACGGTGCTCACGGGCCTGGTCCTGGGCGTCCTGCCGTTCCGGGGGAGGGTGCTGCCGTGACCGGACCGGAGCAGCGCACCGTGCTGGCGCCCGACGACGGCTCGCTGGGCCCGCTGCTGCGGGTGTCCGACGACCGGCTGGCGCCCGGGCAGGGCTACGGCGCCCACGAGCACGCGGCCGTCGACGTCGTCGCCGTGGTGCTGGCCGGGTCGCTGCGGCACGGCTGGGGCGACGGCGCCCTGCTGGCCGCCGGCGACGTGGCCGTGCTCCGGGCGGGCACCGGGCTGGTGCACGACGAGTCGGCCGGCGACGACGGCGCGCGGGTGCTGCAGTGCTACCTGCGGCCCGCCGAGCCGTCCGCGCCGCCGGCCCACGAGGTGCACCGCGACGTCTCCGGCCCGGTGGACCTCGGCCGGGCCGACGCGGGGCCCTGGGTGGCCCGGGCGGCTGCGGGCGTACCGGTCGACGTCCCCGCGGGGCTGCTGCTCCGGGCCGGCGCCGAGACCACGGTCGCCCGCCACCAAGGAGGCGACGTCGTGCCGGAGGAGGACGGCACGCTGCTGCTCTGGCGGCTGGACACCGGCCGGCCCGCCTGGGCCACCTGACCGCGCGCCGGACCAGGCCCGGACCACTCCATGTGAACGGTTCGCACTTCGTCATTGAATAGTTATGTAAGCGGCTGCAGGGCGCGGTTAGCGTGCACGAACCATTCGCGGGCCGATTCCTCGGTCGGCGCTACGACGGGGAGTGCCATGACCGAGGTCAATGATCCTGCCTTTATCGGCAAATTCCGTTCCGGTAATGGGACGGTCGGTCGATGACCGACGGAGGGGCGACGAATTCGGGGACCGCCGCCACGGCGGATTCCGGGTCCGGCCGGACGAAGTGGTTGATCGCGGCCGTCGTGGCCCTCCTCCTCGTGGTCGGTGGTGTCGTCGCGGTTCTGCTGCTGCCGGGTGGGGAGGACGAGACGGCGGCGGGGGAGATCTTCCTGGAGCCCGCTGCGGCGGTGGGTGAGGACCCGTTCAGCGAGGACCCGCTGGCCACGCCGCCGGATGACGAGGTCGCGCTGGCCGCGACGGCGACGGCACCCACGGTGTCCGGTGCCAGCGCGGTCTCGGCCTCCTCGGGTACCGAGCCGGGGTTGTACGGCGGGACGAACGACAACTCCCGGTGTGATGCGGCGGCCATCGTCGAGTTCCTGGCGGCCAATGCGCAGAAGGCGACGGCGTTCGTGGCGGCGTTGAACGCCGATCCCGATCTCCGTTGGGCGCAGGGCCGGCTGACCGTCGAGGCGATCCCGGCCTACATCGCCGAACTGACGCCGGTCGTGCTCCAGTCCGACATCCGGGTGACCAATCACGGGTTCGTCAACGGCAAGGCCAACACGCTGCAGTCGGTGCTGCAGAAGGGCACTGCGGTGCTGGTCGACAAGTACGGCGTGCCGCGGGTCCGCTGCTACTGCGGCAACCCGTTGCTGCCGCCCAAGCCGGTGCAGGGGACGCCCCGGTTCCAGGGGGCGGCGTGGCCGGACTTCGACCCGGGGAAGGTCACCACGGTGAGCCAGCCCCCGCAGCCGGCGAACACCCTGCAGCTACGGGATCCGCGCACGGGGGAGCTGTTCACCGTCCCGGCGGGCACCAGCTGCTCGTCGGAGCCCTTCGACCAGATCACCGCCTGCCTGCGCGCGGCAGCCGGACAGCTGACCGGCGCGCCGGCACCGACGTCCACCCCGGCACCGACGTCCACCCCGGCACCGACGTCCACCCCGGCACCGACGACCTCGGCACCGACGACGGCGGCTCCGCAGACCGTGTCCCCGCAGCCCGGAACGTGTTCACCTCAGGGGAGCGCGGCTGCGGTCGACATGTCCGTGACGAACCGGACCAGCTCCCGCGTGGACATCTACTGGTACGACTTCAGCTGCGCTCCGGTGTTCTACGCCTCCTTGCAGCCGGGCGAATCCCTGGTGCAGCCCACCTCCGTGGGGCATCGCTGGGTGGCCACCTCGGGCAGCTCGCAGCCGGTGTCCACGGTGTCGGCGACAGGCAGCTGGGTCATCTCCTGACCCGACGGTCGCGGTAGCAGCCGGTGCGGGGACTGCGGCGCAGCAGTCCCCGCACCGGCTCACGGCGGTGGTGGGCACCACGCCGGGGTCTGGGCGAGAGTGGGGCCATGCCGACCACCCCCTCGGACCTGCTCACCGCCGCCCACGACGACGCCGACCGGACCATCGAGCTGCGCCGGCGGCTGCACCGGCACCCGGAGATCGGGCTGCACCTGCCGCGCACGCAGGCGACGGTGATCGAGGCGCTGGCCGAGCTGCCGGTGGAGATCACCACCGGCAAGCGCACCAGTTCGGTGGTCGCGGTGCTGCGCGGCGCCCGGCCCGGTCCCACCTACCTGCTGCGCGGTGACATGGACGCCCTCCCCGTGCAGGAGGACACCGGGCTGCCGTTCGCCTCCGAGGTGCCCGGGGTCATGCACGCCTGCGGGCACGACACCCACGTCGCGATGCTGGTGGGCGCCGCGCGGCTGCTCGCCGAGCGGCGCGACGAGCTGGCCGGGCAGGTCGTGTTCATGGTGCAGCCGGGCGAGGAGGGCTTCCACGGCGCGCGCTACATGCTGGAGGAGGGCCTGCTCGGGGTGGTTCCGGAGGCGCCGGTCAGCGGCGCCTTCGCCCTGCACATCTCCTCCACCATGGCCAGCGGCAGCGTCAACGTGCGCCCCGGGCCGGTCATGGCCGCCGCCGACCAGTGGGCGGTCACGCTGCGCGGCCGGGGCGGGCACGCCTCCGAGCCGCACCGGGCCGCCGACCCGATCCCCGCGGCGGCGGAGTTCGTGCTGGCCTTGCAGTCGATGGTCACCCGGCGGGTGGACGTCTTCGACCCCGCCGTCGTCACGGTGGCGCACCTGCAGGCCGGGTCGACCAACAACGTCATCCCCGACTCGGCGTTCCTCGAGGGCACGATCCGCACGCTGTCGGCCGAACGGCGGGCCGACGTCGTCGCCGCGGTGCAGCGCGTGGCCGCGCACGTGGCCGCCGCCCACGAGCTCGAGGTGGAGTTCGACCACCAGCAGGGCTACCCGGTGACGATCAACGACGCCGGTGCCGCGGCCCGCGTGCTCGAGACCACCCGCGAGCTGCTGGGGGAGCAGGCCGCCGTCCTGCTGCCGGCGCCCCTGATGGGCGCGGAGGACTTCTCCTACGTGCTGCAGGAGGTGCCCGGGGCACTGGCGTGGCTGGGCGCCCGCCCGTCAGGCGTGGACCCCGCGGACGCGCCGCCCAACCACTCGAACCTGGTCGTCTTCGACGAGGAGCCCCTGCCGGC
The DNA here is from genome assembly GCA_963747895.1 of uncultured Actinomycetota bacterium. Taxonomy (GTDB): domain Bacteria; phylum Actinomycetota; class Actinomycetes; order Mycobacteriales; family Geodermatophilaceae; genus Blastococcus. The sequence goes on from CAVVGX010000002.1 coordinate 52,415, forward strand.
CGGCGCGGCCCTCTACGCCCGGATGGCCCTGGACGCCCTGTCCGGCTGACTCCCGGGAAACTGACAGCGTTCTCGCAGTTCCGTGACAGGGCGACCTGCGGTACTCCTTGGGCCCAGCCTCCCCGTGAACGGAGCACCCATGCCGGAGACCGTGTTCGGACTGCCCACCCACGCCATCCTGGTCCACGCCACGGTGGTCCTGCTGCCTTTGGCCGCCCTGGTGGTGCTGCTGCACGCGTTCTGGCCGGAGGCGCGGCGCCGGCTCGGCATCGTCACACCCCTGCTCGCCGGGGTCGCCCTGGTCCTGGTGCCGCTGTCGACCCAGAGCGGCGAGGGGCTGCAGGAGGCGGTGGGCGAGAGCGCGCTGGTGGAGCGGCACGCCGAACTCGCGGACGGCATGCTTCCGTGGGCCATCGCGCTGTTCGTCGTCGCCGTCGCGCTGTGGCTGCTGGGCCGGCGGCGGGAGGGCGCACCCGCGGACGACGTCAGCCGCGCGCGCTGGGTCCCGATCGTGGCCGGCGTCCTCGCGGTGGTCGCCGTCGCCGGGACGACGCAGCAGATCATCCGCGTCGGCCACGCGGGCGCCGAGGCGACCTGGCACGACGTGGCAGTCGGCGGCTCCACCGGCGACGGCGACGGCGACTGAGACCCGGCATAGGAACCTCTACCTACGGACGGGGCACCCGATCCGTAGGTAGAGGTTCCTATGCCTGGACGGGCGGGCGGGTCAGGTGGCGGGGCTGGGGTCGCTCCGCTCGTCGGCCGGCGCCGCCTGCACGTCGCGCACCCGGTACTTCTCCACGGCCTCCCGCACGGTCGAGCGGTCGACCTGGCCCTCGTCGGCCAGCGACGCCAGCGTGCGGACGACGATCGACTCGGCGTCCACGTGGAAGTGGCGGCGCAGCGCCGGCCGGGTGTCCGACAGCCCGAACCCGTCGGTGCCCAGGGAGGTCAGCCCGCCCGGGACGTAGGGCGCGATGAGATCGGGGACGGCGCGCATCCAGTCCGACACCGCGACCACCGGCCCGAAGGTCTCCTGCAGCCGCTGGGTGACGTAGGGCGTGCCCGGCTCGTCCTCGGGGTGCAGCAGGTTGTGCTGGGTGACCTCGTCGGCCTGGCGCCGGAGCTCGCCCCACGAGGTCACCGACCACACGTCGGCGGAGACCCCCCAGTCCGCGGCCAGCAGCTCCTGCGCCCGCAGCGCCCACGGCACGGCCACGCCCGAGGCCAGCAGTTGCGCCTTCGGGCCGTCGGTCATCGGCCCCTCGGCGTAGCGGTACATGCCCGCCAGCACGCCCTGCACGTCCAGCCCCTCCGGCTCGGCCGGCTGGTGGAACGGCTCGTTGTAGACCGTCAGGTAGTACATGACGTCGGGGGAGCGGTGCCCGCCCAGCGGCGCACCCGGGTCGTCGCCGTACATGCGGACCAGCGCGTCGCGGGTGATGTGGGCCAGCTCGAAGGAGAAGGCCGGGTCGTAGGACACGACAGCCGGGTTGGTGTGCGCCAGCAGCAGCGAGTGGCCGTCCTCGTGCTGCAGGCCCTCGCCGTTGAGCGTCGTCCGGCCTGCCGTGGCGCCGAGGACGAAGCCGCGCGCCATCTGGTCGGCGGCCGCCCAGAAGCTGTCACCGGTCCGCTGGAACCCGAACATCGAGTAGAAGATGTAGATCGGGATCATCGGCTCGCCGTGCGTCGAGTACGACGTGCCGACGGCGGTGAACGACGCGGTGGAGCCCGCCTCGTTGATGCCCTCGTGCAGGATGACGCCCGCCTCGGACTCCTTGTACGCCAGCATCAACTCGCGGTCGACCGAGGTGTAGCGCTGGCCGCCCGGGTTGTAGATCTTGTGCGAGGAGAACAACGAGTCCAGGCCGAAGGTCCGTGCCTCGTCCGGGATGATCGGCACGAACCGCGGGCCCAGCTCGTCGTCCTTCAGCAGCTCCTTGAGCAGGCGGACGAACGCCATCGTCGTCGCCACCTCCTGCTTGCCCGAGCCCTTGCGGAGGATGTCCAGGGCTTTGTCGTCGGGCGCCTTGAGCGTCTTGAACTCCGCCCGCCGGCGCGGCACCGCGCCGCCCAGGGCCCGCCGCCGCTCGAGCATGTACTGCATCTCGTCGGAGTCCGGGTCGGGCCGGTAGTAGGGCGGCAGGGTCTTGTCCAGCGCCGAGTCGGGGATGTCCAGGTACAGCCGGTCGCGGAAGAGCGCGAGGTCCTCGGCGGTCAGCTTCTTCATCTGGTGGGTGGAGTTGCGGCCCTCGAAGTGGCTGCCCAGCGTCCAGCCCTTGATCGTCTTGGCCAGGATGACCGTCGGCTGGCCCTTGTGCTCCTGCGCGGCCTTGAACGCCGCGTAGACCTTGCGGTAGTCGTGCCCGCCGCGGGAGAGCCCCCAGATCTCCTTGTCGCTCATCGACTCCACGAGCTTGCGGGTGCGCGGGTCGCGGCCGAAGAAGTGCTCGCGGACGAAGGCGCCGTCCTCGGCCTTGTAGGTCTGGTAGTCACCGTCGGGCGTCTGGTTCATCAGGTTCACCAGCGCGCCGTCGCGGTCGCCGGCCAGCAGCGGGTCCCACTCGCGGCCCCAGATCACCTTGATGACGTTCCAGCCGGCGCCGCGGAAGAAGCTCTCCAGTTCCTGGATCACCTTGCCGTTGCCGCGCACCGGGCCGTCGAGGCGCTGCAGGTTGCAGTTGACGACGAAGGTGAGGTTGTCCAGCTCCTCCCGGGCGGCCAGGCCGATCGTGCCCAGCGACTCCGGCTCGTCCATCTCGCCGTCGCCGAGGAAGGCCCAGACGTGCTGGTCGGAGGTGTCCTTGATGCCGCGGGCGTGCAGGTAGCGGTTGAACCGCGCCTGGTAGATCGCGTTCATCCCGCCCAGGCCCATGGAGACGGTCGGGAACTCCCAGAACTCCGGCATGAGCCGCGGGTGCGGGTAGCTGGAGAGCCCGCCGCCGGGGTGGCTGACCTCCTGGCGGAAGCCGTCGAGCTGCTGCTCGGTGAGCCGGCCCTCGAGGAAGGCGCGGGCGTAGATGCCGGGGGAGGCGTGGCCCTGGAACCAGATCTGGTCACCGCCGCCGGGGTGGTCCTTGCCGCGGAAGAAGTGGTTGAAGCCCACCTCGTAGAGCGACGCGGACGACGCGTAGGAGGAGATGTGCCCGCCGACGCCGATCCCGGGCCGCTGGGCGCGGTGCACCATGATCGCGGCGTTCCAGCGGATGTAGGCGCGGATGCGGCGCTCGGCGTGCTCGTCGCCGGGGAACCAGGGCTCGCGCTCGGGCGGGATGGTGTTGATGTAGTCCGTGCTGCGCAGCGCCGGGACGCCGACCTGCTGCTCCCTGCTGCGCTCGAGCAGCCGGAGCATGAGGTAGCGGGCGCGCTCGCGGCCCGCGTGGCCGACGACCGCATCGAGGGAGTCGATCCACTCCTGGGTCTCGTCGGGATCGATGTCGGGGAGCTGGCTGGGCAGCCCGTCGGTGATGACCGCGCGGGGTGCGCCTGTGTCGCGGGCGGGGTCGCCGTCCGACTGCTGTGCGCTCATGCCCCCATGGTCTCCCCTGAGGGAGCCGGCCGTCACGTTCCCGGCGCTCCTCCGCGCGTGCGTCGTGCGTGGGCGGAGGTCCTCCGGGTCGCGCAGGCTTGCGTCGTGGCGGTCATGCCCTACGCTTCCGCCCACGTGGCCCGTTCGAACGGGCCCTGGACGGGAGCCCCGGAACTGCGGGGGGACGAGAGGGGTGGCATGACCAGGCAGCGGGGAGCTCTCCCGCCGGTCGTGTCCGTGCTCGTCCGCCGTTCCACGGTTCTCGACGGCGGTCTCCGCCCGCACCGGTGCGCACGTCCGTGACGCGTCCGCGCGCGGCCGGCCCGCAGGCAGGGCACCATCCACCCCACGTTCGATCAACAGCACGACCACCCATGGAGGAGCAGCACGGATGAGCGTCGACAGCGCCGGCATGGCGGCCCGGCTGGGCATCAAGCCGGGCATGGTCGTGCAGGAGCTCGGCTGGGACGAGGACGCCGACGAGGACCTGCGCGACGCGATCATCGAGCTCTCGGGCGGGGAGATGGTCGACGAGGACACCGACGAGGTGGCCGACGTCGTCCTGCTCTGGTGGCGTGAGGACGACGGCGACCTGTTCGACGCCCTGACCGACGCGATCACCTCGCTCGGCGAGGACGGCGTCGTCTGGCTGCTGGTGCCCAAGTCGGGCCGCCCCGGCCACGTGGAGCCCGGCGACGTCACCGAGGTCGCCCCCACGGCCGGCCTGCAGCAGACCAGCAGCGTCTCCGCGGCCAAGGACTGGTCGGGCATCCGCCTGGTCAGCCCGAAGACCGCCCGCAGCCGCCGGTAGCGCATACGGCACGATCGGGTCCATGACCCTCTCCGTCGGCGACGCCGCTCCCGAGTTCAGCCTTCCCGACCAGGACAGGCAGGCCGTCAGCCTCGCCGAGCTGCGGGGCACGCCCGTGCTGCTGGTCTTCTACCCCTTCGCCTTCTCCGGCATCTGCACCGGTGAGCTGTGCCAGCTGCGCGACGAGTTGGCCAACTACACCGACGCCGGCGTGCGCGTGCTCGCCGTGAGCACCGACCCGGTGTTCAGCCTCAAGGCCTTCAAGGCGCAGGAGGGCTTCGACTTCCCGCTGCTGTCGGACTTCTGGCCGCACGGGGCGACCGCCCAGGCCTACGGCGTGTTCAACGACAAGGCCGGCATGGCCGTGCGCGGCACGTTCCTGATCGACGCGGAGGGCACGATCGCCTTCGCCGAGGTCAACCAGCCCGGCGACGCCCGCGAGCAGTCCGGCTGGAAGGACGCGGTCGGGAAGCTCGCGGCCTGATCGTCCGGGCGCCCCAGGCTCCTTAAGCTGGGGGCGCGGGGCGTGTAGCTCAGCGGTAGAGCTCTCGGCTTACAACCGAGCGGTCGCAGGTTCGAACCCTGTCGCGCCCACCCCGGCACGGGGAGAGGCCCGGAACCACGACGGTTCCGGGCCGTTCCCCGTTCTCAGGCGGCGGAGCCGGCCATCGCCCCGGCGGGCGCGCAGGGCGACGCCTGGGCGGGCTTCGGGAACGCCGGGCGGAGGAACCGGGGCGCCTGGAACGGCGCCCAGGTGCCGTCCGGCTGGGCCAGCCGGTCGGCCACGGCCCAGATGGCCGCCGGATGGTGGCCGAGGCCGAGGTGGCTGGCGGTCACGGCGATGTTCTCGCAACGCTCGCCCGGGGTGTTCAGGCAGGCCTGCCAGTGCACGATGCCGTCGTAGTGCGAGTAGATCGAGGTCGCCGGCACCGGCAGCGGCACCCCCTCCGGCTCCAGCGGCAGGGTCCGCTGCTCCACGTGCAGGTGCGAGTAGCGGTCGAAGACCTTGGCCGCACGCGTCTGGTCGTAGCTGGTGAGCCGGAACGGGCTGCCCAGGGTGATGACCTGGCGGACACGGCTGGGGGAGGAGCGGGCGAGGTCGCGGGCGAAGATGCCGCCCAGGCTCCAGCCGATGATCGTGACCGGCCGGCGGTACCGGCCGTGCAGGTAGTCCAGCTTGTCGCGCAGGCCGTTCACGCACAGCGCGGTCGGGCCGATGTTGCGGCCGAGCCCCCAGCCGTGGACCCGGTAGTCCAGCCGTCGGAGCGTGCTCCGCAGGGCGGCGGTCGAGACGTCGTCGGCGAGCAGCCCCGGCAGGACGAGGACGGGGTGCCCGTCGCCCTTGGGGAGCCGCTGGGCGAGCGGCTTGGTTGCCAGGTAGAGGCCGTAGTCGGCCACGGCCCGGCTGGGCTCACTCAGGTAGAGCGGGAGCGCCGGCCCCGAGCCCGTCTGTCCTGCCACGTCGACCTCCGCGTTGCGTGCGTGTGAACGGCCAGTACCAATCTGGGGTCTGGCTCACACGCCGTTCACCTGCCTCGCGGGCGGATGTTGCCGAAATGTGTCCCAGGCCATGGTGCTCCGCTGTGGAGGCGCGACATCCCCCTGCGCGGGTGACCGGGCGGCGTGCCACGGTGGACGCGGTTCACGGGGCGACGAGGGGACGGTCGGCATGGCAGCGGAGCAGGACCTTGCAGGGGAGAGCCGGACGGTCGATCTCGACGGCCCGGTGCACTACGTCGACTTCGGCGGCCCGCAGGACGCGCCGCGGGTGGTCCTCGTGCACGGCCTCGGCGGCTCGCACCTGAACTGGGACACCTTCGCGCCGCTGCTCCAGCCGCATGCCCGGGTGCTGGCGATCGACCTGCCGGGCTTCGGCCGCAGCGAGCCCGGCGGACGCCGGGCGACCGTGCACGCCAACCTGGAGGTCCTGCACCGGTTCCTGGTCGAGGTGGCCGGCGAGCCCGCGGTGCTGATCGGCAACTCGATGGGCGGGATGATCTCGATCCTCGAGAAGGCCGCCCACCCCGAGACGGTGAGCGGGCTGGTCCTGCTGGATCCGGCGATCCCCGGCCCGCGCCGGAGGCTGGATCCCCTGGTCGCGGTCACCTTCGCCCTCTACGCGATGCCGGTCGTCGGCGAGCGGTTCCTGTGGCTGCGCCGGGCACGGCAGACGCCGCTGCAGCGGGTGCGGGAGGTGCTGCGGCTGGTCGGCGTGGACCCCGACACGCTGCCGTCGTCGGTGATCGACCGATCGGTGAGGCTGCTGGAGGAGCGCCAGGACCACGCGGGCATGGACCGGGCCTACCTGAGCGCGGCCCGCTCGCTGCTGGTCCAGCTGGCCGACCCGCGGCGCTACCGCGCGGCGATGGAGGCCGTCGACGGGCCGGTGCTGCTCGTGCAGGGCGACCTCGACCGGCTGGTCTCCGTGCACGCCGCGCGGGACGTCGCCCGCCGGCACCCGCGGTGGGGGTACGTCGAGCTGGACGGCGTGGGGCACGTGCCGCAGCTCCAGTGCCCCGAGCGGCTGGCCGGCGTCGTCCTGCCCTGGCTGGCCGGGATCGGCCGCGTCCGCACCGAGGCCTGACCGGTCAGCCGGGAGGCGCGGTCACGGCCGGTCGCGCAGGGTGTCCCGCAAGGCCTCCAGGCCGGTGTAGCGCGGCCGCCACCCCAGCTGCTCGCGGGCCCTGGTGGTGTCCATGATGGCCGGCCGGCTCGCCGCCTCGATCCACTCGGCCACCGGCGGCAGGAAGGGCAGCCGGGACACCGCCCGGGCCGCCGCCTGCCCCGGGCCGGCCGGCAGCCGGATGGGAAAGGCGCCGAACTCCCGGGCGACGTCGGCGGCGGTCACGACGCCGTCGCCCGCGATGTTGTAGGCCCCGGGCGGACCGGCGCCGACCACGCAGAGCTGCAGCGCGCGGCCGACGTCCTCCTCGTGGATGAGCTGCAGCGGGTACTCCGGCACCGGCAGCGGGAGCGGCAGAGGTAGCCGGCGCGGGCGGCCGAACAGTCGCCTGCCGAGCGGGGCCAGCGGCCCGGGCAGCACGTCCTTGGCGCCGACCGCGTTCGGGCCCAGCACCACCGGCGGCCGGAGCAGGTACAGGGCCAGGCCGGGCGCTGTCTCCGCCTCGCGGTGCAGCAGCTCCTCGAGCTCGGCCTTCTCCTGCGCGTAGAACAGCCGTGCGGCCGGGCGTACCGGCCAGTCCTCGTCGATCAGTGCGGGGTTGTCGGCGTGGAAGCCGTAGGCGGCCACCGACGAGGCGTAGACGAACCGCCGGGCCCCCGCTGCCGCGGCAGCGCGGAAGACGTTGAGCGTGCCGTCGACGTTGATCGCGCGGATCGTCTCGCGCGAGGCGTTGCCCGAGATCAGGAAGGCCAGGTGGACGACGACGTCGGCGCCGGCGAACGCTTCGCGCAGCGCGTCCGGGTCGCGCACGTCGCCCTGCCGGTACTCCAGCTTCGTCCAGCCGCGCTCGGCGGGATCGAAGGGCCGGCGGGCCATGCCGATCACCCGCGAGATCCGGTCGTCCTCCTGGAGCAGCGGCACCAGCCCCGCGCCGAAGGTCCCGGTGGGGCCGGTGACCGCGACGGTCAGGTCGCGCTCCTTCCCCGGGCTCACCGGGCCGCTGCCGCCGGGCGCTTGCGGGGCTTGCCGGCGGCGGGCTGCTCCGCCTCCGGCGTGGGCTGCGTGGCGCGGGCGAGCTCGAGCAGCTCCTCGATGCCGCGGCGGATGCCCGCCGAGAGGACGTCGACGTCGGCGAAGGCGTCGAAGTCGGCGTTGATCCCGAAGGTCATCGTCTTCTGGTAGCTGAAGATGCCGATCGAGCAGCGGGTGCCGCCGGCGATGGGTACGTAGGCGTACGCCGAGCGCATCTTCCGTCCCAGCACGTACAGCGGGACGGGCGGGCCGGGCACGTTGGTGGTGACGGCCTGGCACCAGACCTGGCCGGCCGACAGTGCGGCGCGCACGCCCAGAGAGAGCAACGTGGGCGCCACGTAGTCGCCCATGCCGATGATCGAGGGCACGTCGACGGCCTGCATCGCCTTCTTGTACTCGTCCATCTGCCCGCGGATGGCCTCCAGGCGGCCGAGCGGGTCGGGGTTGCCGACCGGCAGGTCGACGAAGACGGCGGACACCTGGTTGTTCAGGGTGCCGCGCTGGCTGTCCGACCGCACCGACACCGGCACCATCGTGCGCACGACCAGCTTGTCCGAGGACAGCTCGCCCCGGCCCTGCAGCAGGTCGCGGAAGCCGGTGGAGATGGCCGTCAGGACGACGTCGTTGACCGTGCCGCCCAGGGCGGTCCGGACCTCCTTGAGCTCCGCGAAGTCGCCCGCGGTCCAGGCCCAGCGGCGGTGCGGACCGATCGGCCCGTTGAGCGAGCGCGCGGTCGGCGTGAGCGCCTGCTTGGCCAGCGACGGCAGGGTGGACGCCGCCGACTTCCCCGAGTCGAGCAACTGCTTGACCACCCGCCCTGCGCCGCCGCCCGACGGCATGGAGGAGATCTGCCGCAGCGGGTGCGCGACGGCGTCGGCCAGGGCGCCGGCGACCATCCCGGCGCCGGTCGGGCTCCGCTGCGGCGACCAGTCGCGCGGCGCCTCGTGCGTGGCGTCGGGGGAGATGTCGAACATCAGCTGCATGAGGTCGGTGCCCGCGACGCCGTCGACCATGCAGTGGTGGACCTTGGAGATGATCGCCCAGCGGTCGTCCTCCAGGCCCTCGACGAGGTAGAGCTCCCACAGCGGCTTGGACATGTCCAGGCGCTGGCCGAGCACGCGGCCGGCCAGGTTGCGCAGCTGTTCGTCGTTGCCCGGCCGGGGCACGGCGGTGTGCCGCACGTGGTACAGGATCTGGAAGTGCGGGTCGTCGACCCACATCGGGCGGCCGAGCTGCATGGGCACCTCGCGCACCCGCTGGCGGTAGCGCGGGACCAGCGGCAGCTTGCTCAGCAGCAGCCGCACCACGTCGCCGTAGGTGGGGGCCGGGCCGTCGAAGACGGCTACCGACCCGACGTGCATGGGCGTGTTCTCGCTCTCGGCGAAGTAGAAGCCGCTGTCGAGCGCACTCATCCGGTCCACGTTCTGCTCCTCGCCGCCCCTCGGCACCGATGCTGGGGCGAGGGGCCTGTCCACGTCGTCGGGTGGCCGCTGAAGTTAGGGGTGTCGCTGGGTTACTGCAAGGTGATCATCGTGACGTGCGCCACACTCGCATGCCCGGTGCCCTTCCGGTTCAACCGGCCTTCTCCGATGCCCCCGGTACCCGGTCCAGCAGATCGTGGAAAGCCTGGTCGACCACCGCGGTGCGGGTGAGGTTCACACTGTGCCCGGCCCCGGGCACGATGACCAACTCCGCGCCCACCGCCTCGGCGATGCGGCGGCCGTGGGCGGCGGGCGTGAGGCGGTCGTGCGTGGCGGCCACGACGGTCACCGGCACCCGGCTCAGCACCTCCAGCGCCGCGGTCTCGTCGTGGTCGAGGAAGGTCGCGTAGAACGCCGCGACCACCGGCCAGTGCGTCTCCTCCAGCAGCCCCTGGACCAGGCGTACGCGGGCCGGGTCGGCGTCGTCCCGCCCGAACAGCAGCCGGCGGGTGAACCAGCGGCCGACGGGACTCCCGCGCCACCGGAAGCGCTCGAGCACCGGCGCGGCCGCCTGCACGGCACGCAGGTACAGCGGGAGGAGCCCCAGCCGCCGGAGCAGCGTCACCAGCCGCCCGAGCACACCGGTCTCGACCAGCCCGCCCGCCGATGTGGCCAGCAGGAAGGCACCGACCACGCGGTCGCCGAACAGCCCGGGCCGCTGCCGCGCCAGCGCCAGGATGCTCATGCCGCCCATCGAGTGCCCGGCGAGGACCACCGGTCCGGAGGGGACGACGGCGTCCAGCACCTGGCCCAGGTCGCGCCCGGTCCGGTCGATCGTCGCCCGCGTCAGCGGCGTCCAGCCGGAGCGGCCGTGACCCCGCTGGTCCCAGAGCACCAGCCGGGCGCGGCTCCGGAGCGCGGCCCGCTGCAGCTCCCACTCCGCGAGCCGGGCGGTGAAGCCGTGCGACAGGACGACGGTCAGGCGGGCGTCCGGGTCCCCGTCCACCTCGACGTGCAGGTCGACGCCGTCGTCGGTGCGCACGGTGCGCGAGCCCGGCGGGGGAGGACCGCTCAGGGGCGGGAGGACGGGAACGGGATCACTCGGCACCCGACCCATCCCAGGGCCTGACCGCACCTGCGCGCAACCCGGAGCGGTCAGCGGCGGCCCCGGCGGCCCGGTGCGGTGGCACGGACCAGGCGGCGCGCGGTGTCCACCTCGCGGGCGACCGGAGCCAGCACGCCGTCGGCCAGGATCTCCGCGTCGTCGTCGGCCGCGGTGCTCCGGACGTCGCCCTCGAGCTCCCGGATCGCGCGGCGGAGCACCGCCACCTGGGCGAGGTCGGGGCCCGGCTCGCCCGCGCGCGTGGCGATGACCGCCTCGGTCACCGCGTCCGACGTCCGCTCCAGCGCGACGATGACCGGCCACCACGCCGCGGCCCGCGTGCTGATCGGAGGCGGTTCGGCCAGCCGCCGCTGCAGCTGCGCTTGCAGCTCGGTCAGCGCCCGGTAGTTGCGACGGCGGGCGCGACGGCGGTCGGCGGCCCCACCGGTGAAGGCGGCGTCCACGAAGCCGTCCAGCGCCACCGCGGCCTCGTGCAGCGCCCGGTCCAGCGGCGCCCGCCAGGTCTGCGGCCAGAGCAGGTAGCCGAACACCAGGACGATCCCGCAGCCCACCAGGGTGTCGACCAGCCGCTCGCCGACCAGCCCGGCGCTGTGCGGGAGGGTGAGGTCGAGCATCAGCAGGATCACCGGCGTCTGGAACACCGAGAACAGGCCGAAGTTGGCCGCCCGCGCCCACGGCAGCACCGCGGCGGACGCCGCCATCGCCGCCAGCAGCCACGTGCTGCCGCTGAGCACCGCCAGCACGGCCGAGCCGAGCAGCACGCCGAGCAGCGTCCCCGCGCCCCGCTGGACGGCCCGGCCGAAGACCGATCCGAAGTCCGGCTTGAGCACGATGGCCACGGTGAGCAGCACCCAGTAGGGGCGGGCGGTGGGCAGCTGCTGCCGGGCGATCTCCGCGATCGACATGCACAGGGCCAGGCGGACGGCGAAGGCGCGGCTGTCGGCGCTCCCGAGGGTGCGGTCGGCCAGATCGTGGAGCCTGGTGCGCAGCTCGGTGCCCGGCGGGGATGCGGCGGCGCCGGCCCGCTCCTCGGGGTCCCCGACGACGTCCCACACCAGGCGCAGCCCGTGCCGGACCGCGCGGCGGGCGTGGTGGCCCTCCTCCAGCGGGGGCGGGCGCTCACCGGGCAGCTCGCGGTCTCCCGTCAGCGCGGCGGCGAGGGCGCGCACGGCGGCGACGTCGTCGTCGACCGGGACCCGGGCGCGCGCGGCGGCCACCGCCGCCTCCACCAGCGGCGCGGCGGAGTTCAGCACGCCGGCCAGCTCGGAGAGCTCGCGGACCCGGCCGGCGTGGTGGCTGCGGCTGCGGATCACGCGGTCGTAGGCGGCGTTGAGCGCCGTGGTGAGCTCCCGGCGCGCCCCCTCCGCCTGCTCGGCCTCCCCGGCCTCGAGGAGGTCCGCGATACGGGTGAACACCGCCGCCACCGCGGCGCGGTCGGGGTCCCCGGCCTCGGTGCGGGTCTGCACCAGCGTGACGAGGCCGGCCCAGGCGGCGCCGAGCAGGAACCAGGCGATCTCGGTCTGCCAGGGCAGCGAGGTGGCGAAGCCCGAGGCGAGCGCGGTGTAGACCAGCAGCTGCAGCGACCCCAGCGACATGGTGGCGTTGATCGCACTGACCCCCGCGGCCACCACGGAGATGAGCGCGACCACCACCACCGGCACCCAGCCCCCGCCCGTGGCGAAGCCGCCGACCAGCAGCCCGACCGCCCCGAACGCCGTGGCGGTGACCGTGCGCCGGGCCTTCTCCCGGAGAGGGCCCGCCTGCGGGGCGAGCGTCGCCACCAGGGCGCCCATCGTGCCGAAGGTGCCGGCGCTCAGCGTCGTCCCCGGCTCGATGCCGCCCTCGACGGCGACGGCCACGGCCAGCGGCGCGGGGATCGCCACGGCGAAGCGGACGACGTCCCGCCACGGCACCGAGGGAGAGCCGGTGCGGACCAGTTCCTCGAGCCACGCCGGAGCGCGCCGGCCCCGGCCCTCGCCCCCGTCCGCACCCACGTCGGAAGCTTGACACCGCCCGGCCCGGCTCTCCTGGCGGGCCCGGGGCGCCGCCGGCCGCTCGCCTACAGTCCCCGACGTGACCGAGCTTGCGAGGTCACGCATGAGCAGAGCGCCCATGGTCACGCGGACGACGAGCGCCAGCGAGGAGGAAGCGTGACCGTGCTGCTGGGGAACGTGATCGAGGCCCTCGACGCGCGCTACGACCCCGCGCTGGCCGAACCGTGGGACGCCGTCGGTCTGGTCTGCGGCGATCGGACGGAGCCCGTCCGGCGGGTGCTGTTCGCCGTCGACCCGACCGCCGCGGTGGTCGACGAGGTGGTCGCGAACGGCGTCGACCTGCTCGTCACCCACCACCCGCTGTTCCTGTCGCCCGTGCACGGGGTGCCCGCCGACGACCCGAAGGGCCGGCTCGTGCACCGGCTCGTCCGCGCCGGTGCCGGCCTGTTCGTGGCGCACACCAACGCCGACCGCGCGCCCGGCACCGGGGTCAACGCCGCGCTCGCCGACGTCCTGGGGCTCACCGGCGCGGTGCCGCTCGAGCCGGCCCCCGGGCCCGCCGGCGCCGGTCTCGGGCGGGTGGGCGAGCTGCCCGGGCCGCTGAGCCTGCGCGACTTCGCGGCACGGGCCGCCGAGGTGCTCCCCGTGACCGCCGGCGGGGTGCGGGTGGCCGGCGACCTCGACCGGACGGTGCGGCGGGTGGCGGTGTGCGGCGGGAGCGGGGGGTCCCTGCTCGCCGCCGCGGCCGCCGCCGGGGCCGACGTACTGCTGACCAGCGATCTCAAGCACCACCCGACGTCCGACGCGCTCGAGGTGGACGGCCCGGCGCTGTGCGACGTCGCCCACTTCGCGAGCGAGTGGCCGTGGCTGCCGGTCGCCGCCGCGGCGCTGGCCGGCGACCTGGCGGGCGCGGTGGACGTGACCGTCTCGGAGCGCCGGACCGACCCGTGGAGCCTCGCGGTGGGGCAGGCGGCGGACCCGGCCTGAGGCCGTCGGAACCACGGGTAGGTTGCCCTCTGTGAAGGTCGACCATTTCGAGCAGCAGAAGCTCCTGGATCTCGCGGCCGAGGACGTCGCGCTGACCCAGCTGGCGCACCGCAGGCGGACGCTGCCGGAGGTCGCGGCAGTGGAGGCCGCCGAGGAGTCCGAGCGCGAGCTCTCCGCCGACGTCGTCCGCGCCGAGACCGAGGTCAAGGACCTGACCCGCGAGGTGCGGCGGCTGGAGTCCGACGTCGACACCGTGCGCCAGCGCGCCGCCCGGGACCAGCAGCGGCTGGACTCCGGCAGCGCGACGCCCAAGGAGATGACCAACCTCCAGCACGAGATGGAGTCCCTCGCCCGCCGGCAGGCCGACCTGGAGGACCAGCAGCTCGAGCTGATGGAGCGCCTGGAGGCCGCCGAGGCCGCGCTGGCCGCGGCGCAGCAGGGGGTGGCGGGGGCGCGCGAGGCGCGGGAGCGGGCCGAGCAGCTGCGGGACGACGCGCTGGCCGACATCGCCGACGGCACCGGGCGGCACGAGCGGGCCCGGGCAGCGGTCGCCGAGGGCATCACCGCGCCGTTGCTGTCGCTGTACGACCGGATCCGCGCGCAGACCGGGGCGACCGGCGCGGCGATGCTCAAGGCCCGCCAGTGCCAGGGCTGCCGCATCGAGCTCAACGGCCGCGAGCTGGCCGCCGTCCGCAACGCCGACCCGCACGAGGTCGTGCGCTGCGAGAACTGCGGCCGGATCCTGGTGCGCACCGCCGAGTCCGGGCTGTGACCCGCCACTTCGTCGTCGAGGCGGACGGCGGCTCGCGGGGCAACCCGGGGCCGGCCGGCTACGGCGCGCTGGTGCGGGACGCCGAGACCGGCCGGGTGCTGGCCGAGCGCGCCGCATCCGTGGGCCGGGCGACGAACAACGTGGCCGAGTACGGCGGTCTGGTCGCGGGGCTGCAGGCCGCGCTCGACCTGGACGCCTCCGCCGAGGTCGAGGTCCGGATGGACTCCAAGCTCGTCGTCGAGCAGATGTCGGGCCGGTGGCAGATCAAGCACCCGGACATGCGGCAGCTCGCCCTGCAGGCCCGCGCCATCGCGAGCCGGCTGGGCGGGGTCCGCTACACCTGGGTGCCCCGGGCGCAGAACGGTGCCGCCGACGCCCTGGCCAACAGCGCGATGGACGGCAGGCCGGTGCACCGGGACGCCGCCGCCGAGCCCTCGGTGGCCGGGAGCGACGAGCAGCCGGAGGAGTCGACGCCGGTCGTCACCACCGTCACGCACCTGCTCCGGCACGGGCAGACCGAGCACACCCCCGAGCGTCGTTACAGCGGCCGCAACGACCTGCCGCTGTCCCTGACCGGCCGGGCCGAGGCGGAGGCGGCCGCCCATCGCGTGGCCGACCTGGGCATCGAGGTCGTCGTGGCCTCCCCGTTGCGCCGCACCCGCGAGACCGCGGAGATCGTCGGCGGTGTGCTCGGGCTGCCGGTCGAGCTGGACGACGACCTGATCGAGCTGGACTTCGGCGACCTCGAGGGGCTCACCGGGGCCGAGGCGCTCGAGAAGCACCCGCTCGCCGTCCGCCGCTTCATGACCGACCTGACGGTGGCGGCTCCCGGTGGGGAGTCGATCGCCGACGTGAGCACCCGAGTGGCCCGGGCGCGCCGGCGCATCCTCGACCGGTGCGCCGGGCAGTCGGTGCTCCTGGTCAGCCACGTGACGCCGATCAAGCTGATGCTCGCCGCCGGGCTGGGCGCGGGTGACGACGTCGTCCACCGGGTGTACCTGCAGGCGGCCTCGCTGTGCTCCGTCGCGTGGTCCTCCGACGGCCGGACGTCGGTGCGGCTGGTGAACGACACCGCGCACCTGCGGTAGCTCAACCGGCGGCGGGTGCCGCCTCCCGGTCGAGGAGCCAGCGTTCGAGGACCGGCGCGGGCAGGGCGGGGGAGTGCAGGAAGCCCTGGCTGGTGTCGCAGCCCAGCGTGCGGAGGTGGTCGAGCGTGCGCTCGTCCTCCACGCCCTCGGCCACGACCCGGAGGCCGAGCCGGTGCGCCAGGTCGATCGTGCTGGCGATGATCGCCTCGGTCCGCGGGTCGGTGCAGAGGTCGGCGGTGAAGGACCGGTCCAGCTTCAGCTCGGCGACGGGCAGGTCCCGCAGGTAGGCCAGCGACGAGTAGCCGGTGCCGAAGTCGTCCATGCTGACCGTCACGCCCAGGGCGGCGAGATCGGCCACGACGGCCAGGCTGCGGTCCGGATCGGTGAGCAGGACGCTCTCGGTCACCTCGAGCACCAGCGACGACGGCGGGACCGCCCGCCGATCGAGCAGCTCGCGGACCCGGGCGGGCAGACCGTTGTCGAGCAGGTTGCTGGCCGAGAGGTTGACCGACACCCGGAGGTCGAGCCCGCGCCCGCGCCAGTCGGCCGCCTGGGCGATCGCCTGCTCCAGGACCCGCTCCGTCAGCGGGCCCATCAGCCCGTGGACCTCGGCCAGGGGCAGGAACTCGGCGGGCGGGACGAGGCCGCGCTCGGGGTGCGCCCAGCGCACCAGGCACTCCACCCCCACGACGCGTCCGTCGGCGATGTCCAGCTGCGGCTGGTGGTGGAGGACGAGCTGGTCGGTGGTCAGTGCCGTGCGCAGCCGCTCGACCAGCGCGAGGTGCCCGCTGCTCTCGGCGTGCAGGGCGGCGTCGTAGAGGGCGACACCCCGGCCCGAGCGCTTGGCGTCGTACATCGCGACGTCGGCCCGGCGCAGCAGCACGGTCGGTCGCCGGCCCTCCTCGGAGCCGGTGGTCACCCCGATGCTCGCCGACGAGTGCACGAACATGCCGTCGAGCGGGAACGGCGCCTCCAGCTGGTCGCGCAGCCGCCGTCCCAGGGCGAGCCCGACCTCCTCCGGCGGGACACCGGGGTCCAGGGGGGCGACGACGGCGAACTCGTCGCCGCCGAGGCGGCCGAGCAGGTCGCCGCCCCGGAGAGCCGACTCCAGCCGGCGGGCCACCAGGCGCAGCAGGTCGTCGCCGGCGGCGTGCCCCAGGGCGTCGTTGACCTCCTTGAACTTGTCGACGTCGAGCAGCGCCAGGGCGACCGGCGTCCCCTCGGCGGCCAGCGTGGAGATGCGCCGCAGCACGGCGCGACGGTTGGCCAGGCCCGTGAGCTCGTCGGTGAGCGCCTCCCGGCGGGTGACGGCCAGCTGGGTCAGCTCGCGGACGTTGATCGCCATGCGGACCCCCGACCCCACGGCGGCGAGGGCGGCGCACGCGATGCCGATGCGGCTCGCGCCGGTCAGGGGGCCGACCACCAGCGTGGCGGTCGACGCGACGATGACGACGAAGGCGCCGATGGTCGCCGAGATGGGGTCCGTGGCCTGCGGGGTCGACCGGCGCGAGGCGAGGACGGCGGCCAGCGCGAGGCAGATGACGAGGACCGGCTGGTAGACCGCACCCCAGCCGACGCGCTCGCCACCGGTCAGCAACGTCGCGGCCGTGCCCACCAGACCCGCACCGAAGCCCGTCACCACCAGCCAGGTGCGCGGGTCCCGTCCCATCGCCCCGATGAAGGGGAGCGTCAGCGCCGTGCCCAGGAGCACGAAGCAGACGGCGAACTGGGCGAGGAGCGCGTACAGCTGCCACCCCGGGAGCCGGGAGAGCGCTCCGTCGGAGGACATGACCACGACGTCGAGGACGGCGATCACGGCGAGCGCCGCCGTGACGCCGTTCAGCACGTCGTTCGGGTCGGCCAGGCTCGTGCCGTAGCGGTTCCACCGCACCAGCGCGCCGTACCAGAACGGGAAGACGACGACCCCGGCCCAGTACGCCGGTATCGCGGCGCCGGCGCGGGTCGCCGGGACGAGTGCAAGAGCCGCCGCGACGAGCAGCGTGACGACGAGGACGGCGGTCCCGAGGGCCAGCCGGCGCCAGACCGCCCGCTCGGTCGGTATCCGGCGGGCGCGCCAGGTCACGACGGCGAGGGCCAGCCCGTGCAGCACCAGCAGGGCAGGCAGGTCCACGGCCTGCGACCCGCCGGTCAGCCGGGGGGCGAGGATGCGCGCGGCGCCGAAGGCGGCGAAGGAGGCACCGGTGAGCAGGGTGAGGCCCATCAGCCACCGGGGTGCCCCGGGCAGCAGCCGCGAGTGCACGTGGTGGTCGGCCATGCCCGGCATATCGGCCGGTCCCGCCGGCCGGTGAACGCGTCGACCGCCGGATCACCCCTCGGGGTGGGCGGTGGTGGCGGTCAGGCCCGGGCGAAGAGGTAGACCGAGACGGCCACGCCGAAGGTGACGATCAGGATCCGCAGCGCCGTGGCGGGGATGCGCGTGGCGATGCGCGCGCCCAGGAAGCCGCCCAGCAGGCTCGCCGGCGCCGCCACCGCGACGACGCCCCAGTGCACGTCGCCGAAGAGGCCGAAGATCAGCAGCGAGACGGTGGCGGTGACCGCCGACAGTGCCGACTTGAGCGCGTTGGCCAGCGGCAGCCGGTTCAGCGCCAGGCCGAGCACGCCGACGAGGATGACGCCCAGGGCGCCGCCGAAGTAGCCGCCGTAGACGGTGGCGAAGAACACCGCGACGTACAGCCAGCGGGGATCCCGGGCGGCGGCGTCGTCCCGCTGGGTGCGCCGGAGCCGACGGTTCATCAGTGGCTGGACGGCCAGCAGGAGGCTGGCCAGGAGCACCAGCAGGGGGACGACGACGTCGAACGCCTCGGACGGCGTCGTCAGGAGGAGGATGCTGCCCGCCGTCCCGCCGAGGACGGCGACCGTGCCCAGGCGCAGCAGCCGGCCCCGCTGCCCGGCGTACTCGGGGCGGAAGCCGGCCACGCCGCCCAGGTAGCCCGGCCACTGCGCGACGGAGTTGGTGACGTTGGCCTCGACGGTGCCCAGGCCGAGGGCCACGAGCGTCGGGAAGAGGATCAGCGAGCCGCCGCCGGCGATGGAGTTGACCCCACCGGCGAGCAGCGCCACCGCCGCGGCGATGACCAGATCGGTGGCGGACACGAACGGCGAGCCTACGGTGACGCAGTGCCGCTCCCGAGCACGCATCCGGTCGACGGCGTTCGCACCTCGACGGGCACGGAGGCTCAGCGACCCCGGGTGGGCGTGCTGTCGGGCTCGGTGAGCCGCGGGCCGTCCAGCCGGCTGCCGGCCTGCTTCACCCGCCGGAGCACCGGAGAGGTCTCCATGGACCGGACCGGGAGCCGCCCGACCCGGTCGGTGATGAACCGGTAGAGGTCCGCGTTGTCGCGGGCGACCACGGCGACGACGAGGTTCGCCGGCCCGGTGAGGACGGCGGTGTAGGCCGACTCCGGCGCCCGGGCGAGCGCCTCGCCGACCCGGTCGAGGTCCGCGGGCTCGACGCTGAGCCAGAGCAGCGCCTCGACCGGCCGGTCGAGCAGCTCGACGGCGATCTCCAGGTCGAAGTACAGGATCCCGGCCGCGCGCAGCGCCTCCACCCGGCGGGCGACCCGGGTCTCCGACCACCCGGTCACCGAGGCCAGCTGGGCCCAGCCGAGCCGCCCGTCCACGGCCAGGGCCTCGAGGAGGGGCTCGTCCTCCGGTTCACCCCGGACGTCCCCCGGCGTCGGGCGCCCGGCGGGCTCCAGCGCGGCGAGCTGCTCGGCGGTGAGCGGGTCGGGGAAGTCGGTCCACTCGTACCGGCCGCCGACCCAGTCGTGCAGGACCGAGAAGGCGTGCAGGTCGATCACCTGCACGGTGCGGGGCAGCCGGGCCAGCAGGAGCGCGTCCCGCTGCCACTCGGTCCGGGGCCGGGTCGCGAAGGTGATCTCGGAGCCACCCGAGGTGATGCTCACCCACGACACGTCGGCGCGCCGGGCCAGCGCCTCGGCGACGGCTCCGGCCGCGGCGGGCTGCACGCGCACCCGCACGAACCAGTGCGGCTCGACGCGGTCCGGGGACGGCAGGCCCAGGACGCGGATGACGCCGTCCTCGCGGAGCCGACGCCAGCGTCGGGCCACGGTCTGCTCCGAGATGCCGAGGACGGAGCCGAGCCGGCTGAAGGAGGCCCGCCCGTCGACCTGCAGGGCATGGATGATCCGACGGTCGACGGCGTCCAGCACGGTGCCATCCTGCACTCCCGCCACCATGCGTGGAGGATTCCGTCATCTGGCGCCGGTGCGACAGGTGACCGTCGGACCCCGGCGGCACTCTGGGACCCATGCGCAAGTGGTTCCCGCTGGTGGCGATCTGCCTCGGCACGTTCATGCTCCTGGTCGACGTCACCATCGTGAACGTCGCCCTGCCCGACATCGCCCGTGACCTGAGCACCAGCTTCGCGCAGCTGCAGTGGGTCGTCGACGTCTACGCCCTGGCGCTGGCCTCGCTCGTGCTGGGCGCCGGCTCGCTGGCCGACCTCTACGGGCGGCGCCGGCTCTACCTGACCGGGCTGGTCGTCTTCGCCGTGTCCTCGCTGGCCTGCGGACTGGCTCCGGATGCCGGCTGGCTGATCGCCGCGCGCGGCGTCCAGGGCGTGGGCGGCGCCATCATGTTCGCCACCACCATCGCGCTGATCAACACCAGCTACGAGGGGCGTGACCGCGGCACGGCCTTCGGCGTCTGGGGCGCCGTCGTGGGAGCCGCTGCCGCGCTCGGGCCGATCCTCGGGGGCGCGCTGACCGAGCTGGACTGGCGCTGGATCTTCTACGTCAACCTGCCGGTGACCGTGCTGGCGGTCGCGATGACGCTGTGGGCGGTGGAGGAGGCCCGGCAGCCGGGCGCCCCCCGGCCCGACGTCCCGGGCATCGCGCTGTTCACGCTCGGCGCCGGTGCGGTGGTCTACGGCCTGGTCCGTGCCGCCGCCGACGGGTGGAGCGGGACGACGTCCTGGGGCCCGGTCGTCGGCGGACTGGCGGTGCTCGCGGTCTGGGTGCTCGTCGAGCTGCGACGGCCGGCACCCATGCTCGACGTCCGGCTGTTCGCCAACCGCTCGTTCAGCGGGATCATGGTCGCCGCGTTCGTGCTGAACGGGGCCGCGTTCGCGCAGCTGGTCTACACCTCGCTGTGGCTGCAGTCGATCGGCGGGCTGTCGCCACTGCAGGCCGGCTGCGTCTTCATCCCGCTGTCCGTCGTCAGCTTCGCGGCTGCCGCCGGCGGTGGCCGTTACCTGCAGACGCTGCCGCCCCGTTTCGTGCTCGGTGGCGGGCTGCTGCTCGTCGGCGCGGGCTGCCTGCTCATGACCCTGCTGTCGGCCGGCTCGACGTGGCGCGTGCTCGTGGCGGGGCTCGCCGTGCTGGGCGCGGGAGTCGGCATCGCCAACCCGACGCTGGCCTCGGCCGCGTTGGCCGCCGTGCCCCGCGAGCGCAGCGGCATGGCCTCGGGTGCGGTGAACACCGCCCGTCAGATCGGGTTCGCGGTGGGCGTCTCCGTCCTGGGCACCGTGTTCGCCACCGGCGCGGCGGGTGCGCTGCGCGACGCCGGCACCCCCGATCCCTCCGGCGTCGCCACGGCGCTGTCGGCGGGGCAGGCGCCGTCCCTCGTCGCGCAGGCCGAGCCGCAGGCGCGGGCCGGGTTCGCCGACGTCCTCGGGACCGGCTACGCCGCCGGTCTGGACGGCGTCTTCCTGGCCAGCGGGGTAGCCGGGATCGTCGGTGGTCTGCTGGTGCTGCTGCTCGTGCGCGCCGCGCCGCCGGGCGCGCCGACGGAGGCCCGGCCCGCGCAGTCGGCGCCCGCGCACTGACGCGCGCAGGCCTCGTCACGGCGGCCCCGCGGGGCGAGACTCCGTCCATGGCTTCCGTCCCGATGCCCGACGACTGGCAGCGCGCCCTCGTCGTGGCCGCGCACCCCGATGACATCGAGTACGGCCTGGCTGCCGCCGTCGCGGTCTGGACGGCGGCCGGCAAGGAGGTGCACTACCTCCTGGCCACCCGCGGCGAGGCCGGCATGGAGGGTGTGCCCCCGGCCGAGGCAGGACCGGTGCGCGAGGAGGAGGAGCGGCGCTCGGCCGCCGTCGTCGGGGTGACCGAGGTGGAGTTCCTCGACCACCGCGACGGCACTCTCGTGACCGGCCCGGAGCTGCGGCGCGACCTGGCCGCGGCGATCCGCCGGCACCGCCCCGAGCTCGTCGTCACCGGCTACTTCGGGGCGACGTGGACCCCGCCCGGGGTGTCGCCGGCGTACGTGAACTCCGCCGACCACCGGGCGCTCGGTCAGTCGGTGATCGACGCGGTCGCCGACGCCGCCAACGAGTGGATCTTCCCGGACCTCGCCGAGGAGCGCTGGACCGGTGTCCAGTACATCGCGGTCGGCGAGATGGCCGACCCCCCGCACGAGGTGGACGTCAGCGCGACGGTGGAGCTGGCGGTCGCGTCGCTGTCGGAGCACGGCCGGTACCTGGAGCTGCTCTCCGACGAACCGGTCGAGGCGCAGGCCCGTCAGGTGGTCGACATGTCGACGCTCAAGGAGGACGGCGGCCGTCGAGTCGGCTTCCGCCTCTTCTGGGGCTGAAGGCCGGTCCCCACCCGGTCTCCCGGGTCGGCTCGCCGCAGCCGGACTCGTTCCGCAAGTACGTGTCACGCAACCGTAATGCCCACGAGCGGGTGGTTCCCGTTTGGCGTGTGGACCGCGGAGGCATGCCTGAACCACGTCGTTCACGACGGTGCGGGAGCCAGCGTTCCACCGGCTGGGGGACCCGCGCGGTCGGCGGGTCGAGTCATCGACCCTCGACGATCGGCAGGCGCACCGACGCGCCGGCCGGACGGGCGCGATTCCGAATCGCTTTCCCTTGTCGCCGTCCAGCACAGCGGGGTCGACAGAAGCAGAGTTCGAGGAGAATCCATGCGCAAGGCATTCGCACTTCCCACCGTGGCGATCGCGGCAGCCGCCTTCCCGCTGCTGACCATGACCGGGGCCTCGGCCGCGACCACCAGTTACCAGGCCGACCTGGGAGCTCTCAACGACTCGGGCGCGTCCGGTACCGGCATGGTCACCTTCGACGGGGACCAGGCGACGGTGACGATCGAGGCCTCCGGCCTGCTGGCCGGGTCGCCGCACGCCCAGCACGTCCACCTCGGCGCGCAGGGCACCTGCCCGACGCCGGACGCCGACACCGACGGTGACGGCATCGTCTCCACGCCCGAGGCGCAGCCCAACTACGGCCCGATCGCGGCATCGCTGACCACCCAGGGTGACACCAGCCCGGACAGTGCGCTGTCCGTCGAGCGCTTCCCGACCTACGACGAGGGCACGTACAGCCGCACCTTCACGGTCGGCCAGGACGTGATCGACGGCTTCGCGAACGGCACCGCGGTTCTCGTGCTCCACGGGATCGACAAGGACGGCAGCGGGGCCTACGACGGTGACGCCAAGAGCCCCCTCAACGCGGACCTGCCGCTCGAGGCGACCGCCCCGGCCGCCTGCGGCGTGTTCGAGGCGTCGCAGATGGGTGCCATGCCCAGCGGTGGCGCGGAGACCGGTGGCGGCAGCACGGCCGGTATCGAGGAGTCGGCCGCGCTCGGCATGGGCGCGGTCGCCCTGACCGGCGCTGCGGCTGCCGGTGCGGTGGCCTACCGCCGTCGTCGGGCCGACGAGCAGGCCTGATCCATCCGGTGCCGGACGGCGACCTCCGTCCGGCACCTGGCCGGCCGCCGCGGCCGGCGTGGTGAGGGCGGCGGGTGTCCGCCCGCCGCCCTCGCCCGGCCCAGGGAACCGGAGATCCGGGAGAGGACGACATGACCGAGCCGAGCGGCTCACGAGCGGGGGCCCGGGCATGGACGATCGTCGCGGTCGTCCTCGCCGTGGTCGCCGTGGTGTCCCTCGTCGTCTTCGTGACCGGCCAGGACAGCGCTCCGCAACCGGGCGTGACCTCGGCCGTCTCCGGGACTTCCGGGGCGCCGCCGAGCGCGTCCTCCGGTTCCGTCCCGGCGCCGTCCACCGCTCCCGTTCCGCCCACGCCGAAGGCCGCTGCCGCTGCGCCGGCCGTGCCGGTGGCGGCGCCGGTGTCGGTGTCCCTGCCGTCCCTCGGCGTCACCAGTGATCTGCTGCGTCTCGGTCTGCAGGAGGACGGCACGGTGGAAGTGCCGCCGCTCGAGAGGGATGACAAGGCCGGCTGGTACGCCCGCGGCCCGGCGCCCGGCGCGCTCGGCCCGGCCGTGATCCTGGGACACATCGATTCGGCCCGCTGGGGCCCGGGAGTCTTCTTCGAGCTCGGCGCTCTCCAGCCCGGCGACGAGGTCGACGTGGCGCGCGAGGACGGCAGCGTCGCCGTGTTCCAGGTCGACCGGGTCGCGCAGTACCCGAAGGACGACTTCCCGACCCTGGACGTCTACGGCAACACCGCTGACGCCCAGCTGCGGCTGATCACCTGTGGCGGGAAGTTCGACTCCTCTGCACGCAGCTACGAGGACAACATCGTCGCCTACGCGACGCTCGCCGACATCAGGCCCGCCTGAGCGCGCTCACCTCGTGGGCGCTGCCCGGTGAGGTCGCCGTCTAGAGTGCGGACCACGACGGACGAGTCGGCTGGGCGGTCGCGTCGGCGGGGGAGACCCCGTCGCCGAGGAACGTCCGGGCTCCACAGGGCAGGGTGGTCGTTAACAGCGACCCGGGGTGACCCGCGGGACAGTGCCACAGAGAACAGACCGCCAGCGGCGCTGCTTCGGCAGGGTGGCTGGTAAGGGTGAAACGGCGGTGTAAGAGACCACCGCACACCGGGTGACCGGTGTGGCTCGGTAAACCCCACCCGGAGCAAGGTCAAGAAGGGACGACGGTTCGCCGCCGTCCTGCGCAGGCGTTCGAGGGCGGCCCGCCCGAGCCTGCGGGTAGACCGCTCGAGCCTGCCGGCAACGACAGGCCTAGATGGATGACCGCCCATCGGGAGGCCGCGAGGCACCCGGGGACAGAACCCGGCGTACAGGCCGACTCGTCCGTCGCCCCCCGCTGACCTGCGCTTATCGCGGTCAGCGGGTGGCGTCAGTCCGCACGGAGTCCGCAGACTCGACCGAGCACGGAGTCGACGGCGGCCCTCGTCCGGTCGTCGGAGTCGGGCCAGAGATGGCTGTAGGTGTCGAGCGTCTCGGCGGCGCTGGCGTGCCCCAGCCGGGCCTGGACCGTCTTCACCGACTCGCCGTGCCGGATGAGCAGGCTCGCGTAGAAGTGCCGCAGGGCGTGGATGGTGACGCCGGCTGAGGCCGGCCCGCTTCAGCGCCGGGCGCCAGATCGCGCTCGGAGAAGGCCGTGCGGCGGATCGGGGCGCCGAGCTCGGTCGTGAAGAGGAACTCGTCGGCCGGCCAGGTGGCGAGGTGGCGCGCCAGGGCGTCGACGACGACCTGGGGGAGGGGGACCACCCGGACGGACGCCTGGGTCTTGGGCGGCGCGAGGTAGGGCGCACGGTCGGGCATGGTGATCAGCTGCCGGTCGACGGTGAGCTGCCGGCGCAGGAAGTCGATGCGGTCCGACGGTGAGACCGAAGCATCTCGCCCTGCCGGAGCCCGGTGCCCGCCGCGAGGGTGACCAACGCCCGGTACCTCTCCGGCATGGCCTCGGTCAGGGCCTCGACCGCCTCGAGCGTCATGCGGTTCGATGCGTTGCCGGTGGACCTTCGGCAGCTTGGTGCCCTCGCACGGCGAGGCGACGATCCGGCGGTCGCGGACGGCGGCCTTGAAGATCCCCGCGAGGATCCGGTGGACCACCCCCACGGTCGCTGGTGCGAGGTCCAGGGACAGCTGCTTGACGAGGGACTGGACGTCGCTGGGCAGCACCGATGCCAAGCCGCTTGTCGCCCGATCCCGGGGTAGACGTGGCGGCGCAGCATCGTCTCGACGTGGGCTGCGGTGGTCGGCCGGTGCACCTGGCTCGCCCGCCACCGCTCGGCGTACTCGCGGAAGGTCACCCGGCCGGCCGCGGGGTCGACGTACTGGCCGGTGACCATCGCGGCGGTCATCTCGTCGAGCCACCGCTGGGCGTCGACCTTCCGCTTGAAGTGCCGGGCGTGCTCCTTGCCGGACGCGTCGCGGAAGCGCGGCCGGTACGTGCCGTCGGGCCGTCTGGCAATCGACGCCATCGCTCTACCGCCTCGCTCTCATGCTTGTCGTCCTCCCGCCGCGACCCGCTCCTCGAGTGCCTCGCGCGCGAGCTGAGAGACGGTCTTGCCCTCACGGGCAGCGATCTCGGCGGCCCGGTCGCGGGTGCTGGGAGCGATCCGGAAGGTGATGCGGGGTGAGGCGGCAGCTTCGCCGGTCAGGGACGGTCGGCCGGCGCGACGGCGGACCTCCTCGACGATCTCTGCTGCGCGGTCCTCGGTCAGTCGGCTTCCGTCGGCCAGCCGGACGTCCTCGGCGTCGAGGTCGACGTCGGGACCGATAGGCGTGGTGGAAGTGACGGAGGGCGGGATGCGGTCGGCCATGGGGCTCATCCTCGGAGCTGAGTGGGCATGACGTGGATGACAAGGAGGTACGGCTGCCCGGCGTCGGCCACCTCGAACGCAACGATCTCCAGCTCCCGCCCTCGTTCATCGGGTCCGACGTAGAGCCAGGCGTCGGCGCCGCTGCCGGTGGTGACCGGCGTGGGATCGGTCGTGGCTAGCACGTGCCGGGCGGAGGCCCGGCCGATGCGGTGCCTCCTCGCCGACTGGGTGAACCGGATCTCCCAGCCGCTAGTATTGTCGGACACAATATCTCCGGTCAAGGGCGGACGATGCCGGCCTGCCGACGCTGGGCGTCAATCCAACTGTGCAGGTCGTCGGAGCGGTAGAGGACGCGGCGGCCGAGGCGGAAGCTGCGCGGGCCGGTGCCCAGGTGGCGCCAGTACCGGAGGGTGGCCACCGGCGCGCGGAGCAGCTCGGCGGCCTCGGTGATGGTGAGCAGTTCCGGTTCGCGGCGGGCGGGATCGTCGGACATGGCTGGCTCCGGTGGGCTCGGGTGGGCGGTGCTCCGTCACGGGAGAAGGCGCCATTCGGGTGCGATTGGTGACAGCCGACCACCGATGGCTTCCGAAATCCTCCGGTTCTCCTCCTGTTGCTGGCGTCCGGGCCCGCGGCCGGGCGGTGGAGGCGGCCCTGCTCATCGGCCGATGCCCGGCGCGGCGCCTCCACGGGGGAGGGATGGTCCCCGCCGCTCCGCCTCGGGCCGGGGGACGCTCGGTACCGGCGGCGCACCGGCCGCGGGGGAGCGGCTGCCGTCCGGTCGCGCGGCCGGTCCTGGCGGTCGCGGTCGGCCTCTCGGGCGGCCAGCTCGGCCGCGTGGCCGGGGCCGAGGTCGGCCCGGTCGCGGCCGAAGACGGCGATCCACTGCGCCCGGGCCTCGGCCACGTCGGCCGCGACGAGGTGCGCGGTGTTGGACAACCGTCCGCGGGTCATGCCGACGTAGGCCGAGGCGGCGCCGGTCTGGTCACCGATCACCACGTGCGCGGCGGGAACGGTGTCACCCTGCACGCCGTACGCGGTGCTGGCGTAGGCCAGCTCCACGTGCTCGGTGACGTAGCCGGCGGGCAGCACCCGGACCGGTGCGCCGGCCGGGGTGACATCGCCCCGGGAGACGTCACCGGTGGCCGTGCGGCGGTGACCAGCAGCCCACCGCGTCGGCCGACCGCGGTGACGGTCCACGTGTCTCGGTTGGCGACCTCCAGGTCCCGGTCGTTGCGCCGGGTGGCGATCCGGTCGCCGGCGCCGATCCGCTGACCCGCCCGCGTGGTCACGACCCGGACGTCGTCGACGCGGCCGTCGGTGACCAGCCGATTGCGGATGGCGGCGTTGAGCTCGGCGACCTGCTCGCGGGTGTCCGCGACCACTGCGACGTCGGCCGCCTGGGGGTCGTGGGCGGCGGTGGCGGCCAGGGCGTCCTGCAGCGCTGCGGGGTCGGGGTGCAGGTGGATCCGGCCGCGGGCGAGCGAGGGCGTCGAACACCGCGCCCGGGGTGTCACCCCGCCGCATCGCCAACGTCAGCTCGGCGTACTCACCGTCGGGAACCGACTGGCCGGTGCTGTCGGTGCGGGTGAAGCGGTGCACCGACTCCAGTGTCAGGCAGGCGGCCGGGTCGACCTGAGCGGCGGCGAGGTCGAGGACGCCGCCGCGGCCGACCGCGGCGAGCTGGTGGCGGTCCCCCAGCAGCGCCAGCCGCGCCCCGGCCTCGTCGGCGACGGTGAGCAGGGCGCGGGCGGTGTCCTGGTCGAGCATGCCCGGCCTCGTCGACGATCAGCAGATCGTCGGGCCGCAGCCGGGTCCCCTCCGCCGGGCCCGGTGTGGATGCGGCCGGTGACCGGGTCGACCTCGCCGAGGACGAGTCGGGTCCATTCGCCGTCGCTCGTTCCAGCGCCAGCCGTGGGCGAAGACGAGGGACGCCGCCGACCCGGTGGCCGCGCCGACCTCCGCGCGGGCGACCTGGGCGGCCTTCAGCGTCGGGGTGACCACCACCAGCCGCCGCCCCTGCCGCTGGAGCAGGTCACGGGCAGCGGCCAGCGTGGTGGTCTTGCCCGCCCCGGCCGCGCCCTCCACGACGACCAACCGCCGGTCGCCGGCCAGGGCGGCGACCGCCGCGGCCTGACCGGCGTCCAGGCCCCGGACAACGCCGGCCGGCAGCGGCGCCAGCCGCGGTGCATCCGAGCGGTGGCTGACCGGCGCGGGCGGCGAACCGGATGCGCAGGTCGGCCTCCACCTCGAGCACCGCCGGGGAGGTCCAGGCCCGGACGTGCTCGGGCACCCCGTCGCGGTCCAGCAGTGGAAGGCACCGGGCCAGGGCGCGGGCGGTGAGGTCCTCGGCCAGCTCGATGCGGACCGCGGTCTCGGCGACGATGCCCGCGGCGGCGAGCAGCCGTTCGGCCTCGCCGCGGAGGTCGGCGGCGTTCCAGGCCGAGCGGCCGGCGGCCAGCCGGGTCAGCATCTGGTCGGCGGCGCGCGTCGCGGTCCAGCGACGCCGATCGGGGTGGGCCGCAGCTGGACCGGTCGGTCGGGGGCGCGGTAGCCGAGGGCGGCCAGCTCGGCCCGCCACCGCGCGGTCGAGGTCGGCCCCGGAACGCGGGGTGACCTTGTCCGGGCGGCCGTCGGCCCAGGCGCGGGCGTCCCAGGCCCGCCGCAGCGCCGGACCGGGCTGTTCTCCGGGGTGCGCCGCTGTCCAGTCGCGTTCGTAGCGGTCCAGGTTGCGCCCGATCTGCGCCGCCCGGGCGCTGAACGGACCGACGTAGGCGGCGAGCTCCCGTATTTCTCCAGTCGCGTCCAGGGTGTAGCCGTGCGCGGCCAGGGCGGCGCGGAATTGCGGGTCGCAGGCGACCGCGGCGTGCCCGATTCCGTTGATGGCGGCGAGGAAGTCGCGGATCGCCGACGGTGTGCAGCCCGCGCCATTGCCCGGCGGCGAACACCCGGGCGCCGATCTGCAGGTGCAGATGCCGGTGCGGGTCTCCGGCGCGGGAGGTGTAGTGCCGCACCGTCACCGCCTCCAGGATCTCCACCGGCACCTGCACCTGCCCGCCGCGCGGGCCGACCCGGGTGGTCGCGTGCGGCGGCGAGCCAGCCGATGATCTGGGCGGCGGCGCGGTCCTGCGCGGCGTCGTAGGCGGCCGCGACGTCCGTCGTGCATCGCGGCGGCCAGCGACCAGGACTTCGGGCCGTTGACCACCACCTCGACGAAGCGCACCGCACGCTCGTCGGTGCGCAGCCGCCCCCGCGGGTCACCGGTGTCGGGATCGCGGCCGGCCACCCAGGTCTCGTAGCCGTCGCCCCGCCAGCGGCGCCCGCTCGGCCACCCGCCCGTCGGCGGGCCACGAAGCGGCGGGCCAGGCCGGTGCCCTCGGTCAGGTAGTAGTCATCGGCCCGGCCGCGGTCGGCCTCCAGGTACGCCCGGGCAGCCGCTGGCGACCCGGCGTACACCTTCATTCCACCGCGCATTTCCAACGCCACCCAACAATGACCAACAGGTCACCCCTAGAAACGGCGATGGGCCCCGCGAAGCGGGGCCCGAACGTCTACCGCTATTGGTAGCATGCGTGCCGTCATTAGGTGGAGCCTGAGCTTGGAGAAAAAGGGCCGAAATGGAGGGCGAAAAATCGTTGCGGGCGCTATGGCGTTGGCCGTTGACGGCAATCTTTGATTGCGAAGACGTCGCGTTCTCGCCGGCTGCAAGGCTGATGACGATCAGCGCCGCGATGAACCGGCTCGCGATCCCCGGCCCACTGCGACACAGTGGCGGGGATGTTGAGCGGCAGCGGTACGACGAGTTGCGACCGTCCGGCAGGGTGTCCGCCCGGTGCGGGGCGGGTCTTACGTGACAGCGGACGATAGGGACCTGCTCTGTCCTGCGGTGTTCCAGTCGGGGCTCCCTGGCCGTGCCGCAGCCGAGGACTTACAACCGTCCCTGAAGGCGGCTTTAGGGACAGTTGGTCCGCACCCGGAGCAATGTGCACCGAGGGCTCCTTCTCGCCCCAGAACCAGCCAGCAGCCACAACCTTCTCGGGTTCGACGAGCCGGAACGGTTGTCCCTGAATGGGCCGCTACGGGACACAGGTTGGCCTTATGGAGCCCAGGTCTTCAGCTCTGCGATGGTGTCGGCCGCCAGTCCGGGCTCCACTCCGGCTGGTATCCGGGGTGATCCCGATACGGCAGGGCGAGGATCCTGACGGCCTGAGCGAACGAGGCCCAGGCGCATGCCTCTCGAGCCGCTCGGTGGTGGACCGGCCAGCGTCGACCGCGGCACGATAGGCGCTCTCGTACTCGCGGCATTCATGAACGACACGTCGGATGCTGTCGGTGTGCTCGTGAACCGGGACCGTGCTCCCGCGCGCACCGGCCTCGCCGTCTTCAGCCAGTCGGGCCAATAGGAAGTCGCCCACGTCCGCGTCCATGAACCACATGCTGACGGGAAACGCGCCAGGGTGCTCGTCCCGCCACCTCGGCTGGCCCGTAGTGGGCCGCTCACGGACACAGGCTGCCGGCTCGCTCTGAGGGCGGCTGTAGGGACGCCTGGCGCAGGCAACTCTGACCGACCTCAACGCCCGGCCTGTACAAGGAGCTGCGGCAGTCGAACCGGGCCGTGAGGGCTCAGGTCAACGCCGAAGGTCCCGGGCGACGATGACGCCGATCCCCACGAGGCCCACGACGATCAAGGACCATCCGACCACCCTGAAAGCGTCGGTGACACCAGGAAAGACGAGCCCCAGGGCTACTCCGAGCAGTACGACGACTACCACTACGGCCAGAGACCGAGCGCTGAGACCGTCCTTGCGGGGTGACCCTTCAGGCATGCCGCCGAACGTATCGGCCTCTCGGCCTGCGGGCTGTCACACGGCCGGGTGTCCCCTAGTGGGCCGCTCTGGGACACCAGCGCGGCCGCGCTGCGAGGCGGCTTCGGCCCTCTCCCATGCTGCGAAGGCAAAGCCAGTGGGCAGCTACCCCCAGCCCACTCAGGAGAGGCTAGTTCGCGCCGCCGGTGAGGATGAGGACTCCGGCGACGATCGCCACGACGCCTGCCAACGCGGCCTTGAGCTTGTTAGGCGTCGTCCAGACGGCTTGCCCTCGGGCACCAGGCGGGCCGATGAACCGCAGTCCGATAACGAGCGCGAGCCCGGCGGTGATGCACAGAGCGCCGGCAACGACCTGCATGGCCAAACACCTACCTCTCTCGCTTCCCAGAACGCCGTCGCTAGAAGTGGATCACGTTTCGGCCTTGTCGCCATCAGGCGTCCCCCGGTCGTGGCCCTAGATGGGCCGATCGGGGATAAAGGGCGGCTTCGGGGCGCGCCGAGAGGTCTCCGCGTGACTCCGATCGTCCCGTGGGCTCGACGCCTGCCACCGCACCGAGTCAGATACTGGACATACCCCGCGTCACTGCCAGTTCCTGGACCCGGCTACTTCTTCCGATGCTTCCACTTCTTGACGTTCATGTAGATGATGAAGGACGCGAGCAGGACCCATGCAACCGCGAATAGCGCCACCGCCCAGGCGGGGCCGGTGTCGCCATTCCCCGTGTTGACCGCCGCGAGTGGATCCAGGAGCACCGCAGTCATTGCCACCTCTTAAATTCAGTGCAGTCTTGCGCCTTCACGTTGTCAGCCGCGCAGTCGCCTGCGCGCCGTGGGCACGGCGCTGCCGTACACGAGACCGATCATCCGGAAGGATTCGGCCATCCGCGGGCGATCCCAATTCAGTCGTCGGTCTACCAGCCAAATCACCCCGACGGCGCTGGCGATGACGACGAATCCGGGCAAGACGATCCACGGGTCTTGCGTGGTCAAGTGCCAGCGCCTGGTCGCCACCAGCAGCACCAGGCCCACCAGGTGGCTGAGCCAGACGAGCGCCACCACGGTCAGATTGGTCTTAGCTAGCCCCTTCGACAGCGGATGCCCCTTGGTCGGAGGGGTGGTCGACTCGTCCACGGCAACGAGACTTGCGGTGCATCAACCGGGGAGCAAGTCGCGGTGCTCGACTGCTGCCGCAAAGTCCCCCGTTCGGGCGCAACAGAACAGCGCCCCGCATCGCACCTACGACGTCTGACCAGTCCGAGCACCGGTGAGTCAGTGGGCGCTTCCTGCTGTCCCTTAATGGGCCGCTCAGGGCGATTGGCGAGGTCGAGATGCTGGGGCGAATCACCTGTGCGGGGGACGGTGGTGTGGTGCCACTGCTTGGTCAGGCCAAGTCGCCCTAGCCTCAGCGCATGCACGAGCGGAGTAAGAAGCGCGGTCTTCGAGCGTTCCTTCGGGGCGTCCTCGAGGAGCGCGATTGACGCTGGTCGCACTCGCTGGTGCTTACACGTTTCTTGTAGTGCTGCAGTTCGTGCTTGCAGGTCCCGCTGCTGGCGTGGTGATGCTGGCGGGCGGGCTGGCGACTGTGCCGCGACTTGGCTCGGCATACGCCTGAGTCGACGAGGCGAGACCGAACCACGCTCGTAGCGCCGCCGAGGTGTCCCATAGTGGGCCGCTCAGGGACAGTCACGTCAGGCATGCCCGTGGGGCGGCTTTGCAGACTCTTACCGTCCACGCTGTCCCTATCGCCGGATCGAGCGGTCCTAGCGACCAGCAGGTGCGTCGGGCAGGTGTACGCAGCAAGATCCACAGCATGATGAGCAAGGTCGAGGCCGCGGCAGCCAGATCGGTGGAAGTAGTCGGACGGCAGCGGCCAACTGGCCTGTCTGTCCCGCACTGCGAGGAGGCGTCCGCCGGAGCGAGCGTAACGAGCTATCTCCGAGGAGAGATGATTCGAAGCCTCGAGCCCTCGTGCTGATACTACTTTACGCGCCAACTGCCGTGCCAATTGGCCCTGAAAGAGGCGCCCAGATTGACTGGCCCGAATTTCTACGATATCTCGGTCTTCTCGCGTAGTCCTTGCTGTGGTCTGGATTGCCTACTGGCTGTTTCGCGATAAGGACCGGTAGGTGCTGTGTTATAGCGAAACACCCGAAAGCTGAGCCGTCTTGTCCTAGCAAGGGAGACGAACGTGAGTCGACGAGCATATTTTATTCTTTGCGTGGCAGGATTCATTGCGGGTATCGGCGCCGCCGCATACTTCTGGGCGACGATTGGTCCTCGGACGGGCCTCGTGCTACTGATCTTGTCGCTTCTGATAGTTCCGGCTTACCTCGCTTATTCATGGAGCCTGGACCGACGATAGGGCACCGGAGGGTTCCGACTGAGCCCGTCATTGTGGTTCAGCTACCGGCTTCCTGAATGCTGGTGCGGGAGGCGCACATTAGCGAGACGATTCACGACTGGGCGGTGGCGGACCACGTCGATGACCGAAGAAGCGATCACAGACGATAGATCCGCTGAGGACAGGGCTACGTCTGGCTGTCCCATAGTGGGCCGCTTAGAGGCAGCCTCGGTATGGCGGAAGGCCGAGGTCTCAGTCGTCCTCGTAGGGCGAGATGAGCCACTCGTCGCCGGGCGCATCACGCTCGGCGGCGTGTCCCGGCGGTAGATCGCGGAGATGGAAGAGGTCGTAGCCGAACTGGCGAAACATGTGTTCGGCGTGAACGGTCACGAGGTGGCCGGGATCATCAGTGGTGCCGCAGTAGAAGCCCCAGGTGCCGTCGTCCTCGTAGTGGACTACGAGGCGGAGGGGCTCTAGGCCGCCCAACACGAACGTCGACACGATGGCTACGGTGTAGTCGGAGACAAGATCGGGCTCGCCTGATCGAGGTCGTCATGCACCGGAACGATGCAGGCGACTCAGCGCACCTGGGTAAGGCAGACCAGAGTCGGCTGACAACCGGGGGGAAGGGGCAGGGAGCTGTCCTAAGTGGGCGCTCAGAGACACAGGGAGTCCGCCCAAGGGGGCTTTGGAGCAATCTGCCGAGACGGCTCAGCGGGCGTGGCGAGCTGCGGGGGGATGCGCAGCACGGCGCGGACCGCGTGCACGGCTCGGCGGTGAGGTCAGTCGCCAGGGCGCTCGATGCGGCGCGGAGGGTGTCGGCGGCGGTGCGCCGGTCGACTTCAAGGGCGCGCGGGTGCGCTCGCGGCCGGTACATCGTGATCCCGACCCGCAGTCAAGCGAGCCGAGGAGATCCCGCGACCGACTTCGCGCCGAGGCGGCGGCGTCTGCAGCGGAGAGAACGCCGCGCCGGGCGGCTGGCCGCATCGGGCAAAAGCGCCGGCGACGCTACCGGCCACTCCTGAAACGCTCTGCCCCGCTCTTCAGCAGGTCGTCGAAGGAGCTAGATATCGACCCCGCAGAGCTGATTCTCGAACGGACGGCATCCAACTCTGGACGAATCGAGTTGCACTAGACTACGGCCTGACTCGTAAGCTGCGCAGCCTCCTACTGACCCGTCGGGATCTCAACCGGACCTTGGACTCCTAGCGTTGATGTATCGTGGTGCTCAAGCGCATAGCGCTGTCCATCTCAAATGCCGGTAGGGAGCAGTAGTGGCGACGATCGAGGTGAGGCTGGGCGACGCCAGAATCTTTGCGGAGAGGTCGGTCTTTATCGCCCTTTTTGAGGCGTCAGTCGCTACGTCGCGGGCTCCGTACGTCAAGGCCGTCGAGACGTCGCGGATCAACTTCGCAGACCTCGTGGAACTGGCTAGGACCGCGGAGATCCCCTACACTCTCTACTTCGCTCCACCGCTCGTGGTCGAGCAGCAACTGAAGAACAAGACCAACAAGCTACTCGCAGGGGTCAACAAGGCTGCCTTCTCTTTGAACTCACGCAGTCACGTGCAACTGTCGGATGTCGAGCTAATCGTCAAAGATCTACTCCGCAAGCAGGAAGAGCTCAAGCGGCTCGACGACTCGCTGTCCACAAACACCGTCGTTGGCTGCCTGAAGCGTTCCCGTGACAGCATTGTGGCGGACGCCGCGAGGCTGCGCGAGGTATTGGGCTTTTCGGTTGAGGAGGTCAAGCACGCCAGGACAAAGAGTGCAGCCTTGGCTCTTCTCATTGGCCGCTTCGAGGCTAAACAGCTATTGGTCGCACAGAGTCAACAGAATTACATGCCCCAGAGGCTGCCGCGCGAGCAAGTTCAGCGGTCTCTGTGTACGCGACAGAAAGATCCCGTACATCTTTCTCACCGGTGGTGACGCAGACGATAATTATGAGCCAGAAGGCCGGAGGATTTTCACGCTGATTCTGCTAGCCGTGCTTGTGGCGCATAGCAAGTTCGCACCGGTGACGTATAGCGATCAGACGGAGGAACCCCTCACCAACAGGGAGTACGAGTCGCGGAGGAGGTGCTCATGCCTCTGTCCGAGATTCGCGACCTCGAGCTCACGTTGGACGCCGTTCGGGCGGGCGCCGAGACCTACCGCGTGACGCCGAGTGCCTTCGTCATGCGCGCACGACGGGCGGGCCTCATCGATGCCCCCGCGGCCGCGGCGTACCTCGCCGAACTCAAGAATGAGTTCGCCAGCCGGCCGAAGCGGCAGCCTCGTAGTCCGCTGCCCGTAAATGCTCTTCGCAGATACAACGGGATAGAGTTTTCCAAGCGAATGCTGCATCAGCTGGATCGCGGAGTCATAAGCCAGGGAGATTTCTGTCGGATCGTTTTTTTGAACAAGCTCAAGCCAGCGCAGATTCTTCAATTTCGCTAAGCATTGAGAGCACCGTCAGATACTTATCGACAACAACGACCTCAACCGAATCGCGCGACGACGAGCTAGCTAGTTCTATCGAACTCCTATCGCTATCCAGTGAAGTTCTGCACGAAGCATCGAACTACCTGATATCTAAGCTTTGCTAGAACTCTACTACTCGATAAACTCGACGAGCTCTGACGCTACGAGAGATCTAGTCGACAGTACGACTAAGTAACACAGCGCTCTTAACCTTTACCGCAACTAGAACAACGCCGACTCGATTCTCATTGCCTCGCGTTGCTAGCGATGAACGAGTCTACTGAACGCTCTATCTCGAAGAATAGCGAATCGACACCGATGATCCGCGTGCGAGCGAAGGCAGCAGAGTTCGCGAGCGCACTCTCGGACACACGACTTCGAACGACCGCTGCCACAACGCGCGACTAGAGAGACAGCGAGCAAGCCTACCGCACGCACCTCAGGTGCACGAGCGAGCTCGAAAGCCGAGACACGAACGCGCCACCCGCCGCACCACCGGACTGAGACTGCGAGCGCGATGCTCGCGGACAACCCGAGTCGAGCAACAGCGGCCGCGCTGGCGTGACTGCTCAGCGACCGCAGTTAAGCACCATCGCCGAGAGAGTTCCTGCGACGTCGGTCGCGCCGTCTGCTCCGCCGGAGACGCCGCGAGAGCTACCGCTTGCGTCCCAGATCCTACGCAACAGAGTCCTCGCGGTGTCCATAAGCCGCCTCTGAACCGACCGAGCACGCCTGAGCGCCACTTAGGGACACCAGACGCACGGTCAACGATCGCTACTGGTTCAAGTAGAGACGGCAAAGCGGCGGTACCGTCCGACCGAGCCAACAGCCTACCTGCGACCTGTAGCGACTGCTCGACCCGCCGGCGCCTACTACAACAAGGCGAGCAGAACTACAGGCGCGAGGCGCTAGCGCAAAGCCGCCCGAGAGACCACTGCAACAGCAGAGCGCCGCCTATGGCACGCCTAGCTCCCGGCGGCGACCGACCGACGAAGAAGAACGCGCCCGCTCGCCGCCACCACGCCGAGCAGCTCCACCACTACAACGCCACCGAAGAGTCCGTGTAGCAACGCTGCGCACCGCAGCTCCGCGATGCCGTAGACGAATAGCTCGACAGGGCGTGTGACCGACCATCTCGATCAACGGACGATCGACGCTCGCAACACAGGTACTGGCGCGCACTCGCTCGACGAGACGACATCGCGCGGTCTCAGGGCGGCGGCGACTCCTGTCACGGATCAGCAGGAACCACACCGAGAACCTCCTGAGTGCTCCTCGGCTACTAGGAGCGGGCTGCCACGAGGGGCTAGCCCCGTCACTCCGCCTGTCACTGAGCGGCCCACTATGGGACACGTGCTCGCAGTCGCGGACTGCCCGACCGACGACAAGCGAGAAGCGCCTCATAGCTGAAGCCACCCGCTCGGCACCTTCCGCTGGATGGACCGCAGAAGTGCCAGTGTGTGCGTGTCCGAGAAGCCCGTTGTGACTGACCAGTCGTGCCGGAGCCGAGTACATCGCTGGCAAAGACAATCTCCGTTGCCAGCAGCGTCCGCACCCAGTCCTGCTGGGTCA
Source organism: uncultured Actinomycetota bacterium (assembly GCA_963747895.1). Classification (GTDB taxonomy): domain Bacteria; phylum Actinomycetota; class Actinomycetes; order Mycobacteriales; family Geodermatophilaceae; genus Blastococcus. The sequence continues at coordinate 89,464 of CAVVGX010000002.1, forward strand.
GCGGCTCCTTACGGCGCAGCGCCTCTCGGATCCGGTCGGCCTGGCGGAACAAGTCCTCTTTGCTCTCGAACCCCATGGCGACGGCCATCTCTGGGCTGCAACGGGCAGGGCCAGCCCATTCCAACAGTCCGCTGCGCAGGACCTCGCGTTCGTCGTCGGCCAGCGGAATGTCAAGTCGCTCGTTGACGGCCACACCGCGAATCATGGGCTATGGGCCGTCCGACCCGAGGTGCGACTGCCCCACGCGAGGAAGTTATGCGACGTCACCAGGGCGTCCCATCGCCGCCTTCGCGGCGCCCGCTGTGTCCCCGAGCGGCCCATAAGAGGACACCATCGCCGGACGCCCCTGAGCACGGGGCGTCGCGCTAGGACAGGATGCAAAGCATGGAGTTGGACGACTTCCTCCTGGCTCGTGTGGCGGAGGATGCCGACGTTGACCGGTGGACGCCTGATCGGATACGGGCACACGAGGCGAGCATGCGGCGAGTCGTGGACGAATACCGAGAGCGGCAGAGCGCCCACCTAGCCGTAGCTGAAAGTGATCGATCCACGCTGGAGAAGTTCGAGAAGCACGTTGCGTGGGCTGCCTTCGGCGAGGCCTTGAGGCTGCTCTCCGAGCCGTATCGAGGCGATGCGGACTACAAGCCAGAGTGGAGCCCCGACTGGCGACCGGAGCCGCCGCCCCGCCGTCCGTGAAGCCACCTTTGCCGCGCACCCCGCCGGCGTCCCGGAGCGGCCCACTAGGGGACAGCCTGGCGAACGTTTCTGGCGAGTTTCTCAAAGACGCCGGGATCGACGTCGAGTTCAGCCTCGAATGCCACCGGGGTGCGCACCATCCTCAAGTTCCGCGCGGACGAGCACGGTGTTCGTCTTGTCGTGCCGTAGCGACAACCGCACCTCGGCCGCCGCGCTCTGCCAGGTCCGGTCGCCCGTCCAGCCTCGCCAGTCAGCAGCGACTTCATCGAGGAAGTTGGCCAAGCTCTGGGGTTGCCAGCCTGCCTCAGCGAACTCGATGGCGACGTTCAGACCTCTACCCGTAAGATCCGCCTGCAGGTCGGCATCCGCTCCTGCGCTCGCTCTAGCGGTCGGGCGGGATCAGTTCTAGGAGCAGGCCGTTCCGCGCTCGAGTTTGTGGCTGCCATGGGGCAAGGCTATGACGATTTATAGGCCGCCTTCAGGGACGGTGGGAGGCCTCGTCCGCTGTCATCGAGAAGGTCGCTGGGGTGATTGTCCGACCGACGTGCCCAGCGCCATAGTCACCTTGGAGGTCTCCGCCACCTCTACACAGCCTGGTCGCTCTCCACAACCGGCCCCAATCCGGCTGGGCGGGTCGGGTGAAGGGTGGCCGAAGGCCCATCCCGCAGGGACGCGGAGCGCCCTTCGGGCACCCGTCGCGCCGGCATCCTGAACCGGCTGTGGAGCGGCACCGTCGTCCCGACACGGTCGGGGTGGGGCCACCGACCCTGCGCTCTGAGTCCGCACCCAGTCCGCAGATAGTCCGCAACTCAGCTGAATCGCCTACCTCAGTAGCCATGAGAATGCAGTAAGTATAGAGTATGAAGGGAAGTCCCGGCGTACAGGCCGACTCGTCCGTCGCCCCTGTCGGGATCAGGGGGCGAAGACTGCCCGGATCAGGTCACGCAGGTGCTCGTCGGGGATGTCCGCCATGTCGCGGTGCGGCAGCTTGAGCGTGCCCCGGTCCCCGCACAGCTGCGGGTAGCGGTCGCAGAACCCGCCGCTGCGCTCGGCGCTCCAGCCGTACAGCGACAGCCCGTGCCTCCAGACGCCCACGTGCAGGCGGTGCTCGCCCACGACGTAGGTGGGCATCCTGTAGGAGAAGACGGTCGTGGCCGCCGGGTGCTCGGCCAGGACCAGCGCGTGGAACCGGTCGAACAGCGCCCGGCCCGACGGCGTCCGTCCGTCGAGGTAGGCCTGCACCGCGTCGTCCATCCGATCGACCCGGCTCAGAGGTCGCGGACCAGGCCGGTCAGCTGCCGGTAGACGGCGGGGGTGACGTGCAGGCCGTGGACCTCCTCGGCGTGCGGTTTCGCCCGGACCATCACCTCGTCCAGGGTGTCCCCGCGGATGACGGCGTCGCAGTCGAACCCTGCGTCGCGGCAGCGAAGCTCCTTCACGGCGTCCTCCTCCGTACCGGTCCGGCCTCGTGCCCGACACTGTCCCGCAGACGTCCGCTCCTGTCCCCGGGGTCGTGCGCGAGCGGCGACCGGCCGGGCTCCCGGATCGCCGCGGTCCGCTGTGCCAAGGTTGCCGCCGTGTCGCTGCTGCCCGCCGTCGTCCTCGGCGTCGCGGGTCTCGCCGTCGGGACGGCGGTGAACCGGTCGGCCGCGCGCTGGCCCTGGCCGGCCGGCCCTGGGATCGCCGCGCTGCTCGGCCCGGGTCCGCGGGCCGTCCGCCCGCCGGTGCTCGAGCTCGTCTCCGCCGCCGTGCTGGCGGCGGTGGGGCTCCGGTTCGGGTGGTCCGCGGACCTACCGGCCTGGGTGTGGTTCGCCGCGGTGGGACTGCTGCTGTCGGTCATCGACCTGCGGGAGCGGCTCATCCCGAACCGGGCGCTGGTCCCGGGCATCGCGGTCACCGCCGCACTCCTGACCCTGGCGGCCGCCGTCGACGACGACTGGTCCGCCCTGGGGCGGGCTGTCGCTGGCGGGGCGGTCGGGTTCCTCGTCCTGCTCGTGATGGCACTGCTGGCGCCGGCCGGTCTGGGCATGGGTGACGTCAAGCTGGCCGCCCTGCTCGGACTGGTGCTCGGGTGGCTCGGGTGGTCCGCCGTCCTGCTGGGCCTCTTCCTCGGATTCGTGTTCCAGGCCGTCACCGCGCTGGTCCTGCTCGCCGTCGGGCGGGCCGGCCGCCGCACCGAACTGCCCTTCGGACCCGCTCTCGTCGCCGGCGCCCTCGTCGCGGCACTCCTGTCAGGGGACTGGGCAGGGCTGTAGCAGCCCGCTCACGCTCGGCGATCACTGTCCGTCACCGGGTCGAGCGACGGAGTGTCACCGGATCGGGTCCGCTGACGGCCCGACGTGCAGCGCTCTCCCTCTTCAGGTGGTCCCCCTTCGGGGTGACGACGTCCGGTCAACCCCTCCCGCGCCCGTCGGCTACACCCGATCTTGATGGAGCCGCGACCCAGGTCACCACGGCCCGACAAGTCGACGGCGGACCTCCTAGGAGATCACCGTGCTCAGCCTGTTCACCGCTCTGCAGACCCTGGCCTTCACCGCTGCCGACCGCATCAAGTCGGAGGAGAAGGGCGCCAGCGCCGTCGAGTACGCGCTGCTCGTGGCCGGCATCGCCGTCATCGTCGTCACGGCCGTGAAGCTCTTCGGCCCGACGCTCAGCAACATGTTCCAGAACATCAACGTCAACGGCAGCTGACGTCGCGTCCCGACGTACGAGGGGTCGTGGTCAGGCGGTGCGGTCCTGGTGACCGCACCGCCGACCCAGCCCCCACCCACGAACCCACCATCGGAAGGAGGAGTGCCATGTCCGCACGTCACGACCGCGCTCGCCCGCCGGCTCGGCAGCGAGCGCGGGGCGGTCGCCGTCGAGTTCGCGCTCGTCGTGCCGCTGCTGCTGGTGCTCCTCTTCGGCATCATCTCGGTGAGCCGCGCCTTCCAGGTGCAGGGCACGCTGTCCGGGGCCGCCCGCGAGGCCGCCCGGACGATGGCCATCCAGAACGACGTCGGCTGCCGCGAAGTCGGCCGCCGTCTTCGCCGCCTCCACCTCGTCGCTGCCGCTGAGCGGCGGCGACGTCGACGATCAGCCCCACCAGCTGCACGGGCAAGCCGCCCACGCAGAACATCACCGTCACCATCAAGCAGCCAGTTCCAGCCCGCCGGCAGCTTCGCCGGCGGCAAGTCGTTCACCATCACCAGCAAGGCGGTGTTCCGGTGCGGCGGGTGATCCGGCGCCGGGGGAACCATGGGCTCGCCCGGCTGCGCGAGGAGCGCGGTGGGGTCGCGGTCATGCTCGCGCTGCTCATGCCGCTCCTCTTCGGCGCGGCCGCCATCGGCATCGACAGCGCCGCCGTCTGGTCCGCCCGTCAGCAGGTGCTCAGCGGCGCCGACGCCGCCGTGCTCGCCGTCGCGACGGACTGCGCCCGCGGCAACTGCGGGAACATCAAGAAGACCGCCGAGGACGCCTTCTGGGCCAACGACCTCGCCGCCAAGCTCTCCAACCTGGGCGCCGGCGAGGGCTGGATCTCCACGAGGGTCGGCGTGCACGGGGCACGTCAGCGTCACCCAGAAGATGCCGTGGAAGGTCAACCACTTCTTCGCCGGCGCGCTCGGCCACGACACCGGGCAGCTGTCGGTCTCCTCCTACGCCCAGTGGGCGCCGCGCTGACGCAGGGCCCGGGTCCGAGATCCCATCGCCATCGCCTACTGCACGTACAAGCAGCTGGCGCTCCCGCTCTCGGCCGGGAAGACCATCGTCGAACTCGCGGAGACGGCGCGCACCGCCGGCGGCAACTGCACCACGCCGGGTCCGAACGGCACGTCGTCGAGCGCCGGCATCGCTGTTCAGGCCAGATGACGGAGCCTGCCGGGCGTCGACCGTCGGAAGGGCAGCTACAAGACCGAGAGCCCGGCTGCCCAGGGCCCGCTCGCCGCCGGCTGCACCGAACGCCTCGTTCGCGTCGACTGGTCAGCCGCGACATGGTCATCCCCGTCTGGACGAAGACGCCCGGCAGGCGCAGACTACAAGGTCTATGGCTACGCCGTCTTTCCGCGTGACCGCCTTCAGCCTCGCGTCCGGTGAACCGGAAGCTCATCGGCTACTTCACGTACCTGGCGCGCCAGGTCGACGACGCCACCCCGCCCCGACACCACGGCTCCCGACCTGGGTGCCCGTGCCGTCTTCCTCACCAAGAACTAAGGACGAACGATGCCTCGCCGATCTCATCGCCGCGATCGCGGCCGTTCTCCTCGCCGTCCTCGGCGCCGTGGTGATCATCAGCTACGTGCGCGGCGCGGACAGCCGCGCGCAGGCCGGCGAGCAGCTGGTCGACGTGCTCGTCGTCGCACGCCGAGGTCGCCCCGGGCACGCCCGCCGGCGAGCTCGGCGGGAGCGTGTCGGTGCAGCGGGTGCCCGAGCGCCTGCGGGCCGACGGCGCCGTCACCGACCTGTCCGACCTGGACGGCCAGGTCAGCCACCGCCGCGCTCGTGCCGGGCGACCAGGTGGTGGCGGCGCGGTTCGCCGCCCCCGAGCAGCCCTGGCGCCCGAGGGCACGGTGCTCGCGCCGGAGGGCACGGTCGAGGTCAGCCTCGCCTGGACGCCCAGCGTGCCGTGGGCGGCGTCCTGCGCGCCGGCGACAAGGTCGGCGTGCAGCTGACCAACCAGGACGCCGCGGGCGGCGGACGTCACCGCCTACAGCGTCTACCGGGTCTTCAACGACGTCCTGGTCACCCGCGTCGTGGCGCCCGGCGAGAACGCCGACCCGGCCGCCACCTACGTCGTCACGCTGGCCCTCGCGCCGGAGGACGCCGAGACTGTCCTCCTCGGTGCCGCGGCGCAGTCCGTCTGGCTCTCGCTCGAGGACTCGCCCGTCGGCGCCGGCCGACCGTCGCCGGCACCACCACCATCACCGCCCCCCTGGGAGACGACAAGTGAGCACGGTCCTGACCGTCGGCGTCGGCGCCGACCTCGCCGAGCAGCTCCGCGCGCAGCACACGGTGAGGTGGTCGACCTCGGCGTCGCCGTCCTCGACTCGCCGACGGTGGGCTGGTCGCGCCGGATCGAGGAGGCCGGCTCCGCCGCTGGCGGTCGTCCTCGGTCCCGACGTTGCCCTCGACCGCGCGTTCGCAGCTGGCCGGCCGGGTCGACGTCGCCGCCGCCACCAGCGTCGTCCTCGTCGTCGCGCGACGCCGATGCCGAGCTCTGGATGGCCGCCATGCGCGCCGGCGTCCGGGACGTGCTCAGCCCCGACGCTTCTGCCGAGGACGTCGCCGCCGTGCTCGAGCGCGCCACCGAGCTGGCCCGGGCCCGCGCCGAGGCGGCGCAGGCACGCGGCGGCGCCGGGACGGCCCGACCACCGGGTCATCGTCGTCGCCTCGCCCAAGGGCGGGGTCGGCAAGACCACCGTCTCGACGAACCTCGCGATCGGCCTGGCGCAGGTCCGGCCAGGGATCGACGGTGATCGTGGACCTCGACGTGCAGTTCGGCGACGTGGCCAGCGCCCTGGCGATGGCGCCCGAGCACACGCTGCCCGACACCGTGCACGGCGCGGCCGGCACCGACCCGCTGGTGCTGAAGACCTTCCTCGGCCGGCACCCCAGCGGCCTCTTCGTCATCGCCGGCAGCGACTCGCCGGCGGCCGGTGACGCCGTCACCGCGGAGCAGGTCGCCCGGCTGCATCGACACGCTGTCCCGCGAGTTCCGCCACGTCGTCATCGACACCGCCCCCGGGCTCGCCGACCACACCCTGGTGGCCCTGGAGCGGGCCACGGACCTGGTGCTCGTCAGCAGCATGGACGTTCCCGGGCGTGCGCGGCATGCGCAAGGAGCTCAACGTGCTGCGAGGAGCTCTCCCTCGTGCCGGACGGGCGGCACCTGGTGCTCAACATGGCCGACCCCGCCGGAGCCCTGTCGATGGCCGACGTCACGACCACCATCGGTTCGCCGCTGGACGTCGTGCTGCCGCGCAGCACAGCGGTGCCGCTGTCGACCAACACCGGCGTCCCGCTGCTGGAGAGCGAGGGCCGCGACGCGGTGACCCGCGGGCTGCAGACGCTGCTGGGCCGGATCCTGCCTCGAGCAGGAGGGTGCGGGCCGCGGGTCCGCCCCGGTGCTGTCCGGCCTGCTCGGCCGCTTCAAGGCCGGTGGACGGTGAACCTCAGCGAGCGCCTCTCCCAGGCGCGCGGCGACGAGGCGCTCGGTACCGACCCGGTCCGCCCTGCCCGCGCGCCGAGGCCGGGACGCCTGGCCGGTCGCGTCGCGACGGCGGCCGCCGCACTCCGACGAGTCCGGCGCTCCGCGCGCGACAGAAGCTCGACTGTGGCGACGCCCGTGGACCGGCGTCGCCCGGCTCAAGGCCCGGGCCAGCCAGGCGCTGTTCGACCGGCTGGGCAGCAAGCTCTCGGACCCGGACCTGCCCGAGGAGCAGCTGCACGCGCTCGTGCGCACCGAGCTGCAGCGCGTCATCGCCAACGAGCAGGGCAACGCCCTGTCCGCCGAGGATCGAGCGCCGGCTGATCGCCGACATCACCGACGAGGTGCTCGGTCACGGACCGCTCCAGCCGCTCCTGGACGACCCCACCGTCAGCGAGATCATGGTGAACGGCCCCGACCTGGTCTACGTCGAGCGGGGCGGGCGGCTGGTCCGCACCGGTACGACGTTCGCCTCCGAGGAGCACCTGCGCCGGGTGATCGAGCGGATCGTCTCCCGCGTGGGCCGCCGGATCGACGAGAGCTCGCCCCTCGTGGACGCCCGGCTGGCCGACGGTTCCCGCGTGAACGCGATCATCCCGCCACTGGCCTTCGGCGGCTCCTCGCTCACCATCCGGAAGTTCAGCGCCACGCCGTTCCAGGTCAACGACCTGATCGGCTTCGGCACCATGACGCCGGAGATGGCCGAGCTGCTGCGCGCCTGCGTCGAGGCCCGGCTCAACATCATCGTGTCCGGCGGTACCGGCACCGGGAAGACGACGCTGCTCAACGTCCTGTCGTCGTTCATCCCGGACTACGAGCGGATCATCACGATCGAGGACGCCGTCGAGCTGCAGCTGCAGCAGGAGCACGTCGTCCGGCTCGAGTCACGGCCGCCCAACATCGAGGGCAAGGGCGCCGTCGAGCATCCGCGACCTGGTCCGCAATTCGCTGCGCATGCGGCCCGACCGCATCGTCGTCGGCGAGGTCCGCGGCGGGGAGAGCCTGGACATGCTGCAGGCGATGAACACCGGCCACGACGGCTCGCTGTCGACCGTGCACGCCAACACGCCCCGGGACGCCATCGCGCGCCTGGAGACGCTGGTGCTCATGGCCGGCATGGACCTGCCGCTGCGCGCCGTCCGCGAGCAGGTCGCCTCCGCCGTCGACGTGATCGTGCAGATCTCCCGGCTGCGGGACGGCACCCGCCGGATCACCCACGTCACCGAGGTGCAGGGCGATCGAGGGCGAGACGGTCACGATGCAGGACGCCTTCACCTTCGACTACTCCGCCGGCGCCGACCTCAACGGCCGGCTGCTGGGCAAGGCCGTGCCCACCGGCGTCCGCCCGCGCTTCACGGAGCGCTTCACCGAGCTCGGCATCTCGCTCTCGCCGCGCGTCTTCGGCCACGCGGCCGGTCGTGCACCGGCCGGGAAGCGGTCGTGATGTCGGCCGCCGTCTGGCTCGCCGTGCGGAGCGTGCGCCGCCGCGCTGGCGCTGGCCGTCCTGCTCGTGGTCGCCCCGGCCGCACGCCGGGTGCCGCTGAGCCGGCTGGACCCGGACGCCGCACCGGCGCGCGGCCGGCTCGCCGGTCGTGACCGCAGGACGTCACCGCGCTCGCCGAGCCGCCTGCTGGAGACGGCCGGGCGCACCGGTCAGCTGCAGCGGCGTCCTCGAGCAGGCCGGCATCCAGCTGCGCCCCGCGGAGCTGCTGGTCCTCACCGGCGCCGCCGCCCTGGGCGCCGCCGTCGTCGGCGTCACCGTGGCCGCCGCCGGGGTCGGCGCTGCTGCTGGCCCTCCTGGCTCCGCTGGGCGCCGCCGCCGTCGTGAGCATCCGTCGCACCCGGCGGCAGGAGGCGTTCATGACTCAGCTGGACGAGTCGCTGCGGCTCATGGCCAGCAGCCTGCGGGCCGGGCACAGCGTGCTGCGCGCCCTGGACGCCGTCTCGCACGACGCGGAGTCGCCGACCGCGGAGGAGTTCTCCCGGGTGGTCAACGAGACCCGGGTCGGCCGCGACGTCACCGAGGCGCTGGAGGAGGTCGCGCACCGCACGGGCAGCGAGGACTTCGCCTGGGTCGTGCAGGCCATCGCCATCCACCGCGAGGTCGGCGGCAACCTGGCCGAGGTGCTCGACGGCGTCGGCCACACCATCCGGGAGCGCACCCAGCTGCGCCGTCAGGCCCGGGTGCTCTCCGCCGAGGGCCGGTCCTCCGGCGTCGTCCTCTTCGTCCTGCCGCTCGTCGTCAGCGGCTTGCTGGCCGTCGTCGCTCCCGAGTACATGGCGCACTCGTCTCGTCCTCGACCGGGCTGACGATGCTCGCCGTCGCGGCCGGCCTGATGGCCGTCGGCGCCGTGTGGCTGCGTTCAATCGTGAAGGTGAGGTTCTGATGACCCCCGACGGTGCTGCTAGCGGTGGTGGCAGTGGCCGCCGCCATCGGCTGCCTGACCTACACGGTCGTCGGCACGTCCGGGCGCGCGCTGGCCATCGCCAAGCGCAACCTGACCCGCGGCCTGGCCGTCACGACCGTCGAGGTGGGCTCCCTGGAGTCCCGCGGCACGGGCAGCGGCGCTTTCCTGCGGGTGGTCACGCCGGACTCCGAGGCCAAACGCGCGCGGCGCCTCCTGGAGAACGCCGGCTACCCGGCGGGCATGACGCTGATGCGGATCCTGTGGGCCAAGCTGGCGCTGGCGGGGGTCGCCGCGCTCCTCGGCTCGGGTTTCCTGCTCACCGGCGGGGGCCTGCTGACCTCGGTGCTCGTGCTCGCCGCCGTCGTCGGCGCCTACCGGCTGCCCGAGGTGGTCCTGTGGAGCCGCGGCGAGGAGCGGCAGAAGGCCATCACCCGAGAGCTGCCCGACGTACTCGACCAGATGACCGTCTCGGTCGCGGCCGGGCTGGGCTTCGAGGCGGCGCTGGCCAAGGCGGCCGGTGGCAAGGGCCCGCTGGCCGACGAACTCTCCCGCACATTGCACGACGTCGCCGTGGGCCGGTCGCGGCGCGAGGCGTACGACGCCCTGGTCAGCCGCACCGAGGTCCCCGACCTGAAGCGCTTCGTGGCCGCGGTCAACCAGGCCGACGGCTACGGAATCGCCATCGCCGACGTGCTCAAGGTCCAGGCGCAGGAGATGCGGGTCAAGCGGCGCCAGCGCGCCGAGGAGCAGGCGATGAAGGTGCCGGTCAAGGTGACCCTGCCGCTGATGTTGTGCTTCATGCCGGCGCTGCTCATCACCGTGGTCGGACCTGCGGTCGTCGGCCTCATGGGCTCGCTGGGCTAGGACATCGTCGTCCTCCGGACGACACCGCGGCCAGGTGCCGTCCCGGCCTGCGTGGCGCCGCTTCGTCGTCCCTGCGCGGACCCCTCCGGGGCCCACTCGGGACGACAGGACTCAGCCGCTGGAGCGGGGCTGGGCCGGATTGGCCGGGTCGCCGTGCGACGGCGGGTTGACCGGAGGGCCGGAGGTGGCCTCGGAGGCCTTCGAGCCGCCCTCGGCCGGGGCCGGTGCGTCGGCACCGACGGCGGCCGGGTCGCCACCCGAGGGCTGCGCCCCGTTCTTCAGGCTGGACAGCCGGCTCTCCATGACGCGCACGACCTGGAAGCGGTTGCCGTGGGCGCGCTCGTAGTCGAGCAGCGTGGTCAGGTCCTCGGCGTCCAGGGTGCGGATGCGGGAGGTCAGGGAGCCCACGGGCAGGTGGTCGTAGTCCTTCAGCGGCAGATCGCGCTCGGGCACGTCTCGTCCTCTCGACGGGGCCTCGTTCTCGGTCCCCGACCGCCTACCCCCGGTTCCCCGGTCCGACACCGGGTGTGAGGCAGCGGCCGGTGGGTAGGCGGCGACCACGACGACGTCGCGGCTCAGACTCGGCCGCCACGTCCGGCCAGCCGATCGAGGAGTTGCCGCCCGCCATGAACGTGTCCTTCCTGGAGCCGGTGCTCGCCGCCGCCGGGCCCTTCGCCACGGTCTGCGCCGACGTCACCCACACCACCGAGAACGCCGACACCGAGCTCGACCTCCGCGTGCGCGCGATCGCCCAGGAGCTCACCGGGCAGGGCGCCCCCGAGCCGGTCGTCGAGGCCGTGCGCGGCCGGCTGCTCGAGGGCAACGACGGCGGCGAGGCGGGCACGCTGCGCGGCCGCGCCCTGGTCGTGGCCGCCGACGGCTCGGTCGTCCTCGACGAGGTCCTGGCCGCGGCGCCCGGCCAGCAGCTCGCCTCGTGGTCGCCGCAGCCCGACCTGCTGCCGGTGCTGAGGCACCGGGCCGGCCGCGTGCCGCACGTCGTCGTCATCGCCGACCGCGTCGGCGCCGACATCGTGGTCGTCGGTGACTCCGGGCAGCCCGGCGAGACGCAGGTGGAGGGCGACAGCTTCCACATGCGCAAGGTCAAGGTGGGCGGCTGGGCGCACAACACCTACATGCACACCGCCGAGAACCAGTGGGAGGAGAACCTCGGCAGGGTCGCCGACGAGCTCGGCCGGCTCGTCCGCGAGGTGCCGGTGGAGTTCGTCCTCGTCGCCGGGGACGTCCGCGCCCGGCAGATCCTCGCGGACAAGGCCGCGCCCGCCTGGGCGGACCTCGTCGTCTCCATGGAGGAGGGCGGCCGCGCCGCCGGCGCCACGCGCGAGCCGGTCGACACCCGTGCCGCCGAGCTCGTCGCCGAGCACGAGGCCCGCCTGATCGCCGGGACCGTGGAGAAGATCGAGGCCGCCGGCGCGCACGGACTCTCGGTCACCGGCACGGACCGCGTGGTCGAGGCGATGCGCAAGGGGCAGGTCGAGACCCTCCTCCTCGCCGACGACCCGGACGACGAGCAGCTGCTGGTCGGCGGCTCTCCCCTGGAACTCGGCGTGCGGCAGCAGGACATGGACGCCCTGGGCACCCACGGCACCGTCGTCCCGGCCGACCGCGCGCTCGTGCAGGCCGCCGTGGCCACCGCCGCGGACGTCGTCGTCGCGCCGCGCTCGGCGATGCCCGACCAGGTGCCCGTGGCCGCCGTCCTCCGGTACACCGACGACTCGACGTCGTCGGGCCAGTGACCCCGCACCACCCCGAGAAGGAGATCCTGTGACCGACCTCGACCAGCCCGCCACCGAGCAGCAGAGGTTCTGAGATGACGACGCAGAAGGAACCGAGCTCCGAAGCCCTGGACAACGTCACCGAGGGCAACATCGCCAGCCGCGCCGAGCTCCTCCCCGAGGAGGCGGCGCTGAAGGGCAGCGGCATGGAACAGGTCGCCGCGGAGGTCATCCTCGCCGAGTCCGAGGAGCGGACGGTCAACACCGACCCCGACGACGCCCAGGGCGGGCACCGCCAGTCCTCGGACACGGCCGACCTGCCCTGATCGCGGGGCGCCGCCCATGGGGTTCTTCGAGGGGTACGGGCCGGCGGTGCGGGCACCTGCAGGAGCGCCGGGGGAGGTACGGCTCGCTGGCCCCGGGCAGGCGGGAGGCGCTGGGGGAGGAGAACCACGCCGACCAGATGGCCGCGATCCGTGACCCGGCCACGGTGCACGCCATGGTCGAGGACTACCGGGCCGGCTTGGGCGTCGACCGGGCCGCCGAGGAGGCGCCGGCGGCGCTGGCGGCGGCGCTGGTCCCGTTCCTCGCCGGCTGACCCCGACCGGGGGACGTCGATGTGATCTTGGGGCGCCCGTCGGGTAGGGCCCGGGCCAGCACCCGAGGAGGAGAGGTCATGCCGAAGACCACGAAGAAGGGCGACGCCAAGCAGTCGGAGCTGCCCAGCACGCTGCAGCGGTCGCCGAAGAAGGCCCGGCGCACGTTCGCCAAGGCGCACGACTCCGCCGCGGACGAGTACGGCGACGAGCGGCGCGCCAACCAGGTGGCGTGGGCGGCGGTGAAGCACTCCTTCGAGAAGGTCGGCGATCACTGGGAGCCCAAGGAGGGCGGGAAGAAGGGCCCCTCCGACGCGCAGGCCGAGGGCGGGCGCGGCACGAACCGCGAGACCAAGGGCGGGGTCGATGCCAATGCGACCAAGGACCACCTGCTGAAGGTGGCCAAGAAGCTCGACATCTCCGGGCGCTCGGGGATGAAGAAGAAGGAACTGGTCGACGCGATCCAGAAGGCCAGCACGAAGAAGACCGCGGACGCGCGCAAGAAGAAGAAGTAGCGGGCCCGGCCGGCTGCGCGACGCTCAGCCGGCCGGCACCAGCACCAGGTCGGTCCGGCGGACGTCGAGGTACTCGACGCCTGCGGCCGTCAGCGCGATGCCCTGCTCCAGCCCCAGGCGCACGCACTGGCCGCCCCACTCGGGCACCGGGCGGACCACGGCGAGCTCCAGGGCATAGGCGGTGTCCACGTGCAGGGGGTGGTCGCCCGGCCCCGGCACGCCGTCCTGCTCGTCCCACGTCCCGATGGCCGGACCCGCCCCGTGACCGTGCACGCCCACGGGGTGGGAGTAGACGTCGGCGTGGATGCCCTCCCGGGCGGCGGCGACCCGGGCGGCCGCCAGCACCTGGTTACCGGTCCGGCCCGGGACCAGCTCCGCGGTCGTGAGGTCCTGCATCCGTCGGCCCGCCGCCAGCAGCTCGTCCAGTCCGTCGGGCGCCGCCGACTCCCCGGGGCGCAGGACGTAGGCGTTGCGCTGGCTGTCCGTGCGCAGGCCGAGGCTGGTCAGCCCGACGTCGCAGTGCACCAGGTCGCCGGGCTCGATCACCGCGTCGTAGGGGACCGCCGGCAGCAGCGTCCCGTGCTGCTCGACCAGCGGCACGCCGGCCCGCTGCAGCGCCACCGACGGCTGGAACCACGGCTCGACGCCCCGGTCGTGCAGCCGCTGGCGCAGCCACCAGGCGACGTCGATCGCCGTCGTGGTGCCCGGGACGACGGCGGTGGTGAAGGCCTCCGCGATGACCTCGTGGGCCAGCCGGTTCAGCGCGTGCAGCGCCGCGATCTCCTCGGGCAGGCGGGTCTCCAGCCAGCGGACCGCCAGCTCCTCCGCGGGCACCAGGCGGTCGGCGTAGGGCCCCAGTGCCTCCACAAGCGCGCAGTGCTCGGTGTGCGAGAGCCCGTCGGCGAGGGCGAAGTCGGCCGAGACGTCGATGCCGATGCGCGCCGGCCGGGCCTGCTCGACGAAGCGGCGCACCACCTCCCACTCACCCGCGGGACCGGTGGCCTCCTCCGCCGTCGCCGGCAGGAACTGGCCCACCGGGTAGCGCGAGACCGCGACGGGCGTGACGCCGTCGTCGCTGCGGTGCAGGAGCAGGACGGTGCGCCGCCGCGCGGACAGCCAGGCGCCCGGCAGCAGCGTGGCCAGGACCGGGTCCTCGTTGCCCTCCCGCCCGGCGACGATCCACAGGTCGATGCCCGCGCGGTCCATGAGCTCCGGCAGCAGGTCCAGCAGCCGCTGGCTCAGCCACCGGTCGCGGACGGCGGCCTGCTCGCGCAGCGGCAGGGGCACCGTCCGCGTCGGGTCCGGCTCGGCGAGGGGCACGCCCGAAGCGTTTCAGAGTTCGGCCGAACCCACCGCTCGAGAGGATTCCGGCCGGCCCGCCGACCCGGGCGCGTGCCCGCGCTGCCAGGTCGACGGTTCGGGGTGCCCGGCGCGCGACCTCGGCCGGTCGGCCAGGGCCACGCGGTCCCGGCCGCTGCGCTTCGCCACGTACATCGCCGCATCCGCCCGGTCGACCAGCCGCCACAGCGCCGCCACCGGGTCCTCGCCCTCGACGGGGCGGGCCACGGCGATCCCCACCGAGGCGGTCACCGCGTGGCCATGGTCGCTGCGGGCGGCGGCGACCGCCACGCGCAGGCGCTCGGCCAGCCGGCGCCCCTCCGCGACGACCCCCACCGAGCCGAGCACCACCAGCTCCTCGCCACCGGTCCGGGCCAGCAGGTCGGCGGGCCGGACGGCACCGGACAGCGACCGCGCGACGGCGCGCAGGACCGAGTCGCCGACGGCGTGCCCGTATTCGTCGTTGAGCCGCTTGAAGTGGTCCAGGTCCAGCACCATGGCGCTGAGCTGGACGCCCTCGCGCCGGGCCTGGCCCCACATCCGGGGCGCCTGCTCGACCAGGTACCGGCGGTTGTACAGCCCGGTGAGCGCGTCCTGGTGGCTGAGCGTCTCGGTGGCCACGAGCAGCCGCTGCACCCGCTGCCGCAGCAGGTACACCCCCATCGCCGCCGCGTTCAGCGTGCCGGCGCTGACCCCGGCCTGGACGACGAGCCCGACGGCGCTGTCGTAGCTGGGCCACAGGGCCGCGAGGCAGATGCCGGTCGTGGCGACCATGTGCACGCACAGCGGCCGCAGCGGGAGGAACCACGCGCCGGCCAGCGCCGGGAACAGCAGCATGAGCGGCGTGGCGTACCGGAGCGGGTCCTCGATGCACAGGACGACCACGAGGTAGATGGCGTCGCCCAGGAGCACCAGCCCGAAGGTGTGCGCCTGCCCGACCCGGCCGCGGATCGCGAGGTGCGCCGCGAGCACGAAGAGCAGCCCCATGGTCGCGGCGTAGGCCCCCCGGGCGGCGCCGTCCCGCAGCACGCCGTCGACCAGCAGGTTCAGCGAGCCCATCAGCGCGCCGATGACCAGCAGCGCCGCGAGCGAGAGCGCCACCACGCGGGAGTCGAGCCCCGCGGGCCGACGCTGGTCCCCGTCGTCGAAACCGCTGGTGAGCCGGGGTGCGGAGGAGGAGCGGCCGATCACTGGAGCAGGATGCCGTACCGCTCCGCATTTCGGGGATTCCACTGCGTCACTGTCGCCCGCACGGGTCCGGCGCGTCGGTGGCAGAGTGGGGGCCTGACCGGTAGCGAGGAGGCACACATGGCCACGGGGCCCTGGTTCTACTGCCTGAAGCACAACACCGTCGAGGGGCGCGACGGCTGTGCCGAGCGGCACCGGCTCGGCCCGTACGCCACCCGCGAGGAGGCCGAGCACGCCCTCACCTCGGTGGCGGAGCGGGAGAAGCAGATCACCGCCGAGGACCGCGCGTGGGAGGGCGACTGACGGACGTCGTCCCGCCCCCTGGATGATCGGTCCAGGCGCCGGGCCGTCCGGTACCGGAGGAGGGGCTGACGTGACCGAAGGTCGTGCGGTGGAGGAACTGGTCGTCGGGATCCTCGGGGGGACCGGGCCGCAGGGCCGCGGGCTCGCCGTGCGCCTGGCCGCGGTCGGTCAGCGGATCCTGCTCGGTTCCCGCGACGCCGACCGCGCCGCCGAGGTGGCCGCGGAGGTCGCCACCCGCGCCGCGACGGCGTCGACCGGGGCCGAGGTGTCCGTGCAGGGCGGCTCCAACGCCGACGTCGCGGGCGCCGCGGACCTGGTGATCATCGCCGTTCCGTTCGCCGGGCACGCCGCGACCGTCGCCGAGCTGGCGGCCCCGCTGGCCGGCAAGATCGTCGTCGACTGCGTCGTGCCCATGGGGTTCGACGAGCTCGGCGCCTACGTCCTCGACGTCGAGGAGGGCAGCGTGGCCCAGCAGGCCGCCGCGCTGCTGCCGGACTCGCACGTGGTGGGCGCGTTCCACCACCTCTCGGCCCGGCTGCTCGAGGACCTCTCCACGCCCACGATCGACGGCGACGTGATGGTGGTGGGCGACGACCGCGCCTCGATGGACACCGTGCAGGCGCTCGCCGGCCGGCTGCCCGGGATGCGCGGCATCTACGCCGGGCGGCTGCGCAACGCCCGCCAGGTCGAGGCACTCACGGTCAACCTGGTGTCGGTGAACCGCCGCTACAAGGTGCACGCCGGCATCCGCGTCACCGACGTCTGACCGTTCCGCCGGCACCCTGCTGGCGGGTTGCGGACGTTGCCGCCCCGATCGGGCCGGCAACGTCGGCAGCCGAGCGGCAGGGTGGGCGGCGGGCGCCGTCCACAGGGCGGTCGCCCGTCCACCGGTGCCGCGTGGGCCGCCGCGCGGGTGCGCCGGCCCGGCACCGTGGCGACATGGAGACATGGCGCTCGCCCGATCTGGTCCTTCGCCGCGCCGCGCTGGCGGAGGGCTGGTCCGACGACGAGCTGCAGCGGCGGCTCGCGCGCGGCGAGCTGACCAGGGTCCGGCCCGGCGCCTACCTCGCGGGCATCCCGGACCGCGATCCCGCCGTCAAGCACCGCGAGCTGGTGACCGCCACGCTGGCGGCGCTGCGCCGTCCCGCCGTCGTGAGCCACCAGTCGGCGGCCGTGCTCCACGGGCTGCCACTGTGGGGCGTGCCGCTGGACCGGGTGCACGTCACCCGCCGGCCTCCCGCGTCCAGCGCCGTGGGCCGGTACCTGCGCTGCCACGTGGCCGGACTGGCGGACGACGACGTGGTGCTGGTGGACGGCGTCCCGGTCACCGCGCCGGTGCGGACGGTGCTGGACCTGGCCCGTGGGCTGCCGTTCGAGCCGGCGGTCGCCCTCCTCGACGCCGCGCTGCACGGGCGCGTGGTCGACCCGGTCGTCCTCGGGGATCAGACGGCCGCCTTGGGTCGCGTCCCGGGTGCGCGGGCAGCAGCCCGTGCCGTGCGCTTCGCCGACGGCAGGAGCGAGAGCGTGGGGGAGAGCCGCAGCCGTGTCGTGCTCGCCCGGCTCGGGATGGCACCGACCACGCTGCAGCTCGCGGTGCACCGGGACGACGGCGCCTTCCTCGGGCGGGCCGACTTCGGCTGGGAGGACGCGCGGCTGCTCGGCGAGTTCGACGGCCGGATCAAGTACGGCCGGCTGCTGCGACCGGGTCAGGCGCCGGGGGACGCCGTCTTCGAGGAGAAGCGCCGGGAGGACGCGTTCCGCGATGAGGACTGGGGCGTCGTCCGGTGGATCTGGAGCGAGCTCACCCCGGAGGTGCTCGGCCCGCGGGTGTTGCGGGCCCGCGAGCGAGGCCGTCGCCGCCTCGGGTGACGCACTCTGCGCGAGAGTTGCCGACGTTGCGGCCGCGATCGCAGCGGCAACGACGGCAGAACGCGCGCAGAGTGCGGAGCGGGCAGAGTGCGGAGCGGGCGGCGGGGCTACTCGAAGGAGTGCTCGGGGCCGGGGAAGACGCCGCCGCGCACCTCGTCGGCGAACTCCTGGGCCGCGCGCAGCAGCTCACCGCGCAGGTCGGCGTACTTCTTCACGAACTTCGGCACCCGGCCACCGTTGAGCCCGGCCATGTCCGGCCACACCAGCACCTGGGCGTCGCAGTCGACCCCGGCGCCGATGCCGATCGTCGGGATGGCCAGTTCCTTCGTGACCTCGGCCGCGACCGCGGCCGGCACCATCTCCAGGACGACGGCGAACGCGCCCGCCTCCTGCACCGCGCGGGCGTCGGCGAGCAGTTGCTCGGCCCCGGCGCCGCGGCCCTGGACCCGGAAGCCGCCGAGGGCGTGCTCGCTCTGCGGCGTGAAGCCGATGTGCGCCATCACCGGGATGCCCGCCTGGTGCAGCAGCTCGATCTGCGGGGCCACGCGGACGCCGCCCTCGAGCTTGACCGCCTGCGCGCCGCCCTCCTTCATCATCCGGACGGCGGTGTCGAACGCCTGCTGCGGGCCGGACTCGTAGGAGCCGAAGGGCAGGTCGGCCACGATCAGCGCGCGCGTGGTCGAGCGGCTGACGGCCTTGGTCATGAGCAGCAGGTCCTCGACGGTCACCGGCACGGTGCTGCTGTGCCCGAGGACGACGTTGCCCGAGGAGTCGCCGACGAGCATGACCGGGATCCCGGCCTCCTCGAAGATCGCCGCGCTGTAGGTGTCGTAGGCGGTGAGCATCGCCCACTTCTCGCCACGCTCCTTGGCCTGCTGCAGGTGGTGGATGCGCACCCGGGCGGAGGACGTCCCGCCGTAGAGGACCGACTCCGTCATGCTCGAGCTCCTTCGCGCACGGTGGGCAGGGTCTCCCGCCACCGGTTCGTCACGGGCAGCCGCCGGTCGCGGCCGAACGCCTTGAGGCTGATCTTGGTGCCGGGGGCGGACTGCCGGCGCTTGAACTCCGCGGTGTCGACCAGCCGCAGCACGCGCGCCACCACCTCCGGGTCGTGGCCGCGTTCCAGCAGCTCGGCCATGCCGAGGTCGCGGTCGACGTAGTCGGCGATGACGGCGTCGAGCACCTCGTAGGAGGGCAGCGAGTCGCTGTCCTGCTGCCCCGGGGCGAGCTCGGCCGACGGCGGCTTGTCGATCGAGTTCTGCGGGATCGGCTCGGTCTCGCCGCGGTCGCGCGCGGCGGCGTTGCGCCAGCGGGCGAGGTCCCAGACGAGGGTCTTGGGCACGTCCTTGATGGGCGCGAACCCGCCGGCCGCGTCGCCGTAGAGCGTCGAGTAGCCGACGGCGACCTCGCTCTTGTTCGACGTGGCCAGCAGCAGGTGCCCGTGCTGGTTGGACAGGCCCATGAGCAGCGTGCCCGCGGACGCGGGCCTGCAGGTTCTCCGCGGCCACCCCCGACAGCTCCACGCGACGACTCGTAGGCGTCCACCATCGGCGCGATCGGGACGACGGAGTAGTGCATGCCCAGGCGGCGGGCGGAGTCCTCGGCGTCGGACAGCGAGTGCTCGCTGGACCACTTCGACGGCAGCCCGACCCCGTGCACCCGGTCCGCGCCCAGCGCGTCGACGGCGAGCGCGGCTACCAGTGCGGAGTCGATGCCGCCGGACATGCCGAGCACGACCGAGGGCATGCCGTTCTTGTCGATGAAGTCCTTGAGCCCCAGGACCAGCGCGCGCCACACCTCCTCGCAGTCGCTGAGCGGCTCGACGACGGTCGCGGGGCGCCGGTCGAAGGCCGGGACCGGTTGCTCGGACACGACGTGCCGGGTGACCGTCATCGGCCCGATCCGGCCCTCGCGCCGGTCGGGCACCGAGGAGGGGTCGAGGTCGAGGTCGATCGTCGCCAGGTGCTCGACGAACTGGGGGGAGCGGGCCAGCAGCGTGCCGTCGGCGGCCACGGCCATCGAGTCGCCGTCGAAGACCAGCTCGTCCTGGCCGCCGACCTGGTTGCAGTAGAGGATCGTGGCTCCTGCCTCGGCCGCCCGGCGGCGGACCAGCGGCAGCCGGAGGTCGTCCTTGGCCCGCTCGTAGGGGGAGGCGTTGGGGGAGACGACCAGGTCGACCCCGGCCTGCCCGGCGACGCCGCAGGGACCGCCCTCCACCCAGAGGTCCTCGCAGATGGTCAGCGCGACGTCGACCCCGTGCAGCCGCACGACGGGGAGCTCGGTGCCGGGCACGAAGTACCGGGCCTCGTCGAAGACGCCGTAGTTGGGGAGGTGCCGCTTGTAGTAGCGGACGACGACCTCGCCGCCGAAGAGCAGCGCCGCGGCGTTCCGGGGCGCTCCGCGGCGCGGGTTGGCGTCACCCGGGCGGTCGTCGTCGGTGGGCGTCGAGTCGACCGGCGCCGGGCCGGCGCCCTCGGTGTGCGCGAGGTACCCGACGACGACGGCGGTCCCGCCCAGCCCCTGGTCGGCGAGGGTGGCCGCCAGCTCGACGAGCGAGCGCTCGCTGGCGCGGGCGAAGGACTCCCGCAGCACGAGGTCCTCCGGTGGGTAGCCGGTCAGCGTCATCTCGGGGAAGACCACGAGGTGCGCGTTCTCCTGGGCCGCCCTGGCCGTCCACCTCACGACGAGCTCGCTGTTGCCCGCGAGGTCCCCGACACGGGTGTCCACCTGCGCCATCGCCACCCGGAGCTGCACGGGTCGTTGATCGCTCACGCCGCACAGTCTGGTCTCGGGCCGGGGGGCGCGGCCAGGCGGGCACCCGCCCGGGGTCGCGCGGACGGCTGCGGCGACACGCCGGGAAGCCGTCGCAGAAGGCGGTGTGCGGTTCCCCCTGACGGGGCAGGCTGTGGCCATCCCGGCAGCGATGTCACATCCCGGAAACGAGCGGACGCGATCATGGCGAGCATGGACCGACAGCAGGAGTTCGTCCTGCGCACCCTGGAAGAGCGCGACATCCGGTTCGTCCGGCTGTGGTTCACCGACGTCTCGGGCTACCTGAAGGCCGTGGCGGTCGCGCCGGCCGAGATCGAGGCCGCGTTCGCCGAGGGGATCGGCTTCGACGGCTCGGCCATCGAGGGCTTCGCCCGCGTCTACGAGTCCGACATGCTCGCCAAGCCCGACCCCGGCACCTTCCAGGTGATGCCCGGCCGGGACGGGCGCGCCAGCGACACCGCGCGGATGTTCTGCGACATCACGCTGCCCGACGGGTCGCCGTCGTGGGCCGATCCCCGGCACGTGCTGCGGCGCACCCTGGCGAAGGCCGGCGACATGGGATTCACCTTCTACACCCACCCCGAGATCGAGTTCTTCCTGCTCAAGGACCTGCCCGCGAACGGGCAACCGCCGGAGCCGGCCGACACCGGCGGCTACTTCGACCTGTCCACGCACAACGTCGCGCACGACTTCCGCCGCGAGGCGGTCTTCGCGCTCGAGGCCATGGGCATCTCCGTGGAGTTCAGCCACCACGAGGTCGCGCCCGGCCAGCAGGAGATCGACCTGCGCTACGCCGACGCGCTGTCGATGGCCGACAACATCATGACGCTGCGGCACGTCGTCCGGGAGGTGGCCCTGGCCCAGGGGGTGCACGCCACCTTCATGCCCAAGCCGTTCACCGAGCTGGCCGGTTCCGCGATGCACACCCACCTCTCGCTGTTCGAGGGCGACCGCAACGCCTTCCACGACGGCGCGGACCCGATGCGGCTGTCCACCACCGGCAAGCAGTTCATCGCCGGGCTGCTCACCCACGCCCGCGAGTACACGGCGATCACCAACCAGACGGTGAACTCCTACCGCCGGCTCCTGGCCGGCACCGAGGCACCGACGGCCGCCACCTGGGGCCGGGCCAACCGGTCGGCGCTGGTGCGGCTGCCCGCCTACAAGCCCAGCAAGGCGCAGTCGGCCCGCGTGGAGGTCCGGTCGCCGGACTCCGCCTGCAACCCCTACCTCACCTACGCCGTCCTGCTGGCCGCCGGCCTGCGGGGGATCGAGAAGGGCTACGAGCTGCCGCCCGAGGCCGAGGACGACGTCTGGTCGCTCACCGACACCGAGCGGCGCGCCGCCGGTTACGAGGACCTGCCGGTGTCCCTCGGCGAGGCGCTGAGCGCCATGCAGAGCAGCGAGCTGGTGGCCGAGACGCTGGGCGAGCACGTCTTCGAGTTCTTCCTGCGCAACAAGTGGGAGGAGTTCAACTCCTACCGGCGCAACGTGACGCCCTTCGAGCTCCAGCGCTACCTGCCCGGTCTGTGATCGACCGGGCGGGGCGATCAGGTGACGGCTCGCGCCAGGAGGCCGCCGTGCACGCAGACGCTCGGTCCCGGGCGCCGCCGTCAGTCGCAGCGCTGGACACCGTCGCCGGTGAGGCGGACGTAGAGCGGTCGAGCGCCGGCGGTGACCGGCGCCTCCACCGGCCGGCCGTCGCCCAGAGCGACGCCGAGCGACACCGCCGTCCGCGGCCGTGTAGTCCAGCTGCAGCGTCCAGATCCACTCCGCGGACGTCGGGTCGAAGGGGCACGTCCAGCCGACGTGTCCCGGGAGGACACCGGTAGCCGCAGCCGGGCACCGGCCCGGGCACGAGCGCGCAGGCCGGGCCGACCGCGCCGGCACGAGGTGGCCGTCGTCGTCGAGCACCCGCAGCTCGATCGTCGCACGTCGCGAATGGTGGCCGGTCCTCAGGGCCGGGCGAAGACCCGGGAGGCGCGGTTGGCCGGGGCGGCCTGAGCGGCCAGACCACGTCCGCGGGGACGAGCTGGTCGAGCAGCGGGGCCGGCCCGGCGGCCGGCAGCGAGGCGGCGGCGGTCTGCAGGTATTCCGCGCTGCGGTCCTCCTCCCAGGCGCGGGCGAGGCTGACCGTGGAGAGGGTGCACGTCGCCACGAAGGCGGCGGTGAGCGCACGCGGTGAGCCACGCGGCGGCGCGGCGGTGACCGGCCGCGTGGACCGGGGCCCCCGACCACCCTGGGCCGGCGGGCGACCGCCGGAACCGGAGGGGCAGGGAGAGAGGAGTGCGCGGGCGGCGGGAAGAGGACGGCCTCGGCCGGCGAAGTAGCGGTAGGCCAGGGGAGCAGGACGCCGCCCAGCGCCCGACCCGATCGGCCCAGCGCCGCCAGGAGGAGTCCGGCCGCGACGGTCACGAGCGCGGCCAGTGAGCCACACCGCCGGAGCGCCGCGCCGGAGCGCGCGCGGCGTCCAGACCACGGCGGCGAGCAGCAGGCAGCGCACTGACGATCACCGCCCAGGGCGGGCGAGTCCGACAGCGGGGTGCCGCCGGAGGGACGATCGCCCAGCGGAACGGGCCCCCGAGGACCGCCGGGGCCAGCGCCTTCAGCCCGGATGCGGACGAGTGAGGAACGACGGCGCCGCGCTGCCGGTCTGCACTGGGTTGCCGTGCCGCGTGGTCACGTAGGCGACCGCCCAGCGGCAGCAGAGACGACGCCCGTGCCGGCCCACAGCTCGCCAGGCGCGGCGCAGCGTCTCGCGACGCGGGGCCACCGTGACGCCGTCGCGGAGCAGGACGACGGCCGCGACGACGAAGGCGATCGGCGGGAGCAGGACCGTCTTGAGGTAGAAGGCGAAGCCGAAGGCGAGCGCCGCCGTTCCGCTGAGCGCGTGGCCGCCGTGCCTGTCCGGGTGAGCAGGACCGCGTCGGCGACGTACCAGGCGAGCGCGATCTGCAGAGGTATCGCGTTCAGGGCCGCCGCCCACCAGGTGAGCGACCCGAGGCGATGGGGGTGAACAAGCCGAAGGCGAGCGGCACCAGCAGGCCGGCCGGCTCGCCGAGCAGCACCCAGAGCACCCGGAGCAGGGCCAGCGAGGCCAGCGCCTGCAGCAGGATCAGCGACAGCGCGGCGGGCCACCACTCCAGCGGGTCCGCCCGCTCCACCAGCCCGGCGACGAGGAAGGCCCCGGGCATGAAGTGGCCGTCGAAGTCGTAGCAGGTACGGACGGCGAGAGCAGCGGGAAGCGGTCGGCCAGGTAGAGCAGGATCCGCAGGTCGTCCGCGAAGTAGTTCCGCCGGCCGCCACGAGCCAGGACCGTGAGGCACAGCTGGGCGGCGACGAGCAGCGCCGCGGCGACCAGCACCGAGCGTCGCCGACCCGGGCGCGACTCGGGGGCGTCGACGGCCGGTGGGCGCGGGGCCTGCGCCTGCCCGCCCCGGACGGTGGTGGTGTCCACCTGCGCCTCTCTCTCGGCGACGGCCCGGCGAGTCTAGGCCGCGGCGGCGCTGGCCCGCGGGGCGGGACGGGCCGTCACGCCGGAGCACGGTGAGGACGCGCGGCGTGGCTAACCTCGACCGCGTGGCCCGCCTCCTCGTCGTCGTCCCGAGCGAGACCGACCCGCCCGCCCGGCTGGCCGGGTGGCTGGCCGAGGCGGGGCTGACCCTCGACGAGCGGCACCTGGGCCTGGGCGAGGCCCTGCCGGAGTCGCTCGACGGGTACGACGGGCTGCTGGTCCTGGGCGGTCCGCAGTCGGCGACCGACGACGAGGAGACCAGCCCCGAGCTGGTCGGCGTCCGTGCGCTGCTGCGCGAGGCCATCGCCACCGACCTGCCCACGCTCGCGGTCTGCCTGGGCGCCCAGGTGCTGGCCGCGGCCGGGGGAGGGGCGGTCCGGGCCGGCGCCGAGGGCCCCGAGGTGGGCGCCACGCTGGTCGCGAAGCGCGACGCTGCCTACGCCGATCCGGTGTTCGGCCCGTTGCCGCTGGCGCCCGACGTGCTCCAGTGGCACCACGACGAGATCGCCGCGCTGCCGCCCGGGGCGACGCTGCTGGCCAGCAACCCGCACTACCCGAACCAGGCCTTCCGCGTGGGCGGGGCGGTGTACGGCATCCAGTTCCACATCGGGACGACGCCGGAGATCGTCCGGTCCTGGGCGGCCGGCGACCCGGCCGGCGTCGCGGCCGCGCCGGTCGACGTCGAGACCCTGTGCGCCCGCTCGGATGCGGTGCACGACGACCTCGCCGAGACGTGGGCGCCCTTCGCCGCCCGCTTCGCCGAGCTGGTGCGGGCGCGCGCCGCGGGCGGGAGGAGCCGGTGACCTCCGAGGTGGAGATCCCGCGGCGCGCCGTCGTCCGGCTGGTGCGGTTCGGGTTCGAGGACGGCGAACGGGCGGCCCGGCTGCTGTCCGACCCCGACCTCGGGCTGTGGGACCTCGAGCGCAACGAGCCGGCCGACCCGGAGGCCGGGCCGGTGGTGGCCGCGCTGGCCCGCACCGGTGACCCCGACCTCGCCGTCCGATCGCTGCACCGCCTGATCGAGGCGCTCGACGAGGCCGACGAGAGCGGCGGGTCCGCGGCCACGCTGCTGGCCCGCCTGCGCGGGTCCGCGCCGCTGCGCAGCCGGCTCCTGGCGGTGCTGGGCGCCAGCTCCGGGCTGGCCGACCACCTGGCCGCCCACCCCGACGACTGGGACGTCCTCGACGACGGGGACGACGGCATGGGCCGGCCCACGCCGCAGGCCCTGGAACGGCTGATGCTGACCGCCGTCGGCGCCGACCCGGACGACCCGCCCTGGGGTGTCCGGCTCGGCAGGGGCGCGCCCGACGCCTCGCCCGCCCGCATCTCGGCGCTCCGGCTGGCCTACCGGCGGGCCATCCTGTCCCTCGCCGGGCGCGACCTCGGCGACAACCTGCCCGCCGAGGACGCCGCGGCGGAGCTGGCCGACATCGCCGCCGCGGTGCTCACCGCGGGGCTGGCGCTGGCCGTCGGTGAGCAGGCCGCCGACGCGGCCGCCTGCCGGCTGTCGGTCATCGCGCTCGGCAAGACCGGCGGGCGGGAGCTCAACTACGTCAGCGACGTCGACGTCGTGTTCGTCGCCGAACCGGTCGACCCCAGCGATCCCGAGAGCGCGGCGCTGTCCAGCGCGACGCGGGTCGCGGCCGCCCTCATGCGGATCTGCCGCGAGGCGGCGTGGGAGGTCGACGCGGCTCTGCGACCCGAGGGCAAGGCCGGTGTCCTGGTGCGCACCGTCGCCGGCCACTCGGCCTACTACGAGCAGTGGGCCAGCACGTGGGAGTTCCAGGCGCTGCTGAAGATGCGCCCGGTCGCCGGCGACCCCGACCTGGGCCGGGACTACGTCGAGGCGCTCTGGCCGATGGTGTGGCGCGCCGGCGACCGGCCCGGCTTCGTCGGCGAGGTGCAGGCCATGCGCCGGCGGGTGGAGGACAACATCCCGCCGGCCCAGGTCGAGCGCGAGCTCAAGCTCGGCCGCGGTGGGCTGCGCGACGTCGAGTTCGCCGTCCAGCTGCTGCAGCTCGTGCACGGCCGGGCCGACCCGACGCTGCGGGTGGGCGGCACCCTGCCGGCGCTGCTGGCGCTGTCGGCCGGCGGGTACGTCGGCCGGGACGACGCCGCCACGCTGATCGCCTCCTACCGCTTCCTGCGCACCGTCGAGCACCGGCTCCAGCTGCTGCGGTTGCGGCGCACGCACCTGCTGCCCACCGACGAGCAGCAGCTGCGCTGGCTGGCCCGCTCGCTGGGCTACAAGCCCGACGCCCGGGGCGGCGCGGTCGACGTGCTGCAGGCCGAGCTCGGCCTGCACACCCGCGAGGTCCGGCGGCTGCACGAGAAGCTCTTCTACCGGCCGCTGCTGTCGGCGGTGGCCCGCGTGCCGGGGGAGCACCTGCACCTGGGCTCGAAGGCCGCCGGCGACTGGCTGCGGGCGCTGGGCTTCGGCGACCCCGAGGCGGCGCTGCGGCACCTCGGGGCCCTGACCGGGGGCGTCTCGCGGTCGGCGTCGATGCAGAAGTACCTCCTGCCGGTGCTGCTGCAGACCTTCGCGTCCTGCCCCAGCCCCGACGCCGGTCTGCTGGCCTACCGGCAGGTCAGCGAGGCCCTCGGCGGCAACCAGTGGTTCCTGCGGCTGCTGCGCGACGAGGGCCAGGTGGCCGAGCGGCTCGCGCAGCTGCTGGGCTCCAGCCAATACGTCGCCGGGCTGCTCACCCGCACCCCGGAGGCTCTGCGGCTGCTGGCCGACGACGCCGAGCTCGAGCCCCGCGGGGTGGGCGCGCTGACCAAGGCGTGGCGGCAGGCGGCCGGCCGGGCCGGCGACCCGCAGGCGAGCATGCGGGTGCTGCGCGGGCTGCGCCGCCACGAGCTGCTCCGGATCGCCTGCGCCGACCTGCTGGGGCGCCTGGACGTGCTCCGCGTCGGCGAGGCGCTGACCGACGTCGCCGTCGCCACCCTGCAGACCGGCCTGGACGTCGCCCTGCGCGCGCAGGCGCTGGAGACCGGCACGGACGTGGCGGACCTGCCGATGGACATGGCGGTCATCGGCATGGGCCGGCTCGGGGGCGGCGAGATGGGGTTCGGCTCGGACGCCGACGTGCTCTTCGTGCACCGCCCGCGCGAGGGAGCCGACGACGGCGCGGCGACGGCGGCGGCCAACGCCGTGGCGCACACGCTGCGCCGGCTGCTCGCCGAGCCCGCACCCGACCCCGCCTTCGAGATCGACGCCGACCTCCGGCCGGAAGGCCGCCAGGGGGCGATGGTCCGCAGCCTGTCCGCGTTCCGCGAGTACTACGAGCGCTGGATGTCGGTGTGGGAGGTGCAGGCGCTGCTGCGCGCCACGCCGGTCGCCGGTGACGAGGCGCTGGGTGCGGACTTCGTCGCGATGATCGACCCGATCCGCTACCCCTCCGGTGGGCTGGGCGCCGATCAGGTGGCCGAGATCCGGCGGATCAAGGCCCGGGTGGAGCGGGAGCGGCTGCCGCGCGGGGCCGACCCCGCCACGCACACCAAGCTCGGTCGCGGCGGGCTGGCCGACGTCGAGTGGACCGTCCAGCTGCTGCAGCTGCAGCACGGCGCCGACGTCGAGGGGCTGCGGGTGCGCCCGACCGTCCAGGCCCTGGCGGCGGCCGGCGACGCCGGGCTGCTGTCTCCCGAGGACGCCGTCGCTCTGCGCGCGGCGTGGGAGCTCGCCACGCGGGCGCGCAACGCCGTCTTCCTGGTGCGCGGCCGGCCCAGCGACCAGCTGCCCCGGCCGGGTCTGGAGCTGGAAGGGGTGGCCCGGGCCTGCGGGTACGGCGCCGACACCGAACCGGGCCGGTTCCTGGACGACTACCACCGCACCACCCGGCATGCGCGCACCGTCGTCGACCACGTGTTCTACGGGCAGGGCCCCGAGGGCTGAGCACGGGGTCGGAGGGCGCGGGGTCGAAAGGCCCTGTCAACGCCGTACGCCCCCTCGACAGGCTGTGACCGGTCCGCGACGCGGTCGCCGAGGGGCGGGACGGGGCGTGGCGGCGGCCGTTCCGGAGGTCTGCATGTCTCCCACGCTCATCCGATCCCTCATCGCCGAGTTCCTCGGCACCTTCCTGCTGGTCTTCGTCGCCGTCGGCGCGGCCGTGACCGGCATCGAGAGCGTCGGTGCCTTCGGGGTCGCCCTCGCGTTCGGCCTCACGCTCCTCGCGCTGGCCTACGCCATCGGCCCGATCTCCGGCTGCCACGTCAACCCCGCCGTCACCCTCGGGGTCCTCCTCTCCCGGGGGATGACCGCCACCGAGGCCGGCGCCTACTGGGTCGTCCAGTTCGCCGGGGGCATCGCGGGCGCCGCGGTCCTCCAGCTGCTCACCAGCGGCTTCGGCGACGTGACCGACGAGACCGGCGCGTTGGGCGCGAACAACTACGGCGTCACCGTCAGCCTGGGCGGCGCCTTCGTGCTCGAGGTCCTGCTCACCTTCGTCTTCGTGGCGGTGATCCTGCTGGTCACGGGCAAGGCCGCGGCGCCCGGGTTCGCCGGTCTGGCCATCGGTCTGACGCTGACCGCCGTGCACCTGGTCGGGATCCCGCTGACGGGCACGTCGGTCAACCCCGCCCGGTCGCTGGGCCCGGCGCTGTTCGCCGGCGGCGAGCCGCTGGCCCACGTGTGGCTGTTCATCCTGGCACCGCTCGTGGGCGCGGTCCTCGCGGTGCTGGTCGTCCGGCTGCTCGCCGCCCCGACGCTCACCGGGGCGACGGTGGACGCCGACGAGACCGGCGCCCAGCTGCCCGAGGCCGAAGCCCGGGCGGAGGAGGAGACGCTGCCGCGGGCACGCACGTCGTCGGAGGCATCGGCCCGGCACCGCACGCCGAACTGACCGCCCGCTCGCCGGTCCACATGTCGATCCGGTGACGTGTCGCCGGCGCGCGTTCCGCCGGGCCGGAGGGGGGAACGGTCGGGAGGAGGACATGGTCGGGGGAAGGAGGGCGTTGGCCGATGCGACGGCTCGCGACCGCGGTGTGCACGGTGCTCGTGCTGTCGGCCTGCGGCACGTCGGGGCAGGCCGGCGACACCACGTCCCCTCCGGAGCCCACGGCGACGACCTCCGGCGCGCCGTCGGGCCCGGACGACCGTCCCGCGGAGCCGGTCGCCACCGGCGGCGTCGACGAGTCGGCG
Organism: uncultured Actinomycetota bacterium; assembly: GCA_963747895.1. Classification (GTDB taxonomy): domain Bacteria; phylum Actinomycetota; class Actinomycetes; order Mycobacteriales; family Geodermatophilaceae; genus Blastococcus. Next base: position 118,584 of record CAVVGX010000002.1, read on the forward strand.
GCCGACGGCGATGGGCTCCCGGTGGCTCTCGTCGATGTGCGGCTCGGCGCGCACGACGGCTTCGACCGGATCGTGTTCGAACTGGCCGGTGAGGGGCGGGCAGGCTGGCAGGTCGGCTTGACCGGCGCCCCGCTCTCCCAGGGATCGGGCCGCCCGGTCGACGTCCCCGGCCCGGCCGTCCTGGGCATCACGCTCACGAACATCGCGGTCCCGGCTGACGCACCCTCCGGCGTCCGGCCGTGGTCGGGGCCCGACCGTCAGTCGTCCGACGGAGCTGCCGTCCTCGACACGCTGGTCGCCGACACCCTCGTCGAGGGGCGGTACAGCTTCTTCGCCGGCCTGGACCAGCAGCGGCCGTTCGCCGTGGGGCAGCTGACCTCGCCGCAGCGCATCGTCGTCGACCTCCTCGAGGAGGAGCCGACGTCCACGACGAAACTCTCCGAGCGGTGCGAGAGCCCGGCCGGCTTCACCATCTCCTACCCGGAGGGCTGGGCGGTCAACTCCGGGGAGACGGTGCCGGCCTGCACCCGGTTCGCCCCCGAGTCCTTCGACGTCCCGCCGGGCACCGACGCACGGGTGGGGTCGGTCACCGCATCCGTCGAGGACATCCCCTTCGACCGCGTCGCATCGCCGCAGACCCCCGGACCGGGCGGCCGGACCGAGACCACGGTGGACGGGCACCGGGCGGTGCGCATCGAGCAGGTGTCCGCCGGGCAGGGCCTCTACCCGCCGGGCATCCGCATGACCGGCTACGTCGTCGAGCTCGAGCCGGCGGACGACGGGCCGCGGACCCTGGTGGTGAACACCGTGGGACTGCCGCAGTTCGACTACCCACGCAACGTGCGGATCCTCGACCGCATGGTCCAGGCCATGGAGCTCACCGGCTGAGGTCGCCCCGCAGGGTGACCGATCCGCCGGCGGGTGTGCCCGCCGGGCCGGCGGGGCAGAGTGGGGGCGTGTCGAGCCCTTCCCCCGCCGAGTCCGAGCTGCCCGACGACGTCGAAGCCGGCGGGGAGGGAGCAACCATCACGCCGTACCGGGACGGTCCGCTGATCGTCCGCGGGGACTTCCGGCTCGTCGACCAGGACGGCGCCGAGATCGATCCCGGCCGCCGGACCGTCGCGCTGTGCCGGTGCGGCAAATCGGGCATCAAGCCCTTCTGCGACGGTACGCACAAGCGTGCCGGCTTCTCCGCGCCCAGCGCGCCGAGCCGTCCCCGGCCCGCCGCCCAGCTGCGGGAGGTCGCCGACGCCGAGGACTGATCGGGGTCAGGCGGCCAGCGAGGGCTGAGGGCGCAGGGCGCTCCGGCCGGCCTCCCAGGCGCCGAGCAGGTGCCGTGCGGCGAGGCCGTCCATCGCCAGCGAGCACCGCGCCCCGAACAGGACGTCCGCGGCCAGCTCCGGGTTCTCGGCGACGAACGCGCCGCACATGTCCACCGAGGCGATCTGCTCGTGCACGGCGTCGGCCTCCACGTGCTCGTCGTAGAAGACCGTGGTGGACTCGGCGAACCCCAGCCGACGCAGCCCCGAGGAGTACCGGCGGCTCGGCTCCGACGAGGTCATCTCCACCGTGGCCAGGTGGCCCAGCGCGGCGCCGCGCCACCGCCGGTGCAGGCCGAACAGCGACATGGTGTTGACGTTGGAGAAGGCGACGGCGGGGGCGTCGTCCCACAGCGCGCCGTAGCCGGAGTCCAGTCCCAGGTCGCGCATCAGGCCGCCGAACAGTTCGCTGTGCATGCGCGCCGCCGACCCCCCGCCGTACTCGTCGGCCTGGATCTCCACCATGGCCGCCTTCGTCCGCCCGCTGAGCCGGGGGATGGCGAAGGTGTGCGGATCGGCCTCCTTGAGGTGGTAGACCGAGCGCACGGTCAGGTACTCCCGCCACTGCTCGAGGTCGCCCTCCCGGGCCATGAACCGCGACAGCGACGGGCCGTCGTCCGCGGCGATGGCCGCCGTCAGCTGCACGTCGATCGGCTCGTCGGTCACGGGGACCGGCCCGACCAGCTCCTGCAGCGCGGACAGGTGCAGCTGCTCCAGGGCCGCGCGGAGCCGGAGGAGCTCGGGGTCCCACTCCCAGGCGTCGTCGACCTCGTCGAAGCCGCGGTAGTGCAGCTCGTAGCAGATCGCCAGGGACAGCTGGAGGTCCTCGTGGGCGAGGGCGTCGACCATCCCGTCGGCCAGGCGGGCGGCGCGCTCCGAGGTCCGGGCCGAGAGCGTCGGCCGACCGGCCAGGTCACGGACGAGGGACTCGCTGAGCGGACCGCGGGCGGCAGGCAGGTGCATGACAGTCGGCATGCCCAGGACCAGCGGATCCGATACCTGGCTGCCTGTGACGTCACCCGTGGGCAGGACGGCGGCATGCCCGCACCGACGGGGAGGGGCCGGGCCGCTGCAGTATCGGGCGTTCTTCGTATCCGGTCGTGCGGCTCTGCGCTACGGTCGTCCTGTTGCGCGTCACGCAGTCGGCGCGCTCGAGCGGGTCGCGAAATGTTCGCGGTCCTGCCGAGGTCCCTGCCCCGGTGCACAACCGGAGGCCGAGGCCTGTGTCCAGCGACGACCGCACCCGTTCCGACCGCGCGCAGTCAGCGCTCGAACAGCTGGGGCGGCTCAGCCTGCGCGGCCAGTCGCTCGACGCGCTCCTGAAGCGGGTGGTCGACCTCTCCAAGGACGTCATGCCCGGGGAGCCCGAGGCGTCGATCCTCGCCATGGTCAAGGACCGGCCGACGACGGTGGTGTCCACCGGCGACCTGGCGACGCGGCTGGACGAGACCCAGTACGCCAAGGGCCACGGGCCCTGCATGCATGCGGCGACCACCGGAGAGCTGACCGAGATCCCGGACACCCGCATCGAGACGCGCTGGGCCGACTACTCGCGGCGCGCCGCGGAGGAGGGCAACCTCAGCTCGCTCTCGGTGCCGCTGCCCATCGACGACGACATGGTCGGGGCGCTGAACATCTACGCCCGCCGGCCGCACGCCTTCGACGAGCAGAGCCGCGCGGATGCCCTGCGCTTCGGGCCCTACGCAGGGGTGGCGCTGAGCAACATCCACGCCTACAGCAGTGCCCGCGACCTCGCCGCGAACATGCAGGCGGCGCTGGAGTCGCGGGCGGTCATCGACCAGGCGAAGGGCATCCTCATGGAACGGCACAAGATCACGGCCGACCAGGCGTTCCAGCTGCTCGCCCACGCCTCCATGCGGACGAACACCAAGCTGCGCGAGATCGCCGACAACCTGGTCCACACCGGAGACCTGCCTGGGAGTCCGAAGCCCTAGCCGCAGGCCCTGATCCGGTGGAGCAGTCCGCTGGTGGAGGCCGCCCCGCTCAGAAACGGCGCTCGTCGGCCTCCCGGCCGAGGCGGTCCCAGCGCGTCTCGTTGAACCGGGACCGGTTCACCTCGGTCGGCCAGCCGTGGGCGCGCCCGTACTTCTGCACCGTGTTCGGGGAGATGCCCAGCTCGGCCACGGCGCGCACCGACGCACCGTGCAGCAGTGCGTCGGCGACGGCCCGTTCCAGCTGCTGCTGCGCCGCTGCGACCCCGGCCAGGGCAGCGCTGATGCGCTCGGCGTCCCGGTCGTCGACCGGCCTGGGATCGGGCACGGCATCGAGGCTAGGGCCGCCCGCAGCGTGCCACCACCAGACCCCGACCATGTCCCCGCCCCGCCCCGCCCCGCCCCGCCCCGCGCGGCCCCGGCCCGGAGGTTCACGCGCCCTCTCGCCGCAGGGTCGAACGCCCGCGCCGCCGGGACGAATGCCCGTGGTCGCCGTCCGGGCGGCTGCGGACGCTGGAGCGAGGACGGGGCCATGAGAGGCGGTGCACCACGGTGGACCTGGAGACGATGACGCGCACGGCGCGGGCCCTGGTGGCCCCGGGCAGGGGCATCCTCGCCGCGGACGAGAGCACGCCGACGATGACCCGGAGGCTGTCCGGGATCGGCGTGGAGTCCACCGAGGAGCGCCGCCGGGTGTACCGGCAGCTGCTGTTCACCACCGAGGGGATCGCCGAGGCGATCAGCGGGGTGATCCTCTTCGACGAGACCATCCGGCAGCGCGCCGACGACGGAACGCCGCTCGTCGAGGTGCTGCGCGCCGCCGGCGTGGTGCCCGGCATCAAGGTCGACGGCGGGACGGTGCCGCTGGCGGGCTTCCCCGACGAGGTGGTCACCGAGGGGCTCGACGGCCTGCGGTCCCGGCTGGCCGAGTACGCCGCTCTGGGGGCCAGGTTCGCCAAGTGGCGGGCGGTGATCCGCATCGGTGAGGGCCGGCCGACGGCCACGTGCCTGGAGGCGAACGCGCACGCGCTGGCCCGGTACGCGGCGCTGGCCCAGGAGGCCGGCCTGGTGCCGATCGTGGAGCCCGAGGTGCTGATGGACGGCGGGCACGACCTCGAGCGCTGCGCGGAGGTCACGGTGGCCGCCCTGCGGGCGGTGTACGACCAGCTGGCCCGTCACCGCGTCGTCCTGGAGGCCAGCCTGCTCAAGCCGAACATGGTGCTGCCGGGTGCGGACAGCCCGCAGCGGGCCGGGCCGGGGGAGGTCGCCGACGCGACGATCGCCGCGCTGCGGCAGGCCGTGCCCGCGGCGGTGCCGGGGATCGTCTTCCTCTCCGGTGGCCAGTCCGACCTGGCGGCCACCCTGCACCTGGACGCGCTCAACCGCCGTGCGCCCCAGCCGTGGGAGCTGAGCTTCTCCTTCGGCCGGGCGCTGCAGGCGCCGGTGCTGCGCGCCTGGGCCGGTGACGACGGCAATCGGGACGCCGCCCAGGCCGCGTTGCGGCACCGCGCGGCGATGAACGGCGCCGCCCGACGCGGGGACTACCGCCCGGAGATGGAGGACCGGCCCGTGCCCGCACGGGCCTGACGACCGGGGGCCGGACGCCGCACGGCCCCCGCCAGGGGTGACCTGGCGGGGGCCGTGCGGACGTGCACCTCGGGGGCGATGACGCCCCGTCGATCAGATGTCGTAGTACATCGCGAACTCGTGCGGGTGCGGACGCAGGCGGATCGGGTCGATCTCGTTGGCCCGCTTGTAGTCGATCCACGTCTCGATCAGGTCGGGGGTGAACACCCCGCCGTCGATCAGGAACTCGTGGTCGGCCTCGAGGTTGTCCAGCGCGGCGTCCAGCGACGCGGGCACCTTCTCGATGCCCAGGGCCTCCTCGGGCGGCAGCTCGTAGAGGTCCTTGTCCACCGGCGCCGGCGGCTCGATCTTGTTCTTCACGCCGTCCAGGCCGGCCATCAGCATCGCCGAGAAGGCGAGGTAGGGGTTGGCCGAGGGGTCGGGGACGCGGAACTCGATGCGCTTGGCCTTGGGGCTGTCACCGGAGATCGGGATGCGCAGGCACGCCGAGCGGTTGCGCGCGGAGTAGACGAGGTTGATCGGGGCCTCGTAGCCGGGCACCAGGCGGTGGTAGCTGTTGACCGTCGGGTTGGTGAAGGCCAGCAGCGAGGGGGCGTGGGCCAGCAGGCCGCCGATGTAGTGGCGGGCCATGTCGGACAGGCCCGCGTAGCCGGTCTCGGCGTGGAAGAGCGGCTGGCCGTCCTTCCAGAGGCTCTGGTGGCAGTGCATGCCCGAGCCGTTGTCGCCGAAGAGCGGCTTGGGCATGAAGGTGGCGGTCTTGCCGGCGGCCCAGGCGGTGTTCTTGATGATGTACTTGAACAGCATCAGGCTGTCCGCCGAGCGCAGCAGGGTGTCGAACTTGTAGTTGATCTCGGCCTGCCCGCCGGTGCCGACCTCGTGGTGGCCGCGCTCGAGCTCGAGCCCCGCCCGGGTGAGGTTGACCATCATGTCCGAGCGCAGGTCGCTCTGCTGGTCGTAGGGCTCCACCGGGAAGTAGCCGCCCTTGGGGCGGGCCTTGTAGCCACGGTTGGGGCTGCCGTCGAGCTCGGTGGCCGCCCCCGAGCGCCAGGAGCCCTCCTCGGACTCGATGTGGTAGTAGCCCTCGTTGATCTGGGTGTCGTACCGGACCGAGTCGAAGACGTAGAACTCGGCCTCGGGGCCGAAGTACGCGGTGTCGGCGATGCCGCTGGCGGCCAGGTAGGCCTCGGCCTTCTTCGCCACGTTCCGCGGGTCCCGGCTGTAGGCCTCACGGGTGATCGGGTCGTGGATGAAGAAGTTCACGTTCAGCGTCTTGTGCTTCCGGAACGGGTCCAGGAAGGCGCTGTTGGCGTCGGGCAGCAGCAGCATGTCCGACTCGTTGATCGCCTGGAAGCCGCGGATCGACGAACCGTCGAAGCCCAGACCGTCGGAGAACGTGTCCTCGCCGAACGTCGACGCCGGGATGGTGAAGTGCTGCATGACGCCGGGCAGGTCGCAGAAGCGCACGTCGACGAACTCGACGTCGTTGTCGCGGATGTAGGCGGCGACCTCGTCGGGACTGGTGAACATCGATCCTCCGGGTTTGTGGACGGCCGAACGAAAAGCTACGAGCCCGGAGTTGCCCCCGGGTGTCCCGGTTGTTTCGGCGACGTAACAACGGGTCTCGGCGTGTCGGATGTGCGGTCGGCCCCTGCAGGGTCCCGCCGCATGGTGGGGGCGCGAGGTCCTCTCACTACGCTGGCGTCATGGTCAGGGACGTGCCTCCACCCTCTCAGGAGCGGCCACGGGGCGCCTCGCTGGGGCTGCCGGCCGAGGGCGCGGGCTCGCTCGCGTCCTTCAGCACCCGGATCGGGGCCTTCCTGATCGACTCGCTCGCCGCGGCCCTGGTCGCCGGCCTCTTCACGGCCCCCCGGCTGCCGGGCAACTGGAGCCTGCTGTCCTTCGGCGTCCTCACCGTGGTCTCGCTGGTGGCCGCCGGACAGACCCCGGGCATGCGGCTGCTCGGCCTCCGGCTCGCCCACCCCCGGGAGGGCGCGCGGCTGGCCCTGTGGCGGGCGGTGGTCCGCACGGGCCTGCTCGTGCTGCTCGTCCCGGCGCTGCTGGTCGATGCCGACGGACGCGGGCTGCACGACCGGCTCACCGGCACCGCCGTCGTCCGCGACTGAGCGCCGCCGCAATGCGGTGGACCGGCACCCGCCGGCACCGCAGACTGCCCGGGTGATCGTCCGGCGCGAGCATCCTCCCGATCACGACGCCGTGCGCGCACTGCACAGCGCGGCCTTCGCCCGCGATCCGGCGACCGGCATCGAGCGGGCGCCCGCCGACGTCGTCGAGCCGCGGCTGGTCGACGAGCTGCGCGAGGACGCCGGCTTCCTGCCGCACCTCTCGCTGGTCGCGGTCGTGGAGGACGCCGTCACCGGCCACGTCATCGCCACGCGCGGGTGGCTGGAGCCGACCGGCGGGCCGGTGCTGGGCCTCGGACCGCTCGGCGTGCTGCCGGAGGCCCAGGGACGCGGCGTCGGGTCCGCCCTGGTGCACGCGCTGCTGGCGGTGGCCGAGGCGGCCGGCGAGACGCTGGTGACCCTGCTCGGGGCGCCGGCCTACTACGGCCGGTTCGGGTTCCGGCCGGCCGACGAGCTCGGTGTCGCGGCGCCCGACCCACGGTGGGGCGGCCACTTCCAGGCGCGCCGGCTGGCGGGGCCGCCGGCCGGCGGCACGTTCCGGTACGCCGAGCCCTTCCAGCGCCTCTAGCGCCGGCGGACCTGCCGCTGGCTGATCGACATCTGCCGGCCACCGGGCAGCGGACCGCCGGGGACGGGCATCTTCGCGCCGCCCAGCGCGCTCAGCCGGCGTCCCAGGCTGTTGACCTCGGCGGCGCTGAGGTTGCGGGGCAGCTTCATGACGTGGGCGCTGAGCTTGGGCAGCGGTACCTGGCCCTCGCCGTCGCCGACGAGGATGTCGTAGATCGGGGTGTCGCCGACGATGCGGGCGACCTTCTTCTTCTCCTGGGCCAGCAGGTTGCGCACCCGGGAGGGCGCCCCCTCGGCGACCAGGATCACGCCGGGGCGGCCCAGCACGCGGTGGACGGCGTCGAGCTGCGTCGTGCCCGCGACGCCGGAGCTCACCCGCCAGTCACCCCGCATGCCCTCGAGCACCCAGGCGGCCGCGCCGGGCTGCCCCTCCACCTGGCGGTAGGCCGAGCCCTGCGCGCGCCGTCCGAAGACGATGAGCGTGGCCAGGGTGGCGAACAGCACGGCGATGGGGATGAAGGCCAGCGGCAGGCCCAGCAGGATGCCGATCAGCTCGACGACGGCGCCGACGGCCACGAACGTGATCAGCAGCAGCCAGGGCAGCTTCGGGTCGTTCTTGGCCGTCAGCGTGTACGCCTGCTTGATCATGCGGGCGTTGGTGCCGAGCTTCTTGAGCCGCCCGACCTTGGGGTTGCCCTTCTTGTCCAGCTTCGGTGCCTTGACCGAGGCTGCGGTGGAGCCGGACGACGAGGGCTTGCTGCGTGCCATGCCCCCAGGATAGGGCCGCGCGGGATCAGGCCTGGGAGGTGAGCCCACGGGCGGCCACGGCCTGCTGGTAGAGCCGCCCGGCGCGGTAGGAGCTGCGCACGAGCGGACCGGCCAGGACACCGGGGAACCCGATCGCCTCGGCGTCGGCCTGGAAGCCGACGAACTCGTCGGGCTTGACCCAGCGCACCACGGGATGGTGCCGCGGCGAGGGTCGCAGGTACTGGGTGATGGTGAGCAGGTCGCAGCCGGCGTCGTGCAGGGCCTGCATCGTCTCCCGGACCTCCTCGGGCTCCTCGCCCATGCCCAGGATGAGGTTGGACTTGGTCACCAGGCCGGCCTCGCGGGCGGCGGTGATCACGGCCAGCGAGCGCTCGAAGCGGAAACCCGGGCGGATGCGCTTGAAGATCCGCGGCACGGTCTCGACGTTGTGCGCGAGCACCTCGGGCCGGGAGGAGAAGACCTCGGCCAGCTGCGCCGGGTCGGCGTTGAAGTCCGGGATGAGCAGCTCCACCCCGCAGCCGGGGAGCTGGGCGTGGATCTGCCGGACGGTCTCGGCGTACAGCCAGGCGCCGCCGTCGGGGAGGTCGTCGCGGGCCACGCCGGTGACGGTCGCGTACTTCAGACCCATCGTGGCGACGCTCTCGGCGACCCGTCGCGGCTCGTCGGCGTCGAAGTCGGCGGGCTTGCCGGTGTCGATCTGGCAGAAGTCGCAGCGCCGGGTGCACTGGTCACCACCGATGAGGAAGGTGGCCTCCCGGTCCTCCCAGCACTCGTAGATGTTGGGGCAGCCGGCCTCCTCGCAGACGGTGTGCAGCCCCTCGCGGCGGACCAGCGACTTGAGCTCGGTGTACTCCGGCCCGGTCTTGAGCCGGGTCTTGATCCACTCGGGCTTGCGCTCGATCGGGACCTGGCTGTTGCGCACCTCCAGCCGCAGCAGTTTGCGTCCGGCGGGCTCGAGCGGGGAGTCCTGGGCGGGGACCGGGGACACCGACTGACTCATGATCTCCACGGTACTCGCGGAGACACCGCAGCCCCCGTCGCGCGGGCGACGGGGGCTGCGGCGTGGAGCACAGGTGGAGCGGGTCAGACCTGGCGGTCGGCGGGCCCGGCGGTCGGGCCCTCGTCGGCGCCACCGCCGGAGGTGAAGGGCTTCGGGGTGTTCTCGATGTCCTCCCCGGCGCTGTCGGCACCGTCACCGTCGACGAACTGGGCGTCGCGGACGCCCATGTCCGACTCGTTGGGCGCGGAGTCGCTGGTCGTGTCGGCGGTGGAGACGGTCTTGCCGGAGAAGCTGTCGGAACTGGGCACGGGGTCCTCTCGGTAGCTCGGGACCGGGCCGTCGCTCGCGGGCGCGGGGGTCCAGTCGTCCTCCTGCTTGCGCCGCAGGAAGACGAACGCCGCCGTACCCAGCGCGAGGGCGGCGAACACCCAGGGCCAGCGACGTCGCGGCTCCGGCTCGGCACCGATCTTCATCTTGACCGTCGCGGCGGTGGCCAGCGCCGCCTTCTCGAACTCGCGGTGCTTCTTCCCCGCGTTCTTGCGCGCCTTCTTGGCCGTCTTCCGGGCCTTGCGGCCGGACTCGGCGGCCGCCGCCGCGAACTCGGCCCGGCGGGCGTCGAGCTCGCTGCGCGCGCTGTCGACGCCGGCGAGCAGCGTCTCGCGGGCGCTGTCCAGCGCGGGGGTGACGGCGTCCCGGGCGGCGGTCACCTTCGGGGTGGCGTAGGCCAGGGCGGCGACCTGGGCGGCCTCGAGCCGGGGTGCGACGTCGTCCTTGAGCGTCTTCTGGGCTGCCTTCTGGGCGGCCTCCACCCGCGGCGCCAGGTCGGCAGCGGCCTTGGCCGCGGCGGCCTGCGCCGTGCTCACCGCCGACGCGACCCGCGGAGCGGCCGCCTCGCGGGCTGCCTCCACGCGCGGTGCGAGGTCAGCGGCCGCCTTCGCGGCTGCCGCCTGGGCCGCGTCGAGCCGGGGCGCCAGGGCGTCCCGGGCGGCCTCCACCCGGGGAGCGACGGCGTCGCGGGCTCCGGCGACGGCCGGTGCCGCGGCGGCGACCGCGGCCGCGACCTTGGGGACGACGGCGCCCTTGGCCGCCTCGTATGCGGGTGTGGCTGCCTCGCGGGCGGCCGTCACGCGGGGGCCCACCTGCTCTGCTGCGAGACGGCCGGCCTCGCCGGCGGCCACCCCCAGGTGGGTGAAGCCCTCCTGCAGTTCGGCGCCGATGACCTGACCACGCGTCTGCTTGCGGAACACGAGCTGCACCTCCGAGTTGATCGCTTGGCGATCATCCTGCCCGGTCCGGCCGCTGAGCACACCCCCAGCGGCCGGGGTGGGAGGGCGGAGGCGCCCAGGTGTGGCTAGCGTCGCACCCGTGCAGCTCCGGATCTTCACCGAACCCCAGATGGGCGCGACCTACGACGACCTGCTCGCCGTGGCGCGGCGCACCGAGGAGACGGGCTTCGACGCCTTCTTCCGGTCCGACCACTACCTGACCATGGGCGGGGACGGCCTGCCCGGGCCGACCGACGCCTGGCTGACCCTCGCCGGGCTGGCCCGGGAGACCAGCCGGATCCGGCTGGGCACGCTCATGACCGCGGGCACCTTCCGGCTGCCCGGGCCCTTGGCGATCTCGGTCGCCCAGGTGGACCAGATGAGCGGCGGCCGGGTCGAGCTGGGCATCGGCTCGGGCTGGTTCGAGCAGGAGCACGCCGCCTACGGCATCCCGTTCCCGTCGCTGGGGGAGCGGTTCGACCGGTACGAGGAGCAGCTGGCGATCGTCAGCGGGCTGTGGAGCACTCCGCCGGGGAAGACCTTCGACTTCACCGGTCGCCACTACCGCGTGACGAACTCGCCCGCCCTGCCCAAGCCGGTGCAGGCCGGTGGGATCCCGATCCTCGTCGGTGGCGCGGGGAAGAAGCGCACGCCGCGGCTGGCCGCCCGCTACGCGGCCGAGTTCAACGTGCCGTTCGCGTCCGCCGAGGACAACGCGCGGCTCTTCGCCGGCGTGCGTGCGGCGTGCGACGAGGCCGGTCGCGACCCGTCCTCCCTCGTCTACAGCTCGGCCCTGGTGCTGTGCGTCGGCCGGGACGACGCCGAGCTGGCCCGCCGTGCTGCCGCCATCGGCCGGGACGTCGACGAGCTGCGGGCCCACGGCGTCGCCGGCACCCCGGCGGAGGCCGTGGACATCCTCGGCCGCTACGCGGAGGCGGGTGCCCAGCGGGTGTACCTGCAGGTGCTCGACCTGGCCGACCTCGACCACCTCGACCTGGTTGCGGCCGAGGTGGCGCCTCAGCTCGGCTGAGCCGCCGGCTCGGCCGTCGGCGTCCGCCCCGCTGTGGCCGGCCGTCCCTCGAGCCGATCCGCGATCGCTGCCGCGGGCACGAGGTCCCCGCCCCGCAGCACCGTGCAGCCCAGTGCCGCGAGGGAGGCGTCGGTCTCGGCGTCGACCGTGTCGACCACCACCGCGATCCCGAGCGCGGTGGCCAGGGCGACGGTGTGGCCCACCACGAGTGCGCCCCCTCCAGCATCCCGCGCGCGACGGGCCAGCCGCGCGTCCAGCCGGATGCGGTCGGGGGCCAGGTCGTCCAGCCGGGCCAGGGCAGCCGCCCCGGGTCCCGACGTGTCGGCCTCGGTGGGCAGCCCCCGGGCCCGCAGCGCGGCGAGCAGGGCCGTGGCGCCCTCGTCGAGCGCGACCGCTGTCGGCAGGAGCCGCACGTCGAGCGCGGCCGGGGGCAGCCCGGCCCGCAGCAGTGCCGCCGCCAGCACGTCCGGCAGCCGGGGGATCGCCAGATCGGCCGCGGTCACGCCCACCTGGACCGGAGCCGGGTGCGCGGGCCACCATCCGGACACGGCGTCGAGCACCTCTGCCACCCGGTCCGGCCCGGCGAGCGTCCCGTCCGGCCGGCCGCCGCCCGGAGTGTGCGCCTCCACCGCCACCACCCGCTCGTCCGCTCCGGTCACGGCTCTGAACCGCAGCTCGTCCGCACCGCTCGCGCGGGACCGGGACCGGGACCGGGCCGGGGTGAGGGGCCGTGGCCGACGGCCCCGTGGGGTCGTACCAGCGGACGCCGCCGTCCCTTCCCTTGGCGGCGTACATGGCGGCGTCCGCGCACCGGAGCAGTGCGGACGCATCGCCGGCGTGGTCAGGGGAGGTGGCCACGCCGATGCTGGCTCCCACCTGCACCGGTGTGCCGGCGACGACCAGCGGACGGCGGACCAGGTCGTCCAGTCGCTGCGCGCAGGCGGTGACGATCTCGGCGTCGTCGGTGCGCAGGACGACCGCGAACTCGTCGCCGCCGAGGCGGGCCAGCACGTCGTCGGGACGCAGGCCCGGGCGCAGCCGTTCGCCGAGGCGGCCGAGCAGCTCGTCTCCCGCGGCATGACCGAGGCCGTCGTTCACCGCCTTGAACCCGTCGAGGTCGATCAGCAGCAGAGCCGTGGGACGCCGCGCCCTCAGCCGGCGCTCCAGCAGGTTCATCAGGGCCCGGCGGTTGGGCAGACCGGTGAGGTCGTCGGTGCGTGCCTGGCGGTGCGCGTCGTGCAGCGCGCGCCCCTCCAGGAAGGACACGACGGTGCGTGCGACGAAGGCCACGACGCACCCGAGGGCGCACATCTCCCCGACCGTGACGCTGCGGTCACCCCACTGGACGCCGAGCACGACCAGCGAGACGACCGTGCACAGCACCGGGATGAGCAGCGCATGCCACCCCAGGGAAGCCCGGGAACCCGCTGTCCGGAGCCGGCGGCGGGGTGCGGTCGTGGCGGCCGCGGCAGCGGTGAGGCACGCGTTCAGCGACCAGATGAAGGTGACCGGACCGCTGAACGACACAGACTCGCCGACGCCGTCCCCGGCCACGAGCAGGTCGCCGGCGAACTTCAGCGTGACCACGAGGCAGATCGCGGCCACCACGACGTCCCCCCGCAGCCCCACCACGGCGAGCACCGCTCCGACGAGCGCTACGAGCAGGAGGTCGGCGACCGGGTAGGCCAGGGCGGCGGCAAGACCAGAGGTGCTCAGTCCGGGCTCCGTCAGCGCCGGTGTGAGGAACGCGCTGGCGGCAACGGCGGTGATGCCGAGGGCGCCGATGACCCCGTCCAGCCAGGTGCTGGCCCGCGGCCGCGCCAGCCGGGCGCGGAGGAGCAGCAGCGGCGCGGCGAACAGCGCCGGGTAGCCGGCCAGCCAGAACGCGTCGGCCACGGTGGGGAAGCCCGGGTCGGGAGCGATGGCGTGGACCAGGTCGCCGGCGACGTTGCAGGCCCACGCCGTCGCGGTCGCCCACCACGCGTACCGCTCCGCAGGCACCCGGCGGGCCGCTCCGAGGCAGAGGGCCACCGCCAGCAGCGGGGGCACGATCGCGGCGGCCCCGAGCGTCGTCGCCGTCCCGGGGGAGGGCTCGGGCACCAGCCAGGCGGTCGCGGTGAGCGCGGTGGCGCAGAGCAGCGTGACCACGAGCAGGGGGAACGACCGGGAGGGGTGCCGTTTCCCCAGGTCAGGCGACGGACGGGACACGGACGCAGCCTGGCACAGCCGGTTCCGGCCGAACCGGATCCACGGGTACGACGCGCGGCCGATCAGGGCCGTGTGCCCCTGAGAGCCCGGGGGCCCGCCCCGGTCACGTCGCCGGCCGGACCGGGGCGGGGGACCGCCAGCCAGGAGAGGAACGCCCCCACCGGCATCGGTCGGGCGATGCCGAACCCCTGCGCCACGTCGCAGCCGAGGCGCTCCAGCACGCGGGCGGTGCGGTCGTCCTCGACGCCCTCGGCCACCAGTCGCAGCCCGAGCGCGTGGGCCAGGGCGACCGTGTGCTCGACGATCGCGGCCGCCCGGGGATCGTCTGCCACGTCGGCGGTCAGGCTGCGGTCCAGCTTGAGCTCGTCGGCCGGCAGGTGGCGCAGGTAGGACAGCGAGCTGTAACCGGTGCCGTAGTCGTCGATCGACGTCCGGACGCCGAGGCGGCGCAGCGAGGCGAGCACCTGCCGGCCGCGCTCCGGGTCGGCCATCAGGGTGTCCTCGACCAGCTCCAGGGTCAGCGCCGCGGACGGCAGTCCGTGCCGGGCCAGGGCGGCGGCGACCTTGCCGGGAAGGTCGAGGTCGCTGACGTTGGCCGCGGCCAGGTTCACCGACACCGGCACCCGCCCGATCGCCCACCAGCGCGCCGCGGCAGCCAGGGCGAGCTCCAGGACCGTGTCCGTCAGCGGGCGGAGCAGGCCGGCCTGCTCGGCGGCGGGGAGGAGCTCGGCGGGGGAGAGCAGCCCCCGCACCGGGTGCTGCCAGCGGACCAGCGCCTCGGCGCCGACGACGCGGCCGTCGCGCAGATCGACCTGTGGCTGCAGGTGGACGAGCAGCTGGTCGTCCACCAGCGCCGTCCTCAGCTCCTCCATGGTGCGCAGCCGGTCGCCGTTGCCGCCGTGCGGGTCGGGCACGTAGACGTGCACGCCTTCCCGGGACGCCTTCGCGCTGTACATGGCGACGTCGGCGCAGCGGAGGAGCTCCTGCACGGTGGTGGCCGGGACCGGTGCGGTCGCGACACCGATGCTGACGCCGACGTGCAGCCGGATCCCCTGGATGGTGAAGGGCCTGCCGACCAGGGCATGCAGGCGCTGGGCGGTCTCGCGGGCGGAGTCGAGGTCGACATCCGGGAGCAGGACGGCGAACTCGTCGCCGCCCAGCCGGGCCAGCAGCTCACCGGGCCGTAGGGCGGACTGCAACCGGGGTCCGATCTCGCGCAGCAGGGAGTCACCCGCCGCGTGCCCGAGGCTGTCGTTGACCTCCTTGAAGCCGTCGAGGTCGAGCAGGAGGAGCGCGCAGGGTCGCTGCGCGGACGCGCCCTCGAGCACGTGTGCGGTCCGCTCCAGGAGGAGGCGGCGGTTCGGCAACCGGGTCAGCTCGTCGGTGCGTGCCTGCTGGCGGACCTCGTTGAAGGCGCGGACCTCGCGGAAGGTGATGCCGGTGCGGGCGATCGCGGCCAGGACGCACCCCACGGCCAGCCACGCGGCGGCGTCGGGCAGCTCGTCACCCCAGCCCAGGGCGAGGACGACCAGGCTGCCCAGGTGGCACAGCAGTGGGAAGGCCAGCAACCGCCAGCCCAGGCGGGTCCGGCCGGAGTGCTCGCGCGGGACCGCCGGCCGGGCGCCGTGCGCCGCCAGGGCGACCAGCAGGATCCCCGCCAGCCAGGTGAGGTCGAGAGGGCCGCCGTCGACGTAGGTGCCCGCCATGCCCCGGGCGAACAGGAGCAGGTCGCCGACCATGGTGCAGCCCAGGGCTCCCGAGACCACCAGCATGGTGCGGTCGAAACGCAGCCCCAGGATCGAGCCGATCGAGACCAGCAGCGCCATGAGCAGGACGTCCGTCGCCGGCATCACCAGCTGGACGAGCTCGGCGCCCGGACTGCCGTCGGTGCTCACGTAGGGCCCGATGAGGAACGCGATGCCGACCGAGGCCGCGCCGAGGGCGCCGATCACGCCGTCGAGCCACATGCTCGGGTGGAACCGCGGCACGCGGGCACGGATGAACCCGACGAGCGTCAGGTAGAGCAGGAGGTAGGCCAGCAGCGAGAGGACGTCGACGACGGGCGGCCCCCCGCTCACCGTGCCGTCCGCGCCCGCGGCGAGGGTGCGCAGCGTGTTCGCGGTGGCGGTCAGCACCAGGGCGGTGCCCAGCGCCCGCCAGGCGAGCCGCTCGACGGTCACCCGCGCGCCGGCGCACCAGCACAGCAGCGCCACCGGCAGGTACGGGGCGTTGTAGAGGACCACGTCGAACAGCCGGTCCCAGCCCAGGCCCGCCGGACGCGGGCCGATGCCGCAGGCGTACCCGGCGACCAGCCCGACCGCGAGCAGCAGCAGCGCGCGGGAGGACAGCGCACGACGGCGTGCTGTTTCCGGCCGGACTGGTTCCATGACGGCGTCATCGGCCGGGGCGGACCGGTGGTGCAGGCCGGCTGCCCCCGACGGGTGAGGGGAGCGGCCGGCGGTCCGCGCCCGTGCGCCGGGAGCGACCGACGGCCGGAGTAGCATCGCGGTCGTGACCAGGCGGCTCCTGCTTGCCAGGCCGTGCTGACCTCCAGACCTCCTGTCAGCACGGCGACCCCTCCTGCGTGAGGGGTTTTTTGATGTCCGCCGCCGGTACCAGTCCTCGGGAGCAGGAACGATGAGCCAGACCGCCGACCAGCCGCACGTCGAGCCGGTGCCGGGTGACGTGCCCCCGCACCGCTACACGCCCGCGCTGGCCCAGCAGATCGAGCTCTCCTGGCAGGACCGCTGGGAGGCGGAGGGCACCTTCCACACGCCCAACCCGACCGGGCGGCTGAGCGCGGGCTTCGAGCGGGTCGCCGACCGGCCGAAGTTCTTCGCGATGGACATGTTCCCCTACCCCTCGGGCGCGGGGCTGCACGTCGGCCACCCCCTGGGCTACCTGGGCACCGACGTCACCAGCCGGTTCCGCCGGATGGACGGCGACAACGTGCTGCACCCCATGGGCTACGACGCGTTCGGCCTGCCCGCGGAGCAGTTCGCCGTCCAGACCGGGCAGCACCCTCGGGTCACCACCGAGGCCAACATCGCCGCGATCAGCGCCCAGCTGCGGCGGCTGGGCGTGGATCACGACCAGCGGCGCACCTTCGCCACGATCGACCCGGGCTACTACAAGTGGACCCAGTGGATCTTCCTGCAGATCTTCGGCTCCTGGTTCGACGAGGACGCCGACAAGGCGCGCCCCATCGAGGAGCTGGTGGCCGAGCTGGACGCCGGCACCCGCGAGCCGGCGGCCGGCACGAACCCCTCGGGGACGCCGTGGGCGGAGCTGGACGAGCGCTCGAGGAAGGCCGTCGTCGACGGGCACCGGCTGGCCTACCTGAACGAGGCGCCGGTCAACTGGTGCCCCGGCCTGGGCACGGTGCTCTCCAACGAGGAGGTCACCGCCGATGGCCGCTCCGAGCGGGGCAACTTCCCGGTGTTCCGGCGCCCGCTCAAGCAGTGGATGATGCGGATCACCGCCTACGCCGACCGGCTGCTCGCCGACCTGGACCGGCTGGACTGGTCGGAGTCGCTGAAGCTGATGCAGCGGAACTGGATCGGCCGCTCGACGGGTGCGCGCATCCGCTTCGAGGCGCCCGGGGAGACCGTCGAGGTCTTCACCACCCGCCCCGACACGCTGTTCGGCGCCACCTACATGGTGCTGGCCCCCGAGCACCCGCTCGTCGGTGCGCTGACCGCCGACGCGTGGCCCGCCGGCACCGACCCGCGCTGGACCGGCGGTGCGGCCACCCCGGCCGAGGCGGTCCGCGAGTACCAGCGCCAGGCCTCCCGCCGCTCCGAGCTGGACCGCCAGGACGCCGGCCGCGAGAAGACCGGCGTCTGGCTGGGCGTCACCGCGGTCAACCCGGTGAACGGCCGCGAGCTGCCGGTGTTCATCGCCGACTACGTCCTGACCGGGTACGGCACCGGCGCGATCATGGCCGTGCCGGGGGAGGACACCCGCGACTTCGAGTTCGCCGAGGCCTTCGGGCTCCCCGTCGTCCGCACGGTGCAGCCGCCGGCCGACTTCGAGGGCGGCGCGTACACCGGCACCGGACCGATGATCAACTCCGCCAACGAGGAGATCTCGCTCGACGGGCTGGAGAAGGCCGACGCGATCGCGCGGATCACCGAGTGGCTGGTCGCCCGCGGCGCCGGTGAGGCGACCACCACCTACAAGCTGCGCGACTGGCTGTTCAGCCGGCAGCGCTACTGGGGCGAGCCGTTCCCGATCGTCTACGACGAGGACGACCGCCCCGTCGCCGTCCCCACCTCGCTGCTGCCGGTGCTGCTGCCGGAGGTCGACGACTACTCGCCCAAGACCTTCGCCGACGACGACGCCGACTCCGCCCCCGAGCCGCCGCTGTCCCGCGCCACCGAGTGGACGACGGTGGAGCTGGACCTGGGCGACGGGCCGAAGAAGTACCGCCGCGAGACCAACACGATGCCCAACTGGGCCGGGTCGTGCTGGTACTACCTGCGCTACCTGGACCCGGGTGACGACGAGCGGATGGTCGACCCCGAGCTGGAGCGGTACTGGATGGGCCCGCGCGATCCGGGCGACACCGGTGGGGTCGACCTGTACGTGGGCGGAGTCGAGCACGCGGTGCTGCACCTGCTGTACGCCCGCTTCTGGCACAAGGTGCTGCACGACCTGGGCCACGTGTCCAGCGAGGAGCCGTTCCGCCGGTTGGTCAACCAGGGCTACATCTCCGCCTACGCCTACACCGACGAGCGCGGTTTCTACGTGCCCGCCGCCGAGGTCGTGGAGAGGGACGGCCGGTTCCTGTACGAGGGCGAGCCGGTCAACCGCGAGTACGGGAAGATCGGCAAGAGCCTCAAGAACATGGTCACGCCGGACGAGATGATCGGCGCCTACGGGGCCGACACCTTCCGCGTCTACGAGATGTCGACCGGCCCCCTGGAGCAGTCGCGCCCGTGGGAGACCAAGGCCGTCGTGGGCTCGCAGCGGCTGCTGCAGCGGATCTGGCGCGTGGTGGTCGACGAGCAGACCGGTGCCGTGCGCGCGGCCGACGACGTCGAGCCCGCGGAGCCGACCTTGCGCGCGCTGCACCAGGCCATCGACGGCGTCCGCGACGGCTACACCACGCTGCGGTTCAACATCGCGATCGCCCGCATCACCGAGCTGACCAACCACCTGACCCAGGCCTACGGCGCGTCGTCGCCGGTGCCGCGGTCGGTGGTGGAACCCCTGGTGCTGCTGGTGGCGCCGCTGGCCCCGCACCTGGCCGAGGAGCTGTGGTCCCGGCTGGGCGGTGAGGGCTCGGTGGCGTGGGCGCCGTTCCCGGTCGCCGAGCAGCGCTGGCTGGTCGAGGACACGGTGCAGGTCGCGGTGCAGGTCAACGGCAAGGTCCGTTCGCAGGTGAGCGTGCCGGCCGACGCCGACGCCGCGGCCCTGGAGGCGGCGGCCCGCGCCGACGAGAAGATCGCCGCCTACCTCGACGGGGCGACGGTCCGCCGGGTCATCGCCGTCCCCGGGCGGCTGGTCAACTTCGTCCTCGGCTAGCTCCTGCTCCTCCGCGGAAAAGCGGTTGTCGCGGACGGTAGAACGGGGAGATGACCACCTCTGCGGTCCGGCTCGTCGAGATCGGGCCGGGTGACGCCGCCTTCGCGGCCTGGTGCGACGTCTGGGTGGCCGCCGAGCTCCTCGACCGCCCGGACGAGGCCCCGAGGCCGATGACGGAGCACGTGGTCCTCGGACGGGAGCTGGTCGGGCCCGGCGGCTCGCGGGACGGCACGCACCGGGCCGCGATGCTGGGTGACGACGTCGTCGGCGCGCTGCGGCTGATCCTCCCGCTGCGGGACAACACCACGGTGGCGTTCGTCGACGTCGCCGTGCACACCGGGCACCGCAGGCGGGGGATCGGCCGCGCGCTCCTCGCCGAGGGCGTGCGGCTGGCCGCGGCTGCGGGCCGCACCGAGCTGATCGCGGAGGTCGACGAGCCGGTGCCGGACACGGCCGGACGGGTGTTCGCCCTGCGGCACGGCTGGACGTGCGACCTGCTGGAGACCCGCCGCGACCTCGTCCTCCCGCCCGACGAGGCCCGGCTGTCCGCCGTGGAGGCCGAGGCCCGGGCGGCGTCGGCGGGCTACGACCTGGTCACCTGGCGGGACCGCACGCCGGACGGACTGCTCGACGACCGGGCGCTGCTCGAGCAGCGGATGAGCACCGACGCACCGCACGGCGACCTGCCGGTGGAGGAGGAGCGCTGGGACGCCCAGCGGGTGCGCGAGATCGAGGCCATGAACCTCGCGCGGGGGCGCACGGTCCTCTCGGCCGGGGCGGTGCGCGACGGGCGGCTGGTGGCCTTCACGGACCTGCACGTCTCCGTCGACCGGCCCGAGCACGCGCGGCAGGGCTCCACGCTGGTGCTGCGGGAGCACCGCGGGCACCGGCTGGGCGCGCTGGTGAAGGCCGCCACCCTGCGCGAGCTCGGGCGGGCGTTCCCGGCCACCCGGCGGATCACCACCTACAACGCCGAGGACAACGCGCCGATGGTGGCGGTGAACCGGGCGCTCGGTTTCGAACCCGCCGGGCACATGTCGATGTGGTCGCTCCGCGTGGGGGCGGGCGGCCCTCCGGGATGACCCCGGTGGTCAGCCGGCGGACGCGGGCACGCCGGCCAGCACGGCCCGCATCGCATCCTCGACCGGGGCGAGCGCCTCGGCCACCGGGACGTCGCGGCCGAGCTCGGCCGCGAGCGAGGTGACGCCCGCGTCGGGGATGCCGCACGGCACGATCGACCCGAAGGCGCCCAGGTCGGGGTCGCAGTTCAGGGCGAAGCCGTGCATCGTGACGCCGCGGGCGACCCGGATGCCGATGGCGGCGACCTTGCGTTCGGGCCGGAACCCGGAGCCGGGCTCGTCGGCGGGCAGCCACACCCCGCTGCGTCCCTCGACCCGGCCCGCGGTCACGCCCAGCGCGGCGCAGACGTCGATGAGCGCACCCTCGAGCCGGCGCACGTAGGCGACGACGTCGACGGGGTCGGGCAGCGCGACGATCGGGTACCCCACCAGCTGGCCGGGGCCGTGCCAGGTGATCTTGCCGCCGCGGTCGACGTCGACCACCGGGGTTCCGTCGGCCGGCCGCTCGTGGGCCTCGGTGCGCCTGCCGGCGGTGTAGACCGACGGGTGCTCCAGCAGCAGCAGGGTGTCGGGCCCCTCACCGGCCACCCGCCGCGCGTGCACCTCGCGCTGCATCTCCCAGGCCTGCTCGTAGGGGACGAGGCCGGCCCGGACCACCCGCAGTTCGCTCACGTGTCCTCCTCGCTGGCGCTCGTCGTCCACGTGCGCGTGGCTGCTCTGCCTTCGCGTGACCTCGCACGCTCGGTCACGATCCCCAGCGTAGGCCCGCCGTGGTCCCGGGGCCTCGCGTCAGGCCGTCGTCGCCGGTCCCGCCGGCCGCAGGCGGTGCAGCACCGCCCGGGCCGTGCGGGCCCCGCTGGCCATGGCGCCCTGGATGGACGGGGTGTCGCGGTGGTCGCCGCAGACGAACAGCCCGTCGCCGAGGTCCACGGGACGGCGCAGCTGCAGCGGGGGGAGCGCCGCGGGCTGGGCGGCGGGGACGGTGACGCTGGTCAGGTGGGCGAGGTCGCCGGTCGCGACGCCGTGCGCCCGGGCCACCTCCTCCCGGACGTCGGCCTCACGGGTGGGCTCGAGGGTCGAGCTCGCGACCAGCGCCCGGCCGTCCGGGCTGTACCGGGGCTGGGCGTCGCTGAGGACGGCGCTGTTGACCAGCCGGCCGCCCGGCGTCCCGAGGACGAGCAGCGGCTCGTCCCACGGGGAGGCCGGCAGCACGTGCAGGTGCGTGGTGACCTGCCGCGGGGCGGAGGCGGTCACCGACGGCAGCAGCGCGGCGGCCGTGTCCGGGTCGGTGGCGACGACGACGGCGTCGGCCGCGATGCGCCCGGAGGCGGTGTCCACCACCCCGCCGGCCACGCCGGTGACCCGGCAGTCGAGGTGCACCGTGCCCGCGGGCAGTCGGTCGGCGAGCTGCTGGCCGATCGACTGCATGCCGCGGGCGGGCAGGCCGATGCGACCACGGACGAAGCTGCGCCAGAGCAGGTCCAGGTAGCGGCTGGAGGTCTCGAGCCGGTCCTCCAGCAGGACGCCGGCGAGGAAGGGGCGCAGGAAGCGCTCCAGCACGAGTCCGCCCGCGCCCGCGCGCTCCAGGGCCTCCGCGGCGGTGCGTTCCGGAGCCCCCACGAGCCGGCCGACGGGGAGGTACCCCGCGCGCAGCGAGAAGGCGGCGAGCGCCGCCTTCTCGGGGAGGGTGCCGATCGGCGCGGTCGCCGTGGCGGCGATCGACGTGGGTCTGCTGCGCGGGTCGAGGACGCGGTGCGAGCGGCCGTCCACCCACACCCGGGCGCCGGTGAGGAACCAGCCGAGCTGCAGGGCGTCCAGGTCGAGGTCGGCGGCCCGCGGGTACCCGGTGTTGAGGACCTGGAAGCCGCGGTCGACGACGAAGCCGTCGACCCGGTCGGTGGTCAGCCGGCCCCCCACGTGCGTGGCGCCCTCCAGCACGTGCACGTCGCGGCCCGCGGCGGCCAGCCGCGTCGCCGCCGACAGGCCGGCCAGTCCCGCACCGATCACCACGACCTCTGCGCGCGCCGGCATCGTCACCGCCCCAACGTAGCCAGCGGACCGGCCGGCCACCTGTGGACAGCGGGAACGGCGTGCCGCGGGTTCTGCCTAGGGTCCCGGCATGCCTGCAGCCGAACCGGTCGCCGCGCCGCCCGTCGTCCCCGGGTACACCGTCCAGGAGCTGCTCGGGCGCGGCGGCTCCGGCGAGGTCTGGCGCGCGGTGCCCCGCCGCGGCGGCCCGCCGGTCGCCGTCAAGGTGCTGGTGGAGGGGGAGCCGCAGCGGCAGGCGCGGGAGGCCGCGCTGCTCGGCGAGCTCGACCACCCGCACCTCGTCCGGCTGGTCGAGGTCGTGCACCAGCCGCGACGCGGCGGGGTGACCCGGGTGGCGCTGGTGCTCGACCTGCTGGAGGGCGGCAGCCTCGGCGCCCTCCTGGCGGTGCGCGGCCGGCTCAGCCCCGGCGAGGTGGTGACCGTGTGCGCCCCGGTCGCCGCGGCGCTGGCCCACGTGCACGCCCACGGCGTCGTCCACGGCGACCTGTCCCCGGGCAACATCGTGTTCACCGCGGAGGGCCGCCCGGTGCTCACCGACCTCGGGGTGGGACGGATCATCGGGGAGACCGCGGCCGCCGAGGTCACCCCCGCGTACGTCGACCCGGCGGTGGCGCGCGGGAGCGCACCGGGGCCGGCGTCCGACGTCTTCGGTGTCGCGGCCGCCGCCTTCCACGCGCTCACCGGCATCGCGCCGTGGAACGCGGCCACGCCGGCCGACACGCTCGTCGTGGCGGCGCACGGCCACCTGCCCGACCTGGCCGAGCTGGCGCCCGACGCGCCGCCCGCGCTGCTGGAGGTCATCGGCCGCGGGCTGTCGCCGGACCCGCACGACCGCGGCTCGGCCGCCGCCTTCGCCCTCGATCTCCGGCACGCCTGCCGCCCGGAGGCGGTGGCCCTGACACCGGGTGGCGTGCCCCGTCCCGGTGCGGAACCACGCACGGAACTCACCCACGTCGTCCCGGGACGCCGGCCGCGGCCCGCTCCGGTCGTCGTCGAGCCGCCCGGCCGGCTGGACCGGTGGCGGGCCGTCCTGGCCGGCTCCCTGCCCGCGGTCCCGCTGCGCGTCGTCGCGGGGACGACGACGGCGCTGGTGGTCGTGGCGCTCACGGCGTGGCTCGCCGTCCGCTGGGGGAGCGGGGGCGACCCGGGCACCACGGTCGCGGCGGCAACCGCACCCGCAACGGCGTCACCCGCGACGGCGTCCACCCGCGACGGCTCCACCCGCTACGGCTCCACCCGCGACGGCTCCGAACGCCCCGGCGACGGACGCCGGGGAACCGGTCACCGCGGCGGACTGGTCGGCCGTGCTGGCCGACCTGTACGGGATCCGGGCCGAGGCGTTCACGAGCGCGTCGGCGGAACTGCTCGATGGCGTGTGGGCCGACGGCAGCCCGCAGCGCGCCGCCGACGAAGCGCACGCCCGGAGCCTGGCCGCGGCGGGCGAGCGGCTGCGGGGCTTCGCGCCCACGGTCACGGACGTCGCGGTGGTGTCCGGATCGCCCGGACGCGTGGAGCTTCGGCTCTCCGACGGCTGGGATGCCTACGAGGTGGTGGACGCCGATGCGCCCGACGGGGCGCCGGTGCGCACGGAGCCGCCGCGCCCGGTCGCCCCCGCGCGGGTGGTGCTCGTTGCCACCTCCACCGGGTGGCGGATGGAGAGCGCGCAGCGCCTGGGTTGAGACGGCCGGCTCAGCTGCGGTCCAGCGCCTTCCGCAGGGTGGCCTCGAGGTCGGTGTCGGTGAAGACGTACCCCGACTCGAGGAGCTCGGCCGGAACCGCCTGCTGGCCGCCGAGGACGCTGGCCCGGCCGAACTCGCCGAGCCCGATGGAGACCGCGAAGGCGGGCACCGGCAGCGGCGTGGGCCGGTGCAGCACCCGGCCGAGCACGCGGGTGAACTCGGCGTTGGTGACCGGCCCCGGTGCGTTCAGGTTGACCGGGCCGGACACGTCGGCGGTGAGCAGGTGCCGCATGGCTCCGATCTCGTCGTCCAGGCCGATCCAGGGCCAGTACTGCTGCCCCGAGCCCAGCCGGCCGCCCAGCCCGAGCCGGAAGACCAGCCCGAGCACCGTGACCAGCATGGCGCCGGGGCCGAGCACCAGGCCGGTGCGCAGCAGGACCACCCGGACGCCGGCGTCGGCCGCCGCGGCGGTGGCCGCCTCCCACCGGACGCACAGCTGGGCGAGGAAGTCCTCCCCGGGCGGTGCGTCCTCGCGGATCTCCGCCTGCCCGGTGTCGCCGTAGTAGCCGATGCCCGACGCGTTGAGCAGCACCCGCGGCCGCGACGGATCGGCAGTCGCGGCGGCGGCGAGCGCCTGGCTGATCGTCGCCGTCGCGTCCAGCCGGCTGGCGACCAGCTCGTGCTTGTAGCCCCTCGTCCAGGGACGCGGACGGATGGGGGCGCCGGCGAGGTTGATCACCGCGTCGACGTCGTCCAGCACCGACGGGTCGATCCTGCGGTGCTGGGGATCCCAGCGGTGCTCGTCGGCGGTCCGCGGGGTGCGGCGGACCAGCTGCAGCACCTCGTGCCCGTCGGCACGCAGGGCGGGCACGAGCGCGCCCCCGATGAGGCCGGATGCTCCGGCCACGGCGATCTTCACGAACTACCTCCTTCGGTCCCCCCGGACGCGATCAGGGCCCCGGCTTGGCAGCCGAGGCCCTGATCGAGGTGCGTTCAGGCGAGCCCGAGCTCGCCGTGGAACTGGCCGGACTCCAGCCGCTCCTTCACCGTGGTGAGGAAGCGGGCGGCGTCGGCGCCGTCGACGATGCGGTGGTCGTAGGTCAGCGCGAGGTAGACCATCGAGCGGACGGCGATGACCTCGCCGAGCTCGTCGTCCTCCATGACCACCGGGCGCTTGACGACCGAGCCGACGCCGAGGATCGCCACCTGCGGCTGGTTGATGATCGGGGTGTCGAACAGCGCGCCCCGGCTGCCGGTGTTGGTCAGCGTGAAGGTGCCGCCGCCCAGCTCGTCGGGCGTGACCTTGTTGGACCGCGTGCGCTCCGCCAGGTCGGCGATCTTCCGCGCGAACCCGCCGAGGCTGAGGTCGCCGGCGTCGTGGATGACCGGCACCAGCAGCCCGCGCTCGGTGTCCACCGCGACCCCGAGGTTCTCGGTGTCGTGGTAGGTGACCGTGCCGGCCTGCTGGTCGATCGAGGAGTTCACCGAGGGGTGGACCTTCAGTGCCTCGACGGCGGCCTTGGCGAAGAACGGCAGGAACGAGAGCTTGACGCCCTCGCGGCCCTCGAAGTCGCCCTTGGCCTGCTGGCGCAGGTGGGCGATGCGGGTGACGTCGACCTCGAGGACGGTCGTCAGCTGCGCGCTGACCTGGAGCGACTCGACCATCCGCTTGGCGATGACCGTGCGCAGCCGGGACAGCTTCTCCGTGCGGCCGCGCACGGAGGTGTCCGGCGTGGCGGCCGGCGACGGGGTCCGCGCGCCACCGGCGGCCGGAGCGGCAGCGCGGAGCCGGCGCGGACGCCTTCTCCGCCGCGGCGAGCACGTCCTGCTTGCGGATCCGGCCACCGACACCGCTGCCGGTCACCGAGCCGAGGTCGACGCCGCGCTCGGCCGCGAGCCGGCGCACCAGCGGGGTGACGTAGCTGCCGCCGCCGTCACCACCGGAGGACTGCCCCCCGGAGGACTGACCCGCCGGGGCCTGCGGCGCCACCTGGGGCGGCGGTGCGGAGGTGGGGGAGGCGGCCGGCTGGGCGCCGCTGGCGCCGTAGTCGCCGCCGGGCTGCTGGGTCGCGGTCGTGGCCGGCTTGGCCTCCGGCGCCGCCTGCGGCTTCTCCTCGGCGGGGGCCTCCTGCTTCGGGGCCTCCTGCTTCGGGGCCTCCTGGGCGGGGGCTGCGGGCGCGGGCGCGGACCCGCCGCCGGAGCCGGAGCCGATGACGGCCAGCTGCGCGCCGACGTCGACGGTCTCGTCCTCGTTCACGGTGATCTCGAGCAGCGTGCCGCTCACGGGTGCGGGGATCTCGGTGTCGACCTTGTCGGTCGAGACCTCGAGCAGCGGCTCGTCGGCGGTCACCTCGTCGCCGACGGCCTTGAGCCAGCGGGTGACGGTGCCCTCGGTGACGCTCTCGCCGAGCGCCGGCATCGTCACCGGGGTGCCCTCGCCGCCACCACCGCCGCCGGACCCGCTGTCGGCCGGTGCGGCCGGGGGCTCCTCCTGCTGCTGCGGTGCGGGCTGGGAGCCGGAGGGCTCGGGCGCGGCGTCCTCGACCTGCTGGTCGGGCGTCTGCGGGGTCGTGTCGGCGTCCTCGGCGGAGGCCGGCGGAGCGGCCTGACCTCCGCCGTCGCCGCTCCCGTCGCCGTCCCCGCCGATGACGGCGAGCTCGGCGCCGACGTCGACGGTCTCGTCCTCGGCCACCAGGATCCTGGTCAGCACGCCGGCGGCGGGAGACGGGATCTCGGTGTCGACCTTGTCGGTCGAGACCTCGAGGAGGGGCTCGTCGACCTCGACCTGCTCACCCTCCTGCTTGAGCCATCGGGTGACCGTGCCCTCGGTGACGCTCTCGCCCAGGGCGGGCATGGTGACGGACGTCGGCATCGGGGCAGGACTCCTTCGGTGGCGCTGGCAGGTGGGTGTGCGGGTCAGCCGTGGACGTGCAGCGGCTTGCCGGCGAGGGCCAGGTGGGCCTCGCCCAGCGCCTCGCTCTGGGTCGGGTGGGGGTGGATGAGGCTGGCGACGTCGTCGGCCTCGGCCTCCCAGTTGTAGATGAGCTGCGCCTCGGCGATGAGCTCGCCGACCCGGCTGCCGACCATGTGGATGCCGACGACGGGGCCGTCGGGGGCCTGGATCAGCTTCACCGCGCCGGTGGTCTTCAGGATCTGGCTGCGGCCGTTGCCCGCCAGGTCGTAGGTGAGGGTCGTGACCTCGCCGTAGCGCTCCTTGGCCTGCGCCTCGGTGAGACCGACGGAGGCGACCTCGGGGTCGGAGTAGGTGATGCGCGGGACCCCGGCGTAGTCGATGGGGGCGGGCTCCAGCCCGGCGACCCGCTCCGCCACGAGGATGCCCTCGCCGAAGCCCACGTGGGCCAGCTGCAGGGTCGGGATGAGGTCGCCGACGGCGGAGATCGTGGGGACGCTGGTCTGGCAGTACTCGTCGACGAGGACGTAGCCGCGGTCCATCTGGACGCCGGCCTCCTCGTAGCCGAGGCCCTGGCTGACCGGACCGCGGCCGACCGCCACGAGCAGCAGCTCGGCCTCGATCTCCTTGCCGTTCTCCAGCGAGACCTTGACGCCGTTCTCGGTGGACTGGACGCCGGAGAAGCGGCTGCCCAGCTCGAAGGCGATCTTGCGGCGGCGGAACGCGCGCTCCAGCAGCTTGGAGGCCGACTCGTCCTCGAGCGGCACCAGGTGGGGCAGCGCCTCGACGATGGTGACGTCGACGCCGAAGGACTTCCACGCGCTGGCGAACTCGCAGCCGATGACGCCGCCGCCCAGGATGATCGCCGAGGCGGGCACCCGGTCCAGGTTGAGCGCGTGGTCGCTGGTGATGACCTTGGTGCCGTCGATGTCCAGGCCGGGCAGGCTGCGGGCGTAGGAGCCGGTGGCCAGCAGGACGTGCTTGCCCTCGTAGCTCTGGCCGTTCACCTCGACCGTGGTGGGGGAGGTGAGCCGGCCCTCGCCCTCGACGTAGGTGATCTTGCGGGCCTTCACCAGGCCCTGCAGCCCCTTGTAGAGCTTGGCGACGACGCCGTCCTTGTAGCTGTTGACGCCGTCCATGTCGATGCCGGCCAGCGACGTCTTCACGCCGAACTGCTCGCCCTCGCGGGCCAGGTCGGCGACCTCACCGGCGTGCAGCAGGGCCTTGGTCGGGATGCAGCCGCGGTGCAGGCAGGTGCCGCCCACCTTGTCCTTCTCGATGAGGACGACGTTCAGGCCGAGCTCCGAGGCGCGGAAGGCCGCGGCGTATCCACCCGAGCCACCGCCGAGGATGACCAGGTCGGCGGGGGACGTGGGTGCGCTCACGAGTTCTGCTCCTCAGGTGCGGTGTCTGGCCTCGCTCGAGCGGGCGGGGCCTCGGGTCCATCCTGCCACTCCGGGAACGACCCGGCCGGGAGCGCCGTTGCCTTCCCGAGCGTGCCGATGATCACGGGACCGACGACGGGAGTTGCGCCATGGGGCTGTTCGACCGGCTGCGCGGCCGGGGGCGCTCACGCCCGGGCCGCGCCGGGGGCCACGCACGCCGCGGCACCCTCGACCGCGGCTCCCAGCGCGGCGACCTGGTCCACCTGGAGCAGTTCGTCGCCTCGCGCCGCGGCGTGGAGGGGTACGTGGAACCGCGGACGGCGGTCACCGAGACCACCATCGTCCTGGTGGCGGCCGACGGCGAGTGGACCCGGCGGCGCATCGCCGGGCCCGACGTGGCCCGCAAGCTCTCGCGGGACCTCGCCATCCCGGTCTACGACGCCCAGGTCACCGGCTACCCGCAGCGCATGCGCGACTGGTCGTCCCGCCAGAAGGGTTTGTGAGGCATAGGAAGCTCTACCTACGGATTCGGGACCTGGAACGTAGGTAGAGCTTCCTATGCCTGGGTCACTCGGCTGCCTGGGTCAGTCGGCGATGAGGGCCTCGATGGTGGCCAGCAGGGTCCGCACCGGGACGCCGGTGCCGCCCTTGGGGGTGTAGCCCCACGCGCCACCGGTGTTGAAGCTCGGGCCGGCGATGTCGATGTGCGCCCACGGCAGGTCCGCGGGCACGAACTCCTTGAGGAAGTGGCCGCCGACCAGCATGCCGCCCATGCGGTCGGCGTTGGCGTTGACGAAGTCGGCCACGGGGGACTCCAGGCCACGCCGGAGCTCGGCCGGCAGCGGCATCGGCCACATCGCCTCGCCGGCGCGCTGCGAGGCGGCGACGACGGCGTCGCGCAGGTCGTCGCTGCCCATCACACCGGAGGTGCGCGCGCCGAGGGCGACCATCTGGGCGCCGGTGAGCGTCGAGGTCTCCAGCAGGGCGTCCGGGCGGTCCTCGGCGGCGCGCGCGATGGCGTCGGCCAGGACGACGCGCCCCTCGGCGTCGGTGTTCGTGATCTCGGCCTTCTTGCCGTTCCGGAAGGTGACGACGTCGGCCGGCCGGTAGGCGGTCCCGCTCGGCAGGTTCTCGGCCATGGGCACCGTCGCGGTCACCTCGACGGGCAGGCCCAGCTGGGCGACCAGGCAGACGGTGGCGATCACGGCCGCCGCACCGGCCATGTCGCTCTTCATGTCCTCCATCTTCGCGGCGGGCTTGATGGAGATGCCGCCGCTGTCGAAGGTGATGCCCTTGCCGACCAGCGCGATCTTCTTGCGGGCGCCCTTGCCGGTGTAGGTCAGCCGCAGCAGCCGCGGCTTGCGGGTGGACCCGGAGCCGACGGCGAGGATGCCGCCGTAACCGCCGGTGGCCAGGGCGTCCTCGTCGAGGATCTCGGAGGTCAGCCCGAGCTTCTTCCCGGCCGCCGCGCCCCGGGCGGCCAGCTCGGCGGGGTAGAGGTCGTTGGGCGGGGTGTTCACCAGGTCACGCACCAGCGCCACGGCGTCGGCGACGGCGCGGGCACGGCGCAGCGCGGTCTCGGCCTCACCGGCCCCGGGGACGACGACGGTGACCTGCTGCGGCGGCAGCGGCCGGTTCGCCGGGAGGTCGGACTTGTAGGCGGTGAACTCGTAGGCACCCAGCAGCGACCCCTCGCCGACGGCGTGCAGCCGCTCGGCGTCGGGCGCGCCTCCCACGGCGGCGAGCAGGGTGACCAGCGACCGCCGTCCGGTCAGCGCCCGGCTCGCGGCGCCGGCGGCCCGGCGCACCGCCTCGGGGGTGTAGCTGCCGTCCGCTCCCGGTGCGCCCAGACCGGTCACGGCGACGACCGGGAACGGGCCCTGGCCGAAGGACGCCAGGCGGGTGACCTCGTCCTCGCCGCCGCGGGCGCCGAGGTCGGCCAGCGCGGCGAACAGCCGGCCGCCGAGCAGCCGGTCGACCGCCTCGGCCCCGGGCGTCGGCAGCGGGCCGTCGGGGCCCTTGCCCACGGCGACGACGACGGCGTCGGCGGTGAGCTTCTCGAGCGGCTGGTCGGTGGCGGTGATCGTCGGCGGCACGGTCACAGCCTAGGGGCGCCCGTTAGCGTGACGCCGTGAGCCCGCTGACCTCGCCCCTGCACGACCGGCACGTCGCCGCCGGTGCCAAGCTCGCCGACTTCGGGGGCTGGTCGATGCCCATCGAGTACGCCGGCGGTGGGGTGCTCGCCGAGCACACCGCCGTCCGGGGGGGCGTGGGGTTGTTCGACGTCTCGCACCTGGGCACCGGCACGGTGCGCGGGCCCGGCGCGGCGGCGTTCGTCGACTCCTGCCTGACCAACGACCTGGGCCGCGTCGGCCCCGGTCAGGCGCAGTACACGCTGTGCTGCCTGCCCGACGGCGACCCGCGCGCCGGGGGAGTGGTCGACGACCTGATCGTCTACCTGCACGGGCCCGACGACGTGCTGCTCGTGCCCAACGCCGCCAACGCCGCCGACGTGTTCGCCCGGCTGGCCGCGGAGGCCCCGGCGGGCGTCGCGGTGGAGGACCGGCACGCCGAGGTCGCCGTCCTGGCCGTCCAGGGGCCGCGGTCCCTGCAGGTGCTGGAGCTGCTGGGTGTGCCCGGCGAGCTGGCATACATGTCGTTCGTGACCGGGACCGGCTCGGGGGTCGAGGTGACCGTCTGCCGCACCGGCTACACCGGCGAGCACGGCTACGAGCTGCTCATCGCCGCCGAGCACGCCGGTGACATGTGGGACGCGCTGCTGCAGGCAGGTCAGGACCTGGGCATCCGCCCCTGCGGCCTCGGCGCGCGCGACACGCTGCGCACCGAGATGGGCTACCCGCTGCACGGCCACGAGCTCTCCCACGACATCACGCCGGTGCAGGCGCGCGCCGGATGGGCGGTCGGCTGGAAGAAGCCGGCGTTCTGGGGCCGGGAGGCGCTGCTGGCCGAGCGCGAGGCCGGCCCGCGACGGCTGCTCTGGGGCCTGCGGGCGACGGGGCGGGGCATCCCGCGACCGGGTATGGCGGTGCTGGATGAGGCCGGTGAGCAGGTGGGCGAGACCACCAGCGGCACCTTCTCGCCCACGCTGAAGACCGGTATCGCCCTGGCGCTGATCGACTCGTCCGCCGGCGTCGCGGAGGGGACCGAGCTCGCCGTCGACGTCCGCGGCCGGCCGCAGGCCGTCGAGGTGGTCAGGCCGCCGTTCGTCCCCTCGCACGTGCGTTAGCGGGGTCGTCCCTCACGGGGCGTTCTTGCGGGTCGGGTCGCTGTCGCCCTTCTCCGGCTCCGGCTTGTCGGGGAGCGTGTCGGCCTTCACGGCGTCGCGCTCGCCCATCGGCATGGGCGGTCCGTCGGTGGTGTCGTGCCCTGTCTGGTGTTCGGCCTCGGAGTTGATCTCCGCACCCAGCAGGACGAGGTAGCAGGTGAGGTACAGCCACAGCATGAGCACGATGACCCCGGCGATGGCCCCGTAGGTCTTGTCGTAGCTCCCGAAGTTGTTCACGTACAGGGAGAAGCCGAGGCTGACCAGGGCCCACACCACGGTGACGACGATCGAGCCGAGGCTCACCCAGCGGAAGCGGGGCGCGTCGCGGTCCGGAGCCACGCGGTAGAGGATCGCGAGCGAGCCGGCGACGAGGGCCAGCAGCGCGACCCAGCGACCGATCTCGGCCAGCACGCTGCCGGCCACGCCCAGGGGCAGGGCGTCGAGCACCAGCGGCAGGACGGCGACCAGACCGATGGTCAGCACCACGAACACGACCGCGCCCAGCGTGAGGGCCAGCGACAGCGCGCGCAGTTTGACGAAGTTGCGGGTCTCGGCCTCGTCGTAGGCGATGTTCACCGCCTTGACGATGTTGTTGACGCCTCCGGACGCGCTCCAGAGCGCGGCGAGGATGGACACGATCAGGCTGAACGTGAGCGCTCCGCCGGCGTTCTCGGTGACGGCGGTGACCTGATCGCTGATCAGCTCCTGAGCGGCCTCGGGCAGCCCGGAGGTGACGGACTCGACCTGCTCCGCGGCCTGCGCGGGAGAGGCCACGAGGCCGTAGATGGAGATCAGGGCGATCAGGGCCGGGAAGATCGCCAGGAAGCCGAAGAACGCCACGCCGCCGGCGATGATCGGCATGTTGTCGGCGTTGTTCTCCGCCCAGGCGCGCTTGACGACCTGCTTCCACCCGCGCAGGGGGATCCCCATGGGGGAGGAGGCGTCGATGCCCGGGAGCTGCTCCGGAGACGGTGCGTCAGCGGGCAACTGATCGGCAGCCCGTGAGACGCCGCCCTCAGCTGCGGCCTGCGCGGCCGCCGCCCGGCGTGCCGCCTTCTCCTCGACCCGCTCGCGGATCCGGTCGACGGCGCTCTCGCGCGGCCGCGTGCCGGTCATCCCTCGCCCCTCAGTCGCCGGGCCAGGCGCCGGTGACCTGCTTGAACCCGCGGGCCCCGGCGCGGTCGACGGCGGCCTTCGTCGCGGCGAAGATCGCCCCCTGGATGGCGGCGGCCAGCACGACCTCGCGCATCCGGTACTCGCTCTGCAGCGCCGAGGGGGCCTCCTCCTCCTTCGCGACGAGCTTCCAGACCTGCTTGAACACGATGCCGCTCAGCGAACCCGCGACCAGGCCGCTGATCAGGCCGATCGGGCGGTAGGCGATCTTGGCGCCGGTGTTCTTCTTCGCCTCGCCCTTGTTGCGCTTGCTCAACGGTTCCTCCTCGCGTTCGCGCGCCGGCGGCGCAGCACGATCAGTCCGACCACGAGCCCGGCCAGGGCGATCCCCGCGCCGATGACGGCAGGCGGGCTCTCCCGGTAGGTCTCGACGGCAGTGTCCTTGGTCCGCGCGGCGCGCTCGCGGGCGCGGGCCGGCACGTCGAGCCGGTTGCTCAGCTCGTCCACCGTCCGGCCCAGCTGCTCCCTGGTCGCCTCGATGTCGGCCTTGATCGCCTCGGGGTCGGCGGCGGCCGGGGTGGTCGCAGCCTCGGTCGGACCGCCGCCGGGGAGGCGGTCGCTGCTCGGGGTGCTCACCGGCGTGCACTCTCCTTCACGGTCGCGATGTCGGCCTTGACGCTCGACATGGCCTGGGTCGGCACCGGCGGGGACCCCTTCTCGACGTCCTTCTTGCCCACGAGGGCCAGCACCCCGGCGATCGCGAACAGGACCACGGCGACGATCAGGGCGGCCAGCCAGGCCGGCAGCACCAGGTCCAGCGCGAGGACGGCGGTGGCGACCAGGACGGCCAGGCCGAGGAAGGCGAACAGGCCCGCACCGCCGAACAGCCCGGCGCCG
The DNA here is from genome assembly GCA_963747895.1 of uncultured Actinomycetota bacterium. Taxonomy (GTDB): domain Bacteria; phylum Actinomycetota; class Actinomycetes; order Mycobacteriales; family Geodermatophilaceae; genus Blastococcus. The sequence continues at coordinate 152,349 of CAVVGX010000002.1, forward strand.
ACACCCAGCCGCTTGGCCTTCTGCGTCACCTCGGCCTGGGCGAGACGGGCCTCGTCGCGGACGAGACGGCTGATCTGCTCGGTGAGCTGGCCGATCAGCTGCCCGGTCGAGGCGTTCTCGGGTGCGGGCTGCTGGTCCACGCGGCTGGCACCGGTGGTGGCGTGCGCTTCTGGTGCGGTCATCGGTCCTCCGGGTAGGGCGGTTCGAAGGACTGCCATGCCCGGAGGGCGACGGCGGTAACCCGGATGATGATCACGTCCCGGCAACGGGGGCGCACTAGCCTGCGGGCATGAGCTGGCACTGGCGTCTGGCCGACGCTTCCGGGGCGACCGTCGATCCGTCGTCCATCGGGGTGGAGATCCCGCCCTCGGACAACCAGGGGGACGCCGAGTCGTGGCTCGGGGAGAACTGGCGGGAGCTGCTCGACCGCGGCGTCGCCACCGCCACCCTGTTCGAGGACGACCGGCTGGTCTACGGCCCGATGGGCCTGGCGGCCTCGTAGCCGCCAGGCCCCCGGGGTCCCGTCGTTCAGGCGCCGCGCTGGACCTTGGTGGGGTCGCGCTCGACGACGTCGCCGAGGACCTCGTCGATGCGGGCCAGGACGTCGCCGTCCAGGGTCACACCGGCGGCCTTGACGTTGTCCTGCACCTGCTCGGGCCGGCTGGCACCGATGATCGCCGCGGCGACGTTCGGGTTCTGCAGCACCCAGGCGACGGCCAGCTGGGCCATGGACAGGCCGAGGTCGGCGGCGATCGGCTGCAGGTCCTGGACGCGGGTGAGCAGCTCCTCGTTGCGGAGGAACCGCTTCATCGACCCGCCGGCCTCGGCGTGCCCGCCCCGGGAGTCCGGGGGCGGCTGCTGACCCGGCAGGTACTTGCCGGTCAGGATGCCCTGGGCCAGCGGTGACCAGACGATCTGCGAGAGGCCGTGCTTGGCCGACGTGGGCACGACCTCGTCCTCGATGACGCGCCAGAGCATCGAGTACTGCGGCTGGTTGCTGATCAGCTGGATGCCCAGTTCGCGGGCGAGCTCCGCGCCGGCGGCGATCTCCTCGGCGTTCCACTCCGAGACGCCGATGTAGAGCACCTTGCCCTGCCGGACGAGGTCGGCGAAGGCGGTCATCGTCTCCTCCAGCGGCACCGTCGAGTCGTAACGGTGGGCCTGGTAGAGGTCGACGTAGTCGGTCTGCAGCCGCTTCAGCGAGGCGGTGCAGCTCTCCATGATGTGCTTGCGGGACAGCCCGCGGTCGTTGCGGCCGGGGCCGGTGGGCCAGTAGACCTTCGTGAAGATCTCCAGGCCCTCCCGCCGCTGACCGGCCAGCGCCCGGCCCAGCACGGACTCGGCCTTGGTGCCGGCATAGACGTCGGCGGTGTCGAAGGTCGTGATGCCCTCGTCGAGGGCGGCCCGCACGCAGGCGTGCGCGGCGTCCTCCTCGACCTGGCTGCCGTGCGTGAGCCAGTTGCCGTAGGCGATCTCGGAGATGGTCAGGCCGGAGCGGCCGAGGCGTCGGAATTCCACGGACGCCGACGGTATGCCCCCACCTGCAGTTCCGCCCCGTCGGGGAGCATCCGGGCGCCGCACCCGGCCAGCCGCTCCGCCAGGATCGGCGCCGGTGGGTTGTGGTGGCCCAGGTGCACCGCGACGACGTCGGTGCGCGCGGTGACCGCGCCGACCGCCCGCAGCCGGTCCAGCTGGGCGGGGAAGCTCACCAGGTCGAGGTGGCGGGTGCCGTGATCGAGCCGGTCGCCGAAGGTCTCCTCGAGCAGGACGACGTCGAGGTCCGCACCGGCCAGCGCCTCGACCGCGGCCTCGGGGAGCGGCCCGGTGTCCGTGGCGTACAGCAGCCGCCCTCCGTCGGGAGCGGTGACGTCGTAGAGCACCGCCGGCACCTCGTGGTCGGCCGGGAGCGCGCGGACGGCGTAGCCGCGGCGGTGCAGCGTCCCGCCGGGCTCGACGGCCACCAGCTCCACCGGCGCGTCCGGGGCCAGCCACGGCCGGCACGTCTCCAGGACGTCGGCGGGTCCGGCGATCGTCAGGTGGTCGTCGGGCCGCACCCAGTGCCGCCACAGCAGGCCGAACGGGGCGCAGTGGTCGGGGTGGGCGTGGGTCACCAGCAGCGTGTGCACGCCGGCGAGCGAGACGCCGTCCGGCGGCAGGGCGGGGGAGAGGTCGAGCAGCACGGCGCCGTCGAGCAGCACCGACGTCTGCCGGCGGGAGCCACCCCGGGCGCGGGCGTCCGTGCAGGAGTCACAGGAGCACCACGGGTTGGGCCAGCCGTCGGCCGCGCCGGTGCCGAGCAGCCGGACGTGCACGCCGCCGCGCTCAGCCGCGGGTGCGGAGGGGGACCTCGGGCTTGGGGAAGCGCCAGCGGCGGATCATCGTCGCGCGGCTGATGCCGTACCAGGAGGCGCCGCGGACCTTCTCCGTGCCGGCCGGGAACCTGTCGGCGAGCGTCCGCTTGATCTTCCGGTTCAGGACCACGGAGTCGACGATGAGCAGGATGAAGAAGCCGAACAGCAGGAAGCTGGCGTAGCCGCGCAGCGTGGCGTTCGGCACGAAGGTCCCGATGAGGGCGATGCCGGCGACGGCCAGGAACCAGCTGCCCACGTTGCGCCGGCTGTCGACGAGGTCGCGCACCGTCTTGCGGACCGGCCCCCGGTCGCGGGCGGGCAGGAAGGCCTCGTCACCGCGGGCGGCGGCGCCCCGGGCCTCGGACCGGCCGGCGGCCTGCTGCTGGCGCATGCGGCGGTAGGCCTCCTTGCGCGTGGTCGGCGGGGGCGGCGGAGGCCCCGGACGGCGCCCCTGCGCCTCGTTGCGCCGGGGCGTGGGGCGTCCCTTGCCCGCGGACCTGACCAGGTGCGCCGTGGAGTCACCCTGGTCGGCCGAGCCGGCGGTGTCGGTCGTGTCGGCGGCGTTCCGGCGGCCGGGCAGGCGGAGCTTCACGGGTCAGGAGTCTACGTGGGCCCCCGCGCGGGCTCGGGAATCGCGGATCGGCGCCGTACAGTGGAAGAAGCTCCGCCACGGCGGCGTTGGTCCGCCGCAGATGGTGCGCAGCGGACACCTCGGATGCAGGAGGACACGGACATGACGGTGCAGGACACCACGACTCTCGACGGTGGCACGGCCGGATCCACGGGCGTGCTGCTCAGCGACCCCGCGGCCGCCAAGGTCAAGGCGCTGCTGGACCAGGAGGGCCGCGACGATCTGCGTCTGCGCATCGCCGTCCAGCCTGGCGGCTGCTCGGGCCTCCGGTACCAGCTGTTCTTCGACGAGCGGTACCTCGACGGCGACCAGACCTACGAGTTCGGTGGGGTCGAGGTCATCGTCGACCGGATGAGCGGGCCGTACCTGGGCGGCGCCACGATCGACTTCGTCGACTCGATCGAGAAGCAGGGCTTCACGATCGACAACCCGAACGCGGGCAGCTCCTGCGCGTGCGGCGACAGCTTCAGCTGAACACCGGCGCCTGAACGCACCAGCGCCCGGTTCCCCGCGAGGGGAGCCGGGCGCTGTCGCGTCCGCTGTCGTGATGGGTGGGGCCCGAAGGATCCCGCGAGGAGCGACGACGGGGCTCCGCTCGGCAGGGGGACGGCTCCTGGCCGCGGTGCGATCCGGAGGATCGCGATGTCACAGCCGGACGGGGTAGACCGTCTGCGGGATCTCCGGGCGGATCCGCTCCTCGACGAAGATGCCGTGCCAGATCATGAAGACCAGCAGCGTCCACAGCTTGCGCGAGTAGTCGACCGGTGAGCCGCTGCGCTGGTTCTGCCGGTGCGCGGCGAGCATCGCGAGCACCTGGGCCTTGTCCAGCCACTCGTCGGTGCCGCTGGCCTCGATCACCGACCGCGCCCAGTCGTGCAGGTCCTCGGCCAGCCAGTGCCGGGTGGGGACCGGGAAGCCGAGCTTGCGGCGGTTCAGCACGTGCGCCGGGACGATCTGCTCGAGGGCGCGCCGAAGCGCGTACTTCGTCGTCTCCCTGGTCACCCGCTGGTCGACCGGCAGCGTCCCGGCGACCTTGAACACCTCGGGGTCCAGGAAGGGCACCCGCAGCTCCAGCGAATTGGCCATCGTCATCTTGTCGGCCTTGACCAGGATGTCGCCGCGCAGCCAGGTGAACAGGTCCACGTACTGCATCGCGGTGACGTCGTCGTAGCCGGCGGCGCGGGTGCGCTCGTAGAGCTCACGGGTGACGGTGACGTGCGAGAGGTCGGCGTCCCGGCTGTGGAGGAAGCCCAGCTCGTCGTCCCGGAACAGCCGCGCGTTGCCGTAGTAGCGCTGCTCCAGCGGGATCGAACCGCGGCGCAGCAGGTCCTTGCCGCGCATCCCGTCGGGGAGCCTCGCCGACAGCGAGCCCAGCGCCCGCCGGATGCCCGAGGGCAGCCGCTCGAACGCGGCCAGCGACAGCGGCTCCCGGTAGATGTTGTAGCCGCCGAACAGCTCGTCGGCGCCCTCGCCGGACAGCACGACCTTCACGTGCTTGCGGGCCTCGCGGGCGATGAAGTACAGCGGGACGAGCGCCGGGTCGGCCACCGGGTCGTCGAGGTACCAGACCACCAGCGGGATCGAGTCGGCGAACTCCTCCGCCGTCACCACCTTGGTGATGTGCTCGACGCCGATCGCGGCGGCCGACTCCGCCGCGACGTCGATCTCGGAGAAGCCCTGGCGCTCGAAGCCCGTGGTGAAGGTGAGCAGCCCGGGGTTGTACCGCTTGGCCAACGCCGCGATGGCCGTGGAGTCGATGCCTCCGGAGAGGAACGAGCCCACCGTGACGTCGGCACGCATGTGCACGCGCACCGAGTCGTCGAGGACCTCGGCGATCCGGTCGTAGAGGGCCTGCTGCTCGTCCTTCGCCACCGGCCGGATCGGGAAGGTGGGGTGGAAGTAGCGGGTCGTGGTCAGTTCGCCGTCGGCGACGGTGAAGCTCGTGCCGCTCTCGATCCGCCGGATGCCGCGGTGCAGCGTCGCCGGCTCCGGCACGTACTGCAGCGTCAGGTAGTGCTGCAGCGAGGCGGCGTCCACACCGCCCGCGGCGGCGCTGCCACCGAGCAGTTCCAGCAGCGCCTTCTTCTCCGAGGAGAAGGCGACCGCACCGTCGGCCAGGCGGGTGACGTACAGCGGCTTGATGCCGAACGGGTCACGGGCGCCGAAGACCGACTTCTCCTGGCTGTCCCAGATGAGGAAGGCGAACATGCCGCGCAGCCGGTGGACGACGTCCTGGCCCCACCGGTGGTAGCCGGCGACGATCGTCTCGGTGTCGCCCTCGGTGGCGAAGGTCGCGCCGAGCGCCGTGAGCTCCTCGCGCAGCTCGACGTAGTTGTAGATCTCACCGTTGAAGACGATCCGGTAGCGGCCGTCGGCGTAGGCCATCGGCTGGTGGCTGTGCTCGATGTCGATGAACGACAGCCGGTTGAAGCCGAACACCGCGTGGTCGTCGGACCACTGCTCGGTCTCGTCCGGGCCGCGGTGGCGCAGGCAGTGCTGGGCCGAGCGCACCGCCGAGACGGTGCCGTCGTCGACGCGCTCGGCGTCCGTCGAGAAGTAGGCGAGCAGGCCACACATCAGGCGCAGAACTCCTGGGATCGCAGGGGGTGGGCGGGGCCCGCGGTGGTCAGACCCGCTGGCCGGCGCGCGTCTTGGCCGTGGCGCGGCGCTCGGCGGCGAAGGAGAGCACCGGCACCGTGCCGGCGATCACGGTGAGCAGGAAGCCCTTGAGGCTCCACTTGGCACGCAGGGCGAGGTCCACCGCGGACAGGAAGAACAGGCCGTACAGCCAGCCGTGCGCGGTGCCCAGGACGGTGGTGGGCTCCGGGATGTCGCCGAAGTACTTCAGCGGCACCGCGACCAGGATCAGGGCGATCAGCAGGATGCCGACGACGGTCGCCATCACGCGGTAGCGGAGCAGTGCCTGGCCGATGGCCTCGTCGGTGGTGCGGGACGAGGTGGTGCGCTCACTGGCCATGTCCGGCTCTCTGGCCCAGGGCCCGTTCGTTGAGCTCGGCGAGGTAGGCGTTGTAGGCGGCGAGCTCGGGGTCGCCGGTCGTGTCGATCCGCGGCCGCTGGTAGAGGACGACGGCGTGTCCCGGCTGATCCTCGTCCGGGTCGCGGCGCAGCTCGTCGCGGACCATGCGGATGTAGAACCAGAGGCCCATCCCGCCGTAGAGCGGCCACTGCAGCGCGTAGCTCCAGTTGATCGCCCCGCCACCGGCCTCGGCCTTGGACAGCTGCCAGTGGCCGAGGAAGAAGGTGGCGACGAAGAGGGCGGCCACCAGGAGGTGCAGGAGCACCCACTTCGGGGTCAGCAGCCGGTACCACACGCCACGACTCTAACCGGCCCGGCACGTGACACCCCGCCGTCACGGGGCGTCGTCGGCCACAGTCGGCGCGACCCGCCGCGCAGGTGTCTCCGGTGGTCGACCGCCGAGCGCCGTCGGCTAGTCTCGGCCCACACTGTGATCGGCGAGGACGCCGCCTGCCGAAACCGGCCTGCGGACCCGCTGGAAGGACCGTCCGGGTGCACCGGACGGAGGACGAGGAGGCAACGAGCAGTGGCTCGAGGCAGCAGGCTCGCGCGGCTGGCCGCGCTCGGTCTCCTGGGGGTGCTGACCCTCAGCGGGTGCGACATGCCCAACAACGAGTTCTTCCGGTTCGGCTGGCCCGAGGGCATCACCGACCAGGCCGAATCGATGCGCGAGCTGTGGACCGGTTCGGTCATCGCCGCGTTCATCGTCGGCGTCCTGGTGTGGGGCCTGATCCTCTACTCGGTGGTCGCCCACCGGAAGCGCAGCGACGAGCTGCCGCGGCAGACGGCGTACAACCTGCCGCTGGAGATCGCCTACACGATCGCGCCGTTCCTCATCATCGCCGGCCTGTTCTTCTTCACCGTGGTGACGCAGAACAAGGTCCAGGAGCGCAGCGCCGATCCGGACGAGACGATCGCGGTCAACGCCTTCAAGTGGAACTGGCAGTTCGTCTACCCGGACACCACGGGCACCGACGGCGAGCCGGTGAACACGATCGGCAGCAGTACCGAGATCCCGATCCTGGTCCTGCCGACCGACCGGACGATCCGCTTCGAGGTCGCCTCCGCCGACGTCATCCACTCCTTCTGGGTGCCGGAGTTCCTCTTCAAGCTCGACGTCATCCCCGGCAACGAGAACGGCCGCGACAACGTCTTCGAGGTGACCGTCCGCGAGGAGGGCGCCTACGTGGGGCGCTGCGCCGAGCTCTGCGGGACCTACCACGCGTACATGAACTTCGAGGTCCGCGCCGTCTCCGGTGACGACTACGACGCCTACCTGGCAGCGCGCGAGCAGGGTCTGGACACCTACGAGGCCCTGAATGAGATCGGCCAGCCCGGCGCCGCGACGTCCACGGCGCCGCTGGAGCTCTTCCAGGCCAAGCAGGACGACGAGCAGCAGTCGAACAATGGCTGAGCAGCGGATGCCCGCGGTCGGCATCGACACGACGCATGAGGAGGCACGACCGTGAAGGTCGAGTCGATCATCTTCAACATCATCGCGTTCTTCTGCGTCGCGGCGGCCGTGGTGTACGGCGTCTGGGCGAAGGAGCCGATCGGCACGACGGCGCTGGCGCTGTCCGCCGGCCTGACCGGCATGATCGGCGCCTTCTTCTGGTTCGTCTCCCGGCGCATCGACGCCCGTCCCGAGGACCGCAAGGACGCCGAGATGGCCGACGGCGCGGGCGAGCTGGGGTTCTTCAGCCCGGCCAGCTACTGGCCCTTCGCCCTCGCGTTGTCCATCGCCCTCACCGGGCTCGGGCTGGCCTACTGGTACTTCTGGCTGATCGCCATCGGCGCGGCTGCGGTGCTCTCCACCGTCGGCGGCCTGCTGTTCGAGTACTACGTGGGGCAGAACGCCACGCAGAGCTGAGCTCCACCCGGTCCGAGGGCCCCTTCCGCAGCTGCCCTGCTCGGCTTTTGGTGTGGGTACATGGCGCACAAAGGGCGACACGCCCGATGTGACACAGCGTGGCCCCGGTCCTGTCGGACCGGGGCCACGGTCAGGTCTGGGGCGACGCGTGCCGGCGAGGTCAGGGTGACGCGGCGTGGGCGGGTGGACGGGATGCGGGCCGGTTCGGCGTGTCACCCGGCCGGGCAGCAGGCGGTCTCGGCTCGGCTCAGACGCCGGACAGGAGCAGCACCGCCGCCACGACCAGCCCGACCTCGACCAGGTTGACGAACACCCGGTCGCTGATGCGCCCGACGAGCCGCTTGCCGACCCACGCCCCCGCGGTGGTCGCCGGCACTAGCGCCAGCCCGAGCAGCAGCACCCGGACCGACAGCAGGTCACCGGCGCCGTACGCGGCGGTCTTGGTGAGGTGCATGAGCAGCGCGCACGCCGCCTCGGTGCCGATGTAGGCGCCGCGTGTCAGCCCGGCGGCAAGGAAGAACGGCGCGGTCATCGGCCCGACCGAGCCCAACAGCGCCGACCCCAGCCCGGACGCCGCGCCGACACCGATGAACGCAGTCTCGGAGATGCTGCGCGGATGCGGGTTGAGCCGCCGCCACACGACGACGGCGAGCAGGAACACCCCGAGCAGCCGCTTGAGCGGCTCAAGCGGAGCGGTGACGAACAGCAGCGCGCCGAGCACGGCGAACGGCACCGCGCCCACGGCGAACCGCGCGATGACGCGCCGGTCGAGCTCGCCGCGGTTGAGCCAGACCCGGCTGCCGTTGCTGACGATCTGGGTCAGGGTGAGCACGGGCACCGCCACCCGGAGCCCGAACAGCCCCGTGAACACCGGCAGCAGCAGCACTCCACCGCCGAAGCCGGCAACCGCGGAGAGCAAGGCCAGCGCGAACGCGGCGCCGGAGGCGGCCAGCAACGTCGGCGCCACATCCACGCACCCATCCTGCGGGAGCACGTCAGAGCCGGCGGCGGCGGGCCGTGAGCGAGAACCGACCCCCTCGGTCACGGAGAGTCGGCCGAGGGGGTCGGACAGGATGCACCCGAACCGACACTGAGAGCTGAACAGGCGCAGCTGCGGAAGTGGCCCTCGGCCGTTGTTGGTCGACGCGGACGGGTCGGCAGCCGTGACGGGGGAGTCGTTCCCGGCTCGGAGGTCCGCTGACGGGGCGAACCCCGCGCCGGTGGCGCGGCGGCCGGAACCCGAGGAGCGCGCCCGGAGAACGCTGCCCAGGGGGCCCGAGCGGCGCCGAGCCTGCGACGTGGGCACACGGGTGCGGCTGGGCGTGCGCGGCGCCGCCACGGGCGCTGGTGGGGCGGACTCGGGCATGTGGGGTGCCGCGCACCCGAGGAGCGCGGGGAACGCCCGACAAGCCGCCTCGTACGGGCGGCGGGTGGCACCGGCGGTACGGACGCCGGTCTCGGTCGACGCCCGACATGCAGCAGGGCCCCGGTGGACGGATCCACCGGGGCCCTGCTGTACGAGCTGTGCGACGTCAGTCGCGCGGTTCCTGCGGACGGCCACCCTCGGACGGGCGACCACCCTCCGAGGGGCGACCACCCTCGGACGGACGGCCCGACGAGGTCAGCTCTCGGCTCTCGTCAGCGGCCAGCCCGCGCCCTTCGGCGCGCTGCTCGAGCTCGACCTGCGACGGCTCCTCGATGGGGCTGAAGAAGCCGCGGACCGCACGACGGGCGCCGCCGATCTGGTTCATCTTCTTGGGCACCGGTGCACCGCCGTAGGCGAGGACGCCGTGGCCGTGCTCGTCGACCGGGCCGAGCGGCTGGTGCACCTCGATGAACTCACCGTGGGGCAGGCGCCGGATGACACCGGTCTCGATGCCGTGCTCGAGCACCTCGCGGTCGTGCTTCTGGAGACCCAGGCAGATCCGGTAGGTGAGCGCGTAGACCAGCGGGGGCAGGACGATGACGCCCAGCCGGCCGAACCACGTCATGGCGTTCAGGCTGACGTCGAACTTGTCCGCGAAGACGTCGTTGCCGCCGGACAACATCAGGACGCCGTAGAAGGTCAGCCCCATCATGCCGAGCGAGGTGCGGACCGGGACGTCGCGCGGACGCTGCAGCAGGTGGTGCGAGGCCGTGTCGCCGGTCAGCTTGCGCTCGATCATCGGGTAGAGCGCCAGGATCGTGAACATCGCACCGGCGATGACGACCGTGGGCCAGAACAGCGCCGGGATCGTGTAGTTGCCGGGGAGGTTGATGTCCCACGCCGGGAAGATTCGCGTCGAGCCGTCGAGGAACAGGATGTACCAGTCCGGCTGCGACGCGGCGGAGACCTGGGCCGGGTTGTACGGGCCCCACAGCCAGATGGGGTTGATCTGCACCAGGCCACCGAGTGCGGCGATCACGCCGAACACGATGAAGATCAGGCCGGTCGCCTTCACCGCGAACGTGGGGAAGAGGCGGTTGCCGACGACGTTGTGCTCCGTGCGGCCCGGGCCGGCGAACTGCGTGTGCTTCTGCTTGACCAGCAGCAGCAGGTGCACCGCGATCAGGGCCAGCAGGATCGCCGGGATGATCAGCACGTGGGCGATGTAGAAGCGCCCGATGATCAGCTCGCCGACGAACTCGCCGCCGAAGATCGCCCAGTGCGCCCACGTCCCGATCACCGGGACCGACAGGATGATCGCGCTGATGATGCGGAGCCCGGTGCCCGACAGCAGGTCGTCGGGGAGGGTGTAGCCGGTGACGCCCATGAGGAGGGCGAGCACCAGCATGACCACGCCGATCAGCCAGTTCGTCTCCCGCGGCCGGCGGAACGCGCCGGTGAAGAAGATGCGGAGGAGGTGCACCACGATCGAGGCGACGAACAGGAGCGCCGCCCAGTGGTGGACCTGCCGCATGAACAGGCCGCCGCGCACGTCGAAGGAGAGGTTCAGTGCCGAGTCGTAGGCGGCGGACATCTCCACGCCGCGCAGCGGGGCGTAGGTGCCCTCGTACACGACCTCGCGCAGGGAGGGGTCGAAGAAGAACGTCAGGTACGTGCCCGACAGCAGCGCGATGAGGAACGAGTAGAGCGCGATCTCGCCGAGCAGGAACGACCAGTGGTCGGGGAAGACCTTGTTCAAGGTCCGGCGGAGGGGCCCGGCGACGATCAGGCGGTCGTCGATCTCGACGGCCTGCTTGCCCAGCCGGGTGGTCGGAGCCCCTGGGGCCGTGGCCGTTGCTGCCATCAGATGCGCTCCCGGTTCCAGTACGTGGGGCCGACAGCCTCAGGGTAGTCCGACCGAGCGACGAAAAAGCCCTCGTCGTCGACCGTGATGGGCAGCTGTGGCAGGGATCGCGTCGCCGGCCCGAAGACGGGCTTGGCGCCCTGGGTCACGTCGAACTGCGACTGGTGGCACGGGCAGAGGATCCGGCTGGTCTCCTGCTCGTACAGCGACACCGGGCAACCGGCGTGCGTGCAGATCTTCGAGTAGGCCACGTAGTCGCCGTAGCCGAAGTCGTCCTGCCCCTCGCGCGGCCGCGCCTCCGCGAGCTGGGCCGGGCGCAGGCGGATGAGCATGGTGGCGGCGTCGGACTGCTTGTTGCCCCCGGGGACGGCCGGGAAGACCGTCTGCAGGGAGCCGGGCTCCTGATCGCCGGGGCGGATCGGGCTGCCGTCGTTGCGCACCAGCCGCACGCCCTCGGCCCATGCCGTGCGGCCGAGCGGGTTGCCGGTGTTCGGGTTGTTGATCAGGCCGCCGAGAGGCATGAGGAGCATGAGGCCCATCCCGCCACCCATGAAGCCGAGCGACCGGGTGAGCAGCTTGCGCCGCGCCAGGCCGCTGTTGTGCAGGCCGCCCACGAGGGTGGCGCCGCTGGTGACCCGGTCGAAGTGCGACCCGTCGTGCTTGTCCTGGACGGCCGTCTCGTGGGGCAGGAGCTTCTTGCTGTAGAGGACCAGCCCGACGCCGACGAGGAAGAGGGACACGCCCATCGTCAGGCCCAGGAGCGGGGTGAAGAGGACGCTCCAGCCGCTGTCGGAGACGTCCCACTGCCAGTCGGGGAAGAACCAGCCGGATCCGACGTACACGACGACGAACGCCAACGCGCACAGGCCGGCGAGGGTGAAGACCAGCCCGACCTGGCGGATGGCCCGCTTCTCCATCCGGGAGCCGGGCTCGGGGCCCGGGTCGACGTGGAGGATCTCCACGCCGTCGTACCGGGCGCCGAGGCGGTCGAGGTCCTCCCGCGGCATCGCCGCGAGCTGCTCCGGGGTGTAGTCGTCGTCGGGGCCGTCGTGCAGGGGCCCCGACGTGTCCGCGCCGCCGGTCGAGCCGGGGCGGGTGTCGTGCGCGCTCACGCCTTGCTCCCCATCCAGAAGATTCCGAACATCAGCACACCGATGCCGACCACCCAGATGACCAGGCCTTCGGCGACCGGGCCCAAGCGGCCCACGCCGGCGCCGCCGGGGTCGGCCTGGGAGTTGATGGTCTGGACGTAGTTGATGATCGAGCGCTTCTCGTCGGGGGTCAGCTGGTTGTCGCCGAACACCGGCATGTTCTCGGGGCCGGACAGCATCGCCGAGTAGATCTCGAGGTCGCTGGATTCGTTGAGGCTCGGGGCCGCCTTGCCCGAGGAGAGGGCGCCGCCCTCGCCGACGAAGTTGTGGCACGAGGCGCAGTTGAGCCGGAAGAGCTCGCCGCCCTCGGCGACGTCGCCGTCGCGCAGGTCGCCCGACGGCAGGCGCGGGCCGCCGCCGTTGGCCTGGACGTAGGCCATCAGCTGGTCGATCTCCTCATCGGAGAACACCGCCGGCTTGGCGGCGGCGTCGGGCCCCTGGGCCGCGAGCGGCATGCGCCCGGTGTGCACCTGGAAGTAGACGGACGCCTCGCCCACGCCGATCAGCGAGGGACCGCGGTTGGGCACGCCCTCGAGGTTCTCGCCGTGGCAGGTGATGCAGCTGCGGGTGTAGAGCTCGCGCCCGGCCGACTCGGCGGCGGACTCGTTCGCGCCGTCGGCCGGTGCGGCCTGGGCGGGGCTGAAGACCGAGTACAGCGCGCCGGTGAGCACGAGGCTCGCCATCAGGCCGGCGACGTTGGCCACGCGGCGGCGGTGCTTGCTGCGTCGCCGGGCGCGGGCCCGGGCGACCGGGCTGGAGGTCGCGGTCTCGACGGCGGGCGAGGCGTCGCCGGACTGCGGGTTCGAGGTGGACACCGTTCCCCTAGCGGATCAGGTAGATCGTGGCGAAGAGCCCGACCCACACGACGTCGACGAAGTGCCAGTAGTAGGAGACCACGATCGCCGCGGTCGCCTGGGCCGGCGTGAATCGGCCCATGGTGGACCGGACGAGGACATAGACGAAGGCGACGAGGCCGCCGATCACGTGCAGCGCGTGGAACCCGGTGGTCAGGTAGAAGACCGAGCCGTAGGTCGACGACGAGATCGACGTGCCGTGCTCGGTCACCAGGACGCGGTACTCGTTCATCTGCCCGAGCACGAAGGCCAGGCCCATCACGAAGGTGATGGTGAACCAGCGCCGGAGGCCGTACACGTTGCCGCTCTCGGCCGCGAAGACGCCGAACTGGCAGGTGAACGACGAGGCGACCAGGATCAGCGTGAACACCGTCGCGTACGGCAGGTTCAGCTCGGTCGGCTCCGGAGGCCAGCCATCGAGGGCTCGGGCTCGCGCGGTGAAGTACATGGCGAACAGGCCGGCGAAGAACATCAGCTCGCTCGAGAGCCAGATGATCGTGCCGACGCTGACCATGTTCGGTCGGGTCAGGGAGTGCACCCGCGAGGTGTCGAAGGTGCTGCTCGCCACGGGGGCCGTTGTCACCCGGCCATCATGGCATCGGCCCCCCGTCGTGACGACCTCGGGTCGGCTCGGCGTGGCGTGCCGGGAGACCGCTCCCCGTCCCGTGCCCGCCGCCCTCCCCGAACGGCGGCGTCCCAACCACTAGGCTCGCCCGCGTGAGCCCAGCCGGAACCCCCGACGCACCGGCCACCGTGCTGGTCTACAGCTCCCGCGCCGCGACCCGCGAGGCGGTGCGCACGGCCGTCGGCCGGCGCCCCGCGCCGGACGTGGGCCCGCTCACCTGGGTGGAGTGCGCCACCGGCGACGAGGTGGTCGCGGCCGTCGACGGTGGGGGGATCGCGCTGTGCATCCTCGACGGCGAGGCGCAGCCGACCGGCGGGCTGGCCCTGGCCCGTCAGCTGGACCAGGAGGTCCCCGACCGGCCGGCCGTGTGCGTCCTGATCGCCCGGCAGCCGGATCGGTGGCTCGCCCACTGGTCGCGCGCCGAGGGCGCCCTGCCGCTGCCCGTCGACCCGCTGACCGCCCCCGGGCTGGTCGCGGACCTGCTGCGCAGCTCCGCACACCGCCCCGCCGTCCGGTGACCGCGCGGTGACCGCCGCTCCACCGTCCCGGCCCTCGTGGTCGGGGCTGATCAACCGCCTGCTCGCCGGTCAGGACCTCGCCACCGCCGACACCGCCTGGGCGATGCGCGAGGTGATGACCGGCGAGGCCACGCCGGCGCAGATCGCGGGCTTCGCCGTCGCGCTGCGCGCGAAGGGCGCCTCGGCCCAGGAGGTGTCCGGTCTGGCCGCCGAGATGCTGGACCAGGCGACGCCGGTCGCGCTGCCGCTGGCCTGCGTCGACATCGTGGGCACGGGAGGCGACGGCGCGCACACCGTGAACATCTCCTCGATGGCCGCGGTCGTCACCGCCGCGGCCGGGGTGCCGGTCGCCAAGCACGGTGGCCGGGCGGCGTCGTCGTCCTCCGGGGCCGCGGACGTGCTGGAGGAGCTCGGCGTGGTCATCGACCTGCCGGCCGCCGGCGTCGCCCGTTGCGTGCAGGAGGCCGGCATCGGCTTCTTCTTCGCCCCCGTCTTCCATCCCGGCATGCGGCACGCGGGTGCTCCGCGGCGCGAGCTGGGCATCGCGACGGTCTTCAACTTCCTGGGCCCGCTGACGAACCCGGCGCGGCCGGTGGCCGCCGCCATCGGCTGCGCCGACCGCGGCATGGCGCCGGTGCTCGCGGAGGTCCTGGCCGCCCGCGGTGGCCGCGCCGTGGTCTTCCGGGGCGACGACGGCCTCGACGAGCTGACGACGGCGACGACGTCGTCGGCCTGGGTGGTCCGGGACGGCGTGGTCGTCCCCGACCGGGTCGACCCCGCGGAGCTGGGCATCCCCGCGTCCGGTCCCGACGCGCTGCGCGGTGGGTCACCTGCCTACAACGCGGACGTCTTCCGGCGGGTCGTGGCGGGGGAGCGGGGTCCGGTGCGCGATGCCGTCCTGCTCAACGCGGCCGCGGCGCTCGCCGCGTTCGACGAGGACTCCGCCGGCCTCCGCGAGGGGCTCGCCGCCGGGCTGGAGCGGGCCGCGGCAGCGGTCGACGACGGCCGGGCCGGCGCCCTGCTGGAGCGCTGGGTGAGCGTCAGCCGCGCCGTCCGGACCGACGGGCGCCCTTAGTCGGCGGACTCGAAGCCGATGGAGAACGCCGCGTCGAGGTCGTGGCGGGAGTAGGCGCGGAAGGCGATGTGGGTCTCGGTCTCCAGCACCCCGGGCACCTTGTTGATGCGGCCGGCGATCACCTCAGCGATGTGCTCGAACTCGCGCACCCGGACGATGGCGATCAGGTCGACCTCGCCGGCGGTGGAGTAGACCTCGCTGACCCCGTCGAGGTCGGCGATCGCCGCGGCCACCTCGGGGATCGAGTCGGTGGCGGCGTCGATCATCACGATGGCGGTGATCACGCCGGCGATGCTAGCGGGGCGCGGGGGCCGGTGCCCACGCCCGCCGTGATCCGGTCGGGCCGCGCCCGGGTGCCCAATGACCGCCCGTCGGCGAACGGGTCGCGCCGGGTGCTGCTGCCGTCGGCCATCGCGAGGAAGCGGCTGAAGGGGCCGGTGCCCGGGGCGGGGCTGGCCAGCGTGCCGTCCAGCTCGACCAACCGGGTGCCCGGCTTCTCCATCCAGCGCAGCACGAGCTCGGTCTCGTCGACGGACGCGGCGATCTCGCCGTCCGGACCGAGCAGGGTCTCCGCGGTGCTGAGCAGGCCGGCCAGCGTGCCGCGGACCGAGGCGCCGCGCGCGGCCACCCCGGCCGACACCAGCCGCCCTCGTCGGATGACGGACAGCTCCCAGCCGCCCGCACCGTCGGGGCGGGCCAGGACCAGCTCGGGGACGGCGGCCAGCGACTCCAGCCGCTGGCGCCGCCGGACGGCCCGCAGGAGCACGGCGACGCGGTCGCGCAGGACCGCGGCGTCCTCGTAGCGCTCCTCGGCGGCCAGCCGCTCGACGCGGCGCAGGAGCGGGGTGACCAGGTCGGTGGGATCGCAGGCGACCGCCGCCCGCAGGACCGCGGCGACGTCGGCGTACTCGGTGACGGACTGGGCGCCCGTGCACGGGGCGCCGCACCGGCCCATGTCGGCCAGGGCGCAGGCCGAGCCGGAGGGGGCCCGCGCCGGGATGCGGACGGTGCACTGCCGCAGCGGCAGCGACTCGTGCACGGCGGCGACGGCGGCGTCGGCGGCCCGCCGGTCGGGGAAGGGGCCGAGGAACACCCCGGCACCGGGGCGCACGCGGCGGACGACGGACAGCCGGGGGAACGGCTCGTCGGTGAGCCGGATCCACAGGGCGCGCTCGGGGAAGCGGGACCGGCGGTTGTACCGCGGTTTGTGCTCGGCGATCAGCCGCAGCTCGCGCACCGCAGCCTCGAGCGCGTGGGCGCACGGGATCGCGTCCACCCGCTGCGACAGCGCCACCATCTCGGTGATCCGGCTGCGCTGCTCGCCCGAGGTGAAGTAGCTGCGCACCCGGGTGCGGAGGTCGGTCGACGTCCCCACGTAGAGCGGTTCGTCGCGCGGGCCCCGGAAGAGGTAGACGCCCGGACCGTGCGGCACCGCGTCGGCCAGGTGGCGCTTGCGTCGGCGTTCGGGGTCGACCTGGCGGGTGAGGCCGGTCAGTTCCTCCAGCGAGGAGACGCCCAGCGGCCCGAGCCGCTCGAAGAGCCCGTGCAGGACGTCGACGGTGGCGCGGGCGTCGTCCAGCGCGCGGTGCGTGGGGGAGGTGGTGGCCGAGAAGAACGGTGCGAGGGTGCCCAGCTTGCAGTTGGGCACCTCGTCGCGGGTGAGCAGCCGGCGGGCCAGTACCGCCGTGTCGACCGACGCCGCGGCCGGCCAGGGGATGCCGTTCTGCGCGCACGCCGCCTTGAGGAACCCCAGGTCGAAGGGTGCATTGTGGGCCACGAGCACCGCGCCGCGGGCGAACTCCAGGAACGCCGGCAGCACCGTCCCGATCCGGGGGGCCGCGGCCACCATCGACGTCGTGATCCCGGTCAGCACGCTGATGTACGGCGGGATCTCCTGACCCGGGTCGACCAGGGTCTGGAACTCGCCCAGCACCGCCCCGCCGCGCACCTTGACCGCACCGATCTCGGTGATCGCGCAGTCCTTCGGCGACCCTCCCGTCGTCTCGAGGTCGACGACCACGAAGGTGACCTCGGCCAGCGGCGTGCCGAGTTCCTCGATCGTTCCCTGCACGTACCGGGGAAGGGGAGGGGAGGAGCTCACGGGCCGGACGGTAGGTCGGGGTGCCGACAGTCCCGGGGACGCCGCGCCGACCGGACCGGGCCCCCGCGCGGGGCGCGATTCGCCCGGCCGGGCGGAAACCGGCCTCTCACCTGGCGCTTCTCCGGTGAGCGGGACAACATTCCCGCGGCGGGCGACGCAGCCCACATCCGCGGAGGTGGTCCGATGTCCCCGCGCTCCCCGTGGCGCTCCCCGCGGTCGAGGGCGTTCCGCCGTTCGGCATCGCTGGTCCTGGTGCCGCTCGCCGTCCTCGCCGTGACGGCGACGGCTCCGGCCTCCGCCGCCCCGAGCGACCAGCCGGGCGGCACGTCCGGCGTGCTGGACAGCCGCGCCCTCGACGAGCTCCAGCAGCGCGCCGCGGAGGTGCAGCGAGGCCTGCAGTCGCAGCAGGGCGAGGTGGTGGCCGCCCGCGAGGCGCTGGGCGAGGCCGAGCGCGCCGTGGCCGACGCCGAGGCGGTGCTGGGCGACGCCGAGGGCGAGCTGGCCGGTCACCAGCAGCTCGTCGCCCGGTACGCCTCGGCGGTCTACCGGGACGGCGGGGCGGTCACCCCGCTGTCGCTGCTGCTCAGCGGCGGGGACCCCGGGGACGTGGTCTCCGCTCTGGGCTTCCTGGAGGTCGTCGACCGGCACGCCGCCTCGGTGATCGGGGCGGCGGAGGCGCAGCGGCAGGCAGCCGCGGAGCAGCAGCAGCGGGCCGCCGCGGCACTGGAGCGGGCGCGGGCCCGCGCCGACGAGGTGGGTGCCCGGGCGGCCGAGCTCGAGGCCCAGGCGTCGGCGGTGGCCGACGAGCTGGACGCCGCCCTCGGTGCGGTCGACCGCCAGCTGGCCCGGCTGCAGCGGGAGCAGGTCGAGGTCAACGGGCGGACGGCGGCCAGCTGGCGGGCCTACCTGGACCAGCTGACCGCCGCCGGCGTCGTGCCGCCGCCGTCGGCGGCGCTCCGGGAACCGGCCGCCGGACTGCCCGAGCGCCTGGTGCCGGTCGGTGCGGCCGGTGGGGGCGCCCAGCCCGGTGCCGCGCAGGTGCCCGGTCAGCCTGCGTCGCTGCTCGTGCTGCCGGCCGAGACGCTGGCCGCCGTGACCGCGGCGATGGATGCGCTGGGGCTGCCCTACGCGCCGGGCACCGCCGGGCCGGAGTCCTGGGACTGCGGCGCGCTGGTGCAGTCGGTCTACGGCCGGGCCGGCATCGAGCTGCCGGCGGAGCAGGCCGAGTTGTTCGCCGTCACGACCCCGGTCGCCCCGGCCGACGTGCTGCCCGGCGACCTGGTGTTCCTCGGGACGCAGGAGGCCGGGCTCGGGCACGTGGGGATCGCTCTCGACCCGCGCACCATGCTCGCGGCCGACGCCCGGGCCGGTGCCGTCGTGGTGCGCACCCTCCCTGCCGACCAGGTGCTCGGCGTGGGCCGGCCCAGCCTCGGCGGGCGGGCGCCCGTGGCAGCGCCCGGGCCCGCGGCGGGTGCACTGCGCATGGAGTGCGGCACCACCGTCTACCCGCCGAGCTTCGACGGCGCGCGGCAGTGGGGCGGCTACCCCAACGGGCTCATCCCGCCGAGCGCCCTGTGCCCGCTCGGCGCGCCCGGCCACTCCCTGCGCTGCGACGCGGCCGCGGCCTACCGCGCGATGTCGGCGGCCTACGCCGCCGCGTTCGGCGGGCCGCTGTGCATCACCGACTCGTACCGCACCTACGCGGGCCAGGTGAGGCTGTACGGGGAGAAGCCCGCACTGGCCGCCGTCCCCGGGACGAGCAACCACGGCTGGGGGCTGGCGGTCGACCTGTGCGGGGGCATCGAGACCTTCGGGACGGCCCGGTACGCGTGGCTGGCGGCCAACGCCGGCCGCTTCGGGTTCCTGCACCCGACGTGGGCCGATCCCGGCAACGGCCGCGAGGAGCCGTGGCACTGGGAGTACGCGGGCAGCTGAGGTCCCCGGCCGGGATTGTCGGTGGCCACTCCTACCGTGCGGACGACTCACGGAGGAGAGAGACATGCTCATCGACTGCGACACCTGCACCGTCCGCGGCACCGGCTGCACCGACTGCGTCGTCACCGTCCTGCTGGGGGCCCCGCCGGGCTGGGCGGGCGTCGACCCCGTCGTGGTGCCCATGACCGGCCGCGCCCGCGTCACCGGTCCCGAGCCGGCCGCTGAGGACGTCGTCGTGCCACCGCCCGGCGTCGTGGTGGAGTTCGACGACGTCGAGCGCCGCGCCGTGCGGGCCCTCGCCGAGTTCGGCCTCGTGCCACCGCTGCGCCACCGCGGCAGCGCCGGGACGGCCGACGGCGGCGGTATCTCGCCCGACCAGCGGACCGGGTGAGGGTGTTCTCCGCCACGGCGCCTGCACCCGCTCCGGATACGGAGGGTGCTTCTACCCCTACGGAGCGCTGGATCGAGGGAGGCGCGCGGGTCGGATCGAGATTCTCGTCACAGTTTGAGCACCTGTCCCGGTTTGTCACGGCTACATCACGAACGTAGGGTCGCTCCGTCCGACCGGGTGGTCGTCATCCGCAGACGGGTGGCCTCGGCCGGACACCGCCGAATCACCGCACGACGTCCGTCAGGCCGTCCGAGGTGAACCGGGGACCCACCGCAGTTTCTGGGGTGAGTTCTCCTGTAGAGCCGGTCCGCCGGTCCAGCAGGGGATAGGGCCGATCTTCCCCGCCCGAACCCGTCAGCTAACTCGGTAGGCGGTGAAGAGGAAGAAACGGAGAGCCGCCGCTCGTGGCGACCCCTCACGCCCTGCCCCCGAACGCCCTCGCACCTTTCCGCCCGGATCCTCCGGCCGGCCCCGCCCGCCGGGTGGGCCGCCTCCGCGCCGGCCTGCTGATCGGCGCTGCGACCGCCCTGACCTTCACCGTCCTGCCGGGCACCGCCTCGGCCGTCCCGGTCAACCCGACCAACACTGCCGAAGCCGCGCAGCTGGTCGCCGACGCCAGCCGCGAGCTCGAGGTCGTCAGCGAGAAGCTGAACGAGGCCAGGGTCGAGCTCGGGCGCCAGCAGTCCGCCGTGGACGGCGCCGAGAAGACCGCCTTCGAGGCCCAGCAGCAGCGGGCCGCCCTCGACGGGCGCATCCGCCAGCTGGCCCGGTCGGCCTACACCGGCGGGAACAGCACCATGAACCAGCTCGACGTGCTGCTCTCCAGCGGCTCGGCCCAGGAGCTCGTCTCCCAGATGGGAACACTCGAGGCCATCGCCGGACGCAACAGTGCGGCCGTCAGCGAGGTCGCCGAGGCCTCCGCCCGCGCCGAGGACTCGCGCGACAAGGCGCGCGCGGCCCGCGAGAAGGCCGAGCGCAGCGTCGCGGACATCCAGGGACAGCAGCAGGCGCTCGAGGCCAAGATCGCCGACTACCAGCGGCAGTACGCGGCCCTCGACGCCGCCCAGCGCGCCCTGGTCGAGCGGGCGCAGAGCGCCCCCCAGCCCGTGCGCGCCTCGCGCGGCACGGACCGCACCGCTCCCAGCGCGGCCCCCGCCCCCGGTAGGGCCCCCGCCCCCAGTGCGGCCCCCGCCCCCAGTGCGGCCCCCGCGCCGAGCCGGGCCGCCGCAGCCAGCGGAGCGGCCCAGGTCGCCGTGAACACCGCGCTGGCCCAGGTGGGGGACCGCTACGTGTGGGGTGCCAGCGGCCCCGACGCGTTCGACTGCTCCGGCCTGACGTCCTACGCCTACGCCGCGGCCGGCATCTCGCTGCCGCACTCCAGCAGCAGCCAGTCGCGGATGGGCCGGGCGGTCTCCCGGAGCGAGCTGCAGCCGGGCGACCTGCTGTTCTTCTACAGCCCGGTCAGCCACGTCGGGATGTACATCGGCAACGGCCAGATGGTGCACGCCTCGACCTCCAGCCAGCCGGTGAAGGTCGCCAGCATCGACTCGATGCCGAGCTACAACAGCGCACGCCGCATCGCCTGACAACGAGCCCCTCCGCCGCCGGCTCAGCGCGGAACCGGGACGGGGCCGAACTCGACGAGGGCCGGTGATCTCCTGCGGGAGGTCACCGGCCCTCGTCGTCGGTGCGCCGTGTCGCGACAGGCGGAGGCTCGAGCGCGGCGGCCGGCCGACGCCGCTCAGTACGATCGCCATCGTGCGGTCCGGTGCCCCTTGCTCGTGACGGTGCCGTCCCCGCCGGCCGTCGTCGTCGGGGAGGTCGGATGACCGGACGCCGGGCGGCGCTGGTGGCCGCGGCCGTCCTGCTGACCGCCTTCGCCGTCGTGATCGCCGTGGCCACCCCGTGGGAGGTGCTGCCGGAGCCGCCCGGGGGACGCACGGCGATCGATCCGACGGCCGGGCTGCCGACCGCACAGGTCGAGCGGGCGCAGGCCTTCGCCGCCACCCTGCGGCCGGCGTCCCTGGTCTCGCTGCTGCTGGGGCTGGCCGTCTCGGCCGCCTTCGGGCTGACCCGCCTCGGCGCCCGGCTGATGCACCGGCTGCCCGCGCCGCAGCGCGGACGCTGGCTCTGGCAGGTGCTGCTGGGCGTGTTCGCGCTCGCGGTCATCGGCCGGCTGGTCACGCTGCCGCTCTCGGCCTACGGCGAGGTCGTACGGCACCGGTACGGCCTGTCCACGCGGAGCTGGGGTCTGTGGACCCGGGACGTGGCCGTGTCGACGGCGATCGACGCCGCCCTGACCGCCCTGGGGCTGGTCGCCCTCGTCTGGCTCGCCCGGCGGGCCTCGCGCGCGTGGTGGGCCCTGGCCAGCGCCGGTGCGGCCGTGCTCGTGGTCGTCGGCTCCTTCCTGTGGCCGGTGGTGATCGAGCCGGCCTTCAACAGCTTCGAGCCGATGCCGGCCGGCCAGCTGCGCAGCGACCTGCTCGCGCTGGCCGAGGAGAACGGCACCCCGGTCCAGGACGTGCTCGTGTCCGATGCATCCCGCCGGACGACGACGCTCAACGCCTACGTGTCCGGATTCGGCGCCTCCCGCCGCATCGTCGTGTACGACACGGTGCTCGAACGGCTGCCCGACGACCAGATCGAGTCGATCGCCGCGCACGAGCTCGGGCACGTCGCCGCCGACGACGTCCTCACCGGGACCCTCCTGGGCGCGCTCGGAGGTGCCGGCGGCGTCGCGTTGCTCGGCTGGGCGCTCACCTCGCCGCGTCTGCTGCGCCGGGCCGGCGCGCGGGGACCGGCCGATCCCGCGGTGGTGCCGCTGGCGCTCCTGCTCGTGGCGGTGGGCACCCTCGTGGCGCTGCCCGTGCAGAACCTGGTCTCCCGCCAGATCGAGGCGCGGGCCGACGTGGCCGCGTTGGACCTCACGCGCGACCCGGAGGCGTTCATCGCCATGCAGCGCGGCCTGGCCGAGAGCAACCTGTCCGACCCGGACCCGCCGGGGGCCTGGCGCTGGTTCTTCGGCTCGCACCCGACGACCGCGGAGCGGATCGCGCTCGCGGAGGACTGGGAACGCTCGGAGGGCCGGCCGTGACCCGGACGCTGGTCGTCACCAACGACTTCCCGCCCCGCCAGGGCGGCATCCAGACCTTCGTCGCCGCCCTGCTCGAGCGCCGGCCGCCCGACTCGCTGGTGGTGCTGGCCTCCGACCACTCCGGCTCGGCCGAGTACGACGCCGCACTGCCCTATCCGGTGGTGCGCCGGCCCACGGGCATGCTGCTGCCCACGCCGGCCACCGCCCGGGCGGCCGTCGAGCTGGTCGAACGGTACGGCTGCGACAG
Source organism: uncultured Actinomycetota bacterium (assembly GCA_963747895.1). Classification (GTDB taxonomy): domain Bacteria; phylum Actinomycetota; class Actinomycetes; order Mycobacteriales; family Geodermatophilaceae; genus Blastococcus. Next base: position 175,459 of record CAVVGX010000002.1, read on the forward strand.
CGCGTTCTTCGGAGCCGCGGCGCCCCTGGGCCTGCTGGCGCCCACGCTGCGGGAAGCCGGCGTGCGGCACCTGGTGGGCGCCACCCACGGGCACGAGACGGGCTGGGTGGCGCTTCCGGGGAGCCGGCAGGTGATGCAGCGCATCGCCGGGGGGCTGGACGTGCTCACCTACATCACCGAGTTCACCCGGGCGCGGCTCGCCCCGGCGCTCGGCGGGCGCACCCGGCTCGCGCAGCTGTCCCCGGGGGTGGACGTCGACCGGTTCACCCCGGACGCCGACGGCGCGGCGGTCCGGCGCCGGCACGGCCTGGGGGAGGCGCCGGTGGTCGTGTGCGTGTCCCGGCTGGTGGCCCGCAAGGGGCAGGACGTCCTGGTCGAGGGGTGGCCGCAGGTACTCGCCCGACACCCCTCCGCGCGCCTGCTCCTGGTCGGGAGCGGGCCCGACGAGGCGGCGCTCCGGCGGGCGGTCGCCGCCCGGGGGTTGGCGGACTCCGTCGTCCTCACCGGCGGCGTGGAGTCCGCCGAGCTGCCGGCCTACTACGCGGCGGGTGACGTGTTCGCCATGCCGTGCCGCACCCGCCGCGCCGGCCTGGACGTCGAGGGGCTGGGCATGGTCTTCCTCGAAGCGGCCGCCTGCGGCCGGCCGGTCGTCGTGGGGACGTCCGGTGGCGCGCCGGAGGCCGTGCAGGAGGGGGTCACCGGGCACGTCGTCGACCCGCGGTCACCGACCGCTGTGGCGGGCACGCTGGCCGATCTGCTGGACGACCCCGCGCGGGCCCGGGCCATGGGGGCGGCCGGCCGGGCGTGGGTGGAGAAGAGCTGGTCCTGGTCGACCATCGCCGGCACCTTCGGCGACCTGCTCGAGAAGCACTGAGCCCCCACCCCCGGGAGCGGGGGAGGGGGCTCAGGGGCGTCGCGGATCAGCGCGTGTAGAGCGCCTCCACCTCGTCGCCGAACTCCTTCATGACCACCGAGCGCTTGAGCTTCAGGCTCGGGGTCAGCATCCCGTTGTCCTCGGTGAAGTCGGTGCCGAGGATGTGGAACTTCTTGATCGCCTCCGCCTGGGAGACGGCCTTGTTGGCGTCCTTCACGGCGGCGTCGATCTCCGCCTTCAGGTCGGCGTCCTCACGGATCTGCTCGACGGTCGTCCCGGCGGGCTTGCCCTTGGACTCCAGCCACTGCGGCAGCGCCTCGTCGTCGAGGGTGATCAGCGCGGCGATGAAGGGGCGCTGGTCTCCGACGACGATGCACTGGCTGATCAGCCGGTGGGCACGCAGCCGGTCCTCGAGGACGGCGGGGGCGACGTTCTTGCCCCCCGCGGTCACCAGGATCTCCTTCTTGCGGCCGGTGATCTTCAGGAAGCCGTCCGCGTCGAGCTCGCCGAGGTCGCCGGTGTGGAAGAAGCCCTCGGCGTCGATGGCCTCCTTCGTCGCGTCCGCGTTGTTCCAGTAGCCGCGCATGACGATGCCGCCCTTGATGAGCACCTCGCCGTCGTCGGCGATCCGGAACGTGACGCCGGGCAGCGGCTGCCCGACGGTGCCGATGCGCAGGCCCTTGTCGTGGTTGACCGACGCGGCGGCGGTCGTCTCGGTGAGGCCGTAGCCCTCGAACACGGTGACGCCGATGCCGCGGAAGAAGTGCCCGAGGCGGTCACCCAGCGGCGCTCCGCCGGAGATGGCGCCCAGGCAGTTGCCCCCGAGGGCCGCGCGCAGCTTGCCGTAGACGAGCTTGTCGAACAGGGCGTGCTTGGCGCGCAGGACGATGCCGGCGCCGCCGGTGTCCTGGGCCCGCGACCAGTCGATGGCGACCTGGGCGGCCCGGTCGAAGATCTTGCCCTTGCCCTCGCCCTCGGCCTTCGCCTTGGCCGAGTTGAAGACCTTCTCGAAGACGCGGGGCACGGCCAGCACGAAGCTGGGCTTGAACTCGCCCAGGTCGTCGAGCAGGTTCTTGACGTCGGGGGTGTGCCCGATGACCGTGCGGTTCTTGATCGCGCCGACCTGCAGGACGCGGGCCAGCACGTGGGCCAGCGGGATGAACAGCAGCAGCGAGCCCTGGACGCTCATGAAGCGGTCGAGCAGCGTGATGCCGTTGTCGATCTCGAACAGGAAATTGCCGTGGGTGAGCTCGCAGCCCTTGGGCCGGCCCGTGGTGCCGCTGGTGTAGATCAGCGTCGCGACGCTGTCGGCGCCCAGCGTGGCCCGGCGCGCATCCAACTCGGAGTCGGGGACGTCCTTGCCCGCGGCGACGAGGGCACCCACGGCGTCGTCGTCGATGACGTGGACCGACGTGAGGTCGGGCGCCTGGTCGCGCACCGACTCGAGGGCCTCGGCGTGCTCGCCGCTCTCCACCACGATGGCGGTGGCACCGGAGTCGGAGAGGATCCAGGCGACCTGGTCGGCGCTGCTGGTCTCGTAGACCGGGACCACGACCGCCCCGGCGGTCCAGATCGCGAAGTCGAGGACGGTCCACTCGTAGCGGGTCTTGGCCTGGAGGGCGACCCGGTCGCCGGCGGCCACGCCGGAGGCGATGAGCCCCTTGGCGACGCCGCGCACCTCCTCGCCGAACTGCTGCCAGGTGACGTCCCGCCACTGGCCGTCGCGCCGCCGCCGCAGGCCCACCTCGCCGCCGTGCTCGGCCACGTTCCGGGCCAGCATGTCGGTCAGGGCCGCGTCGGGCTGCACCTCGGTGGTCACAGGAACGCTGAACTCGCGCACGCCTGGTCCTCTCCTCCCTGGCCGCCGTCGGGCACCGTCGCCCACCGGTCCCGGACCAGGATCGTTCGGACCAATCTAGCGGGCACTTCCTACCCGTGAGTAGCCGAGCGGGTGGCGGACCGGCTCTCCGCCGTGCGGGAACCGTTAGCCTGCTGACCATGGCCGACCAGTCCACGCAGTCGATCGTCGTCGAGGCACCCGCTGCCGACGTGATGGCGGTCATCGCCGACTTCCCCGCCTACCCCCAGTGGGTCTCCGCGGCCAAGCAGGTCGAGGTGCTGGAGGCCGGACCCGACGGCCGTGCCCGCCGGGTGCACTTCGTGCTCGACGCCGGCGCGGTCAAGGACGACTACGTCCTCGACTACACCTGGGACGACGACCGCAAGGTCACCTGGACGCTGGTCAAGGGCCAGATGCAGAAGCGCCAGGACGGCTCCTACACGCTGGTCGAGACCGCCGGGCGCACCGAGGTCACCTACTCGATCACCATCGACCTCTCGATCCCGATGCTCGGGATGATCAAGCGCAAGGCGGAGAAGGTCATCCTGGACACGGCTCTCAAGGAGCTCAAGAAGCGCGTCGAGGGCTGAGCCGGCCGTGCGCACCCTCGTGGTCACCGGTCCCGGCGGGGCCGGGTCCAGCACGATCGCCGCGGCGGCCGCGCTGCGGTCGGCCGCATCGGGGCGCGCCACCCTCCTCCTGACCCGCCGGGCGCCGGCCGTCGGCGGGCTGGACGACGTGCCCGGTCTCGAGGTGCGCGTCGTGGACGCCGGCGCGGCGGTGGAGCGCCTGTGGAGCACGACCGTCGTCCCCGCGGCGGCCTCGGTGCCGCAGGTCGCGCTGCCGCCGGCGTCGTCGGTGAGCCCGCTGCCCGGCGCGGCCGACCTGGCGCTGTTCGCCGAGCTCGGTCGGGCCGGCGCGGACCTGGTCGTCGTCGACGCCGGGACCCCCGATCAGACCTCCGCCCTGCTCGCGCTGCCGGCGACGCTGCGCTGGTGGCTGGACCGGCTGATGCCTCCGGGCGCGCGGGCGCTCGGCGCGATCCGGTCGGCCGCCGTCAGCACCGGCGCCGCCCGGCGCGGTCCGGTCGACGCGGCGCTGGCGTTCGTGCCTCAGCTCGAGGCCCTGCTGGCGGCCGACCGGCTGGCCGACCCGTCGGGCACCGTCGTCTGCCTGGCCGCCGCGCCGCGCGCCGGGACGGCCGCGTCGCTCCGGCAGCTGGCCGTGGCGCTGGGGCTGCACGGCGTGCGCCCCGCCGCCGTCCTCGCCCGGGCGCTGCCGGAGGACGGCGCAGGGGAGTGGTGGCGCGCCCGCCTCCAGGAGCAGGCCGCGGAGCTGACCGCCCTGGCGGAGCTGGCGCCGGTGCACCGCATCCCGGAGGGAGCCACGGCGCCCGCGGACGTCGCCGGGCTCACCGCACTGCTGGCGGACATCGCGCTGCCGGACGGCGGGGTCGTCCACGAGCCGGCCACCGAGCGACGCGGCGAGGACTGGGAGCTGTCGGTCCCGCTGCCCTTCGCCGAGCGCGGCACCGTGGGCGTGACCCGCTGGGAGGACGACCTGGTCGTCACCGTCGCCGGGAACCGCCGGTCACTGCGGCTGGACCCGCTGTTGCGCCGCTGCGAGGTCATCGGCGGCAGGATGGCGGACCCGGGCAGCGCGGAGGCGCGGCTCGTGGTCTCCTTCCGACCCGACCCACAGCTCTGGCCGGCGGACCTGCTGGCCGCGGTGAGGAGAACGCCATGACCACCCCTGCCGACTGGGCCGACTCCGCCCGCAGGCTCCTCGACGTGCTCCGCCCGCCCGCGGGGGCCGGGGCGGTTGCCGGCGAGGACCGGAAGTCGCACGGTGCCGACTGCCGCTGGTGCCCCGTGTGCCAGACCGCGGCGGTCCTCCGCGGCGAGCGTCCCGAGGTCACCGCAGCCCTGGCCGACGTGCTGGCCACCACCGCCGCGGTGCTGCGCGACCTGGCCGGCGAGCCGGGCAGGCCGGACGCTCCGGCGGAGCCCGCCGACGCACCCGGGCAGCAGGACGACCGGGACGGCGGCAACGGTCCCGGAGCGGTGCAGCGGATCGACATCGCGTGAGAGCCGCGGCACCCGCGTCGCTGGCCGCGCTCGGCATCGACATCGGCGGGACCAAGGTCGCCGGTGGGGTCGTGGCGCCCGACGGCACGATCCTGGCCACCGCGCGACGGGCGACCCCCGGCGCCTCGGTGTCGGACACCGAGGACGCCATCGCGGCCGTCGCCGAGGAGCTGGCGGCGGGTCACGACGGCGAACTGGTGGGCGCGGGCGTCGGTGCGGCCGGCTGGTTCGACCGCACCGGTGACACCGTGCTGTTCAGCCCGCACCTGGCCTGGCGGCACGCCTCGCTGCGCACGGACCTGGCGGCGCGGTTGCAGCGGCCGCTCTGGGTGGGCAACGACGCCGACGCCGCTGCCTGGGCCGAGTACCGCTACGGCGCCGCGCGCGGCGCGGACCTCGCGCTGATGATCACGTTGGGCACCGGCATCGGCGGCGGCATCGTCATGGACGGCCGGCTGCAGCGCGGCGCGCACGGTGTCGCGGGGGAGTGGGGCCACATGCGCGTCGTCCCCGACGGGCGGCTGTGCGCGTGCGGCAACCGCGGCTGCTGGGAGCAGTACGCCAGCGGCTCGGCGCTGGGGCAGACCGCCCGCGAGGTGGCGGGCACCTCACCGGCCGCCGCGGCCCTGCTGTTGGAACGGGTCGACGGGCAGGCGGAGCGGCTGACCGGCGAGGACGTCGCCCGCGCGGCCTACGACGGCGACCCGCTGGCCCTCGAGCTGGTCACCGAGGTGGGGGTGTGGCTCGGTCAGGGGATCGCCGATCTGGCCGCCGTGCTGGACCCCGGGGTCGTGGTGATCGGTGGGGGTGTGAGCGTGCTGGGCGAGATGGTGCTGGGCCCGGCGCGGGCCCGCCTGGAGCGGGCGCTGCCCGGGCGCGGGTTCCGGCCCGGCCCCCGGATCGTGGCCGCCGAGCTCGGGGCGCAGGCGGGCATCGTGGGTGCCGCCGACCTGGTCCGCCGCGCCGTCGCCGAGGGCGAGGCCTGAGCCGTCAGACGACGGCGCCGTCGTCCCCGTCGTGCTCGGAGCGGTCGCGCATCCGGGAGACCAGCATCGCGGCGCCGCCGGCGATCGCGGCGACGCCGAGCACCAGCCCCAGGTCCGCGGACAGCCGCAGCGTGCCCGGGACGGCGATGAGCACGAGGCCGAGGAGGATCAGCAGCCCCGCGTAGAGCGCGTGCGGGGCGGGGACCGGCACCGGCGGCGGGGCGGGCGGCTCGTAGTGCTCCTCGGGCAGGTCGAGCACCGACACCTCGTGCGGAGCAGGCGGCGGCGCGTCCGAGGGCTTTTCGTCGACCCTCGCCGCACCGTGCTCGGCCTCGAAGGCCGCGACGATGCGCGACCACTCGGCGTCCTCGTCCAGGTCGGCGCGCACCGGTGCCGGTTCGGCGGCCCGCCGCGGGTGCTCGTCGGCGTGCTCGGCCACGAGGAGACGGGCCTCGGAGTGCCGGGCCCGGTCGACGAAGAGCCGGTCCGACGGCGGGCTCGGCAGCGAGACCTCGCGGGTGTAGGGGCCGACGTCGGCCGCCGGGTCGAGGTAGGCCGCGATGCCCACCGCCTCGAGGACGTCCAGGAGGTGCTCGCCCACCCGCGGGTCGACGTCGCGCACCGGGCTCCAGGCGGTCGCGGGCAGCCCGTTGTCCCGTCGTCCCCGGCCACCGGTCACGACGTGGTCCGTCCTGGCTCGGTAGCCGGCGTGCGCTCCCTGATCCAGCTCACCGAGCGCTCGAAGATCTGCGGGGCGTCGTTGTCGAGCGTGGCGACGTGGTAGCTGTTGCCGAGCACGACCTCGGTGGTGTCGCGGCTGGAGACCGAGGCCAGGAGCACCTCGCTGTTGGCCGGCTCCACCACGTGGTCCTCGATGCTGTGGAACACGATCACCGGCACGGTCACCCGCTGCAGGTCGGCGCGGGTGAGCGCCCAGAGGGTGCGCAGCTGCAGCATCGCGCGGGTGGGCAGCTTCGGGTAGGCCAGCTCGACGACGCCGGGCTTCTTGATGTCGCTGGCGATCGGGGCCCAGCTCGGGGTCAGCCGGGCGATCAGCGGCAGCAGCTTGGCGTCCGGGCGCCGGGTGAACAGGGCCGGGTTGACCAGGAGGAGCCCGGCGACGTCGTCGGAGCGCACCTCGGCCAGCCGGGTGGCCAGCGTGCCGCCCATGGACAGCCCCGCCACGAACACGCGGTCGCAGGTGGCGGCCAGCTCGTCGAAGGCCCGCTCGACCGAGGTGGTCCACTGCTCGTGGGTGCTGGCGTTGCAGTCCTGCCAGGTCGTGCCGTGACCGGGCAGCAGTGGGCAGCGCACCGTGAAGCCCTCCGCGGCCAGGTGCTCGCCCCACGGGCGCATGCTCATCGGGTTGCCGGTGAAGCCGTGCACCAGCAGCACGCCGGTGCGCCCGTGCTCGCCGCTGCCCGGGAAGTCGAAGGGCTCGGCGCCCTCGAGGACCGGGGGCGTCGGCGCGTTCGTTCCGGTCACGGGCTGCTCCTGGGAGTGCGGGGACGGGGCCGAGGGCGGGAGAGTGATCCCTCGCACTGGACGGCCGATTGTCCTACGGCCCCCCTGCTCCCTAGTCTGGCAGTCCACGAGGGAGGCGTGTTGTTCTACTGGTTCCTCAAGTTCGTCGCCATCGGCCCCGCGGTGCGGGTGCTCTTCCGTCCCCGCGCCGAGGGCATCGAGCACGTCCCCGCCAGCGGTGCGGCCATCCTGGCGAGCAACCACCTGTCCGCCGCCGACTGGATCTTCATGCCGCTGTCGATGCGGCGGCGGGTCACCTTCCTCGCGAAGGCCGAGTACTTCACCGGCACGGGGGTGAAGGGCTTCCTGCAGCGCGCCTTCTTCTCCGGCGCCGGGCAGGTGCCGATCGACCGGACCAGTGCCTCCGCGGCCGAGGACGCGATCCAGACCGGCCTGGGCATCCTCCGCGACGGCAGGCTCCTGGGCATCTACCCCGAGGGCACGCGCTCGCCCGACGGCCGGCTCTTCCGCGGCAAGATCGGCGTCGCCCGGATGTCGCTGCAGACCGGTGTGCCGGTCGTCCCGGTGGCCATGTGCTACTCGCACCGCACGCTGCCGTTCGGCCGGAAGATCATGCGGGTGACCGTGCGCTTCGGGGAGCCGCTGGACTTCTCCCGCTACGAGGGCCTGGCCGGTGACCGCTTCGTCGAGCGGTCGATCACCGACGAGATCATGTACGAGATCATGACGCTGTCGGACCAGGAGTACGTCGACGTCTACGGCGCGACGGTGAAGAAGTCGATGACGGCGGGCGGCTCCAGCGCCGCGGACGCCGTCGCCACGCTGCAGCCCCCGGTGACCGAGGCCGCCGACCGCGCGCCCACGACCCTCGCCGGCTAACGGGGGTCCTTCACCAGGCGGTCGAGCACGTCGCGGAGGAGGGTCAGCAGCTCGGGCCGGCTCATCGTGGGCTGGTCGGCCCAGGATCCGACGAGGTCCTCGGTGAAGGCGAACCAGGCCAGCACCAGCTGTCGGCGTCGCGCGTCCTCGGGCAGCTGGAGCGCGGTCAGCGCCATCCTGACCAGGCGTTCCCGGGTCTCCTCGTAGACCTCGGCGACCCACGGGTCGCCGCCGCCCGCGCCGCGCACGAACGCCAGGTGGCTCTCCCGGAAGGTCTCCACCCAGCCGACGTAGCGGTCCAGCATCCCCGTGACCTGCTCCTCCGACGACGTGCCCGGAGACGGCAGGAGGTGCTCGAGCATGAGGTCGGCCGCCGCGCGGGTGACCGCCGTGTAGTACTCCCGCTTGGTGGCGAAGTAGTGGAACAGCAGGCTCCGGCTGATCCCGGCCCGCCGCGCCACCTCGTCGATGGTCAGCTCCTGCACCGGGGTGGTCGGCAGCAGCTCGAGGCCGATCTGCACCAGCTGCGCCCGGCGGTCTCCCGCGGTGCGGCGCAGCCGGGGAGGGCCGGGCGTGGAGGACGCCGCCATCACGGGGCGGTCAGGCGGCGGCCCGGGCGGCGGTCGCGGCGGCCAGCAGCCGCTCGATCGCGTCGGCCACGTGCCGCGGTCGCTCCTGGATGAGCATGTGCCCGGTGCGGTCGGCCACGTGCAGCGTGGCGCCCGGCAGCGCCTCGGCCAGCTGCCGGCTGTGCCGCTCGGGGGTCAGCTTGTCGCTGTCGCCCACCAGGACCTCGACCGGCACCCCGCTGAGCGCCGTCAGCTCGGCGCGCTTGTCGTGCTCGCCGAGCGCCGGGTAGAAGGCGGCGAAGGCGCGCACCGTCGAGGCGTGCATGATCTCGGCCCCGGCGATCACCATCTCGTCGGTCGCGTCGGCCCCGTACAGCAGCTCGCGGACGATCTTCCGGTGGCGAGGATGCGCCGGCGGCACGAGCCGCCGCGCCCGCTCGACGAGCCGCGCGCCGCCGATCGCGGCGCTGACCAGTCCGGGGGCCAGCTTCAGCTGCAGCCGCTCGGTGAGCTTCTCGCCCGACGGCGCGAGGTCGCCCGCCGACGTCGACACCAGCGCCACACCGCGGACGCGATCGGCGAAGAGCTCGGGCCGGGCCGCGGCGAGGCACATGATCGTCATGCCGCCCATGGAGTGCCCGCCCAGCACGACCGGGCCGGTCGCGGCGAGCTGGTCGAGCAGGTCACCGAGGTCGGCGCCGAGCTGGTCGATGGAGAGGTCCGCGACTTCGGAGGCGTACCTGGGGTGGGCGGGAGAACGCCACGTGCTGCGGCCGTGCCCGCGCTGGTCGTAGCGGATCAGCCGCAGCTCGCCCGCGGCCACCTTCGGGGCGAGCAGGGAGGCGACGTCGTCCCAGGAGGCCTGGGCCAGGGTCCAGCCGTGGGCCAGCACGACGGTGGCGGGCGCGTCGTCGGACCCGTCGACGACGGCGTGGATCTGGGCGCCGTCCCCGGTGCGGACGGCGGCGACCCGGCGGAGGAGCGTGCCGACGCTCATGCCGCCACCTCCGGGGTGCCCGCCGGCGCGCCGGCCGGGACGCCGACGTAGTTCTCGCGGTCCAGCTTCCTGGTGAGCTTGCGGAACCGGAAGGTGAAGTCCGGCCACAGCGTGGTGTTGTGCCCGTGCTGGTCCAGGTACCAGCTGGCGCAGCCGCCCCCGAGCCACACGGTGCCCTGGGACTTCTCGGCGATCAGCGCGCGGTAGGCCTCCTGCGCCTCGCGGGTGGTCTCCAGGACCTCGAGCGCCTCGGCGTCCATGGTGCGCAGGGCGTCGTCGACGTAGTTCACCTGCGACTCGATCATGTACACCATCGACGTGTGGCCGACGCCGACGTTGGGGCCGACCAGCAGGAACAGGTTCGGGAAGCCCGCGACGGTGGCGCTGCGGTTGCTCACCATGCCGTCGGCCCACACCTCGGCCAGGCTGCGGCCGTCGCGGCCACGGATCCGCTCCGCGATCGGCAGGTCGGTCACGTGGAAGCCGGTGGCCAGCACGATCGTGTCGGTGGGCCGCTCGACGCCGTCCCGGCTGACGACGGAGTGCGGACGGACCTCGGCGATGCCGGCGGTGACCAGCTCGGCGTTGGGTGCGGCCACGGCCGGGAAGTAGTCGTTGCTGATCAGGATGCGCTTGCAGCCGATGGTGTAGTCCGGTGTCAGCGCCTTGCGCAGCTTCGGGTCGCGCACCTGGCGCTCGAGGTGGGCCTTGGCGAGCCTGCCCACCGGCCTGAGGAAGCGCCGGTTCTTCGCCAGCCCGATCACCAGGAACTCGCGGAAGAGGTAGAGCCCGGCACGGATCGCCTTCTGCATCCCGGGCACCCGCCGGTAGAGCCGGCGCATCCGCGGCGTGACCGGGTGGTCGGTGCGGGGGACCACCCAGGCGGGCGTGCGCTGGTAGACCGCGATGCTCTCGACGATCGGCTGGATGGCCGGGACGACCTGGATGGCGGAGGCGCCGGTGCCGATGACGGCGACCTTCTCGCCCGTGAGGTCGTGCGAGGCATCCCAGCGCGCCGAGTGCATGACGGTGCCCTGGAAGCCGTCCAGGCCCGGGATGTCGGGGTAGGTGGGGTCGGCCAGGGCGCCGGCGGCCGAGACCAGGATGCGGGCCCGGAAGTCGCCGGCCGCCGTCGTCACCAGCCAGCGCCGCGCCTCGTCGTCCCACCGTGCGCCCGTGACGTCGGCACCGAAGACGCAGTGCCGGCGGACGTCGAACTGCTCCGCGACCCGCTGCAGGTAGGCCTGGATCTCCGGCTGCTGCGAGTAGGAGCGGCCCCAGTCCGGGTTCAGCGCGAAGGAGAACGAGTAGAGGTTGGACTGCACGTCGCAGGCGGCCCCCGGGTAGGTGTTGTCCCGCCAGGTGCCGCCGACGTCCTGCGCGCGCTCCAGCAGCACGAAATCGGTCTGGCCCCGCCGCTTGAGGGCGATCGCCATGCACAGGCCGGCGAAGCCCGTTCCGATGATCGCCACGCCCACCTCGCGGACGGCCCCGGAGGACCCGGGGGCGGGGGTGGTGCGGGTCTCGAACGTGCTGGTCACCGATCGGCTCCTCGTCGTCCTGCGTCGCGGCTCTCGGCTTGCTGAGCAACGCTCAACAAGCTACAACGGCTTCCCAGCAGGCGCTCGGTACGAGTGCCCGGATCCCGAGGAGCCGACGATGGCCTTCCGCACGTCTCGCACGTCCCTGGCCGGGAAGTCGGTGCTGATCACCGGCGCGGCACGAGGTATCGGCGCCGCGCTCGCCCGCAAGGCGGCCGCACGGGGTGCCCGCGTCGCGTTGGTGGGCCTGGAGCCCGACCAGCTGGCTCGCGTGGCCGACGAGCTCGGCCCGGAGCACCTGTGGGTGGAGGCCGACGTGACCGACGCCGACGCGCTGCAGGCGGCCGTCCAGCGGACCGTCGACACCTTCGGCGGGCTGGACGTCGTCGTCGCCAACGCCGGCATCGCCCCGCTGACCACGGTGATGACGTCGTCGGCGCACGCGCTGGCCCGCACGATCGAGGTCAACCTCATCGGCGCCATGCTCACCGTGCACGCCGCGCTGCCGTTCGTCGCCCAGCGGCGCGGGCACGTGCAGATCGTCGCCTCGGCGGCGTCGTTCACCGTGCTGCCCGGCATGAGCGCCTACTGCGCCTCGAAGGCCGGCGTGGAGCGGTTCGGTGACGCGCTGCGGCTGGAGGTGGCGCACCGCGGGGTGACGGTGGCCAGTGCCCACCCCTCCTGGATCGACACCGACCTGGTCCGCGACACCGAGGCGGCGCTGCCCACGTTCGCCGCCACGCGCAAGGACCTGCCCGGACCGCTCGGGAAGTACATCTCGGTGGAGGAGTGCGCCGAGGCGCTGGTCGAGAACCTGGAGACCCGCGGCCGCCGGGTCTTCGTCCCGGGCACCCTGGGGGTGATCTCCGCCTTCCGGCAGCTCGTCACCGGCGTCCTCGCCGAGCGGGCCGTGCTCAAGGTGTCGAAGGAGCGCGTGCCGCAGCTCGAGCGCGACATCGCTGCCCTCGACGGCCGTGAGTTCGGCACCAACTCCGTCGGCGACCGCGCCTAGCTCCGCTGTCAGCCGGTCCAGTGGCCGGCGCGGCCGACGGCGTCCTTCCAGCGGTCGTGCCGGCCGTCGTCCCGGAGGCCGTGGGTGGGCTCGAAGCGGCGGTCCAGCGCCCAGGTCTGCGCGAGCTCGTCGGTCGAGCTCCAGACGCCGGTGCCCAGCCCGGCGAGGAACGCCGCCCCCAGCGCCGTCGTCTCGGTGACGACGGGCCGGCGCACCGGGACGCCCAGCTGGTCGGCCTGCAGCTGGAGGAGCAGGTCGTTCGCGCTCGCGCCGCCGTCGGCGGACAGCTCCGGCACCGAGAGGCCGGCCTCGTCGACCATCACGTCGACGACGTCGCGCACCTCGAAGGCCAGCGCCTCGAGCGTGGCCCGGGCGATGTGCGCGCGGGTGGTCCCGCGGGTGATGCCGAGGATGGCGCCGCGGGCGTGCGGGTCCCAGTGCGGGGCCCCCATACCGGTGAGCGCGGGCACGAAGACGACGTCGCCGGAGTCCGGCACGGTGCGGGCCAGCCCCTCGATCTCGGCGGCGGAGTCGATCAGGCCCAGACCGTCGCGCAGCCACTGCACCGCGGCGCCGGTCACGAAGATCGCGCCCTCGAGGGCGTAGACCAGCCCGTCGCCCAGGTCCCAGGCGACGGTGGTCAGCAGACCGGCGTCCGAGCGGACCGGGCTGGACCCGGTGTTGGTGAGCACGAACGAGCCGGTGCCGTAGGTGCACTTGCTCATCCCGGGGGAGAAGCAGGCCTGCCCGAACAGCGCGGCCTGCTGGTCCCCGGCCATGCCGGCGATCGGGAGGGACAGCCCCAGGAACGAGTCGGGATCCGTGGTGCCGACGACGCCGGAGTTGGGCACCAGCTCGGGCAGCGCCGACCGGGGGACGTCGAACAGGTCGCACAGCTCGTCGGACCAGGTGCCCTTCTCCAGATCGAACAGCAGCGTGCGGCTGGCGTTGCTGGGGTCGGTGACGTGCGCGGCGCCACCGGTGAGCCGGGCGATCAGGTAGGAGTCGACGGTGCCCAGCGCCAGGGCGCCGCTGCGGACGTCGGACCACATCCGGGGCTCGTGCTCGGCGAGCCAGGCGTACTTCGTGCCGGTGAAGTAGGGGTCCAGCCGCAGGCCGGTGAGCCCGGCGACCCGCTCCTCGACGCCGTCGGCGCGCAGCCGGTCGCAGATGCCGGTGGTGCGGCGGTCCTGCCACACGATGGCCGGGCGGGGCGAGTGCAGGGTGCGGCGGTCCCAGACGACGGCGGTCTCCCGCTGGTCGGTGATCCCGATGCAGGTCGGCTGGTCCCCGGTGCCGGCGAGGGCCTCGCGGCAGGCGGCGACCGTCGCCGTCCAGATGTCGTCGGGCTCGTGCTCCACCCAGCCGGGGCGGGGGAAGAGCTGGGCGAACTCCCGGTAGCCGCGGGACAGCACGTCGCCCTGCTCGCCGACGACCAGCGCCGTCACCCCGGTGGTACCTGCGTCGATGGCCAGAACCGGCATGCCCGCGAACCTATCCCGCCGGGGTGGCGCGCATCTCGGCACCGGGCGTTCCGGGCGACACCGGCCCGCGGGTGCCCGATGATCGCCGGGTGACCACAGGCATCGAGCTCGTGCGCCCGTCGACGTTGACCACCTCCGCCCCGTACGCCTACGCGGCCGTGACCGACCCCGGCCGCATGGTGTTCACCGCCGGCGCCTGCCCCCTCGACGCCGACGGGGGAACGGTCGCCGCGGGGGACGTCGCCGGGCAGGCGCGGCAGGTGATGGACAACCTCGCGACGGCGCTGGAGGCGGCCGGCGCCTCGCTCGGCGACGTCCTCAAGACGACCGTGTTCGTCGCGACGAGCGACCGGGCCGACCTGCTCGCCGCCTGGCAGGTCGTCCGCGAGGCGTTCGGGGGCCACGACGCCCCCAGCACCCTCGTCGGAGTGACCGTGCTCGGCTACCAGGACCAGCTCGTCGAGGTGGAGGCCATCGCCGTGCGCGACAGCTGGCAGGAGCCGGGTCCGCCGAACGGTGACCTCACGAGCTGACTGCGGAACGGTCGTAGGCGGACGGGCCCTACCGTGGCTGCCGTGCGCCGCTTCTTCTACGACACCGAGTTCATCGAGGACGGCACCACCATCGACCTCGTCTCGATCGGGGTCGTGGACGAGACCGGGCGCGAGTTCTACGCGGTCAGCACCCAGTTCGACGAGCGCAAGGCCATCCCGTGGGTGCGCCGCAACGTGCTCGACCAGCTGCCCCCGCCGGCGGACAAGGCGTGGCGCAGCCGCGACCGCATCCGCGACGACCTGCTCGCGTTCCTCACCGGTCCCGGTGAGGAGATCGAGCTGTGGGCGTGGTTCGCCGCCTACGACCACGTCGCGCTCGCCCAGTTGTGGGGTGCGATGCCCGCCCTGCCCCGTCCCATCCCGCGCTTCACCCGCGAGCTGCGCCAGCGCTGGGACGACCGCGGGCAGCCGCCGCTGCCGCCCAAGCCGACCGGCACGCACGACGCCCTGGTCGACGCCCGCTACAACCTCGCCCGCTGGCGGGCCATGGAGGAGCAGCCGGGCTGATCCGCCGGTGCGCCCTGGCGCCCGGCCGACGCGTCGGGGACGCTGCACGCGTGGCAGAGATCAGCGTCGCCCGGGCGCGCACCGTGCTGGCCCGCGCGTTCTTCGACGACCCCCTCATGGTCTGGTTCTTCCCCGATCCCGACGTGCGGCCGCACGCCTGCGCGGCGATGTTCGGGCTGCTCGCCGAGCACTACCTGGCCGACGGCCGGGTCGACGTCGCCACGCGGTCGGAGCCCGTGGGGGTGGCGATGTGGCGGTGGCCCGGCACGGACGCCGCTGCTCAGGACGGACCGGAGGAGCTGCCGTCGGTCGGCGGGCTCATGGCGGGGTTCATGGGAGCCGCCCGGGCCCGCGAGGTCGGCGCCGCCATGGGCGCGCTCGAGGCGCTCCGGCCTGCCGAGCCCTACGCCTACCTGCACCTGCTCGCCGTCGACCCGGACGTGTGCGGGCAGGGCCTCGGCGGGGAGCTGCTCGAACGCGGCCTCGCGGCCGTCCGGGACGCCGGCCTGGTGGCGTGCCTGGACACGATGAACCCGGCGAACGTGCCCTTCTACGAGGCACACGGCATGTCGGTCCGGCACGAGGTCCAGCTGGCACCCGACGGTCCGACGAGCTGGGCGATGGCGACCGGCTGAGCTGCAGGCGACGCGACGGTGCGCCCAGTCCTCCGGGTGGGCGCGCAGGTGCTCGGCCACGCTGCGCGCCGGGTGCCCGGTCATCCGCGGGACGACGTCGGTCACCGCCGACAGCTCACCGGCGGCGATGGCCAGGTAGCTGCTCACCCAGCCCTCGATCTCCCAGTCCGGGTGCCCGGAGGGGCGGCGGGTCGTCCCACGCCTGCTCGACCGTCTGCGGCCGGTACTCGCGGGCCGGCCGGTGACTGCTCGGCCAGGACCGCCGCCGCCTCGGCCAGCGTCAGCGCCTCCGGCCCGGTGACGTCGAGGGTCCGCCCGGCGAGGTCGTCGTCGTCTCCCAGGAGGGACGGCGGTCGCGACATCGGCGAGGTCGTCCCGCGAGACGAACCCGGCCCGGCCCTCGCCACCGGGCGCGGCGATGACGGCGACGCCGTCCTCCAGCGTGGCGAAGAACGGGACGAAGTCGGCGTACATGCCGTGCCGGAGGACGGTGGCGCGCAGGCCCGTCGCCGCGATCGCGTCCTCCGTGGCGGCGTGCTGCCGGGCGAGCGTGAAGGTCGCCTCGGGGGAGGCGCCCACGAAGGACGTGTACACGATCCGCCGCACCCCGGCTGCCGCGGCCGCCGCCACCGCTGTCCGGTGCTGCTCGAGGCGGTCGGCCGCCTCGGCCGCCGACACCAGGTAGACGGTGTCGGCGCCGGTGAGCGCCGATCGCAGACCGGCCCCGTCGGCGTACCCGCCGGGAGCCACGGCGACCTCCGCGCCGGGCAGCGACGGAGCACGACCGGCGACGCGGACGACGAGCCGCAGCGGGGCCCCGGCCGCGGACAACCGCGCCGCCACCCGGCCGCCGAGGACACCGGACGCGCCGGTCACGGCGATGGTGCGCGAAGAGCCCGTTGCGGGTCCGGCCTGCGGCATCATGACCCCGGTCAACTCCCCAGCGGGCCCGCTCCTTCCCGGAGGTACGCATGCGCATCGGCATCCTGACCGGCGGCGGCGACTGCCCGGGTCTCAACGCGGTCATCCGCGCGGTCGTCCGCAAGGGCATCGGCGAGCACGGCGACGAGGTCGTCGGCTTCCGCGACGGCTGGCGCGGAGCACTCGAGGGCGACACCGTGCCCCTCGACCTGGCGGCCGTGCGCGGGCTCCTGCCCCGCGGCGGCACGGTGCTCGGCACCTCGCGCACCAACCCCTACGCCGTCGACGGCGGACCCGAGCGCGTCCTCGCGACGCTCGACCGGCTCGGCATCGACGCGCTGATCCCCATCGGGGGCGAGGACACCCTCGGCGTGGCCACCCGGCTGGCGGAGGCCGGGGTGCGCGTCGTGGGGGTGCCCAAGACGATCGACAACGACCTCGACGCCACCGACTACACCTTCGGCTTCGACACCGCCGTCGGCGTCGCCATGGAGGCCATCGACCGGCTGCACACCACCGGCGACAGCCACCACCGGACGCTGGTCGTCGAGGTGATGGGCCGGCACGCCGGCTGGATCGCCCTGCACGCCGGCATGGCCGGCGGCGCCAACGTCGTCCTCATCCCCGAGAAGCCCTTCGACCTCGACGCCGTCGTCGCGCACTGCCTGCACCGGTTCGAGTCGGGGTTCTCGCCCATCGTCGTCGTCTCGGAGGGTGCGGCGCCGAAGGACGGCGGCCTGATGCTCTCCGCCGGGGAGAGGGACGCGTTCGGGCACGTGCGCCTCGGCGGCATCGGGGCGGCGCTGGCCGCGGTGATCGAGGAGCGCACGAACCGGGAGGCGCGGGCCGTGGTGCTCGGGCACGTGCAGCGCGGCGGGACGCCGTCCCCGTTCGACCGCGTGCTGGCCACCCGGTTCGGCCTGGCCGCGATCGACGCCGTCCACGCAGGGGAGTCGGGGATCATGGTGGCGCTGCGCGGCACCGACATCGTGCGGGTGCGGCTGAGCGAGGCGACCGCCCAGCTGAAGCTGGTGCCCCCGGAGCGCTACGCCGAGGCCGAGGTCTTCTTCGGGTGAGGCGTCTCTCCCGAGGGCCGGCAGCCCGCGCCGTACCCTCGGGGGTGTGACTCTCACCGATCCTGCCGAGCTGGTCCCCGGTCTGGACCGGTGGCGGGAGCTGCCCGCCGCCCAGCAGCCGACGTGGCCCGACCGCGCCGCGCTCGACGCCGTGCTCGGCACGCTGTCGACCGTGCCGCCCATCGTCGCGCCCAGCGAGGTGGACGTCCTGCGCGCCCAGCTCGCCGACGTGGCCCGCGGCAAGGCGTTCCTGCTCCAGGGCGGCGACTGCGCGGAGACCTTCGACCTCAACACCGAGCCGCACCTGCAGGCCACCACTCGGACACTGCTGCAGATGGCCGTCGTCCTCACCTACGGGGCCAGCGTCCCGGTGGTGAAGGTCGGCCGGGTGGCCGGCCAGTACGCCAAGCCGCGCTCGTCGGACACCGACGCGCTCGGGCTGCCCTCCTACCGCGGCGACATGGTCAACGACCTGGACCCGGTGCTGGAGAAGCGCATCCCCGACCCCTACCGGCTGGTGCGGGCCTACGCGAACTCCGCGGCGGCGATGAACATGATCCGCGCCTACGCCCGCGGCGGGCTGGCCGACCTGCACGCGGTGCACAACTGGAACCAGGACTTCGTCGCCAACTCGCCGGCCGGCGTGCGCTACGAGGTCATCGCCCGCGAGATCGACCGGGCGCTGGCGTTCATGCGTGCCTGCGGGATCGACTCCGACGCGATGCGCGGGGTGGAGCTCTTCAACTCGCACGAGGCGCTGATCCTCGACTACGAGCGCGCCCTGCTGCGCATGCACGAGGGCCGCCCCTACGCGCTCTCGGCCCACTTCGTGTGGGTGGGGGAGCGCACCCGGCAGATGGACGGCGCGCACATCGAGTTCGCCTCGAAGCTGGCCAACCCGGTCGGGGTGAAGATCGGCCCGACGACGACGCCGGAGCAGGCCACCGAGCTCGTGGAGCGGCTCGACCCGGACGGCGTCCCGGGCAAGCTGACGCTGATCAGCCGGATGGGCAACGGGAAGATCCGCGACGTGCTGCCGGCGATCGTGGAGAAGGTCACCGCCAGCGGGCACGAGGTCGTCTGGCAGTGCGACCCCATGCACGGCAACACCCACGAGTCGCCGAGCGGCTACAAGACCCGGCACTTCGACCGCGTCGTCGACGAGGTGCTCGGCTTCTTCGACGTGCACCGTGGCCTGGGCACCTGGCCCGGCGGCATCCACGTGGAGCTCACCGGCGAGGACGTCACCGAGTGCCTCGGCGGCGCCATGGAGATCAGCGACGAGGACCTCAACAGCCGGTACGAGACCGCCTGCGACCCGCGGCTGAACACCGGGCAGTCGCTGGAGCTGGCCTTCCTCGTCGCCGAGATGCTGCGGGGATGACGGCGCTCGTAGACCTCCGCTCGGACACCGTCACCCGGCCCACCGCCGGGATGCGCAAGGTGATGGCGGACGCCGAGGTGGGGGACGACGTCTACGCCGAGGACCCGACCGTCCGCGCGCTCGAGGAGCGGACCGCGGCGCTGTTCGGCCACGAGGCCGCGCTGTTCGTGCCGAGCGGGACGATGGGCAACCAGATCGGCATGCGGCTGGTCGCCGAGCCCGGCCAGGAGGTGCTCTGCGACGCCGACGCGCACGTGGTCACCTACGAGATGGGTGCCGCCGCCGCGATCTTCGGCCTGTCCACGCGCACCGTCGTCTCCGACCGGGGGCTGCTGGACGCCGACGCGCTGATCGCCCAGGTCCGGCCGCGCGGCGACTGGCATCTGACCGGTACCGCCGCCATCGCCGTGGAGAACACGCACAACCGGGGCTTCGGCCGGGTGCAGCCGCTGGGCGAGCTGCAGAAGCTGTGGGACTGGTCGCGGGGAGCCGGGGTCGCCGTGCACCTCGACGGCGCCCGCATCTGGAACGCGCACGTCGCCTCCGGGGTCGAGCTGGCCACCTACGGCCGGCTGGCCGACACCGCGTCGGTCTGCTTCTCCAAGGGCCTGGGGACGCCGGTCGGCTCGGTCCTGCTGGGCTCGGCGCAGCGGATGGCGACCGCCCGGCTCTGGCGCAAGCGTCTGGGTGGCGGCATGCGCCAGGTGGGTGTGCTGGCTGCGGCATGCCTCTACGCGCTGGACCACCACCTGCCGCGGCTCGGGGAGGACCACGAGCACGCGCAGCTGCTGGCCGGGCGTCTCGGGGTGGACCCGGCGTCGGTGGAGACCAACATGGTCGTGCTGGAGGACGTGAACGCGCCGGTGCTCGCCGAGGCGGCCAAGGCCCACGGCGTGCTCGTGTCCCAGGTGAGCACGACCCGCGTCCGGCTGGTCACGCACCTCGACGTCGACCGGGCCGGCATCGACCGCGCCGCCGACGTCCTCACCGAACTCCTCGACCGCTAGGCCGTCCTCCGCGCCCGAGTGGACAGTGGGCGCCGATTCGCAGTTTCGTGTCGGCGGGCTGCGGATCAGCGCCCGCTGTCGCGGCGCCGTCCACAGACTGCCTTCAGGTGACTCGTCGTGGGCAGTTTTCCGGGAAGCTGACCCCGTGGTGCTCGACCCTCAGCGGCTCATCGGCGAGGCAGGCTGGATCACCGGCCCGGAGCTGCTGGATCAGGTCAGCCGCAGCACAGTGCGCAACTGGGTGGCCAGCGGACGCTTGGTCCGCCTGGCGCCAGGCATCTTCGCCCTCCCGCCCGCCGCGGACAGCTGGCGGGTCCGGGTGGCGGCGGCGCTGCTCGGGCGCGCCGCCGTGGCGAGCCATGTGACGGCACTGGCCCTGTGGGAGCTCGTCGAACACCCATCCGGACCGGTCCACATCACCGTGGACCCGTCCCTGAGCCGTCGGGGTTCGCCGGGCGTGGTCGTGCACCGGGCGCCGGACGCCTACGCCGGACGTCGTCGCGTCGTGGGACTGCCCGTCACCACGGTGGAGCGCGCGGTCGTCGACACCTGGGGCTCGGTCGGAGGCCCGGCGCGGGCGGACGTGCGCGCGGCCGCGATCACCGCTGTGCGTCGGCGGATGTGCCGTGCAGCAGACCTCACCCATGAGCTGGCTCGTAGCACGCGGCTACCCGGACGGGCCGAGCTGGGAGCGCTCGTCGCGCTGCTCGCCGACGGGTGCCAGAGCGAGCTGGAGATCTGGGGGTGCCTGGAGGTCCTGCGGGCACCCGGGATGCCGGTGTTCGTGCAGCAGCAGCGCGTGGCGGTAGCAGGCGAGATCTTCGTGCTGGACGCCGCGTGCGAGGAGTCGATGCTCGCCGTCGAGATGGACGGGGCCGCCTGGCACGGGTCACGTCAGCAGCGGGAGCGCGACATCCGGCGCGACTCCCTGCTCGCCACCATCGGATGGCAGACGCTCCGCTACAGCTATGCCCGGCTGACGCAGGCCCCCGAGGCGTGTCGACGTGACATCCGGGCAGTACACGCCGCCCGCATGCGGCTCCTCGGGCGCGACAGAGGGCGCTGATGCGCACGCTCGGCGGCCAGGACCGCGCATCCGCGCCCACTGTCGTCGCCTGCGGACGGGTCAGGCGGTCCCGGCGTCCGGGATCAGGGAGTTGAGCAGCTTGATGTCGGCGGCGTGGCCGCCGCACGGGTCGCCGTCCCGCTCGGTCGGCGTCTCCACGACGACGGGAACGCCGGACATCGACGGGTGGGCCAGCAGCTCGGCGAACGGCGCGACCCCGATCGAGCCCTCGCCGATGGTGGTGTGCCGGTCCCGCTTCGAACCGCACCCGTCCAGGGAGTCGTTGGCGTGCACCAGACCGAGCCGGCCGGGCCCGACCGTGGCCGCCACCAGGTCCAGCGTCGCCGTCATCCCGCCCGGGGTCGCCAGGTCGTGCCCGGCCGCCCAGATGTGGCAGGTGTCGAAGCAGACGCCCAGCAGCGGGTGGTCCTCCAGCGCGGCGAAGTAGGGGCCGAGATCCTCCACGGTGGCGGCCAGCGCCTTGCCGCCGCCCGCGGTGGGCTCGATCAGCAGCCGCGGCCCGGTGGGGTCGGCGGCCGCCAGCACCGGCAGCAGCCGCTCGTGCAGCTGGCGCAGCGCGTCGGCGTAGCGGTCCTCGCCGACGGCGGAGCCCGCGTGCACGACGACGCCCTCGCAGCCGAGCTGGGCGCCGCGGGCCAGGTTGTGCGCGACGGCGGCGACCGACTGCTCGACGGTCGCCTCGGTGGGGGAGCCGACGTTGACCAGGAAGGGCGTGTGGATGAACGACGGGACGCCGCGCTCGGCGCACCCCGCGGTGAACAGCGCGTCCTGGGCGGGGTCGCCCGGGGTGAGCTTCCAGCCGCGCGGGTTGCCGACGAACACCTGCACGGCGGCGGCGCCGACGGCGTCGGTGTACGGCAGGCCGCCCTTGGCCAGGCCGCCCTTGATCTGGATGTGCGCGCCGATCGGCGGCACACGGCGGGGTGCGCTCACTGCGGGGAAGGCCTATCCGAACGTCAGGAGGATGGTGATCTTGGTGCCCTGCTCGACGGTCTCGCCGGGGGCCACGCTCTGCCGGAAGACGCGGTTGCCGAAGAAGCGGGTGGACTCGACCTTGAGGCCCAGCCCCTTCAGCTTCGCGGTCGCCTCGGCCTCGCTCAGGCCGACCACGTCGGGCACCTCCACGAGGGGCACGCCGGCCGAGACCTGGATCGTCACCGTGCTCCGGTACGGCGCCTTCTGCCCCGAGGCGGGGTCGGTGCCCATGACCTCGCCCTTGTCGACGTCGGCACTGCGGCCGTCGGAGCCGCGCGTGACCTCGAAGCCCCGCTCCTCCAGGCTGGCCGTCGCCTGCTCGGGCGTCTGGCCGGTCACGTCGGGGACGGCCACCGGCGCGTGCCCCTTGCTGACCAGCATGGTGACCACCTGGTCGCGGGTGAGCTGGGTGCCGGCCGCTGGGTCGAAGCCGGTCACCATCCCCACGGGCACCTCGTCGTCGAAGACCTCGGTGCGGGTGACCTGCACCGGGACGTTCTCCTGCAGCTCGGCCTCGACCTGGTCGGCCGGACGGCCGACCAGCTCGGGTGCGACGACGTAGCGCTCGGGGCCCTTGGAGACCACGACCTCGACGTCGGTGCCCCGGATGGCCTCGCCGCCGGCCGCGGGGTCGATGGAGATCACGGTGCCGGCGGGCACGGTCTCGCTGAACTGCTCCACGACCGGCTTCGGGTCCAGACCGGCCTCCTGCAGCAGGTCGACCGCCGCCTCGCGGGACTTGCCGACGAGTGCCGGGACGTCGGTCCACCGGCCGCTGCCCAGCCACCAGCCGATCGCGCCGATGGTGACCGCGAGCAGCAGCACCAGGGCGACGGCGAAGCGGGCGCGGCGGCGGCGGATGTGCTGCGGGACGCCGGGGCGCGCGCGGTCGACGCCGGGGCGACGGCCGCCGGCGTCGGTGGTCGGGCCGGCGCCCATGCCGGGCATCGTGCTGGTCCGGCCGTTGCGGGGGGTGCCCATGACAGCGGTGCCCGGGTCGCTGGGGTGCCGCGGGCGGGTCGGCCGGTTGGTGGGGCGCAGCGTGCCGGGGCCGGCGGTGCTGCGCCCGGTGGGCACCGGCACCGGCTCGATGCCCAGGTCCTTGCGCACGTCGGACAGCTCGGCGAGGAACGCGCCGGCGTCGATCGGGCGGCCGGCGGGGTCGCGGCGGGTGCCGCGGCCGACCAGCTCGTCGACCTGCCACGGCAGGCCGGGCACCTCGGCCGACGGCGGGGGGACGTCGTTGTGCACGTGCTGGTAGGCGACCGCCAGCGGGGTGTCGCCGCCGTAGGGCGGGTGCCCGGTGAGCATCTCGTAGAGCACGATGCCGGCGGCGTAGATGTCGCTGCGGGCGTCGGCGCGGCCGCGCTCGAGCTGCTCGGGGGAGAGGTAGGCGACGGTGCCGATGAGGACGCCGCCGGTCTGGCTGGTCTGCCCGGTGCCGACGACGGCGCGCGCCAGCCCGAAGTCGGCCACCTTCACGACGCCGTCGATGCCGATGAGCACGTTCTCCGGCTTGATGTCGCGGTGCACGATGCCCGCCCGGTGCGCGGCGGTCAGCCCCGACAGCACCGGCTCCAGGACGGCGAAGGCCTCGCCCACGGTCAGCCGGCCGCGGGCGGTGAGCAGGTCGCGCAGCGTGCGCCCGCGCACCAGCTCCATGACCAGGAAGACCAGTCCCTGGTCGCTGCCCTGGTCGCTGACCCCCACGACGTTCGGGTGGCTGAGCATCGCCGCCGCCCGGGCCTCGCGGGTGAACCGGTCGACGAACGTCGGGTCGTGCGCCAGGTGCTCGGCCATGACCTTCACCGCGACCGTCTTGTGCAGCCGCAGGTCGGTGGCCGAGTAGACGGTGGACATGCCGCCGCGGGCCACCCGTTCCTCGAGGCGGTAGCGCCCCTCCAGGACGAGGCCGACCACGGGGTCGGTCACGACGGTGTCCACCCGACCGAGTGTAGGAGCGCCGACGGTCGACGGGCTCGCACACGCGGGATGGGGGCCGGTGGGATGGGTTCTCCTGTCACACCGGCCCCACGGGCAGTCGCCGCCGGGTCAGCCGAGGTCCAGGCCCGGGTACAGCGGGTGGGCGGCGAGCAGCTCGGCGGTGGCCGCGCGGGTCCGGTCGGCGAGGCCGTCGGTGAGCACGTACTTGGCCTTCGAGACGCCGCCGTCGCGCGTCGCGGTCGGGGTGGCCCCGGTCAGGACGTCGACGATGAGCTCCGCGGTCCGGTCGAACTCCGCGGCGCCGAAGCCGCGGGTGGTCAGCGCCGGGGTGCCCAGCCGGACGCCGGAGGTGTACCAGGCGCCGTTCGGGTCGGCCGGGATGGCGTTGCGGTTGGTGACGATCCCGGCGTCCAGCAGCGCCGACTCGGCCTGCCGGCCGGTCAGGCCGAACGCGGTGACGTCCAGCAGCACCAGGTGGTTGTCGGTGCCGCCGGTGACCAGGCGGGCGCCGCGGCCGGTCAGGCCCTCGGCCAGGCTCGTCGCGTTGTCGGCGACGGCCTGCGCGTAGCCGGCGAACGAGGGCTGACGCGCCTCGGCGAAGGCGACGGCCTTGGCGGCCATCACGTGCGGCAGCGGGCCGCCGAGCACCATCGGGCAGCCGCGGTCGACGGCGTCGGCGAACTCGGGCTGGGCCAGCACGAACCCGCCCCGGGGGCCGCGCAGCGACTTGTGGCTGGTGCTGGTGACGACGTGGGCGTGCGGCACCGGGTCGAAGTCGCCGGTGAGCACCTTGCCGGCGACGAGCCCGGCGAAGTGCGCCATGTCGACCACGAGCGTGGCGCCGACCTCGTCGGCGATCTCGCGCATGGTCGCGAAGTTCACGCGGCGCGGGTAGGCGGAGTAGCCCGCCATCATGATCAGCGGCTTGAACTCGTGCGCCCGGGCGCGGACGGCGTCGTAGTCGAGCAGCTCGGTGGCCGGGTCGGTGCCGTAGGAGGACTGCTCGAACATCTTGCCGCTGATGTTCGGGCGGAAGCCGTGGGTGAGGTGGCCGCCGGCGTCCAGGGACATGCCGAGCATCCGCTGGTCGCCCAGGGCGCGGCGCAGCGTGGCCCAGTCGGCGTCGGTGAGGTCGTTGACGTGCCGGACGCCGGCCTTCTCCAGCGCGGGCAGCTCCACCCGCTGGGCGAGGACGGCCCAGAAGGCGACCAGGTTGGCGTCGATGCCCGAGTGCGGCTGGACGTAGGCGTAGGGCGCGCCGAACAGCTCGCGGGCGTGCTCGGCGGCGAGGGACTCGACGGTGTCGACGTTCTGGCAGCCCGCGTAGAAGCGGTGCCCGACGGTGCCCTCGGCGTACTTGTCGCTGAACCAGTTGCCCATGGTGAGCAGCACGGCCGGGCTGGCGTAGTTCTCGCTGGCGATCAGCTTGAGCGACTCGCGCTGGTCGGTCAGCTCCTGGCCGATGGCGGCGGCGACCCGCGGCTCGACGGCCCCGATCACCGCCAGCGCGCTGCGGTAGGCGTCCGAGGCCGTGCGCGGCGTCGAAGGGCGTGGTGTGGGTGGAGGGCGCTGTGGTCATGGGGGTCTCCTGGCCGGCGTCGTCAACAGGGTCGCCCAGGCGCGCGGCAGGGATGTCGCGGACCGCTCCCCGGTGGGTGCCCACCTCTTCGCGCCAGTCACGGCCCGGGACGAGGTTATCGCGCGGGGACGACGGTGTCGCGGGGCACCGACCGGACGTCGTCGACGCCACACAGCGCCATGGTGTGCGCCAGCTCCTCGCCCAGGCCGGTGAGGACGCCGGCCACGCCGTCGGCCCCGCCGGTGGCCAGCCCCCAGATGGTGGGCCGCCCGACGAAGACCGCCCGGGCGCCCAGGGCGAGGGCGGTGAGCACGTCGGAGCCGGTCCGGATGCCGCCGTCGGCGTAGACCTCCACCTCCTCGGCCACGGCGTCGACCACCTCGGGCAGGGCGTGCGCGCTGGCGATGGCCGGGTCGACCTGCCGGCCGCCGTGCGTGGACACCCAGACGGCCGAGGCCCCGGCCTGCACGCAGCGGACGGCGTCGTCACCGCGGAGCACCCCCTTGACCACGACCGGCAGCCCGGAGACGTCGCCGAAGCGGGCGATGTCGTCGAAGGTCCACGTCGCCGTCGCCAGGTCCCGCAGGGAGGGACGGTCGCCCTCGGCCGGGTGGTTGGCCATCCGCAGATCCGCCGGCAGCGCGAAGTCGTGCCGCAGGTCCCGGCGGCGGCGGCCCAGCACGGGCAGGTCGACGGTGAGGACGAGGGCGCTGTAGCCGGCGGCCCCGGCGCGGCGGGCGAGGTCGTCGGTGTGCGCGCCGGAGTGCAGCCGGTAGAGCTGGAACCAGGCCGGGGAGCCGGGGATCTCCGCCGCGACCTCCTCCAGTGCGTGGGTGGCGCTGGTCGAGACGGTCATGAGCGACCCGGTGGCCGCGGCGCCGCGTGCGGTGGCGAGCTCGCCGTCGGGGTGCGCCATGCCCTGGTAGGCCCAGGGCGCGACGCCGATGGGGGAGCGGACCGGGGAGCCCAGCACCTCGGTGGCCAGCGGGATGGCGGTGATGCCGTTCAGGACCCGGGGGCGCAGCCGCCAGGACCGCCATGCGCCGGGGGCCTCGCGCAGCGTCGTCTCGGTCTCCGCGCCGCCGGCGTAGTAGTCGTAGACGTCCGGCGGCAGCAGCTCGCGGGCCCGGTCCTCGAGCACCCCGAGGTCGAGGAACGGGGGCTCGCGCCCGGCATCCTCCGGGGTCTCCTCGCCGACGGCGCGGCGTCGCTGCCCCGGCACCGGGCTGTCAGCAGGTGGTGGAGGCGCCATAGGCTCGCACCCTATGGACACGTTGACGCCCACGGAGGTCGCCCAGCTCCTCGGCACCTCCCCGAACCGCGTCCGGCAGCTGCTGCGCGACCGGAAGCTGATGGCCGTCCCCGGCAGCGGCAACGGCAAGATCCCGTCCGCCTTCGTCCAGGACGGCGTGATCCTCAAGCACCTGCCCGGGCTGCTGACCGTGCTCAAGGACGGCGGTTACTCCGACGAGGACGCCTTCGACTGGCTGTTCCGCGAGGACGAGACGCTGCCCGGCACGCCGGTGCAGGCGCTGCGCGACGACCGGCACACCGAGGTCACCCGCCGGGCGCAGGCGCTCGCGTTCTGATCCGGCTGCATCCGCGGCCGCCGGCGGTCCGGAAGGGAGTCCCGTGGAGCAGCTGACCTATCTCGGGCTGCTCGTCGGGTGCCTGGTCGTGACCGCGCCCCTGGAGCTGGTGCTCCGCGTGCGGGTCTACGCCCGCTGGCGCCGGTTCCTGCTGGCGATCGTGCCGGAGCTCTCGGTCTTCATCGTCTGGGTGCTGTACGCGATCGCGCAGGGCCACTGGGACTACTCCTCCGTGCGCACCCTGGACGTCCGCCTGCCCGGCGGCATCCCGGTCGAGGAGGTGCTGTTCTTCCTCGTCGTGCCGCTGTGCTCGGTGCTGGCGCTGGAGGCGGTACGGCGCGTCACCGGCTGGGACGCCGGCTACCCCGCCGAGGAGGCCGAGGCGTGAGCTACAGCGTGCTGGCCGTGGTGGCGGTCGTCGCCGTCCTGGTGGTGGACCTGGCGGTCTACAAGACCCGCATGGTCACCCGGAAGGTCTTCTGGACCGCCTACGCGATCATCATCTTCTTCCAGTTGCTGATGAACGGCGTGCTCACCGGCCTGGACGTCGTGGTGTACGACGAGCGCGCGATCTGGGGCCCGCGGATCGCCTACGCCCCGGTGGAGGACCTGCTCTTCGGCTTCGCCATGGTCACCCTCACCCTCGCCAGCTGGGCGGCGGTCAACCGGCGGGCGAACACCGCCAGGCGCCGCGGCTTGGACACCGACACCCGGCCGTCGAGCACCCGGTAGTCGGCGCGCTCGATCTCGCCGAGGATCCCGCCGTAGAGGTCGGTCGCCGCCCGTACGCAGTCGCGGGACTCCGCCGCCAGCATCGGGGTGCCGGGCGCGGCGTCGTCGTACCGGCGGCGGGTGATCGCCACCATCTCGCGCATCAGCGCCTCGAACCCGGGGGAGTGCCGCTTCTCCGCGAGCTGCTCCCGGGTGACGCCGTGCGCGGCCATCAGGTCGGCGGGCAGGTAGACCCGGCCGCGGTCGACGTCCTCGGCGACGTCGCGCAGGAAGTTGGTCAGCTGGAAGGCCTCGCCCAGGGCGATGGCGTGCGGCGCGGCCTCCTCGCGGGTCACGCCGGGCGCCGTGCCGAGGACCGGCAGCACCTGCAGCCCGATCACCGACGCCGAGCCCCACATGTACCGGTCGAGGGCGGCCATGTCGGCGTAGGAGTCGACGTCGAGGTCGCTGGTCATCGCGGCGAGGAAGTCCACGAGGTGCTCGACGCCGATGTCGTAGCGGCGCCAGGTGTGCACGAGCGCCAGCCGCACCGGGTCCTCCGACCAGCCGGCGGCCAGCTCGGCCAGCACCGCGCGCGACCACTCGGTGAGGTCGCCCACCGGGTCGGGGCCGGGGAGGTCCACCAGGTCGTCGGCGGTGCGGGCGGCCGCGTAGAGGGCGTGCACCGCCGGACGCCGGTCGGGCGTGAGCAGCCGGGTGGCCAGGAAGTAGCTCTTGCCGTGCTCGGCGGCGATCGCCGCGCAGTGCGCGTAGGCCGCCTCGAGCTGCTGCTGCCGGGCCGCCTGCGTGCCCGGCGGGTGGACGAGCGTCATGAGGCCACCGGGCCGGTGATCCGCTCGGCGGCCAGCCGGCCGCTGATCAGCACCATCGGCACGCCGACCCCGGGCTGCACCGACGAGCCGGCCAGCACGACGTTCTCCGGCCCGCGCCGGGGCAGGGTCGAGGGCCGGAAGGGGCCGGTCTGGCCGAAGGTGTGGGCGAGGGCGAACGGCGTGCCCGCGGCCATGCCCTGCTCGGCCCAGGTCAGCGGCGTGTCCATGTGCTCCACCTCGATGGCGTCGGCGATGCCGGTCCAGCCGCGGGCGTCCAGCGTGGCCAGCAGCTCCTCGCGGTAGCGGGGCCCGAGGGTCGCCCAGTCCAGGTCGGGGTTGCCGCCGCTGGCCGGGTCGAGGTTCGGGGTGGGGGCCACGACGCTGACCACCTGACCGCCCTCGGGGGCCAGCGTCCGGTCGGTGACCGACGGCATGCTGATCAGCAGGCTGGGATCGGTCATCGGCCGGCCGTCGCGGGTGAGCTCGTCGAAGACCTGCCGCCACGAGTGCCCGAAGCTGATGGTGTGGTGGGCCTGGCCGGGCAGCTCGTCGCGCACGCCGACGTGCAGGGCCACGCACGACGGCGACCACACCGGCCGGCGGGGGGCGGGCACTCCGGGCACCAGCCGCCAGGGCGCGTCGCTGGTGACGACGACGGCGTCGGCGGGCAGCACCTCGCCGTCGGCGAGCTGGACCCCGCTCACCCGCCGTCCCGACGTGGGCAGCGCGGTGACGGTCGCCCCGTAGCGGAACTCCACGCCGGCGTCGGCGGCCGCAGCCGCCAGGCCCCGGGGCACCGCCCCGATCCCGCCCTCGGGGTGCCAGACGCCGGCGCCGATGTCGAGCTGGGCGATGACCGCGTAGGCGGCGATGGCCTTGAACGGCGACACCCCGGCGTAGAGCGCCTGGAAGCTGAACAGCCGGCGCAGCCGGTCGTCGGCGAAGTACTTCCCGACGTGCGAGGACAGCCGGCCGAACCCGCCGCGGCGGGCCAGCTGGACCAGCTCCGGACCGAGCAGGTCGAGCGGGGAGTCCAGGTTGCGGTCGATGAAGGTGGTCAGCTGCAGCCGGTACAGCTCGGCGAGGTCGGCCAGGTAGCGGCGCAGGGCGTCGGCCTCGGCCGGCCCGCACAGCCGGGCGACCTCGGCGGCGAAGGCGTCCGGCGCGGCGTGCACGTCGAGGGAGCTGCCGTCGGCGAACTGCGCCCGGTAGCTGGTCTCCAGCGGCGTCAGGGTGAGCCGGTCGGACGTCTTCTCGCCGACCGCGGCGAAGGTGTCGGCGAGCACCTCGGGCGCGGTGAACACCGACGGGCCGGTGTCGAGGGCGTAGCCGCGCGACTCGATCCGGCCGGCGCGGCCGCCGGGGCGCATCCCGCGCTCGACGACGGTCACCTCGCGGCCGGCACCGCGCAGCCGCAGGGCGGTGGCCAGCCCGGCGAGGCCGGCGCCGACCACGACGACGCGGTCGGTGGGTCCGGGAACGGTCCGCACGTCAGGCGGTGCGGGAGGTCGCGGCGACGGCGAGCGCGTCGAGGGCGGCCTTGGCGTCGTCGGACAGCGGGGCGTCGGCGATGGCGCTGCGGGCGCGGGCGGTGCTCTGCGCGATGCGCTGCTCCACCCGGTCACGGGCGCCGGTGTCCTCGATGAGGTCGCGCAGGGCCTGGAAGTCCTCCTCGCGGGCCGCGGCGTTGCCGAGCAGCTCGTCGAGCAGCCGGCGGCCGGCGGCGTCCGTGGCCTCCTCCGCCCAGGCGATGAGCAGGGTCTGCTTGCCCTCGCGCAGGTCGTCGTCGGCGGACTTCCCGGTGACGGCGGGGTCGCCGAACACACCGAGGACGTCGTCGCGCAGCTGGAAGGCCTCGCCCAGCGGAAGGCCGATGGCGGTGGTGGCCTCCACGACCCGGGGCCCGGCGCCGGCGATGGCCACGCCGAGCTGGAGGGGCCGCTGGACGGTGTAGCCGGCGCTCTTGTAGCGGGCGACCGTGAGCGCGCCCTCGGGGCCGGGCAGGCCACCGGCGGCGCGGAGCAGGTCGAGGTACTGCCCGGCGGTGACCTCGGTGCGCATCGTGTCCCAGACCGCCCGAGCCCGGCTCAGCGCGCCCTCGGAGATGCCGGAGCAGCGCAGCAGCTCGTCGGACCACACCAGCGCCAGGTCGCCGACGAGGATCGCCGCGCCCGTGCCGAACAGGTCGCCGTCACCGGTGAGGGCGTCCGCGGCGTGCCGGGCGGCGAAGCCGATGTGGGTGGCGGGGCGGCCGCGGCGGGTCACGGCGCCGTCCATGACGTCGTCGTGGACCAGCGCGCTGGCGTGCACGAACTCCAGCGCGGAGACCGCGCGGAGCACCGCGGCGTCGTCCTCCCCGGCCCCGGGGCCGGTGTCGCGGGCGCCGCGCCAGCCCCAGTAGGCGAAGGAGGGGCGCAGCCGCTTGCCGCCGGCGGCCAGGGCGGCGACCTCGTCGACCACCGGGGCCAGGCCCGCGGCCATCCCGGCCAGCGTGGTGCGCTGCCGCTCGAGGAACTCGGTCAGCGACGCGGAGACCGCGGCGTGCAGCCGGTCCAGGTCGGCGGCGGCCAGGGACGGGGCCGGGTGGGCCGATGTCGTCCCCTGCGGGGTCCCGATGGTCACCTGACCAGTATCGCCCCGACGCTGGCCGGTATCGCCCCGAAGCGTCCGGCGGGCCGGACCGGTGAGGGCTGGGAGGGTGCTGCCGTTCATGGAGTGGTCCTTCCCGGGGTCGTCCGCTCCTGCCCTCTTCGTCGCCCTCCCCCGATCCGGATGCGGTCGGTGGTCAGAAAGTGGGCGATCGTCCGTACCCTCGGCGTCCGTGACCCAGACCGTGCGTGAGCTGCTGGCCTCGGAGCGGCCGACCTGGTCCTTCGAGTTCTTCCCGCCGAAGACCTCCGAGGGCGAGCAGCAGCTGTGGAGCGCGCTGCGCGAGCTCGAGCGGCTGCAGCCCTCGTTCGTGTCGGTGACCTACGGCGCCGGAGGCAGCACCCGCGAGGGCACGGTGTCGGTCACCGAGCGGATCGCGACCGAGACGACGATGACGCCGCTGGCGCACCTGACCGCGGTGGACCACAGCATCGCCGAGCTCCGGCACGTGGTCAGCCGGCTGGCCGCCGCGGGGGTCCGCAACCTCATCGCGCTGCGCGGGGACCCGCCGGGTGCGGACCCGCAGGCCGAGTGGGTCGCCCACCCGGAGGGGCTGTCCTACGCCGCGGAGCTGGTCGAGCTGATCAGGTCGATGGGCGACTTCTCCGTGGGCGTCGCCGCCTTCCCGGAGCGGCACCCGCGCTCCCCGGACTTCGACACCGACGTCGACATGTTCGTGGCCAAGTGCCGGGCCGGTGCGGACTTCGCGATCACCCAGATGTTCTTCCGGGCCGAGGACTACCTCCGCATGCGCGACCGCGTGACCGACCGGGGCTGCGACATCCCGATCATCGCCGGGGTGATGCCGGTGACCAACGCCCGGCAGATCAAGCGCATCGTGCAGCTGTCGGGTCAGGCGTTCCCCACCGACCTCGCGGAGCGGTTCGAGGCCCTCGACGGCGACCGGCCCGAGGACAAGGCCGCCGTCCGGGCCTACGGGGTCGAGGTGGCCACCGACCTGTGCCGGACGCTGCTGGACGAGGGCGTGCCCGGCATCCACTTCATCACCATGAACCGGTCGACGGCGACGCGTGAGGTCCACGCCAACCTGGTCGGCGCTCCCTCGGTCACGACCGCGGGCTGACCGGGTCGCCCAGCGCCGCTGCTGCTTCGGCGGCTGCCCGGCGGAGGCCCTCCCGCTCGGCCGCGTAGCCGCCGGCCACGCCCACGACGGGGAGGTTGGACAGCGCCCGGTGGTGCAGCCTGCCCTTCGGCCGGGCGTCCAGGGCGCCGTCGATGCGGGCCAGCAGCCGGGCGACCCGCCACACGGTGCGCACGGGGCCGACGACGCCCTTGCGCTCCTCGGGCGCGCCGAAGGCCTCGGTGCGGTAGGTGCCGCGGCTCTTGGTGAGCAGCGGCTCCACGGCCTCCGGGGAGAGGTCGCGGTCGAGCAGCACGCGGGCGAGCAGCGAGACCCGCTCGGCGGGTGCGGTCACGCCGTGCTCACCGGCGACCCCCAGCACGACGATCGACTGGACCGCGGTGCCCACGGTGTTCTGCAGGGGGAGCAGGTCGGCGAGCCGGCCGAGGAAGCGCGGGGCGGCCGAGACGGCCGCCGCGATCCGGGAGACCTGGTCGCCCCACCACCGGTCCCGCTCGGCCTGCGGCCGCGCCGGCGGGCGGCCGAGACGGGAGGCCAGCGGGGTGGCCAGCCGGTCGACCCGGCGGAGGACGTCGACGACGACGGCGTCACTGATCTGGGCAGCCATGCCGCAGGGGGTATCCAGAACGGCGCCGGTGCACGCGTGAGCTGCGTCCCGGGCCCGGCACCCACCGGTCCGCCGCAGCGATCGAGTCCGCCGCAGCGATCAGTACGGCGGGGGAGTGGTGACGGCGACCAGCCCGGTCGGGGTGGTGACGCGCAACGTGCCGTCCGCCTCGAGCCGGTGCACCCACCCTGGCGACTGGTGCTTGCCCCGGTGGTGGGTGGTGCAGTAGCCGACCAGGTTGGCGGCGGTCGTCGCCCCCAGCGGGTGGGCGACGCTGTGGTCGAGCTCTCCGCCCCGGGGCACCCGGCGGCCGCACCCCGGGAAGCGACAGCGTCTGTCACGGGCGCGGACGAAGCGGTTGAGCTCTGCCGAGGGCCGGTAGCCCTCCGTCGGGCCTGGTGGGCCGAGCCCCGGGCGGTCGCCGAGGTCGTGGCTGCAGCGTGCTGCGGGTCGACGGCACGCAGCCCGGCCGCAGCTGCCCGCACGACGCAGCTCCGGGAGGTCGCTGAGCGCGACCAGCGCCCCGGACAGGGCGTCGGTGAGTGCGATGCGCGGACGTTCGGCCAGCCCGCCTCCACCGGACATCGACAGCAGGTCGCCGAGCAGGTCCCGTTGCCGGCCGGTGGCCGCCCGGAGGGCCGCGAGCGCGTCCTCGGCCTGCGTCACCCGCCCAGCGGGGCCGGCCTGCCAGGCGTTCTCGTCCGTCACGTCGGCTGCGGTTGCGGTGCGGACCGCGCGTTCCGCTCTGGCCAGTGTCCGGCGGGCGTCCTCCACGGCGAGGCCGGCGTCGTCCAGCGCCCGGTCGGCGGCCGCCCACCACCGGGTATCGGCGGCCGGCTCGGGCCCTGGGGGATGCGCGGGCGTCCGAGGGCGCCCTGACCGGCCATCGTCGTCCCACGGGCCCTCGTCCGGGAGCAGGTGGCCGAGGTCGGCCGGTGGCAGCGGGCCGGGCTCGGGATCCGGATCGGCCACGTCGCCGGAGAGAACCCGCCGCTCCATCTCGGCCCACCAGTCCGCGAGCTCCCGCTGCTCGTGCTCCTCCCAGCCCATGCCCTCCGCCGGGCGCGCCTCCACCGGGCACGCCTTCGGCGCAGCATCGGCCGCCTCCGCGTCGATGCCGTCCGCATCGGTTCCCGCCTCGGTGGGGCGGCCCAGGTCGGCACCCGTCAGGGCGGCGAGGAGTTGCCGGATCATCTCGGCGGGCACCACATGGCCGTCGACCTCGCCTGGCCCGTCACCACCGGCCAGCGTGGCCATCGAGGCCACGACGGTCAGCAGCACCTGCACCGGCGGCAGGTCGTTCTCGCCGGGGCGCAGCACCAGCTCGAGGAGGCAGTCGAGCATCTTCTGCCCGCGCGTCCGGGGATCGTCGTCCTCGGTGAGCGCCTCGGCGCAGGCCACCAGGGCCCGGTGCAGTGCCTGCGCCTCCGGCATGGTCGCGACCACCGTCAGGGTGGCCATGCCGTCGGCGCCGTCCGGCCGGAGGTGGATGCCGCGCTGCTGAAGAGCCCTCTCGAGACGCCGGGCGGCAGCTCGGACATCGCGCCGGGTCACCTCGCGGAGCGCCTTGCGGTTCAGTTGCGGCGGGGTGACGACCCTCCCGGCCGTCCACCGCAGCAGCGCGGCCTCGACCTCCGCACGGATCGCGGCATCCTCGATCGGGGCGACCTTGTCCAGCATCGTCCAGAGGTGCCCGGGATGGAGTGCCCCGGCTTCGAGCGCGGCCAGCGTCCCCGGCAGCCGGTGCACGAGGTCGAGCGACTGGGTCAGCAGCGTGTCGGCGGCCGGTGCGCTGCGGGAGAGCGCCACCACGAGCTCCTGCGCGGCCCACTCGCTGACCTGCCGCAGGGCCGCGGGCCGGGCGGCCCAGCGCTCGGCGCTCATCGCGCCCGGCTCACCCTGCGCCCGGTCCACGGCGGCCGGCCGGTCGGCGGCGAACCGGGCCACCGCACGCGCCCGCACAGCCGTCAGCCGGGCGATCTCGCGGTCCGCTGACTGGACCTCGCCCAGGGGACCGTCGGACAACGCGACGGGGGGTGCGAACTCCGGCCATTCCTCGGATGCCGGGCCCGCCTGACGCCGTCGGCCGGCTGCGGCGGCCCGCCGGCGCGCCTGGACGAACCAGTCGCTGGCGGTCCCCGTCGTCATGCATTCGACCATATGTTCGAACGGCTCCGGCGGCAAGCTGTTCTCCGCTCGGCGGGGGCATGCTGCGCGGCTACCCACCGGCCGCGGCGGACGTACCGTGGCCGGCATGTCGGGACGCGGGCGCGGCGCCGCGCCGCGCTGGGCCGCGGTCGGGGCCCTCGTCGCGGTCCTGGTCTCCCTCCCCGCCGTCGTCGGAGCGCTGCCGGCCCAGGACACCGACGTCTCCGCGGCCGACCTCCGCGCCGCCGTGCTGGCCGGCGACGACGTCGGGTTCTCCGGCACCGCGGAGTCCGCCGGTGGCCTCTCCCTGCCCGTGACCGACCGGCTGACCTCGGTGGCCGACCTGTTCAGCGACCGGACGACCATGCGCGTCTGGTGGCGCGGGCCCACCGACCACCGGGTCGACGTCGTCACGACGGCCGGCGAGACCGGGGTGCACCGCGATGCCGCGGGCTCCTGGACGTGGGAGTACGAACGGGCGACGGCGACCCGCACGGAGGCCGCGCCGCTGGAGCTCCCCGCGGCGCCGGACCTGCTGCCGCCCCCGCTGGCCCGGCGGCTGCTGTCGGAGGCCGCCGACGCCGAGCTCTCGCGCATCGGCGCGCGGCGGGTGGCCGGCCGGGACGCCCTCGGACTCCGGCTGACGCCCGCCGAGCCGGCCGCGTCGGTCCGACGGGTCGACGTCTGGGTCGACGGCGACAGCGGGTTGCCGCTGCAGGTGGAGGTGGTGGCCAAGGGCAGCGACCGGGCCACGCTGGACACGCGGTTCCTGGACCTGGAGCTGGGCCGCCCGCCTGCGGAGGTCACTGCGTTCCGGCCGCCCCCGGGTGCGGCCGTCCGGGAGGGCCGGCAGGCGGAGGTGCTCCGCGAGGCCGGCGACCGGGTCCGCCCCGTGACGCTGCCGGACGAGCTCGCCGGCCTGCCCCGGCGGGCGCTGGAGGGGGCGCCGCGGGGGATCGGGCTCTACGGGTCGGGCGTGACCCTGCTCGCCGTGGCGCCGGTCCCCGAGGGGCTGGCCCGTGCCCTCGACGACACGCTGGCGCGGAGCCCGGACGCCGTCGTCGACGACGCGGGAGCGCGGATCGCCGCCGGGCCGGTGGGCCTGATGCTGGTGGAGCCCCCGGGCCGCGGCCCGTACGTGCTCACCGGCACGGTCACCCTCGACGCGCTGGTCACCGCGGCCGGCCAGCTGCCCGAGCTGGCGGGGACCCGGTGAACGTCGTCATCAGCACCCGCGGCCTGGTGAAGCGGTACGGCCGTGTCCGCGCCGTCGACGGCATCGACCTCGACGTCCAGCAGGGCGACGTCTACGGCTTCCTCGGCGCCAACGGGTCGGGCAAGACCACCACCGTGCGCATGCTGCTCGGGCTGGTGCTGCCCACGAGCGGCGAGATCGAGCTGCTGGGCGGCCGGATGCCCCGCGCCGGACGCCGCGTGCTGCCCCGGGTGGGTGCGCTGATCGAGGGCCCCGCCGCCTACGGGCACCTCTCCGGCCGGGAGAACCTGCGCCTGCTCGACGCCTCGGGGCGCGGGGGACCGTGGCGCACCCGGACCGTGCGCGTCGACGCCGCGCTGGACCAGGTGGGGCTCGGCGGGGCGGGCCGGAAGCCGGTCAAGGCGTACTCGCTCGGCATGCGCCAGCGGCTCGGGCTGGCCGGTGCGCTGCTGCGCCGTCCCGAGCTGCTCGTCCTCGACGAGCCGACCAACGGCCTGGACCCGCAGGGCATCTCCGAGATCCGCGAGCTGCTCCTGGACCTGCACCGCGGGGGGACGACGATCTTCCTGTCCAGCCACCTGCTGGCCGAGGTGGAGCAGCTCTGCTCCCGGGTGGGCGTGCTCGACCGCGGCCGGCTGGTGCTGCAGGACCGGATCGCCACGCTGGTCGCCCCCACCGGGTCGACGGTCGTGCACAGCCCCGCCCCGGACCGGGTGCGCGCCGTCCTCGACGGACGGGTCACCGCGGTCGAGGGGGACCGGCTCGTCGTGCGGGGGGCCGACCCGGCCGAGGTCAACGCCCTGCTCGTGGGCGCCGGCATCCCGGTGACCGGGCTGGCCCTGGAGCGCCCGACGCTCGAGCAGGTGGTGCTGGCCGCCGCCGGCACGAGCACCGACCGGGTGGAGGCCACGCGGTGATCGCCGTCGAGCTGCGCAAGATGTTCCGCCGCCCGCGCACCTGGGCCACCATCGCCGTCCTCAACGCCCTGCCGGTGCTGGTGGCGGTGCTGTTGGTGGTCACCGACCTGGCGCCGCGCCCCGGCGAGGGCCCGCCGTTCCTGTCCGCCGTCCTGAGCAACGGCTCGCTCTACCCACTGGCGGCGCTGGCCATCGTGCTGCCGCTGTTCCTGCCGATCGCGGTCGCGGTGATCGCGGGCGACGCGGTCGCGGGGGAGGCCCAGGCGGGCACCTTGCGGTACCTGCTCACCCGGCCGGTCGGGCGCACCCGCCTGCTCGTCGCCAAGCTGGTCGCCGTCCTGGCGTTCGTCCTGGTGACCGTGGTGGTGGTCGCCGCCGTCGGTTACCTGGTGGGGACGACGCTGTTCGACGCGCAGCCCGTCGGCGGGACGTCGGTGTCGGGCACCTCGCTGACGTCCCAGCAGATCGCCGGCCGGACGGTGCTCGCCATCGGCTACGTCGCCGTGTCGATGCTGGGGGTGGCGGCCTTCGGACTCTTCTTCTCCACGCTGACCGACTCGCCGCTGGCCGCCACCATGGGCGCGCTCGCGGTGCTCGTCACCTCGTCGCTGCTCTTCACGCTGGACGCGGCCTCGCCGATCGCGCCCTACCTGCCCACGCGCTACTGGCTGGCCTTCGTCGACCTCTTCCGCGACCCGATCCAGTGGCGCGACCTCACCCGCGGCCTGGCCCTGCAGGCCGTGTACGTCGGGGTGCTGCTGGCCGCGGCCTGGGCCAACTTCACCACCAAGGACGTCACCAGCTAGCTCAGGCGGGCGCAGTCGGCCGGGCCGAGCGGCACGGGATCGCCGACCGCCAGCTCGGCGAGCACCATCCCCTGCACCAGCGGGTCGCGGGGGAGGTCGCCGTGCGCCACCTGCGCACCGGCGCAGACCGACTGGACGGGCAGCTCGAGCGCGCCGTCCAGTTGGGCGCTGTCCGGCGGGGTCACCGTCCGGTCCTGGGTGGTCCAGATCGACACCCAGCTCGGCCCCGGTGGCGTCTCGTCACCGGCGTTGAGCTCCGCGAGCAGGTCGCTGCCGGGCGCCAGCTGACGGCAGGCGAGCGGGCACTGCCCCGGAACCAGCGAGTCCGCCAGTCCGGCGAGGTCGGTGCCGTGGTGCGGGGAGCCGAGCGTGACCACGCGGCGGACGCTGGCTGCGTGGCCGTCGGCGACCCAGAGCCGGGCGACGATC
Organism: uncultured Actinomycetota bacterium; assembly: GCA_963747895.1. Classification (GTDB taxonomy): domain Bacteria; phylum Actinomycetota; class Actinomycetes; order Mycobacteriales; family Geodermatophilaceae; genus Blastococcus. The sequence goes on from CAVVGX010000002.1 coordinate 213,889, forward strand.
CCGCCGGCGGAGTACCCGACGACGTCCACGGCCGGATCCCCGGTGCGGGCCAGGGCCGCGCGCGCCGCGGCGTCGAGCGCGTCTGCCGCGGCGGTGAGGTCACCGGTGCCGTCGCCGGGCAGGTCGACCACGGTGGCGTCCCGCCCTGCCGCGCCCAACCGGTCGGCGAGGGACTGCAGCGCCCGGGTGTCGCCGCCGTAGCCGGGCACCAGCAGCACCGGCCCGAGCCGGTCCTGCGCGACCGGGTCGGCGTCGCCGGCCGAGGGCCGCTGCACCAGGACGACGCCCAGGACCGCCGCGCCCGCGAGCACGAGCGCGACCACCACGAGGACGACGCGTCGGCGCGCGGGGGAGAGGCCGGCGAGCATCCACCTACTGTCCCTGTTCGGGACCCGGGCGCCACTGCCCGGAGCCGCGGTGCGGGAAGGGGACGCGGTGCTGAACCGGGACGAGTACCTGGCGGCGTGGTCGCGCTGGCACGGCGGTGCCGACACGTCGTCGCCGCTGGTGCGGGGCTGGCTGACCGTCGCGCACACCCTCGCCCGGCCGCTGGCCGGGATGCCGCCGGCCGTCGCGACCGCCGCCGGACTGGTCGTCGCTGCGGCCGCGGTCGTCCCTGCCGCCGTCGGAGGTGCGTGGCTGATCGCCGCCGGCCTCCTGGTGGGGCTGTCGGGGCTGCTCGACAGCCTGGACGGCGCGCTGGCCATCGGGGCCGGGCGCGCGTCGCAGCGCGGGTTCGTCCTGGACTCGGTGGTCGACCGGCTCACCGAGGTCGCCTACGCCGGTGCGCTGTGGGTCGCGGGGGCGCCCGGCTGGTTGGTGGTCGTGTTCGGCGCACTGTGCTGGTTGCCCGACTACGTGCGTGCCCGCGCAGGGCAGGCCGGCGTCGACCGCACCGGGCCGATCTCGCTGTGGGAGCGCCCCACCCGGGTCGTCATGGCCGGCCTGACCCTCGGTGGCGCCGGCGTGGTCTCCGGCCTCGAGGTGCGCGGCGTGGACGGGGACGTGCTGACCGTGACGACCGGAGCCGCCGTCGGTGCCGTCCTCGGAGCGGTGGCCACCGTCCAGCTGGGCTGGTGGCTGCGCTCGGAGCTGACCGGGCCCGAGAGCGCCGGGCCCCGCTGAGCCCACGGCGCACCTCGTGGCCCTTGGCGGGCGGGGTGGCCCTTACTCTGTGCGTGCTCGACCCCGCCCGTTCACCTCTCCGTCACCCAGGCCCGCCCACGAGCCGGGGGCCCGTGCCCCTCCGGAGCCAGTCCCCCCAGGAGCAGCCCGTGCCCGTCGTCGTCACCGGGTCCATCGCGACCGACCACCTCATGACCTTCCCCGGGAAGTTCACCGAGCAGTTCGTCGAGGGTCAGATGGAGAACGTCTCGCTCTCCTTCCTGGTCGACGACCTCGTGCAGCACCGCGGCGGTGCCGGCGCCAACATGGCCTTCGGCCTGGGCCTGCTCGGGCTGGCGCCGGTCCTCGTCGGCGCCGTCGGCAGCGACTTCGCCGACTACGAGGCCTGGCTGAGCCGGCACGGCGTCGACACCGCGAGCGTCCACTGGTCGGAGTTCAAGCACACCGCCCGCTTCGTCTGCACGACCGACACCGCGAACAATCAGATCGCCTCGTTCTACTCGGGTGCGATGAGCGAGGCCTCGCAGATCGAGCTGGCGCCGGTCGCCGCCCGCGTCGGCGAGCTCGACCTCGTCGTCGTCGGCCCGAACGACCCGACCGCGATGGTGCGGCACACCCACGAGTGCCGGGAGCGCGGCTACGCCTTCGCCGCCGACCCCAGCCAGCAGCTGGCGTGGGCCGACGGCGCCATGATCCGCGACCTGGTCGACGGCGCCGAGGTGCTCTTCACCAACGAGTACGAGGCGGCGCTGCTGCTGCAGAAGACCGGCTGGACCGACGCCGAGGTGCTCGCCCGCGTCGGCACCTGGGTCACCACGCAGGCCGCGGACGGCATCCTCGTGCGCCGCGCGGACGAGGAGCCGATCTCGGTCATCGCCGTCCCGGAGACCAAGCCGGTCGAGCCGACCGGCGGCGGGGACGCGCTGCGCGCCGGGTTCATCGCCGGCCGGATGTGGGGCCTGGGCCTGGAGCGGGCCACCCAGCTCGGCTCCGCCGTCGCCACCGCCGCGGTCGAGGTCATCGGCACGCAGGAGTACGACCTGCCGCGGGAGAGCTTCCTCAGCCGCTTCGCCGAGGCGTTCGGCGACGACGCCGCCGCCGAGGTGGACGCGCACCTGCCGGCGTAGCCGCCCGGCGCGTACGCGGCGGTGGGAACCGCTCGGCCTACTCGTCCCGGAGGCGCTCGCCGATGCCCGGGTCGGCCTCCCACGCGCCGTAAGGGATGCGCCGGATCTCGCGCACCTCGCCGACGGTCGACCACTCGTTCCCGCCCAGCCGGGCCAGGGGGCGCAGGTGCTCGATGCGCGGCCGGCCGTCGCGTACCGCCTCGGCCCAGACGCTGATGTGGCGCACCCGCCCGAACACCACGGTGCTGTCGCCGAGGCTGAGGGTGCCGTGCAGGACGCACTCGATGGACACCGGCGACTCGGCGACCCGCATCGCGTCGACCGTCTCGGCCGGCTCCAGCCGCACACCGGTGTGCTCGGCCTCGCTGTGGTCGGGCGGGAAGTCGGTGGCGGTGGCGTTGACCTGCTCGAACAGGGCCTCGGGTGTGAGGTTGACGGTGAACTCGCCGGTCGCCTCGGCGTTGCGCAGCGAGTCCTTGCGGCCCACCGACGTGAACTGCACGACCGGCGGGCTCACGCACGCCACGGTGTAGAACGAGTGCGGCGCGAGGTTGTGCACGCCTTCGGCGGAGCGGGTGCAGACCCACGCGATGGGCCGGGGGACGACCACGGAGTTGAGCACCCGGTAGAAGGCACCGGTGTCCATGGCGTCGGGGTCGAAGGAGACGCGGTCGCGCGCTGCCGGAGAGGTCACCGGCCCATCCTCGCCGCAGTGGCATCCCGCGGCGCGGGCGGCCTTGCGGTCACCCCGCGGCCGCGCCAGCGCAGGGTGCCGCGCCGGTGCCCGGCCACCGAGCGCACCATGAGGACGTCGAGGGCCAGCACGGACAGCGGATGGGCGAGCGCGTCCGGCCACACCCGCCCTCCTGTCGCGGCGGCGCTGATCGCCCGCCCGACCACCCCGCCCGCGTATCCGGCCAGCCCGGCCCGCGACCCCCGCAGCGCCGCGGCTGCCGGGAGCACCCACACCGCGGTCAGCGCGCCGGCGGTGACCAGCCCGGCGGCCGGTGAGCCGCCGACCGCGGCCCAGAGCGACTTCGTGTAGCCCTCCCGCACGCCGGCCCAGCCCTCGTACATGCGGCACACGGCCAGCCTCGACCCGTCGATCACGACCCCGCGCCCACCGGCGGCCTTGACCGCGCGCAGCAGAGCGACGTCCTCGATGACCTCGCCGCGCACGGCGGCGTGCCCGCCGGCCCGCTCGTAGGCCTCGCGCCGCGCGACGAGGAACTGGCCGTTGGCCGCGGCCAGCGACGGCCGGGGCGAGCGCTCGGCCAGCCGGAGGGGGAGGAACGTCGCCCACAGCCACTGCTGGAGGGGTTGGACCAGCCGTTCGGCGGCGCTGCCGGTCAGCTGCCGCGGCCAGGGGGACACCAGGTCCAGCCCGGCGTCGTCCAGCACCGCGACGGCCGCGGCGACGGCGTCGGGCATCAGCCGCACGTCGGCGTCGAGGAACACCAGGACGTCGGCGTCGCCCGCGGCCGCGGCGCCCCGCGCGCAGGCGTTCGGCTTGCCCAGCCAGCCGGGCCCGGGCGCGGGTGCGGTCACCAGCTCCACGCGCGCGTCGCTGTGGGCGGCCACCAGGGCGGCGGTGCCGTCGGTCGAGCCGTCGTCGACGACGACGACGCGCAGCCCGGGGACGCCGCGCTGGTCGAGCGCCGCGGCGAGGCAGTCCAGCACGTTCGCCGCCTCGTCGCGCACCGGGACGACCACGGCGACGGAGCCGCGCACCGGTGGCGGGGCGGCCGGCGGGCGGCGCAGCAGCGCGGCGTTGAGTGCCGCGTGCGCCGCCCCCGCGACCGAGAGCCCGGCCAGCGCCCGCAGCAGCCGGCCGCTCACGGCTGCCGGGCGTGCTGGACGGCGAGGACGGCGAGGACGGCGAGACCCAGCCCGGCGCCCCAGGCCGCCGACCCGGGCAGCCCGAGCCACCCGGCGTGGGCCAGGGCGCCGCCGAGGGTCATCCAGGCCAGCGCCAGCAGGGGCGCGGCGTCGCCGACGGCGGGAGGAGTCGCCGTGCGCTCGACGAGGAGGTCGAGCAGCGTCATGAGGACCAGCCCGGCGACCAGCCAGCCGGCCAGGTTGGTCAGCGGCACGGTGTCGATGCCCGGGAGCCCCGGGTCGGGGTGTTCCCAGGTCCAGTAGCCGGCGTCGACCATCTGGGGGTCCAGCACGACGTCCCAGGCGGCGAACACGGCCGCGGCCCACGCGATGCGCGCCGCCCGCCGGCGCTCGACGCGCACCCGACGGGCCAGCCGGCCACCGAGCAGCCAGCTCGGCCAGGCCATCATCAGCCAGGCCAGCGGCACGAGGAACGGCACGCCGAGCAGCGTCGGCCCGAGGACGTCGCTGTAGGTGTAGCTGCCGTAGGGGAACCCGGCGGCCAGCCCGACGCTCTCGAACGCGACGGCGACGACGCCGACGAGCACCAGGACGCCGAGGCCGGTGCGGGCCCCCCGGCTGAGCCAGGCGTGCACCACCGACAGCGTCGCGCCGAGCAGGACGATCGCCCAGCTGACGGCGTTCCGGCCGTCGCCGTCGGCGAGGGGGTAGGCGATCGCCGTGCCGAGCAGCGCCACGGCGAGGGCGAGCGGCACCAGCTCACGGGCGGTCCTCGGCCGCGGCAGGGGGAGCGCGGCGATCGACGGGATCACGAGGGTCTCCGGCCGAACCTCGCGCCCGCCCGGCGCAGGGACCTGGCCGCCGCCGCGCGGGCCCGTGCGGGCCGGGACCGGTCACCGAGGACGACGCGGGCCGCACTGCGGCCGGAGTTGCCGGAGACGCCGCCGCCCGGGTGGGTGGAGGCGCCGGCCAGGTACAGGCCGGTCAGGCCGGGGACGCGGTAGCCCGACAGCGCCGGGGTCGGCCGGAACCCGAACATGCTGGCCAGCCCCATCTCCACGTGCATGACGTTGCCACGGGGCAGGGACAGCTCCCGCTCGAGCATCAAGGGAGTCTGTACGTACAGCCGCTGTACCGAGTTCGCGAAACCGGGCGCGAACCGGTCGACGGCCTCGACCAGCCGCTGCGCCTCGGCGTCGGCCAGGGCGTCCCAGTCGGCGCCGTCGGCGAGGGCGTAGGGGTACCACTGACCCCAGATCGTCACGACGTGCGAGCCGGCCGGCGCCAGCGTGTCGTCGCTGGCGGAGAAGGACATCGCCAGGGGCACCGGCTCGCGCGGCACCCGGCCGGCACCCCAGTCGCCGTGGGCGGCGGCGAGCTGCGCGCGGTCGGTGCACAGCAACTGCAGTCCCTGCAGCGACTCCTCGGGCGTGGCGCCCGGATAGCCGGGCAGGGCGTCGGTGAGGGCGCGCACGACCAGTCCGAAGCCGTTGCCGATCGGCGGATCCGCCTCGGCCAGCGCGGGAGGCGCGTCCCCGCCGGCCAGCCGCCGGGTCACCCCGATGTGGCACGCGGCCACGACGGCGCCGGCGTGCACGCGCCGTCCCGACTCCGTCTCGACCCCGGTGACCCGGGGCCCCGTGCCGTCGTCGTCGACCAGCAGCCGGGCGGCGCCGTCACCGAGCACCACCCGTCCGCCGTCGGCCTCCAGCCGTCGGCGCAGCGCCGCGGTCAGCCCGCCCGAGCCACCGACCGGATGGCCGGGTGGGACGTCGTGCAGCAGTGCCACCCAGCCCACCATCGCGGCCGTCCCGGGCTCGGACATCGGCGGCCCGGACTGGGCGCCGAACCAGGCCAGCGCCGCCTTGAGCCGCTCGCTGCCGAACCAGCGGTCCAGCAGGGCGTCGCCCGACCCCAGGAAGTCGACGGCCAGCTCGCCGCCGGGGGTGCGGGCGCGGCCCTCCCCGGGAGCGCCCAGGGGCCAGAAGGAGCGGACGAGTCCGCCGGCGCTGGGCCGGCGGCCGAACGAGGCGACGACGGCCCGGCTGCGCGGTCCCCAGACCGCGACGAAGCGGCGGTAGGCATCGGCGTCGTCCTCACCGCACGCGGCCGCGATGGAGGCGCAGGTCGCGTCCAGGTCGACGGAGAAGACCAGCGGCCGGCCGTCCGGGCCGGGATCGCCGGGGACGGGGGCCGGGGCGAACCCCCACGGGTCGCAGTCGAGGTAGCGCAGTCCGTGGGCGGCCAGGTCCAGCTCCTCGACGATGCCGCTCTGCCGGATGATCACGTGTGCGCTCGAGCCGCGGTCCACGCGCACGCCCGGCCAGCGCTCGACGGTCGACACCGCGCCCCCGAGCACCTCGTCGGACTCCACGACCTCGACCGACAGGCCCTCCCGCGCCAGGTAGCAGGCCGCGACCAGCCCGTTGTGGCCGGAGCCGATCACGACGACGTCGACGGGGGCCGGGGCGGCTGCGGGGGAGGGCACGCTCAGGTGTTCGCCGGCTGCGGGTCGCGCGGATGCATGGGGAGCTCGACACCGAGGATCGCGAACGGCCGCGGGTCGCCGGGGAAGTGGTAGCCGCGGGCGAGGTCGACGAAGCCGTCGGCGTGGTAGAGCCGGAACGCCTTCGTGTCGGCGTCGGGGGTGGAGAGCAGGGCGACCGGGGCGGCCACGCCGGCCACCAGGGCGTGCAGCAGCTGCCGGCCCAGGCCGCGGCTCTGGTGCTCGGGGTGGACGTGCAGCTCGCAGACCTCGAAGGCGCCGGGCATCCACTTCTTCGCCGTCCGCCGGTCCAGGGCCGCGCGCACCTGGTCGTGCCACCACTGACCCGGCGCGATCTCGTAGCCGTAGCCGAAGCCGACGAGGCGCTCGGCCTCGGCCTCGGCGGCGAAGGCCCCCACGGCGCGGAAGCCGGGGCGGTCGGTGTGCTGGATGGCGTAGCCGTAGCGGCCGGCCACGACCGCGGGGTCGTAGCCCATGGCGAGGCCGTAGATGGCCAGCGCCTCGTGCATGTGGTCGCGCAGCCACGGGACGGGCAGCTCGACGATCCGGGTGCCGGGTCGGGTGTCGGTCACGAGCCGACCGCCTCCGGGACGTCGTAGGTGACGGAGGCGGTGTCGATCGGCCCGTCGCCCACCTCGGCGGCGGTCCCGTCGGTGAGCCGGAGGAGCTCCTCGTAGGTGGTCGGGAAGACCGTGGCCGGGTGCCCTGCCGCCGCCCAGACCAGCGGGTGGCGGGCCAGTTCGACGTCGACGAGCGTGCCGATCGGCTCGGGGTGGCCGACGGGGGCGACGCCGCCGATGGGCTGGCCGGTGACCTCGCGGACGAGCTCGGCCGGCGCGCGGTCGACGCTGTCGACGCCGAGCAGCGCGGCGACCTTCGATTCGTCCACGCGGTGCGCGCCGCTGGTCATGACCAGCAGCGGCTGGCCGGCGGCGACGAAGACCAGGCTGTTGGCGATCGCGCCCACCGGCACGCCGAGCTCGGCGGCCGCCGCGGCGGCGGTGCGGACCTCGGCGGGGAGCACGCGCACCTCGCCGGCCGCACCGGCCTCCCGCAGCAGGCGGCTGACCGCGGCGACCCGGGGGTGCGCGGGCGAGGACATGCGTCTGATCCTGCCACCGGTCCCGGCGGCGCGCGGCACCGCTCCTCGCGCCGGAAAGCGGGCGACACGCGGCGGCCGTCTTGACGGCGCACCCCGACTCCGGTCTACTTCTCGGTGTTCGAACAAGCGTTCGAACGATGGGTCCAGCAGTCGCCCGCATCTTTCCCCGGCCTTCCCCACGGGGTGGTGCGGGGCGGCGGGGTGTCGGAGACGTGGGGAGGTCCGTCATGAGCCGGGTGCTCGGTGAGGCCGTCGACCGGGTCGGCGAAGAGGTGCAGGTGGAGCGGGGTGCGCTCGGGCCGCTGCAGTTCTGGCGCGGGCAGTCGCGCTACCTCGTGGGGGAGCTGCTCGACTCGTGGATGGAGACCTCCCCCTGGTGGCAGCGCGACGCCGGGACCGGGGGCGCGTCGGCCGACCTGGTCGCGCCGCGCGAGGTGTGGCGGGTGGAGGCGGTCCGCGCGGGGCGCTCGCGGACGGACTTCGCCGGTGTCTTCGACCTGTCCTGGGACGCCGCGGCCAACCGCTGGTGGCTCGTCCGGGTGCACGACTGATGGGCGCCCGACCCCTCATGGCCGATCAGCTGCCCCTGCCTCCGGCGCTGCCCGCCGCCGCCGTCACGCTGCTGGAGCAGGCCCACCGCGGGCTGTCCGAGGCCACCGGCTGCACCGACGCCCGTCAGCGCTACGCCACCGCGCACCTCGGTGCGCTGCGGGCCGCCGCCGCCGTGCTGGCCGCGCGCACCCGGCCCGAGGGTGGCCGCCGCCGTCCGCGCAGCGCCTGGGTGCTGCTCGGTCAGGTCGCGCCCGAGCTGGGGGAGTGGGCCACCTTCTTCGCCGCCGGTGCCGCCAAGCGGGCCGCCGCCGAGGCCGGCCTGTCGCACGCCGTCACCGACCGGGAGGCCGACGACCTCGTCCGCGACGTCGGCGCCTTCCTGATCGTGGTGGAGAACCACCTCGGCGCCGTTCCCGCCTACCCGCGGCCGCGGGTCGTCGGGGGCACCTCGTCCGAGCACCGTCGGTGAACGACCCCTTCGTCCACCTGCACGTCGCGTCGGGCTACTCCATGCGGTTCGGGGCCAACCACCCCGCCGACCTCGTGGCGCGCGCCGCCGAGCACGGGATGGGGGCGCTGGCCCTCACCGACCGCGACGGGCTCTACGGGGCGGTCAAGTTCGCGCTGGCCTGCCGCTCGGCGGGGATCCGTCCGATCTTCGGGGTCGACCTCGCCGTCGCCCCCGCGCCGGACAGCACCGTGCCCCCGGCGCTCGCGCACGCCCTCGGCGGCGCGGCGTCCGGTGCGCGGGCGCCGCGGCTGCATCCCTCCTCCCCGCAGGGCACCCGCCGGGCACCGGCCCGTGGCGGTGCGGCGGTCGACCTCCGGCTGCCGCGCACCACCTTCCTGGCCCGGGACGGCGCCGGCTGGGCGTCGCTGTGCCGGCTCACCAGCAGCACGCACCTGCGCGGCACCCGCGGCGAACCGGTCAGCTCGCTGGCCATGGCCGCCGAGCACGCCACGGGTCTGACCGCGCTGCTGGGCCCCGACTCCCCGGTGGGGCGGGCGCTGGCCACCGGCCGCACCGACCTCGCCGCAGTACAGCTGGACATCTGGCGGTCGGTCTTCGGTCCGCACCTCGTCCTGGAGGTCGTGCACCACCGCGGACGGGGTGACCGGCAGCGGGCCCAGGCGATGCTCCGGTTCGCCGACGAGCAGGGCGTGCCGGCGGTGCTCAGCAACGCGGTCCGCTACGTCGACGCCCTCGACGCGCCGACCGCCGACGTCCTCGACGCCGCACGCCGGCTCGTCCCGCTGGACCTGCGGCACGTCGACCGGCGCACCGCCGAGGGCTACCTGAAGTCGGGCAAGGAGATGGCGCTGGTCGCCGAGGACCTCGTCGGCCCCGACCGGGACGCCGCCCTGCGGCTCCTCGAGCGCACCGCCCGGCTGGCCGAGCAGTGCGCCGTCGACATCCGCGACGACCTCGGCATCGGCAGCGTCCGCTATCCCGAGCTCGACGTCGTCACCACGGCCGCCGAGCGGGGGATGACCTCGTCGGAGGTGCTGCGGGCCCGCTGCGAGGCCGGGCTGGGCCGGCGCGGGATGCCGCTCTCGGAGCGCGTGCGCGTCCGGCTGGACGAGGAGCTGGCGGTGATCGACCAGCTCGGCTACCCCTCCTACTTCCTCACCGTCGCCGACGTGGTCGACCTCATCAAGAGCTTGAGGGTTCGGGCGGCGGCGCGCGGCTCGGGCGCCGGCAGCCTGGTCACCTACCTGCTCGGCATCTCCGACGTCGACCCGATCCGCTACGGCCTGCTGATGGAGCGGTTCCTGTCGCCGCTGCGCCACCAGCTGCCCGACATCGACATCGACGTGGAGTCCGCCCGGCGGATGGAGGTCTACGACGCCGTCCTCGACCGCTTCGGCGCCGACCGGGTCAGCTGCATCTCGATGATGGACACCTACCGGGTGCGGCACGCCATCCGCGACGTCGGCGCCGCGCTGAGCCTGCCGCAGGCCGAGATCGACGCCGTCGCCAAGGCGTTCCCGCACATCCGGGCCAACCAGGTGCACGCCGCGCTGCGCGACCTGCCCGAGCTGCGCGCCAGCCGGTACGGGTCCAAGCGGGCCGGGGGCAGCGGTGACCTGGACCTGCTGTTCGACCTGGTCGCCCGGCTCGACGGGCTGCCGCGGCACATCGCGCTGCACCCGTGCGGGGTGCTGCTGTCCGACACCACCCTGCTCGACCGCACCCCCGTCGAGAGCAGCTACCTCGGCTACCCGATGAGCCAGTTCGACAAGGACGACGTCGAGGAACTCGGCCTGCTCAAGCTCGACCTGCTCGGCATCCGGATGCAGTCGGCGATCGCGCACGCCATGGACGAGGTGGCGCGGGTCGACGGCGAGACCGTCGACATCGACGCCGTCCCGCGGGACGACCCGGCGACCTTCGAGCTGATCCGCAGCACCCGGACGCTCGGCATGTTCCAGATCGAGTCGCCGGGGCAGCGCGAACTCGTCGGCAAGTTCGGGCCGCAGACGTTCGAGGACATCATCGTCGACATCTCGCTGTTCCGGCCCGGGCCGGTGAAGAGCGACATGGTCACCCCGTTCCTCCTGGCCCGGAACGGCTGGCGGGACGCCGAGTACCCGCACCCCGACCTGGAGTTCGCGCTGGCGGAGACCGCCGGGGTCGTGGTCTTCCACGAGCAGGTGCTGCACGTCGTCTCGCGGATGACCGGCTGCACGCTGGCCGAGGCCGACGAGGTGCGGCGGGCACTGGGGGAGAAGGACGCCCATCCCGAGGTGCGGGCGTGGTTCATGCCCCGCGTGCTGGACGCCGGTTATCCGGAGGCGGTCGCCGAGCAGGTGTGGCAGGTGCTGGTGGCCTTCGGGTCCTTCGGTTTCTGCAAGGCGCACGCGGCGGCGTTCGCGCTGCCCACCTACCAGTCGGCCTGGCTCAAGACGCACCACACGGCGGCGTTCCTGGCCGGGGTGCTCACCCACGATCCCGGCATGTACCCGAAGCGGCTGATCCTCGACGACGCCCGCAACTTCGGCATCGCGGTGCTCGGGCTGGACGTGAACACCTCGGGGGCGACCTACCGGGTCGAACGCCTCGTCCGGGAAGAGGGGTGTGACGAAACCGGGGTGGAGGGCTCGGCGGGGGGTTGGGCGCCGCCGGAGTGGATGCCGGCGGCGATGCCCGATCCCTCCCGCTACGGCATCCGGCTGTCGCTGGCCGACGTGAAGGGCATCTCCGACGACGAGGTCGCCCGCATCGTCACCGGGCAGCCCTACCGGTCGCTGGCCGACTTCTGGTCCCGGGCGTCGGTGTCGCGCCCGGTGGTGGAGCGGCTGGTGCTCGCCGGCGGCTTCGACTCGCTCTACGGGTTCGGCATGCGCGACCGCGAGTCCCGCCGGCCCGCGCACCGCCGTCGGCAGCTGACCCGGCGCGACCTGCTGCTGCAGATCGGCGAGCTGGACCGGTGGAGCCGCAGCGGCGCACGGGCGAGCTCCGCCGGGCAGCTGAGCCTGGACCTCCTGGGTCTGGGCTCGGAGGAGGAGGCGGTGGGCCAGGACGGCCTGTTCCCGCTCGAGGACGTGGCAGGGCAGGACGGTGCCGGCCGGTTCGACGGGTCGGGGCAGTTCGACGGTGCGGGGCTCGGTGCCGGCCCCGGGTGGGCCGAGGGGAGCGGGCTGCCGGAGTTCACCGACGCCGAGCTGGTGCGCGCCGAGCTCGAGGTGCTCGGCCTGGACGCCAGCCGGCACGTCGTCGACTTCTACAAGCCGTTCCTCGCCGCACTCGGAGCGGTCCCGGCCGCCGACCTGCTCGGCTGCCGCAGCGGCTCGGAGCTGCTGGTCGCCGGGGTGAAGGTGGCGACGCAGACCCCGCCGATCCGGTCGGGACGACGGGTGGTGTTCGTGACCCTCGACGACGGGTCGGGCTGCACCGACTCGACCTTCTTCGAGGACGCCCAGGGCCCCTACGCCGCGACGGTCTTCCACTCGTGGCTGCTGGTGGTCCGCGGGGTGTTGCGCCGCACCGGGGCGCGCGGGGTCTCGCTGCGGGCGACCGGGGCATGGGAGCTGCCGGCGCTGCACGAGGCGTGGGAGACCGGCGGCCTGGACGCCGTGCGCGAGCTGATGGCCGCACCGGGGGAGTACACCGAGCAGGCGATCGCCGGGGCGGCGGCCTCGCACGGACCGCGGCCGGTCGTGGTGCGCCCGGTGCTGGTGCACCCCACCGGTTTCCGGATGTCGCCCTACGCCGACATCAAGCCGGCCGGCGACGACGCCGGGACGGCGGCCCGGCGCGCGGCCGCCGCTCCACCGCGGAAGCTCTGGCACTCCAGCCCGGGAAGTTCCGGCCACTGAGCAGGATGGGGGCGTGAGCCGGGACCTGCGCGTCTGCTTCGTCGGTGACTCCTTCGTGGCCGGCGTCGGCGACCCCGAGCACCTGGGCTGGACCGGCCGGCTGTGCGCAGCGAGCGGGCGCGCCGGTCCGCCGGTCACCCGGTACGTCCTCGGCGTGCGCCGGCAGACCACCGCCGAGGTCGCCGAGCGCTGGCTGGCCGAGTGCCGGATCCGGCTGGCCGGAGGGGACTGGGAGCCGCGGGTGGTGCTGTCCACCGGCGTCAACGACACCACCGAGGAGGACGGCGTCCGGCGGCTGGACCCGGAGGAGTCGGTCGCGGCGCTCGCCGGGATGCTGGCCGGCGCGGCCGAGGCGGAGTGGCCGGTGCTCGTGGTCGGCCCGCCGGCCGTCGCCGACGACGCCCAGAACCAGCGGATCGCCGATCTCGACGACCGCTTCGCGCGGGCCTGCGCCGGGCACGGGGTCCCGTACGTCCCCGTCGTCGCCACGCTGGCCGCTGCCCCGGCCTGGCGCACCGAGGTGGCCGCCGGCGACGGCGCGCATCCCGGTGCCGCCGGCTACGCGCTCCTCGCCGACCTCGTCGGCCCCTCCTGGCAGCGCTGGCTCTCCACCGGCAGCTAGCGGAGCGAGGGCAGGTGCACCAGCCCGGCATCGGTGGGCCGGAACCCGCAGGCGCCGACGTAGAACGGGCGCAGCTCGGGCCGGAAGTCCACGTGCAGCCACTCGCATCCCGCGGCCCTCGCCCGCGCGGCCGCCGCTCCGACGACCGTCGCCCCGATGCCCTCGCGCTGGTGGTCGCCCCGGGTCTTGGTGTCCAGCAGGAAGGCGTGGTCACCGCCGTCCCAGGCGACGTTGACGAAGCCGAGCAGCGCGCCACCCGCTCGCGCCGTCACCCAGCCCAGGCTGTGCGGCCGGATCCGGTCCCACCAGCCCGGGACGGGCGAGCCGCCGTGCGACCTGACGAGCTCGACCATCTCGTCGTCGGTCAGGGGGCCGCGCCAGGCCAGGACGACTGCTGGGTCGGCGCGCATGCCCGCACGCTAGGCGGGGCCACCCGTCGAAGGCACCTGCCTTTCCTCCGGCCGGCCGATCAGATCCGGTGCGCCCGGCGGTCCACCCTCTCGTCAGCGACCAGCACGGCGAGGAAGGACCATCCCCATGCCCGAGCAGATCCCGTGCCTGTGGTTCGACGGCCGGGCGGAGGAGGCCGCGCAGCTCTACACCTCCGTCTTCCCGAACTCGACCATCGACCAGGTCACCCGCTACGGCCCCGACATGCCTCCGCCCATGAAGGAGGGCGACGTGCTGACCGTCGACTTCACCCTCGACGGCCGGCGGTACACCGCACTCAACGGCGGACCGCAGTTCCCGTTCACCGAGGCCGTCTCCTTCCAGATCCGCTGCGCCGACCAGGAGGAGTCCGACCGGTACTGGGACCGCCTGGTCGAGGGCGGCGAGGAGAGCCAGTGCGGCTGGCTGAAGGACCGGTTCGGCGTCTCCTGGCAGGTCTTCCCGGCCGAGCTCCTCGAGCTCACCGACGACCCCGACCCGGGACGGGCCCGGCGCGCCACCCAGGCGATGCTGCAGATGCGCCGCATCGATCTCGCCGAGATCAGGCGTGCCGCCGACACCGTCGACGCCTGAACCCGGCGAGGCGGCGCCCACCGGCGGGGAACCGGTGGGCGCCGCTCCTCGCCACTAGGCTCCGGCAGGTGCCGACTCCGCCCGCGCCGTCCTCCGCCGAGCAGCTCCCACCACGGAGCGCGGCCGTCTGGGCGGCGCTGGACCCGGTCACCGGTGCCGGCACCCCGCTCCGCGTGCTCGACGTCGGTGGCGGCAGCGGCATGTTCGCCGTCCCCCTCGCCCGGCTCGGGCACGCGGTCACCGTCGTCGACCCCAGCGCCGACGCCCTGGCGACCCTCGCCCGCCGCGCCGCCACGGCCGGGGTGGGCGACCGGGTGCAGGGCGTGCAGGGCGACGGCGACCTCCTCGGCGAGGTCCTCGGCGCCCTCGCTCCCGACGACGGCGGCTACGACCTGGCCCTGTGCCACTTCGTGCTGGAGGTGGTCGACGATCCCGCGGTCACGCTGCGGGAGATCGCCGGCGCCCTCCGCCCGGGCGGCCAGGTGAGCGTGGCGGCGGCCAACCGTGCCGGCGCCGTCCTCGCGCGCGCCGTCGCCGGCCACCCGGTCGAGGCGCTGGCGCTGCTCGAGGACCGCGACCCGGCGCCCGCCCGCACGCGCCCGCCCGCCCGGCGCCGCTTCACCCCGGACGCCCTGCTCGCCCTCGTCGAGGGGGCCGGCCTGCGCCCGGGGCCGTGGCGCGGCGTCTCGGTCGTCGCCGACCTGCTGGACGCCGCATCGGGCGCCGACCCCGACGCCGTGCGCGCCCTCGAGCTGGCCCTGGCCGGCGCCTCGCCGTACCGCGAGGTGGCCACCGGGCTGCACGTCCTCGCCGCACACCCCTGATGACGCCGTCGGAGCTCCTGCCGCCGGACCTGCGCCGCCCGGCCTACGGCACCGCGACCCTCGCCGACGTGCTGCCCGGCGCGGCGGCGGCGCTCGGCGTCCCCGTGGACCGGGGTGACCTGCCGGCCGACCCGCTGGGGCTGACCACCGCGCTCGCCGGCGCCCGGCGGGTCGCCGTCCTGCTCGTCGACGGCCTCGGCGCCGACCTCGTCCGGCAGCACGCCGACCTCGTCCCCACCCTCGCCGCGCTGGCGTCCCCGGCCGGCGACCTCTCCGCGCCCTGTCCCAGCACCACCCCGGTCAGCCTCACCACCCTGGGCACCGGCCTGCCGCCGGGCAGCCACGGCGTCCTCGGCTTCGTCACCGACGTCCCCGGTGAGGACCGCGCCCTCAACCACGTCCAGTGGCGGGACGACCCCGACCCCGACACGTGGCAGCCCAGGCCCACCGTCTTCGCGCGGGCGGAGGCCGCCGGGGTGCCCGCCACCGTCGTCGCGCCGTACGCCTTCCTCGGCAGCGGGCTGAGCCGGGCGGCCTACCGCGGCGCCACCTACTCCGGCACGGTGGGCGCCGGCGACCTCGCCGCCCTGGTGGTGCACGCCCTGCACGCCACCCCGCGCGCCCTCGTCTACGGCTACTTCGCCGACCTGGACCTCACCGGGCACGTGCGCGGGGTGGACTCCGACAGCTGGCGGGCGCAGCTCCAGCTCGTCGACCGCATGGTCGAGCAGGTCGTGGCCGGGCTGCCCGGCGACGCCGCCCTGCTGGTCACCGCCGACCACGGGATGCTCGACGTGCCGGCCGGCACCCGGGTGGACCTCGACTCGGTGCCGGAACTGGACGAGGGTGTCCGGCTGCTGGTGGGGGAGCCGCGCGCGCGGTACGTGCACGCCGTGCCGGGTGCCGCCGCCGACGTGCTGGAGCGGTGGCGCGAGGTCCTCGGCGACCGCGCCTGGGTCGTGCCCCGAGACGAGGCGGTGGCCAGCGGCGTCTTCGGCCCCGTCGACGCCGGGATGGCCGCCCGCATCGGCGACGTCGTCGCGCTCGCCCGCGGCACGTGGGCGTTCACCGCCTCCGAGCGGGAGCCCGGCCCGAGCCGGTTGACCGCGTACCACGGTTCGCTCACCGCCACCGAGCTGGCGATCCCGCTGCTCGCCGCCCGTGGTGCATCGCTGACCTGAGCCGGCGCCCCCGCGTCAGGCGCGGGTCGTGGCCACCGACAGCCGGTGCCAGCTGCGCACCCGGCCGGGGCGCACCGCCGAGCAGGTCAGGTGCGCGGCCTCCGGTGAGGGCCGGCTCTCGACGACGACGGTGACCGGCCCCGCAGGTCCGGCCAGCGTCACCTCCCACCGCTCGACGTCCGGCGCGGGGTCGGGCAGCCGGCTCGCGTCCAGGGGCGCGAGGTCGTCGATGCCCAGGAGCCCCAGCTCCTCGCGGGCGCCGTGCTGGGCGGCCTGCACGGGCGCCGGCAGCCCCGCCCGGCCACGCAGCCAGGCGAGCGCGACCTGCCCCTGCTCGTGGGCGGCCACGAGCAGCCCGCCGTCGCCGGGCACCTGCCCGTAGTAGAAGCCGTGGGGGAGGACGACGACGTTGGCGGCGAACCGGTCACCGCCCAGGTGGCTGCACTCCCACACGTCGGCCGGGCCGGGAGCGGGCATGGCGCGGGCCAGGGGGCGGCCGCGCAGGGCGCAGCAGGCGTCGTGCCCCCCGTGCGTGCAGACCAGGTAGGCCGGGCGCTCCGCCCGTTCGCCCACCGATCCGTCCCAGGGCGCGGTGAGCAGGTCGGCGTCCGAGGTCCGCACCGACCACCACAGGCCCTCCCGGCCGGGGCGGCTGTCGGCGTAGGCCCACCGTCCGCCGGCGTCGGACAGCCGGCCACCGGGCCGGCGCACCAGCAGGACCCGCACGTCCTCGCGGCGGGCCCGCTCGGCCAGCAGCGGGGCGACGCGCTCGTCGAAGCGCGACTGCGACAGGGCGTCGCGTCCCCACGGCCCGGGCTGCTCGACCAGCAGCCAGCGCTGCACGGGCGAGGCCGTGGCGACGCCCGAGTCGCCGCGCGCCAGCGCCTGCACCGAGCAGCGCGACGCATCCAGCCGCCCGGCCGGGCGGGCCGGGAGGTCGGTGCGGAGGACGTCGTCCGCCGGTGGGAGGTCGGCGGTGGTCACGGCCCGGGGGTCACAGCGTCGGGGCTCGCCGGGTCGGGGGTCACAGCGTCGGGGACCACCGCGACGGACTCGGTGACCAGCCGCCGGGCCAGGGCCAGCCGGTCGCCGGGCTCCAGGCCGGGCAGGTCGCCGACCTTCAGCTCGCCGACGTCGAGGAGCTCGGCGAGCGCCGGGCGCACCGACCCCGGGAACGAGTGCGTCCGGCGGCCACCGATGAGGGTCACCCGCCCATCGTCCTCGTCGCGCAGCAGGCACCGCAGGCGCGGGCGCAGGCGAAGGACGGTGTCGGCGGAGAGGGCCGCGGCCGCGGTGGCCTGGGCCAGCGGCGCGACCGGCTCGGGGCGGACCTGGGCCCACGTGCGGGCGCGGAGCCGCTCGGCCACCTCGGCGGGGTCCACGCGCGCCAGCCACTCCCGAAGGCCCTCGACGACGGCGGTGACGTCCTCGCGCAGGCCGTCGGGGTCGGCGAGGTCGACACCGAGGGGGAGCGAGCCGCGCAGGTCGGGGTCCTCGGCGGCCAGGGTGCGCACGAGGTCCAGGGCCGCCTCGGCCGCGCCCCAGCGGGTGACGGAGTGGATGCCGATGGTCAGGTGGGCGCTGATCTCGCCGAGCGCGGTTGCCGAGTGCAGGAAGCCGCGCGGGAGGTAGAGGACGTCGCCGGGCTCGAGCACGGCGTCGATCACCGGCTCGCGGGTCGCGGCGGCGGCCACCTCCTCGCGGCGGTCGGTCCACACCTGGGTGCGCAGCGGGTCGCGCAGCACCGGCTCGTGGATGGTCCAGTGCTTCTGACCGGCGACCTGCAGCACGAAGACGTCGTGCACGTCGTAGTGGGCGTCGAACCCGCGGGAGGACGGCGGGGTGACGTAGGCGTTGACCTGGGTGGGGTGGCCGAGGTCGGCGGCCAGCTGGTCGGCGAACTCGATCAGCGGCGGCCACAGCCGGTGCAGGCCCTGGAGGACCACGGTGCTGCCGTCGGCGAACAGCCGCAGCACGGAGTCCGAGCTGACCTGGTCGGCGATCTCGGCTCCCGCGCCACCGGAGGACGTGAAGCGCGCGGTGTCGACGACCTGGCCGTCCTTGGCGATGCGCAGGAACGGAGTGCGCAGCCCCCGGCGGGAGAGGAGCTCGTCGATCGCGGCGAGGTCGAGCAGGTCGGTGAACGAGTTGCCGGTGTCGGCGGCACGGGTCAGCAGCGGGTGCCGGCCCCAGTGCTCACGGGCGAAGACCTCGGGGTCGGTGTTCGTGCACCGCCGCAGGGCCGGGCGGAGCAGCTGCTCCGCCCGGCCCAGGGGTGCGGGGTTCTCGGTCAGGCCGAACCGTCCGCGCCGCCGTCGGCACCACCGTCGGCCCCACCGTCGGAACCGCCACCGGCCGCGCCGCCGTCGGCCGGGCCGTGGGCACCACCATCGGCACCGCCGTCGGCGCCACCATCGGCACCGCCGTCGGAACCGCCACCGGCCGCGCCGCCGTCGGCCGGGCCGTGGGCACCGCCGTCGGCGCCACCATCGGCACCGCCGTCGGAACCGCCACCGGCGGCCCCGCCGTCGGCCGGCCCCTCGGTGCTGGTCATGTCGTCGTCGTCCATAGCCATGGGCTTCTCCGCTCGTCTCGGGTCCTGCCGCCGGTGGGCGGCCCTGTGCGGGCATTACCTCCTGCATGGTGCTCCGACACCTGCCGCCCCGCGACGCCCGTGGCGATGGGGTGCCATGGGGGCCGGCGGGACGGGCATGACGATCTCGTTACGGATGGCCCGGGCGAGCGACCGGGTGCGCGGCGAGGGGAACGCAGTCCCTGTACGAGAGAGCCGAGAACCGACCGAGGAGTGGAGCCATGACCGAGAGCCGTACGCGGACCGAGACCACGTTCCAGGACGACGTCGCGACGGAGAAGCCGGCCGACGGGGCGTCCGCGCTGACGTCCGCCGTGGCCGCGCCGCCACGGCGCGACCGGGTCCGGTGGGGGCCGGTCTGGGCCGGTCTGATCGTCGCCGTCCCGACGTTCCTGCTGCTGCAGCTGGCCACGCTGGCGTTCGGGTGGTGGGAGGTCGGACCGGGCAACACCGGCAATGCCGCCGACTGGTGGAGCGCCATCGACGGGATGCTCGCCCTGTTCCTCGGCGGGCTGACCGCCGGCGCGAGCGCGATCTGGCGGGGCTTCAGCGACGGGCTGCTGCACGGCATCCTGGTCTGGGCCCTGACGGTCGCATCGACCGTCGTCCTGTCGCTGTTCGGCGGTGGTGCCCTCCTGGGTTCGATCGCCAACGTGCTCAACGACGTGGCCGGGATCGACCGGGCCAACCTGCCGGGCACGGCGGCCGCGCAGGCGACGGACGTGGCCACGTCCAGCGCCGCCTGGGCGTTGCTGGGTCTGGGGCTGGGCATCACCGCCGCAGCGATCGGTGGCCTGCTCGGGACGAAGATGTGGCCGAGCCGGTCGGACGCCGATCGTCAGCGGGTCGCCACCGGCTGACCCGTCCGGTACCCGCTATCGCCGACCCCGGTGTCGAACGCGCGTTCGACACCGGGGTCGCGATGTGTGCGAGGAGGGCCGGGTGGCGGCGGGAACCGGTCGCGCGCAGGGCTGCACCGTGCTGCACGTCGACATGGACGCGTTCTTCGCCAGCGTCGAGGTACGCCGGCACCCCGAGCTGGCCGGCACCCCGGTGATCGTGGGCGGGGCCGGCAACCGGGGCGTGGTCACCTCGGCCACCTACGAGGCCCGGCGCTACGGCGTGCACGCGGCCATGCCCACCGCCCGCGCGCTGCGGCTGTGCCCGACGGCGACGGTGCTCCCCGGCTCACACACATGATCACCGATGCGCCCCGGGTGTGTCCGCGCAGGCAGCCGGGTAGACCGCCGCTGTGACGACCGCCCGCCCACCGGGCGCCGACGATGCTGCCGAGCGCGCGGGAGCGGCGTTCCGCGTCCTGGTGGACGGAGGATGGGCGCCGCCGCTCCCCGGCTCCGGCTCGACGGAACAGCGGTGGGCCGCGTTCGGCGCCCTGGGTGCGACCGATCTGGCGGTGGCCCGCCTGGCCGAGGGACATGCGGACGCGCTCGCGGTGCTGGCCGAGCTCGACGGTCCGCGTCCGCCGGTCGGGAGCCGGCTCGGCGTCTGGGCGGCCGAGCCCCCCACCGCCCGTCTCCGCGCCGTCCGGAGTGGCGAGGGCTGGCGGCTGTCCGGCCCCAAGGCCTGGTGCTCGGGGGCGCGCACGCTCAGCCACGCCCTCGTCACCGCCACGGGCGACGACGGCCCCCGCTTGTTCCTCGCCGACCTCACCCGCGGCGGGGTGCGCACCGATCCGACCGTGTGGACCGGAACAGGCATGGTCGGGAGCGACACCGCCGACGTGCACTTCGACGACGTGGCGGCCACGGCGGTCGGAGCTCCGGGACGGTACGTCGACCGACCCGGGTTCTGGCACGGCGGGATCGGGGTGGCCGCGGTGTGGGCCGGTGGCGCCCGGGCGGTGGCCGCACGGCTGCAGGCGGTCGCGGCGTCGCGCGGCCCGGATCCGCTCCGGGCGGCCGCCCTCGGTGCGGTCGACGTCGCGCTGCACGCCGCCGGTGCCGCACTGCGCGACGCGGCCCGGGAGGTCGACGCCGCTCCCGGCGATCTGCCGGCGGCCCGGCTGCGCGCCCTCCGCGTGCGCGGCCTGGTCGCCCGGTCGGTCGACGAGGTCCTCGCCACGGCCGGCCGGACGCTGGGCGCCGGACCGCTCGCCCACGATCGGGAGCACGCCCTGCGCGTCGCCGACCTCGGCGTCTACGTGCGGCAGCACCACGGCGAGCGCGACCTCGCCGTCCTCGGCGAGCTGCTGGCGGCGGACGCGTGAGCCGACCGCATCCGTCCCCGGCGGGCCCGTCGACCGACGTCGCCGCACCGGAGGCCGACTGGCGGCGGTGGCTGGCCGGGCAGCACTGGCCGCAGCTGGACCCGGACCCCTCGTGGCGGTCCGTGCTGGTCTGCGCCGCCCATCCCGACGACGACGTCCTCGCCATCGGCGGGACGATGGCCGCGCTGGGCGCCGGCGGGGCCCGGCTGCACCTGCTGGCGGCGACGGACGGGGAGGCGAGCCATCCCGGGTCGACGCGGGTGACACCGGCCGAGCTGGCCGGCCTCCGGACGGCGGAGACGGGAGCGGCCCTGGCCGCCCTCGGCGTCGAGCCCGCGTCGATGACCCGGCTGGAGCTGCCGGACTCGGGGCTCGCCGCGGTGGAGGAGGAGCTCACCGCGGCGGTGACCGACCGTGCGCGGGGCGCCGACCTCGTCCTCGCCCCGTGGGCGCACGACGCCCATCCCGACCACGACGCGCTGGGGCGCGCGGCCCGCGCGGCGGCCGCCGCGCACGGTGTGCCGCTGCTGGCCTTCCCCGTCTGGACGTGGCAGTGGGCGGCACCCGGTGACGCCCGGGTGCCGTGGGACCGGGCCCTGTGCGCCCCGCTGTCGCCGGAGCGGAGAGCGGCCAAGCGGGCCGCCGTCGCCTGCTTCCGCACCCAGGTCCGGCCGCTGGGCCCGGCTCCCGAGGACGCGGCGGTGCTCTCGCCGGAGATGCTGGCCTCCTTCGACCGCGGCAGCGAGGTGCTCTTCCAGTGACCCTCCCGGGTTCCTACTTCGACGACCTGTACGCCTCCGCGGACGATCCCTGGTCGATGCGCAGCCGCTGGTACGAGCGGCGCAAGTACGGGGTGACGACGGCGGTGCTGCCCCGGGCCCGCTACGCCGACGCGCTGGAGGTCGGCTGCTCGGTGGGGGAGCTGACCGTGGCGCTGGCGGCCCGGTGCGACCGGCTGACCGCCTGGGACGTCAGCAGCGCCGCGGTCGCCGCCACCCGCGAGCGCACCGCGGACCTCCCGGGCGTCTCCGTGGCGCAGCGCGCGGTGCCCGGCGACCGGCTGCCACCGACCGAGCTGCTCGTCCTGTCCGAGGTCCTCTACTACCTCGACGACGACGACCTCGCCGCGGTGCTCGCCCAGCTGCCCGCGGCCGTCCGGCCCGGCGGCACCCTGCTCGCCGTCCACTGGCGGCACCCGGTGGCCGACTACCCCCGGACCGGGGACGCGGTGCACGGGGCGCTGCGTTCCGCGCTCGACTGGCCGCGGGTGGCCGTCCACGAGGAGCCGGACTTCCTGCTGGACTGCTGGGTGGCCGCCCCCGCGGGAGACGTGCGGGCGGCCTCGGTCGCCGCGGCCGAGCAGCTGTGGTGAGACCCGCCCGGATCGGGGTGGTCGTGCCGGCGCGCGACGAGGAGGAGCTGCTGCCGGCCTGCCTGGCCGCGGTGGCGGCCGCGGCCGAGCACAGCGGGTGCGGTGGCGGCCCGGTCCGGCTCGTGGTGGTGGCGGACGGCTGCACCGACGGCACGGCCGCCGTGGCGCGGGCCGGGGGCGCCACGGTCCTCGGCGGTCGCGGAGCAGGCAGCGGCAACGTGGGGGCGGCCCGTGACACCGGCGTGCGATGGCTGCTGGCGGAGGCAGCCGCGGACGGCATCCCGGCCGAACAGCTCTGGGTGGCCACGACGGATGCCGACAGCTCCGTCCCGCCCGACTGGCTGGGGCTGCACGCCACCCTGGCGGCGTCGGGTGCCGACGCCGTGGTGGGCACCGTGGCGGTGACCGACTGGACGGGCTGCCCGCCGGGTGTCGCCGGCGCCTTCGAGGCCACCTACTCCGCCTGGCGGACGGAGGGGCCGGCCGCGGTCCACCCGCACGTGCACGGTGCCTCCCTCGGGGTGCGGGGCAGCGCCTACCTCGCCTGCGGTGGCTTCCCCGCGGTGCCGGTCGGGGAGGACGTCGCGCTCGTGCGGGCGCTCGAGCGCGCCGGAGCGACGATCCTGCGCACGACGGCGAGCCCGGTGACCACCTCGGCCCGCCGCACACCTCGGGCGTGCGGCGGTTTCGGCAGCGACATCGACCGCTTGGCGTCCTGAGCGGCCGACGGCGGCTACTCTTCTTCTCGGTCGAACACGTGTTCGACCGAGGGAGGGGAGCGGAGTGGACGGGCGCGCGCAGGGCTGCACCGTGCTGCACGTCGACATGGACGCGTTCTTCGCCAGCGTCGAGGTACGCCGGCATCCCGAGCTGGCCGGCACCCCGGTGATCGTGGGCGGGGCCGGCAACCGGGGCGTGGTCACCTCGGCCACCTACGAGGCGCGGCGCTACGGCGTGCACGCGGCCATGCCCACCGCCCGCGCGCTGCGGCTGTGCCCGACGGCGACGGTGCTCCCCGGCGACCTGTCGCTCTACGCGGAGGTCTCCCGGTCGGTGATGGCCCTGTTCCGCTCGATCACCCCGCTGGTGGAGCCGCTGAGCCTGGACGAGGCGTTCCTCGACGTCTCCGGTGCCGGCCGCCGGCTGGGCGACCCGGCCGAGATCGGTGAGTACCTCCGCGCCCGCGTCTTCGACGAGCAGGGGATCACCTGCTCGGTCGGCGTGGCGGGCAGCAAGTTCGTCGCGAAGCTGGCCTCCACCTCCGCCAAGCCCGACGGGATGCGGATCGTCCGCCCGGCCGAGGTCATGGACTTCCTGCACCCGCTGCCCGTCGGCGCGCTGTGGGGCGTGGGCCCGAAGACCGAGGAGCAGCTGCTGCGGCTCGGCATGCGCACCGTGGGCGACCTCGCGCACGTGCCGGCCAGGACGCTGCAGCGGGCGCTGGGCCCGGCAGCCGGCGCCCACCTGCACGAGCTGGCCTGGGGGCGCGACCCGCGCCGGGTGGTCCCCGACGAGCCGGAGAAGTCCACCGGCCACGAGGAGACCTTCGGCACCGACGTCGACGACCCGGCGGTCATCCACCGCGAGCTCCTGCTGCTGGCCGAGCGGACGGCGGGCCGGCTGCGCTCGGGCGGGTGGCTGGCCCGGACGGTGAGCATCAAGGTGCGCTTCGCCGACTTCGCCACGATCACCCGCAGCCGCACCCTCGACGTCCCCACCGACGTCGGGCAGGAGCTCTACGACACCGCACGGGCCCTCTTCGACGCGCTGGGCCTCGACCGGGCCCGCATCCGCCTGGTGGGGGTGCGCGCGGAGCGGCTGGTGGAGGCGGGGTCCGCGCCCCAGCAGCTGGAGCTCGGCGCCCGCGAGCACGGCCGGCGCGACGCCGAGCTGGCCGCCGACCGCGCCGCCCGCCGGTTCGGTGCCGGGGCGGTGCGACCGGCCACCCTGCTGCACCGCGACGGGCGCCCGGGGCGCTCCGGGAGGACCTCCGGAGGCCGCCCGGGAGCCGGCGGACGGGGCCACGGCAGCACCCGTGACGGCACCGATCGGAGGGCGGCGGAAAACCCGGAGGGGTGATCCCCGGCGGTTCGGCGACGGCTCGCCGTATCGTCACCTTTCGCGCCCCGCAAAGGGCTCGTATCCTCGAAGTCACCGTCGGCGGGAGCCTCCGACGGCCATGGCTCCGCCCACCTGGAGGTCGACGTGCCGCTCTCCGAGCACGAACAACGGCTGCTGGAGCAGATCGAGCGCGCCCTCGTCGATGACGATCCCAAGTTCGCCTCCTCCGTCCGCACCGGTGACCGCCGGCTGAGGTCCCGTCGGCGGTTGCAGATCGGCGCCGTCCTCGTCGTCGTCGGCTTCGCGATCCTCGTCGGCGGTGCCGTCGCGCAGGAGTGGCTCATCGGGGCGCTCGGTTTCCTCGTCGCCTTCGGCGGCGCGGCGCTCGCCGTCCTGCACTACAAGGTCGCCACCGGCGCGGTCGAGTCCGGCCCGGCGCCGGCCAGCGGTCGCGGGCCGTCCGGGTCCACCCGTGGTGGCCGCGGCAGCCGGGCCGGGCGCCAGCCACTCAAGAGCCGGCTCGAGGAGCGGTTCCGCCGCCGCTACGACCAGTAGCCCCGGCGGGTAGCTCGCCGCCCGCGTCCGCGCAGCCGTCGTCCTCCGGGACGGCGGCTGCGCGCGTCCGTGCGGACGGCCCCGGGGTGCACGCCGGCTCAGACCCGGCGGCTCCGCGGCAGCTCGGGCAGCCGGCGTGCCCACGCCGGCAACCCGGCCCGCACCGCCGCCGGCAGCGATGCCGGCCACACCACGGCCCGCAGGCGGGCCCGCCGGCCGGCGCCCCGGACCAGCTCGCGCCGGGCGGTGCGCAGCGTGGCCCGCAGGTCGTCGTCCCGGGCCTCCGGAGCCGGCCCGTAGCTGGCCAGCTCCTCGGCCCGCGCCAGGCGCCCGACCGCTGCCGCGCCGTCGGGGCCGGCCGTCCGCGCCGCGAGGGTGCGGCCGGCCTCCCGCGGCGTCCAGGCCGGGTCCCGGGCCACGTCGAGGTCGTCGGCGGTGGCCGTCAGCTCGTCCCACAGTGCCCGGGGCGTCCCCACGGCCAGCCGCCGGCGCCGCTGGAGCAGCCGCAGCCCCGCCGGCAGGGCGAGCGCAGCGGCGGCCAGCGCACCCAGGCCGACGCGGAACGGCCAGGACCGCCCGTCGGCGCCGGCGGAGGTGTCGCCGACCGCGTCGGACGCGTCGAGCTCCGAGCCCCGCGGCACCACCGGGTCGAGCAGGAGCAGCTGGTCAGGGGAGATCTCCGGGAGCAGGGGTGACTGCTCCGGGAAGGCCTCCGGGGTCACCCGGGGGGCCCACGGCAGCTCGGTCCGCCGGTCGACGTCGATCGGGGTGGGGTCGAAGGGCACCCAGCCCAGGTCGTAGAAGTACACCTCGACCCAGGCGTGCGCGTCGTCGCTGGTGATCACCCGGCTGCGGTCCTCCTGGACGGTGCCGGGGGTGTAGCCGAGCGCGACCCGGGCCGGCATGCCCGCGGCGCGCACCATGACCGCCATGGCTCCGGCGTACTGCTCGCAGTACCCCCGGCGCTCGGCCAGGAAGTCGACCAGGTCGTCCCCGCTGGTGCCGGGGGCCGTGGAGAGGGCGTACTCGAAGCCGTTGGCGGGGTCGGTCAGGAAGTCCAGGATCCGCCGGACGCGGTCGTAGCCGCCCTCCACGCCGTCCACCAGCGCGTCGACCTGCGCCTGGACCCGGGGGTCCAGCGGGGGCAGGGCGGTGAAGCGGTCGCGGACGGGGTGCCCGGGGCGCAGCGGCGGGGCGGCCTGCAGCTGCTCCGGTGTCGGGCGCACCTCGGAGGCCGACACCTCGTAGCTGCGGCTCGCGCTGGTGACGCCCTCGCCCACGACGCTGCCCGCCGTCGGATCCAGCCGCCAGCCGTCCCGCTTCCCGTCGAGCCGCACCGCCAGGGGCGCGGTGGGCACCGGGAGGAACCGGTCGTCGTGCCCGAGCACCTCGATCCGGGCCTTCACCTCACGGCCGGACGCCTTCGGGTGCGGCCGCGGCAGCTGGGCGTCCAGGGGCAGCAGGGTGCCGGGGTCACCGGACGTCCAGCCCTGTTCGGTGTCGTACCGGTCGACCGTGACCGAGCGCAGGTACCCCGGGTCGTCGACGTCGGTCTCCAGCCGGAGGAGATCGATCGGCTCGTTGCGCGTCAGCTGCCCGCGCATGGCCGCGACCGGGTCCAGCGCCGTCCCGGTGGAGCCCGGGCCACCCGAGCCGCCGTTCAGCGAACCCTCGGCGAGGGTCGGCAGCATCCCACCGCCCAGCACGCCCACCAGCACCGCCACCACGCCGATGCGGACGGCGGTGCCGCCGCCTGCCCCGCGGGCACCGCTGTTCCGGGCTCCCGGGTCCAGCTGCCGCGACTGGTCGGCCCACAGCAGCAGGGCCAGCCCCGCGGCGGGTGCGACGACCGGCACCAGGCCGATGTCACCGCCGAGGGTGAACACCGGCACGCCGAACAGGAGCAGCAGGGCCAGCCCGGCCACCGCGGCCTGCCGGCCCGCCACGGCCAGCAGGTCGACGAACACGGCGACGAGCCCGACGAACACGGCCACCAGGGCGACGAGCGCGGCCACGGGGACGGCGGGCGCCGTCTGCTCCCGGATCTCGTCCGCGCCGTCGCGCAGCACCGCCAGCAGCGCCCCGACGCCGTCCGGCGTGGGGAGGACGCCCCACCTCGTCCCCGAGGAGGTGAAGCGTGCGGTCAGGTAGCCGGCCAGCGCGGCCAGCTGCCCGGCGGGCACGACCATCGTGCCCAGGGCCGCCCAGAACGGGGGGACCGGACGCCCGGGGAAGGCGCGGGCCGCGATCGCCTCACCGGTGTACCGGAGCGCCAGTCCGGAGAGCAGGACGACGACGACAGCGGCGCCGACCGCGCGCACCCACGACCCCGACGAGAAGACCGGCGACAGCGCCAGCGCCCCGAGCAGGGTCGCCGCGGCGGCGGCCACGGAGGTGCGGACGTCGGGATGCCTCATCGGGCCGCCTCCGGGACCGGCCGCCCCGACAGCTCGGCCCACGCCCGCGCGACGGGATCGCCGGCCCGCGCGACGGCCACCCGCCAGCCGGCCGCGCGGAGCACGCCGGCGACCTCCTCGCGCTGGTCGGACAGCGTCGTCGCCGCCCCGGACGCGCCGGGGCGGTGACCGCGGACCGCCGGCAGGAAGCTGCCGAGGTCGAGCAGCAGCGCGAGGCCGGCGGAGGGGCCGGACCGGGCGCGCACGAGGCCGGCGACGTCCTCGGGACCGAGGGCACCCAGGACGCAGACGACCTGGCCGTCACCGGCGATGCGGCGCACCACCTCCATCCCCGGGCCCAGGTCGGTCCGGGACGACGGCGTGAGCGTGGCCAGCCGGTCGAGCAACTCCTCGGGCGCGCCGCCCAGGGGACCGGCCGGCACCCGGCCGGAGCCCGCGAGCTCCCCGGCCTCGGTCACCAGGCGCACCTCGTGGCCCCGCCGGCCGAGGGCGACCGCGATGCTGGCCGTGGCCTCCACCGCCCACTCCAGGCTGTCGGCCGGATCGGGGTCGTGCTGGGCGGCGATCAGGTGCGCCGGCCGGCGGGCGTCGAGCAGCACGGTCGTCCGCGCGCGCCAGGGCCGCTCCTCCAGGCGCACCTTCAGCTCGCCGGTGCGCGCGGTGGCCCGCCAGTGCACCTTGCGCAGATCGTCACCGCGCCGGTACTCGCGGATGCTCACGTCGTCCTCACCGTGCACGGCGATCGACCGCCGGGAGCCCTCGCCGCCGTGCCCGTCCAGCGGCCCCGCGGCGCCCAGATGCTGCACCCGGGGGAGGACCAGCAGCGGGGTGGTCCCGGCCCCGGGGTTGCTGCGCTCCACCAGACCGAAGGGGTCGACCACGCGGGACCGCAGGGGGCCCAGGGCGTGGCGGCCGCGACGCCGGGGGGTCAGCCGGTAGCGCAGGACGGTCCGCCTGCCCACGGGCAGCCGGGCGAGGGTGAACCGCTGATCGGTGCCGAGCGCGGGCGGCAGCTGCTCGGCGAGCAGCCAGGTGGCCCCCGGCCCGCGGCCGGCGCTGGTGATCTCGAGGGAGACCTCGGTGCCCTCACCTCGCGGGACCCGTGCCGGCGACACGGTGCGCGCCACCGCCGGGCGGAACCGCTCGCGTGCCACCACCAGCGCGGAGACGAGCGGCAGGGCGAGGACGAACACCGCCAGCTGGACGACGGAGCGCTCGCCGAGCAGTGCACCGGCGGCCAGCAGCACCCCTCCGCCACCCAGCAGCCACCGGCCGCGGCGGGTCAGCGCGGTCCGCGGCGCTCCCGGTCCCCGCACCGGCGTCAGCGCCCGCGCGGGACCGGCAGGGTCGCCAGCAGCTCGGCGACCACGTGCTCGGCGGTGCGCCCACCCCCGGCCGCCGCGGGCGCCATCAGCAGCCGGTGGGCCAGCACCGGCCCGGCCAGCTCCTTGACGTCGTCGGGCAGCACCATGTCGCGTCCGGCCAGGGCCGCCGACGCGCGGGCGGCCCGCAGCAGCTGCAGCCCCGCCCGGGGCGAGGCGCCCAGGCGCAGGTGGGAGGAGAGGCGGGTGGCCGCGACGAGGTCGACCACGTAGCGGCGTACGGCCTCGGAGACGTGCAGCCGCCCGACGGCGGCGATCAGGTCGCTCACCGACGCCGCGTCGGCGACGGGGTGCAGCCCGGCCAGCGGATCGGTGGTGGACCGGTCGTCGAGCATCGCCAGCTCCGCGTCCAGGTCGGGATAGCCCATCGACACCCGGGTGGTGAAGCGGTCGCGCTGCGCCTCGGGCAGGGGATAGGTCCCCTCCATCTCGAGGGGGTTCTGCGTCGCCATCACCAGGAACGGCCGGGCCAGCTCGTAGCTGACGCCGTCCACCGTGACCTGGCGCTCCTCCATGCACTCCAGCAGCGCCGACTGCGTCTTGGGGGAGGCCCGGTTGATCTCGTCGGCGACCACCACGTTGGCGAAGATCGCGCCGGGCTTGAACTCGAACTCGCGCGACTCCTGGTCGTAGACCGCGACGCCCGTGACGTCGCTGGGCAGCAGGTCGGGCGTGAACTGGATGCGGCGGACCGTCGCGTCGATCGAGGCCGCCAGCGCCTTGGCCAGCGTCGTCTTCCCGACGCCGGGCACGTCCTCGACGAGCAGGTGCCCCTCGGCCAGCAGCGTCACCAGGGCCAGCCGCACGACGGCGTCCTTGCCCTGCACCACGCGACCCACGTTGTCGGCGATGCGCCCCGCCACGGCGGCGACGTCGACGGCCGGGCCGGTGGCTCCGCCGGTCGTCCGCGTGGCCTCGCTCACCTCTCCCACGGTACGTGGACTCGGCGGTCGCGGGGGGTGATCGGCCGCGCCCCGCTGACTGGAGCGACCTGCGCGGGGGCCGGGGTGGGGCGCCCGGCCACGACACGGCGCTGAGTGGTGTCCAGTGGGGGCCAGTGGGTTACTGTGTCGCTCGGTGGGGAGGCAGGGACCGCTCAGGGGTCACTGCGGAGCCAGTGGAGGACAGATGCGGGGGGTGATCCGGTGTTCGTCGGCAGCTACCCCCTGCGGCTCGACGAGAAGGGCCGGCTCGCCCTCCCCGTCCGCTTCCGCGACCAGGTGGCCGACGGCATGGTGATCAAGAAGGGCCAGGAGCGCTGCGTCTACGGCCTGACCATGGCCCGGGTCGCCGAGCAGAGCGCCGCGATGGCCGCCATGGCCCCCTCCGACACCTCCCGCGCCCGCATGGCCGCGCGCATGAGCTTCGGGTCGATGGTCGAGATCGAGCCGGACAAGACCGGGCGCATCACCATCCCCGCGAGCCTGCGCGACTACGCCGGTCTGGACCGCGACGTCGTCGTCGTCGGTGTGGACACCCGCTTCGAGATCTGGGACGCCGCCAACTGGGAGGCCTACGTGGCCGAGCTGGAGGCCGCGTACGCCGACCTGGAGAGCGAGGGGATGCCGACCTTGTCGTGATCCCGGTCGCCTCCACCCGCCCCCACCCGGGTCCCCGAGAGCCCCGAACGAGCCGCCTTCCCCGCGGCTCGACCGGCCCGGAGCCCCAGCCGCCTTCCCCGCTGCTGGGTCACCAGCCCTCGTCGATCCGCACCGGACAGGGTGCGACCGGCCCGCCATTCCCTGGCGAGCCGCTCCCGGCGACCTCCCGGCCCCGCGGGGCACCACCTGACGCTCTTCCCCGACGCCAGGCGGGCGCCCCGCGGGCCGGCTCCCCACCCCGCTCCACTGTCCCCACTCCGCCCCACCCACCCGGCTCCGCCCCACCCACCCGCTCCGCCCCTCCCGCCCGGTTCCGTTCCGCCCCACGCGGCACCTCCCACCGCCGCGCCCCGGGGCGCGGCACCATCGCAGGCGCTCCACCGGAACCCGAGAGGCAGTCGACGATGAGCAGCACCGGACCCGCCGAGGCGCCGGACGCGCCCGGGTCCCCGGTGCACGTACCCGTCCTGCTGGAGCGGGTGACCGAGCTCCTCGGCCCCGCCTGCGCGGCCCCGGGCGCCGTCCTGGTCGACGCCACCCTCGGCCTGGCCGGCCACTCGCTCGCGCTGCTCGACGCCCACCCCGGGCTCCGGCTGGTCGGGCTGGACCGCGACCCCGAGGCCCGCGCGGAAGCCGCCCGCCGCATCGAGGCCGCCGGCCACACCGACCGGGTCACCCTGGTGCCCGCCGTCTTCGACGAGCTGCCCGACGTCCTGGACCGCCTCGGCATCGCCGAGGTCCAGGCCGTGCTGTTCGACCTCGGCGTCTCCTCGCTGCAGCTGGACCGGCCCGACCGCGGCTTCAGCTACTCCGCCGACGCCCCGCTGGACATGAGGATGAACCCGGAGACCGGCCGCACCGCCGCGGAGATCGTGAACACCTACCCGCCCAAGGAGCTGGCGCGCGTGCTCCGGGTCTACGGCGAGGAGCGCTTCGCCTCCCGCATCGCCGCCGCCATCGACCGCGAGCGCGCCCGGGAGCCCTTCACCTCCACCGGGCGGCTCGCGGACCTCGTGCGCGAGTCCATCCCCGCCGCCACCCGGCGCACCGGCGGTCACCCGGCCAAGCGGACCTTCCAGGCGCTGCGCATCGAGGTCAACGACGAGCTCGGCGTCCTGGAACGCGCGCTGCCCGCGGCCATCGAGGCGCTCGCCGTCGGGGGGCGGATCGCCGCCATCACCTTCCACTCCCTCGAGGACCGCATCGTCAAGCAGACCCTCGCCGAGGGCGCGACCGACCACACGCCCCACGGGATGCCCGTTCCCCTGCCGGAGCACGGCCCCGTGCTCCGGCTCCTGACCCGGGGCGGCGAGGCCGCCTCCGACGCCGAGGTCACCGTCAACCCCCGCGCGGCCTCGGCCCGCGTCCGCGCGGCCGAGCGCATCCGGAGGGCCGCATGAGCAGCCGAGCCACTGCCCGCGTCCCCGTGAGCCCGCGGACGTCGTCCGCCCGGGCCGTTCCCGCGCGCACGACCCCGCGCACGAGCCCCCGGTCCCCGTCGCGGCCGCAGCTCAGGGTGGTCGCCGCCCCCGCGCCGCGCCCCCGCCGCAGCGCCCGCACGGCCCTGCGCTCCCGGCGGGCGCCCTTCGTGCTGCTCGTCGTGGCGCTCCTGGCCGGCACCACGCTGGGGCTGCTCGTGCTCAACACCGCCATCGCGGTCGACTCCCTGGAGGCGACGCGGCTGCGCGTGGACAACGCCCAGCGGGCGCAGGACGTGCAGCGCCTGGAGCAGCAGGTGATCGACGGCAACACCCCCGCCGCCATCGCCGACGGCGCGGACGCCGCCGGACTGGTGCCCGCGGGTGTGGCCGCCTACCTCGTGCTCGACCCCGACGGCACCCCGGTGCTCCGCGGGGAGCCGGTGCCCGCCGAGGCGCCGCCCGCCCCGCCGGCACCCCCCGCACCCCCCGCGCCCCCCGCACCGGCGGAACGTCCCGCGGGAGGGAACTGACCGTGGCGGGCACCGTCCGCGGCCCCGGCGGCGCTCCGCGCAGCGGGGGCCGTCCCGCACCGCGCACCGGCCCGGGCGCCTTCACCTCCCGGCGGCCGCCCGGCAGCCGGCGCAGCGGGGGAGCGGGACTCACCCTGGCCCAGCGGACCCGGCGCAACCGGATCGGCCTGATCCTGCTGGTGACCCTGCTGCTCGTCGTCATCGGCCGGCTCGCCGTCGTCCAGGGCGTCGACGGCGCGGCGTACGCGAACGCGGCCTCCCAGGACCGGCTGCGCACCTATCCGATCGCGGCGATCCGGGGCGAGGTGCGCGACCGCGACGGCCGCCCCTTCGCCTACACCGCCGACGCGTCCCTCGTGACCGCCGACCCCACCGTGGTCACCGACCCGGCGCGGACCGCCCTGGCGCTGACCACGGTGCTGGACGTGCCCGTCAGCGAGCTCACCGAGAAGCTCTCCCGCGACACCCGCTACGTCGTGCTGAAGGAGCAGGTGCCGCCGGAGACCGCGGATGCCGTGGAGGAGCTGGAACTCCCGGGCATTCTCCTCGTCGACGACCCGAGGCGGCTCTACCCGGGCGGCGCCGTCGGCGGTCAGGTCGTGGGCTTCGTGGGCCGCGACGGCACCGGCCTGGCCGGCATCGAGCAGACCTACGAGGACGTGCTGGCCGGGACGCCGGGCAAGCGCCGGGTCGAGGTGGGCAGCGGCGGCTACCCCATCCCGTCGCGCGGCATCGACGAGAGCGAGCCGGCCACCGATGGCAGCGACGTCACCCTGACCCTCGACCAGGACCTGCAGTACGTGACCGAGCAGCGGCTGGCCCAGGCGTGCGCCGACGGTGCGACGACGCGGGCCTCGGCGGTCGTCCAGGACGTGCACACCGGCGAGGTCGTCTCCATGGGCAGCTGCCCCGGATACGACCCCGGCAAGGCCTCCACGACCGACCCCGACCTGCTCGGCAACCCGGTCGTCTCCGACGTCTTCGAGCCCGGCTCGGTGATGAAGGCGGTCACCATGTCGGCCGCTGTCGAGGAGGGCCTGGCCACGCCGAACCGGGTGCTCAACGTCAACGGGCACATCGAGGCGGGCGACCGGGTGGTCACCGACGCCCACGACCACGCGCCGATCGACTGGACGGTCACCGGCATCCTCGCCAAGTCCAGCAACGTCGGCACGATCATGCTGGCCCGCGAGGTCGGCGACGAGAAGCTCGAGAAGTACCTGCGCGCCTTCGGGATCGGCAGCCGGACCGGCATCGAGCTGCCCGGCGAGAGCGCCGGCATCCTGCAGGACTCCGCGGACTGGAGCCGCATCCGGGCGGCCAACATCCCCATCGGGCAGGGCGTCTCGGTGACCACGCTGCAGATGGCCTCGGTCTTCCAGGCCATCGCCAACGGCGGGGTGCGCGTCGAGCCCCGCATCGTCCGCTCGGTCACCTCGCCGGACGGGCAGGTGCGCCCGGCGGACGAGCCGGCGTCCACGCGGGTGATCAGCGAGAAGACCGCCGACTCGCTGGCGTACATGCTGGAGGCCGTCGTGGGTCCCGGCGGAACGGCGCCGCTGGGGGAGATCGACGGGTTCCGCGTCGCCGGCAAGACCGGCACCGCTCAGCGGGCAAACCCCGAGACCGGCCGCTACGAGGGCGGTGGCTACGTGACCACCTTCGTGGGCTTCGCCCCGGCCGACGACCCGCAGTACGTGGTCGCCGTCGACCTGGAGCGGCCCACGAGCTCCGCCGAGGGCGGCCAGGTCGCCGCACCCGTGTTCGCGGACATCCTCCGCTACGCGCTCACCGCCGACGGCGTCGTCCCCTCGGGCACCCCGCGCCCCGACTTCGAGTTCACTCCCACCCCCTGAAGAAGGACCCCACTGCCCCCCACCGCTCGCACGCTCGCGGCGGGACCCTGCAGCGGGGCCGTGGCGCGGCACAGTGTCGACTGGGGTCGCCGGTAGATTGGAGCCCCGTGACCCCGACCGACGCCGGGTCGGCACCCCGGCCCGCG
Organism: uncultured Actinomycetota bacterium; assembly: GCA_963747895.1. Classification (GTDB taxonomy): domain Bacteria; phylum Actinomycetota; class Actinomycetes; order Mycobacteriales; family Geodermatophilaceae; genus Blastococcus. The sequence goes on from CAVVGX010000002.1 coordinate 248,271, forward strand.
GGGAGCCGTCCACGCGATCCGCGCCCCGTGCCGCTGTCCGAGCTCGCCGATCTCCTCGGCCGGCCGGCCCCGGACACCTCCGAGGTCCTCGTCACCGGTCTCACCCTGGCCTCGGGCGAGGTGTGCCCGGGCGACCTCTACGCCGCCCTCCCCGGCGCCCGCACGCACGGCGTCCGGTACGTCGCCCAGGCGGTCGAGCGGGGCGCCGTCGCCGTCCTCACCGATCCCACCGGGGCCGAGGACGCCGCCGCCACGGGGCTGCCGGTCTGCGTGGTGGACGACCCCCGCGCGGTGCTCGGCGACGTCGCCGACCGCGTGTACGACCGGCCCAGTGAGCGGCTGCGCGTCATCGGGATCACCGGCACCAACGGCAAGACCACGACCAGCTACCTGGTCGAGGCCGGCCTGGCCGCCGCGGGGCAGGCCTCCGGGCTCATCGGCACGGTGCAGACGCGCACCCGGGCAACCGACGGCACGGTGACCGCCCTCCCCAGCGAGCGCACCACCCCCGAGGCGCCCGCCGTGCACGCCCTGCTGGCCGCCATGGCGGAGGCCGGCGTGACCTCCGTGGTCATGGAGGTCTCCAGCCACGCCCTGGTGCTGGGGCGGGTCGGCGGCGTCCGGTTCGCCGCCGCCGGCTTCACCAACCTCAGCCAGGACCACCTGGACTTCCACGGCGACCTGGAGGAGTACTTCCGGGCCAAGGCGCTGCTGTTCGACGGGCGGGCGTCCACCGAGGTGGTCGACGTCGACGACGAGCACGGCCGGCGCCTGCTCGACCGCCCCGGCCGCCCGCGCCCGCGCACCGTGTCCATCGAGGGCGCTGATGCGGACTGGCGGGCGACCGGCATCACCGCCGACCCCGACGGGGGCTCCCGCTTCACGCTGCACGGCCCCGGCGGGGTGCGCCGCGAGGCCCGCGTGCGGCTCCCGGGCCGGTTCAACGTCGCCAACGCGGTCCTCGCCGTCGCGCTCCTCGACGCCGTCGGCGTGCCGCTGGACGCCGCGCTGGAGGGCGTGGCGACGACGGTGGTCCCCGGCCGGATGGAGCCGGTCGAGGCCGGTCAGCCCTTCCTCGCCGCGGTGGACTACGCGCACACCCCCGACGCCGTCGCCACCGCGCTCGGCGCGCTGCGGGCGACGTCGTCCGGGCGCCTGATCACCGTGCTCGGCTGCGGCGGCGACCGCGACACCGGCAAGCGGGCCGCCATGGGGGCGGCGGCGGCGGCCGGCAGCGACGTCCTCGTGGTCACCGACGACAACCCGCGCTCGGAGGACCCGGCCGCGATCCGCGCGGCGATGCTCGCCGGCGTCCTGGACGTGCCGGAGGATCGGCGCGCCGAGGCGCTCGAGATCGGCGACCGGCGGGCGGCGATCGAGGCGGCTGTGGCGCGCGCCCGGCCCGGCGACACCGTCCTGGTCGCCGGCAAGGGACACGAGACAGGTCAGGACATCGCCGGGACCGTGCACCCCTTCGACGACCGCGCCGTGCTGCGCGAGGTCCTGACCTCGACGAGGGGCAGCGCGTGATCCGCCTGACGCTGGCCGAGGTGGCCGAGCTGACCGGCGGCCGCCTCTCCGGCGGCGACCCGGCCGCCACGGTCACCGGCTCGGTGACCCTCGACTCGCGCGCCGTCGCCGCGGGGGACCTCTTCGTCGCCGTCGCGGGGGAGCGGGTGGACGGTTCCGACTTCCTCCCTGCCGCGGCCGCCGCCGGTGCGGTCGCCGCCCTGTGCGCCCGACCGGACCCGGCGCTGCCGTGCGTGGTCGTCGACGACCCCGTCGTCGCCCTGGGCCTGCTCGCCTCGGGCGTGCACGCCCGGCTCACGGCCGCCGGCCTGCGCACGCTGGCCCTCACCGGTTCCTCCGGGAAGACCTCGACCAAGGACCTGCTCGGTCAGGTCCTCGGCGCCGCCGGCCCCACGGTCAGCCCGCCCGGGTCGTTCAACAACGACATCGGCCTCCCGCTCACCGTGCTGTCCGCCGACGAGGACACGGAATACCTCGTGCTCGAGATGGGCGCCCGGGGCATCGGCCACATCGCCCGGCTGTGCGCCGTCGCCCGCCCGCAGATCGGCGTCGTCCTCAACGTCGGCTCGGCCCACCTGGGCGAGTTCGGCAGCGCGGAGGGCATCGCACGGGCCAAGGGCGAGCTCGTGGAGGCGCTGCCCGAGGACGGCACCGCCGTCCTCAACGCCGACGACCCGCGCGTCCTGGGCATGGCCCCGCGCACCCGCGCCCGCGTGGTGACCACCGGCCGGGGAGCCGACGCCGACGTGCGGGCGGCCGACGTCGTGCTGGACGACTCCGCCCGCGCCCGGTTCACCCTGCTCGCCGACGGTGAGGCGCACGACGTCGCGCTGCGCGTGGTCGGCGAGCACCAGGTCGCCAACGCGCTGTCCGCGGCCGCGGCCGCGCTCGCCGCCGGGATGGCGCCCGCCGACGTCGCCTCCGCCCTGTCGTCGGCCGGCGCGCTCAGCCGCTGGCGCATGGAGGTCGAGCGGCGCAGCGACGGCGTCACCGTGGTCAACGACGCGTACAACGCCAACCCGGAGTCGATGCGCGCGGCACTCGCCGCGCTCGCCGGGATGCCCGCCCGCCGGCGGATCGCCGTGCTCGGCGCCATGGCCGAGCTGGGGCCCGACGCCGTCGCCGAGCACGAGCGGCTGGGCCGCGACACCGCGGCGGCCGGGATCGACGTGGTCGTGGCCGTCGGCCCCGATGCGGTAGGCATAGCCGACGGAGCGGCCGCAGCCGGGCGTCGTCGAGGAGAGGAGTCGGTGCTCGTGCCGGACCGCGCCGCTGCCCGTCAGCTGATGTCGGAGGTGCTGCGCCCCGGGGACGTCGTCCTCGTCAAAGCCAGCCGGGCCTACGCCCTGGAGCTGCTCGCCGCTGATCTGCTCGACGAAGGGGACGGCGCATGAGGAGCGTCCTCATCGCCGCAGGCGTCGGGCTGATCCTGTCGATCCTCATCACCCCGCTGGCCATCCGGCTCTTCCGCCGGCAGGGAATGGGCCAGGAGATCCGGGACGACGGTCCCGAGAGCCACCTGTCCAAGAAGGGCACGCCCACGATGGGCGGCACGGTGATCGTCGGTGCCACCGTCGTCGGGTACCTCGTCGCCCACCTGGCGTTCATCGGCAACGAGGGCTGGGGCTTCAGCGCCACGGGCCTGCTCCTGCTGTTCCTGATGGTCGGCATGGGCACCGTCGGCTTCCTGGACGACTACCTGAAGATCCGCCACCGCCGCAGCCTGGGCCTGAACAAGACGGCCAAGCTCGTCGGCCAGCTGCTCGTGGGCGTGACCTTCGCGGTCCTCGCCATCAACTTCCCGAGCAGCGGGCTCACGCCGGCGTCCACCGTCGTCTCCTACGTCCGCGACATCGAGCCGCTGGCCCTCGGGTCGATCGGGTTCGTGATCCTGGCCTACCTCTTCATCGCCGGGTTCTCCAACGCCGTCAACCTCACCGACGGCCTGGACGGGCTGGCGGCCGGCAGCTCGGCCATGGTGCTGGCGTCCTACATCGTCATCTCGTTCTGGCAGTTCACCCACGACTGCGCGTCCGAGCTCATCGACGGCTGCTACCAGGTGCGCGACCCGCTGGACATCACGCTGGTCGCCGCGGCGGGCATGGGGGCCTGCCTGGGCTTCCTGTGGTGGAACACCAGCCCCGCGCGGATCTTCATGGGCGACACCGGTTCCCTGGCCCTCGGCGGCCTCATCTCGGGGCTGGCCATCGTGACCCGCACCGAGCTGCTGCTGATCGTGCTCGGCGGCCTGTTCGTGGCCGTCACGCTCTCGGTGGTCATCCAGGTGGCGTTCTTCCGGGCCACCCGTCGCCGGGTGTTCCGCATGGCCCCGCTCCACCACCACTTCGAGCTGGCCGGCTGGACAGAGAACACGGTGATCGTCCGCTTCTGGCTGGTCACCGGCATGGCCGTGGCCTTCGGACTGGGGCTGTTCTACGCGGACTGGCTCTCCTTCGTGGGTCTCTGACGTGACCGCACTGGACCACTCCTCGGTGCTCGTCGCGGGGCTGGGGGTCTCCGGGGTCGCAGCCGCCCGGGTCCTCCTGGGGCTGGGCAGCCGGGTGGCGCTGAGCGACGCCCAGGAGCGTCCGGTCGTCGCCGAGCTGACCGCCGCCGGGGCGACCTGGCTGGGCGAGCTCTCCGCGGTGCCGGAGGGCACCGACCTCGTCGTGACCTCGCCGGGCTGGCGGCCGGACTCCCCGCTGCTGGCCGACGCCGCGCGCCGCGGCATCGAGGTGGTGGGGGAGCCGGAGCTGGCCTGGCGGCTGCGCATCGCCGGTCCCGACGGCGTCCCGGCGCCCTGGCTGGCGGTCACCGGCACCAACGGCAAGACGACGACGGTCACGATGCTGGAGGCGATCCTGCAGGCCGACGGCCGGCGCGCCGTGGCCGCGGGGAACGTCGGCCGGCCGCTGGTCGAGGTGGTCACCGCCCGCGACCCCGACGGCACGCCGACCTTCGACACGGTCGCCGTCGAGCTGTCCAGCTTCCAGCTGCACTGGTCCTCCTCCCTGGCCCCGGCCGCCGCCGCGGTGCTCAACGTCGCCGACGACCACACCGACTGGCACGGGTCGTTCGCGGCCTACCGCGACGCGAAGGCCCGCATCCTGGAGCGCGCCCCCGTCGCCGTCGCCGATGCGGGCGACCCCGTGGCGTCCGCCCTCGTCGTGGCGCACGCCCACCCGGTGACGGTCACCCTCGGCGAGCCGGGGCCGGGCCAGCTGGGCCTGCTGGCCGGCGCCCTGGTCGACCGGGCGTTCGCCACGGATCCCGACGGCGAGGTGCTGCTCGAGGCCGGGCGGCTGCAGGTGCCCGGCCCGCACAACACCGTCAACGCCCTGGCCGCCGCGGCGCTGGCGCGGGCGGCCGGCGTGCCCGCCGCGTCCGTGGCCCGGGGCCTGGCCGGCTTCCGCGGCGGCGCGCACCGCAACGTGCTCGTGGCCACCGTGGACGGCGTGGACTGGGTCGACGACAGCAAGGCCACCAACCCGCACGCGGCCGGGGCGTCCCTGGCGTCCTACCCCCGTGTCGTGTGGATCGCCGGGGGCCTGCTCAAGGGCGCCGACGTCGATCCGCTGGTCGCGGCGGTGGCGCCGCGGCTCGCCGGCGTGGTGCTGCTGGGCCGCGACCGGGAGCAGATCGCCGCCGCAGTGGCGCGACACGCCCCGACGGTCCCCGTGGTGACGGTGCCCAGCGGCGACGATGACGGGATGGATGGGACGGGTGTGACGGCCGGGGCGACGACGGCCCGCGTGGTGGCCGCCGCGCGCGATCTCGCGCGCCCCGGGGACACCGTCCTGCTGGCCCCCGCGGCCGCGTCCATGGACGTGTACCGCGACTACGCCCACCGGGGCGACGCCTTCGCCGCCGCGGTGCGGGCGCTGGGCTGAGCCGGCCATGACGTCGACGCAGGCGCGCCCCCGGCCGGTCCGCGGTCCGCGGGAGGAGCGGGGCCCCGCGCCGTCCGCGCGCTGGTCGGGCCCCGCATGGCTCGACGGCCCGATGACCAGCTGCCACCTCGTGCTGGGCGCGGCGGGCCTGCTGCTGCTCATCGGCCTGGTGATGGTCTTCTCCGCGTCCTCGATCGAGGCGGCGCTGGCCGACCAGCCCGCCTGGGCCCCCGGGGTCAAGCAGCTGGTCCTCGCCTGCATCGGGCTCGTGGCGATGGTGGTGACCATGCGGCTGCCCGTGGGCGTCGTGCGCCGGTGGGCCCCCATCGCGCTGCTCGTGGTCGGCGCCCTGCTGCTGCTCGTGCTGATCCCCGGCATCGGTCAGCAGCGCAACGGCGCCCGGCAGTGGATCCCGCTCGGGATCACCGACTTCCAGCCCTCCGAGCTCGGGAAGATCGTCTTCGCGCTCTGGGGTGCGCACGTCCTGGCGCTGCGCGAGCGCTACCTCACGACGACGTCGCTGCTGGTGCCGGTGCTGCCGGTGTTCGGCATCCTGTCGCTGCTGATCATCGTCGAGCCCGACTTCGGCGGGGTGATCAGCCTCGGGCTGGTGCTGGTCGGTCTGCTGTGGGCCGGCGGGATGCCCGTCCGCTGGTTCGGCGCCTTCGCCGGTGTGGCCGCCGTCCTGGTCGCCGGGATGGTGTTGGTCGCCCCCTACCGCATGGAGCGGGTCACCGCGTTCATGGACCCGTTCGCCGACCCCACCGACACGGGGTTCCAGGCGATCCGCGGCATGTACGCGCTGGCCAGCGGCGGCCTGTGGGGCGTCGGGCTGGGCAACAGCGCGATGAAGTGGAACATCCTCCCGGAGGCGGAGTCGGACTACATCTTCGCGATCATCGGCGAGGAGCTGGGCTTCCTGGGCTGCCTGGTCGTGGTGACCCTCTACGGGGTGCTGGCCTACGCCGGCTTCCGCATCGCCCGCCGCGCCGCCGACCGCTTCGTGCAGCTGGCCTGCGTCGCCATCACCGTGTGGCTGGTCGGGCAGGCCACCATGAACATGGGCTACGTGGTCGGTCTGCTCCCGGTGACCGGTGTGACGCTCCCGCTGATCTCCGCGGGCGGCACGTCGCTGATCCTGACCCTCGCCGTCGTCGGACTGCTCGCCCGCTTCGCGTGCACGGAACCCGCGGCGGTCGAGTCGCTGCGCTCCCGGGACCGCGGGCGCATCGCCCGGCTCCTGCTGCCGGCGCCCCCGGCGGCGGTCGAGCCGGTCCGGCCGCGTCGCCGTCCCGAGGAGCGCGACGCGCGCCGACCGGCCATGGTCGGCGGTCGCACGCTGGTCCACGCGCGCGGCGGAGCGCCCCGCCGCACGGTCGAGCCCACGCCTCCCCGCGCCGAGCGGTCGGCCCGTCCGCAGCGGCCCGCCCGCACGGACCGGCCGGCCGAGCGCAGCCCGCGGGTGCCGCCTGCCGGCGAGCGCTCCGGACCCCGGGCCACGCCGGGCCGCCGTCCCGGGGGAGCGCGGTGAGCGGGGCGTCGTCCCGTCCGCTGTCGATCGTGCTCGCCGGCGGTGGCACCGGCGGTCACATCGAGCCGATGCTGGCCCTCGCCGACGCGCTGCGCCGCCGTCCCGGCACCGACCTGCGGATCACCTGCCTCGGCACCGAGCGCGGCATGGAGACCCGGCTGGTGCCCGCCCGCGGGTACGACCTGCGGCTGATCCCGCCGGTGCCGCTGCCGCGCAAGCCCACCGTCGACCTGCTGCGGGTGCCCGGGCGGGTCCGGCGGGCGGTCGCGCAGACGCGCGCCCTGCTCGACGAGCTGTCCGCCGACGTGGTCGTCGGGTTCGGCGGCTACGTCGCGCTGCCGGCCTACCTCGCGGCACGGCGGGCCGGCGTCCCGATCGTCGTCCACGAGCAGAACGCGCTGCCGGGCCTGGCCAACCGGATCGGTGCGCGCCTGGCCGCCCGGGTGGCGGTCACGACACCGGGGACGCCGCTGCACCGCGGTGAGCACGTCGGCATGCCGCTGCGCACCGCGATCGGCTCGCTGGACCGCGCGGCGGTGCGGCCCGAGGCCCGCACCGCCTTCGGCCTCGAGGCCGACCGCCCCACCCTGCTGGTCTTCGGCGGCTCGCAGGGCGCGGCCACCCTGAACCGGGCGGCCGTGGGCGCCGCCGGGGCGCTGTCCGCGGCGGGGGTCCAGGTGCTGCACGCCCGCGGTCCGAAGAACACCGACGTCCGGGCCCCCGGTGCGACCGCCGGCTCGGCCCCTTACGTGGTCGTCGACTACCTGGAGCGCATGGACCTCGCCTACGCCGCCGCCGATCTCGCCCTGTGCCGGTCCGGCGCGGTGACGGTCGCGGAGCTCTCCGCCGTCGGCCTGCCGGGTGTGTTCGTCCCGCTGCCCATCGGCAACGGGGAGCAGCGGCGCAACGCCCTGCCGGTGGTCGAGGCCGGGGGAGGCCTGCTGGTCGAGGACGCCGAGCTCACGCCCGACTGGATCGCCTCGCACCTCGTGCCGCTGCTCTCCGACCCCGGGGCCCTGGCCGGATACGCGCGGCACGCCGCCGCGGCGGGGGTGCCCGACGCCGACGAGCGGCTGGCTGAGATGGTCCTCGACGTGGCAAGGACCGAACGATGAGCGCTGCCGACGTCGCCGCCTGGACGGGGCCGGTGCCCGCGCCGGAGGAACTGGGTGCCGTGCACTTCGTCGGGATCGGCGGCGCCGGCATGAGCGGCATCGCCCGCATCCTGCTGGCGCGCGGGGTGCCGGTCTCGGGCAGCGACCGCCGCGACACCCCGACGCTCCTGGCGCTGCGCGCGCTCGGTGCGCGGGTGGAGGTCGGGCACGCGGAGGAGCACCTCGGGCGCGCCGACACCGTCGTCGTCTCCACGGCCATCCGCGATGACAACCCCGAGCTGTCCGCGGCGCGGGCCCGTGGGTTGCGGGTGCTGCCGCGGGCCGTCGCGCTGGCCTCGGTCATGGCCGGCCGGCGCAGCATCGCGGTGGCCGGGACGCACGGCAAGACCTCGACCACCTCGATGCTCACCGTCGCCGTGCAGGCGTGCGGCGTCGACCCCTCGTTCGCCATCGGCGGCGACCTCAACGAGTCGGGCAGCAACGCCCATGCGGGCGAGGGCGACATCTTCGTCGCGGAGGCCGACGAGAGCGATCGGTCCTTCCTGCTGCTGGCGCCCTTCGGCGGGATCGTCACCAACGTCGAGGCCGACCACCTGGACAACTACGGGGACCTCGCCGCGGTCGAGTCGGCCTTCGACCGCTTCCTGCAGACGGTCTCCCCGGACGGCTTCGTCGTCGTGTGCGCCGACGACCCGGGGTCCGCGCGGCTGCGCGGCGTGCCGGGCCCGGCACGGGTGCGCACGTACGGGCGGGCGGCCGACGCCGACCTGCGCCTGGAGGACCTGCGGGTCGAGGGCGACGCCACCAGCTACACCGCCGTCCTCGACGGGACGGAGCTGGGCCGGGTGCGGATCCTCGTGCCCGGTGAGCACATGGCCCTCAACAGCGCCGCCGCGCTGCTCGCCGGCCTGGAGCTGGGGCTGCCGGCCGAGGGCCTGATCGAGGGTCTCGGTCGCTTCGGCGGAGTGCACCGCCGGTTCGAGCTCAAGGGCGTCGTCGACGGCGTCCGGGTGTACGACGACTACGCCCACCACCCGACCGAGGTGCGGGCCCAGCTGCGCGCGGCCCGGGCGGTCGCCGGGGACGGGCGGCTGGTCGTGGCCTTCCAGCCGCACCTCTACAGCCGGACCCGGGAGTTCGCCGTGGGCTTCGGCGAGGCCCTGGGGCTGGCCGACGAGGTCGTCGTGATGGACATCTACGGCGCCCGCGAGGACCCGGTGCCCGGCGTGACCGGCGCGATGGTGGCCGACGCGGTCCCGCTGCCGGCCGGGCAGGTGCTGTTCGAGTCGTCGTGGTCGGCGGCCGCCCCGGCGCTGGCCGCCCGGGCCCGCGCCGGCGACCTGGTCATGACGATGGGCGCCGGCGACGTCTCGATGGTCGGCCCCGAGGTGCTCGCGGCGCTCACGGCCCGGGCGGCCGGGCGGGACGAGCGCGAGGGGTGGGACGGGGCAGGAAGGGCGGACGACGCGACGGGCGCGGACCGGTGAGCCGGACGGGGACGACCACCCGCGACCGTGGCTCGTCCAAGGGCTCGTCCAAGCGGTCCTCCGGCCGGCGCCCGAGCGCCCCGGTCACCCCGCTGCGCGCGAGGCGGCGCGATCCGCGACGCCGGCGCGCGGTGCTGCTGGCCGCCGGTCTCCTCGTCCTCGCCGTCCTCGGCTGGGGTGCGTGGTCGGGGCCGCTGCTCGCCGTCCGATCGGTCCAGGTCGACGGTGCCAGCAGGCTCCCGGCCGAGCTGGTCCGCGAGGCGGCCGGCATCGAGCAGGGCAGGTCGCTGCTGCGGGTCGACGTCGACGCCGCCCGCGACGCGGTGGCCGAGCTGCCGCAGGTGGAGTCGGTGACGGTCAGCCGCGGGTGGCCCAGCCGGGTGGTCGTCACGCTCGTCGAGCGGACCCCGCTGGCCGTCGTCGGCGAGGCCGGCCGGCGCTCGCTGCTCGACGAGCAGGGGGTGCTCTTCGACACGGTCACCGGCGAGCCGCCGGCCGGGGTCGTCCCCCTCTCGGTGCGCGACCCCGGACCCGACGACGACGCGACCCGGGCCGCACTGGACGCCATCGCCGCGCTGCCGGCGCCGGTGCGCGCGCAGGTCGCCCTCGCCACCGCCGAGGACGCCGACGCGGTCGTGCTCACGATGGGCGACGGCACCGTGGTGCGCTGGGGGAGCGGGGAGCAGTCCGGGAAGAAGGCCCAGATCCTGGCCGCGCTCCTCGACCAGCTGGCCGACGGGACGCTCGAGCCCGCCGACGAGCTCGACCTCAGCGTGCCCTCGGCCGTCGTCGTCCGCTGACGAAGGACCCGTCCTCCTCAGCCCTCCCGCGCTCGGGACGAGCCTCTGGACGGGGGCCACCCGGCACCTGGCGAGGGCCGTCGCTGACCGTTGCGGGGCGCCTCCGGACGGCGCGGACCGGCCCACCGGACCGACACGCCGATGGCAGCGACACGCCCGACGGCAGAAACAAATGTCGCGCGTGTGATTCCTGGGGGCAGCGGGAGTCTGCACCCGGACCTGAGACGAAATCAGGGCGGGTCGTCACGATCAGTGGTGCGGTTGTGATCGATGAGTCGCGAGTGTTCGGTCGAGTTCCGCCCTACCGACACGCCGAGCCCGACGAGGTGCTTGTAGCGGCTCTCCGCCCGCACCTAACTTCATCCACGTCGACCGAGTTGACATAACTGTAAGGCTGAACTTGAGGATGAGGGTCCAGTTGGGGAGCGCCGCATGACACCTCCGCACAACTATCTAGCGGTCATCAAGGTCGTCGGCATCGGCGGCGGCGGGGTGAACGCGGTCAATCGCATGATCGAAGTCGGCCTCAAGGGGGTCGAGTTCATCGCGATCAACACCGACGCCCAGGCCCTCCTGATGAGCGACGCCGACGTCAAGCTCGACGTCGGTCGCGAGCTCACCCGGGGGCTGGGCGCCGGCGCCCAGCCCGACGTGGGCCGCCAGGCCGCCGAGGACCACCGCGAGGAGATCGAGGAGGTCCTCAAGGGGGCCGACATGGTCTTCGTGACGGCGGGCGAGGGCGGTGGCACCGGCACCGGTGGTGCCCCCGTGGTCGCCTCCATCGCGCGCAAGCTCGGCGCGCTGACCATCGGCGTGGTCACCCGCCCGTTCGCCTTCGAGGGCAAGCGGCGCGCGGTGCAGGCCGAGTCGGGCATCGAGGAGCTGCGCAACGAGTGCGACACGCTCATCGTCATCCCGAACGACCGGCTGCTGCAGCTGGGCGACCGGAACGTCAGCGTGATGGACGCCTTCCGCACCGCCGACCAGGTGCTGCTGTCCGGTGTCCAGGGCATCACCGACCTGATCACCACGCCCGGCCTGATCAACCTGGACTTCGCCGACGTCAAGTCGGTCATGTCCGGTGCGGGCTCGGCGCTGATGGGCATCGGCAGCGCCCGGGGCGACAACCGTGCGCTGCTGGCCGCCGAGCAGGCGATCGCCAGCCCGCTGCTGGAGGCCTCGATGGAGGGCGCCCACGGCGTGCTGCTGTCGATCTCCGGCGGGTCGGACCTGGGGCTGTTCGAGATCAACGAGGCCGCCTCGCTGGTCTCCGACGCGGCGCACCCGGACGCCAACATCATCTTCGGTGCCGTCATCGACGACGCCCTGGGTGACGAGGTGCGGGTGACGGTCATCGCCGCCGGGTTCGACAGCGGCAAGCCCAACGTGCGCAAGGACGGCGCCGCCGCCTCCGTGCCCGGGGGGCAGTCCAACGGCTCGGTGCCCAGCGGGCTGTCCCCGCACCGCCGTCCCGCGATGACGCCGATGAACCCGGTGGCCGCCCCGGCGCCGCAGGGCACCGGTGAGCGGCTCGCGCCTGCCCCGCAGGCGCAGGCGGCCCCCGCCGCCCGGCCGGCCCCGGCACCGGCACCCCAGGGCGGGGGCATCACGGTGCCGCCGCTGCCCCCGATCCCGGGTGCCATCAACGGCCGCCGGCCGCTGTCGAACGAGGACTTCGAGGAAGAGCTGGACATCCCCGAGTTCCTCAAGCAGTAGAAGGACCCCCGTCCTCCCCAGCCTTCGCAGGCTCAGGCCGGGTCCCTGGACGGGGGCCGTTCCATAGCGTCACCTCGTAGGCTCCGCCTACATGACTACGAATCCGGCCGCTCCGTCGTCGGTACGACCCCGAAGGGTCGTCACCGACCGACGGGGCGGCCGTTCTCGTGCTCCCTACGACTCCTTCAACCTCGGTGACCACGTCGGCGACGACCCCGGCGACGTCGCGGCCAACCGCTCGCGGGTGGCCCGCGAGCTCGGCGTCGGCGAGGACCGGCTGGTGTGGATGGAGCAGGTGCACGGGCCGGTCGTCGCGGTGGTCGACGGTCCGCAGGACGGACCGGTGGCCGGGACCGATGCCCTCGTCACCGCCACGCCGGGGCTGGTCCTCTGCGTGCTGGCCGCCGACTGCGTCCCCGTGCTGCTCACCGATCCGGTCGCGGGGGTGGTCGCCGCCGTGCACGCGGGGCGCGAGGGGCTGCGTCGTGGGGTGCTGCCGGCCGCGTTGTCGGCCATGGCGAGCCTCGGCGCCCGGGCCCGGCACGTCACCGCGCTCCTCGGGCCCGCCGTCTGCGGGGCCGACTACGAGGTGCCCGAGGCCATGCAGACCGAGGTGGCGGCCGGGGCACCCGCCGCCGCCGTCCCCACCCGCCGGGGCACCCCGGGACTGGACCTGCGCGCCGGGCTGGCCGAGATCCTCGGCCGCGCCGGGGTCACCGAGGTGGTGCACGACCCGCGCTGCACCGTCGAGGACCCCCAGCTGTTCTCCCACCGCCGCGACGGCGTCACCGGACGCCAGGCCGGCCTGGTGTGGCTCGGCTGACCATGGTCGCGTTCGAGGAGAGCCTGCGCGCGGTCCGGGCGCGGATCGACGACGCCGCCCGCGCCGCGGGGCGGGACCCGGCGACGGTCGCGCTCCTCGCCGTGAGCAAGACCTGGCCGGCCACCGACGTCCGGGCCCTGGCCGCGCTGGGGCAGTCCGACTTCGGCGAGAACCGGGCGCAGGAGCTCATCGGCAAGGCCGCGGAGCTCGCCGACCTGCCGGTCCGCTGGCACTTCATCGGCCAGCTCCAGCGCAACAAGGCCGCCGCGGTGGCCCGACTGGGCGCCGTCGTGCACTCGGTCGACCGCACGTCGCTCGCGCAGGCGCTCAGCCGGGCCGGGGAGGCCGCGCAGCGCCCGGTCGACGTCCTGCTCCAGGTGGACCTCGGCGGCCCCGAGGGGGCCCTGGGCGCCCGCGGGGGAGCGGACCCGGCCGACGTCCCCGCCCTGGCCGACACCGTCGCGGAGCTCCCGGGGCTGCGGCTGCGCGGGCTCATGGCGGTCGCTCCCCGGGAGGAGGAGCCGGGGCCGGCGTTCGCCCGCCTGGCCGCGCTCGCGGCCCGCGTGCGCGCGGACCACCCGGAGGCGGTGGAGCTCTCCGCGGGCATGAGCGGGGACCTCGAGGAGGCCGTCGCGGCCGGCGCGACGATCGTGCGTGTCGGAACCGCGTTGTTCGGCCGGCGCCCCCTAACCTCGCCACCAGACACAGGAGTCACACCAGTCACACGGGCCTCCGGAGCCCCGGGGTGACTCCGTCGACGCTCGTCGATCGTGCACGCTGAGCACGCCAGCAGAGGGGGAGGTCCGATGGCTGGAGCCATGCGGAGGATGGGGATCTACCTGGGGCTCGTCGAGGACGACGACGCCCGCGGGTACGGCCGGTACGACGCCCGCCAGTCCGACCATCCCGACGCCGACCGCCGGTACGCGCGGTACGAGGACGACCACTACGACGACTACGCCGAGGGCGACTACCCGGCCGGCTACGCCGACGAGGAGCGCCCCGAGCCCGCGCCGACGCGAGCACCGGAGCCGCTGAGCGTCCGCCGCGTCGCCCCCGCCCGCCCGCTCGGCCTGGCGCCGTCGGTGGGCAGTGGTGGCGGTGGCTCCCGCATCAGCGCCATGAGCAGCGGCCCGGTCGGTGCGGCGGGCCTCGCGGTCCGCGAGCCGGTCGCCGCGGTCGTGCCCGAGCCCGCCCCGGCGCCCGCGCCCGCCCCGCAGCCCTACCGGATCACCACGCTGCACCCGCGCACGTACAACGAGGCGCGCGTGATCGGCGAGCGGTTCCGCGACGGGATGCCGGTCATCATGAACCTGACCGAGATGGACGACGCCGACGCCAAGCGGCTCGTCGACTTCGCCGCGGGACTGTCCTTCGGGCTGCGCGGTAGTATCGAGCGCGTCACGGCGAAGGTGTTCCTGCTCAGTCCGCAGAACGTCGACGTGACGGCCGAGGACAAGGCGCGGATCCGCGAGGGCGGCTTCTTCAACCAGTCCTGAGGCCGCGCGGGCCCCGGCCCGTGCTCACGATGACGGCGGCACGTCAGGTGCCCTGGACGAACGAGGACCGTGGCTCTCTTCTGGCAGATCGTCGCGTCGGTCCTGCTCGTGTTCCTGATCCTGCTCTTCGCGAGGTTCGTCGTGGACTGGGTGATGGTGCTGGCGCGCAGCTGGCGCCCGTCCGGGCTCGTGGCCGCCGGGCTCGAGGTCGTCTACAGCACCACCGACCCTCCGCTGAAGGCCGTCCGCCGGGTCATCCCGCCGCTGAACCTCGGGACGATCCGGCTGGACCTGGGTTTCATGGTGCTGCTGATCGCCGTGGTCATCCTCCGCGGGATCGCCCAGGGCCTCGCCTACTAGGTTGAGCGATACTTCCCCGGTAGCGGCGCGCGTCAGGGACTCCGTCCTCCGCGCGCCGCGTGCAGCCCCCAGTCCCGCCGTATCACTAAGGTGACCTGATGCCACTCACGCCTGCCGACGTGCACAACGTCGTCTTCAAGAAGCCGCCCATCGGCAAGCGGGGCTACGACGAGGACGAGGTCGACGCCTTCCTCGACGTGGTGGAGGCCGAGCTGGCCCGCCTGATCGAGGAGAACAACGAGCTGCGCTCCAGCGCCGGGGGCCGCGTCCAGGCCCGCGCCGAGGAGCGGCCGGAGCCGCCGGCCCCCGCGCCCGCCCCGGTGGCGGCCGCGCCGCCGGTCCAGCAGCCGCGCGAGGACGACAGCGCGCGGGCCTCGCGGATGCTGGCCCTGGCCACCGAGACGGCCGACCGCTACGTCAACGAGGCCAAGACGCAGGCCGAGCAGATGCTCAGCGGTGCGAAGACCAACAGCGAGCGGCTCGTGACCGATGCGCGCGCCAAGAGCGAGCAGATGGTCGCCGAGGCCAAGCACCGCGCCGACGCGATGATCGGCGACGCCCGCACCCGGGCCGAGACCGTCGAGCGCGACGCCCGGGCCAAGGCCGCCGCCGTCGAGCAGGACGCCGAGCGCAGGCAGATCGAGATCATGGGCCCGCTCGAGGAGAAGCGCACCAACCTCGAGCGCAAGATCGAGGAGCTGCGCACCTTCGAGCGCGAGTACCGCACCCGCCTGCGGTCCTACCTCGAGTCGCACCTGCGCGACCTCGACGCGCGGGGGTCGGCGGAGCCGGCCTCCAACGCCCGCCAGAACCAGCACGCCAGCGCCTGAGGACATCTCCCTCGACAGGGGCTCCCGGACCACGGTCCGGGAGCCCCTGTCGCGTTCCGGGGCGCGCCGCCCGGACGCTGACGGCGGCGGTGCGGGGGTGCTGGCCCTAAGGTCCTGACCGTGATCGTTGCGGCCGGGCTTCTGGTACTCGTGGGTCTGGGACTGTTCGTGGCCGGTCTGCTGACCGAGGTCACGGCGTTCTACTGGGCGTGCGTCGCCGCGTGTGTGGTGGCGGCCGTGGTCCTGTACCTGGCCCGGCGGCGCATGAACCCCCGCCCCGGCCCCGGCCACCGCCCCGGCCACCACTGCTCCCGCGCCTGCGGGCGCCGCCGCCGCACCCGCGGCCACCGGCACGAGTACGGGCCGGCACGCCGGGACGAGCGGCGACACCGACGGCTCGGCGCCGGGCGGAGCGCCGCCGACGTCGCGGACGACGGCGACCCCGGCCCCCGCGGAGCAGGTGGCCCCGGTCGCCGCGGCGGCGGCCGAGGCCACCTCCGCGGTCAGCGGCCCGCCGGCCGCGATCCCCGATCCGGCGCCTTCAGCCGGCGCACCCGACGTGGCGGCGACGCACACCGAGGTCGCCGGCACCGCGACGTCGACGACCCGTGCCCAGAACGGCGGGCCGACGGCCGCCGGCGCGGGCGGTGCGGACGCGGGGGAGCCCCCGGTCGAGGAGGTCGAGGTCACCGACCTGCTCCTGGTCGTCGATCTGAAGGACGACGTGCTCGTCGTCGACGAGCACCCGCGCTACCACGTCGAGGGCTGCCGGCACCTCGCGGGCCAGGAGACCATCCCGATCCCGATGGACGAGGCACGGACCGACGGCTTCACACCGTGCGGCACCTGCCGCCCTGACGCCACGCTCGCCGACCGGGTGCGCGGCCGGAAGCGGCAGTAGCTCAGCTGCCGGCCCGCACCACCCAGAACCGGGACCCCTCCGGGCCCTCGGCGCCCGCGCCGGCGCCGGTCCCGGGCTGCACCCGGACCGCGAGCACCTCCGCGGCCAGCGCGTCGGCGTGCTCCTCGACGGCCTGGGCCACCGCGCCCTCGCCCGACCAGGTCAGTTCGATCCGGTCGCTGACCTCCAGACCGGCGTTCTTCCGGGCCTCCTGCACCAGCCGCACGACCTCGCGGAACAGCCCGGCCCGTTCCAGCTCGGGGGTGAGCGTCAGGTCCAGCGCCACGGTCAGCCCGCCGCCGCTGGCCACCGTCCAGCCCTCTCGCGGGGTCTCGGTGACGATCAGGTCGCCGTCCTCCAGCGCCACCGGTGCGCCGTCGACCTCGACGGTCGCCGTCCCGGCCCGGTAGTCGGCGACCAGCGCCGCGGCGTCCGCGGCGGCCACGGACTTCGCGACCGCCTGCACCTGCTTGCCCAGGCGCCGGCCGACCGCGCGGAAGTCGATCTTCACGCTGACGTCGACCAGGTCGCCGCCGGTCGCCGAGATGTCGGCGAGCTCCACGACATTGAGCTCGTCGGCCACCTCGGCGACCAGGTCGCGGGGGAACGTGGACCACGCCGGGGCCGCGACCAGGGCGCGGGCCAGCGGCTGGCGGGTGCGCACCTTGGCCGAGGTCCGCGCCGAGCGGCCCAGCTCCACGAGCCGGCGGACGAGGTCCACCTGCGCCACCAGCGCGTCGTCGCGGGCGTCCTCGTCGACGGTGGGCCAGGAGGCCAGGTGCACCGAGTCGACGGCGCGGTCGGCGGACGGGCCGACGAGACCAGGGACGACGGCGCGGGCCCAGACCTCCTCGGTGACGAACGGCGTGAACGGGGCCATCAGGCGGGTCAGCCCGTCGAGCACCTCGTGCAGCGTGGCCAGGGCGGCCGGGTCGCCGTCCCAGAAGCGCCGCCGGGAGCGGCGCACGTACCAGTTGGACAGGTCGTCGACGAACTCCGCGAGCAGCCGGCCCGCACCCTGGGTGTCGAAGTCCTCCAGCGCCCGGGTGACGTCCCCGGTGACCGACGCGAGGCGGGCCAGCGCCCAGCGGTCCAGCAGCGGCCGGTCGCCGCGCGCCGGGGCCGGCGTGGCTCCGTCTCCACCCGGCCCACCCCAGCCGTTGGTCTCGGCGTACAGGGTGAAGAAGCTGGCGGTGTTCCAGTAGGTGAGCAGGACCTTGCGGACCACCTCGGACAGCGTCTCGTGCCCGACGCGGCGCGCCGACCACGGCGACCCGCCGGCGAGCATGAACCAGCGGACGGCGTCCGCGCCGTGCCGGTCCATCAGCGGGATGGGCTCGAGGATGTTGCCCAGGTGCTTGCTCATCTTGCGGCCGTCCTCGGCCAGGATGTGGCCCAGGCACAGCACGTTCTCGTAGGAGCTCTGCTCGAACACCAGCGTGCCCACGGCCATGAGCGTGTAGAACCAGCCGCGGGTCTGGTCGATCGCCTCGCAGATGAACTGCGCCGGGTAGGCCGCCTCGAACTGCTCCTGGTTGCGGTGCGGCGCGCCCCACTGGGCGAAGGGCATCGAGCCGGAGTCGTACCAGGCGTCGATGACCTGGCGGACCCGCCGGTAGGTGCCCTCCTCGCCGGGCCGGGTGAAGGTGACCTCGTCGATGAACGGCCGGTGCGGGTCCAGGTCGGACAGGTCGCGGCCGGTCAGCTCGGAGAGCTCGGCCAGCGAGCCGACGGCGACCATGCGGGAGGGGTCGGCGTCGTTGCGCCAGATCGGCAGCGGCGTGCCCCAGTACCGGTCGCGGGACAGCGCCCAGTCGACGTTGTTGGTCAGCCAGTCGCCGTAGCGGCCGGTCTTGATGTTCTCCGGGTACCAGTTGGTCTTCTCGTTCTCGGCGAGCAGCTGGTCCTTGATCTGGCTCGTGCGGATGTACCAGGACGGCTGCGCGTAGTACATGAGCGGCGTGTGGCAGCGCCAGCAGTGCGGATAGCTGTGCTCGTAGCGCAGCTCGCGGAAGAGGACGCCGCGGGTCGTCAGGTCCTCCACCAGGGCGGCGTCCGCCGCCTTGAAGAAGTGGCCGCCCACCAGCGGGATCTCGGGCAGGAAGTGGCCGGTCGCGTCGATCGGGACCACCACCGGCAGTCCGTAGCCGCGGCAGACGGCGAGGTCGTCGGCGCCGAACGCGGGGGACTGGTGCACCAGGCCGGTGCCGTCCTCGGTCGTCACGTAGTCGGCCAGCACGACGTAGTGCGCGTCGACCGGGCCGCCGTCGGGGCCCTCGGGGAACTCGACCAGCTCGAAGGGCCGCTGGTAGTGCACCCGCTCCCAGTCGCGGCCGGTGGTGCGCGCGAGGACCTCCACGTCGTCCAGGTCCCCGAAGACCGCGCCCAGCAGCGGCTCCGCGACGACCAGCGTGTCCTCGCCCCGCCTCGCGACCACGTAGGTGACGTCGGGGTGCACGGCGATCGCGGTGTTCGACGGCAGCGTCCAGGGCGTCGTCGTCCAGATGAGCAGGTCCGCCCGGCCCGCCCACTCGCCACTCGTCACGGGCATGCGGACGTAGACCGAGGGGTCGGTCAGCGTCTCGTAGCCCTGCGCGACCTCGTGGTCGGACAGGCCGGTGCCGCAGCGGGGGCAGTACGGGGCGACGCGGTGGTCCTCGACCAGCAGGCCCTTGTCGAAGATCTGCTTGAGCGACCACCAGACGCTCTGGATGTAGCCGGGGTCCATCGTCCAGTAGGCGGTGGACATGTCGACCCAGTAGCCCATGCGGCGGGTGAGCTCGGAGAACGAGTCGACGTGCCGCTCGACCGACTCGCGGCACTTGGCGTTGAACTCCGCGATGCCGTAGCGCTCGATGTCGGGCTTGCCCGCGAAACCGAGCTCCTGCTCGACGGCGATCTCGACCGGGAGGCCGTGGCAGTCCCAGCCGGCGCGGCGGGGCACGTGCCAGCCCTGCATGGTCTTGAAGCGGGGGAAGACGTCCTTGAACGCCCGCGCCTCGATGTGGTGCGTGCCCGGGCGGCCGTTCGCCGTGGGCGGCCCCTCGTAGACGTTCCACTGGGGCCGTCCGGCCGAACCCTCGAGGGTGCGGGCGAAGACCTTGTCGGCCTCCCAGCGCTGGAGGATCTGCTGCTCGAGTGCGGGCAGGTCGACCTGCGGGGGGAGTGCGGCGAACGGGCCGGTGGCCGAGGGGGAACTCACGGCACCCATTCTCCCCGAACCGGCAAACCGGTTCGCACGCCGCGTCCAGACCGGGCCCGGCACGCTCCCGGGCCGGTTCCCCGCGTACGGAAGACTGACCCCATGGGGGTCGGCGGCCGGTGAGCACGACCGTCACGCTCGCGCTGGGCATCGGCGCCGTCGTCGTGCTCGTGGCCGCCGTCGCGCTGCGTCTGGCCGACCGGCTCGGGCTGCCCAGCCTGCTGCTCTACCTCGCCCTGGGCGTCGGGCTCGGGGAGGGTGGGCTCGGCGTCCAGTTCGAGGACTACGAGCTGACCCACACGCTCGGCTACGCCGCGCTCGTCATCATCCTGGCCGAGGGCGGCCTGACGACGCGGTGGTCCGACGTGCGGCGGGCGATCGGGCCCGGCATCGCGCTGTCCACCGTCGGCGTGGCGGTGAGCGTGGGCGTGACGGGCGCGGTCGCCGCGACGCTCCTCGGCTACGAGTGGGGGTTCGCCTTCCTGCTCGCGGCGGTGATCAGCTCCACCGACGCCGCGGCCGTCTTCGCCACGCTCCGCCGGCTGCCCCTGCCGCGCCGGCTCGCCGCGTCGCTGGAGGCGGAGAGCGGCCTCAACGACGCCCCGGTCATCCTGCTCGTCACCGCGCTCGCCGAGTTCCTCACCGGGGAGTCGAGCGGGCCGTGGTGGCTCGTCGGCGTGGTGGTGGTCGCCGAGCTCGTCGGTGGCACCGTGATCGGCGTCGGGATCGGCTTCGCGGGTGCCGCGCTGCTGCGACGCGTGGCACTCCCCGTGGCCGGCTTCTACCCGCTGGCCACCCTCGCTCTCTGCGTCCTCGCCTACTCGTCGGCCAGCCTCGCGCACACCTCCGGGTTCGTCGCGGTCTACCTGTGCGGGGTCGTGCTGGGCAACGTCGCGCTGCCGCACCGGGCGGCCAGCGTCGGGTTCGCCGAGGGCATGGCCTCGCTCGCCCAGATCGGCCTGTTCGTCCTGCTGGGCCTGCTGGTCTCGCCCGGACGGCTGCCCGAGGCCGTGGGACCGGCGCTGCTCGTGGGCGGTGCGCTGCTGCTGCTGGCCCGCCCGCTGTCGGTGCTCGCCAGCCTGGTGTGGTTCCGGTTCCCGTGGTCCCAGCAGGCCTTCATCTCCTGGGCGGGGCTGCGCGGGGCGGTGCCGATCGTGGCGGCCACCATCCCGCTGACCGCCGACGTGCCCGGGGCGACGAGGATCTTCGACACCGTCGTCGTGCTGGTCGTCGTGTTCACCGTCGTCCAGGGAGGTTCGCTGCCCTTCGTCGCGCGGAAACTGCGCATCGCCACGCCCGTGACGGCCAGGGACGTGCAGGTGGAGGCGGCTCCGCTGGGCGAGCTGGACGCCGATCTGATGCAGGTGACCGTGACGCCCGGGTCCCGGCTGCACGGTGTGTACCTGCCCGAGCTGCGGTTGCCCGAGGACGCCGCCGTGGTGCTCATCGTGCGGGACGGGCGGTCGTTCGTCCCCGACGACCAGACCCGGCTCATGCGCGGCGACCAGGCGCTCATCGTGACCGCCCGGCGGTCGAGGCCGGCGGCCGAGCGGCGGCTGCGGGCGGTCAGCCGGGCGGGCCGGCTGGCCACCTGGCGTGGCGAGAGCGGTGCGCCGACCGGCGCCGACTGAGACCACCGCGAACCGTGCGGGTACCCGGTCGGACGTGGGAAGGTGACGTTCCCGGGACGCCGTGCCGCACGGCGTCCGACGGTTGCTGCGATCGACGGAGTCCGCGATGCGCTTCCTCTTCCGGCCCCCGGCCAACGAGGCGGCCGAGCTGCTCGACCTGCCGTGGGACCAGCCGCTCGAGGAGTGGGACGAGCGGCTGCTGCTCGAGGTGCCGCAGCGCGGCATCTCGCGGCACGTGGTCCGTTTCGTGGCCTCGGGCGGCTACGTGTACGCCCTCAAGGAGATCGCCGAGCGGCTCGCCCGGCACGAGTACGCCCTGCTGGCGCGGTTCGAGGAGGAGGGGCTGCCGGCGGTCAGCGTGCTCGGCATCTGCGTGGACCGCCCCGACGACCAGCAGGCGATCCTGGTGACCCGCTACCTCGAGTACTCGATGTCCTACCGCTGGCTGTTCTCGCGCCCCACGGGCGACCACTCCGCGGAGCAGCTGCTGGACACGATGGTGGTGCTGCTCGTGCGGCTGCACCTGGCCGGGGTCTTCTGGGGCGACTGCTCGTTGTCCAACACGCTCTTCCGGCTGGACGCCGGCACGCTCGCCGCCTACCTCGTCGACGCCGAGACGGTGGAGCGCTACCCGTCCCTGACACCGGGGCAGCGCAGGCACGACGTCGACCTGGCCCGGGAGCGCGTCGGCGCCGAACTGCTCGACCTCCGGTTCGGTGGGCTGCTGCCCGACGGGATCGACCCGATCGACGTCGCGGACAGCCTGCCGAAGCGGTACGAGTCGCTGTGGGAGGAGGTGACGCACGAGGAGACCTTCTCGCCGGACCAGCAGCAGTACCGCGTGGCCGAGCGGTTGCGGCGGCTCAACGAGCTGGGCTTCGACGTCGGGGAGGTCGAGATCGTCACCTCGCCCGAGGGCGCCCGGTTGCGGGTGGAGACCCGCGTCTCCGAGCCGGGACAGAACCGACGGGAGCTGTTCCGGCTCACCGGCCTGGAGGTGCAGGAGCGGCAGGCCCAGCGGCTGCTGAACGACGTCCGGGCCTACCGCGCGTGGCTGGAGCAGCGCAGCGGCGCCCCGGTGCCCGAGCCCGTCGCCGCGCACCGGTGGCTGGCGGAGGTCTACCAGACCGTCATGGCCGCCATCCCGCCGGAACTCGCCGGCCGGCTCGCGCCGGCCGAGATCTTCCACGAGGTGCTCACCCACCGCTGGTTCCTCTCCGAGCGGGCCGGTCGCGACGTCGGCACCGAGGAGGCGGTGCGTTCCTACGTGCGGCACGTCCTGCCGCGCACGCCGGCGGAGGTCACCACCCCCTCGGTGATCGCCGGTCGCGCGCACGAGAGATGACCCCCGCCGGTCACGATCGGGTCTCGCCCCGGCGCTCCGAGCCGTACCGGGACCGGTTCGAATTGACAGCGAATGTGGCCTGCACCACGCTCCTGGAACCGCTTGTTGATCAGTTCGTGGCGCGCCAACGGAGGCGATGACCGATGCCGAACCCACCAGGCCGTTCCCGATCCGCGGGGCAGGTCCCGACGCCACTGCGAGCGCAGCGCCCGTCGCGCCGTCGCGGAGTCGCCGGCGCCGCCGCCCTGCTGGTCGCCGCCGGCACGCTGGCCGCGTGCGGGGGCGACGGCGGGGGCACGCCGACGCTCGTGTGGTACACCAACCCCGACTCGGGCGGTCAGGCCGAGATCGCCTCCCGGTGCACCGACGCTGCGGACGGCCGCTACACGATCGACACGTCGGGGCTGCCCCGGCAGTCGGCCGGCCAGCGCGAGCAGCTGGTGCGACGGCTGGCGGCCGAGGACGACTCGATCGACATCATGAGCCTCGACCCGCCCTTCATCCCCGAGTTCGCCCAGGCGGGCTTCCTCGCGCCCGTGCCGGACGACGTGGCCCAACGGGTGACCGACGGCGTCGTCCCGAGCGCGGTGGAGATGACCACGTGGGACGACCAGCTCGCCGCCGTCCCGTTCTGGGCCAACACGCAGCTGCTCTGGTACCGCAAGTCGGTGGCCCAGGCGGCGGGGCTGGACACCTCGAAGGCCGACACCTGGACGTGGGACGACATCACCAAGGCCGCCCAGAGCCAGGACAAGCTGATCGGCGCCCAGGGCACCCGTGCCGAGTCGCTGATGGTCTGGTTCAACGCGCTCATCGAGTCGGCCGGCGACTCGGTGATCGAGGAGAACAGCGACAACCCCGAGGACATCACGTTCGGCTTCACGTCCGACGGCGGCGTCCGCGCGGCGGAGGTCATGAAGTCGGTCGCCGACTCCGGCCAGGTGAGCCCCGCGTTCTCCACGGAGACCGAGGACGCCTCGGCCACCGGTTTCGAGAGCGCGGACGGCGGCTTCATGGTCAACTGGCCGTTCGTCTACGCCCGCGCCTTGTCCGCCGTCGAGGCGGGGACCTTGGATGCCTCCGTCCCGGAGGACTACGGCTGGACGCTCTACCCGCGGGTGAACGCCGACGAGCCCTCTGCCCCGCCGCTCGGCGGCATCGGCCTGGGCGTCGGCGCGTTCAGCAAGCACCAGGACTTCGCGTTCGAGGCGACCGAGTGCATCGCTTCCTTCGAGAACGAGAAGTACTACATGCTCACCAACGGCAACCCGGCCGCGCTGGCCTCCGTCTACGACGACCCGGAGGTCCAGAAGGACTACCCGATGGCGACGACCATCCGTGACTCCCTGGAGGCGGCCGCGCCACGAGCCCAGACCCCGTACTACAGCGAGGTCTCGGAAGGGTTCCAGCGCACCTACCACCCGCCGTCGTCCATCAACCCGGACACGACCGGGCAGCAGGCCACCGACCTCATCCACGCCGTCCTGGCAGGGGACCAGCTGCTATGAGCCAGACGACCCTCCCCCCGGTGGAGAAGACCCAACCGGTGTCCGCGCCGAACGGGACGC
This sequence comes from uncultured Actinomycetota bacterium, assembly GCA_963747895.1. Lineage (GTDB taxonomy): Bacteria > Actinomycetota > Actinomycetes > Mycobacteriales > Geodermatophilaceae > Blastococcus. The sequence goes on from CAVVGX010000002.1 coordinate 272,499, forward strand.
TCAGCGACCGGTCGAAGGCCGAGCGCAGGCTCGGCTGGCTGCTGGCCGGCCCGGCGTTCTTCGTGATGCTGGCCGTGACCGCCTACCCGATCCTGCAGGCGGCCTACGACTCCCTGTTCAACTACCGGCTGACCGACCCGGACAACCGGTCCTTCGCCGGGCTGAACAACTACTGGGTGGTCCTCACCGACCCGCTGTGGTGGCGGGCGATCGGTGTCACGCTGCTGATCACGGTCGTCACCGTCGTGGTCGAGCTCGTGCTGGGCTTCGCCCTCGCCATGGTGATGGCCAAGGCCCTGCGGGCACTGAGGCCGGTGCTGCGGGCGGCGATCCTCATCCCCTACGCCGTCATCACCGTCGTCTCGGCGTTCGCCTGGCGGTTCGCCTTCGACATCAACACCGGGTTCGTCAACAGCTGGTTCGGCTGGCTGCCCGGCATCTCCTCGACCACCGACTGGTTCGGTCAGTTCGGGACGTCGATCACGGTCATCTGCCTGACCGAGATCTGGAAGACGACGCCGTTCATCTCGCTGCTGCTCCTCGCCGGCCTGGCGCAGGTCCCGGAGGTGCTGCAGGAGGCGGCCATGGTCGACGGCGCCACCTGGTGGCAGCGGCTGTGGCGGGTGACGCTGCCGAACATGAAGGCGGCGATCATGGTGGCGCTGCTGTTCCGCACGCTCGACGCGTTCCGCATCTTCGACGCGATCTTCATCATGACCAACGGCGCCAACAACACCGAGTCGGTGTCGTTCCTGGCCTACCGGCAGACGATCTCCCGATTGGAGATCGGACTGGGGTCGGCGGTGTCGGTGCTGCTGTTCCTGTCGGTGATGCTCATCGCCGTCGGATTCGTCAAGGGATTCCGGGTCGACCTGGCCTCGGCGAGAGGAGACCGCTGATGTCCCGGCGGGAGAAGACGTGGTGGTGGATCGGCGGCATCGTGATCCTCCTGTACTGCCTGTTCCCCATCGCGTGGATCGTGTCGGTCTCGCTCAAGGCCCCGTCGGACCTGTCCAACGGGCAGTTCCTGCCGACGAAGACGACGTGGAGCAACTACAGCCAGATCCTCACGGGTAACGCCAGCGACCTGTTCCTGCCGGCGTTGCGCAACAGCTTCGGCATCTGCCTGATCGCCACGGCGATCTCCTGCCTGCTGTCGATGTTCGCCGCCTACGCCATCGCCCGGCTGGACTTCCCGGGCAAGACGCTCATCCTGTCCACCGCGCTCGTGGTCGCCATCTTCCCGGTGATCTCGATCGTCACCCCGCTGTTCAACATCTGGCGGCAGATCGGCCTCTACGACACGTGGCTCGGCCTGATCATCCCGTACCTGTCGCTCACCCTGCCGATCTCGATCTGGACGATGTCGGCGTTCTTCCGCGAGATCCCGTGGGAGATGGAGCAGGCCGCGCAGGTGGACGGCGCCACGACGTGGCAGGCGTTCCGGAAGGTGATCGTGCCCCTGGCCGCGCCCGGGGTGTTCACCACGGCGATCATCGCGTTCTTCATCGCCTGGAACGACTTCGTCTACGGCATCTCGCTCACCTCGACCAGCACGGCCCGGCCCGTGCCGGCGGCGCTGGGCCTGTTCTCCGGCGCCTCGCAGTTCGAGGACCCGACCGGAGCCATCGCCGCGGCGGCGGTCATCGTGACGATCCCCGTCGTGCTGCTCGTCCTGCTCTTCCAGCGGCGCATCGTCGCCGGCCTCACCAACGGCGCGGTCAAGGGCTGATCGCCATGGACCGACCCGCGAACCCGACCTCCCGAACCACATCCCACCGAGGGGACGAGCACTGATGGCCTCCATCGAGATGAAGAACATCGTCAAGCAGTACGGCGACGGTTTCCCGGCGGTCAACGACGTCAGCCTGGACATCGCCGACGGCGAGTTCATGATCCTGGTCGGCCCTTCGGGCTGCGGGAAGTCGACCCTGCTCCGGATGATCGTCGGCCTGGAGGACATCACCAGCGGCGACATGATCATCGGCGGCAAGAAGGTCAACGACCTGGCCCCCCGGGACCGCAACCTGTCGATGGTGTTCCAGAACTACGCCCTCTACCCGCACATGACGGTGTTCGAGAACATCGCCTTCCCGCTGCGGCTGGCCAAGATGCCCGACGACGAGGTGCGCCGCCGTGTCACCGAGGCCTCCGACGTCCTCGAGCTCGAGGAGCACCTCGAGCGCAAGCCGGCCAACCTCTCCGGCGGGCAGCGGCAGCGCGTGGCCATGGGGCGGGCCATCGTCCGGCAGGCCGAGGCGTTCCTCTTCGACGAGCCGCTGTCCAACCTCGACGCCAAGCTCCGCGGGCAGATGCGCACCGAGATCTCGCGGCTGCAGCGGCGCCTGGGCATCACCACGGTCTACGTCACCCACGACCAGACCGAGGCCATGACCCTCGGCGACCGGGTCTGCGTCCTGCGCAAGGGCAAGATCCAGCAGGTCGCGTCGCCGCGCGAGCTCTACGAGCAGCCGGTCAACCTGTTCGTGGCCGGGTTCATCGGCTCGCCGCCGATGAACTTCCTGCCGGCCATCCCGAAGGGCAACCGGCTGGAGACCCCCTTCGGTGACATCGAGCTCGACGAGAAGCGGGCGTCGCAGATCGCCGGCCACGACCTGCTGCTCGTGGGCATCCGGCCCGAGTACTTCGAGGACGCGTCGCTGGTCGACGAGGCGAAGCGCCCGGTGGGCTCGGTCTTCACCGCCCGGGTCGACGTGACCGAGTGGCTGGGCGACTCGCAGTTCGCCTACATCCCCTACGACGCGCCCGAGTCGATCCAGTCCAAGCTGCACGACCTCTCCCGGGAGCTGGACTCCGAGGAGCTGCGGACGCAGGCGATCGTGTCCATCGACTCGACCAGCCGGATCCGCGAGGGCCGGGATGCGGAGTTCTGGCTGGACAGCCGCAAGGTGCACGTCTTCGACCCGGAGTCGGGGGAGAACCTCACCCGCGACGCCGAGGCCGGCGCCGAGCTCACCCGTCTGGCCAACCAGGACCGCGAGGAGCAGCTGGAGGAGTCGCACAACCGCGCGACGGAGGGGCAGCAGGTGGGTGGGGCCACGGCGGCGTCGGCCTGAGCGACCGGGCGCGTCCGGGAAGGGGCGGTGCGCGCGCGGCTATCGTCGGGAACGGCGGCTCCGGTCCGGGTCCGCCTCCGAACCGAGGAGCGCGCCCTGTCCGAGCACCCCGACCCACCGGGTGGCGCCGAGCCGTCCGGCAGCCCGGCTGACGCGTCCCCCCGTCGTCCTCGCACGCGGCTGCTGCTGCTCCTGGCCGCGGCCGTGGTGCTCCTCGACCTCGTCACCAAGCTGGTCGTCGTCGCCACGATCGAGCCCGGCGAGGACATCCGCGTGCTCGGTGGGGTGCTGTACCTGACGCACCTGCGCAACACCGGCGCGGCGTTCTCCTTCGCCGAGGGCTTCACGGTCGTGTTCACGCTGGTGGCCGCCGCGGTCGTCGCCGTCATCGTCCGCACCGCCCGGCGGTTGTTCTCCACCGGCTGGGCGGTCACGCTCGGACTGGTGCTGGGCGGCGCGATCGGCAACCTCCTGGACCGCGTGTTCCGCGACCCCGGGTTCCTGCGCGGCGGCGTCGTCGACTTCGTGTCGGTCTTCGGCCCCGACGGCGACGTCTGGCCGGTGTTCAACGTGGCGGACTCGGCCATCGTCTGCGGCGGGGTCCTCGGCGCCGTTCTGGCGCTGCGCGGCATCGACTTCGACGGGACCCGCGCGGGCGGCGGGTCGGCGGGCTCCACCGGTCGCGGGAGCCGGACCGTCACAATGGGGGAGTGACCAGCTCTCCCGGCCTCCCCGCGTCCGGGACCAGCCGCGCCCTGCCCGTCCCCGACGGGCTCGAGGGGCAGCGGGTGGACCAGGCGCTGTCCCGCCTCTTCGGCCTCTCGCGGACCGTGGCCGCCGAGGTGGCCGACGCCGGGAACGTGCTGGTCGACGGCCGGGTACGCGGCAAGGGCGACCGGCTCAGCGGTGGGAGCTGGCTCGAGGTCGAGCTGCCGCCGCCCCCGGGCGAGCCCGCGGCGCCGCGGCCGGTCGAGGGCATGACGATCCTGTACGACGACGACGACCTGGTCGTGGTGGACAAGCCCGTCGGGGTGGCCGCCCACCCGAGCCCGGGGTGGGACGGGCCGACCGTCATCGGCGGGCTGGCCGCCGCCGGCTACCGGGTCTCCACCTCCGGGGCCGCCGAGCGCCAGGGCGTGGTGCACCGCCTGGACGCGGCGACGACGGGGGTGATGGTGGTCGCCAAGAGCGAACGCGCCTACACGTCGCTGAAGGCGGCGTTCAAGGAGCGCACCGTCGAGAAGGGCTACCACGCCCTCGTCCAGGGGCACCCCGACCCCTCGCGCGGCACCATCGACGCGCCGATCGACCGGCACCCCAGGCACGACTGGCGCTTCGCGGTGGTGCAGGGCGGGCGCCCCTCGGTGACGCACTACGAGGTGATGGAGGCGTTCCCGGCCGCGAGCCTCGTGGACATCCGGCTGGAGACCGGCCGCACCCACCAGATCCGGGTGCACTTCTCCGCGCTGCGCCACCCGTGCGTGGGCGACACGACCTACGGCGCCGATCCCACGCTGGCCGCGCGGCTGGGCGTGAGCCGGCAGTGGTTGCACGCCGTGCGGCTGGGCTTCCCGCACCCGGCCGACGGGCGCTGGGTGGAGTTCACCAGCGAGTACCCGTCCGATCTCGCCGGCGCGCTGGCCGTCCTGCGCGCCGAGGCCTGACCCGGCCCGGGCGTCGGCCGTGAGCTGGCTCCCGGACGCACTCTCCGACTTCGGCCCGGCGGCCTTCGCCGCCGTCGTCGTCGCGGTGTACCTGGTCGCCGGCGAACCCGTTGCCGGGCACGTCCTGCACCGCCGCTTCGAGGGCCGGCTGCGCACCGACCCCGGCGCCCGGCGGTCCTTCTACCGCCGGCTGCTGGTCCTGGAGTGGGGCCTGGCCCTGCTGGCCCTCGTCGTCTGGCTGTCCGCCCCAGGTGTCGACGCGGCCGCGGTGGGGCTGACCTGGCCGCGCTCCTGGCCGGGCCCGCTGACGGCCCTGCTGGTCGTCCTCGTGCTGTTCTTCGTCCTCGCCTCCACGCGCGCCCTGCGCGGGGGCGCGCTGATGGAGGCGACGGCGCCGCCTCCCCGCCGCCCGCCCGGCCAGGGCCGGCATGCCGAGCCGCCCGGGCACGCCACGCTGTCCCTCCTGCCGCGGACGGCGGGGGAGCGCCGGCTGTTCACCGTGGTCGGCCTGACCGCCGGCATCTGCGAGGAGTGGCTGTACCGCGGCTTCTTCCTGGCCGTGGTCGCCGCCGTGGCCGGTGACCTGCCCGGCTGGGTGCTGGTGCTGGTCGCGGCGGTCGCCTTCGGGCTGGCGCACGCCTACCAGGGCCGCGCCGGCATCCTGCTCACCGGCGTGCTCGGTGGCGTCATGGCCGCGCTGTACCTGGGCACCGGATCGCTGCTGCTCCCGGTGCTGCTGCACGCCGCCATCGACCTACGCTTCCTCCTCGTGCCCACACGCGCGCTCCCCGCCGGAAGGCCCGCCTGGTGACCGGACCGTCGGCCTCCGTGGCCACCGCGCAGGACTGGCCCGAGGTGGTGGCCCTGCGCACCCGCGTCTTCGTCGGTGAGCAGGGGGTGCCGCCGGAGATCGAGCAGGACGACCGCGACGCCGTCGCCGTCCACGTGGTGAGTCGCGGCAGGTCGGGCCAGAACGCCGGCCGCGTCGTCGCCACCGGGCGCCTGCTGCTGCCCGAGGACGGGTCACGCACCGCAGGGGTCGGCCGGATGGCGGCCGACGCCTCGGTCCGGGGGCTCGGGCACGGCGCCGCCGTCCTGGCCGAGCTGCACCGCCAGGCCGCCCTGCGAGGCGCCACGGCGGTCGAGCTGCACGCCCAGGTGACCGCCCGCGGGTTCTACGAGCGGGCCGGCTACACGGCCGTCGGCGAGGAGTACCTCGAGGCCGGTATCGCGCACGTCACCATGCTGTGCGCATTGTGAGCGGCCCTCTGCACGGGCCCGCCGCGAGCGTGCGAGCGGTGGGGGCAGGGGGTCCTTCTGCGGTCCGGCCGGCGGCAGACACGTCCTGTCAGACCCTCGGCGTAGACAGCTTCCAGTGCGAGGATCGAAGGGCTTCACCCGAGACACCTCTCCGAGGGCTCGCACGCCGGTCTTCCCCGCCGGTCGCCCGCCGGAGACCACGCCGGCCGGGCACGCACGACCACTGAGGAGCACGACCGCCCGTGAGTAGTCCGTCCGATTCTTTCGCGCACCTGCACGTCCACACCGAGTACTCGATGCTGGACGGCGCGGCCAAGCTGCCCGAGGTGACGAAGGCCGCCGCCGAGCAGGGCATGCCGGCGCTGGCGATGACCGACCACGGCAACGTGTTCGGCGCCTACGACTTCTACAAGCAGGCCACCTCCGCGGGCGTGAAGCCGATCATCGGCATGGAGGGCTACTACACGCCGGGCTCGCGCTTCGACCGCGCCCCGTTCGACTTCGGCGACAAGCTCCTCGACGAGGAGGGCGACGGCGGCTCCAACCGGGGCAAGGCGGCGTACACGCACATGACGCTGCTGGCCCGCACCACCGAGGGCATGCACAACCTGTTCCGCATCTCCTCGCTGGCCAGCCTCGAGGGCCAGTACCGCAAGCCGCGCTTCGACCGCGACCTGCTGGAGCGGTACGGCACGGGCCTGATCGCCACCACCGGCTGCCCTTCGGGCGAGGTCAACATGTGGTTGCGCGCGGGCAAGGAGGACAAGGCCAAGCAGGCGGCGGCGGACTTCCAGGACATCTTCGGGAAGGAGAACTTCTACGCCGAGCTGATGGACCACGGGCTGTCCATCGAGAAGAAGACCCGCCCGGCGCTGATGGCCATCGCCAAGGACCTCGGCATCCCGCTGCTGGCCACCAACGACCTGCACTACACGCACAAGGAGGACGCCGCCGCCCACGACGCCCTGCTGTGCATCCAGACCGGCTCCCGGCTCAACGAGCCCAACCGCTTCAGGTTCAACGGGGACGGCTACTACCTGAAGAGCGCCGCGGAGATGCGGGCGCTGTTCCCCGGCGAGCTCTCGGTGGCCTGTGACAACACGCTGCTGGTGGCCGAGCAGTGCGAGGTGACCTTCACCGAGGGCGCCGACCTGATGCCGCGCTTCCCCCTGCCCGAGGGTGAGGACGAGACCTCCTGGTTCATCAAGGAGGTCGAGCGCGGCCTGCACAAGCGCTACCCCGGCGGCATCCCCGACCACGTGCGCAAGCAGGCCGACTACGAGACCGGGATCATCTGCCAGATGGGCTTCCCGGGGTACTTCCTCGTGGTCGCCGACTTCATCAACTGGGCCAAGGACAACGGCATCCGCGTCGGGCCGGGCCGTGGCTCGGCCGCGGGTTCGCTGGCCGCCTTCGCGATGGGCATCACCGACCTCGACCCGCTGGCGCACGGCCTGATCTTCGAGCGGTTCCTCAACCCCGAGCGCGTCTCCATGCCCGACGTCGACATCGACTTCGACGACCGCCGCCGCGGCGAGGTCATCCGGTACGTGTCGGAGAAGTACGGCGAGGAGCGGGTGAGCCAGATCGTCACCTACGGGACGATCAAGGCGAAGGCCGCGATCAAGGACGCCGCCCGGGTGCTCGACCGTCCCTACTCGGTGGGCGACGAGCTGACCAAGCTCATGCCGCCGGACGTGATGGGCAAGGGGATCCCGCTGACGGGGGTCTTCGATCCGGCCCACCCCCGCTACAAGGAGGCAGGGGAGTTCCGCGCCCGCTACGAGTCCGACCCCGGTGCGGCGGAGGTCGTCGACCAGGCGAAGAAGCTCGAGGGCCTGAAGCGGCAGTGGGGCGTGCACGCCGCCGGCGTGATCATCGGCCGGTACCCGCTGATCGACAGCATCCCGATCATGCGGCGCGAGGCCGACGGCGCCGTGATCACGCAGTTCGACTACCCGACCTGCGAGACGCTCGGCCTGCTCAAGATGGACTTCCTCGGTCTGCGCAACCTGACCGTCCTCGACGACGCGCTGCGCAACATCGTCATCAACGGCAAGGAGCCCGTCGACCTCGACGAGATCAGCAAGGACCTGACCGACCCGGCGACCTACGCGCTGCTCTCCCGCGGTGACACCCTCGGCGTCTTCCAGTTCGACGGCGGGCCGATGCGGTCGCTGCTGCGGCTCATGCGGCCGGACAACTTCGAGGACATCTCCGCCGTCGGCGCGCTCTACCGGCCCGGTCCGATGGGTGCCAACTCGCACACGAACTACGCGCTGCGCAAGAACGGGCAGCAGGAGATCACGCCGATCCACCCCGAGCTGGCCGAGCCGCTCGAGGAGATCCTCGGCCAGACCTACGGCCTGATCGTGTACCAGGAGCAGGTCATGGCGATCGCGCAGAAGGTCGCCGGGTACTCGCTCGGCAAGGCCGACCTGCTGCGCCGCGCGATGGGCAAGAAGAAGAAGTCGGTCCTGGACGCGGAGTTCGTCGGCTTCGAGGCCGGCATGAAGGCCAACGGCTTCTCCGACGCGGCGATCAAGACGCTCTGGGACATCCTGGTCCCGTTCGCCGACTACGCGTTCAACAAGGCGCACTCGGCGGCCTACGGGCTCATCTCGTACTGGACCGCCTACCTCAAGGCGAACTACCCGGCCGAGTACATGGCCGGGCTGCTCACCAGCGTGCAGGACGACAAGGACCGCCGGCCGATCTACCTGGCCGAGTGCCGCCGCATGGGCATCAAGGTGCTGCCGCCGGACGTCAACGAGTCCTCGTGGGACTTCACCGCCGTCGGCACCGACATCCGCTTCGGGCTGGCCTCGGTGCGCAACGTCGGGCACAACGTCGTGGACTCGATCGTCAAGGCGCGCGAGGAGAAGGGGGCGTTCAAGGACTTCCCCGACTTCATGAAGAAGATCGACACGGTGGCCTGCAACAAGAAGGTCATCGAGTCCCTCGCCAAGGCCGGCGGCTTCGACTCCCTCGGCCACTCCCGCCAGGGCATCGTCGCCATCCACGCCCAGGCGGTGGACTCCGCGATGGGGCTCAAGCGCAAGGAGGCCGAGGGGCAGTTCGACCTGTTCGGAAGCTTCGGCGAGGGGGAGGCGGCCGAGGACCCGTTCGGCAGCGCGCTGGACATCGTCATCCCGACGGCGGACTGGTCGAAGAGCGAGCGGCTGGTCTTCGAGCGCGACATGCTCGGCCTGTACGTCTCCGACCACCCGCTGCACGGGGTCGAGCACGTGCTGGCGCAGAACGCCGACACCCCGATCGCCGAGATCAACGCCGGCGGTGTGGAGGACGGCGCGAACGTGACCATCGCCGGCATCCTCACCGCGGTCTCGCCCCGGACCAACAAGCAGGGCGCGCCGTGGGCGATCGCCACGCTGGAGGACCTGGAGTCCGGCATCGAGGTGCTGTTCTTCCCCAAGACGTGGGCGGAGGTCTCGGAGAAGGTCGTCCGGGACCAGATCGTCGTGGTCAAGGGCCGGATCAGCCGGCGCGACGACCAGCCCTCGCTGTTCGGCTCCGAGGTGACGCTGCCCGAGCTCACCGAGGGGGCGCGCGGCCCGGTGCTGGTGTCGATGGCCGCGGCCCGGTGCACGCCGCCGGTCGTCGAGCGGCTCCGGGAGGTGCTGGGCAGCCATCCCGGCACGACCGAGGTGCAGCTCAAGCTGGTCAACGGGAGCCGCGAGACGGTGCTGCGGCTGGACCAGGGCCTCCGGGTGCGGCCCAGCACCGCGCTGATGGGCGACATCAAGGCGCTGCTCGGCCCCACGAGCGTCGCCCTGCTGTGACCGGCCCGTCCCCGGCCGGACGTGCCGGCGGGGCGGGCGACGAGCAACCGGCCGGGACACGGGGGTTCACTGGACCGGTGAGCACCCCGCCCCAGGCCGCCGTCCGCGATTCCGGCACCGACCACCTGCCCCTGCCCGCGGATCGCTGGCACGGCCGCCAGGAGTTGCGCGCCGACCTGCGGCCGGCGGCGCTGCTGGCGCTCGCGGTGGCGGGCGTGGGCGTGCCGGCCGGTCTGGTGTGGTGGGCCCTGGCCCCCCGGGCGGACTTCCGCATCACCCAGGACGGTCCCCAGGTGATCGGGTCGCCGTCGGGCGAGCTGCTCGTGGCCGACGACGCGGTGTTCGTGCTGGTCCTCGCGGTCGTCGGCCTGCTCGCCGGCACGGCCGCCTGGCTGCTGCGCCGCCACCGCGGGGTCGTGCTGGTCGGCGCGCTCGCGGTGGGAGCGACGGCGGCCGGGGAGGTCGCCCGGCTGGTCGGCGAGCTGCTCGGCGCGGGGCCCTCGAAGGAGGAGCTCGCGACCGTCGGGGGCACCGTCACCACGGGACTGCACCTGGGTGCCACCGCGGCCCTGGCGGTCGCCCCCTTCGTCGCGGTGCTCGCCTACCTGATCGGGGTGATCATCAACGCCGACGACGGACTGGGCCGCCCCGCTCCGCCACCGCCGGCTGATGCGGACGTGCCGGTGGCCCCGACGGGAGATCCGGCCTGAGCGTCCGAAGGCCCTTCCGGAGGTCCCTCGTCAGTTGACCGTCATCGGGGTGGCGAAGCGCTGGAGCGGCGCCGGAACGGCCCCCAGCTCGCGCAGCAGGGTCAGCTCGCGGCGCAGCAGCCGGGTCTCGGCCGCGAGCCGGCGCCGGGTGGCCGACTCCGCGAGCAGGGCCTGCCGGTCCTCCGTGGTGAGCAGCGCCGCCGAGGCGACCAGCCACGACAGCGCCGCGGGATCGTCGGCCACCGCGCCGAGCAGCGCGTCCAGTTCGGCGTCCGCCCCGTCGCCGGCGTCGCCGAGATCGGCCACCTCGTCGACGTAGTCGGTGAACAGCTCCTGCACCCCGGCGGCCAGCAGTGCGAGCGAGCCCCGGGCGACCGCGGCCACCACCTCGTCGAGGTTCTCGTCGCACGGGGGCGACGCGTCGGGCTGGTCGGCCGCGGCCGCCGTGTCGGCCCGGCTGCCGGGGACCGCCAGACCCTCTGCGTCGCCCGCGGCCTCCTCGGCGGCCTCCTCCTCGGCGAGCCACTCGACCTCGCCCTGCAGGTAGGGCGGGTCCTCGCCGACCACGACGTCCCGCAGCCGGAAGCGCTCGCCCCCGACGGTCACCACCCGGAATCCGCCGTCGGACTGCGGACGCACCATCTGCAGCCGGGCCACGCAGCCGATGTCGTAGAGCGCCTCGGCCGGTGCGACCTGCTCCACCTCCCACCCCTGCCGGATGGCGACGACGCCGAAGAACCGGCGTTCGCTCTCCTCGGGCAGCGCCAGGAGGTCGAGGACGAGCCGCCGGTAGCGGGGCTCGAAGACGTGCAACGGGAGGACCATGCCGGGGAACAGGGGAGTCCCGAGCGGGAACAGCGGGATCAGCTCACCCATCCCGGCAGCCTACGACCCCGACGCCGCCCCGTGCCCCGGTCGCTCGGGCCGCGCGCGGCCGCTGGCTACCCTGGAGTCCCGTCGCACCCCACTCCGACTCCACCCGCCCACCATCCCGGAGGCAACCCGTGCTCGCCCGCATCGACCTGCGCGGATCCGCGCTGCCGGGAAGCCGCGAGCTCGCCGGCCTGCTGCCGCGCGCCGCCACCGACATCGACTCCGTGCTGGCGACCGTCCGCCCGCTGTGCGAGGACGTGCGCATCCGGGGTGCCCAGGCGGTCCGCGAGATCACCGCGCGCCTGGACGGCGTGGACAACGAGGACTTCGCCGTTCCGGCCGAGGCGCTGGACCGTGCCCTCGCCGAGTGCGACCCCACCCTGCGCGCCGCCCTCGAGGAGGCCATCGCCCGGGTGCAGAAGGTGCACGCCGACCAGCGCCGCACCGACGTCACCACCGAGGTGGTGCCCGGCGGAACGGTGACCGAGCGCTGGGTGCCGGTGCGGCGCGTGGGTCTCTACGTGCCCGGCGGGCTGGCCCCGCTGCTGTCCAGCGTGGTCATGAACGTCGTTCCCGCGCAGATCGCCGGCGTCGAGTCGATCGCGGTCGCCTCCCCGCCCCAGCGCGACCACGGCGGACTGCCCGACCCGGGCGTGCTCGCCGCGTGCGCGCTGCTGGGCATCACCGAGGTCTACGCCGTCGGCGGGGCCCAGGCCGTCGCCGTCTTCGGCTACGGCGCGGGGTCGTGCGAGCCGGTCGACATGGTCACCGGGCCGGGCAACGTCTACGTCACCGCGGCCAAGCGGCTGCTGCGCGGGATCATCGGCATCGACTCCGAGGCCGGCCCGACCGAGGTGGCCATCCTCGCCGACGAGACCGCCGACCCCGCCCACGTGGCCGCCGACCTGATCAGCCAGGCCGAGCACGACCCGCTGGCCGGCGCGGTCCTCGTGACCGACAGCGAGGCGCTCGCCGACGCCGTCCTCGCGCTGGTGCCCGGCCAGGTGACGGCCACCAAGCACACGGACCGGATCAACACCGCGCTGCACGGCACCCAGTCGGGCGTCGTCCTCGTCGACGACGTCGACGCCGGGCTGCGGGTCGTCGACGCCTACGCCGCGGAGCACCTGGAGATCCAGACCCGCGACGCCCGCGCGGTGGCGGCGCGGGTGCGCAACGCCGGCGCGATCTTCGTCGGGGCGTGGTCGCCCGTCTCGCTGGGCGACTACATCGCCGGCTCCAACCACGTGCTGCCCACCGGCGGCTGCGCCCGGTTCTCCAGCGGATTGAGCGTGCAGTCCTTCCTGCGCGGCATCCACATCATCGAGTACGACGAGCAGGCGCTCGCCGCCGTCGCGGGGCACATCGACGCCCTCGCCGGGGCCGAGGACCTGCCCGGGCACGCCGCCGCCGTCCGCATCCGGCAGCGCACGTGACCGAGCTTGCGAGGTCACGAGAAGGCGCAGCACGACACGGCACGCGGCTGACGAGCGCCGGCGAGGAAGACGCGTGACGTCCCTGGACGACCTCCCGCTGCGGCCGGAGCTGCGCGGCCGCACGCCCTACGGCGCCCCCCAGGTGCCGGCCGAGCACCGGCTGAACACCAACGAGAACCCGCACCCGCTGCCCGACGAGCTGCTCGCCGACCTGGGGACGGCGCTGGGACACGCGGCGCTGGAGCTCAACCGCTACCCCGACCGGGATGCGCTGGCCCTGCGCGCCGACCTCGCCGCCTACCTGTCCCGCACCGCCGGGACGCCGGTCGAGCCGGCCCAGGTCTGGGCGGCCAACGGCTCCAACGAGGTGCTGCAGCAGATCCTGCAGGCGTTCGGCGGCGCCGGGCGGACGGCGCTGGGCTTCACCCCGTCGTACTCGATGCACCCGATCATCGCCGCGGGCACCGGGACCGGGTGGGTCGACGGGCACCGCCGCGCGGACTTCACCATCGACCCGGTCGCCGCCGTGGCCCAGCTGCGCGAGGTCGCCCCGGACGTCGTCTTCGTGACCAGCCCGAACAACCCCACGGGGACCGCGGTGCCGCTGGAGACGATCGAGGAGCTCTACGCGGCCACCACCGGGATGGTCGTGGTCGACGAGGCCTACGCGGAGTTCGCCCGCACCGGGACGCCCTCGGCGCTGACGCTGCTGCCGGGCCGGCCGCGGCTGATCGTGAGCCGGACGATGAGCAAGGCGTTCGGGATGGCAGGGCTGCGGCTGGGCTACCTGGCCGCGGATCCCGCCGTCGTCGACGCCCTGCAGCTGGTGCGGCTGCCCTACCACCTGAGCTCGCTGACCCAGGCGGCCGCGCGGGCCGCGCTGGCCCACACCGACGCGTTGCTGGCCACGGTCGACGCGGTGCGGGAGCAGCGCGATCGGATCGTCGCCGACCTGCCCGCGATGGGGCTGACCAGCGTGCCCAGCGACGCCAACTTCGTGCTGTTCGGCCGCTTCGCCGACGCGCCGGCCGCGTGGCAGGCGCTGCTGGACCGCGGGGTCCTCGTGCGCGACGTCGGGCTGCCCGGGTGGCTGCGCGTCACCGCCGGTACCGCCGCCGAGACCGATGCGTTCCTCACCGCGCTGGGTGAGGTCGTCCGGAATCGGCGCACCGTTCTGGGAGACTGACGCCATGACCGCACCTGCACGCCGCACCGCCCGGGTGGAGCGCGCGACCAGCGAGACCAAGCTGGTCGTCGAGCTCGACCTCGACGGCACCGGCACGAGCTCGATCAGCACCGGCGTGGGCTTCTACGACCACATGCTCACGGCGCTGTCCAAGCACAGCGGGATCGACCTCACCGTGCAGGCCGACGGCGACCTGCACATCGACGCGCACCACACCGTCGAGGACGTCGCCATCGCACTCGGTCAGGCGTTCGCGGAGGCGCTGGGCGACAAGCGCGGGATCACCCGCTACGGCGACGCGACGATCCCGATGGACGAGGTGCTCGCACAGGCCGCCGTCGACCTGTCCGGCCGGCCGTACTTCGTGCACGCCGAGCCCGAGGGCATGACGCCGATGATCGGGCCGGACTACCCGACGTCGCTCACCAAGCACGTGCTCGAGTCGTTCGCCTTCAACGCGCGGATCAGCCTGCACGTGCGCGTGCTCTACGCCGGCCGCGACGCCCACCACATCGTGGAGGGGCAGTTCAAGGCGCTGGCCCGGGCGCTGCGCCAGGCCGTCGCGCTCGACCCCCGCGTCACCGACGTGCCCTCGACCAAGGGCGCCCTGTAACCGGTGGACTCGGGTCTGGTCCTCCTCGTGTTCGGGGGCTTCCTGCTCGGCGGCGCGTGGAGCGTGTGGAGCGTCGACGAGGACGCTCCACACCGGGGGACCCCGCAGATCGCCCTGGCGGCCGTGCTGCTGCTGGCGGCGCTGCTCGCGACCGCCGCAGGCATCCTCCGCTTCGTCTGAGCCGCACGTGAGCGGAGCCGACGAGCAGCGCTTCCTGCGCATCGTGCTCGCCGACCCGACCGTGGCGGCGGTGCTCGACCGGGCGCCCGCGCTGGCCGTGGGGGACTGGTGGCTCACCGCCGGTGTGCTGTTCCAGACGGTGTGGAACGACCTCACCGGCCGGCCCGCGGGCACCGGCATCCGGGACGCCGACCTCTTCTACTTCGACGAGGACACCTCGTGGGAGGCGGAGGACGCCGTCATCCGGGCCGGTGCGGAGCTGTTCGCGGATCTGCCGGTCCCGGTCGAGATCCGCAACGAGGCGCGGGTGCACCTCTGGTACGCCGACCACTTCGGGGTGCCCGCCCCGGCGTTCCGCGACTGCGCCGACGCGATCGACCACTTCGCCGCCGTGTGCTGCTGCTTCGGCGTGACGGTCGGGCCCGACGGGCCACGCGTGTACGCGCCGCACGGCTACGACGACCTGTTCTCCCTCGTCGTGCGACCCAACCGCCGGCTGGCGCCGCGGGACGTCTACGAGGCGAAGGCGGCGCGCTGGCTGGGGGAGTGGCCCCGGCTCACCGTGCTGCCCTGGGACGGGTGACCGCCGCTACAGGGCCGCGAGCCAGTCGTGATCGGGGGCGACCGTCATCAGGGCCCGGTGCAGCCAGTCGCGCCGGCCGGCATCGAGGGCGCCGACGACGGCGGAGAAGTCCTCGACGTCCTGGGGTCGCGGGCGCCCGCTCTTGTAGAGCAGCTGCACCTCGGGGGCGATCACCGGCCGGACGGCCGTGGACGCCGGGCCGTGCAGCTGGGCCACCGGGCGGCGGATGCGGTGATCGCGTCGGTAGACCCAGTCCGCGCCGTCGGTGTCGGCGACCATCAACTGGAGCGCCCAGGGCGCGGTGGGCGAGGGCCGGCACCAGATGTCGTGCAGGGCGGCCGGGAGCACCTCGTCCTCCGGCCACGGCCGCAGAGTCCCCGCGCCGGGCGGGGCGGCCGCGTGCAGGTCCCAGCCCCGCAACGTCTCGCGGACGGCGGGGAGGTGCTCGCGCAGGACCTGCACGTCGATGTCGTGGTGCGGCCGCGTCTGCCGGCCCAGGTGGAGGTCCAGCGCCCAGCCGCCCGCGATCCACCAGGGCGCGTCCAGCCCGGCCAGCAGTTCGGTCACGCCGTCGACCGGGAGCGGCTGCCACCCACCCAGGTCCGCCGGCACGTCGGCAGGCTAGACCCGTCGGCGACCGGGCCCGGCGGTGCGCACAGGTGCGGGGCGCGTGGCCGGTCGCACGTCCTCGCGGGGGAATCCTGACGGGCCCGCCTGCGCTGGTCGGTAGCGTGGCAGGCGTGAAGAAGGTGGCGGTCCTCGACTACGGGTCGGGCAATCTGCGCTCGGCCGAGCGCGCGCTGGCGCGGGTGGGTGCCGACGTCACGGTGACCTCCGACGCGCAGACCGCCCTGGACGCCGACGGCCTCGTCGTCCCCGGGGTCGGCGCCTTCGCCGCGTGCATGGACGGCCTCAAGGCCGTGGACGGCCCGCGGATCATCGGCCGCCGCCTCGCCGGTGGGCGCCCGGTGCTCGGCATCTGCGTCGGCATGCAGATCCTCTTCGACCGCGGCGTCGAGCACGGCCACGACGCCGAGGGCTGCGGCGAGTGGCCCGGCGTCGTCGAGCAGCTGCAGGCCCCGGTCCTGCCGCACATGGGCTGGAACACCGTCGACGTCGCCCCGGGCAGCGTGCTGTTCGAGGGCATCGAGGACGAGCGCTTCTACTTCGTGCACTCCTACGGCGTCCGCGACTTTCCCCTCGGCCAGGACGACGCGCCGTCCCCGCTGCCGAAGCCGAAGGTGACCTGGGCCGAGCACGGCGACCGCTTCGTCGCCGGCGTGGAGAACACGGCGCTGTCGGCGACGCAGTTCCACCCCGAGAAGAGCGGCGACGCCGGCGCGCAGCTGCTCACCAACTGGCTGAACACGCTCGACTGATCAGGGCAGCGCGAGCAGCCGGAGGGCCAGGAAGCCCGGGCGCCGCGCGAGCTTGTCGTACTCCGCCGGCCACCGGTCGCGCATGATCTCCGGCGCCCGCGGCTCGACCAGTCGCTGGATCACGAAGCCGGCGTCGGTGGCCGCCGCGCACAGGTCCGACAGCGGCTCGCGCCAGAACTGCACCTCGTGCCGCCCCGAGGCCAGAGCCCAGGTGTCGGTCTCGAGCGTCCGGTCGAAGTAGGAGCCGCCCTTGCGCACCCAGTCCGTCGTCGGGTGCTGCGTGGAGACGACGGCGGCGCCGCCGGGACGCAGCACGCGGTGCAGCTCGGCGAAGGCGGCGTGCCGGTCCGCGACGTAGTGGATGGCGAGGGCGCACAGCACGACGTCGACGGAGTCGTCGGGGTAGGGGAGCGGCGCGTCCAGCCGGGCCACGCCGATCTCGGCACGGTCGCCCACCCGCTCCCGGGCGAGCTCGACCATCGCGGCGCTCGCGTCGAAGCCGACCACCTCCGCACCCCGGGCGAGCAGCTCCTCGGCGTACAGCCCCGGGCCGCACCCGGCGTCCAGCACCCGCAACCCGGCGACGTCCCCGAGCAGCTCGAGCACCGCAGGCCGGTCGTAGTGCGCGTTGTAGGCGCCGTCCTCCGCGTGGGCCAGGAACTCGTCGGCCATGCGGTCGTACGGGCGCCACAGCTCGTCGGTCACCCAGCGACCGTAGTGGTGCAGATCACCACCGGCCGCGGTGCACGACCTCGTCGAGCCCGCGCCGGCCGCGGCGCAGCGAGGGGGAGCGGCGGTCGCCGTCCCCGGCGTAGCCGATCGACAGGCAGCCCACCGGCCGGTACTCGTCCGGCACCCCGAACGTCGCCCGGAGCCCGGCCACCTTGTCGCCGGGCACGCCGAAGAAGCAGGCGCCCAGGCCCTCGTCGACCGCCGTCAGCAGCATCAGCAGCGACGCCATCCCCGCGTCGACGTCCCAGTACGGCACCGGCCACCGGGCCTCGTCCCGGTCGGCCCAGCCCTTGTCCGGCTCGGCGTACCGGTCCAGGTAGGCCTGCTTGTTCGAGAACGGCACGACCAGCAGGGGAGCGCGGCGCATCCGGGTCAGCCAGCCGTCGGGGGCGCCCTCGTCCGTGGTGGCCGACCAGAAGCGGCCCCGCTCCTCGTCGGTCTCCAGCACCAGGAAGGCCCAGCCCTGGCTGAACCCGGCCGACGGCGCCCGGATCGCGTGCGCCAGCAGCCGGTCCCGCACCTCGGCGGGCACCGGACGGTCGGGGTCGTAGTCGCGCACCATGCGACGGCGGCGCACCACCTCTGCGAACTCCACGGCGACAGCCTGCCGCAGTGCCGCGACACCGCCGCTCCTAGGCTGGTCGCCGTGCCGAAGCTGCAGCTCCTCCCCGCCGTCGACGTCGCCGACGGACAGGCCGTCCGCCTCGTGCAGGGGGAGGCCGGCAGTGCGACCTCCTACGGCGACCCGCTCGAGGCCGCCCTCCAGTGGCAGACCGACGGCGCGGAGTGGGTGCACCTGGTCGACCTGGACGCCGCCTTCGGCCGCGGCTCCAACCGCGAGCTGCTGGCCCGCGTCGTCGGCGAGCTGGACGTCGACGTGGAGCTCTCCGGCGGCATCCGGGACGACGAGTCGCTGGCCGCCGCGCTGGCCACCGGCTGCCGGCGGGTCAACCTGGGCACCGCCGCGCTGGAGTCGCCCGAGTGGTGCGCCCGCGCGATCGCCGAGCACGGTGACCGCATCGCCGTCGGCCTGGACGTGCGCGGCACCCGGCTGGCCGCCCGCGGCTGGACGCAGGAGGGCGGCGAGCTGTACGAGACCCTCGCCCGCCTCGACGCCGAGGGGTGCGCGCGCTACGTCGTCACCGACATCACCAAGGACGGCACGCTCAAGGGCCCGAACCTGGACCTGCTCCGCGAGGTGTGCGCGGCGACCCCGCGGCCGGTCATCGCCTCCGGCGGCGTCAGCTCGCTCGAGGACATCCGCGCGCTGGCCGGCCTGAGCGCGATCGGCGTCGAGGGCGCCATCGTCGGCAAGGCGCTCTACGCCGGCGCCTTCACCCTCCCGGAGGCGCTCCGGATCTCGGAGGAACTCGCATGAGCGTGACCCGGCTGGGCTCGGGTAGCCCCTGGGAGGCCGTCGTCGGCTACAGCCGCGTCGTCGTCCGCGGGGACACCGCCTGGGTCAGCGGCACGACGTCCACCGTCGACGGCGAGGTCGTGCACCCCGGCGACGCCGCGGCGCAGACCCGGCAGTGCCTG
The DNA here is from genome assembly GCA_963747895.1 of uncultured Actinomycetota bacterium. Classification (GTDB taxonomy): domain Bacteria; phylum Actinomycetota; class Actinomycetes; order Mycobacteriales; family Geodermatophilaceae; genus Blastococcus. The sequence continues at coordinate 291,534 of CAVVGX010000002.1, forward strand.
CGGATCATCGAGCAGTCCCTCGAGCGGGCCGGGTTCACGCTGGCCGACGTCGTCCGCACCCGCATGTTCGTCACCGACATCTCGCGGTGGGAGGAGATCGGACGGGTGCACGGCGAGGTGCTCGGCGACGTCCGGCCGGCCACGTCGATGGTCCAGGTCGCCGCGCTCATCGACCCCGCGCACCTGGTCGAGATCGAGGCCGAGGCCGTCCGGGGGGCCGGCGCATGAGCCTGTCGGTGCGCGTCATCCCCTGCCTGGACGTCGACCAGGGGCGGGTGGTCAAGGGTGTCAACTTCGTCGACCTGCGCGACGCCGGCGATCCGGTCGAGATGGCGCGGGTGTACGACGCCGAGGGCGCCGACGAGCTCACCTTCCTCGACATCAGCGCCAGCTCCGGCAACCGCGAGACCACCTACGACGTCGTCCGCCGCACGGCGGAGAGCGTGTTCATCCCGCTCACCGTCGGCGGCGGGGTGCGCACGGTCGAGGACGTCGACCGCCTGCTGCGCGCCGGCGCGGACAAGGTCGGCGTGAACACCGCGGCCGTCGCCCGGCCGGAGCTCATCGCCGAGATCGCCCACCGGTTCGGCAGCCAGGTGCTGGTGCTCTCGGTCGACGCCCGCCGGGTCCGCGACGGCGCGGCCACCGACTCCGGCTTCGAGATCACCACGCACGGCGGCCGCCGCGGCACCGGCCGGGACGCCGTCGAGTGGGTCGTCCAGGCGGCCGCGCTCGGCGTCGGCGAGGTGCTGCTCAACTCCATGGACGCCGACGGCACCCAGGCCGGGTTCGACACCGAGCTGATCCGTGCCGTGCGCCGGGAGGTGACGGTGCCGGTGATCGCCAGCGGGGGAGCGGGCCGCGTCGAGGACTTCCCGCCCGCCGTCGAGGCAGGCGCCGACGCCGTGCTCGCCGCCAGCGTCTTCCACTTCGGCAAGCTGCGCATCGGGGACGTCAAGCGAGGACTGGCCGCCGCCGGGATCCCCGTCCGCTGACCGCCGCGCGCGCGGTGGTCGACGTGCGGCCGCCGGGCGAGCAGGGTGGGCGGCCACCCCGGACAACGGAGCCGTCGCCATGCACCTGCACCGCATCAGCACGAACCTGACAGTGGAGGACCCCACCTCCGGCCACGAGTTCTACGAGGAGTTCCTGGGGCTGGAGAAGCAGTTCGACATGGGCTGGGTCGCCAGCTTCCGGTCGCCCTCGAACCCCAGCATCCAGGTCACGCTGGTGGGCAAGGACGAGACGGCCCCCGAGCAGTCGTCGATGAGCGTCGCGGTCGCCGACGTCGACGCCGCCTACGCCGAGGCGCAGCGGCGCGGCTACGAGATCGTGCACCCGCTCACCCAGGAGCCGTGGGGTGTGCGCCGCTTCTTCGTCCGTGATCCGCACGGCGTCGTCGTCAACGTCGTCGGGCACGCGGACTAGCGAACGGTCACCCGCGCGACGTCGCGGCGGCCCGACGCCCACAGCAGCAGCTCGAGCGGCTCGCCCTCGACGGTGCGCCCACCCGCGCCGATGCGGGCCTCGACACCGGGCCGGTCCGTGCGGCGCAGCACCACGCCCTGCCGGCCGGCGCCCCGCCGGGCGTACAGCCTGGCCGGCGACCACAGCTGGTCCTGGACGGCGGCGGGCAGCTCCCGGGGCGCCCATCCCGGCTGCGCCCGGCGCACGTCCTCGTGGTGGATGGCGAACTCCGGGACGTTGAGCTGCTCGAGGCCGGGCCACGTGAGCGGCGACCACCGCGGCGCGCCGGACCGGACGCGCTCCACCAGGTCCGCGTAGGAGCGGCGCGCGCGGGCGCCGTCCTCGACGCGGTGCGCCCAGCCGCCCAGGCGGGCGAGCCCGGGGACCATCTCCAGCGCGTAGCCCGGCATGGCGTCGGGGCGGCGGTCGCGGACGACGAGGTGCGCGGCCAGGTGCGCGGTGGTCCACCCCTCGCAACAGGTGGGCGCGTCCGGCCCGAGTACGGCGAGCAGGTCGGCCAGCGCGCGCCGTTCCTGGGCGGCGAGCGAGCCCGGGGCGGCAGAGGATGAGGTCACCGCCCCGACGCTACCGATCCCGGACGCGCGGAATAATCCGAATACCGTTCGGTTGCCTGGTGAGACCCACGTAACATCGCAGAGCCCCCATCTGTTCGACCCCGAGGAGACCTGTGCCGCGCCGCCGTCGAGATGCCGTCGTGCGGCGAGGGATCCGGCACGTGGGCCGCGCTATCGCGCTGCAGCCGAAGATCTTCGCCGCTGCCCTGCTGGGGAGCAGCCTGTTCGCCGTCATGACGGTGGCCAGCGCCTACGTCATCGGCGAGATCACCCAGCGCGTCGTCCTGCCGTCCTTCGACGAGGGCAGCGTCTCGACCGCCGCGCTGGCCCTCGCAGTCGTCGCCATCATCGGCGTGGCCCTGCTGCGGATCGTCGGCATCATCGGGCGCCGCCTGCTGTCGGGCATCATGCAGTACCGGCTGCAGGCACAGACGCGCCGCGAGGTGACCGGGCAGTACCTGCGGCTCCCGCTGTCCTGGCACCAGCAGCACCCGACCGGCCAGCTGCTCTCCAACGCCAACTCCGACGTCGAGGCGACCTGGTTCTTCGTCGCGCCGTTGGCGTTCGGCCTCGGCGCGGTCATCATCATCTTCATCACCGGCGGCGCGATGGTCGCCACCGATCCGCTGCTGGCCCTCATCGGGTTCGTGGTCTTCCCTCTCGTGTTCGTGATCAACGCGCTGTACTCGCAGGTGATGAGCCCGCGCCAGCAGCGGGCGCAGCAGCTGCGCGCCGAGGTCAGCGAGATCGCGCACGAGAGCTTCGACGCCGCACTCGTGGTCAAGACGCTGGGCCGCGAGGAGTCCGAGACCGAGCGGTTCAACGCCCGCGCGGGTGAGCTGCGGGACGGGCTCATCGCCGTCGGCCGGGTCCGTGGACTGTTCGACCCGCTGATCGAGTCGCTGCCCAACCTCGGCACGCTGGCGGTCCTGCTGCTCGGTGCGCACCGGGTCGCCGCCGGCGCGATCGACGTCGGCGAGCTGGTGTCCATCGCCTACCTGTTCACCCTCCTGGCCCTGCCCATCCGGGCGATCGGGTGGGTGCTCGCGGAGCTGCCGCGCGCGCTGGCGGGCTACGACCGGATCACGCCGGTCCTCGAGGCGACCGGCGAGACGCCGTACGGGCCGGAGGACGCCGCCACGGCGAGCGGCGGCGCGGCCCTGGGACTGCAGGGGATCGGCTACACCTTCGCCGGCGTCGAGCGCCCGGCCGTCCGCGACGTCACCTTCGACGTCCCCGCCGGCGGGACCGTCGCGGTGGTCGGGCCGACCGGCTCGGGCAAGTCCACCCTCGCCGGGCTGCTGGTCCGGCTCGTCGACCCCGTCGACGGGACGGTCCTGCTGGACGGCCTCGACATCCGCCGCCTGCGCGAGGGACAGGTCAGCGACCACGCCGCGTTCGTCGCCCAGCAGGCGTTCCTCTTCGACGACACGGTGCGCGGCAACATCACCCTCGGCGGCCCGTACACCGACGAGGACGTCTGGGCGGCGCTGCGGGTGGCAGCCGCCGACGACTTCGTGACCGCCCTGCCCGACGGCCTCGACACCCACGTCGGCGAGCGCGGCGCCTCCCTGTCGGGCGGTCAGCGGCAGCGCCTGGCGCTGGCCCGGGCGATCGTCCGCCGGCCGCGGCTGCTCGTGCTCGACGACGCCACCAGCGCCGTCGACCCCTCCGTCGAGGCCCGCATCCTCGATGCGCTGCGGGCCAGCGACGCCCCGGCGACCGTGGTGGTCGTCGCCTACCGCCAGGCGACCATCGCGCTCGCCGACGAGGTCGTCTGGTTCGAGCAGGGCCGCGCGGTCGCGCGCGGCAGCCACGGATACCTGCTCGGCGAGGTGCCGGGCTACGCCGACCTGGTGCGGGCCTACACCCAGGCCGAGGGGGTGCCGGCATGACCGTCACGCTGCCCGACGAGGACCGGAACGAGGGAGGCATCCGGACGCTGCGCCGGGGCCTGCGGATGATGCCCGAGTTCCGGCGCGGGCTCCCGCTGACCGTCCTGCTCGCGGTGCTGGCCACCGCCGGCCGCGTCGTCGTCCCCATCGCCGTCCAGCAGGTCCTCGACCGTGGGATCGGCGCCGACGGTGGCCCCGACCTGGACTTCGTCACCTGGGTCGTGCTCGGTTGCGCGGTGATCGTCGTGCTGACCGCCGTGGCGGTCTACCGGATGAACGTGCGGCTGTTCCGCACGACCGAGACCGCGCTGGCCGGTCTGCGCGTGCGGGCCTTCCGCCACGTGCACGACCTGTCCGCGGTGCACCAGCAGGCCGACAAGCGCGGTGCACTGGTGTCGCGGGTGACGAGCGACGTCGACCAGTTGTCGCAGTTCATGCAGTGGGGCGGCGTGCTCGGCCTCATCAGCTTCGGCCAGCTGCTCGTCGCCACGGTCGTGATGTTCGTCTACTCGTGGCAGTTGACCCTGGTCGTCCTGGTCTGCTTCGTGCCGCTGGGAATCGCGGTCCGGTGGTTCGCCGCGAGGCTGGCCGTGGTCTACGGCCTGGTCCGCGAGCGGATCGGAGACCTGCTGGCCGCTGTCTCCGAGTCCGTCGTGGGCGCGTCGACCGTGCGCGCCTACGGCGTGCGGGAACGCACCGCTGAGCGCATCGACGCGGCGATCGACCGGCACTACCGGGCGGCGGTCAATGCGCAGCGGGTGGCCGTGGGGGTGTTCGTCAGCGGCGAGCTCGCCGCCGCGCTCGCCAATGCCGCGCTGGTCGTCGCCGGTGTCTACCTGGGGCTCGCGGGTGACATCTCGGCGGGAACGCTGGTGGCCTTCCTGTTCCTGGTCACCCTCTTCGTCGCGCCGGTCCAGACCGCCAGCGAGGTGATCAACGAGGCGCAGAACGCGCTGGCCGGGTTCCGGCGGGTCCTCGACATCCTCGACACCGAGCCCGACGTGCGGGATCCGGAGACGGCCGCGCCGGAGAGCAGCCTGCACCTGCCCGAGGGCGTGCTGGGCGTCCGCTTCGACCACGTGACCTTCCAGTACGCGCCCGGTGCGCGGAAGGCGCTCGACGACGTCGACCTGACCATCGCGCCGCGCCGGCGGGTGGCGATCGTCGGCGAGACCGGCTCGGGCAAGACCACCTTCGCCAAGCTGGTCACCCGGCTCATGGACCCGGTCGAGGGACGGGTGCTGCTGGGGTCCGACGACGCCGGCTGGGTGCCGTTGTCCGACGTCGCCTTCGGGTCCCTGCGCGCGCGGGTCGTGATGGTGCCCCAGGACGGCTTCCTCTTCGACGCGACCGTCGCCGACAACGTCCGCTACGGCGCGCCGACCATCAGCGACGCGGAGGTCACGCGCGCGTTCGCCGACCTCGGCCTGACCGACTGGGTCGACGGCCTGCCCGACGGCGTGACCAGCCCGGTGGGGCAGCGCGGTGAGTCGCTGTCGGCCGGTGAGCGTCAGCTCGTCGCCGTCGCCCGTGCGTACGTGGCCGACCCCGACCTGCTGGTGCTCGACGAGGCGACCAGTGCGGTCGACCCCGCCACCGAGCAGCGGTTGACCCGGGCGCTGGACACCCTCACCGCCGGGCGGACGACGCTGACCATCGCGCACCGCCTGTCCACCGCGGAGCGGGCCGACGAGATCCTCGTGGTGGACGCGGGACACGTCGTGCAGCGCGGCACCCACGCCCAGCTGGTCGGCGTCGAGGGCACCTACGCCCGTCTGCACGCGTCGTGGCGCCGGTCCTCGGCCGGCGAGCCGGAACGCGTCGGCTGACCGGGGCCGGCCCTAGGCTGCGGCGCGTGTCCTCCGCTGCCCCGGACCGCGCCGTGACGTGGGTGCCGCCCGTGTCCGCGATCGCCGCAGCGACGCTGGCGGTGCTCAGCGCGTTCGCGCCGGGATTCTTCGTCGTGGTGGCCCTCGCCTTCTCCGGCGGCGACCTGTCCGGGCCCGAGTGGCTGCTGCTGGTCGTGCCGCTGGCACTCTGCCTCGGGCTGCTGATCGGCGCGGCGGTGCTCGTGCGCGGCAGGTCGTGGCAGGTGGTGGCCGTGGCCGGCGCGGTGCTGGGACTGCTCGTCATCGGCGGCACCCTCGTCGGGGGCTGGGCCGACGGTGCGCTGGGGGTCGGCCTCTCCGTCGGGTTGCTGCCCGCGGCGGCCGCCCTGCTGGCGTCGTCGCCGAGCGTGCGCACGTGGGTGGCGGCCCGTCGCGGCACCGCCTGACCCGGCCGGAGGGCGCAGGCGTCGAACCGGTGAACCCGGGCGACCCACGATCGCCCCGGCCCTGAGCCGCTGAGGTTCAACGCTCCAGCTTCTCGGGGCGACGCAGCGAGGCGCCCGGGCCGACCCGCGCGGGTGGGTCGGGCCCGGTCCGGCGGCGCAGGAGCGTCGCGGGCGGCTAGCGTCGCGGCCGTGCAGAACAACACCGAGGCAGACGTCGTCGTCGTGGGTGCGGGGCTCGCCGGGCTCGTGGCCACCGCCGAGCTCGTCGGCGCCGGGAAGCGCGTCGTCCTGGTCGACCAGGAGCCCGAGGCGAGCCTCGGCGGGCAGGCCTTCTGGTCCTTCGGCGGACTCTTCCTGGTCGACTCGCCCGAGCAGCGCCGGCTGCGGGTGCACGACTCCCTCGAGCTCGCCCGGCAGGACTGGTTCGGCACGGCCGCCTTCGACCGCACCGAGGACCACTGGCCGCGCCAGTGGGCCGAGGCCTACCTCCAGTTCGCCGCCGGCGAGAAGCGCTCCTGGCTCAAGGAGCAGGGCATCGGACTGTTCCCCGTCGTCGGCTGGGCCGAGCGCGGCGGCTACACCGCCACGGGCCACGGCAATTCGGTGCCGCGCTTCCACATCGTGTGGGGCACCGGGCCCGCCATCGTCGAGCCCTTCGCCCGCCGCGTGCGCGCCGGTGTCGAGGCGGGGACGGTCGAGCTGCGCTTCCGCCACCGCGTGGCCGAGCTGGTCGTGACCGACGGCGCGGTGACCGGCGTCCGCGGCGCCGTCCTCGAGCCCAGCGACGTCGCACGCGGCGAGGCCAGCTCGCGCACCGAGGTGGGCGACTTCCAGATCAGTGCGCAGGCCGTCGTCGTCACCTCCGGCGGCATCGGCGGCAACCACGAGCTCGTGCGCCGCAACTGGCCGGCCCGGCTGGGGCCGGCCCCGAAGCGGCTGCTCTCCGGCGTGCCCGCGCACGTGGACGGGCACATGCTCGAGGCCACGGCCGGGGCCGGCGCCAGCGTGGTCAACAACGACCGCATGTGGCACTACACCGAGGGCATCGCCAACCACTCGCCGGTGTGGCACGAGCACGGCATCCGGATCCTGCCCGGGCCCTCGTCGATGTGGTTCGACGCGCTCGGCCGCCGCCTGCCGGTGCCGCTGTTCCCCGGCTTCGACACCCTGGGCACGCTGGCGCACATCGGCACGACCGGGTACGAGCACACCTGGTTCGTGACGACGAAGAAGATCGTGGAGAAGGAGTTCGCGCTGTCGGGCTCCGAGCAGAACCCCGACCTCACCGGCAAGGACGTTCGGCTGCTGGTCAACCGGGCACGCGCGGGCATCGCCGCGCCGGTCCAGAAGTTCCTGGACGAGGGCGAGGACTTCGTCGTCGCCGGGAATCTGCCCGAGCTCGTCGCGGGCATGAACCGGATCACCGGGGGGACGCCGGAGCTGCACCTGGCCGACCTGGAGCGCGAGATCGTCGCCCGCGACCGGGAGATCGCCCACCCGTTCACCAAGGACATGCAGATCACCGCGATCCGGGGCGCGCGCAACTACCTGGGCGACAAGCTGATCCGGGTGGCCCAGCCGCACCGCATCCTCGACCCGGAGGCCGGGCCGCTCATCGCCGTCCGGCTCAACATCATCACCCGCAAGACGCTCGGCGGTCTGGAGACCGACCTGTCGGCGCGGGTGCTGCGGCCCGGTGGCGAGGTCTTCCCGGGGCTGTATGCGGCCGGCGAGGTGGCCGGATTCGGGGGCGGTGGCATGCACGGCTACCGGTCGCTGGAGGGCACGTTCCTCGGCGGGTGCCTCTTCTCCGGTCGGACGGCTGGCCGGGCCGTGGCGGCGGCCCTGTGAGCGAGCCCTGGTCCGACCCGACGAAGCCCGTCGAGCCCTATACGGGCCCTCCCCAGACCGGCCCGCAGCCGCCGTACGGACAGCAGCCCGTCTACGGCCAGCCCCCGTACGGGCAGTCCCCGTACGGCCAGCCCCCGTACGGCCAGCCCCCGTACGGCCAGCCGCCCTACGGCGCACCGCAGCCGTGGGGGCCGCCCCAGTGGGGCCGGCCGCAGTGGGGTCAGCCGCAGTGGGGGCCTGCTCCGTTCGGGCAGCCGTGGGGCCGCCCGCCGGTGCAGCGCACCCCCGCGCAGGTGATCACCGCGGCGGTCCTGGCGTTCGTGCAGGGCGTCGTCGTGCTCATCGCCTCGCTGTACGTCTGGTTCTTCGCCTCGATCGCCGACATCGCCTCCAGTGGCCGGCCGGACGTCTACACCTCCGAGACGGCCCGGCAGCTGGCCACCGAGGGCACGATCCTGGCGATCGTGCAGCTCGGCTCGGTCGCCCTCCTGGTCACCGGCGGGATCCTCGCCCTCAACCGCCGGACACAGTTCGCCCAGCGGCTGCTCGCCGGGGCGCACGTCGTCCAGGTGGTCCTGGCCCTGTACTGGGCCGGCCGACTGCTGGACGTCCTCGGCGACGTCCCCGGAGCCACCGGCGAGGGGTCGCTCGCGGCGTTCTCCCTGTTCTTCCTGGTGGGCCCGGTGGTCTCCCTGGGCCTGCTGCTCAGCGGGCCGGCGCGGCGCTGGTTCACCGCCACCCCACCGGCCTGACCCGGGGGCACGGCAGACTGGCGGCATGCCCGTCGTCCCGTCCGAGCCCGCCCTCGACCCCGAGGTCGCAGCCCTGCTGCGCCGCGACGCCGACGGGCTGGTGGCCGCCGTCGTCCAGCAGCACGACACCCGCGAGGTGCTCATGGTCGCCTGGATGGACGACGAGGCCGTCCGGCGCACGCTGACCACCGGGCGGGGCACGTACTGGTCGCGCAGTCGACAGGAGTACTGGGTCAAGGGCGAGACCTCGGGCAACCGGCAGTGGGTGCGCGAGGTGCGGGTGGACTGCGACGGCGACGCGCTCCTGGTCCTCGTCGACCAGGAGGGCGCGGCCTGCCACACCGGCGAGCGCAGCTGCTTCTACCGCGTGCTGCCCTCTGTGCCGGGTGACGGGACGGCCGGCGCATGAGGTTCGGCGTCGAGACCCCGTCCCGCGAGGAGTTCACCCTCGACCGCCCGATGGTCCCCGTGGTGCGCCGGCTGCTCGCCGACAGCGAGACCGCCGTCGGCATCTACCGCAAGCTCGCGGGCAACCGCCCCGGCACGGTGCTGCTGGAGTCGGCCGAGCAGGGCCGGCGCTGGGCGCGGTACAGCTTCGTGGGCGCCCGCAGCGCCGGCGTGCTCACCGAGCGCGGCGGCGTCACGCAGTGGCTGGGGGAGGAGATCCCCGGCCTCACCGACGACCTGCCGGCCGATCCGCTGGCCGCCGTCCGCACCCTGGCCCGGCGGCTGCGCTCACCGCGCACACCGGGCCTGCCGCCGCTGACCGGCGGCCTGGTCGGCTACCTGGGGTACGACGTCGTCCGCCGGCTGGAACGGCTGCCCACGACCAGCACCGACGACCTGGGCATGCCGGAGCTGGCGATGATGCTGGTGACCGACCTCGCGGTGCTCGACCACGCCGACGGCACGGTGCTGCTCATCGCGAACGTGGTGGGTGGGGGAGGTCGTGGCGGCGGTGCCGACGGCTACGACGACGCGGTGGCCCGGCTGGACGCGATGGAGGCCGACCTGATCCGCGCCGTCCCGCCGGGCGTCGCCGTGCTCGGGGAGCCGCGCGTGCCCGAGGTCACCAGCAACATGGCGCCGGGGGTCTACGAGGCGGGCGTGGAGCGGGTGCGCGAGCACATCCGGGCCGGCGACGCCTTCCAGGTGGTCCTGGCCCAGCGCTTCGAGACGGCGACGACGGCCGACGCGCTGGACCTCTACCGGGTGCTGCGGGCCACGAACCCCTCGCCGTACATGTACCTGCTGCGCTTCGAGGGCCGGGAGACGCCGTTCGACGTCGTCGGCTCCTCGCCGGAGGCGCTGGTGACCGTCACCGGGTCCTCGGCCGTCGTGCACCCGCCGGCCGGCACCCGGCCCCGTGGGGCCACACCGGAGGAGGACGTCCGGCTGGCCGAGAGCCTGCTGGCCGACCCCAAGGAGCGCGCCGAGCACGTCATGCTCGTCGACCTGGCCCGCAACGACCTGGGCCGGGTGTGCGTGCCCGGCTCGGTCGAGGTCCCGGACTTCATGCGCGTCGAGCACTACAGCCACGTGATGCACCTGGTCTCGACCGTGGCCGGCGAGGTCGCACCCGAGCACGACGCGCTCGACGTCTTCGACGCCACGTTCCCGGCCGGCACCGTCTCCGGCGCCCCGAAGCCCCGGGCGATGGAGATCATCGAGTCTCTCGAGCCGACGCGGCGGGCGCTGTACGCCGGCACCGTCGGGTACGTCGACGCCAGCGGCGACATGGACATGGCCATCGCCATCCGCACCGCCGTGCTGCACGCCGGCCGCGCCTACGTGCAGGCCGGCGCGGGCGTCGTCGCCGACAGCGACGCCGTCACCGAGGAAGCCGAGACGCGGCACAAGGCGCGGGCGGTGCTCTCCGCGATCGCCGCGGCGGAGGGGCTGAGGGAGGTCCGGTGACCACGAACGGGCGCAGGGAGCTCACCACCGCCGTCCTCGGCGCGGTGCTCGCCGGTGCGCTGGCGCTCGTCGCCGGCGGGCAGGCGTGGGCCACCGTGACCGCGCAGCGCTCGGCTCCGCTGCCACCGGTGTCGGCCGAGCTGTCCGGCGCGGAGGCCGCTCCGCTCGTGCCGGCCGCCGGCCTGGTGCTGCTGGCCGCGGCGGTCGCCCTGCTGGCGGTCCGCGGGGCCGGCCGGGCCGTCGTGGGCCTGCTCGCGGTGGTGGCCGGAGGCGCGCTGGGCTGGTCGGGGCTGCGGGCGCTGACCGGCGGGCTGGACGAGGCGGGCAGCGACCTGCCCGGTCTCGCGGGTGGGACGGTCAGCGGCACCTCGGCCGACGTGTCGGCGGTGTGGCCGGTGCTCGCGGTGGCGGCCGGGCTCGTCGCCGTCGCCACCGGCGCCTTCGCCGTCCTCCGCGGGCGCACCTGGCCGGCGATGGGCCGCCGCTACGAGCGCACGGGTGCGGCGGCGGCCGCGCCGGACACCGCCTCTGCCCGTCCGCGCACCGACGAGGACCGCGCCGTCGACGCGTGGAAGGCGCTGGACCGCGGCGAGGACCCCACCGAGACGCCCGGCCGGGACGTATAGCCGAACCGCGGTGCACCGCCCGCACCGCCCCCTGACCGGGCCGTACCGGCACCGCCCCTAGAGTGAGCTCACCGATCCGGCTGGTGAGGGGACGACGTGCGACAGGCAGTGGAGACGAGCGGCGGGTGGGCATCCGCCCCGGCTGGGGCGACCCCGTGAGCGTTCTCGACCAGATCGTCGCCGGCGTCCGCGAGGACCTCGCCGCGCGGGAGGCGCTCCTCCCGCTGGCCGAGGTCAAGGCCCGGGCGCTCGATGCCCGCCCGGCGCTGGACGCCCTGGCGGCGCTGCGGGCCCCCGGCGTCGGCGTCATCGCCGAGGTCAAGCGCCGCAGCCCCTCCAAGGGCGAGCTGGCCGACATCCCCGACCCCGCGGAGCTCGCCCGCGAGTACGCGGCGGGCGGGGCCCGGGTCATCTCCGTGCTCACGGAGCGGCGCCGCTTCGGTGGCTCGCAGGTGGACCTGGACGCCGTGCGCGCCGTCGTCGACGTGCCGATCCTCTGCAAGGACTTCGTCGTCAGCAGCTACCAGGTGCACGAGGCCCGCGCCCACGGTGCCGACGTCGTCCTGCTGATCGTCGCCGCGCTGGAGCAGAACGTGCTCACCGGCCTGCTGGAGCGGGTCGAGTCCCTGGGCATGACGGCCCTGGTCGAGGTGCACACCGAGGCCGAAGCCGACCGCGCGCTGTCCGCCGGTGCCGCGGTCATCGGCGTCAACGCCCGCGACCTCACCACGCTCGAGGTGGACCGCTCCACCTTCGAGAAGATCGCCCCGGGGCTCCCGTCGGAGGTGGTCAAGGTGGCCGAGTCCGGTGTGCGCGGGCCGCACGACCTCATCGGCTACGCCGCCGCGGGTGCCGATGCGGTGCTCGTGGGGGAGGGGCTGGTCACCGCCGGCGACGCCCGCCAGGCCGTGGCCGACCTGGTGACGGCGGGGGCGCACCCCGCCACGCCGCGCACCAGCCGCTAACCCCCTGCACCTGCTGGTCGCCGTCACGCGCGACACTGGACGCATGACGACGACCAGCCCCCCGCAGCCCGGAGAACTCTCTCTGCCGGCGCGCCCGGGCTGGCCGGACGCGACCGGGCACTTCGGCATCTTCGGCGGCCGGTTCGTGCCCGAGGCGCTCATCGCCGCGCTCGACGACCTGACCGAGGCCTACGAGGCCATGCGGGTGGATCCGGTGTTCCTCGAGGAGTTCGCCCGGCTGCAGCGCGACTACACCGGCCGGCCCAGCCCGGTCACCGAGGTGCCGAAGTTCGCGGAGCACTGCGGCGGGGCACGCGTGCTGCTCAAGCGCGAGGACCTCAACCACACCGGCTCGCACAAGATCAACAATGTGCTCGGGCAGGCGCTGCTCACCAAGCGCATCGGCAAGACCCGGGTCATCGCCGAGACCGGCGCCGGCCAGCACGGCGTCGCGACCGCCACGGCCGCCGCGCTGATGGGGCTGTCCTGCACCGTGTACATGGGCGAGGAGGACACCCGCCGGCAGTCGCTCAACGTGGCCCGCATGCGGCTGCTCGGCGCCGAGGTCGTCCCCGTGACCACCGGCTCCCGCACGCTCAAGGACGCCATCAACGAGGCGTTCCGCGACTGGGTCACCAACGTGGAGACGACGAACTACGTCTTCGGCACCGTCGCCGGCCCGCACCCCTTCCCGGCCATGGTCCGGGACTTCCAGCGGGTGATCGGCGACGAGGCCCGCGTGCAGGTGCTCGAGCGCGAGGGCCGGCTGCCCGACGCCGTCCTGGCCTGTGTCGGGGGCGGGTCCAACGCGATCGGCATCTTCACCGCCTTCGTGCCCGACGAGGGCGTGCGGCTCATCGGCTTCGAGGCCGGGGGCGACGGCGTCGACACGGGCCGGCACGCGGCCACGATCACCGGGGGGACGCCGGGCGTGCTGCACGGCGCGCGGTCCTACCTGCTGCAGGACGACAACGGGCAGACCGTCGAGTCGCACTCGATCAGCGCCGGCCTGGACTACCCCGGCGTGGGCCCCGAGCACTCCTACCTGAACGACATCGGCCGCGCCGAGTACCGGCCGATCACCGACGCCGAGGCGATGGAGGCGTTCGCGCTGCTCTGCCGCACCGAGGGCATCATCCCGGCGATCGAGTCCGCGCATGCGCTCGCCGGGGCGATGAAGCTCGGCCGCGAGATGGGGACGGACGCTCTCCTGCTGGTCAACCTCTCGGGCCGGGGCGACAAGGACGTCGAGACGGCGTCGGCGTGGTTCGGGCTCGGCGAGAACGGCGCCCCGACCGACGAGGACGACCGCGCCGTGGAAGCCGGGCGGGGGGCCGACCCGGGCCCCGGTCTGGACACCGACCAGCAGCCCACCGAGGGCGCGGTCAGCAACGACGAGGCCGTGGCCGGCCTCGAGGCGGGAGACACGGCGTGAGCGCGCTCGCGGAGCGGATCGCGACGGCGAAGGCCGAGGACCGGGCCGCGCTCATCGGGTACCTCCCGGTCGGCTACCCCGACGTCGACGCCTCGATCGCGGCCATGGTCGCCATGGTCGAGGCCGGTGCCGACGTCGTGGAGATCGGCGTCCCCTACAGCGACCCGGGCATGGACGGCCCGGTGATCCAGGAGGCCGTGGACGTCGCCGTCCGTGCCGGTGTCGGGATGCGCGACGTGCTGAAGGCCGTGGAGGCGGTCTCCGCCGCCGGCGCGGTGGCCGTGGTGATGAGCTACTGGAACCCGATCGAGCGCTACGGCGTCGAGCGGTTCGCCACCGACCTGGCCGCCGCCGGGGGAGCGGGGGCGATCACCCCCGATCTCATCCCCGACGAGGCCGGTGAGTGGATCGCCGCCAGCGACCGGGCCGGTCTGGACCGGGTCTTCCTGGTGGCGCCGTCGTCCACCGACGCCCGGCTGCGGTCGACGACGGCGGCGAGCCGCGGCTTCGTGTACGTCGCCTCGACCATGGGGGTCACCGGCGCCCGGGACACCGTGAGCGACGCGGCCAGGACCCTCGTGGCCCGCACCCGCGAGGCGCGGCCCGACATCGCGCTCTGCGTGGGGCTGGGCGTCTCGAACGGCGCCCAGGCCGCGGAGCTCGCCGCCTTCGCCGACGGCGTCATCGTCGGCTCCGCCTACGTGCGGGAGATGCTCGAGGGGCGGGGCGCTGACGGGGTGCGCGCCCTCACCGCGGACCTCGCGGCCGGCGTCCGCCGTGCGGGGGTGCCGGCGTGACCGTCCTGGCGTCGATCCCGAGCCCGTCGCAGGGCGTCTGGGAACTCGGCCCCTTCCCGCTGCGCGCCTACGCCCTGTGCATCATCGCCGGCATCGTCGCCGCCGTCTGGCTGACCGACAGGCGCTGGCTGGCCCGCGGCGGGGCGCCCGGTGACGTGCTGGACATCGCCACCTGGGCGGTGCCGTTCGGCATCATCGGCGGCCGGATCTACCACGTGATCACCAGCCCGCAGGCCTACTTCGGCGAGGGCGGCGAGCCTCTGCGGGCCTTCGCCATCTGGGAGGGCGGCCTCGGCATCTGGGGGGCCATCTTCCTCGGCGGGGTCGGCGCCTGGATCGCCTGCCGTCGCAGGGGCATCCCGCTGCCCGCCTTCGCCGACGCCATCGCCCCCGGTCTCCTGGTCGCCCAGGCCATCGGGCGCCTCGGCAACTGGTTCAACCAGGAGCTCTTCGGCCGTCCGACCGACCTGCCCTGGGGCCTGGAGATCGACCCGGTGCACCGGGAGCAGGCCTACAAGGCCTTCGCGACGTTCCACCCGACGTTCCTCTACGAGCTGCTGTGGAACCTCGCCGCGGCCGCCGTCGTCATCTGGGCAGACCGCCGCTTCCGGCTCTCCCACGGCCGGGCCTTCGCGCTGTACGTCGCGCTGTACTGCACCGGCCGGCTGTGGATCGAGCTGCTGCGCATCGACGACGCCAACCGGTTCTTCGGCATCCGGCTCAACGTGTTCACCGCCGTCGTCGTCGGCCTGCTCGCGGTGGCCTACCTGATCTGGCAGCGCGGCCGCCCACGCGAGGTCATCACCCGGGGCGAGGAGTTCGCCGCCCGCGAGAAGGCGGCGTCCACCTCGGCCGAGGACGGGCCGACCGGCGACTCCGGGGCCGACGGTGCGGACGACCGCCACCCGGCCGAGCCGAGCCGGCCGACCACCGAGTAGCCACCTCCGGCACCTGATCGCCGTTGCCGGGGATGCGCGACGACCGATCGTGCGTGAGGATGATCACCGGCCGGGACGCCTTCCCTCAGCGGTGACCGGCCAACGAGCGCCGTGTTCCTGCCGACGCGCCGCGGACTGCCGATTTCCCGTATGAGGCCGGTGTTACGGCTGTGTACGCTTCGCAGCGGGCCCGTCGGCGATCCCGGCCGGGCCTACCGTCGGACCGGGCCAGCGTCGCCCCGCGGACGACAGCCCATCGGTGATCACCCGGGGGGCTCGAGCCTGCGCACCGGGGACACGTGCTCCCGGGCTGCCGGCCCTCCGCAGTGCCGTCCGCCGACCCTTGACCACCGGCCCGGGCCCTCAGCCCCGCCCGCATCCCACCGGGACGCAGGCGCCGCCGACGACGGGAGTGACATGCCCGACCTCACCGCCCCCGCCGCCCGTAAGTCAGCAGTTCCGTTCTCCGCGGTGCCCGCTGCGAGCGGTCTGTACGACCCGGCGAACGACAAGGACGCCTGCGGCGTCGCCTTCGTGGCCGACGCCCGCGGACGCCGGTCGCGCGACATCGTCGCCAAGGGCCTCACCGCCCTGCACAACCTCGACCACCGCGGCGCGGCCGGCGCCGAGCCGAACTCCGGCGACGGTGCCGGGATCCTGACCCAGGTGCCCGACGCGCTGCTGCGCGCCTCCGTCGGCTTCGACCTGCCGCCGGCCGGCGAGTACGCGGTGGGCATCGCCTTCATGCCCGCCGACGACGCCGAGCGGGCCGCCCGCGTCGAGGACGTCGCCCGCCTCGCCGAGGAGGAGGGCCTGACCGTCCTCGGCTGGCGCGACGTGCCCATCGACCCCGAGGGCGCCGACCTCGGCCCCACGGCGCGCGCGGTCATGCCGCACTTCGCCCAGCTGTTCGTCGCCGAGACCATGGGCGCCCGGGCCGACGAGCGCGCCTTCGGCGGCAACGTGGAGTGCAACGGCGTCACCCGCCTCGAGCGGCGTTCCTTCGTGCTGCGCAAGCGGGCCGAGCGCGCCGCCGTGGACGCGGGCAGCTCCCTGTACATCGCCTCGCTGTCGTCGCGGACGATCACCTACAAGGGCATGCTCACCACCGACCAGCTGCCGCTGTTCTTCACTGACCTGCGCGACGAGCGCTACGAGTCGGCGATCGCGCTGGTGCACAGCCGGTTCTCCACCAACACCTTCCCGAGCTGGCCGCTGGCCCACCCGTTCCGCTTCATCGCGCACAACGGCGAGATCAACACCATCAAGGGCAACCGCAACCGCATGCGGGCGCGCGAGGCCAAGCTGGCCACCGAGTTCTTCGACGGCCCGGCCGGCCCCGCCTCCGAGCTCGGCCTGGAGCGGATCTTCCCGGTCACCGCCAGCGACTTCAGCGACTCGGCGACCTTCGACGAGGTGCTCGAGCTCCTGCACCTGTCGGGCCGTTCGCTGCCGCACGCCGTCCTGATGATGATCCCGGAGGCGTGGGAGAACCACGACGAGATGGACCCGGCCCGCCGGGCCTTCTACCGGTTCCACTCCTCGATCATGGAGCCGTGGGACGGCCCGGCCGCGGTCTGCTTCACCGACGGCACGCTCATCGGCGCCGTCCTCGACCGCAACGGTCTGCGCCCCGGTCGCTGGTGGCACACCAAGGACGACCTGGTCGTCCTGGCCAGCGAGGTCGGCGTGCTCGACATCCCGGCCGCGGACGTCGTGGCGAAGGGCCGGCTCCAGCCGGGCCGCATGTTCCTCGTGGACACCGCGGCCGGGCGGATCGTCTCCGACGAGGAGGTCAAGGGCGCGCTGGCGGCAGAGAACCCGTACGAGGACTGGCTGCACGCCGGCCTCGTCCACCTGCCCACGCTGCCCGAGCGGCGTCGCTCGCGGCCCAGCCACGAGTCCGTCGTCCGCCGGCAGGCGCTGTTCGGCTACACGGAGGAGGAGCTGCGCGTCCTCGTCCAGCCGATGGCGGCCTCGGGTGCCGAGCCGATCGGCTCCATGGGCACCGACACCCCGATCGCCGCGCTGTCGGACCGTTCGCGGCTGCTCTACGACTACTTCGGGCAGCTGTTCGCCCAGGTGACCAACCCGCCGCTGGACGCCATCCGCGAGGAGCTGGTGACCAGCCTGGGCCGCACCTTCGGGCCCGAGCAGAACCTGCTGCAAGGCGACGCCCGCCTCCGCGCGGCAGGTCTTCCTGCCGTTCCCGGTCATCGACAACGACGAGCTGGCCAAGATCCTGCACATCGACGACGACGGCGACCTGCCCGGGTACGCCGCCGTCCGGATCACCGGCCACTTCGACGTCAACGGCGGCGGCCCGGCGCTGGCCCAGGCCGTCGAGGACCTGCGGACCAAGGTCTCCAAGGCGATCGCGGCCGGCGCCCGCATCATCGTGCTGTCCGACCGCGACTGCGACGAGAAGCGCGCGCCGATCCCGTCGCTGCTCATGACCGCCGCGGTGCACCACCACCTGGTGCGGGAGAAGACCCGCATGGAGGTCGGGCTGGTCGTCGAGTCCGGCGACGCCCGCGAGGTGCACCACGTCGCGCTGCTGCTCGGCTACGGCGCGGCCGCGGTCAACCCCTACCTGGCCTTCGAGTCGATCGAGGACCTCATCCGCGACGGTGCGCTCACCGGCGTGGAGCCCGCGCAGGCCGTGCGCAACATGGTCAAGGCGCTGGGCAAGGGCGTCCTCAAGGTCATGAGCAAGATGGGCATCAGCACCGTCGGCTCGTACACGATGGCGCAGATCTTCGAGGCCGTGGGCCTGTCCCAGGACCTCGTCGACGAGTACTTCACCGGCACCTCCGCGCCCCTGGGCGGCGTCGGCATCGACGTGCTCGCCGAGGAGGTGGCCATGCGCCACCGCCGCGCCTACCCGGAGAACCCCACCGAGCGGGCGCACCGCCGGCTCGAGGTGGGCGGGGAGTACCAGTGGCGCCGCGAGGGGGAGGTGCACCTGTTCAACCCCGAGACGGTGTTCCTGCTCCAGCACGCCACCCGATCGCGGCAGTACGACGTGTTCCAGAAGTACACCGACGCCGTCGACCAGCTCAGCCAGGACGCCGGCACCCTGCGCGGCCTGTTCGCGCTGAAGACCGGCGCCCGGCCGCCGGTGCCGATCGACGAGGTCGAGCCCGTCAGCGAGATCGTCAAGCGGTTCCAGACCGGCGCGATGAGCTACGGCTCCATCTCGCAGGAGTCGCACGAGACCCTCGCGATCGCCATGAACCGGCTCGGTGGCAAGTCCAACACCGGTGAGGGCGGCGAGGACCCCGACCGGTTCACCCCCGACCCGAACGGCGACCTGCGCCGCTCGGCCATCAAGCAGGTGGCCAGCGGCCGGTTCGGCGTCACCAGCGAGTACCTGGTCAACGCCGACGACATCCAGATCAAGATGGCGCAGGGCGCCAAGCCCGGCGAGGGCGGCCAGCTGCCCGGCGGCAAGGTCTACCCGTGGGTGGCGCGCACCCGGCACTCGACGCCGGGCGTGGGCCTGATCAGCCCGCCGCCGCACCACGACATCTACTCGATCGAGGACCTCAAGCAGCTCATCCACGACCTGAAGAACGCCAACGACCAGGCGCGGATCAACGTCAAGCTGGTCGGCCGAGGTCGGCGTCGGCACCGTCGCGGCGGGCGTGAGCAAGGCGCACGCCGACCTCGTGCTGATCTCCGGTCACGACGGCGGCACCGGTGCGGCGCCGCTGACCTCGCTCAAGCACGCCGGCTCCCCCTGGGAGCTGGGGCTGGCCGAGACGCAGCAGACGCTGCTGGCCAACGGCCTGCGCGACCGGATCGTCGTGCAGGCCGACGGGCAGATGAAGACCGGCCGCGACGTGATCATCGCCGCGCTGCTCGGCGCCGAGGAGTACGGCTTCGCCACCGCTCCGCTGGTCGTCTCCGGCTGCGTGATGATGCGGGTCTGCCACCTCGACACCTGCCCGGTGGGCGTGGCCACGCAGAACCCGGAGCTGCGCAAGCGGTTCACCGGCCGGCCGGAGTTCGTCGTCACCTTCTTCGAGTTCCTGGCCGAGCAGGTGCGCGAGTACCTCGCCGAGCTGGGCTTCCGCTCGCATCGACGAGGCCATCGGGCACGCCGAGCTGCTCGACACCCGCAAGGCGGTCGGGCACTGGAAGGCGCAGGGTCTGGACCTCTCGCCGATGCTGGTCGTGCCGGAGCTGCCCGAGGGTGCGCCGCTGCGCCGGGTGCAAGCGGCCAGGACCACGGGCTGGACATCGCGCTGGACCAGACGCTGATCCAGCTCTGCGAGGGCGCCCTGCTCGACGCCCGGCCGGTGACCCTCGAGCTGCCGGTGCGCAACGTCAACCGCACCGTCGGCACGATGCTGGGCTCGATGGTCACCCGCCGCTACGGGGGCGAGGGGCTGCCCGACGGCACGATCGACCTGACCTTCGGCGGGTCGGCCGGCCAGTCCTTCGGCGCCTTCCTGCCGCGCGGCATCACGATGCGGCTCTACGGCGACGCCAACGACTACGTCGGCAAGGGCCTGTCCGGCGGGCGGATCGTCGTCCGTCCCTCCCGGGAGGCGCCGTTCGCGGCGGAGGACAACGTCATCGCCGGCAACGTCATCGGCTACGGCGCGACGGCGGCGAGATCTTCCTCCGCGGCCGGGTCGGCGAGCGCTTCTGCGTGCGCAACTCCGGCGCCCTGGCCGTCGTCGAGGGCGTGGGCGACCACGCGCTGGAGTACATGACCGGTGGCCGCGCGGTGATCCTGGGCGCGACCGGGCGGAACATCGCCGCGGGCATGTCCGGGGGCATCGCCTACGTGCTCGACCTCGCCCGGCACCGGGTGAACGCCGAGATGGTGGACATCGACCCGCTGGACGGCGAGTCGGCCCAGTGGCTGCGCGACGTCCTCGTCCGCTACGCCGAGGCCACCGAGTCACCGGTGGCGCACGCGCTGCTGGCCGACTGGGGCCGCTGGTCGGAGCAGTTCAGCGTGATCATGCCGCGCGACTACCGCCGCGCGCTGGACGCGCAGCGGATGGCCGAGGCCAACGGCACGGACGTCGACGTCGCGGTGATGGAGGCGGCACGTGGCTGAGGCCCGGCACCGCACCGAACGGCTCTTGCACATCGCGCAGTTGGAGGTACCTCGTGGCTGACACCACCGGATTCCTGAAGTTCGAGCGGGAGCTCCCGCCGCGTCGTCCGGTCGACATCCGCATCCTGGACTGGAAGGACGTCTACCTCTCCCGCGCCAACGGCGAGGACGAGGTCTTCCCGGTCGGGGCGGTGCGCAAGCAGGCGGCCCGCTGCATGGACTGCGGCATCCCGTTCTGCCACCACGCCTGCCCGGTGGCCAACCTGATCCCGGAGTGGAACGACCTCGCCCGCCGCGACGACTGGCACGACGCGATCGAGCGGCTGCACTCGACGAACAACTTCCCCGAGTTCACCGGGAAGCTGTGCCCGGCGCCCTGCGAGGGCTCCTGCGTGCTGAACCTGCAGGAGTCGCCGGTGACGATCAAGCAGATCGAGTGGGAGATCATCGACCGGGCCTTCGAGGAGGGCTGGGTGCAGCCGCAGACGCCGGCCGAGCGCACGGGCAGGAAGGTCGCCGTCATCGGCTCCGGTCCGGCCGGGCTGGCCGCGGCGCAGCAGCTCACCCGCGCCGGCCACGACGTCACCGTCTTCGAGCGGGCCGACCGCATCGGCGGCCTGCTCCGCTACGGCATCCCCGAGTTCAAGATGGAGAAGGCCGTCCTCGACCGGCGGCTGGACCAGATGCGTGCGGAGGGCACCCGGTTCGTCACCGGTGTCGAGGTCGGCGGCAGCAAGGACGGCGACCTGTCGACCGAGCAGCTGCGGGCCGACTTCGACGCCGTCGTGCTGGCCGGCGGGGCGACCGTCGGCCGTGACCTGCCGGCGCCCGGCCGCGAACTCCGGGGCATCCACCTGGCCATGGAGTACCTGCCCTACGGCAACCGCCAGGCCCTGGGCGAGCTCGACGACCCGCCGATCAACGCCCACGGCAAGCACGTGGTGATCATCGGCGGCGGTGACACCGGGGCCGACTGCCTCGGCACGGCGCACCGCCAGGGCGCCGCCTCGGTGACCCAGCTGGAGATCATGCCGGCGCCGCCGGACCGCCGCGCCCAGGACACCAACCCGTGGCCGACCTACCCGATGATCATGCGGGTCTCGAGCGCCCACGAGGAGGGCGGCGAGCGGCTCTACTCGGTCAACACCGAGCGGTTCCTCGGCGACGACGCCGGCAACCTGCGCGCGCTGCTGCTGCACGAGGTGGAGCGGGTCGACGGCCGGTTCCAGAAGATCGAGGGCACCGAGCGCGAGCTGCCCGCCGACCTGGTGTTCCTCGCCATGGGCTTCACCGGGTGCCCAGCGCGAGGGCCTGGTCGACGCGCTGGGCGTCGAGGTCGACGGCCGTGGGAACGTGGCGCGCGACGACCAGTTCATGTCCACCGAGCCCGGCGTCTTCGTGGCCGGCGACATGGGCCGCGGGCAGTCGCTGATCGTCTGGGCGATCGCCGAGGGCCGGGCTGCGGCTGCCGCCGCCGACGCGTTCCTCACCGGGGCCTCGGACCTGCCGAAGCCGGTCACGCCGACCGCGGTCGCCCTGCGGTAGGGCCCGTCGTCGGGCTCCGCCGAGTGGGGCCCGGAGGCCTCCGCGCAGGCGGGACGGACTCGCTCCTGGCGTCCGGGGGACGGCAATCGGCCGCGGTGCGATCCGGGGAATCGCGATGCCATAGCGTTGGGCGCATGTCCCGCCGCGCCAAGATCGTCTGCACCCTCGGGCCCGCGACCAGCTCCCTGGAGCAGATCACCGCCCTCGTCGAGTCCGGGATGGACGTGGCCCGGCTGAACTTCAGCCACGGGGCGCACGAGCACCACGCCACCGCCTACCAGCGGGTGCGGGAGGCCTCGGACAGCACCGGACACGCCGTCGCCGTCCTCGCCGACCTCCAGGGGCCCAAGATCCGGCTCGGCACGTTCGCCGACGGCCCGGTCGAGTGGCCGACCGGCGCGCAGGTCTGCATCACCGTGGAGGACGTGGAGGGCACGGCCGACCGGGTCTCGACCACCTACAAGGACCTCGCCAACGACGTCGTCGTCGGCGACCGGCTGCTGGTGGACGACGGCAAGCTCGCGCTGACCGTGGTGAAGGTCGACGGCCCGGACGTGTGGTGCCTCGTCGTCGAGGGCGGCCCGGTGTCGAACAACAAGGGCCTGTCGCTGCCCGGCGTGGCCGTGAGCGTGCCCGCGCTGTCGGACAAGGACGAGGAGGACCTCCGCTTCGCCCTGCAGCTGGGGGTCGACTTCATCGCCCTGTCGTTCGTCCGTTCGGCCGAGGACGTCGAGCTGGTGCGCGACATCATGCGGCAGGAGGACATCTCCGTCCCGGTCATCGCCAAGCTCGAGAAGCCCGAGGCCGTGGAGAACCTCGAGGCGATCGTCGAGGCCTTCGACGCGATCATGGTCGCCCGGGGCGACCTGGGCGTGGAGCTCGCGCTGGAGCAGGTTCCGCTGGTGCAGAAGCGCGCCATCCAGGCTGCGCGGGAGCGGAACAAGCCGGTCATCGTGGCCACCCAGATGCTCGAGTCGATGATCACCAACTCGCGGCCCACCCGCGCCGAGGCCTCCGACGTCGCCAACGCCGTCCTGGACGGGGCCGACGCCGTCATGCTCTCCGGGGAGACGTCGGTGGGCGCACACCCGATCGGCGCCGTCCGCACGATGGAACGGATCATCGACGCCGTCGAGAGCGACACCATGCAGGTGCCCGAGGTCGTCCGGCGGACGCGGTCGCGCGCGGGCGCCATCGTGCGCGCGGCCAGGGACGTCGCCGAGACGCTGCAGGTGAAGGCGCTGGCCACGTTCACGCAGACCGGTGACACGACGCGGCGGCTGGCCGCGCTGCACCCCCGTCAGCCCCTGTTGGCGTTCACCGTCGATGCGCGCGTGCGCAGCCAGCTGGCGCTGTCGTGGGGCGTCGAGACGTTCCTCGTGCCGGCGGTCGAGCACACCGACGACATGGTCGCGCAGGTCGACTTCTCGCTGCTGTCGATCGGGCGGCTCCGGGTGGGCGACCGGGTCGTGGTCGTCGCGGGCAGCCCGCCGAACACCGTGGGCTCGACCAACCTCATCCGCGTGCACGAGGTGGGCACCGACTCATGACGGCGGCCGACGACAGCCAGGCCGCAGCGCTCCTGGCCGTGCTGGCGCTCGAGGAGCGCAAGCCGGACGTCTTCGTCGGGCAGACCCCGAGCACCGAGCGGCAGCGGATCTTCGGCGGGCAGGTCGCCGGGCAGGCGCTCATGGCGGCGGGCAAGACCGTCGCGGCGGAGCGGCCGGTGCACTCGCTGCACTCGTACTTCCTGCGCCCGGGTGACCCGACGGAGGAGATCCGCTACGCCGTCGACCGCATCCGCGACGGGCGGTCGTTCACCACCCGCCGGGTCGTCGCCTGGCAGGACCGCAAGGGCGAGGAGGTGGCGATCTTCTCGCTGACGGCGGACTTCCACGCCGGGGAGAAGTCGGTGGCCGAGCACTCCCTGCCGATGCCGGACGTCCCGGGTCCCGAGGGACTGCTGGGGACCGCGGAGATCGCATCCCGGCACGGGGAGCGGGCGGCCTGGATGAACGCCATGGGCCAGGTGGTGGAGCAGCGCTTCCTCGCCGATCCGTTCACCGCCCCGCCGAAGACGTACCCGGACACCAAGTCGTGGACCTGGTTCCGGGTGGCCGGCCGGCTGGGCGACGACGCGGCGGTGCAGGCCGCGGCACTGACCTTCGTCAGCGACCTGACCCTGCTGTCGGCCGGTTTCGCCCGGCTCGGTGGTGGCTGGCAGGACTTCGTCGGGGCGAGCCTGGACCACGCCGTGTGGTTCCACCGTCCCGTGCGGGCCGACGAGTGGTTCCTCTACGAGACCGACAGCCCGGCCGCGTCCGCCGGCCGGGCGCTGTGCTTCGGCCAGATCTGGTCGGCCGACGGCACGCACGTCGCCACGGTCGCGCAGGAAGGGCTCATCCGGCCGCTGACGGACTGACGGCGTCGGTCTCGTCCAGCGCGGCCGCGGTGTCCTGGACGGCCGGCACGTCGTCGGCTCCGGGCTCCGGCTCGGCAGCGTGCGCCTGCTCTGCCCGGGCACGTTCCCGGTCCGCCCGGACCCGCTCCCGCTCCGCCGCCCGCTCTGCTGCGGCAGCGGCGAAGTCGGCGGCGAGCCAGTCGTGGCCCTCACGCAGCAGGGTCCACAGCCGCTCCACGTGGGCCCTGGTGGTAGCGGGAGAGCCGACGGCGACCCGCAGCACGGTGGAACCGCTGACCGTGGTGTGGGTCAGGAACACCTCGCCGCCGTCGTTGAGCCGCTCCAGCAGGGTCATGGTGGCGACGTCGGCGTCGACGTCGTCGGCCCAGCGCGGCTCGCAGGCAGACCAGCGACAGCGGGTGCGCGGTCGCGACCTCGAACCGCTCGTCCGCCTCGGCCCATCCGGCGAACTCCTGGGCCAGGGCGACGTGCGTGCGGATGTGGGCGCGCAGCCCCTCTGCGCCGTACCAGCGCAGGACGAACCAGAGCTTGAGCGCCCGGAAGCGCCGCCCGAGCGGGATCTGCCAGTCCCGGAAGTCGACGACCGCCCCGGCGTCCGTGGCGGCGTTGCGCAGGTACTCGGGGAGGATCGACAGCGCGCCGGTGAGGGCCGCGCGGTCGGCGACCCAGAAGAGGGTCGCGTCGAAGCCGGTGAGCAGCCACTTGTGCGCGTCGGTCGTGTAGCTGTCGGCCCACTCCACGCCGGCCTGCAGGGGGCGCAGTTCCGGGGCGACGGCGCTGACTCCCGCGTAGGCGGCGTCGACGTGCAGCCAGACGCCGTGCTTCTGGCAGATCGGTCCGAGCTCGGCCAGCGGGTCGATGGCGGTCGTCGACGTCGTCCCGACCGTGGCGCACACCAGCACCGGCGTGTACCCGCGGGCGACGTCGCGCTCGATGCGGGCGGCCAGCGCGGCCGGCCGCATCGCCAGGTCGCCGTCGACCTCCACGATGCGGACCGCGTCGGTGCCCAGGCCGGCGATGCGGACCGCCTTCTCCATCGACGAGTGGGTCTCGGAGGAGACGTACACGGTGGCCCGGTCGGGGTCGACGCCGTGCCGGACCGTCGCCCCCGTGCTGGACCGGTGGAGCGCAGCCAGGAGGGCGACGAGGTTGGCTCCCGAGCTGGAGTCCTGGATCACGCCGCCGCCGGAGCCGGTCGAGCGGAACGAGGCCGGCAGCCCCAGCAGGTCGGCGAGCCAGTCCATGACGTGCTGCTCGAGCTCGGTGGCGGCCGGACTGGTCACCCAGGACATGCCCTGTACCCCGAGGCCTGCCGAGACCAGGTCGCCGAGGACGGAGGGGCCGGAGGTGTTGGCCGGGAAGTAGCCGAAGAACCCGGGGTGCTGCCAGTGCGTGACGCCGGGGAGCACCACGCGGTCCAGGTCGGCGAGGACTGCCGAGAAGGGCTCGCCCTGCTCGGGCGCCGCGGGCGGGAGGGATCTCGCGCACCTCACCGGGGGAGACCTGCGACCGCACCGGCAGGGTGGAGATCCGGCTCCAGTAGTCGGCGATCCAGTCGACCACCTCGTGGCCGTGCTGGCGGAACTGCTCGGGAGTCATGTGCGGCGCAGGCTCGGTCACACCCCCACGGTATCGGCGCGACGAGTGGGCCCCGGAGGGGTCCCCGACGAGCGAGCGCCGGCGCAGGACGAAGACGCTGGGACGAGAGCCGCCCTGCGAGACGGCAGGCGCGAGCCAGGTGCCGGAGCTCTCGTGCGACGAGTCCGGCGTGGGCTCGACGCTGCAGCGGAGCGGCTCCTGGCCGCACTGCGGCCACGTCGGACCGCGAATACTATGGTGCCCCCGGTGCGACTCGAACGCACACTGCGCGGGTTTTGAATCCGCTCCCTCTGCCGATTGGGGTACGGGGGCGAGCCGGAGTACCCGGCCGACGCCCGAGCAGCCTAGCGGGGAGGTATCGGACACCCGACGTCGCTAGGCTCCGCCCGTGAGCAGCGAGACGATCCGTGTCCTCATCGCCGAGGACGAGGCGCTCATCCGCCTCGACCTCAAGGAAATGCTCGAGGAGGAGGGGTACTCGGTCGTCGCCGAGGTCGGTGACGGTCAGCAGGCAGTCGACCGGGCGACGGAGCTCGCTCCCGACCTGGTGATCCTGGACATCCAGATGCCGGTCCTGGACGGGCTCTCCGCCGCCGAGCAGATCGCCTCGGCGCGGATCGCGCCGGTCATCGTCCTGACCGCCTTCAGCCAGCGGGAGCTGGTCGAACGGGCACGTGACGCCGGAGCCATGGCGTATCTGGTGAAGCCGTTCTCCAAGAACGACCTGGTGCCGGCCATCGAGGTGGCGCGGGCCCGCTTCTCGGAGATGTCGGCGCTGGACGGCGAGGTGCGCACTCTCGAGGAGCGCCTGGAGACCCGCAAGGTGGTCGAGAAGGCCAAGGGCCGGCTCATGGCGGACCAGGGGATGACCGAGGCCGAGGCATTCCGGTGGATCCAGCGGACGGCGATGAACCAGCGCACGTCCATGAAGGCGCTGGCGCAGTCGATCCTCGAGCCGGCCGCCGCCGATCGGGAGACGTCCGCGGAGGCCTGACCGGGCGACGTCCGGCCCTCGTTCCACGGCGGTGACCCCGCGATTCCGGGCTGTTGGCACCGCAGGCCCGCAGGTCACGACCTCGTCACGGTCTCCTCTGCGGGGGCGGCATCGCCGGGTGTGGCAGTTAGGTTCTCGGCACCGATCGTGCGTCGGAGCGGCGGGGGCGTTCGTCGGCCGCTCCGGGGCACGGAACGATGACAACTGGGAGTTGTTTGATGCGCACTGGCACCACTGCCCGCGGCATCGCTGTCTCCGGGGCCGTCCTGCTCGCCGTCACCGCCTGTGGTGGCGGTAGCAGCGACAACAACTCGGCCTCCGACAGGCGGCGGCGACAAGCAGGTCAACGTCTACGGCACCGACGGCAACATGGGTAACGCTCTCGGCGAGGACTTCAGCGAGAACGGCGCCCTGGCCGGCATGAAGGGCACCACGCCCCTCACCGAGCTGTCGTCCGACTTCAAGGACCGGCTGCTGGCGGTCAACAAGGACCTCCAGGACTTCAACTACTCCGCAGAGACCTACGACGCGGTCATCCTCACCGCCCTGGCCGCCCAGGCGGCCGGCACGAACCAGGCCAACACGTTCAAGGCGTACGTCAACGGCATGACCTTCGGCGGCGACAAGTGCGAGGACTTCGCCTCGTGCCTCGACATCCTCAAGAAGGGCGGGAACGTCGACTACGACGGTGCCTCCGGCCCGCTGAGCTTCGCCGAGCCCGGCGAGCCGGCTCAGGCCAGCTTCGGTCTGCTGCAGTTCGGCGAGGACAACAAGCTCGACGACAGCAAGACCACCTACGTCATCGCCGGTGACAAGGAGAACGCGGCCACGGACGAGGGCCCCGCGGTCGTCGCCAACGCCACCACCGGCGGACCGCTCACCATCGGCACCCTGCTGCCGCTGACCGGGAACCTCGCGTTCCTCGGCCCCCCGGAGGTGGCCGGTGCGCAGCTGGCGATCAACGACATCAACGCCGCCGGTGGGGTGCTCGGCGCGCCGGTCGCCCTCGTCGAGGGTGACTCCGGAGACACGTCGACCAACACCGCCACCCAGACCGTCGACCGCGAGCTCCAGGCGGGTGTCAACGCGATCATCGGTGCGGCGTCGTCGGGCGTGAGCCTCACGGTCATCGATGCGATCACCGGTGCCGGTGTTCTCGAGTTCTCGCCGGCCAACACCTCCGACCAGTTCACGACGTACAACGACAATGGGCTGTACTTCCGTACTGCTCCGCCGGACACGCTGCAGGCCCGGGCGCTGTCGGACATGATCATCGCCGACGGCAACAACACGGTCGGGATCTTGGCGCTCAACGACCCGTACGGCACGGGTCTGGCCGACAACACCAAGCAGAACCTCCTCGACGCCGGTCTCTCCGACAGCGACATCAAGAGCGTCATCTACGACCCGCAGGCTGCGAACTTCGACTCCGAGGTCCAGCAGATGGTCGACTTCAACCCCGATGCGATCGTCGTCATCGGGTTCGAGGAGTCCTCGCGGATCATCCAGGGGCTCAACTCCAACGGCATCGGCCCGCAGCGCTGAGCTACGAGGCGCTGACAGCGACGCAGCGCTGACCTCTGACGCCGGGGGATACCTCCGGTAGGCGCCACCGCAGTGGCCCGGCACCGATCTGGTGCCGGGCCACTGTGCTGTTCGCGGAGCGACGTGCCGCGACTGTGGAACCGTCTGCCCTCGGCTGCCGATCCCGGGGTGGTTCCGCTCGGGCTCGGGGGAACAGGCTCGCGGCACACGCACGCAGCGCCGGTCCCCGTGGTCGGGAACCGGCGCTGCGAGGCTGCTGGGGGCCCTACTGGGCCTTGGCGAGCGTGCCCAGGTAGAGCTCGATCACCTTGGGGTCGTTCATGAGCGACTGGCCGGTGGCTGTGTAGGCGTTGCGTCCCTGGTCGAGCACGTAGCCGCGGTCGCAGATCTGCAGGCACCGGCGGGCGTTCTGCTCGACCATGATGATGGAGACGCCGGTGGCGTTGATGCGCCGGCAGCGGATGAACACCTCGTCCTGGTAGGCCGGCGAGAGGCCGGCCGAGGGCTCGTCGAGCAGCAGGACCGACGGGTCCATCATGAGCGCCCGGCCCATCGCCACCATCTGCCGCTCGCCACCCGACAGCGTGCCGGCCTTGGCTCTCCGGCGGTCACCCAGCAGCGGGAAGAGGTCGACCACGTACTCGAAGCGGTCCTTGAACACCTTGGGCCGCAGGTAGACGCCCATCTGCATGTTCTCCTCGATGGTCAACGAGGGGAACACGTTGTTGTTCTGCGGCACGTAGCCGACGCCCAAGGACACCAGGCGGTGCGCCGGCGCCGAGGTGATGTCCTCTCCCCGGAGCGTCACTCCGCCCGACCGCACGGGGATGAGCCCGAACAGTGCCTTGAGCAGGGTCGACTTGCCGGCGCCGTTGGGGCCGATGATCCCGACCAGTTCGCCGTCCTGGAGATAGAAGTCGCAGCCCCGCAGGATGTTCACGCCCGGCAGGTAGCCGGCGACCAGGTCGTCTGCTCGGACGAGGGCCCCTTCGGCGAGGCGCAGGTGCTCCTCGCGCGTCGCGGCCTTCTCGGCAGGGGAGAGGTCGGCGGAGCTGGCCGTGCCGGCCCTGGTGCCGTCGTCCTCGGACTCGTCGACCTCGAACAGCGGGTCGCTCATCGACACACCTCCGGTGGGGATCCCGTGCCTGCGGCGCTCATTCATTGGTCCTCTCCTGGGGCGGCACGTCGGAGCTGAAGATCTCGCCCTCGGCGTGTTCCTCGTGGGCGATCTTCCGCTCCGCCTGGGCCAGGATGTGATCCTCCTCCTCGACGGTGAGTGCCGCGTCGTGGTGCGCGCCCAGGTAGGCGTCGACCACGGCCTGGTTCTGGCTGATCGCCTCCGGCGGGCCCTCGGCGATGATCTCGCCGGACGCCATGACCACCACCCAGTCGCTGATGTCACGGACGACGTCCATGTCGTGCTCGACGAAGATCACCGTCATGCCCTGCTCGCGCAGGTCCTTGACGTGCCCCAGCAGGCTCTGCGTCAGCGCGGGGTTCACGCCGGCCATCGGCTCGTCGAGCATGACGACCTTGGGATCGCTCATCAGCGCCCGGGCCATCTCCAGCAGCTTGCGCTGACCGCCGGACAGGGTGCCGGCGAAGTCGTCCTTCTTGGTGTCGAGCTTGAACCGCCTCAGCAGGTCCATCGCCCGCTCGGTGTTCTCCTTCTCCTGGCTGCGCCAGATGCCCGGCACCAGGGCGCGCAGGAAGCTCTCGCCGCGCTGGTTCTGCGCGCCGAGCAGCATGTTCTGCAGCACGGTGAGGCGGGAAAGCGCCTTGGTGAGTTGGAAGGTGCGGACGACGCCCATGCGCGCGACGTGGTGCGAAGAGAGCTTCCCGAGGGACTGCCCGTCGAAGGACCAGGTGCCGGTGTCGGGTTGGTCGAAGCCGGTGAGCAGGTTGAACAGCGTCGTCTTGCCGGCCCCGTTCGGACCGATCAGACCGGTGATGCCACCGCGCTGGATCTCCAGGTGATCGACGGCGACCGCCGTGAGTCCACCGAAGGTGCGCGTCACGCCGTCGACGACGACCGCGGGGTCGGGCTTGGCGACACCGACCTCCCAGGGGATGTCCTTCAGTGCGGCCTGGGCCAGGCGCGCAGGTGCCGGCGCACCGGCGGGGTGTGCCCCGGAAGCGTGTGCCCCCGACGCGTGAGCCCCGGAGGCGGGAGTGGGTTCAGCGGGCATCGAGCATCACCTCTCGTCGATCGCCGAAGATTCCCTGCGGTCGGAAGATCATCAGCAGCATGAGCCCGAGCCCCACGAGGACGAAGCGGATCTGCGCCACGTCGGTCGAGGACAGCAGGCCCGAGGGGATGATCCCGTCGCTGATCAGCAGGCGCAGGAAGGTGTCGGCGAACTGCAGGATGAACAGCAGCAGCATGGCGCCGACCACCGGGCCGAGGATCCGCGCCGCGCCGCCCAGGATGAGGGCGGCGTAGGCCAGGAAGGTGTTGGCGTTCTGGTACTGGTCCGGGATGGCGGAGCCGGTACCGACGGCGTAGACCATGCCGCCCACGGCCCCGAGGACGCCGCCGAGCACGAGCGCCTGCATCTTGTAGAGGTAGACGTTCTTGCCCAGCGAGCGCACCGCGTCCTCGTCCTCGCGGATGGACTTCACCACGCGTCCCCACGGGGCCCGCATCAGCAGGAAGGTCAGCAGACTGGCCAGGGCCACCAGGACCCACCCCACCGTGGCGACCCATAGTTCCCCGCCGGACCACGAGGTGCCCAGGATGCCGTAGCGGCGTGCGGTGTTCCACGGCGCCAGCGAGATGAAGCCGCCACTGAACGAGGAGATGCCGCGTGTGCCGTTGGTGACGCTGGTCGCCGACACCGACCGGAACAGCAGCCGTAAGCCCTCGGCCGACGCGATCGTGGCGATGGCGAGATAGTCCGCCCGCAGTCGCAGCGTCGGCAGCCCGAGCAGGAGCGCGAGGACGACCGCCGCCGCCAGGCCGATCACGACGCCGACCCAGAACGGCAGGCCCCATTTGGTCACCGAGATGGCGATCCCGAACCCGCCGAGCATGGCGAAGGCGATCTCACCGAAGTTCAGCAGGCCGGTGTAGCCGAACTGCACGTTGATGCCGATCGCCAGAAGGGCGAAGAAGATGGCCTGGAAGCCCAGCGCGGACTTCCCGGCGACGGCGACGGCGTTCAGAAGGTCGCTCATGGGTTCAGCCGATCCGTACTCGGCTGCCCAGGATGCCCTGGGGCCGGATGACGAGGATGACGATCAAGAGCAGCAGCCCTCCGACGTACTTCATGTCATTCGGAATGACGAGGGTCGACATCTGGACGAAGACGCCGACGATGAGGCTGCCGACGAGGGCGCCGTAGGCGGTGCCGAGGCCACCGAGGGTGACGCCGGCGAACATGAGCAGCAGCAGCCGGAAGCCCATGTCCCACTGGACCTGGTCGGAGAGCCCGAGCAGGATCCCGCCCAGGGCCGCCAGCAGACCGCCCATCATCCACACGAAGAGGATCACGCGGTTGACGTCGATGCCGGACGAGGCGGCCAGGTCCCGGTTGTCCGACACCGCGCGCATCGCCTTGCCGATCCGGGTGCGCTGCAGCATGAGCGCGACCAGGAGCAGGACGACGACCGAGATGATGATCGAGGCGAGGTCGAGGTTGGTGAGCCGGAAGATGCCGTAGCTGACCACCTTGCCGGTCTGGTAGGCGCCGTAGGGATTGGACCGCCCGCCGTAGATGATCTGGATCGCGTAGCGGAGCAGCAGCGAGAGGCCGATGGAGACGACCAGTGCGGCGATCAGGCCGGTTCCGCGGCGGCGCAGTGGCCGCCAGAGCGCGAGCTCGTTGAGTGCGCCGACGGCCGCGCCGACGATCAACGCGATCAGGGCAGCCGCGATGAGGGGTACGCCACCGCGCACGTTGATGTACCAGGCGGCGACGGCGCCGATCGTGACCAGTTCGCCGTGCGCGAAGTTGGTCAGCCCGGTCGTGCCGTAGATCAGGGAGAGCCCAACGGCGGAGATGGCGATCAGCAGGCCGAAGCGGATGCCGTCGACGAGGAGCTGGACTGCGCGGATGGTGCCGCCGCCGGAGTTCCGGGTGCCGTCGCTCAGTCCGATGATCACCGCCTGGTTGCGGCCCGTAGCGACGGTGACGGTGCGGCTGTCCGAGCCGGCGAGTACGACGCCGTCGGGCAGGTTGCCGGCGTCCAGGGTGACCACGTACTGACCGGCACCGGGGAGCTCGACCTCCCAGCGGCCGTTCTGGTCGGTGTCGACGCTGTCGACCTCGTCGCCGTCCGGTGTGGAGACCGTGATGGTGACGCCCTCGATCGGGCCGCTCTTGCTGGTCTGGACCGTGCCGGACAGCGTCTCGCCCTCGGCCCGGGCGATGCCGGGGACGACGGCGGCCAGGCCCAGACCGAACACGGCCACGAGCAGCAGCCGGATCAGCACCGAGCGGTCACTCCGTGGCCGGCGCCGGGCCGCGGGAGAGGACCCGCCTCCCGACCGGCGAGGTTCCGATCGGCGTGTGCGCCGTCGGACGCGGTCTGGCGCGTGCGTCACTCGACCTCCCTGACGGATGAATTGAGGACGGACCCTAACCTGGTTGTGCTGCCTCGCCGTCTCTGCTGCCTGACCTGTGACCTTTCCGCGACACGAGACCGTGTTGACGGTCTGTGGTCGTTGGACGCGTCACCGTGATGACGCCTGCTCAGGGGTGCATTCTCCACCCACCGTCCACAGGAGGGCCTCCTGTGCCAGGAATCGGTTCACGGTCCCGCGTGGTCACGCGTACGGCGCGTCCCACCGACCTGCCCGCCGTCCTCGCGCTCGTCCGCCAGCACC
>CAVVGX010000003.1:0-64097 GCA_963747895.1 uncultured Actinomycetota bacterium
CGGCGTGTGCAAACTCGCGGCAATCCGTGTGCAACCCGACCGGGGGCGCAAGATTACGGCGTGCTGACCTGCGGGTTTGAATTTCGCCAGGATCCCACCCACCCCGGGGTTCTCCCCGAAAACCTGGATTCGTTTCCGCGAATCCAGCGATCGGAGAGAACCGCCCAGGTGAACCCCCGTTCCACCACGTAGGGCCCGGTCAACCGACCGGGCCCTACGTGCGTCTGCGACTGGCGGCTGCCGCGTGCCCAACCGGACCGCTCAACTCGCGGCGGGCTGTCCGTCCCAGGGTGTACGAAAGGCCCGGTGGCGCACGTGATGCCGAGTACGGCCCTCGGTGGCTTCCCTGCTCGTGGTCCCGATGCTGGGGGACAAGCCGTTGGCGCAAGCCGCGACCGGCTTCGTCGTGCACGACGCTGGTACCGACTGGTTGGTGACGAACTGGCACGTCGTCTCCGGCCGCCGGACAGACGACGGCCGACCACTGTCCCAGCGAACCGGCGCGGTACCCGACCGCCTGCGCGTAGCCCAGAACCTCAACGGCCAGGTGGCCTGGGTTGATCGCGAGTACGAGCTGCGCACCCCCGATGGCGAGCCGCGCTGGGTCGAGCACCCGCTCCTTCGCCGTCGGGCCGATGTGACGGCCTTGCGGATCAGCGCGGAGCCGGGCGTGCAGTTCTACCCGTACGAGCTCGACGAAGAGGGCGATCAGCTCACGGCTGGCATGGGGCCGGGACAGTCCGGGTCACCGGTCATCGCTTTCGTTGCCGGCGGCGCCGCACGCATGGAGTCGGGCAGCACGAACGTCTACAACGGGCCGATCACCCTCCGTCGGCCGGCCTCGCGTCGACGGAAAGGATCGTCACCGAATCACAATGATCTTGCGCCACTGCATTGCGATCATGGCGTGGTAGGCATGGCGCGCGTCACATGCGCAACGGCCTGCTGAGATCCGGCGGACCGAATCTGGTCGCCTACGGCCGTCGAAGAGCGAACGGCGGAACCGGGCCTTGCTTCTAGACAAAGGACACTCGTGCGCCATCACAGTCGCTTTCTCCTGACGACGCTTGTCGCGTCGCTCGGCCTGGCCGCCACCGTCGCCACCGCCACCACTGCGGCCGCTGGTCCGGCCGGCGATCCGGGCATCGGATCCGCCCAGTTCACCGGCACGGTCAGCGAGATCGTCGATCCCGCGGCGGAGACCGGCATCCCGCGCCGTTGGATGCGCCACGTGGGCGACCCTGCCCCGGACGGCTACAGCCACGGCTACCAGTGGGGTGCGCCGTCCATCACGACCCCCGCTGGCGTCGTCACCTTCACCGGGACGCTGGACCTCGTCGACGCGGTCTCCGGCGACTTCGGGCTCATCGGCCTGCTGGACACGGCGACGCTCGCTTCGGACGAGCGCGGTCTCAACGAGGGCAGCTACATCTACGTCTACATGCAGAACGCGACCACGGCCGTCATCGGCCTGAGCGACGGTCGCGGAGCCGGCGGCGAGTACGTCCAGGCCTTCCACACGATCGACCTGACCCAGACGGACCGGGTCTTCGACGTCACCTTCACCATCGACCCGACGGCGGACCCGGCCGGGTGCGCGAGCAGTAACAACGATGTGGCGACCGCCGAGGGCTGCCTGACGCTGGCCGTCGACGGGCTCCCGGAGCTCACCGACAGCTACGGCACGATTACGAACGACGCGGCGAACGGCGGCGTGGAGTTCGCCGAGGGCGGCACCGCGGGCTGGGACGGCCTGGCGTCCGCCACGACCGCGACCGGCATCGACTACGACTTCAGCGTCACGCCGATCTCCCCGCCTGCCTCCCCGCAGACCAAGGACGACTGCAAGCGCGGCGGCTGGGCCACCTACGGGTTCTCCAACCAGGGTCGGTGCGTCAGCTCCGTCGTGGCGCAGCGCTAGAGACCCACGCCCTCGCCCCGGCGACGGAAGTCGCCGGGGCGTGCGGCTGCCCGGATCGGGTCGTGGGTCGGGCGGAGGGCACTGGCTGCCGACCGACATCACAGGGGCTGCTGTCACGGACAGCGCCCGAAGCCGCGGGTAAAGGCCGCCAGGCGACGGTCGTGTGAACAAGTCGGGATCCTGACGTGAGGACCGTCTGCAGAAGATCACATACAGCCGATTGACCTGCGGAGACGCATTTCGGGGAGAACCCACCCCTGGACGACGAGAGCCGGGGCCACCGCTGACAGCGGTGGCCCCGGCTTCGTTCGTTCCAGGCCGGCCGTCGGCCTCGACGACGCGTGCGGTCCGGCCCCGGCTTCTCGCGCGGGCACTCCGCTGTCCTCGTGCAGCGGAGTGCAGGCGATCTTCAGTCGGCTGCAAGAGCTCCCCGGCACCCTCCTCGCGACCGGCGGCAGATCCGCTGCCCCGGTGGACGAGGAGAGCTGAGATGACCCGCATGCTGTACCGCCTCGGAGGGGCCGCCGCCGCCCACCCGTGGCGGGTCATGGCCACCTGGCTGGTCGTGGTGGTGGCCGCCGTCGGCCTCGCCGCGACGTGGGGCGGCACGCCGCAGGACGACTGGGACGTGCCGGGTGCGCCTGCGCAGGAGGGGACCGACCTGCTGCGCGCGGAGTTCCCGGCCGCCGCGGGTGCCCTGGACCGCGTCGTCGTGCACGCCCCGGACGGCGCCGCGGTCCCCGCGGTCGAGGTGGCGCAGCTGAGCGACCGGCTGGCGGACCTCCCGCACGTGGTCTCGGTGCTCGACCCCCGCGTGTCCGTCGACGGGGCGACGGTCCTCCTCGACGTCCGCTACGACGTCCCGGTCACCGACCCGGCCATCTTCGGGGACACCGCTCCGCTGCAGGAGGCGGCGGGACCGACTCTCGACGCGGGGTTGCAGGTGGCCTTCGGTGGCGAGGTGCCCGACAGCGCGGGTCTGAGCGCCGGGGGCACCGGAGAGGTGATCGGCGTGCTGGTGGCACTGGCTCTGCTCGTGCTCACGTTCGGCTCGGTGGCCGCCGCCGGGCTGCCCGTCCTGGTGGCCCTCCTCGGCCTGGCCGTCGGCTCGTCGGGGGTGCTGCTCCTCGCGGCGGTCAGCGACGTCAGCACGTCGGCGCCGACGGTGGCGACGATGGTCGCCCTCGGCGTCGGCATCGACTACGCGCTCCTGCTGGTCACCCGGCACGTCGAGGGCCTGCGCGCCGGGCTCGGCGTCCGGGAAGCCGCCGCGACCGCGACGGCCAACGCCGGCCGGTCGGTGGTCTTCGCCGGCGCGACCGTGCTGGTCTCCCTCATGGGCCTGGGCCTGGCGGGCCTCCGGACCTACGCCAGCTTCGGCATGGCGACGGCGATCGGCGTGGTCAGCGTGATGGCCGCCGCGCTCACGCTGGTCCCGGCCGCGCTCGGGCTGGTCGGGACCCGGGTGCTGCCGCGGCGGGTCCGCGCGGGCGTCGTCGCGGCGCCCCGGCACCGCCGCCCCCTGGCCGCGCGGTGGGCCGGTCGTGTCGGCGCCCGGCCGATGCCGTGGGCGCTCGGGGCGCTGCTGCTCCTGCTGGCCCTCGCCCTGCCGGCGCTCGACATGCGGATCTGGCCGGCCGACGTGAGCGCGCAGCCGGAGGACGCCACCACCCGGCAGGCCTACGACCTCGTGAGCGATGCCTTCGGACCGGGTGCCAACGGCCCGTTCCTGGTCGCCGTCGACCTCGATGAGCTCCCTGCCTCCGGCCTGGGGACGCTCCGGGCGGAACTGGCCGAGGTGCCGGGCGTGGCGTCGGTCGCCGAACCGGTGCTGGCGCCGGGCGGCGGGGCGGCCCTCGTGGTGCTCGAGCCGACGACGGCGCCGGCCGACGAGCGCACCACCCGGCTGCTGGAGCACCTGCGGGCCGACGTCCTCCCCGACGGGGTGGCCGTGACCGGTCAGACGCCGGTGTTCGCCGACATCAACGAGCTGCTCGACGCCTCGCTGTGGGTGGTCATCGGCTTCGTCGTCGGTGTGTCGGTGCTCCTGCTGACCCTGGCCTTCCGGGCGCCGATCGTGGCCCTCAAGGCCGCGGTGATGAACCTGCTGAGCATCGGCGCCGCTTACGGGGTCGTGGTGGCGGTCTTCTCGTGGGGATGGGGCGGGCAGCTGTTCGGGCTGGACCGGGGCGTGCCCATCTCCAGCTGGCTGCCCATCCTCATGTTCGCGGTGGCCTTCGGGCTGTCGATGGACTACGAGGTGTTCCTGCTCAGCCGGGTGCGGGAGGAGTGGCGGCGCACCGGGGACGCCCGCGCGAGCGTCGTCTCCGGGCTGGCGGCGACCGGCCGGCTGATCACGGCCGCGGCGGGGATCATGGTGGCCGTCTTCCTCGGCTTCGCGACGGAGGGCGACCTCGTCCTCAAGCAGGTCGGCGCCGGCCTCGCGGTGGCGATCCTCATCGACGCCACCGTCGTCCGCCTGGTGCTCGTGCCCGCCACCATGTCGCTGCTGGGCCGGTGGAACTGGTGGCTGCCGGGCTGGTTGGACCGGATCCTGCCGCACCTGGACCTCGACCCGGCCCGGCCGAGTGCTGCCGGGGCGGTCGTCGCGGAGGACGAGCCGTCCCCGGTGGTGCCGGAGCCGGCCGGCATCCGCTGACCCCGCGCCCGCACCGCCGCCACGGCATCGACCGGGGAGGCGGTGCGGAGGTCAGCATGCGGCGTGAGTGGGGCCGAGCACGGCGGCCCCGCAGGTCGAGCACCAGGCCGGACAGACCGCCGCGCCGCAGAGCCACGACGGTCCCGCGGAGCTCGGCGGCGGTGCGGTGGGTCAGGTCGCCGTGAGCACGGATGTGCCCCCGCGCGTCGACGAGCTGGGAGAACGTCGCTCCGGGCTCGGCGCCCGCTGGATCCAGCTGCTCCGAGGCCTACCGGCTCCGGCTTTCCGTCACACAGTCGTCGGGCGGACGTGCCGCGACCGCCGGCGAGGCGACATGTCGCGGAGGTGACGGGCGGAACGGATCAGCGCGGCGGAGGACCGCTGCCCGGGGGCGCGCTCCCGCCGCCGGGCGGGGGGACGGGCGCCGTCGGCGTCTCCACCACCGGCGCGACGGATCGGTAGTCGTCCCGGTCCACCGGGCCGGCCGACAGACCGGCGTCCGTGGGGACCTCGACGCGCACACCCTCCACGGTGAAGGTGACGCGGTCCACCGTCTCCAGTTCGGTGAGGGTCCACACCACCTGGGCCACGGCGAGCAGCTGGTCGCCTCCCGTGATCCCGGTGAAGCCTCGGGTCAGCACGACCGTCGTGGCGCCCTCGGAGAGGACGTCCTCGACCCCCACGACCTCGGGGGCCACCGCGGTGCGGACGCCGTCGGCTGCCTCGGCCCGCGTCGGTCCCGCGAGCAGCTCCGCGAGGGCGGCCGCCGTCGTAGGAATGCGGAAGCGCCGCTCCAGCGGGGCCAGGCGGGCCCCGCGGACCAGGTAGACGACCAGTCGCGACCCCGCGGTCCGGTCGCCGTCCCCCGACGGGGCCGCCGTCCGGGCGCCGGTCGACACGGCTTCGGCGGTGTCCTGCGCGGACACGCCGCAGCCGGCCACGAGTGCTGCGGCCACCAGCGCCACCAGGACGCGCAGCACCGCGCGGGCCGCGATCACGGCACCGGTCCGACGGGCAGCTCGACGACGAACCGGGCGCCTCCCGAGGGGCTGTCGCCCACCGTCACGGTCCCGCCCATCGCCTGGACGTGGCGAGCGACCAGCGCCAGGCCGAGGCCCGAGCCCTCGGTCCGGGTGCGGATGCTGCCGCTGCCCCGTGCGAAGCGGTCGAAGACGCGCAGCCGCTCCTGGTCGGGCACCCCCGGACCGCCGTCGTCGACCAGGACGCAGGCGCTCGAATCCCTGCACGCGACGGTGATGCCGGTCAGGCCGCCCCCGTGCTTGTCCGCGTTGTCCATGAGGTTGCCGAGCACGCGCTCCAGCCGGCGCTTGTCGGCCTGGATGACGACGTCGTCGGCTCCGTCCTCCACGTGCAGCGGCGCCGTCTCCCGGCCCGCCAGCCGGCGCCGGACGAGTGACTCCTCCACCAGGGCGGCCAGGCGCACCTCCTCGACGACGAGATCGGCGTTGCCCGTGTCGGCCCGCGAGATCTCCAGCAGGTCGGCGACGAGGCGTTCGAAGTGCTCCATCTCCGAGCGCAGGAGCGACAGCCCCTCGCGCCCGTCGGCGGGCAGGTCGCCCGCGCTGAGCTCCACCAGGTCGACGGCGCCCCTCATCGCGGTCAGGGGGGTGCGCAGCTCGTGGCTGACGTCGGCGGTGAACCGCGCGTCGGCGCGCACGCGACCCTCCAGCAGGTCCGCCGTCCGGTTGAACGACGACGCCAGCGGGACCAGGGAGGGGTCCCCGCGGGAGTCCACGCGCGCCGACAGATCCCCCTCGGCGAACGCCTCGGCGGCCGAGGCGATCCGGTGCAACGGGCGCAGGGCCGGCCCCGTCACCCACCAGCCCACGGACAGGAGCAGTGGGACGAGCCCGATGACCGAGATGCCCAGAACCGCGGCGAGGACGCGGTAGGTCCGGTCCAGCTCGTCGAGCGGGAAGATCTCGAAATAGGCCTCGTCCGGCCTGCCCAGCGGGATGCCGATGGCCATCACGGTGCCGTCCTGGGTCGCGATCCGCTGCCGTGACGGCGTCCCCGCGAGCACCGGCTCGGCCAGGCTGGCCGGGATGTCGTCCCGGCCGATGAGCAACGATGACGTCACCCACTCGCCGTCGTCGACGTACAGCGACGTGGAGCCGGTCTCCCGGGGGAGCTGGGCGAGGACCTGCGGGACGCCCAGGCCCTCGGTCCCGAGGGCGCGCTGCACCTGGGACGCGTTGTCCGAGGCCTGGACGAGGGTCGTCCGCTCGCGCTGGACGAGCAGGTACTGCGAGACGGCGACCCAGACGGCGGCCGCGAGCACGCTACAGAGCACCGCGGTGACCACCGTGAAGGCGAGGGTCGCCCGACCGCGCAGTGTCCGCACCGGGTCGGTCCACCGGCCGGGTCGCCGGACCGGATCCGCCTCCGGCGGCGGCCGCGCACCCTCACCGGGATCGACCTCGGAGGGGGAGCGGGTGGCCGTCACGGGGGGACGCGGTAGCCCATGCCGCGCACGGTGGTGACCACGGTGGGCTGGCCGGGGTCGTCCTCGACCTTCTTCCGCAGCCTGCGGACGTGCACGTCCACCAGCCGGGAGTCGCCGAAGTAGTCGTAGCCCCACACCCGCTGCAGCAGTTCCTCCCGGCTGAGGACCCGGCCGGGCTCCTCGGCCAGTTCGCACAGGAGTCGGAACTCCGTGCGGGTCAGGTTCACGAGCTCGCCGTCGCGCGTGACGGTGCCCTCCTGGGGGGCGATCTCGAGCTCGCCCACCGTGATGTGCACCCGGGGCTCCGGAGCCCGGGTGCGGCGGGCCAGTGCCCGGATGCGCGCGGAGAGCTCCTTGGCCACGAAGGGCTTGGAGACGTAGTCGTCGGCGCCGGCCTCGAGCCCGGCCACGACGTCGTGGCTGTCGCCCCGGGCCGTCACCATGATGATCGGCACGTTCGAGGTGCGGCGGATCTCCCGGCACACCTCGAAGCCGTCCTTGCCCGGGAGCATGAGATCCAGCAGGACGACGTCGAAGTCCCGCTCGCCCAGCTGCTCCAGTCCTGCCTCGCCGCTCCCGGCCTCGGCGACCTCGAGGCCCTCCCGCTGCAGCGTCATCTGGAGGATCCGGCGGATGCGGGGGTCGTCCTCGATGATCAGCACGGCGCGGGCCACGTCGCCGAGTCTGCCCACCGCGTCCTCTCCGCACCACATCGCCGTCCTCGCCGTTCCCTCCTGCCCGCGCCGGGAGCGGCCCGCCCGGGCCGCCGTGCCCGCCGGTGGTGGCTAGCCGGTCACCCAGACGTGGCCCCACATGGCGGTCGCGCCCGGGACGCCGTCGCCCGGTGTGCCGTCGGGGAACTCCCAGCCGTCGACGTTCTTCACCTCGTCCTGCACCGCGAGGTCGGTGAGCGTGTAGCCGGTGAAGAGGTTCGGCACGTTCTCGGCGATGTCCATGCTGATCGTCCCGACCGCGTCCTTGCGCTCTTCCAGGTCCGTGGTGCTCCGCAGCACCTCCAGCTGCTCGTCGATCACCGGGCTGGTGTACCCGGTGAAGTTGAGCGGACCGGGGGTTCCGGGCCGGCTCCCACACTGGCGCGGGCCGGGCGGACCGGAAGCGGCTCGGCGGCGGTTGTCAGACAGGTGTCACAGTCGGGCGACGAAGCGGTGGCTCGACATGACGGGCAGGTGACCGGGGTGACCGTCAGACGCCGTAGGGGTAGGGCGGATAGGCGTAGCCGGGTGCCCAGAAGGGCGGATAGCCCCACCAGGAGTAGAGGTGGTCGTAGTAGGCGCGCTCGTCGGTCAGCTCGGGGTCGTAGCCGGGCGCGTCACCGAGATGGGAACGGGCCCGGCGGATCATCACCAGATCGCGGCCGACGACGGTGACGGCGTCCACGGGCACCAGGAAGTGGTTCCGGCCCATGCCGAGGATCCCGCCGGAGCCGATGCGCAGGAAGCGCACCCGGTCCTCCTCCTCGTCGATCAGCAGGTCGTCCACCGTGCCGACCTCGGCGCCGTCGCTGTCGATGACCGTGCGCCCCCGGATGTCCGCCTCCGGATCCGTCACCGTCCGGTAGGTGTCGCCGAGCCACACCAGGCGGCCCGGCACCTCGGTCGTGGTCATGTCTCCTCCTCGTCGAGCTCCGCTGTGGTGCGGAGGACGTGCCCTCCCGGACGGGGTGCAGTCGGGCAGCGCGCGGACTGCAACAGGAAGAACACCGGGCCGTCACACCCGCACCTGCCGCGTCGTGCTGCAATCCCGGTCGTGTGCCGGCCGCGGTTACGACGCCCCGATCCGCCCCGTACCCATCGACTGCGAGGGTGGGCGCCGTGATGAGCCCCGACGCCGGAGCCTCGACGGGTCCAGGAGCGGTCCCCGAGGTGCCGGAGGGGGATCGGCGGTCCGGTGGCGAGCTGACGGCGCGGGACGCGCTCCGCGCCGTCCACGCCGCCCGGTGGGCCTTCTGGGGGCAGGCGTCGGCGAGGTTCCGCTACGGCGACGGGTTCTCCCACGCGCGCGCCCTGGCCCTGCAGCTGTCGCTCGCCTTCATCCCGCTCGTGATCGCCGCCGTCGGTCTCAGCGGCGCCCTGGCCACCGACGGCCCGGGGCGGGTGCTCCGGGAGACGCTGATCGGCGTGAGTCCCGGTGGGTCCGGTGATCTCATCCGCGACACCCTGGAGGACGGGGAGGGCTCTGCTGCGGCGCTGTGGATCGGGTTCGCCTTCGCGCTCGCGACGCTGGCCACGGCGATGGGGCAGGTGGAGCGCGGGGCCAACCGCGTCTACGGGATCGCCCGGGACCGGCCGAGCAGGCGCAAGTACGGTCGCGCGCTGGGGATGGCGTTCCTCGCCGGCCTCCCGGCCATGGCCGGCTCCGGCGTGCTGCTGGCGGGACCCGCGTTCGGCGACGCGGTGGAGGACGTCTACGGCTGGGACGACGACTGGGTCATGGGGGTTGCGCTCCCGCTGGCCTCGCTCCTGGTGCTCTGCGCGGTGCTCGCGATGCTCCGGCTGGCACCTCGCCGTCGCCAGCCCGGCTGGTCCTGGCTGGCACTGGGGACGGCGGTCGCGGTGACCCTCTGGATGGCGTTCACGGGCCTCCTCGGCGCTTACGTGCAGCTCTCGGGCTCCTTCGGTGTCGTCTACGGCCCGTTGACGGGAGTCATCGCGCTCCTGCTCTGGACGCAGCTGACCTCGGTGGCGATCTTCTTCGGGATCGCGGTCACCGCGCAGCTGGAGGCCCGGCATGCCGGGATCGACCGCGGAGCCTTCCCCGACCCGCGGTCCGACGACGTGACGGCCCACGCCCCCGGCACGCCCGGCAGCCGGCAGGGGGACGGGCCTCCCCACCGCCCGTGACCGCCCGGGCGCCGGCACCGTCAGGGACCGCCCGGGCGCACCGGGTGCAGCCGGACGTACTCCAGGACGCGGTAGGCCACCGCGAGCACGGGGACGGCGAGCAGCGCCCCGGGGATCCCGAGAAGCAGACCGCCCGAGGTCACCGCGACGAGGATGACCGCCGGGTGGAGGTGCAGCGCGCGGCCCATGATCAGCGGCTGCAGCAGGTTGCCCTCGACCTGCTGGACGACCAGGACGATCACCAGGACCACCACCGCGTCGGTCAGGTCGTTGGTGACGAGGGTGACCAGTACGGCGACCGCTCCGCTGACCGTGGCGCCCAGCACGGGGATGAAGGCGCCCACGAACGTGAGCAGGGTGAGCGAGAGCCACAACGGGACGCCGAGGACGAGCAACCCCACGCCGATGCCGACGGCGTCGACGAGCGCGACCAGGACGGCACCCCTCACGTAGTGGGCGAGCGTGTCCCAGGCCGCGCGGCCGGCCCCGTCGACCTGGTCGTGCCGCCTCTCGGGAACCCGCTCCAGCAGCCAGGACCACATGGTGTCGCCGTCCTTGAGGAAGAAGAACACCAGGAAGGCGACGAGGAGGAGCGCGCCGAGCAGGGAGACGGCCATGCGGGCGCCGGCGGTGGGGCTGGGGGCGGCCTCGTAGATCCAGTTGACGATCTGGTTCCGGATATCGGAGACCTGCTGGGGGTCGAGGTGGAGCGGTCCCTCGATCGCCCAGACCCTGATCCGGTCGACGCCGGCCGCCAGCGGCCGGCTCAGG
The DNA here is from genome assembly GCA_963747895.1 of uncultured Actinomycetota bacterium. Lineage (GTDB taxonomy): Bacteria > Actinomycetota > Actinomycetes > Mycobacteriales > Geodermatophilaceae > Blastococcus. The sequence goes on from CAVVGX010000003.1 coordinate 10,680, forward strand.
TCCTGCATCGCCGAGGCCACGCGAAAGCCGAAGAGGAACCCGATGCCCCCGAGGACGGCCACGAGCGAGAGGACCGCCAACAGCGCGGACGGGGCCGCCGGCAGTCCGGCGCGCCGGAGCGCGCCGGAGACGGGCGCCATCAGCGCGGCGACGAGCAGAGCCACCGCGAGGGTGAAGGTGACCAGAGGTAGCCGGAGCAGCACCCACGACGTCAGCCACGCCACCGCGGCGAGGGTCAGGACCGCGGCGCTGACCGCCATCGCCCGCAGCGTCCAGGCGGGGACGACCGGACGACCCGACCGCCGCCGTCCCCGGGCTTCCGCGTCGGTGGACGCCGTCGCCCGCCCGGTCCCGTCGCCGCCCGGTCCGGCCGGGTCGTGGTCCTCCGCCGTCGTGTCCTCGGTCCCTGCTGCTCCGGTGTGCACGGCTCCTGCCTCCCTCTCCCCGGCCACGGGGGCGGCGCCGCCGCGCCGAGCGGATCCCCGGAGGACCCGGAGCGCCGGATCCCGGGCGCCGGCCCGACCGCACGGCCTCTGGGAGTCATGCCCGGGTGCGGCCGCCCGCCACGCTGCGCCCCGCGGATGTCAGCAGATCGTCATGAAGCGGTCGGTGGAGGGCCGCTCCGACCAGTGGCCGTCTTGCAGGTGCATGTCGATCCGCGTGCGCCGGGATGGAGGGCGCGGTCGTGGACATCCGGGAGGGGCGGCCCCGTCCCGGCCGCGCCACGACGTCGCCCGACGGGGAGGAACTGATGAGCAGCACGGCCGACGGCACCGCCTGGATGCGTGCGGGGTGGACGGGGATGGCCGTGGCCGTGACCCTGGGCCTGACCGGCTGCAGCGGACCGGCCGAGGAATCCCCGGCGGTGGCTGCGGACGACGCGGCGGCCCTCCGGGAGGAGGTCGCCGGACTGCGGGACGAGGTCACGAGGCTCGAGGACCAGGTCACCGGACTCGAGGACCTCGTCGCCGCGCTGGAGGATCGCGTCAGTGGACCGGACGGGCCGACGGTCGACGGCGCCCCTGACGAGCCGCAGGGCGCGGCCGATCCCCTCGGGGCCGGGCAGATCTTCTTCGACGATCCGGAGTCCCGGCTCGGTCAGCGCGTCACGGTCCGCGGCGAGATCGCCCAGGTGCTCGCCGCCACGGAGGTGGCCAGCGCCTTCCGCCTCGCCGGACAGGTGGGGGAACCGGTCGCGGTCGTCTCGGCCACCCCGCCGCCCGAGATCGCCCGAGGCGACGTCGTCGAGGTGTCGGGGACCGCGGTGGAGGTGGATCCCGCCACGTTCGAGGCCGACTTCGGTGTCGCGCCCGACGCACTCTTCGACCGGCCGGGGTCGTGGCTGGCCGGTGCCACGGGGCAGGTCGCCCTCGCCGCGGTCAGTCTCGAGGTCATCCGGTCGGTCGGGGGCGACTGATCCGGGCGAGCCGGCGCCACACGACGTCGTCCTCCCGCCGCCGGTGCCCGCGGGCTCTCCGGCGATCGTCCCGCCAGGGCCGGGGAGCCGTGGCGCGTGACCCGCCCCTGGTCCGGTGACGCGAGGCCCACCCAGCGTGCGGCCGGCCGGCCCGCTTGGTCCCGGAGGCTCTGCGGGGGCCGAGCAGCCCGACTCCTGCCATCCTGGACGCGGCGGCGCGAGAGATCGCAGCGCCCAGGGCTCGATGTGCGTGCAGGCTCGGCGGATCACGGCCAGGAGGTCGCATGAGCGGAACGGCGGAGCAGGCGACGGGGCAGTCCGAGAACGAGCGCCGCCGCGGTGCGTTCAGCTCACGTCGGGTGTTCATCCTCGCGGCGATCGGGTCGGCGGTGGGGCTCGGCAACATCTGGCGCTTCCCGTACGTCGCGTACGAGAACGGCGGCGGGGCCTTCCTGCTGCCCTACCTGGTCGCGCTGCTCACCGCGGGGCTGCCGTTCCTGCTGCTGGACTACGCGATCGGCCACCGCAACCGCGGCTCGGCACCGCTGTCCTTCGCCCGGCTGCGCCGCGGCGCCGAGGGGCTCGGCTGGTGGCAGGTCGGCATCTGCTTCGTCATCGCCGTCTACTACGCGGCGGTCATCGCCTGGGCCCTGCGCTACACCTTCTTCTCCTTCGACGAGGCGTGGGGCGCGGACCCCGAAGGGTTCTTCTTCACGGACTTCCTCCAGGCCGGGGACGTCCAGGTGACCGCGGACGTGGTGCCCGGTGTCCTCGTGCCCCTCGCGATCGTCTGGCTGGCCGTCCTCGGGATCATGGCGCTCGGCGTCCAGAAGGGGATCGGGGCGACGGCGCTGATCTTCATCCCGGTGCTGGTGGTCGCCTTCGTCGCGCTCGTGGTGCAGGCGCTGCTGCTGGACGGAGCCGCCTCCGGCCTCGACGCCCTGTTCACACCCGACTGGTCCGCGCTCACCTCGGCCACCGTCTGGGCCGCCGCGTTCGGCCAGATCTTCTTCTCGCTGTCGATCGGCTTCGGCATCATGATCACCTACGCCTCGTACGTCGGCCGGCGCGAGGACATGATCGGCTCGGGCCTCGTCGTCGGCTTCTCCAACTCCGGCTTCGAGCTGCTCGCCGGCATCGGTGTGTTCGCCGCGCTGGGCTTCATGGCGCAGGCCGACGGGGTCCCGGTGGGCGAGGTCGCCAGCGACGGGATCGGGCTGGCGTTCGTCGCCTTCCCGGCGATCATCAGCGAGGCCCCCGGTGGCGGCCTGCTCGGCGTCCTGTTCTTCGGTTCGCTGGTCATCGCCGGGATCACCTCGCTGGTCAGCGTGATCGAGGTCGTGATCTCCGCCGTCCGCGACAAGCTCGACACCGGCCGCCTCACCGCGACCCTGATCGTCGGCGTCCCGGCCGCGCTGCTGAGCCTGGTGCTCTTCAGCACCACGAGCGGCATCTACGTCCTCGACGTCGTCGACCACTTCGTCAACCAGTACGGCATCCTGATCGTCGCGCTGATCAGCATGCTCGTCGTCGCCTGGGTGCTGCGGGCCCTGACCGGTCTCGGCGAGCACCTGAACGTCCACGGCCGCCCCCGGGTCGGCGTCGGCTGGCGGGTGCTGACGAGCCTGGTCGCCCCGCTGGGCCTGGCGCTCGTGCTGGTCTTCGCCCTGCGCGACGACCTCGGCACGCCGTACGAGGACTACCCGGGCTGGCTGCTGCTGGTCTTCGGATGGCTGCTGGTCGTGGCGCTGCCGGTGGTGGGTTTCCTCGTCGCCCGGCTGCCGTGGCGGGCCGGCACCCACCTGGAGGGTCCACCGCCAGGATCCGATCCGGCCGCGCCGCTGCACGCGCCCTCGTCCGAGTCGACCGTCCGCACCCGCTCGGTGTCGGGGCACGACGACGGAGGAGCCCGATGAGCACCGCCGCGATCGCGATGATGGTGGTGGCGATGCTGGTGATCTGGGGCGGTCTGGCCCTGGCCATCGCGAGCCTGGTGCGGCACGGCGCCGTCGAGAACCGCGCCGAGGAGAGGGTTCCGGACCGGGAATGACCTGCGTCACGGCGGACTTGCGAGGGGCATGACGACTCTCGGACTCATCGGCAGCGGACTCATCGGCAGCGGGATCGCCCGGCTGGCGGTCGCCGCCGGCTACGACGTGGTGCTCAGCAACAGCCGCGGGCCCGACACCCTGGCCGACCTCGTGGCCGAGCTCGGCCCGAAGGCCCGGGCCGCCACTCCGGCCGAGGCAGCGGAAGCCGGTGACCTCGTCGTCGTCACGGTGCCGCTCAAGGCCTACCGCGAGGTCCCGGTCGAGCCTCTGCGCGGCAAGGTCGTCATCGACACCAACAACTACTACCCGCAGCGCGACGGCCAGATCCCGGAGCTCGACGACGAGTCGACGACGGTCAGCGAGCTGCTGCAGGCGCACCTGCCGGAGTCGCACGTCGTCAAGTGCTTCAACAACGTTCCCGCCGCGGGGATGGTCACGCTGGCCAAGCCCTCGGGTGACCCCGACCGCTCCGTGCTCGCCATCGCCGGCGACGACGCGGACGCCAAGAAGACGGTGACCGGCTTCCTCGACGCCATCGGCTACGACGCCTACGACGTCGGCCCGCTGGCCGAGGGCTGGCGCTACCAGCGCGACACCAAGGCCTACGCCGTCTTCTCCCAGCCGGGACGCCCGGTCAAGGAGGACTGGCTGCGCACGGGCCTGGACGCGGCCGTCCGCTACCGCGACATGTGAGCCGTCGCCCTCCTCGGGTGCAGCCGGCGACGGTGCTCACGGTGGTGAGTTCTGGAACCGGAACTGCAGGCGCACCGTCTCGTCCATGGGCACCACCAGGGTCGAGTTGCTCGGCGTCCACTCCGGCGGGATCAGGAACAGCAGGTCCCCGCCCTGGATCAGCAGCCGCAGGTTCCGGTAGCGGTAGCGGAACGTCTGGCCTTCGTCCGGTGGGAGCGCCGTCTCCTCCACGCCCGGTGAGGTGAGGTGCAGACGCTCCCGGGTGTCGAGGATGACGCCGGGGAATCGGTCCATGTCCTTGGCGGCCTCCCGCGCGGCTCCCCGGCCGGACCACTCGGCGAGCGTGGCCGTCACCCAGAAGACGGCGAGGACGAGGACGAGCGCGAGGGGCACCGTCGCGGGACGGCGCGACCGGCTCCCGGGGGAGATCAGCCGGGCGACGCCCCGGGCGTACAGGGTGAGTGCTGCCCCGGCTCCGAGGAGGACCGGCGTCACGAGGGGGTAGGCCGGCCAGTCCTGCAGCAGTCCGTAGCCGAGCACCAGCAGCACGCCGGCCACCAGGAGCACCCCTCCGGCCACGACCATGACCCGTACGGTTCGCTCCCATCGCGCCAGCCGGCCGCCGTCGTCGTCGTCCGCCGCCGCGCGGGCCGCCTCGAGCCGCCGGTGCACCGCCTCGTGGCCCGTGGTGACCGCCACGGCCAGCGCGAGATACCCGAGCAGGGGCGTCAGCAGCGACTGGGGGCTGCGCATGACGTAGTCCTGCGTGCTCAGCCCGATCGTGTCGACGTCGATGCCGAAGTACTCGTACTGCGCGCGAGCCGACGCGTAACCGAAGTAGAAGAGCAACCCCGTCAGCACGCTGAGCGGCGCGACGACCGAGGCGGCGGAGCTGACGAGGTTCCCGACCCGGCTCAGATTCGACGACTCCTCCGCCATCGTCGTCAGCCGGGCACCGTGCTCGTGTCACCGGCCGGCGACGACGGCGGCTCGGAGGACGGCGGCTCGGAGGACGGCGGCGCGGAGGACGGCGGCTCGGAAGATGGCGGCGCGGAGGACGGCGGCGCGGAGGACGGGGGTGAGGTCAGCGGCTCGACGAACGGCACGGAGAAGGGAATCGGGTCCGCGACGGCGGCGGCCGCGCGGCCGAACTCCTCGCACTCGGCCGCCGGCGTGCCCGCGCAGACCAGGAGACCGTCCACGTCGAGGTCCACGAAGAGTTCGACGAACGACGCGTCCTCCCCCTCGGGCCCCTGCGTGGCCCGGAGGGGGAGGAAGCAGCCGACGCCCGCTTCGACGTTCTGCCCGGTGAACGCGAAGCCGGACAGGCAGAGGGGGTCGTGCGACGCGCATCCCGAGCCGCCGACCTCGACGGGCGCCGCGCGCGGGAGCGTCACGTCCTCGGAGGACCCGGACACGGCGAACGTCCCCCCGGTGACCGTGATCCGGAAGCCGGCCGGGATGCGGAGGTCCTGGTCCTGGACGTCGCCCAGATAGCTCACCGACACGCACCGCTCGACGTCCTCGGAGTTCTCCGTACCGTCCTCGCCCCCGCCCATCGGCAGGCCCGCCACGGTGATCGACACCTCGGCGTCCCGCGTCGGGCCGGGGGCCTCCGTGCCGCTCGTCTCGGCGGCGGGAGTGTCCGCCGGCTCGGGGGCGGGAGTGTCCGTCGGCTCGGGGGCGGGAGGGCGGCTGCCGGCGCCGTCGTCCTGGGTACTCGGCACCCCTTGGGTGACGGCCGGAGAGGCGTCGCCAGCGGTCTGCGTCCCGGTCGGTGAGCTTCCGCAACCGGTCACCAGGCCGACGACGGCCACCGGCCCGGCGAGGATCGCGATCCACCGCTTCGTCATGCGATCACCCCGGCCAGAGCCGACGCACGTGCATCCGGCTGGGCCGCGGCGGCCGCTGCGCGGAGAGGTCGCCGCCTCCGGATCCATCGCGCCGGACACCACGGTAGGGACTCCGCGACAGCCGCGATAGGTACCTCGGCGCCGCGGCGGCTACCAGGAGCCCCCGCCACCGCCGCCGGCCCCGCCGCCGACGCTGCCCCCACCGCCGGACGACGACGAGGACGGCTGCGTGCTCGCGCCGGCGCAGCTGGTCACGAACACCGGCCCGTAGGTCGCGTACCGCCACTGCCGGTCGTCGTAGCCCCCGCGGGCCGGCAGCGTCACCGCCCTGGCCAGCGTCGACCACCGCTCGGCCTCACCCAGGGCCAGTGCCCACGCGCTGTAGTCCCCGAGGGTCCCCTCGGCGAGGGCGTCGTCGATCGCGGTCGGTGCGCACTCGGCCAGGTACCGGCGCAGCGCCTCGACCCGCAGCCACGTCGACGAGCCCAGCGGGGTGAGCACCCGCAGCTCCCACGCCCGCAGCGCCGCCGCCGTCCCACCGCCGGCGAGGACCCCGCCGAGCGCGGCGACCACCGGCGGCAGGGCGCTCTGCTGGGTGGTGGACCACCAGGCCGCCAGACCGACGACGACCAGCCCGACGACGGCGGCGAGCACGCCCAGCCACCGCACCCGGCCGGCCCGCCGGTCGGCGGCGTCGTCCCACATGCCGGAGCTCTGCTGCCAGCCGGCGAGCTCGGTCCCCACGGCCTTCCACCCCGCGGCGAAGGACTCGTCGTAGCGACCCAGCCGGAGCTCGCGGCGACCGGCGAAGGCCATGTCGAGGAGTGCCGCGTCGGCGGGGTCGCCGTCCTGCACGCGCACCACGGTCATCGCCTTGCCGCCGTCGGGCGCGGGCTGGAGCTCCACCACCCCGGCCACCGCGAGCCCGAGCAGCCAGGCCGCCCTGTGGCGCTCGGCCACCGAGCCCGCGACGAGCACCCCGCCCTGTGAGGGGGAGATGTCCCGGGGGATCGACGCCGAGGGCATGGCGAAGCCGGCCAGCTGCTCGAAGTCGATCCGCGCCTCGTCGCCTCCGGAGACGACACCGGGCAGGCCGGAGCTGGGGACGTGCTCCCGGCCGGCCCGGCGCACCGTCCGCGAGACGAGCGCTCCGGCGAGCAGCGCCAGGAGCCCGGCCAGCGCAGCCGGGACGATCGGGTCGATGCCCGGCTCCGCCGGTGCGGCCGTCGGCGGGGCCGGCACGTCGGGTGCGGCGTCGAGGGGGCGCCCCTCGGTCGCGGTGACGGTCAGGCCCTCCCCGGGGTCCAGCCGCTCCACGCGGGCGACCAGGTGGCCCGGTGCGGTCTGGCGCAGCGCGCACCCGTGGGTCGTGCCCTCGTCCCCGGCGGAGCAGGTGTCGGCATCGAGCTCGACCGCGCCGGTCACGTGCACCTCGACGTCGTCGACGGGCACCTCCCACCCGGTGCCGACGGCGTTCCACGCCAGCCGGCCACCGCGGACCACCCCGTCCAGGGTGTAGCTCAGCTCGTAGCGGTGCTGCCCGCTGACCGTGACGTCCGGGTCCCCGATCCGGAGCCGGACGGGGTTCCCGCCGGTCACGGCGACGTCGTCCGGTGCATCGGGCGACGTGACCTCCACGGGCTGGTCGGTGCGCAGGCCGGGGACGTCGCGGAAGATGCCGTGCCTCTCCTCCAGGCCGAAGTCGTAGTCGATGACCTCCTCGATGCGGGCGCTGCCGTCCTCGGCGATCGTGGCGCTGACCCACAGGCGGGCGACCCGCTCGCCGCCGGAGAGGGCGGCCACCGCGAAGGCGACGACGGCGACCACGACGGCGGCCCCGACGATCAGCCAGGCGTCGATGCGGCGACGTCGGCGGGCGGCCGTCGAACGCGCGGAGTAGGACACGGGCGGACCTCCCAGGTCGGGCACGACCGCTCACCGGCTCGGGTGGGCCGCGCCACCCTAACGGGGCAGCGCATAGGGTGCGCCGCGCACGCACGAGATGCACCGGAGAGGACACCGAACCCCATGGCCAGCCTGCAGATGCGAGCGATCTCGGGCGTGCTGCGCCTCACCCGGAAGCCGCGCACCGCCACGGTGGAGCGCGCCCGGAAGCGCATCGCGGCGCCGAAGGGGTCGAGCGAGCCGCCGGCCGGTCTGCGCTCGCGGCACGACGTCCGCACCCGTCGGGTGCAGGGCTTCCCGTGCACCACCGTCGCCCCGCGGGAGGGCGGTACCGGCCGGGCGGCCGTCTACCTGCACGGCGGCTCCTACACCGGTGAGATCGCCAAGCAGCACTGGGCGCTGATCTCGAAGCTGGCCGACGCCGGGGTGCGCGTGGAGGTACCGCTCTACGGGCTCGCCCCGCAGCACACCTACCGCGAGGCCTATCCCTTCGTCACCCAGGTCTACCGCGACCTGCTCGCCGAGGTGGACGCCTCGGCGGTGACCGTCGCCGGGGACTCGGCCGGTGGGGGACTGGCGCTCGGGTTCGCGCAGACCCTGGCCGCCGAAGGACTGCCCCAGCCGCGCCGGCTGGTGCTGCTCTCGCCGTGGCTCGACCTGACGCTGAGCCACCCCGACCTGCCCGCGCTCGAGCCCCGCGACCCCTGGCTGAACATCGACGGCACCGTGGAGGCGGGCACGGTGTGGGCCGGCGGCGACGACCCCACCCAGCCGCGGCTGAGCCCGATCAACGGGCCGCTGGCCGGGCTGGCCCCGATGGACGTCACCGTGGGCACGCACGAGCTCTGCCTCCCCGACGTCCGGCTGCTCCAGGAGCGCGCCCGGGCTGCGGGCGCCGACATCCGCGTCACCGTCTGCCCGGGTGCCGTGCACGTCTACCCGCTGGTGCCCGCCCCGGAGGGACGCGCCGAGGCACGACGGATCGTCGAGGAGATCGCGCGCGGCTGAGGGCGCCGCGCGCGGCGGAACGGCACCGCGCGGGGGCGGACGGCGCCCCGCTCAGTCCGTCGTGAAGTCCAGCTCGGCGGCGCTCGTCACGGTGGTGGTGCGACCGGGCGCGGCGGTGTAGCTCCAGTAGGTGTTCGTGTAGGCGATCGCCTCCTCCGGGCCGATGGGCATGCCGAACCGGCGCAGGTCCTCGGTGGTGTGCGCGTCGGAGACCAGGGTGGTGTCGTAGCCCCGCGCCAGCGCGCCGTGCAGCGTGGAGCGGATGCAGGCGTCGGTCTGCGCGCCGGTGACCACCAGCCGTCCCACCCCGTGCTCGGCCAGCCGCTCCTCGAGGTCGGTCGCCTCGAAGGAGTCGCCGTAGTTCTTGTGCACGACCGCCTCGCCGTCCCCCGGCGCCAGTTCCGGGACGATCTGCCACTCCGGCGTGCCCTGGTGCAGGGCGTCGTCGGCGTGCTGCACCCAGACCACGGGCACGTCGTCGGCACGGGCCCGTTCGACGAGGGCGCCGATGGTCGCGATCACCCGGTCGCGGTCGAAGGCCTCGCCGACGACGCCGTTCTGGACGTCGATCACCAGCAGCGCCGTGCGCGGTCGGTTCTCCAGTGCGGTCACGGTGTTCCTCCACGGGTGCGGGGATGTCGTGCGGTCACCGTAGGACCGGCCTCCGACGATTCCCGGCGTCGGCAGTCGTCCCGGTCAGGACGCCGCGGCGGCCACCGGGCGCGGCAGGTGCTGCGCCCAGGGCGCGGCGATCTCGAGCTGCCGGGCCAGGCGCAGCAGCAGGTCCTCGCTGCGCAGCCGGCCGACGAACTGGACCCCGAGGGGCAGGCCGTCGGGGGTCACGTACAGCGGCAGGCTGATCGCCGGGCGCCCGGTGACGTTGGCCAGCTGCGTGTAGGGCACCCAGCCGAGGTTGGCCTCCACCATCTGGTCGACGAGGCCGATCCGCCGGAGCACGCCGGTGGTCCGGGTGCGCAGCAGCGCCTCGGCGATCCGCTGCAGGTGGGCGGGGGTGTCCAGCGAGCCGATCCGGATCGGCGGCTCCCCGAGCGTCGGCGTCAGCAGCAGGTCGTACCGGGAGTGGAAGTCGGCGAGGGCGCCGATGTAGAGCCGGCGCCGCTCGTCGGCGGCCTGCAGGTCCATGGCGCTGAAGGACCGGCCCAGGGCCGCCATGATCCGCGTGTCCAGCTCGAACCCGTCGTCCCCGGCGCCGGTCTCGCGCCTGATCCGGGCGAGCTCGTTGGCCTGGTGCACGAACCAGATGGTCAGGAAGTCCCGGCCCAGCTGCCGGTCGTCGTGCGGCGGATCCACCTCCTCGACCTCGTGCCCGAGGCCGGTCAGCAGCGCGGCCGCGTGCTCGACCGCGCGGACCGCCTCGGGGTGCGGCTGTTCGCGCAGCGCGCACCGGGTCGTCCAGCCGATCCGCAACCGTCCCGGTGCCTCCTCGAGCCGGTCCAGCAGCGGCCGGTCGGGCAGGGCGGGGGCGAAGGGGCTCATCGGGTCCGGCCCGGCCAGGACGTCGAGCATCGCCGCGGTGTCCCGGACCGTCCGCGAGACCACCCCGGTGGTGGCCAGCCCGTTGAGCGGCTCGCTCTCGTCGGGGCCGAACGGCACGAGCCCGCGGCCCGCCTTGAGCCCGACCAGACCCGTGCAGGCGGCGGGGTGGCGGATGGACCCGCCGCCGTCGCTGGCCGCGGCCACCGGCAGGACTCCCGCGGCGACGGCGGCGGCCGCTCCGCCGGAGGAGCCGCCGGGGGTGCGCTCCAGGTCCCACGGGTTGCGCGTGGGCCCGAACAGCGTGGGCTCGGTGATCCCCTTCGACCCGAACTCCGGGGTGTTGGTCTTGCCGAAGACCACGACGCCTGCATCGAGCCAGCGCTGCACCACCGTGCTCGTCCGCTCCGCCCTGCGCCCGGCCAGGGCGCGGCAGCCGTCGGACGTGGGGTACCCGGCCAGGTTCTGGTGCAGGTCCTTGAGCAGGAACGGCACACCGGCGAAGGGGCCGGACAGCGGCTGGGCGGCCCGCTCGTCGGCGTGGTCGTCCAGCCAGGCGCAGATGGCGTTGATCGCCGGGTTCACCTCGCGGGCGCGCGTCCGCGCGGCGGCGAGCAGCTCCGCCGCCGTCACCTCGCCGCGGTTGACGAGCTCGCCCAGGGCCAGGCCGTCGTGCTGCTGGTAGTCGTGCTGGTCCACCGGAGGTCTCCTCGTCGTCGCCGCGTGCCGTGGGACATCATGGCCGCGTGATCACGATCGGGGGAGTCCCCGGAACCGGTGCCCACCGGGTCTCGTTGCGCCGGTCGTGACTGCGGAGGACGTCGAGCGGCCGGTCACGGTCGCCCGGGACGGCGCGTGGGCGGAGTGGGCGCCCAGCGGCCGCACCGCCGTCCCGTTCATCGTCCTGCTGGTGATCGTCGCCAACGCGGTCGGCGTCGGCACCGTCGTCCTGCTCCTCGTCGGCGTCGACGACGGCAGCGGCCGCACCGGCCGCACCGAGGTGCTCTGGACCGCCGCCGCGTACCTCCTCCTCGCCTTCCCGGTCGGGACGGTGGCCGGGCTGCGGCGGCAGCGGTCCACCAACCGCTGGCTGACCGAGCTCCGGGAGCCGACCGGTGCCGAGGCCGCCCAGGCCCTGCGCCTGCCGCTGGACACCGCGCTCATCGCGGCCTCGATCTGGTTCCTCGGCGCGGTGCTCACCGCCGCCGTGTCCGCGGTCGTCTTCCCCGATCCGCTCGTCGGGCTGCGCGTGGGCGTCGCGGTCACCCTCGGCGGCGTCGTGACCGCGGGTGTCACCTACCTGCTCACCGCCCGCGCCGCCCGCGCCGTGACCGCGCGCGCCCTGGCGGCCCACCCGCCGGTCGGTGCGCTGGTCCTCGGCGTCCGGCCGCGCCTGCTGCTCACCTGGGCGCTGACCAGCGGGGTGCCGCTGCTCGGCGTCGTGCTGCTCTTCCTCGACCCCAGCAACCCCGACGGGCCGGGGGAGGTGGCCGTGGTCTTCCTCGTCGTCGTCGCGCTGCTCGTCGGCGGGCTGGCCACGCTGCTCACGGCGCGTGCGGTGGGCCAGCCGCTGCGCGACCTGCGCCGCGCGGTCCAGCAGGTGGGGCGGGGCGACTACGACGTCGACGTGCTGGTGGACGACGCCGGCGAGATCGGGCTGCTGCAGGAGGGCGTCAACACCATGGTCGCCGGGCTGGCGGAGCGGGAGCGGCTGCGCGACCTGTTCGGCCGGCACGTCGGGACGACGGTGGCCCAGCAGGCCCTGCGCACCGGGGTGAGCCTGGGTGGTGAGGAGCGCACCGTCGCCGCCCTGTTCGTCGACATCGCCGGGTCGACCTCGCTGGTCCGGCGTACCGGGCCCGAGGAGATGGTCGGGCTGCTCAACCGCTTCTTCGCCGTCGTGGTCGACACGGTGGAGGACGAGGGCGGGCTGGTGAACAAGTTCGAGGGGGACGCCGCGCTGTGCGTCTTCGGCGCCCCCAGCGACCACCCGGACCCGGCCGGCGCGGCGCTGCGGGCGGCCCGCCGCATCTGCGACGCCGTCGCCGAGGCCGGCGAGGTCGACGTCGGGGTCGGCGTGGCCTGCGGTCGGGTGTGGGCCGGTCAGGTCGGGGCGGCGAGCCGGCTGGAGTACACGGTGATCGGCGACCCGGTCAACGAGGCGGCCCGCCTCACCGAGCTGGCCAAGGACCACCCCGGGCGCGCGGTGGCCGGTGAGGCGACCGTGCGGTCGGCTGCGCCCGGCGAGCGCGACCGCTGGCGCCCCGACCGGACCGTCACCCTGCGCGGCCGCGACGAGGAGACCCTGACCTACGTGCGGGTCTAGTTCGCCGAGGGCTGCGTCGGAGGCCGGTTCGGCCTGTTCGGCTCGTGCGCCTTCACCACGACCAGCACGTCCTCGGGCTGCAGGGTGCCGATGACCGGGTCGTCGAAGCGCAGGGTGCGGCCACCGCGGGTGACCGACAGGACGATGTCGCGCAGGTCGCGCGGGCCCAGGCCGACCTCGCTGGCGGTCGCCGGGCGCTGGTGCAGGTCCAGCCCCTGGCCCCCGGTGACCAGGTCCTCGACCACGGCCACCACGCGCGGTGAGTCGGTGGAGAGGCCGAGGAGCCGCCCGGAGGTGGCCGAGGTGGTGATGACGGTGTCGGCGCCGGACTGCCGCAGGAGGTTGGCGTTCTCCTCCTCCCGGACGCTGGTGGTGATGGGCACGCTGGGGTTGAGCTGCCGCACCGTGAGCGTGATCAGCACGGACGCGTCGTCCCGGTTGGCCGCCACGATGACGGCACGGGCGCGCTCGATCGACGCCCGCCGGAGCACCTCGGTGCGGCCGGCGTCTCCGACGATCCCGGTGAGGCCGAGGGAGTTGGCCTCGTCGATGGCGCGCGGCTCGGGGTCGACGACGACGATCTTGTCCGGCGGCGTCCCGTTCGCGATGAGCGAGCGGATGGCGCTGCGGCCCTTGGTGCCGTAGCCGCACACGATGACGTGCTGACGCACGCGGGACCTCCAGCGTCGGATGCGGAACTCCTCCCGCGAGCGCGCGGTGAGGGCTTCGAGCGTCGTCCCGATGAGGACGATCAGGAACATGATCCGCAGGGGCGTGATGACCAGGATGTTGGTGAGCCGCGCCCCGGGCGAGACCGGGGTGATGTCGCCGTACCCCGTGGTGGAGAGCGTCACGGTCGCGTAGTACGCGGCGTCCAGCAGCGAGAGCGGTCCGCCTTTGCTGTCCTCGTAGCCGTCGCGGTCGAGGTAGACGATGAGGATGACGACGACGAGCACGAGGGCCGCGAGCCACACCCGGCGGAGCACCTGCCGGACCGGCGAGGCCTCCTCGTGGGCGATCTGCACACCGGTGTGCTCGGATTCCCCCCTCCCGGGCTCGAACTTCACCCGGGCGACAGTAGTGAGCGGCACCCCGCGGTGCGCGTCCGGCGCTCCGCCGGGTCACCCGACCGGGGACGTCCGGACACGCCCCTGGGACCGGTCCCGGGCCACCACCTCGGTCGTGCCAGGGTGGAGCCGTGTCCGCACCGCGCACGACGGATGCCGGATCCCGCCGGTGACCGGACCGCTACGGGCCGGGCGCGACCCGGTCCGGCCCGCCACGGGCATCCCGCACCCCGGGCGGCTGATCTCCGGGGCCTTCGCCGGCGCGGTGGCCGTGGGCACGCTGCTGCTGTCCCTGCCGGTCGCGACCTCGGCCGGTACGCGGGCTCCGCTGCTGGACTCGCTGTTCACGGCGACGTCCGCGGTGTGCGTCACCGGCCTGGTGACCGTGGACACCGGCACGTACTGGTCGGGCTTCGGCCAGGCGGTGATCCTGCTGCTCATCCAGGCGGGCGGGCTGGGGATCATGACGCTCGCCAGCCTGTTCGCCGTCCTGGTGTCCCGCCGACTGGGCCTCCGCGCGAGGCTGGTCGCCCAGGCCGAGACCAAGGCGCTCAGCGGGGCCGACGTGCGCGGACTGGTGCGCCGGGTGGTGCTGTTCAGCCTGGGGGCGGAGGCGGTGGCCGCCGTCGTGCTCGCGGTGCGGTTCGCCGTGGCCTACGAGGAAACGTGGGCCCGCGCTGCCTACGACGGCGTCTTCCACGCCGTCTCGGCGTTCAACAACGCCGGGTTCTCGCTGAACGCCGACAGCCTCGTCCGGTACGTGAGCGACCCGTGGGTCAGCCTCACCATCTCCTTCGCGGTCGTCCTCGGCGGGTTGGGCTTCCCCGTGGTCTTCGAGCTGGCCCGCTCCTGGCGGCGCCCCCGGACGTGGTCGGTGCTGACCCGGATCACGGTGGTCGTCACCGTGGTGCTCCTCGTCGTCGGCACGCTGGGCGTGCTCGTCGCGGAGGCGCGCAACCCGCGGACGCTGGGCGGCATGGGTGTCGGCGAGGCGTTCCTGGCGGCCTTCGTGGCCGGGGTGATGCCCCGGACGGCCGGCTTCAACAGCCTCGACATCTCCGCCCTCCAGCCGGAGACGCTGCTGTTCCACGACGTGCTGATGTTCATCGGCGGAGGCAGTGCCGGGACGGCGGGTGGCATCAAGGTCACCACGTTCGGCCTGCTGGCCTTCGTGCTCTGGGCGGAGATGCGCGGTGACCCCGACGTCGAGGTGGGACGACGGAGGGTGCCCGCGAGCACGCAGCGGCAGGCGCTCGCGGTCGCCCTGCTGGGAGTGGGACTGGTGACGGCCGCGACACTGGCGATGCTGGCCCTCACCAGCTTCTCCCTCGACGTCGTCCTCTTCGAGGTGGTGTCGGCCTTCGCCACCGTCGGGCTCTCGACCGGTATCACCGCCTCCCTGCCGACGGCGGCGCAGCTGCTGCTCGTCGCACTCATGTTCTTGGGCCGGATCGGTCCCCTGACGCTGGCCTCCGGGCTGGCGCTGCGCGAGCGGTCCCGTCGGCACCAGCTCCCCGAGGAGAGGACGATCGTTGGCTAGGTACAGGGAACCGGTGGCCGTCATCGGCCTGGGTCGCTTCGGCACGGCCCTCGCGCTGGAGCTCGCCGGCAACGGCACGGAGGTGCTGGCCGTCGACCGGGACGCCGCGGTGGTCCAGCGGCTGGCCGGTCGCCTCAGCCATGTCGTCATCGCCGACTCCACCGACGCCGAGGCCCTCCAGGAGATCGGACTCGCCGACTTCGCCCGCGTCGTCGTGGCGATCGGTACCGACCTGGAGGCGAGCATCCTGACCACGGCCGTGCTGGTCGAGCTCGGGGTCCGCGACATCTGGGTGAAGGCGCTGAGCCGGCAGCACGCCACGATCCTGGAACGGATCGGCGCCCACCACGTCGTCCTGCCGGAGCACGACATGGGGGAGCGGGTGGCGCACCTCGTCTCGGGCCGGATGCTGGACTACATCGAGCTGGCTCCCGACTGGGTGCTGGCCCGCACCAAGCCGTCGCAGGAGCTGGTCGGCGTCCCGCTGGGCGAGACCGGCCTGAGGGCCCGGCACCGGGTGACCGTCGTGTCGGTGCGGCCGGAGGGCGCGGCGTCCTTCTCCCATGCCGGCGTCGACACCGTGCTCGGCTACGGCGACGACATCGTGATCGTGGGGCGCCCGGCCGACGTGGAGCGCTACGTGGACCGGGGGTGAGTCCCCCCGGGCCGTGACCGTCGGCCGGGCGTCACCAGCAGGTCAGCCGCCGACCTTCTCGCGCTCGAGCGCGGCGAGCTCCCGCTTGAGCACCTTGCCGGCGGCGGAGACCGGGATGGCCTCGATGAACACGACGTCGCGGAGCCGCTTGTAGTGCGTCACCTTGTCGTTCACGGCCTCCAGCACCGACTCCCGGGTGAGGGCCGCGCCGGCGTCGTCCCCCTTGCGGACGACGTAGGCGACCGGCAGCTCGCCGGCCTCCTCGTCGGGGCGCCCGACGACGGCGGCACCCGCGACGCCGGGGGTGCCGAACAGGATCTCCTCGAGCTCCCGCGGGAAGACGTTGTAGCCCTTGTAGAGCAGCATGTCCTTGGTGCGGTCGACGATGGACAGGTAGCCGTCCCCGTCGAGGATCCCGACGTCCCCGGTGTGGAACCAGCCGTCGGCGTCGATCGACTCGGCGGTCGCCTCGGGCCGGTGCGCGTAGCCGCGCATCACCTGCGGGCCGCGGATGCAGACCTCGCCCCGCTCGCCCTGGGGCATCTCCGCGCTGTCCTCCAGCGAGCGGATGCTGATCTCGGTGTCGAAGACCGGGACGCCGACCGTGCCGGGCTTGCGGGTGCCCGACCGGAAGGAGGGGTTGCTCGTGGCCACCATGGTGACCTCGGTCAGCCCGTAGCCCTCGCCGATCGTGGCGTTGGGCAACAGCGCCTGCAGCCGCTGGATCAGCGTGACCGGGAGCGGGGCGGCGCCGCTGGACACCCCGCGGACGCTCGCCCACTCGCCCTGGACGAAGGCGGGCACCTGGAGCAGCGCCACGAAGATCGGGGGCGCGCCGCCGATGGAGGTCACGTCGTACCGGGCCATGTCCTCGACGTACGTCACCGGGTCGAAGCGCGGGTGGATGACGACGGTCGACCCGCTCATCACCATGCCGTTGAGGTAACCGACGGCGCCCATGGCGTGGAACCAGGGCGTCAGGTTGATGATCCGGGCGGTGCCCAGGGGGGTCGGGTACTCGTCCTCGCCGGCGACCTGGCGGACGGTGACGTCGCCCTGCTCGTCGAGCTCGGGCACCGCGCCGTTGGTCCAGCAGACCGACTGCAGCACGTTCGTGACCACGTTGCTGTGCGGGAGCTCCACGCCCTTGCTGACGCCGGTCGTGCCGCCGGTGTAGGCGAGGTGGGCCAGGTCGGCGTCGACGTCGACGGCGGCGTCGAGGTGCCGGTCGGTGGGGTCGCCGCCCAGCAGGTCGGCGGCGTCGACGTCGCCCTCGGCCAGCTCCAGGCGGGCGGCGAGGTCGAGCGAGTGCGCCTCACCGGTGACGATCACGGTCCGCACGGGGGAGGCGGCCAGCGCGGGCCGCACCATCGGCAGCACCTGGTCCCAGGTGATCAGGGCGGTGGCGCCGGCGTCGGTCAGCTGCGCGGCGAGGTCGGCGGCCGGCAGCAGCGGGTTGGTGGGGGAGAAGGTGGCCCCCGACAGCATGATCCCGAAGTACAGCGCCGGGTACTGGCGGCAGTTCGGGATGTGCAGCGCGACGACGTCGCCGCGTCCGATGCCCTGGTCGGCCAGCCAGCCGGCGACGGCGTGCGCGCGGGCCCCCAGCTCGGTGAAGGACAGCGGGAGGTCGTGCTGGACGAACGCGGGCCGGTCGCCCCACCGGCGGACGGCCGCGCGGAGGATCGAGCCGACCGGCACCTCCGGGTACTCCAGCGACCGGGGGAGGCCCGGCGGCCAGCTCCTCGTCGTGGTGTCGGGTGCCGGCTGCGTGGCGGTCATGCGTGTCCTTCCATGTCATAGCCCTCCGTCGTCGATCTCCTCGGTCGGATCATCCCCGCCAGGGTGGCCCAGGCCATATCGGGTGTCGAGGGTCTGTGACGATGGGGGGCATGAGCGACCAGCGCACGGCCCTCGTCCTGGGTGGCGGCGGCATCACCGGGATCGCCTGGGAGATCGGCGTGCTGGCCGGCCTGGCCGATGCCGGTGTCGACCTCGCCTCCGCCGACCTGGTCGTGGGGACGTCCGCGGGCTCCGTCGTCGGCGCCCAGGTGACCGCGGGAGCCGACCTCCAGGCCATGTTCGCCCGCCAGCTGGAGCCGCCCGCGCAGGAGAAGCCGGCGCGGATGTCGCGGTCGAACCTGGCGCGCTACGCCTGGGCGATGCTGGTCAGCCGCGGTCGCGACGAGGACTTCCGCCGCCGGGTCGGTTCGGTCGCGCTCGCCGCCGAGAAGGCCGGGGTCACGCCGACCGAGCAGGAGCGGCTGGACGTCATCGGCTCCCGGCTCGTCGGCCGCGAGTGGCCCGACCGGCAGCTCGTCATCACCGCCGTGGACGCGGAGACCGGCGAGTTCCGCGCCTTCGACCGCACCTCCGGGGTGTCCCTGATCCAGGCGGTCGCCGCCAGCTGCGCCGTCCCGGGCGTCTACCCGCCGGTCACGATCGGCGAGCGGCGCTACGTCGACGGCGGGATGCGCTCGGCGGCCAACGCCGACCTCGCCCAGGGCTACGACCGGCTGGTCGTCCTGGCCCCCATCCCGCGGGGGGTCGGACCGATCGCCAGCGTCGACGCGCAGGTGACCGGAATGGTGTCCGCGCGCATCGCCGTCGTCACCCCCGACCAGGGCGCGCGCACGGCGATCGGCAAGAACGTGCTGGACCCTGCCGCCCGGGCGCCCGCCGCGCGGGCCGGGCGCGCGCAGGCGGCCGAGGTCGTCGAGCGGGTCGCCGACGCCTGGACCGGCTGACGCTCACACCACGGGTTCGGCCACCAGGGAGCCCGCCGAGTGCTCCTGGCGCAGCGCCGTCTTGAGCACCTTGCCGCTGGGGTTGCGGGGCAGCGCCTCGACGACGGAGTACTCGCGCGGGTTCTTGTAGCGGGCCAGCTTCTCCCGGCACCACGCCGCGAGCTCCTCGGGCGTCGGCGGGTCGGCCGCGTCGCGCGGGGCGATCACGGCCAGCGGCGCCTCGCCGTACCTCGTGTCGGGCACCCCGATCAGCGCGACCTCGCCGACCTTGGGGTGCGCGGCCAGCACGTCCTCCACCTCGGCGCAGTAGATGTTCTCCCCGCCGGAGATGATCATGTCCTTCTTGCGGTCGACGACGTAGAAGTAGCCGTCCTCGTCCTGCCGGACGAGGTCGCCGGAGTGGAACCAGCCGCCGGCGAAGGCTTCCGCCGTGGCCTCCGGCTTGTTCCAGTACTCCTTCATGACCATCGGGCTGCGGTAGACGATCTCCCCGACCTCGCCCCGCGGCACGTCCGCCATGGCGTCGTCGACCACCCGCACCTCGACGTTGAGGATCGGCGTGCCGACCGAGCCGATCTTGCGCAGCGAGTCCTCGCCGCGCAGCAGGCAGGTCACCGGGCTGCACTCGGTCTGCCCGAACGCGGTGACCACCTCGGCCTGCGGGAAGGCGTCGATCAGGGCGCGCAGGAGCGTCGTGGACGCCGGGGCGGCGCCCCAGGAGACGCGGCGCAGGTGCGACAGGTCGCGCTCGGCGATGCCGGGCACGGCGAGGACGGCGGCCCACATGGCGGGCACCAGGAAGATGCTCGAGACCTGCTCCCGCTCCATCATGTCCAGCGTCTCGACCGGGTCGAAGGCGCCGGACCGGATGATCACGTGGGTGCCGCCGAGCAGCAGCGGCGGCATGCCCCCCGCCAGGCCGGCGATGTGGAACAGCGGGGCGCCGGGCACGCCGACCCGGTCGTCGGGGTCCCAGCCGAGGGTGGTGATCTGGCTGAAGGCGTGCATGAGCAGGTTCCGGTGCGTCAGCACCGCGCCCTTGGGGCGGCCGGTCGTCCCGGAGGTGTACATGAGGAACGCGGGCTGCTCCTCGTCGACGGCGAGGTCGAGCGGCTCGGCGCCCGCCGCGGCCAGGGCCTCCTCGTAGTCCGGCCCGATCACCAGGGTCGTCGTCACCGACGGGGCCGCGTCCCGCGCCTTCGCGGCGAGCTCGGCGAGCGCGCCGTCCACGACGAGCGCGACGGCGCCGGAATCGCTGAGCACGTAGGCGACCTCGTCGGCGACCAGCCGGAAGTTGACCGGGACGACGACGGCGCCCAGCCGCACGCCGGCGAGGTAGGCCTCCCAGGTCTCCATGCCGTTGAGGGCCAGGACGGCGACCCGGTCGCCGCTGCCGACGCCGCGCTGCTGCAGGGCGCGGGCCAGCCGGGTGACCCGCTCGTCGAGTTCGCCGTAGCTCCGGCCGGTCCCCTCGAAGCGGAGCGCGGTCGCGTCCGGGGTCTTCCGGGCCTGCCGGGCGAGCTGGTCGGCCATGGTCATGCCCCGGCCCTGCAGGACGGGGATGTCGACGCTCACGGGAACTCCTCCACGGGCCGGCCGGTTGTGACCTGCGTCATGCTGGCCGGGTCCGAACGGGCGGTCAAGCGTCGCCGTCGAGCCCCAGCAGTCGGGCGGCCAGCCGTTTCCACAGCGGGAGGTGCGGGTCGGTGGCCGGCGGCCGCGGCTCGAAGGCGTACACCAGCGCCACCCCGCGCATGCTCGTGAACAGCAGCTCGGTGAGATCCGCGTAGACCGGGGAGGCGGCGAACTCCGGCCCCCAGATCCCGTCGCCGACCGCGGCCATCGCCGCGCGCAGCCGGCCCTCGCCGCTGCCGAGCGCGGTGCGCAGGGCCGGGTCGGTGCGGGCGGCGGTCCACAGCTCGGTCGCCGCCCAGAACGGCGGCTCCTGGAACGTCGCCCACATCAGGTCGATCGCGCGGTCGACCCGGTCGCGCCCGGTGGGGCCGTCGGCCATGAGGGCCACCGACCGCCGCCGCACCTCCTCGAGCTGCGTCGTCACCAGGTGGTCGCAGGCCGCCACCAGGAGCTCGGCGCGGGACGGGAAGTGGTGCAGCAGCCGACCGCGGGAGATCCCGGCCCTGGCCTGGACGGCGAGCGTCGAAGCCCCGGCGTACCCCTCCTCGACCAGGCAGTCGACGGCGGCGTCGAGGATCAGCAGCCGGCTGTCGGCGGTGCGCGACGAGCGCGACCGGGGTGCCCGCAAGGTCTCCAGCTGCACGGGATCGGACGTCACCGGGCGAGCCTAGGGCGGAAGGCAGGCGAGGAACAGTCACCGTTGACTGTCCGAGGGGACGGCTGGCACGGTGCGGCATGGAACTCACCGAGCTGCGCTACGAGGTCGTCGACCGGGTCGCCACGATCCGGCTGCACCGACCGGAGCGGCTGAACGCCTTCACCCCCACGATGGCCGACGAACTCGTCCGGGTGGCCGCCGATGCCGATGCCGACGACGAGGTCCGGGTCGTCGTCGTCACCGGATCGGGCCGGGGGTTCTGCGCCGGCGCGGACCTCGGGAGCGGCGCCGCCACCTTCGCCGACCGGCTGACGCGGCACCGCCCGGCGGGCCCGCTGAGCGAGGACATCGCCGGCTACCCCCGGGACGCCGGGGGAGTGGTGAGCCTGGCGTTCGCCGCGCTGCGCAAGCCGGTGATCGCTGCGGTCAACGGGCCGGCGGTCGGCGTCGGAGCCACGCTCACGCTGCCCATGGACGTCCGGATCGCCGCCGAGTCGGCACGCTTCGGCTTCGTGTTCGGCCGGGTCGGCATCGTGCCCGAGGCGGCCTCGTCGTGGTTCCTGCCCCGCGTGGTCGGCATCAGCCAGGCGATGGAGTGGGTCGCCACCGGACGCGTCTTCGACGCCGCCGAGGCGTTGCGCGGCGGACTGGTCTCCCGGGTGGTGGCCGACGACCAGCTGCTGCCCACCGCCCATGCCCTCGCCCGCGAGATCGTCGCGAACACCAGCGGTGTCGCGGTGGGCGCCGCCCGCCAGCTCCTGTGGTCGATGCTCGGTGCCCCGTCACCGTGGGATGCGCACCGCGCGGAGTCGCGGGCCGTGGTCGAGCTCGGCGCGGGCGCCGACAGCGCCGAGGGGGTGGCCTCGTTCCTGGAGAAGCGGCCCCCGCGCTTCGCCGCACCACTCGGCGACGGCGCGATCGCCGGCGTGCCGCGCTGGCCCGCGGCCCCGCCGGACGTGCGGACCGGCGGCCGAGCCGACGACGGGGGAGATGTACGGCGGTAGCCTGCGGATCCCCGCAGGAACGGGAGGCGCCCGTGGTCGCGTCGCCGGACCAGGAAGCTCGGTACCCCGACGAGCTCCGGTCGCTGGAGGAGGCCATCGCCGCGCTCGAGGGACAGCGCGGGACGCTCGGCGACCGCGTCGTCGACACCGCCCTCGCCCCGCTGACCGCGCAGCGGGACCGGCTGGTGGCCAGCGCGACGGGGGAGCAGCGCAAGCAGGTGACCGTGCTGTTCGGCGACCTGGTGGACAGCACCCCCGTGGCGGGACGGTTGGACCCGGAGGACCTGCAGCACGTGATGAGCCGCTATTTCGCGGCGGTCCGGGCCGCCGTGGAGGCGGAGGGCGGGGTCGTCGAGAAGTACATCGGTGATGCCGTCGTCGCGGTGTTCGGCCTCTACCGGTCGCAGGAGGACGACGCGGCCCGGGCCGTGCGGGCGGCACTCGCCATGCGCGAGGGGCTCGAACGCCTGGACACCGACATCGAGGAGGCGCACGGCGTCCGGCTGCACATGCGCATCGGCATCGACACCGGCGAGGTGGTCGTCACCGGCCTGGCCGACGGGCGGGCGGGGGAGTTCATCGTCGTCGGGGACACCGTCAACCGCGCCGCCCGGCTGCAGACCGCCGCCGCGCCCGGGGCCGTGCTGCTCTCCGAGGACACCGCCGGGCAGGTCCGCGGCGGTTTCGGCCTGCGCCGGCTGACCGGCCTGGAGCTGAAGGGACTGGACGGCCCGGTCGACGCCTACGTCGTGGTCGGCGCCGACCAGGAGGGTTTCTGGCCGGAGGGGCGCGGGGTCGAAGGCGTCGAGACGCGGACGGTGGGGCGCGAGCCGGCGCTGCGGCTGCTGCAGGAGTCGTTCACCGACGTGGGGGAGGGACGCGGGCCGCGGGTGGTGACGGTGTTCGGCGAGGCGGGGATCGGCAAGTCGCGGTTGCTGCGCGACCTCGAGACCTGGCTCGCCCGGCTGCCCTCGGACGTCTGGGTGCTGCGCGGCCGCGCCACCCCCGGCACCCGGGACGTCGCCAACGGGCTGTTGCGCAGCGTCTTCATCGAGCGCCTCGGGATCCGGGGGACCGACGACCCGGAGGCGGTGCGCCGGCGCTGGGTGGAGGGCTGGGAGGAACTGGTCGGCCGTCGGGAGGGCGGCGCGGAGGAGGCCGCCCACTCGGCCGAGACGGTGGCGGCCTGGCTCGGCTTCTCGCTCGACCAGCAGGGGAGGGACGCGGTCGGCACCACGGATCCGGAGGCGCTGCGGCGGCGGGGGAGGACCCTGGTGCTGAGCCTGCTGGCCCGCCTGGCCCGGCGCGCGCCGGTGGTCGTCCTGCTCGAGGACCTGCACTGGGCCGACTCGGCGAGTCTGGACTCGATCCTGTTGCTGGCCGAGAGTGCCGGGCCGGGGCGGCTCCTGCTCGTCGCCAGCAGCCGGCCCGTCCTGCTCGAGCGGCGACCCGACTGGGGGGAGCACCCGCCGGTGCAGTCCCGGCTGGAGCTGCCCGCCCTGCCCGACGGGGACATCGCGACGCTCGTGACCGAGATCCTCCAGCGGGTCCCGCACGTGCCCGACGAGCTGGTGCGGGTGGTGGTGGACACCGCGGACGGCAACCCGTTCTACGTCGAGGAGCTGGTCAAGTGGCTCGTCCAGCAGGGCGTCGTCGACACCGCGGAGGAACGGTGGGCCGTGCGGGCCGGAGCCATCGGCGACCTGCGGGTGCCCACGACCCTCCGGGGGCTGCTGCAGTCCCGGCTCGACGTGCTCGGCGCCGCCGAGCGGCATCTGGTGGGCTGTGCCGCGGTGGTCGGGCGGGTGTTCTGGGACCGCGCGGTCGAACGGCTGGCCGCCGTCACCGGTGCGCCGGCCGGCGCGGTCCCCCTCGACCAGCTGGCCGGTCACGAGGTGGTCGCCGAGCGGGCCCGCTCCACCTTCGCCGGCTGCCACGAGTACTCCTTCCGGCACGCCCTGCTGCGGGACGTCGCCTACGAGGGCGTGCTCCGCTCCGCCCGCCGGGTGCTGCACGCGCGGGCGGCCGAGTGGCTGGAGGAAGTGGTGGCCCTCAGCGGGCGACCGGACGAGCACGCCGCCCAGGTGGCCCGGCACCACGAGGCCGCCGGGGCCGGGACCGCGGCGGCCGGCTGGTACCTGCGTGCGGGCCGGTACGCCGCCGGCACCTTCGCCAGCGACGACGCCCTCCGGCTGCTGGCCCGGGCCGAGGGACTGACCTCGCCGGAGAGCACGCCCGACCTCTGGTGCGACGTCCTGCTGGCCCGGGAAGCCGTCCTCGACCGGCTCGGCAGGCGGGAGGAGCAGCGCGCGGTCATCGACCGGCTGGCGGCCGTGCCGGGGCTCGACGTCGAGCGGCGTGCCCGGATCCGGCTGGCGGAGGGCCAGCTGATGTTCTTCCGCGGGGACTACTCCGCCATCCCTCCGGTCGCGGCGGACGCCGCCGACCTGGCGGGCCGCGCGGGCCGCCACGACCTCCTGGCCGACGCGCTCATGCACGGCGGCCGGAGCCTCGCCTACCTGAACGAGCACGCCGCCGCACGGGACCTGCTGAGCCGCTCGCTCGCGGAGGCGCAGGAGGTCGAGGACGCCCCGAGGGCCGGCGAGGCCCTCCGCCTGCTGGGCGTGGTGGCCACCAACCAGGGGAAGAACGACGAGGCGCTGCGCCTCCTCGCCGCGGCGCGGGACGAGCACCGCCGGGTCAACGACCGCGAGGGCGACGCGATGGTCGTCGGGCAGGTCGGGGCCCTGCTGCTGAACATGGGCCGCCTCGAGGAGGCCCGCGTCGCCTCCGAGGAGGCGCTCGCGCAGTTCCAGGCCGACGGGCACCGGTACCGCGAGGGCGTGATGCTCACCAACCTCGCCCGCATCGCCATGGAGCAGGGCCGGCTGGACGACGCGCTGGAGGGCGGCACGCGCGCGCTGGCGCTCACCGGGGAGATCGACGATCTCGAAGGGCAGGTGGCCTCGCTGCAGAGCCTGGGCGATGCCCACCGTCTCGTGGGGCAGTACGCCGCTGCCCGGGCGCGACTCACCAGTGGTCTCGACGAGAGCCGGCGCCACGAGCTCCCCTACTTCACCGCCCACCTGCTCGCGTCGCTGGCCGCCGTCGACCTCGCCGAGGGGCTCCCGGACGACGCGCTCGGGCACGCCGCCGAGGCGCAGGAGACGGCGGCGGCGGCGGATGTCCCGCACGCGGGGGCCCGCGCCGATCTGCTCGCGGGCATGGCGCGGCAGGCCGCGGGTGACCCGTCGGCGGTGCCGCTGCTGCGGGCCACCGCGGACCGGCTGGCCGAGCTGGACGTCCCCGCCGACCGGCTGGAGTGCCTCTCGGTCCTCGCCGTCGCCCACCTGGACGCCGGCGACCTGCCGGCGGCCCTCGACCTCGTGGCCGGCATCCTCCCGGAGCTCGACCGCTCGGTGGCCCCCGGCGTCGTCCAGCCCGGGCGGGTCCTGATCGACGTCCACCGGGTGCTCACCGCGGCGGGCGACCCGCGCGCCGCGGACGTCGCGCTCCGGGCCGCCCGGCATCTGCGGGACAGGTCCGCGGCGATCGCCGACGGCGGCCTGCGGGACGGCTACCTGTCCACGGGGATCGCGCGCGAGCTGCGGCGCATCGCCGGGAGCGTGCCCGGCTGACCGTCAGGTGCGGTCGAGGTGGCGCAGCAGCGTCTCGCCGAGGTCGCGCATGTTCTCGACCTGCTCCGGGCCGAGCTGGTCGAACAGGTGCGTGCGCACGCTCTCCACGTGCACCGGAGCGGCGGCCTCGAGTGCGGCGAACCCCTCGTCGGTGAGGACGGCGAGCTGCCCGCGACCGTCGTCCGGGCAGACCTGCCGGCGCACCCAGCCGCGCTCCTCCAGGCGGGAGACGGCGTGGGAGAGGCGGCTGCGCGAGGAGAGGCAGCGGTCGGCGAGCTCGCTCATCCGCATCATCCGCTCGGGGGCCTCGGAGAGGGCGACGAGGATCTCGTAGTAGGCGTGCGAGATGCCGGTGGCGTGGGTGAGCTCGCGGTCGAGGCGGTCCAGGAGCAGTTGGGCGCTGAACAGCCATGCGCGCCAGGCCTGCTGCTCCTCGGCGTCGAGCCACCGGGGAGCGGTGAGGTCGGGGGCACCGGTGGGGGCGGGCGACACGTGCGCGGTCATGCCGCCATCCTACCGGCGGAATAGTTCAGCTCTCAACTACGCTACGGTCCAACGAAGGTCACACGCTCAACCACTTTGGAGACACCATGACCAGCACCGTCCAGATCCCCGGTTACGTCGTCGGCACCTGGGACATCGACGCCAGCCACTCGACCGTCGGCTTCTCCGTCCGCCACATGATGGTCAGCAAGGTGCGCGGCTACTTCCGTGAATTCTCCGGCGAGCTCGTCACCGCCGCCGACCCGTCGCAGTCCTCGGTCAGCGCGACCATCGACATGGACTCGATCGACACCCGTCAGGAGCAGCGCGACGCCCACATCAAGTCCGCCGACTTCTTCGACGTGGGCAACCACACCGTGATGACCTTCCGCTCGACCGGCGTGCGCGCCAAGGGCGAGGACTGGCACGTCGAGGGCGAGCTGACCCTCAAGGGCATCACCAAGCCCGTCACCCTGGAGCTCGAGCTCAACGGCTTCGGCCCGGACGCCTACGGCGGCACGCGCGCCGGCTTCAGCGCCACGACCGCCATCTCCCGCTCCGAGTTCGGCGTCGACATCGACATGCCGATGGACGGCGGCGGCGTCGTCGTCGGCGACAAGATCAACGTCGAGCTCGAGATCGAGGCCGTGCTCCGCACCGCCTGATCCAGCACGCCCCGCGAGGCCCCGGACGCACCGCCGTCCGGGGCCTCGCCGCGTCATGTGACCGGAAGCACAGGGGTCGACCGGGAACCGGCAGCACGCCCCGGACGACCGTAGGGGCGTGGGGAAAGAGCTGCGCGTCGCCGTGCCCTGGGTTGCGACTGCCGTCCGCCTCGTGCTGGGTGGTGTCCTCGTGGTGGCGGGTGCGCTGAAGATGCCGGACCCCGCCGCTGCCGCCCGGGCCGTGCGGGCCTACCGGCTGCTACCCGAGGGGCTCGTGGAGCCGGTCGCGTTCGGCCTGCCGGTGCTCGAGATCGCCGTCGGGCTCGCCCTGCTCCTGGGCGTCGTCGTGCGGACGGCCGCCCTGGCCGCCGCCGTGCTGCTGGTCGTCTTCCTGGCCGGCGTCGTCTCGGCCTGGGCGCGCGGGTTGCAGATCGACTGCGGCTGTTTCGGCGGTGGCGGGGAGGTGGCCGCCGGCGACACCGCCTACGGCGCGGAGGTCCTGCGGGACAGTGCGCTACTGGTGGGCGCGCTGCTGCTCGCGCGGTGGCCGGCGTCCCGGCTGGCCCTCGGCACCGCCCTCGCCGGCCCGACCACCGGGCCGGCCGACCGATCGGAGGACCTCGTTGGCCGGTGACAGGAAGCGGGAGAGCGCCCGGCGACGGGCGGCCGCGCAGCGTGCGGTCGAGGCGGCGACGCAGGAGGCCGCGCAGCGCCGCCGGCGGCTGCTCGTCGGGGGAGCGGTCGCCGCGGTCGTCCTGGCCGTGGTCGTGGCGATCGTCGTCCAGACCCAGCGGTCGTCGACCTCGGCGGACGCGGCCGTCCCGGCCGGCACCGTCGCCGACGGGACGGCCTTCCCGGTCGGGCAGGACGGCGCACCGGTCACCGTGGACGTCTACGAGGACTTCCAGTGCCCGGTCTGCGGCCAGTTCGAGCAGATCAACGGAGCGACGCTGGAGGAACTGGCCGCCGGCGGTGACGCGCTGGTCCGCTACCGGCCGATCGCGATCCTGGACCGCGCCTCGACCACCGACTACTCCACGCGGTCCCTCAACGCCGCCGCGGTGGTGTTCGACGAGGCCGGCGCCGAGGCCTTCTCGCGGTTCCACGACCTGCTGTTCGCCCAGCAGCCCGCCGAGGGCGGCGCGGGGCTGTCCGACGACGAGCTGGTCGACCTCGCCGGACAGGCCGGCGCCACCGGCCAGGCCGTGGAGGACGGCA
Source organism: uncultured Actinomycetota bacterium (assembly GCA_963747895.1). Classification (GTDB taxonomy): domain Bacteria; phylum Actinomycetota; class Actinomycetes; order Mycobacteriales; family Geodermatophilaceae; genus Blastococcus. Next base: position 38,737 of record CAVVGX010000003.1, read on the forward strand.
TCCGCGACCTGGTCTACGAGGACTGGACCGCGCAGGTGACCGAGGCGGCCAGCCGGGCCGGCATCACGGGCACGCCCACGCTGCTGGTGGACGGCGAGCGCGTGCAGGGTGCGGAGCTCACGCCCGACGGCATCCGGGCAGCGGTCTCGGCCGCAGCGGAGGGGTAGGACACTGGATCCCATGTCGTCCTCCACGCTGACCCGCGCCCGAACCCGGTTCCCCTCGGCCGTCCTGGTCGCCGTCGGCCTGGCCGCCGGGTTCGGTATCGCGCAGGGCACCGGCATCCGGGCGCTCGGTGGCGCCGTCTTCGCCGCGGCGGGACTGGCGGCCGGGTACCTGTGGCTCCGCCGGAAGGGTCCGGCCACCGCCGTCGCGCTGGCCGCGCTGTACATCGGTGCCTTCGTCCTCGCGCACGTGCTGGCGATCGGGGTCGGGATGTCGGCCTGGCTGGCCGTGAGTCTGGTCACTCTCGCCGCCGCCGGGATCACGTTTTCGGTGGCCGATCGCCCCTGAACGAGTGAGTCGGACCCCTGCAGGGGCCCGTCGCGAGCCTGCGAGCGGCGGGGGGCAGGGGGTCCTTCTACTACTCTGGGAAGGTCGCCGCCCGGGCGGCTGTTGCACGAGATGCCGCGCGCTGACGCTGCGGCCTCCCCGAACCCCCCTGAGGTGCCCTTCCGCATGCCCACTCGCGACGACCTGCGCAACGTGGCGATCATCGCTCACGTCGACCACGGCAAGACGACCCTGGTCGACGCCCTCCTCCGCCAGGCAGGCGCCCTCGGGCGCGCCAAGGGCGAGGGGACGGACAACGACTCCACGCAGGACCGCGTCATGGACTCGATGGACCTCGAGCGTGAGCGCGGCATCACCATCCTGGCCAAGAACACCGCGATCCACCTGGCCGACGAGAACGGCAACCCGGTCGTCGTCAACATCGTCGACACCCCCGGCCACGCCGACTTCGGTGGCGAGGTCGAGCGCGGCCTGTCGATGGTCGACGGCGTCTGCCTGCTCGTCGACGCCTCCGAGGGCCCGCTCCCGCAGACCCGCTTCGTGCTGCGCAAGGCGCTGGCCAAGGGGATGCCGGTCATCCTCGCCGTCAACAAGACCGACCGTGGCGACGCGCGCATCGCCGAGGTCGTCGACGAGTGCTACGAGCTGTTCATGGAGCTCATGGAGGACGCCGGCATGGACGCCGACGCCCTCGAGTTCCCGATCGTGTACTGCAGCGGTCGCTCCGGGAAGGCCTCGCTGACCCGCCCCGAGAACGGCACCGAGCCCGACAGCGACGACCTCGCCCCGCTGGTGAAGACGCTGCTCGACACCATCCCGGCGCCGGTCTACGACGCCGAGGAGCCGCTGCGCGCGCAGGTCACCAACCTCGACGCCTCGCCCTACCTCGGCCGGCTGGCGCTGCTGCGCATCCACTCCGGCACGATGAAGAGCGGCCAGCAGGTCGCCTGGTGCCGCACCGACGGCACGATCAAGAACGTCAAGATCACCGAGCTGCTCGTCACCGAGGGCCTCACCCGCACGCCGGCCGAGAGCGCCGGCCCCGGTGAGCTCGTGGCCATCGCCGGCATCGAGGACGTCATGATCGGCGACACCCTCGCCGACCCGAACGACCCGCGCCCGCTGCCGCCGCTGACCGTCGACGAGCCCTCGATCTCGATCACCATCGGCATCAACACCGCGCCGCTGGCCGGCAAGTCGGGCAAGAAGCTGACCGCACGCCTGATCAAGAACCGCCTCGACCAGGAGCTGGTCGGCAACGTGTCGGTCCGCATGCTCCAGACCGACCGCCCCGACACCTGGGAGATGCAGGGCCGCGGCGAGCTGGCGCTGGCCATCCTCGTGGAGCAGCTGCGCCGCGAGGAGTTCGAGCTCACCGTCGGCCGCCCGACCGTCGTCACCAAGATGATCGACGGCAAGCTGCACGAGCCGGTCGAGCGCGTCACGATCGACACCCCGGGCGAGTACGTCGGCACGCTGACCCAGGCGCTGGCGACCCGTCGCGCGCGGCTGGAGAACCTGGTGCACCACGACACCGGCTGGGCGCGGATGGAGTACATGGTCCCCTCGCGCGGCCTCATCGGGTTCCGCACCGAGTTCCTCACCGAGACCCGCGGCACCGGCGTCCTGAACCACAACCTCGAGGGCTACGAGCCGTGGCTGGGCGACATGCGCGCCCGCCCGACCGGGTCCCTGGTCGCGGACCGCCAGGGCGTGGCGACGACGTACTCGATGTTCTCGCTGCAGGAGCGCGGCCAGCTCATGGTCCAGCCGGGCACGGACGTCTACGAGGGCATGATCGTCGGTGAGAACTCCCGTCCGGACGACATGGACGTGAACATCACCAAGGAGAAGAAGCTCACCAACATGCGCAAGAGCACCTCCGAGGAGCTCGAGCGCCTGGTGCCGCCGCGGGTGCTGAACCTGGAGCAGGCGCTGGAGTTCTGCGCCGAGGACGAGTGCGTCGAGGTCACCCCGGCCACCGTGCGCATCCGCAAGGTGGTGCTCGACCAGACCGAGCGCGGCAAGGCCAAGAACAAGAAGCCCAAGCCCTAGAAGGACCTCGTCCTCCTCACCCCTCGCACGCTCGGGGTGAGCCTCTGGACGAGGCCGACCGACAACGCCCCCGTACCGCTTCGGCGGTGCGGGGGCCTTGTCGTGTCGAGCCGTGCACGGGTGGTGACGACGAGCCGGAGCGGGCCGCCACGCCCGTCACTCGTGCACCGGGACACGCGCGCCACGCGACCTACGTTCTCCTCGGGGTCATGGGTCATGACCCCAGGGGGACGAGTGCACGAGAGGCGGCCGACCGCATGACGACGATCACCCGAACGGCTCCGGTGGAGAACCACTTCCGGGGCGGCATCGATGTCCGGGTGAGCCTGCGGGACGGCGCCGGTGACGGGAACTCCGCGTTCGACGGCGCGTGGTTCCCCCGCGGCCGCGACCTGGGGGTGGAGCTGCCCGAGCTGATCGCGGAGCTCGACCGCCGGGGCGTCCGCATCGAGCGCTTCACCTACTCCCTCGAGGCGTGGGCGCCGGCGCCGCGCAAGCTGGTGCTGCAGGACCGCGTGGTGCGCACCGGGGGCTTCCGCAGCATGGACCCCCTGGTGGTCTGCCTGACCTGGGGCGGCGGCACGCAGCGTGCCGACCTGCTCGTCGTCCCGCCGGAGACCGACGTGCTCACCGGTGCCCGCGCGCTCCGGCTGTGCACGCGCCGCGGTCTGCCCCGCTCGCCGCAGATGGTGCTGGCCGCCGCACGGTCCACGCCCCTGCCGCAGGTGCCGCAGGCCTACCGCCGCGCCGTCTAGGGGATTGCGCCGGCGGTGAACCGGCTGGACAGCGGGGGAGCCGGTCCGCTGGGCTGAGGGCATGCGGCTCCTGGTCCTCGGTGGCACCCACTTCCTGGGCCGGCACGTGGTGACGGCGGCGCTCGACCGCGGCCACGACGTGGCGACCTTCACCCGGGGTGTCTCGGGGCAGCCCCCGGACGGCGTGCACCCGCTGCACGGGAACCGGGACGACCCGGAGGCGCTGCCCCGCGCACTGGCGGGCTGGGCGCCCGAGCTCGTCGTGGACACCTCCTGCCGGACGCGGGCCGCCGCCCGCCACGCCGCGGCGGCGCTGTCCGGGGTGTCCGGCTACGCCTTCGTGAGCAGCCTCAACGCCTACCGCGGCTGGCCGCCCGGCCCCGTCGGTCGCGAGGACGACGAGGCGACCTGGGACACCGGGCAGGACGACTACGGGCCGAACAAGGCCTACGCCGAGCGCGTCCTCGCCGCTGCCGTCGGCGACGGCTTCCTCACCGCCCGCGCCGGCCTGATCGTCGGGCCGCACGACGACGTCCACCGGCTGGGCTGGTGGCTGGAGCGCATCGCACGGGGCGGGCGGGTCGTCGTCCCGGACGCGCTGGAGCAGCCGATCGCGGTGGTGGACGCCCGCGACCTCGCCGCCTGGCTGGTCGCGATGGCCGAGCGGGGCATCTCGGGCGCGGTCAACGCCACCGGCCCGACCGGCATGACGACGCTGGGCGGCCTGCTGGACCTCTGCCGCGAGGTGACCGGCGGCGACGCGGAGTGGGTACCGCTCGCCGAGGCGGACCTGCTGGCCGCCGACGTCGAACCCTGGGTGCACCTGCCGCTGTGGCTCCCGCGCGACATGGCGCGGACGGCATGGGACGTCGACACCGCCCGCGCCCGTGAGCTCGGGCTGCCCAGCCGGCCGCTGCGCGAGACGGTCGCCGACACCTGGGCGTGGCTGCGGAGCTCCGGGCCACCACCGCTCGGCGGGATGGCCCGGCTCGCGGAGCCCGGGCTGCCACCGGCGCTGGAGGCTCGCCTCCTGACGAGCCAGGATCAGGCTCACTGATCGCGGCCCCCTCCCAGGGGCCCGCCCTGAGCTTGCGAAGGGTGGGGAGGGAGGGGGTCCTTCGTCAGTCGCGCGGCGCGCTGGGCCGGCCGGCGGTCAGCTGCTCGTCGTGGCTGACGTCGTCGACGACGTTGGCGTCGGCGGACTCGAGCGCCTGGTCCTTGCGGTACTCGCGGAAGGACCACACGACGGCGGCGGCCCAGATCGCGTAGATGACGGCGTACACGGCGTAGCGGGTGCCGTCGGCGGCGTCGATCCAGTCGCTCCTGAGCAGCGTCCGGGTGTTGGTGAGCAGGATGATCCCGCCCACCAGCGAGCCGAGGAGCCGCGGCGGGACGTGGCGCACCAGCCAGGCGGCGATCGGCGCGGCGATGAGGCCACCGATCAGCAGGGCCAGGGCCCAGCCGGCGTTGATGCCCTCGCCGCCGAGCCCGAAGAGGAAGCCGAGCGAGGCGGCCAGCGCGACGAGGAACTCGGAGGTGTCGATCGAGCCGATGACCTTGCGGGGCTCCATGCGGCCGCTGGCCAGGATCGCCGGGGTGCCCACCGGCCCCCAGCCGCCGCCGCCGGTGGCGTCGACGAACCCGGCCACCAGGCCCAGCGGGCCGAGGAAGCGCTTCCGCATCGGCTTGCCCAGGTTCCGGCGGTCGATGCCGCGCAGCGTGAAGCGCAGCAGGATGTAGGCGCCGAGCACCAGCAGGACCAGCGACATCACCGGAGCGGCGACCTCGGTGGAGAGGTTGGACAGGAAGGTTGCACCGGCGAAGGCGCCGATCGCACCGGGCACGCCGATCTTGGCGACGACCTTCCAGTCGACGTTGCCGAACTTCCAGTGCGACACCCCCGACATCAGGGTGGTGCCGATCTCGGCGAGGTGCACCGTCGCCGAGGCGGCCGCGGGGTTGGTGCCGATGGCGAGCAGCAGCGTCGTCGAGGTGACGCCGTACGCCATGCCGAGGCTGCCGTCGACGAGCTGGGCGCCGAGGCCTGCGAGGGCGAGCAGGATCAGGGTCTTCACGGGGGACCGACTCCGGGTCTCGAGAGGGGGGCGCGGGCGCACGGGGACCCGCGGGAACGAGAGGGGGGTGAGGCAAGGGGCGCCGGTGGACGGCGCGGGAGCTCAACAGCCCGGACAGGCGGCCGTGCAGACGCGCAGCAGATCGACGTGCAGGCGGCTCACCAGGAGCAGCGTCGTCGTCCGCGTCACGGCGCTATGTCTACCAGACCGATGCGCTTATGCGCCTTGGTCGTCCAGTCCGTGGGATCAGGCGCGCAGGAGGTCGTTCCGGATCGTCGCCCACGCCACCGCGCCCCCGGTGGCGAACAGCCCGGCGCAGAGCAGCATCGCCGCGCGGAACCCGTCGGTCAGGGCGGCCGGCTCGACGTAGTCGCTACCCGAGAGACCCACCGCGACGGGGAGCGCGGCGACGGTGAGCAGGCCGGCGGCGCGGGCCACGGCGTTGTTCACGCCGCTGGCCACCCCGGCGAGCGCGTCCGGTGCGGCGCCCAGGACGCTCGCGGTCAGCGGGGCCACCGTGAGCGCCATGCCCAGGCCCTGCAGGACGGCACCGGGCAGCACCTCGGCCCAGTAGGGGGCGCTGCCGTCCACCCCGGCGAGCAGCAGGGTGCCGGTGGCCACGATCAGCGGGCCCCAGGGTCATGGGCAGCCGCGGCCCGATCCGCTGCGCCAGCGCGCCGGCCCGGGGCGAGAGCAGCGTGATGAGCAGGATGGTCGGCAGCGTGGCCGCGCCCGCCGCGGTGGCGCCGTAGCCGAGCACCCCCTGCAGCTGCAGCACGAGGAACAGCGAGCTGCCGCCGAGCCCTCCGTAGACGGCGAGGGTGGCCAGGTTGGCGCCGGTGAACTGCCGGTCGGCGAACAGCCGCGGCGGGAGCATGGGGGAGGGCGTCCGCCGCTCGCGGACGACGAACAGCGCGCCCGTTCCCACCGCTGCGACCGCGGCCACCACGACGTCGGCCCCGCCGCGCGCACCGGCCGTGATGAGGGCATAGGTGAGCGCACCGAGCGCCACCGCCCCCAGCACCGCACCGGGGACGTCGAAGCGGCCGTGCGGACCGGGGTCGCGGCTCTCCGGCACGTGCCGCCCGGCGACGGCGACCACGAGCACCGCCAGTGGCACGTTGAGGAGGAAGACCAGCCGCCAGCTGACCAGGTCGATGAGCGCGCCGCCGAGGAACGGGCCGACGAGCCCGGCGACCCCCGAGAGGGAGGACCACACCCCGATGGCCGGCGCCCGGTCGGCCGGGCGGAACGAGGACTGGATCAGCGCGAGGCTGCCGGGGGTCAGGAGCGCACCGCCGACGCCCTGCAGCGCGCGGGCGGCGATCAGCTGGCCGGGCGTCTGGGCGAGCCCGCACAGCAGCGACGCCGCGGCGAACCAGGCGACGCCGACGAGGAAGACCCGCCGCCGGCCGTAGCGGTCGCCGAGCGAGCCGCCGAGCAGGATGAGCGCCGCCAGCGGGAGCGTGTAGCCGTTGACGATCCACTGCAGGTCCGACAGCGAGGCGCCCAGCTCGCGCCCGATCGTCGGCAGCGCCACCTGCACCGCCGTGGCGTCGAGGAACGCCATGCCCGAGGCCAGCACGGTGGCGGTGAGCAGCCACCGCCCCGGCGCGGTGCCGAGCGCGACGCCGGAGGGGGCGGAGCTCTCGACGCCGGTCACCCGAGGAGTATCAGCCGACCGCGAAGTCGGTGAGGAAGTACGCGAGGGCGGCCACCGTTCCGGCCGCCGGCAACGTCACGACCCAGGCGACGACGATGTTGCCCGCCACGCCCCAGCGCACGGCGGAGAGACGCCGGGTCGAGCCCACGCCCATGATCGAGCTGGTGGTGATGTGCGTCGTCGACACCGGGACGGCGAAGACCGTCGCCGTCGTGACCATGACACCGGACGCCACCGACTGGGCGGCGAACCCACCGGCGGGCGTGAGCTGGATGATCCGCCGGCCGAGCGTCCGCATGATCCGGAACCCGCCGGCGTAGGTGCCGGCGCTGATCGCGCCTGCGGAGGCGAGCACCACCCAGAACGGCACGGTGAAGTCGTCGATCTCGCCGGCGGTGACCAGCGCCAGCGTGATGATGCCCATCGTCTTCTGGGCGTCCTGCATGCCGTGGCCCAGCGCCATCGTCGCGGAGCTGAAGATCTGCGCGAAGCGGAAGTTGCGGTTGGCCTTGGAGACATTCGCCCGCCGGAAGACCCACAGGAGGACCAGCATGAACAGGTAGCCCAGGCCGAATCCGACCAGCGGCGACACGATCATCGGGATGATGACCTTGTCGAGGACGCCCATCCACTGCACGGAGTGGGCGGCGGCGAGCGCCGCGCCGACCAGGCCGCCGATCAGCGCGTGGGACGACGAGGACGGCAGCCCGTACCACCAGGTGATCAGGTTCCACACGATCGCACCGACCAGGGCGGCGAAGACGATCTCCAGGCCGTCGGTGCCCGCGGGTGTGTCGATGATCCCGGCGCCGACGGTCTTGGCCACCTCGGTGGAGATCAGCGCCCCCACCAGGTTCATCACCGCGGCGAGGGCCAGCGCGACGCGCGGGGTGAGCGCCTTGGTGGAGACCGCGACCGCGATGGCGTTGGCGGCGTCGTGGAAGCCGTTGGTGTAGTCGAACGCCAGCGCCACCAGGATGATGACGATCAGACCGATGAAGGCCGCATCCATGCGGGGTCAGGACTCCTTGACCGCGATGGTCTCGACCACGTTGGCGAGGTGCTCGAACGCGTCGGCGGCCTCCTCGAGCTGGTCGGCGACCTCCTTGAGCTTGAGGATCTCCAGCGCGTCGAACTCGCCGCTGTAGAGGCGGGACAGCAGCCTCCGGTAGAGCTTGTCCGCCTCGTTCTCGATCCGGTTGACCTCGATCCAGTAGTCGGAGAGGTCCTTGAGCGTCTTGAGCCCGGGCATCGCCTCGGCGGTGACCTGCGCGCAGCGCTGCAGGAGCGCGACCTGCTGGCTCATCTCGGCCGGCAGCGTGCCCAGGCCGGTGAGGATGACCAGGTCGGCCGCCGCCTCGACGTAGTCCATGACGTCGTCGAGGTTGCTGGCCAGGGAGTAGATGTCCTCCCGGTCGAACGGGGTCACGAAGCTGGTGTTGAGCGCCCGGAAGATCGCGTGCGTGGCCTGGTCGCCGACGTGTTCCAGGTCGCGGAGCTTCACGGCGAGCTCCTCACGGCGCGCGTGGTCGTGGACGAACTCGCCGAGTACCTCGGTCGCGGTCACCAGGTTCTCCGCGGATGCGGTGAACAGCGGGTAGAAGCTCGAGTCCTTGGGCGTCAGGCTGAAGGGCACGCGGGGGCTCCGTCTCGGTGTGGGCACGGCCGCCGGCGCACGGAACGCACACACGGCCGTCGGGCAGCATAGGTCGCCCCCTGTCCACCTCCCCGACACCGGGCCGCTACCTGCGTGCGACGTCGCCCTCGTCGTCGTCCTCGTGCACCCCTGCGAGCGACTCGATGAGATCCGCCCGGCCGCGCGCGACGCGGGAACGGATGGTGCCGACGGCGCAGCCGGCGACCTCCGCGGCCTCGACGTAGGACAGGCCCAGCAGCTGGGTGAGCGCGAACGCCTCGCGGCGGTCGGGGTCCATGCGGGCCAGCAGGTCGGCCACGCCGGCCCCCTCGCCGACCGGGTCGGCGCCCCCGGGCGCGGGCACGTCGGCCAGGTCGGCGTCGTCCCGGACCAGGGTCAGCCGACGGCGCCGGCGGCTGCGGACGGCGTCGGCGCAGACCCGGCGGGCGATGGCGAGCAGCCAGGTGCGCACCGACGACCGGCCCTCGAAGCGGTGCAGCGAGCCGAAGGCGCGCAGGTAGGTCTCCTGCGCGAGGTCGTCGGCCGTGTCCGGGTCGCCCAGCGCCGCGCACAGCCGCCAGACGTCGGACTGGGTCGCCCGGACGAGCGCCGCCGCGGCGAGCGGGTCACCGCCGGCGGCGTCGGCCGCGAGGGCCCCGAGCTCGTCCACGTCCCCATCCTCCCGCACGCCGCGTGAGCGGACCCGCAGCAGCCACCTGTCCGGGTGTGATCGAGGTCTCGGGAACTCCGACGGCCCCACGGGCGACCACCTGCACATGCCGTGCCACTCCTTCCGCGAGGCGATCTCCGCCCGTCTCGACGGCGAGCCCCTCGGGATGCCCGCCGGCGAGCTGGAGCGCCACCTGGACACCTGTCCCGCCTGCGCCGGCTGGTCGGAGGACGCCGCCCGGATCACCCGCCGGTCGCGGCTGGCCGCTGCGCCCGCGGTGCCCGATCTCACCGGTGCCGTCCTGGCCGCGCTGCCCCGGGAGCTGCCGGGGGCGGCCGCGGCGGCGCGCAGGCAGCTGCTGGACACCGGGCTGCGGCTGGCACTGCTCGCGGTGGGCGTCGCGCAGGCCGGGATCGCCTGGCCGGTGATCGTCTCGGGCGCCGGCGCCATGAGCGCGCCGACGCACATGACCCACGAGACCGGCGCGTGGAACCTGGCCCTGGCCGCAGCCTTCCTCGCGGTCGCGGCGGCGCCCCGGCTGGCGGCCGGCGCGCTGCCCTTCCTGCTCACCTTCACGGCGCTGCTCGTGCCGGTGACGCTGGCCGACCTGGCCGCCGGGCACGTGCACGCCGACCGTGCGCTGATCCATCTGCTGCTGGTCGCGGGCGTCGTCCTGGTGTCCGCGGGCGCCTTCCGCAACCGCACCCGTCGCCGTCGCCCGCGCGTGCTGCTCTCCCGGACCCGTCACCGGGTGGCCGCGTGAGCGTGCTCCGCAGGCGCCGGGGGCTGTCCCTGCTGATGCTCGTGGCCGGCTGGCTGCTGGGCGGACTCGTGCTCGCCGGCCCCGCCGCCGCGCACGCCGGGCTGGTCGCCACCGAGCCGGGGGAGAGCGCCCGGCTCGACAGTGCGCCGACCGAGGTGACGTTGACGTTCACCGAGGGGGTGTCGCTCGGCGCCGGGTACGCCCGCGTCCTGACGGCCGGCGGGGAGCGCGCCGACACCGACGACGCCGACGTCGACGGCGAGGTCCTCACGATCCCGCTCCGATCGGACCTGGGCGACGGCGGCTACCTGGTCACCTACCGCGTCGTCTCCGCCGACTCCCACCCGGTCCAGGGCGCCTTCTCCTTCGTCGTCGGCGACGGCGAGCTCGTGGCCGCCCCGGCCGACGGCCCGACCGCGGACCGGCTCGTGGAGGGCGCGCAGCAACTGGTCCGCACGGTCGGCTTCGGTGGCATCGCCCTCGCCATCGGCGTGCCCGTGCTGGTGCTGCTCTGCCTGCCCGGCGGGTGGGCGTCGCGCCGGCTGCGCCTGATGAGCACGTGGGGCGCGGCCACCGCGGCGGGCACGGCCCTGCTGCTGTTCCTCCTGCAGGGGCCGTACGCGGCCGGATCGGGCTTCGGCTCGCTGCTGGACCCCGAGCTGCTGTCCGCCACCGCCGCCTCCACCGCCGGGTGGGCGCTGCTGGCCCGGGCCGTCCTCGCCGTGGCCCTGCTGTTCGCGCTGCGACCGGCATGGGGGCGTCAGGGACCACCCGAGGTGCCCGAGCTGGCCGCCGCCGGACTGGTGGCCACGGGGCTCGCCGTCGCGACCGCGGCCACGGGCCACGCCGTCGCCGGCTCGTGGCCGGCGCTCGCCATCGGGGTCACGGCGGTGCACGTCGCCGCCATGTCCGTGTGGCTGGGCGGGCTGGTCGCGCTGCTGCTGGTGGTGCTCCGGCCGTACGAGGAGGACGCGGACTTCGCCGACGCGATGCGCCGGTTCTCCCAGGTCGCGTTCGTCGCCGTGGCGGCCCTCGTCGTCAGCGGCGTCCTGCAGAGCGTGCGCGAGCTCGGCTCGCCCACGGCACTGGTCGACACCGTCTACGGCCGGCTGCTCATGGCCAAGCTGACCTTCTTCCTGGTGGTCCTCGGCGCGGCCGGGGTCTCGCGGGTGTGGGTCCAGCAGCGGCTCGGGGTCCGCCGGCCGCCCGCGGGGCGGCGCACCCGGGTGACCGCGCACGCCTTCGCCGCGGCGGGGGAGGGCCGGTCGGACCTCGACGAGGACGAGTCGGTGGCCGCCCGCACCCGCGTGCAGTCCGACGGAGCTCGCGAGCAGCTGCCCTCGCTGCGCCGGTCGATGCTGGTCGAGGCGGTGCTCGGCGCCGCGATCGTCCTGGTCTCCGCGGTCCTGGTCGGCACCCCGCCGGCGCAGGCGCTCGCGGGGGACCCGGTCGACGTGACGATGCCGTTGGAGGGTTCGTCCGGGGAGGCGGGCAGCGTCCAGGTGACCGTGGCGCCCGCCCAGGCCGGCACCAACGTCCTCCAGCTCTACCTCTACGACGACGAGGGCCGCGCCACCCAGCCCGAGCAGATCCGCGTCGCGCTCGTCGAGGAGCAGCAGGAGATCGGCCCGCTCGACGTCGACATCGCCGCCGCCGGGCCGGGCCGCTACCTCGCCCAGGACATGGCCGTCCCCACGGCCGGCACGTGGCGGCTCACCGTCACCGTCCGCCTCGACGAGTTCACCGCCACCACCGCGTCCACCACCTTCGCGGTCCGCTGACCGGCGCACCGACGACCGACCCCACCCACCCGCACCAACACCGAGGAGTTCCATGTCCATGTTCCGTTCCCGTTCCCGCGCCGCCGTCGTCCTGGCGGCCACCACCGCGGCGCTGGCCGCGTCGGTGGGCGTCGCGTCGACGGCGTCCGCGCACGTGACGGTCGCCAGCACCGATGCCGCCCCCGGGGGCTACGGGAAGCTGACCTTCCGCGTCCCCAACGAGAGCGACACGGCCAGCACCGTCGCGCTGCGGATCCAGGTGCCCGAGGAGTCGGCCCTGGCCTCCCTGCGGGCGCAGCCGGTCCCCGGCTGGACGGTCGCAATGACCAGCTCGGAGCTCGCCGAGCCCCTGGAGGCCCACGGCCAGGAGATCACCAGCTACGTCTCGGTCGTCGAGTTCCGGGCCGACGCGGGCGCCGGCATCGCGCCGGGCCAGTTCCAGGAGTTCGCCCTGTCCGGCGGGACGTTCCCCGACGACGCCGACGAGTTGTCCTTCCCGGTCGTGCAGAGCTACAGCGACGGCAGCGAGTCGGCGTGGATCGAGCCGACCGTCGACGGGCAGCCGGAGCCGGACAAGCCGGCACCGGTGCTCTCGCTGACCGGGGCGACCTCGACCGGGGACGCGGCCGACAGCGCCGGGGCCGGCACCTCGGCCGAGGTGGAGGAGGACGGCACCTCCGGTGTCGCCGTCACCGCTCTCGTCCTGGCGGTCCTCGGGCTGGCGGCCGGGCTCGGCGGTCTCGCGCTCGGGCTGTCCGCGCGCCGTCGTACCGTGGCCCCGTGAGCCGAGAACCACGCAGCCGTGTCCGCGCAGCGGCGCCGGGGCTGATCCTCGCCGCCGCGCTGGCGCTCGCCGGGTGCGGTGCCTCCGACTCCGCGGCCGGGGACGAGGGCCACGACCACGGCGGAGGCGTCGCCACGGTCGAGGGGCCGACCGACGAGTACGCGGGCATCGACCTCGCCGAGCCCTACCAGCGTCCGCAGATCCAGCTCACCGACACGACGGGCGCGCCCTACGACTTCAAGGCCGAGACGGCGGGGCGCCCGACCCTCCTGTTCTTCGGCTACACCCGGTGCCCGGACGTGTGTCCCACGACCATGGCCGACGTGAGCGTCGCGCTGCGCAGCCTCGACCCGGCCCTGGCCGAGCAGGTGCAGGTGGTCTTCGTGACCACGGATCCCGCCTACGACACCCCGGACGTCCTCGGGCGGTACCTCGGCCAGTTCGACGCCGACCTCCCCACCCGCTTCGTGGGGCTCACCGGCGACCAGGACGCCGTCGCCCAGGCGCAACTGGCCGCGGGCGTGCCGCTGGCCGAGGACGACGGCCGGCAGCACTCCGCGTTGCTGCTGCTCTACGGCAGGGACGACCAGGCCAGGGTCGCCTTCGACACGGGCAACACCTCGCGCGACATCGCCGCCGATCTCCAGGCGATCGCTGGTTGAGTCGGCCGGCCGGGAGGTCCTCCCGGCCGGCCGTCGCTCAGCCGACGTCGGCGACGGTGTTCTTCGTGACGGAGAACAGCGAGTTGGCGCGCGCCAGGTCGGTCTCGAAGTCCACCTCGACCGCGCTGTACTGCGAGATGTCCAGCGGGCGCACCCGCAGCCCCTCGGTCGCGATCGCCGTCTCGATGCCCCGCTCGAAGTAGTCCTGGTCGCCGCAGGCGGTCAGGTGGTCGATCAGGGTGGCCTTGTCGGCCGACGAGACGTAGTTGATGCCGACGGCCTCGCCGAGCCCGCCGACGACTGTCTTCGACAGCTCCTGCACGTAGCCGTCGGCGTCGAGGGTGTACTTGACCTCCTCGTCGGCGACGGTGTTGGTGTCCACGCACACGAAGCTCTCGTCCGCGGTGATGGTCGGCAGCGCCAGTTCGATCACCGCCGGGTCGAACACGACGTCGCCGTTGAGCCACAGGACGCCGCCCTCGCGGGTGGTGCGCAGCCCGCGCAGCAGGCTCTTCGACGTGTTGGTCTCGGCGAAGTCCGGGTTGTAGGCGAACAGCAGGTCCGGCGCGGCCTTCATGATCCGCTTGCTGCGGTAGCCGACGACGACGGTGATGCAGACGTCGTCGCCCAGGACGGCGCGCAGGCCGTCCAGCTGGCGCTGCAGGATGCTGCGGCCGTCACGGAGCTCGGTCAGGGGCTTGGGGTCCTGGCGGCCCAGCCGCGTGCCCATGCCGGCGGCCAGGATGACCACCTGCACCGACTCCGACTGGTTCCGCCGGCGGGTCGTCCGTGTCGAGAGGGGAGCCGTGCCCCGTCGTACGGGGTTCAGTACGCGGTCACCGTTGCGCACCAGCATCATCTCCCTCGGTCGTGCTGGTCAGCCCGGGCGCGGTCGCGTCCGGGAGGATGAGATCGAGGACCCGCCGGGTCGCGGCGCCGTCCTCGAGGTGGGTGAACAGTTCCTGGAAGCGTGCGTAGCGCGCGGCGTGCCGGTCGCTGATCCGGTCGATGTCGGCGATCGCGTCCACCAGTTCCTGGCTGGTGTGCACGAGCGGCCCCGGGGCGACCTCTTCCAGGTCGAAGTAGAAGCCTCTCAGCTCGTCCCGGTAGCGGTCCAGGTCGTAGGTGAAGAACACCATCGGGCGACCCGTGTTGGCGAAGTCGAACATCGTCGAGGAGTAGTCGGTCACCATGACGTCGGCGGCGAGGTACAGGTCGCGGATGTCGGCGTAGCCGCTGACGTCGCGGACGACGGAACCCTCGGCGGTGTCCAGCCGGTCCAGCACCATGTTGTGCAGCCGGAGCAGCAGCACGTGGTCCGCGCCGAGCCGCTCGGTGAACGCGTCGAGGTCGATCGGGAAGTCGAAGGTCGGGCCCTCGGCGCCCGCGAAGACCAGGTCGTCGCGCCAGGTCGGGGTGTACAGCACGACCTGCTGGTCGTCGGCGATGCCGAGGTCGGCGCGCACGCGGGCACGGACCTCGTCGCGCTGCGGGCTGTGCAGCAGGTCGTTGCGCGGCAGGCCGGTCTCGTGGACGGGCCCGGTGAAGCCGAAGGCCTTGCGCAGCCGCTCGGTGGTGGCGGCGTTGGGGGACAGCAGCAGGTCCCAGCGGGCGATGTCCTGGTCGAGGTAGGCCAGGCGGCCCTCGGGTGCCCAGAGCACGTCGTTGTGGATGCGCTTGAGCATCGTGCCGTGCCAGGTCTGCAGGTAGGTCGTGCCCGGGCGCTTGTCCCAGTCCAGCGGGATGTGGTCGTTGGAGATGACCAGGTCCGCACCCTCGAGCGCGGCGATCGACTCCGGGCTGCCGAACGTCACGGTGGTGACGTCGTCGGGGAAGGCGGCCTCCGTGTGCGGCGCGGACAGCCACGTGTGGGTCGCGTCGACCCCGCGGGCCCGGATCTCGGTGTAGAGCGCGCGCGGGCTGTCGGAGAAGTGACCGCGGAAGGCGACGTAGACGATGTTCACCGTCGCGTCCCCGTCCCGAGCAGCAGCCCGGCCAGCTCCGACCAGGAGGAGACGACGGCGAGCGCGCCGGCGGCCAGCAGCGCGGCGGAGCGCTCCGCCCGCTCGTCGGGCAGCACGAACAGCAGGTTCCCGACGACGGGGCAGCCCGCGGCGACGGCGGACCGGACCCCGGCGACGGCGTCCTCGACGGCCAGGCCCCGCTCGGGCGCGATGCCCAGCTGCTCGCACGCGTGCCGGTAGACGGCGGGATCGGGCTTGCTGGTCGGCGTGGGGAGGGAGTCCTCGGCGCTGAACCGGCGGCTCGGCGGGAGCAGGTCGTCGAGGCCGGTCGCGGTGAAGCAGACGGCCAGGCGGGCCAGCGCGCTGGAGCTCACGACGGCGAGCTCGAGGTGGCCGGCCAGGGTGCGCAGCGCGTCCTGCGTCGGCGGGTGCGGCTGCAGGGTGCGGCCGAGGTGCTCGGTGACCGCGCGGCGCTCCTCGGCGACCCAGGGCTCGACGTCGGCGTCGGGGTGGCCGGCCTGCGCGGCGAGGGTGGCCGCCGTGGACCGGAAGTTCATGCCGGTGGCCGCGGTCCGGAGCTCGGTCGGGGTGTAGCTCCGGTCGATCCCCAGCGAGGCGAGGAAGGCGTTGGTGACCTCGGCGGAGGCCTCGAACGCCGGCTCCTCGGAGGGAAAGAGGTTGCCGTCGGCGTCGCAGAGCAGGTGGGTCACCTGCTCGGCGAGCGTCGGCGGAACGGTCGGCACCGGGTGGTCTCCTGTCGGTCGGGGGTTTCGTGCGGTGGGGCTGGTGCGGTGGTGCGGGTCCGGTGGGGGCAGCTCGGCTAGCGGAGCGGCACCGCGGTGCCGGCGGCCAGCGAGGCGCGCACGCCGTCGCGTTCGAGCTGCTCCAGCGCCTGCCGGAGCTCGTCGACGAAGCCCGCGTCGTCCCCCAGGGAACCGAACAGTGACCGGAGTTCCAGCAGGGGGCGGGGGTCGGTACCGCCGGCCCGCGCGAGCGCCCGCAGCCGGTCGGCGTGCGGGTCGTCGACCAGCAGCGGTGCACCCGTCTCGTCGGTGCCGCGCAGGTACCGGAACCAGCCGGCGACGGCGAGGGTGAGCAGCCGGTGGGGGCGGCCGGAGGCCAACGCCTCCTCCAGCGACGGCAAGAGGTGGTGCGGCATCTTGGCCGAGCCGCGGCGGCACAGACGGGGCAGCCCGTCGGAGATGGCGGGGTTGGCGAAGCGCTGCAGCAGCGTGCGCTTGTAGTCGGCCAGGTCGATGCCGTCGGGCTGGGGGAGCAGCGGCGTGATCTCGTCGTCCATGAGCCGCTCGACGTAGTGGACGAACACCGGGTCGGCCATGACCTGGTCGAGGGTGTCCAGCCCGGCCAGGGAGCCGAGGTAGCCCAGCGCGCAGTGGCCGGCGTTGAGCAGCCGCGTCTTCATCAGCTCGTAGGCGGCGACGTCGGGCACGAAGCGGACCCCGACCTGGTCCAGCGGCGGGCGGCCGTTGCTGAACGAGTCCTCGATGACCCACTGCGAGAACGGCTCGGTGATGACCGGCCAGCGGTCGTCGACGCCGTAGCGGCGGGCGACGGCCTCGCGCTCGCCCGGGGACGTGTGCGGGGTGATCCGGTCGACCATGCTGCTGGGGAAGGCGACCCGGTCGGCGATCCAGCGGGCCAGCACCTCGTCCCGCAGCCGGGCGAAGCCGACCACGGCCGCGCGTGCGGCGTCGCCGTTGCGGTGCATGTTGTCGCAGGACACGACGGTGAACGGCGGCAGGCCGGCGCGACGGCGCCGGTCGAGCGCCTCCACGAGATAGCCGAAGACGGTGCGGGGACGCTCCGGGCAGCGCAGATCGGCCTGGATGTCGGCGTCGTCGGCGTCGAAGGCGCCGCTCGAAGGGCTCAGCCGGTAGCCGCTGCCGGTGATGGTCAGCGAGACCATGCGGGTGCGCTCGTCGGTGAGCAGGTCCAGCACGCGGGCCGGGTCCTCGGGGGCGAAGTGGTAGTCGATCATCACGCCGACGACGCGGGCGCGCTCGCCGTCGGGGCTGCGCTCGACGACGGTGTAGAGGTGGTCCTGGGGGGCCAGGGCCTCCTTCATGGTGCGGCTGTTGAGGCCGACGCCGACCACGCCCCAGCCGCTGCTGATCCGGCGCTCGGCGACCTCGTCGAAGTAGAGCAGCTGGTGGGCGCGGTGGAAGCCGCCGACGCTGAAGTGGACGACGGCGGGCGTGAGGGCGGCGCGGTCGTAGGTGGGCACCAGCAGCTGGTCGGTGTAGGACCCGAGGGACCGCTCGGTGAGCGGGTGGATCTCCGGCCGGGCCGACGCGGAGGCGGGCGCCAGGGAGAACGGCATGATCTCGACCTGCGTCATCGCACCCCTCCTTCGTCCGAGTCCGTGCTGCCGACTTCGGCGGCCGATCGGATTCCGGACCGGTGCAGATCAGCAGTACACGGGTGCGGCACCCAGCCGCGCAATGGCTCCGGCGCACATGTCATCAGGTCGCAACCGGAGGCAGGGCGTACGGAGAGGCGCAGGTGTTCCACGCCGGGAGGGAGGACATTGCCATGCGCGCCCCCGGCCAAACCATCCGTCGCCCGGATGGGTGTGACCCCGCCCATGTCCGAAGCGGATCGCACCGTCGCATGTCGCTCCTGTGACCGGTGGGGCGTGAGCGACGTCTCAGGCGGCGTGTTCCAGATGACGCGCCGCACTGCTGGTCACGAACACGTCACGGAATGTTTCGATGGGCGTCGGCCGCTTCCCCCGGCCGACGTTCCGGCGAAACGGGCAGGTGCATGCACGCAGGCTTGGGTTCCGACACCCCGACCGATCTCCTGGTCGCGGTGGAACCGTCCCGCCACCGGGCGCCGACGAGGCACTCGCGGCGTGCGGCCCGCTCTCGTCCGTCCCGCCGTCCCGGCGTCCTGCTCGGGGCGCTGCTCACCGGCGGTCTGGCGGCCGCCTTCCTGAGCCTGAGCGGTCCGGCCGGTGCGGCGTCGGAGGACACGTCGGTCCTGGCCGCCCAGCAGGAGATGCTCGGCGCCGAGGAGCAGATCGAGGTGCTGCCGCAGGCGTCGGTGACCGTTGCCGAGGCGGAGGCCCGCCTGCGGGAGGTCGCCGCCTCGCGGGCCGCCCGCGCCGAGGCTGCCGCCGCCGCGGCCGAGGCGGCGCGGCCCAAGACCGTGCTGCCGATCGACGGCGCCCGCTTCACCAGCGGCTTCGGCGGCCGGTGGGGCACCTTCCACTACGGCATCGACCTGGCCGCGCCCATGCGCACCCCCGAGTACGCCGCGGCCGACGGCGTCGTGCTGCGCGCCGGGGCGGCATCGGGCTTCGGTCTGGCCGTCTACATCCTCCACGGGAACGGCGACGTGACCGTCTACGGCCACATGGACGAGATCCTGGTCGAGCCGGGTGACTACGTGGACGCCGGCGAGACCATCGCCCTGCTGGGCAACCGCGGGCAGTCGACCGGTCCGCACCTGCACTTCGAGGTGCACCGGGGCGGGATGGACGGCAAGCGCATCAACCCCGTGCCCTGGCTGCGCGAGCGCGGCGTCGACATCTGAGGTTCCGGCCGGCTGTTCCCCCACGCCTCGCACGCTCGGCGCGGGACCCTGAGAGCCGGCCGTTCCATAGGGTCACCAGGTGTGAGCCGCGCGGTGGAGGAGAGCAACCGCAGGCTGCTGCGGGCGCGCGACGCCATGGACCGCCGCTACGCCGAGCCGCTCGACGTCGCGACGCTGGCCCGCATCGCATACGTGTCGGAGGCGCACTTCATCCGCAGCTTCCGCGCCACGTTCGGCGAGACGCCCAACCGCTACCTGCAGCGGCGCCGCGTCGAGCGCGCGATGTTCCTGCTCCGCTCCACCGACCGCAGCGTCACCGACATCTGCATGGACGTGGGCTTCTCCAGCCTGGGCACGTTCAGCCGGGTGTTCCGCGACATCGTGGGGGAGCCGCCGAGCGCCTACCGCCGCCGCGGGCCTCTCCCGCCGGTGCCGACCTGCTTCGCGATGGCATGGGCGCGACCGAGCAGTTTCGGAGAAGCACCGAGGGCGTGAGCGCTCCTAGCGTTCGGCCCATGCTGAACGCACTCACCATCACCCAGATCTACGTCCCCGACCAGGACCAGGCGCTCGACTTCTACGTCGGCAAGCTGGGGTTCGAGGTCACCAACGACATGGCCTTCGGCCCGATGCGCTGGCTCACCATCGCGCTGCCCGGGCAGCCGGACCGGCAGGTGCTGCTGGAGAAGCCGGGGCCGCCCTCGATGAGCGAGGAGACCGCGGCCCAGGTGCGCGACCTGATCAGCAAGGGGGCCGCCGGCGGGCACCTGTTCTTCCAGTGCGACGACGCGCACAAGACCCACGCCGAGCTCAAGCAGCGCGGTGTCGAGATCACCGAGGATCCGGTCGAGCAGCCCTACGGCACCGACTTCGGGCTGCGCGACCCGTTCGGCAACCACATCCGCATCGCCCAGATGACGGGCGCCTGAGCCGGGGGCCGCCGGTGGTGGTGCCGCACGGCGCGACGCCACCACCCCTGCGCGGTCCCGTGCGCTCACCCCTGTACAGTTACTCCCGGCCCGGACGCACCAGACCGGGTCGGTTCGGGGCTGTGGCGCAGCTGGTAGCGCACCACACTGGCAGTGTGGGGGTCAGGGGTTCGAGTCCCCTCAGCTCCACCCCGATGACCAGGCCGTTCTCCATCTGGAGGACGGCCTGAGTCGTCTCTGGTTGCAGTTGTGGTTGCAGTTTGCCCACCCTTACCTGGCAGCAGCAGGGCGCTCATCCGGTCGGCGGCCTCGCGGGCCAGCGCCGGCATGACGTGGCTGTAGATGTCCATCGTCGTGCGCATCTGGCTGTGGCCGAGCAGCTCCATGACCACCCTCGGGTGCACGTTCTCGCTCAGCAGCAGGGTGGCGGCGGTGTGCCGGCCGTCGTGCAGCCGGACGTGCCGGACGCCGGCCGCCTGGAGCAGCCGGGTCCAGTCGTCGTGGTCGGTCTTCTTGTCGATCGGCCGGCCGTTGGGCTGGGCGAAGACCAGGTCCTCGTCGTGCCACTCGGAGCCGGCCAGCATCTGCTCGCCGAGCTGGGCGGCCTTGTGCCGGTGCAGCTCGGCGACGAGCGGCATCGGGAGGGCGAGCGTGCGCTGGCTGCGGCGGGTCTTGGGCTCCTCGTAGATCAGCCCGCCGCCGCGGACCCGGTGGATGCTGCGCCGGACCGTCAGCGTGCCGGTGAGCAGGTCGATGTCCTTCCACTGCAGCGCCAGGGCCTCGGACTGCCGCAGGCCGAGGGCGAGGGCCACCGTCCAGCGGGCGGAGTTGCGCACGTGAGCCGCGGCTCCCAGGACGGCGCGGGCCTCGCCGAGGTCGAGGGCGGTGGCGATGTCGCTCTGCTTCTGGGCGGGCGGATCGACCAGGCCGGCCACGTTGCGGGCGACGTGCCCGCGTTGCATGGCGACGGTGAGCGCCCGG
The DNA here is from genome assembly GCA_963747895.1 of uncultured Actinomycetota bacterium. Taxonomy (GTDB): domain Bacteria; phylum Actinomycetota; class Actinomycetes; order Mycobacteriales; family Geodermatophilaceae; genus Blastococcus. The sequence goes on from CAVVGX010000003.1 coordinate 59,526, forward strand.
GACAGGATGCGGTGGTGGCGCAGCACGGTGGCGGGGGAGTAGCCGGCGTCGAGGAGCGCGGTGTAGAGCTGGTCGAGGTGCTCGGGGCGCAGCCGGTCGAGGCGGTGCCGTCCGAGTGCCGGGGATCAGGTGCTTGCGGACGGCGGACTCGTAGCTCTCCAGCGTCCGCTGCCGCACCCGGCGCGGGGCGATGGTGGTGAGCCAGTGCTCCAGCCAGTCGGCGACGGTCGGGGTGGAGACGGCGCTGAGGGTGCCGGCGTCGCGCTTGCGCTCCAGGTCGCGGACCTTCGCGACGACCACGGCCCGGGTCTTGCCGGTGACGTGCCGGCGGTCGGGCTTGCCGGTGAGGGTGAAGCCGACGGAGACGTAGCCGTGCCAGCGCCCGTCGGCGTCCTGGTAGATCGTCGACTCGCCGTTCGATGCGCGTCCCGCCATCCGCTACCCCTCGCCGCTGCTTCGAGGGCTCAGTTTCGCCGAGCGCTCAGGCGATGGGCAGACCCGCTGTGGATTCACGCGGCGTCCGGCGAAGGCTGTGGACGGGACGAGGAAGCCTCGAGCCGGCGGACGTAGCGGTCGAGCTCCGCCTGGGAGATCCGGCAGCTGCGGCCGATGTGTACGGGACGCAGCTCCCCGCTCTTCATGAGCGCGTACACCGTCGTGCGGCCGACGCGGAGGACCTTCGCCGCCTCCTCGGGCGTGAGGAGAAGCCGATCGGCGGCCATGACGTCCCGGAGCGGCTGCGGATCACCCATGTCGACATCTCCCGGATCAGTGGCGTCGCTGCGTGAAGGCTGCTGCACGACGGTGGGGGAGCGGCCTGCAGAACATCTCCAGTCCGTCTCCAGCCGGCGCGGATCGCGGCCGTTGCCGTGGCCGACCGGAGACTTGAGCGGTGGCGTCGTGCCAACTGGAGAACTACTGGAGCCGCAGGCTCAGCGCACGTCGAAGGCGCCGGTGAGGTGGGCGCGTCTCCGGTATGCCTCCAGTACGGGCTGCAGTGCCCGCGCCAGGGCGGGCAGGTCGCGGTCGTAGACCCGCCCGTCGTTCAGCTGGCCGGCGAGCTCGCCGAGCAGCCTGGGCCAGTCGCGGCGGGTGGGCACGAGAGGAACCTGGACCTCGACGCGCCGCTCGACGAGCTCCACCGCGGACAGACCGGAGGCCGCGGCCCTGGCCTGCTCCCACGCGCGGTGCCGGCAGGTGGCCGAGCACCACTTCGGGAATCGGCCCCCGGCCTGCCGGCGTGATGGGTCCACCGCACCACCCGCAGGCCGTCGCGGCGGTCCTCCGTTCGGGACCGTGCACGTCCGCTGCGGCCGGGTCCGAGCGGGCCTTCGGGGTCGTCCGCTGGGCTTGCTGACGCCGTTGCCGCTCTCGCTCCCGCCGCCGCGCTCGGTACTCGGGGCTGCCGCTGGTTCCCATGCCGTCAAGGCTCCGGACGAGTCTCCAGAAACCCGTCACCACGAGTCGGCGGACCCCAGGTGCATGAGGTGTTAGGCACGTCGATCTTGGTATCTCCAGTGCTGCTCGCCCGGATTGGCTGCTCTACTCACGCGGGTCGCGAGCGATGCCTGGCTGCAGGCCAGCTCAGGCTTCGAGTTTGTCGGTGTCCGTGAAGGGGGGCTTTGGGGTCCCATCGGCGTCGGCGCCCATGCACCCAGCCTCAGGGCGACCCCGTCCCTCGATCGCCATCATGATCGGCATGGAATCGTCCGGGCCCTCAACGACCTTTCAGCAGAGCGACGCCATCCGGGATCAGGTTTTCCCCCTGTTCGACCTACCAGCCGAGGAGGCGGGGCCCGCGAAGCCGCGGTTCATGGGCACGGGGTTCTTCGTCGGGCGTCGCGGTTACGCCCTGACCGCTGGCCACGTGATGAGAGGTGCCAGTCGCGCGGCCGCTGGGATGGCAGGGCCAGACGGCTGGCTTGGGTTTTCGATCTTGAGCCGCGAGGAGCATCCCTTCGAAGACGTCGCGGTGCTCAGTGTGGCGCCACCCGGTCCGACCACACCCTGGTCTTCGTTCTTCACGCTTCACGCCAGAGAAACGAGAGGGTCTTTGCCCTATGACCTGTGGGGGTATCCAGAGGACGCGTACATCGAGCTGATGGCCAGCGGTGGCGACGGCCGTCCCGACCTGGTCTACAGCGCAGGGCATGTCCGCCGGCGGGTGCGCCATGTACCGATTCCCAACATCCGAGGGACCGATCTGATTGAACTCAGCTCGGTAGCCGGTGGCGGCTGCTCGGGGAGCCCCGTGCTTCGGCGGATAGACGGGCAGCGGTGGGATCTAGTCGGGGTCTATCTCGGGGAACGCCTCGACGACCGCTCGACGAGCGTGGGTTACGCAGCGCGCCTCGACGACCTCGGGGACTGGGCGCCAGCGGTGCTGGGCCGATCGCTCGCCGACGAGATCAACGACGCCGACCCGCGATGGCTGTAGCCCAAAGTGGGCAGTCCTGGGCGATATGGAGGCCGGACCTCCTACCTCCGCGACGCCTGGACGCGCGGTGCGGCAATGACGCCGCTCGGCGCACCTCAGTCGGAGACTGGCGGGCGTGGCTGTTCCCTCCGCGCTCGCACTCATCTGTGCCGTGCTCGGACTGGTCTCCGGCGGGGCCGGGGTCCGAAATCTCATCCGCGATCAGCAGGACGCCCGTCGGTCGCTGGCCCGGTTGGCCGACCCGGTAGACGAGGACCCGATATTGGCTGTCTTCCGCCGGCGCGACGTCGGCTTGGCGCACCACCGGCTCGAGGTAGATGGGCGGGAATTGCGCCGCCTCCTGGCCGCTCGAGCGGATCAGCGCCAGTCGGTGGTTCTGGTAGTCGCGGGACTAGGCCTCGGCTTCACGGGAACCCTGCTGACGCTGCCCTGGTGATGTCCGAGGGACCCCCCTCGCGGTAGGCCGCAGCAGAACGCGCCGTCGCCCCTGAGCGGGCCGCGCAGAGACAATCGGATCACTCATTCGAACAGGTGGCGCGGCAGCTTGCCGATCCGTCACAACGGGTTCCTACACCTGAGATGCAAGACGTGTGTGGCCTCGTGATCTTGCAGTTCTGCAGTGTCGAGAGGCGGCATGTTTACACGCGATGAGACGCCGCGGATCCAGGCGGTGGCGAGTGCGGGCGTGGCGGGCGCGGTGTCCCTGAAGGCGGCCTATGGGACACATCGTCATAGCCTTGCCCCATGGCAGCCGCAGAACTCGGAGCGCGGAACGGCCTGCGCCTGGAGCTTGATCCCGCGGGACCGCTAGAGCATGCGGAGGAGGGGATGCCGACCTGGCGGGCGGTTCTTACGGGTAAAGGTCTGAACGTCGCCATCGAGTTCGCTGAGGCAGGCTGGCAACCCCAGAGCTTGGCCAACTTCCTCGATGAAGTCGCTGCTGACTGGCGAGGCTGGACGGGCGACCGGACCTGGCAGAGCGCGGCGGCCGAGGTGCGGTTGTCGCTACGGCACGACAAGACGAACACCGTGCTCGTCCGCGTGGAACTTGAGGATGGTGCGCCACCCCGGTGGCATTGCGAGGCTGAACTCGACGTCGATCCCGGCGTCTTTGAGAAACTCGCCAGAAACGTTCGCCAGGCTGTCCCCTAGTGGGCCGCTCCGGGACGCCGGCGGGGTGCGCCGCAAAGGTGGCTTCACGGACGGCGGGGCGGCGGCTCCGGTCGCCAGTCGGGGCTCCACTCTGGCTTGTAGTCCGCATCGCCTCGATACGGCTCGGAGAGCAGCCTCAAGGCCTCGCCGAAGGCAGCCCACGCAACGTGCTTCTCGAACTTCTCCAGCGTGGATCGATCACTTTCAGCTACGGCTAGGTGGGCGCTCTGCCGCTCTCGGTATTCGTCCACGACTCGCCGCATGCTCGCCTCGTGTGCCCGTATCCGATCAGGCGTCCACCGGTCAACGTCGGCATCCTCCGCCACACGAGCCAGGAGGAAGTCGTCCAACTCCATGCTTTGCATCCTGTCCTAGCGCGACGCCCCGTGCTCAGGGGCGTCCGGCGATGGTGTCCTCTTATGGGCCGCTCGGGGACACAGCGGGCGCCGCGAAGGCGGCGATGGGACGCCCTGGTGACGTCGCATAACTTCCTCGCGTGGGGCAGTCGCACCTCGGGTCGGACGGCCCATAGCCCATGATTCGCGGTGTGGCCGTCAACGAGCGACTTGACATTCTGCTGGCCGACGACGAACGCGAGGTCCTGCGCAGCGGACTGTTGGAATGGGCTGGCCCTGCCCGTTGCAGCCCAGAGATGGCCGTCGCCATGGGGTTCGAGAGCAAAGAGGACTTGTTCCGCCAGGCCGACCGGCTCCGAGAGGCGCTGCGCCGTAAGGAGCCGCTGACCCAGCAGGACTGGGTGCGGACGCTGCTGGCAACGGAGATTGTCTTTGCCAGCGATGTACTCGGCTCCGGCCACGACTGGTCAGTCACAACGGGCTTCTCGGACACGCACACACTGGCACTTCTGCGGTCCATCCAGCGGAAGGTGCCGAGCGGGTGGCTTCAGCTATGAGGCGCTTCTGGCTTGTCGTCGGTCGGGCAGTCCGCGACTGCGAGCACGTGTCCCATAGTGGGCCGCTTAG
>CAVVGX010000004.1:0-689332 GCA_963747895.1 uncultured Actinomycetota bacterium
TGGTGCGCGGATGAACGCCATCGACATGGCCCAGGTGCGACAGCACGTCGCCGAACACGTCGCGGCCTGGGATGACGAGGACGTCGCCGTCCGCGTGGAGCCGACGGCACTGCACCCGGTGGCCGTGACGGTGAGCAGCAGGCACCCCTCGACCTACTACACGCAAGGGGTGGACCTGACCGACGACGGCACGGTGCTGCGGCCGGCTTCGGACGACGGCTTCACCGCAGTGGGGGCGAAGGGAACGACCGCCGGCAATGCGACGACCACCGACGAGGCCGTGAAGATCGTCGTCCGCGAGGTCTCCCAGGCGGTCCGCGTGCTGCGGAAGCTGCAGGCGCGGGGCCTGGAGCGGAACCGCCCCGCCGTCCAGCCGCCGGTGGCGGACGCCGCCCTCGCCGAGGCGTGCACGCTCTGGCAAGGCGGCCGCGACGTGGGCTCGTCGCCGGTCCGGGCAGCCGCGCGGGTGCTCAGCGGTATGCAGCACTACTTCCCGCGCGGACTTCATCACCGCCTACGACCAGCAGGCGCGAGCGACGCCCGAGGTGCTGGCCGCGGGGACGGCGCTGCTGCGGGCCGTCAACGCGGCACCACACCGAGACGCCGACGCCTGGTCCGTCAAGGTCGGCTGCCGGCCGGCGGATTCGCCGGACGCGGGATCGCGTCGAAGCCCGCCGAAGACCCGCAAATCGAGAAGCGCCTGGCGACCGGGCAGATCGAGATGCCGCTCTGGGGCGTCTCCCTCTCCCCGCCGTCGCCACCGGCTCCGGCACCCGGTTCCTGTTCGAGCTGGTCGGCGACTTCCCCGCCGTGGCGGCGTGGGTGCACTCGGGGATCAAGGCCGAGGAGCAGGAGCTGGTGACCGGTGGCCGGTACCGCGTGCTGTCGCAGGAGGAACGCGACGGGACGACCCACGTCCGCCTCCGCTGGATCGGCGCCAGCGGCGACAAGGTTGGTTCCGACCACCCGCTGTTGGCCGTACTGGGTGCCATGCCCGGCGTGGTGGGCAGCTCGTTGACCCGGTCGACCGCCGCTCCGTACGCCGAGACGTTGGAGCTCCGGCTCGGCGGTGAGGACTGGGCCACGGTCATGCGCGCGCCGAGCGCGGAGACCATCGAGGTCGTCCGCTACTGGGCGTGGGACCCCGACTGGAACTCCAGGGGCGACGACGAGTACAGCCAGTGGGCCGCCATGCGGGCGGCATCACGGAAGACAACGGTGCCAGCGGACGTCGATCGATCGTCACCGCCGTCCTGACGGGGAAGGAAGACTGATGACCACAACGCTGGAGGCCCGCACCGAGATGGGTGCCGGGCCGCTGAGCGAGCGGTCCGACGAGGCGCTGGTGTTCGCCGCGCGGCACCACCGGGAGCAGCTGCGCAAGGGCTCTAGGGTCCCGTACATGTCGCACCTCATGAGCGTCAGCGCACTGGTGCTCGAACACGGCGGCACAGAGGATCAGGCGATCGCGGCGCTGCTGCACGACGCGGTGGAGGACGCGCCGGCCGGTCAGGGCGGTGCAGTGCTCGCTCGGGATCCGGGAGAAGTTCGGCGCCACCGTCGCCGACATCGTCCTCGCCTGCTCGGACGGACTGAACGACTCCGGCGAGCGCAGCGGGCAGCTGGCCGGAGCGCAAGCAGCCGTACGTCGCGGGGCTCCCCCACAAGTCGCTCGACGCCCTGCTGGTGACGGCGGCGGACAAGACGCACAACGGGCTCTGCATCGCCGCCGACGTCCGCCGTTACGGGCAGGACTTCTGGACGACGTTCAACGCCAGCCGCGACGAATTGTCTGGTACTACACGAGTGTCCGCGACGTGGTCGCCGAGCGACTGCCGGGGAACTCGATCGCCGACGGGCTGGGCCGGGCCGTCGCGGAGCTGGTCTAGCCGCCGGAGCGGACCAATCAGCAAGACCGCGGCGGTTGCCGATCAGTCGTCGCAGCGACGCAGGTAGTCGGCCTCGACTTCTTCGAGAACGCCGAGGAACTCCCTCATGGTGAACGGGTACGGCAGGCCGATGGCGCCCGCGGTGGTGCTGACCTCCACGCCGTCCTCGTAGGTCGTGACCCACGTATCGACGTCCGAGTCGTCGTACACCTGCTCGCTCAGTTCGTCGATGTCCGCACACCCGGTGAAGTGCAGGAGGTCGGGCAGACTGACGACGACGGAGTCGAGCTCCGGGCGTCGGGAGTCGGTCACCACCTCGGGCCGCCGATCGTGCAGCCCGAATTCGCACTGCCGGTGTCCATGCCGCTCCCCTCACTGGACACCCATCATCCCGCTCAGGGACGACAAAGCTCGAGGGCCCAGCGGGTCGATCACCAGCCTGGATAGCGGTGCCACCAGCGGGAGTCCGTCCCCTCCTCCCAGCCAACCTGGCGTGTCCCCGGCTCAGACTCGGTCAGGGTTGGGCGGCCGCCTGGGCTGTCGTTGATCTCGCTGACGAGGTCCCGGCGAGGGTGTCCGCGATCCACGCCAGGTCCAGGCGGCTCACAAGTGCCTGGGGCAGCGCGTCGACCCCGTGCATCGCTCCCAGCAGAGCTCCCGCAACCGAACCCACCCCACTGCCCGGACCCGTCGAGGCAAAGAGGAGGGCGTCCGCCACCTGGTCCGGCTGCGGGAAGGAGCCGGCGACGTACAGGGCACCGCGGAGCGCCGAGAAAGCCGTGCGGTCGTTCGCGTGCTGGGCGAGCAGCGTCGGATCACCTGGTGACCACCGCGCGTCCGTTGCGGCCGCCCCGTAGGCGCCGACCGGCTGCGACCGCGCGATCGGCCTCCGAAGCCAGACGCTCGACCTAGTCGACGCCCGTCCGCAGGTCGCCCCCGGCAAGGATCGTCGCCGCCAGGACGGCGCAGTCGGCCGCGGAAACGAAGCCCCTCGGGTGTCCGTGCGTGAGAGGCGCGACGTCCGCGGCCAGCTCGAAAGTCTGCAGCGGGGTAATCCGAGGAGGCTGACGGGTAGGGTGCGGAGAAGTCCGTGGCTGCCCATGCTGTGCGTCGCCGGCCGGTCCGGCGACCCTGCATGCCGCCTTTAGCGCTGCGACCGTCGCGGGCGCGGACCCGCGTCGCTCGGCCAACGCCGGCATTCCCGCCACCCAGCCGTCCGGCCATCCGTCGGACGCTCCGCCACGCCATTCGTCATAGGTCTGGCCCAGGGGTATGCCCTGGCCGTACGCGCACCGCACGAGGGCATGCCAGACGACGCTCGGCGGATGGCAGATGCCCTTGCTCCGCTGCCTCACCGAAACCCGGATGAGTCCGTCAGTCGTGCAACAGGCGAGTTGCCCAGCGACCGTGTTCCGCAACGGACCGGCGCCCGGGGGCACGTCCCCCATGACTGCGTCAAGCGCATCGCCGAGGACCAGACCGAGCAACAACCCACGTGCCTGGAACCCCAGCTTAACCGCGGCGCTAAACCGCCTCGGTCGATCACTGACCTAGTCCCCCGCAACTTCCGGGCGCGACGCAAGAGGCCATCACCTGAGTGTTGCAGCCCCTAACAACACAACGCTTTGCTAATGAGGCACATCGCTGAAGGCGCACCGTGAGTCCACGCAGGGACGACAGCCCCCTTGGGCGTGTCGCGCTGGAACTACGACAGCAGCGCCCACCAGATACGTAAGGTCACCCACTCAAGACGAATGCAACTGGGAGACGCACATGTCGGCATCAGGCTTCTATCAGGCTATCAAGAGTCCGAGACAGTACGACGCGGCTCGCGTAGCTGAGTGGCTCGGTAGGGTTTCGCCCACACGCGTCGCCGCCATCAGGAATCCATGGAGCGATACGTATTCAGAAACACTTCCGGTGCCATCCGCAGCAAGAGTGGACTAGGCGACTACCGCACAAGCCCATACGTCCTCATGGCAACCGCGGGTTCACTTCGCCTCGACGATCCGACAGATCTGTCGAAGTTCCTCATCGGACTGAAGTTATACATGGGACTCGAGACGTCATTCGGAAAGTCGATCGAAAAGGTAGTCATGCGACACTACCCGGCATACTCCAGGATCGGTTCCGAATGGCACAAGCCGTGAGAGAAGCTTGCCGAGTTTGCACTTCTAAAGGGTCTCACCAGGAGGAGAAGTCACAGCAACGCGTCACCTCCGTATGGCGCGAGATCGACACGAGCTGTGTCATGGATGACCGCAGACACCTGATGTCCATCAAGAGCGGAACATCGACGATCAATGACACACAAGTCGGCGGAATGTTCGCGGCTATTCGTGACAACAGTAGGGAATGGCTGCGCGCGAGCGTAGATCAGCACGGAGTCTCAGGTATAGACGTCGTGATCGGCCTGACCTACGGGAGTGACCGATCTACCAACAACAAGGAAAATCAAATTCTCGCCAAGCTTCTCGGCTGCGGATTTGATGAGCTGGACCGACAGGCCCAGCCCGGAGTGCTAACGAACCAGGACGGTTCTATCAAGGTTTATCGCGTTATCGGAATTGACTATTGGGCCTATGCTGCAAGCCCGGCCAATCCGTCCGCTTTCGATTTCGCCTTCCTTGAAGTGATCCTTGGACTTGCGGAGGCGCTCCGACTAGCTCAAGAGCGAGGCGATGTGAGAGCCGCACTTGAAGAGCGCGTCGAGTTGCTGGCAACTGCGATCCGCGATCTTCGTGGGGATGAGGATGCTCTCCCGGAGTCCATTGACCAGAAGCTCGGGCCCTCCGAGATGACTTGGCTGGCCGCGGCAACAAGCGCGTTCTTCGACCGATAGCTGTGATGCCGAGCCAGGTTGTTCAAGCTGGTGATGGGTGGCGCCTTCCCGACCGCTGAGTGGGGCCGGTGGTTGTACTAGTGGACCCAGGCGGGCAGAGCCGCGAAGCGAGCTGATTCGGAGTTGTAGAAGAGGTCTCTTTGGTCTCGTCGTCGTGAGCCTCGACGTAGGCCACGCGGGAGCGATCGTCGATGACGATGTGCCGGTAGCAGGTGCCGATCAGCGGCTGGCGGTACTTGACATCGGTGCACCGGTTCGGGTCGCGGTCCTCGCACGGTTCCTGTGGCCTTGTTGGCGGCGGCGTCACGCCACCGCGTCGGGACGCTGCCAGCTTCACGTCGACGTCGATCAGGTCACCGGGGTGCTCGTGCTCGTAGCGGCGGATCGGCTCGCCGGTCGCGCGGTCGATGTGGGTGAGGCGGTTGATCCAGCAGCGGACCAGGACGGCGTGCACGGTCGAGGAGGCCATGCCGTCGGTCGGCGATCTCGAGCGGTCCCAGGCCGCTGCTTCCGGCGCAGGTGGACGATCTTGCGGACCACGGGCGCCGGCGTCCGGTTCGGCTGCTGGTGCGGCGCCGAGGACCGGTCGAACATGCCCGCGGGCCCTTCGTCGCGGTAGCGGTCGGCCCACTTCTTGGCGGTGCGGGGCGTGATCGTCGTAGCGCTCAGCCGCGCGGGCTGGGGACCAGCCGTGGTGAACGATCAGCCGGCCAAGACGGAGTCGCGCGCAAGGCGTCAGGGCAGCGTTGGCATGGGTAGCGTGGGCCACGAAGGCCTCCCTGGTGGCGGAGCGGTTCCTCGACAGCTCCACTCCACACCGGGAGGCCTTCGCCCATCTACACGTCAAGCACTGTAATCGCAGATCCTCGACCGACGTGCCTGGTCATCACAGCTAGCCATTGCTCAGAAATTGAGCCTCAAAAGAGTGGCTCTTGACTGCTCTTGCACGCCCCCCCGTAAGTGGCGGCACCGCCCGGACCATCCCATGTGAACGCTTTTCCGCCACGCCACCATTGACGCGTGCGTACGTGGGATCGCAAATAGACGCGGCGCGCTAGTGGAAGATCCTCTTCGAGCGGGTCAGCGTCACCTATGGATGCACTCGCCGACTTCTTGAGTACAGATCCAGCCACCATGCCGAGTCGAGCCGGCACCGCATTTCCCACTTGCTGCATCTGCTGCGCCGGCGACCCGGAGAAGACCCACCCGTCAGGGAACTCCTGCACTCGAGCACACTCTCCGACAGAAAGGACTCGAACTTCGTCCGGGTGACACATGCTTGTACTGGAATGGTTCGGCAGCGTTGTGATCGTCGGACACGGCAAGTCCGAGATAGCCGCCGCCACCAACCTGACCTGCCGCCCTTAGCAAAGAAGGCCTTACCCATGGACTCCATGGCCACGTCCGTCGGAAGCATCCGCCAGTTGCCGCCCGGGGGAACCTGTTCCAGGAAGCGCTTCTTCCTTGGACTGAAATCCATAAGTACAGGCGCATCCTCGATCAACCCGTCAAGGGCCTCGCCCAGTGTTTTGAACGGCAGTAGGTCCGGATATGATGCCGTTGGCCCGTGAGTAGGCTCTGGAAAGTCCACGCATTTCGACTCTCGGTTTCCAATGAACAGCACTCTCTCACGAAGCTGAGGCCCCCCGTAGTTGACGGAATTTACCTCGAAGATATCAACTCGGTAGGCGCCGCCGTCGATTTTGCCTAGATCCTCAATCCACGCCTCAACAACCGAACCCGGCTTCTCCTCGTCGAGAAGGGGTGGGCCACCCCTCTCCGGCCTCTCGGCGATCGGCCTGTGCTGCAACGCCGCCGAGAGAAGACCCCGCACATTCTCCATCAAAAAGTAACGAGGCCGGAGCGCTTCCACAAACCTCAAATAATCCCAGATAAGCTGACCCCGCGGATCGGAAACCGTACCTCTCCGTCCTGCCGTGCTGAACGACTGGCAAGGTGGACCGCCAACCAGGACGTCCCAACTCCGCCCCGGCACGAGACCCAGTTCGTCCATCAATCATAGGGATCGAACTTGGAAAGATCGGCTTCAACGATACGCGTCTTCGACGTGCCAAATCGTCCCGCGTCCCTATTGACACGCAAGGTTTCGCAGAATCTTGACTGCAGTTCGACGCAGGCAAGCAAGTCAAACCCGCCGACCTGATCAAGACCGACGTCAAGCCCGCCGGCTCCGGTGAACAAAGAAATGACCTTCAAAGCGGAGTCTTCAGCCACGATCCGAGGATAGACGGCGCTACTGACAGTCCAGGCAGGCGACGCGCTCGCCTTGAACGTCCAAGTCGGTGGGGGGCCCTGGCTAGCGCGACTGCCACCTGGCCTCATCCGGAAGCCGAGGACGCCAGGGTGGTGTCGCAGTCTGCGATCAGGGCCGAGTCAGTTGACCTAGGCATAGTGCTAGCCCGAGCGGCGCATCGACCACATCTGCGCGGGGCGCTCCGACTGCATCGCGACGTCCCACGGGATCGCGCCGTTGACGACCTCCTTGCGGAAGTTGCCCACCGCCACCCGCGCCAGCTCCGGGTCGGCCGCCACCCGCTGAGCCAGCTCGATCGCCCGGTCCTCGACCGCGGCGTCGTCCAGCGACTCCCACGCCAGCCCGAGCTCGACGGCCTTGTCGCCGTTGATCTCCTCGCCGAACAGCGCCATCGCCGCCGCGGCCTCGCGGCCGATCAGCCGGGACAGGATCACGAAGTGCCCGCCGCCCGGGTGCATGCCGCGCCGGAGGAAGCCGGCCAGCAGCCGGACGTCCTTCGCGACGATCCGCAGGTCCGCCGCCAGCAGCATGTTCATGCCGGCGCCCACCGCCGAGCCGCGCACCGCCGCCACCGTGGGCACGCGCACCTGGCCCAGCCGGTAGAAGGAGTCGTAGATCTTGCCCATGCCCTCGTAGGCGTCCGGCGTCGCCGGGTCCTTGCCGGCCGAGGTCAGCGTCGCGACGTCGCCGCCCGCGCAGAACGACTTGCCGACGCCGCGGATGACCAGCGCACCGACCTCCGGCTTGGCGTCCACCTCGTCGAAGGTCGCGATCAGCTCGTCGGCCATGCCGGGCGTCAGCGCGTTGCGCCGGTCCGGAGCGTTCAGCGTCACGATCGCGACGCCGCCGTCCACCTCGAGCAGCACTTCACCGGATCCGGCCACGAGCCCACCTCTCGAACGAGCGCACCGGCCCCGACGCCGGCTCCGCCTCTCTGACAGGCATCAGACCACGCGCCGCACAGGCCCGCGCACTGCGGTCAGTCGAGCGCCACCACGCTCGCCGACTCCACCAGCCGGCACAGCGCGTTCACCTTCCGCAGCTGGTCCGGCGTCCGCACCGGCGCGTCCAGCAGCTCCGGGCTCAGCACCACGCACGCCAGCGCCTGCGCCCGCGACACCGCCACGTTCAGCCGGTTCAGGTCGTACAGGAACGACACCCCGCGCGGCGCATCGTCGGCGCTGGTGCTCGTCATCGAGTACAGGACGACCGGCGCCTCCTGGCCCTGGAACTTGTCCACGGTCCCCACCCGCGCGCCGTCCGGCAGCGCCGCCTGGATCAGCCGGACCTGGAGGTTGTACGGCGCCACGACCAGCACGTCGGCCGGCCCGATCGGCGCCTCCTCCCCCAGGTGGTTCCGCCACGTCGAGCCCTGGACCGAGTGCCACAGCCGCGCGACGGCGTCGGCCTCCTGCTGGCTCTTGTCCGCGCAGGTCCGCTCGTGGGCCACCGGCAGCACCCGCAGGCCGCTGCCCGGACAGCGGCCCCTCCCCCAGCACCGCCACCCGCTCCCGACCGTCGGCGGATCGCAGCCGGCCCTCGTACGCCAGCTCCGACACGAACGCCGTCAGGTCCGGGTGCATCCGGTACGACCGGTCCAGGAAGACGCCGCGGTCGGCCGGGATCGTCGGGTGCCCGTCGAGCAGGTGCTCCAGCGCCGAGGCGCCGGACTCCCCCGGGTGCACGGCCTGCGACGGCTGCGCGAGCTGCTGCGGGTCGCCCAGCAGCACCATCGACCGCGCACCCCGCGCCACCGCCACCGCGTTGGCCAGCGAGAACTGCCCCGCCTCGTCGACCACCAGCACGTCCACGGCCTCGGCCACGTCCGCCCGGGTCCAGAACCACGCCGTCCCGCCGACCAGGTTCACGTCGCCGTCCACCAGCGCCGACGCGACGAAGCCGTTGTCCGCCGACCACGCGACCCCGGCGGCACCGCAGTGCTGGCTCTCCTCGCACTTCTGCAGCGCCGGCCGCCCGACCGCCTTGAGCAGGTTGCCGATGACCGCGTGCGAGGTCGCCGTGACGCCGACCTTCTTGCCGGCGTCCAGCAGCGCCCGGATCAGCGCAGCGGCCGCCGTCGTCTTGCCGCTCCCGGGCGGGCCCTGGATGGCCAGCACCTCGCCGTCCAGCGCCAGCCCGAGCCGCACGATCGCGTCGGTCGTCGACTCGCCCTCGCGCAGCGGCGTTCCCGCGGGAACGCGCCGCTCGACCAGCGCCTGCCCCAGGCAGTCGCGGCCGGCCAGCACGTCGTCGCCGGTCGCCGCGATCGCCTCGCGGAGGCCCTTGGTGTTCAGCGGCCCGCCCGGCCCCAGCCCGCGCGGCTGCGGCGGCTCGGCGGCCGTCGTCTTGAGGACAAGTCGACATGTGGCGATGTCGAGGCCGAACACCGTCCCGGCCTTCTTCGCGGTGTCCACGTCCAGCGCCTCGTCGCCGACCGAGAGCTTCGTGTCCTGCACCGGGAACGAGTACTCGTACAGGTGGCTCCGCTTGTCCGGCCCCACGTACCGCTCGAAGGTCAGCCCGCCCAGCGCCGAGCCGTCCTCGATCAGCGCCTCGCGGTCCAGCGTCCGCAGCCGGAAGACCTCCCACCAGGACGGCTTGTCCTCGCGGCGGTGCCAGCCCACCAGGTCGCCCAGCAGCCCGTGCCCGGCGTCGTGCAGGCGGTCGGCCAGCTCCAGCTCCGCCGCCTGCGCCTCGGTCACCTTCGGGTCCGGCTCGGCGGTCACCCACGACGGCCGCGGCAGCGCCCCGTGCACCGCCTCCAGCTCCGCGCGCTGGGTCTCCAGCCAGTCGTGCAGCTCGCGCGTGGAGTCGACGTCGTCCTTGTTGTACGACTCGATCGCGGCCAGCCGGGCGTCGTCGCCGTCGGCCAGCCAGGCCTCGTACTCCAGGACGCTGCCCAGCGCGCTGGCCACCTCTCCCCCGTGCTCCCGGCCGTAGAACGCCTCGACCTTCTTGATCGAGTACGACTCCTTGCTGATCCGCATCGACTGCCGGACGACGGGATAGAGGTCGACGAACCGCTCCTCGCGCAGCAGCTGGTCGAGCTCCGCCTCGCGCACGCCGTAGCCGCCGGCCAGCTTCTTGAGCGCGGTCACCTCGTAGGGCGCGTAGTGGTAGACGTGCATGCCCGGGTCGCTCGCCGCCGCGGCCACCAGCCGGTCGATCAGCTCGGCGACCATCGCCTTCTCCGCGGGCCGGTCGTGCGCCCACAGCGCGGTGAACGCACCCGACCGGTCGCCCAGCCCGGCGAGGTACTCCAGCCCCGTGCCGTCCTCGAACCAGGGGTCGCCCTCGAAGTCGAGGTACAGGTCGCCGGGGCTCGGCGGCGGCAGGCGCAGCAGGCCCAGCCCGTCGAGCGGCGGGAGCAGCGTCCGCGACGACTCCCCGGTCAGCCGCTCCCGCAGCTGCTCGGCCGCCTGCTGCTGCAGCCGCGTCCGCGCGTCCACGCCGATGCCCGACGACTTCAGCAGCTCCGGGGACGCACCCGCCAGCGCCGCCATGGTCGGGATGCCGACCGCCCGCAGCGCGTCGCGGTGGTCGCCGCGCATGCCGGCGACCAGGCCGAGGTCGTCGGCCTCCCGCAGCTCGGCGTTGCACCGCTCGGCCCAGCGGCACTGCTCGCAGTGCCCGATCGGCGACGGGCCCGGTCTCCGGCGGCGCGGCGGCGAAGCCCTCCAGCCGGGCCCGCGCCCGCCGGGCGTACGCGGCGACGTCGATCAGCCGCCACGGCCGCGACTCGCCGTCGCCGGTGACGACGTGGATCCGCGCCGGCTCGACCCCCTGCAGCACGGTCAGCCGCTCGGCGTAGGTGGCCATCTGCAGCAGCGCCGCCACCTTGAGCTTGCGGGCGAGCTTGGTGTCGGCGATCTCGTACGACCAGTCGCCGAACAGCGACGGCGTCTCGACCCGCAGCAGGAAGTCGGCCTGCCCGCCCCAGGCGCCGTCGAAGAAGGTCCCCTGGTAGACGACGTCGACGCCGCTGCGCATCGCCTCGACCGTCTCGGCCTCCGCGCGCCGTCGTCCCTCGAGCCCGGAGCCGCCGGCGATCTCGGTGACCGAGAGCCCGCGAGCCTCCAGCGACGCCAGGTACTTCCGCTCGTGCTCCATCCCGCGGTCGAAGACGAACTGCACCTCGGGCGCGGTCGCCTCGGCCGGCGCCGTCCACTCCCCCGCGGCCACGCCCAGGTCGAGGCGGGTCAGGTGCCGGCACTCCTGGTGGGCGGTCAGGTCGGTCGGGCTGAGCACCAGCCGTCCGTCGAGTCGCTGCATTCGCCCGTGCCTCCTGATCGCCGCCGTCCCGGGCAGCCTGCCGGACGCGCCCTGACCCGCGCAGTGAGGTACGCACACGACACCGGCCCGGCCTCGGAGCCGCGGCCGCTGACGCGCGCCGCAGTTACTCGACCGGCGCAAGCGCCGATGACGTCGCCGAAGCGAGAAGCTGCTGCCGACGCCGGCCACCTAAGGCCACACGTCGAGGCTGTCGGCGGCACGTCCATGAACCTGGTCCGCGACCGGTCCGCCCTCAGGAGCGTCACGTCGGACACCTCGTTCCGCGTGTGGCACGCAGCTGCTCGAGCGTACTCCGGCGCACGGGCCGTCGAACGCCGGTCCGGTCGAGCACGGCTCGCCCTCGCCGAGCCGGCAGGTGACCTCCGTCAGTGCGCGCCACGCCGTACTGACGCTCGGCGGACTCGTTCGAACCCGGATCTCGCGCGCGGCGACGTCGGACTGCGTTCATGTCCAGTGGGCGCTCCGTGGTACTCGACCGGACGCACGGATCGCCGCGACAGCGGCAGACAGCGGCGGCTCGGAGCTCGGCGCTCCGGAGTCGCGGGCGCACTCCGACGCTGGTCGTGCTGGTCTCGTCGGCTGACGTCGTCAGACGACCGGAGCACGTGCGTCGCCTGCGTCGCTGGCGCTGGTCCGCCTGTCGGTCGGCGACGCACTGACGGAGCACGCTGGCCATCGCGTCGGCCGGGCCGCGTCGCGCTTCGCCGCGGCGCGCGGCGATCGAGCGGCGAGCATGCTCAGCGGCGGCACGCCTACGCCGACCGCAGCGAGCACCGACGCGCGAAGTGTTCACGAGCCGAGCACCGTCAGCGCCGACGAGCAGCCGAGCCGACGTTGCCAGGGCGCGCCCTACGAGGTCGCCGTAGTCGACCAGGCCGTGAGCACTGCTGAACTGACCCGGACTGGGTGCTGACAGCCCGTTCGACATCGACGGATGCGACAGAGCCAGATCCGCATGATCGTCGAGGACCTCGCACGCCAGAACGGCACTGCCGATCTGATGGCCGACGTCGTCACGGACCGTGAGATCGCGGATGGCGGCTGGCCCTGTCGACAGTCGAGGCATTCATCGAGAGCACGGCTGTCGACTGACGCCGTCAACCGGATCCCCGAGACGGACGAACTGGCACTGGGTCGCCGTCCTGCACTCGGCGGCTGACCGCGGAACCGCTCAGCCGAGCACGTCCGCTGACGCCTACGAGCGTCATCTGGTGGAACCCCGGCGCGCCGACGAGACGGAGCAGTCGGAACCGACGGTCGTCGCTTGAGGCGGCAGACGAGCTGCCGTGAGCCGCGCTGACAGCCCCGACTGACGGGCGCCAGCACGGATTCGCTCACCCGAAGGCGGCGGAGCGCCCGCAGGACCACCGTGCGGCTGGAGCCGCCTGACGCCCGACTCACCTGGACACACGACGATCGGGCCGGCGACCCAGCCGCTCGTCGACGCACCAGCACGCCGCCGCACGGACAGGAGCCCGGCCATCGCCTCCCCCACCGCCCACCGGACCAGGCCGCTGGCGTTCCTGGCCCTCGCCG
The DNA here is from genome assembly GCA_963747895.1 of uncultured Actinomycetota bacterium. Classification (GTDB taxonomy): domain Bacteria; phylum Actinomycetota; class Actinomycetes; order Mycobacteriales; family Geodermatophilaceae; genus Blastococcus. Next base: position 12,836 of record CAVVGX010000004.1, read on the forward strand.
CCGCTCTCGCGCTGACCGGCTGCTCCAGCTCGGACGACGCCGCCCCGGAGAGCACGAGCGCAGCCGCCCCCAGCGCGGCCGTCGTCGAGCCCGCCGAGGCGCTGGAGGAGATCGCCACCGCCGGCACCACGGTCATCGACGTCCGCACCCCGGCCGAGTACGCCGAGGGCCACCTCACCGGCGCCCGGAACATCGACCTCAGCGCGGACACCTTCACCGACCAGGTCTCCGAGCTCGACCGGGACGCGACCTACGTCGTCTACTGCCGCACCGGCGCCCGCTCGGCCGAGGCCGCGGCACGGATGGCCGACCTCGGCTTCACCGACGTCCTCGACGCCGGCGGCCTGTCCGACCTGGTCGACGCCGGCGGGACCACCGAGACCACCTGACGGCACCACGGCCGCCTCACCCGGATCGACGACGCCGGCCGGCCTCGCACCCCGGCCGGGAGCCAGAACCTGCGTTACGGTCGTGGTGAACCGAGAACGTCCGTGTGCAACTACCTGTAGGTCGGCATCGCCGGCGGATCAAGGCGGCACGCCCGATCCGCCCCGCGCAGAGGTCATGACCCCGATCAGCAGGTACCCGCTCGTCCGGCACGCCGGGATCTCCTACTTCCCGCTCGCCTTCATCGCCCGCCTGCCGTTCGCGATGATGATCGTCGGCGTCCTCACCCTGGTCGTCGCCGAGCGCGGCTCGGTGGGCCTCGGCGGGCTCAACTCCGCCGCCGCCGGCCTCGGCACCGCCCTGGCCGGCCCCCTGCTCGGCGCCGCGGTCGACCGGTTCGGCCAGCGCCGCGCCCTGGTGCCCGTCGGGCTGGTGCACGCCGGTCTGCTCGGCGTCTTCCCGCTCGTCGTCGCCGGCAGCACCGGCAACGCCGGCCTGCTCGGCCTGTCGGTGCTGATCGGCGCCTCCGCACCCCAGATCGCCCCGATGTCGCGCACCCGGCTGGTCGCCATCATCGGCCGCCGCATCCCCGCCGACCGCCGCGAGGGCACCCTCAACGGCACCATGGCCTACGAGTCGGCCGCCGACGAGACCGTCTTCATCGCCGGCCCCTTCCTCGTCGGCCTCCTCGCCACCGCCGTCGCCCCGTGGCTCGCCGTCGCCGGGGCCGCCGCGCTCACGCTGGTCTTCGTCACCTGGTTCGCCCTGCACCCCACCGGCCGGATCGACCCCCGCTCGACGACCGGCGCCCCGCGCGCGCAGGCCCCCGTCCGCGAGCTGCTGCGCGCCCCGCTGCTCACCGTCGTCGCCGGCGCGCTGGGCGTCGGACTCTTCTTCGGCGGCACGCTCACCTCGCTCACCGCCTTCCTCGCCGACGGCGGCGAGGGCGACCGCGCCGGCCTGCTCTACGGCGTCATGGGCGTCGGCTCGGCCGTCCTCGCCCTCGGCTCGGCCGCCTTCCCGGCGCGCTTCGCGGTGCGGATGCGGTGGCTCGTCTTCGGCGTCCTGCTGCTGGCCTCGGCTCTCGCCTTCGCCGCCGCGCAGGACGGACTGCCGCGGTCGTCGTCGCCCTCGTCGTCGCCGGCTGCGGCATCGGGCCCACCCTCGTCGCCCAGTACAGCCTCGTCGCGCAGCTCTCCCCCGTCGGCCGCTCGGCGACGGCGATGACGATGCTCGGCTCCGCGGTCGTCGTCGGCCAGGCGCTCGCCTCCGCCGCCACCGGCGCCGTCGCCGACCGGCTCGGCGCGAGCGCCGCGATGCTCGCCCCGGCGGTCGCCGCCGCGCTGGTGGTCGCCGCCGCGGTCGCCCACATCGTCGCCGTCCGCAGCCCGGCGGCACCCGCCGAACCGGCACGCGTCGTCGCAGAACCCGAGCCGGCGCGCTGAGTTCGGCGCCCGCGGTCGACACAGGACGCGGCGGCCGGCAGACGTCGGCACCCCGCGACCACGCACCGGTCGTCGGGTGCCGCTAGCGTCCGAACCCATGGCTATCAATCCCACCGGCGCCGGCCTCAAGCAGTACCTCGCCGAGGACCCGGGCGGCCCCGTCGTGATGCTCAACCTGCTCCGCTTCGTCGACGGCGGCCGCGAGTCCTACGAGAAGTACTCGTCGGCGATCCGCGAGACGTTCCTCCCCCGCTACGGCGGCGAGGTGGTCTACGTCGGCGACGGCGCGACCCCGCTGGTCGCCGAGGAGGGGCAGGCGTGGGACGTCGTCCTGCTGATCAGGTACCCGAGCCGCGAGGCCTTCAGCAAGATGGTCGCCGACCCCGAGTACCAGGAGTTCACCCACTTCCGCACCGAGGGGCTCGCCGAGGCCGTTCTCCAGCCGACCGTCCCCCGGTAGACACGGCGACGGCGGCGCCCGGCTGGGCGCCGCCGTCGGAACCACGCTCCAGCCGCAGCACGGATCCGCCCTCACCCTCGGTCACCCCGACCGGCCGAACCGGATTTCCACAGCGGCGGTCACGAGGCCCTCCACCCGGCCGCCGACGACGTACCGTTCGGGCCTGTCGTCACCACGGGAGTGCCATGCCCCTGCTCCGCCGCATCGCGTCGGCCGGCAGCGCCGCGCGCGAGGCGGCGCGCGTGGCCACCGGAACCGCTGCGCTGGCGGCCGCCGTCCCGGTGGTGGTCGGCGTCGGTCTCGTCGGCGAGACGGCATCCCTCACCCGGAGCGTCGCCCGCGCCGGGGTCAACGGCTCCGTCTCCCTGGCACGGGGCGCAGCGGTCCACACCACGAGGGCCGTCGGCACGCTGGTCACCGGCGCCGACCCGATCCCCGGCGGGCACCTGCACGAGCTGGCCTCCGCGGCCAAGGGCATGGTCGAGCCGCCGGGCACCCGCCATACGCGGCGGGTCTACCGCGACAAGGACCACCTGCACATCGAGCTCGCCGCCCACGACCGGACGCCCGAGGCCACGGAGTCCCTCCTCCGCCACCTCGAGCGGCTCGAGGGCGTCCAGTGGGCGACGGTCGACGACGTCCTCGGCCGGGTGCTGGTGGCCGTCGACTCGGAGACGGTCGGCGTCGACGACGTCGTCGGCGTGGTCACCGAGATCGAGCAGGCCCGCGGCGGCACCGGCGTCTTCCCGGAGCGCCCCGACCACCCGGCCGACCTCGAGCCGCTCCTGGCCGCCGTGGCAGCCGCCGCCGTCGACACCGCCGCCGTCTGGGTGGCCACCCTCGGCCGGCTGCTACCCGTGCCCGCGCTCACCCGGCACGCCACGCTGCTCGTGGCGCTGCTCGACACCCAGCACCGGCTCAGGGAGGTGGTCTCCGGCCGCCTCGGCCCGGTCGGCACCGAACTGGCCTTCCAAGGAACCGCTGCCCTGCTGCACTCCCTGGCCCAGAGCCCCAGCGTGCCGGCCCTCCACGCCGTCGCCGCGATCGAGCGGGCCGTCGAGATCCGCGCGCGCCGCCAGGTCTGGCGCCGCCGCGAGCGCGAGCTCTGCCTGCGCGAGCCCGACGAGGGCGCGGCCGAGCCGCAGCAGCCCCCCGGCCCGCGACCCCGCGAGCTGCCGCACGGCCCCGTCGAGACCTACCAGGCGCGTCTCGAACCCACCGAGCTCGGCGCCGCCCTCGGCATTCTCGCCCTCACCCGCCGTCCCGGGCGCTCCGCGGACCTCCTCAAGGCGCTCACCCCGAACGCCGCCGTCCTCGGCCGCGAGTCCTTCGCCGCGGCGCTCGGCCTGCTGCTCGCCCGCCGCGGCGTCCTCCCCCTCGACGGCTCGGCCTACCGCCGGCTGGACCGCGTCGACACCGTCGTCGTCGACGGCGCCGCGCTGTGCACCGGCCCACCCGTCGTCGTCGAGGCCACGGGAGAGGCCGACGGCTGGGACGACGCCGGCGTCTGGACGGCGGCCACGCGCCTCCTCGGCAGCGCCGGTGGGGACGGCGTCCGGCTCGGTCCCCCGCGGGCGACGGCCGGGGCCCCCGGCGGCGAGGTCCGCTCCCTGCTGCAGGGCCGTCGCCGCGTCGGCACCGTCACCGTCGCCCCGGAGCTCGACCCGTACGCCGAGGCGCTGCTGGCCACCGTCGGCGACGCCGGCCTGCGGCTGGTCCTCTCCCCGCACGTGGGCGCGGGCGAGCTCGCCGGTCTGGCCGACGACGTCTCCCCCGCCGACGAGCCGCTCGTCGCGACCGTCCGGCGGCTGCAGGAGGACGGGCACGGCGTCCTGCTGGTCTCCGCGGTGGACGGCCCCGCGCTGCTCGCCGCCGACGTCGCGGTGGCGCCGGTCCTCGACGGCCGGGCGCCGGCCTGGGGTGCGGACCTGGTCACCTCGTCGGGCCTCGCCGACGCCTGCCGGGTCGTCGCCGCGGCGAGAGAGGCCCGGGCGTTCAGCCGCCGCGCATCCGGCGCCGCGCTGACCGGCAACGTCCTCGGCGGGCTGCTCGCCGCCGTCGGCGGCTCGCGCTACGGCCAGCGCCAGGCACCGACGCCGGGCAAGTGGGCGACCGCCACCACCTTGACCACCGGCGCGTGGACCGCCGCCCGCATCGCCCGCCGCCCCGTGCCGGCGCCCACCGTGCACACCCCCTGGCACACGCTGGAGCCCGACGACGTCCTGACCCGGCTGGCCGATCTGCCCGCCGCAGGCGAACCGCGCGCCGGCCGCGCGGCCGCCCTCGTCGATACCGTGCGCGCCCACCCCGTCGTCCATGGTCCGACCCGGTTCGCCCGCACCGTCACCGCCGAGCTCTCCGACCCGCTCACCCCGCTCCTCGCCACCGGGGCGGCCGCGACCGCCGTCCTCGGCAACGCCACCGACGCGATCCTGGTCGGCAGCGTCACCGTCATCAACGCACTCGTCAGCGGCCTGCAGCGGTCGCGCGCCGAGACGGCGCTCGAGGGCCTGCTGCTCGCGCAGGACAGCCCCGTGCGCCGGGAGACCGGGGGCTACTCCGAAGAGGTGCCCGCCTCGGCCGTCCGGATCGGGGACGTCGTCCTCGTCGAGGCAGGCGACATCGTCACCGCGGACGCCCGGCTGCTCGAGGTCGACGACCTGGAGGTGGACGAGTCCGGGCTCACCGGCGAGTCCCTGTCGGTGGCCAAGTCACTGCCTGCGACGCCGGGCGCCGAGGTCGCCGACCGCACCTGCATGCTCTTCGACGGCACGACGGTCGTCGCCGGGCGCGGGCGGGCCGTCGTCGTCGCCGTCGGGCAGGCGACCCAGGCCGGCCGGGCCGCGCGGGCCGCCGGAGGCGCCGCTCCCCCGGCCGGCGTGCAGGCCCGGCTGGCCGAGCTGACCCGCTCCGTCCTCCCGCTCACCCTCGCCGGTGGCGGAGCCGTCACCCTGCTCGGCGTGCTCTGGGGCCGACCGTTGCGCGAGGCGGTGCGTGCGGGGGTGGCCATCGCGGTCACCGCCGTCCCCGAGGGGCTGCCGCTGGTCGCCACCGTCGCGCAGCAGGCCGCGGCCCGCCGGCTGTCGCGGCGCGGCGCGGTGGTGCGCAGCGCGCGGGTGCTCGAGGCCCTCGGCCGGGTCGACACCGTCTGCTTCGACAAGACCGGCACCCTCACCGAGAACCGGCTCGGGGTGACCCGGCTCCTCCCCGACGGGGACACCGGCGAGGACGAGCTCCTCCGGCTGGCCGCCGCCGGCATGGGCAACGGGGACGACGGCGCGCACGAGACCGACCGCGCCGTCCTGGAGGCCGCCGGCGACGCCTGGGACGGCCCCCCGGACGCGAGCCTCGCCTTCGCCGCCGGGCGCGGCTTCTCCGCCGTCGTCCGCGGCGGCCGCCTGGTCGTGAAGGGCGCGCCCGAGGTCGTGCTCGGCCGCTGCGCCGACGCCCCGGACGTGCGCCAGCAGGTGCGCGAGCTCGCCGGCAACGGACTGCGGGTGCTCGCCGTCGCCGACCGCGCCGTGGACGCCGTGCCGGACGGCCTGGACGAGGCCGCCGGCGACCTGACCTACCGCGGGCTGGTCGGGCTGGCCGACACGCTGCGGGAGTCGTCGGTGCGCGCGGTCGCCCAGCTGCGGGCCTCCGGCGTCCGGGTGGTCGTGGCCACCGGCGACCACCCCGAGACCGCCGCCGCGATCGCCGCCGAGGCCGGCATCCCGGACGCCGACCGGGTGGTGACCGGCTCCCAGCTGGCGCGGGCCTCGGACACCGAGCGGGTGCGGATGGTCGCCGAGACCGCCGTCTTCGCCCGGCTCTCCCCGGAGCAGAAGGTGAGCCTGGTGGCGGCGCTCCGCCGGGCGGGGGCGACGCTGGCGATGACCGGCGACGGCGTGAACGACGCCGCGGCGATCCGGCTGGCCGACGTCGGCGTCGGCGTCGAGGGGGCGGAGTCGCCGGCCGCGCGCACCGCGGCCGACCTGGTGCTCACCGACCTCGACCTCACCCGCCTGGTCGACGCGATCGCCGAGGGCCGGGCGATGTGGGGACGGGTGCGCGACGCGGTGTCCATCCTGGTCGGCGGCAACGCGGGCGAGGTCGCGTTCACCGTGCTCGGCACCGCCGTCGGCGGCCGCTCGCCGCTGGGCACCCGGCAGCTGCTGCTGGTCAACCTGCTCACCGACATGTTCCCCGCCCTCGCCGTCGCCGTGGCCGCGCCGCGGCAGGTCCAGGACACCGGCGACGACGGTCCGCTGGCCGACCATCCGCTCGCCGCCGTGCTGCGGGCCGGCCCGCACCGCGGCTTCGCCGACGAGGTGCGGCGCATGGTCGTCGTCCGCGGTGCCGCGACCACCGCCGGTGCCACCGGCGCCTGGGCGGTCGGCCGGCTCACGCCGCTCCCGCTGCCCGGCCGCGCCGGCACCATGGGGCTGGCCGCGCTGGTCGCCACCCAGCTGGCGCAGACGGCGTGGATGGGCCGGCGCAGCCCGCTGGTGCTCGTCACGGTCGCCGGCTCGCTCGCCGCGCTCGTCGCCATCGTGCAGACGCCCGGGCTGAGCCGGTTCTTCGGGTGCACGCCGCTGGACCCGCTGTCGTGGTCGGTGGTGCTCGGCTCCGCCGTGACCGGTGCCGCCGGGGCGGAACTGGTGCCCCGGCTGCTCGCCTCGCGGCGGTCGTGATCCCCGGAGTCAGGTCGTTCCCGAGTGCTCCTGAGCCCACCCCGCCCGAGGAGGTGGGAGGGTGAGGGGAGCCGACGCGACTTGCACGTTTCGCCGCCCGGGCCGACGCGCTCCCTCACCGGGGTGCCGCAGGGCCCGCAGGTGCACGTAGACGCACCAACCGAACGAACGGGAATCCATGGCTCTGATCGCTTGTCCGAACTGCTCCAGCGAGGACATCACCGGCACCAAGCAGGCCGACAGCCAGCTGCTCATCCACTGCGCCGACTGCGGCCACGAGTGGCTCCGGGGCGAGGCCCGCCGCGACCCGGGCCGGCCGGCGGTGCAGACGTTCGAGTCGCTGCACGCCGCCTTCCCGACCGCCGCCGACGTGCGCCCCGACGTCCGCGAGCGGGTGGAGCTGCTGAAGGCGGAGTTCCAGCTCGACCACCCCGAGCCCGACCCCGCGGTCGCCGGCTTCCGCGAGCGCTACCGGCAGCTGTTCACCCAGGACGGGCTCGCCGAGGCGACGCCGGAGCAGCTGCTGTACTTCGCCACCTCCGACACCCTCGCCAGCGCCGGCAACATGTCCGGGGTCAACCGGGCCTGGAAGACCCAGGGCGACGACGTGGCAGCCCAGAAGGTGCGCGAGACGATCGGGTTCCTGCTGCACGGGCCGGCCAGCCTGCGCCTGGAGGACCGGCTCACCCAGCTGATCGACGGCAAGAAGATCGGGCTGCCGTCGTTCAACAAGGAGCCGCTGCTCACCAAGGTGCTCTGCGTCGTCGAGCCCGAGCGCTTCCTCCCGGTGCTCAAGTACACGGCGCCCACCGACGGGAAGAAGGAGATCGCCAAGCTGGTCTTCGACCTCGACCTGCCGGCGGCGGAGAAGGTGGCCTGGACGATCGGCCGCGTCGCCGTCTGGAGCAACGACCTGCTGCGCTCGCTGGTCGGGAACGACATCCCCGACCTGCACCAGGCCACGAAGTTCCTCGCCTGGGCGAAGACCCGTCCGGCCCTCTCCCGCAGCTGAGCGCGACGCGGTCCGCATCTCCGGGTGCGGACCGCGTCGAGCAGTAACACCCTGGAGCCTGCGAGGCGGGGCGTGAGCACCCCGCCGCACACCCCCCGGGGGAGGGAGGCGCCATCAACGACACCGTTGAAACGGCCGATCCCGTTCCCATGAAGTGGTCCGCCGTCCCCGAAGTGGCCACCCCGCGCGTGATGACCCAGGCCCTCGCCACCCTGTACGTCTTCGGTGGCAGCGCCACCCTGCTCGCCGTCCTGGGCGCCGACGCCCCCTGGGCCGACCGGGCGCTGGTCAGCAGCCTCGCGGTGTCCGCCCTCCTCGCCGGTGGGATCGTCTTCCGCTGGGGATCCCGGTGGCCGCGGCCGGCGTTCCACCTCGCCGTCCTGCAGGCGACGGCCGTGGTGGTCGCCGGTGTGGTGCTGGCGCCCGACGTGCCGACGGCGCTGGCGGTCGGCGCCCTGACCAGCTTCCTGGCCATCGCCGCCTGCTTCTTCTTCAGCCTGCCGCTCGCCGCCGGCCACACCGGGCTGGCGCTGGCCGGCCTCACCGCCGGCCTGGTGGTGCGCGGCGACGTCGCCCTGCCCATCGCCCTCTCGCTGGACGCGATGGTGCTGGGGCTGAGCGTGGTCACCCGCGGGCTCGTGCTGCGCGCCTCCAGCGCCAATCGCGACCCGCTCACCGGGCTGACCAACCGGCGCGGCTTCGATCAGGCCCTGCACGAACTCATGCGGGCGGTCAGCCGCACCGACGAGCCGATGTCGGCCGCGCTCCTGGACCTCGACCACTTCAAGGCCATCAACGACACGCAGGGCCACGACGCCGGCGACCGGGTGCTGCGCTCGGTGGCGAAGGCCTGGCGCCGAGCCCTGCCGTCGACGGCGGTGCTGGCCCGGCACGGCGGCGACGAGTTCGCCGTGCTGCTCCCCGGCCTGCCCGGACCGGCCGCGCTGACCCTGGTGCAGCAGGTCCGCGCCCGGCACCCCGAGATCGGCATGTCCTGCGGCGTGGCCGAGCACCAGCCCGGCGAGAGCGCCGCCCAGCTCATGCGCCGCGCCGACCTGGCGCTCTACACCGCCAAGGCGGCCGGCCGCGGCCGGTGCGAGCTCGGCGCCGGGCCCGCCACGTCCGACCTGGTCGCCGACCTCACCGCAGCCCTGGACGCCGGCGACGTGACCGTGCACTTCCAGCCCATCCTCGACATGCGCACCGACCAGGTCGTCGGCGTCGAGGCGCTGGCCCGCTGGACCCATCCCGACCGTGGCCCGGTCTCACCCGCCGAGTTCGTCGCCGTCGCCGAGCGGCACGGGCTGATGCCGCGCCTCGGCGAGCACGTGCTCCGCTCCGCCTGCGCCCAGCTGGCCGCGCTGCACGCGAGGACCGGCCGCCGGCTGCGGCTGGGCGTCAACGTCTCCGGGCGCGAGCTGTCCGACCCCGCGTACGCCGGCCGGGTGCGCGCGGTGCTCGCCGAGACCGGCTGGCCGGCCGGCGAGACCGTGCTCGAGGTGACCGAGAGCCTCGTGGAGGCCGAGTCCTCCACCGCGGTCGCCGCGCTGCACGAGCTGCGCACGCTCGGTCTCGGCGTCGCCATCGACGACTTCGGCACCGGCTACTCGTCGCTGAGCCGCCTGGACACCCTCCCCGTCGCCATCCTCAAGCTCGATTCGTCGTTCATCGCGACGATCACCACCTCGCCGCGCCGCGCGACGATGCTGCGCAGCATCGTCGGCATGGCCCACGTGCTGGGCCTCGACGTCGTCGCCGAGGGCGTGGAGACGGCGGAGCAGGACGCCCAGCTGCGGGCGATCGGCTGCAGCTTCGGCCAGGGCTGGCTCTACGGCCGTCCCGCACCGCTGGCGGACGTCGTCGCGCTGCTGGACGGCGCCGAGCGGACCCAGGCCCTGCACGCCTGACCCTCGCTACTCGTCGTCGGGACGTCGTGCCGCCTCCCGCCACCTGCGCCGGGCGTCGCGCACGTGCCGGTACAGCGGGTGCGCGGAGTTGGCCGACTGGTTGAGCGGCGGCGTCAGCTCCGCGATCACCTGCGCCTCCACGGTCCACGGCTCCTCGTGCACCGCCCAGGTCAGCGCCAGGTGCTGCTCCATCCACCCGGTGAGCCGCTGTTCGTCCTCGGGCACGAGCAGCGGCCGGTCGGTGAAGCGGCTGCGCCACCCCTCCTGCTCGACCAGCAACGAGGCGAGCGACCGGCGCAGCGTCGACTGCCCCGTCGTCCCTCGGACGTGGTTCCCGATCACCCGGCTGCGCAGCGTCGCCCCGGACGACGGCCCGCTGCGTGCCAGACCGACGTAGAGCAGCTCGTGCTCGCCGTCGGGGTGGCGCGGTCCGGCGATCCCGGGCAGGGCACCCGGGCGGGCCCACCACGCGTACAGCCCTGGCTCGGCCGGCACCGCGTCCCGCGCCTGCTCGACGCAGACGACGTCTCGACGCAGCTCGAGGTCGCTCATCGCCGGAGCCTCACACAGGCCGTCAGCTCGCGCGGCTCAGCCGGGTCGCGATCAGGTGGCGACGACGGGTGCCGGGCTCAGCTCGGCGACCAGCTCGGCCACCGGGCGGGGGCGGCTGTACAGGTAGCCCTGCGCCAGGGGTACGCCCAGCTTCGTGAGGGTCCGCGCCTGCTCCTCGGTCTCCACGCCCTCGGCGATCATCACCAGGTCCAGCGCGTCGGCCAGCGCCATGACGCTGCGCAGCAGCCGCGCCCGCCGGTTCGACGTCGTGATCGAGGCGACGAACGAGTTGTCCAGCTTCAGGTAGTCGGTCGGCAGCGTGTCCAGGCGCGACAGCGCCGAGTAGCCGGTGCCGAAGTCGTCGATGGCCACCTGCAGGCCGGCGTCGCGCAGCACGGTCAGCGCCCGCACCGAGCGGGTCGTCTCCGCCTCCACGAGCGTCTCGGTCACCTCGACCACGGTCCGCTCGGCCGGCCAGCCGCTCGCCGACAGCGCCGCCAGCACGCGGTCGGGGAAGCCCGGGTCGTCCAGCTCCAGCCCCGACACGTTGACGGTCAGGAGGATCGGCCGGCCCAGCGCCTCGGCAAGGACAGAGGCGTCCCGGCACGCCGCCGTCCACACGAACGCCCCCAGCGCGCCGATCAGGCCCTCCTGCTCGGCCACCGGCACGAACTCGTCCGGCGCCACGACACCCCGCGTGTCGTGGGTCCAGCGCACCAGCGCCTCGACACCGGCGATCGCGCCGTCCGCGGGCGTCACGATCGGCTGCAGGTGCACCGCCAGCCCACCCGAGACCCCCGCCGCCAGCGCGGCAGCCAGGTCGCGTGCGAGCGGGCTCTGCCCACCGGCGTCCAGCTCGCTGCGTCCGCGCCCGAGCGACTTCACCCGGTACAGCGCGGCGTCGGCCCGGCGCATGAGGTCGGCCGGCGAGTCGCCCAGCGCGAACTCGGCCACCCCCACCGACGTCCCGATGTCGGGCAGCGCGCCCCGCAGCTGCTCCGCCCAGACCAGCGCGGCGTCGCCGTCGCAGTCGGGCAGCAGCAGCGAGAACTCGTCGCCGCCGTGCCGCGCGAGCACCGCGCCGCGCGGCAGGAGCGGCCCCCACGCCGCCGCGACCGCACGCAGCATCTCGTCGCCGGCCGCGTGGCCCTTCGAGTCGTTGACGGCCTTGAAGTAGTCCAGGTCGAACAGCGCTGCCGACAGCGGCTGGCCGCTCCACAGCGCGAGCCGCACCGCGTCGTCCAGCGCCTCGTCGAAGCCGCGCCGGTTGACCAGCCCGGTCAGGGCGTCCCGGTCGGCGCTGGCCGCGCGCTGCGCCAGCAGCCCGATCGCCCCGGCCGAGCCGAGCACCAGCACGCCCAGCACCCCGGCGGGCCCCGCGGCGACGTCACCCCGCGCCACGACGACGACGGCGCCGACGACCAGCAGTTCGGCCAGGAAGCCCAGCCCCCACAGCAGCGGGAAGAAGAGGAAGGCGTCCATCGACGCGAACGCCATCAGCGACAGCACCGCGACGGCGCCGTCCGCCGTGGGCGAGAAGTAGGCGAAGACCCCGATGCCACCGGCGCCCACCACGAGCAGCACCTGGAAGAAGACCCGCGGCACCAGGTGGCCCCAGCGGATGACGGCCAGGCCGACCAGCGTCGTCGACGGCGCGATCCCGATGATGAACGGGTGCATCCCGCTCAGCCCACCGGGCGAGCCGAGCACCAGCGCCATCGCGGCGAGCCCGCCCATCGCGGTGAGCAGGCCGGCGGTCCGGGCGACCACGCGTGGGGTGGCCACCTCCGGAGCCATCCGGCTGATCCGCATGACCGCTATGTCGGTTGCGCACCACCGGAACTGAAGCGGCCGCATCGACCGCCGGCTGGCTCACCCCCCGATCGAGGGGCACCCCACCGGGGACGTAAGGCCGTGGACACCACCCGGCAAGCGAGCAGCATGGCCCGTGCGGCGACGCCGCAGGGGCGCCGCACCCGACCCCGGAAGGGGGGCGTCATGTACGCCCGAACCACCACGATCACCGCCGACCCGAAGCGGATGCACGAGGGTGTCGCCGACGTCCGCGACAACGTCATGCCCGCCGTCGCCGAGATGCCCGGCTACACCGGCCTGTCGATGCTCGCCGACCGCAGCTCCGGCCGCTGCATCGTCACGACCGGCTGGGAGACCGAACAGGCGGTCGCCGACAGCCGCGACCGGGTGATGCAGATGCGCAAGCAGGCCGCCGACCGGTTCGGCGGCCGCGACACCGAGGTGCAGGAATGGGAGATCGCCGTCATGCACCGGCTGCACCAGGCCGGTGACGACGCCTGCGCCCGCGTCATGTGGAGCACGGCCGACCCGGCGAACGCCGACAAGAACCTGGCTGCCTTCCGCAGCGAGATCATCCCGCGGATGGACGACATCGACGGCTTCTGCAGCCTCAGCCTGCTCATCGACCGGGAGACCGGCCACGCGTCGCTCACCACCGTCTACCGCGACCGCGCCGCCATGGACGCGACGCGCGACCTCGTCGCCGGCATGCGGGACGCGTTCGCCCCGCGGATGGGCATCACGATCACCGAGGAGGCCGAGTTCGACGTCGTCCTGCACAACCTGCGGGTGCCCGAACTGGTCTGACCCCGGCGGCGGGCGCCGGCAGCCCGACGCGCGGGCATGGCGGGCGACGGTGGGTCAGGGCGCGCCGACACCGGGTCGGGGCGCCCGCCCACCGGATCCACTGATCGCCGGGGACCTTGACCCGTCCTGCGGCCCGCGAGCACGGTGACCGTCCGCTCGCACACCGCGAGCGGGTGTCAGCGGGGGCTGGTCGGACGAGGTCGCCCATGGCCGTCTACGTGTACCGCTGCGACGCCCACGGCGTCACCGAGCGCTCGCTGCCGATCGGCACCGCCCAGCGGACGACGACCTGCCCGACCTGCGGTGCGGCGGCGACGCGCGTCTACACCCCGCCTCGGCTCTCCCTGGGCGGCGACCCCGCCCGCCGCGCCCTCATCGACTCGACCGAGCGCAGCGCCGACGTGCCCGCGGTCGTCTCCTCCCCCGGCCCACGGCCGGTCCGCCGCGCCCCGGCCGCGACCGCGAACCCCGCGCTGCGCCGGTTGCCACGCCCCTGACGCACCACCCACCACCGACGGACGGTCCGCAGGGACCGCCACCCGAACCACCGAGGAAGGGACGACCCCATGGCCAGCGTGGGACTTCTGTACGTCGGAGCCGTGCTCATCCTCAACGGACTCATGCTGCTCGGGTTCGTCGACGCCCGGGCCGCGGCGCCGCTGAACTTCTTCGTCGGCGGCCTGCAGGTGATCACCCCGACCTACCTGATCTTCACCGCCGACGGCGACCAGAACACCATCCTTGCCGCCTCCGGTCTCTACCTGTTCGGCTTCACCTACCTGTACGTCGGCTTCAACCTGCTGGCCGGCCTCGACGGCACCGGGCTCGGCTGGTTCTCCGCGTTCGTCGCCGGCTGCGCCGTCGTCTACGCCGGGCTGAACTTCGGCCGCCTCGACGACGCCGCCTTCGGGGTCATCTGGCTGTACTGGGCGGTGCTGTGGGCGCTGTTCTTCGTCGTCCTGGGCCTCAAGCGCGAGGAGTGGACGCGGTTCACCGGCATGGTCGCCGTCGTCGCGGGCGTGTTCTCCGGCGCGATCCCGGCGTTCATGCTGCTCACCGGGGTCTGGGACGACAACCTCACGGCCACGGCGATCGTCCTCGCGGTCATCTTCCTGGGCTCGCTGGCCCTCGCCCCGCGGCTGCGCGACCAGCAGTCGGCCGCCGCGGCGACCGCCCCCGAGCAGCGCGAGGGCACCGTCCCCCCGCCGTCCCGCGCCGACGTCCCGGCCGCGCGCCCGAGCTCGACCACCACCGGCGAGAGGAGGTGACCCGCCCGCTGTCCGCAGTCGCAGTCCGCCGTCCCCACCGTGCTGCACCGCAGGGGTGCAGCCGCTCTCAGCCCCGGAGGAAACCGTGCCGAAAGTCGTGTTCCCGCTCGACTCGTCGAAGAAGTTCACCGACCAGCAGTACGTCGGGCACAACCGCTGGCATCCCGACGTCCCGGCCAACGTCACGGTCCGCCCCGGCGACGTCTTCCGGGTCGACTGCCGGGAGTGGTTCGACGGCGCCATCCACAACGACGACTCCGCCGACGACGTCCGCGACGCCCCGCTGTCGACCGTCCACGTCCTCAGCGGCCCGTTCCACGTCGAGGGCGCGCAGCCCGGCGACCTGCTGATCGTCGACATCCTCGACGTCGGCCCGATCCCCCAGGAGGACTCCGGCCCCCTCGCCGGCCAGGGCTGGGGCTACACCGGCATCTTCGCCACCCAGAACGGCGGCGGCTTCCTCACCGAGCAGTTCCCCGACGCCTACAAGGTGATCTGGGACTTCAAGGGCCAGACCGCCACCTCGCGGCACGTCCCCGGCGTCTCCTTCACCGGCATCGTGCACCCCGGGCTCATGGGCACCGCGCCGTCGGCCGACCTGCTCGCCCGGTGGAACCGGCGGGAGCAGGCCCTCATCGACACCGATCCCGACCGCGTTCCGCCGCTCGCCCTGCCCCCGCTCCCCCAGGACGCGATCCTCGGCACGCTGCAGGGCGCGGACCTGGAACGGGCGGCCGCCGAGGCCGCCCGCACCGCACCGCCCCGGGAGAACGGCGGCAACCAGGACATCAAGAACTTCACCAAGGGCAGCCGCGTCTTCTACCCGGTGTTCGTCGACGGCGCCAAGCTCTCGATGGGCGACCTGCACTTCAGCCAGGGCGACGGCGAGATCACGTTCTGCGGCGCCATCGAGATGGGTGGCTTCATCGACCTGCACGTCGACCTGATCAAGGGCGGCATGGAGACCTACGGCGTGAGCGAGAACGCCATCTTCATCCCCGGCAACGTCGATCCCCGCTACGACCGGTGGCTGGCCTTCTCCGGCACGTCGGTCACCCTCGACGACGAGCAGCGCTACCTGGACTCGCACCTGTCCTACCAGCGGGCCTGCCTGCACGCGATCGACTACCTGACCAAGTTCGGCTACACCCCCGAGCAGGCGTACATGATCCTGGGGGCGGCACCGATCGAGGGCCGGCTGTCCGGCGTCGTCGACATCCCGAACTCCTGCTCGACGGTCTACATCCCCACCGGGATCTTCGACTTCGACGTCGAGCCGTCCGCGTCGGGGCCGACCCGCATCGACCCCGGCCAGGGCGTGCCGAAGTCGAGTTTCTGAGGCCGACGCAAGGCATAGGAAGCTTTGCCTACGAGGAAGCGGGCGATCCCGTAGGTAGAGCTTCCTATGCCTGGGAGGCGGACGGCGGTCAGACGCCGAGGTGCCCCAGCGCCTGCAGCAGCAGGGTGCTCTGCCCGTTCATCAGCTCGGCCAGCACGCCGGGGTCGCGCGCCTCGTCGGGGCGGAACCAGGTCAGCTCCAGTGCGTCCTGCTGCGGGGCGCAGTCGCCCTCGACCGGCACCACGTAGGCCAGCGACACCGCGTGCTGCCGCGCGTCGTGGAACGGCGTGACCCCGGGGGTCGGGAAGTACTCCGCCACGGTGAACGGCTGCGGCGCGGGCGGCACCCGCGGCAGCGCCAGCGGCCCGAGGTCCTTCTCGATGTGCCGGAGCAGGGCCGCGCGGACCCGCTCGTGGTACAGCACGCGCCCGGACACCAGGGCCCGCTTGATCTGCCCGTCCTCGCCGGCCCGCAGCAGCAGGCCGACGGCGATCACGGTGCCCTGGTCGTCCACGCGCACCGGCACCACGTCGACGTAGAGGATCGGCAGCCGCTCGCGGGCGAGGTCCATGTCCTCCCGGGAGAGCCAGCCCGCGTCGGAGTTCGTCACCTCAGTCATGTGCTCTGTCTAGCCGACGACGCGCCGCCGCACCGCGCATCGGGGCGGCCGCGCGTCGTCCCGAGGGGTCAGTTCCCCGCGTAGGCGGCGACGCCGAACGTCTGGTCGCCGTCCTCGTCCTCGTGGACCAGCACGGTGTAGGCGGCGCCGTCGACGATGGCCGAGCACGAGCCGTCGTGGCACTGGACGCTGTCCACCTCCTGGCCCTGCTCCTCGATGAAGTCGGTCACCGCGGCCTCGGTGTCGGCGTTCTTGTCGTCCACCGACTCGCGGTAGAAGAACAGCGTGACCAGGGCCGCCGCGACGGCGATGACGGCCACCGAGACGCTGATGACCAGGGTGGCGTTCCGCTCGAACCAGCCGGGCTCGGACTCCGTCTCGAAGTCGGAGAACGACTCCCCGCCCGGGGCGGCGGCACCGCCGAAGTAGGGCGCGCCCGGGTCGCCGGACACCGTCTGGGTCGCGCCGGGAGCGGCGCCGGTCGGCTGGCTGTCGTCGGTGCTCATCGGTGCTGACCTCACGTCGTGCGGTGTCGGAGGGAGCACCTTGTCATGCGGAACCGTCGTTTGCCGCATCGCGCGCCGAGTACCCGGCACTTGCCCAGCGTGTCGTGATCGTCACAGGTCCTGAACGGGCGGTCAGACGGTCTCGACCTCGCGGGCGTCGGGACGGCGGCGCATCGTCCGCACGGTCCGGGACGCCGCCTCGCGGGCCAGCCCGATGATCGGGCCGGTGTCCCACATGCGCCGTCCCGCGTCCTCCACCGACGACTCGGTCCGGGGCACCGGGATCTCGCCGGACTCGCGCGCGGCCACGGCAGCGGCCAGGCGCGCCCGCCGGCGGGCCAGCACCTGCTCCTTCTGCTTGTCCACGCGCTCCTTCTCCGCGAGCACCAGCAGGTCCTGCACCGCCTGCTCGACCTCCACCCGCGCCGTCTGCTGCAGCTGCTCGACCTCGAGGTCGCCGTCGTCGCGCAGGTCGGAGAGCCGGTCGTAGGTGCTGCGCGGCCCGAAGTTCAGCAGCATCTTCATGAGCACCGGCAGCAGCTCGACGCAGATGAACAGCAGCGCGAGCATGTAGTGCGCGGCGGCCATCGTGGCGTTGGAGTCGCTGAGCGCCGAGAGCGCCTGCAGCCGGATGAGGATGCCGGTGTTGTCGGCGTTGGTCTCGTCGAAGGCCACCTGCAGCGCGGTCTGCTGCTCGGTCAGCCGCGCCAGCTCGGCCTTGTCGGTCTCCAGGTCGGCGGTCGCCTGCTGCATGCTGCGCGAGGCGCCGGACGTGATCGCGGCGGTCGCGGCGTCCAGGTCGGCCCGCGCGGTGTCGACGACGCCGGCGTGCGCGTCGGCGGCGGCCCGCGCCTGGACGTAGGCCTCTCCCCTGCCGGCGTCCCCGGTGCCGCAGGTGCCGTCCAGCTCGCACTGGGCCTTGGCCGACAGCTCCCGCTGGGTGGTCAGCGCCGCGTCGTAGGCCGCCTGCGCGGCGGCGAGCTCGGCCTGCAGCGGCGCGAGGTCCGCCGCCGAGCTGCCCCCACTGGCGACGACGGCCTGCTCGGTGGCCACCGTCTCCCGCAGCTCGGGCAGTCCGGCGAAGCGCGCGTCGTCGTCCAGGCTCCGGTTGAACGCGTCCGAGGCCTCGGCCTGCAGCGCGACCACCTGCGTGTCGATCTCCTTGTGGAAGATCTGCAGCGTCAGCGGCGTGGAGATCACGATGCCCAGCACCAGGGCCAGCCCGACGCGGGGCACGGCCATGAGCAGGTTGCGCTTGAGCGAGGAGTCGTGCGCCATCCCGACCAGCAGCATCCGGTCCAGGTTCACGATCACGAAGCCCCAGCCGACGCCGAGGAGCAGCGCGAACGGCCACCACACGCCGAGAGCCATGTGCACGGCGAACGCGGCGGAGAGCACCGCCAGCCCACCGGTGGACAGCAGCACGCCACCCAGGGCGACGAACTTCGCCCGGGCGCCCGGCACCGCTTCCAGCACGTCGGGCCGGGCGCCGGACAGCACCGCCAGTCCGTCGCCCAACCGTGCACGTCGTCGTGCCATCCCGCAGCAGCCCCCTCGGGTGGCGGGATCGAGGAGCTCCGCCACCTTCCCTGCCTCTATCGGCGGTCCCGGCTCCCGAGCGGACCATCCGGCCAGGTCGGAACCGTGACGCAGGCCTCAACCGCCCCGTGCGCGGGCAGGCAGGGCATGCTGGCACCGACCAGGAGGGGGCCCGAGGTGTCGTTCCCGCTGCAGCTGCCCAGCGCCGGGCCGGAGCCGATCCCGGCCGACGCCGCGCTCGCCGCCGTCCTCGGCTACGCCACCGCGCGCCGGCCGCTGTACTACCGGGCGCCGAACGCGCGCACCGGCCGGTGGGCGCAGGTGCCGGCGTTCGGCTACGAGCGGTTCGACCGCCGGCCGGTGCCCGACGGCCCGCTCGGCGAGGCGGACATCCTGACCGCCGAGGGGCTGCACGGGCGGCTGGACCGCGACGAGTGGACGGCGATGGCCACCGCCCTGCCCGCCGTGCAGGCACTGGCCGACGACGTCGTCGCCCGGGCAGCGGGGCGGGCGTTCTGGGAGCTGCCCGAGGACGAGTTCTCCGTCCTCGCCGAGCCCGGCACCGTCGGCGCGCTGCTCCGCTCGATCGAGGAGCTGTGCGCCTCGGCCGGGGTGAGCCGCTGGCACGTCACCGCGGCCCTGCACCACCGGCACCCGGAACTGGTCCCGCTGCTGCACACCGCCACCCGCTGGGCGCTGCTCCCCCACGGCCGGGAGGGCGACAGCGGGGTGGAGGCGGTGATCCACCGCGAGCTGCTGCGCTCCGCGGACGCCTTCACCGAGCTCGAGGCCGCGGTGCACGCCGAGGGCGTCGCTGCTGACCCGGCTCCGGCTGCACGACGTGCTGCTGTGGCTGCGCGGCACGCTGCGCTTCGCGCACGCGGTGCAGGCCGGTGAGCAGGTCAGCGCGCCGGCCACCTCGGGTCGCGGCCGGTAGCGCCGAGCAGCCGGTCGAGCACCGGGGCGTCGTCGGGCACGGGGACGACGGGGCCGTAGAGGCCGGCCCGCGCCTCGGGGTCGTCGCCCACCGACGCGGCGAACTCCAGTGACCGGCGGCGCGCTACTCGTCGAAGGACACCTGCGGGCGGGCGCCGTCGTTCCGCCACCCGGTCCCCTGGCTCAGCCCCCGCACCTTGCCGGCACGCAGGGCCGCGACGTGCTCGTCGCACAGGCGCAGCTCGAGCGGCCGGATCGGGAGCTCGGCCACGCCCACCTGCGTGGCGCGGCGGGTGCAGTGCTCGGCGTCGCACACGGTCATGACCCCAGTCTCCCTGCCGGTGCCCGCCGGACGTGGCAGCGTGGCCGGGCATGAGCGACCCCTTCGACCTGCAGCGGTTCGTCGACGCCCAGCGGAGCACCTACGACCAGGCGCTGGCCGAGCTGCGCGCCGGGCAGAAGACCACGCACTGGATGTGGTTCGTCTTCCCGCAGATCGCCGGGCTGGGCCGCAGCGGCATGGCGCAGCGGTTCGCCCTGACCGGCCTGGACGAGGCGCGCGCCTACGTCGCCCACCCGGTGCTCGGGCCGCGGCTGGTCGAGTGCGCCCGCGCGCTCACCGACCTCGACGTCGACGACCCGGCGCAGGTCATGGGATCGATCGACGCCCAGAAGCTCCGCTCCTCGATGACGCTGTTCGCGCGCGCCGCCCCGGACCAGCCCGTGTTCCGGCAGGTGCTCGACCACTACTTCGCCGGCACCGAGGACGACGCCACGACCAGTCGGATCTAGCCGCGCGGGACCGCGATCCAGCCCTCGGTGCCGCGCAGCGTCGTCTTCAGCACCTTGCCGCCGGCGTTGCGCGGCAGGCCGTCGCCGATGACCCGCACGAACTGCGGCACCTTGTAGTCGGCCAGCCGCTCCCGGGCGAACGCGATCAGCGAGGGCACCAGGTCCTCGGCACCGTCCCGCGGCAGGACGACGGCGCCCACCTTCTCCCCCATCACCGGGTCCGCGACGCCGACGACGGCCACCTCGAGCACGTCCGGGTGCTCCGCCAGCACGTTCTCCACCTCGACGGAGTACACGTTCTCGCCGCCGCGGTTGATCATGTCCTTGGCCCGGTCGACGATCCGCACCATGCCGTCGGTGATCGCGGCGACGTCGCCGGTGTGCAGCCAGCCGTCGACGAACGTCTGCGCCGTCCGCTCGGGGTCACCCCAGTAGCCGGCCACCACGTTCGGCCCGCGCACCAGCAGCTCCCCCACCCCGGACATCTCGTCGGGCCGGTCGATCCGCACGTCGACCACCGGCGTCGGGAAGCCCACCGACTCGGCGTGCTCCACGGCGTACTCGTGCGGCAGGAACGTGGCCAGCGCCGAGGTCTCCGACAGCCCGAAGCCGTTGCCCAGCCGCGCGTGCGGGAAGGCGACCTGCAGCCGGCGCACCAGTTCGGGGGCCATCGGCGCCCCGCCGTAGCTGAGCGTGCGCACCGACGAGACGTCCGTCGTCGCGAGGTCCGGGTGCCGCAGCGTCAGCTCGTAGATGGTCGGCACGCTGGTGATCAGCGTGATCCGGTACTTCTCGATCGCGGCGAGGAAGGCCGCCGGCGCGAACACCGGCATCACGACCGACACCCCGCCCAGCGCGCACTGCGTCATGAACTGCGAGCAGCAGCCGGTGACGTGGAACAGCGGCACCGAGATCAGCGAGACGTGGTCCGGCCCGCGCTCCATGGTCCGGCAGCGGATGACGCTCTCCACCGACGACAGGAAGTTCTCGTGGGTGACCATCGCGCCCTTGGGGCGGCCGGTCGTGCCCGAGGTGTAGAACAGCGCGGCGACGTCGCGGTGCTCCCGCTGCGGCACCTCGCCGGGCTCGCCGTCGGGCAGCGGGGCGTCCGGGAGGACGACGTAGGCGGCGTCGCAGTCGGCCAGGATGTACTCGACCTCGGGCTCGGCCAGCCGGGTGTTCATCGGGACGACGACGGCGCCGGCGAGGTGCCCGCCCCAGAACGACAGCACCCAGTCCAGGCCGTTGCCCAGCCGGATCGCCACCCGGTCCCCCGGCCGCACGCCGGCGTCCCGCAGTCCGCCCGCGACCCGCAGCGCGCGGTCCCACAGCTCGGCGTAGGTCGCCGACGGCCCGTCGAGCTCGACGACCGCCGTCCGCTCCGGGTGGCGCTCGACGGTGGAGCGCAGCATGTCCACGACCGTGCCGGAGACCGAGGTGTAGCGGCGGATGCCGTCCGCGCCCACCTCGAGGCCACTCATGTCGAACGGGCTCTCCTCGACCGGAACCACGTGCACCCCCGCTCCGCGGCGCCCGTGCGGCGCCCGACCCCGGCATTCTGCGCCGCAGCTCCTGCGGCGCGACCACGGGGGCGACTCGCGTCACGCCTGGGCGAGCGAGGCTGCGGCGGCGCGTCGGATCGGCGAGGCTGATCCCGTGAGCGACGCGAGCAGGAACGGGTCCGGGTACGTCGAGCCGGAGTTCAAGCGGGACGAGAAGTACATCTCCGACCGGATCACGGCCGACGGCCGCGACGGATGGCCGGTCGAGGCGGGCCGCTACCGGCTGATCGCCGCCCGCGCCTGCCCCTGGGCCAACCGGGCGATCATCGTGCGGCGGCTGCTCGGCCTGGAGTCGGCCATCTCGATGGGCCTGTGCGGCCCGACGCACGACGAGCGCAGCTGGACCTTCGACCTGGACCCCGGTGGCCGCGACCCGGTGCTCGGCTACGAGCGGCTGCAGGAGGCGTACTTCGCCCGCTACCCGGACTACCCCAAGGGCATCACGGTCCCGGCGATCGTCGACGTCCCCACGAAGGCCGTCGTCACGAACAACTTCCCGCAGATCACCCTCGACTTCTCCACCGAGTGGACGCAGCACCACCGCGACGGCGCACCCGACCTCTACCCCGAGCACCTGCGCGACGAGATGGACGAGGTCATGCAGCGGGTCTACGTCGAGGTCAACAACGGGGTCTACCGGTGCGGGTTCTCCGGCTCGCAGCGCGCCTACGACAAGTCCTACGAGCGGCTGTTCACCGCGCTGGACTGGCTCGAGGAGCGGCTGACCGACCGCCGCTTCCTCATGGGCGACACGATCACCGAGGCCGACGTCCGGCTGTTCACGACGCTGGCCCGCTTCGACGCCGTCTACCACGGCCACTTCAAGTGCAACCGGCAGAAGCTGACCGAGTTCCGGGCGCTGTGGGGCTACGCGCGCGACCTGTTCCAGACGCCGGGGTTCGGTGACACCACCGACTTCCCGCTGATCAAGGAGCACTACTACGTCGTCCACGCCGACATCAACCCGACGCAGATCATCCCGGCCGGCCCCGACACCTCGGTCTGGCTGACGCCGCACGGCCGGGAGGAGCTCGGCGGCTCACCCTTCGGCGACGGCACGCCGCCCGGCCCCGTGGCCGACGGCGAGCGGGTGCCGGACGACCACGGCCCCGGAGGCATCCCGCACCGCTGATCCGCGCCGGCCGGTCAGCGGGTGCCGTCACCAGGGGGTGCCGTCGTCAGCGGCGACGACGGCCGAAGGAACTCTTGACCCGGCTCCAGCGACCAGGGGTGCGCTCGGCGTCCAGCAGTTCCGTCGCCGCCAGGGCGCGGTCGACCACGTGCTGCTCCGGCGGCTCGAACGGCGTCAGCGTGCGGCCCGAGCGGGTCAGCAGGCTCTCCACGGCGCGGATCAGCGACCCCTCGTGCTCCTCCACCGCGGCAGCGAGGTCCTCCGGCTCCACCCCCAGGTGCTCGCCCAGCAGCCGGTGGCGCATGCCCACGATGGTCTCGGCCAGCTCCGCCCGACGGGGGTCGTCCGCGTGCGCCTCGACGGTCACGTCGCACTCGGAGTCCAACCCCATGGAGCGGTTGTTGAGGTTGGCGCTGCCGATGCGCAGGAGCCGGTCGTCGAGCACGAGCACCTTGGCGTGCACGTACACGGGCTGCCCGCCGTCGGTCACCGGCACGTACATGCGGAACCGGTCGTGCACGTCGGCCGTGCGCACGACGTCGAGCAGCCGGGCCCGCGCGGTGCCCATCGCCTTCTCCTCCAGCCAGCCGACGGCCGACTGCGGGTTGACGACGACGAACTCCGGGCCGTCCTCCTCCCCCAGCCGTTCGGCGATCGCCTCCGCGATCCGGCGGTTGGCGAAGTACTGGTTCTCGATGTAGACGGTCTCCCGCGCCGCCGCGATGGCGGCCAGCCAGAGCAGCTCGATCTCGTGCACCAGCTCCGTGCCGCCGTGCTCGGGACGGGTGCGCGAGATGGCGACGTCGACGTCGGAGAGCAGCGGCTCCACCCCGTCCGGCCAGCAGGGAGCCGCGTCCTCCACCGGCTCCAGCCGGCTGCCGGTGCCGCTCTCCCACCGCTCGCGGGCCAGGTCGCCGAGGGCACGTGCCGCCGGCCCGGACACCAGGCTCGTCACGTCGTGCCAGGGACCGGTGGGGCGCCGCGAGCGGGGCCGGTGCCGGAGAGCGTGCCGGTCGAGGTGCTCGGAGGTGTCCCAGCGGTCGGCGGTGACGTCGATGCCGCCCGCGAAGGCCAGGCAGTCGTCGATGACCACGATCTTCTGGTGGTGCGCCCCTCCGACCGGGTGGTGGTGGTCCCCGAAGAACTCGAGCCGGTCGGGGGCGCGGCGCATGACGAGGGCAGCGGGAAGCTCTCCCCGGCGCAACGACTCCATCGCCCCCATGGCCCACTGCAGGACGCCGATCTCCAGCTGGGGGTTGTCCCGGACCGCTGCCGCCAGCACCCGGCCGAGCCGGTCGTTCCGCCCCCGCCCCGGGCTGCGCGGGTCCATCCGGATGCGGGGGTCGAAGTCCCAGCCGATGAAGAGGACCCGCCGCTGCGCCCCCAGCACCGCCTTCTTGAGGACGGCGAAGTAGTCGGCGGCGTCGACGAAGACCGCGTACCGGTCCGCACGCTCGATGCGCCAGCACGTCTCGCCGGGGACCAGCACCGAGCCGTCGCCGGCGTCAGGACCTCGTCGGTCGGCCGGAGCGCTCTGCAGAGGTGTGTTCTCGATCATCGCGGGCAGTCTGCGCCACCGGCCGGCCCAGGGCGGCCACCCGACCACCATCGTGGTCGGATCTCCCTAGGTAGGGTCAGAGGCCGGTCGCGCGTCGCCACCCGGCCGCGTCCTCCGGCCGGGCGCACCCGGCCGCCGACGTACCAGATCCCGCAGGGCCCGACCAGGTCCGCAGCACACACCTCGAGGAGCCTGCTCGTGCGGCCCCCTTTCTTCACGCTGACCGACGGCCGCTTCGTCCCCGATGAGGACGCCCGCAGCTGGTGGACGCCCGGCATGCTGAGCGGCCCCCTGCTCGGCGGCCTGCTCGCCCGATCGCTCGAGACCGAGCACGGCGACCCGGAGTTCCAGTTCAGCCGCCTCACCGTCGACCTGTTCCGCAACGCGCCGTTCGAGCCGATCGAGGTCACCACCGAGGTCATCCGCGAGGGCCGCCGCATCCGCGTCACCGAGGCGAAGGTGCTCACCAGCGTCGGCGTCGTCGCCCGGGCCAGCGGCGTGCAGCTGCGCCGCGGTGAGCAGCCGCCCAGCCCCGTGCCCACGCGGACCCCGGCCTGGGACGCCCCCTCACCGGCGGGGCTCACCGATCCCTACAACGAGTTCCTCCCCGACGGCGACCACTCCCGCCGGGGCATGTGGATCCGGGCGGACCGGCCGCTGGTCGCCGGCGAGGAGCTCTCCCCGTTCGTCCGCGTCGCGCTCGCCGCCGACGAGGGCAGCCCGGTGGCCCATCGCGGCGAGACCGAGCTCGAGTTCATCAACGCCGACTACACGCTCACCCTCAGCCGCGACCCGGTCGGGGAGTTCATCGGGCTGCAGGCCGGCGGCCACGTCAGCCAGGACGGCATCGCCGTCGGGCACGCGACGGTGCACGACGAGAAGGGGCCGATCGGCTTCAGCATGTCGACCGCCGTCGCCAACGTCCGGAAGGTCTGAGGGATGCGCCCCGCCTACTTCACGGCGAGCGACGACGGCTTCGTCCCGGGTGAGAGCGCCCGCAGCTGGTGGGTGCCAGGGATGATCCACGGCCGGCTGCTGGGCGGTCTGCTCGCCCGCGAGCTCGAGGCGACCTACGGCAGTCCGGAGTTCCAGTTCAGCCGGCTCACCGTCGACATGTTCCGCAACGCCCCGTTCGAGCCGGTGCAGGTGGACAGCCTGGTCGTCCGCGAGGGACGCCGGATCCGCGTCACCGAGGCGACCGTCACCACGAGCGTCGGGATGGTCGCCCGGGCGAGTGCGGTGCAGCTGCGCCGCGGCGAGCAGCCGACCGGCGCCGTCCCCACCCGGACCCCGGCCTGGGACGCCCCCGACCCGGCCACCGCGCCCCGCTCCTTCTACGAGTTCGGCGACGACCCGTCGCGCCGCCGGATGTGGATTCAGGAGAAGAGCCCGTTGGTCGACGGCGAGGCCCTCTCCCCGTTCGTCCGCGCCGCGCTCGCCGCCGACATGGCCAGCCCGCTGTCCCACCGCAGCGTCGACGAGCTCGAGTTCATCAACGCCGACTACACGCTGGTGCTCAGCCGCGACCCGGTCGGCGCCCACATCGGACTGGAGTCCGGCGGCCACGCCAGCGACGACGGCGTGGCGGCCGGGCACATCACGATGCACGACGCCGAGGGCCCGATCGGCTTCAGCATGGCCGTCGCCGTCGCCAACGTCCGGGCCGTCTGACCGCGCACGTCCGACTGGCCCCGGAGGGGTGCGCTGCGTCACAGTGGGCGCGTCGGCGGGTGCCTCCCGGGTGCTCGCCGGTGTCCGAGGGGGAACCGCCATGTACGCACGCTCGAGCACCTTCCACGGCGATCCGCACCGGATCGACGACGCCGTCCGCTACCTCCGCGACCGGGCCATGCCCGCGCTGATGGGCATGGACGGCTTCGTCGGCATCTCGATGCTCGCCGACCGCGGCTCCGGCCGGTCGGTGATCACCAGCTCGTTCGAGGACCTCGCCGCCCTCCAGCGCAGCGCCTCGGAGATGCGCGGCATCCGGGCGCGGATCGCCGACGTCCTGCAGAGCCCGGCCGCGCTCGCGGAGTGGCGGATCGCGCTCCTCCACAGGGAACGCAGCGCCCCCGAGGGCGCCCGCACCCGCCTCACCTGGTGCCGCACCGACCCGGCCCGCCTCGACCCCCTGCTGGACGCCTACGCCGAGAGCATCGTGCCGCGCCTGGCCGACCTGCCCGGCTTCTGCAGCGTCAGCGTCATGGCCGACGCCGTGGAGGGGCACAGCGCGACCGCGGTCACCTTCGCCGACGACGCCGTGCTGGACGCCGCGATGACGCAGCTCGCCCCACTGCTGGAGGAGCTGGGCCGGCAGCACGGCGGCGAGGTCACCGACGAGGCGACGTTCGACCTCGTCCTCGCCCACCTGAGCGTGCCCGAGACGGTCTGACCGGTCAGACCGCCCGGGTGAGGGCCGGCCAGAGACCGTCCGGCCCCTCGGCCAGCAGGCCCTCCGCCAGCACGCGCGACCAGGCCAGCTCGCTGCCGGCCTCGTCCCGCCACGACCACAGCCGCTTGGTCAGGTGGTGCAGCTTGTGCTCCTGGGTGAACCCGATCGCGCCGTGCACCTGGTGGGCCAGCCGGGCCACGACCTCGACCGCCGCCCCGGCGCGCACCTTCGCAGCCGCGGCCGCCAGCGCGAAGTTCTCGTCGCCGTGCCCCAGCGCCTGCACCGCCGCGTCGGTCAGCGCGGTCACCGCCGTCACCTCGCCGGCCATCTCCGCGAGCTCCATCTGGATGGCCTGGAACTTGGCCAGCGCCCGCCCGAACTGCTGCCGCTCGCCGGCGTACTGCACCGTCCACGCCAGCACCTGCTCCAGCGCGGCGGCCAGCTGCACCGCCCTGGCCAGCGCGAAGCCGGCCCGCAGCTCACGGGCCTGGGCCGGCGTGAGCAGTGCGCCCGACGTGCCGACCTGGTCGAGCACCAGCGAGCCGCGGGGTTCCCCGGCCAGGTTGGACGCGCCGGTCGCCGCGAGGGACGACGCGTCCACCAGTGCCAGGACGGCGCCCTGGATGCCTCCGGGCGCGGGCGCCAGGACGACGACGTGCGGCGCCGTGCCTCCCCAGGCGACGTCGGGCACGGTGCCGTCGAGCGTGAACCGCCCGGGACCGTCGCCGTCGTCGACCGGGTGCACGGTCACCGCGTCGGCGATCGCGAAGGTGATCGGCTCGTCCAGCGGCGGCAGGGTGAGACCCGCCGCGATCAGCGCGGGGCCGGCCACCAGGAGGTGCTCGGCCACCGGCACCGCGCCCGCACCTGCGGCGAGCGTGCGCACGATCGCGACGGCGTCGGCCAGCTCACCACCGGAGCCGCCGGCCTCCTCGGGCAGCCCGACGCCGGTCAGGCCGTTCTCGGCCAGCGCACTCCACAGCGCGGCGTCCCACCGCCGCTCCGGGGTCGGGTCGAACGGCTCGTGCTTCCCCAGCAGACCGCGGACGGTCTCGACCACCAGATCCTGATCAGAAGCCATCAGCGCAACCCCAGTCCACGTGCCACGATCCCGCGCAGGATCTCGTTGGTGCCGCCGCGCAGCGTGAAGCCGGGCTGGTGCAGCTGCGCCTCGGCCAGCGCCCGCGCCAGCGGGTCGGGCGAGTCCAGCGAGGGCAGTACGTCGACCACCCGCCGGACCTCCTCGATGACGTCGGCCTCGAACGTCGTCCCCACGTCCTTGACCAGCGCCGCGGGGATGTTGGGCAGCTCGCCGCGGTCCAGCGCCGCCGCGATCCGCAGCGACATCTGGCGCAGCGCCAGCACCCGCGCCGAGAGCCGGCCGAGGGACACCAGCCCGGCCGGGTCACCCGAGGCGGCCACGCGGCGCCCGAACTCGGCCATGAGCGGGTAGGTGGAGAGGAAGCGCTCCGGCCCCGACCGCTCGAAGGCGAGCTCGGCGGTCACCTGGTGCCAGCCGTTGCCCTCCTCGCCGAGCAGCATGTCGCCGGGGACGACGACGTCCTCGAACACGACCTCGTTGAAGTGGTGCCCGCCGTCGAGGATGCGGATCGGGTTGATCGTGATGCCGGGCAGCGACAGGTCGATGAGCAGCTGCGACATGCCCGCGTGCCGGTTGCCCGTGTCCACCGGCGCGGTGCGCACCAGCACGATGCCGTAGTGCGAGACGTGCGCGTTCGACGTCCACACCTTGGCGCCGTTGACCACGAAGTCGCCGGCCGCGTTGCGCGTCGCCCGGGTGCGGATCGAGGCGAGGTCGGAGCCGGAGTCCGGCTCGCTCATCCCGATGACGAAGTAGCACTCACCGCGGGCGATGCGCGGCAGGATCTCCTGCCGCTGCTTCTCGGTGCCGTACTGCAGCAGGTTCGGCCCGGACTGCCGGTCGGCGATCCAGTGCGCGGCGACCGGGGCGCCGGCGGCCAGCAGCTCCTCGGTGACGGCGTAGCGCTCCATCGCGGTGCGCTCGTGGCCGCCGTACTGCTTCGGCCAGGTCATGCCCAGCCAGCCACGCTCGCCCAGCTTGCGGGAGAACGCCGGGTCGACGCCGGAGAGCCAGGTGTCGACGTGCGTGCTGAAGGTGCCCGCGGCCAGCTCCTCGGCCAGGAAGTCCCGGACCTCGCCGCGCACCCGCTCGGCGGCCTCGGACCGCGGTGCGGGCGCCAGTGTCAACGGGTTGCTCATGCCACTCCCAGCTCCAGGTGGACTGCTGCCTCGGTTGTACAGGGTGACCCGGCGGTCTGCCGGGCTCAGGGCCGGGTCAGCACCAGCAGGGCGATGTCGTCGGCGCGGTGCGTGCCGGTCAGCTCGGACAGCAGGTGGTCGCAGAGCGCGTCGGGGTCCGTCGTGCCCGCCGACGACGCCGCGGCCAGCAGCCGGTCGAAACCCTCGTCGATGTCGGCCGACCGGCTCTCCACCAGCCCGTCGGTGAACAGCACGAGGCTCGCCCCGCGCGGCAGGACGCCGTCCCACTCGACCGCCTCCGTGGGCGGCGCGCCGAGCATCCGGCTCGGCCGCACCGGCAGGAACCCGGCCTCGCCGCCGCTGAGCAGCACCGGCGGCGGATGGCCGGCCGAGGCGATCCGCAGCCGCCCGGAGACCGGGTCGAGGGAGGCGAACAGCGCCGTGGCCATCCGCCGCAGGCTCAGCAGCGGCCAGCCGGTCTGCAGCCGGTCGATGACCGCGCCCGGGGACGGGCCGTCGGCGAGCAGCGCCCGGTAGACGCTGCGCAGCTGGCCCATCGTGGCGGCCGCGGTGATGTCGTGACCGACGACGTCGCCGACCGCCAGGCCCACCTCGGCGCCGGGCAGCTGGACGACGTCGTAGAAGTCACCGCCCACGTCGACCCCGTGGGTCGCCGCGAGGTACCGCACCGCGATGGCCAGGCCCTCCAGCGGTGGCGGCGTCGGCGGGAGCAGGTTGGCCTGCAGCGCGTGCGACGTGCGGACGGCGAGGTCGAAGCGCTGCGCCCGGGCGACCACGAGCCCCACCTGGAGGGCCAGCTGTTCGGCGACCTCGACGTCGGCGACGGTGAACGGTCCGCGCCGGGCGTCGGCCCAGATGGTCAGCACGCCCAGCTGCCGCCCCTCGGCGGTGAGCGGCACGGCGACCACCGCGCTCAGGTCCAGGGCCCGCAACACCTCCAGGTGCTCGTCGTCGACCGCGATCGCCCGCAGGAACCCGTCGTCCACCGCGCGGATCCACTGCGTGGCAGAGCTCTGCAGGGCACGCACGCTCGGGTGCGCGGTGGACCGGCGCGGGAGGTGGCGCGCACGCAACCCCTCGGCCAGGTGCGCGCGCTGCGCGTCGCCGTGCCGGACCGCCGGCCGCAGCAGCCCCTCCTCGGTGTCGAGGTCGACGACGCAGACGTCGGCCAGCCGGCTCACGACCAGCTGGGCCAGCCGGTCCACCGTGTCGGTGACGTCGGCTGCCTCCGCGAGCAGCCGGGCCGCCTCGAGGAGGAACGACGCCCGGTCCGCCTGGCGCGCCGTCTCCTCGTGCAGGCGGGCGCGCTCCAGCGCCTGACCGGCCTGGCGGCCGATGGTCCAGAGCAGGTTGACGTCGGCGGTGGTGAGCGTCGCGGTCTCGGCCGGCTGGTCGAGGTCGATCAGGGCGTCCGGGCCGGTGCCGAGGGCGAGCACCAGCACCCCGAGCCGCCGGCCGTCGGCGCTGACCGGCACGACCACCAGCTCCGACAGCCGGGCCGCGGTCATGGCGGCGGACAGCGCCGGCTGCCCGCCGCGCAGCGCGCCGTCCAGGACGATGGACCGGACTCCCCTCGCCAGCTCCACGGCGAGCTGGCTGCCGGCGGCGGCGCGCAGCTCCCGCAGCAGGTTCTCCGGCATGCCCTCCGAGCGCACCGGCTGCAGCGCCGGCGCGGCGTCGGGGTCGTGCGGGTCGCTCTCCACCAGGACCAGCGCCGCCCCGCGCGCCTGCAGCGCCTCGCGGCTGCGCTCCACGATGACCGAGGCGACGTCCCCCACCGAGATGGCGGCGGCCAGGTCCGACACCACCATCTGCAGCGTCAGCGAGCGGAGCTCGGACTCCTCGGCCTTGCGCTGCGCGGCCAGCATCCCGCGCTCGTAGCGCCGGCGTGCGGTGGCCTCGAAGACCGTCGCCCGCACGAGCAGCGGCGCGCCGTCGTCGTCCCGGATCTCCACGGCGTTCGCCAGGCACGCCAGGGGCGTCCCGTCGGCCCGGACCAGGTCCAGCGCGATCTCGCGCACGGCGCCCTGCATGCGCAGCAGCGGGATCAGGTGGGTCTCGTAGTAGACCCGCCCGCCCATGCTCAGCAGTTCCTGGAACCGGGCGCCCATGACCTCGTCGGCGGGCCGGCCGATCCAGTCGCAGAAGGTGTGGTTGACCTTGACGATGCGCCCGTCGGGCAGCGTCGAGAGGTAGCCCATGGGGGCGTTCTCGTAGAGGTCGGCGGGATCGTCCTCGAGCAGTTCGTCCAGCCGGCCGGCGCACTCGTCCGGGCCGGGGCCGCCGGAGTTCTGCAGCCTGGTCACGGTCACCCCGGCAGGAAGGCTCGGACGGCCGCCGCCGTTTCCTCGGGGGCGCTCAGGTGCGGGCAGTGGCCGGTGGCGGCGAGCTGGGTGAAGACGCTGCCGGGGATGCGCTCGTGCACGTAGCGGCCGACCACCTCCGGCGCGATGACGTCGTCGGCGCACTGCAGCACCAGCGTGGGCACCGTGACCGACGCCAGGTCGGCCCGGTTGTCGGACAGGAACGTGACGCGGGCGAAGTGCCGCGTGATGTCGGGGTCGGTGCGGCAGAAGCTGTTGGTGAGCTCCTCGGCCAGCTCGGGCCGGTCGGGCGTGCCCATGATCACCGGGGCCATCTGCGCGGACCAGCCGAGGTGGTTGGCGTCCAGGGCGTCGATCAGCCCGGCGATGTCGGTGCGGCTGAACCCGCCCACGTAGTCGCCGTCGTCGACGTACCGCGGGCTGGGGCCGATCATGACCAGGCCGCCGAAGATCTCCGGGGCCGCTTGGAGGGCGAGCACGCCGATCATGGCGCTGACCGAGTGTCCGACGAACACCACGTCGGAGAGCTCCGCGGCGCGGCAGATCTCGACGACGTCGGCGGCGTACCCGCGCAGCGAGTTGTACTTCGTGCGGTCGTAGGCGCCGAGGTCGGAGTTGCCGGCCCCGACGTGGTCGAAGAGCACGATCCGGTGGTCGCCCTCGAACTCCGGGACGACGAGACGCCACATCTCCTGGTCGCAGCCGAACCCGTGCGCGAACATCATCGGCCGGCCCGCAGGCGAACCGGTGAAGCGCACGCAGTTCCGCTGCAGGACGCTCTCCACCTGCTGAACCCTAGGCGAGCACACCGCTGCCTGTCTTCGACCCCGAGTCTCGTCCACCGGTCACGGGAGGTCGGATCCCGGACGCATCCGGCCCCCGGGACCGGGACAGCGGGCCGGCGGGTTCAGTAGCGGGACGTGCCGCAGTCGGTGCACCGCTTGCGGACGGCGTTGGTCTCGGTCCGGCAGTTCTCACAGGTCCAGGTGTCGGCGTGCGCGGACCCGTCGGAAGCGGTGCGGACGTCGGGTCGCTCCAGCGTGCTGGTGGTCATGGTGGATCTCCTCCCCTAGCGGATGCGGACGACGCTAGGCAGCCGGTATGTCGGGAAGGTGTCCACGGAGTTGCCGATCGCGCGAGGGGCGATGAGTTGGCTCACCCCCCGAGGTCTCCTCCCCCGTGACGACCTTCGTGCTGGTCCCCGGGGCCGGCGGCAACGCCTCGTACTGGCAGCGACTCGTGCCCGAGCTGGAGCGCCTCGGTCACCGGGCCCTCGCCGTCGACCTGCCGGCCGCTGATCCGGACGCCGGCCTGGCCGTCTACGCCGACACCGTCGTCGGCACGGTGCGGGCGGCGCTCGGGAACGATCCCGATCCGCTGGTGCTGGTCGCCCAGTCGATGGGCGGCCTCACCGCCCCACTGGTCTGCGACCGGCTGCCGGTGCGCCTGCTGGTGCTGCTCAACGCGATGGTGCCCCGCCCGGGCGAGACCGGGGGCGCGTGGTGGGCGGCCACCGGGCACGCCGATCCGGGCGACACGACCGCGGCGTTCTTCTCCGACGTCCCGGCCGACGTCGCCGCCGCCGTGCAGGCCGAGCCGTTCGAGCAGACCGGCCGCCCGTTCGAGGACCCGTGGCCGCTGGACCGCTGGCCCGACGTCCCCACCCGGGTGCTGGCCGGCCGCGACGACCGCTTCTTCCCGATCGACTTCCAGCGCCGGGTGGCCGCCGCCCGGCTGGGCGTCGGGGTCGACGAGGTCCCGGGCGGGCACCTCGTCGCCCTGAGCCGCCCGGTCGAGCTCGCCGAACGCCTGGTCGCCTACCTCGCCGGCTGACCCGGCGCGCGCATAATGGGCGGCCGCCCCGACCGGCGCTCCCTCCCGGGATGTAGTGCACGTCCGACCGAAAGCGGCACGACTTGTCGACAGCTCCGACCGCGGGCACCCCCGACTCCGGGGTCGCCGCGGAGCAGCCCTACGTGACCGCGCTGTTCGAGCGGCTGGACGAGGTGCGCGAGCGCAGCGTGGGCCGGCTCGCCGACGCGCTGGCCCTGGTGCCGCACAACCCGCAGGCGGTCGGCGAGCGCGAGGCCTCCGTCGAGCTGCACAGCCGGCGCATCGTCGCCCTCGACGCCGCGGAGAGCGGCCTGGTCTTCGGCCGCCTGGACCGGCACGACGCGGAGACGCCCCGGTACATCGGACGGATCGGGCTGTTCGCCGACGGCGCCGACGAGCCGCTGCTCGTCGACTGGCGCGCACCGGCCGCCCAGCCCTTCTACACGGCGACGCCGCTGCACGACCAGGGCGTGCGGCGTCGCCGGCACATCCGCACCCGCACCCGCACCGTGGTCAGCGTCGCCGACGAGACCCTCGACATCAGCGCGGCGGCCCTCGAGGGCGGCGGCAGCGAGCGCGGCGGGCTGGCCGGCGAGTCGGTGCTGCTCGCGGCGCTCAACGCCTCGCGCACCGGCCGGATGACCGACATCGTCCGCACCATCCAGGCCGAGCAGGACCGGATCATCCGCGCCGACGTCCGCGGCGTGCTGGTCGTGCAGGGCGGGCCGGGCACCGGCAAGACCGCCGTCGCGCTGCACCGGGCCGCCTACCTGCTCTACACCCACCGCGAGCGGCTGGCCCGCAGCGGCCTGCTCGTCGTCGGGCCCTCCCCCACGTTCCTCACCTACATCGCCGACGTGCTGCCCTCCCTGGGCGAGACCGGCGTCGTGCTCGCCGACCTCGGCGGGCTGCGCCCGGGCCTGCAGGCCCACGCGCCGGAGGCACCGGAGGTGGCCGAGGTCAAGGGCCGGCTGGTGATGGCCGACGTCGTCGCGGCGGCGGTGAAGCGGCGCCAGGCGGTGCTCGACCGCCCCGCCGAGATCACCATCGACGGCGTTCCGGTGCGCTTCACCAAGGCCGACGCCGCCCGCGTGCGCAGCCGCGCCCGGTCGGCCTCGCGGGTGCACAACGAGGCCCGGCCGGCCGCGGCGCGGACGGTGATCGAGCTGGTGGCCCGCAAGTACGCCGACAAGCTGGGCGAGAACGTGCTCGGCGGGGCCAACCTGCTCGACGCGGGCGACGTCGCCGCGCTGCGCCGCGAGGTCTCCGCCGAGCCCGCCGTGCACTCCCTGATCGACCGGCTCTGGCCCCGGCTGACCGCCGAGCGCGTGCTGCGCGACCTCTTCGCCTCGCGCGGGCAGCTCGACGCCGTGGCGACCGCCCTGCCCGAGGCCGACCGGGCGCTGCTGCTCCGGGAGCCGTCGGCGCCGTGGACGCCGGCCGACGTCCCGCTGCTGGAGGAGGTCGACGAGCTGCTCGGCATCGACGAGTCCGCGCAGCGCCGCGCCGAGGAGCGCGACCGGCAGCGCCGCCTGCGCGACGCCCAGGAGACCCTGGACATGCTGCACGGGTCCCGCTCCACGGACGCGGAGACCGAGGACGAGGCCGAGGAGCTGCTGGCCGGCGACCTGCTCGACGCCGAGGGGCTGGCGCAGCGGCACGAGGAGACCGACTACCGCAGCACCGCCGAGCGCGCGGCGGCCGACCGCACCTGGACCTACGGGCACATCATCGTCGACGAGGCGCAGGAGCTCTCCGCGATGGCCTGGCGGCTGCTGATGCGCCGCTGCCCCACCCGCTCGATGACCGTGGTCGGCGACGTCGCCCAGACCAGCACCCTCGCCGGCGCCACCAGCTGGGCGGAGGTGCTCGAACCGCACCTGGGCCGGGGATGGCAGCTGGAGGAGCTCACCGTCAACTACCGCACCCCGGCGGAGATCATGTCCGTGGCCGCCGAGGTGCTGGCCGCGACCGGAGCACCCGCCTCGGCCGCGACGTCGGTGCGCTCGACCGGCGTGCAGCCCTGGGCCGAGCGGGCGGGCGAGGCCGAGCTGGCCGACGCCGTCGCGGAGGCCGCGCTGGAGCTGGACAAGGAGGAGGGCACGCTGGGCGTGCTCGTGCCGCACAGCCGGCTGGACGCCGTCCGCGCCGCGGTCACCGCCCGGCTCCCGGCCGACCCCGACCGCGCCGACGCCCCGGTCGTGCTGCCCCCCGAGGGCGCCAAGGGTCTGGAGTTCGACTCGGTGCTGGTGGTCGACCCGGCCGCGATCGTCGCCGAGGGAGTGCGCGGCTGGAACGACCTCTACGTCGTCCTCACCCGCGCCACCCAGCGCCTCGGCGTCCTGCACCCCGGCGACCTGCCCACCGAGCTGTCCGGCCTGGAGCAGCGCGCCTAGCGGATGTCGAGCAGGACGCCGCTGTCCGGACGGGCCGGGATGCGGGCCAGCGAGATGCCAGGTCCTGCTCGGGGACGTCGAACGGCAGCTTGGCCAGCGATCGCGGTCAGGCGCCGCAGCCGCCGGCTCCGCAGGCGCAGCCACCGCAGCCGCCACCGACCGGCGCCGGTGCTGGCTGCGCGGCCACCGCGCGGAGGTTCACCGCGCTGACCAGCACGGGCACGGCGGCCAGGGCGGTGAGCACGGCCGCGACCACCGTCGCGGCATCGGCGGCGCTGTCCCAGTCCCGGCCGACGCCGACGACGACCAGCAGGGCGGTGACGAGCACGCCCACCGCGAGCAGCGCCTGGCCGCCTCGACCGGCGGTGCCACCGCGCGACAGCAGGGCCAGCGCGCCGCCCAGCAGGACCAGCGGAACGCCGACCAGCAGCACACCCGCGGCGAGTCCCGCGGAGGCCAGCGCGACGATCAGCGCGGCCGCGCCGGCGCCCAGCGCGACCGAACCGAGCGTGCGGGCACGGCCGGCGACCTCGCCGGCCAGGCGCGGCGCGGTGCGGAGCAGGGCCGCGCCGCGGACGGCGAGGAACAGGCCGAGCGCACCGAGCAGCAGCCGCGCTCCGCCGTCGGACCACGCGATCGAGACGACCGCGACGACGATCATCGCCGCGCCCAGCGCGAGCCACTGCGGCCACGCCCGTCGGGCGACCTCGGGGGTCGGCTGAGCGGTCAGGACGGTTCCAGCGTTCGCCACGCAGCCAGTGTCCCCCACCGGCTCCCTGTGGCGACGAGCACGGTGACGTCGCGCGTGCCAGGCTGGGTCGTTGATCTTCCTCCCGGGACAGGAGAACGGAATGAGCGGGCAGCGTTCAGCGGGTGCAGCGGCGCAGACCGCCGATGGGGACGGCCTGGAGAATCTCGCCCGGGTCGGCCTCCTCGCCTACGGCCTGATCCACCTCGTCCTCGCCTGGCTGGCCCTCCAGCTCGCCTGGGGCTGGGGCACGAGCGGCGAGCAGGCGAGCCAGTCGGGTGCACTGACCACCCTCGCCGAGTCACCGGTGGGGAAGCCGCTGCTGTGGATCGTCGCGGCCGGGCTGCTCGCCCTGGCCGTCTGGCAGGCGCTGGAGGTGCTGCGCTGGCGCTCAGGGTGGTCGGCGTCGGGTGACGAACGGACCAAGGCGGTGAAGAAGTCGGCGAAGGCCGTCGTCAAGGCGGTCGTCTACGCCGCTCTGGCCGTGCTCTCCGTGCGGATCGCCACGGGCAGCGGCGGCTCGTCCGATTCGCAGCAGGAGACCGTGGCCGGCGTCTTCGCCTGGCCCGCCGGGCGGTGGCTGGTGGCTGCTGCCGGGCTCGTCGTCGTGGGCGTCGGCGGCTACCACGTCTACAAGGGCGTGACGAAGCGCTTCCTCAAGGAGATCGACCTGTCGGAGGCGCCGCCGTCGGCCGTGCGCCTGGTGACCCGGCTCGGGCAGGTGGGCTACCCCGCCAAGGGCGTGGCGCTCGCCGGCGTCGGCGGCCTCCTGACCTGGGCGGCGGTCACCTTCGACCCGGACAAGGCCAGCGGCCTGGACGGCGCGTTGCGGACGATCCTCGACGCCCCGTTCGGTCAGTTCCTCCTGACCCTGGTCGCCCTCGGCATCGCCGCGTTCGGCGCCTTCCTGTTCGTGCGCGCCCGCTACCCCGAGCGCACGTGAGCGAGGCCGCGCACCCCCCTCGGGCGTTCTCCGTCAGCGTCCTGCCCTCCCCGGATCCGTCCCGGTGAGCCGGTCCGGGACCTCCAACCCCCGTGGTGGCCGGCTCAGCAACGTCCGCCGGGTCGTCGGCGGGGCGCTGTGGCCGCTGCCCGCCCTCTGCGTCCTGGGTGCGGTCGGACTGGCCTTCCTGCTGCCGGTGGTCGACGCCTGGCTCCAGGGCGGCACGGAGGAACCTCTCGCCTACGTGTTCGGCGGAGGGCCGTCGGCGGCGCGCACGGTGCTGTCGGCGATCGCCTCGTCGCTCATCTCGGTCACCACCCTGCTGTTCTCGCTCACGATCGTCACCCTCCAGCTGGCCAGCAGCCAGTACTCGCCGCGCCTGCTGCAGACGTTCGTCCGCGACCGGGTCGTGCAGATCTGCCTCGGCATCCTGCTCGGCACGTTCGTCTTCGCGCTGGTGGTCCTGCGCACGGTGCGCTCGGCCGACGAATCGGGCTCGGGGGAGTTCGTCCCCCGGCTCTCGGTGACCGTCGCCCTGCTCCTGACGCTGCTCTCGGTCGGGGCACTGGTGGCCTTCCTGAGCCACCAGAGCAGGCAGCTGCGGGTGGAGACCATGCTGCGCGACGTCCACGTCGAGGCCACCGGCACGCTGCGGCGGCTGGCCGACGCGCAGGACGACGACGAGCAGCCTGACAGCGCCCTGCCTCCGGTCCCCCCGCACGCCCGGCCCGTGTACGCCCGGAACAGCGGGTTCCTGGTGCAGGTCGTCGAGGGTCCGCTGGTCGTCGCGGCGCGGAAGGCGGACGCCGTGCTGCGGCTGATCCCGCGCCCGGGCGAGTCCGTGCTCGCCGGTGTCCCGGTCGCCTGGGCCTGGGGCGACGGGACCGCGGCCGAGCCGTCGCTGGAGGACCTGGAGGACGCCCTCGCCGACCACCTCGTCCTCGGCTACGAGCGGGCGGATCGCGGGGATCCGAGCTACGGCCTGCGCAAGCTGGTGGACATCGCCGTACGGGCCCTGTCCCCCGGCATCAACGACCCGACGACCGCCGTGCACGCGCTCTCGCACGTGTCCGACGTACTGGGCCTCGCGGCGCAGCGCACTACCTGGCACCGGCGGCTCACCGACGACGACGGGACGCTCCGCCTGTTCGCACCGTCCTGGGACTACCCGACCCTGCTGATGCAGGCGATCACGCAGCCGCGGTCGTACAGCGGGAGCGACCCGGCCGTCGCGGAACGGCTGTTCGCCCTGCTGAGCGAGGCTGCGTGGCACTGCCGGGCGCCCGAGCAGCGGGACGCCGTGCGCCGGGAGCGGGACCTGCTCGTGGCCCAGTACGACGGCGACCCGCCGACAGGGTGGACCGCCGACGACGTACGGCAGCGGGGCGAGTTCGTCGACCGCGCCCTCGCGCGCGACTGGCCCCGCCCCTGACCCCGGTCAGGTGCGGGGGCCGCCGGCGGCGTAGACGACCTGGCCGGAGATGAAGCCCGCGCCCTCGCTGACGAAGAACGAGACCAGGTGGGCGATGTCCTCCGGGATGCCGGCGCGCGCGACCGGGATCGCCGCCGCCCGCTTGGCCACGTAGGACTCCCACTCCTCGCCGATGCGCTCAGCGGTCGCCTTGGTCATCTCGGTCTGGATGAAGCCGGGGGCGATCGCGTTGGCGGTGACGCCGAACTTGCCGAGCTCGATGGCGAGGGTCTTGGTGAAGCCCTGCAGACCGGCCTTGGCGGTGGAGTAGTTGGCCTGGCCGCGGTTGCCCAGCGCCGAGGTGCTGGACAGGTTGACGATCCGGCCCCACTTCGCCTCGATCATGTGCTTCTGGGCCGCCCGGGTCATGAGGAACGAGCCGCGCAGGTGCACGTTCATGACGACGTCCCAGTCGGAGTCGCTCATCTTGAACAGCAGGTTGTCGCGGGTGACCCCGGCGTTGTTCACCAGCACGACCGGCGCGCCGAGCTCGGACGCGATCCGGTCGACGGCGGCCTCCACCTGCTCGGCGTCGCTGACGTCGGCCCCGACGGCCAGGGCCTTGCCGCCGGCGGACTCGATCGCGGCGACCGTGTCGGCGCAGTCGTCGGCCTTCAGGTCGAGGACGGCGACGGCGAAGCCGTCCTGCGCCAGCCGCTGGGCGGTGGCCGCCCCGATGCCGCGCGCCGCGCCGGTGACGATGGCGACCTTGCTCATGTCGTACTCCTCTTGGTCGAGTGGGGTGTGGCCCCGCTACAGGGGCCCGCCGCGAGCCTGCGAGTGGTGGGGGGTGGCGGGGTGCTTCGTCAGGCCACGCGCTCGAACACCGCGGCCAGGCCCTGCCCGCCGCCGATGCACATCGTCTCCAGGCCGTAGCGCGCCTCGCGGCGGTCCATCTCGCGCAGCAGCGTGGCGAGGATCCGGCCGCCGGTCGCGCCCACGGGGTGGCCCAGCGAGATGCCGGAGCCGTTGACGTTCGTCCGCTCCCAGTCCTTCTCGGTGAACTCCCACTCGCGGGCGACGGCGAGCACCTGGCTGGCGAAGGCCTCGTTGAGCTCGATCAGGTCGATCTGGGAGAGCTCGAGGCCGGCGATCGCGAGCGCCTTGGCCGTCGCCGGCACCGGGCCGATGCCCATGGTGCGCGGCGGCACCCCGGCCACGCTCCAGGAGACCAGCCGGGCCAGCGGCCGCAGCCCGAGCTCGGCGGCCTTCTCCGGCGTGGTGACGATGCAGACGGCGGCACCGTCGTTCTGGCCGCTGGCGTTGCCGGCGGTCACCGTGGCCTCGTCATCGGCCTTGCCCATGATCGGGCGGAGGCGGGCGAGGGTCTCGACGTTCGCGTCGGGGCGGATGTGCTCGTCGCGGTCGACGACGGTGTCGCCCTTCCGGCCCTTGACGGTGACCGGCACGATCTCGTCGGCGAACCGGCCGGCCTGGACGGCGGCGGCGGCGCGCTGGTGGCTGCGCACCGCGTACTCGTCCTGCTCCTCGCGCCCGATCTCGTACTCGCGGCGCAGGTTCTCAGCGGTCTCGATCATGCCGCCGGGCACCGGGTGGTTGGTGCCACCGGCGGTGACACGGCCGCGGACCAGCCCGTCCTCCAGCAGCACGCCGGTGCCGGCCCGCACGCCCCAGCGCATGGCGGTCGAGTAGAAGGGCGCGTTGCTCATCGACTCCGCGCCGCCGGCGAGGACCAGGTCGGAGGCGCCGGACTGGACCTGCATCGCGGCGTTGACGACGGCCTGCAGGCCGGAGCCGCAGCGCCGGTCGATCTGGATCCCGGAGGCGGTGACCGGCAGCCCGGCGTTCAGCCCGGCGACGCGGCCGATGGCCGGCGCGTCCATCGTCGGGTAGCAGTTGCCGAGCAGCACGTCCTCGACCGACTCCGGGGGGATACCGGTGCGCTCGATCAGCGCACGGATGACCGTGGCCGCGAGTTCCTGGACCGGGACGTCGCGCAGCGAGCCGCCGAAACCGCCGACCGGGGTCCGCAGGGGCTCGCAGATGACCGCATCTCGCACGGGATTCCTCCTGGTAGGTCCGCGGCCCTCGGAGCGGCCGGCGCACGTCGTGGGAAGTGTGCCCGGCGGCACAACGGGGCCTGCAGGCACCCTCCCACGCGCCGATCCCGTGGGCACGGCGGCGGGCTACCGGGCGGCGGAACCGCCCGGGCCGTTCAGGAGGAGATCAGGCGACGCTCTGGTCGCCGTTCTCGGCGTCGACCTGCTCGGCGCCCAGGAGCCGCCAGAGACCGGTGATCTGCAGCGGCCGCACGACGGCGCGCGACGAGGCGAGCAGGCGCATCGGGACCTGCTGCTCGCGGGCCCGGCGGTGCGCCGCGGCCAGCACGCACAGTCCCGCGGAGTCGAGGAAGGTGACGCCGCACAGGTCGACGACGAGCTCGGCCGGGCGGCTCTCGAACACCCCGTCCAGGTGGCGCTCGAAGACGGGTGAGGAGGAGGAGTCGATCTCCCCGGTGGCGATGACCTGCGTGCTGGGGCCGAACGTGACGACGTCGACGCGGACCAGGTCGGTCACGGGGGGTTCTGCGAATGATGCGGCCATGGTGAGCCTCTCGGGCGGTTCGTACCGAAAACCCGAAGCGGCGATCGCACGTGCCCGACGGGGCGACACGGGAGAACCGGAGCGCAGGTGACGGCTTGCTGTTGAACCGCTGCTCCCAAGGTAGGAGCAGCGGACCCGTCCTGGCAAGGGGCGCCGGCTCCGGGGACGCCCGCCGCCCGTCGCCGGACGGGGCGGATACTGGGGTCGTGAGGACGAAGCCGAGGAGCGCAGCACGGGTCGTCGGCGCGGTCCTCGGGGTGGCCGTCGCCGTCGCCGTCGCGGTGTGGGCCTTCGCCACCCTCGACGTCGTCGTCGCCGCGGCCGTGGCGATCGTGCTGGTCACCGCCGTCGGGATCACCGTCGCCGCCAGCGGCTGGGACCAGCACTCCACGTACGAGGAGCGGGAGCTCGCCCGCGCCCGACGGCGCCAGGCCAAGTGGGACCGGAACAAGGACGCCCGCGAGCGCGACCGCCTCAAGTGGGAGGCGCACCACGCCCGCCAGGCGGGCCGCCCGGACGGCGGCGCGTAATCCCCTCGACGGCCCGGCGACCGGTTCGTACGCTCCCGGCCATGCGTCACTCAGTGCGCCTGCGCACCTCCTGAGATCCGGGCCTCGAGCCCTCTCCGAGCCCTCGCGCTCCGCCGCACCCGGTCCGCCCGGTGCGGCCGCGGTGACCGACGTCCGTCCCCTGTCACCGCCTTCTCTCGTCTCGTCCGCCGGGCCCCGTGCTGCCCGCGGACCCCGCACCGCCTCGCCGGAGGTATCCCTTGTCACGCCCGAGTTCCCTTCCCGACGGCCCCGCGGCCGATGCCCGCGCCGGCCTGCCCGAGTCCGAGACCGCCGCCTTCGACCGGCTCGCCGCCGCCGTCCTCGCGTCCGCATCGGCGCCGCTGGGGCCGCTGCTGCGCGCCCAGCTGCCTGGCACCGCCGGGGTCCAGTGGCTGCGGCACGAGGGCCTGCCGCCGACCACCCGCCCGACGGCGCTCACCAGCGCTCAGTGGCGATCGCTGTTCGACTGCTGGAGCCGGACCTCGCGGGCGCCCTCGGCCGGGGCTCCGCGATCGGGGCGCGGTGGACGCCCGTCGACGCACGGCCACGCGCCCGGAGCCGCCGCCATCCCCCGCTGGGGCCAGTAGCGGTCACTCCCCGATCGAGTCCTCGGCCGCCAGGCCGGGGGCTCGATCGGGGTGCGCGAAGGCCTCCGCCAGGGCCTGGCGCAGATCCCACCGGCCGGTCCGCCGGGCCAGTGCCCGGCCGAGCGCGGCCGCGCTGCCGTCGACCAGGTCGGGTTCCCCCGGCCGCCACGGCAGCGGTGTCCCGCCGACGGCGAGCCGCACGTCCGCCCACCGACGACCTCCGAGGCCCGGGGCAGGCCCAGCAGGTCGGCCACCGCGACGGCGAGCCCACGGCGGTGACGACGTCGGTTCGCGCCAGTGGCTGCAACCAGGGCTCGTCCAGGACGACGGCGGTGGCGGACACCCGGTCCGGCGCCGCCGCACCCGCCGCGGCGGTTCGACGTCCACCCCCTCCAGGGTCCGCGCCAACTGCCCGTGGACGGTCCGGAGCACGGAGCAGCTCCAGCAGCTCCGGCGACCGATCCGCCGGTTCCTACAGTCCCTGTAACGGGCCTGGTCCGGGGAGTCGCACCCGATCCGGACGCCGCCTGCCGACGACCGGATGGGTGGACAGCCACCAGCGCAGGTCGCCGGGCACGGCGACCCCGCCGAGCCGCACGTCCGCCAGGCCGCGGCCGGCAGCCGGTCCAGGACGCCGTCGATCCAGTCGTCCACGCCGTCGACGTCGAGGTCCTCCGGGTCGTCCGCGGAGACGAGCGCGAACGTCGAGAGGACGCCGGCCCGGCGCGCCCCGGCGCCGGAGCATCGGCGAGCAGCTCGGCGCGCAGGCCGGTCAGTGCCCTGGCGACGTCGTCCCGGCTGCCTCCTCCTCGTTCGCGTCCTCGCGGAAGCGCGCCGGGGAGTCGGTCCAGGCGGCGAGCTCCCGGCGGCGCAGCTCGGCGGTGCCGAAGGGGTCGGCGCCGAGCGGTTCCCTCATGGCGCGACCCTGGATCGCGCGCCGACCCCTCCGGGTGACTCCGGGGTTCGGGGCCGTCGGGAGCGGGCACGGGGGGTGCAACGGCCGGTGGGACAGGTCGCAACGGGGCTGGGGAGAGGCGGTGGTGGTGGCTCTCTGGGAGTGCGCGCG
Source organism: uncultured Actinomycetota bacterium (assembly GCA_963747895.1). Classification (GTDB taxonomy): domain Bacteria; phylum Actinomycetota; class Actinomycetes; order Mycobacteriales; family Geodermatophilaceae; genus Blastococcus. The sequence continues at coordinate 56,286 of CAVVGX010000004.1, forward strand.
CCTGCCGCACGGCTTCACCGAGCTGTGGTGTCAGAACCTGCACTCGCTCGGCGAGCTCGCGCAGCTGCGCTCCCGGCTGCGGCGCACCATGACCGGCAGCGCCACCGTCGAGCGTCCCGGTGAGGACCACTGGTCCGAGCGCCTGGTGCTCATCGCCGACGAACTGGCCTCGAATGCGCTGCGGCACGGCGGTGCCCCGGTCGCCGCCGCACTGAGCCGCGCCGACGACCAGTGGCTCGTGGCGGTGAGCGACTCCTCCCCCGGCGTGCCGCCGACCCCCGCCCAGGGGCGCGACCCGGGCAAGGGCGGGTTCGGCCTCTACCTGGTCGCCGACCTCTCCGTGGCGCACGGCTGGACCACCGTGGGACGCGGCCAGAAGACCGCGTGGGCCGTCGTCGCCACCGGCTGACGGCCGCGACCACTCTGCCGGCGGGTTGCCGACGTTGCGGATGCGATCGCGTCGGCGACGTCCCCAACTCCCCCGCAGGGTGGCTGCCTCAGGCGCGGCGGCCCAGGCGGGCGAGCACCCTGGTCGCCCGGTCGGCGTCGGCCGGCACCTCGACGGCGGGAGCGCAGACGCCGTCCGAGTGCAGGGCCGGCCCGAACCCGTCCGCGCCGCTCTCCATGCGGTCGAGCTCCGCGGCGGTGAGGCCTGCGTCCAGCCCGGCCGCGCGGGCGACGTCCCAGCGGTGCACGAGCAGGTCCCACACGTAGAAGCGCTCGAACACCGCCCCGACGGTGCTGGGGCCGAAGACGCTCTCGTAGGGAGTGGCGACGACGTCGTCGGTCAGCGCCTCCTGCACGCGCTTCGCGTGGTCCCGCCAGGCGCCGGGCGGGTCGGCGGCCACGTCGGGGGCGGCCCCCAGGTCGACGCCCCGCGCACCGAGGAACTCGCGCTCGGTCTCCACCACGTGGCCCACCACGTCGGCGGTGGTCCAGCCCTCGCAGGGCGAGGCGGCGTTCCACGCGGCGGCGGGCACGGCGTCGAGGACGGCGGTCAGCGGGCGGGCGGCGGCGTCGTAGGACAGCGCGGTCTCGTTCATGCCCCGACCCTGCCCGGATGCGGCAGGCTGCGTCTTGATGAAATCCGACAGCTCCCGGCTCGACGCCATCGCGCGCGGCCACCTGAAGGACCCGCGCGACGCCTCGCACCGGATGCACCGGTACGAGGCGCCCGCGGAGTTCGACGAGCTGGTGCGGTGGTTCTGGATCCCGGTGTGGTCGGTGCCGCCCGGGCAGGAGGCGCCGCAGAAAGTCCTGCAGTACCCGAATTCGCTGATCGTCGTCGCGCAGGACTACGCCCGCTTCTACGGCGTCACGGCCGGGCTGTCGACGACGACGCTGACCGGGGACGGCTGGGCGGTCGGGATCGCCTGCGCGCCCGCCGCCGGGTACCTGCTCACCGGCTCCCCGATGGCCGCGTTCACCGACCGCGCCGTCGACGTGACCGAGGTCCTGGGCGACGCCGGGCGCGTGCTCACCGACCGGGTGCGGACGGCGATGTGCGGCGACCCGCACTCCCCGGACGCGCACGCCGCGGCGACGGCCGCGTTCGCCGACGTCCTGCGCCCCTGTCTCCCGGTCGACGACGAGGGCGAGCTGGTCAACCGGCTGGTCGACTTCGTGGAGTCCCGGAGCGACGTCACGCGCGTGGCGCAGGTGGGCGAGGAGTTCGGGCTCTCCGAGCGGGCGCTGCAGCGGCTGGTGCACCGGCGCATCGGGCTGACCCCGAAGTGGCTGATCCAGCGCCGTCGCCTGCAGGAGGCGGCCGAGCGGCTGCGCACCGCCGACACGTCGCTGGCCGACGTCGCCGCCGCCCTCGGGTACGCCGACCAGCCGCACTTCAGCCGCGACTTCTCCTCCGTCACCGGCATGACGCCGCGCGAGTTCGCCACCCTGCACCAGGCGGACCCCGCCGGCCGTCAGCCGGCGGGCGCGCCGAACCAGCGGGACAGGGAGTCGTCCAGTCCCTGCTGATCCTCACCGGCCCAGGCGACATGGCCGTCGGGCCGGATCAGGACGCCCGGGACGTCCACCGCCGCGGCGGGATCGACGAGGCGATCGACCCGGTCGGCCCAGCCACCGACGGTCAGAGCTCCGGTGCGGTCGAGCAGCAGCCCGCGGCCGCGGTGCAGCAGGCCGTAGAGCCGCCCCCCGGCCAGGTGGACGTCGGGCAGGCGGCGGCCGAGCAGGTCGTGGCCGGCGCCGACGTCGTAGCGGATGCCGGTGGCAGTGATCTTCTCGAGCAGGCGGCGATTCACCTCCTCGACGTCCATCAGCTCGGTGAGCAGGCGGCGCACCGCCCGTGGTCCCGGTTCGGGGGACAGCAGCTCCAGCTGGGCGCGGGTGTTGTCGAGCACGTCCGCGGCGACCGGGTGCCGTTCGTCCTGGTAGGTGTCCAGGAGCGTCTCCGGCGCCCGGCCGTGGATCTGCGCGGCCAGTTTCCACCCGAGGTTGAACGCGTCCTGGACGCCGAGGTTGAGGCCCTGCCCCCCGATCGGCGGATGGATGTGCGCGGCGTCGCCGGCCAGGAGCACCCGCCCCACCCGCCACCGGTCCGCCAGCCGGGTGGCGTCGCCGAAGCGGGAGAGCCAGCGCGGGGAGTGCACGCCGAAGTCGGTGCCGGCGACCTCGCGCAGCCGGGACCTGAACTCCTCGATGCTGGGCGGTCGCGAAGGGGCGCCGCCGTCTGAGGCCGGCACCACGACCTGGTACGCATCGGCGCCGACCGGCCTGAGCCACCAGCGGGCCGTCGCCCCGCCCCGTGCGGCCACCGCGGCCGCGACCTCTTCCGGTGGGACGCCCACGGCCATCTCCCCCATCAACGTCCAGTTCCGCGAGGGCTCGCCGGGGAAGCCGACGCCGAGGAGCCTGCGCACCGTGCTCCGGCTCCCGTCGCAGCCGACGAGATGGCGCGAACGGAGCCGGCTCCCCTCGGCGAGCTCCACGGTCACGCCGTCGTCGTCCTGCTCGAGGCCGGCCAGTGCGCACCCGCGCCGGACCTCCGCTCCGAGGGCGAGCGCGTGCTCCTCGAGCAGGCGGACGAGTACCGGTTGCTGGATCCCCAGCAGGTAGCCGTACTCGGGGTCCAGGCCGGGCGGGGCGGGCTTGCCGATCGCGGCGAAGAACCCGGTCGCCGGACGACGGCGGCCGTGGGCGCGGATGCGGTCCAGCAGTCCGCGCATCGCCAACACCTCGAGGCTGCGGATGTGCAGACCGACGATCCGCGCCGACGACGCCGGCTCGGTGTCCTTCTCCAGGACGAGTACGTGCACGTCGTGCAGCCGCAGCTCGGCGGCCAGCATCAGCCCCGTCGGGCCGCCGCCGGCGATGATCACGTCGAACGAATGCATGGGAGGGCCTCTCGGAACGCCTCGAGGGAAGGGCGCTCCCGGCGACACCTAGGTCGCGCGCCCGACCGTTCCGGGACGGAGCACCCACAGCTGTGCAGCGGTCACGGGTGTCACCTCCTCGGGCCGGGTACCGGTCACGCGCACGCTAGGGACCGGCCGTCTGCGGAGTCCACTCCTTTCCCGTCTCAAGGGGTTCAGCCGTGGGCCTGGGCGGCCGCGGCCTCCTGCGGATCGGTAGGCAGCGCCGGCGGGAGGTTGCGGCGGATCGAGACCGACATGACCGCCGCGGCCATGCACAGCGATCCGGCGAGGAACCAGGCCAGGTCGTAGGAGCCGGTGACGTCGCGGATCACTCCCCCGCCGAACGCCGCGACCGCCGAGCCCAACTGGTGCGAGGCGAACACCCAGCCGAACACCACGGGCGCCCGGGCGCCGAAGTGCTCGCGACACAGCGCCAGCGTCGGCGGGACCGTGGCCACCCAGTCCAGGCCGTAGAAGACGATGAACACGACCATGCTCGGCTGCAGCGCCGTCCCGAACAGCGGCGGCAGCAGGAACAGCGAGAAGCCGCGCAGCCCGTAGTAGCCCAGCAGCAGCAGCCGCGGGTCGACCCGGTCGGTGAGCCAGCCGGAGAAGACCGTGCCGACGATGTCGAAGATGCCGACGACGGCGAGCAGCGAGGCGGCCGTGGTCACCGGCATGCCGTGGTCGTGCGCGGCCGGGATGAAGTGCGGCTGCACCAGCCCGTTGGTGGACATGCCGCAGATGAAGAACCCGCCGGCCAGCAGCCAGAACGGCCGCACCCGGGCGGCCAGGGCGAGCCCCTGCAGCGCCGAGCGCCCGGCCCCCACCCGGACGGGGTCGACGTCGTCGGCCGCCGTGCCGCCGTAGGGGACGACGCCGAGGTCGCGCGGCCGGTCGCGGAGCAGCCAGGCCACCAGGGGGATGACGGCGAGGGCGGCGGCCGTCGTGCCCAGCGAGGCGGCCCGCCAGCCGTGCTCGGAGTCGATCCAGGCCACCAGCGGCAGGAACACCAGCTGACCGGCCGCGCCACCGGCGGTGAGGATGCCCGAGACCAGGCCGCGCCGGGCGACGAACCAGCGGTTGGTGACCGTCGCGACCAGTGACAGCGCCATCGATCCGGAGCCCAGCCCCACCAGCACGCCCCACAGCAGCACCAGCTGCCAGCTCGCGGTCATGAAGACCGTGAGCCCGCTGCCGACGGCGACCAGCAGCAGCGCGCACATCACGACGCGCCGGATGCCGAACCGCTCCATCAGCGCGGCCGCGAAGGGCGCGGTGAGCCCGTAGAGCGCCATGTTGATCGCGACCGCGGCGGAGATGGTCGAGACCGACCAGCCGAACTCCTCGCGCAGCGGGTCGATGAGCACCCCGGGCACCGCCCGGAACGCCGCCGCGCCCACCAGCGCCAGGAAGGTCACCGCGGCCACCCACCAGGCCGGGTGGATGCGCGGCGGAGCGGCGGTTCTCACGCCGACCAGCATCGCCCAGCCGGCTGCCCGGGACGAGAGGCCGGACTGCCGCGCGGCGCGGGAATCCGGCCACCGCACTCACCCGATGTGACCGGCGACTCCCCCGCGGTGGGACCACCCGGGAGTGATCTCTGGTTGAGTGGTGCATACCGGCGCCGCCCTCGCTCACCCTGAGCGGCAGGAATCGACGTCGGGCTGAGGCTGCGCCACCTTGGTGCGCCCGGCTGACCGACGTCTCGCCGACGATGCGAGCCCGCCCTGCCCCCGTGCAGTCGTGCCGGTGCTCGCGCTCGCGGGGTGGAGCGCAGCCACTCGAGCGTCGAAGGACTCCATTGACCTCCCCCACCAGCCACACCCCCTCCTCCTCCTCGTCCTCCGCCGAGGGCGGCCCCCGCCGCCGTCGTGGCGGACGCGGCCGGGGCGCCCGCCCCGCCGGCGAGCAGCAGGCCCAGCAGCGCACCCCGCAGGAGCGGCCGGCGGCCGTACCCGCGCCGGTCGTCGTCCCCGTCGGGGCCGACGCCACCGTGCTGCCCACCGACACCACCTTCGCGGCCCTCGGCGTGCCCGCACCGCTGGTCGAGGTGCTCACCGGCAGCGGCATCACCGCGCCGTTCCCGATCCAGGTCGCCACGCTGCCCGACAGCCTCGGCGGCCGCGACGTGCTCGGCCGTGGCCGCACCGGCTCCGGCAAGACCCTCGCCTTCTCCATCCCGCTGGTCGCCCGCCTCGCGGCGTCGGACAGCAAGCGGCTGCCCAAGCGCCCGCGCTCGCTGATCCTCGTGCCGACCCGCGAGCTGGCCAACCAGGTCGCCGCCGTCGTCGACCCGATGGCCCGCGCGCTCGGCATGCGCACCACCACGATCTTCGGCGGCGTCGGCCAGAACCCGCAGGTCCAGGCACTGGCGCAGGGCGTCGACGTCGTCATCGCCTGCCCGGGCCGGCTCGAGGACCTCATCGGCCAGGGCCACTGCGACCTCGGCTCGATCGAGGTCACCATCCTCGACGAGGCCGACCACATGGCCGACCTGGGCTTCCTGCCCGGCGTCAAGCGGATCATGGACCGCACCCCGAAGGTCGGCCAGCGGATGCTGTTCTCCGCCACGCTGGACAACGGCGTCGACATCCTGGTCAAGCGCTACCTGAGCAACCCGGTGACCCACTCGGTCGACCCGGCCGTCGCCCCGGTGAGCACCATGACCCACCACGTCTTCCACGTGCAGACCGCCGACAAGGGCGAGGTCGTGCGCCAGCTCGCCTCGGGCCTGGGCCGCAGCGTGCTGTTCACCCGCACCAAGCACCAGGCCAAGAAGCTGGCCAAGCAGCTCACCGCGTCGGGCATCCCCGCCGTCGACCTGCACGGCAACCTCAGCCAGAACGCCCGCGAGCGCAACCTCGAGGCGTTCAGCAACGGCTCGACCCGGGTGCTGTGCGCGACCGACATCGCCGCCCGCGGCATCCACGTCGACGACGTCGCGCTGGTCGTGCACGTCGACCCGCCGACCGAGCACAAGGCCTACCTGCACCGCTCCGGGCGCACCGCGCGCGCCGGTGCCGGCGGCATCGTCGTCACCGTCACCACGCCGGACATGGTCGGCGAGGTGCGCACGCTGACCCGGCAGGCCGGCATCAACCCGCTGGTCAGCCAGGTGAAGCCCGGTGCGCCGCTGCTCGAGGAGCTCACCGGCCCGCCGGCGCCCTTCGTCGAGCCGGCCCCGTGGTGGAGCAGCAGCCCCAGGGCTCCGGCGGCGGACGTCGTCGTCGCGGCGGCTCGGGCGGCGGGACCTCGGCGGCCAAGCCGGCCTCCTCCGGCGGTCGCGGCGGCTCGGGTGGATCCGGCGGCGGCGGCGGTCGTCCGTCGGGCCCGGCCCGCACCCGCGCCGAGCTGGCTGCCCGCGCCGGTTCGTCGTCGGCCGCCTCGTTCAGCGCCCGCTCGCGCCGCGGCGGTCGCTGACCCCGTTCTCCCCCCGCTGGGCAGCGTCCTCCCTCACCGCACCGTGGGGGAGGACGCTGCCACGGACAGGGACGGCGGATCGCGCGGGCGGTCGCGCCACCCGCCGGACGAGGAGCCGCAGACGCCGGCCGGCCCGTGCTCGGCGGCTGCGGTGATGACCCGGCCCCGGGCGGACTCGCGGCTAACTCAGCTGGGTCAGCAACAACGCGAGGACCAGCCCGACCGCGACCGCGGGGCCGGCGGCGTAGCGGTCCTCCTTGAACGCCTTCGGGAACACCTCGATCGCCAGGGATCCGACCACCGCTCCGCCGGCGAACGCGCGCGCCAGCGCCAGCCACGCGTCGGGCACCCCCGCCAGCGCCAGGTTCCCGACCACCGCGGCGGCGGAGAGCAGCAGGGCGGTCGCCGTCCACAGCAGCAGGATCTCCTTCTTCGAGTGCCCGTTCCCGGTCATCGACTTCGCGCCGCCGGCGGCCTCGGGCAGGTTCGACAGCAGGATCGACCCGGAGAGCGCGGCCGCACCCAGCGGCCCGGTGCTGATCAGCGCCACGCCGAGCGCGAGATTCTCGGGGATCCCGTCCAGGGTGATCGCTACCAGCAGGCCACCGCTGCCGCTCGAACGGGACTTGACCACCTTGTCGAGGACGGCGAACAGCCCGGCCCCCGCGAGCACGGCGAGGCAGACCGCCCACACCGCCACCTGCTCGGTTGCCGGGTCGATGAGCTCGAGGACCGCGGAGATGATCAGCGCGCCGCCGGCGAGGGCGACCAGGAGCCCCTCCACGTGGTCAGGGAGGCTGCCGTAGATGCCCCACGCGGCACCGAGGACGAGTGCGGCCGATACGACCAGGATGACCAGGAAGGTGAGCACGAGACCGCCTACCCCGCGGTCGCGAATGATCAACCCGCGGCTGGTCGCATCCGGGCACTCGATCCGGGACCGGGATGCCTGCACCCGCCTGCGCCTCCGCCATCGCAGATGTCGTCGTGGCCGAGCCCGCGGGCCTCGACCTCGATCCGGTGCGTCCACGCCGTCGCCTGCAGCAACCGGCCGTAGCGGCGTAGCGGACCCGGCAACGGTTGGACCACGGCACAGCGGGCACAGGTGCCGCGTTCCCGCTGGTCGAACGCCGCCACCAGCTCCTGCCGATGACGAGAGGTCCGCCATGGCCCTGCCCATCACCCTGTCCGAGATCGCTCCCCGCCTCAGTGCCGGGGCGTTCATCCTCAACAGCGGGCTCGGCAAGCGCGGAGCCGACGAGGAGACCGCGGCCGGCATGCACGGCTTCGCGGCCGGCACCTACCCGTTCCTGCAGAAGGTGCCGCCGCAGCAGTTCGTGCAGGGCCTGTCCGTCGCCGAGATCGCCGTCGGCGGCCTGCTGCTCACGCCGCTCGTGCCCACCTTCACCGCCGGGCTGGCACTGACCGCCTTCTCCGGTGGACTGCTGGGCCTCTACCTGAAGACGCCCGGCATGCGGAAGCCGGGCAGCCTGGCCCCCACCGAGCAGGGGCTGGCCATCGCCAAGGACAGCTGGCTCGTCGGCATCGGCATCGGGCTGATGACCCGCGGGCTGATCGAGCGCCGACCCCGGGTGACGGTCAAGAAGGCGGAGAAGCAGGCGAAGCGCGCCGCCAAGGACGCCCGCCGCGAGGTGAAGGCCGCCGCCCGCGCCTGACCGGCCCGAGCACCGCTCGCTACGGTCGGCCCGTGGCCACCATCGAGACGACGCCCTCGACGCTGCGGATCCGGTTGTCTCTGACGGAGAAACTCTTCGGGCTGCTGCGCGACCTGGAGGTGCCGCGCTCGTCGATCACCGCCGTCGAGGCGGTGCCCGCCGGGCTGGGCGCCGTCCGCGGTCTGCGCGCCCCCGGGCTGGGGCTGCCCGGAGTGCGCGCGGTCGGCACGTGGCGCGGCCTCGGCGAGAAGGCCTACGTGTCGGTGCGGCGCGACCAGCCGGCGGTGCGCGTGCGCCTGTCCGGGCAGCGCTTCGACACCCTGCTCATCGGCACGGACGACGCCGCCGCGACGGCTGCCCGCCTGGCCGACGAGGGCTGAGCCGCCGGGTTCCCAGGGGCTGTCGGTCGACCGGGTCCGGGAACGACATCCGGATCGCGGTCGGCGACGAACGCTGGAGGACAGGCCCGCACGGTGCTGCATCGGTGCAGCACCGGCTCCCGGCACGCGACCGCCCACGGGTGACGCGGCCAGCCTCCAGGAGGACGCCCCGTGAACCAGCTGCCCCGCACCGCACCCCTGGCCCGCCCCGCGCTCCGCGGGGCGGCCGTCGTCCTGGCCGGTCTGCTCGCGCTGACCGCCTGCGGCGGCAGCGACGACGACACCGGCACCGCGGCGACCTCGTCCGCGACGAGTTCCAGTGCGGCCCCCAGCTCCGGCGGGTCCCCGTCCGCGGAGGCGGGCACCACCACCGCCACCGCCTCGCTGGTCGACTTCGACATCGAGCTGGCCGAGACCGAGCTGACCGCCGGCGAGTACGAGTTCGAGGTGACCAACGACGGCGACGCCAGCCACGACCTGGTCATCGAGCGCGACGGCGAGGACGTCGCCGCCACCCAGGCCCTCAGCCCCGGCGGGACCGAGTCCCTGTCGGTCACGCTGGAGCCCGGCGAGTACGTCTTCTACTGCTCCGTCGGCACCCACCGGTCGATGGGCATGGAGCTCACGGTCACGGTCAGCTGATGACCACCGCCCCGGTCACCACCCGGTCCACCCCCGTCCTCCCGGCGACACGGGTGATGGGCGCCGCGCTGCTGCTCGGCATCGCGGTGGTCCACGGCCACCTGTGGCGGCTGGGCTACCGCGACATCGACGTGATCGGGCCCGCGTTCCTGCTGCAGACGGCGCTCGCCGTGCTGGGCGCGGCCGCGGTCCTGCTGGCGCCGCGCCGCCTGCTGCCCTGGGCGGCCGCGGCCGGTGCCGCCTTCGCGGTCGGCTCGGTGGCCGCGCTCATCCTCTCCACGACCGTGGGACTCTTCGGCTTCGTGGAGTCCACGCAGGCGCAGTACTGGTGGGCGTCGTTCTGGGTGGAGAGCGCGGCCGCCGTCGTCCTCACCGCCCTGGCCGCCCTGGCGTGGCCCGGGCACCGGCGCTGAGTCGCCGCCCGGCGAGTACGTGGCCGACGGCGCCGTGGGTGCGCGAGCGCTACGCCGAGGTGCGTGACCGGACCGACGGCCAGTAGAGGGCAGGGTGGCCGCCTCCGCGCCCCGGCCGGTTTCCCCTGGCCCTTCCCGGGCACGTGGAGGACGCTCGCCGGACGGGCGCGGAGGAGACCCTCGCGACCCGTCCGACCGGCCCGGCGCGAGCCGGCCGGGAGCGCCGGACTGTGGCCCGTATCGCCCGGGGTCGGGCGGGGCCGGCAACGCTCGGAGTGGGAGAATCGTGAGCATGACGACACCAGCGCGGACCTCCGACGGACGCGGGACCGACAGCGACCGGCCGCGCGTCGTCATCATCGGCTCGGGATTCGGCGGGCTGTTCGCCGCCAAGGCGCTCAAGCGCACCCCCGTCGACGTGACGCTGATCGGGAAGACGGCCAACCACCTGTTCCAGCCGCTGCTCTACCAGGTGGCCACCGGCATCCTCTCCGAGGGCGAGATCGCCCCGGCGACGCGCGAGATCCTCAAGCACCAGGACAACACCCGTGTGGTTCTGGGCGAGGTGACCCACGTCGACCTCACCGACCGGACCGTGACCTCCACCGTCCTGGGTCGCACGAGCGTGCACCCCTACGACGAGCTGATCGTGGCCGCCGGCGCCGGGCAGTCGTACTTCGGCAACGACCAGTTCGCCGAGTTCGCCCCCGGCATGAAGAGCATCGACGACGCCCTCGAGCTGCGCGGTCGCATCTTCGGCGCCTTCGAGCTCGCCGAGCTGGCCACCGACCAGGCCGAGATCGACCGGCTGATGACCTTCGTCGTCGTCGGCGCCGGCCCCACCGGCGTGGAGATGGCCGGCCAGATCGCCGAGCTGGCCCGGCGCACCTTGAAGCGGGACTTCCGGAACATCGACCCGGCGCAGGCGCGGATCATCCTGCTCGACGCCGCGCCGATCGTGCTGCCGTCGTTCGGCGAGAAGCTGGGCGACGCCGCCCGACGGCACCTCAACCGGATCGGCGTCGAGGTGCAGCTGGGCGCGATGGTGACGAACGTCGACGCCGACGGCCTCGACGTGAGGGACTCCGACGGCCAGGTCCGCCGGATCAACGCCGCCACCAAGATCTGGGCGGCCGGGGTCCAGGCCTCCGGGCTGGGCCAGATCCTCGGCGAGCAGTCCGGCGCCGAGGTCGACCGGGCCGGCCGGATCTCCGTGCTGCCCGACCTCACCCTGCCCGGGCACCCCGAGGTGCACGTCGTCGGCGACATGATGGCGCTGGACAAGATGCCGGGAGTGGCCCAGGTGGCCATCCAGGGCGGCCGCTACTCCGCCGACGCGATCAAGCGGAAGCTGGCCGGCAAGGAGCCCAAGGCCCCGTTCAAGTACAAGGACAAGGGCTCGATGGCGACGATCTCGCGGTTCTCCGCGGTCGCCGACATCGGTCGGTTCAAGTTCGAGGGCTTCATCGCCTGGGTGCTGTGGCTGGTCGTCCACCTGATGTACATCGTCGGCTTCAAGAGCCGCTTCACCACGGTGTTCCACTGGCTGATCAGCTTCCTGGGCCGCGGCCGCTCCCAGCGCGTGGCCACCCAGCAGCAGGTCTACGGCCGGCTGGCGCTCGAGCACCTCGGAGCCGGCTGGGAGGTCTCCAAGACCGGCGGCCCCAAGGCGGAAACCGCCGACGAGGACATCACCCAGCGCGACTCGGCCTGACGGCCCCGCTGCAGGGCCCCGTCGCGAGCTCGAGGAACGCGTCGCAGCGGGTGCGGAGCTGCTGCCCGACGTCCACATCATGTGGGGGTCCGGTCGGTCGGATCCCTGCAGAATCGCCCCGACCGCACCGGCCGCGCTTCTCCCCCGGCCGGGTCAGGTCGCCGGCCCCCGGGTACAGGGCCGGGCCAGAGATCCCGAGGTGATCGGCATGGACGGCCACCGGAGAGCACCGGGAGCGACGCTGCTGGCCGGGCTCTACCTCGTCAGCGGAGCGCTGTGCTTCGCCGGCGCGGCGTGGCCGATGGACCCCAGCACCCCGGTCGGCCTGCTCTGGGCCCTCGGTGCGGTCGGCGTCCTCGTGGGCGTGGCCCTCGGCGTCCGCAGCCGGCCACTGGAGCCGGGGCTGGTCCACACCGCGGTCGCGGTGCTCTCGGTGCTCCTCGCCCTGCTGGCCTGGCGGTCCGCGACCCCCGTGGGCATCGTCGGGCTCGGCCCGGCCATGATCGCGGTGGCCCTCTACGTCGCGCACGTCCTCCCGCTGCCTGCCGCGCGCGCCCACGCCGCCTTCCTGGTCGTCGTCGCCAGCGCCGGCGCCGCGGCCGCCGAGCCCTCGGGCTTCCTCCAGCCGTGGGTGGCCCTGACCGTCACGGTCGTCGCGCTGGCCGAGGCCCAGGGGCGGTTGGCCCGCAGGCTGCGCGACGCGGCCGACACCGACCCGCTCACCGGGGTCGCCAACCGGAGGGCGTGGGAGACCGAGGCCTCGCGTCACCTGTCCCGGGCGCTGCGCACCGGGGAGCCGCTGAGCATCGCGATCCTCGACCTGGACGACTTCAAGGCGGTCAACGACCGCGAGGGGCACGGTGCCGGCGACACCCTCCTGCGCGACCTCGCGGCCGGCTGGACGACCCGCCTCCGCCACGCCGATCTGCTCGGGCGCTACGGCGGCGACGAGTTCGTGCTGTGCCTGCCGGCCACCGACGCCGAGGGCGCCGTGGAACTCCTCGCCCAACTGGAGGAGACGCACCGCTTCCGCTGGTCCGTGGGGCTGGCCACCGTGCAGCAGGGGGACACGCTGACCGGCGCCCTGGCCCGGGCCGACCGGAACCTCTACCTGCGCAAGCGCGCCGGCCGCCGGGCGCACTGACCGCCAGCCGCGCGGCCGGTCGTCGCTCGTCAGGTGCGAGCCCGCCGTCGGGCCCATCGGCGCGCGGTTGACCCACCCCTCCCCCCGGGTAGCGCGCACGAGCATGGACGGCGACCCCGCGTTCCCCCGCGTGCGGAGACGTGTCGGCTCGGTCGAGGACCGCCTGAGCCGCAGGTACCAGCGGATACCCCAGCCGGCGCGGCGGTTGGTGGCGTGGTTGCGCAGCCCGGAGTTCGTGACGACGAGTTCCAGCCTCGCCTTCTACGCCATGATCTCGCTGCCCCCCATGGTGCTGCTGGGTTTCTGGATCGCCGGGTGGTTCGTCGACGAGTCGAGCCTGCAGAACCTGGGCGCCGAGGTGACCAGCGGGGCGCCGGACCAGCTGCCGGTGGCCGACGTGGTCCGCGCCCTCATCGACGTCGCCGGGCAGACCGGCCCACTCGCCGCGGTGGCCGCGATCTGGCCGGCCACGACCTACGGAGCCGCGCTCGCCCGGGCGTTCAGCGACATCGCGCCGTCGGCGGAGCGTCGGATCAGGGGGTGGAAGGGGCGGTTGCTCGCGCTGGTGGTGATCGCCGTCCTGCCCCTCGCCGTCTTCTCCGGGCTCGCCACGATCTACGTCGTCCCCCGCCTGCTGGGCGCCGGGTCCGAGGTGCAGATCGCGCTCGGGGTGGCCGGGATCGTGGTGCTGTGCTGCATCATCGCGCTGATCTACGGGCTCTTCGAGCTCCGGGAGACGCGCTGGCACGACATCGCGATCGGCGCGATGACCGCCGTCGGCCTGGTCGCCCTCACGACCGCGGGATACCTGATCTACCTGGAGTTCGCCGACTTCACCCAGCGCTACGGCCCGACGGTCCTGGCCACCGCCGTACTGCTCGGCCTGTGGCTGCTGCTGGCCAATGCCGCCCTCCTCGCCGGTTACCGGGTCATGTCCCGGAGGGCCGGACGGCGTGCCGCCGGCCGGTGAGCGGCCACCGGTTCGCCCAGGATCTGTCACCCCCTGCTCCTAGCGTCGTCGTGACCGACCCCGCCGACCGGAAGGCACTCCGATGACCGCGACCACTGCCGAACGCGCCGACCTGCTGGAGCTGCTCCAGACCACCCGGCACTTCCTGCGGTTCACCGTCCAGGGGCTGACCGACGAGCAGGCCCGGCAGCGGACGACGGTCAGCGAGCTCACCCTCGGCGGCCTGATCAAGCACGTCGCGCGCATCGAGGCCGGCTGGGCCCGCTTCACGGTGGAGGGGCCGGAGGCGGTCGCCGCACCGCAGGACGAGGCCGGCTACGCCGACTGGGCCGAGGGGCACCGGCTGCTCCCCGGGGAGACGCTCGAGGGGGCGTTGGCCGAGTACGAGGCGGTGGCGGCCCGCACCGACGAGCTCGTGCGGACGCTGGACCTCGACGCCTCCTTCCCCCTGCCGGAGGCGCCGTGGTTCCCACCGAACGCCCGCCGCTCGGTGCGCCGCACCTTCCTGCACATCGCGGCAGAGACCGCCCAGCACTCCGGCCACGCCGACATCCTGCGCGAGTCGCTCGACGGCCAGAAGACGATGGGCTGACCTGTTCGCCCTCGGCGTGATCGCTGCACCGGCGGCGGGACGAGGAGTTCACTGGTGCGCGTAATCGCGTAATCAGGAGCCGCCATGACCTCGGAACCCGATGCCCCGGCGCCGGAGACCGCGCTGGACGCCTACTCCCGCGTCGTCACCACGGTGGCCGCCGACCTCACGCCGCACGTGGCTGCCCTCGAGGTCAGCGGGCCCGACGGGCGCCCGGGAGCCGGGTCGGCCGTCGTCGTCGGCGACGCGGGCCTGCTGCTGACCAATGCGCACGTCGTGGCGCAGGCCCGGGACGGCCGCGCCGTCTTCGCCGACGGCACGGAGGTCCGCGTCGACGTCGTCGGGGCCGATCCGCTGTCCGACCTGGCCGTGGTGCGGGCCCGGGGTGCCACGCCGCCGCCGGCCGAGCTCGGCGACGCGGCGTCGCTGAGGGTGGGGCAACTGGTCGTGGCGGTGGGCAACCCGCTGGGGCTGGCCGGCTCGGTCACCGCCGGGGTGGTCAGCGGACTGGGCCGGTCGCTGCCCACCCGCGACGGGCGCACGGCCCGGGTCGTGGAGGACGTCATCCAGACCGATGCCGCACTCAACCCGGGCAACTCAGGGGGCGCCCTGGCCGACTCCTCCTCGCGGGTGGTCGGCATCAACACCGCGGTCGCGGGGTGGGGCCTGGGCCTGGCGGTGCCGATCAACGACACCAGCCGCCGGATCCTGGCGGCGCTCGTCGCCGACGGCCGCGTGCGCCGGGCGTACCTGGGCCTGGTCAGCACCCCCGCGCCCCTGCCCGCCGCGCTCGCCGCCCGGACCGGCCGGCGTCGCGGGCTGCGCATCGTCGACGTCGTCCCCGGGGCACCGGCCGACCGGTCCGGGCTGCGGCGCGGCGACCTGGTGCTGGAGGCCGGGCACCGGCCGGTCGCCGACGCGCAGAGCCTCCAGCGGCTGCTGTTCACCGAGGCGATCGGGCAGCCGCTGCCGATGACGGTGTTCCGCAACGGCGCCATGGTCGACGTGGTCGCACTGCCGGGCGAGCTCTCCGGCTGATCGAGCGGGCGGTCAGTCCCCGCTCAGGGAGGCCACGTGCGCGGCCGCGCGGTCCCGCGCCTCCGCCGCGTCGGCTGCCTCCCGCTCGGCGGCGGCCCGACGCCGCTCCTCGCGCTTGAGCGCGGCGGCGGCGTCGGCCACCTCCCGCTCGGCTTCGGCCAGCTGGTCGGCGAGCTCGTCGACCCGCTCCTGCAGCTCGGATCGGCGGGTGGCGAGCTCCTCGGCCCGCTGCCGCTGCTCCTCGAGGACGGCGGCGGCCTCGTCCGCGGCGGCGGCCGCCTCCTCCTCGGCCGCGCGGGCCGCCGCCAGCTCGCGGAGGCGCTTCTCCTCCGCCGCGCGCCGGCGCTCCTCCTGCTCGCGGGCCCGCCGGTCGGCCGCCGACTCCCCCGTCTGCTTCCCCGGGGCCGGCGTCGGCGCCGGCTTCCCGGTGCGTCCGGTGGTGGGCTCCGCCCTCGGTGCCGGGTGCACCAGCCGTAGGTCCGGCTTGGACACCGTCGTCCCCAGGCCGCTGTAGGACATCGGCGAGGTGAGCCGGCCGGTGAGCAGCGCCCGACCGGCGTCCGGGTCGGCCATGGCCGCGCGCAGCGTCTCCTCCACCTGGGTGGCGACCGCGGTGCTCACGGGGTGCTCGCGCGCGGCGGCCAGGCCGCGGGCCTGGCGGGTGAGGGCGGTGACCAGCTGCCGCCGCTGGACGTCGAGGGCGCGGAGCTGGTCCCCGGCGAGGTTCTCCTGCGCCTCCCGCAGCAGGTCGCCGAGCTCGACGAGGTCCCCGATCTCCTCGCGGTGCTCGCGGACCAGCAGGTTGCAGGCCCAGGCGGCGGCCGAGGGCTTGGGCAGGGCACCGATCTCCTTGGCCAGCGCCTTGTCGCCCTCGGCCTTCGCCTCGTCCTGGCGGGTCTTCCGGAGTGCGGTGAACTGCTCCGGCGGCACCGCGTACAACTCGTCGGCCACGTCGTCGAGGTCCACGCGCCGGAACGATGCCAGAGAGCCCGAGGTGGTGCGCGGATGCTCGTTCCCGGCTGCGGAACTCGCATCAACGCACCCTGTCGCGCCTCAGCAGCAGGATGCGGCGACGCGGGCGTCGGTCCCGGAGCCCTCGGGTGTGCAGCAGGTGCCGTCACCGGCGATGTCGGACAGCTCGACGGCGGTCTTCCCCTCGAGGTCGGGGCGGGCGTCGCCGGTCACGGTGTAGACCTCCCACGGCTCGCCGCCGGGCCCGGTCACCCACACCTTGTCCTGGACGGCGTAGCAGCAGGTGGTGTTGTCCTCCACCCGCGTGGCCAGCCCGGCGTCGGCGAGCCGGTTCGTGGCCGCGGCGACCTCGTCGGTGGAGGGCACCTCGACGCCGAGGTGGTCCATGCGGGTGGGTTCGCCGACCTCGCCCTCCAGGAGCACCAGCTTCAGCGGCGGCTCGGAGATGGCGAAGTTGGCGTAGCCGGGACGACGCTTGGCCGGCTGGGTGTCGAACAGGCGCGAGTAGAAGCCGACGGCGGCCTCCAGGTCGGCGACGCGCAAGGCGAGCTGGACACGGGACACGGTGGACCTCCTGGGGACAGGACTTCGACGGACGTCGATGTCTTGCCACCGAATGAACACCGGACATCGATACTTGTCAATACGATGGACGTCGTTACGATGGGCCCCGATGTCCGAGACGCAGGAGACGACGATGAGCGACCCAGGGCTGGCGTGCTGCACGCCGCTGTCCGGCACGGCCATGTCCGCCGAGCAGGCCGAGCAGGTGGCGCCGCTGCTCAAGGCGCTGGCCGATCCGGTCCGCCTGCGGCTGGTGAGCCTGATCGCCTCCAGCGCGACCGGCGAGGCCTGCGTCTGCGATCTCAACGACGCCTTCGACCTGACCCAGGCGACGATCAGCCATCACCTCAAGGTGCTGCACTCCGCGGGACTGCTGGACCGCGACAAGCGCGGCGTGTGGGTCTACTACCGGCTCCGGCCCTCGGCCCTCGATGCGGTGGCCAGCCTCTTCCAGACGTCCGCGCTGGCCCCGGCATGAGCGACGCCGTCCGCGAGACCGCCCGCCCCGACGTCGCCGGTGACGCACCGGTCCTGCAGAAGCTCTCGACCCTCGACCGCTTCCTGCCCGTCTGGATCGTCGCCGCGATGGCGCTCGGGCTGGCGTTGGGCCGGTGGGTGCCGGGTCTGGACGACGCCCTGAGCGCCGTCGAGGTGGGCAAGGTCAGCCTGCCGATCGCGGTCGGGTTGCTGCTGATGATGTACCCGGTGCTGGCCAAGGTGCGGTACTCCGAGCTCGACCGGGTCACCGGCGACCGCAAGCTCCTGGTCGCCAGTCTCGGGCTCAACTGGGTGCTCGGCCCCGCGCTGATGTTCACCCTCGCCTGGCTGCTGCTCCCCGACCTCCCCGAGTACCGGACCGGCCTGGTCATCGTGGGCCTGGCCCGGTGCATCGCCATGGTGCTGATCTGGAACGACCTGTCCTGCGGCGACCGCGAGGCCGCCGCGGTACTCGTGGCGATCAACTCCGTCTTCCAGATCCTCGCCTTCGCCGCGCTCGGCTGGTTCTACCTGCAGGTGCTCCCGGGCTGGCTCGGCCTGTCGACGACGTCGGCGGAGTTCAGCGTCTGGGCGATCGTGCTCAGCGTGCTGGTCTTCCTCGGCATCCCGCTGCTCGCGGGGTTCCTCACCCGCACGATCGGCGAGCGCCGCCGCGGCCGCGCCTGGTACGAGGAGCGGTTCCTGCCGCGCATCGGCCCGGTCGCGCTCTACGGCCTGCTGTTCACCATCGTCATGCTCTTCGCGCTGCAGGGCGACGCGATCACCTCCAACCCGTGGGACGTCGCCCGCATCGCGCTGCCGCTGCTCGCCTACTTCGCGCTGATGTTCTCCGGCGCCTTCCTGCTGGGCATGCGGCTGCGACTGGGCTACGCGAAGACCGCGACCCTGGCCTTCACCGCTGCGGGCAACAACTTCGAGCTGGCCATCGCCGTGGCCATCGGCACCTTCGGGGTGACCAGCGGCCAGGCGCTGGCCGGCGTCGTCGGCCCGCTCATCGAGGTGCCGGTGCTCGTCGGCCTGGTCTACGTCTCCCTGTGGGCGGCCCGGCACTGGTTCCCCGGCGACCCCACCGTCCCCGCCACCGTCCGGAGCGCGCGATGACCCCGTCGGTCCTGTTCGTCTGCGTGCACAACGCCGGCCGCTCCCAGATGGCGGCCGGCTGGCTCCGGCACCTGGCCGGCGACGCGGTCGAGGTGCGGTCGGCGGGTTCGATCCCCGGTGACCAGGTCAACCCCTCGGCAGTGCAGGCCATGGCCGAGGTCGGCATCGACATCTCCGACCAGCGCCCCAAGGTGCTCACCACCGACGCCGTCGAGGCCTCCGACGTCGT
Organism: uncultured Actinomycetota bacterium; assembly: GCA_963747895.1. Lineage (GTDB taxonomy): Bacteria > Actinomycetota > Actinomycetes > Mycobacteriales > Geodermatophilaceae > Blastococcus. Next base: position 75,016 of record CAVVGX010000004.1, read on the forward strand.
GATCACCATGGGCTGCGGCGACGCCTGCCCGGTCTTCCCCGGCAAGCGCTACCTGGACTGGGCGCTCGAGGACCCGGCCGGCAAGGGGGTGGAGTCCGTGCGCCCCATCCGCGACGAGATCGAGCGGCGGATCCGCGGGCTGCTCGCCGAGCTCGGGGTCAGCGCTCCCGCCTGAGCAGGAAGAAGAACGGGTCGGGCAGCCCGCGCAGGTCCATGAGCCCCAGCCGGACGTCGTCGGACAGCCGGCGGAAGACGTCGATGATCGGCAGCGCGTCGTAGACCATCGCCGCGGTCTGCACGCCACGGTGCTCGACCGACCGCAGACGCGCCCGCGGCTTCGACGTCGTCACCAGCGGCCGGGCGAGGCGGAAGGCCGTCCGGGCCGCCCGGGAGTGCGCCAGGCCGGGCCGGTCGCGCAGCAGGGCCATCGGCACGAAGACCGGGTCCACCGGCCGGGGTCCGGAGCGGCTGCCGAACAGCAGCGGGTGGACCGTCTCGGCGCCGAGGAACTCCTTGCCGTACCAGCCGTAGGCCTCGAGCAGCCCGTCCAGCGGCGATCCGGTCGGCAGCCCGCTCCCCCGCCACCGGCCCAGCATCTCGTCGACCCCCACCGGCGGGGACGCGTCGAACAGGGCCAGCGCCTCCTCGCGGGGAACCCCGCCGGGGGCCCGTGCAAGCAGACGGTCGGTGTCCAGGGAGTCCGGGCTCATGCCACCGGGCGCTCGAAGGTCACGAGCAGGCCCTCGACGCCGCCGGGGCCCATGCGGCCCGTCACGTCGACCTCGTACTCGTACCGTGCCGCCATCGCGCGCCTCCTCGTCGAGTCGCCCAGACTGCCCGGACCGCCGTCGCCCGTCGAGCTTCAGCCGAACACGGGCAGGGTCCGCTTCGCCGCGAGCCGGTCCATGCCGGCCTGGATCTGCGCCTCGACCTGGTCGTAGATCTTCTGCACGTAGGCCTGGTCGTCGGCCCGCTCCGGGTCGTCGTCGACCTCGATCGGCTCGAGCAGCTCGGTCCGGATCTTCGCCGGCAGCGGGACGTGGGCGGGCAGGATCTCCACCGCCAGCGGGAAGGGGAAGCCGGCGATGATCGGCAGGTTGGCCCCGCGCAGCGTCGACTTCAGCCCGGTGACCTTGTCGACGGCGTCGGCCAGCCACGTGCCCTCGGAGAGGACGAAGACGGTGTCGTGGCCGCCGACGGTCGCCACCGGCACGATCGGCACCCCGGAGCGGATGGCCTGCTTCACGAAGCCCTGCCGACCCCCGAGGGTGGCGACGTCGCGCTTGCGCCAGCTGCGCATCGCGTCCACCTCACCGCCCGGCCAGACGACGACGTCCTCGCCCTGCCCCAGCGCGGCGCCGACGCTCGTCCGGTTCGCCGCGATGACACCGACGGCGCGGAAGTAGTCGCCCAGTCCGGGGGCGGCCATGAGCACGTCGTGCGCGGTGCCGTGCAGCGTGCGGCGGCCCGCGAAGTGGTTGTGCCACGCGTTGACCAGGGTCCAGGCGTCCATGGTGAGGGCGCCGCCGGAGTGGACGCCGACGACGAGGGACGGGCGGTCGGGCACGTGCTCCCAGCCGTCGACCTCGAGCCGGAAGTAGTACTTGTCGAGCAGGTCCCACAGCGGCTGCTGGAGTCGCAGGAGGGTCTCGTTCGGCGGGCGCGGCTCCATGGCGGCACCCACGCGCCAGCTGATGAGTCGCTGGAGGAGGTTCTGCTGGTTCTCGGCCATGCTGGTTCCCTCGCTGCTGAAGGACGACGGCTGTTCCGTGCGGGACAACGGCTGCACACCCGGAAGGTGATGTGGCGTGGCACACACTGCCTGGTCAGGCGTCCGGGAGCACCTCGGGAGCAGCGGGGCGGGGCCCCTCGGGCCGGTCCAGCAGCCAGCGCCGGAGGTGCGCGTACACCCGCGGGTGGTCCAGCAGGTCGAAGTGGTGCAGCCCGCCCAGGCGCTCGACGTGGTCGGCCGGGAACGCCAACCGGTCGTCGTCCCCGGTGTCACCGAGGGCGCTGCGCGGCTGCACCAGCAGGTCACCGACGAGATCGGCCAGCCGGCCGGACGCGTTCGGGCTCAGCGTGGCGAGGACGACGAAGTGGCGGGCGCCGTCGTGCAGCGGCACGTGGGTGCGCGGCGCCGTCGCCGGGGCGTCGAGGTCGCGCCCGGCCCAGTCGTCGTCGACCAGCGCGCCGTGGCGGAGGTCCTTGATGCCGACGCTGCGCAACGAGAGCACGCGGGCCAGCGGGCGGGTCTCGGGGAGCCGGGCCAGCTGCAGGGCCAGCCGGTGCACGCCGCGCTCCAGCGGTGCGCCCAGGTGCGGTGAGCCCAGGGTGACGGTGTCGCGCACCAGGCGGGTCCAGTTCCGGGCCTCCGTCGTCCCGCCGCCGGCCTGGTGCAGGGCGCTGCGGGCGACCAGCCCGCCCATGGAGTGCCCGATCAGGACCAGGTCCTGCACCTCCTCCGGCCAGGCCCCGACCAGGTCGGCGAGGACCGAGGCCAGCGCCCGGCCGTTCTCGGAGATGTGCCGGCCGGTGTTGTAGCGCAGGTACACCGGGGTCAGGCCCAGCTCGGCCCGCAGCAGCGACCCGTAGGTGACGTCGGCCCGGCCGTGGTGCTTCTCGGCCCCGTACCCCCAGGAGTCCTCGGTCTCGGTCAGCCCGTGCAGGAACACCGCGATCCGGCCGCTCGCGGCGGGGAACGCCGTCCGGAGCGAGTCGGCGTCCAACGGCACCGGGCGGCCGGCGACCCGCACGGTCGTGCCCAGGTCGAGGCCGGGGGCGGCGCGCTGCAGGAGGTCGCCGTGCGCACCGTTCAGGACGCCGAGCACGACCCGACCGCGGCGCTCCTCGTCCAGATCGCGGCCGCTGGCCCGGACGGCCGCGGCGTGGCCCACCGCCCGCGCACCGAGCCCGACCGCCAGCCCCACGCCCGCGTAGCTCAGCCCGGCGACGGCGTCGTGCCACAGCTGCACCGGGCGCCCGACGGGACCGACGGCCCGGAAGACCCGTCCCGCGATGCCCTGGTGCACCTCACGGACGCGCGCGGTACCGCCCTGCAGCGTCAGCCGGGCCAGCTCCGCCGCGCCGTGGACCTCGTCCGCCCGCATGTGCCCCTCCCCTTGCGCCGTCCAGGGGGTACCCGCACCCAAACGGCCTGCCGCGCCGGCGCGCGGGCATAGGGTGGAGCGGTACCCCGACGACCTCAGGAGTTCCCCGTGCTGCGTCTGCTCGGCTGGCTGCTGGTGATCTGGCTGGCGCTCACCATCCTGGGCGCCGTCGTCAAGGGGCTGTTCTGGCTCGCCGTCCTCGCGCTGCTGTTCTTCGGCGCGACCCTGGCGCTGGGCTGGAGCAGGCGCGGCCGCAAGGAGCTGCCCCGCCGCTGGTGAGGCGTCAGTCCCCGTCGACGTCGCCGGACATCCCGTCGCCGTAGCGCAGCGGGTCCCCGTACACCGGCGCCGGGACGACCGGCTCCGCCTGCACCTCGACCTGCTCCTCGCGGGCGACCTGCGCCCCGTCGAGGAATGCCTCGAGCGGGATCGCGTACCGGGGATCGACCATGCCCGGCAGCCTGCTGCTCCACAGCACGCCCGTCCACCCCCTCAGCGCATCTCTCCCGCTCCGACATAGGGGAACGGGCTGGTGAGCAGGTGCCCCTCGGCGGACCGGGAGAGCCTGAAGTCCAACTCCGGGACGTCGGGGTCCGAGCTCCATCGGTCGACGACGAGGTCGGCCATCAGCCTGCCGACCGACGTGCGGGTCGCCGTGCGCGATCGCCGGGCCCGGCCGGAGAAAGGGCACCGGCAGGTGGGACGTCGGGTCGGGGATCGCAATGAGGTCAGGATCTCCGGGCTCCTGACCCATGGCGCCGACGGCGTCGCCGGCGAACCCGACGCCGTCGGTCCTGCATCTCCTCGACCGCCTGGATCGGGACTAGCTCGGCGCAGGGTCTGCCGGTCAGGTCGACGAGCAGGCGAGGATGGACTCGATGCCGTCGGCGCGCGCCCGGGTGGCTAGGTCGGGTGCTGCTGCGCCGTCGTCGAGGGGGTCGCGGCCGAGCGCTGGGACCTGCCCGGGAACCCGCTCGGGGACCGGCGGGGCGGCGGGGCGGCGGTGACGTCCGAACGTCGTCCGGGGTGGGCCACCGAGGAGCCGCATTCTGGCCTCTGACCTTGGGAAACTGTCGTACCCCGTGGCTAGCGTGGTGGTGTGTTCGAGAGCGGGGGTGTCGGTGTCGCGGTCACGGTCGTGCCGGACAACGTCACCAGGGCGATCGCCGAGGAGATCGACGACGGCTACGCCTTCCGGCCGGTCCGGCTCGCGGACCTCGTCGACGTCGACCGGCTGACCCCGGCGGCAAGGACGCGGGAACTGCACCGCGTCGTCCGAGCCGAGAGCGCACTGGCCGCATACAAGGCCCAGCTGGTCGTCGCCCTGGCTTCCGACCGCTCCGACGCCGACGACCGACGTCCCGGATCGCCGGGGGCAGCCGCACCGGAGTGGGCGTGCGACGGCGTCGAGGAGCAGCTGCCCGGGGTGAGCGAGTTCTTCCCCGACGAGCTGGCGCTGGTGCTCAACTGCTCACGGACCGGCGCGACGGTGCTGACCGAGCACTCCCACACCCTCGTCGAGAAGCTGCCGACCACCTGGGCCGCGCTCGCGGACGGCTTGATCGACCCACCCCGCGCGCGGGCCTTCGCCGCGGAGCTGGGCTGGCCGGCGCGCAATACCGACCCCGAACTGGTCGCCGAGGTGGAAGCCGTCGGGCTGCTCCGGGCCACCGAGCTGTCGGTCCGGAGGTTGCGGAAGTTCCTGCGCCGCGAGCTGATCCGCCGCGACCCCTCCGCCTCCGAGCGCCGCCGCAAGCGGGCCGAGCGTTCCGCTGACGTCACCGTGCACGCGGCCGAGGACGGCATGGCCGAGCTGCGCATCTTCCTGCCGGCACCCGAGGCGGCGGCCGTCCAGGCTGCAGCCGACGCCCGGGCGCGTGCCGCCAAGCTCGCCGGGGACGTGCGCCCGCTCGGGATGCTGCGCGCCGCCTTCGTGGCCGATTCCGTGCTGCGCCCCGGGGGCAGCGGGGAGTCGACGGTCAGCGCCCACGTCACCGTGATCGCCCCGCTGCCCACCCTCGCGGGGCCAGGCTGCGACCACCCCGCGGAGGTGCTGCCGCCGGGTGCCCGTCCCGGACCGGTCGAACCCGGCGAGGTCGACGGCCACCCGATCACCGCCGGCCAGCTCCGAGACCTGCTCACCCAGCTCGACTCGCTGTGCCCGGGCGGCCTGCAGGCGCCGACCGGCGGAACCCTCGGCATCGCACTGACCGACCCCACCACCGGCGCCCTGCGCGCCACGGTCACCCGCCCGGAACTGGAGCGGCTGGTCCGGCGGGGGTGCCCGGCTCACCCCGACGGCAACTGCGGGTGCCCGATCCTCGACCGACCGGCGCTGGTCGACCGCTACCGCCACACACCCGCCCAGGAGCGCTTCGTCCGCACCCGCGACCGCACGTGCCGGCATCCCGGCTGCGCCGGCCGGGCCGCCTGGGCCGACCTCGACCACGTCGCTCCGCACGACGACGGCGGCCCGACCGACTGCGGCAATCTCTGCTGTCTCTGCCGCCGGCACCACCGGCTCAAGACTCACGCTCGCGGCTGGCGTTACGCGATGACCGCCGACGGCGTGCTCACGGTGACCACGCCCGGCGGCGCCACCCGCACCACCCGCCCACCCGGCTGGCGGGTGCACGCCGGCGAACCACCCACCCGAACCTCACCACCGACGCCCGGCGACCCGCCCCCGTTCTGACCGGTGACGGACGGCGACTGTTGCGGTCCGGACAGGTGCTGGGCGCCGCACTCCTCCTCTTCCGCCGCCCGCCTGGGCGTCGGTGTCCACCTGCTCGTCGTCGGGACCGTCCTGTGCGCCCTCGGAGCCCTCCGGCTCTGACCGCCCCGTCCGGTCGGCCACGGCACGGAGCGACCTCACGGTGCGGTCTGCTCACGGGGAGTACGGCGGATCAGGGTGATGGATGGGGCAGTTCCGAGTTCCCCGAACATCCGGTCCTCACCTCGAGACCGGTGCCGATCGGAGGCATCCACATCTGCAGAACAACCCGTCTCACGCGCGGCAAGGTGACGGCGATGGCGGCACGTGGACCTTCCCGCTCGGCCCGCACCGCGGCCAGCGGCATCGGAGGAGCTGAGGCGGACCTCCCCCGCGCAGGAACCGGCCGGCACGCTCCCTAGCGTGTCGCCCATGGACGACGACGCACGACCCGGCCCGCGCCGGGTGCTGGTGACCGGTGGCGCCTCGGGTCTGGGCGCGGCGCTCGCGGCGCGGTTCGCCGCGCGCGGGGACCGCGTGCTGGTGACCGACCTGGCACCGGACGCGGACGTGCCCGACGGCGCGGTCTACCAGCGCCTCGACATCACCTCGCCGGAGGACTGGGCCGCAGCGCTCGAGCGGGTGCGCGCCGAGTTCGGCGGTCTGGACGTCCTGGTGAACAACGCCGGCATCGCCGCCGGCGGGCGGATCGACCGGCTGGGCGCCGACCACTGGCGCCGGGTGCTGGACGTCAACGTCCTGGGTGCGGTGACCGGCTGCCGCACGTTCGTCCCGCTGTTCAAGGAGCAGGGCTCCGGGCGCATCGTCAACGTCGCCTCGGCGGCCGGGCTGGTCCACCCGCCGGCGATGACCTCCTACGACGCGGGCAAGGCCGCCGTCGTCGCGCTGTCGGAGAGCCTCCGCTGGGAGCTGGCCCCGTGGGGCATCGGCGTCTCCGTCGTCTGCCCGTCGTTCTTCCGCACCAACCTGGCGGCCTCCCTCGGCGGGGACGACCCGATGATGGACACGGTGGCCACCCGGCTCATCGAGGGCTCGAAGCTGGGCGCCGAGCAGATCGCCGAGCGGGTGGTGCGGGCGGTCGACGCCGGCCGCTTCCTCGTTCTTCCCGACCGCAACGCGCGGCTCGCCTACTGGACCAAGCGGCTGGCCCGGCCCCTCTACGACCGGCAGATGCTGCGCATGGGCGCGCGCATCCACGGCGCCGAGCAGCAGGACGGGGTGACCGCGTGAGCCGCGGCGTCGTCCTCATCACCGGCGCCAGCGCCGGGCTGGGCGAGGAGATGGCCCGGCAGTTCGCCGACCTGGGGTACGACCTCGCGCTGTGCGCCCGGCGCACCGAGCGGCTGGACGCCCTGGCCGCCGAGATCACCGCGCGCACCGGCCGCCGGGTCGAGACCGCGGCCCTCGACGTCACCGACGCCGACGCCGTCCCCGCGGTGTTCGAGGAGTTCGCGGCATCGTTCGGCTCGATCGACCGGGTGGTCGTCAACGCCGGCATCGGCACGGGCGCCGCGCTGGGCACCGGCCGCGCGGACGCGAACCGGGCGACCGCCATGACCAACTTCGTCGGCGCCCTGACGCAGACCGAGGCGGCGCTGGAGATCTTCCGGCGTCAGCAGCGCGGCCACCTCGTGCTGATCTCCTCGATGTCGGCCCTGCGCGGCATGCGGAAGGCGATGACCACCTACGCCGCGACCAAGGCCGGGGTCGCCGCGCTGGCCGAGGGGCTGCGGTCCGAGCGCATCCCCGGCGTCGACGTCTCGGTGATCTACCCGGGCTACATCCGCTCGGAGATGAACGCGCACGTCGAGCAGAAGGTGCGCTTCATGGTCGACACCCCGACCGGCGTCCGCAGCATGGTCGAGGCCATCGAGAAGCGGCGTCCCAAGGCCTACGTCCCGGCCTGGCCGTGGGTGCCGATCGGTGCCCTCATGACGGTGCTGCCGCTGTCGGTCGTCCGGAAGCTGACGTGACCGCGCCGGACTCCGGGGGCGCCCGCGACGTCCGGTCCGCGCGACCCCGACGGCGATTCCGGCTGTTCGGTGTCGCCGTCGTCGTCCTCGAGCTGCGCTGCCGCCGGATCATCGCCCGCACCCGGCGGATGAGCCCGGAGCGCGCCGCCGCCCCCGTCGGCAGCCGCGCCTGACTCAGCCGGCCCGGCGGGCGCGGACGGTGGCGACGGTGCCCCAGACCGCGGCGACCAGCAGCACCGCGAGGTCGATGAGCAGCACGTTGCGGCCGATGTCGTGCGGCAGGAACGAGGGGTTGTCCGGCCTCGCGCCCGGGCCCAGCACGTAGGGCAGCGCGATCAGGGAGAGCACCCCGGCCACCGCGACGCCGACGACGGCCGCCGGGCGCGCCGGCCGCGGGAGCACCTTCGTGGACAGCCATCCCAGGCCGATCCAGACCGGGGCGAGGACGAGGTCGTTGAGCAGCGCGCTCCCCACGAACCAGGTCGCCCAGGCGTGCAGCGGCACCCGCTCGCCGGCGGTCAGCAGGCCGTAGCCGCCGTAGCCGACCGCGACCAGCCCGGGCAGGAGGAACAGCCAGCGCCACCACGGGCCGCGCGCCGACGTCGCCGGGCGCGCCGGGTCGGAGGCGTAGGGGTCCCTGGGGACCAGGGCCGCGGCGCGGTCGTCGACGCCGCGGTCGGATTCGGAGGCGAGGCTCATACCGGCGTCACCTTCGTGACCCACTTGGTCTGCATCACGCCCGGGCGGTTGGGCGCGATCAGCCGGACCGGGTAGCCGTGGTCCGGGTCCAGCGGCGAGCCGTTGAGCCCGGTGGCCAGCAGCGTGCGCGGGCTGCGGGCGTGCGGTGGCGCGACGGTCGACGTCCGGTAGAGCCCGCCCTCCTGCAGCGACTCGACGATGACCTCGGTGTCCCGCGCGAGCCCCGCCTCCTGGAGCAGGTCGCCCAGCCGGACGCCGGTCCAGGTGGCGTCGGCGCTCCAGCCCTCGACGCACGCGATGGGCAGCCGCTCGGTGCGCTGGGTGAACTGCGCCAGCTCGTCCAGGGTGAGCTCCAGCCGGTTCGGGCCCTCGATCACCAGCCGGTACTCCGGGCCGACGTCGGTGGTCCGGGCGGCGCGCGCGGTCTGCCGGACCGGCAGCGCCTGCGGGCCGACCCCGGGCTGCCGGGGCGCGAGCACCGACACCTGCCCCAGCGGGGAGAAGCTCTGCCCGACGGTGGTCAGGGTGACCGCGCCGACGCCCAGGCCGGCAGCCACCACGAAGGCCCGGCGGGGCACGCCGTTGGTCTCGGCAGCCTCGTCCACGGCCGCCCGCTCGGCGGCCTGCTCGGCGGTCAGCCCGACGGTCGCCCCCGGGGAGCCCCGGCGGGCCAGGCCGCGGCGGATCTCCGGCGCCTTGGCGCCGACGTGCACGGCGACGGCGCCGATCGCGATCCAGGCCGTCCAGTAGTGCCCGACGGTGAAGAAGAAGCCGAAGGGGTACCACTGCGCGGTGTTGATGACGCCGGTGACCAGCTGCATCGCGGCCGCACCGACCAGCACGAGGATCGACAGCCGGCTGACCACCCGCGAGACCGAGCCGGCCGGCGGCCACTCGAACAGCTTGGGGTACACCGCCCAGAGCTTGACCAGCAGCAGCGGGATCGCCGCCAGGCCGGTGGCCACGTGCAGGCCCTGGGTGAACCGGTAGAGCCACGCCGGTGACGCCGGCCAGTAGAACCAGCCGGGCGGGTTCTGGATGAGGTGGCTGATCAGCCCGGTGACGAAGCAGATCGCGAAGGCGATGCCGAGCCACAGGCCGACGCGGGACGAGCGGCGCTCGGAGTGCAGCGGGCTGGAGAACGCCCCCTCGCGGAGCGGCCCGCGGCGCAGCGCCTCCGGCGGTCCGGGCACCCGGGCGCCGAGCAGCCGGTCCAGGGCGCTGCTCACGTCCGGCTCCCCACGGCCGCGGCCACGGCGGCGACGACGCGCGCGGTCCGGCTGTCCGGCGCGCACCGCGCGGCGACGGCGAGGGCGTCGGGGAAGTGGTCGATGTCGGTCAGCTCCGGCAGGTCGAGCACGAGCAGCCCGGCCGCCTCGAGCGCCTCCCGGGTGCGGACGGCGGTGTCCTCGCGCGACATGGGGACGTCGGCCAGCACCGCCGCGCCGTCGGCGGAGTGCAGGCCCAGCGCCCACCAGCCGCCGTCCGGGGCCGTACCGAGGACGGCGGTGCCGGGACCACCGAACTCGAGCCGCTCCGCGCACCGGACCAGCAGGTCGGCGCTCACCTGCGGGGTGTCCATGCCGATGAGCAGCGTGGGCGGCGCGGTGCCGGCCATGGCGTCGGCGAACGCGGCCGCCAGCCGGGTGCCGAGGTCGCCCTCGACCTGCGGCACCACGGTGAAGCCGTCGAGGTCCAGGCTGCCCGGCTCGCCGTCCAGCGCCACGACCCGGCGGGAGACCGGGGCGGCGCGCACCGCGTCGAGGGTGTCGGCCACCGCGGCGGCGGCGATGCCGGCCGCCTGCTCGGGGGTGCACGGCGGGGTGAGCCGGGTCTTGCTCCGGCCGGGCACCGGTGCCTTGGTGATGACCAGGACCTGGGTCCGCAGGCCGGTCATCGGGCCAGCACCCCCCGCATGTCGCGGATGGTGCGCACGGTGCCCAGGACGGTGCCGGTCACCTTCGACTTCGACCCCTCGGTGCGGAGGGAGTAGTCGACGTCGACCTCCCGGACGCGCCAGCCGGCGTCGGCCGCGGCGGTCACCATCTCCAGCGGGTACCCGAACCGCCGGTCGGTGAGCTCCAGCGCCAGCAGCGCCTCGCGCCCGGCCGCGCGCATCGGGCCCAGGTCGTGCAGCCGCAGTCCGGTGCGCCGGCGCAGCATGCGCGCCAGCGCGATGTTGGCCACCCGGGCGTGCACCGGCCAGGCACCCCGGGCCGGGCGGCGCCGGCCGAGCACGAGGTCGGCGTCGCCGGCGAGGACCGGGTCGGCGACCCGCGGCAGCTGGGCGGGGTCCATCGACCCGTCGGCGTCGCAGAAGCAGACCACGTCCGCCCCGGCGGCCAGCAGTCCGGCGTGCGCGGCGGCGCCGAAGCCGCGCTGCGGCACGCCGACGACGGTCGCACCGTGCTCCGCCGCGATCGCCGCCGAGCCGTCCGTCGAGCCGTTGTCCGCCACGATCGCCCGGTAGCCGGCCGGGAGCCGCGAGAGCACCCACGGCAGCGAGGCTGCCTCGTCGAGGCAGGGCAGGACGACGTCGACCGAGGGTGCGTGCGTGGAGTCGTCCATGACCTGCGTTCGTACTCGACGCCGAACCGGTTCGCCTCCCGGGCACCGAAGGTTCCGGCCACATACCTTCGGACGGTGACCTCCGCCCCTCCCCAGCTCGCCCCCGCGCCGACGACCGCCGCCCGGGACCGTGCCGTGCGCGGGGTGGCCGTCGGGGCGGTCGCGGCGGGGGTGCTGGCCGTCTGGCTCTGGGGCCGGCAGATCACCCGGGACGGCGGCGACCTGCACCTGCGCGGGGGCTACGTCGTCGTCGGCCCGTTCGACGTCGTGCTGTCCGCGCGGACGCTGCTGCCCCTGGTCCTCGCCGCCGCGGTGGTGCTCTGGGGACCGGCGCTGGCCCGGCGGCTGGGCTGGCCGGCGCTGCTCGCCGCGAGCACCGCCGGGGCCGCAGCCTGGGCGGTGGCGCTGGCGGGGAACGGCGGATGGGACGCGCTCGCCGCACCCATGGCCTCCGAGCACGAGTACGTGGCCGACGTCGGCCGGGTCGGCGACCTGGGGACGTTCCTGTCCACCTTCGTCGACTCGGTGCCGGTGGGCTCGGCGGATCCGTGGGTCACCCACGTGTCCGGGCACCCGCCGGCCGCCCTGCTGGCGTTCGTGTTCCTGGACCGGATCGGGCTGGGCGGCCCGGGCTGGGCGGCGGCGCTGTGCATCGCCGGCGGCGCCCTCGCCGTGCCCGCCGTCCTGGTCGCCGTCCGGGTGCTCGCCGACGAGGCCGCGGCCCGCACCGTGGCGCCCTTCGCCGTCCTCTTCACGGGCGCGGTCTGGATCGCCACCAGCCCGGACGCGTTCTTCACCGGGGTGACCGCCTGGGGGGTGACGCTGCTGGCGCTCGCCGCCGCCCGGGCGCCGTCCCGGACCGCCTGGGCACAGGCGCTGGCCGGCGGCCTCGTGCTCGGACTGAGCCTGTACCTGTCCTTCGGGTTCACGGCCATCGGGCTCCTGGCACTCACCGTCGTGCTGGTGCAGCGGGCCCGGCTGGGCTGGGCCGGCGTGGTGCGCGTGCTCGCGGTGGCCGCCGTCGGGGTGGCGCTGGTCGCGGCGGTGTTCACGCTGGGCGGCTACTGGTGGTTCGAGGGCCTCGACGTGCTCACGCAGCGGGTGCGCGACGGCGCCGCCTACGCCGACCGCGACGCGCAGTCGACCTGGTTCCTGGCCGGCAACCTCGCGGCCGGCGCCGTGGCGGCGGGACCGGCGGTGGTCGCCGGCCTGGCCGGCATCCGCGGCCGGCTGGGCTGGCTGTCGCTGGCGGCGCTGACGGGGATGCTGGTCAGCGACCTGTCCGGCTTCGTCCTCGGCGAGACCGAGCGGATCTGGCTGCCGTTCCTGGTCTGGCTGCTGCCGGCGACGGCCTCGCTGCCGGCCCGCTCGCACCGGTTCTGGCTGGCGTCCTCCGCAGTGCTGGCGCTGGTCGTGGAGGTGACCGTCCGCACCCCGTGGTGAGCCCGTCACCGGACTTTCGGTACCGAAAGTCGGTTCAGGGGGCCGGGCGCAGCGGGTCCGTCGCGAACGCGCGCATGCCGTCGGCGAAGGAGACCCGCGCCCGGAACCCGAGTTCCTCGGCGGCACGTTCCGGGCTGGCGACGACGTGCCGCACGTCGCCGATGCGGTACTCACCGGTGATCTCGGGATCGGGGCCACCGAAGGCGTCGGCCAGTGCCCGGGCCATGTCCCCCACGGTGTGCGGGTGCCCCGAGGCGACGTTGTGGGCGCGCAGGGCGGCGTCCGGTGGATCGGCGGTCAGCGCGGCGAGGTTGGCCTGCGCGACGTCGGAGACGTGCACGAAGTCCCGCTGCTGGCCGCCGTCCTCGAACACCCGGGGAGCGCGGCCGCCCTCCAGCGAGCTGCGGAAGATGGCGGCCACCCCGGAGTAGGGCGTGTCGCGGGGCATGTGGGGGCCGTAGACGTTGTGGTACCGCAGGGCGACCGCGCCTCCGCCGGTCGAGGACGCCCAGGCCGCGGAGAGGTGCTCCTGGTCCAGCTTGGTCGCCGCGTAGGTGTTGCGCGGGTCCAGCGGGGCGTCCTCGGGCACCGTGCGCCACGCGAGCTGCCGGCCGCACAGAGGGCACGGGGGCTCGAAGCGGCCGGCGTCGAGATCGGCCCGGTGCCGGGCCGCGGCCGGGACGACGCCGTCGACCGGGCACTCGTAACGGCCCTCCCCGTACACGACCATCGAGCTGGCCAGCACCAGCCGGCCGACGTCGGCGCGCGCCATGCCGGCCAGCAGGACCGCGGTGCCCAGGCCGTTGATGCCGGCGTACTCGGGCATGTCCTGCACGTCGACCCCCAGCCCCACCATCGCGGCCTGGTGGCAGACGGCGTCCGCGCCGCGGAGCGCGCGGTCGACCATCGCGGCGTCGCGGACGTCACCGTGGAGGAACTCGACCCCCTCGGGGAGACGGGGCGTGCTCCCGGCGGGGTGCACGGCCGGCAGCAGCGCGTCGAGCACCCGGACCTCGTGCCCGGCAGCGACGAACGCCTCGACCACGTGCGAGCCGATGAACCCGGCGCCGCCGGTGACCAGGACGCGCACGGTCAGGACGCCAGGTCCAGGCGGACCACCGACCGCTCGTCGGTGGCGGCGGCCAGAGCGGCGAAGCAGCGGCCGTCCTGCTCCCAGGTCGCCACGACCTCGAGCCCGGCGGCGGCGGCCGGACCGGCGACGGCGTCGACGGCGACGTGCGCCCACGGGAACCAGCTGCCGCGCTGCGCCCCGCACTCCAGCCGCAGGCGGACCGCGCGCAGCCCGGTGCCCGGCGGGTCGAGCTCGGCGAGGATCCGCCCGCCCGGGGCGAGGAGGTCGCGGCACCGGCTCAGCAGGGCGACCGGGTCGCCGCCGATGCCGATGTTGCCGTCGGCGAGCAGCACGGTGTCCCAGCCGCCCTCCCCCGGCACCGGCTGGAAGATCGACCGGCGCACGGCCGCGGCCCCCAGCGCCCGGGTCAGCCCGATGGCGACCCGGGAGGTGTCGATGCCGACCGCCTCCCGGCCCTGGGCGGCCAGCTCGGCCACCAGCCGGCCGGGACCGCAGCCGGCGTCGAGGACCGTGCCCTCGGCGCGCGCGAGCAGGTCGCGGTCGGCGCCGTCGGCACTACCGACCCACTGGCCCAGCGCCCCCGCGAGGGAGTGCCGCGGGCCGCCCTCGTAGCGGGCGAACCAGCGCCACCGCTCCTCCGGACGGCCGGCCGACCGCAACGCGGTGTCGTAGAGGTCGGCCGTCGCCGGCTCGGCGATCGCGAGGCTCATCGTCCGGCGCCCGGGAGCAGGGGGCTGGCGACGACGGCGCATCGGTGTCGGCTCACGTCCGGCGTTCGTACGCGCGCGCCCCATCGGTTCATGTCATCCCTCGCTGGCACCCGCTGCTCCTGACGTCGACGACCTGCATCGACGGTGCCCGCTACGGACCGCCGACAACCGCCGGAAAAAGAAATCCGGTCGAGCGCAATCCGATCGGACACATGGGGTCGAACACCTCGTGACACCGACCGATCCACACAAGGAGTTCCCATGAACACCTCCTCCCGTCCCGCGAAGCTCATGGTCGCCGGCATCGCCCTCAGCGCGGCCCTGGGCCTCAGCGCCTGCGGCAGCGACGACTCCGAGGCCGCCAGCTCGCCCAGCGCCTCCTCCTCGTCGTCGAGCGCCGAGTTCGCCCGCCCCGAGCCGGTCGCCTCGCTCCCCGCCATCCCGGCCGGCGGCACCACCGCCGTCGCCCTGGACCAGGGCTTCGTCGACGCGCTGGGCACCCTCGGCCTGACCCCCGGCACGGTCGGCGACGCCACCCTGGCCGACGGCTCGGTGACCTTCCCGATCACCGGTGGCACCGTGACCGTGTTCGACAAGTCCACCGGCTACAAGCCCTACGTCCAGGGCACCCTGTTCCACCAGGGCAGCGGCCTGAGCCTCACCGCCGGCGGCACCACGGTCGAGCTGACCAACTTCACCATCGACCCGGGCACCCCGTCGCGCCTGTTCGGTGACGTCTCCGTGAACGGCGAGCTGGCCGTTCCCAGCGCGCCGCTGTTCGACCTGGACGGCAGCACCCTGAACCCGCCGACCATCGAGGGCGGCACCGCCACCCTCCAGGGCACCGAGGTGCTGCTCAGCGCCGAGGCGGCCGAGCTGCTGAACTCCACGTTCATGACCGACGCCCTCGCGGGTGACTTCCTGATCGGCGTCGCCACCATCACGGTGCCGACCAGCTGATCGAGTAGCGGCGGCGGCCGGACCGCCGCGCACGCACAGGAGGGGTGGAGCCACGGGGCTCCACCCCTCCTGCGTCGTGTCAGGGGCGACTCAGCCCCGGCCCTCCACCGGCAGCCAGGTGCGCGCCGCCGAGACCAGGGCCTTCACCCCGGTGGTGAGCGTCGGCTCGATGACCGGGGCGAACTGCGGCGAGTGGTTGGACGGCAGGTCGCGGACCACCCGGGCCAGGCCGTCGCGGTCGGTCACGCCCGCGAACGCGGCGGGGTCCGCACCACCGAGCAGCCAGTAGACCAGCGGCACCCCGGCGGCGGTCGCCAGCATGCCGACGTCCTCGCTGCCGGTGACCTGCCCGGGGTCGACCGTGAGCCCCGGGCCGAGGTCGCGGTCGAAGCCGGCCTGCGTCCGGGCGGATGCGTCCGGGTCGTTGACCAGGACCGGGAAGGACTCCTTGAGGGTGACCTCCGGGTCCTCCGGGGCACCGGATGCGGCCGCCTCGGCCCGCACGATCCGGTCGATGGAGGTCATCAGCCGCTCGCGCACCTCGGGGTCGTAGGACCGCAGGCTGACCCGCATCTCGGCGCGCTCCGGGATGACGTTGCCGGCGTTGCCGGCGTGCAGGGCCCCGACCGTGACGACGGCGGACTCGCCCCCGGCGACCTCGCGGGAGACGACGGTCTGCAGCCGCATGACGGTGGCCGCGGCCATGACGACGGGGTCGACGGTGGTCTCCGGCCGGGAACCATGGCCCCCGCGGCCGTGCAGGACGATGTGCAGCATGTCGGCGCCGGCGAAGGCCGGACCCCGCCGCAGCCCCAGGAGCCCGGCGGGCAGCGGGCCGACGTGCTGGCCGAGCACGACGTCCGGGCGGCCGAGGCGGTCGAAGATGCCGTCGTCGATCATCGACTGGGCGCCGCCGCCGACCTCCTCGGCGGGCTGGAAGAGCAGCTGCACGGTGCCGCTCCAGGTGTCCCGCTCGGCGGCGAGGGTGGCGGCCGCCCCGAGCAGGCAGGTGACGTGGACGTCGTGCCCGCAGGCGTGCATCACGGGCGTCTCGACGCCGTCCGCACCGGGGGCACGCACCGTGCTCGCGTAGGGCAGGCCGGTCTCCTCCTCCACCGGCAGGGCGTCCATGTCGGCGCGCAGCAGGGCGGTGGGCCCGGGTCCGTTGCGCAGGACGCCGACGACGCCGGTGCCCCCCACCCCGGTGGTCGTCTCGTAGCCCAGCGCCTCGAGCCGCTCGGCGACGATCCCGGCCGTGCGGTGCTCGGCGAAGGCGAGTTCCGGGTGCTCGTGCAGGTCCCGGTAGATGTTCGCCAGGTCGGCGAGGACGTCGGCAGGGCTCACGTCGGAGGCTCCTCGGGTGGTCGGTGGGCGGGAAGGCGACGGTAACCCGCCGGATGACGGCCGTCACAGTCCCCGACCGGGACTTCGCTACGGTCCGCTCATGAGCCCCCGCGCCCCGATCCGGATCGGCAACTTCTCCGGCTACCTCGGCGACCGGTTCACCGCGATCGAGGAAGCGCTGGCGGGTGACCCGGTCGACGTCCTCATGGGCGACTACCTGGCCGAGGTGACCCTCGCCGGCATGGCCACCGCGCACCGGCAGAACCCGGAGCGCGGCGGGTACGCGGCCTCGTTCCTCCGCCAGCTGGCGCCGCACCTGCCGGTGATCGCCGAGCGCGGGATCACGGTGGTCACCAACGCCGGCGGGTTCGACCCGGCCGGGATGGCCGCCGCGGTGCGCGGTCTGGTCACCGACGCAGGGGTGGCGCTGCGAGTGGCACACGTGGAGGGCGACAACCTGCTCGGCCGGCTCGCCGACTTCCACGCCGACGGTGTCGCGCTGGAGAACCTGGACACCTCCGCCCCGCTCAAGGACTGGGGCGTGGAGCCCATCGCGGCGAACGCCTACCTCGGCGGGTTCGGGATCGCCGAGGCGCTGCGGGCCGGCGCCGACATCGTGATCACCGGCCGGGTCACCGACGCCTCGCTCACCGTCGGGCCGGCCGCCTGGTGGCACGGGTGGACCCCCGACGACTGGGACGCGCTGGCCGGCGCCGTGACCGCGGGGCACATCATCGAGTGCGGGGCCCACGCCACCGGCGGCAACTTCTCCGGGTTCCGGACCGTGCCCGGGATGGCGCGGCCCGGCTTCCCGATCGCCGAGATCGCGGCCGACGGCAGCAGCGTGATCACCAAGCACGCGCGGGACGGCGGGACGGTCACCGTCGACACGGTGACCGCCCAGCTGGTCTACGAGATCCAGGGCCCGCGGTACCTGAACCCCGACGCCACCGTGCACCTGGAGACCGTGCAGCTGACCCAGGTCGGCCCGGACCGGGTGGCCATCGGCCCGGTGACCGGCTCTCCCCCACCGGTCACCGCGAAGGTCGCCGTCTTCGCGCCGATCGGCTTCGAGATCTCCACGATGCTGTTCTGCACGTCACCGGACGTGCCGGAGAAGGTGGCCCTGCTGCGCGAGCAACTGGGGCTCCTGCTGGACGACGTCGTCGACGAGCTGGACGTGACCGCGCTGGGCACCGCGGCACCGGAGCCGACCACCCAGTGGGAGGCCACGGTGCCGATCCGGGTCATCGCCACCGCGCGGGACCGCGAGCAGCTGCGCGGCTTCCACGCGGCCGTGAGCAGCCTGTACCTGCAGGGCTTCCCGGGCTTCCACCACGACGGGCACGCGCAGGCCGCCCGCGAGCCGTGGCCGCGGATCGACTACTGGCCGGCACTGGTGCCCGCCGAGGTCCTGGTGCACCGCGCGGTGCTGGAGGACGGCACGGTGCTCGACGCACCGACGCCGTCCCGCAGCGCCACCGACGACGAGATCGCGCAGCCGTGGCACCCGGAGCCCGCCACCGCTCCCCCGCCGTCGGACCGCCGGGTGCTCCTCGGCGAGCTCGCGCACGCGCGGGCCGGGGACAAGGGCGGCAACTCCAACGTCGGCCTCTGGGTGAGCGACCCGGCGCACTGGGAGTGGCTGCGGACGACGCTGTCCACCGAGGGGCTCCGCGCGCTGATGCCGGAGGCGGCGGAGCTGGCGGTGGTGCGGCACGAGTTCCCGCACCTGCGGGCGGTCCACTTCGTGCTGCAGGGCCTGCTCGGCACCGGGGGCTCGTCGAACCTGCGGGTCGACCAGATCGGCAAGTCGGTCGGCGAGTACCTGCGCTCGAAGCGGGTGCCGGCGCCGGAGGCGCACGGCTAGAGGAGCTCGGCCAGGATCGTCGCCGCGCGGGCGGCTCCGTCGGTCTCCACCGGTCGGTAGGCGACCTCCCTGTCCAGTTCCGCCACGACGGCTGCCGCCAGCGCATCGGGGTCGCACGCCTCCTCGTAGGTCGTGCACCTCCCGGCGCCGTACTGCTCCAGGCGCCGGGGCACGTGGAAGGTCTGCTCGAAGTGCCGGCGGAGCGGGACGTAGAGGAACGGCTTGCGCAGCGCCGTGAGCTCCATGCAGGTCGTCAGGCCGGCCTGCACGACGGCCACGTCGCAGGCGGCGAGGTACCGGTGCAGCTCGGGCAGGTAGCCGACCGCCCGCGCGCCCGGCACCTCCGGGAGCGACGCGGCGTCGATGCGCGGTCCGGTGACCAGCACGAACCGCAGATCCGGCGCCAGCCTCCGGGCCCGGGGGACGGCGTCCAGCACCCGCCGGAGCAGAGCTCCGCCGACCCCGGAACCGCCGACGGTCACGAGGCACAACCGCTCGCCCGCCCGCACCCCGAGCTCCCGGCGCAGCTCCTCGGTGCCGCGCAACCGCGCGGGGTCGAAGCCGGTGACGTAGCCGGCGAACTGGAAGTTCTCGACCGTCCACTCACGGATCCGCGGCAGGCCGGGGCCGAAATCGCCCTCGACGACGTCCTGCGGGTTGCCGACGAACACCGACCGGTCCCGCACCCGCCGGAGGCCGGCCCGCTGCTCGATCATCTCGGCGTTGTAGTCCGCCGTCAGCGCCGCTTCCCGCCTGCCCCCCTCGGGCATCGGCAGCCACCCGACGAAGTCGGTCATCCAGGCGAAGGAGAACCGCTTCAGCTCGGGGTTCTCGTGCAGGAAGTAGTCGACGTCCCACGCCTCGTCGCCGATGACGAGGTCGTAGTGCTCCTCGGCCACCACCTCGGCGAACACCATGAAGTTCGCGACGAGGATCTCGTCCATCCGCCGGATCGCCGAGAAGGCGTGCAGGTCGTGCTCGCCGGACTCCGCCTCGACGTGCCCGGACTCGCTGGCCAGCTGGGCGGAGGCCGGGTGCACCTTCTCCCCGGCGTCGAGCAGCACGCGGGTGACCGGATCCTGCGCCAGCCAGTCGACGGCGAGGTCAGGGCGTCGCGAGCGGAGCTCCCGGGCGATCGCCACGTCCCGGCGGGCGTGCCCGAGGCCGATGGGCGAGGAGAGGTACAGCGCCCGCGGCCGGCGCCGGGCCGCCCGGGTCCACGTCCGCCGGCCGGCCGGTGCGGGCGCCACCCGCTCGACGAACGCCGAGAGCAGCTGGTTGACCCGCACCGGGTCGCGCACGTGCGGACCGTGCCCGCTCCCCTCCAGGAGCACCAGCGTCCCGCCGGTCAGCTCGGCGAGCCGCTCGGCGATCGCCCACGGGCGGATCCGGTCCTCCAGGCCGTGCACCACCACGACCGGGCAGCGGACCTCCCGGCAGAGCGGCTCGACCGGCTCGCGGGCCGCGCCGTCGCAGCCCAGGCGGCCGGCGACGGTGTCGACGAGCGTCTCCGGCGCGATGTCGGAGCCCCAGGCCAGGCAGTCCTCCAGCTGCTTCGTGGAGTGCGGCTCGACGAACATCCGCCCGAAGAAGAAGGCGAGGAAGTCGTCGTAGCCCCCGTCGGTCCACACGTGCCGGTTGTAGGAGGCCCAGCCCTCACGGGTGTCGTGCCGGACGTCCCATGCGTAGCGGTCGCGTTCGGCGTCGGGCACGTCGAGCCCGCAGGCGGGTGCGATGGCGAACAGGCCCAGTACCCGCCCCGGGTGCCGGGCGGCGACGTGCACCGCCCAGGTGACGCCGCAGGAGAGCCCGACGAGCACCGCGGCGCCCGTGCCGGTGGCGTCCAGCACGGCCACGGCGTCCGCGGCGTACTCCGCGTCGGTGTACGCCGCGGCTCCCACCGGGCGTCCGGAGCGCCCGCTGCCCCGGCCGTCGAAGGTGACGACCCGGTGGTGCCGGGACAGGTGGCCGACCTGCGCCCGCCAGTGCCGCGACGGGATGATCGACCAGGTCGGCAGCAGCAGCACCGTCGTGGCGTGGCGCTGGCCGTACACCTCGTAGGCCAGCGCCACACCGCCCCGCTCGACGACGCCGATCACGTCGGGCCGGGCTGCGCGACCACCGGGATCGTGCTCCACCGGTCCACTGTGCTCTCCGACGGCGTCCGTGCGAGGGTCGGCGAGCGTCGTCACGGCCGGATCTCGAAGACGTTGTTGAACGGCGTCTGCGCGGCGGTCCGGAAGCGCCCGAAGCCCGCTGCTGTCGCCACGTCGCGGATCCGCGCGGGGCCGGCCTGGGTGCCGAGTGCCGCGCCGACGTCCTGGGACAGCGAGGCCGGGGTGCACAGCAGCGTCGAGAAGCCGTAGTAGGTGCGTCCGACGGGGTTGAGGTTGTCCTCCACCCGGTCACCGGCCGCCGGCTCGACGACCAGCCACGTGCCGTCCTCGGCGATCGCGTCCCGGACGTGCCGTGCCGCCCCCAGCGGGTCGCCGAGGTCGTGCAGGCAGTCGAACATCGTGATCAGGTCGGCGTCGTGGCCCGGGAACGCGTCGGCAGGGACCACCTCGAAGGTGACCCGGTCGCCGACACCGGCCTCGGCGGCCCGGGCGCGGGCGATCTCGATGGAGCCGGCGTGGTAGTCCGAGCCGACGAAGGTCGACCGGGGGAAGGCCTGCGCCATCAGGATGGTCGAGGCGCCGTGCCCGCAGCCGACGTCGGACACGCGGGCGCCGCGTTCCAGCTTCGCCACGACCCCGTCCAGCGCCGGCAACCACTCGCCGATCAGATGCGCGTTGTACATCGTGCGGAAGAACCGCTCGCAGCCGTCGTGGACGTCGCTGTTGTGGGTGTGCCAGCCGCGGCCGTCACCGGTGCGGGCAGCCGCGAGGACCTCGGGCGCGTCGCGGGTCGTGCCGTGCGCGAGCTGGAAGAAGCCCGGCAGGTACGCCGGGCTGGCCGGGTCGGTGAGCGCTGCGGCGTGCTCGGCCGGGAGCGTGTAGCGGCGGGTCGCGGGGTCGTACTCCACGTACCCACCGGCGGCCTGGGCGGCCAGCCACTCGCGGGCGTAGGGCTCGCCGGTGCCGGTCCGCTCGGCGAGCTCGGCCGCGGTGATCGCCGCCCCGTCGGCCATCGCGGTGTAGTAGCCCAGCGCATCGCCCATGACGACGAGCGCGGTGTTCAGCGTCGCGCCGACCTCGCCGACGGCCTTGAGCACGAAGCCCATGAGCTTGTCCGGGTCGATCGGCCGGTTCGGCGAGGGACGGGTGGCGGGGATGGTCGTGGGTGTGTCGGTGGCGGTCATGACGAGCCTCTCCGGATGCGGTGGTCGAACGGTGGATCCGACGAGGACGACGCTCCTCGTCGGCACGGCGTCGTCGCATCAGGGCACCCCCCTGGTTGCTCCCTAGACTCGGAGGATGCTGGTCGGCCGCGACCGCGAGCGCGCACTGCTGGGCGCGCTGCTGGCGGCCGCCCGCGTCGGGCACGGCGCGGCGCTCGTGCTCACCGGCGAGGCGGGCATCGGGAAGTCCGCACTGCTCGCGGACGCCGTCTCCGCTGCCGGCACCGAGGCAGCCCCGATGCGGGTGCTGCGCGCGTCCGGCACGAGGTCGGAGGCGGGCATCCCCTTCGGCGCGCTCCTGCAGCTGCTGCGGCCGGTCCTCGACCACCTGGACCGGATCCCCGGCCCGCAGTCAGGGGCGCTGGCGGCCGCGCTGGCCCTCCGTCCCGGCCCGGCGGGTGACCGCTTCGCGGTGGGGGCGGCCACGCTGAGCCTGCTCAGCCGGGCGGCCGAGGACACGCCGCTGGCCGTGGTGCTCGATGACGCGCACCTGCTGGACCCTCCGTCGGCGCAGGCCCTCGCCTTCGCGGCCCGGCGGCTCGGCTCCGACCCGATGGTGCTGCTGGCCGCCGTCCGCGCCGGCGAGCCCTGCGCCCTGACGGAGGTCGGGCTCCCCCTCCTGCCGATCGGGGGCGTGCCGCTCGAGGCAGTGGTGCCCCTGCTGGGCGCCGCGGGCCGCGGCCTGAGCAGCGCCGTCGTCGAGCGGCTGCACGAGGCCACCGGCGGCAACCCGCTGGCACTGGCGGAGCTCGCCGCGGGCGGCCTGGGCCTGGAGGCGCTGCTCCCCGCCGGCCCGGTGCCCGTGCCCGCCTCGTTGGCCCGCGCCTTCGCGCTGCGGGCGGACCGGCTCTCCCCGCCAGCGCGCACCGCGTTGCTGGTCGCCGCGACGGGGAGCGACGACCTCGACGCCGTCGCCCGCGCGTGCCGGACGCTGGGCACGGACGCCGCGGCCCTCGAGGAGGCCGAGGCAGCCGGACTGCTCACGCTCTCCGCCGGGCGGCTCGCCTTCCGCCACGGCCTCGTCCGGTCCGCCGTGTACGCGGAGGCGTCACCGGGCGAGCGGCGTGCCGTGCACCACGCCCTGGCCGCCGCACTGACCGGTCCCGGCGGAGCCGGCGACAGCGGCTCCACCCTCGCGGAGGCCGACCGGCGGGCCTGGCACCTGGCCGAGGCGGCGCTCGAGGCGGACGAACCGACGGCTGCTGCCCTGGCTGCCGCGGCCGGACGCGCCAGGGACCGCAGCGCCTACGCCGTCGCCGCGGCGGCGGCGGAGCGGGCCGCCCGGCTGAGCCCGGATCCGGGGGACCGGGCCGAGCGGTTCGTCGTGGCCGCGGAGTCGGCGGCGCAGGCCGGCGCCGGTGACACCGCCGTCGCGCTGCTGGACGCGGCAGAGGCACTCCCCCGGTCGCCGGGGCTGCGCACGCGGGTCGCCGCCCTGCGCGGCGCCGTGGCGGCGCGGGCCGGCGCGGTCGAGGAGGCGCGCGACGTCCTCCTGGCCGCAGGGGACGAGGCGGCCGCGACCGATCCCGACGCCGCCACCCTGCTGCTCGCGGACGCCGTCGTGGCCTGCTTCATGCTCGGGGACACCGCCTCGTTGACCGGGGCCGCCGTCCGGCTGGACCGGCTCCTGGAACGACCGCTGGGGCAGCCGGCGCACTGGGTCGCCTCGATGGCCGCCGGGATCGCCGGTGTGCTGACCGGGCGGGGCGGTGCTGACCGAATCCGGCGGGCGGTCCTCTCGGCAGCCCCGGACGGCACACCCCCGGGCGATCCCCGGCTGGCGCCCCTGCTGGTCCTCGGCCCGCTGTTCCTCCGGGAACGCGCCACCGGGCGGGACCTGGTGAGGGCCGTCGTCGACGATCTGCGACGCCGGACCGACATCGGGCGGCTGCCCTTCCTGCTCTTCCACGTGGCGCGGGACCAGGCCACCACCGATGCGTGGGACGAGGCCGCGGTCTCCTACACCGAGGGCATGGCCCTCGCCCGCGAGGCCGGTCAGGCGGCGGACCTGGCCGTCTGCCTCGCCGGTCTCGCGTGGTTGGAGGCCCGGCAGGGGCGCGACGCCACCTGCCGCGCGCACGCCGCGGAGGCCCTGTCCATCTGCGGGGACCGCCACCTCGCCGTCTTCACCGCGTGGTCGTTGTGGGCGCTGGGCGAGCTCGAGCTCGGTGCGGGGCGGACGGGCTCGGCGATCGCCCGGCTCGAGCAGCTCGCCGCGCTGCTCGACGAGCGGCGGGTCGACGACGTCGACCTCTCCCCCGTGCCGGAGCTGGTGGAGGCGTGGGTCAGCGCCGGGCAGCCCGACCGGGGCACGGCGCTGGTGGCCGGTTACGCCGAACGGGCGGCACGCAAGGGCCAGCCGTGGGCCATGGCGAGGGCCGCTCGATCAGCGGGCCTGACCTGCGCCGACGCGGACCTCGACGCCCGTTTCGCCGAAGCGGCGGCGCTGCACGCGAGAACGCCCGATGCCTTCGAGACCGCGCGCACGCAGCTGGCCCACGGCGCCCGCCTGCGGCGCGCGCGGCGTCGCGCGGACGCCCGGGGGCCGCTACGGGCTGCCCTGACCGGGTTCGAGACGCTGGGCGCCGCACCATGGGCCGACCGGGCCGCCGCCGAGCTGCGGGCGACCGGAGAGCACGCGCCCCGCAGGGCGGCGGGCCCGCTGCAGTCGCTCACCCCGCAGGAGCAGCAGATCGCGGGGATGCTGGCCGGCGGCAGCACGACCCGCGAGACGGCTGCCGCCCTGTTCCTCAGCCCGAAGACCGTCGAGTACCACCTGCGGCACGTCTACACCAAGCTCGCGATCGGCTCACGGTCGGAGCTGGCGAGCTGCCTGGCGCCCTCGGCACCGGTCGACGGCAGGGACGGGTGACGCGTCAGCACCGGTGAACCGGTGGTCGGCTGACCGCGAGGTCCCGCCGGGCGGTGCCGGTGAGCCCCGTCACGGGCCGTGGCAAGGTCACCGAGGCAGGCCACGACCACCTCGACGATCAGGAGCGCACGCATGAAGGCTGCCGTCTACCACCGCAACGGCCCCCCCGAGGTCCTCCGGTTCGAGGAGGTCCCCGACCCGGTCGTCGGCCCGGGCATGGTGCTGATCCGGGTGGAGGCCGTCTCGATCGAGGGCGGCGACACGCTCAACCGGCTCGGTGGCCCGCTGCTGTCCGAGCCGCACATCGTCGGGTACCAGGCCGCCGGGACGATCGTCGCCGTCGCCGACGACGTGACCGACCGGGCCGTCGGCGACCGGGTCGTGGCCACCAACAGCCATGGTTCGCACGCCGAGCTGTTCGCCGTCTCCGCGAGGACGACGTGGAAGGTCCCGGAGGGCGCCGACATCGCTGCGGTCGCCTGCGTGCCGATCCCGTTCGGCACCGCGCACGACTGCCTGTTCGAGTTCGGGCGCCTCCAGGAGGGCGAGACGGTCCTCATCCAGGCCGGCGCCGGCGGGGTCGGCGTGGCCGCGATCCAGCTGGCCAAGCGGGCCGGTGCGACGGTGATCGCGACCGCGTCGTCCCTGGCCCGGCTCGAGCCGCTCGCCGAGTTGGGGCTGGACCACGCCGTCGACTACTCGAAGCCCGGCTGGGTGGAGCAGGTGCGGGAGCTCGGCGGCGGGCGCGGTGTCGACCTCGTGGTGGACTCCGTCGGTGGCTCGACGCTGCAGCAGTCCGTCGCCTGCCTGGGCCGGCGGGGGCGGGCCATCACCGTCGGGAACGCGGGACGGGACTTCACCCCGTTCAACGCCGGCGTGCTGGGCCGGCAGAACCAGTCGCTGACCGGGGTGTACCTGGGCGGCGAGATCACCACGCCGCGCGTCCAGACGATGGTGCAGGACCTGGTGGACGACGTCGCCGCCGGCCGGCTGACCGTGCTCGTCGACCGCACCTTCCCGCTCTCCGAGGCCGCCGCCGCGCACGAGTACATCGAGAGCCGGAAGGCGGTCGGGCGCGTCGTCCTGACCCCGGACGCCGCCTAGCCTGCGGACACGTGCGGGGGGTGCGCAGATCAGGGCCTGCGCACCCCTCCCGCTCGTCCCCGTCAGTTGATGATCTCGCCCCGCTCGTCCGCACGGAGCGCCGACAGCCGCTCCTGCCACGTCCGGAGCGCCTCCGGCGTCAGCCGCTGCCAGTCGGCGACCTCACCGGCGACCCGGAGCGGAGCGCGGCTGCGGTAGGACCGGGTGGGGTTGCCGGGGAACTTCTTGTCGGTGACGTTCGGATCGTCCTCGAAGGCGCCCGTCGGCTCGACCTCGTAGACGCGCGGAGCGCCGTCTCCGGTGGCGAGTTCCGCGGCGAGGCCGGCGCCGTTCCCCAGTGCCGTGAAGTAGACGTGGTTCATCACGACCTCGGGCCGGTAGTTCGACCGGAAGCCCGGCGTCAGGAGATCACCGACCCGGAGATCGGCCTTCGTGCCGTGGAAGAACGGCCCCGTGTCGGACGCGTCGCTCATCCGCGACACCGTAGGCGAGCCGCCGTCGGGTCATCCGTTCCAGGTGGCGCGGGCGGCCGCCCGGCCGCCGACGATGAGGCGGCCGGCACCGTGCCGGCCGCCGCCGTGGGCGGTGAGCCGGAGCGGAGCCGGAGTGACCGTTCACGCACCCCCGCCGAGCCCGCGACCTCCGGCCGGCGACGGGCAGGCCTTCGCCTCCCGCTGGCGGCGGGACCGCCTCGACGTCGCCGACCGGACCGCCCGCGGGCGGGCGGCGCGGCACGACGCTCCCCGGTCCGCCCACGCGCACTGGACGCCGGGGGTCGCCCGGCCCGACCCCGTGACGCTCCTCGAGCAGCAGGGCGCCACCCGGGTGCCGGAACTGCTCCCGATCCGGCACGGCCGGATGCTGGCCTCCCCGTTCAGCTTCTTCCGCGGCGCAGCCGCCATCATGGCCGCGGACCTGGCCGGGACACCGAGGTCCGGCGTCACCGTGCAGCTGTGCGGTGACGCCCACCTGTCCAACTTCGGCCTCTTCGGGACGCCGGAGCGCAAGCTGATGTTCGACGTCAACGACTTCGACGAGACCCTGCCGGGCCCCTGGGAGTGGGACGTCAAGCGGCTCGCGGCCAGCTTCGAGGTGCTCGGTCGCGACCGCGGGTTCTCCCCTGCCGACCGGCGCGCGATCGTGACGGCGGCCGTGCGGGAGTACCGCGAGCGGATGCGCAGCGCCGCCACCATGGGCGGGCTGCAGGCCTGGTACGAGCACCTGGAGGCCGGCGACCTGCTCCGGATGGTCCGCAAGGAGGTCGCCGTCAAGCGCGTCGGCCGGCGGGTGGCGGACGCCCACGAGGACATGGTGGCCCAGGCGCGGTCCCGCGACAGCACCCGCGTGCTGGCCAAGCGCACCGGCACCGTCGACGGCGAACTCCGCATCGTGCCCGATCCACCGATGATCGTCCCGGTCGAGGACCTGGCTCTGCCGGGCACCGAGTGGGCCGATCCGGCTCCGACCATCAAGCGGCTGCTCGCGTCCTACCGGCGCACCCTGTCCCGGCACCACCACCCGCTGGAGGAGTACCGGTACCAGCACGCGGCGCGGAAGGTGGTGGGCGTCGGCAGCGTCGGGACCCGGTGCTACATCCTGCTGCTCGTCGGGCGGGACGCCGGCGATCCGCTCTTCCTGCAGGTCAAGGAGGCCGGCCCGTCGGTGCTCGAGGGGTACCTGGGAGCCGGCCCGTACCGGCACCACGGTCAGCGCGTCGTCGCCGGTCAACGCCTGATGCAGGCCGCGACCGACATCTTCCTCGGCTGGCAGCGGATCACGGGCTTCGACGGCGTGACGCGCGACTACTACGTGCGCCAGTTCCACGACTGGAAGGGCAGCGCGGAGGTGGACACGATGGACGTGCGCGGCGCGACGCTGTACGCCCGGATCTGCGGTGCCACGCTGGGCAGGTCCCACGCCCGGTGGGGCGATCGCATCGCCATCGCCGCCTACCTGGGCAAGGGCGGCGCGTTCGACGAGGCGGTCGCCACGTTCGCCTCCGCCTACGCGGACCAGAACGAGCGCGATTTCGCCGCCTTCGGCGCGGCCGTCGCCTCCGGCCGCGTGCCTGCGCGGACCGACGCGTGACGGTCCGCCGGCAGGTCGGGAGCGGCGGGGTGCCGGACGCCCGGGACCGCCGGGACCTAGTGCCCTGGGGCGGACCGGATGGATCCGTAACGGTGGGGAGGTGAGTCAAGAAGAGGCCCACGATTTCCGGGCTGCGCGCGCAGAACCTGCCACCGTCGGACCTCCGGCGGGTCGGACGGACGAGGACTGCCGGCCGCGAGCGCCGGTGTTCACCGCCCGGACCGATCGGGCCACCGGCGTCATCCGCACCCGCGGGCACCTCGACGGGTTCGCGGTGGAGGCTTTGTGCCGGGTCGCGACGGCGCTCTGCGACCTCGGGCACCGGGACGTCGTCGTGCAGCTGGGCTCGACCACCGTCAGCGACGACGCGGCCGCCCTCCTGGCCGGCCCGATCCGGCTCGGGGACTCCGGGAGCGTCCGGCTGACGCGCGAGGGGTGACCGTCGAGCTCGACCTCCTCCCGGCGCTCACCGGCCGACGCGTCGTCGTCGCCTGGATGCTGGGGGCGTTCCTGGTGACGTTCCTGGTCACCCGGTTCGTCACGCACGCCATACGCAGCGGCCGCGGGCCCTTCCGCGACGCCAGCCTCGGCGGGGTGCACGTCCACCACGAGGTCTACGGCATCTTCCTGCTGCTGCTGACCGGGCTGGTGGAGCTCACCTACCGGCCGGACGGCGGGTGGCTGAACCTGCTGGCCGTGCTGTTCGGCGTCGGCGCGGCCCTGACCCTCGACGAGTTCGCGCTGTGGCTGCACCTGGAGGACGTCTACTGGTCACAGCAGGGACGGACGTCGATCGACGCGGTACTGCTGGCCACGGTGGTGGGCTGTCTGCTGCTCGTCGGCGCCAACCCCTTCGACGCACAGGACCTGCCCGGGGACGCACCGATCGCCGCGACGGTGGTGATCGGCCTCGGGTTCGCGCTCGCCGCGATCCTCAAGGGCCGCACCGTGCTGGGGGTGGTGGGCGTCTTCGTCCCGGTGGTCGCCGCCGTCGGCGCGGTGCGGCTGGCCCGGCCGCACTCCTACTGGGCCCGGCGGCGGTACCCCGAGGGATCAGGCCGACGGCGCCGCTCGGAGTCGCGTTTCCCGCCGGGCCGCCGGACCCGCTGGGACCGGCTGGTCGACCTCTTCGCCGACGTGCCGCACGCTCCCCGCGCCGGCGCCGTGGTCGGTGCACCGCACACCGGGGCGTGAGCACCGCGGGACGCCGGGCGGGGCCGCTCCGGACGACGGCCTGCCCTCGACGGGGCGTCCGGGGATACGACGGTGCCCCGGCCCCGCACGGAGCGGGACCGGGGCACCGGTCGGACTACCTCTCGACGATCAGCTGCAGCCGCTGGTGGAGCCGCAGCCCTCGCACACGTAGCAGCTGCCGGCGGGACGCATCTTCGTGCCGCAGGTCATGCACAGCGGCGCGTCGGTCGCGGTGCCGGTGACCAGCTCGAGCAGCTCGGCCGAGGAGTGCGCCTCCTTGACCGACTTCGGGCCCTCCGGGGTGACCTTCTCCGCCACCTTGGCGGCCTCGATCGGCGCGGAGCCACGCAGCTGCTCCAGGTCGACCTCGTCCTCCTCGGTGACGGCCGGGGTGCTGGCCGACGAGCCGTAGGAGCCGGCGACCTGCGCGGCCCGCTCCTCGGCGGTGAAGATGCCCAGGCCGGCCCGCTTCTCGACGGGCAGGTGGTCCAGGGCCAGGCGACGGAAGATGTAGTCCATCACCGACTGGGCGATCCGGATGTCCGGGTCGTCGGTCATGCCGGCCGGCTCGAAGCGCATGTTGGTGAACTTGGAGATGTAGGTCTCCAGCGGCACACCGTGCTGCAGCGCCAGCGAGATGCCGATCGAGAAGGCGTCCATGACACCGGCCAGGGTCGAACCCTGCTTGCCCAGCTTCAGGAACACCTCACCGAGGCTGCCGTCCTCGTACATGCCGGCGGTCATGTAGCCCTCGGCGCCCGCGACGCTGAACGAGGTGGTGACGCTCGTCCGCTTCTTGGGCAGCCGCTTGCGCACCGGGTGCGAGAGCGCGGTCGGGGCGGTGGCCTCGACCGTGACCTCGTCCTTGACGCCGTCGTTCTTGCCCTTGCCACCGGACAGCGGCTGGCCGACCTTGCAGTTGTCGCGGTAGATCGCCAGCGCCTTGAGGCCGAGCTTCCAGCCCTCGAAGTAGATCTTCTCGACGTCCTCGATGGTCGCCGACTCCGGCATGTTGACCGTCTTGCTGATCGCGCCGGAGATGAAGGGCTGCACCGCGGCCATCATGCGGACGTGGCCCATCGGGGAGATGGCCCGCTCGCCCATGGCGCAGTCGAAGACCTCGTAGTGCTCGGGGCGCAGGCTCGGCGCGTCCACGACGTGGCCGTGCTCGGCGATGTACTCGACGATCGCCTCGACCTGCTCCTCCTGGTAGCCCAGGCTCCGCAGCGCCCGCGGGACCGTCTGGTTGACGATCTGCATCGAGCCGCCACCGACGAGCTTCTTGAACTTGACCAGCGAGAAGTCCGGCTCGATGCCGGTCGTGTCGCAGTCCATCATGAAGCCGATGGTCCCGGTCGGGGCGAGCACGGAGGCCTGGGCGTTGCGCCAGCCGTTCTCGCCACCGATCTCGAGGCAGTCCTGCCACTCCTTCGTCGCCGCACGGAGCACGTCGGCGTCGTCGGCACCCACCGGGCGGATGGCGTCGTTGGCCGCGGAGTGCTTGCGCATGACCCGGGCGTGGGCGTCGGCGTTGCGGGCGTAGCCGTCGTAGGCGCCGACGATGCCGGCCAGCTCGGCCGAGCGGCGGTAGGCGGTGCCGGTCATCAGCGAGGTGATCGCCGCGGCCAGGCTCTGGCCACCGCGTGAGTCGTAGGCGTGGCCGGTCGCCATGAGCAGCGCGCCCAGGTTGGCGTAGCCGATGCCCAGCTGGCGGTAGGCGCGGGTCGTCTCACCGATCGGGTCGGTCGGGAAGTCGGCGAAGCAGATCGAGATGTCCATCGCGGTGATGACCAGCTCGACGGCCTTGACGAAGTTCTTCGAGTCGAACGTGCCGTCGTCCTTGAGGAACTTCATGAGGTTCAGCGACGCCAGGTTGCACGAGCTGTTGTCCAGGCTCATGTACTCCGAGCAGGGGTTGGACGCGTTGATCCGGCCCGTCTCGGGGTTGGTGTGCCAGTCGTTGATCGTGTCGTCGTACTGGATGCCCGGGTCGGCGCACTCCCAGGCGGCCTGGGTGACCTTGCGGAACAGGGTCTTGGCGTCGACGGTCTCGATGACCGAGCCGTCCATGCGGGCGCGCAGGCCGAACTCGGCGCCCTCGTCCACGGCGCGCATGAACTCGTCGGAGACGCGGACGGAGTTGTTGGCGTTCTGGTACTGGACGCTGGTGATGTCCTTGCCGCCCAGATCCATGTCGTACCCGGCGTCGCGCAGCGCGCGGATCTTGTCCTCCTCACGCGCCTTGGTCTCGATGAACTCCTCGATGTCGGGGTGGTCGATGTCGAGGACGACCATCTTGGCCGCGCGGCGGGTGGCGCCACCGGACTTGATGGTCCCGGCGGAGGCGTCTGCGCCGCGCATGAAGCTGACCGGGCCGGAGGCGGTGCCACCGGAGGAGAGCAGCTCCTTGGAGGAGCGGATGCGGGAGAGGTTGAGGCCGGCACCGGAGCCGCCCTTGAAGATCAGGCCCTCCTCGCGGTACCAGTTCAGGATCGAGTCCATCTCGTCGTCGACGGCGAGGATGAAGCAGGCGCTGACCTGCTGGGGAGAGCTCGTGCCGACGTTGAACCACACGGGCGAGTTGAAGCTGAAGTACTGGTGCATGAGCATCCAGGTCAGCTCGTGCTCGAAGATCTCGGCGTCGCCCTCGCTGGCGAAGTAGCCGTGCTCGCGACCGGCCGCACCGTAGGTGAGCACCACCCGGTCGATGAGCTGGCGCAGGCTCGTCTCGCGCTGCGGGGTGCCCACGGCACCGCGGAAGTACTTGGTCGTGACGATGTTGGTGGCGTTGATGCTCCACTCGGCGGGGAACTCGACACCGCGCTGCTCGAAGTTGATCGAGCCGTCGCGCCAGTTGGTCATGACGACGTCGCGGCGCTCCCACGTCACGTCGTCGTAGGGGTGCACACCGGCGGTGGTGAAGACGCGCTTGATCTTGAGGCCCTTGCGGCTGGGCGCCTTGGGGGTGCGCCGCGCGCGGCTGCCGGCCAAGCGGTCGTCGGTCTCGGTCATGGTGTGGAGCTCTCCCTGGTCGTGTGGTGCTCGGCGTGGTGCTCGATGCGCGCCGTGGAGCCGCGCGGTGACGGATCGGAGGGCTGGGGAAGAGCCGCGATCGAAGTGCTCGATGTGCTGTCTAGCCGGAGGTGGTGACAGTTCTCAGGGGCCGTCGGACCGGCCGGCGGCGCCGGTGGGGCGGGCCTTCAGCTCGGCGATCTCCTTCTCGAAGTCGGCCACCGAGGTGAAGGCGCGGTAGACGCTGGCGAAGCGGAGGTAGGCGACCTCGTCGAGCTCGCGCAGCGGACCGAGGATGGCGAGCCCCACCTCGTGGGCGGGCACCTCCGCCGCGCCGCTGGCGCGGATCGTGTCCTCGACCTGTTGGGCGAGCTTGGCCAGCTGGTCCTCGTCGACGGGCCGGCCCTGGCAGGCCCGGCGGACACCGGCGACGACCTTGGAGCGGTTGAAGGGCTCACTGACGCCGCTGCGCTTGACGACGGCGAGGACTGCCTCCTCGACGGTGGTGAAGCGTCGACCGCACTGAGGGCACGAGCGGCGACGACGCGTCGTCGCCCCTTCGTCGGCCTCCCGCGAGTCGATCACCCGGCTGTCCGGGTTGTGGCAGAACGGGCAACGCATCGCGGTCCACCTCCCTCAGCGGCTCCTCGTCCCGGACGTCCTGTGGACCCTCCTGGGGACATCCGGTGGACGCCGCGGGGAGAACCTGAGGACCGGCCTGTGGACAAGTCTTACAGCTCTGTAACTACTAGATCTAGTGGAACCCTAAGCCTGGCCCCACTAGATGTGCAAGACATCCGCCACTCGGCGTGTTCCGCCCTGACCCGCACGTCACCCGCAGGAACACGACATCCCACCCGTCACACGACACGCCCGCACGAGGCGCCGGAGGGTGTACGGGGAAGCCGCGGCTGCGTGCCGCGGGCCGCGCCCGCGGGATCGGGATCCGGACACCCGCGCGCACCGGGCCACCCGGACGCACGGCCGCCCGGAACCGGGATGCCGACGTCTCGGCGCCCGCTGCGGATGCGCCCCTCGGACCATCAGCTCCGCCGGTTCGTCAGCCGGTGCCGCGACCGGTGGAAGCGCCTGCCGATCGAGCCCGCGACGTCAGGCGCCGGAGAGGGAGCCGCCCACCCGGGGGCGACGGGAGCCGGTGGAGAGGTCTCCCAGCCGCATGGGCCGGGTCAGCAGGTCCGGCTCCGCCTCGATGCGGCCGGTGCAGACCTCCGCGCGGCCGTAGGACTCCTCGGAGCGGGCGGTGCGGGCCTGCGGGATCGACCATCCCGCACCGGCGCGCTGGCGGACCGCGCGCCGCGCCTCACCGGCCGCGGGCGGCTCCGCGGTCACCCCCGGGCGCGGATCGGCCTCGCCGGCGATCGCCGTGACGACCTCCGTGTCGGCCGCGCGGTGCCGGCCCTCGTCACGGGGAGCGCGGTGGCGGCCGGGCGGCACCGAGACCTCGGCAGCGGTGACGACCTCGATGTCGGCGTCCTCGGGTGCCCGCCGACGCCCGGCGGGGCGCGGCACGGAGACCGTGGATGCCACCGCGGGAGCCGGCGCCTCGTCGCGGACCATCGGCAGGGCAGCCGTGGTCGCCACGTCGGCGGCGACCGGGCGACCCCGCAGAGCGGAGATGGCCTGGGCAGGCGGGAGCTCCTGCTTCACGCGGGAGTCGAACCGGCTCGGCTCGGTGGCCGGGGACACCTGCTGCTCCGGCAGGCGGAGCGCCGCGAGGTCGATCCACGCCGCCTCCTCGACGCCGCCGACGACCACCCGCACCCACATCTGGCAGGCCCCCGCGGCGTCGTGCCGCCAGCCGAGCAGCTCGCCACGCCACCACGTCCCGGCCTGGTAGACCTCGACCGACTGGGGCGAACTGGTGAACACAGCGGCTCGACTGTCCATGGCACCTGGCACGCGACGACCGTATGCGCTCGATCGGCCACGGTGGGTGAAGACGCCCACGCTCATGGTTGACGAACCAACCGCCCCAGGTTGGAGAGGTGTTGCCCTGTCGCCCGGCCGGACCGTAGGCGTGCCGCCCGCCGTCACGGGAGGACGAGGACCTGACCCGGCACCACGACGGCGTCCCGCAGCTCGTTCAGCTCCCGGATGTCGGCGACCACGGTGCGGACGTCGTCCCCCTCTCCGGCGACGGCCGCTGCGATCGACCACAGCGTCTCGCCCTGGTGCACGACGACACTGCTCTCCCCTGCGAGGCGGAGGCCACCCCCGTCCCCTCCGGCGACGGCCGGCCCGACCCAGGAGCCGAGCGCGACGCCTACGGCCAGGCCCAGCACCACCCCGAGCCGGCGCGCGCGGCGCGTGAGCCGGACGCCGGGAGCAACCCGGACGTCGACGGCTCGGCCGGGAACGACCGGGCGGCGAGGGGTCGCCGCGCCCCCCGGCGCAGGGCGGCGCACGTGGTTCGCCGACGGCCGCCCGCGCCGACCTGCCGCGTCCGCCGCCGGACGTGCGGCGGGCCGCATCGCCGTCGGGGCGCCCGCACGCGGCGGCAGGTCGGGCACCGCGCGCAGCACCCCGCGCCGCTGGGACGCACCTGCCAACGGCGGCCGCCACGGAGCCTGCACCGCCTCGTCGAACTCCACCACGGCCTGCGCCACACCACCCATGACCACTCCTTCCGACCTGCACCGTCTCGATCTCTTTCGAACGACTGTTCGAATCGAACGTCTGTGCGATGTCTACCGGAGACCACCGACAGAAGCGACCCGACACGACGTCGTGCTTCGAACAGGTGTTTGAAAGCTGCGGCGATGGGCGCTACGGTTTCCCGGACGCGACCAGCACGGCTGCACCGGCAGCCCGCGAGGAGGAGACGTGGCGGAGACCAGCGGGACGTCGGGCGGCCGGCGGACGCGCAGCGCGGCGACCGAACCGGACACGGAGAGCGGCACGGCGTCCGTGCGCTCCTTCCCCGACCGCGGCACCGACGGCGACGGCCTCACCCAGCGGCAGCGCCGGGTGCTGGAGGTCATCCGCGACTCCATCGACCGGCGGGGCTACCCGCCGTCGGTGCGCGAGATCGGCGAGGCGGTCGGCCTCTCCTCGGCCTCGTCGGTGGCCCACCAGCTGTCCGTGCTGCAGAAGAAGGGGTGGCTGCGGCGCGACCCCAACCGCCCCCGGGCGCTCGACGTCCGCCTCCCCGGTGACACCTCCCGACCGGTCGCACCCCTCGCGGAGCCGGCGACCGGCACCGACGAGCCGCTCGCCGCGCCGACGTACGTGCCACTGGTGGGCCGGATCGCCGCCGGTGGGCCGGTGCTCGCCGAGCAGGCGGTGGAGGACGTCTTCCCCCTCCCCCGCGAGCTGGTCGGCGAGGGCACCCTGTTCATGCTCAAGGTCGTCGGCGACTCGATGGTCGAGGCAGCCATCTGCGACGGCGACTGGGTGGTCGTGCGTCAGCAGCCCACTGCGGAGAACGGCGAGATCGTCGCCGCGATGATCGACGGCGAGGCGACGGTCAAGACCTACAAACGTCGTGACGGGCACGTCTGGCTGCTGCCGCACAACCCGGCCTACGAGCCCATCCCGGGCGACGACGCCACGGTGCTCGGCCGGGTCGTCTCGGTGCTGCGCCGGGTCTGAGGCGGGGCCTCGTCCCAGGGACGGGACCGACCGGACTCAGGGTCCGGGCCGCCTGCGGAACTTCGCGCCCAACCAGACCACGACGGTGGCCACGGCGGCTGCGATCAGGGCCGAGGTGACCGGCGACCGGCCGGAACTGGTCAGATCGCTCAGGCTCGGTACCGGGCCGTCCGACGGGGCGGCCGCCGACGACGCCGCCCCGGCAGGGATCGGCACCACGACGACGTCGCCGGGCACGCCTTCGCTGGCGACCACGAGCTGCTGGCCGTCGGCGGTGAAGCTCACCGCCTCCCCCTGGGGCGAGTCGGGCAGGACCACGCGTACCGGTGTCCCGGCCAGCGCGCCGACGACGTCGGAGCCCACGAGCGGCCACACGTAGGCATCGGTGTAGGTGCGCAGCGCCAGGGCGTGGCCGTCCCCGGCCACCGCTCCCCCGGTGACGAGCAACTGCCCGGCCCGGCCGACCGGCCCCCCTGGGGTGCCCGTGAGCGTCATGTTGACCGTCGCCACGCGCTCCATCGGCACGGTCGCCCCGGCATCCAGCGGCCCCGTGGCCCGGTAGACGCCGCTGGAACCCAGCACCTCCTTGGTGACCAGGTACGGCGTGCCGTCCGGGGCCAGCAGCAGCGCCTCGGAGTCGTGCGCGCCATCGGGATAGCTGAGCCGGTGCACCGCGGCGGAACCGTCGGGGCGCAGCGCGATCAGCGCGACGGTCGCACGGGTGGCGTTGTTGTCCCCGGTGTCGGCCAGCCAGATCGTGCCGTCGGCCGCGAGCCCGAGGTCCTCGGGGTCGTAGGGGTCGACGGCGGCGGTGCGCGTCTCCAGCACCTGGCACCCGGCGTCCAGCACGGTGACGCTCACCTGGTCCCCGCCGTCGTTCATGACCAGCATGCGTCCCCCGAGGTCGACGAGGCCGGAGACCTCGGGCAGCGCAGGATCGGTGATCGTGCAGCGGACCGCCGGCGCGCCCGGCTCCTCGGCGGCCGCGACACCGGCGGGCAGCACGACGCCGAGGACGAGCACCACACCGAACGGGACCGCCCGGGTGGCGCGCCGTCCTCGGAAGCCGCTAGGCGGTCTGCCGGCCTGCTCGGGCACGAACCCAGCGTGACAGAACGAGTGCGTCCAGTGCATGAACCACGCCCAGCAGCACGATGCCCACGGCCGCGCCCACCACGGCGTCGGTGACCCAGTGGAAGTTCAGCGAGATCATCGACAGCCCGGTGAGCACCGGGCCCACGACGCTCAGCCACCAGAAGGTCCGCTGCACCCGGAGGGGTAGTCCGTACTCGACGGCCTGCCACCGGGCCACGCCCCACATGAGCACGGCGTTGGCGACGTGGCCCGACGGGAAGGACGCCCCGTCGGCGTGGAAGAAGTAGCTGCCGGGATAGCGGGGCGCCGTCCGCCCCGTGCCGTACTTGACCGCGTAGACCGTCGCGGTCAGCAGGACGACGGCCAGGACGACGCGGAGCAGGGGGAGCACGGTCCGCCGGGTCCAGCCCAGATAACCGACCAGCCCGGCGAGGACGACGAGGATGGTCACCCGCCCGCCGATCTGGGTCACCACCCAGACCAGCGGGTAGGCCGCCGAGTCGGCCAGGCCCCAGCCCGTGACGACGTCGCTCACCCGCTCGTCGAAGCGCTCCGAGGCGCCGTACGTGAGCAGGTCCAGGGTCACGAGCCCGCCCACGACCAGGGCGGTGAGCACGACCCACCACGACGGCCGGCCCACCGGCGTCCCCGAGGTGCTCCCCCGGGGCCCGGCGTCGTGCACCACGCCGCTCGTCACCGGGTCACCGTACCGGGCCGTGACCTGGCTGTGATCCGGCCGAGTCGGGCATCGTGCGGACGGTCAGCCGACCGGAGCGCCGAACTCCTCGAGCGCCGCGGCCAGTGCGCCGTCCACGCGGGCGGTGAGCCGGGTGCCATCCGCCTCGTGCACCTCGGCGAGCACCTCGCCGTCCCGGTGTACGCGCGCCACCAGGTCACCGCGGTCGTAGGGCACCAGGACGGCGACGTCGACGTCGGGGTGCGGCAGCCGGGCCGCGATCAGGTCGCGCAGCCCGTCCATACCGGCGCCGGTGCGGGCCGAGACCCACACCGCCCCGGGCAGGGCCTGGCGCAGGGTGAGGATGGCCTCCTCGTCCATGGCGTCGACCTTGTTCACGACGATGACCTCGGGCACCGACGAGGCGTCGATGTCCTGCAGGACGACGTGGACGGCGTTGATCTGGCCGAGCGGGTCGGGGTCGGAGCCGTCGACGACGTGCAGCAGCAGATCGGCGGCGGCCACCTCCTCCAACGTCGACCGGAAGGCGTCGACCAGCTGGTGCGGGAGGTGCCGGACGAACCCGACGGTGTCGGTGAGGGTGTACTCGCGGCCGTCGGGCCCCTCGGCCCGGCGCACGGTCGGGTCCAGGGTGGCGAACAGGGCGTTCTCCACCAGCACCCCGGCGCCGGTGAGCTGGTTGAGCAGGCTGGACTTGCCGGCGTTCGTGTACCCGGCGATCGCCACGCTCGGCGTCGCGTTGCGGTCACGGCTGCTGCGCTGGGTCGCGCGCGCGGTCGCCATGCCGGCGATCTCGCGGCGCAGCTTGCTCACCCGGGCGCGGATCCTCCGGCGGTCGGTCTCGATCTTGGTCTCACCGGGGCCACGGGTGCCGATACCGCCACCGCCGGCCACCCGGCCACCGGCCTGGCGGGACATCGACTCACCCCAGCCGCGCAGGCGCGGCAGCATGTACTGCATCTGCGCCAGCTCGACCTGGGCCTTGCCCTCCCGGCTGGTGGCGTGCTGGGCGAAGATGTCGAGGATCAGCGCCGTCCGGTCGACGACCTTGACCTTGAGCACCTTCTCCAGCTGGTTGAGCTGGCCCGGGGTGAGCTCCCCGTCGCAGATCACGGTGTCGGCGCCGGTGGCGGCCACGATGTCGCGGATCTCGCCGGCCTTGCCCGAGCCCACGTAGGTGGCGGCGTCGGGCTTGTCGCGGCGCTGGCTCACGGCCTCGAGGACCTCGGAGCCCGCCGTCTCGGCGAGGGCGGCCAGCTCGGCGAGGGAGCGGTCGGCGTCGACCTGCGTGCCCTCGGTCCAGACGCCGACGAGCACGACGCGCTCGAGGCGCAGCTGCCGGTACTCGACCTCGGTGACGTCGGCCAGCTCCGTGCCCAGCCCGGCCACGCGGCGCAACGCGCCACGGGCCTCGAGGTCGTAGGAGCCGGTGCTCTGGTCGGCGGCGCGGGCCGCTGAGGCCTTGTCGACCCGGGCCTCGGTGTCGTCGAGGATGGCGCGGTTCTGGGCGGTGGTCATCGTCTCCAGCGTGGCACGGTCTGCGGCAGGTAGCACCTGAGTTGTCATCGCCGGGTACAACGCTCGGCGTGCCCTGGTGCATCCCGGTCCGGTGCGCGGGTAGGGGCGGTACGACCATTTCCCGCGCACGAGGAGGAACCGATGACCAGCAAGGGATCGAGCAGCCTGGGTTCGAACAGCGAGCTCGACGACCCGGGCCGGGACCCGGCCGGGCTGGACCCGCCGCGCAACCTCTTCGGAGGAGCCGACCAGGACACCGGCCGCGGCACGCCGCGGGGCACGGGCAACGTCGGCCCGGGCGACAAGCCCGAGGCCCCGACCGACGATCCGGAGACCCGGGCGGACACGCCGGACTCCCCCTGACCTCAGGCGTCCAGCCACTCCTCGGACAGCGAGCCGGCCGCCACGAGCACCGCGGGGCCGGTGAGCACCGTGGTCCGGGGGTCGATCTGCACCGACAGGCGACCCCCGGGCACGTCGACGACGACGGTGCCCTCGGTCCGGCCGGCATGGGTCAGTGCGGCGTAGGCCGCGGCGCAGGCGCCGGTGCCGCACGAGCGCGTCTCCCCCACCCCGCGCTCGAACACCCGCAGCCGGATGTGGGCGCCGGGCTCGAGCACGTTGACCAGCTCGACGTTGACGCCCTCGG
Source organism: uncultured Actinomycetota bacterium (assembly GCA_963747895.1). Taxonomy (GTDB): domain Bacteria; phylum Actinomycetota; class Actinomycetes; order Mycobacteriales; family Geodermatophilaceae; genus Blastococcus. The sequence continues at coordinate 114,698 of CAVVGX010000004.1, forward strand.
GGAACAGCGCGGCGTCGAACGTGGGCTCGGCGGTGAGGTCCAGGCCGTCGACGTCGACGTCGGTGAGCGCGGCCAGGTGCGGGTTGCCCATCGAGACGGCGAGCCCGGGGAAGGTGTGGCCGTCCAGGTCCGCCGTCCCGCGGCCGAACTCCCGCGCCGGGCCCATGTCGACCCAGTAGCCACCGCCCTCGGCCGCCCCGACCCGGCGCGGTCCCCCTCGGGTGCCCACCAGCACTCCGTCGGTGCACGCCGCCCGGTCGAGGAGCCCCTCGGCGATCAGCGCGTGGAGGAACAACCGGATGCCGTTGCCGCACATCTCCGCGTGGGAGCCGTCGGCGTTGCGGTGGTCCATGAACCACTCGCAGGCGCCGAGCTGCTCGCCCAGCACCGCCGGGGCGTCGGGCACGTGCGCGCTGCGCACGAGCCGCAGGACGCCGTCGCCACCGAGCCCGGCCCGGCGGTCGCTCAGCCGGCGCACCATGGCCGCGTCCAGGCGCGCCTCGGGCCAGACCGATCCGTCGGGGTCGGGCAGCACGACGAAGTCGTTCTCGGTGCCGTGCCCGATCAGCACGCGGGGGGAGTCGGTCACCGGCCGATCGTACGGTCGGCGATCAGGGCGGCCGCCGCGTCGAGCAGGTCCGGCCGCGCGGCGTCGAGCCAGGTGGTGGCCGCATCGCGGCGGAACCACGAGCGCTGCCGGCGGACGAAGCGGCGGGTGGTGGTGACCGTCCGCTCCCGTGCCTCGGCCGGGGTGAGCGTGCCGTCGAGCTGGGCGAGCACCTGCGCGTAGCCCAGCGCGCGCGAGGCCGTGGGGCCCTCGCGCAGACCGTCGGCGGCCAGGGCCTCCACCTCGGCGACCAGCCCCGCGGCCCACATCCGGTCCACCCGCAGGGCGATCCGCTCGTCGAGCTCGGCCGGCTCCCGGTCCAGACCGAGCACCACCGCCGGGTAGTGCGGCACCGGCTCGGGCATCGTGGCCCGGAAGGGGCCCCCGGTGATCTCGACGACCTCCAGGGCGCGGACGATGCGCCGTCCGTTGCCGGGCAGCACGGCCGCGGCCGCCGCCGGGTCGACCGACGCCAGCCGGGCGTGCAGCGCCGCGGCGCCGAGATCCGCCAGCTCCGCCTCCAGCCGCGCGCGTACGGCGGCGTCGGTGCCCGGGAAGTCCAGCTCGTCGAGCACAGCCCGCACGTAGAGCCCGGAACCCCCGACCAGCAGCGGGACGACGCCCGCGGCCCGCAGCCGGTCGATCTCCGCCCGCGCCCGCTGCCGGTACTCCGCAACGGACGCCGGTTCGCGCACGTGCCACAGGTCCAGGAGGTGGTGCGGCACCCCTCGCCGCTCGGCGGCGTCGGGCTTGGCCGTGCCGATGTCCATGCCGCGGTAGAGCTGCATGGAGTCGGCGTTGACCACCTCGCCCCCGAGCCGGCGAGCCAGCGACACCGCCAGTGCCGTCTTGCCGGTGGCCGTCGGCCCGACCACGGCGACCACCGGCGGCGCCCCGCTCATCGCGGGGTCCAGTCCGCCACCAGGTAGCCGACCCCGAACGGGGCGACGTCGGCGTGCAGTCGCCCGCGCATCGCCCGGCCGGCCAGGGCGGCGCCGACCGCCCGCCACACCGGGACACCGGCGGCCAGCAGCCGCTCCTGCTCCGTGGCGTCGAGGGCGGCCAGCGTTCCGGCGTCGCCGTCGGCGAGCGCACGGGCGACGACGGCGTCGAAAGGCGCTGCACGCCCGTCGAGGTAGCCGGGCGCCTTCACCCCGCGACGCGCCGAACCGTCCCCCAGGGCGAGCACGCCGGTCGGCCCGGACAGCTCGCCGAGCACCGGCGCCAGGTCCTCCGGTCCGACACCGATGCGGCGGCCGGTGTACCCGGCCTCGTCGAGCAACCACGCGCCCACGGCGAACCCGGGACCGGCGTTGCCCGGCTGCGCGGCAGGCGGCCCCGCGAAGGGCACGTCGAGGTCGAGGCCCAGCCCGTGCAACCGGGCGACGTCGCCGACCCCGTACCGGGCCCCCGCCGGCGCTCCCCCACCCACGACGACGACGGCCTCGGGGCCGACGCCGAGCATCCCCGTGACCGCCGCGAGGCAGGCCCGGCGCAGCTCCGTCGTGTCCGGGACGGCGCTGCCCTCGACCGCGGGGAGCAGCAGCGGCGCGGCGGGACAGAAGGCGACGGCGACGGCCTTCCCGGCGGACGGGAGGGGCGGCCTTCCGGATGCGGCGCTCACGCCCTCAGTCTCGCCGATGGGACGTGGGACACTTCCGGGGTGTCGAGCACGGACAACCCCGGCAGCGGGGCGCAGCAGGCCACTCCACCGATTGTGGAGACCCCCGACGTGGCGAGCCCGGAGGTGGACCAGGGAACGGCGGCGGTGACGCCGGAAGCCGGGACCCCCGACGCGCCCACCCCCGCCGAGGCCGCGCTTCCCGACCCCACGACGGAACCCACCGCCGAGACGGCGTCCCCCGAGTCGGTGGCCCTCGAGCCGGCGACCGCGGGGACGTCTGCTCCCGACGTGGCCGTTCCGGCGGCCGAGACCCTGGAGACGGTCGAGCCCGAGGCCGCGGTCCCGCCGCCGGCGCCCGAAGCGGCCGCCGCCGAGGCGTCGGAGCCGGTGGCTGACGAGGTCGCGGCTCCCGAGCCGGCGGTCCCGGCGGCCGAGACCCTGGAGGCGGTCGCCCCGGAGGTGGCCGCCGCTCCGGCGGCGCCCGAGGTCGCCGCCGACCAGCAGGGTCCCGACGCCGAGACGCCGCCCGGCGCCGGGGTGGCCGGCCCCGCCGCGCCCTTGCCCTCTCCCGCCGTGCCCTCTCCCGCCGTGCCCTCCCCCGCGTCGATGGCGCCCTCGGCGGAAGCGGTCAGCGACCCGTCCCGGTGGGGCCGCGTCGACGAGGACGGCACCGTCTACGTGCGCACCTCCGAGGGCGAGCGGGCCGTCGGCTCCTGGCAGGCCGGCGAGCCGGTGGCGGGCCTCGCGCACTACGCCCGCCGGTTCGACGACCTGGCCACGGAGGTCTCCCTGCTCGAGGCCCGGCTGAAGGCGCACACCGGCAACCCCTCGGAGATCAAGGGCAAGGCGCAGGCGCTGGCCGAGTCCATCCCGACCGCTGCCGCCGTCGGCGACCTCGAGGGGCTGGCCGCACGGGCGCGCGCCATGGTCGGCACGGCCGACTCCGCCGCGGCCGAGTCGCGCGCCGAGAAGGCCGCGGCCCGGGCCGCCCAGGTGGCGCGCAAGGAGGCGCTGGCCGCCGAGGCCGAGAAGATCGCCGAGGAGTCCACGGCCTGGAAGGCCGCCGGCGACCGGCTCAAGGCGATCGTCGAGGAGTGGAAGACGATCCGGGGCATCGACCGCAAGACCGACGAGGCGCTGTGGACGCGCTTCGCCGCCGCGCGGGACGCCTTCGGCCGCCGTCGCGGGGCGCACTTCGCCCAGCTCGACGCCCAGCGCGGGGAGGCGCGGGCCGCCAAGCAGGAGCTGATCAAGGAGGCGCAGCGCCTGTCGTCGTCCACCGAGTGGGGCCCGACGAGCGCGGCGATGCGTTCGCTCATGGACCGCTGGAAGGCCGTGCCGCGCACCGGCCGGGACGGCGACGACGACCTGTGGAAGCAGTTCCGCGCCGCGCAGGACGTCTTCTTCACCGCGCGCACCGAGTCGGACAAGGCGCGCACGAGCGAGGAGACCGCCAACCAGAAGCTCAAGGAGGAGCTGCTGGCCGAGGCCGAGCGGATCGACCCGTCGAAGGACCTCCGCGGCGCGCAGAACGCGCTGCGCAAGATCCAGGAGCGCTACGACGCGATCGGGCACGTGCCGCGCGGGGTCATGCGCCAGCTCGAGGACCGCATGCAGGCCGTGGAGCAGAAGGTCCGCGGCGCCGCTGACGCCGGCCGCCCCCGGGCCGCCGCGGAGAACCCGATGGTCACCTCCATGCGGGCCGCGGTGACCAAGGCCGAGGAGCAGCTGGCCAAGGCCGAGACCGCCGGCGACCAGCGGCGGATCGACGAGGCGCTGGCCTTCCTCGCCACCCGCCGCGAGTGGCTGGCCGAGGCGGAGAAGTCCGCCCGCCGCTGACGAAGGACCCCGCCGCCCCCCACCGCTCGCAGGCTCGCGGCGGGGCCCTGCGGCGGGGCCTCAGCAGCCGGTGGCGAGGACCGGCAGCGGGTCGGGGACGCCGATCCGCGGCATGCCGAGCGTGACCCCGGCGGTCGTCGGGCGGGTGCCGGCCTCGGTCGCGTCGCCTGCGCGCGTCCGGCGGTGGGACAGCAGCGCACCGTCGGCGACGAGGAAGTGCGGCTTCGCGTCGGTGACGACGGTCTCGACGACATCCCCGGGACGGACGCCGTGGGCGTGCGTGAAGTGCACCAGCCGGCCGTCGCGCGCGCGGCCCGACAGCCGGCCGGTCGCGGCGTCCTTGCTGCCCTCCCCCGCGGCGACGAGGAGCTCGACCCGCCGGCCGACCTGGGCGCGGTTCTCCGCCCAGCTGATCTCCTCCTGCAGGGCGGTCAGCCGCAGGTACCGCTCCTGCACGATCTCCTTGGGGAGCTGCTCGTCCATCTCGGCGGCCGGCGTCCCGGGGCGCTTGGAGTACTGGAAGGTGAAGGCGCTGGCGAAGCGGGCCTGCCGGACGACCTCGAGCGTCTGCTCGAAGTCCGCCTCCGTCTCGCCGGGGAAGCCCACGATGATGTCGGTCGTGATCGCGGCGTCGGGCATGGCCGCGCGGACCCGGTCGATGATGCCGAGGTAGCGGTCCTGCCGGTAGCCGCGCCGCATCCGGCGCAGCACGTCGTCCGACCCGCTCTGCAACGGCATGTGCAGCTGGTGGCAGACGGCGGGCGTCTCCGCCATCGCCTCGATGACGTCGTCGGTGAACTCGCGGGGGTGCGGGCTGGTGAAGCGGATCCGCTCCAGGCCCTCGATCCGGCCCGCCGTCCGCAGCAGGTCGGCAAAGGCGCCGCGCTCGCGGAACTCGACGCCGTAGGCGTTCACGTTCTGCCCGAGCAGGGTCACCTCGAGCACGCCCTGGTCGACCAGCGCCTGCACCTCGGCCAGGATCTCGCCGGGCCGGCGGTCCTTCTCCTTGCCGCGCAGCGCCGGGACGATGCAGAACGTGCAGGTGTTGTTGCAGCCCACGCTGATCGACACCCAGCCCGAGTAGGCCGAGTCCCGCTTCGCCGGCAGCGTCGAGGGGAAGACCTCGAGGGACTCGACGATCTCGACCTGCGCCTCGGCGTTGTGGCGGGCGCGGTCCAGCAGCGCCGGCAGCGAACCGACGTTGTGCGTGCCGAAGACGACGTCGACCCACGGGGCGCGCCGCACGATCTCGCCGCGGTCCTTCTGCGCCAGGCACCCGCCGACGGCGATCTGCATGCCGGGCCGGGCGTCCTTCACGGGGCGCAGGTGGCCGAGGTTGCCGTAGAGCCGGTTGTCGGCGTTCTCCCGGACCGCGCAGGTGTTGAGGACGACGACGTCGGCGTCGTCCCCCTCCGCGGCGGCGCGGTACCCGGCCTGCTCCAGCAGCCCCGACAGCCGCTCGGAGTCGTGCACGTTCATCTGGCACCCGTAGGTGCGCACCCGGTAGGTGCGCTCGGGGGACTCTGCTGCGCTCTCCATGACAGCAGCGAGGGTACGGCGCGCCGGTGACGCACCGTCCCGGACGAGCGGGCGCCGTTGCCCCGGCCGGGCGAAAGACCGGCGTTCGTTACGGCTTCGTGATCCCACGGCTCGGGATAAGGCACCATCCGCCTTTAGTGTCCCGTTGGTGACCAGCCGTCCGAACGGAGAGCCTCTCGTCCGCCTGTCCGGCGTCGACAAGTGGTTCGGCGAACTGCACGTCCTGCAGGACATCGACCTGTCCATCGACCGCGGCGAGGTCGTCGTGGTCATCGGCCCCTCGGGGTCGGGCAAGTCGACCCTGTGCCGTGCCATCAACCGGCTCGAGCCCATCGACAAGGGCGAGATCGCCATCGACGGCGCGCTGCTGCCCGAGGAGGGCAAGGAGCTGGCCCGGCTGCGGGCCGACGTCGGCATGGTGTTCCAGAGCTTCAACCTCTTCGCCCACAAGACCGTCCTGGAGAACGTCGCGCTGGGCCCGGTCAAGGTGCGCAAGAAGTCCAAGGCCGACGCCGAGAAGCACGCCCGCGACCTGCTGGAGCGCGTCGGCGTCGCCAACCAGGCGGACAAGTACCCGGCGCAGCTCTCCGGCGGTCAGCAGCAGCGCGTGGCCATCGCCCGCGCGCTGGCCATGGACCCCAAGGTGATGCTCTTCGACGAGCCCACCTCCGCGCTGGACCCCGAGATGATCAACGAGGTCCTCGACGTCATGGTCGGCCTCGCGAAGGACGGCATGACCATGGTCGTCGTCACGCACGAGATGGGCTTCGCCCGCCGCGCGGCCAACCGCGTCGTCTTCATGGACGGCGGCCGGATCATCGAGACCGCCGAGCCCGAGACGTTCTTCACCAGCCCGCAGTCCGACCGGGCCAAGGACTTCCTCTCCAAGATCCTCACCCACTGATCGCACGTCCACCCCAGCGAGAGGACCGAACCATGATGTTCCGCCGTACCGCCCTGGTGGCGGCCCTGTCCGTCGTCGCCCTGACCGCCGCCGCCTGCGGTGACGACTCCACCGACAGCGCCGCCGAGCCCACCGTCGCCGACGCCCCCGAGTTCGAGGCCGGCACGACGATGGCCGAGCTGGCCGACGCCGGCTCGATCACCATCGGCACGAAGTACGACCAGCCCGGCTTCGGCCTCGAAGGTCTCGACGGTGAGCTCGAGGGCTTCGACGTCGAGGTCGCCAAGATCATCGCCGGCGCCCTCGGCATCGCCCCCGAGGACATCACCTGGGAGCAGACCCCCTCCGCGGTGCGCGAGGAGGTCCTCGAGGGCGGCGAGGTCGACATGGTCGTGGCCACCTACACGATCAACGACGCCCGCAAGGAGCGGATCACCTTCGCCGGGCCGTACTACACCGCCGGGCAGCAGATCATGGTCGCCTCGGACAACGACACCATCACCGGCCCGGACTCCCTCAAGGAGAACCCGGACGCCAAGGTCTGCTCCGTGACCGGCTCCACCCCGTCCGAGCAGATCAAGCCGTACCTGGCCAACCCCGACCAGCTGGTGCTGTTCGAGGAGTACTCGCAGTGCGCCGACTCGCTGAGCAACGGCCAGGTCGACGCCGTGACCACGGACAACGTGATCCTGCTGGGCTTCGTCTCGGAGAGCGACGGTGAGTTCAAGCTCGTCGGCGAGCAGTTCACCGAGGAGCCGTACGGCATCGGCATCGCCAAGGGCGACGTCGCCTTCTGCCAGTTCATCAACGAGACGCTGCAGGACAACGAGGACGCCTACGTCGAGGCGTGGAAGTCCACCGCCGGCCAGATCGAGGGCACCCAGACCCCCGAGCTGCCCGAGCCCGACGAGTGCGTCTGACCGACTGATCCGCGGTCCGCGGCCGCCCGGTCACCGCCGGGCAGCCGCGGACCCGCGCACGAGACCACACGGGAGGAGGGACGCACGTGGACGCTGTCTTCGACAATCTCGACCTGTTCGTCGACGGGTTCCTGACGTCGCTGAAGATCATCGTCATCGCGATGATCGGGTCGCTGGTGCTGGGCGTCGCCATCGCCGCCTGCCGTGTCTCACCCATCCCCCCGCTGCGCGCCTTCGGCACGTTCTGGGTCACGACCTTCCGCAACACACCGCTGTCGGTGGTGCTGTTCGCCTGCGCGTTCGGCCTCCCCGAGATCGGCATCAACCAGTCGTTCTTCTTCTTCGGCGTCCTCGGGCTGGTGCTCTACACCTCCGCCTTCGTCTGCGAGGCGGTCCGCTCGGGCGTCATCTCGGTCCCGGCCGGGCAGGCGGAGGCCGCCCGGTCCATCGGGCTGAACTTCTCCCAGGGGCTGCGGTACGTGGTGCTGCCGCAGGCGCTGCGCACCGTCGTCCCGCCCCTGGGCAGCGTCATCATCGCGATGTTCAAGAACTCCGCCGTCGTCGGCGCCTTCGGCGTGGGCGGGGACCTGTGGAGCGTCGGGCAGACGCTGACCAGCGCCCAGGGCTACGAGACCCTGCCGATCTTCGTCGGCGGCGTCGCCGTGGGCTTCCTGCTCATCACCCTCCCGGCCGGAGCGGCCCTGCAGCTGATCGAGCGGAAGGTGGCGATCGCCCGATGAGCGACGAGCAGAGCGTCCTCTACGACGCCCAGGGTCCCCGAGGGCGCCGGCGGACCCTCATCGGCACCGTCATCGCCGTGCTCGTGCTCCTGGGCCTGGCGTTCGTGGTGGTGCGACGTCTCAACGAGCGCGGCCAGTTCTCCATGGAGCTGTGGGGCCCGTGGATCGATCCCTCCAACGAGGCCTTCGACGCGGTGTGGCGGCTCGTCCGTATCGGCATCGTCAACACGATCAAGGCCGCCGTCGTCGCGATGGTGCTGTCGGTCGTGCTGGGCACCCTGATCGCCGTCGCCCGCCTGTCCCTGGGACGGGTCGGACGGCTTCCGCTCGTCGCCGTCGTGGAGGTCCTCCGCGGCCTGCCGGTCGTCATCCTCATCTACATCGGCGTCCGCGTGCTCGACGACGTCGGCGTGGATTTCGGGGCCCTCCCGGGCGGGCAGGTGTTCTGGGGCCTGATCGTCGGCCTCACCGCATACAACATGGTGATCTTCGCCGAGATCGTGCGCGCCGGCGTCGCGTCACTGCCCAAGGGCCAGCGCGAGGCCGCCCTGGCCACCGGACTCACGCCGGGCCAGACGATGCGCATCATCCTGCTGCCGCAGGCGTTCCGCAGCATGCTGCCGGCGATCATCAGCCAGCTGGTCGTCGTGCTGAAGGACACCTCGCTGATCACCTTCGTCGCGAACTACGACGAGCTGCTCAGCCAGGGCAAGAGCATCCAGCGCAACCTCGACAACCCCATCCAGACCTTCTTCGTGATCGCGCTGATCTACATCGCCATCAACTACACGCTGGGCCGGCTGGCCCAGTACGTCGAGCGGCGGCAGGCCCGGGCCGGCCGGTCGACCACGGAGCCGGCCGAGTCCGCCGGCGTGGCACCCGTCGGCGGTGCAACCGTCGGCGGAGGTGCCTGACCGCTCCCGGCCGGTCGGCCGGTGACCCTCGCGCGAGGGCCGTGGCGCGGCTGCGCCCAGCCGGCTCCGGTCCGGACATTCCGCCGCGCGCAGGTCAAGGAGGCGCCCGCACCGTCCGATGGAGTAGGAACGAGCCTTCGCCGACGAGATGAGTGGGACGTGACTGCAACCCTGGCGCCGACCGGCGCGCGCGGCGGGACGCCGTCCGCTCCGGGGGCCGCCGGTCGTCCGACCCTGCTCCGGCCGTTCGCCCGACCCCTGTGGTGGGTCGAGATCCTGCTCCTCGCCGTCCTGTACGGCGTCTACTCGCTGGTGCGGAACAGCGTCGGCGACGTCGTCGCCCGTGCCTACGGCAACGGCCGGGAGATCCTCGCCGTCGAGGACGCCTGGGGGCTGGCGCTCGAGCGCGGCCTGAACGGCTGGGTGCACCGCACCGACGTCGTGGCCGGCGCGGTCGCCCTGCACTACGCGACGCTGCACTTCCTCGTCACCCCGGCGGTGCTGGCCTGGCTGTTCCTGCGCCACCCCACCCGGTACCGCGCCGCCAGCGGTGTCCTCATGGTCACCACGGCGCTGGCCCTCATCGGCTTCTACTGGCTGCCGACCGCGCCGCCGCGGCTGCTGGCCGACCAGGGGTTCGTCGACGTCATGAGCCAGACCTCCACCTGGGGGTGGTGGCCGGCCTCGGGCAGCCCGGGCTCGGACGCGATCTCCAACCAGTTCGCCGCGATGCCCTCGCTGCACTGCGCCTGGGCCACCTGGTGCGGGGTGGTGCTGGTCCTGCTCGTGCGCCGCACCTGGGTGCGCGCCGTGGCGCTGGTCTACCCGTTCAGCACCTTCTTCGTCGTGCTGAGCTCGGGCAACCACTACCTCCTCGACGTGCTCGCGGGCGTGGTCGTGCTGTGCCTGGGCGCCGCCGTCGTGCAGCTCGCCGGCGGGCGACTGCCGGGCCTGGGCCGGGCGCTTGCCGACGACGCCGCAGCCCTGACCACCCGCGCCTGACGCTCCTCCGCGACCCGTCCGTCCCAGTCGTCCCACCGTCGGCGCGCCCCCGGACAGTCCCCCGCGGCGTGGCGAGACTGTCCGTCACCATGGAGACCATCCACGCCGGTCGGCGCCGCAGCCTGCCCCCTGTCCCGCGCACGGCCATCGACAGTGCGATGCCGCTCGAGACCGTCGCCAGCGCCAGCGCACTGGCGCTCGCCCTCGTGGAGCCGGACTCCCCCATGGACGACGCCCAGCGCTTCGTCACCGGACTGCGGAGCGCCGGAACCAGGTTCGCCGCCGCGGCCGGAGCCGAGTCCGCCGTCGTGCGCGAAGCCGTACCCCCGGCCCGGCACCGCCGAGCCCGCTGCCGCGTGGTGCTGCGGTACGCCGGCGGGGAGATGACCGACCTGACCTTCGTCGGGGACGTCGGCACCCCCTCGTCCGCCGCACAGGCGGCCTTCGACCTCGACATCGCCCGCTGGCTGGACGGCGGCGAGGTCCGCGACGGCGCCTGGCTGGTCCCGGACGCCGATGCGCACGACGGGACGGCGGTCGACGTGAGCGCCTGGCGCGCCGGGAGCTGAGGCCCCGGACCGAGACCGTCCCCGAACCGGGACCTGCACCGCTTTCCGAACGGGCCACGGTGGGCCACGATGGCGGACAGCTCGACGCACCGCGCCGTCACTGACCTCCGGGGGCCGACATGTCCGGCATCTGCACCGTCGACCAGCGGGAGCCCGCCCGCGCACTCGCGGACGTCGCGGCATGACCGCGATCGCCCCGCGGCCGATCGTCAGCCGCCCGAGCCCCGCAGTCGTCCCCAGTCGCGGCTCCCGGTTGTCCAACCTGCTGCGGACCACCGACCACAAGACCATCGGCCTGATGTACCTGACGACGTCGTTCGTCTTCTTCATCATCGGCGGCCTGATGGCCATGCTGATGCGGGCCGAGCTGGCCCGCCCAGGGCTGCAGTTCCTCTCGCCCGAGCAGTACAACCAGCTGTTCACGATGCACGGCACGCTGATGCTGCTGATGTTCGCGACGCCGCTGTTCTTCGCGTTCGGCAACCTGATCATGCCGCTGCAGATCGGCTCGCCCGACGTCGCCTTCCCGCGGCTGAACGCGCTGTCGTTCTGGCTGTTCCTGTTCGGCAGCACGATCGTGGTGTCCAGCCTGCTCACCCCCGGCGGCGCGCCGGACTTCGGCTGGACGGCCTACACCCCGCTGTCCGACATCACCAACAGCCCGGGCGTGGGCGGCAACCTCTGGATCGGCGGCCTGGCGGTCTCCGGCCTGGGCACGATCCTCGGTGGCGTCAACTTCATCACCACGATCGTCTGCCTGCGCGCACCCGGCATGACCATGTTCCGGATGCCGATCTTCGTCTGGAACACCCTGATCACCAGCATGCTCGTGCTGCTGGTCTTCCCGATCCTGACCGCGGCGCTCATGGCACTGCTGGCCGACCGGAACCTCGGCGCTCTCGTCTACTCCCGCGAGAACGGCGGGCCGATGCTGTGGCAGCACCTGTTCTGGTTCTTCGGCCACCCCGAGGTCTACATCATCGCGCTGCCGTTCTTCGGCATCATCACCGAGATCATCCCGGTCTTCTCCCGCAAGCCGCTGTTCGGCTACAAGGGCATGATCGGCGCCACGATGGCCATCGGCTTCCTCTCGCTGGCGGTCTGGGCACACCACATGTTCGCCACCGGCGCGGTGCTGCTGCCCTTCTTCGCCTTCCTGACCTACCTGATCGCGGTGCCCACCGGGCTGAAGTTCTTCAACTGGATCGGCACCATGTGGCGCGGCCAGCTGACCTTCGAGACGCCGATGCTCTGGTCGGTCGGGTTCATGGTCACCTTCCTGCTCGGCGGGCTCACCGGCGTGCTCCTGGCGGCCCCGCCCCTGGACTGGCACGTGCACGACTCCTACTTCGTGGTCGCCCACTTCCACTACGTCGTCTTCGGCACCGTGGTCTTCGCCGCCAATGCAGGCATCGCCTTCTGGTTCCCGAAGATGTGCGGCCGGATGATGGACGAGCGGCTCGGGAAGCTGCAGTTCTGGATGACGTTCATCGGCTTCCACGGCACGTTCCTCATCCAGCACTGGCTGGGCAACGAGGGCATGCCGCGCCGCTACGCGAACTACCTGCCGAGCGACGGGTTCACGACGCTGAACATGATCTCGACGATCTTCAGCTTCGTGCTGGGTGCCTCGATCCTGCCGTTCCTCTACAACGTGGTGCGGTCCTGGAAGTACGGGAAGCTCGCCCTGCGCGACGACCCGTGGGGCCACGGCAATTCCCTGGAGTGGGCGACCTCCTCCCCGCCGCCGCGCCACAACTTCGTGGAGATCCCGCGGATCCGCTCGGAGCGGCCTGCCTTCGAGGCGCACTACCCACACCTCATGGACCGGCTGCAGGACGAGGCGCACGCCGGCAGGCGGCACGAGCCCTACGCCGGCGTCAGCGAGCTCGGCGGCAGCGCCGGCCGGCGCCAGGGATCGGACGACCCCGACCCCACCTGAGTCGGGCGAACGGACAGGAGAGGCACGGAACCGTCGCGGTTCCGGGCCTCTCCTGACGCGTCGACGGGTCAGGGCAGCAGCGCGTCCTCGTCGAGGTCGTCGAACCCGGGCACCGCGGCGTCGTCCGCGCCGTCGTCGTCGAGAGCCTCGCGGACCACCCCGGCGGCCAGCCCTCCGCTGTAGCCCTTGCGGGCGAGCATGCCCATGAGGCGGCGGGTCGCCGTCGCGCGGTCCAGCCGCCGCATGCTCGGGAGCTTGCGCTCCACCAGCCGGCGTGCGGTCTCCCGTTCGTCGTCGTCGTCGACCGCCTCGACGGCTGTGGCCGCGACGTCGTCGTCCACACCCTTCGCGCGCAGCTCCGCCTTGAGCGCGCGCCGCGCCAGCCCGCGCCCGGCCTGGCGGGAACTGACCCACGCCTGGGCGAAGGCCTCGTCGTCGATCAGCCCGACCTCGCTGAGCCGGTCGAGCACCGTCTCCGCGGCGTCGTCGGGCACGTCCCGGTCAGCCAGCAGGTCGGCCAGCTGCTGCCGGGTCTTCGGGGCGCCGGTCAGCGCCCGCAGGCAGAGGTTCCGCGCGACCGACTCGGGATCGGCCATCTCCTCCCGCGCACTGTCGGCCTCGTCGGCCGAGGGAGCGCGCCGCCGCGTGCCCCAGGAGCTCCCGGTGCTGCGGCGGCGCGTGCCCGATCGTTCGGTCACCAGCGGCTCAGAAGTCGACCGGGTCGGCCACCGGGGCGTCGAGCTGCGGCCCGATGCCGAGCTTCTCCTTGATCTTCTTCTCGAGCTCGTCGGCGAGGTCGGGGTTGTCCTTCAGGAAGTTGCGCGAGTTCTCCTTGCCCTGACCGAGCTGGTCGCCGTCGTAGGTGTACCAGGCACCGGACTTCTTCACGAAGCCCTGCTCGACACCGACGTCGATGAGCCCGCCCTCGCGGCTGAAGCCCTGACCCCAGAGGATGTCGAGCTCGGCCTGCTTGAAGGGCGCGGCCACCTTGTTCTTGACGACCTTGACCCGGGTCCGGCTGCCGACCGCGTCGGTGCCCTGCTTGAGGGTCTCGATGCGGCGCACGTCGAGGCGGACCGACGAGTAGAACTTCAGCGCGCGGCCACCGGTGGTCACCTCGGGCGAGCCGTAGACGACGCCCACCTTCTCGCGCAGCTGGTTGATGAAGATCGCCGTCGTCCCGGAGTTGCTCAGGGCACCGGTGATCTTCCGCAGCGCCTGGCTCATCAGCCGGGCCTGCAGACCCACGTGGCTGTCACCCATCTCGCCCTCGATCTCGGCGCGGGGCACCAGCGCGGCGACCGAGTCGATGACGATGATGTCGAGCGCGCCGGAGCGGATCAGCATGTCGGCGATCTCGAGGGCCTGCTCACCGGTGTCCGGCTGGCTCACGAGCAGCGCGTCGGTGTCCACGCCGATGGCGCGGGCGTACTCCGGGTCGAGCGCGTGCTCGGCGTCGACGAAGGCGGCGATGCCGCCGGCGGCCTGGGCGTTGGCCACCGCGTGCAGCGCGACGGTCGTCTTACCGGAGGACTCCGGGCCGTAGACCTCCACGACCCGGCCGCGCGGGAGACCGCCGATGCCGAGCGCGATGTCGAGGGCGATGGAGCCGGTCGGGATGACCTTCATGGCCACCTCGGGGCTGTCGCCCAGGCGCATGACCGAGCCCTTGCCGAACTGCTTGTCGATCTGGGCGAGGGCCATGTCGAGGGCCTTGTCGCGGTCGAGTGTCGCCATGGTGGTCACCTTCGGTTCGCGGGAAGCGGGTCGGGACCGACGCTAGGACGAGCCACCGACAATTCTCGGGCCGCGACCGGGGTTGTGGAGATCCCGGTCGCCTGTGGACGCCACTGTAGGCCGAACACCTGTTCGACTGCCAGGTCGACACGCCCACGTCCTGCGGGCGGCGGACCACCGGTCCCACCGGCACCGTCCGGCCCGCACCGCGAGCCCGCTCAGCGCTCCCTCGGCGGCACGTCGTAGGCCTCGCAGATGGCCAGCCACACCTTCCGCACGGGCACCCCCGCGTCGATCGCCTCGACCGCGCTGCGGCCGCCCAGCGCGGAGAAGAGGTGGTCGCGGGACACGCTCTGGGCACGCATGGCCCCGAACTGGTGGTCCAGCCGGGACCAGAACTCCTGCAGGCGCACTCCTCGACGCTAGCGCGCTGCGCGGGGAGCCCGCCGCACCGGCCGACGAGCTAGCCGGAGCCCCGGGGGCGGAGGGCGACCGCCGCCCAGAGGACCGCCAGCGGGAGCACGAGGGCCGCCGACACCCCGGCCACCAGCCCGAAGCCGCCCCAGGCGAGCAGCGGCCCGCCCACCGCGCCGGACAGCGCCGCGCCCAGGCCCATCAGCAGGTCGGTGCCTCCCTGGGCGGTCGGGCGCAGGTCGGCGTCCACCGACGCGGTCACCAGGGTGGAACCGGCGATCAGGCCGCAGGACCAGCCCAGCCCGAGGAGCAGCAGCCCGGCCGCCAGCTGCACGGACTGCGACGGTCCGGCAGTACCCGAGACGGCCGTGGCGGCGAGCAGCAGGACGCCGCCGAGAGCCACGACGGCGGGGGCCCCGACCCGGTCGGCGAGCGCGCCGACGAGCGGTGAGAAGAGGTACATGCCGGCCACGTGCACGCTGATGACCACCCCGACCACGCGGAGGACGGCGTCCTCGGTGCCGCCCGCGTGGCCCATGTGCACGGGCGTCATGACCATGACCCCGACCATCACCGCGTGGGCGACGACGACGGACGTCAGGCCCAGCCGGCCGCCGGGGGTCGCCCACACCGCACGCAGCGCCGGCCGGGTGGCCGTCCGCGGCGGGGGCGCGCCCGTCCCGCCGCCCAGCCGCCGGGCGAGCACCAGCGGATCGGGCCGGAGGAGTGCCGTCAGGCCGAGGGCGACGACGGCGAAGACGACGGCCGAGACCAGGAAGGCGCCGGCGAGCGGGGGCAGGCCGAGCGCGGCGCCCAGGTCGGCGCCCGGGGCGGCCAGGTTCGGACCGAGCACCGAGCCGACGGTCGTCGCCCAGACCACCAGCGACAGCGCCCGGCCCCGGTGCTCGGGAGCCGCCAGGTCGGCCGCGGCGTACCGGGCCTGGAGCCCGCAGGCGGTGGCCGCGCCGAAGAGGAAGAGGCCGGCAACCAGCAGGAGCAGCGAGGACGCCGCGGCCGCCGCGACGGTGACGACCGCGCCCAGGACGCTCACCGCGTAGCCGACGGCCAGGCCCGCGCGCCGGCCGGCGGAGCTGCTGATCCGGGCCAGGGGGACGGCGAGCACCGCGGCACCGAGGACGCCGGCGGTCTGCCCGAGGCCGGCCGCGCTGTCGGTGCCGGCCACGTCGCGGGCCAGCAGGCCGCCCGCGGTGATGCCGACGGTCACCCCGAGCCCGGCGAGCGCGACCCCGCCGCCGAGCACGCGGACCGTCCGCCGCTGCACCGCGGCGACGTCGGGGACGTCGAGGACGCCCGGTGCCGCGGGTCCCACCGACGGTCGCATGTGCGGAGTGTGCCGCACCGGCCGCCGCGGGTCCCAGCCACTGCTGCTGTCGGAGCGGCCCCGGTCGGGTGGTCGGGCCCGCTCCGACCGGCGAACTGTCGTACCTCGCGGGGACACTGGCTTCGTGGCCCCCCGCCAGACCTCCACGTCCACGCTCGACCGGTTCTCCGAGCCGACCCGGGCGTGGTTCACCGGTGCGTTCCAGCAGCCGACGGCGGCCCAGGACGGCGCGTGGGACGCCATCAGCAGCGGCGAGCACGCACTCGTGGTGGCCCCCACCGGCTCCGGCAAGACACTCGCGGCGTTCCTGTGGTCGCTCGACCGGCTCAGCACGACGCAGCCCGTCGACGAGCAGTCCCGGTGCCGCGTCCTGTACGTCTCTCCGCTCAAGGCGCTCGCCGTCGACGTCGAGCGCAACCTCCGGGCCCCGCTGACCGGCATCGGCCAGGCCGCCGCACGGCTGGGTCTGCCGCGGCCGGAGATCCGGGTCGGCATCCGCTCCGGCGACACCCCCGCCGACGAGCGGCGCGCGTTCGCCAAGCGCCCGACCGACATCCTCATCACCACGCCCGAGTCGCTGTTCCTGCTGATGACCAGTGCCGCCCGCGAGGCGCTGCGCGGCGTGGAGACGGTGATCCTCGACGAGGTCCACGCCGTCGCCCACACCAAGCGCGGCGCGCACCTGGCCGTCACCCTCGACCGGCTCGACGAGCTGCTGGAACGCCCCGCCCAGCGGATCGGCCTGTCCGCCACGGTGCGGCCGATCGAGGAGGTGTCGACCTTCCTCACCGGCGGCCGGCCGGTGCGCGTCGTGGCACCTCCCTCGACCAAGCAGTGGGACCTGTCCGTGGTCGTCCCCGTCGAGGACATGAGCGAGCTCGGCCAGCCCACCGGCGAGCTCGAGGGCTCGGCCGCCGGCAACCAGCCGCGCAGCTCCATCTGGCCGGCGGTCGAGGAGCGCGTGCTGGACCTGGTGGAGGCCCACCGCAGCACCATCGTCTTCGCCAACTCCCGGCGGCTGGCCGAACGGCTGACCAGCCGGCTCAACGAGCTCGCCTACGAACGCGCCACCGGCGAGCCGGTCCCGCCGGGCACGAACGCGGCCGCCCTGATGGCGCAGGCCGGCTCGGGCGGCGGGATGCCCGACGACTTCCAGCCGGTCGCCGCGGCTCACCACGGGTCGGTGTCGCGGGAGCAGCGGGCGATCGTGGAGGAGGCGCTGAAGTCCGGGCGGCTGCCGGCCGTCGTCGCCACCTCCAGCCTGGAGCTCGGCATCGACATGGGCGCGGTCGACCTCGTCGTCCAGGTGGAGTCACCGCCCACGGTCGCCGCCGGTCTGCAGCGCGTCGGTCGCGCCGGCCACCAGGTCGGGGCGGTCAGCCGGGGCGTGCTGTTCCCCAAGTACCGCGGCGACCTCGTGCAGTGCGCGCTGGTCGCCGAGCGCATGAAGGACGGCGCGATCGAGTCGATCCGCTACCTGCGCAACCCGCTCGACGTGCTGGCCCAGCAGATCGTCGCCATCGTCTCCGAGCGCCCGCGCACGGTCGACGAGGTCGCCGACCTGGTGCGCCGGTCCGCGGCGTTCAGCTCGCTTCCCGAGTCCGCACTGCACGCCGTCCTCGACATGCTGGCCGGGCGCTATCCCTCCGACGCGTTCGCCGAGCTGCGCCCCCGCCTGACGTGGGACCGCGTCACCGACACGCTCACCGCCCGGGCAGGTGCGCAGCGGCTGGCCGTCACCAGTGGCGGCACCATCCCCGACCGCGGCTTGTTCGGCGTGTTCCTGGTGGGCGGCGAGGGCACCGGCGGACGGCGGGTCGGCGAACTCGACGAGGAGATGGTCTACGAGTCCCGGGTGGGCGACGTCTTCCTGCTCGGCTCGTCCTCCTGGCGCATCGAGGACATCACCCACGACCGCGTGCTGGTCACCCCCGCTCCCGGCCAG
This sequence comes from uncultured Actinomycetota bacterium, assembly GCA_963747895.1. Classification (GTDB taxonomy): domain Bacteria; phylum Actinomycetota; class Actinomycetes; order Mycobacteriales; family Geodermatophilaceae; genus Blastococcus. The sequence continues at coordinate 132,736 of CAVVGX010000004.1, forward strand.
CCCGGCAAGATGCCGTTCTGGCACGGGGACGCCCCCGGTCGGCCACTCGAGCTGGGCCGGGCCCTCGGCGCCTTCCTGCGCGAGGTCGGGACGGCGACGCCCGAGGCCGGTCTCGAGCGCGCCCGGGCCGCCGGCCTGGACGAGTGGGGCGCGGCCAACCTCCTCACCTACCTGACCGAGCAGAAGGCGGCGACCGGCCACCTCCCCGACGACCGCACCCTCCTGGTCGAGCGGTTCCGCGACGAGCTGGGCGACTGGCGGCTGGTCGTCCACTCCCCCTTCGGCGCCCAGGTCAACGCCCCGTGGGCGCTGGTGCTCGCCGCCCGGCTGCGCGAGCGGTACGGCGTCGACGTCGCCTCCATGCACTCCGACGACGGCATCGTGCTGCGGCTCCCCGACACCACCGGCGAGCCGCCGGAGGCCGACCTCGCCGTGCTCGACCCGGACGACGTCGAGCGCGAGGTGACCGCCGAGGTGGGCACGTCGGCGCTGTTCGCCAGCCGCTTCCGCGAGTGCGCCGCCCGGGCCCTGCTCCTCCCCCGCCGCGACCCGCGGCGCCGCACCCCCCTGTGGCAGCAGCGCCAGCGCGCCGCCCAGCTGCTGTCGGTCGCCAGCGAGTTCGCTTCCTTCCCCATCACCCTCGAGGCCGCCCGCGAGGTGCTGCAGGACGTCTACGACGTCCCCGGGCTGGTCGAGCTCATGCGCGACGTGCGCTCCCGCCGCGTGCGGGTGGCCGACGTGCAGACCGACACCGCCTCGCCGTTCGCCCAGTCGCTGCTGTTCGGCTACGTCGGGCAGTTCCTCTACGAGGGCGACGCCCCGCTGGCCGAGCGCCGCGCGCAGGCGCTCGCCCTGGACACCGGCCTGCTGTCGGAGCTCCTCGGCCGCACCGAGCTGCGCGAGCTGCTCGACGGCGACGCGATGGCCGAGGTCGAGGCCGAGCTGCAGCGGCTCCCCCAGCAGCGGCACCCGCGCGACGTGGACGGCGCCTCGGACCTGCTGCGGGGCCTGGGCGATCTCACCGTCGCGGAGGCCGCGGCCCGCGGGGTGCCCGAGCAGTGGCTGGCCGAACTGGTCGACGCCCGGCGGGCGCTGCGCGTGCGCATCGCCGGGGAGGAAAGGTACGTCGCCATCGAGGACGCCGGCCGGCTCCGCGACGGGCTGGGCACCGCGCTGCCGGTGGGTGTGCCGGAGGTCTTCACCGAGCCGGTCGCCGATCCGCTGGGCGACCTCGTCGGCCGGTACGCCCGCACCCACGGCCCCTTCCAGCCGCAGGAGGTAGCCAACCGCCTGGGCCTGGGCGTCGCCGTCGTCACCGCGACTCTGCAGCGGCTGACCAGCACCGGGCGGCTCGTGTCCGGCGAATTCCGGCCCGGCGGCGCCGGTCAGGAGTGGTGCGACGCCGAGGTGCTGCGCTCGATCCGCCGGCGCAGCCTGGCCAAGCTGCGCCAGGAGGTCGAGCCCGTACCGATCGGCACCCTGGCCCGGTTCACGCCCTCGTGGCAGGGCGTCGGCGGGCGCCTGCGCGGCACCGACGGCGTCCTGGCCGTCGTCGAGCAGCTGGCCGGCGCGATCGTGCCCGCCAGCGCGCTGGAGTCGCTCGTGCTGCCCACGCGGGTGCGCGACTACTCCCCCGCCATGCTGGACGAGCTCACCAGTGCCGGCGAGGTCCTGTGGGCCGGCGCAGGCGGGCTGCCCGGCGGCGACGGCTGGATCAGCCTGGTGCCGGCCGACCTGGCTCCCCTGCTGCTGCCCGAGCCGCTGGAGCTGCCCGAGGCCGGCGGCCCGCTGCTGGACCTGCTCGCCGGTGGGCAGGCACTGTTCTTCCGCGGCCTGTCCGACCTGCTCGGCGCCACCGACGACACCGCGCTGGCCGACCTCGTCTGGGACCTCGTCTGGGCCGGCGCACTGACCAACGACACGCTGGCGCCGCTGCGCACGCGGCTGAGCGGCGGCGGCACGCACAAGCGGACGCCCGCTCCGCCCCGGGCGCGGCTGGACCGCTCGCGGTCGGGGCGCACCCGTCTCGGCCGCCCCGCCATGCCCACCCGCTCCGGTCCCCCCTCGATGGCCGGCCGCTGGTCGAGGCTCCCCGACCGGGAGGCGAACGCCACCCGGCGGACGACGGCTCGCGCCGAGGCGCTGATCGAGCGGCATGGCGTGCTCACCCGCGGCGCGGTCATGGCCGAGCAGGTGGCCGGCGGCTTCCCCGCCGTGTACCCGGTGCTGCGGGCCTTCGAGGAGAACGGGCGTGCGCGGCGGGGCTACTTCGTGGAGACCCTGGGCGCCGCGCAGTTCGGCACCCCCGGGTCGGTCGACCGGCTGCGCAGCTTCGCCGCCCCCGACCGGCTGCCCGGCGGCGCCGTGGTGCTGGCCGCGACCGACCCGGCGAACGTCTACGGCGCCGCACTGCCGTGGCCGGACCGCACGGCAGCGGCCGACACCGACGCGGTCGACCTCGGCGAGGGCACCGGCGCGACCCGAAAGGTCACCGGGCACCGCGCGGGACGCAAGGCCGGCGCCCTCGTGGTGCTGGTCGACGGCGAGCTCGTCCTCTACGTCGAGCGCGGCGGCAAGACGCTGCTGTCGTGGACCGAGGACGAGCAGACGCTCAAGGAGGCGGCCACCGCGCTGTCCAGCGCCGTCGCCGCCGGAGCCCTCGGGCGCATGGTCGTCCAGAAGGCCGACGGCGCCTCGGTGCACGAGTCCACGCCGCTGTCGGCAGCGCTGCAGGCCGCCGGCTTCAGCGCCACGCCTCGCGGACTCCGGCTCCGGGCCTGACCGGAGCCGGTCGGCTCACGGATCGGCGTCCCAGAGCAGCCGGTAGTACGCCAGCCGGTCGCGATCGGGCTCGAGGCCGTAGGCCGCCAGCAGCCGGCGCTCCCACCCCGGCCCGTGGTTCCAGCCGGTGCTCCAGGTCGCCACGGCGAGGTCCGCCCAGCGGTCGGCCACGCCCAGCGAACCCAGGTCGACGTGCCCCGACCAGCTGCCGTCGTCCTCGACCAGCGTGTTCGGCGCGCAGGCGTCGCCGTGGCAGACCACCAACCGGTCGACGTCCGGCACGTCGGCCAGGCGGGCCAGCACCTCGGGCACCGACAGCCCGGCGTGCTCCGGGGAGAACCGCTCCTGCCACATCGACGCCGGGCGCACGTGGGCGAGCCGGGCGCCCGCCGACCAGTCGAAGGGGCAGCCGTCCACCGGCAGGGCGTCGTGCAGCGCGCGCAGGCCGACGCCGATCGCGTCCACGGCCGGCCCCGGATCGGCCAGCCAGCGCGGGTCGACGGCGCTGCGCCCCGGCAGGCCGACGGTGAGCAGCCACTCCCCGTCGTCGTCCCTGCCGTGCTCCAGGACGACGGGGACCGGCGTGAACCGAGCGGCCCAGCGCAACCGCACCACCTCACGCGCCAGGTCGATCCCGCTGCCGGCCGGCGCCCACTTCACGAACCGCCGCTGCGGCCCTTCGCCCACCTGCCAGGTGAGCCCGCCGAGTTGGTTGCGCCAGACCGGCGTCAACCGGGCATCACCGGCCAGGACTGCGACGGAGGCCGGCAGCGCGACCGGCTCGCCCGGTGGCCCCGCGATCATGCTCTCGGATGCTGCCACGGGCGACCCACCGCCGTCAGGCTCCGACGACGGCAGCCAGGACCGCCGCCGTCATGAGGTGACGGTTTCGTGGAGACCCGCCAGGAAGGGTGCTCCGCCCGCCACGGAAGGGGACCCTGGAGGTGTCAGCGCACCCAAGGGGGAACCACCTCATGCGCACTCTCATCACCGCCCTCTTCCTCGTCGGCCTCACACTGCTGGTCGTCGGAGCCGTCACACCGCAGCTGTTCGTGCTCTCGCTCCTCGGGCTGGTGCTGCTCACCGGCACCGCGAGCGTGGCCCTCGCCGCGATGGGGCCACCGGGCCGGCCGCCTCTCCATCACTGACCCGAGGCGTCCCTGCCTCTCCGGCCGCAGGCGAACTCTCCGGCCGCACGCGAACCGAGGTCGGCAGGGACACTGGGCGGGTGCCCGAAGGAGACACCGTCTGGCTGGCGGCCAAGCGCATGAACCAGGCGCTGGCCGGCGCCACCCTGCGACGGGGCGAGTTCCGCCTCCCGCAGCTCGCCGCCCTCGACCTCGCCGGCGCCACCGTCCGCGAGGTGGTCCCGCGCGGGAAGCACATGCTGATCCGCCTGGCCGACGAGCGCACGCTCCGGACGCACTACCGCATGGACGGCAGCTGGCACATCTACCGCCCGGGCGCGCGCTGGCGCGGCGGGCCCGGCTACGACGTGCGCGTCGTCCTGGCCACCGACGAGTGGGAGTGCGTCGGCTACCGGCTGCACGACGTCGAGATCGTCCCCACCATCGACGAGGGCCGGCTGGTCGGTCACCTGGGGCCCGACGTCCTCGGGCCCGACTGGGACCTGGCCGAGGCGCTGCGGCGGCTGCGCAGCCATCCCGACGAGCAGGTCGGCGTCGCCATCCTCGACCAGCGCAACCTGTGCGGTCCGGGCAACCTCTACAAGGTCGAGTCGCTGTTCCTCTGCGGCGTGCACCCCTGGGCGCGGGTGGCGGACATGGACGCGAAGCTCGAACCCCTGGTCACGCGCGCCCGCACCCTGATGCTCGCCAACCGCGACCACCCCGAGCAGAGCACGACCGGCGACCTGCGCCGCGGCCAGGACCACTGGGTCTACGGGCGCAAGGGCAAGCCCTGCCGGCGGTGCGGCACCCCGATCCTCATGGGCGACCAGGGGCCGCACACCCAGGAGCGGGTGACGTACTGGTGCCCGCGCTGCCAGGCGACCGACTCCCCCGTCGATCCGCTCGCCCGCACCGGCGAGCCGGGCCGGCCGCGGCCGCTGGCGACACCCGGCTGACCGGCGCCCGACGCAGCGCGGGCGGCCCCCGGAGTACCGGAGACCGCCCGCGACGGGGGAACCAGCGCCCAGGACGGGCGCCGGCGATCAGGCCGGCTCGGGCCGCTCGACCGGCTGCGCCTGCCGCTGCTCGTCCGACTGCTGCTGGCCGGCGGGCGCACCCTGCTCGAGCGCCGCCGCCGGGGCGCCGCTCTCCACCGCCTGCGTGCCGCCGCCCATGGAGGCGCGGATCTGGTCCAGCCGCGAGGCGCCGGCCACGTCCAGGGTGGCCTTCTCGACCTCGAGCATCCGCCCCTCGACCGAGCTCTGCGCCAGCTCGGCCTGCCCGAGGGCGTTGGCGTAGCGGGCCTCGATCTTGTCGCGGACCTCGGACAGGCTCGGCGTGTTCCCCGGCGCCGAGAGCTCGTTGACCTGCTTGAGCGAGCTGGCGACGTGCTCCTGCATCTTGGCCTGCTCGAGCTGGCTCATCAGCTTGGTGCGCTCGGCCAGCGTCGTCTGCAGCCGCATGCGGCTCTGCTCCACCGCGCCGCGCGCCTGCTCCGCGGCCTGCAGCGCCTCGTCGTGGCTGCGCTTGAGGTCCTCCATGGACTGCTCGGCGGCCACGAGCTGGGTGGCGAAGGCCTGCGCGGCGTTCTCGTACTCGGCGGCCTTGGCGGCGTCACCGGCGGCCCGCGTCTTGTCCGCGAGGGTGAGTGCCTGGCGCGCGGAGGACTGCAGCTTCTCGACCTCGCCCAGCTGCCGGTTGAGCCGCATCTCCAGCTGGCGCTGGTTGCCGAGCACCGCGGCGGCCTGGTTGGCCAGGGACTGGTGCCGCTGCTGCTCGGCCTCGATCGCCTGCGCGATCTGGATCTTCGGGTCGGCCCGCTGGTCGATCTGCGCGTTGGCCGACGCCGTGAGGTACTTCCACAGCTTCACGAACGGGTTGGGCATGGTTCCTCCTGCTCCGGCACCGAAGCCGGGGGTGGGTGGCCGGCGCGGCGGTGTTCGTCCTCACCATCGTCCCAGGTGGGTGCCGATACTGGCCAACGGGTCGACACGGACGGTCGACAGTGACGGTCGACTCGGACAGTCGACAGGGACGTGGCCCCCTACGGTTGGTCCGTGCCCGCACCGAACCCCGTCCTGTGCGTCCTGGGCGAGCTGGTCGTCGATCTGCTCCCCGTCCCGGAGGCCGGCTCGGGCCCCGAAGGAACCGCCCCCCAGTACGTCGCGCGGCCGGGCGGCAACGCCCTGAACGTGGCGGTGGCGGCCGGCCGGCTGGGTGCCCCCGTGGCGCTGGTCGCCCGGCTGGGCACGGGCCCGCTGGGCGCCGCACTGCGCCGGCACGCCGAGCTCGCCGGTGTCGACGTCGGCGGCTTCGTCGACGCGGCCGAGCCGGTGAGCCTGGCCGTCATCGGTCTGCACCCCGACGGCTCCCCGGACTACGGCTTCCACGTGCTGGGGGCGGCGGACTGGCAGTGGACCGACGAGGAGCTGGTCCGGTCGGTGCCGGAGGACACGGCGGTCCTGCACGTGGGCTCGATCTCCAGCTGGACCGAGCCGGGGGCCGGGGCGATCGCCGCGCTGGTCGACCGGCTCGCCGGGCGGGCGCTCATCAGCGTCGACCCCAACATCCGGCCCCCGCTGGCCGACGGTCCGGTCGGCGCCACCCTCGGCAACGACCGCGCGTCGGTCACCGCACGCGTCGACCGTCTCCTCGCGCGGGCCGACGTCGTGAAGGTCAGCGCCGAGGACCTGACGTGGCTGGAGCCCGGCGCCGGCGACCTGGACGACGTCGCCCGCCGCTGGGCCGACCGCGGGCCGGCGCTGGTGCTGGTCACCGACGGCGGAGCCCCGCTGCGGATCGCCCGCGCCGGACGCCCGGTGCTGCACCGCGACTCCCCCCGGGTCGAGGTGGCCGACACGGTCGGCGCCGGCGACTCCCTGGCCGCCGGACTGCTCAGCGGGCTGCTCGCCGCCGGGATCACCGACCGGGCGGCCCTCGAGGCGCTCGACGACGCCCGGCTGCTCGACCTCGTCGACGACGCCGCGCTCGTCGCCGCCCTGAACTGCACGCGCGTGGGCGCCGACCCGCCCACGCGTGCGGAGGTCGACGCGGCCCGGACAGGACGGTGACCGCGGCAGCGGACGTGCGGCTCGTCGGGCTCTCGGAGCTGTCGGCGACCGTGGTGCGGGCCCGGCTGCTCGACCGGCACGACCGCTTCTGGGACACCGACACCCGCGCGCTGCACCACCCGGTGTGGTTCCACCAGTTCGGTGGGTTCGGCGCCGTCGCCATGGCCGCCGGCGGCGAGGACCTGGGCTACGTCCTCGGTGCCGTGACGGCGGACCGGCTCGCCTACCTCCACCTCCTCGCGGTGCGGGAGGACCACCGGCGGTCCTCGCTCGGCCGGCGGCTGAGCCGGTGGTTCGACGACCTGGCGGAGAGCGCCGGCGCACGCGTCGTGCAGGCGGTGACCCGCCCCGGCAACGAGGCCTCCCTCGCGTTCCACGCGTCGCTGGGGGCCGCGCCCCACCTGTCGCGGGACCATGCCGGCCCCGGCGACGACCGCGTCGTGCTCACCCGGTTCCTCGCACCCGCCTGACGCGGGCGACCTCAGGCGCCGGCGGGGGCGCTGACCACCATGGCCAGCCGCTGGGCCTGGCGGCGCCGGTCCAGGGACCGGCCGGGCTGGACGACGACACCGAGCAGCCAGCGCGCCGCCAGGTCGGCACCGTCGGCGTCGGTCCGCAGGGCGGCGGCCAGCCGGTCGCGGAGCCCCGCCCAGCGGTCGGCGTCCACGCCCAGCAGTCCCGCCAGCGCGTCGGGCTCCAGCTCCGCCAGCCGGCGCAGGACGGGGTGTCCGCCCAGCTCGTCGGAGAGCGCGGCCAGCGCCTCCCCGGGCGGTCGGGCACCGGCCAGTTCGGTGAGCCGGTCGAGCTCGAGGGCGAGCAGCGCGCGGGCGACCTCGTCCTTGGTCCGGAAGTGGTTGTACAGCGTCGCCTTGGCCACGCCGGCCGCGGCCGCGATGGACTGCATCGTGGTGCGCCGCACGCCGTTCTCGGCGAAGGCCCGTGCCGCGCCCTCCAGCAGGCCGCGCCGCGTGGGGTTCACGACGACGGCCCGAGGAGGGTGCGGCGCATCAGGCGGCGAGCGAGACCGTTTCGCCGCGCCGGAGGGCCGAGCGGGCCGGACCTCCGACGAGCGCCAGGGCGGGCTCGGCCGCCGGGACGGCGGTCTCCTCGGTGGACGGCTGCTCCGCAGCAGCGGCCGCGTCGGCGGCCTCGGCCGCGGCGGGGTGCGCCAGTGCTCGGACGCCGCCGGCACCCGCGACGCGCATCTCCAGGCTCACCTCGGCGAGCAGGTCGGCCAGTTCCACGTCGAGTGCGTCGCAGATCGAGGCCAGCAGCTCGGAGGACGCCTCCTTCTGCCCGCGTTCGACCTCGGAGAGGTAGCCCAGGCTGACCCGGGCCGCACCCGAGACGTCGCGCAGCGTCCGGCGCTGGCGCAGCCGGTGACCCCGCAGGGTGCTGCCTAGCTGGGTACGCAGCAGCAACATGGCCACTCTCCTGTCCTGCGAGCGGGAAGCCCGGCGCCCTCGTCGAGCGCCGTGCGCTCACGGTACGCGGCGCTCGGTCCGGTGGCTGGCCCACCGGGCTCGCGTCCTCTCAGGGCGTAACGCCATCACTCCGGCGGGCGTTCCCGCAGCTCGGTCGGCCGAGCCGGTCGAGCAGGGCGTCGACGGCGGCGGCGACGGCCGCACCGCGCACCGCCGCCCGGTCCCCCGGCAGGTCCAGCTCGACGACGTCGGTCCGCTGCCCGTCGGAGACGCCCACGTAGACGCGCCCCGCTCCGTGCCCGTCGACCGGGGCCGGTCCCGCGACACCGGTGAGCCCGACGCCCCAGGTGGCCGCGCACCGTTCCCGGACGCCCTCGGCCAGGGCGGCGGCGGTCGGTCGGCTCACCGGCCCGTGCTCGGCCAGCAGGTCGGCGGGGACGCCGGCGAGCGCGGTCTTCAGGTCGGTGGCGTAGACGACGACGCCGCCGCGCAGGGTGGCGCTGGCACCAGGCACCTCGGCCAGGGAAGCGCAGAACAGCCCCGCGGTCAGCGACTCGGCGGCGGCGACCGTCTCCCCCCGGGAGAGCAGTGCCTCGTGCAGGTCGGCCGACCTCGGCCCCGGCATCAGGCCGCGGTGTCGGTGCGCTCGTCCGCGGCGTCGGCGCTGCCGGCGGCCGAGCGGCGCGCGGCGGCGGCCTTCATCGCCCGCGCGCTGGTCCGGCGCAGCCGCAGCGCCCGGACGACGTAGTCCAGGCCGCTGAGCACGGTCAGGACCAGCGCGAGCGCCATCACCCACCACCGCGCGGTGGCCAGCAGGCCGGTGAGCGGCAGGATGTAGAGCCCGATGGCCAGCGCCTGGGCGACGGTCTTCGCCTTGCCGCCGCGGCTGGCTGCTATCACCCCGTGCCGGATGACCCAGAACCGGAGCACCGTGACGCCGACCTCGCGGACGAGGATCACCCAGGTCACCCACCAGGGCAGCATCCCCAGCGCGGACAGGCCGATGAGGGCGGTGCCGGTGAGCGCCTTGTCCGCGATCGGGTCGGCCAGCTTGCCGAACTCGGTGACCTGCCCGGTGCGCCGGGCGATCATCCCGTCGTAGCGGTCGGTGATGATCGCCAGCGCGAACACCAGGGTGGCCCAGTAGCGGCCGGCGTCGTCGAGGCCGTCGTCCTTCAGCAGCAGGTAGGCGAACACCGGGACGACGGCCAGGCGCAGCACGGTCAGGGCGTTGGGCAGGTTCACGAGGCGCGCCGTCTGCGGGGGCGTCGCGGCCGGGTCGGGCAGCACCTCGCTCATCCCCTCACCGACCGGATCCGGCCACGGCCGGCACGACGGCGCGGGCCACCAGGTCGATGCCCTCGGTGTCGACGACCAGTGCCCCGACCAACTCGCCGGCGACCGCGCCCCCGGGCACGCCCTGGACGGTCGTGGTGCCGTCGGCGTCCGGGTCCTGGTGGGCGGCGTGCCCGAGCCACACCCCCGCCCCCTCGGCGGCCGAGAGGTCCTCGGTGAGCAGCACCTCGACGTGCTCCCCGACGCGGTCCTCGGCGCGCTGCGCGGTGAGCTCCTCGACCAGGTCGGTGATGCGCCGCACCCGGGCGTCGATCTCGGCCTGGTCGAGCTTGTCGGGCAGGCCGATCGCCTCGGTGCCCTCCTCGTCGGAGTAGCCGAAGACGCCGACGGCGTCCAGGCGGCCCTCGGTGAGGAACCGCTCGAGCTCGGCGACGTCGTCCTCGGTCTCCCCCGGGAAGCCGAGGATGACGTTGGTGCGAAAACCGGCGGCCGGCGCCAGCGCGCGGGCGCGCCCGATCAGCGCGAGGAAGTCGTCGGTACCGCCGAACCGGCGCATCCGGCGCAGCAGCGACGGCGACGAGTGCTGGAAGGACAGGTCGAAGTACGGAGCGACGCCTGGCGTCCCGGCGATCAGCTCCAGCAGGCCCGGGCGGAGCTCGGCGGGCTGGAGGTAGGCGACGCGCACCCGGGCGATGCCCTCGACGGCGGCCAGCGCGGGCAGCAGCTTCTCCAGCGAGCGAAGGTCACCGAGGTCCTTGCCGTAGGACGTGGAGTTCTCGCTCACCAGCACCAGCTCGGTGACACCCTCGGAGGCCAGCCACTGGGCCTCGCCGAGCACCTCGGCCGGCGGCCGGGACACGAACGCGCCGCGGAAGGTCGGGATGGCGCAGAACGCGCAGCGCCGGTCGCAGCCCGAGGCCAGCTTGAGCGCGGCCGTGGGACCGGAGGCCAGCCGTTTGCGGCGCAACCAGTCGTGGCCCGGGATGACCGGGGCGTCGACCGCGGCCCGGGCGGCGCTGCGCTGGACCGGGCTGATGGGCAGCAGGGTGCGGCGGTCGCGCGGGGTGTGCGGGACCAGCGGGCGGCCGGAGATGACGTCGTCGAGGCGGTCGCCGATCTCGGCGTAGTCGTCGAAGCCGAGCACGGTGGCCTCGGGCAGCGCCCCGGCCAGCTCGGAGCCGTAGCGCTCGGCCATGCAGCCGACCGCGACGACGGGCGCGCCGCTGTCGGTGGCGGCCAGGATCGCGTCGACGGAGTCCTTCTTCGCCGACTCGATGAACCCGCAGGTGTTCACCAGCACGGCGTCGGCGGCGTCCGCGTCGTCGATCAGCTCGTAGCCGCCGGCGGCCAGCCGGCCGGCCAGCTCCTCGGAGTCGACCTCGTTGCGGGCGCAGCCGAGGGTCACCACCGCCACCTTCCGGGCAGGGTGGGGCGCAGCTGTCACCGGTTCATCGTAGTTGAAGGACCCTCGTGCCCCCCGACCCTCGCAAGCTCGGGCCGGGACCCTGCACGAGGGCCGTTCCAGACCGTCACTGTCCGCCGCGGAGGGTGAACATCACGGACTCCAGCTCGTCGGGCTTGATGAGCACGTCGCGTGCCTTGGAGCCCTCCGACGGGCCGACGATGCCGCGGCTCTCCATGAGGTCCATGAGCCGACCGGCCTTGGCGAAGCCGACGCGCAGCTTGCGCTGCAGCATCGAGGTGGAGCCGAACTGGCTGGTGACGATCAGCTCCACGGCCTGCAGCAGCAGGTCGAGGTCGTTGCCGATGTCCTCGTCGATGTCCTTCTTCTCGCCGGCGTTCCCGGCGGAGAAGACCTCCTCGCGGTACTCCGGCTCGGCCTGGCGCTTGCTGAACTCGACGACCGCCTCGATCTCGGCGTCGGTGACGAACGCGCCCTGGACGCGCATCGGCTTGCCGGCACCGATCGGCATGAACAGTGCGTCACCCATGCCGATGAGCTTCTCCGCGCCGGGCTGGTCGAGGATGACGCGGCTGTCGGTGAGGCTCGAGGTGGAGAACGCCAGGCGCGAGGGCACGTTGGCCTTGATCAGGCCGGTGACGACGTCGACCGACGGCCGCTGCGTGGCGAGGATCAGGTGGATGCCGGCCGCGCGCGCCTTCTGCGTGATGCGGACGATGTGCTCCTCGACGTCGCGGGGGGCCACCATCATGAGGTCGGCGAGCTCGTCGACGATCGCGAGGATGTAGGGGTAGGGGCGGTACACCCGCTCGCTGCCGGGCGGGGCGGTGATCTCGCCCTTCTCGACCTTGCGGTTGAAGTCGTCGATGTGCCGCACACCGGTGGACTTCATGTCCTGGTAGCGCTGCTCCATCTCCTCGACCAGCCAGGCCAGCGCGGTGGCGGCCTTCTTCGGGTCGGTGATGATCGGCGTGATCAGGTGCGGGATGCCGTCGTAGGGCGTCAGCTCGACCATCTTCGGGTCGACCAGGATCATCCGGAGCTGGTCGGGCGTGGCCCGCAGCAGCAGCGAGGTCAGGATCGAGTTGACGCAGCTGGACTTACCGGCACCGGTGGCACCGGCGACCAGCAGGTGGGGCATCTTGGCCAGGTTGGCGCAGACGAAGCCGCCCTCGATGTCCTTGCCCAGGCCGACCAGCATCGGGTGCGGGTCCTGCTTGGCGGCACCGGACCGGAGGACGTCGCCGAGGCTGACCTTCTCGCGGTCGGTGTTGGGCACCTCGATGCCGACGGCGGACTTGCCCGGGATCGGGGCGAGGATGCGGATGTTGTCGTTGGCCACCGCGTAGGCCATGTTGCGGGTCAGCGCGGTGATCTTCTCGACCTTGACGCCCTGGCCCAGCTCGACCTCGTACCGGGTGACCGTCGGGCCGCGGGTGAAGCCGGTGACCGCGGCGTCGATGTTGAACTGGTCGAGCACGCCGGTGATGGCCTCGATGGCGACGTCGTTGGCCTTCGACCGGGCCCGCGGCGGGTCGCCGGGCCGCAGCATGGACAGCGCCGGCAGGACGTAGTCGCCCTCCACCGGCTGGATGGACAGCTGCTCGGGCTCGGTGATCGGCGGCAGGTCATCCGGCAGGGTCCGGTCGACGACCGGGGGCCGGGGCGGCGCGGGGCGCAGCTCGGTGTGCTCGGGCTCGGTGGTGAGCGTGGCCTCGGCGGCCGCGGCCATCGCCCCGTGGTCGATGGGGCCGGTGGTGAGCAGGTCCTCGGAGAGCTTCCGCCGCGACTTCCGGGTGACCGGCGCCGCGTCGGCCTCCTCCTCGTAGTCGTCGAAGTCCTCGTACTCGTCGTCGTAGTCGTCGCGGCCGAGCAGCCGGTCGGTGAGCTCGCGCAGGCGCTCGGGGATCTGGTGCACCGGGGTGGAGGTGATGACCAGCAGCCCGAAGAACGCGAGCAGGGCGAGCAGGACGACGGGCACGACGCTGCCCATGCCGGCGACGAGCGGGGTGCCGACGGCCCAGCCGATGAGTCCACCGGAGCCGGGCAGGCCGCGCTCGGGGTCGGCGGGGTTGCCCAGGACCTGGGCGATCCCGAGCACCGACGCGGTCAGGCACAGCCAGCCGATCACCAGCCGCCCGCGTGCCTCGGGACGCGGGCCGCGGCGCAGCAGCCGGAGGGAGGCGAAGAAGAGCACGATCGGCAGCACCATCACCAGCGAGCCGATGATCCAGCGGACGCCGTCGGTCAGCGCGACGCCCACGGGGCCGATCCCGTTGCTCCAGGCGGCCGCGCCCAGGACGACGGCCAGGCCGAGGACGGCCAGGCCGACGCCGTCGCGACGGTGCTCGGGGGCGAGCGGCTCGGCCTCCTCCGGCCGGGCGACCGACCGCGCGAGGCCACCGGCTCCGCGGGCGAGCAGCCCCCAGGTGCCGCTGGCGGCCCGCCAGAGGTTGAACCCGGAGTCCTTCTTGCGGGCTGGTGGCCGCCGGTTGCCGGACCGCTTGGCAGGGGGCCGCTTCTTGCTCGCAGCGGTCGATCCCGAGCGGCTCCGGTTGGACGCCGGCCGGCGCGTCGACGTGGTGCGGGCAGGCATGCGTCGAACGGTAATCCGCGCGGAGGCCGTGACGGGGCAGGCAGGACGTCGTGTCCCGCATCGGCCGTCCATCTCATAACGTCACAGGCATGAGCCCCTCGCTCCCGCACGGCAGCTGGCCGACCCCGATCACCTCGGAACTGGTGGTCCGCGCGGCCGCCCGCCTCGGTGAGGTGGTGGTCGATAGCTCCCCCGCCCACCCCCAGGACGTCTGGTGGTCGGAGTCGCGTCCCGACGAGGGCGGCCGGTCGGTCATCGTGCGGCGCTCGCCGGACGGGACGGTGACCGACGTCCTCCCCGCCCCCTGGAACGCCCGCACCCGCGTGCACGAGTACGGCGGCGGCGCGTGGGCCGTCGCCGACGGCACGCTGTGGTTCACCGAGTTCGCCGACCAGCGGCTGTACCGGCTGGACCCGGGCGGCGACGCCCCCGTGGCGGTGACGCCGGAACCCGCGGTGCCCTCGGGCGTCCGGTACGCCGACCTCCACGTCACCTCCGCCGGCGTGCTCGCCGTGCGGGAGACCCACCCGGCCTCCGGCGGCGCGGCCGACGTGGTCAACGAGATCGTCCGGATCACCGCCGAGGGGACCGAGGTCCTCGTGAGCGGCCCGGACTTCGTCTCCGACCCCCGGCTGGCGCCGGACGGCGTCACGCTGTCCTGGCTGCAGTGGGACCACCCCTCCATGCCGTGGGACGCCGCGCAGCTCGTGGTCCGGGCGGCCGACGGCAGCGAGCACGTGCTCGCCGGTGGCTCCGGCGAGTCGGTCGTGCAGCCGACGTGGGGCGAGGACCTGGCGCTGTGGTGGTTCAGCGACCGCACCGACTTCTGGTCGCTGTACCGCAAGCGGCCCCACGAGACGGCCGAGCCCGTCATCGACGTGGGCGCCGACATCGCCGGCCCGCAGTGGGTGTTCGGGCAGTCCCGCTTCGCGCTGCTCGGCGACGGCCGGGTGGCGTTCGCCTACGGCCGCGACGGGGCCGACCGGCTCGCCGTCCGCGAGGCGGACGGCAGCGTGCGGGAGCTCGAGGTCCCCTACGCGTCCTTCCGCAACCTCGCGGCGGCCGGCGACGACGTCGTCTGCGTGGCCGGCGGGCCGGGCAGCGAGCCGGTGGTGCTGCGGGTGCCCGTCGACGGCGGCGCTGCGGTGGTGCTGCGGCCGGCGCGGGAGCTCGGCCTGGACCCGGCGTGGTTCTCGCGGCCCGAGCACGTCACCTTCCCCACCGAGGACGCCGGCACGGGCATCGACGTCGCCCACGCGCTGGTCTACCCGCCGACGAACCCGGACGCCTCCGCCCCGGACGGCGACCTGCCGCCGCTGCTCGTCGTCGTCCACGGCGGCCCGACCTCGGCCGCCTCGCCGGTGCTCAACCTCGCCGTCCAGTACTGGACCTCCCGCGGCTTCTGCGTCGCCGACGTCGACTACCGGGGCTCCACCGGCTACGGCCGCCGCTACCGCGACGCGCTGCAGGGCCGCTGGGGGGTCGTCGATCTGGACGATGTCGTCGCGTGCGCCCGCCACCTCGCCGACGCCGGACGGGTCGACCCCGCGCGCCTGGCCATCCGTGGCGGATCGGCCGGGGGCTACACCACCCTGGCGGCGCTCTCCCTGCGGCCGGGCGTCTTCACCGCGGGGGCCAGCCACTACGGCGTCGCGGACCTGGGGGCGCTGGCCGCCGAGACGCACAAGTTCGAGTCCCGCTACCTCGACGGGTTGGTCGCGCCCTGGCCCGCCGGGGCAGACGTCTACGCCGACCGCTCGCCGATCAACCACGTCGATGCGCTGGACACACCCCTGGCGGTGTTCCAGGGCGACGAGGACGCGATCGTGCCCCCCGACCAGGCCGAGGCGATCGTCGCCGCACTCCGGGAGAAGGGGGTGCCGCACGCCTACCTGCTCTTCGCCGGTGAGCAGCACGGGTTCCGCAAGGCCGCCAACATCCGCGCCGCGCTGGACGGCGAGCTGTCCTTCTACGCCCAGGTGTGGGGCTTCGAGCTGCCCGCCGGCGAGGGCATCACGCCGATCGAGGTCGTGGGCGGCTGAGGCCGGCTACCGACCCAGCACCTGTTCGCACGCCGCCGCGTGCGCCGCCCGCACCGACCCGATCGTGCCCTCGCCGAGCGCGGCCCCGCTGCAGGGGCCCGCGCCGAGCGTGCGAGGCGTTGGGGGGGGTCCTTTCCTCAGACCCGCTCGACGAAGGCGGCGTGCTTGACCAGGCCGAGCAGCGTGGTGCGGGAGGGCACCAGCGAGCGCCGCGCCTGCTCCTCGGTGAGGCCCTCGAGGCAGTGCGCCGGCGCGGCCAGGACGTCCTCGGCGGTGACCGGGCCGGTCACACCTCCAGCACCGTCGGGATGATCATCGGACGGCGGCGGTGCTTGTCCGAGACCCACTTGCCCACGGTGCGGCGGATGATCTGCGACATCCGGTGCGCGTCGACGTCGTCGTCCTGCAGCGCCCGTCGCAGGTTGTCCTCGACCAGGCGCAGCACCTCGTCGAAGGCCGACGGGTCGTCGGAGAAGCCCTTGGTCGACAGGTGCACCGGCCGCACGATGGTCCGGGTCGACGGCTCCACCACCACGGTCAGCGCCACGAAGCCCTCGTCGCCCAGGATCCGCCGGGCCTGCAGCGACTCCTCGCCGACGTCGCCCACGTTGAGCCCGTCGACGTAGACGTCGCCCACCGGAACGCTGCCGACGATCGAGGCCTTGCCGTCCACGAGGTCCACGACCACGCCGTCCTCGGCGAGCAGGACCCGGTCGGCGCTCATGCCGGTCTCCTCGGCGAGCTTGGCGTGGGCGCGCAGGTGCCGCCACTCGCCGTGCACGGGCATGAGGTACTTCGGCTTGGCCACGTTGAGCAGGGTGCGCAGCTCGCCGGCGGGTGCATGCCCGGAGACGTGCACCTTCGCCGTCTCCTTGTGCACGACCGTGGCGCCGAGCCGGGCCAGCCCGTTGATCACCTTGTAGACGGCGGTCTCGTTGCCCGGCACCAGCGACGAGGCCAGGACGACGGTGTCGCCGGGCTCGATGGTGACCTGGTGGTGGTCGCCGCGGGCCATCCGGCCCAGCGCCGACAGCGGCTCGCCCTGCGACCCGGTGCTCACCAGCACCACCTGCTCCGGCGGCATCTTCGCCGCGTCGTCGAGGGACACCAGCAGACCCGGGGCGGTGTGCAGCAGACCCAGGTCGCGGGCCACCCCCATGTTGCGGACCATCGACCGACCCACGAGGGCCACCTTGCGGCCGTGCATGTGGGCGGCGTCGAGGACCTGCTGGATGCGGTGCACGTGGCTGGCGAAGCTGGAGACGATCAACCGCTGGGTGGCACGGCGGAACACGTCCTCGAGCACCGGCCCGATGCTGCGCTCGGGGGTGACGAAGCCGGGCACCTCGGCGTTCGTCGAGTCGGCCAGCAGCAGGTCGATGCCCGAGACGCCGAGGCGGGCGAAGGCGCCCAGGTCGGTGAGGACGCCGTCCAGCGGGAGCTGGTCCATCTTGAAGTCGCCGGTGTGCACCAGCAGCCCTGCGGGCGTGTGCACGGCGACGGCCAGCGCGTCGGGGATCGAGTGGTTCACCGCGATGAACTCGCAGTGGAACGGACCTGCGAGGTGGTCGTCGCCGGCGGCGACCTCGACCAGCACCGGGTCGATGCGGTGCTCGCGCAGCTTGGCCTTGACCAGCGCCAGGGTGAAGCGGGAGCCGACCAGCGGGATGTCTCCCCGCATCCGGAGCAGGTACGGGATCGCCCCGATGTGGTCCTCGTGGCCGTGGGTGAGGACGACGGCGGTGATGTCGTCGAGCCGGTGCTCGATGACGCCGAAGTCCGGCAGGATCAGGTCGACCCCCGGCTGGTCGGCCTCGGGGAAGAGCACCCCGCAGTCGATGACGAGCAGCTGCCCGTCGAACTCGAGGACCGCCATGTTGCGGCCGATCTCGCCCAGCCCGCCCAGCGCCATGACGCGCAGCCCACCCTCGGGAAGCGGCGGCGGAGCCTTGAGGTCGAGATGGGGCTGGGTGGCCACGCCACTCATCGGGTGCCACTCACAGTTGTATGCCTCCGTCGGCGAGGTCGATGCGCAGTTGCGCGAGCTGGTCGTCGGTCGCGTCGACGAGCGGCGGCCGCAGCGGGCCGGCCGGCAGGCCGAGAGCGTTGAGCGCCGCCTTGACCAGGATCGCGCCCTGGGTGCGGAAGATTCCGGTGTAGACCGGCAGCAGGCTGTCGTTCACCGCGCGGGCGCGGGGCAGGTCGCCGGCCTCGACGGCCGCGATCAGCTCGGCGAGCCGGGGGCCGACGAGGTGGCCGACCACACTGACCACACCGACGCCGCCCATGGCGAGGATGGGCAGGTTGAGCATGTCGTCGCCGCTGTAGAACGCCAGGTCGGTGCGCGCGCGGGTCCAGGCCATGGCCCCGAAGTCGCCCTTGGCGTCCTTGACGGCGACGATCCCGGGGTGCTCGGCGAGGCGCACCAGGGTCTCGACCTCGATCGGCACCGCCGAGCGGTGCGGGATGTCGTAGAGCATCACCGGCAGGTCCGTGCTGTCGGCGACCGCGGTGAAGTGCCGCAGCAGCCCGGCCTGCGGGGGCTTGTTGTAGTACGGGGTGACGACGAGCAGGCCGTCGGCGCCCAGGCGCTCCGCGGCCTGCGCCCGCTCGATCGTGTGGGCGGTGTCGTTGGTGCCGACCCCGGCGAGGACGGTGGCGCGGTCGCCGACCGCGTCGATCACCGCCTCCAGGACGGCGTGCGACTCGCCGTCGCTCATGGTCGGGGACTCGCCGGTCGTGCCCAGGACGGCCAGACCATCGTGCGCCTGGCGGTCCACCAGGTGGGCGGCCAGCTCCTGGGCGCCCGCGAGATCGATCGACCCGTCCTCGGCCAGCGGCGTGACCATCGCCGTGAGCACGCGCCCGAAGGGCCGGGCGGGGTCGGTGGTCATGGGCTGAATCTACCGAGCCGCGCGAGGCGGCACGGTCCCGGTCGCGTCGGCGCGCTCGTACTCCGACACGGCGTAGCGCAGGCCGGCCGTCGCCGACTCCGACCAGCCGGTGTCCGGGGTGCGCGCGGTGCGGGTCCAGGTGCCGTCCAGCACCGGCGCCCAGGTGTCGCCGTCCACCTCGACGTCGACGTCGGTGACGACCAGGCGGTCGGCGTGCGGCAGGAACGCGGCGTAGACGGCTCCCCCGCCGATCACCCAGCAGGCCCCGTGCGCCCGGAGCACTTCGTCGACCGAGCCCACGGCCCGCGCCCCGTCCGCCGTCCACCGCCGGTCGGAGGTGAGGACGACGTTCACCCGGCCCGGGAGCGGGCGGAAGCGCTCGGGCAGCGACTCCCAGGTGCGCCGGCCCATGACCACGGTGGATCCCGTGGTGAGCCGGCGAAAGAGCGCCAGGTCCTCGGGCAGGTGCCAGGGCAGCCCGCGGTCGGCGCCGATCACTCCCCCGCGCGCCTGCGCCCACACCATGCCGACGGCCATCCGGTCGTGCCCCGGTCAGACGGCCACGGCGCCGCGGATGGCGGGGTGGTGGTCGTAGTCGCGGAGCGTGACGTGCTCGTAGGTGTAGTCGAACAGCGACGGCGCCGGCGCCAGCTCCAGGGTGGGGAACGGCTTCGGCTCGCGGGAGAGCTGCTCGGTCACCTGGGCGACGTGGTTGCTGTAGACGTGGCAGTCCCCGCCCACCCACACGAAGTCGCCGGGCTCGAGGCCGACCTGGGCGGCGACCATGCGGGTGAGCAGCGCGTAGCTGGCGATGTTGAACGGGACGCCGAGGAACATGTCGGCGCTGCGCTGGTAGAGCTGGCAGGACAGCTTGCCGTCGGCGACGTAGAACTGGAACAGCGCATGGCAGGGCGCCAGCGCCATCTCCGGCAGGGCGCCGACGTTCCAGGCGGAGACGATCATCCGCCGGGAGTCGGGGTCGGAGCGCAGCGTGTCCAGCACGGCGGAGATCTGGTCGATCTGCTGTCCGTCCGGCGTCGGCCACGACCGCCACTGGACGCCGTAGACGGGGCCGAGCTCCCCCTCGGGCGAGGCCCACTCGTCCCAGATGGTGACCCCCTGGTCGTGCAGCCAGCCCACGTTGCTGTCCCCGCGCAGGAACCACAGCAGCTCGACGGCGATCGACCTGAAGTGGACCTTCTTCGTCGTCACCAGCGGGAAGCGCTCGGACAGGTCGTACCGGAGCCGCTCCCCGAACAGGCTGACCGTGCCGGTGCCGGTGCGGTCCTGCTTGGGCGTGCCCTGCTCCAGGATCCGCCGCAGGAGGTCCTCGTACTGGGTGTCGATCGGCGCTGCCACGCGCCCGAGACTACGGCCGGGCACCGACACCCGGCAGCCGCCCGGCCCACCCGCCCCAGGCGGCTCAGCCCTCCCCGACCAGCGGGCTGGCGGCCACCTCGCTGCCGTCGGCCAGGGTGCTGATCCGGAAGTCGCCGAAGACGTTGCCCGCCACCCGCTGCAGCTCCCGCAGGCAGGCGATGGCCAGCGCCCGGATCTCGACGTCGGCGTGCTCACTGGCCCGCATGGCCACGAAGTGCCGCCAGGCGCGGTAGTTGCCGGTGACGACGATGCGCGTCTCGGTGGCGGTCGGCAGGACCGCGCGCGCCGCCTGCCGGGCCTGCTTGCGCCGGAGGGTCGCGTCGGTCGCGTCGGCGAAGCGCTGCTCCAGGCCGGCCAGCAGCTGCTCGTAGGCGGTCAGCGCGGCCTCGGTCGAGGCCAGGAACAGCGCGTGCAGCTCCGGATCCTCGGCGATCACCGCGGGCTCGACCATCTCGGCAGCGTGCTCGGGCACGTAGCGCTGCGAGAGCTGGCTGTAGGAGAAGTGCCGGTGCCGCACCAGCTCGTGGGTCAGCGACCGGGAGACGCCGGTCAGGTACATGCTCACCGTGCCGTGCTCGAGCACCGAGAGGTGCCCGACCTCGAGGATGTGCCGGAGGTAGCCCGCGTTGGTGGCGGTGGCCGGGTTGGGCTTGCCCCACGACTGGTAGCAGGCGCGTCCGGCGAACTCGGCCAGCGCCTGCCCGCCCTCGGCGTCGGTCTCCCACGGGACGTCGGCCGGCGGGGTGAACTGCGTCTGGGCGACGACCTGGACCTTCAGCGGCACGATCTCGGGCACGCCGCGAGCGTACGGCGGGGGCGGCGGCAGACTGGACCGGTGGAGTGGGTGCGGACGCTGGCCGTCGTCCTCGGTGGAGTGCTGCTGCTCTGGCTGATCCTGCTCGCGCTGCTGTGGCGGGCACGGACCGACGACCTCACCGCCCGCGGGGCCCTGCGCCTGCTCCCCGACGTCGTCCGGCTCGTGCGCCGCCTGGCGGGGGACGGCTCGCTCCCCCGCGGGGTCCGCCTCCGGCTGTGGCTGCTGCTGGGCTACCTGCTGTCGCCCATCGACCTGGTCCCGGACTTCATCCCGGTGCTCGGGTACGCCGACGACGTGGTCGTGGTGGCGTGGGCGCTGCGCTCGGTCGTCCGGCGGGCCGGCGCCGAGGCGCTCGCCCGGCACTGGCCCGGCGAGCCCGCCGGGTTGGCCCTCGTCGGGCGGCTCGCGGGGTTGCCGCCCACCTGAGGCGCGCGGCCGGGCGCCGGACCCTGGTCCTGCGGGGCCCACGGCGGCAGGCTGCCCCCATGAGGTCCTCGAGCCGGTCGTCCGTGCTCCGCAGGCTGCGCCCCTGGCTGATCGGCTGGATCGCCTTCCAGGCGGCGGTGGCGCTGGCCGGGTTCCTCACCGCGTGGCGCCGGAACGAGGGGGACGAGACCAGCACGAGCATCCGCCGGACGGTCACCCACCACGGGCTCGAGCTCCGCCCCACCAACCCGGACCTGACCCGGCTGCGCGTGGACCTGGCAATGGCCGGCGGCGAGATCGACCTGACCGCGCTCCCGCTGCCCGCGCGAGGCATCGACCTCACGGTGCGGATGGGGATGGCCGGACTGGCCGTGCGGGTGCCGGCGGACTGGCGGGTGTGGTGGCGGTTCCGGGGCGTGGGCGGGATCGGCTCCGACGGAGCCGTGGAGCGCACCCACGACCAGCACGCCGCCGATCTGCGCATCCACGCCGTGGTGGTGATGGGGGGTCTCGGCATCGCGTCCGGTGGGCTCAGCGCCTCGCCACCGCCCGGCTGAGCTCGCCGGCCAGGTCGCCGCCCTCCCCCACCACGACGTCGTCCAGCTGCAGCCAGCCGGCCATCAGCCGCAGCTCGGCGGCGAGCTCCTCGGCGACCTCGCCGTGCGCCGCGCCGTCCTCCGCGAACGCGGACCGGACGCGGAGCACCGACGCCTGGCGGTCGGCCTTGAGGTCCACCCGCCCCACCAGGCGGTCACCCAGCAGGAACGGCAGCACGTAGTAGCCGTGCACCCGTTTGTGCGCCGGGGTGTAGATCTCGAGCCGGTAGCGGAAGCCGAAGATCCGCTCGACGCGGGGCCGTTCCCACACCAGGGAGTCGAAGGGGCTCAGCAGCGCCCGCGCCCGGATCCAGCGCGGACGGTGCGCCGCCACGTCCAGCCAGGCCGGCCGGCCCCAGTCGTCCAC
The DNA here is from genome assembly GCA_963747895.1 of uncultured Actinomycetota bacterium. Lineage (GTDB taxonomy): Bacteria > Actinomycetota > Actinomycetes > Mycobacteriales > Geodermatophilaceae > Blastococcus. The sequence goes on from CAVVGX010000004.1 coordinate 154,979, forward strand.
CTCGACGGGGGTCAGCTCACCGGCATCCGCGAGCTCGGCGATAGCGGTGCGCGCGTCCCCCGGGGCGAGCCGGAAGTAGTCCCGGAGGTCCTTCTCGGTGGCGACGCCGAGGGCGCGGGCCGCGGTGCGGACCAGCTCCCGGACGGCGTCGGCGCGCTCGGGCACGGGCTGGGCGAGCACCGCGGCGGGCAACACCCGCTCGGTGAGGTCGTAGACCCGCTCGAACCCCGCGGTCCGGCCGCGGGCGGTGAGCACGCCGGTGAAGAACAGGTACTCCAGCGCCGCCTTGCCGGCGTGCCAGTTCCACATGCTGCCCGGCCGGTCGGGACGGACCTCGCCCAGTTCGGCGGCGCGGAGGGGGCCACCGCTGCGCACCCGCTCGACCAGGGCGGCGACGTACTCGGGACGCTCCCTGGCCACCCGGGTCATGGAGCCCCAGGCCTCGTCGTCGGCCGCGGCCATGCGCCAGCGCAGGAAGGGGTGCAGCCGGACGGGGAGGAACGACGCCTCGTGGGCCCAGTACTCGAAGACCGCCCCCCGGCCGTTCGTGAGCCCGTCGAGCGACTCCCGGGGATAGGCGCCGAGCCGGCTGAAGAAGGGCAGGTAGTGCGACCGCGACAGCACGTTGACCGAGTCGATCTGCACGACCGCGAGCCGCTGAGCCACCGAGCGCAGCTGCCGCGAGGTGGCCGGGGACGACGGCCGCGGCGCGGCGAAGCCCTGCGCGGCCAGCGCGATCCGCCGGGCCAGGCCCGCCGGGAGTCGTTGCACGGACGTCACGGGCCGATCCTGCCCTCGGCCACCGACAACCCCTCGGCGAGGGCCTGCCTAGGCTCGCTGACGTGGACCCCACGCCCTTCCCCCGCCTGACCGGCTCGGCCGACGTATCGGTGCGGCCGGCCCGTGCCGGGGAGGCCGCGGACATCGCACGGGTGCAGGCGGTGGCCTGGCGCACCGCGTACCGGTCCGTGCTGCCGGCGGAACTGCTGGACACCTGGGACGAGCAGGCGGCCGGGCAGGCGTGGCGCACGGCCGTCGAGGCCCCGCCCACCCCCGCACACCTCGTGCTGGTCGCCCTCGAGCAGGAGACCGTCGTCGGCTTCACCGCCTTCGGACCGGCGGAGCTGGCCGACGGCGAGGAGCCCGACCCCGCCGGGCCCACCTCGGAGGTCTCGACCCTGCTCGTGGAGCCCCGCTGGGGACGGCGCGGACACGGCAGCCGGCTGCTGGCCGCGGCGGTGGACCTGGCCCGGTCGCAGGGGGTCGTCCGGCTGCGCACCTGGATTCCGGAGGCCGACGCCGTCTCGGCGGCGTTCCTCGAGTCGGCCGGCTGGGAGCCCGACGGCTGGGCTCGGACGCTCGACACCGGGGACGCGCCGCTGCGCGAGCTGCGCTGGCACACCGGCCTCGCAGAGGAGGACCCGGCATGACCTTCAGCGGCTTCCCCGACGAGGGACTGGTCTTCTACGAGGGCCTGGAGGCGGACAACAGCAAGACCTTCTGGACGGCGCACCGTGGCGAGTACGAGTCGTCCGTCCGGGCGCCGATGCTCGCCCTGCTCGAGGAGCTGGCCGCAGAGTTCGGGACGGCGAAGGTGTTCCGGCCCTACCGCGACGTCCGCTTCTCGCACGACAAGACCCCGTACAAGACGCACCAGGGCGCGGTGGTCACCCCCGAGGGACGGGGCGCCGGCTCCTGGTACGTGCAGATCTCGGCCGACGGGCTCATGGTCTCCGGCGGCAGCTGGCGGCTGGAGAGCGACCAGATCGCCCGGTACCGCCGCGCCGTCGCGGATCCCGTGCAGGGTGCCCGCCTGGAGCAGGAGATCGAGCGGCTGCGCGCGGCCGGGTGGGACATCGATGGGGACCGCCTGGTGCGGGTCCCCGCCGGCTACACCGCGGACGCCGAACGGCTGGAGCTGCTCAAGCACAAGGCGCTGCACGCGACCCGGCGCTGGACCCCGGAGGACTGGCTGCACACCCGCGACGTCCTCGACCGGGTGCGCGATTCCTGGCGCGACCTCGCAGAGCTCAACGCGTGGCTCGCCGACAACGTCGGCGCCACCACCAAAGAACCCCGCCGCTGACCGACTTCAGGTCCCGGAAGACGCGCCCAGAGCCGGACTTTCGATACCGAACGTCCCCGCCGGTCCGCTTTCCCGCGGTAAGCCAGAGGGCGGCGTCAGGCCACCGCGCCGACGCCGGCCGTGGGGGCATACACATGCCGAAGGGCCCCAGCACGGATGCTGGGGCCCTTCGGTGAATGGTTGTCCGGCGGCGTCCTACTCTCCCACCCCGTCTCCAGGGCAGTACCATCGGCGCTGAGAGGCTTAGCTTCCGGGTTCGGAATGAGACCGGGCGTTTCCCTCTCGCCATGACCGCCGTAACTCTGTGAACTTGTCGAACCAGATCGTCTGGTTCGTGCGTTCAGAACCGCACAGTGGACGCGAAACATTCTTCGTTGATTGACCCTGACTCGCACAACAGCCCAAATGGGTGTGTGTGGTCAAGCCCTCGGCCTATTAGTACCGGTCAGCTCCACACCTTGCGATGCTTCCACTTCCGGCCTATCAACCCGCTGGTCTGGGCGGGGGCCTTACCCGGTTGACCCGGTGAGAGACCTCATCTCGAAGCGAGCTTCCCGCTTAGATGCTTTCAGCGGTTATCCCTGCCGAACGTAGCTAACCAGCAGTGCACCTGGCGGTACAACTGGCACACCAGAGGTTCGTCCGTCCCGGTCCTCTCGTACTAGGGACAGCTCTTCTCAAGTCTCTTACGCGCACGGCGGATAGGGACCGAACTGTCTCACGACGTTCTAAACCCAGCTCGCGTACCGCTTTAATGGGCGAACAGCCCAACCCTTGGGACCTACTCCAGCCCCAGGATGCGACGAGCCGACATCGAGGTGCCAAACCATCCCGTCGATATGGACTCTTGGGGAAGATCAGCCTGTTATCCCCGGGGTACCTTTTATCCGTTGAGCGACACCGCTTCCACATGCCGGTGCCGGGTCACTAGTCCCAGCTTTCGCTCCTGCTCGACCCGTCGGTCTCACAGTCAAGCTCCCTTGTGCACTTGCACTCGACACCTGATTGCCAACCAGGCTGAGGGAACCTTTGGGCGCCTCCGTTACATTTTGGGAGGCAACCGCCCCAGTTAAACTACCCACCTGACACTGTCCCTGATCCGGATCACGGACCGAAGTTAGACATCCAATTCGACCAGAGTGGTATTTCAACGATGACTCCACGAACACTGGCGTGCCCGCTTCACAGTCTCCCACCTATCCTACACAAGCCGAACCGAACACCAATATCAAGCTATAGTAAAGGTCCCGGGGTCTTTCCGTCCTGCCGCGCGTAACGAGCATCTTTACTCGTAGTGCAATTTCGCCGAGCCTGTGGTTGAGACAGCTGAGAAGTCGTTACGCCATTCGTGCAGGTCGGAACTTACCCGACAAGGAATTTCGCTACCTTAGGATGGTTATAGTTACCACCGCCGTTTACTGGCGCTTGAGTTCTGAGCTTCGCGCACGATGTGCACTAACCCGTCCCCTTAACGTTCCAGCACCGGGCAGGCGTCAGTCCGTATACATCGTCTTACGACTTCGCACGGACCTGTGTTTTTAGTAAACAGTCGCTTCTCACTGGTCTCTGCGGCCACCCACCGCTACCCCGCGCAAGGCGGTTGACAGTAGATGGCCCCCCTTCTCCCGAAGTTACGGGGGCATTTTGCCGAGTTCCTTAACCACAGTTCGCTCGATCGCCTTGGTATTCTCTACCTGACCACCTGAGTTGGTTTGGGGTACGGGCCGCTCGGAACTCGCTAGAGGCTTTTCTCGGCAGCATAGGATCATCCAATTCGCCTCATTCGGCTATGCGTCAGGTCTCACCCTCGTGCGGGACGGATTTGCCTACCCCGCGGGCCACACCCTTGCACCGGTACTACCACTCACCGGTAGGACTACCTTCCTGCGTCACCCCATCGCTTGCCTACTACCAGTCCGGGTCCCAGCCTCCCCACCTCAACCCACAAGGGGCGTCAGCGGTTCGGGTGGTTAGCATCGCTGGGTTCAGCATGGGCGTTCCTTCGCGGGTACGGGAATATCAACCCGTTGTCCATCGACTACGCCTGTCGGCCTCGCCTTAGGTCCCGACTCACCCTGGGCGGATTAGCCTGGCCCAGGAACCCTTGGTCTTCCGGCGGGGGAGTTTCTCACTCCCCTCTCGCTACTCATGCCTGCATTCTCACTCGCGTGGCGTCCACGGCTGGATCACTCCGCCGCTTCGACCGCCACACGACGCTCCCCTACCCATCCACACACCTGGCCGCCGGCTCGAGGCCAACGACAGGAAAAGCATGAATGCCACGGCTTCGGCGGTGTGCTTGAGCCCCGCTACATTGTCGGCGCGGAATCACTTGACCAGTGAGCTATTACGCACTCTTTCAAGGGTGGCTGCTTCTAAGCCAACCTCCTGGTTGTCTCTGCGACTCCACATCCTTTTCCACTTAGCACACGCTTAGGGGCCTTAGCCGATGATCTGGGCTGTTTCCCTCTCGACTACGAACCTTATCGCCCGCAGTCTCACTGCCACGCTCTCACTTACCGGCATTCGGAGTTTGGTTGACGTCAGTAACCTTGTGGGGCCCATCGGCCATCCAGTGCTCTACCTCCGGCAAGAAACACGTGACGCTGCACCTAAATGCATTTCGGGGAGAACCAGCTATCACCGAGTTTGATTGGCCTTTCACCCCTACCCACAGCTCATCCCCTCAGTTTTCAACCTAAGTGGGTTCGGTCCTCCACGCGGTCTTACCCGCGCTTCAACCTGGCCATGGGTAGATCACTCGGCTTCGGGTCTAGGGCACGCGACTGAGTCGCCCTGTTCGGACTCGCTTTCGCTACGGCTACCCCCCACGGGTTAACCTCGCCACGTACCACTAACTCGCAGGCTCATTCTTCAAAAGGCACGCAATCACCCCGGACCGAAATCCTAAGGCTCTCACGGCTTGTAGGCACACGGTTTCAGGTACTATTTCACTCCCCTCCCGGGGTACTTTTCACCTTTCCCTCACGGTACTTGTCCGCTATCGGTCACCAGGGAGTATTCAGGCTTAGCGGGTGGTCCCGCCAGATTCACACCGAATTTCACGGGCTCGGTGCTACTTGGGAAACACGTCCGGGAGATGCAGCGTTTTCGTGTACGGGGCTCTCACCCTCTACGGCGACCCCTTCCAGAGGCCTTCCACTAACACCACATTTTCTTACTCCCCGTACCCTCGGCAGAAGGTACTGGACGGTCCCACGACCCCGACCACACAACGCCTGCCGGCTATCACATGCGATCGGTTTAGCCTCATCCGCTTTCGCTCGCCACTACTCACGGAATCACGGTTGTTTTCTCTTCCTGTGGGTACTGAGATGTTTCACTTCCCCACGTTCCCTCCACACGCCCTATGTGTTCAGGCGCGGGTCACACCACATGACTGGTGCGGGGTTCCCCCATTCGGAAATCCTCGGATCAACGCTCGGTTGACAGCTCCCCGAGGCTTATCGCAGCCTCCTACGTCCTTCATCGGCTCCTGGTGCCCAGGCATCCACCGTGTGCCCTTAACAACTTGGCCACACAAAAATCCCACACACCACCCCCGGAAGGAGATGCTGTGCGGGCCTACAAGAACTCTCATGCAAATAAGAGTCAGAAGATGCTCGCGTCCACTGTGCAGTTCTCAACGTACGACCAGACACCGATCACCCGACCCCACCAGCCCCGCACACTCCCTCGGGAGGCACGACGGTATGAGATGCAGACCGGCCCTGACATGAGCTAGCAGCCAACCCCGTGACGGGGATGCCCGCTCTCTCAGGACCCAACAGCGTGCCTACGACCAGCCCACCACCGACACCCCGTTCCACACATCCCCGAAGAGACGCCGTACTAGGAGCAGCAGCAGCTGCCGGCCGAACTGGTCAGCGTTCCACCCTCGAGCACCACCCCAGAAGCTTCGCGATCCTCCGAAACTGGAGAACCGTCACGTCCTGGGCGCGGCTCTGCACCGACAAGCTCAAGGCTCGCCGGCGAAGTGCTCCTTAGAAAGGAGGTGATCCAGCCGCACCTTCCGGTACGGCTACCTTGTTACGACTTCGTCCCAATCGCCGATCCCGCCTTCGACGGCTCCCTCCACAAGGGTTGGGCCACCGGCTTCGGGCGTTACCGACTTTCGTGACGTGACGGGCGGTGTGTACAAGGCCCGGGAACGTATTCACCGCAGCGTTGCTGATCTGCGATTACTAGCGACTCCAACTTCATGGGGTCGAGTTGCAGACCCCAATCCGAACTGAGACCGGCTTTTTGGGATTCGCTCCACCTCGCGGTATCGCAGCCCTTTGTACCGGCCATTGTAGCATGTTTGCAGCCCTAGACATAAGGGGCATGATGATTTGACGTCATCCCCACCTTCCTCCGAGTTGACCCCGGCAGTCTCCTATGAGTCCCCACCATGACGTGCTGGCAACATAGAACGAGGGTTGCGCTCGTTGCGGGACTTAACCCAACATCTCACGACACGAGCTGACGACAACCATGCACCACCTGTGCACGGCCCTTACGGACCCACCATCTCTGGAGGATTTCCGTGCATGTCAAGCCTAGGTAAGGTTCTTCGCGTTGCATCGAATTAAGCAACATGCTCCGCCGCTTGTGCGGGCCCCCGTCAATTCCTTTGAGTTTTAGCCTTGCGGCCGTACTCCCCAGGCGGGGCGCTTAATGCGTTAGCTGCGGCACGGAACTCGTGGAATGAGCCCCACACCTAGCGCCCAACGTTTACGGCGTGGACTACCAGGGTATCTAATCCTGTTCGCTCCCCACGCTTTCGCTCCTCAGCGTCAGTTGTTGCCCAGAGACCCGCCTTCGCCACCGGTGTTCCTCCTGATATCTGCGCATTTCACCGCTACACCAGGAATTCCAGTCTCCCCTGCAACACTCTAGTCTGCTCGTATCGACTGCAGGCCTGAGGTTGAGCCTCAGGTTTTCACAGCCGACGCAACAAACCGCCTACGAGCTCTTTACGCCCAATAATTCCGGACAACGCTTGCACCCTACGTATTACCGCGGCTGCTGGCACGTAGTTGGCCGGTGCTTCTTCTGCAGGTACCGTCACTTTCGCTTCGTCCCTGCTGAAAGAGGTTTACAACCCGAAGGCCGTCATCCCCCACGCGGCGTCGCTGCGTCAGGCTTTCGCCCATTGCGCAATATTCCCCACTGCTGCCTCCCGTAGGAGTCTGGGCCGTGTCTCAGTCCCAGTGTGGCCGGTCACCCTCTCAGGCCGGCTACCCGTCGTCGCCTTGGTAGGCCACTACCCCACCAACAAGCTGATAGGCCGCGGGCCCATCCTCAGCCGATAAATCTTTCCACCACCAGACCATGCGGTCAGCGGTCATATCCAGTATTAGCCCCAATTTCTTGGAGTTATCCCAGAGCTGAGGGCAGGTTGCCCACGTGTTACTCACCCGTTCGCCACTGATCCCCCACCGAAGCGGGTTCACCGTTCGACTTGCATGTGTTAAGCACGCCGCCAGCGTTCGTCCTGAGCCAGGATCAAACTCTCCGTAGATGATTTGATCGCAGCTGAGAACCGAGAGCTAGCACTCTCGATATCAATCAACCAAAGGAATCCCAGCCGCAGATCCAGAAGACCCCGGCACGGGGTATTACTTGGCACTGACTTTCGGCACGCTGTTGAGTTCTCAAAGAGCGGACGCGCAGAAACTCGACCCTTCCGGGCTCCACCTCTGGCTGGATGTCCAACACTACGCCGGTTTCCGGTCGACCCGCCAGCGGCGGGGCCCGGTCCGGCGGCCCCTCAGGGCCGCGCGGCGCATGGAGAACCATACACGAGGTTCCGGGGGTCCTCGCAACCCCCCGTCGAGCGGCGCCCGTCACACCCCTGGCTCAGAGGCCGAGCAGTCCCTCGATGCCCACCGTCAGGCCCGGCCGGCGGCCGATCTCGCGCACGGCCAGCAGCACTCCGGGCATGAACGAGGCGCGGTCGTAGGAGTCGTGCCGGAGGGTCAGGGTCTCCCCCTGGGTGCCCATGAGGACCTCCTGGTGGGCCACCAGCCCGCTCAGCCGCACGGCGTGCACGGGCACACCGTCGACGTCGGCACCGCGGGCACCGGGCAGGGCGTCGGTGGTCGCGTCCGGCGCGGTGGGCATGTCCGCCGCCCGGCGGGCGGCCGCGATCAGGCGGGCGGTGCGGACCGCCGTCCCCGACGGGGCATCGACCTTGTTGGGGTGGTGCAGCTCGACCACCTCGACCGACGGGAAGAACCGGGCGGCCTCCTGGGCGAAGCGCATGAGCAGCAGCGCACCGATGCCGAAGTTGGGGGCGATGATCACGCCCACGTCGGGCTTGGGGGCCAACCACTCGGCGATGGTCGCCAAGCGGTCCTCGTCGAACCCCGTCGTCCCCACCACGCAGTGGATGTTGTTGTCGATGCAGAAACGGATGTTGTCCATGACGACGTCCGGGCGGGTGAAGTCGACGACCACCTGCGTGCCGGCGTCCGCCAGGCCGAACAGCCAGTCCCCCTCGTCGACCATCGCCACGAGCTCGAGGTCCCGGGCGTCGTTGACGGCCTTGACCACCTCGGTGCCCATCCGTCCACGGGCACCCAGGACGCCCACGTTGATGACCGGGGCGTCGCCCGGGGCGGTCGGATCGGGCTGCTGCTCCGCTGCGGTGGTCACGCAGCCAGATTTCCCGCCGGACCGCCGAACCGCAAGACAGCCCCGCCGTTCAGCGCGGCGCCGACGTCCGTCGCCCGGCCAGGCTCCACAGCGCCAGCCCCACCAGCACACCGAGCGCATCGGCGACCCAGTCGGCCAGGGACATGCTGCGGTCGAGGGCCGACAGGCCCTGCACCACCTCGCTGACGGCGGCGTACCCGAGGAGCAGCGCCGCCAGCACCCGGGCACCGACGCCGGCCCACCGGCCGCTGGACGCCAGCGCCGCGAACAGCGCGAGGTGCACCACCTTGTCGACGCCCGCCGGGGCGGACGGGACGTCGGAGGCCGGGGCGAAGAGCACGGCCAGCGAGACCAGGACGACGACGGCGAACACACCCCGGGCGAGGGCGCCGTGGGCGGCCAGGGCGGGCTGCGGCGGCATCAGAGCCGGTCGAGGTCCGACTCGCGGTAGGGGCCGACGACCGCCAGGCACATCGGCCGGCCGAAGAGCTCCGTCGCGACCTCACGGACCTGCTGCTCGTCGACCGCGTCCAGCCGGGCGAGGACCTCCCGGACGGGCAGGTACTCGCCGTAGGAGAGCTCGCTCTTGCCGAGCCGGCTCATCCGCGAGCCGGTGTCCTCGAGGCCGAGCACCATGCCGCCCTTGAGCTGGCCGCGGGCGCGCGCCACCTCCTCGGAGGTGAGGCCCGAGGCGGCGACGCCGTCCAGCCCCTCGCGGATCAGCCGCAGCACCTCGGGCACCCGCTTCTTGGAGCACCCGGCGTAGACGGAGAAGGCGCCGGCCCCCGCGTAGTGGGTGAGCGCCGACCCGACGCTGTAGACCAGGCCCCGCTTCTCGCGGATCTCCTGGAACAGCCGGGAGCTCATCCCCCCGCCGACCGCGGCATCGAGGACGGCGGCGGCGTACCGGCGCTCGTCCAGCCGCGCGAGGCCGGGCGCTCCCAGCAGCAGGTGCGTCTGCTCGGTGCGGCGGGTGATCAGGCCGGTCGACCGGGCCGGCCGCTCGGCACCGGGCTCCCCCACCCGCAGCGGTGCGGGCTCACCGGCGTCGGACAGCCGGTCCCCGAAAGCGGCGGTGACCAGCTCGAGGACCTGCTGGTGGTCCACCCGGCCCGCGGCCGTGACGACCATCGAGGGCATGGCGTACCGCTGCCGGTACCAGCCGTCGACGTCGTCGCGGGTCAGCCCCTCGATGGACTCCACGGTGCCCAGCACGGAGCGGCCCAGCGGGGTGTCGCCGAAGAGGACCTCGGAGAACAGGTCGTGGACGGCATCGGAGGGCTCGTCGTCGCGCATGGCGATCTCCTCGAGCACCACCGTGCGCTCGGACTCCAGATCGGCCGCGGTGTTGGTCGCCTCGGTGACCAGGTCCGCGAGCAGCGTGACCGCGAGCGGCAGGTCGCTGGCGAGCACGTTCGCGTAGAAGCACGTGTGCTCCTTGGCGGTGAACGCGTTCATCTCGCCGCCGACGGCATCCATCGCGGTCGCGATCTCCAGCGCGCCCCGTGACGTCGTCCCCTTGAACAGCAGGTGCTCGAGGAAGTGCGAGGAGCCGGCCACGGCCGGCGTCTCGTCCCGCGAGCCGACGTCGACCCAGATGCCCAAGGTCGCCGAGAGCACGCCGGGCATCGTCTCGGTGAGGACCCGCAGGCCCCCGGGGAGCGTCGTGCGCTCCACCCGGCCGCCGACCTCGTCGAGGTCCAGCAGCTGGGTCACCCCGACGGGAACCGGGGCGGATGCATCAGCACCCGCCCCGGACCCGATCACGTCAGCGGACGTGGTCACTCACCCGCGGGTGCAGCGGCCTCGACCGGAGCCGCGGCCTCGGCGCCACCGGCGTCGCCCTCGGCGACCGGCACGAGGCTGATCTTGCCGCGGGCGTCGATGTCGGTGATCTCCACCTGCATCTTGTCGCCGACGTTGGCCACGTCCTCGACCTTGCCGATGCGCTTGCCGCCACCCAGCTTGCTGATGTGCACGAGGCCGTCACGGCCGGGCAGCAGGGAGACGAAGGCGCCGAACGGCGTGGTCTTGACGACCGTGCCGAGGAAGCGCTCGCCGACCTTGGGCAGCGTCGGGTTGGCGATGGCGTTGATCCGGTCCACCGCGGCCTGGGCCGAGGGGCCGTCGGAGGCGCCGACGTAGATCGTGCCGTCGTCCTCGATGGTGATGTCCGCGCCGGTCTCGTCCTGGATCGCGTTGATCATCTGGCCCTTGGGGCCGATGACCGCGCCGATCTTGTCGACCGGGATGCGCACCGTGGTCACGCGCGGGGCGTACGGGCTCATCTCGTCGGGGGCGTCGATGGCCTCGTTCATCACGTCGAGGATGTGCAGCCGGGCCGCGCGGGCCTGGGTCAGCGCACCGGCGAGGACGTCGGAGGGGATGCCGTCGAGCTTCGTGTCCAGCTGCAGCGCGGTCACGAAGTCACGGGTGCCGGCGACCTTGAAGTCCATGTCACCGAACGCGTCCTCGGCACCGAGGATGTCGGTCAGCGCGACGTACTCGGTCGTGCCGTCGACCTCGTCGGAGACCAGGCCCATGGCGATGCCGGCGACCGGCGCCTTCAGCGGGACACCGGCGTTGAGCAGGGCCAGCGTCGAGGCGCAGACCGAGCCCATCGACGTCGAGCCGTTGGAGCCCAGCGCCTCGGAGACCTGGCGGATCGCGTAGGGGAACTCCTCGCGGTCCGGCAGCACCGGGACCAGCGCACGCTCGGCGAGCGCGCCGTGGCCGATCTCGCGACGCTTGGGCGAGCCCACGCGGCCGGTCTCACCGGTGGAGTACGGCGGGAAGTTGTAGTTGTGCATGTAGCGCTTGCGGCTGACCGGCGACAGCGTGTCCAGCTGCTGCTCCATGCGGAGCATGTTCAGCGTGGTCACACCGAGGATCTGGGTCTCGCCACGCTCGAACAGCGCCGAGCCGTGCACGCGCGGGATGACCTCGACCTCGGCGGACAGCGGCCGGATGTCGGTCAGGCCGCGACCGTCGATGCGGACCTTGTCGCGCAGGATGCGCTGGCGGACGACCTTCTTGGTCAGCGCCCGGAAGGCACCCGAGATCTCCTTCTCGCGGCCCTCGAACCGGCCGGACAGCGCTGCCTTGACCTCGTCCTTGAGGGCGTCGGTGGCGTCCTCGCGCTCGGCCTTGCCGGCGATCTGCTGCGCCTGGGCCAGCTTGTCGCCGACCTGCGCCTCGACCGCGGCGTAGACGTCGTCCTGGTAGTCGAGGAAGCGGGGGAAGTCGGCGACCGGCTTCGCGGCCTTCTCGGCCATCGCGGACTGCGCGTCGCACAGCGCCTTGATGAACGGCTTGGCGGCCTCGAGGCCCTGGGCCACGACCTCCTCGGTCGGGGCGGTCGCGCCACCGGCGACGAGCTCGATCGTCTTCTCGGTGGCCTCGGCCTCGACCATCATGATCGCGACGTCGCCGTCCGGGAGGACGCGACCGGCCACGACCATGTCGAAGACGGCGTCCTCGAGCTCGGTGTGGGTCGGGAAGCCGACCCACTGGCCGTTGATCAGGGCGACGCGGGTGGCGCCGATCGGGCCGGAGAACGGCAGGCCCGAGAGCTGGGTGGACGCCGAGGCCGCGTTGATCGCGACCACGTCGTACAGGTGGGTCGGGTCCAGCGCCATGACGGTGATGACGACCTGGACCTCGTTGCGCAGGCCCTTGGCGAAGGTCGGGCGCAGCGGCCGGTCGATCAGGCGGCAGGTGAGGATCGCGTCCTCGGACGGGCGCCCCTCGCGACGGAAGAACGAGCCCGGGATGCGGCCGGCGGCGTACATCCGCTCCTCGACGTCGACCGTCAGCGGGAAGAAGTCGAACTGCTCCTTGGGCTGGCGACCGGCCGTGGTGGCCGACAGCAGCATGGTGTCGCCCATGGTGACGACGACGGAGCCGGCGGCCTGCTTGGCGAGGCGGCCGGTCTCGAAGGTGATGGAACGGCTGCCGAAACTGCCGTTGTCGATGACCGCGGTGGCGGTGGTGACGCCGTCCTCGGCGTCGAACTCTGCGGTGATGGTGGGTGCGGACACGTGTCCTTCTCTCTTCTTCGTCGCATCGGCCTCGTGCCGACCTGCGACTCCTCTGACGGCCGGTCCCTGGACTGGTTGCCGTCCTGCGTCCGGGCGACCGGTGCTCGATCGAAGCCCTCGGGATCTGGTTCCCCGCGTGGGGGGAGGCCATTCCTCGCGGTGGAGGAGCGTGCCCGGGGGCCACTACCGAGGACCGGCCCTCGAGGGACGCGTCCGGCGGCTGGCCGGTTCTCCCGGTGCGGCGGGTGCCGCACGAGGAAGGGGACCGTCCCGGAGTGTCCCGGGAACGGCCCCCTCGTGGTGCCTAGCGGCGCAGACCGAGCCGCTCGATGAGCGACCGGTAGCGGTTGATGTCGGTCTTGGCGAGGTAGTTCAGCAGCCGACGACGGCGACCGACCAGCAGGAGCAGACCACGACGGCTGTGGTGGTCGTGCTTGTGCATCCTGAGGTGCTCGGTCAGGTCGCTGATGCGACGGCTGAGCATCGCGACCTGGACCTCGGGCGAGCCGGTGTCGTTCTCGACCGTCGCGTAGTCGGTCATGATCTGCTTCTTGAGAGCGCTGTCGAGCGCCATGGTTCGCCTCCGGGGCGGGTCACGTGTGGCCCTCGGTCTGAATCACGAGGGCAGGTCGCACACACGTCGGTCACCCGACGTCACCCTCCAGGCTACATGCCGAGGATCTGGCGGGTGTCCGCGACGTCCTTGGCCATGGCCGCCAGCAGCGCCTCGATGTCGGCGAAGGCCTCCATCGGCCGCAGCCGCGAGGCGAACTCCACCCCGACGTGCTCCCCGTACAGGTCGCCCTCGTAGTCGAGGACGAAGGCCTCGACGGTGCGCCGGCTGCCCTGGAACGTCGGGTTGGTGCCCACCGAGACGGCCGCGGGCAGGCGCTCACGGCTGGCACCGGTGCGCGGGTCGCGGGTGACCAGGTGCCCGGCGTAGACACCGTCGGCCGGGATCGCGGTGAACTGCGGGCTCTCCACGTTCGCCGTCGGGTACCCGAGGTCCCGGCCACGCCGGTCCCCGCGGACGACGACGCCGTCGACGCGGTGCGGCCGCCCGAGGGCACGCGCGGCGGACACCATGTCACCCGCCGCCACGCAGGCCCGGATGTAGGTCGAGGAGATGGTCACGTCCCCCGAGTCGGAGGTGTCCTCCGCCAGGGGCACCCCCTCGACCGCGAAGCCGAACCGGCGGCCCTCCGCGGTGAGGGTGGTGACGGTGCCGGCGGCCCGGTGCCCGTAGGTGAAGTTCTCCCCCACCACGACCTGCGCCGCGTGCAGGTGCTCCACCAGAACGGTGTGCGTGAACGTCTCCGGTGGCAGCCGCATGAACTCGGGCGTGAACGGCAGCACGCACATGGCGTCCACGCCGAGCCCGGCCACGAGCTCGGCCTTGCGGTCCAGCGAGGTGAGGATCGCCGGGTGCGAGCCCGGCCGCACGACCTCGGCGGGGTGCGGGTCGAAGGTGAGCAGCAGGCAGGGGCGGCGCATGGCCCGCGCCCGGGCCACGGCCGCGCCGATCAACTGCTGGTGGCCGCGGTGGACGCCGTCGTACATGCCGATGGTGACCACGGTGCGGCCGAGGTCGGCCGGGGTGGCCTCCAGGCCTCGCCAGCGCTGCACGTGTTCGACGTCCTCCGGTCCGGTGCTGCTCAGCCGACGCGGTGCAGCCAGCCGCGGGTGTCGGCCACCCGCCCGTGCTGGATGTCGAGCAGCGTCTCGCGCAGCCTCATGGTCAGCGGGCCGGGGGTGCCGTCGCCGACGGTGAAGTCACCGGTCCGGGCCTTGACCTCGCCCACCGGGGTGATCACGGCCGCGGTGCCGCAGGCGAAGGTCTCGGTGACGGTGCCGTCGGCGACGCCCTGGCGCCACTCGTCGACGGAGAACCTGCGCTCGGTGACCCGGTGCCCCATGGAGCGGGCCACCTCGATCAGGGAGTCACGGGTGATCCCGGGCAGCAGCGTCCCGGTGAGCTCCGGAGTGACCAGCTCGGCGTCCTCGCCGGAGCCGAGGACGAAGAACAGGTTCATCCCGCCCATCTCCTCGACGTACCGCTTCTCCACGGCGTCGAGCCACACCACCTGGTCGCAGCCGGCCTCGATGGCCTGCTCCTGCGCCAGCAGGCTGGCGGCGTAGTTGCCGGCGCACTTGACGTCGCCGGTGCCACCGGGCGCCGCGCGGATGTAGTCCTCGGAGAGGTAGACCGACACCGGGTGGACGCCGCGGGGGAAGTACGCGCCGGCCGGGCTGGCGATGATCATGAACAGGTACTCGTGCGCCGGGCGCACGCCCAGGAACGGCTCGCTCGCGAGCATGTAGGGCCGCAGGTAGAGGGTCTGGTCCGGCCCGGTGGGCACCCAGTCGCGGTCGGCGTCGACGAGCGCGTCGACGGCGGTGAGGAAGGACTCCTCGGGCACGACCGGCATCGCCAGGCGGCGCGCTCCGCGGGCGAAGCGGGCGGCGTTGGCCTCGGGCCGGAAGGTCGCGACGCTGCCGTCGGGCTGCGCGTAGGCCTTGAGCCCCTCGAAGATCGACTGCGCGTAGTGCAGCGCCGCCGTCGCGGGGTCCATGGGCAGCGGTCCGTACGTGGTCAGCCGGGCGTCGTACCAGCCCTCGCCGTGGCGGTAGCGCGCGACGAACATGCTGTCGGTGAAGTACCGGCCGAAGCCCGGGTCCTCCAGCAGCTCGGCGCGCTCCACGGGACTGCGACGGCGCACGTCCTCCACGACGACCGGCACGCCCTCGGTGAACATCCGTGCGGAGGTACGGCTGTCGCTGAGCGTGTCGGTCATGGCTCCCACCTGCAGATGCGCGCGAACGGGGGCGCCGGCGACCGCCGGGCCCGGGCCCACACTATCCCCGCCTCCGGCGGTGGCCGGGAGCCGACCGCCGTCGGCCGGCCCGATCAGGCCTGGTTCTCCTGGTTGGCGTTCGGGCCGGCGTACTCGAGCACCTCGTAGGTCCACACGTGGGCCGAGTGGGGGGCCGCGGACGCCAGGGTGTCGCCGCCCCCCTCGTGGGCCCGGTCGAAGTCCTGGCTGGACTGCCACGCCTCGTAGGCCTCGTGACTGCTCCACCGGGTGTAGACGAGGTACTGGTCGGTGCCCTCGAGGGGCCGGAGCAGCTCGAACCACTCGAAGCCGGGAGTGGACTCCACGGCGCCGGCCCGGCCGCGGAAGCGCTCCTCGAACCGGTCCTGCTTGTCCTTGGGCACGGTGATCGCGTTGATCTTCACGACGCTCATGGCCCTCCCCTTCCCGGGGCGCCCGACGATCAATCGCGGGGCGGGAAGCCCACGGCCACGCGGGCGGTCGGGCCCGCGTCCTCCAGCAGGGCGACGAGGCGGCCGTCGGGATCCACCGCCGCGTGCAGGCCGGGGGTCCCGGTCGCCGGGACGCGCTGGCCGTAGCCGACGGCCGTGGCCTCCTCGGCGGTCAGGCCGCGCTCCGGGAACACCAGCCGGGCGGCGTCGGTCAGGCCGAGCACGCCCGCTCCCCCGCCGGCGGCCAGCGCTGCGCCCGCCTCCTCGACCGGAGCGGCCTGCGGAACGGCGAACGGCCCCGAGGCGGTGCGCCGCAGCGCCGTGAGGTGGCCGCCCACGCCCAGCGCGGCTCCGGCGTCACGGGCGATCGCCCGGATGTAGGTGCCGGCGGTGCACTCCACGGTGACGTCGACGTCGACCAGGCCGGGCTCCGGGCGGGTGATGCGGTGGACGTCGAGCCGGTGCACCACCACCGAGCGCGGCTCCAGCACGACCTCCTCCCCCGCCCGCACGCGGTCGTAGGAACGGCGGCCGGCGACCTTGACCGCGCTCACCGAGGACGGCACCTGCTGGAGCGGGCCGGTCTGGGCGGCCAGGGCGGCCCGGATCGCGTCGTCGTCCAGGCCGGCGGCGGAGACGGTGGCGAGCACCTCGCCCTCGCGGTCGTCGGTGACCGTCGACTGCCCCAGCCGGAGGGTGGCCTCGTAGGTCTTGTCGTGGCCGCCGACGTACCCGAGCAGCCGGGTCGCGGCCCCGACACCGAGGATCAGCAGCCCGGTGGCCATCGGGTCGAGCGTGCCGGCGTGGCCGACCTTGCGGACCGACAGCACGCGGCGGGCCCGGGCGACGACGTCGTGCGAGGTCATCCCGCCGGGCTTGTCGACCAGCAGCAGACCGGGCGGGACGTCGGCATCGGGACGGCGGCTCACCTCGTAACCGTCTCAGGCGCCTGCAGCCACCGGTCACCGGCCACCCGGACGAGCACGCCGGCCAGCCGCAGCGCGATGAACAGGCACAGGCCGGTCCACACCCCGGCCAGCCCCCAGTCCAGCGGTCCGGACAGCAGCGACAGCGGCAGGAAGCCGACGACCGCCGAGCCGATGGTGAGGGTGCGCAGGTAGCCGACGTCCCCGGCGCCCATGAGGACGCCGTCCAGCGCGAACACGACACCGGCCAGCGGCTGCATCGCGGCGAGGAACCACCAGACCAGCAGCGCCTGGTCGACGACCGCGGGGTCGTCGGTGAACAGCTGCGGGAGGACGCCGCGCAGCGCGAGCAGCACCACCGCCACCGCCGCGCCCGTGCCCAGGCCCCACAGCGCCACCCGACGGGCGGTGCCCCGTGCCTCCGCGGGCCGGCCGGCGCCGAGGGCGTGCCCGACCAGCGTCTGGGCGGCGATGGCGTAGGCGTCGAGCACGAGGGCCAGGAAGAAGAACAGCTGCAGCGCGATCTGGTGCGCACCCAGCTGCGCGGTCCCCGCGCGGGCGGCGACGCCGGCGGCGACGAGGAAGGACAACTGGAGCACGGCGGCGCGCACCAGCAGGTCGCGGCCGATCACCAGCTGGGACAGGACCGCTGCGGGTCGGGGCCGCCAGGCGGCGCCCTCCCGCACGATGGCCCGGAGGAACAACCCCGCCGTCACCGCCTGCCCGAGCACGTTGGCCACCGCGGAGCCGATCAGCCCCCAGCCGGCCGCGTGCACCAGCAGCGGGCAGAGCACCAGGCTGACCAGGCTGCCGGCGAGCACGAACCGGACCGGACGACGCAGCTCCTGCACACCGCGCAGCCAGCCGTTGCCGGCCAGCGAGACCAGCAGCAGCGGCGCACCGATCGAGGCGACCCGCAGCCACTCCTCGCCGGCCTCGGCGACCGGCCCGGCACCCCCCGCGAGCAGCCGGGTGAACGGACCCGCGGTGAGCTGGAAGAACAGCAGGACGACCCCGCCGAGGCCCACGGCCAGCCACGTCGCCTGCACACCCTCCTCGACCGCGCCCGCCCGGTCCCCGGCGCCGGCCCGCCGGGCGGCCCGCGCGGTGGTGCCGTAGGCGAGGAAGTTCAGCAGCGCCGCCGCCCAGGCCAGCAGGCCGCCGCCCACGGCCAGACCGCCGAGCGCCACCGTGCCCAGGTTGCCGACGACCGCGGTGTCGACCAGCAGGTACAGCGGCTCCGCGGCGAGGACGACCAGCGCCGGGAGGGCCAGCGACACGACCGACGGCGCCGGTGCGGAGGGGGCGGGGATGACCGTGCCCCCGGTCAGCGGATCGACAGCTGCGCGCGCAGCGCCGCCATGGTCCCCTCGCGGTCGAGGGTCGAGGTGTAGCCGGCGGCCAGCGTGTGGCCGCCCCCACCGAGCTGCATCGCGATGCGGGCGAGGTCGGTGCCGCCGCGGGAGCGCAGCGAGACCGACCACGTGCCGTCGTCCTGCCCCTTGAGGACGCAGGCCACGTCGGCCTCCTCGGCCGAGCGCACGACGTCGACCAGCGCCTCGAGCTGCTCCCCGGGCAGACCGTGCTCGGCGGCCTCCGCCGTGCTCGACCAGGTCCAGACCAGCCCGGCGCCGACCTCGCGCTCCAGCACCGCCCGGCCGGTGACGACCGACAGCAGGCCGAGCCAGCCGAAGGGAGCCGTGTCGAACAGCCGGCGGCTGATCGCCGCGTGGTCGATGCCGGTGGCCAGCAGGCGGGCGGCGAGCTCGTGGGTCTGCGGGCGGGTGCTGCCGAAGCGGAAGGAGCCGGTGTCGGCGGCCAGCCCGGCGTACAGGCAGGTGGCCAGCTGCTCGTCGAGGGCCACGCCGAGGTCGTCGAGCAGGTCGGCCACCAGGGTCACCGTGGCCGGTGCGCCCGGGATCGATCAGCTGCAGCGCCCCGAAGCCGGGGTTGCTGGCGTGGTGGTCGATGACGACGGACGTCACCGCCCCGTCGAGCAGCGGGGCCACCTCACCCAGGCGTCCGGGCGAGGCGGCGTCCAGGCTGACGAAGAGGTCGGGCGCCGATGGCAGCGACGCCGACGGCACGAGCCCCTCGGCGCCGGGCAGCCACCCCAGCGACGCCGGCAGGGTGAACTCGCCCGGGAAGGTCGGCAGCACGCGGGCACCGCGGCGGCGCAGTCCCTCCGCGAGGGCCAGCGTGCTGCCCAGCGCGTCGGCGTCGGGGTTCACGTGCCCGGACAGGACGACCGTGGCCCGGGCCTCGGCAGCCTCGGCCAGGACCCCGGCGACGGTCCGGGACGCGGCCGCGAGCCCGGGTTCGGTGATGGGACGGGCGCTCATGGGTCAGGCGTCCGGCCCCGGGTCGGCGACCGGCGGGGCGTCCTCCTCCTCGGTGACGGTGCCGCCGCCCACGGGGAAGGCCGAGCCGTCGTCGGGCTCGTCCGCGGCGATGCTCGGGGTCTCGCCGATCTCGCCCCGCTTGCCGCCGTCGGTCGGGTCACCGGTGCCGTCGACCTTCTGGCCGCCGAGCATCGACGTGCCCTGCCCCTCGAGGGGCTCGTACGGGTTCGGGTCGTCCTGACTCATGACGCGCTCCTGCTCGGGGCCGGGGATTCCTCGGCGGTGTCATCGGCAGTACCGGGGGCCGACGTGCCGGCGGACGCGACGTCGTCCGCGTCGTCGTCGTCCTCGTCGTCCTCCGCGGGCTTGCGGTACGGGTCGGGCTCGCCGGCGTACTGGGCCCCCTCGCGGGCGCGTGCCAGCTCGGCGTCGGCGTGCCGCGCCCGCTCGAGTGCCTCCTCGAGCTCGCGCGCCGTGTCCGGGACGATGTCGGCGATGAACGCCAGCGTCGGCACGAACTTGATGCCGGTCTGCTTGCCGACGGTCGAACGCAGCACCCCCGTGGCGCTGGCCAGGGCGGCCGCCGAGTCGGCGATCTGCGTCTCGTCGCCGTAGACGGTGTAGAAGATCGTCGCTTCACGGAGGTCGCTGGTCACGCGGGCGTCGGTGACGGTCACCATGCCGAGCCGCGGATCCTTGATCTGCGTCTCGATCGCGGCGGAGACGATCTGGCGGATGCGCACCGCCAGCTTGCGTGCGCGGGCCGGGTCGGCCATCGGATCTCCTCGGAGAGGGCGCCAGCGGAGGACCCGAGGCGCCGGGGCGGACAGTTGAGCGGTCGGCCGACTGCCTGCTTCAGTCGTCGGTGTCGCTGAGAAGCCGTCGATGCGTCGACAGCAGCGTCGCCTCCGGCCGCTCGGCCAGCAACCGCTCGCAGGCGTCCAGGACGTCGGCGACCTGACCGGCGTCACCCGACACGGTGGCCAGCCCGACCAGAGCCCGGCGGTGCAGGTCCTGGTCGCCGACCTCGGCGGCCGCCACGGAGAAGCGGCGCCGCAGCTCGGCCACGATCGGCCGCACCACCGCGCGCTTGCCCTTGAGCGAGTGGACGTCGCCCAGCAGCAGGTCGGCGGTGAGCGTGCCCGTGAACACCAGAAGGACCCTCCTGCCCCCCTGCGCTCGCAGGCTCGCGCCGGGCCCCTGCAGGAGGGCCGAGCGGCCCTCCTGCAGGGATCGTCAGCCCTTCATCAGGTGCGCGGGATCTCGCGCATCTCGAACGTCTGGATCACGTCGTCGACCTTGATGTCGTTGAACGACCCCAGGCCGATACCGCACTCGTAGCCCTCGCGGACCTCGGTCGCGTCGTCCTTGAACCGGCGGAGGGACTCCACCGTCAGGTTGTCGGCGACCACGGCACCGTCGCGGAGCAGACGGGCCTTCGAGTTGCGGACGATCGTCCCGGTGCGGACCAGCGAACCGGCGACGTTGCCGATGCGGGGAACACGGAAGACCTCGCGGACCTCCGCGGTCCCGAGCTGGACCTCCTCGTACTCGGGCTTGAGCATCCCCTTGAGGGCGGCCTCGATCTCGTCGATGGCCTGGTAGATGACCGTGTAGTACCGGACGTCCACCCCCTCGCGGTTGGCGAGCTCGGTGGCCTGACCCTCGGCCCGGACGTTGAAGCCCAGGACGATGACGTCGTCGGCCAGCGCCAGGTCGATGTCGCTCTTCGTGATGCCACCGACGCCGCGGTGGATGACCCGCAGCGAGATGTCGTCGTCGACCTCGATCTTCATGAGCGCCTCTTCGAGCGCCTCGACGGTGCCCGAGTTGTCGCCCTTGATGATCAGGTTGAGCTGACGGGTCTCCTTGAGCGCGGCGTCGAGGTCCTCGAGGCTGATCCGCTTGCGCATGGAGGCGTTCTGCGCGTTGCGGATGCGGGCCTGGCGGCGGTCGGCGATCTGCCGCGCCACCCGGTCCTCCTCGACGACCAGGAAGGTGTCGCCGGCACGCGGGACGGAGGTCAGGCCGACGACCTGGACCGGCCGCGACGGCAGGGCTTCCTTGAGCTTGTTGCCGTGCTCGTCGAGCAGCGACCGGACGCGACCGTAGGCGTCGCCGGCCACGATCGAGTCGCCCTGGCGCAGCGTGCCGCGCTGGACGAGCACCGTGGCGACGGGGCCGCGGCCCTTGTCCAGCTTGCCCTCGATGACGACACCCTGCGGGTCCTGCTCGGTGTTCGCGCGCAGGTCCAGCGAGGCGTCCGCGGTCAGCAGGATCGCCGTCAGGAGCTCGTCGAGACCCTGACGCGTGGTCGCGGAGACGTCGACGAACATCGTCTCGCCGCCGTACTCCTCGGCCACCAGGCCGTACTCGGTGAGCTGCTGGCGGATCTTGGCGGGGTTGGCCCCCTCCTTGTCGATCTTGTTCACCGCCACGACGATCGGCACCTCGGCGGCCTGGGCGTGGTTCAGCGCCTCGACCGTCTGCGGCATGACGCCGTCGTCGGCCGCGACCACCAGCACGACGATGTCGGTGACCTTCGCGCCTCGGGCACGCATCGCGGTGAACGACTCGTGACCCGGGGTGTCGATGAAGGTGATCGGGCGCTCGTTGTGCTCGAGCTCGGTCACGATCTGGTAGGCGCCGATGTGCTGGGTGATCCCACCGGCCTCCTTCGACACCACGTTGGCGTGCCGGAGCGCGTCCAGCAGCTTGGTCTTTCCGTGGTCGACGTGACCCATGACGGTGACGACCGGCGGACGGGCCTCCCAGTCGCCCTCCTCGCCCTCTTCGTCGCCGAAGGTGAGGTCGAAGGTCTCGAGCAGCTCGCGGTCCTCGTCCTCGGGGCTCACGACCTGGATGACCCAGCCGATCTCGGCACCGAGGAGCTGCAGCGTCTCGTCGTTCACCGACTGCGTCGCGGTGATCATCTCGCCCAGGTGGAACAGGGCGGTGACCAGCGCGGCCGGCTCGGCGTTGATGCGCTCGGCCAGGTCGGTCAGCGAGGCACCGCGGGGCAGCCGGACGGTCTGGCCGTTGCCGCGGGGCAGGCTGACGCCGCCCATGCTGGGCGCCGCCATGGAGTCGAACTCCTGACGCCGCTGCTTCTTGCTCTTGCGCCCGCGGACCGGACCGCGACCACCGGGACGCCCGAAGGCACCAGCGGTACCGGCACCCGAGCCACCGCGACCACGACCACGCGGACCGCCGCCGCCACGGAAGCCACCACCGGCCGGCGCGCCGCCACCAGGGGCACCGCCACCGCCACCGGGACGGAAGCCGCCGCCACCGGGACGACCACCGCCGCCGGGACCGCCGGAGCGCCCGCCCGGGCCACCGGGACGACCGCCACCAGCCGGGCGACCGGGCATCATGCCCGGGCTCGGCCGGCCGGGCATCATGCCCGGGTTGGGACGCGGACCGCCGGCGCCGGGAGCGGGACGGGGGCCGCCCGCGCCGGGAGCCGGACGCGGACCGCCGGGGCCGGGACGGGGACCGCCCGCGCCGGGAGCCGGACGCGGACCGCCCGGAGCGGGGCGCGCACCGGGTGCGGCCGGGCCGGGACGGGGGCCGGCACCGGGAACGGCGCCGGGCGCCGCGGCCGGCGGGGCGGCCGGACGGGGTGAACTGAAGGGGTTGTTGCCCGGACGCGGAGCCGGACGGGGCCCCGGTCGCGGACCGGCACCGGAGGGCGCCCCGCCACCGGCCGGACGCGGCGCGGCCGGACGGGGTGCGGAGGGCTGCTGGGTCGGCGCACTGGCCGCCGGCGCCTGCGGAGCAGGAGCCGCCGGACGCGGGCCGGGAGCCGGCGCGGCCGGGCGGACCTGCGGCTGGGCGGGCGCACTGGCCGCCGGAGCCTGCGGAGCAGGAGCCGCCGGAGCCTGGGGCGCCGGAGCGGCCGGAGCCTGGGGCGCCGGAGCCGCCGGAGCCGCCGGACGGGGGCCGGGGGTCGGGGCGGCCGGACGGGCCGCCGGAGCGCTGGGTGCGGCACCGCCGGTGGCGGCGCCCAGGGCCTCGCGGAGCCGCCGGGCCACGGGGGCCTCGACGGTCGAGGAGGCGGACTTCACGAACTCGCCCTGCTCCTTGAGCGTGGCGAGCACGGTCTTGCTGTCGACACCGAACTCCTTGGCGAGTTCGTGTACGCGGGCTTTGCCTGGCACGGGTCTCCTCTTTGTGAGGCCGGCGGCTTGCCCGCTCGACCTCGTCGTTAGTGGCGCATGGTCATCGTGAGAACTTCACGGCTGAGTCATCCGACGGTGTCCTGTCGACGTGCGGACCGGCCTGGTGCCGGCCCGACTGGTTCCTGCTGTTGCCCTATCCGGTTCCGCCCGGCGGCCTCCGAGGAGGAGCCGAGGACGTGGTCCCGGAGCGGACCGGCCTCCAGCGGGCTGCCCCCGGGGAGGCGCAGCGCGCGGGTGAAGGCCCGGCGTCGCTCCGCTGCGCCCAGGCACTCCGGAGTGGGGTGCACCGACGCCCCCCTCCCGGGGAGCCGCCGTCGCGGGTCCGGGACCAGAGCCCCGGACTTCGCGACGACACGCAGCAGATCGGTGACCGGAGCGCGTCGCCGGCAGCCCACACAGGTGCGCTCCGGGATCGACGTTTCGGCCACCCTGCACTCTAGCGCGTCGTGGGTCCCCGGTGTTCCACGCGTCGGGGCGGCGGGCGGTGCGCACCCGGACGTCCCCCTTCCGAGGGAGCCGGCGCCCCGGACCGGAGGGGGGCCCGCCCCACACCCGGAGAAGGCGCGGCGGCGTCGTCGTCACCCTGGGCGTCGCTGCGGATGTCGATCCGGCAGCCGGTCAGCCGGGCGGCCAGGCGGGCGTTCTGCCCCTCCTTCCCGATGGCCAGCGACAGCTGGTAGTCCGGGACCACCACGCGCACGGCCTTCGCCTGGGCGTCCACCACGCGGGACTCGGTGACGCGCGCCGGGCTCAGCGCCTGGGCCACGAAGGTCGCGGGGTCGTCGGACCAGTCGACGATGTCGATCTTCTCGCCGTGCAGCTCGCTCATGACGTTGCGCACCCGCTGCCCCATCGGGCCGATGCAGGCGCCCTTGGCGTTGAGCCCGGGCACCTTCGTGCGGACGGCGATCTTCGACCGGGCGCCGGCCTCGCGGGCGACCGCCACGATCTCGACGCTGCCGTCGGCGACCTCGGGCACCTCCAGGGCGAACAGCTTGCGGACCAGGTGCGGGTGGGTCCGCGAGACCGTCACCTGCGGCCCGCGGAACGTGCGCGCCACCGAGACGACGTAGGCCTTCAGCCGGCTGCCGTGCGCGTAGTCCTCGCCGGGCACCTGCTCGGTCGGGGGCAGCACGGCCTCCACCTTGCCGATGTCGATCAGCACGGTGCCCTGCACGTTGCGACGGTCGTGCGCCTGCACGATGCCGCTGACGATGTCGCCCTCCTTGCCGGCGTACTCGCCGAAGGTCTGCTCGTGCTCGGCGTCGCGCAGCCGCTGCACGATGACCTGCTTGGCGGTGCTGGCGGCGATCCGCCCGAAGTCGGTGGGGGTGTCGTCCCACTCGCGCACGACCTCGCCGTCGGGCCCCATCTCCTGGGCCAGCACGGCGACCTCGCCGCTCTTGCGGTCCACGTGCACGCGCACGTGCTTGGCGGCACCGTCGGCGTGCCGGTAGGCGGTGACCAGGGCGGTCTCGATCGCCTCGATCACCGTGTCGGCGGGGATGCCCTTCTCCCGCTCGACCGCCTTGAGCGCGGTGACGTCGATGTTCACTGTGCTCCTCCTCGCGCCTGCGGCGCGTTCCCGGGCGCGACGTCGTCGCCGAGCTCCGGGTCGTCCATCACGTCGTCGTCGGTCTGTTCGTCATCGGTCAGGTCGTCGTCGCCGAGGTCGTCATCGGTCCGGTCGTCGCCGGCCGGCGCACGCCCGAACTCGACCTGCACCCGGCCCGCGCCCAGCTCCGCCCACGGAACGGTCCGGGGGGTCGGGGGGCGCTTCTTCGCGCCCGGCTTCCCCTGCGCCTCGACCGCGATCGTCACGCCGGCGTCGTCCACGGCGGTGATGCGGCCGGCGACCTGCTCGGTGGCGCCGGCCGGGCCCACGGCCACCGCGACCAGGCGTCCGGTGTTGCGCCGCCAGTGCCGCTGCTCGGTGAGCGGCCGGTCGACGCCGGGGCTGGTGACCTCCAGGACGTAGGGCGTGCGGCCCATCCCGTCGTCGTTGGTGTCGAGGACCTCCGAGACCGCCCGGCTCACCTCGGCGATGTCGTCGAGGGTCACGCCCGCGTCGCGGTCGACGACCACGCGGACGACGCTCCGCCGGCCCGCGGGGGTGACCACGAGCTCTTCCAGGTCGTAGCCGGCGCCCTCGACGACGGGCTCGATCCAACCGGCCAGCCGGGCCGTCGCGGGGTCGGTGCGGGGGGTGCCACGAGAGGCGGACACTGCTACCTCCTCCAGGCTCGGGCGGCCGCAGGGTGCGGGGCGCGTCCCCGGGCCCGCCCCCGGCGCTGCCGGGAAGGGATTCCGAGGGGAAGAGGCCAGGTTACCGCCCGGCAGGGGGCTCCGGGACCGGGCACCGGCCGGGCCGCTCCCCCGGGCCGGTGGGGCGCGAGAGGCGCGCGGGGCGGCGCTGACCCGCGGAGCCGACGCGGAACGCGCCCGATCGGTACGTGCCGACCCCCGCGGCCCGCGGCTGCCAGGATGGGCTCCGATGTCCTCGCTCCCCTCCCCCGGTTCCCGGGACCTCTCCCGGCGCACCCTGCTGGCCGCCTCGGCGGCCGGGCTGGCGTTCGTGGCGGCCGGGTGCACCTCGTCCCCGCCGGACGACCGCGAGCGGGTCACCGGGGAGCAGGCCGACGAGCTGCTGGGCCAGGTCGGCGTGCAGCAGACCCTCGTCGCCGCCTTCACCGCGGCCGGTGCGGCCGATCCCGCCCTGGCCGGCGAGGTGGCGGAGCTGGCCGCCCAGGCCGGCGAGCAGCTCGAGCGGCTGCGGGACGCGGCGCCGGGCGCGACGCCCAGCTCCACCTCCCGCGGCACCCCGCCGTCACCGGCCGAGGCCCGCCCGTGGCTGCGGGCGCAGGTGGCGGCCGCGGCGACCTCGCACGCGACCGCCTGCGTCAACCAGTCCGGCGCGCGGGCGGCCCTGCTCGGCTCGATCTCCGCGGGACTGCGCGGACAGGACGGACGACTGGCATGACGGGAACGGGCAATGGCTGACGGCGGCGGCGAGGGCACCCAGGACCTGGCCGCGGAGGACGACGCGCTCGGGCTGGCACTGGCCGCCGAGCACGCCGCGGTGTGGGGCTACGGCGTCGTCGGGGCCGCGCTGGCGGCCGGGGACCGCGGCACGGCGGCCGCCGCCGAGGCCGCGCACCGCGACGTCCGGGACTCGGTGATCACGCTGCTCACCCAGCGCTCGGTGGAGCCGGTCGCCGCCCAGGGCGCCTACGCGTTGCCCTTCCCGGTGCTGTCCCCGGTCGACGGCGCCGCGCTCGCCGTCGTCCTGGAGGACGGCGTGGCCGCTGCCTGGGTGCGGGTGCTGGACCAGGCCGGCGAGCGCGCCACCCGTGAGCTCGCCGTCGAGGCGCTCGCCGGCGCCGAGGTGCGCGCGGTGGGCTGGCGCACCGCGGCCGGCCAGAAGCCGGTCACCACGGCCCTCCCGGGCCTGCCCCCGCAGTAGCGGAGCTCAGCCGAGGGCGCCGAGGAAGGCGTCGGTGACCGCGACGGCCGCGCTGCTGGACTGCCCGCCCTCGACGAGGACGGCGAAGGCGATCGGCCCGGCCGCGCCACCGGTCCGGTAGCCGACGAACCAGCCGTGGGAGTCGGGCGGGGTGTTCGTGCCGAACTCCGCCGTGCCCGTCTTGCCGTAGACCTCGCCGCGGTCGGCCAGCGCGGTGGCGGTGCCGGTCAGGACGACCTGCCGCATCATCGGCCGGAGGGCGTCGAGCACCTCCTGGCCGGGACCGGCCGGCGCCGTCCCGGCCGGGTCGGCGCCCACGACCTCGACCGGTGCGGCCGGGGTGCCGCTGGCGATGCCGGCGGCCACCAGCGCCATCTGGGCCGGGCTCATGAGCACCTGCCCCTGGCCGATCATGTTCGCGGCCTTCGTGGTCCCGGTGCTGTCGCCGGGCACGCTGCCGGAGAAGATGCCGACGGGCAGCTGCCAGTCGGTGCCCACCCCGTACGAGGCCGCGGCCTCGGCCAGCGCCGGGTCGGGCAGCTGCAGCCCCTGCTGGATGAACGTCGTGTTGCAGGACTCGGCGAAGGCCTCGGTGAAGGGCACGGTGCCGAGGTCGAACTGGTCCTGGTTCTCGAACTCGCGCCCCTCCACGACCGTCGTCCCCGGGCAGGGCACGGCGGTGGTGGGCGTGACCGCGCCGGCGGTGAGCAGCGCGGTGGCGGTCATCGTCTTCATGCTCGATCCGGGCGGGAAGCGCCCGACCAGCGCGTTGCCGGCGTCGGCGACCTCGTTGGAGGAGACGGCCAGGATCTCCCCGGTGCCGGGGCGCACCACGACCAGGTGGGTGGCCCGCACCTCGCCGGCGACGGCGGCGTCGGCGGCGTTCTGGATGGCCGGGACCAGGGGCGTCTGCACCGGCGAGCCGGGCGCCGGGTCGACGGCGGCGATCTCACGCCCCTCGTCCCCGATGCTCTCGTCCAGGGCGGTGACGCGGACGGTGAACCCGGCGGTGCCGGCCAGCTGGTCCTGGTAGGCCCGCTGCAGACCGGAGGTCCCGAGCTGGTCGCCGGCGGCGTACCGGGCCTCCCCGTCCTCGGTGGACTCCTCCAGGATCTCGGCCGTCGCCGCGCCCACCCGGCCGAGGAGGGCCTCGGCGAACCGCGGCGTCGGGGCCAGCAGCCGGGTGTCGGTCGGGAAGACGGCACCGGGCAGGTCGAACACCTGGGCGCGGATGGCCTCGAAGTCCGGCCGGCGCAGGGTGATGACGGGGACGAACTGCCCGGCCGGGGCCGCTTGGACGTCGGCGGCGATCTCCTCGGCCGGGACGCCCGTGGCGGCCGACAGCCCGGCGGCCAGTGCGGGCAGGTCGGTCACCTGCCCGGTGTCGACGCCGACGTTCACGACCTCGGTCGGGGTGAACAGGGCCGCACCCGACGCATCGGTGATCGGCGCGCGCTCCGGGAGGCTCCGGGCCAGCTCCAGGTGCTGCCCCTCGCCCAGCTCGGGGTGCACGAGGGTGGGCTCGGCGACGACCTGCCAGCCGTCGTCGCCCTCCTCGAGCCGCAGCGTGGCGTCGTAGGTCCAGTCCGGGGCGGCGGCCAGGTCCCAGGTCGCCGTCCAGTCCGCCGTCGCCGCTCCGTCCTCCACGCTGACGTCGCCGAGCTCGGCGGACAGCTCGGCGTCGGGCAGGTCGGTCGCGGTCTGCTCCAGCAGCGCAGTCGCCGCGTCCGGGTCGGAGGTGGCCGCCGCAGCGGCGGCGGTGTCGCCGCCCGTCCACTCGTCGAGGAAGTCCTGGGCAGCCGCCCGCACGTCGTCCTCGGAGTTGCCGGAGCACGCCGTCAGCAGGGGCGCCGCGAGCAGGAGCGGGGTCAGCAGGAGGGCAGGTCGCCGCCAGGTGCGCACGGCGGCCACCCTGTCAGACGGCGTGGGCGCGGCCGGGTGGACCCGCTGGACCGGGGATCAGGGACGGACGTGTCGCTCCCGCGGGATCGCCGGGTTCGGTCGGCACGGCACGGTGACCAGGGCCTGCCCCGAGCCGCCGTCCGGATAGGTCTCCCACGGGGCGCCGGCCGGCACGTAGTTGTTGCCGGCCAGCCACTCCTGCAGCGTCTGATAGGTGAACCCGACGGTGTCGTGGTCACCCACGTGCGGCGCGGTGACCTGCGGCCCGCCGGGCAGAAGTTCCGCGGTCACCCGGCCGGACGGGCGGAACCGGTCGTCGACCGGGAGGCCTGCGTTGACGTCGAGTCCCACACCGGTGGCCCGGTACCGGGCGAAGGGCGGCCCGGTCGGGGACAGCTGCTGATCGGCCAGCAGCCTCCTGACCTCGGTGAACGCGGCGGCGAGGAAGTCGTCGTACTCGGAGTTCTTCACGTGCCCGTACACGACCGCGACCGTCTGCGGCGCGTGGTCGGACAGCTCGATCAGCCCTGCGGTCATCGCGGCTCCTCGGGAGTGCCCGCGTCGACGGCCTCGGCGCGAGGCGGTACCCATGCTGGCCTCTCAGGGCGCCGTCCGCACCCCTCTGCGTCGCGGCGTCAGAACAGCACGCTGGAGAACTGGCCGACCTCGCGGAAGCCCACGTGGGCGTAGGCGGCGCGCGCGGGGGTGTTGAAGTCGTTCACGTACAGGCTGACCACGGGCGCCAGGGTCGCCCGGGCGTACTCGACGACGGCCGCGGTACCGGCTGCGCCGATGCCCCTCCCCCGGTGCTCGGGCGCGACCCACACGCCCTGCACCTGGCAGACCGCCCGGCTCACGGCGCCGATCTCGGCCTTGAACACGACCCGCCCGTCCTCGATCCAGGCCAGGGACCGGCCCGCGCGGACCAGCTCGGACAGCCGGGCGCGGTAGCCCGCCCCGCCGTCGAGGCGCAGCGGGCTGACGCCGATCTCCTCGGTGAACATCGCGACGGCGGCGGGGAGCAGCGTGTCCAGCTCGTCGGTCCGCACCAGGCGGACCCGCGTCTCCGGAGCGACCGCCGGCGGGCCGTCGATGGCCAGCAGCGGCTGGCAGGCGCGGTGGTCGCGCGCCGGGCCCCAGTAGGGGGCCAGCAGGTTCCACAGCGGGGCCACCGAGGGCGCGGGGCCGACGATGGTGCTGCAGCGGCGCCCGGCCCGGCGGGCGAACTCGGCGAAGGCGGCCGCGGCCGCGCGCTCCGCGCCCGGGACGGCGAAGGGGATCAGGTTCGCGCCGGCCAGGCAGACCGCTTCCAGGGACCGGCCCGAGCCGAAGCCCCACAGCGGCGCCCCCACGGCCACCGGCGCGGTGCCGGTGAGCTCGACCCGGCCGGCCAGCACGCAGGCAGCGACCGGGTCGGTGGCCAGCAGCCGGTGGACGGCGGACTCGTCACCCTCGTCGAGGACGCGGGCGGTGGGCGATCGCAGCACGGGCAGCGGGCGGGTGCGGGCCGGTCAGCTGACGGAGACGACGGGCGGTCCGGAGGGCGCGCCCGCGTCGGTCTGCTCGCCCGCGATGCGCATGGCCTCCTCGATGAGCGTCTCGACGATCATCGACTCCGGGACGGTCTTGACGACCTCGCCCTTGACGAAGATCTGCCCCTTGCCGTTGCCCGACGCCACCCCGAGGTCGGCCTCGCGGGCCTCCCCCGGCCCGTTGACGACGCAGCCCATGACGGCGACGCGCAGCGGCACCTCCATGCCCTCGAGCCCGGCGGTCACCTCGTTCGCGAGCTTGTAGACGTCGACCTGCGCGCGCCCGCACGAGGGGCAGCTGACGATCTCCAGCCCGCGCTGCTTGAGGTTCAGCGACTCCAGGATCTGGTTGCCGACCTTGACCTCCTCGGCCGGCGGGGCCGACAGGGAGACGCGGATGGTGTCGCCGATGCCCTGGCTGAGCAGCGCACCGAAGGCGACGGCGGACTTGATCGTGCCCTGGAACGCGGGACCGGCCTCGGTGACGCCGAGGTGCAGCGGGTAGTCGCACTGCGCCGCGAGCAGCTCGTAGGCGCGGACCATGACGACCGGGTCGTTGTGCTTGACCGAGATCTTGATGTCGCGGAAGTCGTGCTCCTCGAACAGGGAGCACTCCCACAGCGCCGACTCGACCAGCGCCTCCGGCGTGGCCTTGCCGTACTTGGCGAGCAGCCGCTTGTCGAGGGAGCCGGCGTTCACGCCGATGCGGATCGGCGTCCCGGCGTCCTTGGCCGCCCGTGCGATCTCGCCGACCTTGTCGTCGAACTTCTTGATGTTGCCGGGGTTGACGCGGACCGCCGCGCAGCCGGCGTCGATGGCCGCGAAGACGTACCGCGGCTGGAAGTGGATGTCGGCGATGACCGGGATCTGCGACTTCTTCGCGATGGTCGCCAGCGCGTCGGCGTCGTCGGTGTCGGGCACCGCGACCCGCACGATCTGGCAGCCCGAGGCGGTCAGCTCGGCGATCTGCTGGAGCGTGGCGTTGATGTCGGCGGTCTTGGTCGTGCACATCGACTGGACGCTGACCGGGAAGTCGCTGCCGACGCCGACGCCGCCCACGTCGAGCTGGCGGGTCGTGCGCCGCGGAGCGAGGACGGGAGGGGGCGCAGCGGGCATGCCGAGGCCGACGGGGATCGCCATGCCTCCCAGTATCCACCGGCCTGCCACCCGACGAGGTGGACGCGGCAGTGATCTCAGACGGCGTAGGAGGCGGCCTCGGCCACGAGGGCGTCCACGACGACCTGCACGGACCTGCGGGCGGCCCGGTCGGGGCGCATCAGCGCCTCGACGACCCGCCCGGCCCGCAGGTCGGCAAGGGGCACGAGCGCCAGCCGGCCCTCGGCGCGGTCGCGGGTCGTGTGGCGCGGCAGCAGCGCGATGCCGTGACCGCGGGCGACCAGCTTCTCGGTCAGGGGCAGGTGGGTGGTCCGGCGCACGATCCGCACCGGTGACCGCGCCTGCGCGGCGAGAGCGGTGAGCACGCGGTCGATGGGGAACTCCGCCGGCGGGACGATCCAGTCCTCGTCGATCACGTCGGCGGGGGTGACCTGGTCCCGTCCGGCGAGCGGGTGGTCCAGGGGCAGCGCGACATCGAGCGGCTCGCGGAGCAGCAGCCGGACCTCCAGGCCGTCGCGCCGCGGCGGCACGACGTCGTCCGAGCGGTGGGCGACGACGATGTCGTACTCGGCGGTCAGGCCCGCGAAGTCGTCCTGCAGGACGTCCTCGTCGAAGGTCTGCAGGACGACGCCGGGGTGCTCCGCCATGCGGTCGAGCAGGCCCGGGACGAGGAGTTCGCCGGCCGAGTGGAAGGTCGCCAGCCGGACCGTTCCGCCGATCCCGCCGCGGTAGCGCTGCCAGTCGGCCTCCGCGGTGGCCAGGGCGGTGGACACGCTCGCCGCGATGCCCGCCAGCGCCCGGCCGGCGTCGGTCAGGCGCACCCCCCGCCCGGCCCGCTCGACCAGCACCACGCCGAGCCGTCGCTGCAGCACCTTGAGCTGCTGGGAGACCGCCGACGGCGACAGCATCGTGGCCCGGGCCGCCGCCGTCACCGAGCCGTGCTCGGCCAGTTCGCGGAGGACGGCGAGATGGGCCACGTCCACCCGCTCCCAGAGCGGCTGCCCGCCGTCGACCATGAAGGGAAGCTACAAGGTCGGTCCACCGGATTGCGCTTGTCCTTCACCTCGGAGAGCCCGAAGGTCGACGCCGTGCCCCTCCGCGACCGCCTCCTCGCCTGCCTCGTCGCCGTCTGCTGGGGCGTGAACTTCCCCGCCACCTCGCTGGCCCTCGAGCACTTCCCGCCGCTGTTCATGGTCGCGCTGCGGTTCGCCCTCGTGGCGCTGCCCGCTCTGCTCTTCGTGCCCCGGCCGCCGGTGCCGCTGCGCTGGCTGATCGGGGTCGGCCTGGGCATCGGGATCCTGCAGTTCGCCTTCCTCTACCTCGGCATGGCCGCCGGGATGCCCAGCGGCCTGGCCTCGCTCGTGCTCCAGGCCTCGGCGCCGTTCACCGTCCTGCTCGCCGGCGTGTGGCTGCACGAGAGGCTCTCGGCCCGGCAGCTCGGCGGCGTCGCCGTGGCGGTCGCGGGGCTGGCCGTCATCGCCGTCCACCGCTCCCAGACCGCGGCCTGGCTGCCGGTCGTCCTCACCCTGTGCGGGGCGATGGGCTGGGCGATCGGCAACGTCTGCAGCCGGAAGGCGAAGGCGCCGAACGGGCTGCACCTCACGCTGTGGTCGGCGGCCGTGCCGCCGCTGCCGATGCTGGCGCTGGCCCTGCTCGTCGAGGGTCCGGAGCGGATCGGCCGGTCGCTGGCCGAGGTCGCCACGGCCGAGGCGCTGCCATCGGTCCTGGGCCTGCTCTACGTGGTCGTCGTCGCCACGCTCGTCGGGTACGGCGTGTGGAACTCGCTGCTGTCGCGGCACCCGTCGAACGTCGTCGCGCCGTTCTCCATGCTCGTGCCCGTGGTCGGCGTCCTTGCCTCGTGGCTGGCCTTCGGCGAGGTGCTGGACCCCGTGGAGCTGGCCGCCGGCGCCCTCGTGGTCGCCGGCGTGCTGATCGGCTCCCGGCCGGCTCAGCCGGCCAGGGTGATCGGGTTGACGATGTCGGCGATGAACAGCAGCCCCGACAACACCAGGAAGAGCCCGGCGACGACGTAGGCCACGGGCATGAGCCGGGCGATGTCGAAGGGCCCGGGGTCCGGGCGTCCGCGCAGCCGGGCGAGCGTCGCACGCGCCTTCTCGTACAACGCGCCGGCGACGTGCCCGCCGTCGAGCGGGTAGATCGGCAGCAGGTTGAACAGGAACAGCACCAGGTTCATCCCGGCCAGCAGCTGGAAGAACGTGCTGACCTTCTCCGTGGTGGAGATCCGGTCCAGCGCGAAGACCTCACCGGAGATCCGGCCGACACCGACGACGCCGATCGGCCCCTGCGGGTCACGCTCCTCCCCGAGGAAGGCGGCGCGGAACAGCGCCGGGACGCGCTGCGGGATCTCGGCCAGGCGGTCGACCGCCCGGACGGCGTAGTCGCCGATGAAGCCGGGGACCGCGGTGACCGGCTGCTGCACGTAGGTCTGCGCGGCCTGGACCCCGACGTAGCCGACGGTCCGCGTGCCGTCGGCCTCGCCGTCGCCGTCGTCGTCGACGCGGACGGTGTTGGCGATCGGGGTGACGGTCAGGTCGAGCTGCCGCGTGGCGCCGTCCTCCTCGCGCTCGACGGTGAGGACGACGGGTGTGCCGGTGCTCTCCCGGATGGCGCCCTGGACCTGCCCCCAGCCGGTCTCCTCGTCGTCCTGACCGGTGTCGGCCACCTGCGACACCGCCCGGCCGTCGATGGCGACGATGGTGTCCCCGGCCTGGATCCCGGCGGCGGCGGCCGGGGACGGCGGGGCGTCCTCCGGGCAGGTGCGGGTGGCCGCGTCCGCGGGCAGCACGCACTCCGGGACGGCGCTGACCTGGGTCGTCGCCCCGGGGATGCCGAAGGCGGTGAGCACGATCGTGAAGAACAGGATCGCGAGGACCAGGTTGTGCAGCGGGCCCGCGGCCATCACGACGACCCGCTGCCACCAGGGCTTCCTGTAGAAGACGCGGTCGCCGTCGGTGGGCAGCACGTCGTCGAGAGCCTGGCCGCGGACCTCGGCGATGAAGCTGCGCATGCGGGTGGCGCGCTTGCTCTCGCCCTCCTCGGCCGGCGGGATCATGCCGACGATCCGGATGTAGCCACCGAGCGGGACGCCCTTGATGCCGAACTCGGTCTCCCCGAAGCGGCGGGAGAAGACGGTGGGCCCGAAGCCGACGAAGAACTGCGGCACCCGCATGCCGTACTTCCGCGCCCAGAAGAAATGGCCGAACTCGTGGAACCCGATGCTGAACAGCAGGCCCAGGGCGAAGGCCACGATCCCGAGGATCGTCAGGAGGAACCCGCTCAGCTCAGCCTCCGGCGATGATGCCCCGGGCGTGCTCCCGGGCCCACTTCTCAGCGGCGAGGACGTCCTCGACGCGGGTGGGGACGCCGAGGTCCGGCGCCTCGTCGAGGAGTACGCGCGACGAGCTGGACGATCCCTGGGAACGACAGCCGACCCGCCGTGAAAGCGGCGACCGCCTCCTCGTTGGCGGCGTTGTAGATCGCCGGAGCCACGCCGCCGGCCTCGCCGGCCGCCCGGGCCAGGCGCACCGCGGGGAAGGCCTGCTCGTCCAGCGGGAGGAACTCCCACGTGCTGGCGGCGGTCCAGTCGAGGGCCGGCTGGACGTGGGGCAGCCGGTCGGGCCAGGCCAGGCCCAGGGCGATGGGCAGCCGCATGTCCGGCGGGCTCGCCTGGGCGATGGTGGCGCCGTCGGCGAAGGTCACCATCGAGTGCACGATCGACTGCGGGTGCACCACCACGTCGATGTCGGCGTAGGGCACGCCGAAGAGCAGGTGCGCCTCGATGAGCTCCAGCCCCTTGTTCACCAGCGTCGCCGAGTTGATGGTGATGACCGGGCCCATGTCCCAGGTCGGGTGCGCCATCGCCTCCGCCACGGTGACCGCCTCGAGGTCCGCGGCCGAGCGGCCTCGGAACGGCCCGCCGCTGGCCGTGAGCACGAGCCGGGCCACCTCCTCGCGGGCCCCGCCGCGCAGGCACTGCGCCAGCGCGGAGTGCTCGGAGTCGACGGGCACGAGCTGGCCCGGAGCCGCGGCGGCGAGCACGAGGTCGCCCCCGGCGATCAGCGACTCCTTGTTGGCCAGCGCCACCGTGCGGCCGGCCCGCAGGGCCGACAGGGTCGGCTCCAGGCCGATGGAGCCGGTGATCGCGTTGAGGACGACGTCGGCGGGGCGGGCGGCCAGCTCCTCGGCGGCCCGCGGCCCGGCGAGGATCTCCGGGAGCGAGTACTCGCCACGGGACCAGCCGCGCTTCGAGGCAGCGGCGTAGAAGGCCAGCTGCAGGTCCTGGGCCGCGGTGGCCTTCGCGACGGCGACGGTGCGCACGCCCAGGCTCAGCGCCTGCTCGGCGAGGCGGGCGACGTCTCCCCCGCCGGCCGCCAGCCCGGTGATCCGCAGCCGGTCGGGGTTCTGATGGGCCACCTCGATCGCCTGCCGGCCGACCGAACCCGTCGACCCGAGAACGGTCACCTCGCGCAGCGTCGTCACGCCTGCATCCTCCCCGACCGCGGCGGCACGCCGGGAAGGGGTGACCTCGCCGGGTGCACGGCGGGACGTCCTGACAGAATGCGGGACGAGACCGTGCGAACCAGCACGTCGAACCGCAGGGCCGCCGGACGCGGCCGACGAGCGCCAGAGGAGGCCGCGTGAGCGAGTCACTCCACCGCAGCCGGATCGCCCAGGACAACCCCCTGACCCAGCGGGTGAACCAGCCCGGTCGCGAGGAGGGCGTGGTCCGCGCCGGAGCGCACCCCGTGGAACACGAGGAGCCGGCCGACTGGGGATGGCACGGGGAGACCGGCAGGTGGGGGCGCCGTGGCGCCTGGGTGACCGTGATCATCGTGCTGCTCTTCACCTTCGGCAACCACGAGGGCCGCGTCGAGGACCTCTACGTCGTCGGTACCGCCCTCCTGCTCGCCCTCATCCTCGTGTGGGACATGGTGCGGCGCAGGAACGCCTGGCGCAGCCGCTGATCACTCCGTCCAGGAAGGGCCGGTCCCGGTGGGGCCGGCCCTTCCTGCTGCCCGGGGTCAGGAGACCGTGACGCCGATCGCCGAGCCGACCAGGTAGGTGATCCCGGCCGCGGCGGCGCCGAAGAGCAGCTGCCGGGCACCGGAGTACCACCACGCCTGCGGGGTGAACCGGGAGGAGAGCGCCCCGGCCACCATCAGCCCGACGCCACCGCAGAGCAGGGCCGGCCACAGCACCGAGACGCCGAACAGGTAGGGCAGCAACGGGATCAGCGCGCCGACGCCGAAGGTGATGAACGACGAGACCGCCGCGGTCATCGGCGACGGCTTGTCACCCGGGCTGAGCCCCAGCTCGGCGACGACG
This sequence comes from uncultured Actinomycetota bacterium, assembly GCA_963747895.1. Taxonomy (GTDB): domain Bacteria; phylum Actinomycetota; class Actinomycetes; order Mycobacteriales; family Geodermatophilaceae; genus Blastococcus. The sequence continues at coordinate 191,844 of CAVVGX010000004.1, forward strand.
TGCAACCGAAGAGCCGTCTCCGGGTCGCGGGAGAGCTGGACGGCGACCTCGTGGGCGAGGTCCTCGTCGACGCCGCGCACGCGCAGCATCTCGGTCAGCTCGCGCAGCTCCCCCTCGGGGTTGCGCTCGAGCTCCCGCCGTTCCTTCTCGACCTCGAGGTCGAGCTGCTCGTTCTGCGTCTTCACCGAGGTGTACTCGCCGAGCGACATGGAGATGGCACCGGCGACGAGGCTGGCCACCCCGGCCAGCACGATCGCCCGCGGTGCCGCACCACCGCCGCCGACGCCGGCCACGAGGGCGGTGTTGGTGACCAGCCCGTCCATGGCGCCGAAGACGGCGGCGCGCAGCCAGCCGCCGGAGACGTCGGAGTGCGAGTGCTCGTGCGCCTCGGCGTCCGGAGACGCGTCGGCGGTCACTCGTCGCCCTCCGCGCCGAGCTCGACCGGCGGCTCGACGGCGGGCAGGGGGAGGGCGACGCTCGGCACGCTCACGCTGTCCGCCGCCGCGAGCTGACCGCAGGCGCCGTCGATGTCCTGGCCGCGGGTGTCGCGCACCGTCGTCGGCACCCCGGCCGCACGGAGCCGCGCGACGAACTCGCGCTGGGCCGGCAACGGGCTGGCGTCCCACTTGCTGCCCGGGGTGGGGTTGAGCGGGATCAGGTTGACGTGGGCGAGCTTGCCGGCCAGGAGCCGGCCGAGGAGGTCGGCCCGGAAGGGCTGGTCGTTCACGTCGCGGATGAGCGCGTACTCGACGGAGTAGCGGCGGCCGGTCGTGCGCGCGTAGGCGTCCGCGGCGTCGATGACCTCGCCGACCTTCCAGCGGGTGTTGATCGGCACCAGGGTGTCGCGCAGCTCGTCGTCGGGCGCGTGCAGGCTGACCGCCAGAGTCACGTTGCGCCCCTCCTCGGTGAGCCGCCGGATCGCCGGCACCAGGCCCACGGTGGAGACGGTGACCGAGCGCTGCGACAGCCCCAGGCCGTGCGGGGCGGGGGTCAGCAGCGCGTCGAGAGTCTTCCGCACGCGGGGATAGTTGGCCAGCGGCTCGCCCATGCCCATGAAGACGACGTTGGACAGCCGGCCCGGACCCCCGTCGAGCTCGCCGTTCGCCATGGCGGCGGCCGCCGCGACCGCCTGACCGATGATCTCGGCGGCGGACAGGTTGCGGGTGAGCCCCTGCTGGCCGGTCGCGCAGAACGGGCAGGCCATGCCGCACCCGGCCTGGCTGGAGATGCAGACCGTGGCGCGGCCGGGGTAGCGCATGAGCACGCTCTCCACGAGCGCACCGTCGTGCAGCCGCCACAGCGTCTTGCGGGTGCGCCCGTCGTCGGCGGTCTGGTGCCGGACGACGGTGAGCAGCCCCGGGAGCAGCGCCTCGGTGAGCGCCTCGCGGGCATCGGCGGGCAGGTCGGTCATCTGGGCGGGATCGGTCACCCCGCGGTAGAAGTGCCGGGCCAGCTGGTCGGCGCGGAAGGCCGGCTGCCCGAGCTCGGCGACCGCCGCGCGGGCGTCCTCGCGGGTGAGGTCGGCGAGGTGGCGCGGGGGCATGCCGCGGCGGGGGGCGTCGAAGACGAGGGGCAGGGCAGTCATGGCGACACCATCGTCCCACTCCGCGGCCCCGGCGGCCCGGTCCGGTCCGGAGACCGAACTCACCCCTGGTCGGCCGATCCCTGGCAGGGTCTGCGGTCATGAGCCGGCTCGCCGACGTCGACCTGACCGTCGCCCTCGACAAGAAGGAGGGAAAGGCGCAGCTCGCCGCGGCGCAGCACCGGCTGACGCACCTGCGGTTGCTCCTCGGCGGCCAGATCGGTGCCGGTGAGCTCGGCCCCCCGTTGCTGGTGCTGTTCGAGGGGTGGGACGCCTCGGGCAAGGGCGGGGCGATCAAGCGGCTGGTCGGGCCGCTGGACCCCCGGCACGCGCGGGTGGCGCAGTTCTCCGCACCGAGCTCCCACGAGAAGCGGCACCACTTCCTGTGGCGGTTCTGGCCGACGCTGCCGGGGTGGGGCGGCATGGCCGTGCTCGACCGCACCTGGTACGGCCGGGTGCTGGTCGAGCGGGTGGAGAGGCTGGCCCCGGAGGAGTCCTGGCGCCGCGCCTACGGGGAGATCGTCGACCTGGAGACGACGTTGGCGGCCGAGGGGACGATAGTCGTCAAGTTCTGGATGCACGTGTCGGCCGCGGAACAGCTGCGCCGCTTCGAGGCCCGGCGCGACGACCCGTACAAGGCGTGGAAGCTCACCGACGAGGACTGGCGCAACCGCGACCGGCGCGCCGACTACGAAGCCGCCGTCGAGGAGATGCTGGAGCGCACCGACCACCCGGCCGGCCCGTGGCACGTGGTCGCCGCCGAGGACAAGCGGTGGGCGCGCGTGGACGTCGTCCGGACCGTCTGCGAGGCGATCGAGCGGGCGCTGGCCGCCCGGGGCATCGACGCCGACCCTCCGCTGACCCGCTGAGCGCGCCCGCGCGCGCAGGAGCGCCTCGACCGGGGCGTTCTAGCCGATCGCGGCGTGCTGGCGCACCCAGGCGTGCATCGCGATGCCGGCCGCCACCCCGACGTTGATCGACCGCGTGGACCCGAACTGGGCGATCGACACGGTGAGGTCCGCGCCGAGTCGCGCCTCCGCGGTGAGGCCGGGGCCCTCCTGCCCGAAGAGCAGCACGCACCGCAGCGGGAGCTCGGCCGTCTCGATGGGCACCGCACCGGGGTGGTTGTCCACGGCCACCACCGGGATCCCCGCAGCGGCGGCGAAGGCGAGCAGTGCGCCGACGTCGGGGTGGTGGCGCAGGTGCTGGTACCGGTCGGTGACCATCGCCCCCCGCCGGTTCCACCGGCGGCGGCCGACGATGTGCACCTCCTCGGCCAGGAACGCGTTTGCGGTGCGCACGACCGTGCCGATGTTCAGGTCGTGCCCGAAGTTCTCGATCGCGACGGAGAAGCCGTGCCGGCGGCGGTCGAGGTCGGCGACGATCGCCTCCACGGTCCAGTAGCGGTACCGGTCGACGACGTTGCGCCGGTCCCCGCCGGCCAGCAGCTCGGGGTCGTAGCGCGGGTCCTCGGGCCACGGGCCCGCCCAGGGGCCGACGCCGACGGTCGCCCCCCAGTCGGTGGGGCCGGGCAGCTCGTCGTCGCTCACCGGGGCAGGATCGCAGGGTGACATCAGGTACCTCTCGGCCGCGTCCCGGGTCCCGCCCTGAGCTGGCGAAGGGTGGGGAGGACGTGGTCCTTCATCTGATCGAGCCGGCCGCGTGGCGGGCGGCTCTGGGCGCCGGCGCGGTACGCCCGCCGTCGCTGGACACCGTCGGTTTCGTGCACCTCTCCACCCCGGAGCAGGTGCACCTGCCTGCGCAGGCGCTGTTCCCCGGCCGGCGCGACCTCGTGCTGCTCGTCGTCGACCCCGCCCGGCTGCCCGACCCGGTGCGCCTCGAGCCCGGCCGACCGGAGGACCCGCCCGGGATGCTGTTCCCGCACCTCTACGGCCCGCTGCCGACCAGCGCCGTCGTCGCCGTCGTCCCGTACCGGCCGCCGGCGGAGCTCGTGCTCCCCGGACCCCGCGACCGGCTCGGCCGGGCGGTGGCGCTGTACACCTCGGTGCCGGTGCGCCGGGCGGTCGGCGTGGGCGACGTCCCCGGCGGGGTGGCGGTCCTCGACCCCGACGTCCCGGCGTCGCACGACAACAACCGCCTGGTGCTGGGCACGCCGGTCGACGCAGCGACCGTGGCCGCGACCGTGGAGGAGGTCGGCGGCAACGCCGGCTGGCCGCACCGCGCGGCCCTGCTCGCCTGGGCCGGTGCCGGTCAGGTCGCCGCGGAGCTGGCCCGCCAGGGCTGGGCGGCCGAGGAGCTGGTGCTCATGGGCCGCTCCCCCGCTCCGCCGCTGGTCGCCGCCACCGACCGGGTCGACGTCGTCCCGCAGACCGAGGTGCACGACCTCTGGGACCGGTCCTGGCGCCGCGATCTGGACGTGCCACCGGACCGGCTCGACGCCGTGGTGGAGCAGCTGGTGCGCCGCGAGCGCCTCAACGACACCGTCGTCGCGGTCAGCGATCTGGTCGTGCGGGAGGGCGGTCGCGTCGTCGCCGCCGCGCAGCTGCGGGTGGACGGCGCCACGGCTGCCGTCGAGTCGGTGCTGACCGACCCGGACCACCGCGGGCGCGGGCACGGCGACGCGTTGTTGTCGCGTGCGCTGGAGCTCGCCGGCGCGGCAGGGTGCGACCTGGTGGTGCTGGAGGCGGCGGCCGACGACTGGCCGCGGCACTGGTACGCCCGCCGGGGGTTCGCCGACCTGGGGCGCACCTGGTCGGTCACCTCCGCCGCCTGAAGGAACGGCCCCGCTGCGGGGTCCCGCCGCGAGCCTGCGAGCGGTGGGGGGCCTTCTACGGGGCGAGGAGGGAGAGCAGCAGGTAGGCGACCGCGGCCGAGGGCAGCAGCGAGTCGAGGCGGTCCATGAGCCCGCCGTGGCCGGGGAGCAGGTTCCCCATGTCCTTGATGCCGAGGTCGCGCTTGATCAGCGATTCGCCCAGGTCGCCGATCGTGGCCGACACGGCGATCGCGACGCCGAACAGGGCGCCGCCCCACCACGGCTCGTGGAAGGTCGAGGTGAACAGCGCGATGCCCACGGCGACGCACGCCAGCACCGAACCGGCCATGCCCTCCCACGACTTCTTCGGGCTGATCGACGGTGCCATCGGGTGCTTGCCGAACAGCACCCCGGCGGCGTAGCCCCCGACGTCGCTGCAGACCACCGTGGCGATGAAGGCGAGCACCCGCGCCACGCCGTCGTCGGGCACGACCAGCAGGACGGCGAACCCGGCGAGCAGGGGTACGTAGAGCGCCACGAGGACGCCGGTGGCGGCGTCGTGCAGGTAGCCGGACGGGCCGTCCGCGAGGCGCCACAGCAGCACGGCCAGCACCGTGACGAGGAAGCCGGTGACCAGGCCGGTCGGGCCGCGGCTCCAGGCCAGCACCAGCATCGCGACCGCGCCCACCATCAGCGGTACCACCGGCGCGCGGAAGGACCCGGCCTGCAGCGCACGGGTGAGCTCGACGACGCCCACGAGGATCGCCACGATCACCAGGCCGACGAAGGCCTCGCGCCGCACGACCAGCGAGCCGATGATCACGGCGACGAGGACCACGCCGACGCCGATCGCGGCGCGCAGGTCTCGACCGGCCCGGCCGTGCCCGGTCACCGGCTTCTCGGTCTCGGGCAACCCGGCCCCCGTCGGCGCGGCCTCCGTGTGCTCGCTCTCCGCGCGCTCGCCGGTGGGCAGCTCGGACGCCTCCTCCGCGCCGGGCGGGACGACCGCTGGCACCTCCACGGTCACGTCGGGAACCTCGACCGGCGCCCGCGCGGGCAGTGGTGGGAGCGGCGGGACCGCCCGCGACCGGGCGACGGGGCCGGTGTCGCCGACGGACCTGCCGGTCGCGGCAGGCGAACCGGCGGGCGGGAACGGCGTCGAGCCCGGGCGCAGGGAGCCCGGGCGGTCGGCGGGAGGAGGCGTCATGAGCGGCGAGCCGTCGTCGGAGGTCAGACCTCGAGCAGCTCGGTCTCCTTGTTCTTCATGGCCTCGTCGACGTGCGACACGTGCTGCTCGGTGAGGTTGTCGAGCTCCTTCTCCGCGCGGCGGACGTCGTCCTCGCCGGCCTCGCCGTCCTTCGCGATGCGGTCGAGCTCGTCCTTGGCCCGGCGGCGGATGTTGCGGATGGCCACCTTGGCGTCCTCGCCCTTGGACCGGGCCTGCTTGACCAGGTCGCGACGACGCTCCTCGGTCAGCTGCGGGAAGACCACGCGCAGGATCTGGCCGTCGTTGGTCGGGTTGACGCCCAGGTCGCTGTCGCGGATGGCCCGCTCGATGGCCGTCAGCTGGCTCATGTCGTAGGGCTTGATGACCGCCATGCGCGCCTCGGGCACGGTGATGGAGGCCATCTGCGGCACGGGCGTGTAGGCCCCGTAGTAGTCGACCATGATCTTGTTGAACATCGAGGGCGCGGCCCGACCGGTGCGGACGGAACCGAGGTCCTCGCGGGCGACCGACAGAGCCTTGTCCATCCGCTCCTCGGCATCGAGCAGGGTGTCGTCGATCACGGGTAGTCCCTCCTGCGGCGGCCGGACCGCGGCCGCCGTCGTCCTCGTCTGTGCGCTGGTCTCCGTGCCGGCGTCAGACCGACTGGCTGATCAGCGTGCCGATCCTCTCACCTGCGGTCGCCCGGGCGATGTTGCCGTCGCGCAGCAGGTTGAACACCACGATGGGCATCCGGTTCTCCATGGACAGGCTGATCGCCGTGGCATCCGCAACCTTCAGCTCGTCGGCCAGCACGGTGGCGTAGTCGAGGTCGTCGTACATGACGGCGTCGGGGTTGGTGCGCGGGTCGTCGTCGTAGACGCCGTCGACACCGTTCTTGGCCATCAGCAGCACCTGGCAGCCGATCTCCATCGCGCGCTGGGCGGCGACGGTGTCGGTCGAGAAGTACGGCATGCCCGCACCGGCACCGAAGATGACCAGCCGGCCCTTCTCCAGGTGCCGCACGGCCTTGCGCGGGATGTAGGGCTCGGCGACCTGCCCCATGGTGATGGCCGTCTGCACCCGGGTCTCCAGACCCACCTGCTCGCAGAAGGCCTGCAGGGCCAGCGCGTTCATGACCGTGCCCAGCATGCCCATGTAGTCGGCGTGCCGGCGGTCCATGCCTGCCTGGGCGAGCTCCGCGCCACGGAAGAAGTTCCCACCGCCGACGACGACGGCGACCTGCGTGCCGCCGGCCACGACGTCGGCGAGCTGCTGGGCGATGCTGTGCACGATGCCGGAGTCGATGCCGACCTTCCCGCCACCGAACGCCTCACCCGAGAGCTTGAGCAGCACGCGCTTGTATCCGGCGCCGTCGGCGGGCTGGAACGCGGTGGGCGCGGACAGTGGAACGGTCGTCTCGGTCAACGCGTCATCCCTCGTTCGACATCAGTGGGTTGATCCTGCCGCACATGCGAACGGCTCCGCTCCTGGAGTGCAGGAGCGGAGCCGCCGCAACGAGCTGGAACGGCCGTCCTTCAGGGTCCCGTGCCGAGCGTGCGAGGCGCGGGGGGAAGGGCGGTCCTTCTGTCAGGCCTGGCCGACCTCGAAGCGCGCGAAGCGCTCCACGGTCAGGCCGGCCTCGTCGACGATCTGCTTCACCGTGCGCTTGGGCTCGGTGATCGACGGCTGCTCGAGCAGGACGAAGTCCTTGTAGTAGGCGTTGACCCGGCCCTCGACGATCTTGGTGATCGCCTGCTCGGGCTTGCCCTCCTCCTTGGCCGTCTGCTCGGCGACGCGACGCTCGGTCTCGACCGCCTCGGCCGGGACCTCCTCGCGGGTGAGGTAGCGCGGGCGCGCGGCGGCGATGTGCATCGCCAGGCTGCGGGCCGCGTCCTCGCTGCCGCCGCTGTACTGCACGGCGACACCGATGGCCGGGGGCAGGTCGGTGGCCCGCTTGTGCAGGTAGGTGGCGGTCGTGCCCTCGAAGATCGCGAAGCGGCTCAGCACCAGCTTCTCGCCGATGCGGGCGGACTCGCCCTCGACCAGCGCGGCGACGGTCTGACCGTCGACGTCGGCGCCCAGCAGGGCCTCGGCGTCGGCGGCCTTCTTGTCGAGGCCGATCCCGAGCAGGCGGTCGGCGAGCGCGATGAAGTCGGCGTTCTTGGCGACGAAGTCGGTCTCGCAGTCGAGCTCCAGCAGCGCGCCGTCCTTGCTGACGACGATGCCGTTGGTCGTCGAGCGCTCGAGGCGCTTGCCGACGTCCTTGGCGCCCTTGACGCGCAGGAACTCGACGGCCTTGTCGTAGTCGCCGTCGGCCTCGGTCAGGGCCTTCTTGCAGTCCATCATGCCGGCGCCGGTGGCGTCGCGGAGACGCTTGACGTCGGCCGCAGTGAACTCAGCCATGTCACTTCCTCTGTGGTCTGTGGGTGCTGCTCGTGGAGCGGACAGGCGGCGGCGCCGCCCTCCCGCCGGTCAGCGGGGGGACGGCGCCGATCCGTCAGACGGCGTCGTTGTCCTTGCCGCCGGTGGTGGCGGGGACGTCCTCGACCGGGGCGACCTCCTCGGCGGTGACCGTGGGGGCCTCGGCCGGGGTCTCCGGCAGCGGGGTGGCGGTGGCGTCGTCGGCCGGGGCGGCCGCGGCGTCACCACCGGTCAGCAGCTCGCGCTCCCAGTCGGCCAGCGGCTGGTCGCCACCGATGACCGGCTCGGCGCCGTCCTCGCGGCCGGCGTTGGCCTGCGCGGCCGACCGGGCCATGAGGCCCTCGGCGACGGCGTCGGCCACCACGCGGGTCAGCACGGCGATGCTGCGGATCGCGTCGTCGTTGCCCGGGATCTTGTAGTCGACCTCGTCGGGGTCGCAGTTGGTGTCGAGGATCGCGACGACCGGGATGTTCAGCTTGCGGGCCTCGCCGACGGCGATGTGCTCCTTCTTGGTGTCCACGATCCAGATGGCGCTGGGCACCTTCTTCATGTCGCGGATGCCGCCGAGGGAGCGGTCGAGCTTGGCCTTCTCGCGGCTGAGGACCAGCTGCTCCTTCTTGGACAGGCTGACCAGCACGCCGGTCTGCTCCATGTCCTCGATCTCCTTGAGGCGCTCGAGGCGCTTGAAGACCGTCTGGAAGTTGGTGAGCATGCCGCCGAGCCAGCGCTGGTTGACGTAGGGCATGCCCACGCGCGTGGCCTGCTCGGCGACGACCTCCTGTGCCTGACGCTTGGTGCCGACGAACAGGATCGAGCCACCGTGGGCGACCGTCTGCTTGACGAACTCGTAGGCGTTGTCGATGTACCCGAGCGTCTGCTGCAGGTCGATGATGTAGATGCCGTTGCGCTCGGTGAAGATGAAGCGCTTCATCTTCGGGTTCCAGCGGCGGGTCTGGTGCCCGAAGTGGACGCCGCTGTCGAGCAGCTGCTTCATGCTGACGACTGCCATTGCAGCCTCTCTGCTTGCGCGCGCGACCGAGGGCCGCGCGTGTTCCGGTTGTCGCGGGCACCGGGTGGTGTCCGCCCTGGCGTCCTGCGTCGCCACTCCCCCGGCCGTTGCGGGCCGGGACCGAGGAGGCGAGCGCCCCGCCGTGTCGGCGGGATGAGGACGCGCGAAGTCGACCCGTCGGACGGGTCGCACCGGACAGCATACGCGACGGCCGCCGGTGGTTTCCCCGCCGCTGGGCGCTCTCCACAGCCGCCCGCCGGGCGGACGGTCGTGCTCTCGCCGGACCCAGGATCGCCGCATGCGTGCTGCCGTCCCCGCCGTCCTCGCGGCCCTGGCGGTGGCGGTGCTGGCGCCCGTGCCCGCCGTCGCCGGGCCGGAGCCAGCGGGCGCACCGGCCGTCGCCGTGTGGACGGCGCCGTTGGCCGGCGCCCTGGCGGTGACGCGGCCCTTCGAGGCGCCGGCCCACGCCTACGGTCCGGGCCACCGGGGCGCCGACCTCGGCGGTGCACCGGGGACGCCGGTGCTCGCGGCAGGCGACGGCGTCGTGGTCTTCGCCGGGATGGTGGCGGGACGGCCGGTGGTGAGCATCGACCACGCCGGCGGCCTGCGGACGACGTACGAGCCGGTCGACCCAGCTGTCGGCGCCGGGCAGCGAGTGGCGCGGGGCTCCCCCATCGGCACGCTGACGCCGGGGCACCACGGCTGCCCGGTCGAGGCCTGCCTGCACTGGGGGCTCCGCCGCGGCGAGGACTACCTCGACCCGCTCCTGCTCCTCGTGGTGCGCGTGCGCCTGCTCCCCCTGCGCCCGGACCGTTGAACCTGCAGGACCCAGGAGCGCGCCCGATCGGGCCGCTGGGGTTCAACGCTCCCCTCAGCTCAGCCCGATGGACACGTAGAGGCGTATCCGGCGGCCCGGCTCCGGGTCAGGCGATGTCGGCGAGCTTGGTGCGCAGGTGGAGCACGGCCTTGGTGTGCAGCTGGCAGATGCGGCTCTCGGTCACGCCCAGCACGCGGCCGATGTCGGCGAGGGTGAGGCCCTCGAAGTAGTAGAGCGAGACGACGACCTTCTCCCGCTCGGGGAGCTGCTCCACGGCGCGGGCCAGCAGCTGGCGCGCCTCACCGTTCTCGGCCATCGCCTGCGGGTCCAGGGCCCGGGTGTCCTGCAGGGTGTCGCCGAGGCGCGGCGAACCGCCGTCGTCGTCGGTGAGCAGCTCGTCGAGGGCGACGACGTTGACCAGGGACAGCTGGCCGAGGAACTTGCGGATCTCCTCGACGTCCATGTCCATGGCGTCGGCGACCTCGTCGTCGGTCGGCGTCCGGTGCAGCCGGGCCTCGAGCTCGGCGACGGTGCGCTCGAACTGGCGGGCCTTCATGCGGACCGACCGCGGGATCCAGTCGGTGTTGCGGAGCTCGTCGATGATCGCGCCGCGGATGCGGGCCATCGCGTAGCTCTCGAACTTCACCTCGCGGGTCGGCTCGTAGCGGGTGATCGCATCGATCAGGCCGAACGTCCCGTAGGAGACCAGGTCTGCCTGCTCGACGTGGCTCGGCAGACCACTGCCCACCCGGCCGGCGACGTACTTGACCAGCGGGGCGTAGTGCAGGATCAGCCGGTCGCGCAGCCCGGGGTCGCGGTCGGCCACGTACCGCGCCCACAGCTGGGTGACGAAGGCGTCGGTGTCCTCGGCCGACTCGTCGATCAGGGAGATCGTTGCCTCAGGCACGGTGGCCCTCCTCGCTCGCGCTGCGGGCTCGCGCCCCGTGGTCCTGCCTCATGGTGGTTGCCGCCGTGTCCATCCGCACCCGGCCCGATCCTCAGGCCCGGGGGTGAGCTTGGGCGTGCACCGCACGGAGCCGCTCGACGGTCACGTGCGTGTAGATCTGCGTCGTCGCGAGGCTAGCGTGGCCGAGCAGCTCCTGGACGGAGCGCAGGTCCGCGCCGCCCTCCAGCACGTGGGTCGCCGCGGAGTGCCGCAGGCCGTGCGGACCGATGTCGGGCGCGCCGGCGGTGCCTGCGACGGCGGCGTGCACGATGCGGCGGGCCTCGCGGGCGTCCAGCCGTCCGCCACGGACGCCGAGCAGGAGCGCCGGTCCCGACGTGGGGACCGCGAGCGCCGGGCGGCCGCGGCTCAGCCAGGCGTCGATCGCGGCCTCGGCGGGCAGGCCGTAGGGCACGCTGCGCTCCTTGCGGCCCTTGCCGAGCACCCGGAGCACCCGCCGCCCCCGGTCGAGGTCGTCGACGTCCAGGCCGACGAGCTCGCTGACGCGGATGCCGCTGGCGTAGAGCAGCTCGAGCACGACCGCGTCCCGCAGCCCCACCGGCTCCTCGGCACCGGCGGCCGACTCCACCACGGCGCGTGCCTGGTCGGGGGCCAGCACGTCGGGGAGGGTGCGGTGCGCCTTGGGGCTGACCAGCCGCAGTCCGACGTCCTCGGTGGTGAGCTCGGCGCGGCGCAGCCAGCGGGTGAAGGAACGGGCCGCGGCGGCGTGCCGGGCAGTGGTGGCGCGACTGTTCCCCTTGGTGCGGCCCTGGGCCAGCCAGCTGCGCAGCACGGGGAGGTCGAGGTGGTGGGCCTGCTCGCCGCCTCGACGGGCGAGATGGTCGAGCAGCCCGACGACGTCGGTGACGTATCCGCGCACGGTGTGCTCGGAGAGGTCCCGCTGGCTCCGCAGGTGGTCCTCGTAGCCGGCCAGCACCTCGGCCAGGGCAGGGGGCAGGGCGGCGCGCGCATCCGCCGTCCCTGTCGCCATGGCGGAACCGTCCGTCGGCCCGCCCGACCGGTCAAGACGCCACGCCGGGCCGACCCCCTCCCCGCGCCTCCTTCGGCGGAGGTGTCAGCCGCCAGCCGGTACCCGTCCACTGCACGAGGTCGGCCAGTTCGAGGGCGGGCAGGACCCGCAGCACCTCGAGGACGTCACAGCCGGCGACCGCGGCCAGCCGCTCCGGGCTCACCCCGATGCGCACCGGGCAGGCGTCGAGGACCCGGGTGGCGACATCGGAGAGCCCGTCGCGCACCGTCTCCGGCCGGGACACCGGATCGGCCAGGTCGGCGCCGATGCTGCCCACGGCCTCGATGACGTGGGCGGCGGAGGCGACCAGCCGGGCGCCCAGCTCTTCGTCGCGGAGCAGCTCGTGGCACCCGACGCTCATCGCCGACGTGACGGGTCCGGGCACGACGAGCACCGACCGTCCGAGGTCCTGCGCCCGCCGCGCGGTGGCCAGCGCACCCGAGCGGGCGGCGGCCTCGACCAGGACCGTCCCGCGGGTCAGGGCGGCGATCAGCCGGTTGCGCACGAGGAAGCGGTGCCGCAGCGGCGCCGATCCCGGCGGCCACTCGCTGACCAGCAGGCCCGTCTCGGCGATGCGGTGGAAGAGCGCGCCGTGCGCGGCCGGGTACGGGCGGTCGACCCCGCAGGAGAGCACCGCGACGGTGGGCGCCTCGGCGGCCAGCGCCCCGCGGTGCGCGGCGGCATCGATGCCGTAGGCGCCGCCCGAGACGACGGTCCAGCCCCGCTCCCCCAGCTGGTGCCCCAGCTCGGCGGCGACGTGCTCGCCATAGGCCGTCGAGGCGCGGGAGCCGACGACGGCCACCGAGCGGTCGGCGAGCTCGTCGAGCCGGCCGGGCCCCCGGACCCACAGCGCGAGCGGCGGCACAGGTGCCCTCGTCCGGTCGGACTGGTCGCGCCGAGCCGTCGGCTCGTCGGCCACGGCCAGCGTGAGCGCGTGCAGCTGCAGGAACGGCCACTCGTCGTCCTCGGGGGTCAGCAGCCGTGCTCCGCACCGCTCCGCCCGCTGCAGGTCGGCCAGGGTCGCGTCCTGCTCCGCCCGCGCACCGACCAGGGACCGCAGCGCGTCCGGCGCCGCCCCGCTGCGCAGCCGTTGGACCGCGACCACCGGGCCGAGCTGGTCGACGTATCGCCAGAGGTCCACCGTGCCCGGCTCGACCGCCCTGCTGAGCCACGCCCGGGCCCGCCGCAGACCGGGGTGCAGCGGGTCGCCCGCCCCAGCGGCGTCCTCGAGTTCCTCGTCGAGGGTGGTCATGCCGCGGCCCGCTGCAGGCGCATGCCGAGGGCCTCGGCGATCTCGTCCGGACCGGGCACGGCGCGCCCGGCGAGGTCGGCCAGGGTCCAGGCGACCCGCTGGACGCGGTCGAACCCTCGGACCGACAACGCGCCACGTTCCAGCGCCCGCTCGGCCAGCGCCAGCGACGCCCGAGAAGGGGCGAACCGCTCGCGCAGCAGCCGTCCGGGCACCTGGCTGTTCAGCACGAGACCGGTGCCCGCCAACCGTTCCGCGGCCACCGTCCGCGCCCGCTGGACCCGGCGGGCGACGACCTCGGTGGACTCCGGTGCGCCGAGACCGTCCAGCCAGGCGGCGCGAGTCACCGGAGGCAGCTCCACGCGCAGGTCGATGCGGTCGAGCAGTGGGCCCGACAGCCGGGACCGGTACCGCCGCCGCTCGAGCGGGCTGCAGGTGCACGCCGTGTCCCCGGCGGCGCTGGCGCAGGGGCACGGGTTGGCGGCGAGGACCAGCTGCGCCCGGCACGGGAACGTGGCCGCACCGGAGGCTCGCGAGATCGTGACCTCACCGCGCTCCAGCGGCTGGCGGAGCGTGTCGAGCACCGCCCGGGGGAATTCCGGGGTCTCGTCCAGGAACAGGACGCCACGGTGGGCCCGGCACAGCGCACCGGGGCGGATCTGCCCCGACCCGCCGCCGACCAGCGCCGCCATGGTGGCCGAGTGGTGCGGCGCCTCGAACGGCGGCCGGGTGAGCAGCGGCGCGGCCGACGGGAGCGTCCCGGCGATCGAGTGGATCGCGGTGACCTCCAGGGCCGCCCGCTCGTCCAGCGGTGGCAACAACCCCGGCAGGCGCTCGGCGAGCATCGTCTTGCCGGCACCCGGCGGCCCGGCGAGGAACAGGTGGTGGCCCCCGGCCGCGGCGATCTCGACCGCCCGGCGCCCCACGGACTGGCCGACCACGTCGCCCAGGTCGGCCGACGGGGCGACCTCGGGCAGGGCCGCGCGCTCGTGCGCCACCAGCGGACGGCGCCCGGCCAGGTGCTCGACCACCTGCCCCAGCGATCCGACCGCCAGCACCTCGATGCCGTCGACCAGCGCGGCCTCGTCGGCGTTGGCGGCAGGGACGACGACCTGCCCGTGACCGGCGCGCGCCGCGGCCAGCACAGCCGGCAGCACACCGCGGATCGGCCGGACCGAACCGTCGAGCCCGAGCTCTCCGAGCAGCACCAGCCGGTCGATCGACCGCGCGGGCACCGTGCCGGCGGCTGCCAGCACCGCGGCGGCCAGCGCGAGATCGAACCCGCTGCCCTGCTTGGGCATCGAGGCGGGTGACAGGCCGATCGTGATCCGCCGCGCCGGGAACTCCCCGCCGGTGTTCACCACGGCCGCGCGGACCCGGTCGACCGACTGCCGCACCACCGCGTCCGGGAGTCCCACGAGAGCCACTCCGGGGAGCCCCTGCGCGATGTCCAGCTCGACCTCGACCAGGGCACCTCGGACGCCGACCAGCCCGACGGACCAGGTGCGGGCCAGCGTCACGAGAAGGCCGCCCGCAGATGCGTGACCTCGGGGAGGTCGTCCCGCCGCACCAGCACACCGACGACGTCGAACCGGATCTCCGGGGCGTGCTCGTCGTGCGCGGCCAGCCACCGCTGGGCCAGCAGCCGGATCCGGCGCTGCTTGGCCAGGGTGACCGACTCGGCGGGGTGCCCGTAGCCGAGACCCCGGCGGGTCTTGACCTCGCAGAAGACGAGCGCGTCGTCGTCGCGGGCGACGATGTCCAGCTCGCCCTCCCGGCACCGCCAGTTGCGGTCGAGGACGCGCAGACCGGCGTCGGTCAGGTAGTCGGCGGCGATGCGTTCGCCGTGGTCGCCGAGGCGTGGAGGAGGCACCCGTCCACCGTGGCCGGACGGGACCGGCGAACCGAGGGCGCGACCGAAGCTGTGGACGGCGACCGACCCTGTGGAGCGGCAGCCCGGAACGCATCACGGGCCGGGCTACCGTCCGGGCATGTACGTCGAGACGGTCGTCCAGATCAACGACCGGGACACCTACCAGGCGAGCGTCCGGCTGCGCACCGCCGTCGTCTCCAACCGCCCGCCCATCGACGCCCTCGTGCGCTTCTCCCCCGCCGGCTGGCTCACCATGAAGCCCCTGGCGGGTGGCAGGGTCACCGTCGTCTCGGCCGCCGAGGTCTTCGACGTCACCGACCTCGAGCGCGTGCAGACCCTCGCCGAGTAGCGCGGCTCAGGCGCGCGGCGGGGTCTCGGGCAGCTCCAGGTCGGGCTTGTCGAGCTCCTCGACGTTGACGTCCTTGAACGTCAGCACCCGCACGTTGCGGACGAACCGGGCGGGCCGGTACATGTCCCACACCCAGGCGTCGGAGAGCTTCAGCTCGAAGTAGACCTCGCCGCCCGCTTCGCGGACCTGGAGGTCGACGGAGTTGGCGAGGTAGAACCGCCGCTCCGTCTCCACCACGTAGGTGAACTGGCGGACGATGTCCTTGTACTCGCGATAGAGCTGCAGCTCCATCTCGGTCTCGTACTTCTCGAGATCCTCGGTGCTCATCGGTCCTCGGTGCTCGTCGGTGGCTCGCAGGACACAGGGCGCATGTCCCCATCATCGTGCATGGCGTCGCCGGCGGGCAGCCGGTGGACCCGCCCGGCGTGCAGGTCACGCGCCCGGGCCACGTTGACGAAGCGCATCCGGTGCGCCGGACAGGGCCCGTGCCGCTCCAGGGCCGCGGTGTGCACGTCGGTGATGTAGCCCTTGTGGCCGGCGAAGTCGTACTCCGGCCACCGCTCGTGCAGCTCGACCATCACGCGGTCCCGGGTCACCTTCGCGAGCACGGACGCGGCGGCGACACAGGCCGCCACCCGGTCGCCCTTCCACACCGCGAGGCCGGGCCGCGCCAGACCCGGGACCGGGAACCCGTCGGTGAGCACGTAGTCCGGCTCCGGGTCCAGGGTGCACACCGCCCGGCGCAGCGCCTCCAGGTTGGTGACGTGCATGCCGCGGGCGTCCAGCTCCTCCACCGGGATCTGCACGACCGACCAGGACACCGCCCGGTCCAGGATCTCGGCGTAGACGCGATCGCGCGCCGCGGCGGTGAGCAGCTTCGAGTCCGCCAGCCCGGGCACTCGGCCGCGCTTGCCGGCGGGCAGCACGCACGCGGCGGCGACCAGCGGCCCGGCGCAGGCGCCGCGGCCGGCCTCGTCGGCACCGGCGACGGCGGAGAAGCCGCGGCGGCGCAGCGAGCGCTCCATGTCCCAGAGCGCATCGGAGCGCTCCTCGCCGGGGATCGGCAGCATCCGGCGAGGCACCGGCGCGGCGGTGGAGTGAACGGGACGGGCAGCCATCGGGGCCGACAGTACGACGCCCGTGCAGGCCGTCCGGGACCGACACCGGACACACGAAGGGCCGGTCCTGGGGAGGACCGGCCCTGCATGCGGAGGAACACTCGGGAGCCGTAGCCCCCGGGACGTCAGAGCTCGGCGGGGACCTCGGGCTCCTCGGCGCGCACGGCGCCGTGGGCGCCGCAGCTGCACACCGGGTTGCGCGAGGACAGCACCAGGGAGACGGCGTGGGCACGGTCGCGGGCACCCAGCTTGCGCAGGATGGCCTTGACGTGGCTCTTCACCGTGTCCTCGCTGATGAACAGGTTGCGGCCGATCGCCCGGTTGGACTGGCCCTGCAGCAGCTCGTCCAGCACGTCCTGCTCGCGCCGGGTCAGGGGCACCTCGGGCGTGAAGGGCTTGGCTGCAGGGGTGGCAGAGGGCTCGACCCGGCGGATCTGGGGGTCGACCACGGTCCGGCCGGCGCGGGCGGCCAGGATGGCCCAGCCCAGCAGGGTCGGCGACGTGTTGATCATGAGGTAGCCACCGACACCGGCGGCGAGCGCCTCGTTGACGACGGCCGGGTCCTCGGAGGAGGCCAGGGCGACGATGGCGACCCGGGGGAACCGGCGACGCAGGTCGCGGCAGGCGTTCAGGGTGGCGGCGCGGCCGGACCCGAGCTCGACGACCACGGCGTCCGGACGGGCCGTCTCGGCCAGCGTCATGGCGCGGCGCAGCTCGCCGGGGGTGCCGACGGACTGCATGCCCGCGGTCTCGTTGATCATGCTGACCAGGCCACGACGCAGGACGGGCGCGTCGGCGAGGAGGAGCACGCGGGTGACCCCGCGGGCGGTGCTCGCCATAGGTGCAGACACAACAGACTCCGTTTCACTCCGAATTGCTTGCAACACCTCCATCGGAAGGGTGAAACGGTTGCTTGAACACTTTCCCGACATTTTTCGCATGAGTGGCGCAATGCGCGCTGCGTCACACGCGCACCATCTCGAATGGATCGCAGCCGACTACCGCACCATTCGATGAATGGCGACCGCACGACGACAGCGGACCGCGCCGTGTGCACGGCGCGGTCCGAGGAGTCGGAACGCGATCAGCGACGACGGCGACGACGACGACGCCAGGCCACCACGGGGACGGCGCCGACGAGCCCCACCGCCGAGGAGGCCAACAGGTCCGGGCGCACACCGGTCACGCCGGCCTGGACCCCGGCCGAGGCGTCGGCGTCCTGGATGTCGGGCGAACCGATCAGGCCGAATCGGCCCAGGGGCCAGACCCTCACCGCCGCCTTGCCGATGACGTCGTCCACCCCGATGGTGCCGGAGTAGCGGTCGTCGATGTGCGCCTTGGAATCGGACGAGGCGGAGCGGTGGTCGCCCATCACCCACAGCCGGCCCTCGGGCACGGTCACCGGGCCGAACGCGCGCAGTTCGATGGGGGTGTTCTCGAAGATGTAGGGCTCGTCGAGCGGCTCGCCGTCGACGGTGACCCGCCCCTCCAGGTCGCAGCACTCCACCGTCTGCCCGCCGACGGCGACGACCCGCTTGACGAAGTCGTCCTCGCTGGGCGGCGCGACACCCACGGTGCGGCCCAGCCACAACATGCTGCCGGTGAACCAGTTCGCCGGCTCGGCGACCGTGACCTCCGGCGTCCAGGTGTCCGGGCCCTTGAACACGACGACGTCGCCGGGCTCGGGCTCGCCGAACCAGTAGGGCACCTTGTTCACCAGCACCCGGTCACCGGTGCACCCCGGGCAGCCGTGGAGCGTCTCCTCCATCGAGCCGGAGGGGATGAAGAAGGCCTGCACGAAGAAGGTCTTGACCACCAGCGCCAGCAGGAACGCCACGACGAGCAGCACCGGGAGCTCGCGCAGCAGTGAGCTCTTCTTCCCCTCGGCGTCGCGGCGGCCCCGGCGCCCGGCCCGGCCGGGCCCGACCGCCTCGCTGCTGCTGTCCGGGGTGTCGCGCTGCGGGTCGGGTTCCCCCGGATCGACGTCGGCGGGCCCCCCGGGCCGTTCACTGCTCATCAGGAGCAGCGTACGGCGCGGAGGGCCCGCCGGAGACGCAGACGGGCGGAACTGCCGCCCGGGATGTGCGCGCAGGTCAGCGCGTGACGACCTCGCGCTTCTCCTTGATCTTGGCGGCCTTGCCGCGGAGCTCGCGCAGGTAGTACAGCTTGGCGCGGCGGACGTCACCGCGGACGAGGACCTCGATCTTCTCCACGACCGGGGTGTGCACCGGGAAGGTGCGCTCCACGCCGACGCCGAAGCTGACCTTGCGGACCGTGAAGGTCTCGCGGATGCCGCCGCCCTGGCGCCGGATGACGACGCCCTGGAAGACCTGGATGCGGGAGCGGTTGCCCTCGACCACGCGGACGTGCACCTTGACGGTGTCACCCGGGCGGAACGTCGGGATGTCGTCGCGCAGCGAAGCGGCGTCGAGTGCGTCCAGGGTGTTCATCGCGGCAGTCCTCATGTTCTGGCAGTGGCTCGTAGGCGGTGCGGACAGCGGAGCGCCCCGGCTGTCCGTTCCCGGGAGCTGCGGGCTCCTCTGGGGAACTCCCGTCGACCCGGCCGACGGCGCGCAGCAGTTCTCTACTGTGCCACATCTTCACGTGACGATGCGCGGCACCCCGGTCCACGGGCCGGCCAGCAGCGCCGGCAGCAGCCCGGCCAGCTCGCGGGGTGCGAACTCCTCGCTGCTCGCGGCGATCTCCTCGGCGGTCCACCAGCGGTGCGGTTCGTCGCCCAGGATCTCCAGCTCGGTGCGGCCGCGCGCGTCGACCTCGTGCACGACGTCCCGGAGCACGAAGTACGTCTCGCGGTTGTCGATCGGCACCCCGCCGAAGGGCCCGACGAACCGGCGCAGCCACACCGGGCCCTCGAGCGCGGCCGGGTCGGCCTCCAGGCCGATCTCCTCGGCCAGCTCCCGCACCGCCGCGGTGCGCAGCGATTCGCCGTCCTCCACGCCTCCGCCCGGGGTGTACCAGAACAGGACGTCGCCGGGCGGGATGTCCGGATCGGTCAGCCGGGCACCGAGCAGCAGCACGCGGCCGGCCGGGTCGACGACGACGACGCGCGCCGAGGGCCGCACCACCGCCTTGCCGGTCACGTCGGTCGGCGACCCTCGAGCGCGGCGAGCTCGGCGTCGTCCAGTGCGCCGTCGGGCAGCGCGGCCAGCAGGTCGGGACGGCGCTCGGCCGTGCGCCGCAGCGACTCGGCGCGACGCCAGCGCTCGATGGCCGCGTGGTCACCGGACAGCAGCACGGGGGGCACCTCGTGCCCGCGCCAGGACGCCGGCCGCGTGTAGGACGGGCCCTCGAGCAGCCCGTCGGCGTGCGAGTCGAACTCCACCGACTCCCGGTTGCCGACCACACCGGGCAGCAGCCTGGTCACGGCCTCGACCATGACGAGCACCGCGGACTCCCCACCGGCCAGCACGTAGTCACCGATGGAGACCTCCGAGACCGGGCCGGCGTCGGCGGCCCAGTCGGCGACCCGCTGGTCGATGCCCTCGTACCGCCCGCAGGCGAAGACCAGCCCGGGCTCGGCGGCCCACTCGGCGGCCATGCGCTGGGTGAACGGCCGACCGGCCGGGGTCGGGACGACGAGCCGGCTGCCCGGCGTCCGCACGGCCTCCAGCGCCTGCGCCCACGGCTCGGGCTTCATGACCATGCCGGGACCGCCGCCGTACGGGGAGTCGTCGACGGTGCGGTGGACGTCGTCGGTCCACTGCCGCAGGTCGTGCACCCCGATGCTGACCAGGCCGCGCTCCGCGGCCTTGCCCAGGAGCGACTGGCGCAGCGGGGCGAGGTACTCGGGGAAGATCGTCACGACGTCGACGCGGAAACTCACAGCTCCAGCAGCCCCTCGGGCGGGTCGACGACGAGGACGCCGCCGGCCACGTCGACGGTGGGCACGATCGCGGCCACGAACGGGACGAGCGCCTCGCCGCCCTCGGCGCGGCGGATCACGAGCAGGTCCTGGGCCTCGTGCCGGACGGCGGTGACCTCGCCGATCACCGACCCGTCGGGAAGCTGCGCGCGCAGACCGACCAGCTGGTGGTCGTAGTACGCGTCGGGGTCCTCGATCTCCGGCAGCTCGGCCACGGGCACCAGCAGCATGGTGTTGCGCAGCGTGTCGACGGTCTCGCGGGACTCGTAGACCTCACCGGAGGAAGCGGCCAGCTGGAGCAGGAGGGTGCCGCTGTGCCAGCGCTTGTCGACCACCGTCAGCGGCCCCCGCCCTGCGGGGTCGGTGCGCAGCACCGTGCCCGGTGCGAAGCGGAGGTCCGGGTCGTCGGTGCGCACCTCGACGGTCGCCAGACCACGAACACCGTGGGGCCGGCCGATGCGGCCGACCACCACGGTGTCGTCGTCGTGCGGGTTCTCCGGCAAGGGAGGTGCGCTCAGCGCCCGTCGGTGTCGACGACGTCGACCCGGAGGCCGCGTCCCCCGACACCGGTCATCACCTGGCGCAGCGCCTTGGCGGTACGGCCGCCGCGGCCGATGACCTTGCCGAGGTCGTCGGGGTGCACCCGGATCTCGAGGGTCTTGCCACGGCGGTTGGTGAGCAGGTCGACCGTCACGTCCTCGGGGTGGTCGACGATGCCCTTGACCAGGTGCTCGAGCGCGTCTTCGAGCACGTCTTACTCGGCGGGCGTCTCGGCCGGGGCGGCGTCCGCGGCCGGAGCCTCGGTCGGGGCCTCGGCGGCGGGAGCGTCCTCGGCAGCGGGCGCCTCGGCGGCAGCGGCCTTCTTCGGCGCGGCCTTCTTCTTGGCGGTGGTCGCGTCCGTGGTGGGCTCGTCCATGCCGGAGCGGACAGCGGCCTCGTAGAGGGCCTTCTTGTCCGGCTTGGGCTCGGCGACGCGCATGGGCGGCGGCGCGGCCTCGCCCTTGAACTTCTGCCAGTCACCGGTCACGCGGAAGATGGCGGCGACGGCCTCGGTCGGCTGGGCACCGACACCGAGCCAGTACTGCGCCCGCTCGGAGTCGACCTCGATGAAGGAGGGCTCCTCCTTGGGGTGGTACTTGCCGATCGTCTCGATCGAGCGGCCGTCACGCTTGGTCCGGGCGTCGGCGACGACGATGCGGTAGTACGGCGCGCGCATCTTGCCCAGGCGCATGAGCTTGATCTTGGTGGCCACGGTAGGTGGTGTACTCCTCGAACGCTGTGTGGTTGCTCGCCGGACGACGTGTGGGGTTGCGCCGGGGCGGAGCGATGGACACGGTCGGGTTCGGTGAGAGGGCCGCCACCGCCGTGTTCGACCGACCATGATGCCAGATCCCCGGAGGAGCCCTGTGACCAGGAGCAGTCCCCTGCACCACATCGAACTGTGGGTGCCGGACCTCACCCGCGCGCAGGAGTCGTGGGGCTGGCTGCTGACCCGCCTGGGCGCGGAACCGTTCCAGACGTGGGAGCACGGACGGTCCTGGCGGTGGGACGCCGCGGGTGGTGGCGTCTACGTCGTCCTGGAGCAGTCGCCGGCGCTGACCGGCGACCGGCACGAGCGCCGCTCCCCCGGCCTCAACCACCTGGCCCTCTGGGCCGGCTCCCCCGCGGAGCTGGACGCCCTGGTCGCGGAGGCTCCGGACCACGGCTGGACGCTGCTGTTCCCCGAGCGACACCCGTTCGCCGGGGGGCCTGCACACCGGGCCGCCTACCTGGAGGACGCCGACGGCTACGAGGTCGAGCTGGTCGCCGACCGCACCTGACGTCGTCCTCCCTCACCGCAGCGCGTCCTCCCCCACCGCTCACCGTGAGGGAGGACGCGCGGGGATCAGGTCACCTGATCCCCGCGCGGGGTGACGGCGATGGGTCTCAGCCGCGGACGGCGGCGAGCACGCGGGCAGCGGCCTCGGCGACCGGCACCTCCTCGCGCTCGCCGGTCCTCCGGTCGCGCACCTCGATCGTGCCCTCGGCCAGGCCGCGGCCGACGGTGACGATCGTGGGCATCCCGAGCAGTTCGGCGTCCTTGAACTTCACGCCCGGCGAGACCTTGGGCCGGTCGTCGAAGAGCACCGTGACGCCCGCCGCGACGAGCTCGGCGGCCAGCGCCTCCGCGGCCTCGAAGACGGCGGCGTCCTTGCCGGTGGCGACCAGGTGCACGTCGGCCGGCGCCACCTCGCGCGGCCAGACCAGGCCGAGCTCGTCGTGGGTGGACTCGGCGATCGCCGCGACGGCGCGGGAGACCCCGATGCCGTAGGACCCCATCGTCACCGTGACGAGCTTCCCGTTCTCGTCGAGCACCTTGAGGTCGAGCGCCTCGGCGTACTTGCGGCCCAGCTGGAAGATGTGGCCCATCTCGACGCCGCGGGCGAGCTCCAGCGGACCGGAGCCGTCGGGTGCGGGGTCGCCGGGCAGCACCT
Organism: uncultured Actinomycetota bacterium; assembly: GCA_963747895.1. Taxonomy (GTDB): domain Bacteria; phylum Actinomycetota; class Actinomycetes; order Mycobacteriales; family Geodermatophilaceae; genus Blastococcus. The sequence continues at coordinate 214,512 of CAVVGX010000004.1, forward strand.
CGGCGGCCTCGATGACACCGTCCCAGGTGAAGTCGCGGCCGGCGACGAGGTCGAACACGTGCTTGCCCGCCTCGTTGGCGCCGGTGATCCAGCGGGTGCCGGCGACCACGCGCGGGTCGACCAGGTAGCGGATCTTCGACTCGCTCTCCGCACCCAGCACCTGCGGGCCGATGTAGCCCTTGACCAGCGACGGGTTGCCGGCGAAGTCGGTGAACGGCTCGACCTCGGCGGGGGCGAGCTGCGCTTCCAGGCGCTTGGCGTCGACCTCGCGGTCGCCGGGCAGGCCGATGACCAGCGGCTCGCGGGTGCCGTCGGGGTGCACGAGGGTGACGACGACGTTCTTCAGCGTCGCGGCCGCGGTGTAGCCGGCGTCGGGGAACAGCTGCTGGGCGACCGTCACCAGCGACTCGATGGTCGGGGTGTCGGGGGTGTCCTCGACGTGCGCGGCGGGCAACCCGTCGACGGGGATCTCGTCGGGAACGACGGTGGTGACGGCCTCGACGTTGGCCGCGTAGCCGCCGGGCGAGCGGACGAAGGTGTCCTCGCCGATCGCGGTCGGGTGGAGGAACTCCTCGCTCTTCGAGCCGCCCATCGCGCCCGACATCGCCGAGACGATCACGTACTCCAGGCCCAGCCGGTCGAAGATCTTGATGTAGGCGTCGCGGTGCAGGGCGTAGCTCTTGTCGAGGCCGGCGTCGTCGATGTCGAAGGAGTAGCTGTCCTTCATCGTGAACTCGCGGCCGCGGAACAGCCCGGCGCGGGGTCGCGCCTCGTCCCGGAACTTGGTCTGGATCTGGTACAGCGAGACCGGCAGGTCCTTGTAGGAGCCGTAGAGGTCCTTCACCAGGAGCGTGAACATCTCCTCGTGCGTGGGGCCGAGCAGGAAGTCGTTGCCGCGGCGGTCCTTGAGGCGGAAGAGGTTGGGGCCGTACTCGGTCCAGCGGCCGGTGGCCTCGTAGGGCTCGCGGGGCAGCAGCGCGGGGAAGGCCACCTCCTGCGCGCCCATCGCGTCCATCTCCTCGCGGATGATGCGCTCGACGTTGCGGAAGACCCGGTAGCCCAGCGGCAGCCAGGTGAACCCGCCCGGCGCGGCCCGGCGGATGTACCCGCCACGGGCGAGGAGGCGGTGGCTGGCGACCTCGGCGTCGGCCGGGTCGTCACGCAGGGTCCGCAGGAACAGGGTCGACATCCGCAACAGCACGGATGGAGTCTCCCAGGCCCGGCTACTCCGTATTCGTCGCCCTGCGCAGCGGACGTCGCGCCCAACCCACGAGGTTCCGCAGGGCGGTCCGACGATCCGCCCGGTTGAAGCCGGCCGCGTCGCTCACGTGGGAGCGTCGGCGAAGGTCTCCACCCTGGCGAAGAGTTCACGAGCGAGGATCTTCGTGTCCTCAAAGACGACGTCGGACCCCAGGATCTCGTCCTGGGACCACCAGGCGAATCGCAGCTCCGGCTGCGAGACCGGCTCGATGCTCTCGGCGACGGCCACGAAGACGTGGTCGACATGCACGTGGTCCTCGGCGAGGGAGCCGTCGCGCGGCACCTGCAGTTCGGTGATCCACCACGGCTGGTGCATCACCGGATGTGGGTACCCGGGCGGCACCGGAGGCGACGGCGCTCGCACCGGACGCACCCGGAGGCCGGTCTCCTCCGTGACCTCGCGCCATGCCGCCTGCGCCGCCGTCTCGTCGTCCTCGACGTGCCCGCCCGGGATCATCGCCATCGACAACCTCGGATGCTCGATCAGGCCCAGCTGCCACTGCCCGCTAACCCGGGCGAACACGAACACCGACGCGGTGGCGTGCTTGAGCACAGCGTCGTGGCTCACCCGACGACGCGGCCGCGGAGGACGGTGCGTTGCGGGGACTGCAAGGTGTCGAGGTCGGCGCGGGGATCGGCCGCGTAGACGACGACGTCGGCGACGGCGCCCTCCTCGATGCCGCGCAGCCCCAGCCACTCGCGCGCCTTCCACGAACCCGCGGCCAGCGCGTCCTCCGCCGGGATGCCCGCCTCGCACAGCGCGCGGATCTCGTCGGCGATGACGCCGTGCTCGATGCCCCCGCCGGCGTCGGTGCCGGCGAACACCGGCACGCCGGCCTCGAACGCGGCGCGCACGACGGCGCCGGAGTTCGCGTACAGCCGCCGCATCGTGCTGGCGTAGGTGGGGAACTTCTGCTCCCCCTGCGCAGCGAAGCCGGGGAAGTTCTCCACGTTGACCAGCGTGGGGACGACGGCGGTGCCCCGGGCGGCCATCTCGCCGATGAGCTCCTCGGTCAGGCCGGTGCCGTGCTCGATGCAGTCGATGCCGGCCGCGATGAGCGCCGGCAGCGCGTCGGTGCCGAAGGTGTGCGCGGTGACCCGGGCGCCCTCCTCGTGGGCCGCCGCGATCGCCGCAGCCACGACGTCGGCCGGCCACTCGGGCGCGAGGTCGCCCACCGAGCGGTCGATCCAATCCCCCACCAGCTTCACCCAGCCGTCGCCGCGCCGGGCCTGCACGCGGGTCTGCTCGACGAGGTCCTCGGGCTCGATCTCGATGCCGAGGCCCGGGATGTACCGGCGGGTGCGGGCGATGTGCCGCCCGGCGCGGATGATCGTCGGCAGGTCCGGGTCGTCGTCCAGCGCCCGGGTGTCCACCGGCGAGCCGCAGTCCCGCAGCGCCAGCACCCCGGCATCCCGCTCGGTGAGGGCCTGCTCGCGGGCCTGCGTGAGGTCCTCCGCGTGGTGGCCGCCGCGCAGGATCCCGACGTGGCAGTGGGCGTCGACCAGACCCGGGATGAGCCACCCGCCCCGGCTGACCGTCTCGGCGCCGGGCACGGGCTCGAAGGTGAAGCGGCCGTCGCGCACCCACACGTCGCGGTGCTCCCCCTCGGGCAGCACCACACCCGACAGATGCAGCGGCTGGCTCACCGGCCGTTGCCGTCCTTGAACTGGTCGAAGTTCAGCTTGGTCAGGTCCGGCATGCCCTGGCCCGGGGGCAGGCTCGGCATCCCGCCGGGCGCGCTCCCGAACGGGTTGCCGGCACCGGGCGGCAGGCCCGGGGCGCCGACGGGACGGCGGGCCGGCCCACCCTTGCCCTTGCCGCCCTTGCCCTTCTTGCCCTTCTTCGACTGCGCCTGCATCTGCCGGCCGCGGGCCTTCTTCGACATCGGCCCCATGCCGGGCATGCCCATGCTGCCGGCCATCTGGCCCATCATCTTCTGGGCCTGGGCGAACCGCTCCAGCAGCTGGTTGACGGCGGTGACGCTGACGCCGGACCCGTTCGCGATGCGCACGCGGCGGGAGGCGTTGATGATCTTGGAGTTGACCCGCTCCTCGGGGGTCATCGACCGGATGATCGCCGCGGTGCGGTCGAGGTCGCGGTCGTCGACCTGCTTGAGCTGCTCCTTCATCTGCCCCGCGCCGGGCAGCATTCCGAGCAGGTTCGCGATCGGCCCCATCTTGCGGATCGCCATCATCTGCTCGAGGAAGTCCTCGAGGGTGAAGCCCTCGCGCGAGGCGAGCTTGCCGGCCATCCGCTCGGCCTGGTCGGCGTCGAAGGTCTTCTCGGCCTGCTCGATGAGGGTGAGCACGTCGCCCATCCCGAGGATGCGCGAGGCCATCCGCTCGGGGTGGAAGACGTCGAAGTCGGTGAGCTTCTCGCCGGTGGAGGCGAACATGATCGGCTGGCCGGTCACGTGCCGCACCGACAGCGCGGCACCACCGCGGGCGTCGCCGTCGAGCTTGGTGAGCACGACCCCGCTGAAGCCGACGCCGTCCTGGAAGGCCTGCGCCGTGGTCACGGCGTCCTGACCGATCATCGCGTCGACCACGAACAGGGTCTCGTCGGGCGTGACGGCGTCGCGGATGTCCGCGGCCTGCTGCATGAGCTCGGCGTCGATGCCGAGGCGGCCGGCGGTGTCGACGACGACGACGTCGTGCATCGTGCGCCGCGCGTGCTCGATCGAGTCGCGCGCCACCTGCACCGGGTCGCCGACGCCGTTGCCCGGCTCGGGGGCGAAGACGTCGACCCCGGCCTGGCCGGCGACGATCGAGAGCTGGTTGACCGCGTTCGGGCGCTGCAGGTCGCAGGCGACGAGCAGCGGGGTGTGCCCCTGCTCCTTCAGCCAGCGGCCGAGCTTCCCGGCGAGGGTCGTCTTACCGGCACCCTGCAGACCGGCCAGCATGATCACCGTCGGCGACTGCTTGGCCAACCGGATGCGGCGGGTCTCGCCGCCGAGGATCGCGATGAGCTCCTCGTTGACGATCTTGATGACCTGCTGCGCCGGATTCAGCGCCTGGGACACCTCCGCGCCGCGGGCGCGCTGCTTGATCGCGTCGATGAAGGCGCGCACGGCGGGCAGGGCGACGTCGGCCTCGAGCAGCGCGATGCGGATCTCGCGCGCGGTGGCGTCGATGTCGGCGTCGGTCAGCCGGCCCTTGCCCCGCAGGCCGGTGAAGACCTTGTCCAGGCGGTCGGAGAGGGTCTCGAACACAGCACGTCCTCAACAGAAGTCACGGGCACGGCCCGCCGGTCCGACCGACCGGCGACACGGCTGCGGGCCGGGGCGGACCCCGGAGACCCGCGCCACCTGACCCCAGGGTATCGACGTGCCCTCAGGCGTCCGCCCGCGATCGGCGGCGCAGGACTGTGGTCCACGTCACATGGGTTCACCGAGCACATACGAAATCGAGTGCGCTAATTTCGCTTCGTGAATCTGCTCCTGGCCGCGCTCATCATCGCCCCGCTCGTCTCCGGCGTCGTGGCCGCCGCGCTCGGACGGTCACATCCCGGCACCGCCGCCGGAACCGTCCGGGCCGCCACGCTGCTCTCCTTCGTCGCAGCGGTGGCCGTGGCCGGCGAGGTGGCCACCGCCGGGCCCGTGCAGGTGCTCCTCGGTGGCTCATCCCCCCTCCTCGTGGCGGACCGGCTCGGCAGCACGGTCCTGCTGCTGATCACCGGGCTCGCCGCGGTGATCACGTCCTTCGCCGCCCGCTACCTGGTGGGCGACCCCGCGGCGCACCGCTTCTTCCCCGCGGCCGGCCTGCTGGTGGCCGCCACCGCGGCGGCGGCCACCGCCGCCACCCTCGTCGGACTGGCCGTGGCCTGGACCCTGACGGGGCTGACCCTGTGCCTGCTGGTGGACAGCTACCCGCGGGTGCCCGCGGCCCGAGCCGGCGCGCGTCGGACGGCGTGGGCGGTCGCGGTCGGCGATCTGGCGCTCTGGGCCGGGGTGCTGCTCGTCGTCGCGCGTTCCGGGAACCCGGCGCTGCGGGACCTCGGCGAGGCGGTGGGTGAGGGCCCGCTGACCCACGTCGTCGGCGTCCTGTTCGTCCTCTCGGCGCTGGCGCGCTCCGCGCAGCTGCCGTTCGTGCGGTGGCTGCCCGCCACCCTGGCCGCTCCCACCCCGGTCTCCGCGCTGCTGCACGCCGGGGTGGTGAACGCCGGCGGCCTGCTGCTGATCCGGACGGCCCCGGTCGTCGGCGCCTCGGGGTGGGCGGTCCACCTGGCCTTCGCCGCCGGCGCGGCGACGGCGGTGTACGGGACGGCGCTGGCCCTCACCTCACCCGACGTGAAAGGTGGCCTCGCGATGTCCACGTCCGCGCAGATGGGCTTCATGGTCATGGCCTGCGCCCTCGGCGCGTGGGCAGCGGCGGTCGTCCACCTGGTGGCCCACGGCATGTGGAAGGCGTCCCTCTTCCTCGGCGCGGGCTCCGCCGTCGGCGCGGCCGGACGCAAGCGACGCCTCCCCCCGGCGCGGCTGCCGTCGGCCCGCCAGAGACTCGGCATCCTGGCCGCCGCGGCGGTCCTGCCCAGCGCCGCCCTGCTGCTGGCCGGCGCGGTCGGCGCCGGCTACGCGGGCGACGGGCCCGGGGCCGCGGTCGTGCTCACCTTCGCCTGGGCGACCGGCGCGGCGGTCGCTGGGGATGGCTCGGGCGCGAGCCGACGGTCGGGCGGCCGTGCCGCGGCCGGTCTGCTGGCGGTGGCCGCACCGGAGAACCCCGGTCGCCAGGGCCGTGGGCGCTTACATCCGTCCGTCGGTCGTCCTCCCGGACGCGACCGCGCCCTCGGCGCTCCTGCTCGCCCTGCCCCTCGCCGCCCTGGTCGCGCTCACGGTGCTGCGGACCGACCGGGCCGGCCTCGGCCGGGTGTCGGCCGCCCTGTACGTGCGCCTGCTCGGCGCCGGCGCGGCACGCGGCCGACCGGCCGGCCGGAGCACCGCCGGCCCCCCGCTCGTGCGCACCGCGCCCGTGCTCCTCGTCCCCCGTCCCGCCGAGTCGTCCCCCGGAGCCCCCTCGTGACCAGCACACGTCCCGCCCCGGCGACCCACCGGGTCGCCGAGCACGTCCGGCTGCGCAGCGACGTCCGCCGGGCCGCGCAGGTCCTCGCCACCACGTGGCCGATCAGCACCGTCATCGCCGTCAACCCGCTGGCCGGGCTCGAGCAGCTGCCGTTCGGGGAGGCCGTCGCGGTCGCCGGCGAGGCGCTGGGCGCGCGGGGCACGCCCCCGGAGGAGTTCTTCCGAGCCGCCTACAGGGCCGGGCGGGTGACCCGCGCGGACCTCGAGCACGCGCTCCGGCATCGCGCCCGGACCGACGGCACCGATGGCGACGACGCGGCGACGGTCGACCTCCTGGTGGCCGACCTGCTCGACGGCCCTCCCGCTCCGCGCCCGGTCCGCCGTGATCGGACGCGCAGCGAGGCCCTGGCGCCGGACGTCGCCGCCGAGGTGGATGCCCTGACCACCACCTGGCTGGCCGCGTACTTCGGAGGAGAGGCCTCCGGCTGGCCCATGCCGGGCAGGGAGCTCGGCTTCTACCGCGCCTGGCGGGCGCTCGCCCCGCTCGACCGGACCCTGCCTCGTGCGGCGCGGACCCGGCTGCGGCGGCTCCCCGACACTGCGGAGGACGCGGTGCTCGAGGCGCTCGAGGACCTGCGGATCCCCGGGTCCGAGCGCACGACCTACCTGCGTGCCCACCTCACGCGGATGCCCGGCTGGGCCGGACACGTCCGCTGGCGCGGGGACCGCGACGCCGGCATCGACCTGGTGGACCACCTCGCGCTGCGGCTGAGCTACGAGTACGCGCTGCTGCCGCCAGGAGCGGTCGGCGACGCGCCGGCCGGGACCCCGGAGCCCGGCCGCGGGCAGGAGCCGTCCTTGCCGGACCGGACCCTGCTGTGGCTGGACGCCTACGAGCACCACTACCGGACCCGGCTGCTGAGCGCGTTGTCGGCGAACCGGCCGCCGGCGCCACCGGCGCGGCCGGCGTCGCAGGTGGTGTTCTGCATCGACGTCCGCTCCGAGGGGCTGCGCCGCCGGCTGGAGGAAGCCGGCCCGCACGAGACCCTCGGCTTCGCCGGGTTCTTCGCCGTGGCGGTCCGTTTCACGTCCCTGGCCGGAGGCGCCTCCAGCGACCAGTGCCCCGTCCTGATCCGGCCCCGCAACGACGCCGCGGAGACGCCGGCACCCGGCGGAGAAGACGCCGCCCGGCGTCACCTCGGGCGGCTGCGGGACAAGGCCGCGGCCGGCCGGGGCATGGCGACGGCCAAGACCGAGCCGGTCGCCCCGTTCGCTCTCGCCGAGGCCGCCGGATGGGTGGCCGGCCCGCTGGCGGCCGCCCGGACACTGGCCCCGGGCCCCTTCGCGGCCGCCCGCGAGCGGCTCCGCACCGCCGTGGTGCCCGACGCCCCGACCGTCGTGGACGTGCTGTCGGGGTTCACCGCCGAGGAACGCCTCCACCTGGCGCACGTCACCCTGACGACGATGGGGCTGGTCGACGGGTTCGCCCGGCTGGTCGTCCTCTGCGGTCACGGCTCGACGACCGAGAACAATCCCTACGCCTCCGCGCTGGACTGCGGCGCCTGCGGCGGCTCGCCGGGCGGGCCCAACGCACGAGCGGCCGCGGCCCTGCTCAACGACGCCGACGTGCGCACCGGTCTGGCCGGGCGCGGCGTCGTCGTCCCGGACGACACCTGGTTCGTCGCGGCGCAGCACGACACCGCCACCGACCGGGTCCGGCTGCTCGACCGGCACCTGGTGCCGGCGGGCCACCACGCCGACCTCGACCGCCTCGCCGCGGACCTGGATGCGGCCGGGGACCGGCTGGCGGCCGAGCGCTGCGCCGTGCTGCCGGGAGCACCCCGCGACGACGGCCTCCGGCGGGCCGCCCGGCACGTCCGGCGGCGGTCGGCCGACTGGGCGCAGGTCTTCCCGGAATGGGGGCTGGCCGGCAACGCCGCCTTCGTCGTCGGCCCCCGGTCGATGACCGCGGGGCTGGACCTCGGACGCCGCGTCTTCTTGCACTCCTACGAGGCGGCCGCTGATCCTGACGGCGCCGCGCTGGAGACCATCCTCACCGCGCCGCTCGTCGTCGCCCAGTGGATCAACTGCCAGTACTACTTCTCGTCGGTGGACCCGGAGGTGTTCGGGGCCGGCACCAAGACCGTCCACAACGTCGTCGGTGACGTCGGCGTGCTCTCCGGTGCCGGAGGTGACCTGCGGCAGGGGCTGCCCTGGCAATCGGTCGGGATGGGCCGCGACCTGGTGCACGAGCCGATGCGACTGCTCGCTGCGGTGCAGGCCCCGCCGGCCCGGGTGGACGGCATCGTCGCCCGCAACCGCGCGCTGCAGGACCTGCTCGCCAACGACTGGCTCGCGCTCGTGGCGCGCGAACGGCCGTCCGACGCCTGGCAGCGATGGACCTCCCGCGGCTTCCTGCCGTGGGCCGAGCAGGAGGAGGAGAGCCGATGAGCCGGGACGGACTGACCAGGATGACCCGGGTGGAGGTGGTGGTGACCGGTGCCGAGGCGCCCGGTGTGCGGGACGTCTTCGCCGCCGCCGGGGCCACCGGCTACACAGGCCTCTCGGCGGTGTCGGGGCTGGGGCACCACGGCTACCGCCAGGGCCGGCTGCTGTTCAACGACCAGGCCCCGCTCGAGCTGCTGATCACCGTGGTGCCCGACGACCGCGCCGAGGGCGTCATCGCTGGTCTCCGCGACCTGCTGGCCTCGTCGGCCGGCGTGATGTTCGTGTCGGACACCTACGTCAGCCGGCCGGAGTACTTCTCGTGAGCGCCGGCGTCACGACCATGAGCGACCGCGACCGGCTGTCGGAGGCATGCGCACTGCTCCGCCGGTACGGGATCTGCGCCACCGGTGGCCTCACCGGCGAGCCCGCCGAGGTCCGGCGACGACTGGCCAGGGCAGTTCTGGAGCGGTTCCCCGACGGCGCCTGCTCCTTCGTGTTCTGGACGGCGGAGGCGGCGGACGCCTTCGACCCGGACGGGAACATCGTGCGGCCGCTCCTCCTGCACTACAACGGCCCACCCGTGGCGCGGGCGGTGCGGGCCGCGCTGGCCGAGCACCGGCTCGGGACGACGGAAGGACCGGAGCCCCTCACCCTGCTCGTGCAGCCCCGATCGACGCCCTGACCCCGGTCGCGCCGGGCCCGGGGTTGCTCAGGCCCGGCGCACAGCCGGCTCGTCACCGGGGACGGCTCCCCCGGGTGCCCGGACGACCAGCCCCAGGAAGTCGCCCACCTGGACGTGCTCCTCCAGCGGATGCCGGAAGTGCCCCTGGAGGACGACCGTGTACCGGTTGCGGCGGCCGACGCGCTCGCGGACGACGTAGCCCGCTTCCTCGAGGTCGCCGACGATCATCTGGACGGCGCGCTCGGTGATCCCGACCCGCTCGGCGATGTCCCGCATCCGCGCCTCGGGATCGGCGCAGAGGCTGACGAGGACATGCCCGTGGTTGGACAGGAAGGTCCAGCCCGGCAAGGACGTCGCCATGCCGGGCACCTTACGCGGGAGGTCGGTCACCGGACGCCGTGCGGGTCCACCACACCCCCTTGCGAGCGATGTCTAATTCGTGCAAAACTCTTCGTGCGAGGGGAGTACCCGACCGCACCCGCGAGCCGCAGCCCGTCAGTCCCGGCCTTCCAGCCCGGGCGCGGCCGGTCGAACCGACCGGGGGAGACCTCGCCGCACCCGGGAGTCGACATGACCCTCCTGAGCGCACCGGCCATCCCACTGGGCCGTCGGCCTTCTCCGGCTTCCACCACCCCGGCGACGAGCGCGCGGCCACGACGCCTCCTCGCCGTGGTCCTCGAGCCCCAGGACGTCGAGTCGAACCTGCCCATCGCCTCCCACCTCGCGCGCGAGAGCGGGCGCGAACTGCACGTCGCCGTCCTCGTGCCCCGACCGCCCTTCACACTCGACGCCGCGCTCTTCGCCCGCCTCGCGGAGAGCAGCGACCGGCAGGCCGCGGAGCTCGTGACACTGGCCGGCCTCCGCACGGCCGGCTCGGAGGTCCGGACGAGGCTGACCCTGCACCTTCTTCGAGGCCTCGACGGCCCACGGCGGCAGCACGTGGTCGACCGTGCCGTCGCCCGGCTCGCCCGCCGGCTGGACGCAGAGCTCGCGCCACGGGTGGGCCGGTGACCCGGCGCCCGGCGCCTTCGTGGCCCTCACCGGAGCAGGTCGTCCTGCTCCAGTCGGTCAGGGACACCCCGTGCGTGTCCGTGCTGGCGACGACGACGCCGGCTGCGCGCATGACGCCCGTGGACGCCGCCACGTTGCAGCGCCTGGCGGCCGAGGCTGCTGCGCGCCTGCGCTCGGACGCGGTGCCGGACGCCGAGCACCTCATCGCCGCCCTGGACGACACGGTGGACCGCGCCGTCGCCGGACCTGCCGGCCAGGGCCTCTGCATCTTCGTCAACTCGGTGCTGCGCGAGGTGGTGCACCTGCCCGTCCCGGTGGCCGACCGCACGGTGGTGGACCCCTCGTTCGCGACCCGCGACCTCGTGCGCTCGCTGCACCGCACCCCCCGCCACGTGGTGCTGCTGCTCTCCGAGCGGGAGGCACGGCTCCTCGACGGTGTGGGCGCGCAGCTGGCCCCACCGGCTCGATCGGCGTTCCCGCTCGTGGCCGGCGCCCTCGCCGGCAGCCCTCGGCGGGCCGACGTCGACCCCTTCCTGCGCGAGGTGGACGACGCGCTGCGCACGTACCTGCGACTGCACCCGGCACCGCTGGTCCTGGTGGGCGGGGAGCGCGTGCTCGCCCGGTTCCGCCGCCTGTCCCGCAGCACCGGACGACTGGCCGGTGTGGTCCCGGCCAACCTCACCCGGGCCCGCCTGACCGAGCTGGTCCCCCGGATCAGGAAGGTGCTCGAGAGCTACCTGCTGTCGCGGGAGGGCGAGGCCCTGGCGCTGATCGCGCGCCGGCGATCCGCCTCGGCGGTCGTCGACGGGATCGACGCCGCGTGGCTGGCGGCGCGGCACGAGGAACCGGAGATGCTGGCGGTCGAGGAAGGGTTCACCTACCCCGCTCGGCTCAGCCCGGACGGGGACTTCCTGCTCGCCGCCCCCGACGTCGACCACCCCGATGTCGTCGACGACGTCGTGGACGAACTGATCGAGCTCGTCATCCAGCGGGGCGGCTGGGTCGCGTTCGTCCGCGACGACCGCCTGGCGGAGCACGGTCGGGTCGCACTGGTGGTGCGCTGAGCGGCCGCTCAGGCGGCCGCGCGCACGCTCCGCGGTTCGGCGGAGGGCGCGGGACGGCGGTGAGCACCGCATCCCGCAGTCGACGCAGGCCCACTCGGGGCAGAGCCCGCCGTCGTCGGTGTGCCCGTCGGTGCACAGCGGCTGCACGAACTCGCGCTCGTCGCCGCAGTCGGAGCAGTGCCACACCTGGCTGTCCACGTCTCGTCCTTCCCCCGGTGGGACCGTTCCGTCCCGATCCGCTCCGACCGTCGCACGGGCCACCGACAGTTCGCGGGCGCCCGGTCGGCGTGTCGTGACGCCGGGGGTCAGGAGACCTCGGTCCGGGGCGTCCCCGTCACCGGGCTCATCGCCGTCACCAGGGCCGCGTCCACCCGCCGCCGCTGCTCCGGGTCGACGGCGTCACCGGAGGGGTTGGCCACGTAGAAGCAGTCCACCGCGTCGGCGCCGAGGGTCTCGATGCGGGCCGAGGTGACGTCGAGCCCCTCCCCCGCGATCGCCGCGCTCAGCCGGTACAACAGCCCGGCACGGTCGCCGGCCCGGACCTCAACGATGCCGGTGGCCGCCCCGCTGACCTCGCTGTTGTGCCAGGAGATCCGAGGCGGCGCGGACCGCACGGCGTCCTGCCGGTAGTCCGCCTCCCGCTGCCGGAGCCGCTCGGCCAGCGGCAGGCTGCCCTCCAGGGCGGCGCGCACGCCGTCGGCCAGGATCTCGGGCACCGGGGCGCGGCCGAACCGCGGGCGCACCGCGAACACGCTGGTGGCGTGGCCGTCGGTGACGGTGATCTTCGCGGCGCGGACGTCGAGCTGGTTGAGCGCGAGCACGCCGGCGCAGGTGCTCAGCAGGCCCGGTCGGTCGGGCGCCCCGATGGTCACCTGCTGGCCGTCGGCGACGTCCTCGATGCCGACTGCCACCAGGCCGGTGAAGCCGGGGAGGTCGGGGATCGGGGCGGTCACCTGCGGCGTGACCGGGTGCAGCACCGGGCTCGCCTCCTCCGCGGGCCCTCCGACCAGCTTCCCCTGCACCCGGGCCACCAGCGCGGCGACCAGGTGGGCCTTCCACGGCGACCAGGCCGAGGCGCTCGTGGCGGCGCCGTCGGCCTGCGCCAGGGCGTGCAGCAGCTGCAGGACGGCGGCGTCGGCGCCGATCGTGGCCGTGACCCGGTCGATCGTGGCGGGGTCGTCGATGTCGCGGCGGGTGGCGGTCGCGGGCAGGAGCAGGTGGTGGCGCACGAGTGTGCCGATCACCGCGACGTCGGACTCGGCGAAGCCCATGCGGGCCGCGATGGCGGCCGCGATCGGCTCGCCCACCTCACTGTGGTCGCCGGGCCAGCCCTTGCCGATGTCGTGGAGCAGCGCGGCCACCAGCAGCAGGTCGGGGCGGTCGACGTCGCGGGTCAGCTCGGCCGCGGCGGCCGCGGCCTCCACGAGGTGGCGGTCCACGGTGAACCGGTGCCACGGGTGGCGCTGCGGCAGCGACCGGACGCGGTCCCACTCCGGCATCAGCCGGGACAGCAGCCCCTCCTGGTCCAGCTGCTCGAGGACGGGGACGGCGGAGCGCCCGCTGGCCAGCAGGCGCAGGAACGACCAGCGCACCTCGGCGGGCCACGGCTCGGGCAGCTCCTGGCTGTGCACCGCCAGGACCTTGAGCGTGTACGGCGACAGCAGCAGGTCCACCCGGGCCGCGGCGGCAGCGGCGCGCAGCAGCAGCCCCGGATCGGCGCCGGGGCGGGCGTCCCGGGCGAGCACGACCTCGTCGCCCTGGCGCACCACGCCGTCGGCCAGCGGCTCGCGGCGCACGCGGCGGTACCGGCTGCGGGGCCGCCGGACGAGCGCGGCCTCGACCCGCCGCCAGGTCTCGTCGGCGACGAAGGCCAGCCGGCGGCCGGCCAGGCTCACCTCGCGCAGCAGGGCGTCCTCACCGCTCAGGCCGAGCGCGACGGCGACGGGCCGCTGCTCCTGGCGGACCAGGACGTCGGTCGGGCGGCCGCTGCGCCGCCGCAGCTCGTCGCGCACGTCGAGCAGGAACGAGTAGGCGGCCTCGACCTCGGCCGTGGGCTCGTCCGCCAGCTGCGCGGCGGCCACGGCGCGCAGCACCTGACCCTCGCGCAGCCCCCCGTAGGCCTCCTTGAGATCGGGTTCGAGCAGGAACGCCAGCTCGCCGACCTGGCGGGCGCGTCCCCGGCGGAGATCGCGGAGCGCGGGCAGCAGCCGGGAGGCGGCCTGCCGCCAGCTGGCCAGCGTGGCCGTGCGCAACCGGGCGGCCAGCTCGGCGTCGCCGGCCACGAGCCGGGCGTCGAGCAGACCGAGACCGGCCTTGACGTCGGTGGAGGCGACCGCCACGGCGTCGGCCACCGAGCGCACGGAGTGGTCCAGCCGGAGACCCGCGTCCCACACGGGGTACCAGACGGCGTCGGCGATCGCGGCGATCTCCGGCCGGCCGTCGTGGACCAGCACGAGATCGAGGTCGCCGTAGGGCGGCAGCTCGCGACGGCCCAGGCTGCCGACCGCCATCAGCGCCAGGCCCTCGGTGCCCGTGCGGGGCGGGACACCGCCGCGGCGGGGCACCGGCGGCGGGGTGCCCGCGACGGCCTCGTCCAGCAGGCCGGCGAGCCAGGTGTCGACGACCTTCACCCGCTCGGCACGGCCCAGCCCCGGCAGCGCGTCGGTGTCCAGCACTCGTCCCCCTCCGGTGGAGCAGCAGAAGAAGAAGGACCCCCTGCCCCCCGCAGCTCGCCCGCTCGCCGCGGGCCCCTGCAGGGGGCCGGGGGTCCTCCTACAGGGCGTCGTCCCCGCGTTCGCCGGTGCGGACGCGCACGATCTCGTCGATCGTGGTCACCCACACCTTGCCGTCGCCGATCTGCCCCGTCGAGGCGGCCTCGACCACCGCGTCGACGACGCGGGCTGCGTCGAGCTCGCCGACGACGACCTCGATGCGGACCTTCGGCACGAAGTCCACCTGGTACTCCGCGCCGCGGTAGACCTCGGTGTGGCCGCGCTGGCGGCCGAAACCCTGGACCTCGCTGACGGTCAGACCGGCGATGCCGATCAGCTCGAGGGCGTTCTTGACGTCGTCGAGCTTGAAGGGCTTGACGATCGCGGTGACGAGCTTCATGCCCGGCTTCCTTCCGTGCTACGGGCCTCGGCACGCGCCTGGCCGGCCAATGGTGCGGTCGATCCACTGCTGCCGAGCGATGCGAAGTCGTAGCCGGACTCCGCGTGCACGGCGTTGTCGATGCCGGTGATCTCCTCCTCCTCGGTGATGCGGAAACCGATCGTCTTCTGGATGAGGACGCCGATGACCAGCGTGAGGACGAGGGAATAGCCCAGGACGGCGCCCGCACCGACGACCTGCTTCCAGAGCTGGTCGACCCCACCACCGTAGAAGAGGCCGTCGACACCCGCCGGGGCGTCCGCGGTGGCGAGGAAGCCGATGATGATCGTGCCGACCAGACCACCGACGAGGTGGACGCCGACGACGTCGAGCGAGTCGTCGTAGCCGAAGCGGTACTTCAGGCCCACGGCCAGGGCGCAGAGCACACCCGCGACGACGCCGACGATGATGGCGCCGATCGGGGAGACCGCCGAGCACGACGGGGTGATGGCGACCAGTCCGGCCACGACACCCGAGGCGGCACCCAGCGAGGTCGAGTGGCCGTCGCGGATCTTCTCCACCAGGAGCCAGCCGAGGGTGGCGGCCGCGGTGGCGACCAGCGTGTTCACCCAGACGACGGACGCGGTGTTGTCCGCGGCGAGCGCGGAGCCGGCGTTGAAGCCGAACCAGCCGAACCACAGCAGACCGGCGCCGATCATGACCAGCGGGAGGTTGTGCGGGCGCATCGCCTCGCGGCCGAAACCGCGACGCTTGCCGAGGACCAGGGCCAGGGCGAGACCCGCGGCACCGGCGTTGATGTGCACCGCGGTGCCACCGGCGAAGTCGATCGCGCCGAGGGTGTTGGCGATCCAGCCGCCCACGACGTCGTCGCCGTCGAAGGCGAAGACCCAGTGCGCGACCGGGAAGTAGACGATGGTCGCCCAGATGGCGGAGAAGACCATCCAGGAGCCGAACTTGGCTCGGTCGGCGATCGCACCGGAGATCAGCGCCACGGTGATGATGGCGAAGACGGCCTGGAAGCCGACGAAGGCCATGGCCGGCAGACCACCAGCTTCTCCCGTGGTGTCCTCCATCAGGCCCTTGAGCCCGAAGAACTCGAGCGGGTCGCCGAGCAGCCCGGCGCCGACGTCGTTGCCGAAGGCGATCGAGTAGCCGTAGAGCACCCAGAGCACGCTGATCAGCGCCAGCGCTCCGAAGCTCATCATCATCATGTTCAGCACGCTCTTCGCGCGGACCATGCCGCCGTAGAAGAGCGCGAGGCCAGGGGTCATCAGCAGCACGAGCGCCGCGCTGGTGAGGATCCAGGCGGTGTCGCCGGTGTTGACCACGGCAACCTCCTGAGGGGGTCGTCGGCCGGGCGGCCGGTCGGTGGCGCCGGTCCCTGCGAGGTGAGGGCGACGTGGCGCTCACCGTGCCGCGCCGATGTTTCTGCTGGCAGCGCGCCGTTGTTTCGCGGCGGTGAACTCCGCACCGTGTGTCGGTCCCCCACGTTGCGCCCGTGTTGCGCGCGCCGTCGCCGACGGCGGCCACCACGGGCCCCGGTCGTTGTTGCAAGCAGTTCGCAGTAGTGTCCGGGCGTGCCGCGCACCTCGACCTCCTCCTCCTCACCCGCCGCCGTTCCTGGGCGCTTCTCGGTGGCCGACCGGCGCTCCATCGCCGGGATGAGCCTGTTCGTGCTGCTCCTCCACGTCGTCGGATGGGGCGTGCTGGTGCTCGCGGTCGCGCCGCACGACTACCAGCTGGGCAGCACCGGGGTCTTCGGCGTCGGCGTCGGCCTCACCGCGTACATGCTCGGGGTGAGGCACGCGTTCGACGCCGACCACATCGCCTCGATCGACAACACGACCCGCAAGCTCGTCGGCGAGGGGAAGTCCGCGGTCGGCACCGGGTTCTGGTTCTCCCTCGGGCACTCCTCGGTCGTGTTCGGCGCGGCGCTGCTGCTCGTGCTCGGCGTCCGCTCGGTCGCCGGCGTGGTCCAGGACGGCGACTCCCCCGTCGGGCAGACCCTCGGGCTGATCGGCACCCTCGTGGCCGGGGTCTTCCTGGTGGCGATCGGGCTGATGAACCTGGTGGCCGCGGTCGGCATCGCCCGGGTGTTCCAGCGGATGCGCTCCGGTGAATTCGACGAGGCCGAGCTCGAGCACCACCTGCACAACCGCGGCTTCCTCGCCCGGCTCCTGGGCCGGGTGACCCGGCGGGTGAGCAAGCCCTGGCACCTCTACCCGGTCGGCCTGCTCATGGGGCTGGGCTTCGACACCGCCACGCAGGTCGCGCTGCTGGTGCTGGCCGCCGGGTCGGCGGCGTTCGTGCTGCCCTGGTACGCGATCCTCGTGCTGCCGGTGCTGTTCGCGGCCGGCATGAGCTTGTTCGACACCGCCGACGGTGTCCTCATGTCCCGCGCCTACGGCTGGGCGTTCCTCAAGCCGGTCCGGAAGGTCTTCTACAACCTGACCGTCACCCTGCTGTCGGTGCTCGTCGCCCTCGTGATCGGGGTGCTGGTCCTCCTCGGGCTGGTCGTCGAGCGGATGGGCGTCGACTCCGGCCCGCTCGCCTGGGCCGCCTCGCTCGACCTGGGGTTCGTCGGCTTCGCCATCGTCGGGCTCTTCGTCCTCGCCTGGCTCACGGCGGTGGCCGTGTGGCGCTTCGGCCGCATCGAGGAGCGTTGGGAGCCCAGCTCCTCGCCGTCCTGACCCGTAGGCGTCAGCCGACGATCGCCTCCGCGAAGGCCTTCGGCTCGAAGGGCGCCAGGTCGTCGGCCCCCTCCCCCAGCCCGATCAGCTTCACCGGGATGCCCAGCTCCTGCTGCACCCGGACGACGATTCCGCCCTTCGCGGTGCCGTCGAGCTTGGTGAGCACCACGCCGGTGACCTCGACGGCCTCGGTGAAGACCCGGGCCTGGACGACGCCGTTCTGCCCGGTCGTGGCGTCGAGCACCAGCAGCACCTCGGTGACCGGCGCCTGCTTCTCCACGACCCGCTTCACCTTGCCGAGCTCGTCCATCAGCCCCGACTTCGTGTGCAGCCGCCCGGCGGTGTCGACGACGACGGTGTCGACCTCCGCCTCCACGCCGGTGCGCACGGCCTCGAAGGCCACCGACGCCGGGTCGCCGCCCTCCCGGCCGCGGACGGTGAGCACGCCGACCCGCTCGCCCCACGTCTCCAGCTGGTCGGCGGCCGCCGCGCGGAAGGTGTCGGCCGCGCCCAGGACCACGCTCTTGCCGTCACCGACCAGGGCCCGCGCGATCTTGCCGACCGTCGTCGTCTTGCCGGCCCCGTTGACCCCCACCACCAGGACCACGCCGGGAAGGCCCTCGTGCCGCTCGGTGCCCAGCGTGCGGTCGAGGTCGGGGCCGAGGACGCCGGTGAGCTCGGAGACGAGGAGGTCGCGCAGCTCGGTGCCCGACGCAGTGGCCAGGACCAAGGACTGGGTGCGCAACCGCTCGACGATCCGGGTGGTCGCGCCCACGCCGATGTCCGCGGCCAGGAGGGTCTCCTCGATCTCCTCCCAGTCCTCCTCGGTGAGCTTCTCCCGGGCCAGCACGGTGAGCAGCCCGCGCCCCAGGGAGGACTGCGAGCGCGCCAGCCGGGAGCGCAGCCGGACCAGGCGCCCGGCCGAGGGCGGCGGGGTCTCGAACACCAGCCCGGGCTCGGGCTCGGCCGGGGGCAGCTCGACGGTCTCCGGCGGCAGGCCGAGACCCGACGCGGTCGACCCGTGCGGCTCGGGCGGCGCCTCGGTGGCGGGCGGCCGCGGGCGGGTGAGCGTCGTGCCGGCGACGGCGTCGTCGTCGAGGCGGGTGGTGCGCCGTCCCCGGCCGACCAGGAGGCCGACCCCGGCGACGAGCGCGACGACGAGGATCGCGATCGCGATCAGCACGAATTCCATGCCCCGAGTCTCCCAGCCCGGGCCGGTGCCGCGGCGCCGACTCCCGGCCGAGACGGATCACGGGTCGGTAGGCCAGGCTTGGCCCATGGCACCGACCGCGGCGAGCCCGCCCGCACTCCTGCTCGGACCGCTGCTGCGGCACGTCGACCCCGTCTCGGCGACGGTCTGGGTGGAGACCGACCGGCCGTGCGTGGTCGACGTCCTGGGACGGACCGCGCGCACCTTCTGCGTCGGCGGGCACCACTACGCGCTGGTGGTCGTCGAGGACCTGGAGCCCGGCAGCACCACCACCTACGAGGTGCGGCTCGACGACGCCCAGGTCTGGCCGCCGGAGGACTCGGAGTTCCCGCCCAGCCGGATCCGCACCCCGGGCCGCCCCGGGCCCTTCCGGCTGGCCTTCGGCTCCTGCCGCTACGCCAGCCCGCGCACCGTCGAGGACAGCGAGGGCATCCCACCCGACGCCCTCGACCTCTACGCCTCGCAGATCGCCGCCCTGCCGGAGGACCGCTGGCCCGACGCGCTGGTGCTGCTCGGCGACCAGGTCTACGCCGACGAGCTGACCGCGCGGACGACGTCGCTGCTGCACCGGCTGCGCGACCGGCGCACCGAGCAGGTCGCCCCGGAGGACGAGGTCGCGGACTTCGAGGAGTACACCCGGCTCTACTACGAGTCCTGGCGGGACCCGCAGGTGCGGTGGCTGTTCTCCACCGTGCCGTCGTCGATGATCTTCGACGACCACGAGATCATCGACGACTGGAACACCTCGGCCGCCTGGCGCTCGACGATCTCCCGGGAGCCCTGGTGGGCCGGCCGGATCACCGGCGGGCTGGTCAGCTACTGGGTCTACCAGCACCTGGGCAACCTCAGCCCGCAGGAGCTGGAGAAGAACGAGACCTGGCAGGCGATCCAGCGCATGGCCGACGACGACGTGCGCGACGCCGAGCCGATGCTGCGTGCGATGGCCGAGCTGGCCGACGCCGAGCCCGCGACGATCCGGTGGAGCTACGTGCGGCACTGGGGTGACGCCCGGCTGCTCATGGTCGACAGCCGCGCCGGACGGGTGCTCGAGGAGCAGCACCGCCGGATGCTGGACGAGGAGGAGTTCGACTGGGTCGAGGCCGCCATGCGCCGGGCGGTCGACGAGGGCGTGCAGCACCTCATCGTCGGCACCTCGCTGCCATGGCTGCTGCCACACGCGATCCACAACCTGGAGCGGTGGGACGAGACGCTCAACGTGCGCCACCACGGCCGCTGGCGCGGCCGGCTCGCCGAGAAGATGCGCCAGGCCGCCGACCTGGAGCACTGGGCCGCCTTCGGGCACTCCTTCGAGCGGCTGGGGGCGGCGCTCACCGCGGTCGCCCGCGGCGAGCACGGGCGGGCCCCCGCCACGGCCCTGGTCCTCTCCGGCGACGTCCACCACGCCTACGCCGCCGAGCTGGTGGCGCCCGGCGACCTCGACACGCGGGTGCACCAGCTCACCGTCTCCCCGCTGCACAACCAGGCCCCGCACCCCATCCGCGTCGGCTTCACGATCGGCTGGAGCCGGGCGGCGCGGCGGTTCACCGAACGCCTGGCGCGCCTGGCCAAGGCCGAGCCGACGGCGCTGCAGTGGGAGAAGCAGGCCGGTCCGTTCTTCGGCAACCAGATCGGCGAGCTGGTGCTCGAGGGGCGGTCGGCGCGGTTCCTGCTGTCGGTGGCCGAGATCGGCGACGGCTCCCTCCGGCAGGTGCTCGACACCCCGCTGTCGGATGCCTGAGAGGCTGGGGCGGTGACCGACGCATTCGGGATCCGCCCCGCGCCCGGGCCCGACCAGCCGCCCATCCCGGTCCGGCTGGTCACCTTCAACACCCACCACGGGGTCGGCGAGGACTCCCGGCACGACCTGCCGCGGCTGGCGAAGGTGCTGGCGGCCGCCGAGGCCGACGTCATCTGCCTGCAGGAGGTCGACCGCTGGTTCGGCGACCGCAGCGAGGACGTCGACCAGGCGCTGCTGCTCTCCCGCGCCCTGGACATGCAGCTGGCGTGGGGCCCGGCCATCGACGAGCCGCGGGTGGGTGGGGACGCGATGGACCGGCCCCGCCGCCAGTACGGCAACGCGCTGCTCTCGCGCCTGCCCATCCTGATCAGCGACGTCCACCGCCTTCCCGGCAGCGGTGAGCCCCGCAGCGCCCTGCGAACGATGCTCGAGCTGGACGGCGGCACGCTGTGGGTGACCGCGACCCACCTCACCACCCGGTCTGCCTCGGAGCGCGCGGAGCAGGTCGCGGCGCTCGCGGCGCTGCACACCGAGCAGATGGCCTCCGGCGTCCTCGTGGGTGACTTCAACGCCCGGCCCGACGCCCCGGAGCTGGCTCCGCTGCGCGAGCGCTTCACCGACGCCTGGGAGCTGGCCGAGGACCGCGGCGACCAGGCCGGCTGGCGCTTCTGGCAGCGCGACGAGGGGCACACCCACCCGGCGCACTCCCCACACCGTCGGATCGACCAGGCGTGGGTGTCCGGCGGCGTGACCGTGGCGGCCGCCCGGGTCCTCGACGCCGAGGGCGCCTCGGACCACCTGCCGTTCCTGGTGGACCTCCGCATCCCCTCCGGCGTCTGAGGCATAGGAACCTTTGCCTACGCCGCGGGGGCAATCCCGTAGGCATAGCTTCCTTTGCCTGCCTCAGGTGCTATCCCGGGACCTCGCCCCAACCGGCCGGCAGCCGGGGCACGGGCCACGAGGGGTCGGGACGCCAGCTGTTCCAGTCCTCCCCGAACGGCGGCTCGTCCGCCTCCAGTCGGCGGATGACCTCGGCCGCCTCGGCGCGCACGCGCTCCCCCGTGGCGGCGTCGAAGACCGCCCGGTCGAGCAACTGGTCGAACTCGTCGGCGTCCTTCCACCACCAGACCCGGTCCGGCGTGGCGACGACGTCCAGCGCGAGGTCCATCGATTCGATGCCGACTGCCGTCCGCCGGAACGGCCGCTGCAGGTTGACGTACCACCCGTACCTCTCCCCGCTCGGCAGCCAGCTGACCCAGACGGCGTGCCAGTCACCGGGGCGGATGATCCACAGGCACGAGACGTCCCAGACGTGGTCCACGTGGACCCAGTCACCACGCTCCAGCAGGTCGATGATCCGCGCCGTCCGCTCCCCCGGGTCCTCGCGATGCGGCGGGGTCATGGGCACCTTCCGCACCGTGCCCGCGGGGAGCCAGAACAGCATGCGCTCCGGTGAGTCCTCCACGACCACGAGCGGGCGGGCCGCCCAGACGCGGTCCCGCCAGACCTCGTGGTGGACGACGACGTCTCCGGGCGCCCACGTCATGGGCCCGATCGTGGCAGCAGCCGCCGAGCGTCGTCGACCTGCGAACCCCTTGGGTATCGAGGCATAGGAACCTTTGCCTACGCCCACGGGGGCAATCCCGTAGGCATAGCTTCCTTTGCCTGCCTCAGGCGGCGGGGAGCTCCCGGAGGCGCTGGCTGATGACGCCGGTGATGCCGTCGCCGCGCATGCTCACGCCGTAGAGCGCGTCGGCGATCTCCATCGTCCGCTTCTGATGGGTGATGACGATCAGCTGGGACGTCGACCGCAGCTGCTCCACCAGGGTGAGCAGCCGGCCCAGGTTCACGTCGTCCAGGGCCGCCTCGACCTCGTCGAGGACGTAGAACGGCGAGGGCCGGGCCCGGAAGATCGCCACCAGCAGGGCGACCGCGGTCAGGGACCGCTCGCCACCGGAGAGCAAGGACAGTCGCTTGACCTTCTTGCCCGGCGGCCGCGCCTCCACCTCGATGCCGGTGGTGAGCATGCTGTCGGGCTCGGTGAGCACGAGACGGCCCTGCCCGCCCGGGAAGAGGGTGGCGAAGACGGCCTCGAACTCGCGGGCGACGTCGGCGTACGCGGCGGCGAACACGTCGTGGATGCGGTCGTCCACCTCGCGCACCACGGTGAGCAGGTCGCGCCGGGTGCTCTTGAGGTCCTCCAACTGGGTGGCGAGGAAGGTGTGCCGCTCCTCCAGGGCCGCGAACTCCTCCAGCGCCAGCGGGTTGACCTTGCCGAGGGTGGCCAGGTCGCGCTCGGCGCGGGCGGCCCGGCGCTCCTGCACCGCGCGGTCGTAGGCGGTGGACTCCGGCGCCTCGGTGCCCGCGGACTCCGCCGCCGCCACCTCCGCCGGGGACGGCGGCACGGGGGCGGCCGGCCCGTACTCGGCGACCAGGGTCGGCAGGTCCACGCCGTACTCCTCGGCCGCCCGGCCCTCGAGCGCCTCGATGCGCAGCCGCTGCTCGGCGCGGGCCACCTCGTCGCGGTGCACCTCGTCGGTGAGGCGGTCCAGCTCCGCCGTCGCGGCACGCACCCGGCCGCGGACCTCCAGCAGCTCGGCCTCGCCGGCCGCCCGCTCCGTGGCCAGCGCATCCCGCTCGGTCGCGGCGCGCGCCAGGGACGTACCCAGAGCGGTCAGGGCCAGCTCGGCGTCGGCCCGGACCCGCTCGGCGACGGCGGCGCCCCGCTGGCGCGCAGCGCGTGCCTGCGCGGCGCGTTCCCGGGCGGCGCGCTCCTGGCGCGCCTGGCGCCGCAGGGACTCCGCCCGCCCGTGCAGTGCCCGCGCGCGCTCCTCGGCGGTCCGCACCGCCAGCCGCGCCTCGGTCTCGCCCTGCCGCGCCGTCGCGACCTCTGCCCGCAGCCGGTCGCGCTCCTCGGTGGGCGGCTCCTCCTCCACCGGCGCCGCCTCGGCCTCGGCCAGCCGGGTCTCCAGGCCGCCCAGGGCGAGCTCCGCCGTCTCCAGCGAGCCCTCCGCGCGCACGCGGGCGCTCTCGTGTCGCTCCGCCTCGGCCGCGGCCGACCGGGCGGCGGCACCCAGCTCGGCCAGCTCCGCGGCCACCTTGGACCGGCCGCGGTCGGCGGCCTGGCGCGCGGCCTGGGCCTGGTCCACGTCGGCGGAGCGGGCCCGGGCCGCCTCCCGCGCGGCGGCCAGCTCGTCGGCGAGAGACGCGGCGCGGGCGATCGCCGCCGCCAGCTCGCGCTCCGCCTCGTCGACGCGGGCCCGCACCTCCAGGTTCGACGGGGCGTCCCGCTGCCCGCCGAGCGCCCAGTCGGCGCCGAGCAGGTCGCCGTCGGCGGTGACGGCCCGGACCCGCGGGTGGGTGCCGACCAGCTCGACCGCCGCCGGCAGGTCGGGCACGAGGGCGACGCGCTCCAGCGCACGGGCGAGCGCGGGCCGCAGCTCCTCGGGCGCCGAGACAGCGTCCAGGGCCCAGCGCACGCCGGAGGGCAGCTCGGGCCACCCGTCCCGCGGCACCGGCGGCAGCCCCCCGGTGACGAGCAGCCCGGCCCGGCCGCCGTCGGTGGTCCGGAGCCGCTCCAGCGCGCCGGCGGCGTCGGCGACCCCCGCGACGACGACGGCCTCGGCCATCCCGCCGAGTGCGGCGGCCAGCGCCACCTCGTCGCCCGGGGACACGGTGAGTCGCTCGGCAACCGGGCCGAGGACCCCGGGCAGACCGGCGCCGAGGACGGCCGCGGCTCCGTCGACGGGCGCGAGGCCCAGGGCCAGCGCGTCGCGGCGGGCCTGCCAGGAGGCACGGTCGCGCTCGGCGGCCCGCTCGGCGGCGGTGAGCTCGGTGACGGCCTTCGCGGCGGCGGCGTGCGCGGCGACGGCGTCCTGGTGCGCGGTGACCAGGACGACGTCGGAGTCCTCCTGCTCGGCCACCGACGAGCGCCGCTCGGCCAGCAGCGCAGCCGCCTGCTCGGCACGCTCCGCCGCCTCGGCAGCGGCCAGCGCCAGCCGCTCGATCTCGGCCTGACCGGCGGTGACGCGCGAACGCGCGGCTGCGACCTCACCGGAGAGCCGGGCCAACCCTTCGCGGCGGTCGGCGAGCGCGCGGGCGGCGGCGACCCACGCGCGTTCGGCCTCGGTGAGGGCGCCCTCCAGCCGGCCCCGCTCGGCGACGACGCCGGCCAGGCGGGTGCGCTCCGCCTCCAGCCCCGCCGCGAGCTCGGTCTCGTTCGCCTCCACCCGGTCCGCCTCGGCGTCCAGCTGGTCGGGGTCGCGACCCGCGGCCGCGGCCGGGGCGGCAGCCGACAGGTGCCGCGACCGCTCGGCGGCCAGCGACGCGACGCCGCGGAAGCGCTCGGTCAGGGCGGAGAGCCGGTACCAGGTGTCGGAGGCGGCGGCCAGCCGCGGTGCGCTCTCGGCCAGGCCCGACTCGAGCTCGGCCTCGCGCCGCGAGACGACGGCGAGGGTCTGCTCGACGGCGGTGCGGCGCTCGCGGGCGGCGGTCTCGTCGGCGACGTCCTTGTCCAGGGCGTCGCGCAGCTGCACCAGGTCGTCGGCGAGCAGCCGGAGCCGGGCGTCGCGCAGGTCGGCCTGGACACCGGCGGCGCGGCGGGCGACCTCGGCCTGCCGGCCCAGCGGCTTGAGCTGGCGGCGCAGCTCGGCGGTGAGGTCGGCCAGCCGGTCGAGGTTGGCCTGCATCCCGTCGAGCTTGCGGAGCGCCTTCTCCTTGCGCTTGCGGTGCTTGAGGACGCCGGCGGCCTCCTCGATGAAGGCGCGGCGGTCCTCGGGGCGGCCCGACAGGACGGCGTCGAGCTGGCCCTGGCCGACGATGACGTGCATCTCGCGGCCGATGCCGGAGTCGCTGAGCAGCTCCTGCACGTCGAGCAGGCGCACCTTGTCGCCGTTGATCTCGTACTCGCTCTCGCCGGAGCGGTACATGCGGCGGGTGATCGACACCTCGGTGTACGCGATGGGCAGCGCGCCGTCGGTGTTGTCGATGGTCAGCGTCACCTCGGCCCGGCCCAGCGCCGGCCGGCCGGCGGTGCCGGCGAAGATGACGTCCTCCATCTTGCCGCCGCGCAGACTCTTGGCGCCCTGCTCGCCGAGGACCCAGGCGATGGCGTCGACGACGTTGGACTTGCCCGACCCGTTGGGGCCGACGACGGCGGTGATGCCGGGCTCCAGCCGGAGCGTCGTCGCGGACGCGAAGGACTTGAAGCCCTTGAGCGTCAGGCTGGAGAGGTGCACGGGACGAGGAGCTTAGTGCCGCCGACCGGCGCGTAGGTGCAGATCGGGGCCGGTGGTGCGGGTGGGACCCGAGTTCAGGCGAGCGCCGGCTCGCCCGAGCCGGTGAGCGAGAGCAGCTCGTGCGCGATCGCGGCGTCGCGCTGGGCGCGCAGCTCCTCGAGCTCCTGCTCCAGACGTCGCACCCGAGTGCGCAGGACGGCGTTCTCCTCGACCAGCCGGAGCTGGGCAGGGGCGACGACGTGACCGAACAGGGCCTTGGCCATGGCAGGGACGGCCTTTCAGACAGCGGGAGCGTGAGCCTGCGCCCCGGGAACCGGTCGGCGCGGCTGTGGTGTCCTCAGGGTGACAGCCCTGCTTGCACAGGTCAACGGCCGCACTACCTCCTCGGGGTTCCTGGCAGGTGTCGGATTCGTCACGTCCTGATGTCGTCAGGCGGTGCGCACCCGGGCCGACGACGCGCGCGGCCGGGGCTGGCAGACCGGGCAGCTGTAGCTGGAGCGGTTCATGAACGACTCGCGGCGGATCGGCGTCCCGCACCGGGGGCAGGGCCGGTCCTGCTGCCCGTAGACGGCGAGGAAGCGGGAGAAGTAGCCGCTCTGCCCGTTGACGTCGACGTACAGGGAGTCGAAGGAGGTACCGCCCTGGGCCAGCGCCTCGCCCAGGACGTCGCGGACGCCCTCGAGCAGGTCGGCGACCTGGGCACGGGTGAGCTTCGCGGTGGGCCGCGCCCCGTGCAGGCGGGCCCGCCACAGGGCCTCGTCGGCGTAGATGTTGCCGACGCCGCCGATGAGCGTCTGGTCGAGCAGCGCCCGCTTCACCTCGGTGCGCCGGCGCCGGAGGGCGGCGGAGAAGGCGTCCACGTCGAAGGCCTCGTCGAGCGGGTCGATGGCGATGTGCGCCAGCCGCGACGGCACGGAGTCCCCGTCGCCGAGGTCCTCGACCACCAGCCCGCCGAACGTGCGCTGGTCGACGAAGCGCAGCTCGCGACCGCCGTCGGCGAAGGTGAACCGCGCCCGCAGGTGCGTCTCGTCCGGTGACGACGGCTTCTCGACCAGCAGCTGACCGCTCATGCCCAGGTGCGCGACGAGCGCCCGGCCGGTGGGCGTGCCGTCGGGCTCGGCGACGGGCAGCCACAGGTACTTGCCGCGGCGGTGCGCGGCGACGAGGGTTCGGCCGGTCAGCGCCTGCACGAAGGAGTCGGTGCCCTCGAGGTGGCGGCGGATCGCCCGTGGGTGGTGCACCTCGACCGCGGCCACCGTGCGGCCGGTGACCCACTGGTCCAGGCCGCGGCGCACGACCTCCACCTCGGGCAGCTCGGGCACGGCGTCAGGCCTCCGCGGACAGGGCCCGCCAGGCCGCCTCGGCGGCCTCCTGCTCGGCCGCCTTCTTGGTCCGCCCCCGGCCGCGGCCGTGCACGGTCCCGGCCAGGAGCACGCTCGCGGTGAACGTCTTGGCGTGGTCGGGACCCTCGTCCTGGGTCTCGTAGGCCGGGGCGCCCAGACCGAGCGTCGCGCCCAGCTCCTGGAGGCTGGTCTTCCAGTCCAGGCCCGCGCCGCGGGTCGCGGACTCGGCGAGCAGCGGGTCGAACAGCCGGTGCACCAGGCCGGAGGCCGTGTCCAGTCCGCAGCCCAGGTGCACGGCGCCGATCAGCGCCTCGACGGCGTCGGCCAGGATCGAGTCCTTCTCGCGACCGCCCGTGGTCTCCTCGCCGCGGCCGAGGAGCAGGAGCGGCCCGACGCCGCCCTCCCCCAGCCGCCGGGCGACGCCGGCCAGCGAGGTCATGTTCACCACCGAGGCACGCAGCTTGGCCAGCTGGCCCTCGGGGAGGTCCGGCTGGCTGCGGTAGAGCTCGTCGGTCACGACCAGCCCGAGCACCGAGTCGCCGAGGAACTCCAGGCGCTCGTTGGTGGGCAGGCCGCCGTTCTCGTACGCGAACGACCGGTGGGTGAGGGCCAGGCCCAGCAGGTCACCGGGCAGCTCGACACCGAGGGCGGCGCGCGCCCAGGCGGCCGCGCGCGCGGCGTGGTCCGGACCGCCGGGGGGACGGCCGGCGGTGCTCCCCTCGTCGGGGTGCGTCACGGCGGCCGCCCTCCCTCCGGCGATGCGGTGGTCGATCAGACCGACAGGACCTGGCGGCCGGCGTGCTGACCGCAGTTCGGGCACGCGATGTGCGGCGGCTTGAGCTCGCCGCAGGCGCGGTTCGGGCACGGCGCCAGCGTGGTCGCCGTGGTCTTCCACTGCGAGCGGCGCATGCGGGTGTTGGCGCGGGACATCTTCCGCTTCGGAACAGCCACGATCAGTTCTCCTTGGTGGTGTCGTCACCGGGGGTGCCCGGTGAGGAGGCGAAACGTTCTGCGAGGCCGGCCCAGCGCGGGTCGGTGATCTCGTGGGCGTGGTCGGCGGGCAGGTCGTCGAGACGCTGACCGCAGTCGACGCACAGCCCCGAGCAGTCCTCGTCGCACACCGGCGACAGGGGCAGGCTGAGGACGACGGTGTCGCGGGCCATGGGCTCGAGGTCGAGGAAGTCGCCGTCGACGAGACGGACCTCGTCCTCCTCGCTGGTGGCGTCGGTGGTGCTGCCCTCGTAGGCGTAGAGCTCCTGCACGTCGAGGGTGAGGGTGTCCTCGATCGGCTCGAGGCAGCGGGCGCAGGAGCCGACCAGCGGCACCTGGATCTCGCCGGAGACGAGCACGCCCTCCATCACCGACTCCAGGCGCAGCCGCAGCTGCACGTCGGCGCCCGGCGGCACACCGATGAGCTCGACCTTCCACTCCTCGGGCGCGGGGACCGTGCGCTCGAGCTCCTGCATGGCGCCCGCCCGACGGCCCAGCTCGCGGAGGTCGATCCGCCAGGGGTTGGCAGAGGGACGCCGGCCCGAGGAGGGCGCGGCGTCGCGGCGGGATGCAGGAGCGGCAGGCATGTCGGTACTCGCGGTAGGTAGTGGGGGACGGCCCGACCCGGGGCGAACCACCGGTGGTCGAACCAGTGGACCAGCCTACCCGACCGGAGACGGCCGGCAGGGGCCGGTGAGGGGGAACACCCTGCACCGGGGCCGGGGACGCGGGACTACAGCCGCTGGACCGCCTCGACCGCGAGCCAGAACAGGTCGCGTCGCGCGGACGACGTCTGCCACCGGCGGTGGTCCCACACCTCGCCGCTGACGTCGTCGCCGGCGTACAGGTACTGGCCGAACGTCACCGAGCGGTGGCGGGCGACGGCGAGGAAGGCCGCCGTCTCCATCTCCACCGTCAGGCACCCTTCGGCCCGCCGCGCGGCGATCCTGACCCGGGTCTCCCGGTAGGGCGCATCCGTCGTCCACGTCTTCCCCACGACGTGCGGGACCTCGCGTTCGGCCAGCACGGCGGACAGGACGGCGGTCACCGCCGGGTCCGCATCGACCTCCCGGCTCGCCGGGAGGTAGTGGTAGGAGGTCCCCTCGTCGCGGACCGCGGCATCCGGGACGACGACATGTCCCAGCGCCAGGCCGGGGATCACCGCTCCCGCGCCGCCGCAGGCCACGAACGTGCGGCAGCCGGTCGCGATCATCTCCTCGAGGACACCGGCGGCCAGCGGGGCGCCCACACCGGGGTGGAAGACCCCGACGGAGCCCCCCTCGACGGGCAGCCGGTACAGGCGGTGCACGCCGCTCTCCCATGTCGTCTCGGCCACGACCTCTGCCCGGCCGTCCCCGCAGACCTCGTCGATCACGTCGCGGAAGAAGCACATCACCGCACGGTCGGGGACATCCCCGCGGGAGGGGGCCGGTGAGGGATCGAACAGGGCCGGTGACGTCCCGTCGAACTCCACGAGCGGGAGGTCGGAGGCCACCGCCGCTACTCGCGCAGGGTGGTGCGGGCCTTCTCGACCGAGCGGAGCATCCGCTCGAGCGCCGTGCCGAAGTCGGCCAGCCGGGTGTCGACGTACTCGTCGACCTCGGCGCGCATCCGGGCGGCATCGGCGTGCGCCCGCGCGCCGAGCTCGTCGGCCCGGTCGACCGCGGTGCGGTAGACCTCGGTCTCGGTGATCAGCCGCTCGTGCTCGCCCTGAGCCTCGGCGATCATCGCCTCGCGGCGGCCCCGGCCGTCGGCGAGGAGCACCTCCGCCTCGGCCTCGGCCTCCAGGAGCAGCTGCTCGGCGTCGGCCTGCGCCTGGGCGATGAGCTCGTCGCGCTGGCGCCGGGCGGTGGCGAGCAGCTCGTCGCGCTGGCGCCGACCCTGCTCGAGCAGCCGCTCGGCCTCCTCGCGGGTCTGGGTGGTCAGCCGCTCGGCCTCGGCCTGGGCCTGCTGGAGGATCTCGGTGCGCTGCTCGACGATCGCGCCGGCGGCCTGCACGTCCTCGGGCAGGGACTCGCGCAGGTCGTCGAGCAGGTCGAGGACGTGGTCGCGCGGGACCATGCAGGAGCTCGACATCGGGACGCTGCGGGCGTTCTCGATGACGGTGGTGAGCTCGTCGACGGTCTCGTAGAGGCGGTAGACGACCTCGGTGGTGTGCGTGCGCCCGGGGCGCGTCACGGGGTGGTGCCCCGCGCTGCGCGCTCGCGGAGCCGGTCGTCGACGACCTTGGGCACCAGCCGGGACACGTCGCCGCCGAAGTTCGCGACCTGCTTGACCAGGCTGGAGGAGAGGTGGCCCACCTGGGGGGCGGTCGGGACGAACAGCGTCTCGACCGCGGCCAGCTCGCGGTTCATCTGGGCCATCTGCAGCTCGTACTCGAAGTCGCTGACCGCCCGCAGGCCCTTGACGATCACCGGGATCTCGTGGGCGCCGCAGTAGTCGACGAGCAGGCCCTGGAAGCTGTCCACGCGGACGTTGGGCAGGTGGGCCACGGCCTCGCGGAGCAGCTCCATGCGCTCCTCGACCGGGAAGAACCCCGCCTTGCCCGGGTTCACCAGCACGGCCACGACCAGTTCGTCGTAGAGCGCGGCGGCGCGGTTGATGACGTCGACGTGGCCATTGGTGACCGGGTCGAACGAACCGGGGCACACGGCGCGTCTCACGACAGCCGACCGTACCGGAGCACGGCCTCCCCGTACCGCCGATCCCGCACACCGATCAGGGGTGTCGGCCAATCCCAGGTGTCCTCGCGCCGTCCGCGCTCCACGACCACCACCGCCTCCGGGGCCAGCCAGCCGCCCGTGACGAGCGACCCGAGCACCTCCAGCACCTCCTCGACCGGCGTGGCGTAGGGCGGATCGGCGAGCACGAGGTCGTACGCCTCGGGCGCCGTGCCGGCCACGACGGACGGCACGGACCCGGCCTGCACCCGCCCGCCGGGGAGCCCGACGGTGGCGAGGTTGGCGCGCAGCACCGGGAGCACCCCGCCGCCGTTCTCCACGAACAGCGCCGAGCGCGCGCCGCGGCTGAGCGCTTCCAGGCCCAGTGCGCCGGAGCCCGCATAGAGGTCGAGGACCGCGGCGCCCTCCAGGTCGAGCATCGAGGCGAGGCTGTTGAACAACGCCCCGCGGGCCTTGTCGCCGGTCGGCCGGACACCGGTGCGCGGAACGGCGAGCGTGCGCCCCCGGGCCAGCCCCGAGATCACCCGGGTCATGGCTTCTTCCGGTCGGATCGGCCCTCGCGCAGGGACCCGGCGCGAGCCTGCGAGGGGCGGGGGGCACGAGGGTCCTTCTTCATGCCTTCTCCAGGTAGTCGGCGCGCTCGTCGGTGGCCAGCGCCGCGACCTCGGCGGCGAGGCCCGGGTGGTCGGCCAGGCCGCGGTCGGTGGCGAGCAGGGCGGTGGCCTCGGTGCGGGCGGTGGCGATGAGCTCCTCGTCCTCCAGCAGGGAGAGCAGCCGGATCCCCGAGCGCCGGCCGGACTGCGCGGCGCCGAGCACGTCACCCTCCCGGCGGGTCTCCAGGTCCAGCCGGGCCAGCTCGAAGCCGTCGGAGGTCGCGGCGACGGCAGCCAGCCGCTGCCCCGTCGGCGAGGAGGTCGGCGCATCGGTGACCAGCAGGCACAGCCCGGGGTGCTTCCCACGGGCCACGCGGCCGCGCAGCTGGTGCAGTTGGCTGACGCCGAACCGGTCGGCGTCCATGACGACCATGACGGTCGCGTTCGGGACGTCGACCCCGACCTCGACGACGGTGGTGGCCACCAGCACCTGGATCTCCCCCGCCGCGAAGGCACGCATCGTCGCGTCCTTCTCCTCGGGGGCCATGCGCCCGTGCAGGACGCCGAGTCGCAGCCCGGCCAGCGGGCCGCCGCGGAGCAGCTCGGCCACGTCGAGGACGGCCAGCGGGGGCCGCCGCTCGCTGCGCGGGCCCTCGTCGTCCTCGGGAGGTGCACCGTCGGCGTCCTCGGGCTCGTCGCCGGCGACGTCACCGATCCGCGGGCAGACGACGTAGGCCTGCCGCCCCGCGCCCACCTCCTCGCGCAGCCGCTCCCACGCGCGGTCCACCCAGCCGGGCTTCTCGACCGCCGGCACGACGGAGCTCGAGACCCCGCCCCGGCCGCTGGGCAGCTGCCGCAGCGTGGAGATCTCCAGGTCGCCGTACACCGTCATGGCGACGGTGCGCGGGATCGGCGTCGCGGTCATGACGAGCACGTGCGGCGGCCGGTTCCCCTTGGCGCGCAGGGCGTCGCGCTGCTCGACGCCGAAGCGGTGCTGCTCGTCGACGACGACCAGCCCGAGGTCGGCGAAGTCCACGCCCTCCTGGAGCAGGGCGTGGGTGCCGATCACGATGCCGGCGCTGCCGTCGGCGACCTCGGCCAGCGCCTGGCGCTTCGCGGCCGCCTTGAGCGAGCCGGTGAGCAGGGTGACGCGGGTGCCGGCGGGGTCGCCGTCGAGCTCGCCGGACCGACCGAGCGGGCCGAGCAGGTCGCGGATGCCCCGGGCGTGCTGGGCGGCGAGCACCTCCGTCGGGGCCAGCAGCGCGGCCTGGCCGCCGGCGTCCACCACCTGGGCCATCGCCCGCAGCGCGACCACCGTCTTGCCCGAGCCCACCTCGCCCTGCAGCAGCCGGTGCATCGGCTGGTCGCGGTCGAGCTCGGCGGCGAGCTCCTCCCCCACCTCGCGCTGGCCCTCGGTGAGCGCGAAGGGCAGGGCCGCGTCGACGGCGTCGAGCAGCCCGCCGGCCCGTCGCGGGCGCGCCGTCCCCGGCTCGAGAGCGGCTGCGCGGCGGCGGGCGGCCAGCGTGAGCTGCAGGACCAGCGCCTCGTCCCACTTCAGCCGGGACGCCGCGCGCTCCACGTCGTCCAGGGTGGTGGGCCGGTGGATGTCCAGCAGCGCCTCGGGCAGCGGGAGCAGGCCGTGCCGCGACCGGATCTCCTCGGGCAGCGGGTCCTCGACCAGCTCGCCCAGCCCCCCGGAGGCGCCCAGCAGCAGCTTGACCGACTTCTGGATCACCCAGCTGGAGACGTCCTTGCTCGCCGGGTAGATCGGCACGAGGGCGCGGGCCCAGTCGTCCTCGTCGTCGGCGCCCTCGAGCAGGTGCATGTCGGGGTGGGCGAACTGCTTCTCCCCGCGCCACTCCCCCACGGTGCCGGCGAACATGCCCCACGCGTTCGGCTCGAGCTGCGCGTGCCGGTGGTTGAAGAAGACCAGCTTCATCCGTCCGCTGCCGTCGCCCACGACGACCTCGGTGAGCGTTCCCCGCCGGTTGCGCATCGGCCGGGTGGTCACGCTGCGGACCTGGGCCAGCACGGTCACCCGGTCACCCACCTGGACGTCGGCCAGGTCGGCCTGCTCGCCCCGGCTGGCGTAGCGGCGCGGGTAGTGCCGGAGCAGGTCACCGACGGTCGCCAGGCCGAGCTGGTCGGCCATGCTGCCGGCGGTCTTCGGGCCGAGCACGCGCGTCAGCGGCGTCCCCATGGTCACGGCCACGTCAGCCTCGCCGGCTCACTCGACGCCCACCTGCAGGGGGATGGCGGCCGGTCCACCGCCGTAGCGCACGACCTCGATGGTGGGGTGCCGCGCGGAGAGGTGGCGGCAGACGGTGTCACCCAGCTCCTCGTCGGTGCCCACGAGGAGCGTCGCCATCTCACCGCCGGCCGAGAGCAGCCGGTCGAGCAGGTCGCAGGCCACCTCGGCGAGGTCCTGGCCGATGACCACCACATCACCCTCGGCCGAGCCCAGGGCGTCCCCGGGCTGGCAGCGGCCGGCGGAGGTCAGCGCTTCCTGCTCGGCGCGGGTCACCTCGGCCCACCGGGTGGCGGCGGCCGCCTCGGCCATGGCGACGACGTCGTCGCCGAAGCGCCGCGCGGGGTCGCCGACCGCGCACGCGGCCAGCCCCTGCACCGGAGCGCGCGTCGGCACGACCCCGACCTCGCGACCGAGCTCGCGGGCCCGGGCGGCGGCCCGCGACGCGACGGGGATCAGGTCGCCGTCGTTGGGGAGGACGGCGACCTCGTGCGCCGCGGAGGCGACGATCTCGTCCAGGACGTCGTCCTCGGTCACGCCGTCGGGGCCGCAGGTGACCACGCGGACGCCGGCCTCGGCGAACAGCTCGGCCAGCCCCTCGCTGGACACGACGGCGATCAGCGCCCGGGTGCCGGCCTGCGGCTCGGGCGGGAGGACGGGCGCCAGCGGCTCGACCGAGATCCGGTAGGGCCGGCCGGCCTCGATGCCGGCCTCGATCGCGGCGCCGATGTCGGAGACGTGCACGTGCACGTTCCACTCCCGGCCGGTGGGGGTGTCGACGCCGACGACGACGAGGCTGTCCCCGAGCGCGGCGAGCCGGGCGTGCAGCCGGGCGACGGACTCCTCGTCGGCGTCCGCGAGCAGGTACTGCACCTCGCTGCCCGGCCCGGGCGGGGGCTGGTGCGGGACGTGCAGGGGGTCGGGGCGGTGGGCGTGCTGGTGCCCGGCCTCGCGACGGGAGGCCAGCGGCTGGCGGGCCGGCTCCACGCCGGTGACCGTGGTGACCAGGGCATCGAGGACGGCGCACAGGCCCGCGCCCCCGGCGTCGACCACGCCGGCCTCGCGCAGCGCGGCCAGCTGGTCGGTCGTGCCCTCGAGCGCGGTCCGGGCCCCGTCCGCGGCGGCCGTGACGACGTCGGCCAGCGCGGTCCGGCCCTCCGCGACGCAGGCCATCGCCGTCTCCGCGCCACCGCGCGCCACCGTGAGGAAGGTCCCTTCCTCCGGGTCGGCCACGGCCGTGTACGCGGTGTCGGCGGCCTTCAACAGCGCCGCGGCCAGGGCCGGGCCGTCCGCCGGCGGTTGGCCGGCGAGCTGGTCGGCGAGGCCGCGCAGCAGCTGGGCGAGGATCGTGCCCGAGTTGCCCCGGGCACCCAGGACGGCCCCCCGGGAGAGCACCGACCAGGCCGGCTCGGTGGTCCGGTTCCCCTCCCGCTCGAGGGCGGCCAGTGCGGCCTGCGCGGTGAGCAGCAGGTTCGTGCCGGTGTCGCCGTCGGGCACCGGGAAGACGTTCATCGCGTCGAGGCGGCCGCGCGCCTCGGACAGCGCGGCGACCGCGGTGCGGCACCAGTGGCCGACCGCGGCCTCGTCCAGCGCCTGCAGCACGGGCGCAGGGTACCCGTGGGGGGCGACAGCGCCGCTCTCCACGATCCCGGACCGGGGCGGTGGCGGCACGGCGTCCCGGGAGCGGTTAGACTCCTCCACGGTCTTGTTGCGGGTGCTGCCTTGCCCCGCCGTCTGTGAACGATTCTTTCTGGGAGTGATCCACCGTGGCTGCCGTGTGCGATGTGTGTGGCAAGGGCCCCGGTTTCGGTATGTCGGTGTCTCACTCGCACCGCCGCACGCCGCGCCGTTGGAACCCGAACATCCAGTCCGTGCGGGCGCTGATCGCCCCCGGCAACCGCCGGCGCATCAACGCCTGCACCTCGTGCATCCGCGCGGGCAAGGTCGTGCGCGCCTGACGCAGGCGTAGCCCGACCGCTCCACAGCTCGACCGGACCCCGGAGGTCACCGACCTCCGGGGTCCGTCGTGCTGTGCCTCAGCGGGCGCCGATGCCCCGGCTGCGCGCGGCGAGGACGACGAGGTCGACCACCGTCTCCAGCGCGAGGGCGGTGCTGTCGATCACCAGGTGGTAGTGCCGCGGCGAGGACGCGTCGGCCCGGTAGAAGTGCCGGACGTAGGCCTCGCGGGCCCGGTCGTTGGCCTCCATCTCGCGCCGGAGCTCGTCGGCCGGCCGCGAGTACCGCGCCACCGCCACCTCCAGGCGCCGCTCGCGGCGCCCTCCGAGGCGCACGTTGAGCACGTCGGGCCGGTCACCGAGCACGATGGCCGCCGCACGGCCCAGCACCACCCCGCCGGGGCCCCCGGGCGCGGCGATCTCGGTCAGCACCCGCTCGGTCTGCTCGCGGAACACGCGCGCGTCGGGGACCCCCGCCGCGGGCAGCACCCCGCCGACGGCGTCCGGCATGGTGCCGAGGTTGGCCACCATCCGCCAGAGCCCCGTCACCACGGTCTCGTCGTTGGCCTCGGCCTCCTCGACCGGCACCCCCAGCCGGCCGGCGACCTTCACCGGGATCACCCGGTCGTGGAACGGCAGCCCCAGGCGCTCGGCCACGGCCGGGGCGACCTCCGGACCGCCCGCTCCGTAGGAGGCGGACAGCGTCACGACGCCCATGAGTTCCCCTTCCCGTCGTCCATCCCGTCGCACTGCTCCAGGCTCCTGCCCAGGAACACCGCGTCCGGCGCACATGCGTACACCCCGTAACCGGGTACCGGCCGGTAGCCGAGCCGGTCGTAGAGGGCCAGCGCCTCCGGCTGCTCCTGTCCGGTGTTGAGGACCACGGAGCGGTGGCCTGCCCGGGCGGCGCTGTCCTCCAGCGCGGCCATGATCACCCGGGCCAGCCCGCGGCGCCGGTGCGCAGGCTCCACGTACACCCGTTTGATCTCCACCTCACCCGACGGCAGGACGCGCCAGGCCCCGCACCCGGCCGCCTCTCCGCCCACCTCGGCGACCAGGAAGGCACCGGCCGGCGGCTGGAAGTCGGCGACGTCCACCACCGCCGCGTCCCGCCCTCCGTACCGCTCGACGTACTCCTGCTGCACCCGCTCCACGAGGTGCTGCGCCACCGGGTCGTCGTAGGGCAGGGCGCGCAGCACCGGCGTCGCGTCGGCGCGCGACGGCTCAGCCGAAGTGGACATGCCCGGTCCCTCCCGCGCCGAGGGCGGCCGCCACGGCGTCGGCCGCCTCCCCGTCCACCAGGACGCCGGGCGTCGTCGCGGCCGCGCGCACCGCACCGATCGCGGTCCACCCGGCGGGCAGCGGGGTGCCTGCGGGGAACGTCGCCACGAGGGCATGGTCCTCACCGCCGGTGAGCACCCACGCCAGCGGGTCGGTGCCCAGTGCCGCGCCCACCTGCTGCAGCGGGCCGTCCGGCACCAGGCAGGCGGCGACGACGGCGGCCCGGTCCAGGTCGAGGACCACCCCGCTCGCCTCGGCGATGTGCCCCGTGTCGGCCAGCAGGCCGTCGCTCACGTCGCACATGGCCGTCGCACCGGCCTCCGCGGCGGCCGGGCCGGCCGCGTAGGGCGGACTCGGACGGCGGTGGGCGGCGACGGCGGCCAGCGGACTGCTGAAGCCGCGGCGGAGCACCGCCAGGCCGCACGCCGACCAGCCCAGCCGGCCGGCGAGCGCGACGACGTCGCCGGGCCGCGCCCCGGACCGCAGCACGGGCCGGCGCCCGCCCAGGTCGCCCAGCGCCGTCACCGACAGGACGACGGCGTCGCTGCCGGGCGCGGCCGCGACGGTGTCCCCGCCCACGACGGCGGCGCCCAGGGCCGCACACTCGTCGGCCAGCCCGTCCGCGACGTCCTCCAGCCAGCTCGTGGGGGTGTCCGCCGGGCACGCCAGACCGACGAGCA
The DNA here is from genome assembly GCA_963747895.1 of uncultured Actinomycetota bacterium. Taxonomy (GTDB): domain Bacteria; phylum Actinomycetota; class Actinomycetes; order Mycobacteriales; family Geodermatophilaceae; genus Blastococcus. The sequence goes on from CAVVGX010000004.1 coordinate 251,752, forward strand.
GCGCGGTCGCGGTGGCCCCCATCGCGGCGACGTCGGCCAGGTTCGCCGCCGCCGCCTTGTGCCCGATGTCCTCGCCGGAGGACCAGTCGCGGCGGAAGTGGCGGCCCTCGACCAGCACGTCGGTGGTCGCGACGACGCGGCCGTCGGGGGTCGTCATCACCGCGGCGTCGTCGCCCGGACCGACCTCGGCGAGCCGGGCCGAGCCCGCCCGGGCCAGCACGCGGGCGATGACGCCGAACTCGCCGACGGTGCCGACGGTGTCCGCCTGGTCGGGGCGCGGGAGGAGCGGGCGGGGCCGAGTCACGAGGTGCCTCCGGTCACTGGGGTAGGTTGCCGAACTGTCCGCCACCCGGCGGGGACGACGTATCGGCCGAGTTGCCGGAGGAAGGATCTCCCGTGGTCCACGCCTACATCCTCATCCAGACCGAGGTCGGCAAGGCCGCCCAGGTCGCCTCCACCATCAGCGAGATCAGCGGCGTGACCCGGGCCGAGGACGTCACCGGCCCCTACGACGTGATCGTCCGCGCCGAGGCGGAGACCGTCGACGAGCTCGGCCGCCTGGTGGTCGCCCGGGTGCAGTCGGTCGACGGCATCACCCGCACGCTCACCTGCCCCGTCGTCAACATCTGACCGGCCCGCTCCCGCGCCCGCCGCACCTCCGCGAGCTCTGACGCCCTGACCGAGGACACGCCCCCGCCGGCGACCCCCGACGACCCGCTCCGGCGGATCGCGCTGATCGCGATCGCCGTGCTGGTCCCGGTGGTCGTGGCGGTGGTGATCCTGGTCAACGTCCTCGGCGGCGACGGCGGGGCCGACGACGGCGCCGACGGTCCGGCCGAGATCCAGGGCACGACCGCGCCCGGGCGCGCGGACCTGCCGCCCCTGCCCCTCGCCGTCCCGCCGGTGACCCCGGAGGCCGACCAGTACTGCCCCGCGGTCATGAGCGGCCTGCCCCTGGCGCTGGCCGGCGAGCAGTCCCGCCCGGTCCAGTCGGACTCGCCGTTCGCCTACGCGTGGGGCGAGCCGCCCGTCGTCCTCGTCTGCGGCGTCGACCGGCCGGCCGGCTGGGTGGTGGGCGCCTCGGCCATCGAGATCAACGGCGTCCAGTGGTTCGTCGACACCGGTGATCCCGACACCACGGTCTGGACCACCGTCGACCGTCCGGTGTACGTCGAGGTCCGGCTGCCCGCCAGCGTCGACAGCGCCCCGGTCACGGCGCTGACCGCGGGGCTCGCGCAGGCACTGCCCTACCAGGAGCCCGTGCCCGGCTGAGCCGGCGTGCGGCCGGCTCACCGGGCGGGCAGCCGGTCCAGCTGCTCGCGCGCGACCGCACCGATCTCGCGGGTCGCGCTGTCCAGCGAGCCGGCGACGGCGCTGACCGCCACGCTGAACGGGCCGAGGGTGCACCAGGCGAAGGCGGCCGGGCCCCACAGCCCGTCGTCGGGGTCGGGGTCGTCGACGACCAGTCGCCGGCACCCGTCCGGCAGGTCCGGGGACCCCTGGCTGAGCAGCCCGCCGTAGTGCTCGGCGTCGTTGCGCGCGAGGTCCTCCGCGTAGGAGGCCGCACCCTCCGGCGCCGTGAACTGGTCGACGAACACCCCCGTCTGCGGGCCCTCCCCCGTCCCGGCCCCCCAGAACCGCTCCCAGCCGTGGCGGTAGCCGTAGTCCTCGAGGACCGACCGCTCGCGCATCGGGTCGTCGGAGTAGCCGGCCACGTCCGCCACGCTCTTGGCGCCGGCCGGCGGGTCGAGCGACCCGTCCGGCACCCGCGGCAACCCCGACGGGACCTCGTCCACCACCAGCGGCTCGAGCTCCTCGGGCGATGCCGGTCCCGACGGCGCGGCCCGTGGGGCGGCCGCATCCTCGCCGTCGGCTCCGCACCCGGCGGCCGCGGTGAGGACCGGGAGGAGTGCGAGCAGGACGGCGACCCGTGACGCGCGGGACCGCCGTCCCCGGCTCACCGCGGGGCCAGGGCGCCGGACACCAGCCGGTCGACCAGCTCGGCGAAGTCCACGCCGGAGGCCGCCCACATGCGGGCGAACATCGAGATGGGGGTGAACCCCGGCATGGTGTTCACCTCGTTGATGACCAGGAGGTCCTCGCCGTCCGCGCCGGTGCCCAGGAAGAAGTCCACCCGGGCCAGGCCACGGCAGTCCAGGGCCAGGTAGGCCCGGCGGGCGGCCGCCTGCACCGCCGCGGTCTGCGCGGGGGTCAGGTCGGCCGGGATGTCGAACTCGGCGGCGTCGTCGAGGTACTTGGCCGCGAAGTCGTACCAGTCGACGCCGTCGCGCAGCCGGATCTCGGCCGGCAGGCTCGCCTCGGGCAGCCCGGTCCCCCGGGCGGCCAGCACGCCGCACTCGATCTCGCGCCCGGGCACCGCGGCCTCGACGATCACCTTGGCGTCGTGGGCGGCGGCCTCGGCGACCGCGGCGGGGAACTGCGCCCAGTCGGTGACCCGCGTGATGCCGATGCTGGAACCGGCCCGGGCGGGCTTCACGAACACCGGCAGGCCGAGCCGCTCCCGGGCGGCGTCGTCGAGCACGGCGGGGTCGGCGCAGAGGGCACCGTGGGCGTCCCGCAGGACGACGTGGTCGCCCTGGGGCAGGCCCGCGGCGGCCAGGAGCTTCTTGGTGAACTCCTTGTCCATGGACGCGGCACTCGCGAACACCCCGGAGCCGACGTAGGGCAGGCCGGTCATCTCCAGCAGCCCCTGGATCGTCCCGTCCTCGCCGTAGGCGCCGTGCAGCACGGGGAAGACGACGTCGACCTCGGTCAGCGCGGGGCCCACCGCGTCCCCGGGCTCCAGCACGGCCAGCCCGCGGCCCTCGGGGTCGCCGACCAGCGAGACCGCCGTGCCGCCGGAGACCTCGGGCAGCGCGCCGTCGGTGATCGCCAGCTGCTGGCCGGGGTCGGCGAGCACCCACCGGCCGTCCTTGGCGATGCCCACCGGCACCACCTCGTAGCGCTCGGGATCCAGCGCCGCCATCACGCTCCCCGCCGAGACGCAGGAGATGGCGTGCTCGGCGCTGCGCCCTCCGAACACGACCGCGACGCGCACCTTGCCTGCCTGCCCGTTCATCGCCGTCGACCCTAGCTGCCGGTTCCGCGGCCCCGCGTCGTCCCGCCGAGGTCGGCGCGGTGTGGCAGCCTCGTCGTGTGCAGGATTCCGCAGCCCCACCCGTAGAGGCGTTCTCGCGGCGGCAACGGCTGGCCGGTGCGGCGGTGCACCTGTACACGGCCAGCGGGTCCGTCCTGGGCCTGCTCACCGTCCTCGCGGCCATCGAGGGCGAGATCGAGGTCGCCCTGTGGCTGGTGCTCGTGACGCTGATCGTCGACGGCACCGACGGGATGCTGGCCCGGCGGACGCGGGTCAAGGAGACGATCCCCTGGTTCGACGGCGCCCTGCTGGACAACGTCGTCGACTACCTGACCTTCGCCTTCGTGGCGGTCGTGCTCCTCTGGACCGACGACCGGCTGCCCGACGGCGCGGTCGGCTGGGTGGTGGCCGCTCTGCCGCTGCTGGCCTCCTGCTACCAGTTCTGCCGGATCGACGCGAAGACCGAGGACCACTACTTTCTCGGCTTCCCGAGCTACTGGAACATCGTCGCCGTCTACGCGATCGTCCTGGACTTCGGAACCACCGCGGTGGCCGTCACGCTCGTGGTCCTGACCGTGCTGGTGTTCGTGCCGGTCAAGTACATCTATCCCTCGCGCACCGCGCTGCTGCGCGGCCTGAACATGACCCTGGCCACGGTCTGGCTGGTCAGCATGGCCGTGCTGGTCCTGCAGTATCCCGACCCGCACCCGGTGGCCGTGGCCCTGAGCCTGGCCTACCCCGTCTACTACACCGCCGTGAGCGTCTGGCTGACCGTGGCGGGCACCGGCAGATCAGTCCAGGGCCGCCAGCCCGCGGCCTAGGTCCTCGACCAGGTCCGCGGTGTCCTCGATGCCGCAGGACAGCCGCACGAAGCCCGGCGCCACGGCGTCCCCGCCCCACTGCGCCCGGCGGTCGAGCGTGCTGTGCACCCCGCCGAAGCTGGTGGCCGCGGCCCACAGCCGGCTGGCGCCCAGCAGCCGGGAGACCGCCCCCTCGTCGGCGAGCTCGCACGACAGCACGCCGTTCGGGCGCAGCATCTGCCGCGACGCGAGGGCGAACGAGGGGTCGCCGGCGCGCCAGGGCCAGCGCACCCCGGTGACCGCGGGCGAGGACGCCAGCAGGTCGGCGACCGCCGCGGCGGTGGCCGCCTGGCGGGCCAGCCGCAGGTCCAGGGTGCTCATCGACCGGTGCCCCAGCCAGGCCTCGAACGGCCCCGGGGTGCTGCCGGTGCGGTCCCGGAAGCCCTTCAGCCGGGCGTGCAGCTCGTCGTCGGTCGTGCTCACGTGGCCCAGGAGCAGGTCGCTGTGGCCGGTCAGCGCCTTGGTGTCGCTGCCCACCGTCATGTCGGCGCCCAGCTCCAGCGGCCGCTGGCCCAGCGGGGTCGCCGTGGTGTTGTCGACGGCGACCAGCGCGCCGGCCGCCCCGGCGGCGCGCGCCACCGCGGCGATGTCGCAGACGTCGAGCAGCGGGTTGCTGGGCGTCTCCAGCAGCACCAGCCGGACGCCGTCGAGCCCGCCGTCGGCGGCGAACCGCTCGATCTCCGGCGTCGGCACCTGGGTGACCTCGATGCCGAACCGGGTCAGCTCCTCCGCGCCCAGCAGCCGGGTCGCGTAGTAGCCGTCCGAGGGCAGGACCACCCGGTCGCCGCTGCCGGTGCACGCCAGCACCGCCGCGGTCAGCGCGGCCATCCCGGTGGCGAAGGACAGGCACCGTCCGCCGTCGAGCTCCCCGACGGCCGCCTCGAAGTCGCGGAGCGTGGGCTGCTCGGTCCGGGCGTAGGCGTCCACGCCCCCGGCCCGGGGCGGCAGGTCGCCGAGGTGGAACGGTGCGGCGAACACCGGCGAGGGCCGCAGCGGAGCACCGGGGACGGCGGGCTGCTCCCCCGCGCGCACCGACCGGGTCCCGTCCCCCCAGACCGGCCCGTCGCTCATTCGGGCTTGGCCTCGCGCGACATGATCTCCTTCACCATCCGGGCGGGCGACTCCCCCTCGTGGCAGACGCGGACGACGGCCTCGGTGATCGGGACGTCGACGCCGTGCGCGCGGGCGAGGTCGAGCACCGACCGGCAGCTCTTCACGCCCTCCGCGGTCTGGCGGGTGCTCTCCTGCACCTCCTGCACGGTCATCCCGCGGCCGAGCTTCTCCCCGAAGGTGCGGTTGCGCGACAGCGGCGAGCTGCAGGTGGCGACCAGGTCCCCGAGGCCGGCCAGCCCCGCGAAGGTGGTCAGCTCGGCCCCCAGCGCCATGCCCAGCCGGGCGGTCTCGGCCAGGCCGCGGGTGATCAGCGAGGCCCGGGTGTTGTCACCGAACCCGAGCCCCTCGGCGATCCCGCAGGCCAGCGCGATGACGTTCTTCACCGCCCCCCCGAGCTCGCAGCCCACCAGGTCGGCGTTCGTGTAGGGCCGGAAGTAGCGGGTGTGGCAGGCCAGCTGCAACGCCGCCGCCCGGCCGGCGTCGGGGCAGGCGATGACCGTCGCGGCCGGCTGCTCCTCGGCGATCTCGCGGGCCAGGTTGGGGCCCGACAGCGCGGCGACGCGGTCCGCTCCGGCGCCGGTCACCTCGCGGATGACCTCGCTCATCCGCTTCGTCGTCCCCAGCTCGATGCCCTTCATCAGGCTCAGCAGGGTCGCGTCGGCCGGCAGCAGCGGAGCCCAGGCGGTGAGGTTGTCCCGCAGCGACTGCGACGGGACGGCGAGGACGACGACGTCGGCGCCCTCCAGCGCCTCCGCGGCGTCCCCCGTGGCCCGCACGGCCGAGGGCAGCCGGATGCCGGGCAGGTAGTCGCGGTTCTCCCTGTCCTCGGAGATGGCCGTCACCAGCTCGGGCCGGCGGGCGTGCAGGGCGACGTCGCAGCCCGCGTCCGCGAGGACCTTGGCGAACGTCGTCCCCCACGAGCCGGCGCCCAGGACGGCCGCGCGCTTCACGCGGCACCGCCGGGCAGGTCGCCGGGCAGCTCCCGCTGCGGGCGCGGGTGGAACAGCGCGGGCGCCGGCTCCCCGCGGAGTTCGGCCAGCTGGTCGCGCACGCGGCCCATCATGAGGTCGGTCGTCTCCCGGAGCAGTTCGGTGGTCAGCGGCCGCCCGGCCCGCACCTCGGCGCGCAGCCGGGACAGGTCGATCGGTTCCCCGACCAGGTAGTCGGTGCGGGTGCGCAGCCGCAGGTGCAGCTTCTTGGCGTGGTAGTCGTGCAGCCGCTGCGGCCCCCACTGGGCCACGGGCAGCACGACGGCGTCGGTGGTGAGGGCCAGGCGGGCGGCCCCGGTGCGGGCCTCCATCGGCCACCAGTTCGGGTCGCGGGTCACCGAGCCCTCGGGGTAGATCACCACGACGTTGCCCGCGGCCAGGTCGTCCTGCGCGGCGGAGAGCGCGCCGACGGCGTCGGAGGAGTACCGGGCGACCGGGATCTGGCCGGCCGAGCGCAGGATCGTCCCGGCCAGCCCCTTGAACACCGACTCCTTGGCCAGGAAGTGCGGCATGCGGCCGTGGTCGAAGACCAGGCGCGCGCAGGCCAGCGGGTCGAGGATCGACACGTGGTTGGCCACGAGCAGCACCGGCCCGCGGGTCGGGAACCGCTCGCCGTGGCGGTACCGGATGGCGAACATCAGCTTCGACGCCGGGAACACCACCACGATGCACAGCCAGAACGCCCAGCCGATGCGACCGCGGGTGCGCCACCGGCCGGGGCGGTGACTCTCCGGCCGCGTCGCCGGGGGTGCACCGGCCGACGCCGGGTCCGCCCAGGACCTCTCCTCCGCCACCGGACCGCCTCTCGTCTCTGTGATCTGCCCCATGATCGACCCTGCCCCGCTCCCGGGAGACCACCGGGTCCCGGCAGGCGCGGACCGCGCCCCGCCGCCCGTGTGGTCACATGGTCGGCGTGCCTGCCTGGTCGGTCGTCGTCCCGGCCAAGCGGCTCGCCGTGGCCAAGACCCGCCTGCGGCCGCTGACCGACCGGGCCGACCGACCGGGCCGCGCCCACGAGGCGCTGGTGCTGGCGTTGCTGGCCGACACGGTCGCCGCCGCCCTGGCCGGCTCGGGCGTCGCGGAGGTCGTGGTGGTCACCGACGAACCGGCCGCCGCCGAGCTGGTGCGGCGGCTCGGCGCCCGGACCGTGGGCGACGACCCCGACAGCGGCCTGAACGCCGCCCTCGAGCACGGAGCGCGGGCGACGTCCGGCGACGCGGTGGCGGCCCTGTCCTCCGACCTCCCGGCGCTCCGCCCCGCGGAGCTCGCCGCGGCGCTGGGTGCCGCGGCCGCGGGGCCGCGCTGCTTCGTGGCCGACGTGCACGGCACGGGGACGACGCTGCTCACCGCGGTCGGGACGCCGCTGCGCCCGCGCTTCGGCGCGGGGTCGGCGCAGGCCCACCGGGACGACGGCGCGCTGGCCCTCACCGGCGCGTGGCCCGGGCTGCTCCGCGACGTCGACGCGCTCGAGGACCTGCGGGCGGCGGTCGCGCTGGGCGTGGGACCGGCCACGGCGCAGCTGCTGGCCACCTCGCCGACTCTCGCTGTTCAGCTGGGTGCGGCACGATGATCGGGTGCCGACCTCAGACTCCGCGTCCCTCCCGGCCGACCGCTTCCTGAACCGCGAGCTGTCCTGGCTGGACTTCAACTCCCGGGTGCTGGAGCTGGCGGAGGACGACACGCTGCCGCTGCTCGAGCGGGTGAAGTTCCTGGCGATCTTCGCCAGCAACCTCGACGAGTTCTACATGGTCCGCATCGCGGGGCTCAAGCGCCGGCAGAGCACCGGGCTGACGGTCCGCTCGCCCGACGGGCTGACCATCCGCGAGCAGCTGGAGCGGGTCACCGCCCGCACGCAGGAGCTCGTGCAGCGGCACTCCGACGTCATGAACGACGACGTGCTGCCGCGGCTGGAGCAGGCCGGCATCCGCATCGTCCGGTGGGACCAGCTGGAGGAGAGCGCGGCCCTGAAGCTGCGGGAGTACTTCCGCGACCAGGTCTTCCCCGTGCTCACCCCGCTCGCGGTCGACCCGGCGCACCCCTTCCCCTACATCAGCGGCCTGTCGCTGAACCTCGCCGTGTCGGTGCACGACCCGGACACCAACGCGCCCCGCTTCGCCCGGCTGAAGGTGCCCAACAACGTGCCGCGGTTCGTGCCGGTCGGGTCGCACGACTCGCCCTCGACGGCGGTCTTCCTGCCGCTCGAGGACCTCATCGCCGCGCACCTCAACCAGCTCTTCCCGGGGTTGGACGTCCTCGACCACCACTTCTTCCGCGTCACCCGGAACGCCGACGTCGAGGTGGAGGAGGACCGCGACGAGGACCTGCTGCAGGCCCTGGAACGGGAGCTCGCCCGGCGCCGCTTCGGCCCCGCGGTGCGGCTGGAGGTCGCCGAGCCGATGGACCCCCGGATCCTCGAGGTGCTCGTCTCCGAGCTCGAGGTGTCCCCCGACGACGTCGTCCACGTCCCCGGGCTGCTGGACCTCGCCTCGCTCATGGCGCTGTACGACCTGGACCGGCCCGAGCTCAAGGACGAGCCGTTCGTCCCGACGACGCATCCGCGGCTCAGCGAGGGCGAGACACCCATGAGCGTGTTCGCGACCCTGCGCGAGGGCGACGTGCTGGTGCACCACCCCTACCACTCGTTCGCGACCAGCGTGCAGCGCTTCATCGAGCAGGCGGCCGCCGACCCGCACGTGCTGGCCATCAAGCAGACGCTCTACCGGACCTCCGGCGACTCCCCGATCGTCAACGCGCTGATCGAGGCGGCCGAGGCCGGCAAGCAGGTCGTCGTCCTCGTGGAGATCAAGGCCCGGTTCGACGAGGAGGCCAACATCAGCTGGGCCCGCTCCCTGGAGCGCGCCGGCTGCCACGTCGTCTACGGGCTCGTGGGCCTCAAGACGCACTGCAAGACGGCGCTGGTCGTGCGCCGGGAGCAGGGCGTCATCCGCCGCTACTGCCACATCGGCACGGGCAACTACAACCCGAAGACGGCCCGCATCTACGAGGACCTGGGCGTCCTCACCGCCGACCCGAGGGTCGGCGCGGACCTCACCGACCTGTTCAACGTGCTCACCGGGTACTCGCGGCAGACGAACTACCGCACCCTCATGGTGGCGCCGCACGGCATCCGCAACGGCCTGATCGAGAAGATCCGCCGCGAGATCCGGCACGCCGGGGAGGGCCGTCCCGCCGGCATCCGGATCAAGGCCAACTCGATCGTCGACGAGCAGATCATCGACGCGCTGTACGAGGCGTCCCGGGCCGGGGTGCGGGTGGAGCTGTTCGTGCGCGGCATCTGCGCGCTGCGGCCCGGCGTCCACGGGCTGTCGGAGAACATCCGGGTGCGCTCGATCGTCGGCCGGTTCCTCGAGCACTCCCGGGTGATCTCGTTCGTGAACGGCGGCGAGGACGAGTGGTGGCTGGGCAGCGCCGACCTCATGCACCGCAACCTGGACCGCCGCGTGGAGGTGCTGCTGCGCGTCTGCGACGAGCGGGCCCGCATCCAGCTCGAGAAGACGCTGGCCCCGGCCATGTCGCCGGGCATCCGGTGCTGGGAGCTGCGCAGCGACGGCAGCTGGGAGCACTTCGAGGGGCGGGACTACCAGGCGGATCTCATGGAGCGCATCCATGAGATCGCGAACTGAGGCCCCCGTGATCGCCGCGGCCGGAGGCGTCGTCTGGCGGCCGTCCGAGACCGGGGGCGGGGGCATCGAGATCGCCGTCGTCCACCGGGAGCGGTACGACGACTGGTCGCTGCCCAAGGGGCACGTGGACGCCGGCGAGCACCCGCTGCAGACAGCCTGTCGCGAGGTGGTCGAGGAGACCGGGCTCGCCGTCGTGGCCGGCCGCCGGGGCCTCACCACCGGCTACGAGGTGGACGGCGCGCCCAAGCGGGTCGACTACTGGCTCATGCGCCTCGTGGGCGGCGGATTCGTGCCCAACGACGAGGTCGACGAACTGCGCTGGCTGCGGCCGGCCGAGGCGGCGGCCCTGTGCAGCTACGCGCACGACCGCGAGGTGATCGCCGATGCCGCGCGCACCGATCTGACGCGCGAGGTCGCGGTGCTGATGGTCCGCCACGGCAAGGCCGGCAGCAGCGACCAGTGGGAGGGGCCCGACGACGAGCGCCCGCTCACCTCCGCGGGCCGGGCGCAGGCCCGCCGGCTGGCGGAGGTGCTGCCGCTGTTCGGCCCGTCGTCGGTCGGCAGCGCGACGCCGCTGCGCTGCCGGCAGACCGTGACACCGCTGGCCGAGGGTCTCGGCCTGACCCTCGCCGAGCGCCGCGAGTTCGGCGAGCCGGAGTTCGGCGGCGACCCGCAGGAGGCCCTGGACGCCGTGCTGCGCGCGTTCGACGAGCCGGGTGTCGACGTCGTCTGCAGCCAGGGCGGGACGATCCCCGCCGTGCTGCAGGCGCTGGGCGTGCACGGGCACGGGGTGACCGGGTTGCTCCCGCCGGCCGCCAAGGGCAGCGTCTGGGCCCTCGGCGGCCGGCGCGGAGCGCTGGTCGCGGACTACTACCGGGACCTCGATCCCGACCCCGACGCCCGCGCCTAGGCAAAGGAAGCTCTGCCTACGGATTCGAGGCGGAACCCGTAGGCAAAGCTTCCTATGCCTGAGACAAGCGGGTCAGACCGCGGGCAGGGCCTTCGGCAGCCAGGCGGGGCGGTTGCCCTCGAAGGCCTCGACGTCGTCGAGGTGCCGCTCGGTCAGGCCGACGTCGTCGAGCCCCTCGAGCAGCCGCCAGCGGGTGTACGGGTCGATCTGGAACGGCACGGTCGTGCTGCCGTAGGTCACCTGCTCCGCCTGCAGGTCGACGGTCACCGGCAGCGCCGGGTCGGCCTCGATCGCGGTCCACAGCGCCTCGACGTCGGCCTCCGGGAGGACGACGGTCAACAGACCGGCCTTGGTCGAGTTGTTGCGGAAGATGTCGGCGAACCGCGGGCTGATGACCACGCGGAAGCCGCCGTCCAGCAGAGCCCAGTTGGCGTGCTCGCGCGAGGAGCCGGTGCCGAAGTCCGGCCCCGCCACCAGGATCGAGGCGTTCGCGTACTCGGGCCGGTTGAGCACGAAGTCGGGCTCGTTGGTGCGCCAGGCGATGAACAGGCCGTCCTCGAAGCCGGTGCGGGTGATCCGCTTCAGGTACTCGGCCGGGATGATCTGGTCGGTGTCGACGTTCGTCCGGCGCAGCGGGGCGGCGGTCCCGGTGTGGGTGGTGAAGGCGTCCATGCTCAGGCTCCGATCAGGTCGGCGGGGGCGGTCAGGCGGCCGGTCAGCGCGGTCGCCGCGGCCACGGCGGGGCTGACCAGGTGGGTGCGCCCGCCCTTGCCCTGGCGGCCCTGGAAGTTGCGGTTGCTGGTGGAGGCCGAGCGCTCCCCCGGCTTGAGCTGGTCGGGGTTCATGCCCAGGCACATCGAGCACCCCGCCCCCCGCCACTCGGCGCCGGCCTCGGTGAACACCCGGTCCAGTCCCTCGGTCTCGGCCTGCGCCTTGACCGCCACCGACCCGGGGACGACGAGCATCCGCGTCGCGGCGTCGATGCGCTTGCCGCGCAGCAGCTCGGCGGCCACGCGCAGGTCCTCGATCCGGCCGTTGGTGCAGGAGCCGAGGAAGACGGTGTCGACCTCGATCTCGCGCAGCGGTGTGCCGGGCGTGAGACCCATGTACTCCAGGGCCTGCTCGGCGGCGCGGCGGTCGCCCTCGTCGGCGAAGTCGGCCGGGTCGGGCACGGCCGCGTCGATCGGCAGGCCCTGACCGGGGTTGGTGCCCCAGGTGACGAAGGGCGTGAGGACCGTCGCGTCGATGACGACCTCCGCGTCGAAGACGGCGTCGTCGTCGGTGCGCAGCGTCGACCAGTGGGCGACGGCGGCGTCCCAGTCCGCGCCCTGCGGCGCGTGCGGGCGGCCCCGCAGGAAGTCGAAGGTCGTCTGGTCCGGCGCGATGAGACCGGCCTTGGCCCCGGCCTCGATCGACATGTTGCAGATCGTCATGCGGGCCTCCATCGAGAGCTTCTCGATGGCGCTGCCGCGGTACTCGATGACGTAGCCCTGGCCACCGCCGGTGCCGATCTGGGCGATGACGGCGAGGATGACGTCCTTGGCGCTGACGCCGGGGGGCAGCTCGCCGTCGACGGTCACCGCCATCTGCTTGGGCTTGTACTGGGGCAGCGTCTGGGTGGCCAGCACGTGCTCGACCTCGCTGGTGCCGATGCCGAACGCCAGCGCGCCGAAGGCGCCGTGGGTGGAGGTGTGGCTGTCGCCGCAGACGATGGTCATGCCCGGCTGGGTCAGGCCGAGCTGCGGGCCGATGACGTGCACGATGCCCTGGTCGCGGTCGCCCATGGGGGCCAGCCGGATGCCGAACTCTCCCGCGTTCCGGCGCAGCGCCTCGACCTGGGCCCGGCTGACCGGGTCGGCGATGGGCGCGAGGATGTCCAGCGTCGGGACGTTGTGGTCCTCGGTGGCCATCGTGAGGTCGGGGCGGCGCACGGTGCGGCCGGCGGCGCGCAGGCCGTCGAACGCCTGCGGGCTGGTGACCTCGTGCACGAGGTGCAGGTCGATGTAGAGGAGGTCGGGCTCCCCCTCGGCGCTGCGCACCACATGGGCGTCGTAGACCTTCTCGGCCAGGGTCTTGGGCACGGTCCGTCCTCTCGCCGGGGATCACCCGGCTCCTCGCTGTGCTTGCCTCCCACTGTGTGGGATGCAAGTATTGCTGTGTGGGACAGCCTAACCCCGTCGCCGTTCTGGACAAAGCGGTCGCGATCCTCCGTGCCGTCGCCGACGAGCCGGCGACCCTTGCGGAGCTCGTGACACGGACCGGGTTGCCGCGCGCCACGGCCCACCGGCTGGCGGTGGCCCTCGAGGGCCACCGGCTCATCCGGCGCGCCGACACCGGCACCTGGGCCCCCGGCCCCGCGCTGGCCGAGCTCGGCCGCGGGTCGGCCGACCTCGGCGAGCTCGCCGGCCGCCACCTGGTCACCCTGCGCGACGCCACCGGCGAGAGCGCCCAGTTCTACGTCCGGGACGGCGCCAGCCGGGTCTGCGTCGCCGCCGCCGAGCGGACCAGCGGCCTGCGCGACACGGTGCCGGTCGGGGCGCGCCTGCCCATGACGGCGGGCTCCGCGGCGCACGCGCTGCTCGCCTTCACCCCGGCGGAGGAGGTCACCCGCCTGCTGCCCTCGGCGAGCTTCACCGCGCGCACGCTGCTCGACGTCCGCCGGCGCGGCTGGGCGCACAGCATCGCCGAGCGCGAGCCGGGGGTCGCCTCCCTGTCGGCCCCGGTGCGCGACGGCTCCGGCACGGTCCTGGGCGCGGTCTCCATCTCCGGACCGGTCGAGCGGCTGGGCCGCCGTCCCGGGCCGGAGGTCGTGGGTGCGGTGCTGGACGCGGCTGCCGCGATCTCCCGCGCCGCACGCTGACGGCCCTGTTGCCACCTGCCGCAGGGGGCCACACTCCCGTGCATGGCTGCTGACGCCGTCGATCTCGTCCCCGCCGGGCGCGCCCGCGTCGCCGAGCCGGGCGAGGGCATCGGCCTGGACGAACTCGCCCTGGCCACGCGCAACCACGGCCTGCCGCTGGAGGCCCTCCGGTACGACGTCACCCCTCCGGGCCTGCACTACGTGCTCACGCACTACGACATCCCGGCGATCGACCCGGCGTCCTGGCGGCTGGAGATCACCGGGGCCGTCGACTCCCCCCTCAGCCTGCCGCTGGCAGAGCTCCGACGCCGTCCCGCGGTGTCCTCCCGTGTCCTGCTGGAATGCGCCGGCAACGGCCGCGCCCGTTTCGAGCCGCGACCGGTCAGCCAGCCATGGCTGCTGGAGGCGGTCGGGACAGCCGAGTGGACCGGCACCCCGCTGGCGCCGCTGCTGGAGGCCGCCGGTCTCTCCGCGGACGCCGTCGACGTCGTCTTCACCGGCGCGGACCACGGGGTCGAGCGCGGGGTCGAGCAGGACTACGCCCGCGGGCTCCCGGTCGCGGAGGCGTTGCGGGCCGACGCGCTGCTCGCCTGGGCGATGAACGGGCAGCCGCTGCCACCGCAGCACGGTGCCCCGCTGCGGCTGGTGATCCCCGGCTGGTACGGGATGGCGCACGTGAAGTGGCTGACCCGGATCGAGGTCCTGACCGAGCCGTTCACCGGGTACCAGAACGCGGCCGCGTACCGGCTGACGGTCGACGCCGGCGAACCCGGCGAGCCGGTGACCCGGATCCGGCCACGCGCCCTGCTCGCCCCACCGGGCTGGCCGGACTTCATGACCCGCGAGCGCTTCGTCCGGCCCGGCGTCGTCCCGCTGTCGGGTCGGGCCTGGTCGGGCCGGGCACCGGTGACCGGAGTGCAGGTCAGCACCGACGGCGGCCGGACGTGGGACGCCGCCGACCTGGCCGGGGCCGATCCGGCCCACCCCTACGCCTGGCGCGCGTGGACCTACGACTGGGTCGCGGCACCGGGACGGTGCGAGCTGCAGGTCCGAGCGTCCGACGAGGCCGGCGCGCAGCCGGTCCGGCCGGAGTGGAACCGGCAGGGCATGGCGAACAACCTCGTCCAGCGGGTGGCGGTCACCGTCCTCGGCTGAGGTCAGTCCTCCCCGGTCTCCGGCGCGGGGACGACGATCGGCCGGAGCCGGGACCAGAGCGCGAAGACCAGCGCGAACGCGATCATCGCCAGGCCCACCCAGAGGTTGGCGTTGACGCCGTCGGTCTTCTCCAGCGCCTCGTCGCCGTTGTCGACCAGGCCGACGACGACCAGGACGACGCCGTAGAAGCCGATCAGGGCGGCGATGACGTTGCGGACGTCGAACGCGCCGGCGGCCTTCTTCCCACCAGGCTCATGGGTGGCAGAGCTTCCTGCTGCGCTCATCGGACTGCCTCTCCTGACTCAGCGGAAGATGACGTTGAGGATGATGACCATGACCAGCGAGATGCTGGCCAGCGGCACCGGGGACCGGTACCAGGGCAGGCTGCGCGCCTGCGGGTCGGTGCGCTGCTCCTTCGGCGTCTCGGAGTAGACCAGCCCGACCAGCTCTTCCGCGGGCTTGGGCGCGGTCACCTGCGTGACCACCACGCTGACCAGGATGTCGACGACGAACGCCGCCCCGGCGGCCACGAAGCTGGCCCCCTGGCCGCTGAGCGGCAGCACGCCGAGGGACGCGGAGCCGAACGCGTCCTCGCTGAGGAGCGCGACGAGCACCGCGGCGAGCGTGCCCGAGACCAGGCCCGTCCACCCGGCCGTCGCCGTCATCCGCTTCCAGAACATGCCGAGGATGAACGTGGCGAACAGCGGCGCGTTGAAGAACCCGAACAGCGTCTGCAGGTAGTCCATGAGGTTCGTGTAGCCCGACGCGATCAGCGCCGTCCCGATGGCGGTGACGGTGGCGCCGACGGTCGCCCACCGCCCCACCCTCAGGTAGTACTCGTCGGGCCGGTCCTTCTTCACGTACTGCTGCCACAGGTCGTAGCTCAAGACGGTGTTGAAGGCCGAGATGTTGGCCGCCATGCCGGCCATGAACGCGGCCAGCAGGCCGGCGAGCGCGACGCCGAGCAGCCCGTTGGGCAGCACGTCGCTGATCAGGTACAGGATCGAGTTGTTGTAGTCGAAGTCCGGATCGCCCGACGCCTTGGCCTCCACGACCTGCGGCACCAGGACCGTGGCGATCATGCCGGGGATGACGACGATGAACGGCACGAACATCTTCGGGAACGACCCGATGATCGGCGTGGCCCGCGCGGCGGAGATCGAGTTCGTGGCCATGGCCCGCTGCACCTCGACGAAGTTCGTCGTCCAGTACCCGAAGGACAGCACGAAGCCCAGGCCGAAGATGATCCCGACGACCGACCAGAACGGGCTCTCGAAGCCGGTCAGGTTGGTCGCCGGCCAGGAGGTGAGGTCCTCCTCGTTGCCGGCCTCGGTGATCTTGTCGATCAGGCCGCCGACACCACCCACCCGGTGCAGACCGAGGAGCGTCAGCGGCACCAGCGAGGCGACGATGACGAAGAACTGCAGGACCTCGTTGTAGATGGCCGCCGACAGCCCGCCGAGGGTGATGTAGCTGAGCACGACGATCGCCGCGACGACCAGCGAGACCCACAGCGGCCAGCCCAGCAGCAGCTCCACGATGTGCGCCAGCAGGTAGAGGTTGATGCCGGCGATGAGGATCTGGGCGACGGCGAAGCTCAGGGCGTTGACCAGGTGCGCCCCGGTGCCGAACCGCCGGCGCATGAACTCCGGGACGCTGCGGACCTTCGACCCGTAGTAGAAGGGCATCATCACGATGCCGAGGAAGAGCATCGCGGGGACGGCGCCGATCCAGAAGTAGTGCATCGTCGCCATGCCGAACTGGGCCCCGTTGGCCGACATGCCGACGATCTCGACGGCGCCGAGGTTCGCCGAGACGAAGGCCAGGCCGGTCACCCAGGCCGGCAGCGACCGCCCGGACAGGAAGAAGTCCAGGCTGTCGGAGACGCTCCGGCGGGCGGCGAACCCGATCCCGAGGACGACGGCGAAATACGCCGCGACCAGCGCGTAGTCCACGACGTTCGCGTCGAGCTGGAGTGCGTCGTCCACGGGTGTCCTCTTCTCGGGGTGCAGATCAGGCCAGCCGCCGGGCCCCGGCGGAGGGCACGGCGACGAAGGAGCGGGGTGCGGGTGCGCCCTCGCGGGCGAAACGCTCGGTGACGGCGGAGGTGACGGCGTCCACGGCGTCCGCGTCGACGAGGGCCAGGGCGCTGCCGCCGAACCCGCCGCCGACCATGCGGGCGCCGTGCGCGCCGGACTCCAGCGCGGCGTCGACGCACGCGTCGAGCAGCGGGACGGAGACCTCGAAGTCGTCGCGCAGCGAGACGTGGCCCTCGGTCAGGAGGGGGCCGATGGCCCGCGGGTCCTCCCCCGACCGCAGGGCCTCGACGACGCGCAGCACGCGGGCGTCCTCGGTCACGACGTGCCGGGCCCGGCGGTGCAGGACCTCCCCCTCGGGGGTCCCGTCGGCCAGCGCGTCCAGGGCGGCGACGTCGGGCACGTCGCGGAGCAGGTCCACGCCGAGCCGGGCGGCCGCCTGCTCGCACTCCCGTCGCCGGTCGCCGTAGCCGCTCTCCGCGTGGTCGTGGACGGTTCCCGAGTCGACGACGAGCAGGGCCAGCCCCGCGGCGTCCAGGTCGAAGGGCACCTGCTCGGCACTGCGGTCGCGGGTGTCGAGGAACAGGGCGGCCCCGGCCTCGCACAGCACGGACGCGGACTGGTCGAGGAGCCCGGTCGGGGCGCCGACGAAGTCGTTCTCCGCGCGCCGGGCGACGTCGACGAGGGCGCGGGTGTCCAGGTCGAGGCCGAGCAGGTCGCGCAGCGCGAGGGCCACGGCGCACTCCAGCGCCGCCGACGAGGAGAGGCCGGCACCCGCCGGGACGTCGCCGTCGACCAGGACGTCCAGCCCGCCCGGCACGTGCCCGGTCAGCTCGTGCACGACCCCGGCCACGTACCCGGCCCATCCCTTCGGCGTCCCCGGCGTCAGGTCGGCCACCGCCACGTCGGCGTCGTCGTCCGGGTGCTGCAGGGAGCGGAGCACCAGCCGGCCGTCGTCGCGCCGGGCCACCGCCGCCCGCGTGGTGTGCGGGAGCGCGATCGGGAGCACGAAGCCGCCGTTGTAGTCGGTGTGCTCCCCGATGACGTTCAGCCTGCCCGGTGCTGCCCAGACGCCCGCCGGAGCCCGGCCGAACCGCTCCGCGAACGCCTCGGCCGCGCGGGTCACCTCGTCGCTCACGGCAGGACCACGGCCCGCAGCTGCTCCGCGACGTCCTCGGGGTTGGTGTCGGTGATGAACGCACCCATGCCCGACTCCGAGCCGGCGAGGTACTTGAGCTTGCCGGGAGCGCGGCGCAGGGAGAACAGCTGCAGGTGCAGCCACCACTCGTCGCGGGCACGCACGGGGGCCTGGTTCCACGAGGCGATGTAGGGCATCGGGGTGTCGAAGCGGTGCGCGAAGCGGCCGAGCACGTCCAGGTAGACGGCCACGAACGCGTCCCGCTCGTCACCGTCCAGCGCCGGCAGGTCGGGCACCTTCCGGGTGGGGAAGAGCTGCACCTCGTAGGGCCACCGCGCCGCGGCCGGCACGAACGCCGTCCAGTGCTCGTTCTGCGCGACCACCCGGGGCCCGGACCGCTCGGCGTCCACGACCTCGGCGAACAGGTCCCCGCCCGTCGCCTCCCGGTGGCGGCGGACCGAGCCGAGCACCTTCTCCACCCGCGCCGGTACGAAGGGGTAGGCGTAGATCTGCCCGTGCGGGTGGGACAGCGTCACCCCGATCTCCTCGCCGTGGTTCTCGAAGACGAAGACCTGCTCGATGCCCTCGATGCCCGACAGCTCCGCGGTCCGCTCGGCCCACACGTCCACGACCAGGCGGGCGCGGGCGGCACCCAGCTCGGCGAAGTCCCGGTCGTGGTCACTGGTGAAGACGACCACCTCGCAGCGGCCGAACCCGGGGCGCAGCTCGGCCGGCGGAGCACCCGGCGCGCTCGGCGGGACGTCCCCGTCGACGCCGGTGGCCAGCGACGGGAAGCGGTTCTCGAAGGCGACGACCTGGTAGTCGGCGTCCGGGATCTCCGTCGGCCGGCCGGGCCGCGACGGGCACAGCGGGCACTGGTCGGCCGGCGGGAGGAAGGTCCGGCTCTGCCGGTGGGAGGCGATGACGACCCACTCGCCCAGCAGCGCGTCCCAGCGCAGCTGCGACAGGGTGGAGACCGGCGGCAGGTCGCGGGTGTCGGCGGCGTCGTGGCCGGCCGGCGAGGCGTCGTCGAAGTACAGGATCTCCCGGCCATCGGCCAGGCGACGACTGGTCCGGATCACCGTGGATGCGCCTCCCGCACAGGTCAGGCCGCTCTCACTGTCCGTGAGCGGCCCGGAAAAACGCTAGACCTCCCGGCCGCACCCGGCCACGCGAGGTGGTGCAGCCGGTCACCCGGTCGCGCTACGTTCCGCGTCACACCGTCCCGACCCCCTCGACGAGAACGGGCCCCATGACCGACGCCCCCGCACGCCCGGACACCCAGCTCAGCGACGCCCTGGCGACGCTCTCCCTCGAGGAGAAGGTGCAGCTGCTCACCGGCCGCGACTTCTGGACCACCTGGCCGCTGGAGAGCATCGGGCTGCGCCGCATCCTCGTGTCCGACGGTCCCTCCGGCGTCCGCGGTGAGACCTGGGACGAGCGGGACCCCTCGCTCAACCTGCCCTCGGCGACCTCGCTGGCCTCCTCGTGGGACCCCGGGATCGCCCGGCGGTACGGCGCAGCGGCGGCGGTCGAGGCCCGCCGCAAGGGGGTCGACGTCGTGCTCGGCCCGACCATCAACCTGCACCGCTCCCCCCTCGGCGGCCGGCACTTCGAGTGCTTCAGCGAGGACCCGGTGCTCACCGCCGATCTCGCGGCCGCCTACGTCGAGGGCGTCCAGGACAACGGGGTCGGGGCCACGCCGAAGCACTACATCGCCAACGACTTCGAGACCGAGCGCTTCACCGTCGACGTCCGCGCCGACGACCGCACCCTGCGCGAGCTGTACCTGCTGGCCTTCGAGAAGGCGGTGGTCGAGGCCCGCGCCTGGCTGGTGATGAGCTCCTACAACTCGATCAACGGCGCCACGGCCAGCGAGAACCCCCTGCTGGAGACGCCGCTGAACAGCCAGTGGGGCTTCGACGGCGTCGTCATCAGCGACTGGACCGGCGTCCGCAGCCTGGACAGCGCCCGCGCCTCCCAGGACCTGGTCATGCCGGGGCCCCAGGGACCGTGGGGCGAGGCGCTGGTCGCCGCCGTCCGCGCCGGGGAGATCCCGGAGGCCGTCGTCGACCGCAAGGTGCTGCGCATCCTCCGCCTCGCGCAGCGCGTCGGGGCGCTGCCGGGTACCGAGCCGGCCGAGCCGGTCCTCGTGGAGGACGGCGTCGCGCTCGCCCGCGAGGCCGCGGTGGAGGGCACCGTGCTGCTGGAGAACCGCGACGCGCTGCCCTGGGACGCATCGACGCTGCGCTCGGTCGCCGTCATCGGCAACAACGCCTCGGCGGCCCGCACGCAGGGCGGCGGCAGCGCCACGGTCATCCCCGCGTACACCGTCTCGCCGCTGGAGGGCCTGCGTGCCGCCCTGCCCGGCGTGGACGTGACCTACTCCGTCGGCGCGGTGGTGCAGGACGGCGTCGCCGAGCTGCCCCTGCGCGAGCTCACGAACCCGGTCAGCGGCGCTCCCGGCCTGCAGGCGCGGTTCCTGGCCGAGGACGGCGCGGAACTGCTCGTCGAGGACCGCCGCTCCAGCAACCTCGTCTACTTCGGCGGTGACGCCCCGATCGAGGCGGCGGCCGACTTCGAGCTGACCACCCGCTGGACCCCGTCGGACAGCGGCGTCGTCCGGCTGGGCGTCGGCCTGATCGGCACCGTCCGGCTCTACGTCGACGACGAGCTGCTGGTCGACGAACGGCTCCGGACCAGCGACGCCGCCCTGGGTGCCGCGTTCACCAACCCGCCCAGCGCCTCGGCCGAGGTGCAGGTCACCGCCGGCACCCCGGTCGACCTCCGGCTCGTCTACGACCTGCGCCGCCGGACCGGCTTCGGGGCGCGGGCCATGTCCCTGCGCCTGGGCACGCAGCCGGCCCTCGTCGACGCCGACGCGCTCATCGCCGAGGCCGCGCGCGCGGCTGCCGCGGCCGACGTCGCCCTCGTGGTCGTGGGCACCAACTCCGTCGTCGAGTCCGAGGGCTACGACCGGCAGTCGCTGGCCCTCCCGGGCCGGCAGGACGACCTGGTCCGCGCGGTCGCCGCGGCCAACCCCCGCACGGTGGTGCTGGTCAACGCCGGCGCACCGGTTCTGCTGCCGTGGCGGGACGACGTCGCCGCCCTGCTGCTCGGCTGGTTCGGCGGCCAGGAGTTCGGCAACGCGGTCGCCGACGTGCTCCTGGGGGTGGCCGAGCCGGGCGGGCGGCTGCCGACGACCTGGCCGGCGGCCGAGGCCGACGTCCCGGTGCTGTCCTGCACTCCGGTCGACGGCGCGCTGGAGTACGCCGAGGGCATCCACATCGGCTACCGCGCGTGGCTCAAGGAGGGCACCGCCCCGGCCTACTGGTTCGGCAGCGGCCGCGGCTACGCGCAGATCGACCTCACCTCGGTGGAGGCACCGGCGGACGCGCGTCCCGGCGAGGTCGTGCAGATGACCGTCGAGGTGATCAACCGCAGCGACCGCGACGGCAAGCAGGTCGTGCAGGTCTACGTCGAGCGCTCCGACTCCGCCGTCGACCGCCCGGTGCGCTGGCTGGTCGGCTCCGCCCCGGTCCGCGTTCGGGCCGGCGGGACCGCGAGCGTCGCGGTCGACCTGCACACCCGCCTGCTGGCGCACTGGGCCGACGGCTGGCAGTACGAGCCGGGCGGGTACCGGCTGCGGGTGGGCACCAGCGCCGTCGACCTGCCGCTGGAGGCGCAGCTGGACCTGGAGGCCTGAGGCCTGCTCATCGCACGCTGCGGCCGAAGGACGAGCAGACCGGGCGGGCCGCGGGGTCCCGCGTCGCCCAGGTGAGGACCGCCGCGGCGACGCCGAAGGCGAGGACCGTCCGCTCCCCCGTCGAGTTCCAGGGCGCCAGCCGCAGCACCGACTGGGGCAGGGACTCCGACAGCACCAGCCCGACGCCGAGCAGCAGCGTTGCCGGGACCGCGCCGGGGATCCCCCACCGTGCGCCGACCGCGCCGGCCGCCAGCGCGAGGATGCCCGGCACCGTCCACAGCCGCACCAGGCCCCACCCGGGGTCGGCGTCGCCCTCGGCCCCGAGGAGGACGACCCCTGCCAGCGCTCCCGCCGTCACGAGCACCGCCGGCACGAGTCGGGCGAGCAGGCGCCGGCGGGTCGTCACGGGAGCGGCCGCCGTCAGGGCCGCGGTGTCGTCGTCGGCGACCGCGCCGGGTCCGATGGCGAGCACGAAGGACCGCCAGGCCGGTGAGCCGGGAGTCCGCGACCGCCGGCAGGACGATCGTCAGGGCCGCCAGGACCAGCGCGGTACCGGCCGCCGGGAGCAGCGTGCCCCACGCCACGACGGGCCGGGTGACGGCGAGGAGCGTCGGCCACACCATCCGGGTGCTCACAGCGGCTTGCCCACGCCCAGGTCGCCGACGGGGGTCAGCAACTCCCCGGCGAGGCCGAGCACGACCAGGACCAGGCCGGCCACCAGCACCCGGCGCGTGCGCACGTCCCGGCCGCTGCGCAACAGCGCGATCCCGGCGAGACCGAGCGTGACGCCCACGACGTAGACCAGGTGCATCCCGTAGAAGGACAGGACCCGGTCCAGGGCCAGGTACTCCTGCACGAACCCACCCGGGGGCTGGACCGCCTCGTGTGCCGCCAGCTGCGCCGCCGACGGGTGCAGGCCGAGATTCTCGGCCAGCACCGAGGAACGGGTGACGGCGAACAGGCCGAACGGGGCGTAGAGCCAGTTGTAGTACATGCCGAAGAAGGCGGCCCAGCCGACGAAGCCGAGCACGGCCCCGGCCGCCCGCGAGCGCACGACCCGGGCCACGGCGACCCCGGCGACGAACGAGCACCCGATCGCCAGCGGCCCGCCCAGCATCTCCACCGGTGCCGGGTCGAACCTGTCGGTCCAGCGGTCCTCCCCCAACACCGCGCCGCCTGCGGCCACGACGCCCAGGTACTGGCCGGTGAGCACGAGCAGGGCCAGCACCGTCGGCACCACCGCGGCGGCGAGCAGGCCCACCGTCCGCTCCCACGCGCGGGCCGGGGTGCTGGCGAACAGCTCCGCGGTGGGAGCGGGCCGCGCCCGGAGGGCGGCCCCGTTCGCGGTCAGGAACGCGGCGAACGCGAGCGGCATGACGGGGTACTCCCACACCGCATACCCCTGGTCGATCGTCCCGGGCCGGGTGAACCCGCCCCCCGTTCCGGAGCCATCAGCTGCCCAGAACGCCAGGGCCACGGAGAGGGCCGCACCGCCCCAGATCAGCGGGCTCCGGGCCGCGTGCCGGATCTCGGCGGCGGCCAGCGCACGGAGGGTGCCCCGCCCGACGACGGCCGGCGGGCGGAGCAGCACGGCGGTCACGTCGCGATCCGAGGACGGACCCGTGGTCGTCGTCCGCGCGCACGCCCGAGGCTTCTGGAGGCAGGGTCCCGAGTGGTCCACGCGAGCAGCACCGCCGCGAGGAGCAGCCCCCACACCACCCGCTCGGCGGCGGAGTTCCAGAGCCACGCCTGCCGCACGGGCTCGGGGAGCGTCGTCTGCAGCACGAGCCCGGCGCCGAGCAGAACCGTCGCCGGGAGCACACCGGGCAGCCCGTGGCGGCTGCCCGCCGCCCCCGCGGCCAGCGCGAGCGCGGTGAGCACCGCCCACGACCGGACCAGTCCCCCGCCCGGGACCACGCCGTTCGCAGTCGCGAGGAGCACCACGCCCCCGGCCGCCACCGCCGACACCGGCACCGCGAGCACGGCGCGGGCCACCAGCCGCCGGCGCATGGTCACCGGGGTGGCGGCGGTCAGCACCGCCGTCCGGTCGTCCGCCGCCGCACCCATCCCGCAGCCGAGCACCAGCACCGCCAGACCCGGCAGCTGCGCGGCCCCCGCCGGCGGCAGCACGGCCACTCCCGCGGCCAGGCCCAGCGCGGCGGCGCCGGAGCCGGCGACCGCCCGCCAGGCGAGTGTTCGCCGGGTCGCCACGAGCAGGGCCGGCCACGGCACGCGGGCGCTCACAGCGGGTCCAGCCAGCCCAGATCGGTGTCGAGGGTGACCAGCTGCCCGCCGAGGCCGAGCAGGACCAGCGCCAGGCCGACCGCCCCCACCGGCCAGGTGCGGCGGTCCCGGCCGCTGCGCGCCAGCGCCAGAGCGGCGAGAAGCGACACGACACCGAGGACGAACACGAGGTGCATCGCGTAGGAGGGCAGGTCGCGGTCCAACCCCAGGTACGCGGGGATGATGTCGCCGGGAGGGCCGACGGCCTGGTGCGCGGACAGCTGCACCGGGGACGGGGCCGTGCCGATGTCCGCGGCGGTCACCGAGGACCGGGACAGGGCGAACAGGCCGAACGGCGCGTAGAGGAACGTGTAGAAGTTGAAGGAGAACACCGCCCACCCCACGAAGCCGAGCACCCCCCCGAGCGTGCGGGAGCGCACCATCCGGGCGACGGCGACCCCGGCGACGGAGGAGCAGGCGACCGCCAGCGGGCCGCCGACCAGCTCCAGCAGCGCCGGGTCGAACCGGCTCACCCACTGCCCGTCGCCCAGCACGGCACCGCCTTCCGCCCGGACCGCGGCTTCCTGGACGCCGAGGACGACCAGCGCCATGAGCGTGGGCACCACGGCGCCGGCCAGCACGCCCACGGTCCGCTCCCAGCCGCGAGCCGGGGTGCTGGCGAGCAGCTCCGCGGCCGGCGGCGGGCGATCCCGCAGAGCCGCACCGTTCGCCACCAGGAAGGCGACGAGCGCGAGTGGTCCCACCGGGAACTCCCACGCCGCGTAGTGCTCGCCGTACGCGCCTGGATCGGTGAACGCGCCGTCGGAGTCGAACCACCAGACGACGGCGAGCGAACCGGCCAGGCCGGCCCAGAGCAGCGGGCTCCGGACCGCACGGCGGATCTCGGCGGTGGCCAGCGCACGGACGGTGGTCCGGCCGACGACGGCCGCCGGGGCGGGGAGGACGGCGGTCACGACACACGCTCCACCGGCGACGCCTCGCTGGTGAGCAGCAGATAGCCGTGCTCCGGCCCCGCCGGGACCAGGTCGGCACCGGGCGGCGGCGAGCCCACGTTGCGGGCGCGCCCCTCCGGGGTGCGCCAGGAGACCGTGGCACGCGGGTCGGCGGCGTCGGCGTCCCACACGCGGCCCTCGGCGAGCGCGGCCAGCCCGGCGGTCGCGCCCTGGAAGCGGACGCTGCCACGATCCATCACCACCACGCGGGGACACAGCGCCGCCACGTCCTCGGTCAGGTGGGTGGACAGCAGCACGCAGGTGTCGGGCGACAACCCGGCCAGCACCTCGCGGAAGCGCAGCCGCTGCTCGGGGTCCAGACCCACGGTCGGCTCGTCGAGGACCAGCAGCTCCGGCCGGCCGAGCAGGGCCTGCGCCAGGCCGACCCGGCGTCGCATGCCCCCGGACAGGGCGCGCATGCGCTGGTGCGCACGGTCGCCGAGCCCGACCTCGTCGAGCACCCGCCGGACCTCGGCGTGCCGCGCCGCCCGGTCGGTCATCTCCTTGAGCACCGCCACGTAGTCGACGAAGGCGAACGCGGTGAAGCCGCCGAAGACCGCCGACTCCTGCGGCAGGTAGCCCAGCCGGCGGCGGATCGCCAGCCTGCCCGTGGCGTCGGCGGGGTCGTGCCCCCGGACCCGCACCTCGCCGCTGCTGGGCGACAGCGCCGTCGCGACGATCCGCAGCAGCGTCGTCTTGCCCGCCCCGTTGGGTCCCAGGAGTCCCGTGACCCCGGACGGCAGGTCGAGCGTGACGTCCTGCAACGCGGTCGTCCCCCGGTACCGCTTGCCGACGCCGGTGAGTGCAACGGGGACGGTCATGTCGTGCTCCTGTCCGAGAAGGCGGTGCGACGGGTGACGGCGACGGCGAGGGCGAGGACGGCGGCGCACAGCAGCGCCACCTGTCCCGGCGGTCGGAAGACGATCGCGCGCTCGAGCGCCGCCAGCAGCGGCAGCTGCCGGGGCGGTCGCAGCGCGCTCCAGGAGGCGGCGAGCCACAGCAGCGTGAGCAGCGTGGCCACCCGGCGGGGGTCGCGGCGGGCGGAGCACGCGAGCGTCAGGGCGCACAGCGCCAGTGCCGGCGCCAGCCACAGGACGGCCGGCCGGCCGCCGCCGGGCAGGGCGAGGGCCAGCAGCCCGGCCACGGGGAGCGTGGCAGCGGCCACGGCGGCGGTGCGCAGCAGCAGCAGCCGGAACCTCGGGAAGGGCATCGTGCCGGCCACGTCCCCGGCGAGGTCGTCGACGGCGCCGTATGCCAGCGCGACGCCGGCGAGCGGCAGCAGGGGCGCGGTGATCACGAACACCGCCGTCCCGACCCGGCCGCCGCCGAGGTGGGCGGCGAGCACCGCGAGTCCCAGCAGGCCCGTCCCGGCCGCCCACCAGGCGAGGTGGAGCGCGGGCGCCGCGGCGAGCAGCCGGACCACGTGCGAGGGCAGGACCCGGCTCAGCAGCCGCTCGGTCGCGGATGCCGGCTCGTCGTCGACGGCGGTGGTCAGGGCGGCCCAGGTGCGCTCGTGGGTCCGGCGATCGGCGGCCGCGGTGGCCTCCGCCAGGGCGTCGCGGCAGTCCGCGCACCGCAGGAGGTGCTCCTCGACGGAGGCCGCCGCGGCCTCGGGAAGGACACCGGAGAGGTACCCGGCCGACGTCCCGGGGTCGACGTGCCAGCTCATGTGAGTGCCTCCTGCATCTGGGCCCGGGCACGGGCCATCCGGGTGCGCACGGTCCCGGCCGGCAGCCCGAGCAGCCGGGCGGCCTCGCGGCTGGTCAGCCCGTCGAGCACGACCGCCCGCACGACGGCCCGCAGCTCCGGGGACAGCCCGTTCACGGCGGCGGCCAGGTCGCCGTGCTCGACGGCCAGCAGCACCTCGTCCTCGGCCGACGGCGCCGGCGGGGCGACCAGCAGCCGCAGCGGGAGCGGGCGCCGTGGCCGCACCGCCGACAACAGTCGGCGGATGCCGATCCCCCACAGCCAGGCGGCCACGTCCCCGGTGCCGCGGTAGCCGGTGGGGGTGCGCCAGACGGCGAGGAAAGTGTCCTGGAGGACCTCCTCGACGACTCCCCGGTCGCCGCAGCGGCGGGCCAGCCGGGCGCGCAGCCACGGCGCGTGCCGGTCGTAGAGCTCCCGCAGCGCCTCGCGGTCGCGGTCGGCGACGGCCGTCAGCAGGTCACCGTCCGAGCGCGGCTCCTGCCTCATGCTGCACCTGTAGCTCCGGGGGCCCCGAGGTGTTCGCTGCTGCCGAAGTCTCCGCCCCCAGGCCGTGGTGCGCGATACCCCGGGATGCACAAGGGCCGGCGGCCACCGCTGTGAGCGGTGGCCGCCGGCCCTGTGCGCCGACCAGGGAGCCGGTACGACCCCGACATCCCCGTTGTAGCCCCGAAGGGATTCGAACCCTCGCTACCGCCGTGAGAGGGCGGCGTCCTAGGCCGCTAGACGACGGGGCCGGACATCGGAGATTCTGCCATGCCCACCCGGACCGCACGCACGGGGGCCGCAGAAGTGCGAGAGCCCCCGACCGTTGCCGGTCGGGGGCTCTCGTGTGCGTAGCCCCGAAGGGATTCGAACCCTCGCTACCGCCGTGAGAGGGCGGCGTCCTGGGCCGCTAGACGACGGGGCCGTGCAGTGCTGCGATCGTGCTGCAGCGAGGAACTGGTGCTTCCTCGCTGGGGTACCAGGACTCGAACCTAGACTAACGGAACCAGAAACCGTCGGGCTGCCAATTACCCCATACCCCATGGGCCGTTCTCACGGCGCCGCAGAAGACGATACCCGACGCCTCGCGGGGCCGCCGCACCCCCCTCAGGTGCGCGCGCCACGGCGGGCGACCAGCCCGACGAAGGCGACCAGGCCCAGGGCACCGACCAGCGCGAACGCCCGGCCGGGGCCGTCGGACCCGAGACCCGGGACGGCGTCCTCACCCAGTCCGGCCCCGAGCAGCAGCACCACGACCGCCACCACGGCGTGCAGCGCGATCGCCGCCTCCAGACCACCGGTGAGCGCCACGGCGGCCGAGGCGGCCAGGCCGAGGGCCACCAGGCCGAGGAAACCGGTCAGGTCGTGGGTCCCGTGGGCGAGGGCCCACAGCAGGGAGGTGACGACCGCGGCGACGACGGCGCCGATCCGCGGCCGGCCGATCCAGCCGGCCACCGCCTGCGCCAGATATCCGCGGAACAGGACCTCCTCCGCAGCGGCCCGCAGCGGCACCGTGAGCAGGCCCACGACCAGCACCCAGGGCAGCTCCGGCACCGGTCCGGGCACCTCCCGGTCGGCCAGGAGGACGGCGCCCGCGACGCCCAGGGCCACGGCCAGGCCGGCGGTGACCAGCGCGAGGCCGGAGAACTGTCGCAGCAGGGGCAGGCGGAGGCGCCCGGTCACCGAGAGCCCGCGCCCCGGACCCACGTCGTGGGCGATCGGCCAGGCCAGGAGCACCGCCGGCAGCGCGACCGCCACGAACAGGTCCGTGACCAGCAGGCCGCGCCAGGTCAGCGGCACCGGGGCCAGGTCGGCGCCGGTACCGCTGAGCACCTCGACGATCCGGGTGACGACGAACGCGATGCCGAGGAGGAAGGCGATGACGGCCAGGCCCGCCAGCGGCCGCCACCACGCCCACGGCGCGGCGCGCATGGCCAGCAGGTAGGGCATCGGCCCCGCAGGGGCGGCCTGCTCCTGGGGCGACTCCGGTCGCGCCGGCAGCGGGGCACGCAGCTCCGGCGACGGCGCCAGCGTGGGCGGCGGCCCGGCGTAGGGCTCCCGCTCCCGCTCCTCCGGCCCCGCGGCGGTCATCCGCCGGCGATCCCGCGCGCCGCGGCCAGACGGGCGAGGGTGCGCTCGCGCCCGAGCAGTTCCATCGACTCGTACAGCGGCGGGGAGACGGTGCGCCCGCTGACCGCGACGCGCACCGGGCCGAAGGCCTGCCGCGGCTTGAGCCCGAGCCCGTCGACGAGCGCGGACCTCAGCGCCGCCTCGATGCCGGGCGTGCTCCACTCCCCCAGCTCCTGCAGCGACGTCGTCGCGGCGTCCAGGACGGCGACGGCGCTCTCGCCGGACAGCTGCTTCTCGGCGGCGGCCGGGTCGACCTCGACGTCCTCGACGAAGAGGAAGCCCAGCAGGCCGACGGCCTCGGACAGCACGATCATGCGCTCCTGGGCCATGGGTGCGATGGCGGCCAGGATGCGCTGCTGCTCCGCCGTCGGCGGCTGCCCGACGAGGCCCGCCTCGGCGAGGTACGGGACCACCCGCTCGGTGAACTCCTCGACCGGCAGCGCGCGCAGGTGGGTGGCGTTGATCGCCTCGGCCTTCTTCAGGTCGAAGCGGGCCGGGTTGGCGCTGACCCGGGTGACGTCGAAGGCCTCGACCATCTCCGCGGTGGAGAAGATGTCGCGGTCCTCGGCGATCGACCAGCCCAGCAGCGCGAGGTAGTTGGCGAAGCCCTCGGGCAGGAAGCCGCGCTCGCGGTAGACGTCGAGGTTGGACTGCGGGTCGCGCTTGGAGAGCTTCTTGCTGCCCTCGCCGGTGACGTAGGGCAGGTGGCCGAAGCGCGGGGTGCCCTGCGCGACGCCGATGTCGGTGAGGGCGGCGTAGAGCGCCAGCTGCCGCGGCGTGGAGGGCAGCAGGTCCTCGCCGCGGAGGACGTCGGTGATCTGCATCAGCGCGTCGTCGACCGGGTTCACGAACGGGTACAGCGGGGCGCCGTTGCCGCGCACGAGCACGAAGTCGGGCACCGACCCGGCGGCGAAGCGCACCTCGCCACGCACCAGGTCGGTCCAGACGAGGTCCTCGTCGGGCATCCGCAGCCGCAGCACCGGCGAGCGGCCCTCGTCGCGGAAGGCGGCCTTCTGCGCGTCGGTGAGGAAGCGGTCGTGGTTGTCGTAGCCGAGCTTCGGGTCCTGGCCGGCGGCGCGGCGGCGCGCGTCGACCTCCTCGTTCGTCGAGAAGGACTCGTAGGCGTGACCGGACTCGAGCAGCTTCGCTGCCACGTCGCGGTAGATGTCGAAGCGCTCCGACTGCCGGTAGGGACCGAACGGGCCGCCCACCTCGGGGCCCTCGTCCCACTCCAGCCCGAGCCAGCGCAGGCAGTCGAGCAGGTGCCGGTAGGACTCCTCGGAGTCGCGCGCGGCGTCGGTGTCCTCGATGCGGAAGACGAACGCGCCGCCGGTGTGCCGGGCGTGCGCCCAGTTGAACAGCGCCGTCCGCATCAGGCCGACGTGCACCATCCCGGTGGGCGACGGGCAGAAGCGCGTGCGGACCGGCCCCGGCACGCTCATCGGGCGCCACCGGCGGTGGAGACGGCGTCCGCGTCGGCGACGGAGTTGGCCAGGGTGCCCAGCCCCTCGATGGTGCACTCCACCCGCTGGCCGGCCCGGATCGGCCCGACCCCGGCCGGGGTGCCGGTGAGGACGACGTCGCCGGGCAGCAGCGTCATCACCCGCGAGATGTAGGAGATCAGCGTGGGGATGCCGAAGATGAGCGAACTGGTGCGGCCGTGCTGGCGGCGCTCGCCGTCGACGGTGCAGGTCACCTCGAGGTCGGCGGCGTCCAGGCCCACACCGGGCAGGTCGGTCTCGATCCAGGGGCCCAGCGGGCAGAAGGAGTCGAAGCCCTTGGCGCGGGTCCACTGCCCGTCGCTCTGCTGCATGTCCCGCTCGGTGACGTCGTTGCCGATCGTGTAACCGAACACGCTGGACAGGGCCTGCTCCGGGGAGACGTTGCGCGCGCCGCGGGCACCGATGACGACGGCCAGCTCGGCCTCGTGGTGCACGTTGGTGCTGCCCGCCGGGATGCGGATGGCGTCACCCGGGCCGATGACCGACGTCGACGGCTTGAGGAACAGCAGCGGCTCCTTCGGGGCGTCGCCGGTCAGGCCCTTCATCTCCGCGATGTGGTCGGCGTAGTTCTTGCCCACGCACACCACCTTGCTGGGCAGGATCGGCGACAACAGCCGGATGTCGGCCTGCGCGTAGCGGGCGCCGGTGAAGGAGATCTGGCCGAACGGGTGCCCCTCGATCTGGGCCACCTGGCCGTCTCCGTCGAGGACGCCGAAGGACATGCCCTGGGGGGAGGCGAAACGGACGATGCGCACGGGCCGAGGTTAGTCGGGCCCGTTCCTGCCTACCGTCCGACCATGGCCTGCCGCTTCTCCGAGCTCGTCGTCAACAGCCGCGACCCCGAGGCACTCGCCGCGTTCTGGGCCGCGGTGCTCGACTACCGCGTCCTCGGCCGGGAGGAGGACGGCTCGGTGGAGATCGGTCCCGCCGAGGGCTTCGGCGGTGCGGCCCCCACGCTGGTCTTCGGTCCGGTCGCCGACCCGACCGAGGGACCGCGGCGGCTGCACATCGACGTCAACCCCACCGACCGCGACCAGGACGCCGAGCTGCAGCGGCTGCTGGACCTCGGCGCCGTCCCCGCCGACGTGGGCCAGACGGGCGAGGAGAACTGGCGCGTGCTCGCCGACCCCGAGGGAAACGAGTTCTGCCTGCTGCAGCGCCGCCTCGACCGGCTATGACACTGTCGGCCTCCGGCCGACACCGCGGCCACGAGCCGTCCCCCGTCGTGCTGAGCGCGTCCGTCGCCCCTGCGCGGACCCCTCCGGGGCCCACTCGGGACGACCAAACAGAAGGGCCCTCCCTTGATCCTCATCGTCGTGAAGTTCCCCGTCCGTCCCGAGCGCGCCGACGAGTGGGTGGCGCTGGCCGCCGACTACGCCCGCTCCGTGAACGCCGAGGAGGGCAGCCTCTTCTTCGAGTGGTCCCGCAGCCTCGAGGAGCCGGAGACCTTCGTCTGCGTCGAGGGCTTCCGGGACGCCGACGCCGGTGCGGCGCACGTCGGCACCGACGCGTTCACGCGCTTCGTCGAGCAGGCACCGGACCTGGTCGCCGCCCAGCCGCAGATCATCTACGTCGACGCGCCCGACGTCCCCGGCTGGGGACCCATGGGCGAGATCCAGCCCCGGTAGCGATCCGCGCCGGAACCCGGCGGCGATCCCCTAGGTTCCCGTGTCATGAGGCATCTCCTCGTCCCGGCTGCCGCGCTGTGTCTCACAGTGACGGCGTGCGGTGAGGAGGAACCGCCGTCGTGGTTCGCGCAGCGGACGGAACTACCGAGTTGCGGCAGCGATGTGCCGTTCAGCGACGACTACCCGAATGTCGAGGCGCGTCAGTGCTTCCGGGACGCCTTCACGGCCGACGCGCCGGCGGAGTTCACGGCTGAGCACTACGGCGACGAGGGCGAGTCGATCCGCGCTCACTTCCGCGTCCTGGGCGACGGCCGCTACGAGATCGTCGGACAGCGCTTCCCCAGCCCGGTCGCCGAGTACGCCGGCGGGAAGGGGTGGGTCCGCTACGAGTGCGATCGGTTCGTCTTCGTCGACGAGCCCGGCGCAGAGCTCCTGGGCGCCCCGCTGATCGCCGTCGAGGGCGAGTGCGAGGTCGTCGACGAGGTCAGCGGGTAGCCGCTTCCAGCGCTCAGCCGGCGGCGGGACGGCGGAGGACGGCGTAGGTGAGGGCGTCGACCAGCGCGTGCCAGGAGGCCTCGACGATGTTGGCGTGGACCCCGACGGTGGTCCACTCCCCCACGCCGTCGGTGGTGTCGATGAGCACGCGCGTGGTCGCGCTCGTGCCGCCGCGCCAGCCCAGGATGCGGACCTTGTAGTCGGCCAGGGCGACGTCGGCCAGCTGCGGGTACCGGTTGACCAGCGCCTGCCGCAGCGCGTTGTCCAGCGCATTGACCGGGCCGTTCCCCTCGGCGGTGCTGATCAGGCGCTCGCCGTCGACGTGCACCTTGACCGTGGCCTCGCTGACCACGACGCCGTTGCCCCAGTGCTCGACCGACGTCTTGTAGCTCTCCAGCTCGAACAGCGGAGCCGGGGCGTCGGGCAGCTGACCCCGCAGCAGCAGCTCGAAGGAGGCGTCGGCCGCCTCGAACGACCAGCCGTCGGCCTCCAGGACCTTGACCCGGTCGACCACCCGGCCGATCGCGTCGGACTGGCCGGCCAGGTCGACGCCGAGTTCGCGGCCCTTGAGCTCGACCGAGGCCCGGCCGGCCATCTCGGTGACCAGGATCCGCATGTCGTTGCCGACGACGGCGGGGTCGAGGTGGTTGTAGAGCTCGGGGCTCACCTTGATGGCGCTGGCGTGCAGCCCGGCCTTGTGCGCGAACGCCGAGGCGCCGACGAAGGGCTGGTGGTCGTCGGGTGCGATGTTGGCCAGCTCGGCGATGGCGTGGCTGACCCGCTGCAGCTCAGGGAGGCACTCGGCCGGCACCACCGGCATCCCCATCTTGGTGACCAGGTTGCCGATCAGGGCGAAGGTGTCGGCGTTGCCGGCGCGCTCGCCGTAGCCGTTGGCGGTGCCCTGCACGTGGGTGACCCCGGCCTCGACGGCGGCCAGCGAGTTGGCCACCGCGCACCCGGTGTCGTCCTGGCAGTGGATGCCCAGCCGACCGCTCACCCGCGCGCGGACGTCCGTGACGACCCGGCCCACGCCCGAGGGCAGCATTCCGCCGTTGGTGTCGCAGAGGACGCCGACCTCGGCACCCGCGTCGAACGCCGCCTGCAGCACCGCCACCCCGTAGTCGGGGTCGGTCGCGTACCCGTCGAAGAAGTGCTCGCAGTCGAGGAACACCCGCCGCCCGTGCCCGACGAAGAAGGCGACCGTGTCGGCCACCATCGCGAGGTTCTCGTCCAGCGTCGTGCGCAGCGCCTCGCGGACGTGCCGGACGTCGGACTTGGCGACCAGGCACACCACCGGCGTCCCGGCGTCCAGCAGCGCGCGCACCTGGGGGTCGTCCTCGACCCGGACCCCCGCCTTGCGGGTGGACCCGAACGCGACCAGCTGAGCGTGCTGCAGCTTGAGCTCGGTGCGCGCACGGGAGAAGAACTCGGTGTCCTTGGGCAGCGCGCCCGGCCAGCCGCCCTCGATGAACCCGACGCCGATCTCGTCCAGCAGGCGGGCGACGGCGAGCTTGTCCGCCACGGAGTAGCTGACGCCCTCGCGCTGGGCGCCGTCGCGCAGCGTCGTGTCGAAGACGTGGAAGTCGGTCGCGCTGGTGGTCATGGGATCTCCCGGGTGGGTGCTGCCGGCCCGAACACGAAAAAGACCCCCCGGGTACGGGAGGTCTGCGCGCAGTCGGGAGGTGACTGCGCGCTAAACGATGATGATCGTGCGGGTGGCGTACATCGCCACGAGTAAATCACGCGCCGGCTCGCGCACCGCCCTGGCAGGCTCGGCGCCCGTGATCCCGACCGACTGGACCCCCGTGCACCGCGCCGACGGCGAGCTGGTCGGCTGGCTCGCGACGGACGGCCGCCCGCGGCTGCTCACCGGCGCGCCGCTGGCCGCACCTGCGGACGACGGGATCGAGCTGCTGCGGTCGCGGGGACTGGCCGCCCTGGACCGGCGGTGGTGGGCCAGGCTGCCCGGCGGGCCGATGACCGGGGTGGTCGACGCCGGGCAGCCGGACGCGGACTGGGCCTGGCAGCCGGTGGTGCTGGTGGAGTCCTCCCCCACCGGCTGCACGGTGCGCCCGGAGTGGCCGGCCCCCGGTGAGACCGGCCGCGCCCTGCTGCCGGTCCCCGTCGGCGGCCTCCTGCTCGAGGAACCGCCGGCCGGTTAGCCGCTGGCCAGCGCCGCCAGCCGGTCGCCGACCTCGGTGGTCCGGAGCTGCTGCTGCGGGTCCCGCGTCGAGAGGTCGAAGGCGACGGCGGCATTGACCTTCTTCGCCTGCTCCGTGCGCCCGAGGTGGTCCAGCAGCAGCCCCACCGACAGCACCGTGGCGGTGGGGTCGGCGATGCCCTGGCCGGCGATGTCGGGGGCCGAGCCGTGCACGGGCTCGAACATGCTCGGGTTGGTGCCCGAGGCGTCGAGGTTGCCGCTGGCGGCCAGCCCGATGCCACCGGTCACGGCCGCGGCGATGTCGGTGACGATGTCGCCGAACAGGTTGTCGGTGACGATGACGTCGTACCGGCCGGGGTCGGTGATGAAGAACATCGAGGCGGCGTCCACGTGCTGGTAGGCGACCTGCACGTCGGGGTACTCCGCGGAGACCTCCTCGACGATCCGCGACCAGAGCCCGCCGGCGTGGGTGAGCACGTTGGTCTTGTGGATCAGGGTCAGGTGCTTGCGCGGGCGGGTGACGGCCCGCTCGAACGCGTACCGCACGACCCGCTCCACGCCGAACGCGGTGTTGAGGCTGACCTCGGTGGCGATCTCCTGCGGGGTGTCCTTGCGCAGCACGCCGCCGTTGCCGACGTAGGGGCCCTCGGTGCCCTCGCGCACGCAGAGCATGTCGATCGGGCCCTCGGCCGCCAGCGGGCCGCGGACGCCGTCGAAGAGCCGGGCCGGCCGCAGGTTCACGTGGTGGTCGAGCTCGAAGCGCAGCCGCAGCAGCAGCCCGCGCTCGAGGATGCCCGGTGGCACGCTCGGGTCGCCGATGGCGCCGAGCAGGATGGCGTCGTGCCCGCGGAGCTCGTCGAGCACCGTGTCGGGCAGCAGCTCGCCGGTCCGCTGCCAGCGGGCCGCGCCGAGGTCGTAGGGCGTCGTCTCGAGATCGGGGGCGACCTCGCGGAGGACCTTGAGTCCTTCCTCCACGACCTCGGGGCCGATGCCGTCTCCGGGGATCACTGCCAGGCGCATGGGGACCGACCCTAGGTCAGAGGGTGTCGAGGTCCGCGGCGCGGGCCTCACGCGCGCCGATCCGCCCGGCGATGTCCTCGAGCAGCTCCGGGGCGACCGGGCTGTCGACGGTGACGGCCATCAGGGCCTCACCGCCCTCGGTCGTGCGGCTGACCTGGGCGCCGGCGATGTTGATGCCGGCCTCCCCCAGCGCTGCACCCACGGTGCCGACGACACCGGGCCGGTCGGCGTAGGTGAAGAACAGCAGATGGCCGGTGGCGGCCAGGTCGATCTCGAAACCGGCCACCTCGGTGAGGCGGGCGACCTGGTTCTTGCCGTACAGCGTGCCCGAGACGGTGACCGGGCGGCCGTCGGCCATGGCCCCGTGCACGGTGACGAGGTTGCGGTAGGTCGGGCTCTCCGGGTCGGAGGTCAGCGCCACCTCCAGGCCGCGCTGCTGGGCGAACAGCGGGGCGTTGACGTAGGTGACCTGCTCCTCGACGACGTCGGAGAAGACGCCCTTGAGCACGGCCAGCTGCAGCACCGCGACGTCGAACTCGGCGAGCTTGCCGCGCACGTCCACGGTCACCGACTGCGCCAGCCCACCGGCGACGGCGGTGAACACCCGGCCCAGCTTCTCGGCCAGCGGCAGGCCCGGGCGGACGTCCTCGGCGACGACGCCGCCGGCCTGGACGTTGACGGCATCGGGGACGAACTCGCCCTGGAGCGCCAGCCGCACGGAGCGGGCCACGGCGGTGCCGGCCTTGTCCTGCGCCTCGGTGGTGGAGGCGCCCAGGTGCGGGGTGACCACCGTGTTCGGCAGCCCGAACAGCGGGCTGTCGGTGGTGGGCTCCGTCGCGTACACGTCGAGGCCCGCCGCCCCGACCTGGCCGGACTTCAGCGCGTCGGCCAGCGCGGCCTCGTCGACCAGCCCGCCGCGCGCGGCGTTGACGATGATGACGCCGCGCCTGGTCATCGCCAGCTGCTCGGCGCCGATGAGGCCGAGGGTCTCCGGCGTCCTGGGCAGGTGGATGGAGATGAAGTCCGACTCGCGGAGCAGCTCCTCCAGCGAGACCAGCCGGACGCCGAGCTGGGCGGCGCGGCCGGGCTGGATGTAGGGGTCGTAGGCGATGAGCTCGACGTCGAAGGCGGCCAGGCGCTGCGCGAACAGGACGCCGATCCGGCCGAGCCCGACGACGCCGACGGTCTTCTCGGTGACCTCGACGCCCATGAACGTCGAGCGCTTCCACCGGCCTGCGCGCAGGGTCGCGTCGGCGGCGGGGATCTGGCGGGCGGCGGCGAGCAGGAGGGCGACGGCGTGCTCGGCGGCGCTGACGATGTTCGACGTCGGGGCGTTGACCACCATCACGCCGCGCTCGGTGGCGGCGTCCACGTCGACGTTGTCCAGGCCGATGCCGGCGCGCGCCACGACCGTGAGGTTCGGCGCCGCCGCGAGGGCCTCGGCGTCGATCCGGGTGGCGCTGCGGATGAGCACGGCGGCGGCGTCGGCGAGAGCGGGCAGGAGTGCGGACCGGTCGGCCCCGTCGACGTGCCGGATCTCGACGTCGGTCCCGAGCACCTCCAGCACGCTGGGGGCCAGTTCCTCCGCGATCAGGACGACGGGCGCCTTCCCCGGCACGGTGACGGTCACGGGGACGCAGCGTAGGGAGCGACCGGTGTGCCACACCAGCGGGT
Source organism: uncultured Actinomycetota bacterium (assembly GCA_963747895.1). Lineage (GTDB taxonomy): Bacteria > Actinomycetota > Actinomycetes > Mycobacteriales > Geodermatophilaceae > Blastococcus. Next base: position 288,795 of record CAVVGX010000004.1, read on the forward strand.
TGCGGTTCGGCGACGACGCCCTCCCCGGCCGCTCCGGGGCCCTAGACTCCGCGCGCCAGTGCTCCGCCGCGTCGGCGGGGCCCCCTGACCAAAGGACGACGCCTCGTGACGAATCCCCCCGGCAGCGGTTCCGACCTGCCCCCCGAGGACCAGCCGGGCTGGGGCGCCCCTCCCCCGCAGCAGCCCGGGTACGGCCAGGCCCCCGGTTACGGCCAGCAGCCCGGGTACGGCGATGCCCCTGGCTACGGCCAGCAGCCGGCCTACGGCCAGCCCTACCCGTCGGCGCCCGGCTACGACGCCCCGTCCGCCGCCTCCCCGCAGATGGACATCGGCACCGCGGTGCGCAGCGTCCTGACGCAGTACGCCACCTTCAGCGGCCGGGCCCGGCGCTCCGAGTTCTGGTGGTTCGCCCTCGCCTCGTTCCTCGCCTCCATCGTCGCCTCGATCATCGACGCGGTGATCGGCAGCGACCTGGGCGCCGGCACCGGCGTGATCAGCCTGCTGCTCTCCCTGGCCCTGCTGATCCCGAGCATCGCTGTGGCCGTGCGGCGCCTGCACGACACCGGCAAGTCCGGCTGGTGGGTCCTTCTCTGGCTCATCCCGATCGTCGGGTGGATCGTGCTCATCGTCTTCTGGGCCCAGGACGGCCACCCGGCCCCGAACCAGCACGGCCCCTCGCCGAAGTACCAGGCGGCCGGCGGCTACGGCTACTGAGCTGGACGTAGAAGGGCCCCGCTGCCGGTCGGCAGCGGGGCCCTTCTGCTTCGCGCGGGTTTCAGCGCGCGGCGGTACCGGTGTAGTCGTCGGAGGCCGACACCCAGCTCATGAGGCCGCGCAGCTTGCGCCCGGTCTCCTCGATGGGGTGCGCCTCGGCGGCGGCACGCTTGGCCTTGAAGTCCGGCGCGCCGGCGTCCTGGTCGGCGATGAAGGCAGCGGCCCACGAGCCGTCCTGGATCGCGGTGAGGACGTCCTTCATCGACTGCTTGACGCGGGCGTCGATGACCTTCGGACCGGAGGTGTAGTCGCCGTACTCGGCGGTGTCGGACACCGACCAGCGCTGCTTGGCGATGCCGCCCTCGTACATGAGGTCGACGATCAGCTTCAGCTCGTGCAGGCACTCGAAGTAGGCGACCTCGGGCTGGTAGCCGGCCTCGGTGAGGGTCTCGAACCCGGCGGTGATCAGCGCGCTGGCGCCACCGCAGAGCACGGCCTGCTCGCCGAACAGGTCGGTCTCGGTCTCCTCGGCGAAGGTCGTCTTGATGACGCCGGCGCGCGAGCCGCCGATGGCCTTGGCGTAGGACAGGGCCAGCGCCTGGGCGTTGCCGCTGGCGTCCTGCTCGACGGCGATGAGGCAGGGCACGCCCTTGCCGTTCTCGAACTCGCGGCGCACCAGGTGGCCGGGGCCCTTGGGGGCGACCATGGCGACGTCCACGCCGGCCGGGGGCTTGATGTAGCCGAACCGGATGTTGAAGCCGTGGCCGAAGAACAGCGCGTCGCCGTCCTGGAGGTTGGGCTCGACGGACTCGGCGTAGAGCGTCCGCTGCACGTGGTCGGGCGCCAGGATCATGATCAGGTCGGCCTCGGCGGACGCCTCGGCGGGCGTCACCACCCGCAGGCCCTCGGCCTCGGCCTTGGCGCGGCTCTTGCTGCCCTCGGGGAGCCCGACGCGGACGTCGACGCCCGAGTCGCGGAGCGACAGCGCGTGCGCGTGCCCCTGGCTGCCGTAGCCCAGGACGGCGACGGTGCGCCCCTGGATGATCGAGAGGTCGGCGTCGTCGTCGTAGAAGATCTCGGCGGCCATGCTGTGGTGCTCCTTCGGTGGGTTCTTCGGTAGGTCTGTTACGCGCTGCGCTCGACCGGGCGCAAGGTACCGGTCCCGGACATCGACCTCGGGCCGCGGCCCAGGGCCACGGTGCCCGACTGCGCCATCTCCTTGATGCCCAACGGGGCGAGGACGGCGAGCAGCGCCTGCAGCTTGTCGGGGGTGCCGGTGGCCTCGAGGGTCACCGTCTCCGGGTTCACGTCGATCACCCGGGCGCGGAAGAGCTCGGCGGTCTGGAGGACCTGGGTGCGCTCGGCCAGCGGCGCGCGCACCTTGACCAGGAGCAGCTCGCGCTGCACCGCGGCCCCCGTCTCCAGCTCGACGATCTTGATCACCTCGATCAGCTTGTTCAGCTGCTTGGTGATCTGCTCCAGCGGAGAGGCCTCGGCGTCCACGACGATCGTCATGCGCGACAGACCCGGGTTCTCGGTGGGCCCGACGGCGAGCGACTCGATGTTGAACGCACGGCGGCTGAACAGCGCCGAGACCCGGGCCAGGACACCGGACTTGTTCTCGACCAGCACTGACAGGGTGTGCCTCGGCATCAGACCTGCCCCTCTCCGAAGACGGGCCGCACGTCGCGCGCGGCGAGGATGTCGTCGTTGCTCGCACCGGCGGCGACCATCGGCCACACCTGGGCGTCGGAGCCGACGACGAAGTCGATGACGACCGGGGCATCGGTGATCGCCATGGCCTTCTCGATGACGGCGTCCACGTCGTCCTTCGACTCGCAGCGCAGCCCGACGCAGCCCAGCGCCTCGGCGAGGGTCACGAAGTCGGGGATGCGCACCGCCTTCGGCGTCCCGTCCGCGTTCTGCGCGTGCAGCTTGGTGTTGGAGTAGCGGCCCTCGTAGAAGAGGGTCTGCCACTGCCGGACCATGCCGAGGTTGCCGTTGTTGATGACGGCGACCTTGATCGGGATGCCCTCGATGGCGCAGGTGGCCAGCTCCTGGTTGGTCATCTGGAAGCAGCCGTCGCCGTCGATGGCCCACACCGTGGTGTCGGGGCAGCCCTGCTTCGCGCCCATGGCGGCCGGGACGGCGTAGCCCATCGTGCCCAGGCCGCCGCTGTTGAGCCAGGTGCCGGGCTTCTCGTACTTGATGAACTGCGCGGCCCACATCTGGTGCTGGCCGACACCGGAGGTGTAGATCGCGTCGGGGCCGGCGATGGCGCCGAGCCGCTCGATGACGTACTGCGGCGACAGGGCACCGTCCTCGGGCTCGTCGTAGCCCAGCGGGTAGCGGTCGCGCCAGCTGTCCAGAGAAGCCCACCAGGCGGTCAGGTCGGGGGTGTGCCCGGCCTCGTGCTCGGCGCGGAGCGCGGTCACCAGCTGGCCGATGGTCTCCTTCGCGTCGCCCACGATCGGCACGTCGGCCTTGCGGTTCTTGCCGATCTCGGCCGGGTCGATGTCAGCGTGCACGACCAGCGCGTCGGGCGCGAAGCTCGACAGCTGGCCGGTCACCCGGTCGTCGAACCGGGCACCCAGGGCGACGAGGACGTCGGACTTCTGCAGCGCGGTCACCGCCGCCACCGTGCCGTGCATGCCGGGCATGCCCAGGTGCTTCGGGTCGCTGTCGGGGAACGCGCCGCGGGCCATCAGCGTCGTCACCACCGGAGCGCCGGTGAGTTCCGCCAGCTCGGCCAGCTCCTCGGTGGCGCCGGCCTTGAGCACGCCGCCGCCCACGTAGAGCACCGGCCGGCTCGCGCCGGCGATCAGCGCCGCGGCCTCGCGCACCTGCTTGCCGTGCGGCCGGGTGGTGGGGCGGTAGCCGGGCAGGTCCATCCGCGGCGGCCAGGCGAAGTCCGTCGTCGCCTGCAGGACGTCCTTGGGGACGTCGACCAGGACGGGCCCCGGACGGCCGGTGGAGGCCAGGTGGAACGCCTCCGCGATGCGCTGCGGGATGTCCGCGGCGTCGGTGACCAGGAAGTTGTGCTTGGTGATCGGCATCGTGATGCCGCGGATGTCGGCCTCCTGGAAGGCGTCGGTGCCGATCGCGCCGCTGGGCACCTGGCCGGTGATGGCCACGATCGGGACCGAGTCCATGTAGGCGTCGGCGAGCGGGGTGACCAGGTTCGTCGCCCCGGGCCCGGAGGTCGCCATGCAGACGCCGACCCGGCCGGTGGCCTGGGCGTACCCGGTGGCGGCGTGGCCGGCGCCCTGCTCGTGGCGGACCAGCACGTGGCGGACCTTCGAGTCGAACAGCGGGTCGTAGAGCGGGAGGATCGCGCCGCCGGGGATGCCGAAGACGACGTCGACGCCGATCGCCTCCAGCGAGCGGACGAGGCTCTGCGCCCCGGTGATGCCCGAGGCCGGCTCGACGGCGGCCTCCTCGATGGAGCGGGCCGTGGTCTCGACGCCCGTGAGGGCGGCGGCGGCCTCGCGGGTGGCGGACTCGCTCTGGCTGGTGGTCATCTCGGCGTCTCTCCTGGGCCGTGCGGTGCGGGTGCGTCGGGTCGTCGACTGCTGTCGGGGCAACAAAAAACCCCTCGTGCCGCAGGCACGGAGGGGTGAGCGCGTCGGTCGGGAGGACCGGCGCGCTACGGAACTACGAGGACGCTGCGCGAGCAGGCGTCGACGAGCAGACAGGCGTGGGGCACCCGCACACTGTGCGCCCCGATCGGCCCGGTCGTCAACCGACCCGTCCCACTGTGTGGACAGGCGTGTCCAGAACTGCGCCATCGGGACCGTCGAGCGTGCCGGGATCGAAGCCGGCCAGCACGCCGGGCAGCTCCGTGGCGTCCACCGGGCGGCCGAACAGCCAGCCCTGGAGGTACCGGCAGCCCATCTCGCGCAGGATGCGCAGCTGGGCGAGGTTCTCGACCCCCTCCGCGACGACGTCCATGCCCAGCCGGCGGCCCAGGTCGATGACACCGGCGACCAGCGTCGCGCTCCGCTCGTCGGACTCGATGTCGGCGAGGAACTCCCGGTCCAGCTTGAGGATGGCGACCGGCAGCCGGGCCAGGTAGGCCAGCGACGAGTAGCCGCGGCCGAAGTCGTCGACCGACAGGATGCAGCCCATCGCCTTCAGCGTGGCCAGGTCGCTCTGCAGGCGGTCCTCGGCGTCGAGCATCACCGACTCGGTGATCTCCAGGATGAGCTTGTGCGGGGGCAGGCCCGACTCGGCCAGCGCCGACGCGACGTCGGGTGCGAGACAACCGGCCTGGAGGTGGCGGACCGAGATGTTGACGCTGGTCATGACCTCCCACCCCGCGGCGAGCATGGCGGCGGCGTCGCGGCTCGCCCGGCGCAGCACCCAGCGCTGCAGCGGGACGATCAGGCCCTCCTCCTCCGCCAGCGAGATGAACTCGTCGGGCGGCACGATGCCCAGTTGCGGGTGGTCCCAGCGGACGAGCGACTCCACCCCGAGGACGCGCCGCTCCTCGGCGCCGACCACCGGCTGGTAGACCATCCGGAACTGCTCCTGCTCCAGGGCGGAGGGCAGGTCGCGGGCCAGCCGCGCCCGCCGGCCCATCGCGCTGTCGATGGCACGCGCCGCCGTCCGGACGCAGGACTTGCCGTCGGACTTCGCCGCGCGCAGGGCGACGTCGGCCTGCCGGATGGTGTCCGACACCTCGTCGGCGGGGTCCAGCTCGGTGACGCCGATGCTGCCCGACACGTCGAAGACCACGCCGGCGGCACGGCCGCCGGCCTCGGCGGCGGGACGGACGGTCCGGAGGTCGGCCACGATCCGCTCGGCCAGGGCGACGGCGTCCGCCAGACCACCGCGGACGAGCACCGCGAACTCGTCACCGCCGAGCCGGGCGACCAGGTCGCCGTCGCGCACGGCGGCGCGCAGCCGCGCCGCGACCTGGACGAGCAGGTCGTCCCCGGCCTCGTGTCCGGCCACGTCGTTCACCAGCTTGAACCCGTCGAGGTCCAGCAGCAGGAAGGAGGCGGGCTCGCCCTGGGTGGCCCGGGCGCGGGCGTCGGTCATCGCCGCCATCAGCCGGGCGCGGTTGGGCAGCGCGGTCAGATAGTCGGTGTAGGCCAGCCGCTCGAGCTCCAGCTCCGCGCTGCGCTGCCCGGCGACGTCCCGCAGGTGCAGCACCAGGCCGTCGCCGCGCAGCGCGCCGGTGTCGTCGCCGGCGGGCAGCCCGGCCGAGGACCCGGTCCGCACCGACTCGAACGCCCGCCAGGAGCCGTCCCTCCCGCGCAGGCGCAGCACCGGGTTGCGCCGGTCGGCCGAGGGGCTCCGGCGCCCGGTGCCGCGGTCGACGGCACGGTGCAGCTCGTGGCGGTCGTCGGGGTGCACGACGTCGCGCAGCGCCCGGCCCTCGAGGTCGCGGGGCAGCCACGCCGCCATCCCGGGTGCTGCCGCCGTCCAGGTGACCTGCCCCTGCCCGTCGAGCACGATCGTGACGTCGGCGGTGTCGTGGACCAGGGTCCGGAAGTAGGCCTCGGAGCGGAGCACGTGCCGGGTCAGGCGCGCGCCGTCGGCGGCCCAGACGAGCGTGCGGACGAAGGTCAGCACCATCAGCGCCGCGACGGTGGCCGCCTCCAGCGCGACCAGTGGCCGCCCCGCGGCGAGACAGCCCAACAGCAGCAGGAGGACGACGAAGCTGAGGCAGCAGCTGACCACCACGCCGATCAGGGGCACGGCCGCGCGGTGGTCGCCGACCGGCGCGCGGGGCCCGGGGTCGGCAGCGAGCGCGAGGGTCGCGGTGGCGAGCATGCCCAGGTAGGCCGTGGTGGCGACGGCGTCGAGCAGCGGCGACGGGTGGGCCACCGCCACCGCGCCGGCGCCCATCGTGGCCGCCAGCGAGGCGAGGCCCAGCAGCAGCCAGGCGGCCGCCGTCCGCCGCGGGGCGGAGACCGCCCCGACGGCGACCAGGCCGACGGCGCACAGCAGCGCGGCCACGGTCGGGTAGAAGACGGTGAGCAGGGGGTCGACCGGCGCGCCGGAGGGGTCGGCCGTGAGCGGCACCAGCATCTGCAGCAGCACGCCGAGCGCCACCATGGCGACGACGGCGTCCAGCGCCACCTGCACCCGCACCCGCCCGCCGGTCGAGCGCACGAGTCGCACGCAGAGCAGGACCGCGACCGGGCCGGTGGCGGCGAGGAGGAGGAGGTCGGAGGGCCCGGCCGTCGCAGGGTTGACGCCGACCCCGGTCACCGCGCGCACGAGGTGGCCCAGGCCCAGGAGCACCGCGAGGACCGCGAGGGCCCGCCAGGAGGCCGACGCCGGGGCGTCGAGCCGGGCGCAGTGCCGGCCCACCACCGCGGCGACGCCGAGGGTCGCCACCGCGAGGGCGGCCGGGCCGCTCCACCCGTTCCAGCCGGGTACGGCGAGCTGCTGGACGACCAGCGCGGGCGCCAGCACGGCCAGCGCGAGCAGCACGGGTCGCCGGGACCACCGGGCGCCCGGGACCCCGGTCACCGCGGGCTGCTGGAGACGACGAGCGCGGGCCACGCGGCGCTCACCCCGTCCGAGAGCAGCGCCGTGAGCTGCTCCAGCGGCATGGGTCGGGCCAGCAGGAAGCCCTGCGCGAAGTCGCAGCCGAAACCGCTGAGGACGGCCAGCTGCGCAGAGGTCTCCACCCCTTCGGCCACGACCGTCATGCCCAGCGCCCGTCCGATGCCGACGATCGACTCGCACAGCGCCCGGGTCTTCGGGTCCCGGTCGATCCGCGACACGAAGGCGCGGTCGAGCTTGACCATGTCGATGGGCAGCTTGGTGAGGTGGGTGAGCATCGAGGAGTCACCACCGAAACCGGCGAGGGCCACGTGCACGCCCATGAGCCGCAGCGTCGAGACGTCGAGCCCGCCGCGCTCCTCGCTGGAGGTCACCGTGCCGTCGCCGATCTCGAGCACGAGCCGCTCGGGGGCCAGCCCCGACGCGCGCAGCGCGGCCTCGACGTCGGCGACCATCGCACCGGTGGCGACGTACCCGGCGGGCGCGTCGACCGCGATCCGCACGTCGGCGGCGGACTCGGGCATGGCGGCACCGGCACGCGCCGCCTCCTCGAGGGCGAAGCGCTGCAGCTCGCCGATGAGGCCGGACTGCTCCGCGATCGGGAGGAACTCCGCCGGAGGAACCTCCCCGAGGGTGGGGTGACGCCACCGCAGCAGCGCCTCGACCCCGGCCACCTGCTGGTCGGCGAGGGACACGACGGGCTGGAAGAGGAGGAACAGCTCACCGCGGGCTCGCGCCGTCCGCAGGTCCGCGCGCAGCTGCTCGCGGCGTGCGGCGGCCTCGCCCAGGGCGGCGCGGTAGCGCTGCGCCATGCCGGGACCGGCGTCGTTCGCCGCCCGCAGGGCCAGGTCGGCCCGGACGAGCACGTCCTCGACGGCCAGCCCGGCCTCGAGCTCGACCAGGCCCACGCCGGCGGTCAGGTCGACGATGCCCGCCGCGGTCAGGATCGGCTGCTCGACGACCGAGAGGATCCGGCCGGCCAGCTGGTCGGCGTCGGCACCGCCGCCCTCGGCCAGCACGGCGAAGGCCCCGGCGCCCATGCGCGCCACGACGTCGTCACCGCGGACGGTGGCCCGCAGCCGGCGGCCGATCTCGGCCACCACGGCGCTCACCCCGTCCCGCCCGGCGTGCTGGCGCGCGGCCAGGATGCCGTCGAGCTCGACCATCAGCAGGGTGCCCGGTTCCTCGCCGCACGCGCCGGCGGCCAGGCGCTCGTCGAGCAGCTGGAGCAGTCCGGCCCGGTTGGGCAGCGCGGTCATGGGGTCGGTGTAGGCGACGCTCTGCAGCGAGCGCTCGCGCGCCTGCCGCTCGGTCATGTCGCGGCACTGCAGGACGACGGCGCCGACGTCCCCGTCGTCGCGGAGGTCGGCGATGCCGGCCTCCAGGGCGCGCCACACGCCGGTGGCGTCCCGCAGGCGCAGGCCCAGCAGCGCGGGGACACCCGCGCCGGCGGCCAGGGCCTCGGCGAGCGGGGCCTGGTCCTCCGGGTGCACGGCGTCCAGCAGCGGTCGTCCGACGAGCCGCGCGGCAGCCGGCCCGAGGACCCGCTCCAGGGCCGGGGAGGCCCAGGTGACCCGCAGCGCGTCGTCCAGGATCACGACGGCGTCGACGCCGGAGTGCACCAGCGAGCGGAAGTAGGCCTCGCTGCGCCGCAGGCGTGCCGACAGGTGCTGCTCCTGGCACGCCGAGGTCCAGCGCTGGGCGACGGCGAGCAGGACGGCGAGCATGAGCCCGGCCCAGGTGACGACGTCGAGCTGCTTGCCGGTGAACCGGACCACGCCGGCGGCGGCCACGGCGACGAAGAGGGCGGCCATCGGCAGCAGCTGGCCGACCTCGACGCTGCGGCGGAGGCCGCGCGCCGCCGTCGCCGGGGCGTCCCGGCCCGGGTCCAGCACGACCGCGAGGGAGAGCAGCAGGAGACCGCCGAGGACGAGGAACCGGGCGAGCGCGGTCAGCGGGAAGGTGTCGGTGAGGACGGCGGAGGTGCCCAGGCCCCGGCCGCTGGTCAGCAGCACCGTGCCGACGAGGAGCACCGCGGCCATGCGGCGGCGGGCGGGCTCGACCACGCAGAGCAGGAGGAGGGCGGCGGTCATCGTCGCCGAGGTGGCCGTGACGGCCGCGCCCAGGACGAGCTGCTCCCCCAGGGACATGCTGGACCACTCGCCGACCGGACCGCCGACCAGCAGGCGGACGGCCACCAGACTGGCGGTGAGGAACAGCGCGGCCTCGGCGACGGCACGGCGGCCGGTGCGCAGCCGCGAGCGTCCGGCCAGGGCCAGCAGCGCCACGACCGCGATCACGTAGCCGGGCACGGTGGGCAGCCAGCGGACGACCACCCGGTCCAGCGGCTCCGTCGGGTCCAGGACCGCCGCCAGAACGGCGCCGATCACCGGGAACAGGGGTGCGGCGGCGAACAGCCGCCAGGCCGCGGACCGCCCCGGCCGACGTCCGGCGGTCCAGAGGACTGCGGAGGTGATCAGTCCGACGAGGGCGAGGGTGAGATCGCCGAGGTCACGGAGGGCAGGCGTCGCGGCGGCGGCGGTGCAGGCGACGAACGCCGGCACGGCCACCGCGAGCAACCACCAGCGACGCGGGTCCACACCGGCTGTCTCGGCACCTGGGAGGGCCCGGCCAAGCCCGGCGCGGCGGACCTCACCCCTTGGGAGGGGGTCCGCCGCGCCCGCTCTCAGCCGCAGATCGCCCCGTGGGCGGCGGATCCGACGAGCTTGGCGTACTTCCCGAGCACCCCGGTGGTGTAGCGCGGCGGCAGCGGCTGCCAGCCCTCCGTGCGGCGGGCGAGCTCGTCGGCGTCGACCAGCAGGTCCAGCGTGCGGGTGGTCAGGTCCAGCCGGATCCGGTCGCCGTCGCGGACGAAGGCGATGGGCCCGCCGTCGGTCGCCTCCGGGGCGACGTGCCCGATGCACAGGCCGGTCGTGCCGCCGGAGAAGCGGCCGTCGGTGAGCAGCAGGACGTCCTTGCCGAGCCCGGCGCCCTTGATCGCGCCGGTGACGGCGAGCATCTCGCGCATGCCCGGGCCGCCGCGCGGGCCCTCGTACCGGATGACGACGACGTCACCGGGCCTGAGGGTGCCCTCGGTGACGGCGTCCATGGCGCCCTGCTCGCCGTCGAAGACGCGGGCGGTGCCCTCGAAGGTCTCGGCCTCGAACCCGGCGGACTTCACCACGGCGCCCTCGGGCGAGAGGGAGCCCCGGAGGATCGACAGGCCACCGGTCGCGTGGATCGGGTCGTTCATCGCGTGGATGATCGCGCCGTCGGGGTCCGGCGGGGCGATGTCGGCCAGGTTCTCGGCCATGGTCTTCCCGGTCACGGTGAGCACGTCGCCGTGCAGCAGGCCGGCGTCGAGCAGCGCGCGCATGACCACGGGCACGCCGCCGATGCGGTCCACGTCGGTCATGACGAACCGGCCGAAGGGCTTCACGTCGGCCAGCAGCGGCGTGCGGTCACCGATCCGGTTGAAGTCCTCGAGCTCGAGGTCGACCTGCGCCTCGTGCGCGATGGCCATCAGGTGGAGGACGGCGTTCGTCGAGCCGCCGAGGGCCATGACCACGGTGATCGCGTTCTCGAAGGCCTTCTTCGTCATGATCTGGCGCGCCGTGATGCCCAGGCGCAGCAGGTTCACGACCGCCTCACCCGAGGCGACGGCGTAGTCGTCGCGCCGGCTGTCGGGCGCCGGCGGGGCGGCGCTGCCCGGCAGCGCCATGCCGAGGGCCTCCGCCACGCTGGCCATGGTGTTGGCGGTGTACATGCCGCCGCAGGACCCCATGCCCGGGCAGGCGGCCTTCTCGATCGCGGTCAGCTCGTCGCGGCTGATGAGCCCGCGGGCGCAGGCGCCGACGGCCTCGAAGACGTCGATGATCGTGAGGTCACGGTCCCCGAGCTTGCCGGGCATCGTCGAGCCGGAGTAGAGGAAGACGCTGGCCAGGTCCAGCCTCGCCGCGGCCATGAGCATGCCCGGCAGCGACTTGTCGCAGCCCGCGAGCAGCACCGAGCCGTCCAGGCGCTCGGCGAACATGACGGTCTCCACCGAGTCGGCGATGACCTCGCGGGAGACCAGCGAGGCGCGCATGCCCTCGTGGCCCATCGAGATGCCGTCGGAGACGGAGATGGTGCCGAACTCCATCGGGAAGCCCCCGGCGGCGCGGACGCCGTCCTTCGCGCGCTGGGCCAGGCGCTGCAGCGAGAGGTTGCACGGGGTGATCTCGTTCCACGACGAGGCGACCCCGATCTGCGGCTTGACCATGTCGTCGTCGCCCATGCCGACGGCGCGGAGCATCGCGCGGGCGGGGGCCTTGGCGTCGCCGTCGGTCACCTCGTAGCTGCGCGGCTTCATGGTGCTGCGCGTCGCGGCGGCGGAGTCGTTGCCCGGGATGAGGTCTTCACCGATCGTCACGGAACAGGATGCTAGGCCGGTCGGGAGGAAGCTCCCGAGACGGTGGTGGTACTAGTAGCGGCACCACCACCGACCGGGGAGCACCGTGACCGTCTCCGCCCGCCGCGAGCTGGCCGACTTCCTGAGTTCGCGCCGTCGCCACCTGGCCCCGGGCGCGGTGGGGCTGCCCGCCGGCGCGAACCGCCGCACCCCGGGCCTGCGCCGGGAGGAGGTCGCGCTCCTCGCCGGCGTGAGCCACACCTGGTACACGTGGCTGGAGCAGGGCCGCGACATCCGGCCGTCGCGGCAGGTGATCGACGCCCTCGCCCGCACGCTGCAGCTGTCGGCGGCCGAGCGCGAGTACGTCCTGCGGCTCTCGGGCAACGACCCCGTCGCGGCGGTCGAGACGCCGGATGCGATGCCGGCCCACCTGCAGGGGCTGATGGACGCCCTCGGCTCCTCCCCCGCGTACGCGATCACCTCCAGCTGGTCGATCGTCGGCTGGAACCGCGCCTACGAGCGCCTCTACCCGGGGGTGGCCGACCTGCCCGCCGGTGACCGGAACCTGCTGTGGGTGGTCTTCACCGATCCCGCCGTCCGTGACCTGCTGGGCGACTGGGCGGCCGACAGCCGGCGCTTCCTCACCCAGTTCCGCGCCGAGGTCGGGCCGCGGCTGGCCGACCCCGCGGTGGTGGACCTCGTGACGCGCCTGCAGTCGGCGAGCCCCGCCTTCCGGGAGGGGTGGGCGAGCCACGACGTCGACCGGTTCACCTCCACCGAGCGCCGGTTCGAGCACCCCGTCGTCGGCAGCCTGGTCCTGGAGCACCACCAGCTCACGCCGGCCGACGCCCCCGGGCTGCAGCTGGTGGTCTACACAGCGGCCGAGGCGGGCAGCGCCGCGAAGCTGGCGGAGCTGACCGCGTGAGGCGTCTGGGAGGATCGGGAGTCGTGGAGACCCCGGCCCGCTTCCGCACGAACCGCGCCACGCTGCTGGCCGTGTTCACGCTCGCGCTCTGCCTGACCACGTTGACGGCGGCCTCGCCCTGGTTCCTGCTGGTCCTGGTGGTCCCCGCCGTGCTCACCGCCTGGGTGCTGCGCACCGGCTTCGACATCGACGGCGAGGCCGTCACCGTCCGCTCGCTGCTCGGCCGTCGCCGGGTCCCGTGGACCGAGGTCGCCGGCGTCCGCGTCGGCGAGCGGGGCGACCTCTGGCTGGTCACCACGGGCGGGACCGAGGTGCGACTGCCGGCGGTGCGCGCCCGCGACCTGCCGGCCATCGGACGGGCGTCCGAGGGCCGGATCCCCGTCCCGGAGCTACCGGCTCAGTAGCGGTCGACGACGTTGGCCAGCGGCTCGCCGGCCAGGATCCGGCGGAGCTGGTCGGTCACCGCCGCGGCGGCGCGCTCGTTGGTGCCGGGCACGTCGCCGCCCACGTGCGGGGTGATCAGCAGTCCGGGTGCCGACCACAGCGGGTGCCCCTCGGGCAGCGGCTCGGGCTCGGTCACGTCGACCGCGGCGCGCAGCCGGCCGGCGGTGAGTTCGGCGAGCAGCGCGTCGGTGTCGACGACGACGCCGCGCGCCGCGTTGACGAGCAGGGCGCCGTCCTTCATCGCGGCGAGGAACCCCGCGTCGACCAGGCCGATCGTCTCGTCGGTCACCGGCACGATGACGATGACGACGTCGGCCAGGGGCAGCAGCTCGGGCAGGTCGCTGGTCGGCCGGACGTCGTCCCGGGCGGTGCGGGCGACGTAGGTGAGGTCGACGTCGAAGCCAGCGAGCATCCGGCCGATGCGGCGGCCGATGTCACCGGCACCGACGACGAGGACCTTCGCGCCCACCAGGGTGGCGTGGGTGCGCGGCGTCCAGCGGCCGGCCGCCTGCTCGTGGACGAAGAAGGGCAGCCCGCGCTGGGCGGCGAGGGTGGCCGCCACGGCCCACTCCGCTGTCGAGGGGGTGTGCGCGCCGCGGGCGTTGCAGAGGGCGACGCCCTCGGGGAGGCGGCCGGCGAAACGCTCGGCACCGGCGCTGAGCAGCTGGACCACCCGCAGGCCGGGCAGGGCCGCGAAGAACTCGTCCCCCGGGAACGGGGCGCCACCGGACCGCGGCACCCAGACCCTGGACCGGGCGGCATCGCCGGTGGGCAGGCCGTCGGCGGGTGCCCACCGGTGCGCACGCACCCGCGGGGAGACCGCCTCGACGGCAGCCGCCAGGGCGCGGGAAGGGACCAGGACGTCGAGCACCTCGTCGGGGCCGACCAGCGGTTCGCTCACGAGCGCCGAGACTAGGCGCAACCGCCCGCCCGGCCCACGTCGCGCACGTACTGTGGGGGCATGCGGCGGGTCTCGGCGGGTGCGCTGCTGGTGACCGCCGTGCTGCTCGCCGGGTGCGGCTCCGACGGCTACGAGCCCTCCGGGCCCTTCCGGCCGCTGCCCGAGGGCGCGCCGCCGGAGGTCGGTCCTCCCCCGTCGTCCGCTCCGGTCCCTGGTCGGCCCGCGGAGCCGGGTGCCGAGGAGGAGGCCGGCGACCCGAACGTCGTCGCCACCGGGCTGGCCGTGCCCACCGGCCTGGCCCTGCTCCCCGACGGCACCGCGGTCGTGGGCGAACGCGACACCGGCCGCATCCTGCAGGTCTTCCCCGACCGCTCCCCCGCCCGCGAGCTGATGGTGGTCCCCGGCGTCGACGCGGCGGGCGACGGCGGCCTGCTCGGACTCGCGGTCTCCCCCACCTATCCCGAGGACGGGCTGCTCTACGCCTACCTGTCCACGGCGGTCGACAACCGGGTGGTGCGCTTCCCCGTCGGGGGGACGCCGAACGCGGTGCTGACCGGCATCCCGCGGGGCGAGCAGCACAACGGCGGCGGTCTGGTGTTCGGCGCCGACGGGAGCCTCTTCGTCGGCACCGGTGACACCGGCAACCCGGCGCTGGCCACGGACCCCGTGTCCCTGGCCGGGAAGGTGCTCCGGATCGACGTGTTCGGCGGGCCGGTGGGGTCCGGTCCGGTGTTCACCAGCGGGCACCGCGACGTTCCCGCCGTGTGCGCGGGCGAGCAGGACCGGCTGTTCGCCGTCGACGCCGCACAGGAGGGCGCCGACGAGCTCGACGAGCTGGTCGAGGGCGGCGACTACGCCGGCCCGGCCGGTCCGGTGGTCGAGATCGCGCCCGGTGAGGACGGGCTGGGCGGCTGCGCCGTGCTCGGCGGTGCCGTCTTCCTCGGCGCGCTGGACGGGCAGCGGGTGCACGTCGTCCCCGTCGACGACGGCGGGGCGGTGTCCGGCGAGCTCGAGGAGTTCCTCGGTGGCCAGTACGGCCGGCTGCGGACCGTCGTCGCCGATGCGCAGGGCGCGCTGTGGATCACCACGTCCAACCGCGACGGCATCGGGACGCCGGCCGCCGACGACGACAAGGTGCTGCGCATCCAGCCCCCGTCGGCCGCCGGCGGCTCTCCGCTGTGACATTGCGATCCTCCGGATCGCACCGCGGCCAGGAGCCGTCCCCCTGGAGCGCTGAGCCCCACCGTCGCGCCTGCGCGGACCCCTCCGGGGCCCACTCGGCGCGACAGATCAGGTGAGCCGCTCCTCGAGCATCCGCTTCACGGTGGCGGCGTCGGCCTTGCCGCGGGTCGTCTTCATGACCGCACCGACGAGCGCGCCGATGGCCTGCACCTTGCCGCCGCGCACCTTGTCGGCGACGTCGGGGTTGCCCTCGATCGCGGCGTCCACGGCGCTGACCAGCTCGTCGGACTCGCCCATGACGGCCAGGCCGCGGGCCTCGACGACCGCTGCGGGATCGCCCTCGCCGGCCAGCACGCCGTCCAGCGCCTGGCGGGCGAGCTGGTCGTTGATCGTGCCGGCGGAGATCAGCCCGATGAGCTCGGCCACCTGCGCCGGGGTGACGGCCAGCTCGCCGAGTTCGGTGCCGGAGTCGTTGGCGCGGCGGGCGAGGTCGCCCAGCCACCACTTGCGGGCGTCGGCGGGCGACGCGCCGGCGGCGACGGTCTCGCTGACCAGCTCGACGGCGCCGGCGTTGACCAGCCACGCCATCTCGGTCGGCGAGATGCCCCACTCGTCGGAGAGCCGGGTGCGCCGGGCTGCGGGGAGCTCCGGCAGCGCGGCCAGGAGCGAGGCGACCCACTCCTCGTCGGGGGCGACCGGGACCAGGTCGGGCTCGGGGAAGTACCGGTAGTCGGTCGCCTCCTCCTTGCTGCGGCCGGGCGAGGTCGAGCCGGTGTCCTCGTGGAAGTGCCGGGTCTCCTGCGTGATCGTGCCGCCCGCGTCGAGCACGGCGGCCTGGCGGCGCATCTCGAAGCGCACCGCCCGCTCCACCGAGCGCAGGGAGTTGACGTTCTTGGTCTCGGTGCGGGTGCCCCACTCGAGGCTGCCGATGGGCGCCAGCGAGGTGTTGACGTCGCAGCGCAGGTTGCCCTGCTCCATCCGGACCTCGGAGACGCCCAGGGCGACCAGGATCTCGCGCAGCTCGGTGACGTAGGCCTTGGCGACCTCCGGGGCCTTGGCGCCGGCACCCGGGATGGGCCGGGTGACGATCTCGACCAGCGGGATGCCGGCCCGGTTGTAGTCGATGAGCGAGTGGTCGGCACCGTGGATCCGGCCGGTGGAGCCACCGACGTGCAGGTTCTTGCCGGTGTCCTCCTCGAGGTGCACCCGCTCGATCTCCACGCGGTAGGTCTCGCCGTCGACCTCGACGTCCAGGTGACCGGCGGTGCACAGCGGCTCGTCGTACTGCGTCGTCTGGAAGCCCTTGGGGATGTCCGGGTAGAAGTAGTTCTTCCGGGAGAACCGCGCCCAGGTGGCGATGCGGCAGCCGAGAGCCAGGCCGATGCGGATGGTCGACTCGATGGCCGCGGCGTTGGCCGACGGCAGCGAGCCGGGCAGGCCCAGGCAGGTCGGGCAGGTCTGGGTGTTGGGCTCGGCGCCGAACGTGGTGGAGCAGCCGCAGAACATCTTCGAGGCGGTGCCCAGCTCGACGTGGGTCTCCAGGCCCATCACCGGCTCGTAGCGGGTGAGGACCTCGTCGAAGTCGACGAGCCGGTCGGCGGTGCTCACGGGGTGGGGCCCTCCTTGGGGGCGGCGCCCCGGGCGGCGTCGCGCTCGGCGCGGCCGGTGAGCACGGCGCCGGCGGCGGTCAGCACGCCCAGGACGAGAAAGACGGCGAAGACGGGGCGGCCGGTGACGATCCACCCGACGATGCCGGCGACGATGACGAACGCGGTGAGGCCCCAGGCGGCCTTGAGGATGCTGCTCATGCCGCGCTCCGGACGGGGAGCTGGTCGAGGAACCGGGAGCCGCGGGCGGAGTCCTGGGCTGCCTCGAGCGCGGCGGCGACCTTGTAGCAGCGGTCGTCGGCCAGCGCCGGCGCCATGACCTGGAAGCCGACCGGCAGCCCCTCGGACAGCCCGCACGGGACCGAGATCGCCGGGATGCCGGCCAGGCTGGCCGGGAGGGTGCACAGGTCGGCGGCGTACATGGCGATCGGGTCGTCGACGCGGGCGCCGACCGGCCAGGCCACGGTCGGGCTGGTGGGGCTGACCAGCACGTCCACGTCGTCCCAGGCGCTGCTGAAGTCCCGTGAGATGAGCGTGCGGACCTTCTGCGCCTGCCCGTAGTAGGCGTCGTAGTAGCCGCTGGACAGCGCGTAGGTGCCGAGGATGATCCGGCGCTTCACCTCGGGGCCGAAGCCCTGCTCGCGGGTGAGCGCCATGACCTCGTCCAGGTCGCGGTTGCCGTCGTCGCCGACCCGCAGGCCGTAGCGGACGCCGTCGAAGCGGGCCAGGTTGGACGACGCCTCGCTGGGGGCGATCAGGTAGTAGGCCGGCAGCGCGAGGTCGAACGCCGGGCAGGACACCGGGCGCACCTCGGCGCCCAGGCTCTCCAGCAGCGCGACCGTCTCGGCGAACCGCTCCAGCACGCCGGCCTCGTAGCCGTCGGTGTGCCCGTCGCCGCCCAGCTCGGTGACGACGCCGACGCGCAGGCCGGCCAGGTCGCCCTCGGCGCCACGGCGCGCGGACTCGGCGAGCACGGGCACGGGGGCGGCGATGCTCGTGGCGTCCAGCGGGTCGTGGCCGGCGATCGCCTCGTGGAGCATGGCGGCGTCCAGGACGGTGCGCGCCATCGGACCGGCCTGGTCGAGGCTCGAGGAGAAGGCGATGAGCCCGTACCGGGACACCGAACCGTAGGTGGGCTTGTGCCCGACCAGGCCGGTGACGGCGGCGGGCTGGCGGATCGAGCCGCCGGTGTCGGTGCCGATCGCCCACGGGGCGAGCCCGCCGGCGACCGCGGCCGAGGACCCGCCGGAGGAACCGCCCGGGATGCGGTCGTGGTCCCAGGGGTTGCGGGTGACCTGGTACGCCGAGTTCTCCGTCGAGGAGCCCATGGCGAACTCGTCCATGTTGGTCTTGCCGAGCAGCACGGTGCCCGCGTTCTTCAGCCGAGCGGCCAGTGTCGCGTCGTAGGGCGGGCGCCAGCCCTCGAGGATCTTCGAGCCGCTCGTCGTCGGCACGCCCTCGGTGACGACGACGTCCTTGAGCGCCAGCGGGATGCCGGCCAGCGGGCCGAGCACACCGCCGTCGGCGCGGGCGGCGTCCACCTGCTCCGCGGAGCGCAGGGCGGCCTCGGCGTCGACGTGCAGGTAGGCGCCGATCGCGCCGTCCTCGGCGGCGATGCGGTCCAGGTAGGCGCGGGTGACGTCGGCGGTGGTGACCTCACCCGCGGTGAGCAGCCGGCCGAGCTCGGCGGCGTCCGTGGTCGTCAGCTCCCTCACGCCTCCTCCCCCAGGATGCGCGGCACGCGGATCCGGCCGTCCTCGGCGGCCGGAGCACCGGCCAGGACGACGTCGCGCGGCAGGCTGGGCCGGGCGACGTCCTCGCGGAACACGTTGGTCATGGGCACCGCGTGGGTCGTCGGCGGCACGTCGGCGACGTCGGCCCTGCCCACGCGCGCGACGGCGTCCAGCACCGCGCCCAGCTGGCCGGCGAAGAGGTCGAGCTCCTCCTCGGTCACGGCCAGCCGCGACAGGTGCGCCAGGTGGGCCACCTCGTCGCGGGTCAGTCGGTCCTTGCGGGACGGCGTGCTCATGCGGGGCGGGACTCCACTTCGAGGGGTTCGGCCGGCTCGGCCACCGTGGTCTGGGGCCGGGACCGGACCTTCCCACTGTACGTGGGGGGACTGCGCAGGTCGTCACCGTGAGAGGCTGCCCCTGCTGCGATCAACGGAGATCGGCCCGCACCCCCCGAGGCCTCCCGGAGGAACCGTGTCCTATCTCCTGCGTCTGGTCATGCCCGACCGCCCCGGCATCCTCGGCGCGGTCGCCACCGCGCTGGGCACCGCCGGCATCGACATCGTGTCGCTGGACGTGCTCGAGCGCGGCACCGGGGTGGCCGTCGACGACGTCGTCGTGGACCTGCCACCCGACCGGCTGCCGGACAGCCTGATCACCGTGGCGCAGAGCGTGCCCGACGTGCGCGTGGAGTCGCTGCGGCCCTATGCCGGGCCGCTGGACACCCACCGCGAGCTGGAGCTGCTCGACGCGCTGGCGCACGCGGGCGGGAAACTTCCCGACCCCGCGGTGGCGGCCGGGCTGCTGGCCGCCGAGCTGCCGCGGGTGTTCCACAGCGGGTGGGCGGTGGTGCTCGACGGCGGCGCAGAGGGCTGGTCGGTGCGGGCCGCGTCCGAGGCGGCTCCGTCCTTCGACGGCGTGGACCTGCCGTGGATGCCGCTGACCGCGCCGCGACTGCTGCCCAGCGACGAGGACTGGCTGCCCGAGCGCTGGCGGGAGATGGCCATCGAGATGATGGCGGTGCCCTACGGCAAGGAGGCCTGCGCGGTGGTCATGGGCCGCTCGGGCGGGCCGGAGTTCCGCCGTTCGGAGCTGCTGCGGCTCGTGCACCTGATCGGCATCGCGTCGACCGTCACCCACCTGCCGCCGGTCTGAGCTCTTCTGGGCGTCTCGCCCGCCGTCGGCCGCGGTCCTGACCGGCGGTTTTCCGGAGCCCCGGTTCTGTCAGTGGTCGAACATATGCTCGATCCATGACCGAGACCGCTCCTCCGCCCCCGGCTCCGCCGTCGGTCGGTTGGGCGACCGGTCCGCTCGGGGCGGTCCAGGCGGCCAACCGGGAGATCGGCCGTCAGACGGCGCTCCGCGCCCGGGCGGTGGCCGAGTTCGCGGCGACCAGGCCAGCCTCGGCCGACCGGCCCGCCGGCACCGCGGGCGCGATGAGCGCCGAACGCCGCGCCGCCCGTCCGGACGTGCTCACCGAGGTCAGCGAGTGGGCGGCGCAGGAGCTGGTGATGGCGCTGTCGATCACCTCGACCGCCGCCCAGAACCTGCTGGAACGCTCGCTGACGCTGGTGCACCGGCTGCCCCGCACCCTGGCGGCGCTGGAGTCCGGGCTGATCCACGTCGGTCACCTGTGGTCGCTGCTGGAGCGGGTCGCTCCGATCACCGACGCGAAGGTCCGCGCCCGGGTGGAGGCCGAGGTCCTCGACTGGACGGCTAGGCGTCAGGTCACCACGCCGCCTCAATGGGGCGGGAAGGTGCGGCGGACGGTGCTCCGTCACGACGCCGCAGCCGCTGCGCAGCGCCTGGCGAAGGCACTCCGAGATAGGGGCGTGGTCAGGCGGGCCGACCGCCGAGACGGCATGGCGCTCTTCGAAGCCCTGCTGACGGTGCCCGAGGTCGAGGCGCTGCTGGATGCGCTCGGCCGCTACGCCGACGCCCTCGACGATCCGCAGGACACGCGGACCCGAGGTCAGAAGATGGCTGACTGCCTCCTGGACCTGGTGCTGCGACCGGGCGAGCACGCACACGCGCCCGTGCGCGCGGAACTGACCGTCGTCGCCGCCGTGGCCACGCTGCTGGGTGGTGACCAGCCTGGCGGGATCGGCGGCGAGGCCGTGCCGGCCGAGATGGTCCGCGCCCTCGCACGGGCATTGGGACTGCTCCCGACTCCGGAGACGGACGGGCACGACCCGGTCTCCCCGCCCGGCGGCCCGTCCTCGGACGAGCCGCCGGGCGACGAGTGGACGGACGATCTGCGCGCGGCCGACGAGCGGTGGTGGGCCGACGTCGAGGCGAGGGCGCTGCGAGGTGAATGGCGCGGAGCGGAGGATCCCCCGCCGGACGTGATGGAACGCTGGTGGGCCCTCACGTGGGAGCAGGCCGAGCCACCGCCTCCGCTGGTGCCCGCCGACCCGGACGACCCGGACGACGACTTGCCCGGGAGAACGGCCGGCGCCGCCGGGTGGACCGCCGCCGACCGGGCGGTCGAGCAGGCCGGGACAGCGCTGCTGGAATTGCAGCGCGCGACGAACCGCGCGGCCCTGGCGGTCGACGCGGCCGCCCGTGCCGACGCGGCGGACGAGCGTGACCGCCACGACAGCAGCGGCGGCCGCATCAGCCGATGCCACAGTGCCCTGGGTGCGCTGCGCGAGGCCACCGCCGAGCAGCGGGAGGCTCTGGCAGCGCTGCTGGATCGAGGCGCCGGTGGCGGCCTCGTCGACCGACCGCGGATCGCCGTGGTCGACCAACTCTCCGGCGCCCTGCTCTGCCTCACCGACAGCGACGAGCTGCGTCGGCTGGCTACGTGCGGCGCCCGCCGCTGCCGTCGCGACCCCGGTCGTTGCGACCACGACCTCTCCGGCAGACCGGGCCTGGGACCACCCGGTCCGAGTGCCGGGTACCGGCCAGGTCCCCGGCTCGACCGGCACGTCCGTTCCCGCGACCGGCGGTGCCGCTTCCCCGGCTGTCGTCGGCCGGTGCCGCGCGGCGGCGAGCTCGACCACGACCGCCCCTGGCCCGAGGGGCCGACCAGCGCCGGAAACCTCGTCGGCTACTGCACCGGGCACCACCGGGGAAAGCACCAGGCTCCCGGCTGGCAGCACCGCCTGGCCGCCGACGGCACTCTCACGGTCACCACCCCGACCGGCCTGGTCGCCAGCACCACTCCGCCTCCGTACTGACCCATGCCCCGTCGTCGGCCGGCTGCGAGCGGTGCTCAGCCACGCGGCGAGGTCACCTTCTCCGGGGAGATCCGGACCAGCAGGCGGACCTGGTCCCGGCCACCGAACCACGGGTACGGACCCCCGATGTAGCGCTGCGACAGCTGGTCGATGTGCTCGCGGGCACCGTCCTCGGTGATCTCGGTGACGCGGCCGCGCACCTCGAAGTAGCGGCTCGGGTCGTCGGGATCGGCCACGTTGAGCGCCACCCGCGGATCGCGCTCGACGTTGCGGACCTTCTGGTGCCCCCGGACGGTGTTGATCAGGACGTCCCGCCCGTCGGTGTCCACCCAGGTCTGCGTCATCTGCGGCGAGCCGTCGGGCATGAGGGTCGAGAGGAAGCAGGGGCTGGGACGGCGGAGCAGGTCGAGCAGGGCGTCGGGCAGGGACACGCGGAGGTCCTTCCGGAGGTTTGGACCCCGCTCTTACCCGCGACCACCCTCGTCACTCCGCCGGCGGTTCGCTCCCGTCCCCGATCGTGGCGACCTCGCGGGCCGCGTCCGGGCCGTCCTCGAGCAGCACCCGGAAACCGTCGTCGTCGAGGATCGGCGCCTTCACCTGCACCGCCTTGTCGTACTTGCTGCCGGGGTCGGCACCCACCACGACGAAGCCCGTCTTCTTGGACACCGAGCCGGTGACCTTGCCGCCGCGCTCCTGGATCGCGGCGATCGCCTGGTCGCGGCTGTGGTCGCGCAACGACCCGGTGACCACGACGGTGACCCCGGTGAGGGGGCCGGGGCCGGCGTCGCTGCCCTCGTCGACCATCCGCACGCCGGCCTGGCGCCACTTCTCCACCAGGTCGCGGTGCCAGTCGACCTCGAACCAGTCCCGGACGGACTGCGCGATCGTCGGCCCGACGCCGTCGGCGGCCGCGAGCTCCTCCTCCGACGCCTCCATGATCCGGTCCAGCGAGCGGAAGTCGCGGGCCAGCGCCTGGGCGGCGGTGGGCCCGACGTGCCGGATGGACAGCGCCACCAGCACCCGCCACAGCGGCACGTCCTTGCGGCTCTGCAGGTTGGTGAGCAGCTTCGCCCCGTTGGCGCTGAGCGTGCCGTCCTTCTTCGTGAAGAACGACGACCGCTGCAGCTGCTCGGCGTCGAGGAAGAAGACGTCGCCCTCGTCGGTGAGCAGGTTGCTCTGCAGCAGCGCGATCGCGGCCTCGTAGCCCAGGTTCTCGATGTCGAAGGCCCCACGACCGGCGACGTGGAACACCCGCTCCCGCAGCTGGGCCGGGCACGACCGGGCGTTCGGGCAGCGGATGTCGGCGTCGCCCTCCTTCTCCGGCCGAAGCTCGGTGCCGCACTCAGGGCAGTGCGTCGGCATCTCGAAGGCGCGCTCGGAACCGTCCCGGGCGGCGACCACCGGGCCGAGCACCTCGGGGATGACGTCGCCGGCCTTCCGGATGACCACCGTGTCGCCGATCAGCACACCCTTGCGCACCACCTCGGACGCGTTGTGCAGGGTCGCCAGCTGCACCGTCGACCCGGCGACCTTGACCGGCTCCATGTACGCGAACGGCGTCACCCGGCCGGTGCGGCCGACGTTGACCTTGATGTCCAGGAGCTTCGTCGTCGCCTCCTCCGGCGGGTACTTGAAGGCGATCGCCCACCGCGGAGCACGCGACGTCGAGCCCAGCCGGCGCTGCAGGGCGTACTGGTCCACCTTCACGACGACGCCGTCGATCTCGTGCTCGACCGAGTGCCGCTGCTCCTTCGTGCGCTCGATGTAGGCCCACACCGCCTCGAGGTCGTCGACCACCTCGGAGCGGTCGCTCACCGGCAGCCCCAGCCCGCGCAGCCGCTCGTACGCCGCCGACTGCCGGTCCACGTCGAAGCCGCGGTGCGCCCCGACCCCGTGCACGACCAGCCGCAGCGGCCGGGACGCGGTCACCTTCGGGTCCTTCTGGCGGAGCGAGCCGGCAGCCGCGTTGCGCGGGTTGGCGAAGGGCGCCTTGCCCGCCTCGACGAGACCGGCGTTGACATCGGCGAAGCCGGCCACCGGGAAGTAGATCTCGCCGCGGACCTCGAGCAGCTCCGGGACGTCGGCACCGGTCAGCTGCTGCGGGACGTTCTCCATGGTGCGGACGTTCGCGGTGACGTCCTCCCCCGTCGTCCCGTCGCCCCGGGTCGCGGCCCGGATCAGCCGGCCCTTCTCGTACACGATCGCGACCGCGACGCCGTCGACCTTCAGCTCGCACAGGTAGCTCGCGCCCGCGGCGCCCTCGCGCTCCACGCGCGCCGCCCAGGCCGACAGCTCGTCGCCGCTGAAGGCGTTGTCCAGGCTCTGCATCCGCTCCAGGTGCTGGACCGGGGCGAACGTCGCGGTGAACCCGCCGTTGACCTTCTGGCTCGGCGACTCGGGGGTCACGAGCGCGGGGTGGGCGGCCTCGAGCGCCGTGAGCTCGCCCATGAGCTCGTCGTACTGCCCGTCGCTGACCAGCGGCTCGTCGCGCACGTAGTACGCGAAGGCGTAGCGGTCCAGCTCCTCGGAGAGGTCACGGTGCCGGGTGCGGGCCTCGTCGGGGACCTCGGTGACGTCCTCGCGGTCGACCGCGGCCTCGACGACCGGCTCGTCCAGCGCGACGGGATCGGTGCTCACGGGGGAACGGTATCCGGCGGTTACGACGGCGAATCCGTCCTCACCCGCCCGCGTCGTCAACGGCCGGCGAAGCCGTTCCGCTCCGGCACCGGAGGTGGGTGGTTCACTCCGGCTGGAGGTGCTTCGCCGCCTCGCGCAGGTGCGTCATCGCGGTCCGCGCGTAGCCGGGTGTCGCACCGGCCAGGCCGCAGGACGGCGTGAGCGTGACGACCTCGGGCAGCTGCTCGGCGGAGAAGCCCAGCTCGCGCCACCAGCCCTGCACCCGCGAAGCGGTCGCCTTCGCGTCCGGCAGCGTCGCGTCGGTGCCCGGCACCACACCGGCGAGCAGGTGCACCCCGGCGTCGACTGCCTCCCCCACGGCGTCCAGGTCCTGCACCAGCGACAGGTCGAACGACAACCCCGCGGCACCGGCGGACCGGAACAGCGGCAGCGGCATCCGCGGCGCGCAGCAGTGCACGACCACCGGCACCGGCAGCGACTCGACCACCGCGCGCAGCTCCCGCTCGACGTCCTCGGCGGGGATCGCGGACAGGCGGCCGAAGCCGGTGGCGGTGGGCAGCCCGCCCTGGAGCACCGCCGGCACGCTCGGCTCGTCCAGCTGCACGACCAGCTGCGCCCCGGGCACCCGCGCGGCGACCGCGGCCACGTGCGCCGCCAGCCCCTCGGTCAGCGACTGCGCCAGGTCACGGCGCGCCCCCGCGTCGACGACGGCCCGCTCCCCTCGGGTGCGCTCCAGCGAGGCGGCCAGCGTCCACGGCCCGGCCGCCTGCAGCTTCAGCGGTCCGGCCCAGCCCTCGGCCTGGTCGTGCAGCGCGTCCAGGTCGCGGGCGAGGAACTCCTCGGCCCGCTGCTGGTCGATGCCGCCGCGCGGCACCAGCCGCCAGCCCGCCGGCGTGATGTCCACGGCGAGGTCGACCAGCAGGGCCGCCGTCCGCCCGACCATGTCGGCACCGGCGCCGCGGCCCGGGAGCTCGGGCAGGTGCGGCATGCCCGGCAGCTCGCCGAGCACCAGCCGCACCGCCTCGGCCGGGTCCGTGCCGGGCAGGGATCCCACGCCCGTCGCCGGGCCGAACACCGACGTCACCGGGCGTCCGCCACGGGTGCCTGACCGACGACCCGGTCACCACGCGCGGCGTCCGGGTCGTAGAGGACGGCGGACTGCCCGGGGGCGACGCCGCGCTGCGGCTCGGCGAGGGCGATGCGCAGACCGCCGTCCCCGGCGCTCACCTCGCAGGCGACGGGGGTGCCGTGCGCACGCAGCTGCACCTCGAAGCGGGCGGGCAGCGCGGGCGCCGCACCGGTCCAGGTCGGGACGCCGGTGCGCACCTCGTCGACGACGGCGAGGTCGGCCGTCCCGATCGTCACGGTGCGGCTGACCGGCTCGATGCCCAGCACGTAGCGCGGCCGCGAGTCACCGGCGCTCACACCCAGACCCTTGCGCTGCCCCACCGTGAAGCCGTAGGTCCCGTCGTGCTCGCCGACCGTGGCACCGGTGGCGGCGTCGACGACCGGCCCGGGCAGGCTGCCCAGCCGCCGGGCCAGGAAGCCGCGGGTGTCGCCGTCGGGGATGAAGCAGATGTCGTGGGAGTCGGGCTTGGTGGCCACGGCGAACCCGCGCTCGGCGGCGATCTCGCGCACCCGGTCCTTGGTCATGCCGCCCAGCGGGAACCACGCGGCCGCGAGCTGCTCCGGCGTGAGCACCCCCAGCACGTAGGACTGGTCCTTGGCGGCGTCGACCGACCGGCGCAGCTCGCCGTCGACCAGCCGCGCGTGGTGCCCGGTGACGACGGCGTCGAAGCCCAGCGACAGCGCGCGGTCGAGCACCGCCGAGAACTTGATCTTCTCGTTGCAGCGCAGGCACGGGTTCGGGGTGCGCCCGGCCGCGTACTCGGCCACGAAGTCGTCGACGACGTCCTCGGTGAAGCGGTCGGCCAGGTCCCAGACGTAGAAGGGGATGCCCAGCTCGTCGGCCACGCGGCGGGCGTCGTGGGAGTCCTCGACGCTGCAGCAGCCACGGGAGCCGCTGCGCAGCGTCTGCCGGTTCTGCGACAGCGCGAGGTGCACCCCGGTGACGTCGTGCCCGGCGGCCACGGCCAGCGCGGCGGCCACGGCCGAGTCCACGCCCCCGCTCATGGCGGCGAGCACCCTCACAGCGCGCCCCTCACCGACGGCCCAGCCCGGCCCGGCGGGCCCGCTCGACGACCGGCCCGATCACGTCGAGGACGGCGTCGACGTCGGCGTCGGTGGAGGTGTGCCCGAGACTGAAGCGCAGCGAGCTGCGGGCGCGCTCACCGTCGGCCCCCACCGCGAGCAGCACGTGGCTGGGACGGGCGACGCCGGCGCTGCACGCCGACCCCGTCGAGCACTCGATGCCGCGGGCGTCGAGCAGCATGAGCAGCGCGTCGCCCTCCGCACCCGGGAAGGACACGTGCGCGTTGCCGGGCAGGCGGCCGGGCCCGCCGGCCAGCTCGTCGTCGAGCGGGGCGCCGTTGAGCCGGGCGTCGGGGACCTCCGCGGTCACGCCGCGGACGAGGCGGTCGCGCAGGGCACCGACCTGCGCGGCGCGCTGCTCGCGGCGGCCCACCGTCGTGACCGTGGCGACCGCGAGGCCGACGATCGCCGCGACGTCCAGGGTGCCCGACCGCACGTCGCGTTCCTGCCCGCCGCCGTGCAGCAGCGGGGTGCATTCGGCGTCGCGGCGCAGCAGCAGCGCGCCGGCGCCCATCGGTCCCCCGAGCTTGTGACCGGTCATGGTCAGGGCGTCGACGCCGCTGGCCGCGAAGTCCACCGGCACCTGACCGACGGCCTGGACGGCGTCGGTGTGCAGCGGGACGTCGACGGCGTGCGCGGTGGCCGCCAGGGCGGCGATGTCGCTGACCGTGCCGATCTCGTTGTTGGCCCACATGACGCTGGCCACGGCGACGTCCCGGCCGTCCCCGAGCGCCTCGGCCATCGCCTGGGGCAGGATCCGCCCGCTGGGCTCGACCGGCAGCCAGGTGACCTCCGCGCCGTCGTGCTTGACCAGCCACTCGACGCTGTCCAGGACGGCGTGGTGCTCGGCCGGGCTCACCACCAGCCGGCGACGCCGGGCGTCGGCGTCGCGCCGCGCCCAGAACAGGCCCTTCACGGCGAGGTTGTCGCTCTCGGTGCCGCCGCCGGTGAACAGCACCTCCGACGGCCGCGCCCCGAGCGCCTCGGCCAGCCGCTCGCGGGACTGCTCGGCCACGCGCCGGGCGGCCCGGCCGCTGGCATGCAGCGACGAGGCGTTGCCCACCCGGGCCAGCTGCTCGGTCATCGCCGACAGCACCTCGGGCAGCATCGGGGTCGTCGCCGCGTGGTCCATATACGTCATGTCGCCGCCAGGATAGTCGCGGCCGCCGAGGCCTCCTGGCCCGGCGGGACGGTGCGCCCGGCCACCCGGACGCCGAGGAGCGCGGGGACCGACAGCACGGCCACCGCGGCGACCACCGCCGGCCAGAGTGCGCCGCCGCCGTCGGCCGCACCGGCCACGAGCACGCCGGAGAGGCCGATGCACAGGGCCGAGCCGGTGACGTCGGAGATCTGCAGGGCCGCCGAGTTGGCTCCCCGCTCGGCCTCGGGCGAGAGGTCCAGCAGCAGCACACCGACGCTGGGCATGCTCAGGCCCATGCCCGCACCGGCCACGAACCAGGTCAGGTAGGCCGGCCAGCCGCCGAACGCGGGCACCGCGACCGTCGCGGTGGCCGCCAGACCGAGGGTGAGCAGGACGAACCCGGCCCGCAGCACCCGCTGCCGGGGCACCTCCGCGCGGCGGCCCTGCAGCTGCGCGGCGACCACCCAGCCGACGGCCCCGGCGGTCAGCGGCAGCCCGGCGGTGGACGCGCTCCACCCGTGCTGCTCGGTCAGGACGAACGGCAGCAGGGCGTCCATGCCGAAGAAGGCCCCGGCCGCCAGCCCGCGGCAGGCCACGACCGCCGGGATCCCGCGCCGCGCCCGGACCGTGCCGCGGGGCAGCAGCCGGCGCAGGCCGGCCGCCAGCGCCAGGCCGCCGACGACGGCGAGGACGACGGCCGCCGGGTCCAGCCGCTGGGCGGCGTACTGCAGGGCCGCGATGCCGGCACCCGTGAGCAGCGCCCACGGGGCGTTGCTGCGGCGGTCGGCCGCGGGCTCCCGCTCCACGGGCTGGTCCGGCCCGGCGCTGAGGAGGAGCGCGAGCCCGGCACCCACGAGCGGCAACAGGAGCAGGAAGACGCCGCGCCAGCCGAGGTGGGTGGTGATCAGGCCGGCGGCCAGCGGCCCGATCAGCGCGGGCAGCACCCATCCCGCGGCGAAGGCACCGAACAGCCGGGGCCGCAGCTCCGAGGAGTACGCCTGACCGGCGATGACGTACAGCAGCACGATGACGGCGCCGGCGCCCAGGCCCTGCACCGCACGGCCGAGGACGAGCACGGCCATGTGCTGGGCGATCCCGGCGATGAGCAGGCCGGCGGCGAACAGCAGCACACCGGCGAGCACGCCCGGGCGGGGGGACCGCCGGTCGCCCACCTCTCCCCCGACGACCATGCCGACGACGGAGGTGACGAGGAAGGCGCTGAAGGGCCACGCGTACCAGGCGACGCCGTCGAGCTCGGCGACCGCGCTGGGCATCGCCGTCCCCACGGCCATCGCCTCGAAGGCGATGAGCGTGACCAGGGTGAGCAGGCCGATGGTGGTGCGGCGGTGACCGGCGTCCCAGATGCTCGGCGCCACGGTCTGCTCCACGAACGCCTCAACCGCGCGGCGCCGTTCCTGCTTCCCGACCCCGGGAATGCATCGAGCGCCGGCCCCCTGCGGGGACCGGCGCTCGACGACTGGCTGCGCTGGGTGCTTCTACTTGCGGGCGTTGATCTGCTCGGTCGCCTGCGGGACGACCGTGTTCAGGTCACCGATGACGCCGAAGTCGGCGAGCTCGAAGATCGGGGCCTCGGGGTCCTTGTTGATGGCCACGATGGTCTTCGAGGTCTGCATGCCGGCGCGGTGCTGGATGGCACCGGAGATGCCGACGGCGACATAGAGGTTCGGCGAGACGGTCTTGCCGGTCTGCCCGACCTGGAAGCTGTGCGGGTAGAAGCCGGAGTCGACCGCGGCACGCGAGGCGCCGACGGCGGCACCGAGCGAGTCGGCCAGGCCCTCGATCACCGAGAAGTTCTCGGCGCTGGCAACACCGCGACCACCGGAGACCACGATGGAGGCCTCGGTGAGCTCGGGACGGCTGCTCTTCTGCTCGACGACCCGGTCGGTCACCTTGGCGCCCTTGGCGGCGTCGCTGACCGAGACGGACACGGCCTGCTCGGCACCCGCGGCCGGAGCCGGCTCGGCCGTGACCGAGTTGCCGCGCAGCGTGTAGATCGGGGTACCGGCGGTGACCTTCGAGTGGACGATCACCGAGCCGGCGAACGCGACCTGGGTCGCGGTGCCGTCGGCGGCGATCTCGGTGACGTCGGTCAGGAAGCCGCTGCCGATCTTGAGCGCGAGGCGAGCAGCCACCTCCTTGCCCTCCGGGGAGGACGGGATGACGACGGCGGCAGGCGACTTCTCACCGACCAGCTGGGCGAGCACCTCGGCCTTGGGGGCGACGACGAACTCGTCGACCTCGGCGGCCTCGGCCACGTACACGGTGGCCGCGCCGTACTCGGCCAGCTTGTCCTTCACGCCCGCGGCGGTGCCGGGGGCGGCGATGACGACGGCGGCGGGCTCACCGAGCGCGCGCGCGGCGGTCAGCGCCTCGAGGGTCGCCTTGCGGACTCCCCCACCGGCCGGGTCGAGCTCGGCCAGGACCAGGACCTCTGCCATGAGTGCTTCTCCTCTTCCTTCGATCCGGGCCGGGTCAGACGATCTTCTGGCCGGCGAGGTAGTCGACGAACTTCTGGGCGCCATCGCCCTCGTCCGTGACCTTCACGCCTTCGCCCTTGGGCGGGCGGCCGGAGAAGTCGACGACCTGGGTGGTGGCGCTGGCCTGCCCGACGGTCGAGGGGTCGACGCCGATGTCGGCCAGCGTCTTGGTCTCGACCGGCTTCTTCTTGGCGGCCATGATCCCCTTGAACGAGGGGTAGCGCGGCTCGTTGATCGTGTCCCAGGTGGAGACGATCGCCGGCAGCGGTGCCTCGACGGCCCAGTAGCCGCCGTCGGTCTGCCGCTCGATCGTGGCGACGCCGCCGTCGACGGTGAGCTTGCGGGCGCCGGAGAGCTGCGGGAGACCCAGCCGCTCGGCCAGCAGCGCCGGCATGACGCTCATCTGGCTGTCGGTCGCCTCGGCGCCGCAGACGATGAGGTCGTACTCGAGCTGACCCAGGGCAGCGGCCAGGACGGCGCTGATCTGCACGGCGTCGGAGCCCTTGATGGCCTCGTCGGAGACGTGCACGGCCTTGTCGGCGCCCATGGACAGCGCCTTGCGGATGGCGTCGGTGGCGCTGTCGGGGCCGACGGTCAGCACGGTGACCTCGCCGCCGTGCGCCTCCTTGACCACGAGCGCCTCTTCGATGGCGTACTCGTCGATCTCGTTGACGACGTTGTCGGCCGCGGCACGGGCGACGGTGTTGTCCGCCGGATCCATCTTGCGCTCGCTACCGGAATCCGGGACCTGCTTGACCAGAACGACGATGTTCATCGCCAGACATACCTCCGCGACGCGTCAGGGGGGTGCGAGCGGAACGCCCGACCAACTCCGACCTTCGAGGTTACTTGCACGTCATGGAGGTGCGAACCGAGGGCCCGGTGAGCCACGTCACGCCGCGGGACGCCACTCCCCCAGATCGGCGAATCGGCGCAGCGTGGCGGCGTGCGGCGCGAGATCGAGGCCCTGCGCCTCGACCCACTCGTCCGAGTAGTACGTGTGCGCGTAGCGCTCGCCCCCGTCGCACAGCAGGGTGACGACGCTGCCGGCGCGGCCGGCGGCCCGCATCTCCGCCACGAGCGCGAACGCGCCCCACAGGTTGGTGCCGGTGGACCCGCCGGCCCGGCGCCCGGTCACCTCGGCGAGGTGGCGCATCGCGGCCAGCGAGGCGGCGTCCGGGACCTGGAACATCCGGTCGACGATCGTGGGCACGAACGAGGGCTCCACGCGGGGACGCCCGATGCCCTCGATCCGGGACGGCGTACCGGTGGTCACGCCCGGGTCGCCGTCGGCCCAGCCCGGGAAGAACGCGGAGTTCTCCGGGTCCACGACGGCCAGCCGGGTGGGGTGCCGGCGGTAGCGCAGGTAGCGGCCGATGGTCGCGCTGGTCCCGCCCGTGCCCGCCCCCACGACGACCCACTCGGGCACCGGGTGCCGCTCGGCCGAGAGCTGGTCGAAGATCGACTCGGCGATGTTGTTGTTGCCCCGCCAGTCGGTCGCGCGCTCGGCGAGGGTGAACTGGTCGAGGTAGTGGCCGCCGCACTCGGCCGCCAGCCGGCGCGCCTCGCCGTACATGTCGGCGGCACGGTCCACGAAGTGGCACCTGCCCCCGTGGAACTCGATCAGCGCCACCTTCTCGGGGCTGGTGGAGCGGGGCATGACCGCGACGAAGGGCAGCCCCAGCATGCGGGCGAAGTAGGCCTCGCTCACCGCCGTCGACCCGCTGGACGCCTCGACGACGGGGCTGCCCTCGGTGATCTGACCCGAGCACAGCCCGTAGAGGAACAGCGACCGGGCCAGCCGGTGCTTGAGGCTGCCGGTCGGATGGGTGGACTCGTCCTTGAGGTACAGGTCGATCCCCCACTCCGGCGGCAGCGGGTAGACGAGCAGGTGGGTGTCGGCGCTGCGCCGGGCGTCGGCCTCGACCAGGGCGACCGCCCGGTCCACCCAGGCGCGGCCGCCGGGGTCGGACCGGTCGACCGTGCTCACGCCGGCTCGACGGGGACGACCAGCACCGGCCGCTCGGCCGGCACGACCGACACCGCCGTCCCCGGGGTGAGGTGCTGGCTGTCCGCGCTGGGCAGGTCCACGCGCACCTCCACGCCGCCGGGCAGCGCCACCAGCAGGCGGGTGCTCGCGCCGGAGAAGGTGCGGGTGACCACCCTCCCGGCGCCCTGGGCGGTGACGAGCAACGCCTCCGGGCGGATCAGGGCCTCCACCGGCCCGGCCGCCGTGGATCCGGCGACCGGGCGCCGGGTGCCCAGCACCTCGACCGCGCCCCCTGCCAGCGTCGCCGGCAGCCGGTTCATCGTGCCCACGAACTCGGCGACGAAGGCCGTCGCCGGGCGCTCGTAGAGCTCGTCGGGGCTCGCCACCTGCTCCAGCCGCCCGGCGCGCATGACCCCGACCCGGTCGGCCACCGACAGCGCCTCGGCCTGGTCATGGGTGACGAACACCGTGGTGATGCCCAGCTCCAGCTGGATGCGCCGGATCTCCTCGCGCAGCTGCACGCGGACCTGCGCGTCGAGGGCCGAGAGCGGCTCGTCCAGCAACAGCACCTTCGGTGCCACCGCCAGCGCACGCGCCAGTGCCACCCGCTGCTGCTGACCGCCGGAGAGCTGATGGGGGTAGCGGTCGCCACGGTCGGCCAGCCCGACCAGTTCGAGCAGTTCGGCGGCCCGCCCCCGCTGCTCCGCGCGGTCCCGGCGGCGCACGCGCAGGCCGAAGGCGACGTTCTCGGCGACGGTCAGATTCGGGAAGAGGCTGTAGGCCTGGAAGACCATGCCCATGTCCCGCTTGCTGGCCGGGACGCCGGTGACGTCCCGTCCGTCGACGAGCACCCGCCCGGCGTCGGGCTGGTCGAACCCGGCGATGGCCCGCAGCGCCGTCGTCTTGCCGCAGCCGGAGGGGCCGAGCAGGGCGAGGAACTCACCGCCGGCGATCTCCAGGTCCAGCCCGTCCAGGGCGAGGACCGATCCGTAGCGCCGGGTCAGCGCCTCCAGCCGGATGGGCGCGCCGGGACGGTCCCCGGTGCCCGGGTCCGCGGTCCGCAGCGAGGCGGCGGTCATGCGTTCTCCTTCGTGCCGCGCCGGCGGTCCAGCGCGGAGATCAACAGCAGCAGCATCCAGGTGACCACGAGGGAGAGCACCGAGACGGCCACCGACAGCTGCGGCTCCGACCCGGAGACCCGCAGGATCCAGGTGGGGAAGGTCTCGAAGCCGAGGATGTTGGCGAACGTGAACTCACCCAGCACCAGCGCGAAGCTGAGGAAGGCGGCGTTCAGCACGGAGGTGCGCAGCACCGGCAGCACCACCCAGAGCAGCACCCGGGGCCAGGACGCACCCAGGTTGCGGGCGGCCTCGGTCAGCGTGCGCAGGTCGGCCCCGCGGACGCCGGAGTCCAGCGCCCGGTACACGAAGGGCAGCGCCAGGACGACGTACATGAAGACCAGGATCCAGGGCAGCTCCGGCTCCTGGATGGCGAAGAACGCCTCCGCCAGCGGGGTGTCCAGGAAGTAGTCCGGCGCCCACGACAGGACGCTGCGCACCCCGACGACCAGGGCGATCGGCGGCACCACCAGCGGCATCAGGGTGAGCAGCTCCACCGTCGTCCGCAGCCGCGGGAACCGCAGGTTCACCAGGACGACCGTGGGCAGCATGAGCGCCAGCGCGATGAGCACCGTCAGCGCGGCGAGGACCAGCGAGCGGGTGAACGACTCGGCGAACCCGTCGGCACCGGGGATGCCGGTGTAGTGCTCGGCCGTGAACTCGCCGGTCCCCCGGTTGCGCACGGTGAACCACACCGACGCGGCGATCGGGACGAGGAAGTACAGCCCCAGCAGGCCGAGGACGGCGAACCGCCAGGCACCCCCGCCGCGCCGTCCGGGCCGCACCGGGGCGTCGGGAGTCGCTCCCCCGGCGCCGGCGACGCTCTCCGCGAGCGCGGTCATGCCAGCCACCGCTGGGTGCGCCGCTGGACCCAGGCGTAGAACGCCATGACCAGGCCCACGACGACGACCATGCCCAGTGCCAGCGCCTTGCCCAGGTTCTCCGCGCCGACGACGACGTTGCTCGACAGGGCGTCGGCGATCTGCAGGGTGACCAGCGGGACGCTGCTGCCGACCAGCGCCTTGGCAGTGGCGTAGGCGGCGAACGCCGAGGCGAACAGCAGCATCGTGGCGCCGAGCACCGGGGGCAGGAGCACCGGCCCGCCGACGTACCGCCAGTACTGCCAGCCGGTGGCGCCGAGGTTGTCGGCGGCCTCCCGCCACTGCGGCCGCAGCGCCTCGAGCGCCGGGACGATCGTGAGCACCATGAGCGGGATGAGGAAGTACAGGTAGACCAGCGCCAGACCGCTCATCGAGTAGAGCGAGAAGCCGCCCAGCCCGATACCCAGGGTGTCCTGGAGGAGCGCGGTGACCACGCCCTGGCTGCCGATCGTCGCGATGAAGGCGAAGGCGAGCGGGATGCCGCCGAAGTTGGCCAGCACCCCCGAGGCGGTGAGGACCAGCCGCCGCAGCAGCCGGCCTCTGCGGGCGCGCAGGATCGCCACGGCCAGCGCCAGGCCGAGAACGGCGCTCAGCACCGCGGTGATCAGCGAGAGCTGGAGGCTGCCCAGGTAGGCACGCCGGTAGACGCCCTCGGTGATGGTGGTGATCGAGTCGGTGGACCAGGTCTCCTCGTAGGTGACCGGGTCCGTGGCGCGGAACGCCTCGACCGCGAGCACCGCGATGGGGAGCAGCAGGAACACCGCGACGTAGAGGAAGAACGGCGCCGTCCCCAGCGCCGTCAGCAGGCGTCCGCGCCGGCCCCCACGGCGGGGGGCCGGCGCGGACGTGTCCGCTGATGCGGTACTCAGCCCGACATCTCCTCGTTCCAGCGGGTCGTGACGACCTCCTTGGCGGCGGCTTCCTGCTCCTCGGTCGGGAACTCGGCCTCGCCCTCGACCTCGGGAAGCGCGCTGCGCGCCTCCTGGTCGACCGTGCCGTCCTCCTCCATCGCGGGGAGCCGGACCGGGCGCGCGCCGCCCTTCAGCCAGAGGTTCTGGCCCTCGTCGCTGTAGAGGAACTCCTGCCACAGCCGCGCGGCGGCCGGGTGCGGGGCGAACCTGCTGATGGCCTGGCTGTAGTACCCGCCCATCAGCCCGTCGCTGGGGACGTTCACCTCCCACGTCGAGCCGGCGGCCTGCATCTTCTCGGTCTGCGCGGCGTTCACGTAGTCCCAGTCCAGCGAGATGGGCGTCTCGCCGGCGAGGACCGTGGCCGGCGTCGACTCGACCGGGTTGAAGTTGCCGCTCTCCTTGAGGTCGACGAAGAAGTCGATCCCCGGGCCGATGTCGTCGAGGCTGCCGCCGTTGCTCAGCGCGGCCGCCCACACGCCGGCGAAGGCTGCCTGCGCCTGCGTCGGGTTGCCGTTGAGCGCGACCTGGCCGGCGTAGCGGGGGTCGGCCAGCTCCTCCAGCGTGGTCGGGCACTCCGCGACGATGGTGGCGTTGCAGCCGATGGACAGGTAGCCGCCGTAGTCGTTGAACCAGTGGCCGTCGGGGTCCTTCTGGCCCTCGGGGATCTCGTCCCAGGTCTCCACCTGGTACGGGGCGGTCAGGTCCTGGGCCTTCGCCTGGCGGGCGAAGGAGAGCCCGAGGTCGAGGACGTCGGGCGCCCGGTCCTGCCCGCGCTGGCTGGTGACCGCGTTGAGCTCGTCCTGGCTGGACCCGTCGGGGCTGGCGCTGTTGACCTCGATGTCGTACTTCGTGCTGAAGGTCTCGATGATCTCGCCGTAGTTGGCCCAGTCCGGCGGGAGTGCGATGACGTTGAGCTCGCCCTCGGCCTTCGCCGCCTCGACGAGGGCGTCCATCCCGCCGCCGTCCTCGACGGAGGTGGCCTCGGCCCAGTCCGAGCCGCTGCCTCCGCCCGAGCCGCCGTCGTCGGAGCCGCAGGCGGTCAGGGTGAGTCCCGCCGTCACGACCGCGACCGCGGTCCGCAGGGTGGTTCGTCGCACGTGTCCTCCTGGTGTGGGGCCGTTCCGCACCCGGGTCCCTCTGGACCCGACCGGACGGCCTCGCGCATTCTGACCTACCGCGGTGGCTCCCGCGCAGTACCGGAAGGTGACGATCCGGCGTCCGCTCAGCGTCGGATCGGTGCGCTCAGCGGCCGGTGAACTCCGCCTTGCCCGGTCCGTTCTCCAGGAACGAGCGCATGCCGTTCTTCTGGTCCTCGGTGTCGAACAGCTCGGCGAACAGACGGGTCTCGAGAGCCAGCGCCTCGTCCAGGTGCAGCTCCAGGCCCTCGTCGATCGCGCGCTTGGCGGCGGCCAGCGCCAGCGGCGGCCCGGCGGCGAACTTGCGGGCCATGGCCACGGCCGTCGCGTACACCTCGGCGTCGGGGACGACGGCGTCGGCCAGGCCGATCTCGAGCGCCTCCTCCGCACCCACGTGCCGGCCGGTGAACACGAGGTCCTTGGCCTTGGCCGGGCCGACGAGGCGGGCCAGGCGCTGCGTGCCGCCGGCACCGGGGATGACGCCCAGCAGGATCTCGGGCTGGCCGATCTTCGCCTTGCTGCCGAGCACGCGGAAGTCGGCGCACAGGGCCAGCTCGTAGCCGCCGCCCAGCGCGTAGCCGGTGATCGCGGCGATGACCGGCTTCGGGATGTGCGCGACGGTGCGGAAGGAGTGCTGCAGCTCGCGGCCCCACGCGACCATGCCCGTGCCGTCGAGCTGGGACATGGCCTTGATGTCGGCACCGGCGGCGAACACCCGCTCGCCGCCGTAGATCACGACGGCGCGCACGTCGGTGCGCTTCTCCGCCTCCATCGCGGCGGCCCGCACCTCGTGGTGCAACTGCTCGTCGATGGCGTTCATCTTCGGGCGGTCGAGGCGGATCGTGCCCACCCCGTCCTCCACCTGCAGGGTCACGAACTCCGGGGTCTGTGCCATGGACGGCACCTTAACGAGCGCGGCGGGCGGTGAAGCGGCCGTCGGTGCGGGTGAGGTCCAGCGGCAGCCCGAAGGTGTCCGACAGCTTCTCCGCGGTGAGCACGTCGTCGGCGGCTCCGGCCGCGACCACCTCACCACCCCGCAGCAGCAGGGCGTGCGTGTAGCCGGGCGGGATCTCCTCGACGTGGTGGGTGACCAGCACCTGCGCCGGCGCGTAGTGGTAGCCGGCGAGGTCCGAGAGCCGGGCCACGAGGTCCTCCCGGCCGCCGAGGTCCAGGCCCGCGCCCGGCTCGTCGAGCAGCAGCAGCTCCGGGTCGGGCATGAGCGCGCGGGCGATCTGGGCCCGCTTGCGCTCCCCCTCGCTCAGCGTCCCGAACGGCCGGTGCGCGAACTGGGCGACGCCCCACTGCTGCATGAGCATCCCGGCCCGGGTCAGGTCGTGGACGTCGTAGCGCTCCCGCCACCGGCCGACGACGGCGTAGCCGGCGGAGACGACGACGTCGCCGGTCGTCTCCCCCGGCGCGATCCGCTGCGTCAGCGCCGCGCTGGTCAGCCCGATGCGCGGGCGGAGCTCGAAGACGTCGACCGCACCGAGGGTCTCCCCCAGCAGCCGCACCTCGCCGCGACTGGGGTGCAGCAGCGCCCCGGCCAGCTGCATCAGCGTCGTCTTGCCCGCGCCGTTGGGACCCAGCACCACCCAGCGGTGGTCGGCCTCCACGCGCCAGTCGACGCCGCGCAGCAGGTGGTTCTCCCCGCGCACGACGTCGACCCCGGTCATCCGTACGACGGCCCCGTCCGAGGCGGCTGAGCTCGACACGGACCCATCCAACCCCACCCCGCGCGCGCTCCCTGCACGCCGTCCGCCCGGACTTGGCACCATCGCCCGGTGACCGCATCCCCGGCCGTCGAGGTCCTCCCCGGTTCGCCCACCCCGCTCGGCGCGCACTGGGACGGCACGGGCACGAACTTCGCCCTGTGGTCGGCCGGCGCGCACGCGGTCGACCTGTGCCTCTTCGACACCGACGGCGTGGAGCACCGGCACCCGCTCACCGAGAGCACCCACCAGGTGTGGCACGGCCGGGTCACCGGCATCGGCCCCGGCCAGCGCTACGGCTACCGGGTGCACGGCCCCTACGACCCGGCGGGCGGGCACCGGTACAACGCGGCCCAGCTGCTGCTGGACCCCTACGCCCGCGCGGTGGACGGCGGGCTGGCGCTGCACCCCTCGCTGTTCGGGCACCCGGGCGACGCCGTCGACAGCCCGGTGCCCGACGAGCAGGACTCCGGGCCGCACGTGCCCCGCGGCGTCGTCGTCCACGACACCTTCCCGTGGGACGGCGACCGCGCCCCCCGCACCTCCTGGTCGGACACCGTCATCTACGAGGTGCACGTCAAGGGCGCCACCATGCGGCACCCCGACGTCCCGGCACAGTTGCGCGGCACGTACGCGGGGCTGGCGCACCCGGCCTTCGTCGAGCACCTGCGGTCGCTGGGGGTGACGGCGGTCGAGCTGCTCCCGGTCCACCACTTCGTCAGCGAGCCGCACCTCCTGCGCCGCGGGCTGACCAACTACTGGGGCTACAACACGCTGGGCTTCTTCGCCCCGCACGCCGCCTACAGCGCCTCCGGCAGCGGCGGCGGGCAGGTCACCGAGTTCAAGACGATGGTCAAGGCGCTGCACGCCGCCGGCATCGAGGTCATCCTCGACGTCGTCTACAACCACACGGCCGAGGGCGACCAGACCGGGCCGACGCTGTCGTTCAAGGGCATCGACAACGCCGGGTACTACCGCCTCGACCCGCAGAACCCCGCCCGCTACACCGACTACACCGGGTGCGGGAACACCCTCGACGTCCGCCGGCCCACCGTGCTCGCGCTGCTCATGGACTCGCTGCGCTACTGGGTCACCGAGATGCACGTCGACGGCTTCCGCTTCGACCTGGCCTCGGCGCTGGCCCGCTCGATGCACGACGTCGACCGGCTGTCGGCGTTCTTCGACGTCGTCCACCAGGACCCGGTGGTGAGCCGGGTGAAGCTGATCGCCGAGCCGTGGGACGTCGGACCCGGCGGCTACCAGGTGGGCAACTTCCCCCCGCCCTGGACGGAGTGGAACGGCAAGTACCGGGACACGGTCCGCGACGTGTGGTCCGGCGCGCACGTCGGGGTCCGCGACCTGGCCTACCGGCTCACGGGCTCCTCGGACCTCTACCGCTCCGACGGTCGCCGCCCCTTCGCCAGCATCAACTTCGTCACCGCGCACGACGGGTTCACCATGGCCGACCTCGTCGCCTACGAGCAGAAGCGGAACGAGGCCAACGGCGAGGACAACCGGGACGGCGAGAGCCACAACCGGAACTGGAACTGCGGCGTCGAGGGGCCGACGGACGACCCGGAGGTGACGGCGCTGCGCGGCCGGCAGGTGCGCAACCTGCTGGCCACCCTGCTGCTGTCCACCGGGGTGCCGATGCTCACCGCCGGCGACGAGCTCGGCCGCACCCAGCGCGGCAACAACAACGCCTACTGCCAGGACAACGAGCTGTCCTGGCTGGACTGGACGCAGGTCGACGGCGACCTGCGCGCATTCGTGGCCCACGTGCTGGCGCTGCGCCGCTCGGCCCCGGTGCTGCGTCAGGAGGCGTTCTTCGAGGGCCACGAGCTGCCCGGCACCGGGGGCACCCGCGACCTCGCGTGGTTCGCGCCCGACGGCGGGCAGCTCACGACCGCCGACTGGTTCGACACCGGCCTGCAGACGGTCGGCATGTACCTGGACGGGCGCGGCATCCGGCACCGCGACGCCCACGGCCGGCCGGTGGTCGACGACTGCTATCTCGTCTGGCTGCACGCCGGGCCCGAGCCGCTGACCGTGCAGCTGCCCGACGCGCCCTGGGCCGACGGCTACGAGCTCGTCGTCTCCACCGAGTACGCCACCGGCGCACCCCCGGCGACGGCGATCATCGCGCCCGGGCCCGTGCAGCTGCCGGGCCGCTGCGTCTGGGTGCTCAAGGTCCTCCGCCGCCCCTGACCGCCCCCGCGCGGCACCGGTGAACCCGAGAGGCCCAGGACCGGTGCGGTCCTGGGCCTCTGGGGTTCAACGCTGGGGAGTGTCTACTCCGGCTGCTCGAAGGTGATGACCGTCCAGCCGAGGAGCAGGCGGTCGCCGTCGGAGAGCGGGTGCGGCTGACCGGGCTCGAGCTGGGTCCACTCGGTGGCCTCGGGGCCCGCGACGTGGGTGCCGTTGAGCGATCCCAGGTCGACCAGCGACACCTCGTCGCCGGAGCGGGTGAGGGCGGCGTGGGCCGAGGAGAGCACGTTCTGGGTGTCCGCGATCGGCACAGGGCGGGCGTTGCCGTTGGTGACCATCTCGTGGTTGTCGGGACGGCGGCCGAGGACGAGGTCGCCGTCCACCGGGACGACCAGCCCGTCGTCGAACCGCAGCACCGGCGGGGCGTCACCCGAGGGCGCGTCGGAGTCCGGCCGCCAGAACGCGGTCTGCTCGCCCGACTCGGCCGGAGCGCTCGCCCGGCTGGCCCCCGCGCCGCTCGCACCGGACCCGAACCCGGAGTCCGAGCTCGCGGTGAACGACGACGGCGCGGCCTGAGCCGGGGCCGACGAGGAGGAGGAGGCCGGGGGCGCGGCGGAGCTGTGCAGCGTCGCGCCGGAGCCGGGCACCGTGCCCTCGACCAGGTCGAAGGAGACGCCGGGCGCCGCCTGCGGTCCGGCCGAACCGGGGCCCACGTAGAGGGTGCGGCCCAGGGAGAACGACGCGAGGGTGGCGCCGGAGACCGAGGACCCGGAGACGGGCACCCCGTCCACGGACGGCTGACCCTTGCCGGACCAGAGGGCGACACCGGTGCCGGCGGCGGCATCGGTCACCACGACGGCGAAGGACGCGCTCCCGGAGGCGAGCGATCCCGCCTGCGCGGCGACGGCCGTCAGCACGTGCTCCGCGCCGGGGCCGGAGACCCCGAGGCAGGCATGCAGGGCCGAGACGAGGGCGGGGGAACCGGGAGCGTCGACCCACAGCAGGCCGCCGTCGCGGCGGGCGACGACGGCGTCTCCGGGGAGGACTTCACAGCGGTCGGGCATGGCGGCCAGCCTAGTGATGCACAACTGGCTTCGTCGCCCGGCCGCCCCCGCCACGCCGTGACCGCTCCACGTCACACCGCACGGGTGGGGCGAGCGTGACGGGAGCGTCGCGACGGGTGACCGGCCCTCCGATCAGGCGGTGGTCACCACGCCGAGCTCGGCCGGGTCGGCCAGGTGCTCGGAGTGCGGCAGGACCCGCACGGTGTAGCCGAAGGCGCCGGTGCGCTCGAGCGGGACGGTCGCGGTGAACCAGTGCCGCGAGCCCTCGGTCTGCTCGTGCGCCATGGGCACGGTGGTCACCTCGTGCAGCCCGTCGGCGTCGTCCACCCGGCCGTAGGCAGCCTGCACCTGCACGTCACCCGGCTCCAGACCCGGCAGCTCCACCTCCGCGCGCAGCGCGAGGGTCGAACCGATCTCCGGGGTGTCACCGGCGCCGGTGGCCTCCACGTGGGCGACCCGCACGGTCGACCAGTTGTGCAGCAGGTGGGCCCGCCACGTGGACTCCGCGCGGGCGGGGGCGTAGCCGTCGGCGGACATGACGCGGGCCGACTGCGCCGCCGGCACGTAGAGCGCCTGCACGTAGTCGCGCACCATGCGGGTGGCCATCACCTTGGGGCCGGTCTCGCGCAGCGTGTGGCGCACCATCTCCACCCACCGGGCCGGCACGCCCTCGGCGTCGCGCTCGTAGAACCGCGGCAGCACCTGGGTCGAGAGCAGGTCGTAGATGGCCCGCGCCTCGACCTCGTCACGCCGGTCGGCGTCGGCCACGCCGTCGGCCGTCGGGATGGCCCAGCCGTTCTGGCCGTCGAACCACTCGTCCCACCAGCCGTCGCGGATGGAGAGGTTCAGCCCGCCGTTGAGCGCGGACTTCATCCCCGAGGTGCCGCACGCCTCCAGCGGCCGCAGCGGGTTGTTCAGCCAGACGTCGCAGCCCCAGTAGAGGTAGCGGGCCATGCCGATGTCGTAGCCGGGCAGGAACGCGATGCGGTGCCGGATCTCCGGGTCGTCGGCGAACTCCACCATCTGCTGGATCAGCTTCTTGCCGCCGTCGTCGGCGGGGTGGCTCTTGCCGGCGATGACCAGCTGCAGCGGCCGCTCCGGGTCCAGGAGCATCGCCTTGAGCTTCGCCGGGTCGCGCAGCATCAGGGTCAGGCGCTTGTAGCTGGGCACCCGGCGGGCGAAGCCGATGGTGAGGACGTCGGGGTCGAAGGCGGTGTCGGTCCAGCCGACCTCGGCCTCGGTCGCGCCGCGGGACAGCGCGGTCTCGCGGATGCGGCGGCGCACCTCCTCGACCAGCCGGCCGCGCAGGGTGCGCCGGATCGCCCACAGGTCGCCGGCCGCGATGGAGTCGACGCCGTCGAAGTGCACCGGTCCGTCGACCTGGAGCGGATCGCCCTGGCTGGAGGTCTGGGTGCCCATGTCGACCAGCTCGCGCGCGGTCCAGGTGGGCGCGTGCACGCCGTTGGTGATCGATCCGATGGGGACGTCGCCCTCGTCGAAGCCCGGCCACAGGTTGTTGAACATGCCCCGGCTGACGTGGCCGTGCAGCTCGCTCACGCCGTTGGCACGCTGACCCAGCCGCAGGCCCATGTGGGCCATGTTGTACTTCGCCGGGTCCTCCTCGGCGCCGAGAGCCAGCAGGTCGTGCAGCGGGACGCCGAAGCCGGCGAAGTACCGCTCGATGAGCGCCTTCGGGAAGCGGTCGATCCCGGCCGGCACGGGCGTGTGCGTGGTGAACACGGTGGCCGCCCGCACCGCCTGCAGCGCCTCGCCGAACGCCAGGCCGTGGGACTCCATCAGCTCGCGGATCCGCTCCAGGCCGAGGAAGCCGGCGTGGCCCTCGTTCGCGTGGAACACCTCCGGCGCCGGGACGCCGGTGCGCGAGCAGTAGGCGCGCAGCGCCCGGACCCCGCCGATGCCCAGCAGCATCTCCTGGCGCAGACGGTGATCCTCGTCGCCGCCGTAGAGGCGGTCGGTGACGCCGCGCTCGGCCGGCGCGTTCTCCTCGATGTCGCTGTCGAGGAGCAGCAGGGTGACGCGGCCGACCTGGGCCCGCCACACGTGCGCGTAGCAGGGTGCGGCCCTCCGGCAGCGGCACGGAGATGACGACGGCGGTGCCGTCGGGCTCGCGCAGCAGCTTCACCGGCAGGCCGTGCGGGTCCAGCGAGGGGT
Organism: uncultured Actinomycetota bacterium; assembly: GCA_963747895.1. Classification (GTDB taxonomy): domain Bacteria; phylum Actinomycetota; class Actinomycetes; order Mycobacteriales; family Geodermatophilaceae; genus Blastococcus. The sequence continues at coordinate 332,068 of CAVVGX010000004.1, forward strand.
AGTGCTCGAGCTGCCAGCCGTCGGCGGACAGCCCCTGCTCGAAGTAGCCGGCCCGGTAGAGCAGGCCCACGCCGATCAGCGGCACGCCGAGGTCCGAGGCCGCCTTGAGGTGGTCACCGGCGAGGATGCCCAGGCCACCGGAGTACTGCGGCAGCACCTCGGTGATGCCGAACTCCGCGGAGAAGTAGGCGATGCTCGCCGGCGCCTCCGCACCCAGCGACTGGTACCAGTGCGGGGCGGAGAGGTACTCCTCCAGATCGTCGACGGCGTCCTGCAGGCGGCGCACGAACCGGCGGTCCTTGGCCAGTGCGGCCAGCCGCTCGGCCGACACCTCGCCCAGCGCCTTGACCGGGTCGCCACCGCAGCGCTGCCAGAGCGCCGGGTCCAGGGTCTCGAACAGGTCCCGGGTCTCGGGGTGCCACGACCAGCGGAGGTTCATCACCAGCTGGGAGAGCGGGAGCAGCGGCTCCGGGAGGGCGGCGCGGACTGTGAAACGACGGAGGGCTCGCACCGGTCGAGACTATCCAGCCTGAGCGGTACCGCCAGGGGTGCGCAGGACATCTCTGGACACCCCCGTCCCACCCGTCACGCACCGTCCGGGCCCTCCGGCCCACTCGGACGAGTGCCCGCCGAGGTGCCCGCACCCCGGGACCTCGATAGCGTTGCGGCAATGAATGGCCGCGCTGACCTCCGCCTCGGCATCACCGATGTCGCCCCCGTCGTCTCCTGCGGGACCTTCTCGGCCCGCGCCGTCGTCGGCGAGCACCTGCCGATCACCGCCACCGTCTTCCGCGAGGGCCACGACGCCGTCGCCGCGAACGTCGTCTGGACCGCACCCGGTGCCGACGACGCGAGCGCGCCCTTCGTGCGCATGGCGAAGCTGCCGCCGGAGCCCGACCGCTGGATCGCGACGGTGGTGGCCGACCGCGAGGGCCCCTGGACCTTCCGCGTCGAGGCGTGGAGCGACCCGCTGGCCACCTGGCGGCACGCCGTCGAGGTGAAGATCGAGGCGGGCCAGGGCCCCGACGAGCTGGCCAACGACCTCGAGGAGGGCGCCCGGCTCCTCGACCGGGTCGCCGCGGAGGCCGGCGCCGACTGGCGCGACCGGGTCGCGGCCGCGGCCGCCGCGCTGCGCGACGGGTCCCAGGAGCTCACCGTGCGGGTGGCCCCCGCGCTGGCCTCGGGCCTGCAGCAGTACCTGCACGAGCACCCCGTCCGGGAGATGGTCACCAGCACGGAGCCGTTCGAGGTGTTCGTGGACCGGCGCGAGGCCCTCTACGGCTCCTGGTACGAGTTCTTCCCGCGCTCGGAGGGCGCCGTGGTCGGCGGCGTTCCCACGCACGGGACGTTCACCACCGCCGGCGACCGGCTGCCGGCCATCGCCGACATGGGTTTCGACGTCGTCTACCTGCCGCCGATCCACCCGATCGGCACGGTCAACCGCAAGGGCCCGAACACCGCCCAGTTCCCGGGCGGCAACCCGCACGAGATCAGCCCGGACGACGTCGGCTCGCCGTGGGCCATCGGCAGCGCCGAGGGCGGCCACGACGCGGTGCACCCGCAGCTGGGCACCCTCGAGGACTTCACGGCGTTCGTCGCCCGCACCCGGGAGCTGGGCATGGAGGTCGCGCTCGACCTGGCCCTGCAGGCCGCTCCCGACCACCCGTGGGTGGAGGAGCACCCGGAGTGGTTCACCACCAAGCCCGACGGCACGATCGCCTACGCCGAGAACCCGCCGAAGAAGTACCAGGACATCTACCCGGTCAACTTCGACAACGACCCCGAGGGCATCTACGCGGAGGTCCTGCGGGTCGTCCGGCACTGGATGGACGCCGGCGTCCGCATCTTCCGCGTCGACAACCCGCACACCAAGCCGCTGAACTTCTGGCACTGGCTGATCTGGGAGGTCAAGAAGACCGACCCCGACGTGCTCTTCCTGGCCGAGGCCTTCACCCGGCCGGCGATGATGCACCAGCTGGCGCGGATCGGGTTCACGCAGTCCTACACGTACTTCACGTGGCGCACCGGGCGCGACGAGCTCGAGGAGTACGGCCGCGAGCTCGCCGAGAACGCGCACTACATGCGGCCCAACTTCTTCGTGAACACCCCGGACATCCTCCACGAGTCGCTGCAGTTCGGCGGCCCGCCGATGTTCAAGATCCGGGCCGTGCTCGCGTCGATGATGAGCCCGACCTGGGGCGTCTACTCCGGCTTCGAGCTGTTCGAGCACGTCGCCGTGAAGCCGGGCAGCGAGGAGTACCTCGACAGCGAGAAGTACCGGCTGCGCCCGCGGGACTGGGCCGGCGCCGAGGCGGCCGGCCGGAGCCTCGCGCCCTACCTGCGGCGGCTCAACGAGGTCCGGCGCGCGCACCCCGCGCTCCAGCAGTTGCGCACCCTGCACTTCCACGCCGTCGACAACCCGAACCTGCTCTGCTTCTCCAAGACCGACCCGGGTTCGGCCGACGCCGTCCTCGTCGTGGTCAACCTGTCCAGCCGCGACACCCACATCGGGACGACGGCGCTGGACATGCAGGCCCTCGGCCTGGACTGGCACGAGCGCTTCTCGGTCACCGACGAGCTGACCGGCGCCTCGTACGACTGGGGCCAGTTCAACTACCTCGAGCTCGACCCCTTCCGCGAGCCCGCGCACGTCTTCGCGGTCACCTTCCCGCGCCCCGTGCAGTTCCCGCCCCCGGTCTCCTGAGAAAGGACCCCCGTGCCCCCCGCCGCTCGCACCGTCGCGCTGGGACCCTGCACGGGGGCCACCGCAAACCGCCCGCCTTCTCCCTAAGGGTCTCTCCGCAGCGATGACCGTTCCCGTTCCCGAGTCCGCCCCCGCGCACTCCGCCCTCCCCCCGCCGGGCACCGACCCCGAGTGGTACAAGCGCGCCGTCTTCTACGAGGTGCTCGTCCGCGGCTTCGCCGACAGCAACGCCGACGGCGTCGGCGACCTCCGCGGCATGATCGACAAGCTGGACTACCTCCAGTGGCTCGGCGTCGACTGCCTCTGGCTGCCGCCGTTCTTCGCCTCGCCGCTGCGCGACGGCGGGTACGACGTCAGCGACTACACCGCCGTCCTGCCGGAGTTCGGCGAGATCGAGGACTTCAAGGAGTTCCTCGACGCCGCCCACTCCCGGGGCATGCGCGTGATCATCGACTTCGTCATGAACCACACCTCGGACCAGCACCCGTGGTTCCAGGCCAGCCGCAGCGACCCCGAGGGCCCCTACGGCGACTTCTACGTCTGGGCCGACGACGACACCGGCTACGCCGACGCCCGGATCATCTTCGTCGACACCGAGAGCTCGAACTGGACGTTCGACCCGGTGCGCAGGCAGTACTTCTGGCACCGCTTCTTCTCCCACCAGCCCGACCTCAACTTCGAGAACCCGAAGGTGCGCGAGGCGATCATCGACGCCCTGCGGTTCTGGCTGGACCTGGGCATCGACGGCTTCCGGCTCGACGCCGTGCCCTACCTCTTCGAGGAGGAGGGCACCAACTGCGAGAACCTGCCGCGCACCCACGAGTTCCTCAAGGAGGTGCGCAAGGTCGTCGACTCGAACTACCCCGACGTCGTGCTGCTCTGCGAGGCCAACCAGTGGCCGGCCGACGTCGTCGAGTACTTCGGCGAGGACGGCGACGAGTGCCAGATGGCCTTCCACTTCCCCGTGATGCCGCGCCTGTTCATGGCCGTGCGGCGGGAGCAGCGGTTCCCGATCTCGGAGATCATGGCCCAGACGCCGGACATCCCCGACAACTGCCAGTGGGGTGTCTTCCTCCGCAACCACGACGAGCTGACCCTCGAGATGGTCACCGACGAGGAACGCGACTACATGTGGGGGGAGTACGCCAAGGACCCCCGCATGAAGGCCAACATCGGCATCCGCCGCAGGCTGGCCCCGCTGCTGGACAACGACGTCAACACCCTCGAGCTGTTCAACGCGCTGCTGCTGTCGCTGCCGGGGTCGCCGGTCCTGTACTACGGCGACGAGATCGGCATGGGCGACAACATCTGGCTCGGTGACCGCGACGGCGTCCGCACCCCGATGCAGTGGACGCCGGACCGCAACGGCGGCTTCTCCACCGCGGACCCGCAGCGCATGTACCTGCCGCTCAACGCCGACCCGGTCTACGGCTACCAGGTCACCAACGTCGAGTCGCAGCTGCGCAACACCACGTCGCTGCTGCACTGGATCCGCCGGATGATCCAGGTCCGCGGCCAGCACCCGACCTTCGGCCTGGGCACCTTCGAGGAGATCGGGTCGCGCAACCCGACGGTCCTGTCCTTCGTGCGCCGCTTCGGCGACGACATCGTGCTGTGCGTCAACAACCTGTCGCGCTTCCCGCAGCCGGTGGAGCTGGACCTGCGGCAGTTCGAGGGCTACACGCCCGTCGAGCTGACCGGCCGGGTGGAGTTCCCGCAGATCGGCGTCCTGCCCTACATGCTCACGCTCGCCGGGCACGGCTTCTACTGGTTCGAGCTGTCCAAGCCGGCCGAACCGGCTCCCGACGAGCACGAGGACTGGGAGAGCACCGGCAGCAGCTCGGTGGCGGACTCCCTGCTCGCCTCCGGGGTGGTCAGCGCCGCCGAGGAGACGCCCGGCGACAACCTCCCGGCACCCGACGACTCCTCCGGAGGTTCCCGATGAGCGCACTGGCCGGCCTGCTCCGCGACTGGATGCCCGCGCAGCGGTGGTTCGGGAGCAAGGGCCGCGAGTGGGCCGACATCACCGAGGACGGGTTCTTCCTCGACCGCAGCGAGCCGGTGCTCTCGGTGCACCGCGTGCGGGTGACCTACACCGACGGCGGCGGTGACACCTACCTGGTGCCGATCTCCTGGCGCGAGCACCAGAGCGAGGAGCTCGAGTCCGCGTTCATCGGGACGGTCACCGGCGACGGCGGGCAGGAGTCGCACGCCTACGACGCCATGCGCGACCGGGACGCGACCACCCCCTGGCTGATCCACCTGGTGAACGCCTCGACGGTCGGTCCGATGCACTTCCACCCGGCGGGCGTGGCCTACATCCCCGAGGGCCTGCCCGGCGACATCGTCTCGACCGAGCAGAGCAACACCTCGCTGGTCTACGGCTCGGAGGCGATCTTCAAGCTGTTCCGCCGTCTGGAGCCCGGGCTCAACCCCGACGTGGAGGTCCACGACGCGCTGCGGCGCACGGAGAACCCGCACATCGCCCCCCTGCTGGGCCACATCGAGATCGACGACCCCGACCCGGCGAACGAGCCGGCGACGGTCGCGATGCTGCAGACCTTCGTCCCCAACGCCAGCGACGGCTGGCGCCTGGCGACGGCCAGCGTCCGGGACCTGTACGCCGAGGGAGACCTGCACGCCGACGAGGTGGGTGGCGACTTCGCCGCCGACAGCGAGCGGCTGGGCGTGGCGACCGCGTCGGTGCACGAGGACATGGCCGCCGTCCTGCCCACCGAGCCGGCCGACCGCGACTGGTACGCCACGGTGGCCCGGCAGATGGGCGAGCGCCTCGACGCCGCCATCGAGGTGGTCCCCCAGCTCGCCGACCACGCCGAGGGCCTGCGCCGGATCTACGCCGCGGTCGCCGAGAGCACCGAGCCCGTGGTGCGCCAGCGGGTGCACGGCGACCTGCACCTCGGCCAGGTGCTGCGGACGGCGACCGGGTGGATCGTGCTCGACTTCGAGGGCGAGCCGGCCCGCCCGCTGGCCTCGCGCCGGGAACTGGACAGCCCGATGCGCGACGTCGCCGGCATGCTGCGCAGCTTCGACTACGCGGCGCGGCACATGCTCGTCGAGCAGCCCGAGGACACCCAGCGGGCCTACCGCGCGCAGGAGTGGGCCGAGCGCAACCGGGCCGCGTTCTGCACCGGCTACTCCGAGGCCAGCGGCCTGGACCCGTGCGGCGGGTCACCACTCCTTCGGGCGTTCGAGGCCGACAAGGCGGTTTACGAATGCGTCTACGAGGCACGCAACCGACCGCACTGGCTGATGATCCCGCTCGACTCGCTGTCCCGGCTGACCAGCCGCGACTGAGAAAGGACCCCTCTGCCCCCCGGCACTCGCAAGCTCGCACCGGGACCCTGCAGAGGGGCCACAGAAGCTCCACAAGACGGCACCGGAGGAACAGACGATGAGCAGCGATGACCGGACGGACCCGGTGGCCGACAAGGACGACCTGCAGCGCGCCGTCGAGGAGCGGGTGGCCGCCGCGGAGGCGGCCGCCGGCACGGAGCCGGTGATCAACGCCCCGGCGAAGAAGTCGACCCGCACCGGTACCACCCGCAAGGCCGCGGCGAAGGCGACCCCCGCGAAGAAGGCCGCCGCGGCCAAGAAAGCGGCCCCGGCGAAGAAGGCCGCCGCGAAGAAGGCCCCGGCCCGCAAGCGCGTCGTGGACGACGTCGCGCCCGAGGGCGGTGGCGCCACGGTGCCGCCGGTGGTGGCCCCGGCGCCGATCGCCGAGCCCGGCGATCCGTCCGGCGCCCCGTCGTCGGTCGGCACCGTGGCGGAGAGTGCCGCGACGGCCGGTGGTCCCGCTGCCGCCGGCGAGCAGCCGAGCCTCGGCGAGGTGGGCGAGGACGACCTGCGGGCGATCGTGGACGGCTGGTCGCACGACCCGCACCGCGTCCTCGGCGCGCACGAGGCCGGTGACGGCTGGGTCGTGCGCACCCTCCGCCCGGACGCCGTCTCGGTGGCCGTGCTCGACGAGGACGGCAGCCGCTACGACGCCCGGCAGGTGCACGCCGGAGGCATCTACGAAGCGGCACTCCCCCAGCAGCCCGGCGACTACCGCATCGAGGTCGAGTACCCCGACGGCCAGGGCGGCACGACGCGCCACACCGTCGACGACCCCTACCGCTGGCTGCCCACCCTCGGCCCGCTCGACGAGCACCTCCTCCGCGAGGGCCGGCACGAGCGCCTGTGGGAGGTCCTCGGCGCGCACGTGCGGCACTACGACACCCCGCGCGGCACCGTCGACGGCGTCTCGTTCGCCGTCTGGGCGCCCGCAGCCCAGGGCGTCAAGGTCACCGGCGACTTCGACTACTGGGAGGCACGTGCCTACCCGATGCGGTCGCTGGGCTCCTCGGGCGTCTGGGAGATCTTCGTGCCCGGCGTCCCGGTGGGCAGCCGGTACCGGTACCACGTGCTGGGTGCCGACGGCGTGTGGCGGGAGAAGTCCGACCCGCTCGCCTTCGCCACCGAGGTCCCGCCGCTCAACGCCTCCGTCGTCACCGAGACCACCCACGAGTGGAACGACGACGCCTGGCTGGCGGAGCGGGCCGGCGGTGGCTGGCACGAGAAGCCGATGAGCGTCTACGAGGTGCACGCCGGCTCCTGGCGGCAGGGGCTGTCCTACCGCGAGATGGCCGACGAACTGGTCGAGTACGTCGCCGCGGCCGGCTTCACGCACATCGAGTTCATGCCCCTGGCCGAGCACCCCTTCGGTGGCTCGTGGGGCTACCAGGTCACCTCCTACTACGCCCCCACCTCGCGCTTCGGGAGCCCTGACGACCTGCGCTACCTGATCGACCGGGCGCACCAGGCCGGCATCGGCGTCATCGTCGACTGGGTGCCCGCGCACTTCCCGAAGGACGAGTGGGCGCTGGCCCGCTTCGACGGCACCCCGCTGTACGAGCACGGCGACCCCCGCCGCGGCGAGCAGCTGGACTGGGGCACGCTGGTCTTCGACTTCGGCCGCTCCGAGGTGCGCAACTTCCTGGTCGCCAACGCGCTGTTCTGGTGCAAGGAGTTCCACGTCGACGGCATCCGCGTGGACGCGGTCGCCTCGATGCTCTACCTGGACTACTCGCGCACCGAGTGGGTGCCGAACGAGTACGGCGGCCGGGAGAACCTCGAGGCGGTGGCGTTCCTGCAGGAGTTCAACGCCACCGTCTACCGCGAGGTCCCCGGCGTCGTGACCATCGCCGAGGAGTCGACCGCGTGGCCGGGAGTCACCCGGCCCACCCACCTGGGCGGCCTGGGCTTCGGCTTCAAGTGGAACATGGGCTGGATGCACGACTCGCTGGCCTACGTCGAGCGCGAGCCGGTGTACCGGAGCTTCCACCACGGCCAGCTGACGTTCTCGATGCACTACGCGTACTCCGAGAACTACGTGCTGCCGATCAGCCACGACGAGGTCGTCTACGGCAAGGGCTCGATGCTGCGGAAGATGCCGGGTGACCGGTGGCAGCAGCTGGCCAACCTGCGCGCCTACCTCGCCTACATGTGGGCGCACCCCGGCAAGCAGCTGCTGTTCATGGGCTCGGAGTTCGCCCAGGACTCCGAGTGGGCCGAGAGCCGCTCGCTGGACTGGTGGCACCTCGACGACCCCGCCCACCGCGGCGTGCTCCAGCTGGTCACCGACCTCAACGGCCGGTACCGCGAGGTGGACGCCCTCTGGGCCCACGACGTCGACCCCTCGGGCTTCCAGTGGATCGACGCCAACGACGCCGGCGGCAACACGCTGTCCTTCCTGCGGTACGGGAAGTCCGCCCTCCCGGCGGCCGAGGACGGCAGTGCGTCGGAGGACGACAGCCGGTCGGCGCTGGCGTGCGTGGTGAACTTCGCCGGAACCCCGCACCACGAGTACCGGATCGGGCTGCCCCGTCCCGGCTTCTGGCGCGAGGTGCTCAACAGCGACGCCGAGGGCTACGGCGGCTCCGGGGTGGGCAACCTCGGCGGCGTCGAAGCGGTCGAGGAGCCGTGGCACGGCCAGCCGTACTCGGCGACGATCGCGGCTCCCCCGCTCGGCACCGTCTGGTTCCTGCACGAGGCCTGACCGGCCCCGGCGCGGGTAACTGCTGCTCCGTGGGGACGACGAGCGCGCGACGGCGGCGGTGGGCGACGCTCACCGCCGCCGCGTTCTGCGTGTTCGTCCTGAGCGGGTGCTCGGTCGTGGTCACCGGCCTGGCCAGCCCGGCCCGGCCGCCGGCCACGGACGTCGCCACCGGGGACGTCGAGGTGGTCGGCGCCACCGACGAGGAAGCGGACGTGCTGGCGCGCAACGCGCTGGCCGACCTCGAGACGTTCTGGGCGGAGCAGTTCCCCGAGGTCTTCGGCACGGAGTTCCAGCCGTTGCAGGGCGGCTACTTCAGCGTCGATCCGGGGAACGCCGACCCCACTGCCTACCCGCGCGGCATCGGCTGCGGGGCCGCTGTGCGGGACGTGGAGAGCAATGCCTTCTACTGCGCGGCCCCGGATGCCCCGAACTCCGACTCGATCAGCTACGACCGCGCCTTCCTGGCCGATCTCGGCGAGGAGTTCGGCCGGTTCATCCCCGCACTTGTCATGGCGCACGAGTTCGGGCACGCGGTGCAGGCGCGGGTGGGCGCGCCGTCCGCCTCGATCGCCGTCGAGACCCAGGCCGACTGCTTCGCCGGCACCTGGACCCGGTGGGTCGCCGAGGGCGAGGCGGAGCACTCGGTCCTGCGGACCCCCGAGCTCGACGAGCTGCTGCGCGGCTACCTGCAGCTCCGCGACCCGGTGGGCACCAGCCCACGGGAACAGCAGGCGCACGGCTCCTACTTCGACCGGGTCGCCGCGTTCCAGGAGGGCTTCGACAGCGGAGCGGAGGCCTGCCGCGACAACTTCGGTGCCGAGCGCGTGTTCACCCAGGAACCGTTCACGCTGGACCGGGACATCGAGACCGGGGGGAACGCGCCGCCGGACGAGCTCCTGACCATCATCGACGACTCGCTGCCCGGCGTCTGGCAGCCGGTCTTCCGCCAGGTGTTCGGCGAGAGCTTCGACCCGCCCTCGATCGAGCCGTTCGAGGGCCGGGCGCCGGCCTGCGCCCCGGACCGGGACCTCGACCTCGTCTACTGCCCCGACGACAACGTCGTCGGCTTCGACACGACCGACCTCGCGACACCGGTCTACGAGCTGGGCGACTTCGCCGTCGCCACCGCGGTGGCGCTGCCCTACGGGCAGGCCGTCCGCGACCAGCTCGGACTCTCCACCGACGACGAGGAGGCGGCGCGCTCGTCGGTCTGCCTGAGCGGCTTCTACGCCGCGCAGGTCTTCCGGGGCCAGGCCGGCGGACCCTCGGTCTCGCCCGGCGACGTCGACGAGAGCGTGCAGTTCCTGCTCGCCTTCGGCAACGAGCCGACCGTGCTGCCCGAGACCGGCCTCACCGGCTTCCAGCTGGTCGACCTGTTCCGCAACGGCTTCGTGCAGGGCCTCGACGCCTGCGGACTCGACTCCTAGCGACCGGGCTCAGAACAGGGCGGTCATGAGCGCCCGGCGGGCCGGAGCCACGCGCGGGTCCTGGTCGCCCACCACGGTGAACAGCTCCACCAGGTGCTTCCGGGCCTGGTCGCGCTCCTCCCCCGAGGTCCGGCGGACGACGGCGAGCAGCCGCTCGAAGGCGCCCTCGACGTCGCCGGTGCCGAGCAGGAAGTCGGCGGCGCGGGTCTGCGCGGTCACGTCGTCGGGCGCGGCGTCGGCGCGGGCCAGCGCGTCGGGCCCGGCCTCCTCGGCCCGGCGGAACACCTGCACCTGCCGGAGTGCGATCCCGGCATCGGGGTGGTCGGGCTCCTCGGCGAGGATGGCCTCGTACGCGGCCTCGGCCGCGGCCAGGTCGCCGCGTTCGAGCGCGGCCTCGGCGGCATCGAGTCGCGGGTCCTCGAGCTCCGGCGCGGGCTCGCCGTCGACCGGCGCCGCTCCGCCGGTGGTCGCGCGGACCAGCTCGGCGACGAACTCGCGGGCCTGCTCCTCGGGGATGGCGCCGTTGAACTCGGCGATGAGCTGGCCCTGCCAGACGGCCTTCACCGCCGGGATGCCCTGGACCCGGAGGCCCTGCGCGAGCGCGGGGTTGGCGTCGACGTCGACCTTGGCCAGCACCCAGGACCCGCCGCCCTCGGCGGCGAGCCGCTCGAGCACCGGGGAGAGCTGCTTGCACGGGCCGCACCACTCGGCCCACAGGTCCAGCACGACCGGCACCTGGAAGGAGCGGTCGAGGACCTCGGCCTGGAACGTCGCCTCGGTGACGTCGACGACGGCGCTGCCGGGCGCCCCCACGGGAGCCGTGGCGCTCGGCGGCGGGGCCGCCTGGGCGCGCGCGGCGGCCTCGGACCGCGCCTTGACCGCGGCCAGGTCGACCGCGCCGGCCATGGTGGCGGCCATCTGGGCCTGCGCGCGGGGGTCGGGGCGTCCGGGGCTGGTCGGCTGCATGACCTCGATCATCCCACCGCGTCGACGGGCGTGTCGGCCGCGGGTCGTCAGTGCTCGGTGCCCGCCACGTCGCCCGCACCCAGCCGGACGCGCCGCAGCACCTGGAACAGGGTGTCGAGGTCACCGTCACCCAGGTCGCCCAGGCCGAAGTCCAGCTCCGTGAGGGCCCGCGTCCCGAGCTCGACCACGTCCCGCCCGGCTCGGGTGATGCCCGCGAGCACCCCTCGTCCGTCGGCGGGGTTCGGCCGGCGATCGACGAAGCCGGCCGCGACCAGCCGGTCGATGGCGTTCGTGACGCTCGTCGGGTGCACCATCAGCCGGCTCCCGATCACCTTCAGCGGCAGCTCGCCGGTGCGGCTGAAGGTGAGCAGCACCAGCACCTCGTAGCGCGCGAACGTCAGCTCGTGCGGCCGGAGCACCTCGTCGAAGCGGGCCAGCAGGATCTGCTGCACCCGGAACACCGACGTCGCCGCCCGCATCGCCGCCGCCGGGCCGAAGCGTTCCTCCCACGTCTGCCCGGCACGCTCGATCGGATCGAAGGGCAACCCCAGCGGCCGGACCATGCCGCGGACGCTACCCGTGGCGCACCGGCGGGCGGTCCCCCGTCCGGACGTGACGGACGCCACCGGACACCGCTTGTTCCCAGTGCTGGCGCGACATGTCGAGGTCTCGACCTGTCGACTCGTCGATCGCCGGGTTGAGAGCCGTCGGGGCGGTTCGTACGGTGGATGAGCCGGCCGGGTGGTCGCCGCCCGACGAGGGTGGCCCCGGCCCCGGTACCGCCGCAGCCCGGATGCGTGCCCCGTCGAGGGCCCCCGGAGCGTGAGCTGCGCAGAACACCCGACGAACCAGCTCAGGTGTGCTGCGCCGTGCCCGCGACCACGTCGCGGCGGGCGAACGGAAGGAGAGCCACCGCATGGTGACCACTCGCCCGAACAGCACGTCCTCCCACGTCGTCCGCCGCACCGGCGTCGGCCTGCTCGCCGGGGCCGCGGCCTCGCTGGGCCTGTTCCTCACCCCCGCGACCGCGACCGCCGCCGAGCCGGCCGCCGCCCCCGCTGCCGCGCCGGCCCCGGCCCCGTCGCCCGCCCAGATCGCCGTCGACACCGCCCACGCGCAGGTCGGCAAGGCGTACCGGTACGGCGGCAACGGCCCCGACAGCTTCGACTGCTCGGGCCTCACCTCCTACGCCTACCGGGCCGCGGGCATCGAGCTGCCGCGCCGGAGCGCCGACCAGGCGACCGTCGGCGTCCCCGTCGCGAGCGCCGACCTGCAGCCGGGCGACCTGGTCTTCTACTACAGCCCGATCAGCCACGTGGGCATCTACGTCGGCAACGGCGTGATCGTGCACGCCGCGACCGAGTCCACCGGCGTGGAGTACCACTCCATCCTGATGGAGGGCTACAACACCGCCCGCCGGATCGCCTGACCGCGCTGCGCCCGGCTAGCGCAGAGCCGGGCGCAGCGGCGGCACCTCGCGGACACCGAAGACGTCCCGCAGCGCGACCCGGGCGCTCAGATCACCGCACATGCCGTGCACCGCGGGCCCGGGCGGTGTCGCCGACGAGGCCAGGTAGACGCCCTTCACCGGCGTCCGGTAGGTGTTCCAGCGGGGCACGGGCCGGGCGAGCATCTGGCGGAGCGTGGCCTGGCCGTTGGAGATGTCGCCCCCGAGGTAGCTGGGGTTCCACTGCTCCATCTGGACGGCGGTCTTGGTCGCCCGCGCGACGACGGTGTCCTTGAACCCCGGCGCGAAGCGCTCGATCTGGTCCTCGATGGGCCCGGTCATGTCGACGTCGGACCCGTGCGGCACGTGCACGTAGGCCCAGAAGATGTGACCGCCCTGCGGTGCCCGCGTCGGGTCGGGCACCGTGGGCTGCACGGCGAGCACGTAGGGCTTGTCGGTCAGCCGGCCCTGGTTGGGGGCGCGCTCCCCCGCGAGCGTCTCCTCGAGGGTGCCCGCGACGTGGATGGTCCCGGCCCGACGGACGTCGGGGTTGGTCCACGGCACCGGCTCGGACAGGATCCAGTCGATCTTGAAGACGCCGGCGCCGTGCCTGTACCGCCCGACCCAGCGCCGGTAGCCCTCGTTGAGCCGGTCCCCCGCCATCGCCACGAAGTCCTCGGGGGTCGTGTCCAGCAGCACCGCGGGCACGCCCTCGAACTCGCGCAGGTCGGTGACCCGGTGCCCGGTCACGACCTCGCCGCCCTGCTCCTCGAGCGCCGTCACCATCGCGTCGGCCAGCTTCTGCGAGCCGCCCTCGATCACGGGCCACCCGGCGTGGTGGGAGAGCATCGCCAGCAGCATGCCGAGCGCGGAGGTCAGCGGCTGGCTCAGGTCGAGCATCCCGTGCGCCGCCGCGCCGGCGACGAGCGCGCGCCCCTCCTCGGTGTCGAAGTGCCGGTCGGCCAGCCAGCGCACGTTCGGCAGTCCGGTGAGGGCGAACTTCGTGACCTCGACGACGCTCTTCGTCGGCAGCGAGCGCAGCCGGCTGGAGAGGAAGAAGTCGATGACGTCGGTGCCGTGGTCGACCAGCGGGCCGAACAGCCGGCGGTAGGCCGCGGCGTCGACCCCGAGTCCCGTGGCCGTCTCCTCCAGCGAGCGGAACGAGAGCGCCGCTCTCCCGCCGTCCAGCGGGTGGGCGAAGTTGACCTCCGGGTGCACGAAACGGACCCCGCGGCTCGCCGCGTCGAACTCGCGGAAGAACGGTGCGGCGACGGCCATCGGCTGCACCGTCGAGCAGACGTCGTGGTGGAAGCCCTGGCGGATCAGCTCCTCGGTGCGCATCCCGCCACCGGGCCGCTCCCCGGCGTCCACCACCTGCACCCGCAGGCCCGCAGCGGACAGCCGCAGGGCGGCGGCCAGCCCGTTGGGCCCCGCTCCGACGACGACGGCATCCGGTCGTCCAGCACGCCCGCTCACCCGGTGATCCTCACGAGGGTGGAACCGATGCGCAAGTTCCGTGGCTCGTGGGTCGGGCCGTGCCCCTGGGGTGCCGGCGGTCGGCGTCGTGCGCGTGATCGTGGCGGTCGGCGCGGGGCCGGATCTAGCCTTCGCCGGTGCAGTCCTCCCTCGATGTCCCGCCCGCGGCAGAGCCGGAGGTGCTCCGGCTGAGCCCGGCCGGGCGCCGGGGCCGCCTGGCAGCCGTGGTCGTCGTCCTGGCGCTGGTGCTCGCCGGCACCGTCTGGGGCGACGACGACGCCTTCCCGTTCGGCCCCTTCCGCATGTACTCCACGCGCAACGACCCGAACACCCCGGTGATCTCCACCCGGGCGGTCGGACTGACCGCGGCGGGCGAGGAGGTGCGGCTGTCCGGCGGCCAGGTGGGTCTGCGGCGCGCCGAGTTCGAGGGGCAGTTCCGCCGGCTGCGCGAGCACCCCGAGCTGCTGGGCCTGCTCGCCGACGCGTTCGCCGAGGCGAACCCCGATGCGCCGGAGCTCGTGGAGGTGCAGATGGTGCACCGCAAGTACGAACTGGCCGACGGGAAGCCCACGGGCGACTACACCGACACCGTCGTCGTCGAGTTCGACCTGGAGGACGACGGATCGTGACCGCTGCCCCGACCACGGCTCCCCGCCCCCTGACCGGCCGGTGGTGGTTCTCCCCCGTGCCGCTCGCCCGGATCGCGGTGTTCCGCACCATCGCCTACCTGTTCATCCCGGTCGACGTCTTCCTCACCACCGCCTGGGTGCGGGCGCACGCGAACGTCCCCACCGAGTGGTACGCCCCGCTGCTGATCGGACGCGTGCTGCACCTGCCGACGCCCACCCACACGCTGGTCCTCGTCGTCCAGTGGGCGCTGGTGCTGGCCGCCGTGGCCGCGGCCACCGGCCGGGCACCGCGGCTGCTCGGCACCGCCGTCTTCCTCCTGTACCTGGAGTGGATGGTGATCGCGATGAGCTACGGCAAGGTCGACCACGACCGGATCGCCTTCCTGGTCGCCCTCGCCGTGCTCCCGACCATCGGCCGTGCGCGGTTCCGCGACCGGCGGCCGTCGGAGGCCGCCGGCTGGGCGATGGCGGCGGTGCTCGTGGCCGTGATGCTCACCTACTTCCTCGCCGCCTGGGCGAAGATCCGCTTCGGTGGCTGGGACTGGCCGACCGGCTCGACCCTGACCCGTGCCGTGCTGCGCCGCGGGACGTGGCTGTCGGACTGGACCCTCGACGTCCCGTGGCTCCTGACGGCCTCCCAGTGGGCGATGATCGTCCTGGAGCTGGCGGCGCCGCTGATCCTCTTCGTGCGCAGCGACCGGGCGCGCATCGGACTGGTGCTCTTCCTGCTCGGCTTCCACGTGATGGTCTACGCCGGCGTGACGATCATCTTCCTGCCGCACTGCATCGCGATCCTGTCGATCCTGCCGTGGGAGCGGCTGACCGCCCGCGTCGCGCGGCAGGCGCCTCAGAGCCTGGCGACCAGCTCGTCGGCCGCGGCGTAGGGGTCGGTCTCCCCCGCCACCACCCGCTCGGCCAGCGCGCCGAGGGCCGCGGAGCCGCGCAGGTCACCGATCCGGGCCCGGAGCGCAGCGAGGGCGATCGCCTCGATCTCCCGCGCGGCGCGCTCGGCCCGCCGGCGGTGGCCCTCCCCGGAGGACTCGAGCCACGCCCGGTGGCCGGCCACCTTGGCCAGGACGTCGTCGATGCCGTTGTCGGTGTCGCGGGAGGCGACCGTCGTGCAGATGGGCGGGCGCCACCCGCCGGGCTCGGCGTACCGGCCGCCGAGGGACTGCATGTAGCGCAGGTCGCGCACCGCCTGGTGGGCGCCGTCCCGGTCGGCCTTGTTCACGACGAAGACGTCGGCCACCTCGAGGATCCCGGCCTTGGCCGCCTGGATGCCGTCCCCCATCCCCGGTGCGACGAGCACCAGGGTGGTGTCGGCGAGCGAGGCGATCTCCAGCTCGGACTGCCCGACCCCGACCGTCTCGATCAGCACCACGTCACAGCCGGCGGCGTCCAGGACCCGCAGCGCCTGCGGGGTCGCCCACGACAGCCCGCCCAGGTGCCCGCGCGAGGCCATGGAGCGGATGAAGACGCCGTCGTCGCCGGCGTGGTCCTGCATGCGCACCCGGTCGCCCAGCAGGGCGCCCCCGGAGAACGGGGACGACGGGTCGACGGCCAGCACGCCGACGCGCTTGCCGGCCTGCCGCAGGGCACGCACCAGCGCCGTCGTCGTCGTCGACTTGCCGACCCCCGGCGAGCCGGTCAGCCCCAGCACCTGGGCCCGCCCGGTGTGCGGCGCCAGCGCGGCCGCGACCTCGCGCAGCGCGGGGCTCGCGTCCTCGACCAGCGAGATCAGCCGGGCCACCGCGCGGGCGTCGCCCTGGCGGGCCCGCTCGACCAGCGCGGGGACGTCGACAGCACGCCGCCCCCGCCGCCCGGAGGCGGCGGGGGCGGACGTCTGGACCGCGGTCCCCGCAGGGACCTCCGTCACGCCTGCGAGGGCGCGTGCAGGATCAGGGCGTCGCCCTGACCACCGCCACCGCACAGCGCGGCGGCGCCGACCTTGGCACCGCGGCGACGCAGTTCGAGCGCCACGTCGAGGACCAGCCGCGCGCCGCTCATGCCGATCGGGTGCCCCAGGGCGATGGCGCCACCGTTGGGGTTGACCTTCTCGGGGTCGATGCCGAGCTCGCGGGTGGAGACGATGCCGACGGCGGCGAAGGCCTCGTTGAGCTCGACGACGTCGAGGTCCTTGGGATCGATGCCCTCGCGGGCGCAGGCCTTCTTGATCGCGGCCGACGGCTGGCTCTGCAGCGTGGCGTCCGGCCCGGCGACGACCCCGTGGGCGCCGATCTCGGCGATCGGGGTGATGCCGAGCTCCTTGGCCTTGGCCGCGCTCATGACCACCACGGCGCAGGCGCCGTCGGAGATCTGCGAGGCGGTGCCGGCGGTGATCGTGCCGTCCTTGGCGAAGGCGGGCCTGAGCTTGCTCAGGCTCTCCGCGGTGGTGTCGGGGCGGATGCCCTCGTCGTCGGTGAACTCGATCGGGTCGCCCTTGCGCTGCGGGATGAACACCGGGGTGAGCGCCTCGGCGAAGACGCCGTCCTTGTGGGAGCGCGCCGCCTTCTGGTGGCTGGCCGCGGCGAACTCGTCCTGCTCCTCACGCGTGAGGTTGTAGCGCGAGTTGGCCTTCTCGGTCAGCTCGCCCATGGCGACCTGGTCGAAGGTGTCGGAGAGGCCGTCGTGGGCCATGGAGTCGATCAGCTTGGTGTCGCCGTACTTCGTGCCGGTGCGCGAGTTGGCGAGCAGGTGCGGCGCCTGCGTCATCGACTCCTGACCGCCGGCGACGACGATGTCGAACTCGCCGGCGCGGATGAGCTGGTCGGCCATCGCGATGGCACTCAGACCGGAGAGGCAGACCTTGTTGACGGTGAGGGCCGGGACCGACATCGGGATGCCGGCCTTCACCGCGGCGGGGCGGGCGGGGTTCTGCCCGGCGCCGGCCTGGATGACCTGGCCCATGATCACGTACTCGACCTGGTCGCCGCTGATGCCGGCGCGCTCGAGGGCGGCCTTGATCGCGACGCCACCGAGGTCGGCGGCCGAGAAGTCCTTCAGCCCGCCGAGCAGCCGGCCCATCGGGGTGCGGGCGCCGCTGACGATGACCGAGCGGTTGTTCTCACTCATGGGGGCCTCCAGTGCCGGGCCGCCGACACCGGCGGCCGTTCAAGACAGAGCGGACCGCGCGGTTCGCGCGGCGTCGGGCTGCCCATGATGGTAGGGCCACCCCCCGACGCAGGTGGCGTGGCCCACTCCGGTCACCCGACCGGGGCGCGGAGACGGACCCGGAGTGTCGCCCGGCGCCGCGTCGCGGGAGGATGCCGACGTGACCACCAACGACGCGCCGCAGCCGGGCCTGCCCGAGGGTCTGTTCACCACCATCGACCACGTGGGCATCGCCGTGCCCGACCTGGACGAGGCGATCGCCTTCTACGCCCAGGCGTTCGGCGTGCGGTCCGTGCACGAGGAGACCAACGAGGAGCAGGGCGTCCGCGAGGCGATGCTCGCCGTCGGCAACGGCGACACCCGCATCCAGCTGCTGGCGCCGCTGACCCCGGAGTCCACGATCGCCAAGTTCATCGGCCGCTCGGGCCCGGGCCTGCAGCAGCTGGCCTTCCGGGTCGACGACGTCGAGGCCGTCAGCGCCACCCTGCGCGAGCGCGGGCTGCGGCTCCTCTACGACGTGCCCAAGCGCGGCACCTCGGACAGCCGGGTCAACTTCATCCACCCGAAGGACGCCGGCGGGGTGCTCGTCGAGCTCGTGCAGCCGGCCGCCGCGGCGCACTGACCGCGCCTTTCCCGACCACCCTTCGCGGGGCCGTTACCCATCGGTAACCTCTCCCGCCACCGCAGTGCCCAGTACCGCCCTCCGAGCCGGCCGCCCACGGCCTTCCACGACCCAGGAGTTCGCGTGAACGAGATCAGGGATGCCATCCTCGCCGACCAGCTGGACGCGCTGGGAGGGTTGGCCGTACCGGAGTCCTACCGCGCCGTCGTGGTGCGCAAGGACGAGCAGAACATGTTCGAGGGGATCCCGACGAAGGAGAAGGACCCCCGCAAGTCCCTCCACATCGACGAGGTGGCCACCCCCGAGCTGGGCCCGGGCGAGGCGATCGTCGCCGTCATGGCGTCCTCGGTGAACTACAACACCGTGTGGACGTCGATCTTCGAGCCGGTCTCGACCTTCGGCTTCCTCGAGCGCTACGGCCGCCTCTCGGAGCTGACCAAGCGGCACGACCTGCCCTACCACGTGGTGGGCTCCGACCTGGCCGGCGTCGTCCTGCGGGTCGGCCCGGGCGTGAACAAGTGGAAGCCCGGTGACGAGGTCGTCGCGCACTGCCTCTCGGTGGAGCTCGAGGACCCGGCCGGCCACGACGACACGATGATGGACCCGCAGCAGCGGATCTGGGGCTTCGAGACCAACTTCGGCGGTCTGGCCGAGCTGGCCCTGGTCAAGAGCAACCAGCTGATGCCGAAGCCGGCCCACCTCTCCTGGGAGGAGGCCGCCAGCCCGGGCCTGGTCAACTCGACGGCCTACCGCCAGCTGGTGAGCAAGAACGGCGCCAACATGAAGCAGGGCGACGTCGTCCTGATCTGGGGCGCCTCGGGTGGCCTGGGCTCCTACGCCACCCAGATGGCGCTCAACGGCGGCGCGATCCCGGTCTGCGTCGTCAGCAGCCCCGAGAAGGCCGAGATCGTCCGCAAGATGGGCGCCGACCTGGTCATCGACCGGTCCGCCGAGGGCTACAAGTTCTGGAAGGACGAGCGCACCCAGGACCCCAAGGAGTGGCAGCGCTTCGGCAAGAAGATCCGTGAGCTGACCGGCGGCGAGGACGTCGACATCGTCTTCGAGCACCCGGGCCGCGAGACCTTCGGCGCCAGCGTCTACGTCGCCAAGAAGGGCGGCACGATCATCACCTGTGCCTCGACCAGCGGCTACATGCACGAGTACGACAACCGCTACCTGTGGATGAACCTCAAGAAGATCCTCAGCTCCCACTTCGCCAACTACAAGGAGGCGTGGGAGGCCAACCGGCTCATCGACAAGGGCCTCATCCACCCGACCCTGTCGAAGGTGTACCCGATGGCGGAGGTCGGCCAGGCCGCTCTCGACGTCCACAAGAACGCCCACCAGGGCAAGGTCGGCGTCCTCACCCTGGCCCCGGAGGAGGGGCTCGGCGTGAAGAACACCGAGAAGCGCGAGCAGCACCTCGAGGCGATCAACCGCTTCCGCGGCGTCTGATCAACGTCTGACAGGAACTGCACCAGGGCCCGGCTCCCCTCTCGGGGCCGGGCCCTCGTGCGTCCGCCCTGCCCGGCGTGGCCACGGTGGCCTCGGTGACCATTGGGATCGCACGAGCGCGACACGGTGACGAGCCGATCCCCCGTCTGCGAGGATGACGACATGAGCGACCCCCGCCACGAACTGCCGATGCACGAGGCCCAGCACTCGTTCGACGTGGTGCTGCGGGGGTACGACCGCAGCCAGGTCGCCGACACCATCGAGCGGCTCGAGGCGGACTTCCGGATCGCACTGGCAGACCGGGACGCCGCGGTCGCCCGCACCGCCGACCTCGCCGGGCAGCTCTCGGCGATGCACGGCGAGATCGAGGCGCTGCGCCGCAAGGCCGCCACCGCTGCCGCCCCGACCTTCGAGAACATCAGCGAGCGCATCCAGCACATGCTGCAGCTCGCCGAGGAGGAGGCCGGCGAGATCCGCCGCGCGGCCGAGCTCGACGCCCAGGCCGTCCGCGAGCAGACCGACGCCGAGGAGCGCGCCCTGCTCGAGCGCCACGCGGCCGGTCAGGCCGAGGTGGAGCGGATGATCGCCGAGGCCCGTCAGGGTGCCGAGCAGATCATGCAGAAGGCCCAGCTGCGCGCCGACGAGCTGGTCGCCAAGGCCCAGGAGCGGGTCGCCCGCCTCGACGCCGAGTCCCAGGCCCGGCGGGCGAAGGTCGAGGAGGACTTCGACATCGCCCAGCGGGCCCGTCGCGCCGAGGCCGCGCGCGCCGAGGAGGAGCGCGAGCGCGTCTCCACCCAGGCCGCCCGCCAGCGGGTCGCCGCCGCCGAGCAGCACGCCGCTGCACTCGTGGCCGACGCCGAGGCCAAGGCCGAGGCCATCCGCGGCGTCCGCGACGAGCTGACCGGCCGGCTGGTCCAGGCCCGGCGGTTGCTGGACAACCTGCCCGACCTGGGCGACCGCGCCGAGCAGTCCGCGCCCCGTGCCGCGGATTCCACCGAGCCCGCCCGTCCGGAGCCGGCCGGCGCCGAGCCGGAGCGGGCCGAGGCGGAGCGTGCCGAGACGGGCCGCGGGTCCGAGCAGCGTCCGCAGCCCACGCCGCGGGCCACCCAGCCGGCCGCCCAGCCGTCGGCCTCGGGACCCCAGACCGCCGTCCAGCCTGCGGTGACGGCGTCGCAGGTTGCCGCCGACCAGGCCCAGCCCGCGACGACGACGGCGCCCGCCGGTGGGGGCACGCCCGCCTCCCGCGGCGACGCGGAGGCCGGAGCCACCCGTCAGCCCGCCCGGGCCGAGGGAGCGGTCACCCGGCAGCTGCCGCTGCCACCCCGCCCCAACCAGACCCCTGCCGGTGCCACCGCCGCGCCGGCCGGCGGTCCCTCGACGCAGGCCATCGACCAGGCCGTCCCGCAGGGTCGTTCCTGAGGCAGGATCCCGCCGCCCCGCGCCGGCGGGGCCGGAGAACACTCGCTCTCGCGGCGGCCGCCCTGCTCTGCTCGCTGCTCGCGCTGGTCGGCGGGGCTCCCTCCGCGCAGGCCGCGGATGAGCCCGGCCGGCTCCGGATCGCCCACCTCTCCCCCGACTCGCCGGCCGTCGACGTCGCTCTGACGCCGGCCCCCTCGGACGGGCCCGCCGTAGGACCGGGGACCGACGTCGCCCGGGCGCTCCGCTACGGCGACGTGGGCGGCTACCGCGACCTCGCTCCCGGAAGCTACGCGGTCAGCGTCCGCCCGGCAGGCACCTCCGCAGGCACGCCGCCGGCCCTGTCCGTGCGGGTCGACGTGCCCGCCGGCGGCGTCCGCACGCTCGCGCTCTCCGGCGCCTTCGCCGACCTGGCCCTGCGGCCCCTGACCGACGACCTGTCCGCACCGGCCGCCGGGACGGCCCGGGTGCGGGTGCTCGCCGCAGCCACGGGGGCACCGACCGTGGACGTCGCCGTGGACGGCGGACCGGTGCTGGCCGCGGAACTGCCGTTCACCGCCGCATCCGCCGCCACCGCCGTCCCGGCCGGACCCGTGGTGGTGCGGCTCGGCGCCGGGAGCCGGGCCGCCGGCGTGCCGGTGGAGCTCGCGGCCGGGACCGTGGTGACCCTGCTCGTGCTCGACACCCCCGAGGGGGGCCTGACCGCGCGGGCGGTCCTCGACGCAGCCGCGCCGGCCGTCGTCCCGCTGGGTGGCGTAGCGGCCGGCGGCGGGCCGGCCGAGCCGGGTCTCCTCCCCTCGTTGCTGGGCGACCCGCGGCCGCTGCGGGCCCGGTTCCCGGTGCTGGCCGCCGCCCTCACTCCCGGCGTCGGTGGAGAGCGCGCCGGGGACACCTCGCCGGTGCGCGTCCGGGCACCCGCCGTCGGCATCGACGCGGTCGTCACGGCTTCGGGGCTCGACGCAGCCGGTGGCCTCGCGGTACCGGCCGATCCGTCGGTGTCCGGCTGGTACGCCGGCGGCCCGCGGCCCGGGCAGCCGGGACCGGCCGTGCTCGCCGGGCACGTCGACTGGGCCGGCCGCCCGGCGGTGTTCCAGGGGCTGCACCGGCTCGTGCCCGGCGACGAGGTGGTCGTCGACCGCGCCGACGGCAGCTCCGTCCGGTTCGCCGTCGACCGCGTGGTCCGGGCCGGCAAGGACGCCTTCCCGACCCGGGACGTCTACGGACCGGTGCCCGGCGCCGAGCTGCGGCTGATCACCTGCGGCGGAGCCTTCGACCGGGTCACGGGCAGCTACGCGGACAACGTGGTGGTGTTCGCCGGCCTCGTCCGTTAGCGGCGGCGGTCGCGGGCCCGCCAGCAGCTCGTGTGCCAGTGCCGCCGCCAGTCGGCGGCCGACTCGGTGTCCCACGGGTCCAGGTCGGAGTCGCGGGCGTACGCCGGCCAGGTCACCAGGTGCGGCGTCCCGGGGCGGATCTCCTGGTCGCACCCGGGGCAGCGGTAGGTCTTGCCCGTGCTCGCCCCGGTGAGGGTGCGGACCACCCAGTCGCCGTCCCCGGCCTCCTCGACCTGCTCAGCGCGACGGCCCGGCGCCCGATCCGTGGATCGGGCACCGGGCCGAGGGCGCCTGCGGGGCAATCGTCAGCGGCGGGCGTAGTCGTGGAAGCCGCGGCCGGTCTTGCGGCCGAGGTACCCGGCGGTGACCAGGTGCTCCAGCAGCGGCGCCGGCGCGAGCGCCGGGTCGCGGAACTCGCTGTGCAGCTCCTGCTCGATGGCCAGCGAGACGTCGTTGCCGACGACGTCGAGCAGCTCGAAGGGCCCCATCGGGTAGCCCAGCCCCGCCTTCACGGCCGTGTCGATGTCGGTCTTGGACGCGTAGTGCGAGTCCAGCATGTTCACCGCGTCGTTGAGGTACGGGAACAGCAGGGCGTTGACGATGAAGCCGGCGCGGTCGGTGCAGGAGACGGCGTGCTTCTTGAGCTTCGCCGAGACCGCGTGCACCGTGGCCGCCACGTCGGGGGCCGTGGTGACGGTGGAGACGACCTCCACCAGCTTCATGACCGTCGCGGGGTTGAAGAAGTGCATGCCCACGACGTCGGCCGGCCGGCCGCTGGCCAGCGCGCACTTGATCACCGGGAGGCTGGAGGTCGTGGTGGCGAGCACCGCACCGGGCTTGGCGATCCGGCCCAGGTCGGCGAAGAGGGCCTCCTTGACCGGCAGCGACTCGATGACGGCCTCGATGACCAGGTCGACCTCGCCCAGCGCCTCGACGGAGCTGGCGCCGGTGACCCGGCCGAGGATCTCCTCGCGCGCGGAGGCCTCGAGCCGGCCGCGGTCGACCTGCTTGTCCAGCGACTTCGCCAGTGCCTTCTCGACGGCGGCGACCTTCTCGTCCGAGCGGGCGATGAAGGTGACGTCGTAGCCGGCCTTGGCGACGACCTCGATGATGCCGGTGGCCATCGTGCCGGAGCCGACGACGCCGACGGACCGCACCGGGCGCGCGCCCTCGGCAGCCCCGCCGGGGGTCGGGGTGGCGGCGTCGGCGACGACGTCCGCGGAGCCGGGACCTGCGTAGGTGTAGAAGCCCTGGCCCGACTTGCGGCCGAGCAGGCCCGCGGTCTTCATCTGCTTGAGCACCGGGCTGGGCGCGTGCAGCCGCTTGCCCGAGACCGCGTGCAGCGCGTCGAGCACGTCGTAGGCGGTGTCGATGCCGATGAGGTCCAGCACCTGCAGCGGGCCCACGGGCAGGCCGCAGCCGAACCGCATGGCGGCGTCGATGTCCTCGCGGCTGGCGTAGCGGTTCTCGAGCATCGAGACCGCGTGGTTGAGGTAGCCGAAGAGCAGGGCGTCGGTGATGAAGCCCGGTGCGTCGCCGACGGTGACCTGGACCTTGCCCAGGCGCTCGACGAGCGCCACGGCGTCCTCGACGGCCGAGGCGTCGGCGATCGCCGTGCGCACGACCTGGACCAGCTCCGCCGTCGTCGCCGGGGTGGCGAAGTGCAGGCCGACGACCTTGCTCGGCCGGCCGGTGCCCACGGCGAGCTCGGTGACCGAGAGGCTCGAGGTGTTGGTGGCGAGCACCGTCTCGGGCCCGCAGATCTTGTCGAGCTGGGCGAAGACCTCCGCCTTGAGCGCCTTCTGCTCGGGGACGGCCTCGATGACCAGCTCCGCCGCGGAGAGGTCCTCCAGCGCGGTGGAGTACCGGATGCGGCCGAGTGCGGAGTCGTCACCCTCGCCTGCGGCGACCGAGCGCTCGATCGCGGCGCGGCCGCGGGCGGCCGCCTCGTCATCGACCTCGACGGCCGTGACCGACAGGCCCGCCCGGGCGAGTACCTCCGCGATGGCGGCACCAGCGGTACCCAGCCCCACGATTCCGACCTCGTTCATTTCCCTGGCCACGCTGCCATCCCTCCACCGTCGGTGATCGCGGGCAGTCTCTCATCAGCCCCGCGGGCACCGCGCAAGGGTCACCCGTTCAGGCAGAGCGGTCCCCCTTCAGAAGAGGCGCTGGGAAGGGTCGTCGGTGCCCTTGAGGACGGCGTAGTCGACGGTGACGCAGTCGATGCCCCGGTCGGCCGCCAGCACCCGCGCCTGGGGCTTGATCTCCTGGGCGGCGAACACACCCTTCACCGGGGCCAGCAGCGGGTCGCGGTTGAGCAGCTCGAGATACCGGGTCAGCTGCTCCACGCCGTCGATCTCCCCGCGCCGCTTGATCTCCACCGCGACCGTCGTTCCGGTGGCGTCCCGGCACAGCAGGTCCACCGGGCCGATGGCGGTGGGGTACTCCCGCCGCACCAGCGACCACCCCGCGCCGAACGTCTCGACGTGCAGGGCCAGCAGCCGCTGCAGCTCTGCTTCGACGCCGTCCTTCTGCAGGCCGGGGTCGACGCCCAGCTCGTGAGCGTGGTCGTGCTCGACGCCCTCGATGGTGATGATCAGCTGCTCGCCGGCCTTGTTCGTGACCGTCCAGGTACCCGCGCCGTCGACCAGCTCGTCCCTGAGCGTGCAGGGCGGCGTCATCCAGTTCAGCGGCTTGTAGGCGCGGTCGTCGGCGTGGATGGACACCGACCCGTCGGCCTTGACCAGGAGCAGCCTGGTGGCCATCGGCAGGTGGGCGGTGAGCCGGCCGATGTAGTCGACGGAACAGCGGGCAATCACCAGGCGCACGGGCGCCGACGGTACCCGGCGCGGCAACCACCCCGGCGCCCCCGTCGGACTGGGAGCATGCCCGCCGTGGGTCCTGTCCGCACCGCCGCCGTCCTGCTGGCCGTCCTGGTGCTGGCCGCGTGCGCCGAGCCGTCCGCCGTCGGCAGCCGGCCTCCCGACGCCGCGCCGCCACCGCGCGCGGAGCTCCCGGCCGATCCGGACGCCGTGGTGCTCCGGGTGGAGCTCGTGGGCGGCTTCGTCACGCCGGAGACGACCCTCACCCGGCTGCCGCTCCACTCCCTGTACGCCGACGGCCGGTTGCTCACCGTCGGGCCCGTCCCGGCCGTCTATCCCGGTCCCGCGCTGCCCAACGTGCTGGTCCAGGCCCTCGACCCGGCGACCGTGCGGGATCTGGTCGACCACGCCCTGGCGGCCGGGGTCGCGGAGACCGCGGGCCTCGGCACGGTGAACGTCGTCGACGTGCCGTCCACCCGCTTCACGCTGACCACCGCCGCCGAGACCTACGTGCGCGAGGTGTACGCCCTGGCCGATCAGGGTCTCGGGCAGCAGCAGGTGGATGACGGGCTCACCGATGAGCAGCGTGCGGGCCGGGCTGAGCTGCGGGAGCTCATGGCCACCCTCGACGGCCTGAGCCAGCAGCAGCCGCGACCGGAGGGCTACGCCGCCACGTCGGTCGTCGCGATCGCCCGACCGTGGACGGAGCCGCAAGGGCCGCTCGACCAGGGCATGACCCCGCCCGCACCGGTGCCGTGGCCCGGCCCCCCGCTACCGGGAGAGCCGGCGGGCGTCCCGGAGCTCGGGTGCGTCACGGCGACCGGCGACCAGGCGGCCGCAGTCCTCGCCGCGGCCGCCGGAGCGAACTGGCTCACGCCGTGGGCCACCCCCGACGGCGCCCTGTGGTCGGTCGCCTTCCGGCCCCTGCTCCCTGACGAGTCGGGCTGCGCCGACCTGCTGCGCTGAACGACGACGGCTGCATGCCTCGGGGACGAGACCGCGGAGGTCCGACCACCACATCCGCGGAAGTGATGAGACGCGTCTACCTTATCCTCACTTATTGGCCTAAGTGAAGATAAGGTCCGCTCATGCCTTCAGATTCGCCATCGTGGCCAGCCGTCGGGGAGCACGAGGTGACCTGGGTTCCCACTCTGCCCGCTGATCTCGTCCCCCGGGCGGTCCGCCAACGACACGAGGGCCCGTACCGGGCCGCTGCCGTTCCGTCCATCGCGTCGTCGACACCACAGGTCGACGGTCCGACTGCCGCGCTGGCCGATGAAGCCGCCCGGGAGATTGCCCGGTTCGACGCCCAGGTCGGGAGTGACGTCGCTCCCTTCGCTGCGGTGCTGCTGCGAAGCGAGTCCGCGTCCTCGTCGCAGATCGAGCAGCTGACGGCCGGCGCCAAGGCGATCGCGGTCGCGGAACTGGGAGAAGGCAGCAGCCGCAACGCCGCCTCCGTGGTCGGCAACGTCCGGGCCATGCGTGCGGCGCTAGAACTCTCCGGCGACCTCAGCTCGAGCTCGATCCTGGCCATGCACGCAGCCCTGCTCGACGAGACCGAGCCCGCCATCGCCGGCCGGTGGCGCACCGAGCAGGTCTGGATCGGCGGCGACTCCTACGGTCCCCACGGCGCAGCATTCATCCCGCCGGTCGCCGACGACGTCGAGCACCTGATCGACGACCTGCTGGCGTTCGCCCATCGCGAGGACGTTCCGGTCCTCGTGCTCGCGGCGGTCAGCCACGCCCAGTTCGAGACCATCCACCCGTTCCCCGACGGCAACGGGCGCACCGGCCGCGCGCTCATCCACGCGCTGCTCCGTCGGTACGAGCTGACCCGGGCAGTCACGGTGCCCGTCTCCGCGGGCCTGCTGACCGACGTCGACAGCTACTTCGCAGCCCTCACCGCCTACCGCGGCGGCGACCCGTCACCGATCGTGGCGTCGCTGGCCACCGGCTCACTGGAGGCGGTCGTCAACGCTCGGCAGCTGGTCGACGACCTCCACCACGTACGCGCCCGCTGGGACGACGTCATCACCGCGCGACGCGACGCGGCAGCGTGGCGGGTGGCCGACCTGCTCCTCCGCCAGCCGGTGCTCGACGCAGCGACCCTCGCCCGCGAGATCGGCATCGCTGCGGGCAACGCCCTCCGCGCCCTGGAGCCGCTGGTCACGGCTGGCGTCGTCACCGAGTTCTCCGGCCGGTCACGCAACCGGTTGTGGCAGTCCCGCGAGGTGCTCGAGGCGGTCGACGCCTTCGCCGCGCGCGCCGGCCGTCGGCGCGCCGGATGACACCGACGCCGGACGGGCCCGGCCCCGGAGAGGGGACCGGGCCCGTCGGGACGTTCCGCGTCAGACGGTCGCGGGCTGCCGCAGGTCGGCGTCCACGCCGCCGTGCTCGTCGGCCGCCGCGAGCGGCTCGACCGGCGAGGTCGAGTTGTAGCGCTCGACGTCGAGGATGCCCTCGCGCTTGGCGACGATGGTCGGCACCAGCGCCTGGCCGGCCACGTTCACCGCGGTGCGGCCCATGTCCAGGATCGGGTCGATGGCCAGCAGCAGCCCGACGCCGGCCAGCGGCAGACCCAGCGTCGACAGCGTGAGCGTCAGCATGACCACCGCCCCGGTGACGCCGGCCGTGGCCGCCGAGCCGATGACCGACACCAGCACGATGAGCAGGTAGTCGGTGATGCCGAGGTCCACGCCGAAGAACTGCGCCACGAAGATCGCCGACAGCGCCGGGTAGATCGCCGCGCAGCCGTCCATCTTGGTCGTCGCACCCAGCGGCACGGCGAACGAGGCGTAGTGCCGCGGGACGCCGAGGTTCTGCTCGGTCACCCGCTCGGTCACCGGCAGGGTGCCGATCGAGGAGCGGGAGACGAAGGCCAGCTGGATCGCCGGCCACGCACCCGCGAAGTACCGCAGCGGCGAGAGGCCGTGGGCCCTGAGCAGCACCGGGTAGACGACGAAGAGCACCAGGGCCAGCCCCGCGTAGACGGCGCCGGCGAAGACGCCGAGCGAGCCGAGGGAGTCCCAGCCGTAGCTGGCGACGGCGTTGCCGATGAGGCCGACGGTGCCGATCGGGGCCAGCAGGATGACCCACCACAGCACCTTCTGGACGATCGCCAGCGCCGAGCGGGTGAGGTTGAGGAACGGCTCCGCGGCCGCGCCGACCTTGAGGATCGCGACGCCGATCGCGACCGAGATGACGATCAGCTGCAGCACGTTGAACGACAGGCCGATCGAGCCGTCGCTGCCGGACGAGGCCTGCAGGCCGAGGATGTTGCCGGGCACGAGGCCGGTGAGGAAGTCCCACCACCCGCCGGTCGTGCCGACGTCCTGGGCGGACGCTGCGTCCACGGAGCTGTTGCGGCCCGGCTGGGTGAGCAGCCCCAGGCCGATGCCGATCGCGACCGCGATCAGCGCGGTGATGGCGAACCACAGCAGTGTCTGGGCGGCCAGCCGGGCGGCGTTGGAGACCTGCTTGAGATTGGCGATCGAGACGATGACCGCGGTGACGATCAGCGGCGGGACGAGCGCCTTGAGCAGCGAGACGAAGCTGCTGCCGATGGTCGCCAGGGTGCTGGTGAGCCAGTTCGGCGAGCCGTCGGAGACGGGGCCGATCTCGCGGGCGACCAGCCCGAGGACGACGCCCACGACCAGGGCGAGGAGGACCTGTGCCGCGAAGGGCACGCGGCGGAGACGAGCGAGCACGAGTGGGATACCGATCTACGGGAGGAGGGGGGACGACGGGAGCGGCGAGCATCGACAGCTCGCGGTCGTCGTCCGCCCGTAGTCCAGCTCGCGCCGGCGCGTGAGGCCCCACAGGTTGTGCACGCGGGGACCAAGGCCTGATCGGCCACGGGCCATCCCGGCTGTGAGTCGATTCACCTGGGAGGCTGGTGCGATGGCGGACGCAGAGCCGGTGACGCCGACCGCACCGCGGCCGGCCGGGCGGGTGCTGTTCACCCAGGGCTGGCGGGACGTCGCCTTCCTGCACTGGGCCGTCGACCCTGCCCGGGTGGCCCCGCTCCTCCCGCCGGGTACCCGACCCGACGAGCACGACGGCGCCACCTACGTGGGCCTCGTGCCTTTCCGGATGCGTCGGATCGGTCTGCTCGGCGCCCCCGGGCTCCCGTGGTTGGGCTCGTTCCTCGAGACCAACGTGCGTCTGTACTCGGTGGACGAGCGGGGCCGCCGCGGCGTCGTCTTCGCCTCGCTCGACGCCGAGCGGCTGCTGCCCGTGCTCGCCGCCCGCTGGGTCGCCGGGCTGCCCTACCTCTTCGCCCGCATGCGCTGCGCCCGCGTCGGCGACGTCGTCACGTACACCTCCGGCCGCCGGTGGCCGGGACCGCGGGGCGCCCGTGGCGACGTCGCCCTGCGCGTCGGCGAGCGGCTGACCGACCCGCCGCCCCTGGCCCGCTTCCTCACCGGCCGCTGGGGCCTGCACCAGACCGACCGGCGGGGCCGCACCGTCTACTGGCCGAACGAGCACCCGGAGTGGCCCCTGCACGACGCCTCGGTCCTCGGGCTCGACGAGGACCTCACCGCCGCGGTGGGGCTGGCCGTGGACGGCCGCCCGGACAGCGTGCTCTTCTCCCCGGGCGTCGACGTCCGCTTCGGCCCGCGAGTGCGCTGAGCGCGGTTCAGGCCGGCTCGGGGAACCGCCACCGGGTCGGGCTACCGGTGAAGTCGTCCCCGGAGATCGCGATCACGCGCTCCGGCGTCACGACGTACGTGCCGTTCACCTCCGGGTCCTGGAAGTCCGTCGTCATGCCGGCCTCGTACTTCCTGTTCATGGCGGCGACGAACGACGCGATCTCCCCGGGACCGGTGACCCGGACCGCCAGGCCGTCGACCACGACCGGGTTGCGGGCGTCATCGGTCGCCACCGTGCACCGCGGCTCGGCCTCGAGGTCGCGGGCCTTGCGCGAGCGCCGTCCGGTGGAGAACCACAACCGGCCGTTCTCCCAGACCGCCCAGACCGGCATGACGTGCGGTCGTCCGTCGGGACGCACGGTCGCCACCCAGTAGTCGTGCGACGCGGTGAGGCGGCGCTCCGCCTCCGCCCACGGGAGCAGCCCGCTCCCCTGGTCCGCGGGCAGGATGCCGTACCCGGGCATCACCGGCCGGTCGGGCGCCGGCCCCCCTGCAGGGTCCCGCGCGAGCGTGCGAGCGGTGGGGGGCACGGGGGTCCTTTCTCAGTCCGGCCAGACGGGCCGGCGCTTCTCCAGGAACGCGGACATCCCCTCGCGGGCGCCGTCGAGCTGGCTCGCGGCGGCCATGACCTCCAGGGCGATCCCGTAGGCGTCCCGCTCCGGCCGGTCGAGCTGGGCGTACATCGTCTGCTTGCCCCACGCCTTGCTGGCGCGCGAGCCGCGGGTCGCGCGCGCCAGGAGGTCGTCGACGGCGGCGTCGAGCTCGCCGTCCGGGACCACCCGGTTGACCAGACCCCAGTCCAGCGCGGTCCGGGCGTCGATGACGTCACCGGTGAGTGCCAGCTCCATGGCCCGCTTCCGGCCGACGTTCCGGGCGATCGCCACCATCGGGGTGTGGCAGAACCAGCCGCCCTTGCCACCCGGGGCGGCGAAGCCGGCCGACTCGGCCGCGACCGCCAGGTCGCAGGACGCGACGAGCTGGCAGCCGGCGGCCGTGGCGAGGGCGTGCACGCGGGCCACGACGACCTGCGGCACGTCCTGGATGGTCCGCATCAGCTCCGTGCACAGCTGCAGGAGGCTGCGCACCTCGCCGATCGGTTTCCCGGCGACGTCGGCGAAGTCGTGGCCCGCGCTGAAGACCGGCCCCTCGGCGGCGAGGACGATCCCGGTGGCGTCGGTGCCCCCGGCCTCCGTGACCGCCGCGAGCACCTGGGTCAGGTGCTCGCGGGAGAGGGCGTTCCGGCGCGCCGCCCGCACCATCGTGATGCGGACGACGTCGCCGTCGCGTTCGATCCGGGGTGCGCCGTCAGCCATGTGCTGACGCTAGACCGATCAGGCCGGCGCGGGCACCTTCTCGGCGGGGTGGGTGGGGAGGTCATTCGCCTCGCGGATGACGTCGACCACCGAACCCATGATCTCGGTCAGCCCGAAGTCCTTCGGCGTGAAGACGCGGGCCACGCCCTGTTCGCGCAGCCGCCGCGCGTCGCTGTCGGGGATGATCCCGCCGACCACGACCGGGACGTCGTCCAGACCGGCCTCCTTGAGCCCGCGCAGCACCGCCGGCACCACCTGCAGGTGCGAGCCGGAGAGCACCGACAGGCCGACGACGTGCACGTCCTCCTCGACGGCTGCGGACACGATCTGCGCCGGGGTGAGCCGGATCCCCTGGTAGATGACCTCGAAGCCGGCGTCCCGGGCGCGGACGGCGATCTGCTCGGCGCCGTTGGAGTGCCCGTCCAGGCCCGGCTTGCCGACCAGGAAGCGCAGCCGGCCGCCGAGCTCCTCGCCGGTCTCCTGCACCCGACGGCGGATGTCGATCAGGGTGTCGTCGGCCTCGCCACCGGCGCTGGCCGAGGCGACGCCGGTGGGCGCGCGGTACTCGCCGAACACCTCGCGCAGCACCCCGGCCCACTCCCCCGTCGTCACGCCCGCGCGGGCGCAGTCGAGGGTGGCCGCCATCAGGTTGACGTCGGAGGCGGCCGCCGCGCGCAGGGCGTCGAGCGCCCGGTCGGCCGCGCCCTGGTCGCGCTCGGACCGCCACGTCCGGACGGCCTCCTGCGCGGCGTTCTCCACCGCCGGGTCGACGACCATGATCGCGGCGTCGAGGTCGGCGAGCAGCGGGTTGGGCTCGGTGGTCTCGAACTTGTTGACGCCGACGACGACGTCCTCACCGCTCTCGATCCGCCGGCGGCGCTCGGCCAGCGAACCGACCATGGCGCTCTTCATGTAGCCGGACTCGACGGCCGCGACCGCGCCACCGAGCTCCTCCACGCGGGCCATCTCGGCCTTCGCGCCCTCGACCAGCTCGGCGACCTTCTTCTCCACGACGACCGAGCCGGTGAAGAGGTCCTCGTACTCGAGCAGGTCGGTCTCGTAGGCCAGCACCTGCTGCAGCCGCAGCGACCACTGCTGGTCCCACGGCCGGGGCAGGCCCAGGGCCTCGTTCCAGGCCGGCAGCTGCACCGCGCGGGCGCGGGAGTCGCGGGACAGCGTCACCGCGAGCATCTCCAGCACGATGCGCTGGACGTTGTTCTCCGGCTGGGCCTCGGTGAGGCCCAGGGAGTTGACCTGCACGCCGTAGCGGAAGCGGCGCTGCTTGGCGTCCTGCACGCCGTAGCGCTCCTGCGTCAGCTCGTCCCAGAGCTGGGTGAAGGCGCGCATCTTGCACATCTCCTCCACGAAGCGGACGCCCGCGTTCACGAAGAAGGAGATGCGCGCGACGACCTCGCCGAACTTCTCCTCCGGCACCTGGCCCGAGTCGCGCACCGAGTCGAGGACGGCGATGGCGGTGCTGATCGCGTAGGCGATCTCCTGCTCCGGCGTCGCCCCGGCCTCCTGCAGGTGGTAGCTGCAGATGTTGATCGGGTTCCACTTCGGCATGGTCGTCACCGTGTAGGCGACCATGTCGGTGATCAGCCGCATCGAGGGAGCCGGCGGGAAGACGTAGGTCCCCCGCGACAGGTACTCCTTGATGATGTCGTTCTGCGTCGTGCCCGCCAGCTTGCTGACGTCGTGCCCGTGCTCCTCGGCGACGGCCTGGTAGAGCGCGAGCAGCCACATCGCGGTGGCGTTGATCGTCATCGACGTGTTCATCTCGTCGAGCGGGATGCCGTCGAACAGCGCGCGCATGTCGCCGATGTGGGTGACCGGCACGCCGACCTTGCCGACCTCGCCGACGGCGAGCTCGTCGTCGGGGTCGTACCCGGTCTGCGTCGGCAGGTCGAAGGCCACCGAGAGGCCGGTCTGGCCCTTGGCCAGGTTGCGCCGGTACAGCGCGTTGGACTCGGCCGGCGAGGAGTGGCCGGCGTAGGTGCGCATGACCCAGGGACGGTCACGCTCCTCCGGTGATGACGGGAACGGCATACCGGCGGAGTCTAGGGCGGTCAGGAGGCGCGAGCAGCCCCGCCCGGGTCACGATGACCGATGGCACACTCGATCGGCGTAAGGACCCCTTCCTCCGCACCCCCGCTCGGGGCGAGCCCGGGGACGGGGCCGGGGCCGGGAAGGGACCGTCGTGACCAGAGGGGTCGGGGCACTGGGGCCGATGCTCCTGATCCTGCTCGTGCTCGGGGGGCTGGCGCTGGTCATGCGCTGGGCCTTCGGCTCCGGCTACGGGCGGCAGCCCGCGCCCTCCGTACCGGCCGACGACGGCCTGCTCGTCCTCGTCGCCACCGTCACGGCACCGCAGACCGCCCGCGCGCTGCGGGCGGTCCTCTCCGACGCCGGCATCCGCTCGACCCAGCGCTCGCCCGCGCCGCACCGCACCGACGTGCTGGTCTTCCCGGACGACGCGGCCCGCGCCCGCGCCCTCGCGGCGTCCTTCTCCGGCTAAGGCCCCTAGCCCGGGCGCTGCGTCCGCTCGACCTGGGCGCCCAGGGAGCGCAGCTGCTCGACGAAGTGCGGGTACCCGCGGTCGACGTGGTGGGCGTCCTGCACCTCGGTGACGCCGTCGGAGACCAGCCCGGCGAGGACCAGACCGGCGCCCGCCCGGATGTCGGTGGCCACCACCGGCGCACTGGAGAGCCGCTCCCGCCCGCGGACGACGGCGTGGTGGCCGTCGATGCGGATGTCGGCGCCCAGCCGCACCAGCTCGTTCACGAACATGAACCGGCCGTCGTAGACGTTCTCGGTGATCAGCGCCGTGCCCGTGGAGACCGCGGCCAGCGCGACCGCCATGGGCTGCAGGTCGGTCGGGAAGCCGGGGAAGGGCAGCGTGACGACGTCGATGCAGCGCGGCCGGTCGGCCATCGCCACCCGGAGCCCCTCGGGGAGGACCTCGACGGTCGCGCCGGCGTCGACCAGCTTGTCCAGGGCCACCCGCAGGTGGCCGGCCTCCGCCCGCTCGATGACGACGTCGCCGCGCGTCATCACCGCACCGACCGCCCACGTGCCGGCCACGATGCGGTCGGGCACGGTCGTGTAGTTCACCGGCGCCAAGGTCTCGACGCCCTCCACGGTGATCGTCGAGGTGCCCGCGCCGTCGATCCGGGCGCCCATCGCGACGAGCATCGAGCAGAGGTCGAGGATCTCGGGTTCTCGGGCCGCGTTGTCGATGACCGTGGTCCCGCTCGCGAGCACCGCCGCGGTGACGAGGTTCTCCGTGGCGCCGACCGAGGGGAAGTCCAGCCAGATCGACGTGCCGGTCAGCCGCGGCGCGGTGGCGACGAGGAAACCGTGCTCGCTGACGATCGTCGCGCCGAGCCGCTCGAGGCCCGCGATGTGCATGTCGAGCCCGCGCGACCCGATCGCGTCCCCGCCGGGCAGCGCGACCCGGGCGCTGCCGCACCGGGCGACCAGCGGGCCCAGCACGTTGATCGAGGCACGCATCCGGCGGACCAGGTCGTAGTCGGTCTCCGTGGACGGCTGCTCGGGCACGTCCACGACGACGCGGCCGCCACCTCCGCTGCCCGGGGTCGGCGTGTAGGTGACCCCGCAGCCCAGCCGGCGCAGCACCTCGCTCATGATCGAGACGTCGAGGATGTCGGGCACCTCGTCGATGGCGGTGCGGCCCGGCGCGAGCAGGGCGGCGGCCATCAGCTTCAGCGCGCTGTTCTTCGCCCCGGTCACCCGTACCCGGCCGGACAGGGACGTCCCACCGGACACCTCGAAGCACTCCACCCGACCACCCTACGGCGGCGAGCGGAGACGCTCCGTACGACGCCTTACGCTTCGGGCATGACGGTACGGCTCACCCGCATCTACACCAAGACCGGCGACGCCGGCCAGACGCACCTGGGCGACATGAGCCGGGTGTCGAAGACCGACCCGCGGCTGGTCGCCTACGCCGACGTGGACGAGACCAACAGCATCCTCGGGACGGCGCTGGCCCTGGGCTCCCCCGAGCCGGCGCTGGCCGACCTGCTGCGCGGCATCCAGAACGACCTGTTCGACGTCGGCGCCGACCTCTGCACGCCGATCACCCCGGACCCGAAGTACCCGCCGCTGCGCATCACCGCCGCCTACACCGAGCGGCTCGAGGCGGCCTGCGACGAGTACAACGAGACGCTGCCCAAGCTCGACAGCTTCATCCTGCCCGGCGGCACTCCGCTGGCCGCCCTGCTGCACCAGGCCCGGGTCGTGGCCCGACGGGCGGAGCGCAGCGTGTGGGCGCTGCTCGAGGCCGACGAGGCGGCCGGGCGCACCGGCATCACCAACGCCGAGACCGCCCGCTACCTCAACCGGCTCTCGGACCTGCTGTTCATCCTGTCCCGGGTCGCCAACCCCGGCGGGGACATCCTGTGGCAGCCGGGCGGCGCCAGCCGCCACGAGGCCGGCTGATCACACCCTGGGTGGGGCCGACTCCACCCAGGAGAGGAAGCCGGTCACCGTCGAGCGGTCCATCGCCAGGTCGCGCTGCCCTGCGGCGGTCGAGCAGGACAGCACCACGACGTCCTCGGGGAGCGCGACGTCGTCCCGGCCTGCCGGGCGCTGCGACTCGACGGCGAAGTTCGACCGGCAGAGCCGGTGCTGCGGCCGCACCGACAGCGACAGCGCCCGGTACCAGAGCAGCTCGTCCCCGCCGTACCAGGCGACACCCACCGACCACCGCGACGAGTTCGGGGTGCGCAGCCACATCGTGACCGCGCCCAGACCGGACAGCAGGAAGCGTCGGCGCAGCAGGAAGACGACCGCGACGACGACGAGGACCAGTCCGAGCAGGACCAGCAGGACCGTGGTCACGGGAGGTCCGGGCGCCGCGCGGGAGGTGCCGAGGGCCTCAGACGGTCTCGCCGGCCGCGCGCAGGCGGGACTGCGCCCGGCGGGCGGCGTCCAGGGCCTCGGGCTCGTCGCCGGCGGACTCGGCGCGGCTCAGCGCCTCGCGGGCGCGCTCCACGTCGATCTCGGAGGAGATCTCGGCCGTCTCCGCGAGGATGGAGACACCCCGCTCGGTCACCGAGAGGAACCCGCCGTGGGCGGCGACGGTGAGGTCCTCGCCGGTCTCGGTGCGGATCGTGACGACGCCACCGGGGGCCAACTGGCCCAGCAGCGGTGCGTGGCCGGGCAGCACGCCCAGTTCGCCCTCGGTCGTGCGGGCGATGACCATCCTGGCCTCGCCGGACCAGATCTTGCGCTCGACGGCCACCAACTCGACCTGCAGGGTCGCCACGACACTCCTCGGGATATCCGGACGGGTCCCCAGACTAGCGTCCGGGGGCCGGCTGCCTTCTCCGGGCCCCTTCAGGCAGCGCGGCGGTACAGCAGCGTGAACCGGCCCACGCGGACCCAGGGGTGGCGCACGGTGGACGCGGGCGCCCACTCCTCGATGCGGTACCGGGCCAGGTCGACCGGCTCGTCGGGCGCGTAGGGCGCCCAGGACCAGCCTGCCTCGTCGGCACGGTCCTGCGCTGCGCTGAACAGATCCACGTCGAACCCCTGCGCCGGCGCCCGCCACTCGGGCGCTCCACCGCTGATGGTCGACATCCCGGGCGCGGAACTGGAGTGCCGGCGCACGAGAAATACCCGGACGGGTGACCGGAACGGCGACGGCCGGGCCTCCCCGGAGGGAGACCCGGCCGTCGCGCGCCGTGCTGGTGCTTACGCCTGGTGCTTACGCCTTCTTCAGCTTGTCCGCGTTGCGCTCGAGGTCCTCGAGCCCACCGCACATGAAGAACGCCTGCTCCGGGACGTTGTCGTACTCGCCCTCGGTGATCGCCTTGAACGCCTGCAGCGTCTCCGACAGCGGCACGAACGAGCCGGGCTGACCGGTGAACGCCTCGGCGACGAACATGTTCTGCGAGAGGAACCGCTCGACGCGACGCGCGCGGTTGACGGTGACCTTGTCCTCCTCGCCGAGCTCGTCGATGCCGAGGATGGCGATGATGTCCTGCAGCTCCTGGTAGCGCTGGAGCACCTGCTTGACCCGCTGCGCGGTGTCGTAGTGCTCCTGGCCCACGTACTGCGGGTCGAGGATCCGGCTGGTGGAGTCCAGCGGGTCGACGGCCGGGTAGATGCCCTTCTCCGAGATCGGCCGCGAGAGCACGGTCGTCGCGTCGAGGTGGGCGAAGGTGGTGTGGGGCGCGGGGTCGGTGATGTCGTCCGCGGGGACGTAGATCGCCTGCAGCGAGGTGATCGACCGGCCACGCGTCGAGGTGATGCGCTCCTGGAGCTCACCCATCTCGTCGGCCAGGGTCGGCTGGTAACCCACGGCGGAGGGCATGCGGCCCAGCAGCGTGGAGACCTCGGAGCCGGCCTGCGTGAACCGGAAGATGTTGTCGATGAAGAGCAGCACGTCCTGGTTCTGCTCGTCGCGGAAGTACTCCGCCATCGTCAGCGCGGACAGCGCGACCCGCAGGCGGGTGCCCGGCGGCTCGTCCATCTGGCCGAAGACCAGGGCGGTCGAGTTGATGACGCCGGACTCGGTCATCTCGGTGATGAGGTCGTTGCCCTCGCGGGTGCGCTCGCCGACACCGGCGAACACCGACACACCGCCGAACTCCTGGGCGACGCGGCGGATCATCTCCTGGATCAGCACGGTCTTGCCGACGCCGGCACCGCCGAACAGGCCGATCTTCCCGCCGGCCACGTAGGGCGTGAGCAGGTCGATGACCTTGATGCCGGTCTCCAGCATCTCGGTGCGGCCCTCGAGCTGGTCGAACCGGGGGGCGTGGCGGTGGATGGTCCACCGCGGCGCGTCCAGGCCGTAGCCGGGCTCGTCGAGGCACTCGCCGAGGGCGTTCCAGACGTGGCCCGTGGTGACGTCGCCGACGGGCACGCTGATCGCGCTGCCGGTGTCGGTGACCTCGGACCCGCGGACGAGGCCGTCGGTCGGGGCCATCGAGATGGTCCGGACCACGTTCTCGCCCAGGTGCTGGGCGACCTCGAGGGTCAGGGTCTTGCTGAGGTCGGCGAGCGTGACGTCGACCTTCAGGGCGTTGAACAGGTCGGGCATCGCGTCGCGCGGGAACTCGACGTCGACGACCGGCCCGGTGACCCGCACGACGCGGCCGGTGCTGGCCTGCGTCTGCGAGCTGGTCGGACGGTCCTCGGTGACGGTCATCTGTACTGCTCTCCTGCCCTCGGGCTCGTGCTGCGTGAAGGAACGATGCTGAGCGGGTCAGTCGCCCGCGTTGGCCGAGACCAGCGCGTCGGCGCCGCCGACGATCTCGCTGATCTCCTGGGTGATCTCCGCCTGACGCGCCTGGTTCGCCTGCCGCGACAGGTTCTTCGCCAGCTCCTCGGCGTTGTCCGAGGCGGACTTCATCGCCCGGCGGCGCGACGCCGACTCCGAGGCCGCTGCCTCGAGCATCGCCGCGTAGATCCGGGTGGTGATGTACTTCGGCAGCAGGGCGTCCAGCAGGCCCTCGGCCGACGGCTCGAACTCGTAGGAGGTCGGGACGCCCGAGTCACCGGCAGCACCGCTCTCGCGATCCTCCCGCTCGTAGTCGAACTCGTCGACCTCCTCCACCTCCAGCGGCGCCATGCGCTTGGCGACGGGCACCTGGGCGAGCAGCGAGCGGAACTCGGTGTAGACGATGTGCAGCTCGTCCACGCCCAGGATCCCGTCGGCGCCCGCCTGGCCGTCCTCGTCGTCCGCTCCGGCGGTGAAGACGTCGATCAGCGCGGAGCCGACCTGCTGGGCGTCCTCGTACCGGGGCTGCTCGGAGAAGCCGGTGAACGTCTCCGCCATCTCGCGGTCGCGGAAGGAGTAGTAGGTCTCCCCCTTGCGGCCGACGACGTAGAGCACCGGCTCCTTGCCCTCCTGGCGGAGCAGCGCGAGCAGCTCCTCGGTGCGACGGAGGACGTTGACGTTGTACGAGCCCGCGAAGCCACGGTCGGAGGTGACGACCAGGACCGCCGCGCGCCGCGGGTTCTCCCGCTCGGTGAGCAACGGGTGGTCCAGCGACGCCGACGACGCCAGGGCGGAGAGCACTCGCGTGATCTCCCGGGCGTAGGGCTTGGACGCCTCCACCCGGGCCTGGGCGCGCACGATGCGGGCACCGGCGATCAGCTCCTGAGCCGAGAAGATCTTCTTCGTCGACTGCGTGGAGCGGATGCGGCGCCGCAGGGCGCGCAGAGAGGCGGCCATGGGTCAGCTGCTCCGCTTGACCTGGACGCGCTCCTGACCCCGCTCCGAGGCGTCCATGGCCTCGGCCTCGGGCTCGTTCACCTGGAGGGACTCGCCCTCGCCGGTGGTGAACTGCCCGTAGAAGGTCTCCACCGCACGGTCGAGGCTCGCGACGGTGTCGTCCTCGAGCTTCTTGGTGCTGCGGATGGCGTCGAAGATCCCGTTGTCACCGCGACCGATGAACTCGAGGAACTCGGACTCGAAGCGACGGACGTCGGAGACCGGCACGCGGTCGAGCTTGCCGGTCGTGCCCAGCCACAGCGAGACGACCTGCTTCTCCACCGGATAGGGCGAGTACTGGCCCTGCTTGAGCAGCTCCACCAGGCGCATGCCGCGGTCCAGGGTGGCCCGGCTCGAGGCGTCCAGGTCGGAGGAGAAGGAGGCGAAGGCCTCCAGCTCGCGGAACTGCGCGAGGTCCAGGCGCAGGCGGCCGGCGACGGACTTCATCGCCTTCACCTGCGCCGAGCCGCCGACGCGGGACACCGAGATGCCGACGTTGATGGCGGGGCGGACACCGGAGTTGAACAGACCCGTCTCGAGGAAGATCTGGCCGTCGGTGATCGAGATGACGTTGGTCGGGATGTAGGCCGACACGTCGTTGCCCTTGGTCTCCACCAGCGGGAGCCCGGTCATCGACCCGGCACCGAGCTCGTCGGAGAGCTTGGCGCAGCGCTCCAGCAGGCGGGAGTGGAGGTAGAAGACGTCGCCGGGGTAGGCCTCGCGGCCCGGCGGGCGGCGCAGCAGCAGCGAGACGGCGCGGTAGGCCTCGGCCTGCTTCGACAGGTCGTCGAACACGATCAGGACGTGCTTGCCCTCGTACATCCAGTGCTGGCCGATGGCCGAGCCGGTGTAGGGGGCGATGTACTTGAAGCCGGCGGCCTCGGACGCGGGGGCCGCGACGATCGTCGTGTACTCCATCGCGCCGGCCTCTTCGAGAGCGGTGCGCAGGGCCGCGATCGTCGAGCCCTTCTGGCCCACGGCCACGTAGATGCAGCGCACCTGCTGGGCCGGGTCGCCGGTGGCCCAGGCTTCCTTCTGGTTGATGATCGTGTCGGTCGCGACCGCGGTCTTGCCGGTCTGGCGGTCACCGATGATCAGCTGGCGCTGGCCGCGGCCGACGGGGGTCATGGCGTCGATGGCCTTGATCCCGGTCTGCATGGGCTCGTGCACCGACTGGCGCTGCACCACCGTCGGCGCCTGCAGCTCGAGAGCGCGGCGGCCGGTGGTCGCGATGGGGCCGCCACCGTCGATCGGGTTGCCCAGCGGGTCGACGACACGGCCGAGGTAGCCGTCGCCGACGGGGACCGAGAGGACCTCGCCGGTGCGGCGGACCTGCTGGCCCTCCTCGATGCCGGAGAAATCGCCCAGGACGACGACGCCGACCTCGCGCACGTCGAGGTTCAGGGCCAGACCGCGGACGCCGCTCTCGAACTCGAGCAGCTCGTTGGTCATGACCGAGGGCAGGCCCTCGACGCGGGCGATGCCGTCGCCGGCCTCGGTGACCGTCCCGACCTCCTCGCGGGAGACGTCGGGCCGGTACTCGGTGACGTAGTTCTGGATGGCACTGCGGATCTCGTCTGCGGAGATCGTCAGCTCGGCCATGGCTCTGGTCCTCTTCCCTGCGGGGGTCGTGTCGTTGTGGGGTGCGGAGGGGGCGGTCAGCCGGCCAGCCGCCGGCGGGCGGCTTCCAGCCGGTGGGCGATGCTGCCGTCGATGACCTCGTCGCCCACCTGGACGATCAGGCCGCCGAGCACGGCGGGGTCGACGGTGACCTGCAGCCCCACCGGGCGCCCGTAGAGGCGGCCGAGCACATCGCTCAGCTGCTGCTCCTGGGGCGCGGTGAGGGGCACGGCGGTCGTCACCCGGGCCACCGACTGCCCACGGCGGCGGCTGGCCACGTCCGACAGCCGCTCGATGGCGATCTCGGCCGTGCCGACGTGCGAACC
The DNA here is from genome assembly GCA_963747895.1 of uncultured Actinomycetota bacterium. GTDB lineage: Bacteria > Actinomycetota > Actinomycetes > Mycobacteriales > Geodermatophilaceae > Blastococcus. The sequence goes on from CAVVGX010000004.1 coordinate 373,697, forward strand.
GGTGAGCACGTTCCGCAGGAGCAGTTCGGTCACCGCGTTCACCCGGCCGGCCAGCAGCCGGTCCAGGAGCGCCTTGCGACCGTCCACGGACGCCTTGCGGTCGCTGAGGATCCGGTTGAGCTCCCGGTCCCCGGCGACGATCCGCCCGAACCGGAAGAGCTCGTCCTCGACGGCGTCCAGTCGGCCGTCCACGTCGGCGGCGTCCAGCGCCGCCTCGATGGCCACCGTGACCGTCGCCTCGACCAGGTCGATCGGCCGCGACCAGCGCTGCCGGGCGATGGTCTCGACGACGTCCAGCGCCGTCGCCGACAGCTGGGAGCCGAAGAGACGACGCACCAGGCCGGCGCGCTCCTCCGGCTTCCCGGCCGGGTCCGCCATCGCGCGCCGCAGGGTGAGCTGGCCGTCCAGCACCCGCGACACCGCGAAGAGCTCGTCCGCGATGGACAGCAGCTCGGGGCCCGTTGCGGGCCGGCCGGACGAGGCGCCCGTGAGCTGCTCGAGGCGCTCGCGCACCTCGACGGTGGCCGCGCGGGTGGAGGCCTCCATCAGCGGTTGCTCTCCGCCACCGTGGCGCCGCGGCCGTCACCGGAGGCGGCCATGCCGTCCAGCTCCGAGAGGAAGCGGTCGACGGTGCCGCTGCGGCGCGCGTCGTCGGCCAGCGACTCACCCACCACGCGTCCGGCCAGGTCGACGGCCAGCGTGCCGATCTGCCCGCGGAGTTCGTGGACGATCTGCTGCCGCTGGGCCGCGAGCTGCTCCTCGCCACGGGCGACGATGCGGGCCGACTCCTCCTGCGCCTGGGCGCGCAGCTCCTCGAGGATCTGCTGCCCCTCGGCGCGGGCGGCGTCACGGATCTGCGCCGCCTCGCCGCGGGCCTCGGCCAGCTGGGCGCGGTACTGCTCGAGCGCGGCCTTGGCCTCGGCCTGCATGGCCTCGGCCCGTTCCATGCCGCCCTCGATCGCCGCGCGGCGGGCCTGGAAGACCTGCTCGAATCGCGGGGCGACGAACTTGAACATCACGGCGAGCACGATCGCGAACGCGATCAGCCCGATGATGATCTCGCCCACGGGCGGAAGGAGCGGGTTTTCGCTCTCCGCAGCGAGAATGCTCATGCTCTCAGTGTCCCTGTCTGGAGTCGGTGACCGTACTCAGCTGGAGGTACGGCTCAGGTGCCGAAGACGAAGGGGACGACGAAGCCGATCAGGGCCAGCGCCTCGGAGAGCGCGAAGCCGAGGAAGGCGTAGGTACGGGTGAGGCCGGCGGACTCCGGCTGCCGGGCGGTGGCCTGGATGTACGCGGCCCACACGATGCCGACACCGATACCGGGGCCGATCGCGGCGAGGCCGTAGCCGACGGATCCGATGCTGCCGGTCAGTGCTGCAAGGACGTCCATTGCGGGGTGTTCCTCCTCTGTCGTCGCCCGGCGGGGTGCCGGGCGGCTGGCGGGGTGGTGCGGGGGTGGTGCGGTTCAGTGCGGGGCGGGGCCCGTCAGTGCTCGGCCTCGATCGACCCGTTGAGGTAGGTCCCCATCAGGACGGTGAAGACATAGGCCTGCAGGAAGATGACCAGGAGCTCGAAGAAGGTCATGACGATCGCCATCAGCGCCGAGACGGGGCCGAAGATGACCGAGTAGTTGCCCACCTGGAACAGGTAGACCGCGCCGAGCGAGAAGACCACCAGCAGCATGTGTCCGGCGAACATGTTGGCGAAGAGCCGGACCGCGAGGGTGAACGGCCGCACGACGAAGTTCTGCAGGATCTCGATCGGGGTGACCAGGATGTACATCGGCTTCGGGACGCCCGGCAGGAAGAGGATGTCCTTGAAGTACTTGCCGGCTCCCTGCTCGCGGATGCCGATGTAGATGTAGAGCACCCAGCAGATCGCCGCGAGCACCAGCGGGAAGGCGAACTTCGACATCGGCGAGATCTGGGCGAACGGGATGATCGCCATCAGGTTGTTCGCCAGGATGAAGAAGAAGAGCGAGCCGAGGAACGGCGCGAACGGCAGCCCCTTGGGGCCGACCACGTCGCGCGCGATGCCGTCGCGGACCAGCGAGTAGCCGGACTCCCCCACGAACTGCAGCTTGCCGGGGACGATCTGCGGGTTGCGCACCGCCGCCATCAGGAAGGCGACCAGCGCCAGGGTGGCGATCCAGAGGATCACCGTGATGCGGGTGATCTCGAAGTCGATGCCGAACAGCGAGAAGCTGGCGATCACCTCGGGATAGAACTCACCGAGGCCGGGGGCCTGGAAGCCGTCGCCGCCGGATCCTTCGGCGGCGAGCACGCCGCCGAGCGCGAGGGCGCTGGAGGTCACCGTTGTCCCTTCTGCGTCCTGGGCCGGCTCCGTCGTCCGCCCGGGGTGTTGCCACTGCGCTGCTGCCCGTGTGCTGGGGGCAGACCGCCGAACCTCGCGACCACCAGGTAGATGGCCACGGCCATGCCGAAGATGATGCCGACCGGGAAGAACACTCTCGTGTCCCACCACTGGTCGAGCAGCCACCCGACCCCGCCCCACACGGCCATCCCCGAGATCAGCGTCCCGATGACCGCGTATCCGGTCTCGGCGCCGCTGCCCTCCGGGGCCTTGCGCGTGGGCCGCGGTCCGACGTCCCCGCGAGCAGGGTTGTCCTCGGCCATTGCCCGGGACACTATCAGCCCCGTTCGGCGCCTCCGTCCCGGTCCACTGGGTGGACACCCGAAGGTGCCACCGGCGGGGTCACGTAGTAGAGCTGGCGGGTCCAGACCCACCGCAGCTGGACGGCGCTCCACAGCAGGGCGCCGACGATGACCGTCCAGGCGAGCGTCAGCCGGTCCAGCCAGCCCTCCTCGGGCAGCGCTTTGAGCAGTGCGAACAGCACCACCGCCTTGACGAAGAACATCCCGAGCGCCGCGGGCAGGGTGAAGGTGTCGTCGATCTTCCCCGCCCAGGCGATGGCCACCCCCGAGGCGACGAAGAACGCTGTGACGACCGCCGCCCCGACCAGCACGCCCACGGCGTCCGGCCAGCCGGCGAGCAGTCCGGTGACGACGGCACCGATCCCGGCGACGCCGGCCGTGACGGCGGTCCCGACGCGCAGGAACGAGAGGTCCCAGCCGGGGTCGGTGGACGGCGGCCTGCCCTGCGAGGTCATCGGACGAACTCCTTGGTGTCGGGGGCGGGCGCGGGCGGCGGTGACGGACGGCCGGCCCGGCCGCCCGCACGGCGCGCCGAGCCGGACCGGACGGCCTGCGCCGTGGGGTGGTCGGCGCGGCTGCGCTGCCGCTGCGCCGCGAGCTCGGCTGCCCGGGCCTCGCGGGCGGCGCGACGGGCGCGCGGGCTCAGGACGACCACCGTGCCCACGACCAGGAGCACCGCGATGGCGACCAGCAACTCCGCCCGCCCACCGGTGATGGACAGGGCGACCGCCCCGAAGGAGAGCAGGGCCGCCCAGAAGTACATGACCAGCACCGCGCGCCGGTGCGAGTGGCCGATGGAGAGCAGCCGGTGGTGCAGGTGCATCTTGTCCGGGGCGAAGGGGGAACGGCCGCGGCGGGTCCGCCGCACCACCGCCAGGACCAGGTCGATGAAGGGGATGAAGAGCACCGCCACGGGCACCAGCAGCGGGAGGGTGAGCGGCAGCAGGGTGGCCGCCGAGTCGAAGGACTGCGGGTCCACGCCCCCGGTCGCCGTGACCGCCGCCGCGGAGAGCATCAGGCCGACGAGCATCGAGCCCGAGTCGCCCATGAAGATGCGCGCCGGGCTGAAGTTGTGCGGGAGGAAGCCCAGGCAGGCGCCGGCGAGCACGGCCGTGATGAGCGCCGGGGCGCTGGCCACGTCGTCGTAGCCGACCAGGCCCAGGTGGTAGCTGTAGGCGAAGAAGGCCAGCGCCGCGATGGCCGAGACCCCGGCAGCCAGCCCGTCCAGGCCGTCGATGAAGTTCAGCGCGTTGACCACCAGCACCGTGAGCAGGATGGTCAGCGGCAGGCCGACGTCGGGGCCGAGCGAGATCGTGCCGATGTCGGCCACCGGCAGGAACAGGATGGACAGCTGCACGCCCAGCAGACCCATCGCGCCCGCGGCGGCGATCTGCCCGGTGAGTTTCGTCAGGGCGTCCAGCCCCCACTTGTCGTCCAGCACACCGAGGGCGCAGATCAGCCCACCGCCGATCAGGACGGCGTAGGTCTGGGAGTCCTCGAAGGTCCGCTGGAGCGCCGGCAGCCGGCTGGCCACGAACACCGCCGTGACCACGCCGAGGTACATGGCCACGCCTCCCCCACGGGGCGTGGGGATGGAGTGCACGTCGCGTTCCCGGGGCGCGGCCATCATCCGGAAGCGGACGGCGAGCATCCGCACCACCGGGGTGGTCAGGAACGTGACCAGCGCGGCGGTGAGCAGGACGACGGCGTACTCGCGCATCGGCTCAGCCGGCGTCGTTCGGCTCGGGACGGGTCCGGCGAGCGGGCGTGCTCATCCAGCCGCCTCCCGGACGTCGTCGTGCCCCGACGCCTCTGAGGGGCGCGGGCGGTCGTCCCACGGTATCGCGGGGAGCTGGCATCGTTCCGTCTTGCCACCGCCGCCGCCTGCCGCCGCGAGGATCAGTCCGTCAGTTCCGGGACGGCGTCGCGCAGCCGGTCCACCGGGATCGCGCCCACCCTCAGGACCCGCGGCACGGGGCCGGTGCAGTCGACGATCGTGCTGGCCGCGGAGTCGGTGCGCGGTCCGCCGTCGAGGACCACGGCGGCGTGCTCGCCGAGCTGGGCGGCTGCCTCCTGCGCGGTGGTGGCGGCCGGGCGTCCCGAGCGGTTGGCGCTGGACACCGCGAGCGGGCCGGTGCGCCGGAGCAGGTCCCGGGTCAGGTCGTCGTCGGGCAGCCGGACCGCCACGGTGCCCTCGGCGTCCCCGAGGTCCCAGGCCAGTGACGGCGCGTGCTCCAGCACCAGGGTGAGTCCCCCGGGCCAGAAGGCCTGCGCCAGGGCGGTCGCGGCCGGCGGGGTCTGGAGCACCAGGCCGGCCAGCGTCGACGCCTCGCCGATGAGCACCGGGACCGGCATGCCGCGGCCGCGGTTCTTGGCGGCCAGCAGCGCGGTGACCGCGTCGGGGCGGAACGCGTCCGCGGCGACCCCGTAGACGGTGTCGGTGGGCAGCAGCACCAGCCTCCCCGCGGCGATCGCCGCCGCCGCCGCATCCAGGCCGGCGGTGCGCGTCGCGGGGTCCGTGCAGTCGTAGATCTCGGCCACGGGAAGGCAGTCTGTCACCGGCGGGACGTGCTCGTGGCGGCCGGTGGCTCAGCCGTCCTGGCCACGGCCCTTGCGGCCGCCGTTCCCCTTGTCCTCGCCCGGCTTGCCGTGTCCCTTCCCGTTTCCTCCCCCGCCGTTCCCGTCCTCGGTCCCACCCGCGCTCCCCTGGTCGGTCGGGGCCGGAGCGGGAGCCGGGGCCGGAGTGGGGGCCGGGGCCGGAGCCGGTGCGGGCTGGGGTGCCACGGCGTAGGCGAGCCGGACCAGCGCGTCGCGCGGCAGGGTTCCGGCCGGGTCGACGGCGGTGACCGCGCCGGCGGCGACCTCGGAGGTCTCGACCGGGGCCAGCTCCACCCGCAGGCCGCGGCCCACCAGCTCGGCCTGCACCTCCTGCACGGGCCGGCCGAGCAGGTCCGCGGCGACGACCTCGACGCCCTCCGGAGGGCTCGACGTGGTCCCGTCCGCCGTGGTCGTCGGGCCCGCGGCCGGTGCCGATCCGTCCCCGAGCGACGCGGCGAGCACACCCGCGCCACCGACGAGGAGCAGGACGGCCAGCAGGAGCACGACCGGCCACCTCCGCCGGCGCCGGGGAACGGCGGCCGTCCCCGGCACGACGGGCAGGACAGCGGTCGGGGCCGGCGCGGCCGGCGCGGGGAGCACGTCGGCCGACTGCAGGTCCGCCGTCCTCGCCTCCGCGCGGACGCCGTCCACCGCGTCGCGCAGCGCGACGCCGTCGGCCAACCGGGCGGCGGGGTCCTTGGCCATCGCCCGTTCGATCACCGCCCGGACGGCGGGCGGGACGTGGCCGGGAAGCGGGTCGGGCTGCTCCCGGATCTGCATGACCGCGATCTGGACGGCGCTCTCGCCCTCGAACGCGCGCCGTCCGGCCAGGCACTCGTAGCCCACGGTGCCGAGGGCGTAGACGTCGCTGGCCGGGCTCGCGGGCTGCCCCGACGCCTGCTCCGGGGAGAGGTAGTGCGCGGTGCCGAGCACCTGCCCCGTGGCGGTGACTGCGACGCTGGCTGCCGACCGCGCGATGCCGAAGTCGGTGAGCTTCACCCGGCCGTCGTGGCCGACCAGCAGGTTGGCCGGCTTGATGTCGCGGTGCACGACCCCGGCGGCGTGCGCGGCGCCGAGTCCGTCCGCGGCCTGCCGGAGGACGTCGAGCGTGCGCGGCACGTCCAGCCGGCGCTCGCGGCGGAGCACATCGGCCAGCGACTCGCCCTCGACCAGCTCCATCACCAGGTAGGCGACCGGTGGCATACCCGGCGCCCCCTGCGCCTCGCCGTAGTCGAACACCGCGGCGATGTGCGGGTGGACGAGGGTGGCGGCGTGCTTCGCCTCGGCGCGGAAGCGCGCCCGGAAGGCCGGGTCGGCGGCGAACTGGTCCCGGAGCACCTTGACCGCGACCGGCCGCTCGAGCAGCGTGTCCCGGCCGCGCCAGACCTGGCCCATGCCCCCGCCGGCGATCAGCGAGCCCAGCCGGTAGCGGCCGGCGACGAGGGTGCCCTGCACTTCCGTCACGGGTCCTCCTGTCAGCCGCGGACCGCGGTCGTGAACCGCGGGCGGCCGGCGAGGTCGGGGTGGTCCTCGACCGAGGTGAAGCCGCCGTGCGACCGGACCACGGCCGGGAGCGCCGTCCCCTGCTGGTCGGCGTGCTCGATGCCCAGCCAACCACCGGGCCGCAGCAATCTGGCCGCGACACCCAGCATCCCGCGCACGACGTCGAGACCGTCCGGCCCGCCCCACAACGCCAGCGGCGGGTCGTGATCGGCCACCTCGCGCGGGACCCGGGCACCGTCGGGCACGTAGGGCGGGTTGGAGACGACGAGGTCGACGCGCCCGTCGAGCTCGGTGAGGAGGCCCGGGTCGGTCATGTCCCCCGCCACGACGCCCACGGGGGTGTCCCGCGCACCGGCCCGCGCGAGCGCGTTGTGGCGGGTCCAGGCGAGCGCGCCGGGGTCGCGTTCGACGGCGGTGACCCGCGCGCCGGGGTGCTCGTGCGCGACGGACAGCGCGATGGCGCCGGAGCCGCTGCCCAGGTCCACCACGATCGGCCCGTCCAGGCCGGCCAGGCGCTCCAGCGCCCACTCGACCAGCAGCTCGGTCTCCGGTCGCGGGACGAACACCCCGGGCCCGACCGCCAGCTCGAGCAGCCGGAACGGAGCCCGGCCGGTGAGGTGCTGCAGGGGCACCCGGTCCGCCCGCTGCTCCAGCAGACCGGCGAACCGGGCGGCGTCCTCCTCGGCGACGTCGTCGAGCGTCAGCAGCCCGGCGCGGGGGCGGCCGACGACGTGGGCGAGCAGCAGCTCGGCGTCCACCCGCGGCGACTCGACCCCCGCCTCGGTCAGCTGCCGGGCCGCGTCGGCCAGGAGCGCTCTGGTGTCCACCGCCCCGCCCTCAGGAGCCGGCGGCCAGCAGCTCGGCGGTGTGCGCGCTGCTCAGCGCGTCGATCACCGCGTCCAGGTCGCCGTCGAGCACCTGGTCGAGGTTGTGCGACTTGTAGCCGACCCGGTGGTCGGAGATCCGGTTCTCCGGGAAGTTGTACGTGCGCACCCGCTCGCTGCGGTCCACCGTGCGGACCTGGCTGCGCCGCTGGTCGCTCGCGGTCGCGGCGGCCTCCTCGCGGGCGGCGGCGAGCAACCGGGAGCGCAGCACCCGCAGCGCCGACTCGCGGTTCTGCAGCTGGCTCTTCTCGTTCTGCGAGCTCACCACGATGCCGCTGGGCAGGTGGGTGATGCGGACGGCGGAGTCGGTCGTGTTCACGCTCTGCCCGCCCGGCCCCGAGGACCGGAAGACGTCGATGCGCAGGTCGTTCGGGTCGACGGACACGTCGACCTCCTCGGCCTCGGGCAGCACCAGGACGCCGGCGGCCGAGGTGTGGATGCGGCCCTGGCTCTCGGTGGCGGGCACCCGCTGGACGCGGTGCACTCCCCCCTCGAACTTCAGCCGCGACCAGATGCCCTCGTCGGTGCGGGACTTGATGGCGACCGCGACGTCCTTGTAGCCGCCGAGCTCGGCGTCCTGGGCGTCGAGCACCTCGGTGGACCAGCCGCGGCGCTCGGCGTAGCGCAGGTACATGCGCAGCAGGTCGCCGGCGAACAGCGCCGACTCCGCGCCGCCCTCCCCCGCCTTGATCTCGAGGATGACGTCCTTGTCGTCGTCGGGGTCCTTGGGCAGGAGCTGCTCGCGCAGCCGGACGGAGAGCTCCTCGATGCGCTGCTCGAGGCCGGTCGCCTCGGCGGCGAAGGAGGGGTCCTCCGAGGCCAGCTCCCGCGCGGTGCCCAGGTCGCCGCGCGCCTCGTCGAGCGCCCGCGACGTCTCGACCAGGGGCGCCAGTTGCGCGTAGCGCCGACCGAGCCGGCGGGCGCGCGCCTGGTCGGCGTGCACCGCGGGGTCGGCGAGCTCCTGCTCCAGCGACGCGTGCTCGGCCAGCAGCACGGCCAGCCGGTCGGGCGCGGGGCTGCTCATCGGGTCACTCCTGGGTGCGGTCGGGTCCGGACACGACGACGGCGCCCGCCCCACCGCGAGGGTGGGACGGGCGCCGTCGGAGGTGCTACTTGTCGGCCGACGCCTCGGTGGCGTTGCGCTTGCCGAACCGCTTCTCGAAGCGGGCGACGCGGCCACCGGTGTCGAGGATGCGCTGCTTGCCGGTGTAGAAGGGGTGGCAGGCGGAGCAGGTCTCGACGGTGAGCGTGCCCGTCGGCGAGGTGCTGCGGGTCGTGAAGGTGTTGCCGCAGCCGCAGGTCACCGTGGTGACGTTGTAGGCCGGGTGGATGTCGGGCTTCATGGCGCTGCCTCTTCTACGAAGTCTTGGGTCGTTCGGTGCTGTGAACGCCGGGGACCGGACGGCTATTTCCGGCGAGCCGGCGGGGCTCGGTCGTCCAGTCTCCCAGATCTACCGGGAGGTGCTGGAACGACCCCCGTCCAGGGTTCCGCCCCCAGCGTGCGAAGGGTGGGGTGGACGGGGGTCTTTCCTCAGTCCTTCTCGGGGCCGAGCGTCGTCTTCTGGATCTGCATGAGGAACTCGACGTTGTTGCGTGTCTTCTTCAGCTTGTCGAGCAGCAGCTCCAGCGCCTGCTGGGGCTCCAGCGCGCCGAGGACCCGGCGCAGCTTGATGACGATGGCCAGCTCGTCGGGCGACATGAGGATCTCCTCCTTGCGCGTGCCCGACGCGTTGACGTCGACGGCCGGGAAGACCCGCTTGTCCGCCAGCCGGCGGTCGAGCTTGATCTCCGCGTTACCCGTGCCCTTGAACTCCTCGAAGATCACCGTGTCCATCGTGGAGCCGGTCTCGACCAGCGCCGAGGCGATGATCGTGAGCGAGCCGCCGTTCTCGATGTTGCGGGCAGCACCCAGGAAGCGCTTGGGCGGGTACAGCGCCGTGGAGTCGACACCACCGGAGAGGATGCGCCCGCTGGCGGGGGCCGCCAGGTTGTAGGCGCGGCCCAGCCGGGTGATCGAGTCCAGCAGCACGACGACGTCGTGACCCATCTCGACCAGGCGCTTGGCCCGCTCGATGGAGAGCTCCGCGACCGTGGTGTGGTCCGACGGCGGCCGGTCGAAGGTCGAGGCGATGACCTCGCCCTTCACCGAGCGCTGCATGTCGGTGACCTCTTCGGGCCGCTCGTCGACCAGCACCACCATCAGGTGGCACTCGGGGTTGTTCGTCGTGATGGCGTTGGCCAGCGACTGCAGCACCATCGTCTTGCCGGCCTTGGGGGGCGAGACGATCAGTGCGCGCTGCCCCTTGCCGATCGGCATGACCAGGTCGATGACCCGGGTCGTGAGCAGGTGCGGCTCGGTCTCCAGCCGCAGGCGCTCCTGCGGGTAGAGCGGGGTCAGCTTGGTGAACTCGGGGCGGTTCTTCGCCTGCTCCGGGTCCAGCCCGTTGACCGTGTCCAGCCGGACCAGCGCGTTGTACTTGTCCTTGCGCTCGCCCTCGCGGGGCTGGCGGACGGCGCCGGTGATGGCGTCACCGCGGCGCAGGCCGTAGCGGCGCACCTGCGACAGCGACACGTAGACGTCGTTGGGCCCGGTCAGGTAGCCCGAGGTGCGGACGAACGCGTAGTTGTCGAGGACGTCGAGGATGCCGGCGACGGGCAGCAGGACGTCGTCCTCGCTGATCGTGGGCTCGCCCTGGTCGAAGCGCTCGCGGCCACCCGTGGCCGTGCCGCGCTTGTTCCGGTCGCGGTAGCGGCGTCCCCGGCGACCGCGGCCGCCCTCGAAGTCGTCGTCGTCCTCGTCGGTGGCGTTGGGCCCCCGGCCGCCGTCGTTGCGGTTGTCGGTGCGGTTGCCCGGCCGTCCGTCGCGGTCGGCGCGCTCACCGCGGTCCGGACCGCGGTTGCCGTCCCGGTTGCCCCGCTCCGGGCGGTCGCCGCGGTCGTTGCCGTCCCGGTTGCCGCCGTCCCGGTTGCCGCCGTCCCGGTTGCCGCCGTCACGGTTGCCCCGCTCCGGGCGGTCGCCCCGGTCGTTGCCGTCCCGGTTGCCGCCATCCCGGTTGTTGCCGCGCTCGGGGCGCTCCCCGCGCTCGGCCCGGTCGCCGCCCTCGCGGGCGTTCCCGTCGCGGCCGTTCTCGCGGTTGCCGTCCCGGTCGCCGCGGTTGCGGTTGCGGTTGCGCTGCGGGCGGTCGCCGTCGCGCTGCTCGGCGTCGGACTGGTCGCCGTCGCGCGGGCCGTTGTCGGCCGGCGTGGCATCGGCCGGCGTGCTGCCGGCCGGCCGGGTGTCGGCGTCGGTGCGGTTCTCGGCAGCGTTGCTCTCGGCGGCCGGTGCGGTCGTCGCCTCGGCGGACGGGGAACCCGCGGGGCGGCTGGCGCCGCGGCGGGCCCGGGTCGGGCGCGCGTCGGCGTCGCCGCCGGCGAGGGGGCCGCTGTTGGCGCCCCCGCTGATCGGCGCCTCGAGGGGTGCGGCCGTTGCGGCCACGCCACGCGCACGGTCGGCGCCGTCGGTGCCGCTGTCCTGGGTCTCGGCGCGGGTCGCCGGGGCGCCGCTCTCGCCCACCTGGCGGGCGGAGATGGCGGCGACGAGGTCGCCCTTGCGCATCCGTCCGGTGCCGGGGATGCCCAGCTCGGCGGCCAGGCGCTGCAGCTCGGGCAGCAGCATGCCGGACAGGCCGGTGCCGCGGCGCCGGGCTCGGCCCGCCGTCTCAGGAGCGGCGGGTACCTCGCTCGTGCCGGCGGCGTCCTGCGCGTCCGTCACGACGAGGTCGGTGCTTTCGCTCACGTACAGGTCCTTCCCTGCGGTGACCTGCGCGTTCCAGCGCAGGGGGTGCACCGCTCCCTGCGGACCCGGGCATGAGGCGGGGGCCTGGATGAGGAGCGGGTGGAGAATGTGGGAGCGGATCAGCGGCGGAATCGCCGGCTTCGGCCCCACGCGAGGCTCGCCCGAGTGGGCGGCTACGCCGTGAGCCTAGACGCGGCTCACGGGCAGGACAACACCGGTTTGGCTCCAGCGTGTTCCCCGTTATCGACACGATACCTACCGAGACGGACGGTCGACCCGAGCCCCCGCCGGATCGACCTCGAGCGGGAGCACCGTCCAGCCCTGCGGTACCAGCCGCGTGATCGCCCGCAGCTCGGCCTCGCCGGGACGCCCGTTCCCGACGACGGTGCGCCGCCCGAGCACCAGGACCGACGGGCCGGCACCGGAGACGACGGCGGCGTGCCCGGCCGCGCGCAGGCGGTCGAGCAGGGCCAGGGACTCCGGCATCGCCGCGGTGCGCTGGCGCTGGTGCAGCCGGTCCTCGGTGGCCTCGAGCAGGAGCGTCCCCGAGGTCAGGGCGTGCACCAGCAGCGCGGACCGCCCCGCGTTGAACGCCGCATCGGCGTGCGGCACGAGGTCGGGGAGCAGGCCGCGGGCCACCTCCGTCGACAGCGTCGCGCCCGGCACCAGGACCACCGGGAGGACGTCGTCGTGCACCCGCAGGGTGTCCGCACCGGCACCCCGCTCCCCCATCCAGGACAGGGTGAGTCCGCCGAGCAGGCAGGCCGCGACGTTGTCGGGGTGGCCCTCGAGCTCGGTGGTCAGCCGAAGGACGGCGTTCCCGTCGACGTCGTCGACGTCCGGGCACAGCGCCCACGCGCCCAGCACCCCCGCCACCACCGCGGCGGCCGAGGAGCCCATGCCCCTCCCCTGCGGGATGGCGTTGTGCGCCGACACGCGCAGCCCGGACGGCGTCCAGCCCAGCTCGGCGCAGGCCGCCCGGAAGGCGCGCACCACGAGGTGCGACTCGTCGGTGGGCAGCTCACCGGCGCCGACGCCGTCGATCTCGACGGTGAGGCCGTCGGGCACGACGGCGAACTCCAGGACGTCGTGGCGCGCCAGCGCCAGGCCCGCGCAGTCGAACGCCGGGCCGAGGTTGGCGCTGGTGGCCGGGACGCGTACCGAGACCCGATCGGCGGCCGCGTCCCGGGTTCCCTCGCGAGCCTGCGAGCGGAGGGGAGGACGTGGTCCTTCCATCACAGGCCGAGCTGGGACGCGGCCGCGGCGGCGTCGACCGGGATGGTGATCGGCGCCGGCGCGCCGGAGATCGCCCACTCGGGGTCCTTGAGGCCGTTGCCCGTGACGGTGCAGACGATCCGCTGCCCCGGCTCCAGCTCACCGGCGGCGTGCACCTGCAGCAGGCCGGCGACCGAGGCGGCCGATGCGGGCTCCACGAAGACGGCCTCGCTGCGGGCCAGCAGCCGGTAGGCCGACAGGATGGCCCGGTCGGTGACGGCGTCGATGCGGCCGCCGGACTCGTCGCGGGCGGCCAGCGCCTTGGTCCAGGACGCCGGGTTGCCGATCCGGATGGCGGTCGCGATCGTGCTCGGGTTCTCGACCACGGCACCGTTGACGATCGGTGCGGCGCCTGCGGCCTGGAAGCCCCACATCCGCGGCATCCGCGTGGCGGTCCCGTCGGCGGCGTACTCCCGGTAGCCCTGCCAGTAGGCGGTGATGTTGCCGGCGTTCCCCACGGGGAGGCAGTGGATGTCGGGGGCGTCGCCCAGCACGTCGACGATCTCGAACGACGCGGTCTTCTGCCCCTCGATGCGGAACTGGTTGACGCTGTTGACCAGGCTCACCGGGTAGTCGATGGCGAGCTTGCTGGCCAGGGCCAGGCAGTCGTCGAAGTTGCCCTCGACCTGCAGCAGTTGGGCGCCGTGCACGAGCGCCTGGGCCAGCTTGCCCATGGCGATCTTGCCCTGGGGCACGAGCACGGCACAGGTGAGGCCCGCACGGGCGGCGTAGGCCGCCGCACTCGCGCTGGTGTTGCCGGTGGAGGCGCAGATGACCGCCTTGGCGCCCTCCTCGACGGCCTTGGTGATGGCCATCGTCATCCCCCGGTCCTTGAAGGACCCGGTGGGGTTCGCGCCCTCGACCTTGAGGTAGACCTCGCAGTCGGTCCGGCGGCTCAGCTCGCGGGCCGGCAGCAGCGGGGTCGCGCCCTCGTACAGGGTGACGACCGGGGTCGAGTCGCTGACCGGCAGCCGCGACCGGTAGGCCTCGATCAGCCCCGGCCAGCCCGGGGACACCGTCTTCGAGACGCTCATGACAGACCCTCCACGCGCAGGACGCTGGTGACGCCTCGGACCGCGGGCATGTCCCGCAGTGCGGCGATGGTGGCCGACAGCGCCGCGTCGGGCGCGCTGTGGGTGACGATGACCAGCGTGGCGGCGTCGCCACGGCCGGTCTGGCGGACGGTGGAGATGCTCACGTCCTGCCGGGCGAACTCCTGCGCGACCGCCGCGAGGACACCCGGCTTGTCCGCCACGTCGAGGCTGACGTGGTACCGGGTCGGGGTCTCCGCCATGGGCCGCACGGCGAGATCTGCGTAGCCCGTCGGGCCCTGGCCCGAGGCGCCGGCGACCCGGTTGCGGGCCACGGCCACGAGGTCGCCGAGGACGGCGCTGGCGGTGGGCTCACCGCCGGCGCCCTGGCCGTAGAACATCAGCTGCCCGGCGGCCTCGGCCTCGACGAAGACGGCGTTGAAGGCACCACCGACCGAGGCCAGCGGGTGGGTCGTCGGGATCATCGCCGGGTGCACCCGGACCGCGACGGAGTCGCCGTTCCCGTTGGGGACCCGTTCGCAGATGGCCAGCAGCTTGACCGTGCAGCCGATCTCCGCGGCCCGGGCGACGTCGGTGGCCGACACCGCCGAGATGCCCTCGCGGTGCACGTCGGCCGACGACACCGGGGTGTGGAAGGCCAGCGAGGCCAGGATCGCGGCCTTGGCGGCGGCGTCGAAACCGTCCACGTCGGCGGTCGGGTCGGCCTCGGCGTACCCGAGTTCGGTGGCCTCGGCCAGCGCCTCGGCGAAGCCGGCGCCGGTCTCGGCCATGCGGGAGAGGATGTAGTTGGTCGTCCCGTTGACGATGCCCACGACCCGGCGCAGCTGGTCCCCGGCCAGCGACTCGCGCAGCGGGCGCAGCAGCGGGATCGCCCCGGCGACGGCGGCCTCGTAGTAGAGGTCGACCCCCGCCTTCGCGGCCGCCGCGTGCAGACCGGGACCGTCCTCGGCCAGGAGCGCCTTGTTCGCGCTGACGACGGACTTGCCCGCCTCGAACGCCGCGTACATCAGGCTCCGGGCCGGCTCGATGCCGCCGATGACCTCGACGACGAGGTCGACGTCGTCCCGGCGCACCAGGGCGGCCGGATCGGTGGTCAGCAGGTGCTGCGGGACGTCGGGGTGGTGCGCGGGGCGGCGGACCGCGATGCCCACGACCTCGATCGGCCGGCCGATGCGGGCGGCGAGGTCGTCGTGCTGGTCCTCGATCAGCCGCAGCACGGCGCTGCCCACGGTGCCGCAGCCCAGCAGGGCGACCCGCAGCGGCGCCGTCACGACCGCGCTCCCGCGGCGTGCTCGGGAGCGGGCTGGTCGATGGCCGGGGAGGGCGCGGGCACGTCGGCGAGGACGGCGTCGAGGGCGAACACGTCGGACAGTGTCTGACGCCGGACGATCTCCGTGGCGACGGCGTCCCGCACGGCCACCACCGGGGGCTTGAGCAGGTAGTTGTAGTTGCTCGCCATCGACCAGCAGTACGCGCCGGTGGCGGCCACCGCGAGGAGGTCGCCGGGGGCGACGTCCGACGGCAGCCAGAGGTCGCGCACCAGGATGTCGCCGCTCTCGCAGTGCTTGCCGACGACCCGGCACAGCGCCGGGGGCGCGTCGGAGGTCCGGTTGGCCAGCACGCAGGTGTAGTCGGCGTCGTAGAGCGCGGTGCGGATGTTGTCGCTCATCCCGCCGTCGACGGAGACGTAGTTGCGCACCGGGGGCGTCCCGGGGCCGCCTCCCGCCCCGAGCCGCACGGGCTTGATGGTGCCGATCTCGTAGAGGGTGACCGTGCCGGGACCCGCGATGGCGCGGCCCGGCTCCACGGCCAGCCGCGGCACCGGCAGCCCGAGGGCGGCGCACTCGGCGGCCACGACGGTCCGGAGCCTGGCGGCGACGTCGCCGGGACTCACCGGGTCGTCCTCGGCGAGGTAGGCGATGCCGAACCCGCCGCCGAGGTTCAGCTCCTCCAGCAGCTCGCCGGTCGCCTGGTGGATCTGGCCCAGCAGGCCGACGACCCGGTGCGCGGCCGCCTCGAAGCCGGCGGTGTCGAAGATCTGCGAGCCGATGTGGCTGTGCAGCCCGGTCAGCCGCAGCGCCGGCTCCCGGATGACCCGGACCGCCGCGGTCAGCGCGTCACCGGTGGCCAGCGAGAACCCGAACTTCTGGTCCTCGTGCGCGGTGGCGATGAACTCGTGGGTGTGCGCCTCGATGCCGACGGTGGAGCGGATGAGGACCGGCACCGGCGACCCGCCCGCGGCCACCCGGTCGGCGGCCAGCGGGACCAGCCGGTCGATCTCGTCGAAGGAGTCGAGCACGACGTGCCCGATCCCGGAGTCGACGGCCAGCTGCAGCTCCACCAGGGACTTGTTGTTGCCGTGCAGGGCGATCCGCTCGGCCGGGAACCCGGCGGCCAGGGCGAGGGCCAGCTCGTTGCCGCTGCAGGCATCCAGGTGCAGGCCGTCCTCGGCGATCCAGCGGGCCACCTGCCCGCAGAGGAACGCCTTGGAGGCGTAGTGCACGTCGGCGCCCTCGAACGCCGTCGCGAAGTCGGCGGCGCGGCTGCGGAAGTCCGCCTCGTCCAGGACGAACAGCGGCGTCCCGTGCTCGCGGGCGAGGTCGGTGACGGCCCGCCCGGCGAGGTGCAGCTCGCCGTCGACCCGGGTGGCCGAGCGCGGCCAGACCTGCGGGTCGAGGGCGCCCAGCTCCGCCGGGGGCGCGCCGGCCGGGCTCGGCTGCTGGATGTTGCCGTGCAGCGGGCCGGCGGGGTGCGCTCTCACATCCGCTCCGGGGCGCTCACGCCGAGGACGGCGAGGCCGTTGCGCAGGACGGTCGCCGTGGCGGCGCACAGCATGAGGCGTGCCCGGTGGAGCTCGGAGGGCTCCTCGTCGCCGCGAGGCAGGATGCGGCACGCCTCGTAGAACCGGTGGTACGTGCCCGCCAGCTCCTCGAGGTACCGGGCCACCCGGTGGGGTTCGCGCAGCTCGGCCGCCGACACGATGACGCCCGGGAAGGCCCCGATGGCCCGCAGCAGGTCCCCCTCGCGCGGGTGCTCGAGCACCCCCGCCCGGACGGTGGCGGGGTCGCCCACGGCGAGGCCGAGCTCCTCGCCGTTGCGCACCACCGAGGAGATCCGCGAGTGCGCGTACTGCACGTAGAAGACCGGGTTGTCGTTGCTCTTCTTCGTCCACAGCTCGATGTCGAGGTCGATCTGCTGGTCGACCGAGGCCCGGGCCAGGGCGTACCGGGCGGCGTCGACCCCCACCGCCTCGACGAGGTCCTCGAGCAGGACGACGGTCCCGGCCCGCTTGCTCATCCGCACCGGCTCGCCGTCGCGCAGCAGGTTGACCAGCTGGCCGATCAGGATCTCCAGGTTCACCTGCGGGTCGTCACCGGTGGCCGCCACCAGCGCCTTGTACCGGCCGACGTAGCCGGAGTGGTCGGCGCCGAGCATGATCACGACCTTGTCGAAGCCGCGCCCGCGCTTGTCCAGGTAGTAGGCGCAGTCGGAGGCGAAGTAGGTCGTCTCCCCGTCGGCCTTGATCAGCACCCGGTCCTTGTCGTCGCCGAAGGTCGTCGTCCGCAGCCACACGGCGCCGTCGGCCTCGTAGACGTGCCCCTGCTCGCGCAGGCGGGCCACCGCCCTCTCCACGGCCCCGGAGGTGTACAGGCCGAGCTCGGAGAAGAAGACGTCGAAGTCGACGCCGAGCGCGGCCAGCGAGCTGCGGATCTCGGCGACCATCAGGTCGACGCCCCGCGTCCGGAAGACCGGGACCTGCTCCTCCTCCGACCGGTCCAGCAGCCCGGGCTCCGCGGCCACGACCTGGCCGGCGATCTCGCCGATGTACTCCCCCGCGTACCCGTCCTCGGGCACCGGCCGGCCGAGCGCCGCGGCCTGCAGACTGCGGGCGAACCGGTCGATCTGGGCACCGGCGTCGTTCAGGTAGTACTCGCGGGTGACCTCGGCGCCGCTGGCGGTGAGCAGCCGGCCGAGCGCGTCGCCGACGGCGGCCCAGCGGGTGCCGCCGATGTGCACCGGGCCGGTGGGGTTGGCCGAGACGAACTCCAGGTTGAGCTTCTGCCCGGCCAGGCTGTCCGTCCGGCCGTAGGACTCCCCCGCGGTGACCGCACGGACGGCGATCTGCCCCAGGGCGTCCTTGGCGAGCACGATGTTGAGGAAGCCGGGACCGGCGACGTCGACCGAGGCGATGCCCTCGTGCGCCCGCAGCTCCTCGGCGAGCAGCTCGGCGACCTCACGGGGCGGCCGGCCCGCGGGCTTGGCCAGCCGCAGCGCGACGTTGGTGGCGTAGTCGCCGTGCTCGGGGACCTTCGGCCGCTCGATGACGACCTCGGCGGGCACCTCGACGGGCAGCGCACCTCGGTCGACGACCGCGCCCACGGCGGTACGGACGACGTCCTGCAGCTGCTCCGGTGTCACCGCACGAGCGTACTGACCGACCCCTGCCGCCCTGGCGCCCCCGCCCGGCGCATGCAGGGAACGCCCAGCTTCACAACCTAGACTCGCCCGCGCACCGTGCAGCCCGCATCGAGGAGTGGCCTTGGCCAAGGACCGTAAGCCCGACGACGCCCGCCCCGGCGGCGGCGCCACCCGGTCGGGAGGCGGCAACCCGAACCGCGCTCGCACGGGAGGCAAGGGAAGTCGGACGCGGCCCCCGACGCAGGTCGTGGCCAACGCCCACAAGCGCCCGTTGGGCCTCATCGCCGGGGCGGTCGCGGTCGTCGTCTTCGCCGCGGCCGTCATCGGCTACGCCGTGGTGCAGGTCAACGAGGCGAACGCGGACAAGGTCGGGTCGATCGACGAGATCGCCGGCGCCCGGTCCTACGACTACGAGGGCGGCAACCACGTGGCCACGCCCGTGGACTACGCGGAGTCGCCCCCGGTCGGTGGCGAGCACGACAACGAGTGGGCCGACTGCACCGGCACCGTCTACGACGTCGACATCCGGCACGAGAACGCCGTGCACAGCATGGAGCACGGTGCCGTGTGGATCGCCTACGACCCCGATGAGGTCTCCGACGCCGATGTCGCGAAACTGGCGAAGCTCGTCGAGGGCGAGGACGGCCGGATGCTGTCGCCGTACGCGGGGCTCGACTCCCCCATCAGCATCCAGTCGTGGGGCGACCAGCTGAAGGTCGACAGCGCCGACGACGAGCGCCTGCGGCAGTTCGCCGATCTGATGACGTTCAAGGCCGGCGAGTTCCCCGAGCCCGGCGCCACCTGCTCGAACGACGCGTTCATCGCCGACCCGCTCGTGGTGGGCGACGACAGCCGCTACGGCAGCGCGGCCGCCACGGACGCGCCCGTGGACATGTCCCAGGACGGCTCCGACGGCTGATCCGACCACGACCGGAGGTGCGACCGTGACGACTCCCGAGGCGCAGCGGTCCCCGTTGCGGGCCGCCCTGCTGGCCGTCATCGCCGTGGGCCTGCTGCTGATCGGCGGCGGCGCGGCGGTGGCGCTCGGCATCGGCCGCGGACCGGAGACGCCGACGGCCGGCTCGGTGGACGCGGGGTTCTCCCGCGACATGGCGGCGCACCACCTGCAGGCCGTCGAGATGGCCGGCCTCGTGTCCGAGCGCAGCGACGACCCGGAGGTCGAGCTGCTGGCCGCCGACATCGCCGCCACGCAGACCAACCAGATCGGGCGGATGCAAGGCTGGCTGGCGCTGTGGGGCCTGTCGCCCACCGGGGGTGAGCGGATGGCGTGGATGGCGGAGGGCTCCGTAGCGCACGACGGGCACGACATGGCCGGTATGGGCACCTCGGGCGGCCTCATGCCCGGCATGGCCACCGAGGAGGAGCTCGAGCACCTGCGCAGCCTGTCCGGGACCGCGTTCGATGTCGAGTTCCTGAGGCTGATGACCCGCCACCACCAGGGCGGCTTCGACATGGCGCAGTACGGAGCCGAGCACGCCGAACTCGGCGCGGTCCGGGACCTGGCGCGCAGCATGGCGCAGTCGCAGGGCTACGAGGTCGACACGATGCTCGACATGCTCACCGCGCGGGGCGGGACCCCGCTCCCGGCGCCCTGAGGCCCTCCGCCCGCCGTCCCGTCCGGGACTGATAGGTTCGTCCCCGAACGAGACGAGCCCCCGTAGCTCAGGGGATAGAGCACTGCCCTCCGGAGGCAGGGGCGCAGGTTCGAATCCTGCCGGGGGCACCACGAGAAGGCGCTGGTCAGCGGCCGGACGGCTGATCAGTTTGACGCGCGGATCCAGCGTGAAGAGGCCCGGAGTCCGCAAATAGTCCGCAGAACGTTCGCGGACCGCCCGCGCGGCGAGGTCCAATCGCTCCGCGACGGCGTCGAGGTCCTCGTCGAAGAGGTCGGCGTAGGTGTCCAACGTCATTGCAGCCGAGGCGTGGCCGAGTATCCGTTGCACCGCCTTCACGTTGGCGCCGGATGAAACGGCCAGGCTCGCGGCCGTGTGCCGAAGTTCGTGCGGCACGAGTCCCTCGAGTCCCAGCGCCTGGGCGGCCCGGTCGAAGCCCGCCCTGCGGAACACTCGGTTGCGCAGCACTCCCCCGGCCCGAAGGCCAGTGAAGACGAGGTCGTCAGGTCCCCGGCCTGCGAGCTGTTCGCGCAGGTCCTCGGCGATGAAGGCAGGGATCGGGACCGATCGGCGCTCGTATCCCTTGGGGACGCCCCAGATCAGCACTCCGTCGACCTCGACGACCGACTCGGCGACCTCGATCCGGCGCCGGCGAGGTCGACCCGCTTGATCTTCAGGGCAGCCAATTCGCCCCAGCGCAACCCGCAGTAGGCGAGGACGAGCACGACGACGCGGTAGGAGGCCACTGATCTCCGCTCGCGGTACGGGAGTCGGGAGCCGGCCCGGAGGGAACACGTCTCGTCCGCGAGGCGGTGGACCTGTGCATGCGTGAGGTACCGCCGCCGGGCCTGTTCGGACTCGGGGCAGGTTGACCTTCTGGCACGGGTTCCGGGGAAGCCGTCCGTCACGCACGGCGAGATCGAGGATGAGGCTGAGGACTCGGAAGTGCTTGCGGACCGTGGCGGCGGCGGCTCCTTCCGCGTGCTGCTGCGCAACCCATGCCTGGACGGCGGCGTGCGACACAGTCACGAGTTGAGTAGCGGACCAACGCGGCAGGACATGCACGGTCGAGGATGATTCGGTACCGGGCCCGCGTCGTGGGCTTGAGCTGAGCCTGACCCTCGAACCATTTCTCCGCCCAGTCGCCCAGCTTGATCCGCCCCGCACGAGGGTCGACGTAGTTCCCGGTTTCCATGGCGGCATTGACGGAGTTCAGCCACCGCTGGGCGTCGACCTTGCGCTTGAAGTGGCGGGCGTGCTCCTTGCCGTTCTCGTCCCGGTACCGGGGCCGATAGGTCCCGTCGGGTCTCTTCGCGATCGACGCCACCGCTCATCGCCTCCATCTCCGTGCGCCCTGACCCTCGCTGCGCACCGCAGTCTGGGCTCCGTCTACTGACTGGAACGCCGTCACCGCGAATGCGCCGTCGTCTGCCCGTCTTCCGCTTCGGTTGCCGAGCACGGCGCATGCCACCGCCTCCGCGGCATGCCGACACGGGCAGATCTCATCGCCGGATGCCTGGACCAGAGGCGTGCGCCGCGTGAGCGCCGCGAGGTCCTCGGGCCGCGGCGAGCACGACACTCGGCTCGGGGGCGGCCAGCAGCGGAAGCGGCCGATCGGTGTGGTGGTCGGGTCGGCGTCCTGATCTGCGCGCCAGGGGTCCCGCTCGTGGACGAGGCGGTCGGCCGGCTGGGCGAGGAGGGCCGGCTCGGCCATCAGTCGCGAGATCCGAGCTCGGACGGCGGCCAGCTCGGTATGGGTGGCGGCGATGTCCCGGTCGGTGTCGGCCAGCCGCTCCGCCGGGTCGGGGGTCCAGGCGAGGGCTCCGAAGCGGGCGAGCCGATCCTCGTGCTGGCGGCGGGCTGCGGCCACCGCGGCCCCGGCGTGCCGGTGGTTCTCTTGGTCGGTGGCTGCGGTCGCGCGCAACGGAGCGTGCTCCGGGTGGGCGTGTTCGGCGTGACCGCGGGCGTAGGAGTCGAAGGCGGTCCACAGCCGTGGTCGGTCGTCGGACCGGTCGGCCAGGCGCGCGATCTGCTGCGGGTCTGTGGGTATGGCCGGCAGGTAGGGACGCCAGCCGTCGGCCCAGTCGACCAGCTGCTCGCCGGCCCGATTCACCGCCGCCCGCCGAAGCTTGAGCCGGCCGGGACCGTCGAGCACGACCTGCGCGCCCTCCCGGACTGCGAGGCGCTCGCTATCCCACTTGGCGAGCAAGGTGTCGCGGATCCGGTCGGTCTCGGCGGTGACGACCGCGCCGCTGTCCTCAGCCCGCCCCGTGGCGTGGCGAGCGTCGATTCCGGTCTGCTCGTACCGGGCTTCCAGCGCGGTGAGCTCGGTCGGCGTGGGCGGACTCGAGCGCGACGATCTCGCGCAGCGCGTCCCGCGCGTGGTTCGGCGTGGGCGAGCCGATCCAGGCAGCGTTGCTCGGCCGTCCACGCCGAGTGCAGGTCGGCGAGCGCCTGCTCCAACGGTCGGGGCGTGGCGTAGCGGGCGGCCTCGGCGGCGGCAAGTTCGGGCGGCGTGTGCCGGGCCGAGGTCGGCGCGGTCGCGGGCGAAGACTGCGAGCCACTGCTCCCGCGCCTCGGCGGGGTCGGTCGGCGACGAGGTGTGCGGTGTTCGGATTCCCGACCGCGGGTCATCCCGACGTAGGCCGCGGCCGCGCCGGTGTCCTCGCCGACCACCAGGTGGGCGGCGGTCACGGTGTCGCCTTGGTTGCCGTGCGCCGTGGTGGCGTAGGCCAGTTCCACCTGCGCGGTGACGTAGTCGGCGGGCAGCACCCGCGCCCCTGTCCCGGCCGGGGTGACGTCGAGGGTGACGGCGGGGTCACAGTGGCGACCACGCCGTCGGCGGGGGTGACATGCGGGGTGCCGGCGGGGGTGACGAGCAGCCCGCCGTTTCGGTCGACGGCGGTGACGGTCCAGGTGTCGCGGTTGGCGACCTGCAGGTCGCGGTTGTTGCGGCGGGTGGCGATCCGGTCGCCGACGCCGATCCGCTCCCCGGCCCCGGTGACCACCGCCGCGACGTCGTCGATCCGGCCATCGAAGACGAGCCGGTCCCGGATGGCGGCGTTGAGGGCGGCGGCCTGCTCGCGGGTGGCGACCACCACGGCCACCCGCTCACCCGCGGTGTAGCCCTCGGCCGCGTCGGCGGCGAGCGCCTCCCGCAGCGCATCGGCGTCGGGGTGCAGCCGTATCTGCCCGCGGGCCAGGAGCGCGTCGAACACCTTGCCGGGGTTCTCACCGGAGCGCATCGCCAGCGTCAGGTCGGCGTACTCGGCGTCCGGTGTCGTGCGCGCCGGTGGCGTCGGTGCGGGTGAAGCGGTGCACCTCGACCAGGGTGAGGTGCCCGGTCGGGTCGACCTGGGTCGCGGCGAGGTCGAGGACGCCACCGCGACCGACGGCCGCGAGCTGATGCCGGTCACCGAGCAGTGCGAGGTGCACCTGGCACTCGTCGGCGATCGTCAGGAGGGCCCGGGCGGTGTCTTGATCCAGCATGCCCGCCTCGTCCACGACGAGCAGGTCACCGGCCCGCAGCCGCGCCCCCTCTCCCGGTCCGGTGTAGATCCGGCCGGTGACCGGGTCGGTCTCGCCGACGGCGAGCCGGGTCCACGCACCGTCGGCATTCCAGCGCCAGCCGTACTCGAAGGCCAGCCGGGCCGCCGACCCGGCGACCGCGCCGACCTCCGCGGCGGCGACCTTGGCCGCCTTCAGCGTCGGGGTCACCACCATCAGCCGGCGACCCTGCTCGGCGAGCACGTGTCCGGGTGGCGGCCAAGGTGGTGGTCTTGCCGGCGCCGGCCGCACCCTCGATCACGATCAGGCGCCGCTGGCCGGCGAGCGCGGCGACTGCCGCAGCCTGTCCCGGGTCCAGCTGCGTGAGCACAGCGGTGACGTCGACCGGCGGTAGCCGGGTCGGTGTCCGGGACGCCGGCCGGGCGCTCGGTGGCGCGGGCGGCGAGGCGGGCGGTGAGGTCGGCCTCGACGGCGAGCACCGGCGCGGAAGTCCAGGCCCGGATGTGCTGGGTCACCCCGTCGCGGTCCAGCAGCGGCACGCAGCGGTCCATCGTGCGGGCGGTGAGGTCCTCGGCTAGCTCGATGCGCACCGACGGATCGGTGACGATGCCGGCGGCGGCGAGCAGCTGCTCGACCTCCCCGCGCACGTCGGCGGCGTTCCACCCCGAGCGGGCGGCGCCCAGCCGGGCCAGCACCCGCTCCACCGCCTGCTCCCGGTCCAGGCAGCCGACCGGGGTGGGCGTCAGGCCGGTGGGAACGTCGCGGTCGCGGTAGCCCAGCGCTGCCAGCTCGGCCAGCCACCGTGCGGTGAGGTCCTCCCCCGGCTGGGGCAGCACCTTGTCCGGGCGGCCCGCTGCCCACGCCCGCGCGTCCCAGGCCCGGCGCAACGCCGGGCCGGGGTGATTCGCCGGGATGCGCCGCGGCCCATTCTCGTTCGTACGTGTCGATGTTCCGGGCGATCTGCGCGGTCCGCGCACTGAAGGCGCCCACGTGATTCGCCAGCTGCCGGACTTCGCCATCGGCAGCCAATGCATATCCGTGGGCGGCGAGCGCGGCCCGGAATTGCGGATCGCAGGCGACCGCGGCGTGCCCGATACCGTTGATTGCGGCGAGGGAATCGCGGACGCCGACGGTGTGCAGGCCACGCCATCTCCCGGCCGCGAACACCCGGGCGTTGATCTGCAGGTGCAGATGGCGGTGCGGATCCCCGGCCCGAGACGTGTAGTGCGCCACCGTCACCGCCTCGGCCACCTCGACCGAGCACCTGCACCTGCTCGCCGCGGGGACCGACCCGGGTGGTGGCGTGCTGCCCGAGCCAGCCGATGATCTGCTCGGCCGCCCGGGCCTGGACCGCGTCATACGCCTGCGCGATGTCCGGATGCAGCGCGGCGGCCAGCGACCACGTCTTCGGGCCGTTGACCACCACCTCGACGAACCGCACCGCATGACCGTCGCCGCGCAGTTGCCCCCGCGGCTCGCCGGTGTCCGGGTCACAGCCGGCCACCCACGTCTCGTAGGCGTCGCCGGTCAGCGGCGCCAACTCGGTCACCCGCCCCTCGGTGACGCTGAACCGGCGGGCGACGCCGGCACCCTCGGTGAGGTAGTAGTCATCCGCCCGGCCCCGGTCGGCCTCCACGTACTGCCGGGCAGCCGCCGGCGCACCGGCGTAGACCTTCATCCCGCCATGCATTATCAACGCCACCCGACAATGACCAACAAGTCACCCCTAGAAACGGCGATGGACCCCGCGAAGCGGGGCCCGATCTACCTCCGAAGGTAGCATGCGTGCCGTTCTGCAGTGAGGTCTTGACGTTCCATAGTGAAGTCTTCAGCATTCATGAGGGCTTTTGGCTTTTGGGTCCGGAAGTTATTCAAGGTGTCATCTAGTTGATCGTTAATGGCGATTGTCGACTGCAAGCGGGGTGCCGTCTCCCCGACTACTGACGCTGATGCCGTGAACCCGGCGATGGACCGGGTTCGCGTCACGCAGCAGCCTCGTGCGCACGGGGACGTGGGTGCGAGGGGCTAGCCGAGGACGCGATTCTGGCAGCCGGCAGGGTGTCCCGGTTGTCCCCCCGGGACTGCCCAGGGTTCGGTTGACTCCCTGCCTGTGAGGCTTCGGCCTCGCTGGAAGGATCAGCATCGTGCCCAAGCCGTTCCCCAAGGAGTTCCTGGCTGACGTGATCGCGGTGGCCCGGCAGGGCGACCAGTCGATCGCGCAGGTCGCCAAGAGACTTCGGGATCTCCGAGTCCTGCCTGCAACGCTGGCTGAAGATCGCCGACCGCGACGAGGGCCTCACCGCCAAGACCACGTCGACGGCCGGCTCGAGCGCCGGGGTCGACCTCGAGGCCGAGAACCGGGAGCTGCGCAAGCGGGCCAAGCAGCTGGAGCAGGAGAACGAGATCCTGCGCCGGGCCACGGCCTACTTCGCCCGCGACGTCCTCCCAAAATGACGCTTCTATGCCTGGCGTCAAGCCATGCAGGCCTGGAGCTGGCGGAAGACGGAACGGCAGACATAGCGCTTGAGGCAGCGGCGGATCTCTCGGTTGCTGCGTCCTTCGGAGCGCCGACGGGCGACGTATTCGCGGGTGATGGAGTCGTAGCTCATGCGGGTGCGGACGGCGATGTCGAAGGCGCGGTTGAGCTGCCGGTCTCCTGATCGCGAGAGCCTGTGCCGGGTCGTGTTTCCCGAGGACGCCGGTAGCGGTGCGATGCCCCCGAGGGCTGCGAATGCCGCTTCGGAGCGGACGCGCCCGCGGTGGGAGTAGGCGCAGACGATGATCGCCGCGGTGACCGGTCCGAGTCCGGGAACGTCTTGCAGGCCGGGGGCGAGCTGCTCGGTCAGCTCGCGCAACTCGCGGTGGTTGATCTTGAGTGCCTCGGTTTGCTCCAGCACCGTGACGGCGAGACGGCGGCCTTCACGCCGCGCGATGCCCGACGCGTCCGATGAGGCAGCCCGGCTGGTGCGCCAGGCCGCGATGGTGCGGATCTGGGCGTCGGTCAGCGGCTTGCGCGCGTCGACGCCGAGGTCGACGGTGCGCAGAAGGGCGGTGAGCGCATTGCGGTTGGCGGTGCGCTGCTGGTCGATGATCGAGCGGGAGGCCAGCAGGATGCGAAGGGCCGCACGGGGCCCGGTCTGGCGGGGCCGAGCGAGGGTGTCGTAGTCCCGGCCGACGACTGATCGCGCAGCTGCTTCGGCATCGAGGGCGTCGGACTTGCCTGCATGGGCGTGGGTGGATCGGGCGGCCGGTCGGACTTCGGCGACGTCGAACCCGTGCTCGAGGAGAGCTGCGCTGATGCCGGCGCCGTAGGAGGAGGTGCCCTCGATGGCGGCGAGAACGCTGCCCTGGCTGCGGCGACCGATCCAGTCGACCGCTCGCGCGTTGCCTGCCTTCGATGTCGGGAAGGTCGCGGTGTCGATGACTGCTCCGGTACGGGCGTGCAGGAGGCAGTAGGTGTGCGTGCGGGCGTGGGTGTCGATACCGACGACGTGCTCGAAGGTCTCGGCGACGATGCTCATGAGTCTCCTTGAACGGGCGCAGGTAGAACGATCAGCTCGGACCCGTGGAGTCGCTCAGAGACACATCTGTAATGAGTCACGCCCACCGTTGCCGGTGGGTGGACAGGCTTCTAATCAAGGCATCTGGGCGGGAGGGCCAAGCCCCGGCCCGCGCGTAGACACGTCATTTTCAAGACACCACCGACGGGCGGCGAGTCGGATATACCCGGAGTCACGCGCGCAGGCCGAGGCCCAGCTTCTCAGCCGGCCACGGGCCAGCCGCCATCCATTACAGATGTACCCGCTGGTCCTTGACCTCGCCGCCGACAAGATCCCCGTCGCGGTGACCTGCCGGGTGCTCGGCTTTTCCAAGCAGGCCTTCTACAAGTGGCAGGCCAACCCGGTGAGTCAGCGCGACTGGGACGACGCGCACCTGATCAACGCTGCGATCGA
Organism: uncultured Actinomycetota bacterium; assembly: GCA_963747895.1. Classification (GTDB taxonomy): domain Bacteria; phylum Actinomycetota; class Actinomycetes; order Mycobacteriales; family Geodermatophilaceae; genus Blastococcus. The sequence goes on from CAVVGX010000004.1 coordinate 400,975, forward strand.
CATCCACCACGACGACCCCGAGTTCGGCTACCGGTTCATCGCCGATGAGCTGCGCCGACCAGGGCGTCGCCGCCCTCGAGAATCGGGTCGACCGGCTGTGCACGTCGCAGCGGATCTGGTCGGTGCACTCGCGAATAAGCGCGGCCTGAACCGCAAGCGCCGGACCGCCGGTCCATGACGACCTGGTGCGCGCGGGACTTCACCGCCGAGCGCGCCGAACCAGCTGTGGCTGACCGACATCACCGAACACCCCACCGCCGAGGGCAAGCTCTACCTCTGCGCGATCAAGGACGCCTGCTCCAAGCGCATCGTCGGCTACTCCATCGACGCCCGGATGAAGCCTCCGAACTGGCCGTCACACGCGCTGCGCAACGCCATCGCGCTGCGCGGCCCCGTCGGCAGCGATCGTGCACTCGGACCGCGGCAGCCAATTCCGCTCCCACGCCTACGTCCGCGCGCCTGCGCGAGGCCCAGCCTGCGTCGGCTCGATGGGCCGGGTCGGAGCGTGCGCCGACAACGCCGCGATGGAGTCGTTCTTCAGCGCTGCTGCAGAAGAACGTCCTCAACCGGCAGCGCTGGACCACCCGCGAGCGAACTGCGCCTGGCGATCGTCATCTGGATCGAGAAGACCTACCACCGCCGCCGGCGCCAAGACGCCCTCGGCCGCCTGACCCCCATCGAGTTCGAGACACTCGACCCGGGCCGCTCACGCGGCCTGACCGCCCCTACCGAGACGAGTCAACTGAAGGTCGGGCAGTCCCCAGGTCCGGCGTCTTAGACGGACGCGGAGCGTGTACTGATGGCACCGATCGAGGGACATCCGGCGGCAGTCAAAGCACCGCGACTTGCTCCCCGATTGATGCACCGCAAGTCTTGCAGGCATGGACGAAGAAGTTTTCCCTCCGACGAGGAAGCACCTCTTGCCCAAGGGGCTCGCCCTGACCTATCTGGCCGTGGTGGCGCTCGTCTGGCTCAGCCACCTGGTGGGCCTGGTGCTGGTGGTGGCGACGAGGCGCTGGCAATTGGCCACCCAGAACCCGTGGATCGTCTTGCCCGGGTTCGTCGTCATCGCCACCGCCGTCGGCGTGATCTGGTTGGTGGACCGACGATTGAACCGCGATCGCCCGCGGATGGCCGAAGCCTTCCGCATGCTGGGTCTTGCGTACGGAAGCGCCGTGCCCACGGCGCGGAAGCGACTTCGCGACTGACGATGTGAAGGCATAAGGTTGCCCTGAATCCCATAGTGGCGTTGATTGGGGTGTCCGTGGTTCCACTCGCAGCCCTCAATACGGTGAATGGTGACAGCCGCCCCGCCCGGGCGGTGGCGCCAATCGCGGTGGCATGGGTGATGCTGGCTTCCTCTCTCTTCCTTATGAAGATCAGCATCTGCAGGAACCGGAACAAGTAGCTCAGTACAGCAACCTGCAGCGGCATGGCGGTGCGCCCAGAACCAAACTCCTGTGCGCCGCGGCAGTCGTTGCGCTCACGGAGAATGACAGGCAGGGAGAGGCGATCTCGGCGTCTCTGAGCCGCCTGCAGGGTGAACGCATGCCTGTCGGTCAGGACCTCGTCGCCGCGACCATACCCCCACGCTTGCCCCGTCGAGCCCCGTCGTCGCCCCTGTCGTGGTAGCAGTCGCGCTACTCCTGCTTGTCCGAAGGCTGCCAAGTCGCGCCGGCGAGCGAAAGAAGGCCGCTTCTCCCGACAATGCCGCCGGGGCCCGCGCGATTGCCTTGACCATAGTCGCGGGCGCGATTTGCTTCGCTCTCTAGGCCCGCGCAGTCGCAGCGGACCACCGTGGGACCGCTGGGGCGTCACTCACCGAGGAGACGCAGAGCCACAATCGGTGCAATCACTGTTGGTGACCGCCCATAGGTACTCAGCGACTTCCAACTCGGCCCAGCGTGAGGCCATTACGCGCTCACAGCGCTTTGCAAAGGGCCTACGACTCGGCTGACCGCCCTAAGACTGCCGAATGCATCCTGAATCTCCTCGGCGGCCTGCGGCCTCTGAAACCCCGAGAACAAGCTTGAGATCTGCATCGCGCCGCTCGCGTCTTGACTCATGGTGTCTGAAGCCGCGGTCGGAACCTGTCCTGCGACCCTTGATTTCCGGCACTCCTGCACACCGACCAAAGTCGTCGCAACGCCTCAGCACGTTTGATTGCTCTGGCCCCGAAGTGGCCGGGAGCCGCATCCGGCGGTCGGATGCGGCTCCCGTGCGGTACGAAGACTATCTCGACGCCCCCTCCTCAAAGGCCCGACAACGGGTCGCTGCCGTCGTGGCATTCACTTGCCTCACCCTTTCCCCTGTCGTATAAGCCACACCGCCTCCACGCGCCTATGGTCAGTTTTGAGCGCCGACTTCCGATATAGAAACACCGGCGGGTGCAGTTCGAGACACAGGTTCCCGCATGATTTCACCGTTCACCTAGGCAGCTCGATGGCCGTCACTCCCTTCCTCGCAGCGCGCTCGCGACTGGTTGAGGGTCGTCCGGTACCTACTTCTTGTTGCGATACCTTCTGTAGGTTGCGTACGCCAAGTAGATCGCGAGTACGAACATGAGACCGCCGAGGATATGGCCCACTGGTCCATCAATCTGAATCATTAGCAACCTCATTCTGGTTCGTTCCGTGAGGCATCCGGGATTCCTAAGGGTTCACGGTTGCAGAGATCACGTTGGCGGCACAGCCTACGCCAGCGGAAGTTGTGAGGCCGGCCGAAAGCCCGGATGTCGTGTTATAAGTGGCGGAGAGGGGCCCGAGATTGCATTGGGCGGAAGGTCCAGAAACCTCGGTCTCGAGCGAGCCGGGTTCGACCCCGTAATCAACGCTCACGCCCGCGCCGGCACCGAGGCTAGCGTTGAGTCCGAGCTCGCCCGACCCCGCTTCGCGTGAGACCCCGACCGTTCCGCAAACTATGAAGCATGCCGTTACCGACAGACTTTCCACTATGAGTCCAGTCGGATCGACGTAGTTGACCGGGTTGCCTGCGGCGTACTCGTAGCGGTTGGACCGTTGTGGGTCGAGAAGGGTTTCGAGGGAGTCAGTCTGGGTGAAGCGGCCGGTGGCTGAGTCGTACCAGCGCAGGCCGTAGTGAACGAGTTGGCCGCTGGTGTCGCGCATGCCGCCGGCGTAGCCGTAGCGCTGGACGTCGACTGCGCTGCTGCCGTTGAGGGCGGTGGCGGTGGTCTGGCCGTAGGGGTCGTAGGCATATTCCGCGGTCTGGGTGCCGCCGTGGTTGACGAGCGCCACGGGTGAGCCGAGGCCGTCGGTGGCCAGGTAGTGGCTCAGGCCGCCTTCCATGACCAGCGGGGTGCCTTGAGGGTCGTAGACGTAGGCGAAGGTGCTGCCGCCGCGGGTGAAGGTCTCCAGGACCGGCATGCCGTTGCCGTTGGTGCGGCCGTAGGCGTAGTTGTAGCCGCCGGACTGGGAGATGAGTTCGCTCTGGTCGGTCCCGGCGTAGGTGTAGGTGAAGGCGGTGCCGCCGGTTCCGGTGCGGGTGGTCATCTGCTCGGCGCCGCTGTAGCTCATGGCGCCGTTGGCGGGGGCGGCGGTGAGGTTTCCGGCGCCGTCGTAGCTGTACCCGCCGTTGGTGATCTGGTCGGCGGCGTTGACGGTGAGGGTCTGCACCACGGCGCCGTTCTTGACCGTCTGGGTGCGGTTGCCGTTGCCGTCGTAGGTGTAGGCCCAGTTGTCGCCGCCGGTGGTGGTTGCGGAGGTGAGCCGGTTGGCCTTGTCGTAGCAGTAGGCGGTGGTCTTGCTGGTGCGGTGGTCGGTCTGGGTCCAGCGCATCGACGTCACCTGCGCTTCGGGCGGTGCGGTGGTGCAGGCGCCGGCGCCCGGAGAGGTGTAGGTGTAGGACAGGTCGGTGACTCGGTCGTTGTCGTTGCCGGCCTTCGAAGTCCAGGTCCGGGTGAGGCGGCCGTCGGCGGCGTAGTCGTTGTGGGTGTGCGCGCCGAAGCCGGCCGGGACGCCCGAGTACGCGGCGGTGGGGGCGAACCAGACGTCGGTGCGGCGGCCGTCGTCGTCGTGGGCGAAGTCGATCTTCCGTCCGGCGGCGGTCGTCATCGAGCTGACCAGGTTGCGCACGTCGTAGCTGTAGCTGGTGGTGCCGGCGACGTTGGCGGCGCTGGCCAGGTTGCCGACCTTGTCATAGCTGTAGCTCAAGGTGCCGCCGCCGGCGGTGTGGGTGCGGGTAGCGAGCCGGCCGAGTGGGTCGTAGTCGTAGCTGGTGAGCCCGGAGCCGTCGGAGCGGGTGTCGACCCGGCCAGCGGTGTCGTAGGCGTAGGTCACGTCGGAGGTGGTGTCGGAGAAGTCGATCTCGAGGGCGCGGTCGAGGTTGTCGTAGGTGTAGGTCTCGGTGACCCCGCGGCCGGTGGTGCGGCTCGCGAGCCGGCCGAAGCCGTCCCAGGTGTAGGAGCGGTCGGCCAGGGTGGAGCCGTCGGGCGGGTTGATGCCGGTGGTCTGCCCGACGGTGTCGTAGCTGTAGTCGGTGACCGCACCCGAGGGGCTGGTCGAGGTGTCGACGGTGCCGTCGGGGTTGTAGGCGACCTCGGCCGTGGCGGAGCTGAAGTCCGCGGTGGCGGTGCGCTGCCCGTTCTCGTTGTAGGTGTACGTGCTCTTGTTGCCCTGGGCGTCGGTGCTCTCCGAGGTCAGGTACTGGGCGCTGGCGCCGGTGTTGCCGTAGGCGTAGGAGGATTCAGCACCCGCGGCGCCGGTGATCCCGGTCAGCGACTCACCCTCGTTGGCGTTGTAGCCGAAGGTCGTGGTGCCCGAGGAGTTCGATGAGGAGGTGACGTCCAGGAAGCTGTTGTACTGCGCAGATCGGGGCTTGCCGGCTGGGTCGACGGCGCGCTTCACCAGCTGCATCCCGTCATCGGTGAGCTCGTAGCGGGTGTGCGCGGCGTCCGAGATGGCTTGGTTCTGGTCGCTGTTGGGGTCCGCGACCTTCGTCACGGTGCCCACGCTGGTGTCCGCGCCGGTGCCGTAGTCGAAGCGGGTCACCGCACCAGCCGGGTCGGTGGCCGTGGGCTGAGTCACCGCCTCCACCCGGCCGTGGGTGTCGTAGGCGAACGAGGTCTGCGCCCCGCCGGGTGCGGTGACCCGGTTGAGGTTGCCGGAGCCGCCGTGGAAGAACTCGGTCACCCGGCCCTCGGCGTCGGTGACGCTGCTCAAGTTGTTCTTGGCGTCGTAGCCGAAGGTGACCTCGTGGGTCTCCTGCCGCGGGTAGCCAGTGACGGGGTCGGTGACGGTGGCGGTCTGGGAGAGCTGCTGGATCTGGCGTGGCGTCGCTCCGCCCAGGGTGACGGTCAAGGTGCTGGCCCCCGGCCCGCCGCGGTCGGTGCGGATCTCGGTCAGCCCACCCGCGGTGTTGTAGGTGAAGGTGGTGGCGTTGCCGGAGCGGTCGGTCATCTTGGTGAGCAGCCCGTTGGCCTTGAAGTGCGAAACCTCGCCGCTGCCGTGGGCGGTGAGCGTCCAGCCGCCACCGGGAACCGCCGCGAGGGTCATCTTGAACCCGGCCGGCGCCTTGTAGCCGCCCGCGCCGTCAGCGGTGAAGGTGCCGGTGGTGCCACCGGGGCCGTAGTAGATGACCGCGCCGGCGCCGGGCACCGATTGCAGCCGCACATCACGGGCTGCGGTCAGCCGCCACCCAGAACTCGAAGATCCCACCGAGTTGAGGAAGTGCGCCTCGGCACGGCGGGTGACCGAGTTGTAGGCGATGCCGACGTTCAGCGGGCTCGCGGTGCGCCGGTCCAGAGAGAACAGGCTCATCTGCACCATCAGGTTCCCGGTGCCCACGTCGACCTGGGCTGCGAGCCGGTCGCCCAAGGTGAACGGCAGCCGGGTCGCCGCGGCGCGCGACCCGGCGCCCAGCGCTGGCGATACCGCGCCGGTCTGCACCGGCGATGCGGTGCAGCCGGTGTTGTCGCAGTGCGCGATCTGGTACTCGAACTCCTCGCCGATCGACAATTCACCGGCCGGCAGCGCCCGCCACGCCTCCCGGCCCGGCGACGAAGCCGCGTTGAGCAGGTTCCAGGTGCCCGACCCCACGGTGCGGGCGGAGAATCGGATGGATTCCGTGCCGCTACCGGCCGCGGTCGCCTTGCCGTAGAGCACTGGGGCCAGCGACTCAGCCACCGCCACCGACGCCGACGGGGCGCTGGCCGGCGCCGCCAGCACGCCCGTCGCCGAGCCAGCGACCACGGCGGAAGCGACGGCAGTGACGATCAGGGGACGAGTCACCCGCCAGCCCCTGCCGTGCTTACGTGAGTTGGGAATCGATAGAGCACTACGAGCCACAGGGCACCTCGTCGACGTCGCGGTCAGTAAGCGAACAGGCGCAACGTGGCAGTGGCCTCGGTCACTCGACCAGTGACGGCCGGCGAGCCGTTATCGAACCGTTGTAACTGTATGGAGTCAAATGACTATTTAGCGTGACGACGGGTTGGATACGTCGAATCGACAATCAGCCTTTGCGTCGGCTGACTTATTCAGCCTCGCGCAGCTTCCAGCGCGAACCGCCGGAGGATGCGCGTGCTCCATCCGACCCTGCCCTCGGCGCGTTCGCGCGAGCTCGCGGCGTGTCGCAGATTCCGGGTGGACACGTCCGGTTCCAAGGCGTCAACGTGCGCTCATGGGGGCTACTGGGCGACACCGTCGCGTCACCACTGGAGTCGCATCAGCCAAGCCCGGCGGGGGCGCCCGGTCGACCTCGCGTGTGGGTCAGGAGATGCCCTCGGCTCATCGATCGCGGCGACACCATCGGGCCGTGCTCGCGCTGCTTGTCGCGGCTTTCGCGGTCGGAGGCACGCCTGACTCGCCCGCCCCGGCCTCCGCGACCACGATCGCCGAGGACGCGGTGGCAACGTCGCCACGCACCCCGACGGACGCCGCACCGGATCGATTCGCGCTGACCGGCGGTCCGCTAGCCCCCATCTTCGGCTCACTCGGCGAAGACGTACCCAGTTTCCGCCTGACCGCCCCGGGTGAAGCTCTGGCCCCGCTGCCGGACGGAGTGCAGGTCGCCCGCTACCAGGAAGTCGGAGTGGACCGCTTGGCCGGCGCGATCCCTCCAGTCGCTCTCGATGCGTATCAGCGCACCGCGGGGTCTGCTCCGGAGGGCTGCGGCATCACGTGGGAGCTGTTGGCCGCCATCGGCCGCGTCGAGTCCAACCACGGCCGCTACGGGGGCGCGTCACTCGGCCCGGACGGCCACACAACCAGGCCAATCCTCGGTTTGCGTCTGGACGGCCGGACGACCGCGCGGATCACCGACACCGACGACGGACAGCTCGACGGCGACACCCAGTTCGACCGGGCCGCGGGCCCCATGCAGTTCATCCCCGGCACGTGGGCTGCCTACGGCCGCGATGGGAATGCCGACGGGCGACGCGACCCACAGAACATCTACGACGCAGCCGCCGCAGCGACGTCCTACCTCTGCGCGGCCGGGGGCAATCTCACGGACCTGGCCGGACGCCAGCGGGCAGTCTTCGCCTACAACCACTCCGGCGCGTATGTGGCGAAAGTCCTCGCTCTCGCCGCCCAGTACGCAGACCAAGATCCGCCGGCCCTGCTGTCCATCCCCGCCGAGCAGGTCGGGCACCCTCTATCTCCGGCTGCCCCGAGCGCCCCGACAGGCCCTGCCGTCGTGGAGCCGGCGCCCCTCACTGCCGCTTCAGTGACGCCGCTGCCTCCTGCGCCGGCACCAGTCATCCAGCCATTACCGACCACCCCACCCGCGCCGCCAGCAAGCGAGCCCCCCGACATCCCCGGCGCAACGGCGCCGCCGACGACCGCTCCTCCGAAGAGTCCCATTCCCATTCCCATTCCCACGCCCACGCCCACGCCCACGCCCACGCCCACGCCCACGCCCACGCCATCTACCGGCAGTCCCGAACCATCCGCTACCCCTGCCCCTACGCCTACGCCTACGCCGTCGTCCCCTACGACTCCCGTGCCGACGTGCACGCCTGCGCCTGCGCCTGCGCGTACGGCGAACCTGCCAGTCGCTGTTGGCCTGTTGAACGCATCCGATGACGCCGCTTCGCTGGCCGTTCTGGAGGACAGGCTTCGCGCGGCTGATATCGAGATCCATGACCTCACGGGCGAGACGCCGACTCGCTCTGGCGTCTCTTACCCGGTGGGCGCGCAGCTACAGGCTGATGCCTTGGCGCAACTCTTGAGCATCGAATCGGTATTCGCGAGCGAGGCTCCCGGATCAAAGCTCTCCATCACGCTCGGTCCGGCCGACGCCGCTGAGATGCTGGCACTGCTCAATCGGATGGGATCCTGCTCAGAGACGATGCAGAGCCGACGCGAGGACCGGCCGTCGGCGGACCGCCCGGTCCTTGACTCAAGCGGAAGCGACTGCTGCACGAGTAGGTGACATCGGATCTGTGGTGCCGGAGGTGCCGCTTCCCTCCCGGCACCGGGACCGACCCCGGTACGGGAGGGATTGCGGAACAGGTGTCCTGCCACCCATTCCCCCGGCCCGTGCGGCGCAGAGCTCTGCTCAGGGGCCGGGAGCGACGGCGGGGGACGACCGGACCAAGACTGCTTCCGCAGCGGAGCGCCCGAAGGGCGGAAGGATCTTGGTCCGGTCGGGAGGAGACGGCGCGGGAGGCCCCTACGCTGAGCTGCCGGACGGGTCGGGGGACAAGCAGGCACAGCCCGCCGCAGGCGGACGGTGACGACGGCGCAGCCGGCGCCGCGCGCAGCGTGGCTTGAAGGGTGCTCCTGGCCCGGCCCGGCGGCCCCGGCGTGACCACGTCGACGGCGCGCTCACCGCGCGCCCCGGTCACGCGACACCTCCCGAGCGGCCCTGCCGAACCAGTAAGGAGCCGCGCGGTCTCGCCGTGCCCTGAGTGCGTCGTGGAAGGCCATGGGCCGAGCGTGGCCAGGCCGGCGCCCGCCCGAGGGCGTCGGTCCGGAAGTGATGGACAGAAGCTGTTGTCCACACCGACCAGTTGCGCAGGAGCGCCCCCATGCGGGCGGCCTGCCTCGGCGGGACTGGAGAACACCAGGAGGACTACTGGAGAAGCCGTCACCCTGGCAGCGGACTCCAGTCCTCTGGGCGCCCGGGTCCCCGGGTGTCGACGGCCTCCCGAAGAACTGCTTCACAAGCGGGGGCAGCGCGGGTCTGCTCACGGTCTCCGGTCGCCGGCGGACAACTAGGCATCGCCTGGAGCGAACTGCAGGCGGTCACGGGAGACCGCCTGCCGGGACGGGGTCGATGCAGCCACGGGACCCGGGGCCGTGTCCACCGGCTGTCCCGGCGCCGACCCCGGCGCCGGTAGGTGAAGGCGCCTCCGTCGCTGGCAAGGGTCACGCGCCAGTCGTCAGCCGCTACAGGAGAACAACCGGAGACCGTCAGAGAAAGCTGGCTGTGAGGTGTCACCAACGGGCCCGAAATGGCGCCTTCTGAGGTGACGACACCGCCCACCACCGACGACCCCCGGAGCCAGCCATGCCCGACCCCACCGCCAAACACGAGCCCGAGCTGCTCACCATCACCGAGGCAGCGGACGTGCTCCGCGCGCCCGTCGCCACCCTCCGGTACTGGCGACACCTCGGCACCGGCCCGATGAGCTTCCGGCTCGGCCGGCGCGTCCTCTACCGCCGCACCGACCTGCGCACCTGGATCGACGCACAAGCAGACCAGTCCCCCCGCCGATAGACCGCCACCGGAGAGCGGCGGGACCGGAAACAGCACCGCTGCGCACTCGGGCACACGGCGCGGCCCGGCGGCCAGCCCCGGCTGTGGACGACGACGGTCCTCCACAGAAGCCGAACAGAACCGGTTCCGGCAGCGACGGTCCGGCGACGCTCCCAGAGCACCGAGAGGAGAAGCGATGGGATGGATGGGCCCGGTCGTGAACGGCCAGGCGCACGAGGTCTGGGTGGTGCCGCTGTTCGCCGACGGCGCGCAAGGAGCCGGCACCACCAGCGCCCGCGGCGTGCTAATAGCCCGCCGGCCCGACGACGGGCCCCGCGACGGCGACCAGGTGCGGCTGGCCTACCGCGACGGCTGCACCGTCGAGGGCATATGGCAGGACCGCACGGTCATCGGCGGTGACGGGATCATGCCCGCCGAGCCTGGCGGTCAGGTGCACTGCGAGATGATGAGAAAGCGAGGAGTGGCGTCCGGACGCCGACGTGGTCGGCTGGGTCGCCGGCTGCACCTGCGGCTGGCGCGGCGCCCCCTGGACCCGCGTCCCACCGGGGCTGGCCGACCCGACGGCGCGGCGGCTCGCCGCCACCGGCCCGTGGGCCGATCTGGACGCCGCCGACGAGCACCTGGTGATCACCGGAATGGCGCCGCCACATCGCCGGATGGCAAGCCCTCGAAGACGTCGAGGAAGGCCACCGCCCAGCACGCCGCCGCCGCCCGCGGACTGGACGAGGCGGTACGCACCGCAGTAGCGGCCGGAGCCTCGTGGGCCGACATCGGCCGGGCCACCGGCATGACCGGCCAGTCGGCCACCGAACGATGGTCTGACCGTGACTGAGCAGGCGACCGGCCACCCCGGACCGAGCGAGCTCCCCCGCCCGGGGCAGCGGACCGTGCTCGTCGTCGACCTCGACGGCGAACCGCTGGCGCCGCTGCGCGCCCTGGAAGAGATCCTGCTGTGCCTGGGCATGTGGGAGGACGACGACCGGTGGAGTTCAAGCCCTGTTACCTAGCCGCTGCGGCTACCAGCGCCACATGCCGACCGAGTCGCCCTCGCCGCCGTGCAGCGCCTGCTCACCGCCCTGGCGCCCACCAGTCCCGGGCAGCGGGAGGGCCGGCTGCTCGCTCCCGACGGTGGCTACGAGCACGCGCCGATGACCGTGCTCAGTCTGCCCGCCGCCGACATCGACCTCCTGTCCACCATTGCCGCCACCCTCGGCCACCCCGGACTGGACCCCGACATCACCGACCTGGTCAACCCCCACGCCGAGCAGCTCAACCTCGGCTACCGCCGGACCGAGCCCACCGACCTGATCTCGGACCTCGCGCGGCTGGCCGGTCTGCTCGACCTCGCCCCGAGCGACGACACCCGCCTGCTCACCGACCGGTTGCGGGCCACCCCGCCCGGCACCGACTGCATGCTCAACGACGCCGAAGAAGCCGCCCACGCCCGCACCGCCGACCGCATGAACCACATCTGGGCGCACGGCTCCGGCCTCGACCGCTACCCGTACTGACGCGGGGCCACCCCCGAGCGGCGAGCCAGGAAACCGCAAGCTCCGCGGGAACCAGGCAGCAGAGTCTCGGGTCGAACGCGATAGGGCGGAGTCCTCGTCGCCGACGGCGATTCGGGGAACCGACGTCGCACGATCTTGGTCCGCACAGAGTCCGCAAGAAGTCCGCAAACCGTCCGAAGATGGCCGCTCTCACCCGTCAGTGGCCAACGACATAACGGCAGGTCAACTGCGGGGTTGGACGCATGCCCCCAGGTCAGCGAACCGGCCGATTCGCCCTCCGGAGGCAGGGGCGCAGGTTCGAATCCTGCCGGGGGCACTCTTCGACACCAGCCGGGTCCGCACCGGCGCGACGCTCATGCCAGCACGGCGACGGCCTCGACCTCCACGAGCAGGTCCGGCTCGCCCAGCGACGCGACGCCCAGCAGCGTGATCGGCTTGCGCGGATCGACGCCGAGGCGCTCCGCCACCCGGGCGACGCCCTCACCCAGGCCCGCGAGCTTCTCCTCCGACCAGTCGACGACGTAGACGGTCAGCTTCGCGACGTCGTCGAAGGTGCCGCCCACCGCGGTCAGCGCCGTCGCGACGTTCGCGTACGCCTGCTCCACCTGGGCGGCCAGGTCCCCCTGGCCGATCCGGTTGCCGTGGGCGTCGCGGGCGACCTGCCCGGAGAGGTAGACGGTGCGGCTGCCGGTGGCGACGGCGACCTGGACGTAGTGCTCGGGCTGGGGCAGCCCCTCGGGGTTCAGCAGCTGGACGGGCACGGTGCCTCCTCGGACGGCGATCCGCCGGGTCCGGCGGTGGAGGCATGCCAGCACCCGCCACCGACAGTTCCGGCCCGAGGCAGTGACCGGCGTCTCACCCGGCTGCGCTAGGTTGCGCAGTCATGCAGAGCAGCGGCATCGCCACGGCCACCGTCGGCGACATCGAACTGGCCCACGAGACCTTCGGCGACCGCGGCGACACGCCGCTGCTGCTGATCAGCGGCCTCGGTTCGCAGATGATCAGCTACCCCGACGAGCTGTGCGCCGGCCTCGCCGCGCAGGGCCTGTTCGTCATCCGGTTCGACAACCGCGACGTCGGCCTGTCCACCCACCTGCACTCCGCCGGGCTCCCCCGCCTCGGCGACGTCCGCCGCGGGGACCGGTCGAGCGTCCACTACGAGCTGGCCGACATGGCCGCGGACGCCGCCGGGCTGATCGAGGCCTTCGGCCTCGACTCGGTGCACGTGGTCGGGGTGTCCATGGGCGGGATGATCGCCCAGCGGGTCGCCATCACCTACCCGGAGCGGGTGCGCAGCCTCACCTCGATCATGTCCACCACCGGCGACCGGTCGGTGGGTGGTGCGTCGGAGGCGGCGCAGGCCGTGCTCTACGCACCGCCGGCGAACGACCGGGAGGGCGCGATCGCACGCCAGCTCGAGACCTCACGGGTGATCGGCTCCCCCGGCTTCCCGCTCGACGAGGACATGGTCCGCGCGCGGGCCGGCCTGGCCTTCGACCGGGCGCACGACCCGGCCGGGGTGGCCCGCCAGATGGCCGCCATCGTCACCAGCCCGGACCGGACCGCGGACCTCGGCCGGGTGACCGTCCCCACGCTGGTGATCCACGGCTCGGACGACGCCCTGGTGAACGTGTCGGGCGGCCGCGCGACGGCCGCGGCGGTCCCGGGCGCCGAGCTGGTCGTCATCGAGGGCATGGGCCACGACCTGCCCCGGCCGCTGTGGCCGGAGCTGACCGAGCGGATCACGGCGCACATCAAGCTCGCCGAGGGCTGACCCGTCGCGGCGCGGACGGCGGACCACCGCCCGCGCCGCCTCGGGCGGCTCAGCTGGTGAGCATCCCGCCCTCGACGGGGAGGGTCGTGCCGGTGACGTACCCGCCCGCGTCGCTGACCAGGAAGATCAGCGCGGCCGCGAGCTCCTCGGGGTGCCCCTTGCGGCCCACCAGGATGCGCGGCATCTGCGAGTCGAGGTACTCCTCGGGGTAGGCGTCGGTCATCTCGGAGGCGAAGAACCCCGGGGCGAGCGCGTTGACCCGGATGCCCTTGCGGCCGGTCCACTGCTGGGCGAGGTCGCGGGTCAGGCCGATCAGGCCCGCCTTGCTCGCGGCGTAGGCGGCCTGCGGCAGCCCGGCCGTGGTCAGGCCGAGCATGCTCGAGATGTTGACGATCGAGCTGCCCGGCTTCATGACCCGACCGCAGGCCTGGGCCATCCAGTAGCAGCCGTTGAGGTTGACGTCGATCACCTGGCGGAACTGGTCCGGGGTCTCGCGGGTCGCCGGGTAGGCCGTCCCGACCCCGGCGTTGTTGACCAGGATGTCGACCCGCCCGAACTCGGCCATGGCGGCATCGACGAGCGCGGTGCAGTCCTCCGGCACCGCGACGTCCGTGCGGACGGCGAGCGCCCGGCGCCCCGTCTCCTCCACCGCGCGCTTCGTGTCGGCCAGCCGGTCCACCCGCCGCGCCCCGAGGACGACGTCGGCGCCGGCCTCGGCCAGCGCCCGGGCGAACACCGCCCCCAGGCCGGAGGAGGCCCCCGTGACGACGGCGACGCGGCCGTCGAGGCGGAACAGGTCCAGGATCGGGCGCTCGGTCACCGCCCGAACCTAGCCCAGCGCTCAGCCCTCGACGACCTGCCCACCGGAGACGTGCAGCCGCCGCGTCGTGTGCACGGCGTCGAGCATGCGGCGGTCGTGGGTGACCAGCAGCAGCGTCCCCTCGTAGCCGGCCAGCGCCTGCTCCAGCTGCTCGATCGCGGGGAGGTCGAGGTGGTTGGTCGGCTCGTCGAGCACCAGCACGTTCACCCCGCGGGCCTGCAGCAGCGCCAGCGCCGCGCGGGTCCGCTCCCCCGGCGACAGCGTCTCGGCGGGCCGCAGCACGTGCTCCGCGGTGAGCCCGAACTTGGCCAGGAGCGTGCGCACCTCCGACGTCGGCCAGTCGGGCACCTCGGCACCGAACGCGTCGAGCAGCTGCTGCGCGCCGAAGAACAGTCCGCGGGCCTGGTCGATCTCCCCGATCTGCACCGCAGGCCCCAGCGACGCCGTCCCCTCGTCCAGCGGGACCCGCCCGAGCAGCGCCGCGAGCAGCGTGGACTTCCCCGACCCGTTCGCGCCGGTGATCGCCACCCGGTCGCCCCAGTCGACCTGCAGGTCCAGCGGGCCGAGCACGAAGTCCCCGCGGCGGACGACGGCCCCGCGCAGGGTCGCGACCACCGCTCCGGCCCGCGGAGCCGCGGCGATCTCCATCCGCAGCTCCCACTCCTTGCGGGGCTCCTCCACGACGTCGAGCCGCTCGATCATCCGGAGCGTCTGCTTGGCCTTGGCCGCCTGCTTCTCCGACGACGCCCGGTTGTGCGCCTTGATGTGCTTGTCGCCGTCCTTGGACTTCTTGATCGAGTCGCGGACGCCCTTGGCCATCCAGTTGCGCTGCATGCGGGCGCGGGCCTCGAGCCCGGCCTTGGTGTCGGCGAACTCCTCGAACTCCTCGCGTGCGTGCCGTCGGGCGACGTCCCGCTCGGCCAGGTAGGACTCGTAGCCGCCGTCGACGACGCGGACGAGCTGCTGGGCGAGGTCGAGCTCCACGACGCGGGTGACCGTCCGGGAGAGGAACTCGCGGTCATGGCTGACGACGACGATGCCCGACCGCGAGCCGGCGACGAAGCGCTCCAGCTGGTCGAGGCCGCCCAGGTCGAGGTCGTTGGTGGGCTCGTCGAGCAGCAGCAGGTCGTAGCGGGAGAGCAGCAGGGAGGCCAGCCCGACGCGGGCGGCCTGCCCACCGGACAGGCCCGTCATCCCGGCGTCCAGGGCCACCCCCGGCGCGACGTCGGCGACGACCTCCGCCGCACGCTCCTCGAGGTCGGCGCCACCGAGGGCGAGCCACCGCTCCAGGGCCTCGCCGTAGGCGTCGTCGGCGCCGTCCTCGCCCCGCGGTCAGCCGCTCGGTGGCCGTCGTCGAGGTCCGCCTGCGCGGCGGCGACGCCGGTGCGCCGGGCGAGGGCGGCCAGCACGGTCTCCCCCGGGTGCCGCTCGTGCTCCTGCGGCAGGTAGCCCAGCGTCGCCGACGGCGGGCTGACCGCGATGCTGCCGGCCTCGGCGGGGATCTCACCGGCGAGGGTGCGCAGCAGGGTCGACTTGCCCGCGCCGTTGACCCCGACCAGGCCGACGACGTCGCCGGGGGCGACGACGAGGTCGAGGTCGGCGAACAGCACGCGGGCGCCGTGACCGGCGGCCAGGCCGCGGGCGACGAGGGTGGCACTCACCGGCCCAGCCTCCCATCCGCTCCCGCGGACCGGCTCACTCCTGGTCGAACGCGTCCTCGTCGTAGCCGCTCTCGTCGGGCGCGTCGTCGGCCCGGCGCCGTCGCACGAGCCAGGGCTGGAGGTGGTCGTAGCCCCGGACCGAGACCCGGCGCAGCGGACGCACCCGGTACTCCTGCAGGTCGCGGATGCGGTGGGCCAGCTCCCGGTCGACCAGGAAGGTGCCCGGACGCGCGATCGAGGTGAGCCGGCTGGCCAGGTTCACCACCGGCGAGTAGATGTCGCCGAGCCGGGTGAGCACCGCCCCGAAGGCGGCTCCCACCCGCAGCAGGGGGCGTTCGGGCGAGGTCCAGGCGTCCGGCAGCGCCAGGCCGATCGCGGCGGCGTCGGCGGGGACGTCCGCGGTGAACAGCACGCCGTCGCCGACGGTCTTGACCACCCGGCCGTGGTGCCGGGCGATGACCTCGGCGGCGATGCTCTCGAAGTCCTCGACCATGGCGCCGAGCTCCCGGCCGCCCATGCCGCGGCTGCGCGAGGTGTACCCGACCAGGTCGGCGAAGCCGACGGTGAGCTCGCGGCGGTCGCCCTGCTCCACGGCCGTGACCAGGCGGCCGGCGTTGGCCGCCAGATGCCGCCGCCACACGTAGTCCTGGACCTGGCGCAGCCTGGGCAGGAGTGCCCGCGCGGCCGCGACGGCGTCGTCCGGGGAGACCCCCTGCCCCGGCCCCGCGGCCCGGGCCAGCGAGTCGGCCAGCATGTCGGTCTGCCAGTCGGCCAGCCGGGAGAGCGACTGGCCCATCGCACGGGCGATCGAGGCCTCCGTGGCCGGGTCGATGAAGCCGGAGTCGATCAGCCTGGAGAGCACCGCCAGCGCCTCGACGTCGGCGTCGGTGAAGGCGGGGTCGTCGTCGGCGGCGTCGGGGAAGCCCAGCGCCCGCCAGAGCCGCTGCGTGCGCTCCGGCGGGATCCCGGACAGCTCCGCCACCTGCAGCCGGGTGTACCGGCGCGGCCCGTCGAGCAGCAGCCGCTCCAGCGCGTCCCGGGCGTCGGAGCCCGGGTCGGTCCCGGGGTCGTCCATGCGCGGGCGGCTCAGCCGGTGGTGTGGACGATGAGCACGTCGCACGTGGAGCGGCGGGTCGCGTCGGCCGGCACCGAGCCGAGCAACCGCCCCTTGATGCCGTTCAGGCCGCGGTTGCCCACGACGAGCAGATCGGCGTTCTCTCGGCGCACCACGTCCAGCAGCGCCTCCACGGGCGAGCCCTGGACGGCGACGGTGCGCACGTTCCCCGCGCCGGCCGTGCCGGCGCGCTCGGCGGCGGTGCGCACGGTGTCCTCGGCCGGGTGCGAGCCCACGACCTGGTAGGCCTCGTCGCCGAGCACGTCCTGCGCGCGGGACAGCTCGCGGTCGTCGGCCTCGGTCGGCAGGTAGGCGCAGGCGATGACGAGGGTGGCCCCGGTGGCGCCGGCGATGGCCCCGGCCCGGGCGACGGCCCGCAGGGACGACTCCGACCCGTCGGTGCCGACGACGACCGTGCGGTAGGCGTTCGCGCTCTCGCTCACGGCGCGAACTCTAAGGGACCCGGTGCGCGACGACACCCGGAGAGCCGGGGCGGGGCACGGGCGACCGGGCTCCCCGGTACGCCTCCGACCAGCGCCGACGCCGGCCGTCCCCCACGCCGGCCGCCCCCCGCGGGGACGCGCCGACCACGGAGAGGACTCCGTCCACGGGTGCCGGTGCGATTGGATGGCCGGACAACGGCCGACGACGAGGAGTACGACATTTCCAGCGCAACGACCGCGCCACCCGCCCCCGTGCGGGTCGAGGTACGCGGCCTGACCAAGTCCTTCGGGGCCGTCCGGGCGGTGAGCGACCTGGGTTTCACGGTCGAGCCCGGCCAGGTCACCGGCTTCCTGGGCCCGAACGGCGCCGGCAAGACCACGACCCTGCGCATGGTGCTGGGGCTCATCCGGCCCGACACGGGCACGGCGACCTTCGACGGCGTGCCCTACGCCGCGCTGCCCGAACCCTCCCGGACCGTCGGCGCCGTGCTGGAGACCGCCTTCCACCCGGCACGCTCCGGGCGCAACCACCTGCGGGTGTACTGCCGCGCCGCCGGGCTGCCGCTCCAGCGCGCCGACGAGGTGCTGCGCCAGGTGGGCCTGTCCGACGCCGGCGGCCGCCGCGCGGGCAGCTACTCCCTGGGCATGCGGCAGCGGCTGGCCCTCGCCGGCGCACTGCTCGGCGACCCCGGCGTCCTCGTGCTCGACGAGCCCGCCAACGGGCTGGACCCCGAGGGCATCCAGTGGCTGCGCGGGTTCCTCCGCCACCTGGCCCACGACCAGGGGCGCACCGTCCTGGTCTCCAGCCACCTGCTGTCCGAGGTCGAGCAGACCGTCGACCGCGTCGTGATCGTCGGCGCCGGCCGGTTGGTGCGCGAAGGCTCGATGGCCGACCTGCGTGCCGGCGCCGCGGGCGCCGGCACGGTGCTCGTCCGGAGCCCCGAAGCGCCGCGGCTGGCCGAGGTGCTCCGCGAGGCGGGCGCCCAGGTGGCGCTGGACGGCGACGGCGCCCTGACCGTCAGCGGCCGCACGGCCGCCGAGATCGGCTCCCGGGCCTTCGCCGCGGGTGTGGAGCTGCACGAGCTGCGGCCCAACACCAGCGGGCTCGAGGAGATCTACTTCCAGCTCACCGCCGGCCAGGAGCAGTTCGCCGCTCCGACGCCCGGCGCTCCGGTCCCCCAGGGAGCAACCCGATGACCGCCCTCGTCCGCGCCGAGTGGACCAAGCTGTTCACGACCAAGGTGTGGCTCGGCCTGCTGCTGGGTGCGGTGGTGATGGTGGCCGGCTTCTCCGTCCTCTTCACCGCGCTCGCGGGTGCCGACACCGACGGCGGGCCCGGGATCCCCGCGGTCGGCAATCCGGACTACGAGGAGCTCGTGTTCTCGGTGGGCGCGCAGGCGAACATCCTGCTGCTGATCCTGGGGATCATCGGGATGACGCAGGAGTACCGCCACCGGACCGCGACGCCGACCTTCCTGACGACCCCCCGGCGCAACCAGGTGGTCATCGCCAAGCTGCTGGCCTACGCGCTGGCCGCGGTTCCCTTCGCCCTGGTGATCCTGGCCGTCAACGTGCTCGTCGTGACGGTCTACGCGGGCGCGCGGGGCGACGCGCCGTCGCTGAACGGGGACAACCTCACCACCCTGGCGATGTCCTTCCTGGTGCTGGTCCTGTTCACGATCATCGGCGTCGGCGTCGGGGCGCTGCTGCGCAACCAGGTGGGCGCCATCGTCGGCTCGCTGGTGTACCTCTTCGTCGTCGAGGGGATCGTGTCCGCCGTGGGCGCGATCCGCGGCGTCTACAAGTGGCTGCCCGGCGGTGCCGTGCAGGCGGTCACGAGCGACTTCGAGACCCCGGGGTTGCTGAGCGCCTGGCAGGGCGGCCTGCTGCTGCTCGCCTACGGGCTGGTCGCCGCGTTGCTGGGCACCCTGCTGGCGGTCCGGCGCGACGTCGTCTGAGCGGGGCGACACGCCCGGGGGCGGCTGCGTGCCGCTCCCGGGTGGCGCCGCCCCCGCCCCGGCAGGACCCTGCCGCGCCCCGTCGCCACGCCCGGTCGCTTCACCCGCACGGGCGTAGACTCCCCCCTCAGCCAGCGATGACCTGAAGACGCAGCCCAGAGACGAAGAAGGCACTCGACCCCGTGTCAAGCGAGAACTCATCCCGGACCCCTGCCCACTCCCCGGTGACGGGGTTCGGCACCAACGAGTGGCTGGTCGAGGAGATGTACCAGCAGTACCAGGCCGACCCCTCCACCGTGGACCAGGCCTGGCACGAGTTCTTCGCCGACTACCGCCCGGGCAGCCCGCTCGACGGCGGCGTCCGCGAGAGCGCTCCGGCACCCGCCGCGGCCGCGCCGGCCGCCGAGCCCGCGCCGGCCGCGAAGGCCCCGAAGGCCCCCGCCCAGGAGCCCGCCCCCGCCGCGCGCATCGAGCCCAGGACCGAGGCGACCGTCGTCGCCCGCGCCGCCGACCGCGCCGACCAGCAGAAGCCGGCCGCACCGGCCGCGAAGCCGGCCACGCCGGCCCCGGCCACCGGAGCGACGCAGTCCCCCCTGCGCGGGGCGGCCGCCGCCGTCGTCAAGAACATGAACGCCTCGCTCACCGTGCCGACGGCGACGAGCGTCCGCGCGGTGCCGGCCAAGCTGCTGGCCGACAACCGCATCGTCATCAACAACCACCTGAAGCGGGCGCGCGGCGGCAAGATCTCCTTCACGCACCTCATCGGCTACGCCCTGGTCCGTGCGCTGGACGCGTTCCCGAACATGAACAGCGCGTTCGCCGAGGTCGACGGCAAGCCGGTGCATGTCCAGCCGGAGCACGTGAACTTCGGTCTGGCCATCGACCTGCCCAAGCCCGACGGCTCGCGGTCGCTGGTGGTCGCCTCGATCAAGGCCGCCGAGCAGATGGACTTCGCCCAGTTCTGGGCCGCCTACGAGGACATCATCCGCCGGGCGCGGAACAACAAGCTGACGATGGAGGACTTCTCCGGCACCACGATCAGCCTGACCAACCCGGGCACGCTCGGCACCAACCACTCGGTGCCGCGGCTCACCGCCGGCCAGGGCGCGATCATCGGCGTCGGCGCCATGGAGTACCCGGCCGAGTTCCAGGGGATGAGTCCCGAGGCGCTCACCGACATGGGCATCTCCAAGATCATCACGCTCACCTCGACCTACGACCACCGCGTCATCCAGGGCGCGGAGTCCGGCGACTTCCTGCGCACCCTGCACGGCCTGCTGCTCGGCGAGGACGGCTTCTACGACGAGGTGTTCCGCTCGCTGCGGATCCCCTACGAGCCGGTCCGCTGGATGCCCGACGTCCGGGTCGGCACCGAGGGCCAGATCGACAAGGAAGCCCGCGTCATCGAGGTCATCGAGGCCTACCGGCGCAACGGCCACCTCATGGCCGACACCGACCCGCTCGAGTACCGGGTCCGCAAGCACCCGGACCTCGACATCCGCGAGCACGGGCTGACCCTGTGGGACCTCGACCGCAAGTTCCCGGTCGGCGGCTTCGCCGGCGAGCGGATGATGGCCCTGCGCGACATCCTCGGCGTCCTGCGCAACTCCTACTGCCGCACCGTCGGCGTGGAGTACATGCACATCACCGACCCCGAGGAGCGCGACTGGCTCCAGAAGCGGGTCGAGGTCGCCCACGAGCAGCCCGACCGCGAGAAGCAGAAGCACGTGCTCGGCCGGCTCAACGCCGCCGAGGCGTTCGAGACCTTCCTGCAGACCAAGTACGTCGGCCAGAAGCGGTTCTCCCTCGAGGGCGGCGAGTCGCTGATCCCGGTCCTCGACGAGGTGCTCATCGCCGGCACCGACCACGGCCTCGACGAGGTCGCGATCGGCATGCCGCACCGCGGCCGGCTCAACGTGCTGGCCAACGTCCTCGGCAAGAGCTACGCGAAGATCTTCGGGGAGTTCGAGGGCAACATCGACCCGGGCACCGTGCAGGGCTCCGGCGACGTGAAGTACCACCTCGGCGCCGAGGGCACCTTCCACAACCCGTTCAAGGACGGCGCGGAGATCGCGGTCTCCCTGGCCAGCAACCCCAGCCACCTGGAGACGGTCAACCCCGTGCTCGAGGGCGTCGTGCGCGCCAAGCAGGACATGATCGACAAGGGCGACCACGGGTTCACCGTGCTGCCGGTCCTGCTGCACGGCGACTCCGCCTTCGCCGGCCAGGGCGTGGTCCAGGAGACGCTGAACCTCTCCCAGCTGCGCGGCTACCGCACCGGCGGCACCGTGCACGTCGTCGTGAACAACCAGGTCGGGTTCACCACGAGCCCGGCCGCCGCCCGGTCGAGCCTCTACTCGACCGACGTGGCTCGCATGGTCAACGCGCCGATCTTCCACGTGAACGGCGACGACCCCGAGGCCTGCGTGCGGGTGGCCCGCATGGCGGTGGAGTACCGGCAGGCGTTCAAGAAGGACGTCGTCATCGACCTGGTCTGCTACCGCCGCCGCGGCCACAACGAGGGCGACGACCCGTCGATGACCCAGCCGCTGATGTACGACATCATCGACCGCAAGCGCTCGGTGCGGAAGCTCTACACCGAGGCGCTGGTCGGCCGCGGCGACATCACCCTCGAGGACGCCGAGGAGGCCCTCAAGGACTACCGCGGCCAGCTCGAGCGGGCCTTCGCCGAGACGCACGACGCCAAGGACTCCTCCGGTCCCGAGCCCGTGATGGACCCGCGCACGGGCCACGAGTCCGCGATCACCACGGCGATCACCCCCGAGGTGCTCAAGACCATCGGCGACGCGCACGTCTCCTTCCCGCCGGACTTCACCCCGCACTCGAAGCTCAAGAAGATGCTCGAGCGGCGCGCGGCGATGGTCACCGAGGGCGGCATCGACTGGTCGATGGGCGAGCTGCTGGCCTTCGGTTCGCTGCTGATGCAGGGCGTCCCCGTCCGGCTGGCCGGCCAGGACTCCCGGCGCGGCACCTTCGTGCAGCGGCACTCCGTCCTCATCGACCGGGAGACCGGCGCGGAGTACACGCCGCTGGCCAACCTGACCGACGAGCAGGCGAAGTTCTTCGTCTACGACTCGCTGCTGAGCGAGTACGCCGCCCTCGGCTTCGAGTACGGCTACTCGGTGGCCAACCCCAAGGCGCTGGTGCTGTGGGAGGCGCAGTTCGGTGACTTCGTCGATGGCGCCCAGATGGTCATCGACGAGTTCATCAGCTCCGGTGAGGCCAAGTGGGGCCAGCGCTCCGGCGTGGTCATGCTCCTGCCGCACGGCCTCGAGGGGCAGGGCCCCGACCACTCCAGCGGCCGCATCGAGCGGTTCCTGCAGCTGTCGGCGGAGAACAACATGACCGTCGCCAACTGCACCACCCCGGGCAACTACTTCCACCTGCTCCGCCGCCAGGCGCTCTCCGACATGCACCGGCCGCTGGTCGTGTTCACCCCGAAGTCGCTGCTGCGGGCCAAGGTGGCGGTCAGCCCGGTGTCGGACTTCACCGACGAGGCCTTCCGCCCCGTGCTGCCCGACCCCGGTGTGGGCGGGCAGCCGCTGGACGGCTCGGCCGTGCGCCGCGTGCTGCTGTGCAGCGGCAAGGTGGCCTACGACCTCATGGCCCAGCGCGAGTCCGAGGGCACGTCCGACGTCGCCGTGGTGCGGGTCGAGCAGCTCTACCCGCTGCCCGCCCAGCAGATCGTCGAGGCGCTCGGGCAGTACCCGAACGCCACGGACGTGGTGTGGGTGCAGGAGGAGCCGGCGAACATGGGTGCCTGGCAGTTCATGGCCGTCAACCTCCCCGAGCACCTGCCCTCGGGTCGGACGCTGCGGCGGGTCAGCCGGCGCGCGTCGGCCAGCCCGGCCGTGGGCTCGGCCAAGGTGCACGACGTCGAGCAGCGTCAGCTCGTCGCCGAGGCCCTCGCGGAGTAGTCGGGTCATGTACTTCACCGACCGGGGCCTGGAGGAGCTGGCACAGCGGCGTGGCGAGGAGCAGGTGACCCTGGCCTGGCTCGCCGACCAGCTCCAGGCGTTCGTCGACCAGAACCCCGACTTCGAGGTGCCCGTCGAGCGGCTGGCCACCTGGCTGGCCCGCGGCGGCACCGACGACGTCGAGGACGACTGAGCCGGAGCGCCTCCACCGCGGACCCCCGGCCAGGGCGCACGCTGAGTGCATGCTCGGTCACTCGCATGCGCTCTCCGGCCTGGCCGCGGGGGCGGCGACCCTGCCATGGGCCCCGGTCCACGGCACGGTCGCCCAGATGTCCTGGATCGCGGCCGCCGGCGGGTTCGCCATGCTGCCCGACCTCGACCACCGCGGGTCGACGGTCTCGGACATGTGGGGGCCGGTGACCGAGGTCCCGTCCGGGCTCGTCGGCAAGGTCTCCGGCGGTCACCGTTGGGGCACCCACGACGCCGTCCTGGCGCCGTTGGCGCTCGGCGGGCTGGCCGTCCTGGCGGCGGACACCTACTGGTCGAGCCTGCTGCTCATGAGCCTGGCCATCGGGCTGGCGCTCCACGCGCTGCACTTCGTCATCCCCGGCACGACCGAGACGACGATCGTCGGCAACCTGGCGCTGTCGTGGGCGGGCGCCTGGTGGCTGCTGGAGCACAGCCCGCAGCCGACGTGGCTGCCCTGGGCGGTGGCGCTCGGGGTGCTCACCCACATCGCCGGGGACGCCCTCACCACGGCCGGGATCCCGCTGCCGGTGCTGTGGCTGCTCCGGCGGACCCGGCTGGCCTTCTCGCCGATGCGCACCGGCACGGTGGTCGAGAAGGCCGTTCTGGTGCCGCTGTTCATGGTCGCCACGGTCGCGTTCATCTGGATCAACACCGACGTCCGCGACGCGTTCGACCCGATCGTCGACCGGTTCGTCAGCGCCGGCTGAGCGGCGCCGGCCTCAGACCGTGACGTGCTGCGCGCGGGCGCAGGCGGCGA
Source organism: uncultured Actinomycetota bacterium (assembly GCA_963747895.1). Classification (GTDB taxonomy): domain Bacteria; phylum Actinomycetota; class Actinomycetes; order Mycobacteriales; family Geodermatophilaceae; genus Blastococcus. Next base: position 424,881 of record CAVVGX010000004.1, read on the forward strand.
CCGCGTCCGCGACCGCCAGGGCGACCCGGCGGTCCAGCGGGCTGGGCACGATGTAGTCCGGCCGCAGGTCGTCCCCGACGACGCCGGCGATCGCCTCGGCCGCCGCCAGCTTCATCTCCTCGGTGATGCTCGTGGCCCCGGCGTCGATCGCGCCCCGGAACACCCCCGGGAAGGCCAGCACGTTGTTGATCTGGTTGGGCAGGTCGCTGCGCCCCGTGGCGACGACGGCGGCGTGGCGGGCCGCCATCTCAGGGTCCACCTCGGGGATCGGGTTGGCCAGCGAGAAGACGATCGAGTTCTCGGCCATGGTCGCGATCGCGGACTCCGGCACCGTGCCGCCCGAGAGCCCGAGATAGACGTCGGCGCCGGCGAGCGCGTCGGCCATCGTCCCGGCGTGACCGGCGCGGTTGGTGTTCTCGACCAGCCACTGCTTGCTGGGCGTCAGGTCGCCGCGGCCGGCGTGCAGGAGGCCGCGGGAGTCGGCCACCGCCAGTTCCCCCACCCCGGCTCCGAGCAGGATCTTCGCGCAGGCCACACCGGCCGCCCCGGCCCCGGAGACGACCACGCGCAGGTCACCCAGCGTGCGCCCGGTCACCCGTGCGGCGTTGCGCAGCGCGGCCAGCACGACGATCGCCGTCCCGTGCTGGTCGTCGTGCATGACCGGGATGGACAGCCGCTCGCGCAGCCGGGCCTCGATCTCGAAGCAGCGGGGCGCGCTGATGTCCTCCAGGTTCACGCCGCCGAAGGACGGGGCGATCGCCACGACCGTGTCCACGATCTCGTCGACGTCGGTGGTCGACAGCACGATCGGCACCGCGTCCAGGCCGGCGAAGTCGGAGAACAGACACGCCTTCCCCTCCATGACCGGCAGGGCGGCGGCCGGCCCGATGTTCCCCAGCCCGAGCACGGCGGTGCCGTCGGAGACGACGGCGACCACCCGCGGGGCCCAGGTGAACCGGCGGGCCAGTGCCGGCTCGGCCGCGATGGCACTGCTCACCCGCGCGACACCCGGGGTGTAGGTCAGCGACAGGTCTGCGATCGACTCGATCGTCCGGGTCGGGACCACCCGGAGCTTGCCGCCCTCGTGGACCGCGAACGCGGGGTCGTCGGCGAAGCGGTCGGTCTGGTCGTCGTTCCCCGCACGCCGAATGCCGCTCATGGATGCAGAAGCGTAACCGGGGTCGCGGGGGCCTCTGCCGCTACCGTGCCCCCGTGGAGATCCGTGAACTGGCCGTGCCCGACAGCTACGCCTTCGACCTCGTGCCCCACGGCGACACGCGTGGCCGTTTCACGGAGTGGTACCGCGCGGATCTCCTGTCCCGGTCCGTGGGACACGCGCTCCCCCTCGCCCAGGCCAACCACAGCGTCTCGGCCCGCGGGGTCCTGCGCGGCATCCACTTCGCCCTGGTCCCGCCCGGCCAGGCCAAGTACGTCTACTGCCCCGCCGGGCGCGTGCTCGACGTCGTCATCGACGTCCGGGTCGGATCGCCGACCTTCGGCGTGCACGACGCCGTCGTCCTCGACAGCGAACAGCCGCGCGCGGTCTACCTCGCCGAGGGCCTGGGACACGCCTTCGTGTCGCTGGCGGACGGCAGCTCACTGACCTACCTCGTCTCCAGCGGCTACGACCCCACCCGCGAGTTCGGCATCCACCCGCTGGACCCGGCCCTCGACCTGCCCTGGCCGGCCGACCTGGAGTTCGAGCTGTCGGCGAAGGACCGGGAGGCCCCCACGCTCGCCGAGGCGCAGGCGCAGGGCCTGCTGCCCACCTACGCGGAGAGCACCGCCCGCTACGCCGAGCTCCGGGCCCGCTGACCCGCCTCGTCTAGCGCTGCGGCGCCGCCGGGAGACGGCCGGGTCGCGGCCACAGCCGGGCCACCACGCGCCCCACGACGACGGCGGGACCGAAGGCCCGGCTGTCGTCGGTGACGAACGGGTTGTCGCCCAGCACCCAGTGGCCACCCGGGACGGCGCGCTGCACCCGCTTCACCACGAGCAGCTCCGGGCGGGACGGGAACCGGGCGAGGACGACGTCACCCGCTCCGACGGCCTCGGGACGGCGGACCCGGCGCACGAGCAGCCGGTCGCCGGAGGTGACGGTCGGCGACATGGAGGGGCCGCTCACCCGGGCGAACGCCCAGGCGCTGTCCAGGGGCGGAACCTGCTGGTCACCCGGGCTGTCGACGTCGCTCACCGCGGGTAGGGTCGCAGACGAACGTCATTCCACGACAACCGGAGGCATCTCCATGCGTCTCACCCGCCTGTTCTCCGCCGTGGAGGCCACCGCGCACTGCGACCTCCCCTGCGGCGTGTACGACCCCGCCCAGGCCCGCATCGAGGCCGAATCCGTCAAGGCCATCCAGGAGAAGTTCCAGGGCAGCGACGACGAGGTCTTCAAGATGCGCTGCGTGCTCATCAAGGAGCAGCGCGCCGAGCTGGTCAAGCACCACCTGTGGGTGCTGTGGACCGACTACTTCAAGGCCCCGCACTTCGAGAAGTACCCCCACCTGCACGACCTGTTCAACAAGGCCACCAAGCAGGCCGGCGCCGCCGGCGGCAAGGGCAGCATGGACCCCGCCGAGGGTCAGAAGCTGCTCGACTACATCGCCGAGATCGACAAGATCTTCTGGGAGACCAAGGCCGCCTGAAGCGCGTGAACTCCCCCGGCTGCCGGGTCGCCCTCGCGGGCGGCCCGGCAGTCGTCTGTCTGCCACCCCGGCGCGGCCGCGCGTGCCCTAGGGTCTGCCCATGCGCGGCTCGGAGGATCACGTGATCGACGTCGGCGCGCTGCTGGAGAAGGTCGAGGCGGCGGCCCCGATCGACGCCGTGGAAGCCGTCGCAGGGGCGCTGGGCGACATGCTCGGGGCCCGGACGGCCGCCCTGCTCATCGCCGACTTCAGCGGCCGCGCCGTCGTCCGGCTCACCTCCGCCGACCAGGTCACCGGCGCCCGCAGCCACGGCGCCGAGCAGGCCGAGACCCTGCCGCTGACCGGCTCGCGGTACGAGCAGGTGCTGCGCACCCAGCGCCCGGAGGTCGAGGAGGTCGAGGACGGCGTCCGGATGCTCGTGCCGGTCACCGACCGCGGCGACGCGATCGGCCTGCTGGAGATCGTGCTCCCCGGCCCACCGTCGGAATCCGTGGTCGCCGACCTCAGCAGCGCCGCCCACGCCCTCGCCTACGTCGTGATCGCGGCCCGCCGGTACACCGACGTCTTCGAGTGGGGGCAGCGGTCGACGCCGTTCGCGCTGGCCGCGGAGATCCAGCGGCGCCTGCTGCCGGCCTCCTACACCTGCGAGGCCGGGCAGTTCACCCTGGCCGGCTGGCTGGAGCCGGCCAGCTCGGTCGGCGGCGACACCTTCGACTACACGCTGGACCGCCACGGGCTGCAGGTGTCGATCACCGACGCCGTCGGTCACCAGGTGGAGGCCGCGCTGCTGGCCACCCTGCTCGTCGGCAGCCTGCGCAACGGCCGTCGCCGCGGGCTGGGCCTGGCCGAGCAGGCCGCGTTCGCGAACGACTCGCTCGCCGAGAACTCCCGGCCCGGCGAGTTCGTGACCGGGCAGCTGCTACGTGTCGACCTGCGCACCGGTGTCGCGCGGATCGTCAACGCCGGGCACACCCTGCCGTTGCGGCTGCGCGACGGGAAGGTCGAGGAGATCGAGCTGACCGTCGAGGCGCCCTTCGGCGTCCTGCCGGGCAAGACGTTCGAGGTGCAGCCGTTCCCGCTGGAGCCCGGGGACCGGATCGTCTTCCTCACCGACGGCATGCTCGAGCGCAACGCCGCGGCTCTGGACGTCGCCGCGGCGCTGGCCGGCAGCGCCGACCTGCACCCCCGCGAGGTGGTCCACGAGCTCGGCGCCGCGGTGCTGCGGGCCACCGGCCAGGACCTGCGCGACGACGCCACGATGGTCTGCCTCGACTGGTACGGCGGCCCGCCGCGCGACCGGCACACCGAGCACGGTGCCGACCCCGACCGGGCCTCGGCCCCGGGCACCGCGGCGCGCCCGGACTGACCCGCGGCGTGGCCGGTACGGTTCAGCCACGATGCGCATCGACCGGGCCGGGTGGCCTTTCCTCACCGGACCCCTCGTCCCCGCCGCCGTCCTGGCCGGCGTCGGCCGGGTGACGGGTCGCCCCGGCCTGGGCCGGGCGGGCTGGCCGTTCCTGGCGCTCTCGGCCTACATGGCGCTGTTCTTCCGCGACCCGGACCGGCGCTGCGACCGGACGCCGGCGGGTCCCGACGAGGTGCTCTCCCCCGCCGACGGCGTGGTGATGGTCGCCGGGGAGCCGCAGGAGGGCGTCGCCCCCGAGGGCGAGTGGCAGCAGGTCAGCGTCTTCCTGTCCGTCGTCGACGTGCACGTCAACCGCTCCCCCTACCGCGGTGAGGTCGTCGAGAGCTCCTACCGGCCGGGCAGCTTCCTGGCCGCCTACCGGCGCGAGTCCGCCCACCGCAACGAGCGCAGCGAGCTGTGGCTGCGCGACGGCGACCGCACGGTGGTCTTCCGGCAGATCGTCGGCGTGCTGGCCCGCCGTATCGTCACGCGCACCGGCGTCGGCCGGCACCTGGCGACCGGCGAGCGGATGGGCCTGATGAAGTTCGGCTCGCGGATGGACGTGTTCCTGCCGCCGGCGTGCGAGCTCGCCGTGACGAAGGGACAGCGTGTGCGGGGCGGCGAGACCGTCATCGCCCGCTGGCCCGCGACCCGCTGAGGTCCGGGGTGCCGACCCGGCGCACGGCCACCGTCGAGTTCGTCCGCGGGTCCGTCCGCGGCTCGCGACGACGGGCCCTGGCGACCCTGCCCAGCCTGTTCACGCTGGCCAACATGGGGTGCGGCTTCGGGGCGATCCTGGTGTCCATCCGCGGCGAGCACGGGCTGGCGGCGATCCTGATCGGCCTGTCGGTGCGTCTTCGACATCGTCGACGGCGCGGTGGCCCGCAAGGTCGGCGCCGTCACCCCCTTCGGGCTGCAGTTCGACTCGCTGGCCGACCTCGTCTCCTTCGGCCTCGCCCCTTCCCTCATCGCCTTCACGCTGTTCTCCGAGGGCCGGGAGAAGTGGGACGTGCTCGCCTGGGTGGTCTGCTTCCTGTGGGTCGCGTGCGCGGCGATCCGGCTCGCCCGCTTCAACGTGACCATCGACCCGACCGCGGACAAGCGGTACTTCACCGGCCTGCCCAGTCCCGGCGCGGCCGGCGTGGTGCTGGCCTCGGTGTTCGCCTTCGGGGACCAGATGCAGGGCCGGGACCGGCTCTGGGTGCTCCTCGTGATGGCGGTCCCGGCGCTGCTGATGGTGAGCAACGTCCGCTACCGCTCGTTCCGCTCACTGGTCAGCCCGCGCAGCGGCCGGCCCTACGGCCCGCTGGCGGTGGCCGCGGTGCTCGTGGTCGCCATCGCGGTGGCCCCGGTCGTCACCGCCATCGTGCTGGCCTACGGCTACCTGTTCGCGCCGGTCCTCGTGCCGGTGCTGACCCCGCTGGCCCGGTTGGTGCCGGCCTCGGTGAAGGAGGCGCTCTCATGACGGTGCGGCCGATCCGCCCGGACGACGTCCCGGCCGTCGTGGGGCTGGTGCGCGAACTGGCCGACTACGAGCGAGCGCTGTCCGAGGTGCGCCTCACCGAGGAGCAGCTCTCGGCGTCCCTCTTCGGCGACTCCCCCGCGCTCTTCGGCCACGTCGCCGAGGGCGGGGACGGCGCGGTCGTCGGCGTCGCCCTGTGGTTCCTGAACTTCTCCACCTGGCGGGGCACCCACGGCATCTACCTCGAGGACCTCTACGTGCAGCCGGGGCACCGGGGACGCGGCCTGGGGCGGGAGCTGCTGCGGACGCTGGCCGCGGTCTGCGTGGAGCGGGGCTGGTCGCGCCTGGAGTGGTCGGTGCTGGACTGGAACACCCCGTCGATCGAGTTCTACCGCGCCGCCGGTGCGGTTCCGATGGACGAGTGGACCGTCTTCCGGCTCACCGACGAGGCGCTGACCACCTTCGCCGACGCCTCCGCGCGGTAGGCCCGGTCGGCGCGTCCCGCTCGCAGCCCGGCACTAGCGTTGCGCCCGTGACCACCGAGCGTCTTCCCGCGGAGTGCTGGCTGACCGACATGGACGGCGTCCTGGTGCACGAGGAGAAGGCGCTGCCGGGCGCGGCCGAGTTCCTCGAGCGGCTGGTCGACCGCGGCCGTCGCTTCCTCGTCCTCACCAACAACTCGATCTTCACCCCCCGAGACCTCGCCGCCCGCCTGGCGCGCACCGGGCTGCACGTGCCGGAGGAGTCCCTGTGGACCTCGGCGCTGGCCACCGCGAGCTTCCTGCACAGCCAGCTGCCCGGTGGCTCCGCCTACGTGATCGGTGAGGCCGGGCTGACCACCGCGCTGCACGAGGTCGGGTACGTCATGACCGACACCGACCCGGACTACGTCGTGCTCGGCGAGACCCGCACCTACTCCTTCGAGGCCATCACCCGCGCGATCCGGCTGGTGGGCCGCGGTGCCCGCTTCATCGCCACCAACCCGGACGTGACCGGCCCCTCGCCGGAGGGCCCGCTGCCGGCGACCGGGTCGGTCGCGGCGATGATCACCCGGGCGACGGGCGCCGAGCCCTACTTCGTGGGCAAGCCGAACCCGATGATGTTCCGCAGCGCGATGAACCGGATCGAGGCGCACTCGGAGTCCACCGTCATGATCGGCGACCGCATGGACACCGACGTCGTCGCCGGCATCGAGGCCGGGCTGGACACGATCCTCGTGCTCTCCGGGTCCACGGCGGCGGCCGACGTGGCCCGGTTCCCCTTCCGCCCCGGCCGGATCCTCGACTCCATCGCCGACGTCATCGACCTGGTCTAGGCGTCCGGGCTCAACGATCGAGGTAGGCCAGCCGCGCCTCGGGCGTCATGAGCAGGTAGAGGACCGCCGCGACCAGCGCCAGGACGGGCACCGCGATCTCCGGGCGGCCGGCCTGGAAGGCGACGAGCCCCGAGGCCGCGAAGAGGATCTGCAGGGCGATCACCGGCCCCCTCGCCCAGCCCGCGAGACGGCGCAGCCCGGCCGCGGCGGCGCCCAGCAGCGCCGTCACCAGCCCGACGAGGACGACCTCGGCCAGCGCGCGGGGAACGCTGTCGGGATCACCGGTGACGGTCAGCCACAGCAGCACGACGGCCAGGACGGCGAAGACGGCGGCCTCCACGGCGACGACGACGGCGGCCTGGCGGACCGACCGCGGCGCCTCCGGACGCGGCTGCTGCGGCCCGGCCTCCGGTGCCGGGGTGACCGCGCCGAAGAGGCGGTCGGCCAGCCGGCGCGGCTGCGGCGTCTGATCGGGCACGACCCCGAGATTACGCGGCACCCACCCCCGCGTGGCGTCGTCGCCGGGCGCACCTCCCACGCCCTTTCCCGGCGCGCCGTTAGCCTGGCGTTCATGCGTGCGCTCGTGGTGGTCAACCCGGCGGCGACCAGCACCACGGCCAAGATGCGCGACGTCCTCGTCGGCGCGTTGGCCAGCGAGTTGAAGGTCGACGTCGCCGAGACCACGCACCGCGGCCACGGCCGGGAGCTGGGCGCCGTCGCGGCCACCGACGGGCTGGACCTGGTGGTCACCCTCGGGGGCGACGGGACCGTCAACGAGGTGGTCAACGGGCTGCTCGAGAAGGGGCCCGGCCCGCACCTGCCGATGCTGGCCGTCGTGCCGGGCGGTTCCACCAACGTCTTCTCCCGTGCGCTGGGCCGCTCCCGCGACCCGGTCGAGGCCACCGCCGAGATCCTCGAGTCCATCCGGGCGGGCCGGACCAGGACGGTGTCGCTGGGCACGGCCAGCGCCACGGGGACCAGCACGGCGCCGCTCACCGAGGACGACCCGGCCACCGCCGCCCGGGCCGCGGCCGCCGACGCGGCCGCCGCCGAGCCGGAGTGGACCCCGCCGCGCTGGTTCGTGTTCGCCGCCGGGCTCGGCTTCGACGCCGAGGTGATCGCGCGGGTCGAGGCCCAGCGGGCGCGCGGCCGGCGCTCCACCGGGGCGCTGTACGTGCGGGAGGCGACCAGCGCCTTCCTCCTGGGTCGCGAGCGACGTCGCCCGGCGATGACGCTGCACGTCCCCGGTGAGCCCGACGTCCGGGAACTCTTCCTGTGCCTGGTGTCCAACGTGAGCCCGTGGACCTACCTGGGCGCCCGGCCGGTGAACCCCTCGCCCGAGGCGTCCTTCGACGCCGCCCTCGACGTCTTCGCCCTGGGCCGCACGCGCCCGGTGGGCATGCTGCGCACGCTGCGCCAGGCGCTGGCCCCGTCACCGCGGTTCCGGGCACGCGGGGTGCACCGCCGGCACGACCTGGAGGAGCTGTCGCTGAGCGCCGTCCGGCCTCAGGGCTGGCAGGTCGACGGCGACCACCTGGGCACCGCCACGGGCCTGCGGCTGCGTTCGGTGCCGCACGCGCTCCGCGTGGTGGCCTGAGCTGCCTCAGCCAGGGATCGGCGGCCGGCGCAAGAGGACTCGCCCTGCCGAGTGGCGGGCCTATCACGGCCGTGGTGAGCTTGCTCACGCGGGGGTCGGCGTCGCCCTGGTTTCGCTTGACAGGCGTCGGTCTCGTGAAAGCATCGCATCCAGAACGCAACCTGCCGGTAACAAGGCAGGCAGTCGCTGCCGTCAAGGCGCTGGGACCTCCGGTGTCGGTCCGGCCGCGTCGGTCCGGCCCCCTGGCCGGTCCGTGTTCAGCGACTGACAATGCATCCGTTGACGACACCGAGGAGAACACAGCCATGGACTGGCGCCACCGCGCGCTCTGCCGGGACGAAGACCCCGAGCTGTTCTTCCCGATCGGGACGGCCGGCCCTGCAGTCGTCCAGATCGACCAGGCCAAGGCCGTGTGCCAGCGCTGCCCCGTGGTGCAGTCGTGCCTGGACTGGGCGCTGAGCTCCGGCCAGGACTCCGGCGTCTGGGGCGGCCTCTCCGAGGACGAGCGGCGGGCCCTCAAGCGCCGCCAGGCTCGCACCCGGGTCCGCACCGCCTGAGCAGCTCGCACCACGGCCCCTGCAGCGGGGCCGAACGATCGCCACGAGGCCGGTCCGGGATCTTCCCCGGACCGGCCTCGGCGTTCGTCCACGGCTCCGCCGCTACCGGCGGGGCAGGCCGGCACCGGGCAGCGTGAGCACGACCTCGGTCCCCCGCTCCCCCGGCGGCACTCCCATCGCCAGGCTGCCCCCGAGTTCGCTCACCACCAGCGTCCGCACGATCTGCAGGCCCAGTCCCTGACCGGCCGCGGGATCGAACTCCTCGGGGAGTCCCCGGCCGTCGTCGCGCACCCGCACCACCAGGTCGTCGCCGGTCCGCTCGGCGACCAGCTCGACGACCCCGGGCTCCCCCTCGGGGAACGCGTGCTCCGCCGCGTTGTGCAGCAGCTCCGTGACGGCGAGGACCAGGGGTGTCGCCGTGGCCGCCGGCAGCTCACCGAACGAGCCGCTGCGGTGCGTGTGCGCGGCCGGGCCGACGGACGTCAGGTCGCCCAGCATCGGCATCACCTGGTCGAGCACCTGGTCGACGTCGACGACGTCCTCACGGCCGCCGGCCAGCGTCTCGTGCACCACGGCGATGGAGCTGACCCGGCGCACCGACTCCTCCAGCGCCGCCCGCGCGGCGGGTTCCGTCATGCGCCGCGCCTGCAGCCGCAGCAGCGCGGCGACGGTCTGCAGGTTGTTCTTCACGCGGTGGTGGATCTCGCGGATCGTGGCGTCCTTGCTCAGCAGCGCCCGGTCGCGGCGGCGGACGTCGGTCACGTCGCGGACCAGCACGAGCGCACCGGCCTCGCCACCGGGTGGCTGCAGCGGCAGGGCGCGCACGAGCATCGTGGCGGCGGCGGCCTCGACGTCCATGGGGTCGGGGAAGCGCCCGGCGACGGCGGCGGCGATGCCGGCCGCCACCTCCTCCCCGGCCACGCGCTCGCGGGCCGCCGACCGCGTCACCTCGGCCAGGTCGCGGCCGACGACGTCGCCGGCGACGCCGATCCGCCGGTAGGCCGACAGCGCGTTCGGGCTGGCGTAGACGGCGCGGCCCCGGCCGTCCAGCCGCAGCAGGCCGTCGCCCACGCGGGGGCTCATCTCGGCGTCCTGGAGCTTCTCCGGCGGGAAGGTCCCCGCCGACACCATGAGGCAGAGGTCGGCGGCGATGTCGAGGTAGGTCAGCTCGAGGGTCGACGGCGCCCGGGTCACCGCCAGGTTGGTGTCGCGGGCCAGCACGGCGACGACGACGCCGTCGTGGCGCACCGGGATCACCTCGAGCCGCCGCGGTGCGGGCCCCGACCAGTCGGGCGCCCCCTCGGTCACCGGCCGGCCCTCCCGGTAGGCGACCTGGAAGGGGTGCGCGTCCTCCCCCGCGACCTCGACGCCGACCACGTCCTCGGGGCGGCTGGTGGGCGCGGTGAGCGGCCGCACCTGGGCGACGCACCACCACGACCCCCCGGCCAGCGGCACCCACAGCGTCAGGTCGGCGAAGGAGAGATCGGCCAGCAGCTGCCAGTCGGCGACCAGGCGGCGGCAGTGGTCGATCTGCTCGGGGCTGGAGGCCGACCCGCGGGTGAGGCGCTCGGAGAGGGTGTTCATGGTGCGACCGAGCCTATGGCCCCGTCCAGAGGCTCGGCCCGAGCCTGCGGGGGCGGAGGAGGACGGGGTCCTTCTCTACGCTGGTCGGGTGGTCGACGTCCCCGCCCTGCCCGCCGTCCGCATCGAGCACGCCGGTCCCGACGACCACGACGCCATCGCCGAGCTGACCGTGTCGGTCTACGTCGGCGGCGGGCTGGCCGGCCCCGACTACGGCGTGGAGCTGGCCGACGTGGCGCGGCGGGCCGCGCTGGCCGAGCTGCTCGTGGTGCGCGACGGGGCCGGCGGGCTGGTCGGCAGCGTGGCCCTGGTCCTCGACGGCGACTTCGGCGAGGTCACCGAATCCGACGACGAGGCCGCGGTGCGCATGCTGGTCGTCGATCCGGCGGCGCAGGGCCAGGGCATCGGGGCGCTGCTGATGACCGAGTGCCTCGAGCGGGCGCGGGCGGCCGGTAAGCGGCGCATGGTGCTGTCCACGAGCACCGTGATGACCGCGGCGCACCGGCTCTACGAACGGCTGGGCTTCACCCGGCTGCCCGAGCGCGACTGGTCACCGGTGCCCGGCGTCGACCTGCTCGTCTACGCCCTCGACCTCTGACCCTCAACGGCCCAGCCAGGCGAAGTCGAGTCCGTAGCCCTGCCCGAGCGTCCCTCGGTCGCTACGGACGACGGAGCACTGCGGCTGGTCGATCGTGACCGCGCGGCGGGTGCCGGTGCGGTCCTCGACCACCGCGGTGTGGACCGGCCCTGGTCCGGCCGCGCAGTCGGCGACGCCGCCCTGGATCGCGTGCAGCCCGATGCGGACCCGCTCCGCGTCCTCGGGCGTCAGGTCCCGGACGATGGGCTCGGCCGCCGCACCGGGCCCGGACGGCCAGGTGCAGAGGATCCCCCGCTCTGCGGTCACCGGCATGACCATCGGAGAGCGCGCGCCCAGGACGTAGCCCGTGTCGAGGGCCGCCGACGGCCCGTCGACCGAGACGCTGTCGGGATCGCCCGGGTCGTCCGGGCAGACGAGGGGTGCGCCGCCCGGCGCCGTCCTCGAACCCGTCGGCGTACTGGCGACCGAATGCGGTCATCAGCAGCCCGTACACGCCGAGCCCATCGGGACCGCCCACTCCCTGGCCGCCGTACACGCCCAGCCCGTCAGGGCCGTCGATCCCCTGGCCGACTCCGAACCACCCGGTGCAGTCGGGATCGGTGCGCCCGGTGATCGTCGCGACGGTGCCGTCGGCGTAGCCGATCTGGACCTCGTAGCTGCGTCCACCCGCCAGCGCCGCGCACGGCCAGCCCGCGGGGGCGTCCTCGGCCTCCCGCTCCGCGAGACCGGCGAGCAGCTCCAGGTGCGTGGTCAGCGCATCGGAGGGCACCTCGGCAGGGATCGTGGCCCGTTCCGGTCCGGGACAGAAGCGCGCCCACACCGGCGTCCCCTCGACGCCGTCCCGTGTGGCGGCGGAGGCGTCGAGGCACTCCGCCGGAGCCGCGGTCGCCTCCTCGTCCGAGTCGTCGCCGGCCGTGCACGCGGCCAGCGGCAGGACGGCGACCAGCAGCATCCCCAGGGCCCGCCGCAGCACCGTCGTCAGCCGGTCGTGACCGTGGCGATGAGGTCGCCCTCCTGGAGCACCTCGCCCTCGACGACGTGCATCGCCTGCACGGTGCCCGACAGCTCGGTGAGGACGGGGATCTCCATCTTCATCGACTCGAGGATGACCAGCGTGTCACCGGCGGCGACCTGCGCCCCGGGGCTCACCAGGACCTTCCACACGCTGGAGACCATCTCGGCGTGGATCTCCTCGACCGCCACCGGACCCCCTCGCACGCAGGCGGCCCGCGAACGTCGCGGGCCCGTGGTCATCCTGGCACGCGGACCGGGTCAGACGCCCGGCACGGCGTGGCCCGCGGCGAGCCGTTGCAGGACGCCGCAGACCTCCGGGCCGTCGTGCGGCACACCCACCTCCGGCAGCCCCGACAGCGCCTCGCTCGCCGCCCGCGCCGCCGTCGCCGTGTCCACGGCTCCAGCGCTCACCGTGGCCAGCAGCGCGTCGTACCAGCCGTCCAGCCGGTCGCCGGGCTCGTACCCGCCCACGGCGACCAGGTCGACGCCCTCCTCCGCGGCCGGGTCGGAGTGCCCGGTCCCGGGCAGCCGCCCGGTGATCCGCCCGGCCTCACCCGGCGGGAGGGTGGCGCGCAGCTGCACGGCCACGGCGGGCCGCCACGACGACGAGGCGGGTGCGGGGACGTCGCCGCGCGGCGGGGCCGCGCTGCGCAGGGCCAGCTCCACGGCGTCGACGCCGTGGGCCCGCTCGAGGACGGCGATGTCGAGGGAGAACCCGGCAGCCACCTCGCCGAGCTCTCCGTCGGGGGCGATGCCCACCGTGACCAGCCCGCGCCAGCCCACCTCGGCCAGCCTCCGGGCGGCCGCAGGCACCGGTGCGGGCGCGTCCGGCGTCCAGGAGACCCGCGCGATGCCGGCAGCGCGGTCGCGCAGCACGGGCGTGGGGAACTGCAGGCCCTCGCGGGTCACCCAGGCCAGCAGGCCGCGCTCGCTGGCCGGTTCGACGCCGTCGCCCCCGAGCCGCTCCAGCACGTCCGGGTCGGGCCCGACCCACAGCAGGCCCGCGTCCCGGACCGCGGCGGCCAGCCGCGCGTTGCCGGCCAGGGCGGGAGGCACGGGCAGCACGGCTGCCACACCGCTGCGGCGCGCGGCCTCGACGATGCGGTCGACCGCGAGGTAGGACTCGGCGGCCGGGGCGGGGCCCAGCAGGACGGCGTCGTCGGCCATGCGCACGTGCCGCGCCGAGCGCTCGGGCTCCGAGTGCACGGCCACCGACTTCACGTCCAGCCGCGCGCACGAGGCGATGACGCCGCACGCCGCGGGCCCACGCCCCGCCACGAGCACGCTCTTGATCCCCACCTGTGCCACGGCTCCTCCTGCGTTCCCCCGCCCGGCGCATGCCCGCCGCCGCCCCGTGAGAAGCTGGCATCTGTCAGCTTGGCGGGTCAGGCGTCGCCGCGCACGATACGTGCGCCGACGTCCGGCTCCGCGAACCACCGGGTCACCCCGGCCCCACCGGCAGAGAGAGGAGGGCAGCGATGTCCAAGCGTGGACGCAAGCGTCGCGCTCGCAAGAAGAGCGGCGCCAACCACGGCAAGCGCCCCAACGCTTGAGCGCGCGCCCTCGTCGAGGGCCGCGAACGCACGAAGGCCCCGTCCCGCTGCTGCGGGAACGGGGCCTTCGCCGTCCTTCGTCAGTCGCCGGAGCGCTCGACCGTGATCCGCTCGACGGTGACCTGGGTGCCGTCCTCCTCGAAGGAGACGCTGGTCAGCTGCATCTTGATCCGCTCGCGCAGCGAGGGAGGCGGCACGTCCCCGCCGCACCGGCGCCGGACCAGGGCCTTGAACTCCTGCTCGATGCCGAACTCGCGGAGGCACGAGGAGCAGTCCTCGAGGTGCTCGGCGATGATGCCGCGCCGGGCGTCGCTGGTCTCGTGGTCGAGGAACTCGAACACGTGGGTCAGGACGTCGTCGCAGGAGTTGATCTCGATCGGCTCGTCCACCTGAGGGGCGTCGTCGGCCATCAGGAGCTCGCCTCCTCACCGGCTCCGGCGCGGACGAAACCGCGCTCGCGGGCGTAGTCGGCCAACAGCTTCTGCAGTCCGCGGCGTCCGCGGTGCAGCCGGGACATCACCGTGCCGATGGGGGTGCCCATGATCTCGGCGATCTCCTTGTAGGCGAAGCCCTCGACGTCGGCCAGGTAGACGGCCAGCCGGAAGTCCTCGGGCAGCTGCTGCAGGGCCTCCTTGATGTCGGAGTCCGGCAGGTGGTCCAGCGCCTCGATCTCGGCGGAGCGCAGGCCGCTGGAGCTGTGCTCCTCCGCGGCGTAGAGCTGCCAGTCCTGGATCTCCTCGGTGGGGTACTGCTGCGGCTGCCGCTGCTTCTTGCGGTAGCTGTTGATGTAGGTGTTGGTCAGGATCCGGTACAGCCACGCCTTGAGGTTGGTGCCCTCGGCGAACTGGTGGAAGGCCGAGTAGGCCTTGACGAACGTCTCCTGGACCAGGTCCTCCGCGTCGGCGGGGTTGCGGGTCATCCGCAGCGCGGCCGGGTAGAGCTGGTCGAGGTAGGGCAGGGCGTCCCGCTCGAAGCGGACGTCCCGCTCGGCACGGGTCTCGGCGACCTCCGTGCGGCTACCGCCCTCGCGCGCCTCGGGAACCTCCACCGGGGCTCCCACGGGCGTCTGACCGGGGTCGTCGATCGTGGGCTCCTCGGGCACCGACCGTCCTCTCTGCGTGCCCCTGACGCGGGGCACCACGGCGATCGATCCTAGTCGCGCGCCATCGGGACGGCCGGGCGGCCGCCGGGGCGCGACCCGCGGGCGGGTGCTGGAGACGGTGCTGCTCACGGATCGTCCAACGGCGGCGCCGTCCTGCCGCATTCCCCCTCGTCGTCCCCGCGTGGACGCCGCTACAGTCCCGCGCCGTGGCGGCGACCCCGGCGGTGCGGACCCTGGAGCAGGCGAAGGTGCCCCACACGCTGCACACCTACGACGCCGGTCACCCGGCCGACGCCGGCTACGGCGAGGCGGCCGTGGCGGCGCTGGGCGCCGATCCGCGTCAGGTGTTCAAGACGCTGGTGACCCGCGTCGACGGCGCGCTGACCGTGGCCGTCGTCCCGGTGAGCGGCAGCCTGGACCTCAAGGCCCTGGCCGCGGCGGCCGGGGGGCGCAAGGCCGCGATGGCCGACCCCGCCGACGCCGAGAGGGCGACCGGCTACGTCCGGGGCGGCATCAGCCCGCTGGGCCAGCGGACGCGGCTGCCCACCGTCGTCGACGAGTCGGCACTGGAGTTCGCCACCGTCCTGGTCAGCGCCGGGAGGCGCGGGCTCCAGGTGGAGCTGCCGCCGGGTGAGCTGGTCCGGCTCACCGGCGCGCGGACCGCACCGATCGGCCGCTGAACGGCCGGCTCAGGGCCGGCCGTACGGGGTGAGCAGCTGGTCGACCGGGGCGTGGTCGTCGGTGAGCACCTCGGCGTCACCCACGAAGTCGTCGAGGTCCGCGCCCTCGGCGACCCGCCAGGCGAGGTCCGCGTCCGTCATGGCGGCGGCGATCCCGTCGGTGTCCAGCGGCCGGCGGGAGGCGACCGCGATGACGTTGCCGCCGTCCTCACCCGTGAGCACGGGCACCCGGGCCAGCAGCACCACGTGGCCGAACACCTCGCGCAGCGTGGCGAGCTCCGCGCGCACGAAGCCCAGCGGAGGGTGGTCGATGAGGTTGACCGCGTAGACGCCGTCGTCGGCCAGCGCCCGGTCGACCAGCTCCAGCGCCTCCCGGGTGGTCAGCTGCCACGGCACCGACAGGCCACCGAAGGCGTCGCCGACGACGAGGTCGCGCTCCCCCGCCGGCTCCTCCGCCAGCCCCACCCGGCCGTCGGCCACGTCGACCCGCAGGGCGTCGGACGTCTCCAGGGCCAGCTGCTCCCGGTCGATGTCCACCACCCCGGGATCCACCTCGACCACCCGGCTCACCGTCCCGGGGCGCACCTCTGCCAGGTAGCGGGGCAGCGTCAGCCCTCCCCCGCCGATGTGCAGGGCGGAGACCGGCTCGTCGGCCGGGAAGGCGGCGTCGGTGACCGCGGCGATCGCCCGCACGTACTCGAACTCCAGGTGCGTGGGGTCGTCCAGATCGACGTAGGAGTGCCGGAGGGTGTCCAGCATCAGCACCCGCCCGGACTCCCGCTCGGGGTCGGCCACGACGCGCGCGCAGTGGTAGGCGGTCTCCTCCTCGCAGGGCGTGGGGGCGACGGCGGCGAGCAGGGACCCGGCCACCGCGAGCAGCACCAGGGCCACCGGCACCCGGCGTCCACCGCCGGCTCCGCGCTGCAGCAGCGCCCCGAGTGCCAGCCCGGCCAGGACGGTGACCGCGCCGGTGCCGACCAGGATCACGCTGCTGGGCAGGACGGCGATCAGCACGAAGCCGGTGACGAAGGTGGCCGCGATCGCGCCGAGGGTGCCGATGCCGGAGAGCCGGCCGACGACGGCACCGGTCTCGGCCAGGTTCGACAGCTGGAGCTTGACCACCATCGGCGGGACGGCGGACAGCAGCGCCGCGGGCACCACGACGGCGACGGCGGCCAGCAGCAGCACGGCGCCCGCGTCCGCGCCGCTGACCAGCTCACCGGTGAAGCGGACCAGCGGGAGGATGGCGATCACCAGCGCACCACCGGCGACCATCAGCGGGGCGATCAACCGCCGGGGGTCGACCCGGTCGGCCACGGCGCCGCCGGTCCACGCCCCGAGCGCGATGGCGGCCAGGGCGAACCCGATGACGGCCGTGCTGGTCTGCAGGGTGACGCCGACGTAGGGCGCGATCAGCCGCAGCCCCACGATCTCCATGACCAGCACCGAGCCCGAGCTCAGGAACGTGACGACGGCGGCGACCCAGCCGGGCAGCGGGGCAGCCGTCGTGCGCGCCTCGGCGGTGGGGTCGGACGTGGCGGCGGCTCCTGTCACGTCAGAAGAGGGCCGGCTGGTCGGCCGGTTCGGCCACGGTCTCGGCGCGTTCGGTCAGCTGCCGGCCGTTGTTGGCGACGTTGTTCACCGCGGTGCTCACCGGGCGCAGCTCGAGGGACTCCACGACCTCCGGCGGCGTGGGCTCGGTGAGGTGCTCGACGTCCTCGCGGCCCGCGTCCAGCCAGTCGGCCCAGCGCTCGCGCGGGAGGACCAGCGGCATCCGGTCGTGGATCTCCTGCAGCGGGCCCACGGCCGGGGAGGTCACGACGGTGCACGTGTAGAGCCGGTCCTCGCCCCGCCCCCACACCTCCCAGAGGCCGGCCAGCGCCAGCACCGACCCGTCCTGCGGCGTGATGAAGTACGGCTGCTTGGTCGGGCTGTCCAGCCGCTTGGCCCACTCGTACCAGCCGTCGGCCGGCACGAGGCAGCGCCGGGTGCGCGCCGCCGTCCGGAACGCCGGCTTGTCGGTCAGCGACTCGACCCGGGCGTTGATCATCCGGTTGCCGATGGAGACGTCCTTGGCCCACGAGGGCACCAGCCCCCAGCGCACCGCACGCAGCTCACGGTGCCCGCCGCCGGTCAGCGCGCCCTCGGCGTCGCGCTCCTTCTTCCAGCGGACGACGTGCACGTCCTTCGTCGGCGCGACGTTGTAGTCCGCCGCCACCGGCTGCTGTCCCCCGGCCGTGACGGCCTCGAACTCCAGCGCCAGATCCTCCGGCTTGCGGCTGGCGGCGTAGCGACCGCACATGGGGGCCTCCCGGCACGTGTTCGGCTGTCCGTCCGCACTCTAGGTGCGCCTGCTGACAGCGGGGGCCGCCCGTGACAGCCGGGCACCGGTGGGGTAGGCCTAGCCGGACAGCCGACGAGAGACGAGGATCACCAGCGTGACCGCTACGCAGAACGCCCCCACCACCGCCAGCGCCGAGAAGCGCTACGCGACCGTCAACCCCTTCACCGGCGAGACGGAGAAGGAATTCCCCTTCACCGAGGCCTCGGAGATCGACGGCATCATCGGCCGGGCCCACTCCGCCTACCTGGAGTGGCGCGACCGCTCGGTCGAGGAGCGCGCCGCCGTCGTCCAGAAGGCCGCCGAGCTGCTCGACGAGCGGATCATGGACTATGCCGCCCTCATCACCACGGAGATGGGCAAGCGCCGCGACGAGGCCGTCGGCGAGCTCTTCCTCTGCTCGATGATCCTGAAGTACTACGCGGGCAACGGCCCGAAGTTCCTGCAGCCGACCTCGATCGAGCCCATGATGGGCGGCGGCGAGGCCGTCATCGAGACCCGTCCCGTCGGCGTCCTGCTCGCCATCGAGCCCTGGAACTTCCCCTTCTACCAGGTGGTCCGCGTCGCCGGCCCGAACCTGGTCCTGGGCAACACGGTCGTCCTCAAGCACTCGGAGATCACCCCGCAGTGCGCGGTGGCCATCGAGCAGCTGTTCACCGACGCCGGCGCCCCGGCGGGCGTCCTGACCAACACCTTCCTGCACATCGCCGACGTCGAGCAGGTCGTCGCAGACCCGCGCATCCAGGGCGTCACCCTCACCGGCAGCGAGCGGGCCGGTTCCTCGGTCGCCGCGCTCGCCGGCAAGCACCTCAAGAAGTCGGTGCTGGAGCTCGGCGGCAGCGACCCGTTCATCGTCCTCGACGGTGAGAACCTGGAGGCCACCGTGAAGGCGGCCACCGCGGGCCGCATGGGCAACACCGGCCAGGCGTGCACGGCGTCCAAGCGGCTGATCGTGACCGAGGACGCCTTCGAGCCGTTCGTCGAGGGCCTCAAGCAGGCGTTCGGCACCTTCGCTCCCGGCGACCCGTCGGACCCGGCGACGTCGCTGGCCCCGCTGTCCAGCGAGCGGGCGGCAGCGGACCTGCAGGCGCAGATCCAGGACGCCATCGACAAGGGCGCCACGGTCGTCGCCGGTGGCCAGCGCCCCGACCACGCGGGCGCATTCGTGTCGGCGACGATCCTCACCGACGTCACCCCGGACATGCGGGCCTACCGCGAGGAGCTGTTCGGTCCCGCGGCGGTCGTCTACAAGGTGAAGGACGCCGCCGAGGCGGTCGCCCTGGCCAACGACAGCGACTTCGGGCTGGGTGCCACCGTCATGGGCAGCGACCTGGACGCCGCGCGGTCGGTGGCCGAGCAGCTCGAGGCCGGCATGGTGTGGATCAACCAGCCCACCGGCTCCTCCCCCGAGCTGCCCTTCGGTGGCATCAAGCGGTCCGGTTACGGCCGCGAGCTCTCCGAGCTGGCCATGTTCGAGTTCGCCAACCGGCGGCTGCTCCGCACCGTCCCGGTGAAGAAGGCCGAGAAGCCGCAGGCCGGCTGAGCAGGTGCGTGGTGGTGCGGTGCGGGCGGGCAGACTGATCTCGTGAGAGACGTCTGGTCCGCACCGCACCACCCTGCTCCGATCGACGCCGTCGCGGCCCTGCCCGGGTCCAAGTCGCTGACCGCCCGCGCACTGGTGCTGGCCGCGCTGGCGGACGGTCCCAGCCGGCTGGTGCGCCCCCTGCGGGCGCGCGACACCGACCTCATGGCCGGGGCACTGCGCGCCCTGGGGGTCGGCATCGAGGACGTCGACGGCAGCGACTGGCTGGTCACCCCTGGAGCCCTCCGCGGGCCAGTCACGGTCGACGCCGGGTTGGCCGGCACCGTGCTGCGCTTCCTGCCGCCGCTGGCCGCCCTCGCCGACGGCCCGGTCACCGTCGACGGCGACCCGCGGCTGCACGACCGCCCGAACGCCGGCCTGATCGAGGGCCTGCGGGGCCTCGGCGTCCGGATCGACGACGACGGCCGGGGCCGCGCGCCGTTCACCGTGCACGGCACCGGCCGGGTCCGCGGGGGCGCCGTCACGGTGGACGCGAGCGAGTCCTCGCAGATCGTCTCGGGGCTGCTGCTGGCCGCCGCCCGCTTCGACGAGGGCATCGACCTCACCGTGGCCGGCGGCCTCCCGTCGCTGCCGCACGTCGACATGACCGTCACGACCCTCCGCGAGCACGGGGTCCGGGTCACCGCTACCGACCGCGGCTGGCAGGTGGCGCCCGGTCCGATCGCCGCGCTCGACCGCGTCCTGGAGCCCGACCTCTCCAACGCGGCCCCCTTCCTGGCGGCCGCACTGGTCACCGGCGGCCGGGTGACCGTCCCCGACTGGCCCGAGGTCACCACCCAGCCCGGCGCGCAGTTGGACCGGCTGCTCACCGTCATGGGCGCGGAGGTGGCGCGCACGCCCGAGGGACTGCAGGTCACCGGTACCGGCCGGATCCGTCCGCTGGTCGCCGACCTGGGCGAGGTCAGCGAGCTGGTACCCGTGCTCGCCGCCCTCGCCGCACTCGCCGATGGGCCGTCGCGGTTCACCGGCGTCGCGCACATGCGCGGACACGAGACCGACCGGCTGCAGGCGCTCGACGAGGTGCTCACCGCCGTGGGCGCCCGCGTGCGGCAGCTGCCCGACGGGCTGGAGATCGAGCCCGGTCCGCGCCGTCCGGCGGTCCTGGACTCCTACGCCGACCACCGCATGGTCATGGCCGCCGCCGTCCTCGGGCTGGCGATCGAGGGCGTCGAGGTCGCCGACCCCGGCGCGGTGACCAAGACGCTGCCCGACTTCCGGGAGCGGTGGGCACGCCTGCTCGGCGACCCGGTGGGAGTTCCCCGCTGAGCGCCCACCAGCGCGACGCCCGGCGGATGGACGAGGACGACGTCCGCGTCCGGCCCGGGCCGCCGGGGTTCCCGCCCCCGCACCCGCATCCGCCCGGCGCACGAGGACGCCGTCCCCGGGCTGGTGATCGCCGTCGACCGCGGCCGGATGACCGTGCGGGTGGAGGGGCCCGAGGGCGGCCCCGTCGACGTGACGACGATGCGGGCGCGGGAGCTCGGCAAGCACGGCGTCGTCGTCGGTGACCGGGTCCGGGTGGTGGGCGACACCAGCGGCCGGACCGACAGCCTGGCGCGGATCGTGACCATCCAGGAGCGGACGACGTCGCTGCGCCGCACCGCCGACGACACCGACCCCACCGAACGCATCGTCGTCGCCAACGCCGACCTGCTGGTCATCGTCACCTCGGTCACCGACCCCGATCCGGCGCTGGGGTTCCTCGACCGCTGCCTGGTGGCCGCCTACGCCGGGGGACTCGAGCCGCTGCTGTGCCTGACCAAGACCGACCTGGCGTCGGCGCAGCCGCTGCTGGACCGGTACGCCGGCCTGCGTCTGGACGCCGTGCCGATGTCGCGCGAGCAGCCGCTCGACGAGCTGCTGGGCCACATCCGCGACCGGACGAGCGTGTTCGTCGGGCAGTCCGGCGTGGGCAAGTCGACGCTGGTCAACCGGCTCGTCCCGGACGCGCTGCGAGCCGTCGGCGACGTCAGCAAGATCGGCAAGGGCCGGCACACGTCGTCGTCGGCCGTGCTCTTCGACCTCCCGGGCGGCGGGACGGTCATCGACACCCCCGGCATCCGGTCCTTCGGACTGGCGCACGTCACCGCCGGCGACGTCCTCTCCTCCTTCGACGAGATGGCGGACGTCGCCGCCGACTGCCCGCCCGGGTGCGGGCACACCGCGGACGACCCGGACTGCGCGCTGGACGCGTGGGCCGATGCCGGTCCCCCGGAGCGCCGGGACCAGCTCGCGGCGCTGCGCGTGCTGCTCGCCGCGGTCGGCCAGGTCGGACCCGGCTACTGACCGCTCGCCGGGTGTGGAGCGATCGGGTGGTTGTCCACAGCGGGAGATGCAGACGCGTTCCTGGTCTGCGTAGTCTCCGGCGACCGGTGATCAATCCGCGGAGGGACGACGTGACGCGACGGTGGGCGCTGCGCCTGACGGCCTGCCTCCTGGCCGGAGCCGCGGCGCTGACGGGCTGCTCGGAGAAGCAGGAGGCCAGCGAAAGCCTCCCCTCGACCAGCAGCGCGTCCCCCAGCGAGGACGCCCTGCCGCCGCTGGGTCCCGCGGACCTGCCGATGCCCGACGAGGCACGCACCCAGGACGCCGCCGGAGCCGAAGCCTTCGTCCGCTACTACATCGAGCTGATCAACCGGACCTCCACGGTCATGGACGCTCAGCCCCTCCGCGACTTCAGCGACGGCTGCCGCGACTGCGACCGCATCGCCGACAACGTCGAGGCGGACGCGGTCGCCGGCAGGACACTACCGAGGCAGGCGAGATCACCGTCACCGTCGTCAGCGAGCCCTGTACTGAACGGCCTGGCGACCGCCGAGGTGCCGCATGATCGTCGACCAAGCCGCGCTGACCGTGCGTCGACGCAGCGGGAGTGTCGTCCCGTAGATGGCGGCTCAGAGCGTACTCGAGACGCTGCCGGTCGGCGCGGCACTGACATGGGATGCCGCTCAGCAGTCCTGGCTCATGACTGACTCTGACGTTCGGATGAAGCGCGCCTGCGCTGGCAGCGCTTGCGCCTGCCTTGGCTTGCTCTTGCCTGTCGCCATCTGTTGCCGTCCGCACGTGCTGCGCCGGTGAATGCGGCGAGCGCATTCTGTCCGGACGTCTCGAGACTGGCGCAAGGCTCGTTGACGGCCGCCTACGTCGAGCGACAGCTGACGGCGGCGATATACGTCGCCTCCAACGAGGCCGCTCCAGTCGAGCATCCCTACACGTATCAGCTGTCCGACCCCTGCGTGGTGAACGACCGCGAATCGGGTGCCTGCAATCGCGCCGACTTCCTCCAGTGCACCTCACCGCCGGGACGCGTGGTCGAGGACCTGGTCATCGAGCGAGCGCCGCCTCGTCGGTTGCCGGCCCGGACGGAAGCACGACGCACCGTGGACGGCTTTCACTCCGGGCGGGGCACCCGTGGGGGCGCCCGTCGGCCCGTGGATGCCGCTCGACCGCGGGTGCGTGGACATCACGGCGTTGAACCCGCCGCCGTCGCCGGGTGAGGTCTTCCGCTACTTCCAGACGCTGCCGCTCCCCCAGTTGCCGACCAAGCAGCAGCCACCGGGCAACGGACTGGTCGGGCTCCCGGTCATCTTCTTCACCGACGGACCCACCACCCAGGAGTTCACCCTCGACATCCGCGGCTTCAGCGTCGACATCATCGCCACCGCGTCGACCTTCACCTGGCACACGGGCGACGGCACCGACCTCACCACCACCGACCCCGGCGCCCCGTACCCGGACCACACGATCCGCCACGACTACGCCAGCGGCAGCTACACGGCCGCCCTGACCACCACCTGGACCGGCACCTTCAGCGTCGACGGCGGCCTCACCGTCCCGGTCCCCGGCAGCACCACCACCGACGGGCCACCGGTCGGCTTCGACATCCTCCAGGCCCGGCCGGTCCTGACGAACCCCTTCGACTAATCGGCTACTGCCGCCCGGGCACAGCCGACCACCCGGCTCCCCGCCGGAACGGCCAGCGGCGCGGGGCGACGAACAGGGCGTCGTCCATCGGCTCGTCGACGACCTCGATGCGCAGGTCGTGCCCCTTCCCGGGACGCAGCCCGCCGATCTCCTCGGTCAGCACGCAGACGCCGGTCTGCACGTCCAGCCGCACGCGGAAGGCGTCGGGATAGGCGGCGAGCAGGTACTCCGGCCGCTCCTCGTACTCGACGAGGTCGACCGCCCGGGTGCGCAGCAGCGGGCAGCACCCGCAGCGCGGCTCGTAGCTGTCCTCCGGGACGACCACGGCCTCCCACGCCACCCGCCCCGCGTGCTCGACGGCCTCCACCGAGTCCACGCGCAACGCGGGCGCCCGCTCGCCGGTCCGCTGGTCGAGCCCGTCGGCCAGCTCGGCCGGGTCGAGCATCGCCACCCAGTGGTAGCTGTCGTGCATCGGGTCGTCGTAGGTGAGGAACGGGTCGTCGGGCCGTTCGGCGACGAGCCCGTCCGGCCGCAACGGGGGCCGGACCGCCTGCGAGGCCCACACCGCCGAGCGCGTCGATCCGCCGTTCGGACCGTAGATCCCGATGCTCGGCAGCGACGTCCGCTCGGCACGCAGCAGTGCACCGTCCAGCGACTCCACGCGCAGCGAGTCGGGCCGCCGGAGCCAGGCGCGCACCGCGCCGGTGCTCCACGGGTCGTTCGGCCAAGCCACCGTGAACTGCAGCGTCGACCACCGCCACGGCGAGGATCGCGCCAGGGCGGCGAACGAGTCGGCCGACGGCGTGAGCACGCGGGAAGTCTGCGGCGCCGCCGTCCCGGCGTCGACCGACTTGTCGACAACGCGCGATGTCGACGCATCGACACCCGCCACCGTTCACACCTCCACGTAGCCGCCGCTGCGCCAGTAGACCCCGGCCTCGCGGGTGAGCAGGCCCTCGTCGACCAGGTAGCGGCGCAGGGCCGCGACGTCGGGGTGCCAGACGGCCAGCAGCACGTTGACCTCCCGCTCGGGGTAGCGGACCCCCGGCTCGAACACGCGGACCAGGTGGTCGAGCACCACCAGACGCTTGCTCCGGTGCGCGGGGATCGACGTCAGCCGGCCGTCGCGCACGAACGCCGACAGGACGGCGTCCTGCGCGGGGTCCTCCGACAGCGGTTCCGGCGGTGGCGCCGCCTCCGCCGCGGCCCGCGCCACGGCGCCGAAGAGCTCCGCGCGGAGCGCCAGGGCGTGCCGGTCGCGGGCCACCAGCCCGGCGCGGCCCAGCCGGCGCGCCGCGAGGGCGACCTCCTTCAGCGAGAGGCCGGAGGCGTCGGCGACCTCCTCGATCGTCCCGGCCCCCAGCGCCAACGCGGCGACGACCTTGAGCCGCGCCGGGTCGGCCAGCAGACCGGCGATCGTCGCTGCGTCCACGTCCCGACGGTAACCAGGTCAGCGGCCGTGCGGCGCGGGTTCGGCGGAGCAGGCGTACCCCCGACTAGGTTGGGTGCCCATGACGTCGGGTCGGGGCTTCTCAGAGGACATGCGGCTGGCACACGTGCTGGCCGACCAGGCCGACTCGATCAGCATGGACCGGTTCAAGGCCCAGGATCTGACGGTCGAGACCAAGCCGGACCTCACGCCGGTGACCGACGCCGACCGGGCGGTCGAGGAGCAGCTGCGGATCACGCTGAGCCGGGCCCGCACCCGCGACGCGGTCATGGGCGAGGAGTTCGGGACGACCGGGCACGGCTCGCGCAAGTGGGTGCTCGACCCGATCGACGGGACCAAGAACTTCGTCCGCGGGGTGCCGGTCTGGGCAACGCTCATCGCCCTCATGGACGGCGACGAGCCCGTGGTCGGCCTGGTGTCGGCCCCCGCGCTGAACCGGCGCTGGTGGGCGGCCAAGGATGTCGGCGCCTGGACCGGCCGCCGGCTGGAGAACGCCGTGCGCTGCACCGTCTCGGGCGTGCGGGAGCTCGGCGACGCGAGCATGTCCTACTCCAGCCTGTCCGGGTGGGAGGAGCGCGACGCCCTCGACGGCTTCCTCGACCTCACCCGCTCGGTGTGGCGCACCCGCGCGTACGGCGACTTCTGGAGCTACGTGCTGCTGGCCGAGGGCGCCGTCGACATCGCCTGCGAGCCGGAGGTGTCGCTGTGGGACCTCGCGGCGCTCGACGTCATCGTGCGGGAGGCCGGCGGCCGGTTCACCGACCTGAACGGGGCCTCGGGGCCGGCAGGGGGCAGCGCGCTGGCCACCAACGGCGCCCTGCACGACGCGGCCCTGCGGCACCTGCGGCCCACGACCGACTGACCCTCACGACCGATTGAGCCCCGCGACCCCCAGGGCCGCGGGGCCGCCCGGGTCAGTGACCGGTGCCGGTACCCGTGCCGGTGCCGCCCTGGAACCGGCGGCGGGCGTCGTCGATCTTGGCCTTGGTCTTCGGGTCGTTGGCCAACTGCTGGGCCTTCTCGGTGGCCTGGCGGATCGCCTTCTTGCCCTGGGGGCTGTTCGCGAGCTGGACGACCTTGTTGAACAGCGACGCCATGAAGGCCCGCCTCCCTCTTCCGTCCGTGCGGGACCGGACGGCCCCGTCTCCCGATCAACGGTCGCAGGATCGGCACCGTTCCGCCGGGTCAGGCGCCGCCGGCCCAGCGCCGGGCGGCCTCGGCCAGTCGCGCATCCGGTCGAGGCACCACCACCGGTCCCGGACGGCGCTGGGGCTCGACGTCGGCTCCGACGCCGCGGGCCGCGAGCACCGCCGCACCGACCGCCGAGGCGCTGCGCAGTCCCAGGTGCTGCACGGGCCGGTCCAGGACGTCGGCCAGCACCTGCTGCACCTCGGGCGCCCGCGCCGCCCCGCCGGTGACGACGACGGGCGTTCCGTCCTCCCCGCCGAGCGACCCCGCCGCCGCGGCGACGGCGAAGGCCACCCCCTCGACCGCCGCGCGCGCCAGGTCCGCGCGGGTCGTGGCCGCGGACAGCCCGGTCCAGCCGCCCCGGTCCTCCGGGCCGGCGACCCCACCCCGCTCACCGGTGAGGAAGGGCCGGAACAGCACTCCCCCGGCCCCCGCGGCGACTCCGCCGACCGCCCCGAGCAGCTCCGCCCAGCTCAGGCCGAGCACCTCGCGCACCCAGGTCCAGGCCGAGCCGCCGTTCCGCAGGGCGGCCATCGCGTACCAGCCCCCGGAGACGTCGGCGTAGCCGTGCGTGCTCGGCTGGTCGGCCGGCCGCGGCGTCCAGCCCGGCCGCAGGACCTGCGCGCCGGTGCCGAGGTTGACCTGCAGGCCGTCCGCGGTCCCGGCGGCCAGCAGGGCCAGCGGCGTGTCCGCGCCGCCCACCACGACCGGCACCTCGGCGCCGCCGATCGACGTCGTCCCCACCACCTCCGCGCTGCCCCGAACGGCGGGCAGCAGCCCCGCCGGCACCCCGGCCGCTGCGGTGGCCGCCGGTGACCAGCTGTCGGCGACGACGTCCCAGAGCAGCGTCGCGGAGGCGTCGCTGCGGTCGGTGACGGCCACGTCGGCCCCCGGCACCAGCGCGGCCCGCAAGGCGTCCTTGGGCAGCAGCACCGCCGCCGCCCGCGCGACGGCCGCCGGCTCGTGGGCGGCGAGCCAGGCCAGCATCGGCCCGGTCATGCCCGCGACCAGCGGGTTGGCCAGGGCCGCCCGGTCGGCGCGCGGTAGCCGCCGCCAGCGCACCAGCTCGCCGGCGGCCCGGTCGTCCGGCCACAGCAGCGCCGGCCGCAGCGGCCGGCCCGCGGCATCGACCAGCACGGCGCCGTGCATCTGCCCCGACAGCCCCAGCGCCCGGACGGGCCGGCCCTCCAGCGCCGGGACCAGCTCGTCGAGCGCGGCGTCGAGCGCCGTCCGCCAGACGCGCACGTCGATCTCCGCCCGTCCCGGCGCCGGGACGTCGTAGGCGTAGCCCCGTTCCGCTTCCGCCACGACCGCCCCGGCGCCGTCCAGGGCGACCAGCTTCAGCCCGCTGGTGCCGAGGTCGGCGCCGAGGAACACGCCGTCGGTCACGAGCCGCCGTCGTCCCCCAGGAAGCCGACCAGCGCAGCGGTGAACTCCGGGGTCCGCACGGCGCCGAGGTGGTCGCCGGGCACCGTGACCAGGTGCGCGCCGGAGATCGCGTCGGCGAGCACCTGCGGCCGGACGGCCAGCGGATCGGCGTCCCCGGCGACCACGAGCGTCGGCGCCGCGATGTCCGACAGCGGCAGCGGCTCGGTGTTGATCGCGCGGACGTGGGCGGCCAGCGCCAGCCGGTCGGCGCCCGTGCTGTCGGCGAACGCACGGAAGGCCGCCGCCGTCGGGTCGGTGATCGAGGCCGGGTCGTCGGTCTCGAGCGCGGCCACGAGGGCGGCGCTGCGAACGGCCCGCGTGTCCAGGCCGGCCCGCTCCACCACGCCGGCCCCGATGCCGCCGACCACCAGCCGGCGCACCCGCTGGTCGGTGCCGGCCAGCACCAGCGAGACGATGCCGCCCATCGAGTACCCGGCGAGGTCGAACCGGTCCAGGTCCAGGGCGTCGGCGACCTCCGACAGGTCGGTGGCCATCGCGCGCTCCCCGTAGCGCCCCGGGTCGTGCGGCTTGTCCGAGTCGCCGTGACCCCGGGCGTCGACCGCCACCACCTCGCGGCCGTCGGCCACCAGCGCCGCGACGACGCCGCTCGCCTGCCAGTTGCGGATGCTGTCGGCCGCGAACCCGTGCTGCAGGACCACCGGCGGGCGGTCCCCCGGCGCGCCCCAGCGGTGCACCGCCACCTCGACCCCGTCCCGGCCGCGCACTCGGCTGGACACCGGCGCCGTCACGCCGCGCGCTCCGGGCTGTCGCCGTAGGAGTAGCCGCTGTCGGGGTACCGGGTGCCGGAGGCCGCGCCGGGCGGGGCGATCGACTCGAGGCGGGCCAGGTCGTCGGCGGAGAGCTGCACGGCGACGGCGCCGGCGTTCTCCTCCAGGTAGCTGCGCCGCTTGGTGCCGGGGATGGGGACGACGTCCTCGCCCTGGGCCATCACCCAGGCCAGCGCGAGCTGACCGGCCGAGACGCCCTTCTCACCGGCCATCGCGCGGACGGCGTCGACCAGGCGCAGGTTGGCCTGGAACGCCTCGCCCTGGAAGCGGGGCTGGTTCTTGCGGAAGTCGTCGTCGCCGAAGTCGTCCGGGCTGGTGATGGCGCCGGTGAGGAAGCCGCGCCCCAGCGGGCTGAACGGGACGATGCCGATGCCGTGCTCCCGGGCCACGCCCAGGACCTCCTCCTCGAGGTCGCGGGTCCACAGCGACCACTCGCTCTGCAGCGCCGCGATCGGGTGCACGGCGACCGCGCGGCGGATCGAGGCGGCGCTGGCCTCCGACAGGCCGAGGTGGCGGACCTTCCCTTCCTGCACGAGCTCGGCCATCGCGCCGACGGTGTCCTCGATGGGGACCTTCGCGTCGACCCGGTGCTGGTAGTAGAGGTCGATGACGTCGACCCCGAGCCGCCGCAGGCTGGCCTCGGCGCAGGCCCGCACGTTCTCCGGGCGGCCGTCGATACGCATCCGGCCGCGGTCGTCGCGGGAGATGGAGAACTTGGTGGCCAGCTGCACCTCGTCGCGACGGCCGGCGATCGCCTCCCCGACGAGCTCCTCGTTGTGCCCGTCTCCGTACACGTCCGAGGTGTCGAGGAAGGTGACCCCGAGGTCGAGGGCCCGGTGGATGGTCGCGAGGGACTCGGACCGGTCGGCCGCGCCGTAGCTCTGGCTCATGCCCATGCAGCCGAGACCGAGGGCGGAGACGGTCAGGCCGCCGAGGGAACGGGTGGGTGCTGGAAGCGTCATGTCCCGCATCCTCGTCCCGGGTGCCCTGCGCAGTCACCCCTGGTGGGATGGTTGATCCACGGGTCCTGGTGGTCGGGACCTGCGAGGAGGCCCCGCCGTGCAGTACGCCGAGTCCGTCATCGACCTGGTCGGCAACACCCCGCTGGTGCGGCTGTCGTCGGTCACCCGCGACCTGGGCCCCGACGCGCCACTGGTGCTCGCCAAGGTCGAGTACCTCAACCCCGGCGGCTCGGTGAAGGACCGGATCGCGGTGCGCATGGTCGACGCCGCAGAGGAAAGCGGCGAGCTGAAGCCCGGCGGGACCATCGTGGAGCCGACCAGCGGCAACACCGGCATCGGCCTGGCCCTGGTGGCCCAGCAGCGCGGCTACAGGTGCATCTTCGTCTGCCCCGACAAGGTCGGGCAGGAGAAGGTCAACGTGCTGCGGGCCTACGGCGCCGAGGTGGTCGTCTGCCCGACCGCGGTGGATCCGGCCGACCCGCGCTCCTACTACTCGGTGTCCGACCGGCTCAGCCGCGAGACCCCCGGCGCGTGGAAGCCCGACCAGTACTCCAACCCCAACAACCCGCGCTCGCACTACGAGACGACCGGGCCGGAGATCTGGGGGCAGACCGACGGCCGGATCACCCACTTCGTCACCGGAGCAGGCACCGGCGGGACGATCAGCGGCGTCGGCCGCTACCTCAAGGAGGTGTCGGACGGACGGGTGCAGGTCATCGGGGCCGACCCCGAGGGCTCGGTCTACTCCGGCGGCACGGGACGTCCGTACCTGGTCGAGGGCGTGGGCGAGGACTTCTGGCCGAGCACCTACGACCAGGACGTCGCCGACGAGATCATCGCGGTCTCCGACGGCGACTCCTTCGCGATGACCCGCCGGCTGGCCCGCGAGGAGGGGCTGCTCGTCGGCGGCTCCTGCGGCATGGCGGTGGTCGCGGCGCTGCGCGTCGCCGAGCGGCTCACGAAGGACGACGTCCTGGTGGTGCTCCTGCCCGACGGCGGGCGCGGCTACCTGAACAAGATCTTCAACGACGCCTGGATGGCCGACTACGGCTTCCTGGAGGCCGCCGGCGGCGAGACCGTCGGCGAGCTGCTGGAGGCCAAGGGCGGCAGCACCCCGACGCTGGTGCACACGCACCCGAACGAGACGGTCCGCGACGCCATCGACATCCTCCGCGAGTACGGCGTGAGCCAGCTGCCCGTGGTGCGGGCCGAGCCGCCGGTCACCGCCGGCGAGGTGGTCGGCTCGATCGACGAGAAGACGCTGCTCGACGCCCTGTTCGCCGGCAAGGCGTCGCTGGCCGACCGAGTCGAGAAGCACATGTCGCCACCGCTGCCCATCGTCGGCTCGGGCGAGGCGGTCAGCGCGGCGGTCGCCCAGCTCGGCGCGGCGGACGCGCTGCTGGTGCACGTGGACGGCAAGCCGGCCGGCGTGGTCACCCGCCAGGACGTGCTGGGACACCTCGCCGGGCTGGCGCCTACGGTCGGCCCATGACCGGCTTCAACACCCGCGCGATCCACGCGGGCCAGGACCCCGACCCGGCGACCGGCGCGGTCATCCCGCCGCTGCACCTGACGACCACCTACAAGCAGGACGGCGTCGGCGGGCTGCGCGGCGGCTACGAGTACAGCCGTAGCGGCAACCCGACCCGCGACACCCTGCACGCCGCGCTGGCCGCCCTGGAGGAGGGGACGACGGCGCTGGCGTTCGCCTCCGGCCTCGCCGCCGAGGACACCCTGCTGCGCACGGCCTGCCGGGCCGGCGACCACGTCGTCCTCGGTGGGGACGCCTACGGCGGCACCTTCCGGCTCATCTCGCGCGTGCTGTCGGAGTGGGGGCTCGAGCACACCCCGGTGGACCTGGACGACCCCGACGCCCTCCGCGCCGCGATCCGGCCCACCACCCGCGTGGTCTGGTGCGAGACGCCCAGCAACCCGCTGCTGAACATCACCGACATCGAGCGCACGGCCGCGGTCGCGCACGAGGCCGGCGCACTGCTCGTCGTCGACAACACCTTCGCCTCGCCCTACCTGCAGCGACCGCTGACCCTGGGTGCCGACGTCGTCGTGCACTCGACGACGAAGTACCTCGGCGGGCACTCCGACGTCGTCGGCGGCGCGCTCGTGACCCGGGACGCCACGCTCGGCGAGCAGCTGGCCTACAACCACAACGCGATGGGCGCGGTCGCCGGCCCCTTCGACGCGTGGATGGTGCTGCGCAGCCTCAAGACCCTCGGCGTCCGGATGGACCGGCACTGCGCCAACGCCGCCCGGGTGGCGGAGTTCCTCGCCGCCCGGCCCGAGGTGTCCGCGGTGCTGTACCCGGGCCTGCCGGACCACCCCGGCCACGACACCGCCGCGAAGCAGATGTCCGGCTTCGGCGGCATGGTCTCCTTCCGGCTCCGGGACGGCGAGGGCGCCGCCCTGCGGGTCTGCGAGCGCACCGAGCTGTTCACGCTGGCCGAGTCGCTGGGCGGCGTCGAGTCGCTGATCGAGCACCCGGGCCGGATGACCCACGCCAGCGCCGCCGGCTCGCCGCTGGAGGTGCCCGCCGACCTGGTCCGGCTGTCCGTCGGCATCGAGGACATCGACGACCTTCTCGCCGACCTGGAGCGGGCGCTGGGCTGAGCCGATGACTCCGGGGTACACGGTGCGCCCGGTCCGGGCGCACGAGTGGCGGGAGGTCAAGGCCCTCCGGCTGACCGCGCTACGGGACGACGCCGCGCCGATCGCCTTCCTGGAGACCTACGACGACGCGGCGAGCCGGCCCGACGAGTTCTGGCGGGACCGGACGCGAGGGTCGTCGCTCGACGCCGGGGACGACGCCGCCGTGCGCCAGTTCGCCGCCGCCACCGACGACGGCACGTGGGTGGGCACGGCGACGGTGCTGGTCGAGCGGGCCGGGGACGTGGACTTCGCCGGGGCGGTCGTGCCGGAGTCCGGCGGCCACGTGGTGGGCGTCTTCCTCCACCCGGCTCACCGCGGGCGGGGCCTGCTGGGCGACCTGCTCGGGGCGGCCACCGACTGGGCGCGGGAGCGCGGCCTGCCCCGCGCGCGACTGCATGTCCACGCGGACAACGGTCGAGCGCAACGCGCCTACGAGAAGGCCGGATTCGTGGCCACCGGCGCACGGATCACCGCCGTCAACGGACCGGAGCTGGAGATGGCGAAGGCGCTCTGAGCTCAGGTCCAGCCGTCGAGGAACTCCGCGAGGCCGGCGACGGAGCGATGGTGGTGCGCCGTCAGACCGACCGCCGAGGCGGCGGCCACGTGCCCGGCGTCGTCGTCGACGAAGAGGCACTGCTCCGGCGCGAGGCCGAGCGCCGCGCAGACGCGGACGAACACCTCGCGCTCGGGCTTCGCCACCCCGAGCTCGGCGCTGCTGAAGACCGCGTCGAACTCCCGGTCCAGGGACAGCGCCCGCAGGTCCGACCCGAGCCGGTCGGTGGCGTTGCTCAGCAGCGCGACCCGGCGCACCCGTCGCTGCGCCCGGACGACCGCGAGGACCTCGGCGTCCACCTCGCCCACCGGCGCCGACCACTCCCGGACCGCCGCCGTGCCCTCGACGCCGTGCCGGCGGGTCAGCTCCTCGGCGATGCCCGCGCGCCAGGCGGCGTCGGTGGTCCGACCGGT
The DNA here is from genome assembly GCA_963747895.1 of uncultured Actinomycetota bacterium. Taxonomy (GTDB): domain Bacteria; phylum Actinomycetota; class Actinomycetes; order Mycobacteriales; family Geodermatophilaceae; genus Blastococcus. The sequence continues at coordinate 457,707 of CAVVGX010000004.1, forward strand.
GACGGCCGGGACCAGCCGGTCGGGAGCGAAGGCGACGGCGGTCAGCGAGCCGGCGGGCAGCCCGTGCCGCTGCTCGACGTCGCCGGTCTGCTGCCCGGCCCAGCTCCGGAGGACGCCGTCCAGGTCGATGACCAGCGCCTCGTGCACGGTCACCGGGGCAGGGTCAGGATCCTGGGGCCGTCGTCGGTGACGGCGACGGTGTGCTCGACGTGGGCGGCGCGGCTGCCGTCGGCGCTGCGCAGCGTCCAGCCGTCGGCGTCGACCGTGTAGTCGTCGCTGCCGCCGGCCAGGAACCACGGCTCGATGGCGATGACCAGCCCGGCCCGGAGCTTCACGCCACGGCCGGGGCGCCCCTCGTTGGGCACCGACGGCGGCTCGTGCATCTGCCGCCCGACGCCGTGGCCGCCCTGGTCGGTGTTGATGCCGCACCCGCCGGCGCGGCCGACCGCACCGATGGCGGCGGAGATGTCGCCGATCCGGTTGCCGACGACGGCCGCCGCGATGCCCGCCGCCAGGGCCCGCTCGGTGGTGTCGACCAGCGCCAGGTCCTCGGGGCGCGGGGTGCCGACCGGGAAGGTGATGGCGGCGTCGCCGACCCAGCCGTCGAGGACCGCGCCGGCGTCCACGCTGAGCAGGTCGCCGTCGTCGAGGACCTCGGGCGTCGGGATGCCGTGCAGGGCGACGTCGTTGACCGACAGGCAGACCACGCCCGGGAACGGCGGGGTCGTGGACAGCGGCGCGTACCCGAGGAACGGCGAGGTCGCGCCGGCGTCGGACAGGACGTCCCGGGCGACGGCGTCGAGCTGGGTCAGCCGCACGCCGGGGGCGGCGAGCGCCCGGACGGCGGCGTGCATGTCGGCGACGACGGCTCCGGCCGCCCGCATGGCGTCCAGCTCGCCGGGGGTGCGCAGCTCGATCACGGGTCTCTCCTCAGGGCTTCCGGTATTCCTGTCCCGGTAGGGGAAGGACCCCGTCCTCCTCACCCCGCGCACGCTCGGGGCGAGCCTCGGGACGGGGCCGGCACGAGCCTAAGCGCGCTGCTCCTGCAGGCCCGGGGGGACCGGGGGGACCGCACTCCGGCCGAGGTCGCGGCGAGCTCCGGGGTGAGCCTCGAGGTGCTGCGCACGACCGAGTCAGGCCGGGGCGGCCGTCAGCACGGTCGTGAAGTGCTCGACCACCGGGAACGGGTCGTAGAAGGAGTGCAGCAGCGCCTTCCACTCCTGGTAGGCCGGGGAGCCGCGGAAGCCCTCGGTGTGGTCCTCCAGCCGGTCCCACTCGACGAGGAGCAGGTAGCCGCTGTCCCGCTCCAGGCAGCGCGACAGGCGCAGCCCCCGGAAGCCGGGAGCTGCGGCGATCAGCTGCCGGGCTCGCGCGAACGCCGACTCGAAGGCCTCCTGCTCGCCGGCGCGGACGGTCAGCAGCGCGTGCTCGAGGATCACGCCGCCGACCGTACGGCCTCGCGGGCGCTCAGCTCTGCGAGCCGGCGACCAGGTCCGCGTAGTCCTCGTGCTTGCCGATCCAGCCGCGCACGAACGAGCACTGCGGGACGACCGACCCGCCCTGGCCGCGCACGTCGTCCAGGGCGGCGCGGACGAGGGTGCTGCCGAGACCGGACTCCCCGGCGTCCGGGTCCACCTCCGTGTGCGTGAACACGACGGTGGACCCGTCGCGGGTGTAGTCGGCGTGACCGAGCAGCCGGTCGCCGTCGCGGATCTCGTAGCGGCTGGCGTCCGGGGCGTTCGTGACCGTGGGTTCCATGGTCAGCCCCTACCCGCGACCGGCCGCTTCGATCATTCCGCCAGGGACAGTGCGCGCGCGGGGCAGGACTGGACGGCGTCACGGACGCCGTCCAGGTCGTCGGCGGCGGGCTCCTCCCGGCGCACCTGGAGGACGCCGTCGTCATCGATCTCGAAGACGTCCGGGGCGAGCGACTCGCACACGCCCGAGCCGACGCAGCGCTCCCGGTCGACCTGCACCCGGCTCATCGCTCACCCGTCAGCCGCGCCGGCAGCCGCTTGAGGCCGTTGACGAAGGAGGACCGCAGCCGGGCGGGCTCGCCGGTGATCTCCAGGTCGGGGCAGATCTCGAACAGCCGGCGGAAGGTCACCGCGAGCTCCCGGCGGGCCAGGTGCGCGCCCAGGCAGAAGTGCGGCCCGTGCCCGCCGAAGCCGACGTGGTTGTTCGGGGTGCGGGCGAGGTCCAGCGCGTGCGGGTTCTCGAACGCCTCCGGGTCGCGGTTGGCCGCGTTGTAGAACAGCAGGAACTTGTCGCCCTCCTTGAAGGAGTGGCCGTTGACCTCGCCGTCCTGGGTGGCGGTGCGGCGCATCCAGGTCACGGGGCTGACGTAGCGGACGATCTCCTCGACCGCGGACTTGTCCATCGACGGGTCGGCCATCCAGGCCGCCCGCTGCTCCGGGTTCTCCGACAGGGCGAGCAGGCCCTGCGCGATGGCCGTGCGGGTGGTCTCGTTGCCGGCGACCAGCAGCAGGATGAAGAACGAGGCGATCTCCTGGTGGGTGAGCTTCTCCCCCTCCACCTCGCTGTTCACCAGCGCCGTCGTCAGGTCGTCGGTGGGGTTCTCGATCCGGTCGGCGGCCAGCCGTCCCATGAGCTCGGCCATCGCCATGCCGGCCTCGAGCAGCGCGGTCAGCGGGTCGGCCTCGTCGGTGAGCTCCGGGTCGCCACCGGAGAGGATCGTGTTCGAGGCGTTCAGCACCAGGAGTCGGTCCTCCTCGGGCACGCCCATCATGTCGCAGATGATCCGCAGCGGGATCGGGGCGGCGATGTCCGCGACGACGTCCAGGGACCCGTCGCCCGCCTCGGCCTTGGCCCGCGCCTCGGCCAGCACGTCGTCCACGATGCCGACCACGGAGTCGACGACCTGCTCGAGCATCCGCGGGGTGAACGTCTTGGCGACGATGCGCCGGATCCGGGCGTGCCGGGGGTCGTCCATGCTGATCATGGAGCCGTAGAACTCGCTGAGGTCCGCGGGGATGTCCTGGATCGAGACCGCGCCCTGGCCCGAGCAGAAGACGGCCGGCTGGGAGCTGATCGCGTCGAGGTCGGCCAGCCGGGTGACGGCCCAGTAGCCCGGCCCGGGCTCCATGCCCTCCATGGTCGGCTCGTCGAAGAAGGCGATCGGACGCTCGGCCCGCAGCTTGTCGAAGACCGCGTGCCGCACCGCCGGCGGCTCCGCCCAGAAGTCGCGGTCGGAGAGGTCGATCGCCTCGATGTCGAACTGCGAGGGGTCGACGGGGGTGTTCACGGACACGGAGCGCGCCTCACTGTCGAAGACAAAACGGTCAGCGCTGACGGTAGAGAGCGGAGGGGTGGCGCACAACACTCCACGGCACTCGAACTGCGCCGCCCCCCGCGCGGTGCGGGCGGCGAGGTGCGGCGCGAGGAGAGGCGCGGTGGACCGCCGGCGTCAGCTCAGCGCCGGCGAGGACACAGCGCGCCGGCCGAGCGGCGGGAGGGCGTGCCCGGCCGGCTACTCCGACAGGGCGGCGGTCAGCAGCGCGACGAGCGCCTCGAGCTGCACGTCGGACGAGGCGAACACCTCGTCCGAGCCGTCCAGCGCCCGCGCGGCCAGGCCCGCCTTGCTGTCGATGAGCTCGGCGATGCGGGCGTCGATGGTCTGCGCGGCGATGATGCGCCAGGCGGTCACCGGCTCGGTCTGGCCGATGCGGTGGCTCCGGTCGATCGCCTGCGTCTGCTCCGCGTCGGTCCAGGAGAGCTCCGCCAGCACGATGTTGGAGGCGACCTGCAGGTTGAGCCCCACACCCGCCGCGGTCAGCGAGCAGACCGCGATGGCGACGTCCGGGTCGTTGACGAAGGCGTCGATGTTGCGCTGGCGCGCGGACGGCGTCTGGTCCCCGCGGATCGCGGCGTAGGCGATCCCCTGCCGCTCGAAGGCCTCCTCGGCGACGTCCATGACGTCGACGTGCTTGGCGAAGAACACGACCTTGCCGGCGCTGCGGGCCAGCTGGGCGGCGTAGTCCGCGGCCAACGGCGCCTTGGCCTGGCCGATGCGCCGCATCATGCCGAAGACGTTCTCCCCGGTGGTCGAGGAGTTGGCGTCCTTCAGCTCCCAGCCGGCCACCTTGCGCACCAGGTCCAGGTCGATGCCCTCGACCTCCGTGGCGGACTCCCGGGCGGCGAGTGCGCTCCGGTAGCGCTTGACCAGCCGGAGGGCGAGCTCGCGCTCGGCCGCGCGGATCGACCGGCCGGCCCGGTCGTCGAGCTCGACGGGCAGGTCGGCGATGCGGCGCGCGGGGATGTCGGCGGCGACGTCGACCTTGCGGCGGCGGACGATGCCCAGGTCGATGACGCACTTCCGGGCGGCGGGGTAGAACCCCGGGTCGGCGGGCGTCAGCCCGGTCGCCTCCAGGGCGTCCATCAGCTCGCCCAGGGGCTTGCTCTCGTCGATCCAGCCGAGGAACTGCCAGATGGCGCGGAAGTCGTCGATGTCGTTGATCAGCGGGGTGCCGGTCAGGGCCATCAGCAGCGGCCGGGCGCTGCGCAGCCGGATCCGCTCGGACAGTTGCAGGACGTTCTGCGACCGCTGCGAGGTCTTGTTCTTGATGAAGTGGGCCTCGTCCACGACCATGCCGCGGAACCCGAACTCACCGAGCCAGCCCACGTGGCGGTCGAGCACCTCGTAGTTGACGACGACGATGTCGGCGAAGCCGTCGACGGTCTCGCCGTTGCCCTGGACGACGGTGGCCTTGCGGTGCGGCGTCCAGCGGCCGGCCTCGCGCGCCCAGTTGGTCTTGACGACGTTCGGCACCACCACGAGCAGGGGGTAGGCGTCCGACGCCTCCGCCGCGAGCAGCGCCTGGGCGGTCTTGCCCAGCCCCGGCTCGTCGGCGAGCAGGAAGGTGCGGTGCCCGGCGGCAGCGGCGGCCACGAGCTGGCCCTGGTGCGGCATGAGCTCGGAGCCCGCGGGCGTGAACCGGTCCGTCGGGAACGGCAGCGCCATGCAGGCCGGGGCGCCACCGCCGGCGCGCTCGAAGGAGTTGAACAGCGGCTGGAGCAGCTCCCAGCCGGCCAGCCGGTGCGGCCGGGAGGTGAGCTGGCGGGCAGCCTCGAAGTCGGGGGCCAGGAACGGGTTGGCCAGCTGCCGCGAGACCACCGACTGGGGGACGACGCGGCGCTCGAGGGCCGCGGGCGCCTCGTCCGGCTCGGCGGGTGCGACCTCCACCGGCGGCGGCTCGATGCCCGCCGCGCGCAGCATCTCGGTGCGCAGGGCACGGGCGGAGTCCGAGACGACGGCGTCCTCCCCCAGCAGGGCCAGCAGCCCGGAGTCACGCACCGCCGTCTTGGCCAGGATGGTGGCGATGCCGTCCAGGCGCTTGAGCTGCTCGGCCCGGTGGCTCTGGCTGCTCTCCTCGTCGGCCCGCACCCGAGCGCGTTCCTCCCGCGCCACCAGGGCGATCGCCTGGAACTTCGTGCGCACCGAACCGGTCACCGAGCCGCGCTGGACGGCGGCCTCCACCTCGCGCACGGCGCGCGCGAGCACGGAGATGACGTCCTCCGGGCCGCGGGTGCGGCGCTGGTTGCGCGGGGCGGTACGGCGAGCCCCCGTCTGGGGCTGGCCTCGTCGAGCCACTGCTCCTCCTCGAGACTGCCGGGCACGCTCGCCACGACGCAGCGCCCGGAGCGGGCGCTGTCGCCGGAGCGGTGCCGACGTCGGCGGATGAGAAACGGCCCTCACAGTGCGACTGTGAGGGCCGTTCCATCGTGGTAGCGGGGACAGGATTCGAACCTGTGACCTCTGGGTTATGAGCCCAGCGAGCTACCGAGCTGCTCCACCCCGCGTCGGTAGATGCCACTGTACACGGCTCGACGGTGCCGGTCGCCGGGGGTTGCAGCAGGCACCGGAGTGAGTGGTGGGACTGACCGTTCCGCGGGGCGCTTGACGCACGCGCGCCTTCCGGGCCGAGCCGTTCCGCGGACCTACAGTCCGCCGGGTGAGCGGGAATCCGGTGGTGAGCCTCTTCGCAGGCGACCCGCAGCCCGTGGAGATCCACCACCGCGGCATCTGGTTCTCCGGCGAGCTGCTGGGCTGGACCACGCAGGAGGGCCGGGTGCTGGCCCGCGTCCGCTGCGTCGTCGACGGCCTGCGCCACTCCACCTGGAAGGACCTCGCCGAGCTGCGGCTGCCCGATCCCGCCCGGCCACCGCGGTGCGAGACGTTCCCGTCGACTCCCGCGGCCCGTCAGCTGGGCCTCGTCGGGGACGCCGAGGACGACGAGGACGACGCCACCCGCCCGCACGCGCTGCTGGCCGGTCCGCGCACCCGGCCGGAGAAGCCGGCGCACGCCCGCACGCCGCCGCCCGTCCACGACCGGGCCGAGCCGGTCGTCCGGCCCACGCCGGCTCTCCGCTCCGGCCCGGTGGCGAACCCGAACCGCCGTCGCCGCAGCGACGAGCTCAGCCTCGTCTGATCCCGGCACCACGAGCCGGCATGGGGTCGCCGGGCGAGACGGCTGCTTCCGGCCATCGCCGCTGGTCGGAGGGGATGCTCGAGGTCAGCTCGTCTGGAGGTTGACGACCTCGGCACCGTGCTCCTCGAGGGGGCCCTCGAAGCCTCCCTCGACGGGCATCTTCGCCTGGAGTCCCTGGACGAACCGGTCGGCACTCTCCCGGGAGTCCCACACAGCGGTGATCAGGAAGCCGCCGTCGGTTGCTCCGGCGACGTGATAGGTCTGCCCCTCCGGGAGTCCGGTCGACGGGTGCACCGTCTTCAGCATTGCCCGGTACTGGTCCTCGGTGCCGCCCGTCCAGAAGTGATGCAGCAGATAGGCCATGCCGACCTCCACGTCGGGTGCGCCGCGGCGCGGGCACTGCCCCGGAGGCTCGCCCCCTGGGCGCAGGGGGCGCAACGGGCCCCTGCGCCCGGGCGCCTGACGACGTGCGCCATCGGCGCGTCACTACGCAGAGCCAGACACGATCCGGTCGAGCACGGCGGGGCTCCGCGTCGTCGCCTCCGGACCGCGCGGATCCGACGTCCGCGCGCGCCCACCACATGCGCGGCGCTCACTCAGTCGGTCAGGAAGCCGACGATGCGCGCGTTCACCTCGGCGGGGCGCTCGAGGTGCAGGAAGTGCCCGGTGCCCTCGACGACGACGGCGTCCGAGCCCGGAGCGAGGACGCTGCCCACCGTCGCGGTGACGTCGGCGCCCATGCAGCCGTCCTGCGCGCCGTGCAGGTACAGGGTGGGCTGCGGCGGGACCCCGCTGACGGCCTGCTGCTCGGCGGCGAGGTCGGGCGACTGCCGGGACGGGTCGAACAGGGCGCGGTAGTAGCCCAGCGCCGCGGCCAGGTTCTCCGGCGTGCCGAGCGCCGCGCGGACGAACGCCAGATCCTCGGCCGCGTCGTACCCGGGTGACCAGTCCGCCCACAGCCGCGCGATGAAGGCCTGGTCGTCGGCCGCGACCAGCGCGTCGGCCAGAGGGTTCTGGAAGAAGTACATGTAGAACGACCGCTTGATCTGGTCGTAGGTGAAGAACGAGCCGGCCAGCGCCGGGCCGACCGGGACGGCCATCGCCACGACCTTCCGCCAGCGCTCCGGGGCGGCGACCGCTGCGCCGTACGTCGCCTGCGCGCCCCAGTCGTGGCCGACGACGACGGCGCGCCCGTCACCGCGCAGGGCCTCGTGCAGCGCGTTGGCGTCCCGGGCCAGCGCGCCGGTCTGGTACCTGCCGTCGTCCGGGACCTCGGTGGGCGCGTACCCGCGCGAGAACGGGGCGACCGCCCGGAAGCCCGCGGCGGCCAGCTCCGGCAGCAGGTGCCGGTAGGTGTGCGCGGTGTCGGGGAACCCGTGCAGGCACAGCGCCAGCGGCCCGTCCTCGGGCCCCGCCGCCAGGGCGGTGAACGAGAGGCCGCCGGCCTCGATCTGCATCTCGACCGTCGAAGGGGGCACGCCGCCAACCTAGATCAGGTCAGCCCGCGGAGGCCTCCGTCGGCGCACGGGGAACCGGCCGGGCGGCCGGGGGCACCCCCACCCGCCGCAGCCAGCCGACCAGGGCCGGGTCGGCGACCCGGCCGACCGCACAGCCGATGTGACCGTCCGGCCGCACGGCCAGCGCACCCGTGCCGGGCGACGTCTCCACCCGATGGACCGCCACCAGCGGATGGCGCCAGGCCGGCTCGCGGCTCCCGCTGAGGGCGGTCGAGAGATGACGCCGACCGGACGCGGGAGGGCTAGGAGGAGAGCACCCGCCGCGGGTGGCGTCCGTCCACGTAGCCCAGGAACGGCGGGTGGATGTTGTAGCCCAGCAGCTCCTGGAGCCGCTCCGGCAGCTCGCGGGCGACCTCCCGGGGTACGGCGAGGACGTGGTTCTCCTGGGGCCGCAGCCAGGACGCGGCGTACTCGAGGATGACGCCCAGGCGCGGGCGGTCGGTCCGGTTCGCCCCGCCCCCGTGGATCAGGTTGCCGACGTAGATCAGCACCGAGCCCGCCGGCATGACCGCCGAGGTCGTCTCCTCCTCCGAGGCGGTGCGGCCCGCCTCCCAGCGGTGGCTCCCCGGCACGAACCGCGTCGCGCCGTTCTCCAGGGTGAAGTCGTCCAGGGGCCACATCGTGTTGACGACGACGTCCTTGCCGGTGCGGGGCAGCGGGTACACGTCGTCGTCGCGGTGCAGCACCTGGGCCTTCTCCCCCGGCCCGATCTGGATCCCGACCGGCGCGCTGAACTGGTAGTGGCCGAGCACGTGGTCCAGGACGCCGAGCACGAGGGGGTGGGTGCCGGGGCCGTCGAAGTACCGGGTCTTGGCGAACAGGGCGTACACGCGCTGGGTGGAGAAGCCCTCGAAGGAGTTCCGCCCCGTGGCGGTCTCCGCCAGCACCCGCTGGAGGTCCTCCCGGGCGGCTGCCACCCACTCCGGGTCCATCAGCCCCTCGATGATGACGTAGCCGTCGCGGTCGACCGCGGCGACGGCCTCCTCGACGGTTGCCTCACGCGTCAGCACCACTGCGCCTCCCGGGTCGTCCGGTGGGCACGGACGACGCCCGTGCAGGCCGGCGAGCGGAACGTAGCAGGGGTCCGGACCCCGGTCCCGGCCGGCGACCGCGGAAGCTGGACGCCGAGACCGTGGCCCGGGTCACGCACCCGGCCGCTCGCTGTGCCACGCTCGGGGTGCCGAACGAACCATCTGAGAGGGACACCGATGCGGACCGAGCCAACGGAGCTGTTCGACCTGCGCATGAGCGAGGAGGCCCGGCCGCTGTACGACCGCGTCGTCCGCTTCCTCGAGGACGTCGTCGCGCCGATGCAGGAGGAGTTCTTCCGGCTCGGCGAGGGACGCGCCGACCGGTGGTCCTACGCGCCGGGCCAGCTCGAGGCGCTGGAGGGGGCCAAGACCAAGGCCAAGGAGGAGGGGCTGTGGAACTTCTTCCTGCCCAACTCCGAGGTCGGCGGCCTGACGAACCTGGACTACGCCTACATCGCCGTCGAGCTCGGCAAGTACCCGCTCGGCTCGGAGTCGCTCAACTGCTCCGCCCCTGACACCGGCAACATGGAGGTGCTCGAGCGCGTCGGCACCCCGGAGCAGAAGGCCCGCTGGCTGGAGCCCCTGCTCAACGGCGAGATCCGCTCCGCCTTCGCGATGACCGAGCCCGATGTCGGCAGCTCCGACGCCAAGAACGTGCGGCTGCAGGCCCTGCGCGACGGCGACGACTACGTCCTCAACGGCGAGAAGTACTACATCTCCGGGGCCGGCGACCCGCGCTGCAAGATCATGATCGTCATGTGCCAGACGAACCCGGAAGCGCCTGTGCACCAGCAGCAGTCGCAGATCCTGGTGCCGATGGACACCCCCGGCGTCCAGGTCATGGAGCCCATGGAGGTCTTCGGCCGCGACGACGCCCCGCACGGCCACATGCGCATCCGGTTCACCGACGTGCGGGTGCCCGCCTCCAACATGCTCCTCGGCGAGGGCCGCGGCTTCGAGATCAGCCAGGTCCGCCTGGGCCCCGGCCGCATCCACCACTGCATGCGCGCCATCGGCCAGGGCGAGAAGGCCCTGGAGCTGATGGTCCGCCGCGGCAAGTTCCGCGAGGCGTTCGGCAAGCCGATCCTGAACCTCGGCAAGAACATGGAGACGGTGTCCCGGGCGCGCATCGAGCTCGACGCCTGCAAGCTCATGGTGCTCAAGGCCGCCAAGGCGATGGACGTGCTCGGCAACGCCCAGGCCCGCGTCTACGTCTCCGCGGTCAAGGCGATGGTGCCGGAGAAGGTCTGCCAGATCATCGACCAGGCGATCCAGATCCACGGCGCCACCGGGGTGTCGCAGTGGACGCCGCTGGCCGGCATGTACGCCAGCCAGCGCACCCTCCGCCTCGCCGACGGCCCCGACGAGGTGCACCACTTCGTCGTCGCCCGCCACGAGGCCGGTCAGTACGGCGAGCCGGCTCCCGGTCGCTCGCAGTCCAACGGCGACGGCGTCTTCGCCGGCCCGTGAGCTGAGAGACGAAAGGGCCCGGTCACCGTGGTGACCGGGCCCTTTCGGCGTTGTAGCGGGGGGACCGGCCGAACCACCGCTCGCGCTGTTCGACCTCGTTCGTTCCTGCAGGTCGCAGCTTCCTGTACGGGCATGTGTATCGACCCAGCGCAAGGGGCCGTCCCGGCTGGGCAGGTGATCGCGACATCCGCCAACGACAGCACGATCTGCTCGTCGGGTTCGGTCCGCCGGCGGGCACGTGACGGCGGGCTGCAGGCCAGGGTCCCTTCCCACCGAAACCGCCGAGGCGGATCGTCAGGAGGGAGGACCTCGACCACCTGTGCGGCAGGAGGCACCCATGGAGGCGGCGGCCCGGGCGGACGGCCAGACGACGGCGGAGCGAGAGCTGCGCGATGTCCACGAGCAGTTCGCGGCCACCAGGGAGATCCTCTCCGCTCTCGGTCGGTCGGGAACGGACCCGGATTCCGTGCTGGACACCATCGTCGAGCGAGCGCCGGCCCTGTGCCACGCGGATGCCGCGCAGCTGTACCTGGTGCGCGGGGATCGTTTCGTTCTCTCCCGCGTCTCCGGCCCCACCCCGCAGGGGTTCCGCGACTATGTCCGGGAGCACCCCGTCATGGTGAGCCGGTCGTCGCTGAACGGTCGCGTGGTGCTGGACCGCCGTACCCAGCAGATCCCCGATGTCCTGGCCGACCCGGCATACGGCCGACTCGACCTGCAGCGCCTGGCGGGCTACCGCACGCTCTTCACAGCGCCGATGATCGTCGACGACGACGTCGTGGGCGTCCTCTCGCTGTGGCGCTTCGAGGTCGACCCCTTCGACGAGCGAACCAGTGGAGTGATGGAGGCTTTCGCCGCCCAGGCCGCGATCGCCTTGAAGAACGTTGCACTGCTCGGCGCACTGGAGTCCCGGACCGCGGAGCTCGCCACGAAGGTGGCAGAGCTGGAGTCCCTGCGCGAGGTCGGTGACGCGGTCAGCTCGATCCTCGACCTGGACGAGGTGCTGCAGACCGTGGTGACGCACGCCGTGCACATCACCGGCACGGACGGCGGCTCGATCATGGAGTACGTCGAGGAGGAGGACGCCTTCTCGGTCCGCGCTGCCTACGGGACCAGCGCGGCCCTCCTCGACGCTCTGCGTGGCGTGCGGATCGAGCAGGCTTCGACCCTGGTCGGCCGGGCAGCTCTGGAACGGCGCCCACTGGTCGTCAGCGACCTCGACACCGTGCCGCTCGACCCGCACCTTCGGATCCTCCACGAGCACGGCTGGCGTTCGGTGCTGGCCGTACCCATGCTCCGCCGGGACCACATGGTGGGAGCGCTGGTGATCCGCCGCAAGGTGCCCGGCGACTTCGGCCCGGAGATCGTGCGGATGCTGGAGATCTTCGCCGCCCAGTCGGCGCTCGCGATCCTGAATGCCCGCCTGTTCCGCGACCTCGACCGGAGCCGTACGCGAGCTCGAGGTCGCCTCGCGGCACAAGTCGGAGTTCCTCGCGAGCATGTCGCACGAGCTGCGGACCCCACTGAACGCGGTGATCGGCTTCTCCGAGGTCCTCCTCGACCAGCTCTTCGGCGAGGTCAACGAACGGCAGGCGGAGTACCTGGGCGACATCAGGAACTCCGGTAGGCATCTGCTCGAGCTCCTCAACGAGATCCTGGACCTGTCGAGGGTGGAGGCCGGGAGGATGGAGCTCGACCCTCAGCGGTTCGACGTGGCCTCCGTTCTGGAGTACTCGCTGGGATTACTGCGCCAACGGGCCGCCAACCACGACATCGCCCTCGAGCTGATCGTCCCCATGGACGTCGGGGCCGTCGACGCCGACGAGCTGAGGTTCAAGCAGGTGGTCGTCAACCTGCTCACCAACGCGGTCAAGTTCACCCCGGACGGTGGCAGGGTCACCCTGGCCGCGCAGCGGGTCGACGACGAGCTGCAGGTGACCGTGACCGACACCGGGATCGGCGTGCCGCCGGAGGACCGCGAGCGGATCTTCGAGTCCTTCCAGCAGGGCGGTCGCGGCGCCCCGAAGGAGGAGGGCACCGGGCTGGGGTTGACCCTGTCCCGGCGGATCGTGGAGCTCTTCGGTGGCCGGATGTGGCTGGAGAGCGAGGTCGGGGCCGGGAGCACCTTCGGCTTCGCGGTCCCGGTCGGACCGCCGTCGAGACCCGAGGGGCAACGGCCTCCTTCGGCGGACGGCGGCGCGCGGCCGATCGTCCTCGTCGCTGATGACGACCCACGCTCCGCCGAGCTGCTGGCCGCCTACCTCGACGGCTCGCCGGTAGAGGTACGCCGGTGCGACAGCGGCGAGGAGGCGTTGGAGGCGGCGCGGCGCGAGCCGCCTGCGGTGCTCCTGCTGGACATCCGACTGCCCGGCATGGACGGCTGGGGCGTGCTGCGAGCCGTGAAGCAGGACCCGGCGACGGCGCACGTCCCGGTGGTGCTGGTGACGGTCGTGGACGAGCCTGCCCGTGGTCTGGCGATGGGCGCGTCGGGCTACCTGGTCAAGCCGGTCACGCGCGAGGACCTCCTCGACGTCCTGCGCCGCGTGGAGGTCCTGGGCCCCGCCCCGCCCGGGGCCGCGGAGCTCTCATGACCGCACTGCCGAGCGTCCTCGTCGTCGAGGACAACGCCCTGAACCTGAAGCTGATCCGCGACGTGCTGGAGCACGCAGGCTTCACCGTCCTGGTCGCCGCCTCCGGCGAGGCCGGCGTGGACATCGCTACCCGTGGCGGCGTCGACCTCGTGCTCATGGACCTCCAGCTGCCAGGGATCGACGGGACGGAGGCGATGCGCAGGATTCGGGCCCATCCGGTCAGTCGGGAGCTGCCGGTGGTGGCGGTCACCGCCTTCGCGATGCCCGCGGACCGTGAGCAGGTCTCCTCCGCAGGGTTCGACGGCTACATCGAGAAGCCGATCAGCACCCGTGCTCTGCCCGAGGTCGTCCGCCGACATGTCAGGCTCCCTGATGGCTGAGCAGATCACGGTGCTGGCGGTCGACGACCAGCCGGCCAACCTCAAACTCCTCGGGGCGGTACTCACCCCGCGGGGCTACGACGTCCGAACCGCCGGCTCTGGCGCCGAGGCCCTGGCTGCGCTCGCCGAGGGGGACATCGACCTCGTGCTGCTCGACATCGTGATGCCCGGCATGGACGGCTACCAGGTGGTCCGGGCAATCCGCTCCGACGAGCGGCTCGGGTTCCTTCCGGTGGTCATGATCACCGCAAGCGGCGACCAGGAACGGCTGTCGGCGCTCGAAGCGGGGGCCGACGACTTCGTCGCCAAGCCGTTCGACAAGGCCGAACTGCTGGCCCGGGTCGCGTCCTTGGCGCGCGTGAAGCGCTACCACGACACTGTCCGCCGCCAGGCAGCCGAACTCGTCGAGTGGAACGCGAAGCTCGCCGACCGGGTGCAGTCCCAGGTCGAGGAACTCGACCGACTCGGCCGGCTCCGCCGGTTCCTCTCCCCACAGCTCGCGGAGCTGGTCGTGGACGGGGGCGACGACTCTTTCCTGCGCAGCCACCGCCGCGAGATCGTCGTGGTCTTCTGCGACCTGCGGGGGTTCACGCCGTTCGCCGAGGCGAGTGAGCCCGAGGAGGTCATGGAGGTGCTCGGCACCTACCACCGGGCGCTCGGAGAGCTGATCCACCGGTACGAGGGGACCCTGGAGAGGTTCACCGGGGACGGATTGATGGTGTTCTTCAACGACCCGCTGCCGTGCCCGGACGCGCCGGCCCGGGCAGTGCGGATGGCCGTCGAGATGCGCGATCGGGTCCGTGCCCTGGCACGCGACTGGGCCGCGGACGGCCACCGGCTCTCCCTCGGTATCGGCGTCGCGCAGGGGCACGCGACGCTAGGGCAGATCGGCTTCGAGGGCCGCTACGACTACGCCGCCATCGGCAGCGTCACGAACCTGGCGGCCAGGTTGTGCGGCGAGGCAGAGGCCTGGCAGGTTCTCGTCACCCGTCGGGTCCTCGCGGCCGCCGGCGACGGCCCCGAGGCCAGACCACTCGGCGACCTGCAGCTCAGAGGATTCAGCCGCCCCTTTCCCGTGTTCGACGTCCTGTCCGGTGGGGGTCCGCCCGAACCGTGACCACGAGACGAGGCAAGGAACCGCTCAGCGCTGCGCGAGCTGAGCCACTCGCATGGACCCGTGCACGAACGACAGAGGCCCTCACAGTCACTGTGAGGGCCTCTGACGCGTTGTAGCGGGGGCAGGATTCGAACCTGCGACCTCTGGGTTATGAGCCCAGCGAGCTACCGAGCTGCTCCACCCCGCGTCGGTACGACCACCGTACCAGGCGGGTGGGAGGGGAGCCCGCGGGCGTGCGGACTCCCCTCCCCCGGCGGTCATCCGCCGGGCGTCGCCGTGCCTCCCGCGGCCTGCTGAGCCGCGCGGTAGGCCTCCACCGCCCCCTGCAGGTCCTCCAGCGCCTGTCCCTGGCGCGCGAAGTCGCCGCTGCGCTGCGCCTCGGCGAGTGCGTCCAGCGCGTCGTTCAGGTCGGTGACCGCCTGATCGAGGCCCGGGCTCGCGCCCCCGCCTCCGGGCGCCGGTGTCGGCGTCGGCGTGGGTGTCGGTGTGGGGGTCGGTGTGGGCGTGGGTGTCCCCCCGCCGTCCCCGGGCGTGGCGGGCGCGTCCCCGCTGTCGGACGCGACCTGGCCGGCACCGGCACCGAACACCTGGTCCAGGGATTCCGCCAGGGTGTTCGCGTACCCGACCTGGCCGCCGAAGTTGACCAGCACCTTGCGCAGCAGCGGGAAGGAGTTGTCCGCCGTCCCCTCGACGTAGAGCGGCTGGACGTAGAGCAGGCCGTCCTCGCCGATGGGCAGGGTGAGCAGGTTGCCGAACACCGCCTGGGAGTTCTGGCTGTTGAACAGCGTCAGGTCGCGCGCGACCTCGTCGAAGGTGTTGAACGACTGCTGCACCTGCTGCGGGCCCCGGAACGGCGTGTTGCCGGGCAGCTGCAGGACCTGGATCTTGCCGTACTTGTCCGGGTCCGGATCGCTCGACGCCGACACGAACGAGGAGAGGTTCTCCCGCTGGAAGGCGTTGAGCGCGCTGGTCAGCTGGAAGGTCGCCTCGTCCTCCCCCGGCCGCTGGGCGAGGATGTAGTACGGCGGCTGGTTCTCCTGGACGTTCTGGGTGGGGTCGTCCGGGATCTGCCACCGGTCGCTGCCCTCGTAGAACGAGATCGGGTCGTCCACGTGGTAGCGGGTGAGGATGTCCCGCTGCACCTTGAACAGGTCCTCGGGATAGCGCACGTGGCCGTTCAGGTCGTCGCTGATGGCGCTCTTCGGCTTGATGATCCCCGGGAAGGCCTTCATGTAGGTCTTGAGGACCGGGTCGTTCTCGTCCCACTGGTAGAGGGTGACCGTGCCGTCGTAGGCGTCGACGGTGGCCTTCACCGAGTTGCGGATGTAGTTGAACGTGTCGTTCGGCAGCGCCGTCGTGCCGGTGCCGGTGAGGGCGTCGGAGGCGGCTTCGCCCAGCTCCATCTGCTCGGAGTAGGGGTAGGAGTCCGACGTGGTGTAGCCGTCGACGATCCAGGTGACCCGTCCGTCGACGACCGCCGGGTACGGGTCGCCGTCCACCTCGAGGAACGGCGCCGCCTTCTCCACCCGGTCCCGGGGGTCGCGGACGTAGAGGACCTTGGACTCATCGTTGACCGCGCTGGAGAGCAGGAAGTTGCGCTCGCGGAAGTAGGTGGCGAAGGTGAGCCGCCGGAAGAAGCTGCCGACCGAGACCCCGCCCTCGCCGTCGTAGGTGTTGTTGAGCTGCCGGTCGTCCGAACCGGGCAGGTCCGACTCGCGGGGAGCGGTGCCGTCGGGCGCGCCGACCACGGAGTAGTCGTCGATCAGCTCGCCGTAGTAGATCCGCGACTCGTCGGGCACGATGTCGCCCACGACGGGCAGGTCCTTGGTGGTGAAGTTGGGCTCGCCACCCTCCTGGCCCGCGATGACCTGGTTGGCCGGCGCGGCGACGAAGCCGTGCCCGTGGGTGTAGACGGTGTGCCGGTTGATCCAGGTGCTCTGGTTCTCCGAGAGCCCCGCGCTGTTGAGCTCGCGCACGGCCACCACGTAGTCCCGCGTCTCGCCGTCGGTCGTGTAGCGGTCCACGTCGAGCTTGTCCGGGAAGCCGTACCAGTTACGGATCTGCTGCCGGGCGGTGAACGTGTCGGTGAGGACGTTGGGGTCCAGCAGCCGGGCGTTGGGGATGGTCTGCGTGTCGTTGCGCAGCTCGGCGAGCGCGACCTCCGGATCGGCCTCCTCGCCGGTGGTGCCCTGCGCGTAGTCGACGTACTCGATCTGGTCGAGGCCGTACGCCTGGCGGGTCATCTCGATGGCCCGGTCGATGTAGGGCGCCTCCCGCTCGTTCGCGCTCGGCTTGACCACGAACTGCTGCACGATCGCCGGGTAGGCCACCCCGATGACCAGGCTGGACGCCAGCAGCAGGACCAGTGCCGCGGCCGGCAGCAGGAAGTTGCGGAAGACGATGTTGGCGAAGAAGGCGACCGCGCACACCGCGGCGACGAACACCAGGATCGTCTTGGGCACCAGCAGTGCGTTCACGTCGGTGTAGCTGGCACCGGTGAACACGTCACCGCGGTCGGAGTAGACCAGCCCGTAGCGGTCCAGCCAGTAGGCGACCGCCTTGAGTGCGACGAAGACCCCCAGCAGCACCGAGATCTGCACCCGCGCCGCCGCGGTCAGCTTCTGACCGGGGGTCTGCAGCCGCAGACCGCCGAACACGTAGTGGGTGACCAGCGAGCCGATCAGCGCCAGGATCGTGATCGCGAAGCCGAAGCCCAGCAGCAGCCGGTAGAAGGGGTAGTCGAAGACGAAGAAGGACAGGTCGAGCCCGAACTGCGGGTCGGGCTGGCCGAAGTCGGTGCTGTTGCGGAAGGTCAGCCACGTCTCCCAGCTGCCCTGCGCGGTGAAACCCGCGAACAGGCCCAGGACGACGGCGACGGCGGTGAGCACCAGGCCGGCCCGCGGCTCCAGCGACTGCCGGTAGCGCTCGAGGTTCTGCTGCTCCAGCGACATCGGCCGGAACGTGGGACGGAACCGGTAGGCGAGGTAGATCGCCAGGGCGGTCAGACCTCCGGTCGCGACCCCGGCCACGGCGAACAGCAGGGCGCGGCTCTGCAGCTCGGTCCAGAAGACCTCGGTGTACTTGGTCTCGGCGAACCACAGGTAGTCGACGTAGACGTTGGTCAGCGAGCCGATCACGGTGAACAGCACGAGCAGCACGGCGATGGCGCCGAGGACCAGCTTCGCGCGGCGCGACAGCGTCGGCACCGGCACGGGGGGCCGCATGGCCACGAGCGGTCTCCTTCAGTAGCGGGTCGTAGGTGCGGATCCGGTGGGGCGGCCGCGGCCGCCTTACCGGCGGGGAGGCTCGCCCGACCCTGGGCGTGGTCCCCCGTTCATCCCAGCACAACGCACCAGCAGCGGCGGGGTTCCCCGCTGTCCCGGCGCCCGGGGATGCCGGCTCAGCAGCCGGCCGGCGTGCGCCCGGCCCGGAAGTCCTCCAGGGCGGTGAGGGCGTCGTCGAGGTCGGCGACCTTGGCCAGCGGGAAACCGGGGTCCTCGGCGGCCAGCGCCTCGTCGCAGTTCCCCGCGGGCACGAGGAAGAGGTCGGCGCCGATGTCGCGGGCGGCGACCATCTTCAGCGGGATGCCTCCGATGGGGCCGACCTTCCCGTCGACGTCGATGGTCCCGGTGCCGGCGATGAGCGCACCGCCGGTCAGGTCCTCGTCCCCCACCAGGTCGAGGATGCCCAGCGTCAGCATCAGGCCGGCCGACGGGCCGCCGACGTCCTCCACCTGGATGTCGACGTCGAACGGCGCCGAGGGCTGCTGCAGGACGTTGACGCCCAGCACCGAGCCCTCGCCCTCGCCCGCGGCGCGCGTGGTCACCGTCGTGGTGCCCGGACTGCCCAGCCGCGTGTAGGCGACCGGCACGTCCGTGCCGGGCGGGATCGACGCGAGCACCGACTCGAGGGTTGCGAAGTCGGGGGTCGGCCGCCCGTCCACCGACTCCAGGGCGTCGCCGTCCTGGAGCAGGCCCTCGGACGGCGAGTCCTCCGTGGTGCCCCGCACGACGACCTTCTCCGGGTAGCCCAGATGACCCAGCGCCACGGTCTCGGCGGCCTGCTCCGAGGTGAGGAACGCGCGCCGGTTCGCCTGGCGGGTCTCCTCCACCGTGCGGTCGCGGGGGTACACGGACTCCTCGGGGACGACGGCCACCTCGTCGTCGAACCAGCCACGCACCGCCTGGACCAGGCTCACCCCGTCGCGCCCCACGCCCACGGTGGTCAGGTTGAGGTTGCCCTCGACGTCGTTCCGCTCGCGGCCCTCGACGGCGATGATCGGCTCGCCGTCGATGTCGCCCAGCGTGTTGTAGGTGGGGCCGGGCACCTGGGCGACGTAGGGCACGGGGAGCGCCGTGCCGAGCACGCCGAACAGCACCAGCAGGAGTCCACCGGTGGTCAGGACGGCGATGCGACGGGTCACGACCGGCGAGCCTAGATCGCCATCCTGGACGACGGCGGCGCACGCCCACCGTGGCCTCGTCCAGAGGCTCGTCGCGAGCTCGCGAGCGATGAGGGGGACGAGGTCCGTCCGACGTCTACCGTGGACGCATGAGTGACGTGCCCTTCGGTTTCGGCCTCCCCGGCGACCGCGATCCCGACCGCCGCGAGGGCGGCGGGGGCGACCAGGGCGGCGGCGACCCGTTCGGCCTGGGCGCACTGTTCGGCGGCATGGCCGGCGGCGGCTCCCCCGAGGACGTCCTGGGCAAGATGCCGCTGTTCGCCGAGCTGCAGCGGCTGATGAACTGGTCCGGCGGCCCGGTCAACTGGGACCTCGCCCGGCAGAGCGCCATCAGCCAGCTCGCCGCCGGTCACCAGCCCTCGTCCGACGCCGAGCGCACCGCGGTGGCCGAGGCCCTGCGGCTGGCCGATCTGTGGCTGGACCAGGCCACCGAGCTGCCCTCGGGCATCGACCGCACGGCGGCGTGGTCTCGGGTCGAGTGGGTGGAGCAGACCCTGCCCGCCTGGGGTGCGCTGATCGACCCGCTGGCGGAGAAGGTCGTCGCCGCGATGACCAGCGCACTCCCCCAGGAGGCGGCCATGAGCTTCGGCCCCATCGCCGGGATCATGGGCCGGATGGGCGGCGTCATGTTCGGCGCCCAGGTGGGATCGGCGCTGGGCAAGCTCGCCGACGAGGTGCTCACCAGCACCGACGTCGGTCTTCCCCTGGCTCCGGCCGGCACCGGTGTGCTCGTGCCGCAGAACGTCGCCGCCTTCGCCGCCGGTCTCGACCGCCCCGCCGACGAGGTGCGCCTGTTCCTCGCGCTGCGCGAGGCCGCCGCCCAGCGGCTGTTCGCCCACGTCCCGTGGCTGCGCCAGCAGCTGCAGGACGCCGTCCACGCCTACGCGCGCGGCATCACCATCGACCGCGAGGCCATCGAGCGCGGAATCTCCGAGGCCATGGCCGGCGGCGGCATGGAGGGCCTGGACCCCAGCGACCCCGAGAGCATCCAGCGGCTGCTGGGCAGCGGGCTGCTGGAGCCGGAGGAGACGCCCGAGCAGGCCATGGCGCTGCGCCGCCTGGAGACGCTGCTGGCCCTGGTGGAGGGCTGGATCGACACCGTCGTCGCCGCGGCCGCCAAGGACCGGCTGCCCGGCCACTCCGCGCTCGCCGAGACGATGCGCCGCCGGCGCGCCTCGGGCGGCCCGGCCGAGCAGACCTTCGCCACCCTCGTGGGCCTGCAGCTGCGGCCGCGCCGGCTGCGGGACGCCGCCACCGTGTGGGCGGCGATGACGCAGCAGCACGGCGGCGCGGAGCGCGACCGGCTGTGGAACCACCCCGACCTGCTGCCCACGTCCGACGACCTGGACGAGCCGATGGACTTCGTCACCCGCCAGGGTCTCGACGACGAGCTGCGGGCACTCACCGACGAGCAGCCGCCCGAGCAGGACTGACGGCGGCCCCGTCCAGAGGCTCACCCCGAGCGTGCGAGGGGTGAGGAGGACGGGGTCCTTTCAGTCGACGAGGTCGGCGTCCGGCTCCGCGGCCGCGGCGCCGGCCGTGTTGGCCAGCTCCACGCCCTCGAGGAAGCCCCGCGCCCGCTCGGCGCGCGGGTAGTGCGCCACGAGGGCCCAGAACCGCTCGTCGTGACCGGGCTCGAGCAGGTGGACCAGCTCGTGGACGAGCACGTAGTCGACGACGTACTCGGGCATGGACCGCAGCCGGCTGGACAGCCGGATGCTCCGGTCGGCCGGGGTGCAGGAGCCCCACCGGCGCTGCTGGTTCTCCACCCAGCGCACGGACGCGGGCTCGGCCAGCCCGTCCAGGTGGGCGGCGGACAGCGCACGGGCCCGGATCATCAGCTCGTCGTCGCCGCCCAGGGACCGGCGGCGCCGCTCCTCGCGGGTCTGGAGCTTGGCCACCATCTGCTCCACCCACCGGCGCTCCTCGGCGGGGCTGAACGCCGCCGGGATGAGCACCACGGTGCGGCCGCTCTCGCGGTAGGCGGTGACGGTGCGCCGGCGCCGGGTGCTGCGGCGGACCTCGACCAGCGACTCGGCGTCCCCGGGGAGGGGCTGCGCGGCGTCGTCCCCACCTGCCCGGCGGCGGGCCATGGGCACGGCGCGGCCCGCACCCGGAGGTACCGGCCTGACGCCGGAGGACTCGGGGTGTGCGGAGGCGTCGGGGGGCGTTCCGTGCACGGGGGAACCGTAAGGCACTGCCCCGTCCGCGCGCCCGCCCGGAGACACCCTCTCGGGTACAGGTCGCACGGACGGTGGACACGGCGCGACCTCGCCCGGTGATCGCCACCCCCGACCGGTACGTTCCACAACCCGCTCCGGGGTGTCCGCCCAGGTCGGGAGGGGTGCATGTCCCGATCCGGGCCGGTTGTCCCCGACTCCGCCCCCCGTCCGCACACAGGGACACGCCGACGGGTCCCCACGTGCTCCACAGGGTTGTCCACAGGCTGTGGGAACCGGCCGACCACCGGACGGCCGCCGCTCGTATCGGGACGCGCCGACACGGGTAGCGTTCCCGCGCAACGACGCCCGGCGTGCATGCCGAGGCGGCCCCCGAGACGAGGAGATCCCGTGGCTGAGAGCTACAACGGCTACTGCGTGAAGTGCAAGGAGAAGCGCGACTTCGACGGCGAGGTCAAGGTCAGCGAGTCCGGCCGCCGGATGGCGCAGGGCACCTGCCCGGTGTGCGGCACCAAGATGAACCGGATCCTCGGCAAGGCCTGAACGAGCACCTCGTCGGCGGCGCTCCCTCCCGGGGGGCGCCGCCGTCGTCGTTCCGGCCACCTGTGGACGACGACCCCGGCGCACCCGTCGGGACTGTCACGCTCCTCCGGTGAGCGACACGGCCCGCCCCCTGCTCCCCACTGCGGTCCCGTTGCTGCGGGGCGATGCCGACACCCTGCAGATCGGCGGCGTGGACACCACCGACGGCCTCCTGGTGAGCCCGCACCCCTCCGGACTGGCCGCCCTGCTGCGCGGCCTCGACGGCCGGCGGGTGCAGCGGGCGGTGCTCGCCGACGCCGCACGCGAGGGGCTGGACGCCGACGTGGTGACCGCCGTCCTCGACGGGCTGCGCGCCACGCGCCTCCTGGTCGACGTCGACGCCGCCGATCTGCTGGCCACCGACGCCGGGCCGGCCGCCACCGCCCGCCACGCGGCGGAGACCCCGCCGCCCGACGGGTGGCGCGCGCGGCGGGCCGCCGTCGTCATCGTCGACGGCGCCACGCGCGTCGGCACGCCGCTGGCCGCCGTCCTCGCGGCCAGCGGCGTGGGCCGGGTGAGCATCCGGGACGGCGGCCTGGTGGCCGCGGGCGACGCGGTCGTCGGCGGGGCCACCGCAGCCGATGAGGGACGCCCGCGGTCGGTGGCCGCCGCCGACGCCGTCCGGCGGGCCAGCCCTCTGACGGACCTGCGTCCGGTGGCCGACGGGGCCACGCCGGACCTGGTCGTGCTCGCCCGGCCCTGGGCCGCGTCCGACCCCACCGTGGCGGGCTGGTCGCGGGCCGGCGTGCCGCATCTGGTGGCCACCGTGCGCGGCGCCACGGGGGTGGTGGGACCGCTGGTGGTGCCGGGCGTCACCAGCTGCCTGCGCTGCGCCGACCTGCACCGGCGCGACGCGGACCCGCGGTGGCCACGCCTGGCCGCGCAGCTGACCGCTGCCGAGCCACCGCCCAGCGGCGCGACGGTCACCTGCCTGCTCACCGCCGTGACCGCGGCGGTGCAGGTGCTCGCCTACCTCGACGGCAGCGCCGCACCGATCGCGCTGGATGCGACCCTGGAGCTGTCCCCGCCCGATCTGGTTCCCCGTGTGCGCCGCTGGACCCCGCACCCCGAGTGCGGCTGCGGCCAGCGGGAGGATCGCCCGACAGGGGAGAATGTCCCGTGAGCGCGCTCGCGGGTTCGCCCGAGACGCCTCCGCGCCGCCGCGGGGGCCGGGCACGGCGCCGACGAGGAGGCTGCGTGAGTGACGACCGACCGGTGATGCCGCGGGGCTCGGTGTCCCGGACCGCGCGGCTGGCTTCCCTCCCCCTGGGGGCTGCGGGCCGGGCCACCCTCGGGTTGGGCAAGCGGTTGTCCGGTCAGTCCGCGGACGCGGTCTCCGCCGAGTTGCAGCAGCGCACCGCCGAGCAGCTGTTCGCCGTGCTCGGGCAGCTCAAGGGCGGGGCGATGAAGCTCGGCCAGACGCTCTCGGTCTTCGAGGCGGCGGTGCCCGAGGAGATGGCCGCCCCCTACCGCGAGGCCCTGGTGAAGCTGCAGGAGGAGGCGCCGCCGATGCCGGTGCGCACCGTGCACGCGGTGCTGGCCCAACAGCTCGGCGGCACCTGGCGGCAGCGGTTCGCGGAGTTCGACGACCAGCCGGCCGCCGCCGCGAGCATCGGCCAGGTGCACCGCGCCACCTGGCGTGACGGCCGCGACGTCGCCGTGAAGATCCAGTACCCGGGCGCGGCCACCGCGCTGATGTCCGACCTCAACCAGCTCAGCCGCTTCGCGCGGATGTTCGCCGTCCTCTTCCCGGGGATGGACGTCAAGCCGCTCATCGCCGAGCTGAAGGCACGGGTGGTCGAGGAGCTCGACTACAGCCTGGAGGCCGACTCGCAGCGCGGCTTCGCCACCGCCTTCGCCGACGACCCGCAGATCGTCGTCCCCCGGGTGGTCGCCAGCGCGCCCAAGGTCATCGTCTCGGAGTGGCTCGAGGGCACCCCGCTGTCGCGGATCATCGCCACCGGCACCCGGGAGCAGCGCGACCGCGCGGGCCTGCTGATGGCGGTGCTGCACTTCTCCGCGCCCCAGCGGGCGGGGCTGCTGCACGCCGATCCGCACCCCGGCAACTTCCGCCTGCTGGACGACGGCCGGCTGGGTGTCATCGACTTCGGGGCGACGGCGCGGCTGCCCGACGGCCACCCCGAGCCCATCGGCCGGCTGCTGCGCTGGGCCCTGGAGGGCAAGGCCGAGGAGGTGCTGGCCGATCTGCGCGCCGAGGGCTTCGTGCTGCCCAACGCCCAGATCGACGCCCAGGGCGTGCACGACTTCCTCCGGCCGATGCTCGACCCGATCGCCGAGCAGCGGTTCCACTTCACCCGCGCCTGGATGCAGGAGCAGGCCGCCCGCATCGCCGACCCCCGCCTGGAGGCCAGCCGGCTGGGGCGGCAGCTCAACCTGCCGCCGGCCTACCTGCTCATCCACCGCGTGACGATCGGTTCCATCGGGGTGCTGTGCCAGCTCGACGCCGAGGGCGGCTTCCGCGGCGTGCTGGAGGAGTGGCTCCCGGGCTTCAGCGGCTGATGCGGGCCTCCCCCTGTCGCGCCGAGTGTGGCCCGGAGGGTCCCGCGCAGGCGTGACGGACACGCTCAGCGCGACAGGGGGACGGCCAGTGGCCGCGGTGCGGTCCGGAGGACCGCGATGTGTTCAGTAGACCGACGCGCTGAGGCGGGCCGCGCGACGCACCGCCCGCTCCGCGCGGCGGGCCGCTCTGCGGGCCCGGTACAGCCGGTGCGCGCGGGAGGCGGCCATCGCCTCCTCCTGCATCTCACGCATCCGACTGTGGGCCAGCGCGTGCTCGTATCCGTACATGATCGGTTCCTCGGTTCTCGTGGCTGATGTGGACGCCTCCGTCGCGCGGACGGGGGCGGACTGCTCTGCGGTGGTCATGCGGCGGTCACCTTGCGGGGACGGCCACGGGGACGCTTGCGGGCGATGACCACCCCGCGGTCGAAGATCTCGCCGCCCCAGACGCCCCACGGCTCGCCGCGGTCGAGGGCGCCGGCCAGGCAGGCATCCCGGAGCGGGCAGGTGGCGCACAGCGCCTTGGCCTGCTCGAGGACGGTCGGGCTCTCGGCGAACCAGAGCTCGGGGTCCTCCTCG
This sequence comes from uncultured Actinomycetota bacterium, assembly GCA_963747895.1. GTDB lineage: Bacteria > Actinomycetota > Actinomycetes > Mycobacteriales > Geodermatophilaceae > Blastococcus. Next base: position 482,585 of record CAVVGX010000004.1, read on the forward strand.
CGGCAGGGCACGGAGCGCCGGACGGGCGCCGGTGACAGCGGTGGCTGCGGCCACCGGCGGGGTGGGTGGGGGCCGTAGGGCGGCGTTCCGCCACCGGTTCCGGACAGGCCGGTCCGGCGGTGGGTCGTCGCGCGCTCGATCGTGTGCGGCACTGCCGCTCCTCCTCGTGCTCGTCGTCTGACGGCCGGCGGTGGCCCGCCGACCGAAGTCGGGGCCGGGTGCCGCGGAGAAACGAAGAGGCCGCGGATCCCGGGTTCGGGTTCCGCGGCCTCGAGGAGGACCGGCGAGCGGTTAGCTCTGCGGTCTCCCCGGGGGGTGGATCCCGAGGGTGGTGCCGTTGTTGTCGATGTCGGTCTTGTCAGCGCCGGTGGTCACCGGGGAGGCGACGGCGAGTGCCTGCAGGAAGGACTCCCGGGCGACGCCGGGCTCATCGATCGGGCGCAGACGGGCTGCGACGGGCAGACCGGTCCCCTGGACCGGAGCTGCGATGGGCGCCATGACGATCCGGGCGCCGCCGTCGACGACGGAGAGGCAGGAGTTCGGAGACATACCGAGGCGGCCCGGGCCGGAGAACCCGGCGGGGGCGTCGGTCCACGTCGTGCTGATCACGTCCACCCCTCCTTCCGGGTCACGAGCGCGGCCGGACGGCCGTGCTCGGGCTGGGTGCAGCTCGTGTGGTTCAGGACACTAGGGGCGCGGCGCGAAGCAGGTCAATCGAATTAACGACTTCTCCCCGACCCGCGTGACGGCCTCGCTCCAGGGGCCCGCGCCGAGCGTCCGGGGCGGTGCGCGCCCGTCAGCCCGTCACGGCGGCGAGCACGTCCTCGCCGTACATCTCGAGCTTGCGGGAACCGATGCCCGGCAGCCCCGAGAGCTCGCGCAGGCTGGCGGGCCGGGTCTCGGCGATGGCCTGCAGCGTCGCGTCGGTGAAGACGACGTAGGCGGGCACGGACTGCGCCTGCGCGGCCTGGCTGCGCCAGGCGCGCAGCCGCTCGAAGAGCTCGCCGGCCTCGCCCTCGAGCACGACCTTGGGCCGCTTGCCGGCCTTGCGGGCCGGCGGCGCGGTGGGGCCGGAGTCCGGCGCCAGGCCGGTGAGGAACCGGCTGCGCGGCCGGGCCCGCTTGCCCCCGGGGTTCCGCGCGAGCGACCAGGAGAGGACCAGCTGCTCCCGGGCGCGGGTGACCGCGACGTACAGCAGCCGCCGCTCCTCCTCCACCGCCTCGGGCCGCGACAGCGACTGGGCGATCGGCAGCACGCCGTCCACCAGGCCGACGACGAAGACGGCGTCCCACTCCAGGCCCTTGGCGGCGTGCATCGAGGCGAGGGTGACCCCCTGCACGGTCGGCGCGTGCTGCGCGTCGGCGCGCTGGGCGAGGTGGGTGACGAAGCCGGGCAGGTCGAGCGACGGGTTCTCCGCGACGAGGTCGACGGCGAGGTCGACCAGCGCCGACAGCGACTGCCAGCGGTCGCGTGCCGCTCCCCCGGCGGGCGGCCGGTGCTCGGCCCAGCCGGTGGAGGCCAGCACGTCGCGCACGGTGGGCACGAGCATGCCGGGCTCGCTGCCGCCCGCTGCTGCTCCGCGGAGCAGCAGCACCGCCTCGCGCACCTCGGGCCGCTCGAAGAACCGCTCGCCGCCCCGGAGGACATACGGGACGCCGACGTCGGCCAGCGCCGACTCGTACACCTGCGACTGCGCGTTGATGCGGAAGAGCACCGCGATCTCGCTGGCCGGCATTCCTTCGTCGATCAGCGCCCTGCAGCGGGCCGCGACGGCGGCGGCCTCGGCCGGCTCGTCGGGGTGCTCCACGAACTTCGGCTCGACGGCGTCGGCCCGCTGGCCGAGCAGCCGCAGCCCCGGGAGCCCCTTGCGCCGAGGGGCCATGCCGATCAGCCGGTTGGCCAGGCCGACGACCTGGGGTGTGGAGCGGTAGTCGCGCTCCAGCTTGACCACCTCGGCGTCGGGATAGCGGTCGGCGAAGCCGAGCAGGTAGTCGGGGTCGGCGCCGGTGAAGGAGTAGATGGTCTGGTTCGGGTCGCCCACGACGCAGACCTCGGCCCGGCCGCCGAGCCACGCGTCGAGCAGCCGCTGCTGGAGCGGGTTGACGTCCTGGTACTCGTCCACGACGAAGTGCCGGTACTGGTCGCGGACCGTCCGCGCGACGTCGGGGTGCCCCTCGAGGGCGTAGGCCGTGACCAGCAGCAGGTCCTCGAAGTCCAGCGCGCCGTCGCGCTCCTTGGCCGACTCGTAGCTGGCGTAGACGGCGGCGACCGCTGCGGCCTCGAACGGGGGCTCGCGCCCGGCGGTCTTCGCCCGTGCCGGGTAGTCCTCCGGCGTCGCCAGGGTGGTCTTGGCCCACTCGATCTCGCTCGCCAGGTCGCGCAGGCTGGTGCGGTCGGTGGTGAGCCTGTTCCGCGCGGCCGCCGTCGCCACCACGCGGAGCTTGTTCTCGATCAGCGGCGGCATGGGGCCACCCAGGACGCGCGGCGCGAAGTAGCGCAGCTGCCGCATCGCGGCGGCGTGGAAGGTGCGGGCCTGCACGCCGCCGACCTCGAGGGCCTGGAGGCGCGTGCGCAGCTCGCCGGCGGCGCGGGCGGTGAAGGTCACCGCCAGGACCTGCTCGGGCACGTAGACCCCGGTGTGCACGCCGTAGGCGATGCGGTGGGTGATCGTGCGCGTCTTGCCGGTGCCCGCGCCGGCCAGGATGCACACCGGGCCGGTCACGGCCTGCGCCGCCGCGCGCTGCTCCTCGTCGAGTCCGGCGAGGACGTCCTCCGCTCGTGTTCCCGACCGGGTGGCCGCACTCATCGGGTCTTCGTCCGTGTCACGGGGCGATCCTCCCAGGCATCACCGACGTCGTGGGGAAGCATCCCCAGGGCGGTCGCGTTCACCCGGGCAGACCACGCGGTACGCCCTCCCGGGGGGTGGACCCGCCACGAACCAGCAGGGAGACTCGACCTCGATGACCACCACCCCCGCCACCGGCGTGACGATGTACACCACCACGTGGTGCGGCTACTGCGTGCGGCTGAAGAAGCTCATGCAGATGGAGGGCATCGCCTTCGGCGAGGTCGACATCGAGACCGACCCGGCCGCCGCCGACCTGGTCGCCAACGCCAACGGCGGGAACCGCACCGTGCCGACGCTGATCTTCGCCGACGGCACCGCGCTGACCAACCCGAGCATCGACCAGGTCAAGGCGCAGCTCGCCGCGGCCGCGGAGGCGTGAGCCAGCCGTGATCCCCGGTCCCCGCCTCTCGGACGGGCAGCCACGCCCGTCCGCGGGGTCGGGTGACCCCGCGGGGCCGGCCCCCGACGCCGTCCTGGCGCCCGTGGCGCTGACCCGCTCCCCCGGGGGCTGGGTCGTCCGGTCGGCCGCCGGCAGCGACCCCGTCGGCGACGTCGTCGAGGGCATGTCCCTGGCCGATCTGATCGCCGAGGAGTTCGGCGCGCTCCCCGAGCCCGACCGCTCGGCCCGCCGCTCCGCCCGCGGGACCGTCGTCCCGGACACGGCGGCGCCGGTGGTCGACGAGGCCGCCCTCCGGATCGCGGCGCTGGAGCGCACGGTGACCCAGCTGGAGCACGCCCTCGCCGCCCGCGTCACCACCGAGCGGGCCATCGGCGTGCTGGCCGAGCGGCACGGGCTCAGCGCCCGCGCCGCCTTCGAGGAGCTGCGCCGCGACGCGCGCTCGCAGGGCCGGCCCGTCGCGGAGCTGGCCCGCGCCGTGCTGGACGGCCTCGCGCCGGACGCGCCGCCGGCCACGGCGGTCGTCGCCGAACCCAGCTGCCCGGTCGTCGTGGCGGACGGCCGGTCCTGACCTCACCCGTTCCGCTCACCCCGGCGGCGCTGGCCGACCGGCTCGCCGCGCTGCTGGCCGACCTTCCGCCGGAACCAGGCGCCACCGCGCTGCGCGTCGCCGTCGACGGCCCCGAGCCGGCCATGCCGGAGGTGCTCGCCGCCGCGGTCGCCGAGCTCCTGCCGGCGCGTGGGCGCGGCGCCGTCGTCGTGCGCGCCGACGGCTTCTACCGCCCGGCCTCGCTGCGGCTGGAGCACGGCAGGACCGACCCCGACGCCCGCTACACCGACTGGCTCGACGCCGGCGCCCTCACCCGCGAGGTGCTGGCACCGCTCGGGCCGGGTGGGTCGGGGCGCTACCTCCCGCAGCTGTGGGACCTGACCCGCGACCGCGCCGTCCGCGCGGACCGGCAGCCCGCGCCCGCCGGCGGCGTCCTGCTCGTCCCCGGGGCACTGCTGCAGGGGATCGGGCTGCCGTTCGACGTCGTCGTCCACCTGCGGGTCGGGCCGGCCGCGCGCCGCCGGCGCACCCCGGCCGACCAGGCCTGGGTGCTACCGGCCTTCGACCGCTACGACGAGGAGGTCGACCCGGTCGCCCTCGCGGACGCCGTCGTGCTGGCCGACCACCCCGATCGTCCGGCCCTCGTGCTCGGCGGCCGCTGGGCCTGCTGAAGGACCACCTCCTTCCCCACCCCTCGCACGCTCGGGGCGGTGCCCTGGAGGTGGCCGAGGTGCAGAGCTACTCGTCGAACTCGCCGGCGAGCCACCGGTCGATGATGTTGCGCGCGATCGAGACCGCCGGGGGCAGGGCGGAGAGCCCGTCACCCTCGAGCAGCTGCTCGCGGGAGAACCAGTGCGCCTCCTCGATCTCGTCCGGGTCGAGGACGAGCTCGCCGGCGGACTCCGCGCGGGCCACGAAGCCGAGCATGAGCGACTGCGGGAAGGGCCAGGGCTGGCTGCCGACGTAGCGGACGTCGGTCACGTCCAGCCCCACCTCCTCGGCGACCTCGCGCGCGACCGCGGCCTCGGCGGACTCCCCGGGCTCGACGAAGCCGGCGAGGATCGAGTACCGGCCCGGCGGCCAGATCGCCTGCCGGCCCAGGACGAGGCGGCCCGCCCCGTCGTGGACCAGCATGATCACCGCGGGGTCGGTGCGCGGGAAGATGTCCATCCCGGTCGTGGTGTCCCGCTGCACCCAGCCGGCCCGCTCGATGCTGGTCGGTGCGCCGGTCAGCGGGCTGAAGCGGTTGCGCTCGTGCCACTCGATGATGCCGATGGCCTGCACGAGCAGCCCGGCGTCCAGATCGCCCAGGACGGTGCCCAGGTCGCGCAACGAGGCCCACGAGTCGACCGGCCGGCCGCTCACGGTCAGCGCCCGCTCGCCCCGGACGGCGGCGTAGGGGACGCCGTCGGCCTCGCCGAGGAAGATGGCGCCCGTGGGCAGCTCGGGGTGCTCGTCCCACAGCAGCTGCGGCCCGTCGGCGGCCTCGCGGACCGGCACGGTCCGCCGGATGTCGACCGTGAGCACCCGGACCGGGCGACCGCCGGTCGGGTCCGGCAGCGCGCGGGCCAGGTGCGCCCGGTCGTGGGCAACCCGCGAGAGCACCGGCACCGATCCGGTCGACGGCGTCGCGCCGTCCGGCCACGGGGACGCCGGGCCCTGCATGCGGTCCGGGTTGTCGGCGGGCGTGCTGCCGCCGGCGGGAACGGTCACGCGTCGCCGTCCCGTCGGACGGTGAGCGGCCCGAGCGCTGCCAGCTGCTCCTCGGCCACCCCGGCATCGCCGACGACGACGGCGGTGAGGGCGCCCGGGGCGAGGTGGCGGCGCGAGACCTCCTGCACCTGGTCGACGGTCACCGCCTCCAGCGCCTGCTGGTGCTCGGCCAGCCAGCCGACCGGCAGGCCGGCCCCGACCAGCGCGGACAGCGTGCTCGCCAGCCCGGCGTGGGTCGCCGTCGACAGGGCCATGCTGCCCAGCACGTAGCGGCGGGCGGCCTCCAGCTCCACCTCGGTGACCGGGGTGAGCGCCATGCGGCCGAGCTCGTAGACCGTCTCCATCAGCGCCGGGCCGGTCACCTCGGTGGCGACGTCGGCGTCGACGAGGAAGGACGCCGCACCTGCCTGGTGCTCGACGGAGCTGCGCGGGCTGTAGCTGTAGCCCCGCCGCTCGCGGATGTTCTCGACCAGCCTCGAGGAGAAGTAGCCGCCGAACACCATCGCGGCCAGCCGGACCGCGGCCAGGTCGGGATCGGTGCGGGTGGGGGCGGGACCGCCCAGCCGGATGTTGGACTGCACGGCTCCGGGGCGGTCGACGAGCTCGAGGACCGGGGCGTGCAACGAGGTGGCCGGGGCCGACTCCACCGCGGTGCCGGTGCCCGTCCAGCCGGCCAGGGCCTCGGCGACGGCGTCGGTGGCGGCCGCCGGGTCGAGGTCGCCGACGAGCACGAGCGAGCTGCCGGCGGGCAGCACCCGGTCGCCGTGCAGCCGGCGCAGGTCGTCGTCGGTGATCGCCGCGACCAGCGCGGGGTCGGGCAGCGAGATCGCGTAGGGGTGGCCGGCGTAGCGGCGGGCGCTGAGCGCGGCGCGGGCCAGGACGGAGGGCTGGGACAGGGCGATGGTGATCCGCTCGGCCAGCCGGTCGCGCTCGCCCGCGACCCCGTCGGCCGGGTACGTGGCGGAGGTGAGCAGCTCGGCGAGCACCCCGAGGACGGGGCGCAGACCGCCGGGCAGCAGGGTGGTGCCGAACAGCAGCCGGTCGCTGTCGGAGGACACCGACATCTCCGCGCCGTGGCCCTGCAGCAGCTGGGCGATGCCGGTCTGGTCGTGCGACGCGGTGCCGAGCAGCACCGCGCCGGAGAGGACCGAGGCCGCGGCGGTGTGCGGCTCGGCCGAGCCCGCGCTGGACGCCGCGAACGGCACGCGCAGCCGCAGCTCGATCAGCGGCACCCCCGGGCGCGGCACGACCACGACCTGCAGGCCGTTGGCGAGCGTGGTCTCCGAGGCGGCCGGCACGGGCTGCGGCCGGGGCTCGCCCAGCGGCGGGATCAGGGAGAGGTCCAGCGCGGCGCTCACGACCGGCCTCCCGCCGGGCGCAGCTCCAGCATCGCGACGGTGCCGGGATCCAGCCCCCGGGCGGCTACCTGCACCTGCTCGGGGGTGACGGCGGCCAGCCGGGCGGCGAGCTCCCCGGCCAGCTCGGCGCGGCCGTGGACCAGCTCGGCGGCGGCGAAGGCGAGGGTGCGGCCCAGCACGGAGTCGGCCTGCCGGAGCAGTTGTGCCTCGGTGCGCGCCTGCACGCGGCGCAGCTCGTCCGCCGGGACGCCGTCGGTGCCGATCCGCGCGATCTCCTCGTGCACGGCGGCGGTGACCCGGTCGACCGGGACGCCGGCCGGGTGGTGCACCTGGGTGGTGAGCAGGGTGGCGTCCCGGATGTCGAAGGGGTCGCCGAACAGCCCGACGTAGCTGCTCTGGGCGATGGCGGTGCGGTCGTCGTGGACGAGCCGGCGCTCCAGCCGGGAGGCGTCGCCCTCGCTGAGCAGCTCGGCCAGCAGCACCGTGCCCAGGTACTCGTCGAAGTTCGCGACCGGGTCGGGCACCCGCCAGCCCAGTGCGACGGCCGGCGCGGTGGCCAGCCGGTCCTCGACGACCACCGAGCGCACCGACGTCGGCATCGCCTCACCGGTCCGCGGGGTGGGCGGCACCTCGCGGGCGGCGACGGGACCGAACCAGCGCTGCACCAGCCGCTCGGTCTCGGCGACGTCGAGGTCGCCGCCGATGCAGAGGACGGCGTTGCCCGGGGCGTAGTAGGTGGAGAAGAAGTCGGTGGCGTCGTCGACGGTCGAGGACTCCAGGTCGACGAACGAGCCGTAGCCGTCGTGGGTGTTGGCGAAGCTCTCGAACGCGACCTGCGGGAGCTGCAGCCAGGGGAAGGCGCCGTAGGGCCGGTTGAGCACGTTGACCCGGATCTCCTCCTTCACCACGTCGATCTGGTTGCGGAGGTTCTCCTCGGTGATGGCCGGGGCCGCCATCCGGTCGGCCTCGAGGAACAGCGCGCGCTCCAGGGCCTCGGCGGGCAGCGCCTCGAAGTAGTTCGTGTAGTCCTGGTGGGTGGAGCCGTTGAACGTGCCGCCGGCGGCCTGCACCAGCCGGGCGTGCTCCATCTTGGGCACGTGCGCGGACCCCTGGAACATCAGGTGCTCGAAGAGGTGGGCGAAGCCGGTGCGCCCCTCGGGCTCGTTGCGCATCCCGACGTCGTAGAAGACGCTCACCGCCACCACGGGCACGCTGCGGTCCGGCGCGAGGACGACGCGCAGCCCGTTGTCCAGCGTGAACCGCTCCACCGGATGTCTGAGGGTCAGTGCGGTTCCGGCTGCTGTCACGCCGCCGACCCTACGACGGTGCACCGGGACGCGGGGTGCGGCACCGGTCCTACAACACGTCGACGGCGCCGATGAGCTGGTCGATGACGCCGTAGAGCTCGGCGTGCGTGTTCGGGATGGAGATGTAGAGCAGCGCCGGAGCGGGGCGGCCGACGTCGATCAGCAGCAGCGCGGCCCGCTCGCCGGAGGCGTCGTAGCCGTCGACGTCCCAGGAGAGCTGGAACTCCAGGAGGTGCGCCGCGCTGCCGTCGACGGTCATCGCCTCGTCGCGGAGGATCCGCCGCTCGTTGGGCCCCGGGTAGTAGTTGGCCCGCACGCTGTCGGCCAGCGCCGACACCGTGGTCGGGAGGCTGCCCGTGCCGGCCCACCCGTAGCCCTCGGCCACCGGACCGGACGTCACCTGGGCGATGAACCGGGTGCCGTCGGGGGTGACCTCCTGCGTGGTGAAGTACTGGCCGGCGACGGTGGTCGTCTCGACCATGCCGAGGGCGTCGAACTCCGACCAGCCGGTGCCGAGGTACGGGTAGGCGATCCCGGCCGCCTCGTCGATGATCCGCACGGTCCCGGGCGGGAAGGCGGGCCCGGAGGGCAGCTGCCCCGAGGAGGACGGCTCGCGCGCGGCGACGTCGTCCTCCTCTCCCCCGGTGCCGACGACGAGCGCCAGGACCACGGCGACGACGACGCCGAGCACGCCGGCGACGATCCAGGCGGTGCGCCCGGGCCGGGTGCGCCGGGGTTCCAGGGGGGCCGTCCACGGCGCCTGCTGCGGCGCGGCCGGCCGCTGGGGCGCCAGCACCGGAGAGTGCTGGACGGCGACGCCAGGACCGGCCGGCGTGGCGACGTCGGACCACACGGACCCGCTCCACCAGCGGACCATGCCCGGTGTGCCGTCGGGGTCGGCGTACCAGCCCGGCGGCGGGGTGGGCTGCCCGGGCGAGGTCACGGCCCAACCCTAGGCCGCGCGCGTAGCGTGCCGGGGACTCATCCGGGGAGGACAGCATCGTGGACGTCGCCGTGGTCGACCGGCTGCGCGCGGCCGGGTGCGTGTTCGCCGAGGACGAGGCGTCCCTGCTGCTGGAGGCCGCGGCCGACCCCGGCGCTCTGGCCGCACTGGTCGCGCGCCGCGTCGCCGGCGAGCCGCTGGAGCAGCTGCTGGGCTGGGCCGCCTTCGACGGGCTGCGGATCGGACTGGCCCCGGGGGTCTTCGTCCCGCGCGTGCGGTCGGAGTTCCTCGCCGAGCGCGCCGCGGCGCCGGCGCGCGCCGGGTCGGTGGTGCTGGACCTGTGCTGCGGATCCGGTGCGCTCGGCGCGGCCGTCGCCGCCCGGGTGCCGGGGATCGTGCTGCACGCCGCCGACCTCGACCCCGCCGCGGTGGCCTGCGCGCAGGCCAACCTGCCCGGCGCGACGGTGCACGGGGGCGACCTGTTCGACGCCCTGCCGACGACGCTGCGCGGGCGGGTCGACGTCCTGGTGGCGAACGTCCCCTACGTCCCGACGTCCGCGATCGCGCTGATGCCGCCGGAGGCGCGCGAGCACGAGCCCCGCCTGGCCCTCGACGGTGGGGACGACGGCCTGGCCGTGGCCCGCCGGGTGCTGGCCGGCGCGCCGGTCTGGCTGGCGCCGGGCGGCACGGTGTTGTTCGAGACGAGCGAGGAGCAGGTGCCGGCGGCGAGGGCGGCCGTGTCCGCCGCCGGGCTGGTCCCCGCCGTCCACACCGATGAGGAGCGCGGCGCCACCGTCGTGAGCGGCCGGCGCTCCGGCTAGCGGCGCGGCAGCGTCGCGAGCTCCCGCCACAGGTGGGCGGCGGCCTCGGCGCCCCGCTCGAGCATCCGGAGCAGCACCCGCTCGTTCGGCGAGTGGATGCGGTCGGTCGGCAGGCCGATGCCCAGGAACACCAGAGGTGCACCGAGCTCGCCGGCGAGGTCGGCCTCGGGCCCGCTGCCGCCCTCGCGGGTCAGGAGCACGTCCTGGGGGGCGGTGTCGAAGGCCTGCCCGATGGCGCGCAGCAGGGCCTCCATCGCCGGGGAGTCGAGGTCGCTGGCGCAGGGCGCGACGCCGCCGGGCGGGCTGTGCACCTCCGCGACGATGCCGTCGGGCAGGTTCGCGTCGACCCAGGCCTGCACCATGGGGCCGATCTGCTCCGGGCGCTGGTCGGACACCAGCCGGAAGGTGATCTTGGCGTGCGCCTCGGACGGGATGATCGTCTTGTGCCCGGGGCCGGTGTAACCGCCCCACATGCCGTTCACCTCGGCGGTGGGCCGCGCGCCGGTGCGCTCCAGGGTGCTGAAGCCGGCCTCGCCGTAGGTCGTGCGGGAGGCGGCGGGGCCGGCGAGCCAGGCCTGCTCGTCGAACGGCACCCGCCCCATGAGCTCGCGCTCGCGGTCGGACAGCGGGCGGACCGCATCGTAGAAGCCGGGGAGGGTGACCCGGCCCTGGTCGTCGTGCAGCGACGCGATCAGGTCGGCCAGGGCGTGCAGCGGGTTGGGCACCGCGCCGCCGAACGAGCCGGAGTGCAGGTCGACAGCCGGGCCGCGCAGCGTGATCTCGGCGTCGGCCAGCCCGCGCATCGCGGTGACCGCGCTGGGGACGTCGGGCGCGGCCATTCCGGTGTCGCTGACCACGACGACGTCGCAGTCGAGCCGCTCGCGACGCTCGCGCAGCAGCGCGGCGAAGTGCGGGGAGCCGGACTCCTCCTCGCCCTCCACCAGCACCTTGACGGTGACGGCGGGGGTGTCGCGACCGGTGGCCGCGAGGTGGGCCCGCAACCCGAGGAGGTGGACGATCAGCACGCCCTTGTCGTCGCTGGCGCCGCGGCCGTGCAGCTCGGGCCCGTCCGGTCCCTCGACGCGCGTCGGCTCGAACGGCGGGTGCACCCAGAGCTCCGGCGGGTCCACCGGCTGGACGTCGTGGTGCCCGTAGACCAGCGCCACCGGGGCGTCCGGGTCGGCGCTGGGCCACTCGGCGTAGACCGCGGGAGCGCCCGGGGTCGGCCAGATCTCCACGGTCGGGAAGCCCGTGCGGCGCAGCGCCTCGGCCAGCCACTCGGCGCTGGCCGCGACGTCGACAGCGTGCCCGGGGTCGGCCGAGATCGACGGGATGCGCAGCCACGCATCGAGGTCGGCGTGCAGGTCGCCGATGTGAGCGGAGACGAAGTCGCGTTCCGGGCTGCTGCTGATCACGGCTGCGACGGTAGTGCCGCGCGCAGCGGCGCCCGCTCCCGGCTAGCGTCCGGGGCATGGCCGGAGAACTGCTGCGCACCGACGTCGGCGACCTGACTTTCGACGTACGCGTCGACGGACCGGAGGACGGGCGGCCGGTGCTGCTGCTGCACGGCTTCCCGCAGACCTCGGCGTGCTGGGCGGCGGTGACCCCGCTGCTCACCCAGGCGGGCCTGCGCACCTACGCCCCGGACCAGCTGGGCTACTCCCCCGGCGCGCGACCGGCCGACGTGGGCGCCTACGCGGTGCAGAACCTGGCGCAGGTGACCGCCGACCTGATGACCGCGCTGGAGATCCCGGTCGCCGACGTCGTCGGGCACGACTGGGGCGCCAACGTCGCGTGGGCGGTGGCCGGCTGGCACCCCGACCGCGTGCGCTCGCTGACCGCCGTCTCGGTGCCGCATCCGGCCGCCTACACCGCCGCCTTCCGCGTCGACCCGGAGCAGAAGGAGCGCTCGGCCTACATCCGGCTGTTCTGGCAGCCGGGCAAGGCCGAGGAGGTGCTGCTGGCCGACGACGCCCGCCGGCTGCGCCGGATGTACGACGTGGAGAACAGCGGCATCTCCCCCGAGACCGTCGACGAGTACGTGGCGGTGCTGTCGGCGCCGGGCGCGCTCACCGCGGCGCTCAACTGGTACCGGGCGATGAGCTCGGACTCGCGCGTCGACAAGGTCGGGGTGCCCACGACCTACGTGTGGAGCGATGCCGACGTCGCCATCGGCCGGACCGCCGCCGAGGCGTGCGAGCAGTTCGTGTCCGGTGACTACCGGTTCGTCGCGCTGCCCGGCGTCACGCACTGGATCCCGGAGCAGGCACCGGAGCAGCTGGCCGCCGCGATCCTGGACCGCGTCGCCTCCAGCTGATCAGAGCATCCGGTAGTAGCGCACCTGCGGGAACGGGCGGAAGCCCGCCTTCTCGTAGGCGGCCCGGGCCGGGGCGTGCCCCGGGTCGCCGCCCGTGCCGATGACCGCGAGCACCGAACCGTGGGTGCGGGCCTGCTCGACGGCGTGGGCGAGGAGGTCGTCGGCGATGCCACGGCGCTGGGCGTCGGGGTCGACCGCGATCATCTCGATCTCGCTGCTGTTCGGCTCGCCGTGCGTCTCGTCGTGGTGGACGACCGCGACGAAGCCGACCGGCCGGCCGCCGTCGTCGGCGACCCAGGTCCGGGTGGCCTCGTCCCGGATCACGCCCTCGACCGCGGCCGCCTGCATCGCGCTCCAGTCCGGGTAGAGGTGCCGGTAGACGGCCTCGCCCATCGCGGTGCGGAAGGACTCGAACACCGGCGCCCACGCCCGGAGCGAGAGGCCGACGACGGCGTCGATGTCGGCCTGGTCGAGCGGGCGGATCGCGACGGTCACGCGCTCACTGTCCCGGGCCGGTCAACCGACTTCGCCCGGGCCGCGTCCCCTCCCGGGCCGTTGGCGGCGGGGAGACCGCGAGCTCACCGGCGTCGCACTCGCAGCAGTAGCGTTGCGCGATGGCCGGGCCACCCGCAGGTCTCCAGCATTCCGCGCCGCTCGCTCCGGCCGTGTACGCGCTCGGCATCGATCCGGCCGAGGCCGAGCGTTTGCGCCGCCAGTCCATCGAGCTCGGGCCCGACTCGGACGTCCTGCTCGATCGGGCAGCGGTGCGACCAGGACAGCGGGTGCTCGACCTCGGGTGCGGCCCGAGCGGCATCATCGCCCAGCTGTCCCACCGGGTCGGACCGGCCGGCCGGGTCGTCGGCGTGGACCGTGACCCCGCCCTGGTCGCCCTCGCCCGCGCGTTCGTCGAGGACGCGGGGTTGGCGAACGTGGAGATCATGGAGGCGGACGCCCGGAGCACGGGACTGCCTGCGTCCTCCTTCGACGTCGTGCACGCCCGCACTCTGCTGGTCAACGTCCCGGAACCCGGGTCGGTGGTCGCCGAGATGGCCCGGCTGGTGGGACCTGGGGGGTGGGTGATCGGCATGGAGCCCGACGCGGCCGGCAGGGTCTACCACCCGCCGAACCCGTCCATCGATCGACTGCACGAGATCTTCGCCGCCACCTACCGGGAGGACGGGGCCGATGCGGCCATCGGACGCCGCCTGCCCGAGCTGTACCGCGCGGCCGGCCTGACCGACATCGGGGTCGAGGCGCGTGCCGACGTCTACCCGCCCGGTCACTCCCGGCGCACCCTCCGCCCTGATCTGGTCCGCAGCATGCGCAGCAAGATCATCGACCGCGGGATCGCGGACGCGGAGGAACTGGACGAGCTGGACCGGGCGGCACGCGAGTACCTGGACGACCCGCACACCGTGGTCCTCCCGCACCTGCTGTTCCTCACCTGGGGTCGCGGGCCCGCATCGTGAGCGTCCGGCAGGGGGCTCAGGTGCCGGCGCCGGTGACGAGGTCCAGGAGCGCCTGCTCGTCGAGCAGGTCGACCGGGCGGACGGTGAGGCCGTCGGCGACGTGGTGGAAGCCGGCGCTGACCTGCTCCACCGGGACGCCGGTCAGCCGCGACCAGCCCAGCCGGTAGGCGGCCAGCTGCACGCCCGCGGCGGCGAGCTCGCCGCCCTTCGGCGGTGGCCCGGTCTTCCAGTCGATGACCTCGTAGCCGCCGTCCTCGCGGACGAAGACCGCGTCGATGCGCCCGCGCAGCGTCAGCGGGCCCAGCGGCGTCTCGAACGGCACCTCGACCTCGAGCGGCTGGCGGTCGGCCCACTCGCTGGCGAGGAACGCGGCCTGCAGCTTCTCCAGCTGGGCGTCGGGGGCCGCGAACTCGTCGCCGGACCCGGGCAGCTCGTCGAGATCGACCAGCCGCGCGGCACCGAACCGCTCCTCGAGCCAGGTGTGGAAGGCCGTGCCCCGGCGGGCCTGCGGTGCCGGTGCCGCGGGCATCGGCCGGCGCAGCCGGCGGGCCAGCTCGGCCGGGTCGCGGCGCAGGGTGACCAGGGCGGAGACCGACAGGTGCGAGGGCAGGGGCACGTCGACCGTCGGGCCGGAGTGCCGGGCCCGCTCGCGCAGCAGCAGGTCGGCGTCGCGGACCCAGGAGGCGATGAGCGGGTCGTCGTCGCCCAGGGACAGCTCCGCGGCCAGCGGGTGCGGCGCGGCGGACTCCACCAGCTCGGCGGCGGCGCTCAGCGCTCGGCGCCGGCGGGCGGAGAGCGGGTCGGCCGGCCACGTGCCGATCGGCCACTCCTCGAGTGCGGGGTTGCTGGCGTCGTCGTCAGGAGCGGGAGCCCAGTGCACGACCTCGCCGGCGCCGTCCTCGCACGCCTGCTTCGCGGTGTGCAGCAGCACCGACGGCCCGCACGGCTTGACCCCGTCGCGCCACCAGCTGCCCGAGCACAGCAGCAGGTGCCGGGCCCGGGTCACCGCGACGTAGCCGAGGCGGATCTCCTCGTCGCGGCCGAAGTCCTTCCAGTCCTGCACGTACTGCTCGAGGGCGTCGCGCACCGCGGCCTGGTCGCCGGACCCGGGCACCGGGAGCTTCAGTGCCGGCAGCTCGGCGCGGTCGGTGAGGCGGAGCTCGGCGGGGACGGCGCCCGGGTCCTTGATCCACGAGTCGCTGGCGTTGCTGCGCGCGGGGAACTGGTCGACGGTCATCCCGGGCACCGCGACGACGTCCCACTCCAGGCCCTTCGCGGAGTGCCCGGTGAGCAGCTGCACCGCCTCGGGGTTGACCGCCACCTCGCCCGGTTCCAGGCCTCGTTCGCGCTCCTCGGCGTCGCGCAGGTAGCCGAGGAACGCCGGCAGCGAGGGCAGCTCGGCCAGCTCGGTGAACTCCGCGGCGACGCCGTGCAGCGCGTCGAGGTGGGCGCGGGCGCCGGCGGGGCTGGCGTCGGGCGCGCTGGCCAGCTCGGTCTCCAGCCCCAGGGTGCGGGCGACCTCGTCGACGAGGTCGGGCAGCGACTCCCCGAGCCGGTTGCGCAGGTGCGCCAGCTCCGCACCCAGGCGGCGCAGCCGGCGGTGACCGTCGGGTGAGTAGCCGGTGGGGTCGCCCAGGTCGTCCAGCGCCTCGACGATGCTGCCCCGCTCGACCGGGGCCTCGACCACCGGTGCGGTGCCCTCGTCGGTGGGGCGGGGCGGCCGGCGCGAGTGGACGAGCGCGCGGGCGCGGGCCTCCAGCGCGGCGAGGTCGCGCGGGCCGATCCGCCAGCGGGCACCGGTGAGCAGCCGGCCGAGCGCGTCGCCCGCCGTGGGGTCGACCAGCACGGTGAGGGTGGCGACGACGTCGGACACCTCGGGCACCTCGAGCAGCCCGCCCAGTCCCACGACCTCGACCGGCAGACCACGCTCGCGCAGTGCGGCGGCGATGCCGGGAAGCTGCTTGCGGGTGCGGGCCAGCACCGCCACCGTCGGTGGCCGGCCGTCGCTGCGGCGGCCGATGACCGGGTCCTCGCCCCGCCAGCAGAGGGCCAGCCGGTCGGCGAGGGCAGCGGTCTCGTCGGCGATCGTGTCGTAGAGGCCGACGGTGACCGCGCCGCGGCCGGCGGTCGGCGCCGGGGCGAGGTCGGGCAGCGGGTGCGCGGGCGGCGGCAGCATCGCGGACACGGCGTTGGCGACGGCCAGCACGCTGTCGTCGTTGCGCCAGCTCGTGGCCAGGGTGAGCCGCTGGGCGCGCTTGGGTCCGCGGCCGGGGAAGGTGCGGTCGAAGCGCTCGATGGTGCCGGCCGAGGCGCCGCGCCAGCCGTAGATCGACTGCCGGGGGTCGCCGACGGCCAGCACGGCGTGGCCGGTGCCGCCGCCGAACAGCGCCTCCAGCATGCGCAGCTGCCCGACGCTGGTGTCCTGGTACTCGTCCAGCAGCACGACCTTCCAGCGGGCCCGCTCGCGGCGGCCGACCTCGGGCGCGGCGACGGCGATCCGCGCGGCGTGCGCCACCTGGTCGGCGTAGTCGATGGAGCCCATGGCCCGCTTGCGCGCCTCGAACGCCTCCACCAGCGGCAGCAGCGCCACGCGCGCCTTCTGCCGGGCCAGCATCTCGGTCACCGCGGCGTAGGGGCCGCGCTTCTTGGGCGCGTCGGCGTAGCCGGCGATCTGCGCCTGCAGCTTCGCCGTCCAGGCCCTGAGTGCTGCCGGGCTGACGTCGTGCTCCCCCATCTCGGCGGCGAGGGCCAGCACGTCCTCGACCGTGGTGAGCGGGGTGAGCGGCACGTCGCTCATGTCCCCGGTCCAGGCCGAGACCACGGTGGCCGCCTGCCCCCAGCACATCGCCGGCCCGAGCACCCCGGCCCCGGGCTCCACGCCGATCCGCAGGCCGTGCTCGGCGACCAGCGCCGCCGCGTAGCCGTGGTAGGTGGAGACGGTCGGCTGGGCGACGGAGAGCCGCTCGCGCAGCTCGGGCTCGGTGTCGGGGTGCCGGGCCAGCGCCCCCAGCCGCAGGTGGACCCGCTCGTTGAGCTCGCTGGCCGCCTTGCGGGTGAAGGTGAGCCCGAGGATCTCCTCGGGCGCCACGATCTGGTTGGCCACCAGCCAGGACACCCGGGCGGCCATCGTCTCGGTCTTCCCGGAGCCGGCGCCGGCGACCACCACGAGCGGCCGGTCGGCGGGGGCCTCGACGACGCGCGCCTGCTCCGGGGAGGGCGCGTAGGACAGACCGCACCGGGCGGCGACCTCGGCCGGGGTGAGCAGCCGCCGGGGTGCGGCCGGGGCCTGGGCCGCCTCGGTGAGCAGGTCGTCGAAGGAGAGCTGCGTCATCCGGTCACCTGCCGGCCGCGCTCGTGCATGGGACAACTGCGCCGGGCCGGGCAGCGGGAGCAGTGGCTGCCGGTGCGCACCTCGAAGGTGGCCGCGCCCATGCCCTCGCCGACGTCGGTGATCAGCTCTCCCGCCCAGGTGGTCGCCACGGGCACGTCGGCCGGCAGCGGCTGCTGGTGCTGCTCCTTGGCCTTGGCCCCGCCGCCCACCTGCAGCAGCGCCGCCCCACCGGGCACCCCGCCGTGGTCACCGAAGCCCCCGGCGGCCACCGCCACCTGGTAGGCGGCGAGCTGGCCGTGCTCCTCGGTGTTCTTCGGGACCGTCTTGCCCGTCTTGAGGTCGACCACGACGAGCCGGCCGTCGGCGTCGCGCTCGAGCCGGTCGACCTGGCCGCGCAGCCGGGCGCGGCCGACGACGACGTCGAAGTTCTCCTCGACGCCGACGAGCTCGCGGTCGTTGGCGGCGTGCCAGCGCAGGAAGCGGTCCAGCATGTCCTGCGCCGCCTGGCGCTGGCGCTGGTCGGCCCAGCCGGGCCCCAGGTCGAGCTGGTCGAGCTCCCCGTCGAGGGCTGCCGGCGCCTCCGCCGGCGGCAGGCCCTCGGCGACCTGCTGGGCGACGGCGTGCACCGCGGTGCCGACCGTGCGGGTGGAGTCGGGCGAGGCCTCGGCCCCCACGGCGCCCAGCACCCAGCGCAGCGGGCAGCGCTGGAAGGTCTCGATGTGGGAGGGGCGGACGCGCACCTCGTCGTCCTCGGGCACGAGCGGTGCGTCGTCGGAGAGCGGGGCCAGCCCCCACCAGGACCGCGGCGAGGCCCCGGGCACGCCGTCGTCGGCCAGCCGCCGCAGCACCGAGGCGGCGGCCGACCGGCGGGGCGACGGCGTGCCGGGATCGGTGACCGCGCGGCGGAGCTCGGCGACCAGCGCCGGCAGCGTCAGGGAGCGGGGCAGCTCGGTCAGCGCCCGCCCGTCCTCCGGCGGCGGCTGCACGAGGTCGAGGAACCGCGACGCGGTGGCCCCGGCGTCGGCGCCGTCCAGGGCGCCCTGCACGGCGCTGACCAGCAGCCGCCGGCGGGCGCGGGTGACGGCGACGTAGAACAGCCGGCGCTCCTCGGCCAGGGCCAGCGTGCGCCGGTCGACGACCGCGCCGTCGATGCCGGCGGCCCGCTCGACCAGCACTTCCGCGCCCAGCAGCGAGGACCGCTCGCTGAGGTTGGGCCACACGCCCTCCTGCACCCCGGCCACGCAGACGAGGTCCCATTCCAGGCCCTTGGACGCGTGCGCGGTGAGCAGCCGGACGGTCTCCCCCGCCGCGGCCCGGGCGGCGCCGGTGTCACTGGGCAGCTCCTGCGCGGACAGGTGCGCCACGAACGCGCGGACGTCGGCCGAGGGCAGCCGGTCGACGAAGCCGGCGGCGGCGTCGAACAGCGAGACGACGGCGTCCAGGTCCCGGTCGGCCACGGCACCGGTCGGCCCGCCCGCGGCGCTCGCCCTCGCCCACTTCCCCGCCAGGCCGCTGCTCTGCCACATCGCCCACAGCACGTCCTCGGCGGACCCGTCCTGGGCCAGCGCCAGCCGTCCGGCGCCGAGCACCGCGGCCACCCGCAGGGCGGGGCGGGCGACGTGCTCGGGCAGCGCCTCCAGGAGCGCGTCGTCCTCCAGCGCCATCGCCAGCGGGGCACCGCGCTCGGCGGCGTCGACGCCCCGCCGGGCCAGGGCGATGCGCACGGCGCGGCGCAGCCGGCGCAGGTCCAGCACGGTGGCACCGCCCAGGGGCGAGGCCAGCAGCGCCTCGGCGGCCGTCTCGTCCAGGCCGGTGACGATGCCCTCGGCCGGATCGATGCCCGGCCGGGGCAGCAGCGCGGTGAGCGCCCCCAGGAACGGGGCGACAGCGGGCTGGCCGCCCAGCGCCACGTCGTCGGAGGACACGGCAACCGGGACGCCGGCCGACGACAGCGCGCGGCGCAGCGGGCCCAGTGCCGCGGCGGTGCGGACGACGACGGCCATCTGCGACCACGGGACGCCGTCGAGCAGGTGGGCGCGCCGAAGCCGGTCGGCGAGGTAGGCGGCCTCGATCGCCGCGGACCCGAAGACGTGCACCTCGGCCGCCCCGGGATCGTCGGACTCCCCCGCCGCCAGCCGCCGGTGCTCCCACGGGCCGGGCAGCCCCTCGGCCACCTGCCGGCTGATGCGGAGCAGCTCGGCACCCGACCGGCGGGAGACCCCGAGCGAGACGCGGGCCGCGGGGCGGCCGTCGGTGTGCCGGAAGCGGTCGGGGAACTCGGCCATGCCGCGCGGCTCGGCGCCGCGGAAGGCGTAGATGGACTGGTCGGGGTCGCCGACGGCGACCACGTTGCCGCCCCGCCCGGCCAGGAGCGCCAGCAGTTCGACCTGCGCCGGGTCGGTGTCCTGGTACTCGTCGACGAACAGCCAGCGGGCGCGCTCGCGCTCCTGCCGCAGCAGCTCGGCGTCGCCGTCGAGCTCGGCGATGGCCTGCCGGACCAGCTCGGCCGGGTCGTAGCCGGACGCGTCGCCCCGGCCGAGGGTGGAGAAGGCGGTGACCGCCTCGTACTGCTCCTGGAACGCCGCGGCGTGCACCCAGTGCTCGCGGCCGCTCTCCCGGCCCCACGCGGCCAGCTGCTCGGGGGCGACCCCGCGCTCGGTGGCCCGCAGCAGCAGCTCGCGCAGCTCGGTGCGGAAACCGGCCGTGCCCAGCGCCGGCGCCAGGTCCGCCGGCCAGCGGACGGCACCCTCCTCCTCGACGTCGCCGCGGAGCAACTCGGCGACGACGGCGTCCTGCTCGGCCGACGTGAGCAGCCGCGGCGGCGCCTCACCGCGCAGCAGTGCGGCGCGGCGGAGGACGCCGTAGGCGTAGGAGTGCAGCGTGCGCGCCAGCGGCTCGCGGATGGTCCGGTCGACGCGGCTGGTGATCCGCGTGCGGAGCTCGGCGGCGGCCTTGCGGCTGAAGGTCAGGACGAGGATCTGCTCGGGATCCAGCCCCGCCTCGATCCGGGTGGCGACCGCCTCGACGATCGTCGTGGTCTTCCCGGTGCCGGGACCGGCCAGGACCAGCAGCGGCCCGCCCGGGTGGTCGACGACGGCCTGCTGGGTGGGGTCCAGGCGCGGAGCGGACGCCGGCGGCCGCTCCGCCTGCACCAGCCGGTAGACCGGTGCTCCTCCCCCCTGTGCCACACCTCGATGGAAGCACGCCGTACCGACAACTCCGGGACGGCAGGGACGAGTGGGGGCGCTGCCTCAGATCAGCGTGCGGGCCGCCTCGACGGAACCGGCCTCCAGCATCAGATCGGTCGCGGTCGTCAGCCAGCCGGCGACCTGCAGCAACGGCCACGCGCCCTCGGTGTCGAGGGACGCCGTCGCAGCGACCAGCCCGGCCTGGGCCACGGCCCGGCACGCGATGTTGTTCATGGACTGCTGGTCGGCACGTGCTCCGCCGAGCTGTAGGCGATGGCGGGAAATGGTTCGCACGGGTCACCCGGACACGTCCCCGTCACGCGGGAGTCGGGGGCGCGTCATCCCGCAGCTCGAGGATCAGCGTGCCCGGCTGCGTCGCAGCGCCCGCCGGCCGGAACCCGGCGCGCTCGTACAGCCGGCGGGCCGGGTTGCCCTCCTCGACGCTGAGGCTCAGTGCGGGCAGGCCACGGCGTCGCGCCTCGCTCACCGCCGCGGCGACCAGCTCGGCTCCCAGGCCCGCGCCGCGGTACCCGGGCAGGACGCAGACGCTGAGCTCCGGGACGTCCGCGCGCACGAACCCGTAGCCCGGCGCCCCGGCCGGGAAGCGGGTCACCCAGACGACTCCCGTCGGCTCGCCGTCCGCGGTGGACACCACGCCGAACTCAGGCGTCGACCGGTAGTAGGCGGCGAGGTGCGGATCGGCGTCCAGCTGCGCCACCGTGAACCGGGGCCCGCTCCAGTTCAGGTTCAGCCACGTCGCGAGGCGGAGCAGGAGCCCGTCCCGCTGGTCCAGTGGGCGCGTCGTCCCCGGTCGGTCCACCGGGCGACCCTGCCACGGGTCACCGGCGCGGGGTCAGCCCTGGACCAGCGCCCAGGGCGCCGCGGCGATCCGGTCGGCGTCCTCGCGCTCGAGCGTGCCGACGTCGACCAGCCGCTCCAGCACGTGCGCCTGCCGGGCCTTCGCCAGGTCCGGGTGGACCAGCGGGTCGTAGGCGCTGGGGGCCTGCACGAGGCCCACGAGCACCGTGGCCTGCGCCCAGTCCAGCTCGGCGGGTGCGGCGTCGAAGTAGCCCCGGGCGGCGGCGTCCACGCCGTAGAAGCCGTGGCCGAAGTAGGCGGCGTCCAGGTACATGCGCAGGAGCTCCTCGTTGCTCCACGCGCGGTCGAGCTTGACCGCCAGCACCACCGCGCGGGCCTTGGCCAGCGGATCGGTGGCGCCGTCCTCGTAGACGACGCGGGCCAGCTGCTGGTGCACCGTGGAGCCGCCGCGGTCGCTGCCGCTGACCAGGCCGAGCGGCGCCCGCAGCGCTCCCCGCCAGTCGATGCCGATGTGGTCGGCGAAGTGGCTGTCCTCGGTGGCCAGCAGCGCGGCGGCGATGCGCGGGGGGATCTCCCCGCCGAGCGCCGTCCCCGCGTAGGCGGCCAGCCGCGCGTCGACCCGTGTCCGGGCGTCGTCGACACCGGGAGTGGTGGCCCACGCGGCGCCCAGCGCCAGCAGAGCGACCACGGCGAGAGCGACGAGCGACCGCCGGGCGCGCCGGAGGAAGCGGGAGGGCCGGGCGGTGGGCGCAGAGCGCTGCTGCGTCAGGTTCGTCACCGCCTCATCCGATCGTCGGGGACCCCCTTCCCGCGTCGTCCCGGTGGTCGATCTTGCTCGATGACGCGTCATCCCTGGGGACGACGTCCGTGTCGCGGTCGGGCCAGCCGACGGCGGCGAGGTCCACCCGGCCGTTGCGCACCGGCACGCCCTCGCCGGCCAGCAGCTCCAGCTGCCGGACCCGGACCGCCTCGGCGGCCGTGCCGTCGGCGCGCAGGACGCGGTGCCACGGCACCGCTCCCCCGCCGGAACTCAGCGCCCGGGCCGCCCGGCGCGGGCCCACGCCCACCAGCCGGCCGATCGCGCCGTAGGTGCTGACCCGGCCCGGCGGGATCTGCTCCACCACGTCGAACACGGCCTCGTCGACGTCGATGCCGTGTTCGGTCACCTGCCCATGGTGGACCTCGGCTCAGTCGTCCTTGCGACCGAACCGGGCCAGCAGCCGGGTCTGGGGGCCCGCCGACGGCGGCACGGCCAGCGGTGGGTCGAAGTAACCGGGGACGCCGTCGTCGGGCAGTTGCTCGGCCAGGACCAGCGCCGCCGTCACCAGCTCGGGGTCCAGCCGGAGGTCCCCGCCGGTCGCACGCGCGAGGTCCCAGGAGTGGACGGTGAGGTCCGAGGTCATCTCGAGGACGTACTGCGTGGCCGGGGTGGGGCCGCGCTGCAGGTGCACGGTGCGGGACAGGGCGTCGTCCTCGGCGAAGGCCGCCAGGGACCCGTCCGCGGCGGTCTCCCAGCTGGTGAACGGGTCGTCACCCAGCAGCTCGGCGGTGTCCTCGGACACCTGGACGTCGGTGTGCGGCTCGCCGGCCAGCAGCGGCGGCGCCCACCGGTGCTCGCTCACCAGGTGGGCCACCAGATCGCCGACCGTC
Source organism: uncultured Actinomycetota bacterium (assembly GCA_963747895.1). Classification (GTDB taxonomy): domain Bacteria; phylum Actinomycetota; class Actinomycetes; order Mycobacteriales; family Geodermatophilaceae; genus Blastococcus. The sequence goes on from CAVVGX010000004.1 coordinate 505,296, forward strand.
CAGCCGGGCAGCGCCTCGTCCTCCCACTGGTCCGGGTCGACGGCGTCCACGGCGTCGGTGAACAGCGCCTGCGCGCGCTGGAACAGTGCGAGCAGCTCGACGGGCGAGTAGTCGGCCATGCAGCCAGTCAACATGCCGGAGGCCCGGCCCGCCTCCCTGAGGAGAGTGCGGACCGGGCCTCCGGCGGCCTCGTCCCAGGAGGGACGAGGTCGTTCGTCAGTAGGTGGGCAGCGTCTTGTCGATGCGCGTGGCCCAGGAGGTCACGCCGCCCTGCACGTGGACGGCGTCCTTGAACCCGGCCGCCTTCACCGCGGCCAGCGCCTCGGCGGAACGGACGCCGGTCTTGCAGTGCAGCACGATCGGCTTGTCCTGCGGCAGCTGCGCCAGCGCCCGGCCGGAGAGGATCTCGTCCTTGGGGATCAGCTTCGCCCCCGGGATGGAGACGATCTCGTACTCGTTGGGCTCGCGGACGTCGATCAGCTCGAAGTCCTTGCCGGCGTCCATCATGTCCTTGAGCTCGTCGACGGTGATCGTCGAGCCGGCCGCCGCCTCCTGCGCCTCGACCGAGACGACGCCGCAGAAGTTGTCGTAGTCGATGAGCCCGGTGATCGGCTCGCCCTCGGGGTCCTTGCGCACCTTGATCTCGCGGAAGGTCATCTCCAGGGCGTCGTAGACCATCAGCCGGCCCAGCAGCGTGTCGCCGATGCCGGTGATCAGCTTGACCGCCTCGGTGGCCTGGATGGCGCCGACGGTCGCGCACAGGACGCCGAGCACGCCGCCCTCGGCGCAGCTGGGCACCATGCCGGGCGGCGGCGGGACCGGGTAGAGGTCGCGGTAGTTCGGGCCGTGGTCGTTCCAGAAGACCGACACCTGGCCGTCGAAGCGGTAGATCGAGCCCCAGACGTACGGCTTGTTCAGCAGCACGCAGGCGTCGTTGACCAGGTAGCGCGTGGCGAAGTTGTCCGTGCCGTCGACGATGAGGTCGTACTGGCTGAAGATCTCCATCACGTTGTCGTTGTCCAGCCGCGTCTCGTGCAGCCGGACGTCGATCAGCGGGTTGATCTCCTTGATGGAGTCGCGCGCGCTCTGGGCCTTGGACCGGCCCACGTCGGACTGCCCGTGGATGATCTGGCGCTGCAGGTTGGACTCGTCGACGGTGTCGAACTCGACGATGCCGAGCGTGCCGACACCGGCGGCGGCGAGGTACATGAGCACCGGCGAACCGAGGCCACCGGCGCCCACGGCGAGCACCTTGGCGTTCTTCAGGCGCTTCTGTCCGTCCATGCCCACGTCGGGGATGATCAGGTGGCGGCTGTAGCGGCGGACCTCGTCGATGGACAGGTCGGCGGCGGGCTCCACCAGAGGTGGCAGGGACACGATCGCTCCTCGTTCGGTCGACAGCGGTCCACTGGACCGTCGTTCACGCGAAGCAACAGCGTGCCAGCCGCGCCGATTCCCTCCGGCACGCACCCGACCTCCGCGCGGTCGCGGTCGGTGCGGGGCCGAGGCTCCTAGGGGTAGGGCCAGGCGTTCTTGGTGCAGCCCTGCAGGCCGAGGGTCTGCTGCTGCATCACGGGCGCGACCTCACCGGCACCCGGGCAGGCCTGGTGACCATTGCCGAGCGCATGCCCCACCTCGTGGTTCACCACGTACCGGCGGTAGGTGGCGATGTCGCCCTCGTAGTCGGGGACGGCGGTCGCCCAGCGGGCCAGGTTGATGACGGCGCGCTCGCCGTAGCGGCAGGAGGTGTAGCCGCCGGTGCCCACGCCCGGGCAGTAGGTCTCCATGCTGCCGGGGCTCACCAGCGACACCCGGAACTCGTACTCACCCGCGGCGGCCTCGGAGGCACCGACACGCTGGAAGGACATCTGCCCGCCGTTGCCCCAGGAGCGCGGGTCGCCCAGCGTCTCCTCGACCGCCTCGGCGAACGTCGCGCCGTCGACGTCGATGCCGTCCTCCACCTCGACGACGAAGCGCCGCAGCGGCCCGGTCCCGTAGACGGGCGAGCCGCCGTCGACGATCGAGACGGTCCCGGCACCGCGCTCCACGTAGGTGGCGGAGCCGGCGGCCGGTGGCGACCCCTCGCTGGGCTCGGCGTCGCCCTGCGCGGGAGCGTCGGACGGTCGGCCGTCGTCGGGCAGCGGGAGGACCGACGGCGTCGAGGCGGTGATCCGGCTGCCGGCGGGATCGGCCCCGGCCGACTGGTCGACGGCGACGTCGACGAGCGCGACGAGGGTCGCCACCGTCAGGAGCGGGATGGCGTACGCGCGCCACCCGTACCGGCGGACGAAGCCGCGAACCGGACCGTCGGCCGGTCCCACCCGCCGGCGCACCCGGTCGGGGTCGGGCGCGGCGACCAGCGGACCGCCGCGGGCCCGGCCGGGCGGGCGATCCGGTCGGCTCCGGAGGTCGGTGCGGCGTTCCGACACTCCCGGCCTCCTCGTCCCCGATCGACGTCCCGGCCCAGCGTCTCACGCTCCGTGGCGTGTCGGCCGCTGCCGGAGATCGGAGCCGCGCCTACGTGGCGGGCAGCGCCTCCAGATGACCGAGCACGGCGCGCGCCGTCGGCTCCGGCGCCTCGAGCATCGCGACGTGGCCGACGCCCTCGAACACGCGCAGCCGGGCCTCGGGGATCGCCGCCGCCAGCTTCGGGCCCAGCGCCGGGTCGACGAGCTTGTCCCGGTCGCCCCAGATGACCAGCGTCGGCTGCTGCAGGGCACCGGCCATGCGCCAGGCGTTGGCCCGGCCGACCCGCAGGTAGGACGTGATCAGCGCGCGCATGCTGCCGGCCAGGGCACGGTCGGCCCAGGGCTGCTCGGCGCGGATGCGCATCTCCTCGACGGCCTGGTCGATCCGCTCCCTGGGCACCTGGTCCGGCCGGCCGAAGCACATCCGGATCATCGAGCGCACGTTCTGCTCCGGGGTGACCCCGGCCAGGCGGCGCTCGGCCAGCGTCGTGGCGCCCGGCAGCAGCAGGAGCAGCATCGCGCGGCTGAATGCCGGGGGCACCCGGTACACCGGCATGGCCGGGGAGATCAGCGTCAGCGAGCCCACGAGGTCCGGCCGCCGGGCGGCCACGATCAGGCTCACCAGGCCGCCGAGCGAGTTGCCCAGCAGGTGCACCGGCCGGCCCTGCGCCTCGCCGGGCTGCGAGCGGATGTGCTCCAGGACGTCGACGGCCGCCCGCACGTGCCCGCGGATCGAGTAGCGCCCGCGCGGCGGCGGCTGGGAGTGCCCGAACCCCGGCAGGTCCACGGCCCACCCCTCGACCCGGACGGCCAGCAGCGCCGCGAGATCGGTCCAGTTCGTCGACGCGCCACCCAGCCCGTGCACGTACAGGGCCCGCTCGCGGGGCGCGCCGGCCGCTGCGCCGTCGACCGGGCCGGTCCACGGAGTGCACCGGACGAACACCTCGGCACCACCGACCGACAGCTCCCGGCCGGGCCACGGAGGCCTGAGCGGACCGGTGTCGGGGAGGGCGGTGGACGAGTCGGGCGCGTCCACGACGGGCGACGACCCGCGGGCGTCGGACCTGGGCATGTCGGGCATCGCTGCGACGGTAAACCAGTGGTGGAGGCTGTGATGCCGGGCACGAACCCGTCGGTAACATCCCCCTGCCATGCAGCCGCCACCTCCCGCCCCCGCAGCGAACCGCCGCACGTCGCGCCTCCCGCGCGGGGCCCGACGCGTGCAGCTGCTGCGCGCGGCGCAGGACGTGTTCGTGGCGCAGGGGTTCCACGCGGCCGCCATGGACGACATCGCCGACCGCGCCGGGGTGAGCAAGCCGGTGCTCTACCAGCACTTCCCGGGCAAGCGGGAGCTGTACCTGGCGCTGCTGGAGGAGCACGTCTCCCAGCTGGCCGACCGGGTCGCCGAGGCCATGGCCGCCACGGACAACAACCGGTCCCGGGTGGACGCCGCCGTCGGCGCGTACTTCGACTTCATCGACGCCGAGGGCGAGGCCTTCCGCCTGGTCTTCGAGTCCGACCTGCGCAACGACGCCGACGTCCGGACCATCGTCGACCGCGGCACCGGTGCCTGCGTCGAGGCCATCGCGGAGGTGATCGCCGCGGACACCGGCGCGGACACCGAGCGGGCCCTGCTGCTGGCCTCCGGGCTCACCGGGCTGGCCGAGTCCAGCGCCCGGTGGTGGCTGCCGCGCAAGGGCACCGTGTCGCGCGACGAGGCGGTGGCGCTCATGTCGGCGCTGGCGTGGCGGGGCATCTCCGGCTTCCCGCGCGTCGACGCAGGTCAGCCGCTCGCCTGAGGCGTTCGCTGTCGGCGCACCCGCTCCGGCGGTCCCCCGCCGCCGGGCTGGACTAGCGTTGGGGGCAGTCGCGCGAACCGAGGAGGCATCGCCCACGTGGAAGTCAAGATCGGCGTCCAGCACTCCCCCCGGGAGCTGGTCATCGACAGCCCCAAGACCCCTGACGAGATCGCTGCGGAGGTGTCGGCAGCCATGTCCGGCACCACCAAGGACGGCCTGCTGACCCTCGTCGACGAGCGGGGTCGGCGCATCGTCGTCCCGGTCGACCGCATCGCCTACGTCGAGATCGCGCAGGCCGACCAGCGGCGGGTCGGCTTCATCGCCGGTGGAACCGCCTGAGCTGAGGCACCACCTGGGAGGGGCGTTCCGCATCGCGCGGAGCGCCCCTTTCTCATGGGTTGAGCCCGAGCGTGCTCATGCGCTGGGTGTGCGCGCTCGTGATGCGGTCGATCAGCCGGCCGACGCCGGCCAGGTCGCCGGTGCCGGTCATGATCAGCTCGGCCAGCCCGTCGTGCTCGGCGATGACCGCCTGCGAGCGGGTGATCGCCTCGCCGACCAGGCGCCGTCCCCACAGCGCCAGGCGCCCGGCCAGCCTCCGGTCGGCCTCGATGGCCGCGCGGACCTCGCGGACGGCGAAGTCCGCGTGACCGGTGTCGTCGAGCACCTCCAGCACGAGGGCCCGGTCGGGCTCGGGGAGGAAGGCGGCGATCTCGCGGTAGAAGTCCGCGGCCAGGCCGTCCCCGACGTAGGCCTTCACCAGGCCCTCGAGCCAGGTGCTCGGCCGGGTGCTCTCGTGGAAGGTGTCCAGCGCGGACGTGAACGGCGCCATCGCCGCCGCCGGGTCCGAACCCAGCTCCGCGAGCCGCTCGGTGAGCCGTACGTGGTGGCCGATCTCGGCGGCGGCCATCCGGGCGAGGGCGGCCCGTCCGCTGAGCGTGGGAGCCAGCCGGGCGTCCTCGGCGAGCCGGTCGAAGGCGGTCAGCTCGGCGTAGGCCAGCACCCCCAGCAGGTCGACGACGGCTCCGGGCTCGGGCTGGCTCACGCGGTCTCCTCGGCTCGGCGGGTGCAGCAGGACTCCCCCCAGCGAGTGGGGCAGGCCACATCCTGCGTGCGGCGGGCCGAGGCTAGCCGGTGCCCCGCGCTACCATGGGCCCTGGTGGGCTCCCCTGCCCACCGTGTATTCGTGCGCTGACGACCGTCGGACGACGCCCCCTCCGGGCCGTCTCCCGGGCAGGTCCCGCAGGGACGCCCGGTCATGCTGGCCGCGTCGGCGCTGGAAACCGATCCCGCGACAACCGACCCGGGACAGGTCCGACGCCGCGGATCCTCCGCCGCCGGAACCGGTCCCCCCAGCAGACCAGAGGCGAGACCGCTGACCTCCACCGAGAACGACACCCCCATCCCCGGCCTGCCGGCCGTCGAGCTGGAGCACGCCGAGTCCGGCGCTCCCGACCCCGCGCAGCTCGAGCAGACCGTCGAGTCCCTCGGCGGCGCCCCCGTCGCACCGGACAGCCCGCTGTTCAGTGACTTCGACGTGCACCCCGACATCGTCGCCGCGCTGGCCGAGGCCGGGATCACGCGCACCTTCGCCATCCAGGAGCTCACCCTCCCGCTCGCCCTGGCGGGCAACGACCTCATCGGCCAGGCGCGCACCGGTACCGGCAAGACCCTGGGCTTCGGCGTGCCGATGCTGCAGCGGGTCTCCCCGCCGGCCGAGGGCGGTGACGGCGTCCCGCAGGCGCTGGTCGTCGTCCCGACCCGCGAGCTGTGCGTGCAGGTGGCCCGTGACCTCGGCGCCGCCGGCGCCAAGCGCGGCATCCGCGTGCAGGCGATCTACGGCGGTCGCGCGTTCGAGCCGCAGATCGAGGCCCTGCGCACCGGCGTCGAGGTCGTCGTCGGGACGCCGGGCCGGCTCCTCGACCTCGCGCAGCGGGGCGACCTGATCCTGGGCAAGGTGAAGGCCCTCGTCCTGGACGAGGCCGACGAGATGCTCGACCTGGGCTTCCTGCCCGACATCGAGCGGGTGCTGGCGATGGTGCCGGACAAGCGGCAGACGATGCTGTTCTCGGCCACGATGCCGGGCCCGATCGTGACGCTGTCGCGCACGTTCATGACCCAGCCGACCCACATCCGCGCCCACGGCAACGACGAGGGCTCGACGGTCCCGCAGACCACCCAGTTCATCTACCGGGCGCACAACCTCGACAAGCCCGAGCTGCTCTCCCGCGTGCTGCAGTCCCGTGACCGCGGTCTGGTCATGGTGTTCTGCCGCACCAAGCGCACCGCGCAGAAGGTCGCCGACGAGCTGGTCGACCGCGGGTTCGCCGCCGCCGCCGTGCACGGTGACCTCGGTCAGGGCGCCCGCGAGCAGGCACTGCGCGCCTTCCGCAGCGGCAAGGTCGACGTCCTGGTCGCCACCGACGTCGCCGCGCGCGGCATCGACGTCACCGGTGTCAGCCACGTCGTGAACTACCAGTGCCCCGAGGACGAGAAGACCTACGTGCACCGCATCGGCCGGACCGGCCGGGCCGGCAGCACCGGCGTCGCGGTCACGCTCGTCGACTGGGACGACATCCCGCGGTGGCAGCTGATCAACAAGGCGCTGGACCTGGGCTTCGACGACCCGCCGGAGACCTACTCCACCTCGCCGTGGGTCTACACCGACCTCGACGTGCCCGAGGGCGCGAAGGGCCGGCTCCCCCGCTCGCAGCGCACCCGCGAGGGCCTGGAGGCCGAGACGCTCGAGGACCTCGGCGAGACCGGCAAGCGCAACCGTCCCGCCGGCGGCTCGGACCGCGGACCCCGCACCCGTTCCGGTGGCGACCGTCCCGCCGAGGGCGACCGACAGTCCGGTGAGGGCGGCGGCAAGAGCCGGCCGCGCCGGCGCACCCGCAGCGGCGGCTCGGGCGCCGAGGGCGCGTCCGCGGCACCGGAGGGGTCCGCGGGCGACGCCGCACCGCAGGCGTCCGGCAGCGAGGGCGGCAGCGCCGCCCCGCGTCGTCGCCGTCGCCGTCGTGGTGGCGCGGGCCGCGGCGGCGCGGAGCCGGCCGCCGGCGCCTGATGGCGCGGTCGCTGTCCACCCCGCCCCTGCGGGTGTGGGTGTGGATCGCGGCCACCCTGGCGCTCGTCGTCGTCGCCGGCCTGCTGTGGCGGAACTCCGACGCGGCGGCCACCGAGAGCACCACGTCCGCACCGGCCGACGTCCCCGCGGGGGCGCCGGCCGGTGCCGTCGAGGAGGCGTGGACCGCCGAGGGTGCTCTGCTGCCGGCCGACGTCGTCGAGGAGGGCCGGGTCCTCGTCGGCTCGGAGCACGGCGTGCGCGCCCTCGACGTCACCACCGGTGAGGTGGCCTGGCGGTACACCCGCAGCAACGCGCGGTTGTGCGGCCTCACCGTCGCCGACGGCGTGGCGGTCGCGGTCTTCCGCACCGCCGGGCGCTGCGACGAGGCGGTCGCCCTCGAGGCGGGCACCGGCGTACGCGCCTGGACGCGCAACCTGGGCCTGCGGGGGGACGCCGTCATCGGCTCCACCACGTCGATCGTCCTGGCCAGCAGCCCGACCGGCGTCGTGACCTTCGACCCGCGCGGCAACAACATCCGGTGGCGGGCCGCTCCGCCCGAGGGCTGCCGCTGGTCGGGCGCCGTCGCCGGCAGCGCCGGAGTGGCGGTGCTGGAACGCTGCTCCGACGACGCGGTGCGCGTGCGCCTCTACGACGGCTTCGAGGGGACCGAGGTCTGGACGGCCGACCTGCCCGGGGACGCCGAGGCCTCGCTGCTCGGCGCCGACGCACTGGTCGGTGTGCGCGCCGGCGGCGAGGTGCGGCTGTTCGCGCCCGGGGACGGCGGACTGCGCGCCACCCTCCCGGTCGATCCGGCGGACGCGGCCGCGCAGACCTCGGCCGCCGGCCTGGCGCTGGTGCGCACCGGGGGCGTCCTGTCGGCGATCGACCCGGCCACGGGCGGCACGCGCTGGTCGGCGCTCGCCGACGGGTTGCCCGCCGCCGCCCCGGTCGAGACGGGCGAGGTGGTCGTGCCCACCGCCGACGCCTTCGTGCGCGTGGACGCGCTGAGCGGCCTCGAGCTGGGCCGGACGAGCACTCCCGGGCTGCCCTCCGACGGGGTGGCGACGGTGCTCGGTCCGGTCGTCGTCCTGCGTCTGGACGACGAGGTCCGCGGCTACCGCTGAAGAAGGACCACCCTTCCCCCCAGGCCTCGCGAGCTCGGCCCGGGCCCCTGAAGGGTGGCCGAGCAGCGGTCGTTCACGGCTTCGGGGCACACTCGGGGACATGGTCCTGCCCGGTGCCTCCGACTCCTCTGCCCCGCCGGCCGTCGCGCCCACCGATCTGCGCCAGCTCGCCGATCACGACGCGACCCCACGCACGTTCGAGGGGGGTGCCGGCCCGCTCGCCGCGCTGGACACCGGCCCCGGCGCCGAGGGCACGGTGCTCATGGTCGCCGGCTACACCGGGAGCAAGGAGGACTTCGCCCCGCTGCTGGCGCCGCTGTCGTCCTCCGGCTACCGCGTGGTCGCCGTCGACCAGCGCGGCCAGTACGAGTCGCCCGGCCCCGACGACCCGGCCCGCTACTCCGTGGCCGAGCTCGCCGAGGACGTCGTCGCCGTCGCCCGCGTGCTCCGGGAGGAGTCCACCGGCCCGCTGCACCTGCTGGGCCACAGCTTCGGCGGCCTGGTCACCCGCGCCGCCGTCCTGAGCGCACCCGAGCTGTTCCGCTCGTTCACGCTGCTCGGCTCGGGACCGGCCGCGCTCACCGGCGGCCGCGCCGAGCTGCTCGACCACCTGGCGCCGCTGCTGGACGAGGGCGGTGTGGAGCTGGTGCACGCGACCATGGAGCAGCTGGCCATGACCGACCCCAAGGCGCAGGCGGTGCCGGCGCCCACCCGGGAGTTCTACGCGCGCCGCTTCCTGCGCAACTCCGGCCCGGGACTGCGCGGCATGGCCGACGCGATGACGTCCGAGCCCGACCGGGTGGAGGAGCTCGAGGCGACCGGGGTGCCGGTGCTCGTGGCGCACGGCGAGGCCGACGACGCCTGGATGCCGCACGTGCAGGAGGAGATGGCGCAGCGGCTGGGCGCGCGACACGAGGTCATCGAGGACTCGATCCACTCCCCCGCGGTGGAGAACCCGCCGAAGACGGTCGCCGTCCTCTGCAGCTTCTGGGGGTCGGTGACGGCATGAGCCGACTCGCCCCGCTCCCCTCCCCGGACGACTGGACCGCCGAGGAGGACCGGCAGGGCTTCTTCGGCCCCGGCAGCGTGACCTGGCGGGTGCACGGCGATCCCGCCTACCACCTCGGCGCCATGCGATCGCTGATGGTCCAGGCCCTGCACCCGGTCGCCATGGACGGCGTGGCGCGCAACTCCGCCGGGTTCAAGGACGACTGGTGGATGCGGATCACCCGGACCGGCCAGTACATGGAGACCGCCGTCTACGGCACGCGGACCGAGGCCCGCCGGATGGCCGCGCGCGTGCGGGGCTACCACCGGAAGCTGTCGGGGGTCGAGGAGACCACCGGCCGGGCGTACCGCGTCGACGACCCCGACCTGCTGCTCTGGGTGCACAACTGCGCGGTCGACTCGATCCTGTCGACGGTGCGCCGGGCCGGGCTGGGGCTGACCGACGAGGAGGCCGACCGCTACGTGGCGGAGCAGGTGGCGTTCGCGCACCTGGTCGGTGTGCCGTTGGAGACGGTGCCGAGGTCGGTGGCCGAGCTGGACGCCTACTTCGGGGCGATCCGCCCGTCGCTGGCGATCACCCCGGCGGCCGTGCAGGGCGTGCGCGACCTGTTCCTCCCTCCGATGCCCGGGTGGTTGCAGGTGCTGACGCCGGCCCGGCCGGTGTGGGGCTCGCTCGCCGGGCTCTGCTTCGCGCTGCTACCCGCGTGGGCCCGGCAGATGTACTCCCTGCCGGGGCTGGCGCTCACCGACGCCGCGGCGACCGCCGGGCTGCGGGCCTTCCGGGCCGGCTTCCTGGCCCTGCCGCAGCGGGCGTACCGGTCACCGATCGTGCGGGCCGGCCACGACCGGGTGGGCCGCGCGGAGCAGCTCAGCGCCTAGGCCTCGTCGTCCTCCGCGAGGAAGCTCCACGGCTCGCGGGCCGGCGTCGCGGCCTGACCCGTCGGGCAGGCCGGCCGGAAGTCGCACCAGCCGCACTGCCGGCCGGGCACGGCCGGGAAGGCGACGTCGGGGTCCTGCCCGTCGTCCACCGCCTGCAGGGCGGCCCCGATGTCGATGGCGACGTCCTCGGCCCGGCGGGCGTGGTTGGCCAGCGACCGCTCGGTGTGCTCGAAGGAGGCCACCGTCCCGGTGGGCACGTGGTGCAGCTCCACCCGCGTGCAGGGACGGCGCAGCGTGCGGCGGACGGCGAGCACGTAGAGGGCCAGCGCCTGGGAGCCGCGCGCCTCGTCGTCGGTGCTCGGGTTGCGCCCGGTCTTGTAGTCGACGACCACCAGCTCCTCGCCGCGCTCGTCGATCCGGTCGACCCGGCCCGACAGCGTCATGCGCTCGGTGGTGGTGCTGACCGTGCGCTCCCGGGCGCGTGGCTCCACCTCGGGATCGAGGTCGGCCACGAAGTCCGTCAGCCAGCCCGCCGCGCGCGCCCGCCAGCGGTCGGACTGCTCGTCGTCGCGGAACCCGGCCGGCGTCCAGGCCGCGTACAGCAGCTGCCGCGCCGACGCGGGCGTCCGGCGCTCGACGGGCAGGTCGTACCACTGGGTGAGCACCTGGTGCAGCGCCGTCCCCACCGTGTGGTGGGCGAACCGCGGACCACGCTGCGGGCTGGGCCGGTCGACGTTGGCGTAGCGGTAGCGCCGCGGGCAGTCGGAGAAGTCGGCCAGCGACTTGGGCGAGGCCCTCAGCAGCCGCCGTGGCATGCCGGGCAGGACCGACTGCCCGGCGTCCGAGGGGTTGCGCATGGCGACACGGTAACGAGGGGGGACGACGGTCCGGCGTCAGTCGCGGAACGGCGCGGCACCGGTCCCCGCGGCCACCAGCGCCTCGAACTGCCCGGGGTCGGTGGTGCAGGCGCCGATCGGCGTCGTCTTGTTGGTGCCGTGGTAGTCGCTGGACCCGGTGACGATCAGCCCCAGGTCCGCGGCCAGGTCGCGCAGGTGCTGCCGCTCCTGGTCGCTGTGGTCGGGGTGGTCGACCTCGAGGCCCAGCAGGCCTGCCTCGGCCATCGCCGCGACCGCGTCGTCGCCCACGACCCGGCCGCGCTTGGTGGCCAGGCCGTGCGCGAAGACGGGCACTCCCCCGGACGCCCGGACCAGCGAGATGCCCTCCCGCACGTCGGTGTCGGCCTTGGTCACGTAGTAGGGGCTGCGGTGGTTCAGCAGCGTGGCGAAGGCGGCGTCGACGGACTCCACCACCCCGGCGCGCACGAGGGCGCGGGCCACGTGCGGGCGGCCCACCACACCCCCGGCCGAGGCCTCGACGATCTCGGCCCACACCACGGGGTAGCCGTCGGCGGCCAGTGCGTCGACGATCCGCTCGCCCCGGCTGAGCCGCTCCTCGCGCAGCCGCGCGCGCTCGGCCGACAGCGCCGGGGAGTCCGGGTCGAACAGGTAGGCCAGCAGGTGGACGCTGATCGGGGGCTGGTCCTCAGGGAACCACCGGCAGGACAGCTCCATGCCGGGGACGACGGTCAGACCGGCGGGGCGGGCGTCGCGGGCGGCCGCCCAGCCGTCGGTGGTGTCGTGGTCGGTGAGCGCCACGACGTCCAGCCCCGCCGTCCGCGCGCTCCGCAGCAGTTCGGCGGGGGTCTCGGTGCCGTCGGACACCGAGGAGTGGGTGTGCAGGTCGATGCGCATCAGCGCCCAGCCTGCCGCACCCGGCCGCGGACCGCCGGACTCATGGCGCCGGCGGCAACGGTGGGATGGGTTCGGTGTCCCGCCGCACGGCCGCCGGCGCCGGCGGCGGCTCCGGGTTGCCCTCGTCGTCCCCGCCGGCCGCGCCGCCCCAGTCGGCGCTGAACAGCAGCCCGCTGACCTCCCGGTACACCTTCTTCGCATCCGGCATGAAGGTGATGTGCCGCAGCGCCTGGTCCTGGCCGGCTGACTCGAACCGGAAGCTGCCGTAGCCGAGGATCTGGCCGAAGAAGGTCTCCTCCCAGGTCAGGTCGGTGATCCGGCGCAGCGGTAGCAGGGTGACGGTGCGGACGATGACGCCCGAGGTCAGCAGCACCCGCCGCCGGGTGACGATGAAGTGCCGCATCCACCACTCGCCGACGCGCAGCGCGTAGTAGACGAGCGAGCCGAGGACCACGACCAGCCCGACCACGCTGGTGACCGCGTTGTCGGGATCCAGCAGGAACAGGACGCCGCCCACGGCGAACACCGGGAGGAACTTCAGCGTGGGCTCGATCAGCACCGCCCAGTGCCGCCGGGTGGCCAGGACGACGTCCTCGCCGGGCAGCAGGTACTTGTCGGCGTCCTTGCTGGCGCGGCCGGGCAGCACCGGGGACGCGGTCATGCGGTGCTCAGGCCAGCGAACCGACGAACTCGGACAGGGACGTCGCGGCGTCCCCGAGGGCCGTGCCGGCGTTGCGGACGATGTCGGCCGAGCCTTCGGGATTCTGGATGACGTACCAGACCGCGAAGGCGACCACGAGCCAGGTGATGACCTTCTTCAGGTTCACCGTCACCTCCGAGGGTGCTCGAACGGGCAGGCCGGAGGGAGCGCCGGCATGCGTGGGAAGACCCGCCCAGGCGTGCGGCGGACGCGTTCGTCCCATGGGTAACACAGACCCCAGGGGCCACCACCGCGACGCGCCGATCATGAAACGAGGCGGGGCGGTCCGTCACGTCCGGCTCAGCTGCCGGGCAGCAGGTGCTCGTTCGGCGGGCCCAGCGGCAGGTCGGGATAGATGCGTTCCCGCAGGTCCAGCAGCCGCGGCTCCTCCGCCAGCAGCCAGGCGGCGTTCATCGGCCAGATCACCAGCCACAGCCAGACACCGTAGGCCTCGCCCACGAAGGCGGCCCGGTCGTCGGTGGTGGGGACGGCCCACAACGGGGCGCGCTGGCCGGCCGCCTCGACGGCGACCGAGGACGGGCCGGAGATGACGTCGCCGGGGTCCAGGCCCGGGAGGCCGGCGTAGCCGCAGCCCACGCCCATGCCCGGCTCCTCGGCGACCAGCACCAGTTCGGCCGAGCCGCCCAGGGGTGCGGGTCCGGAGGTGCCGACGACGATGGCGCGGGCGCCCGGCTCGCCGCCCCACACCAGCCCGGTGACCGCCCAGCCCGCGGGCATCGGGTCGGGCACCCAGGCGGGCACCCGGGCGTCGGCGGTGACGGCGGCGATGGCGTCGTGGGCCACGAGCGCGGTGTGGTGCAGCGGGGTGACGGCGCCGTGCCGGTGGCACCACGCCTGCGCCGTCGAACCGGGTCGCACCTGCAACGGCTCGCCGCATCGGGGGCAGACCGGCGAGACGTTCATCGGGCATTACCGTCCTGTGGCTGCCCGGAATCGTCAAGCGCTGCGTCGGGTGGGAGCCGGGCGCGCGGGGCGGCCCGTAGCGTGCCGGGCATGGCTGCGGAGCTCCCGGTGGTGCGCTGCGTGGGGGCGGTCGTCCTCGACGGGGCCGGTCGGCTGCTGCTGATCCAGCGCGGCCACGCGCCGTCGGCCGGGCTCTGGTCGGTGCCCGGGGGGCGGGTGGAGCCGGGCGAGACGCTCGAGGACGCCGTCGTCCGGGAGGTGCGGGAGGAGACCGGCCTCGTGGTGCGGCCCGGCGCCGTGGCGGGGCGGCTGGCCATCCCCGGGGACGGCGTCGTCTACGACGTCACCGACTTCGTCTGCACCCTGGTCGGGTCGCCGGCGCAGCCGGTGGCCGGTGACGACGCCGCCGACGCGCTGTTCGCCGACGCCGCCACGCGGGAGGGGCTGGCCTGCACGCCACGCCTGCTCGAGACGCTGCGGCAGTGGGGTGCGCTGCCGGCCTGAGGTCCTCCTCCGGCCGGCAGCGCAGTGGACTCAGCCGCGGGGCGTGGGCTCCGGACGGCCGGGCTGCTCGCCGCCGCGGGCCTCGCCGTAGGAGCGCTTGGGCACCATGACCTTGCGGCGGAAGATGCAGACGATCGTGCCGTCCTGCTTGTAGCCGATGGTCTCGACGTAGACGACGCCGCGGTCGTCCTTGGACTTGGACTCGGTCTTGTCGAGGACCGTCGTCTCGCCGTAGATGGTGTCGCCGTGGAAGGTCGGCGCGACGTGGCGCAGCGACTCGACCTCGAGGTTGGCGATGGCCTTGCCGGAGACGTCGGCGACGCTCATGCCGAGCAGCAGCGAGTAGATGTAGTTGCCGACGACGACGTTCTTGCCGAAGTCGGTGGTGTTCTCCGCGTAGTTCACGTCCATGTGCAGCGGGTGGTGGTTCATCGTGATCAGGCAGAAGAGGTGGTCGTCGTACTCGGTGACGGTCTTCCCGGGCCAGTGCTTGTAGACCGCGCCGACCTCGAACTCTTCGTAGTACCGACCGAACTGCATCTGCTTGCTCCCGACCTCGACGCGCGTGCGGGCGCAGCGGATCGTGGCGGCGCAGGCCGACCGGGCACCCGGTCACCGGCTGCCACCACGAACCACCGGTGGCCCGTCTGACGGGTGGTGATCCTACGGACGGCCCTCCCTCGCGCACGCCGAGTGCCCCGGACGGGCGACCCCGGTGGCCGGGCCGACGTGGCCGCCGCCCCGGCCGCCGCAGCCACGACTCAGAGCAGCGCGCCGATGCGGGCGGCCATGTCGGCCTCGTGCTGCTGGTAGGAGCCGGCGACGCCGGTGAGCAGGCCGCCCATGCCGTTGAGGGCGTCGCTCACCCCCTGCGCGGAGCGGCGCCACTGCTCGTACAGCTCGGTGAACTGCAGCGCTGCCTGGCTGTCGGTCCAGCCGTCGAGGACCGACGTGTTGATGTTGCCCGACAGATGGGCGTGGCGCGCCGTGCTCTCCGCGGCCTCGGAGCGGCACAGCCCTGCCATCGACTGGAGCGTCGCGATGTCGACCTTCACGGGATCTCCTCCTGGTTCCGGGACCTTCCCGGTGGGGGCGAACGGTAGGTCGGGCGGCACGGGCAGGCGCCCGCTCGTCCACAGCCGGCGTGGTTATCCACAGCTTCGGCCGGAGGGGTCACCGGGCCGTCCGCGGCCGGGCACGATGCGCCGGTGACCCCACCTCCGCCGGCCGGTGACCGGCCCGCGCGATCGTCCCGGGTCTGGACGCTCCGAGGCGACGAGGGCGTGGTGGACGTGGAGGTCACGGCGGGCGACGACCACCGCGTCGCCGACCTCCTTCCCCTCCTCCGCCGATCCCTCGGCATACCCGCGCACGGGCTCTGGTCGGGGGCCACGCGGTTGGACGACCGCCTGCCCCTCAGCTCGGCAGCGCTGCGCCATGGCGCGGCCCTGGGCCTCGTCCCCCCGACCGAGCCGTCGGCGCCCGGTCGCGGGCCCCTGGAGCTCCAGGTGGCCGGCGGCCCGGACGCGGGCCGCAGCCTCGCGCTGGACCGGGGGCTGCACGTCGTCGGGCGCGGTGACGGATGCAGCGTGCGGATCCCCGATCCGGACATCTCCCGGCGGCACGTCGAGATCCGCGTGGGCGAGGGGGCGGTGGAGGTCCGTGACCTCGCATCGACCAACGGCAGCCTCCTCGACGACGTACCGCTCGACGCCGACTTCCGCCCATGGCCTCCGGGTGGCCGGCTCCGGCTCGGCGCCACCTCTCTCGCGCTGAGCGGCACCGCGGAGCCGCCGGCGGTGCTGGAGGCGCACGTCGGGGGACGCAGCGTCGTCCGTCCCCCGCACCGGCTGCGCGTCCTCCGCGAGGAGCGCGAGGTCTCCCTCCCCCGGCTCCCGGCCGAGGCGCCGCGGCGGCGCCTGGCGTGGGTCGCCGTCCTGCTGCCGGCGGTCGGTGGCGTGCTGCTGGCGTGGCTCCTGCGCACCCCGACCTTCCTGTTCTTCGCCCTGCTGAGCCCGCTGGTCGCACTCGGGACGTGGGCCGCCGATCGCTGGACGGGGCGGCGAAGCACGCGGGACGAACGGGCCGTCTACCGCGCAGACCTGGCTGTGGCCCTGCAGGAACTGGAGACCGCGGTTCGCGCCGACGTCCGGGCCGCGGAGAGCGAGCACCCGGACCCGGCGACGGTCGCCGCTGCGGTGCGCCGCTGCTCCGCCCTGGTGTGGAGCCGTCGGGCCACCGGCGCCGATCCGCTCGTGGTCCGTGTCGGCACGGGGCCGGGGCCGGTGCGGGTCAGCCGTTGCGAGGACGGTGGCCGGCCGGAGCGGGAGGTGTCCCGGCACGTGCCGGTGTGCGTCGACCTGACCGCGACCGGAGGTCTGGCCCTCGTCGGTCCGCGTGAGCAGTCGCTCGGAGCGATGCGTTCGGTGCTCGCCCAGCTCGTCGCCCTCCACGCCCCGGACGGCCTCGCCCTGGTCCTGCTGACCCACCCCACCCGCGTCGCCGACTGGACGTGGGCCCGGTGGCTCCCCCACCTGCCGGCCGGCGCCGTGCACGTGGAGGCGGGGTCGTCCCCGTCCGCTCTGGAGGTGGAGCGGTCCCTGCGGGCGGTCCTGGCCGGGGCGGGCCCCGATCGGACCGCTGCCGCGGTCGGCCGGACGGTGGTCGTGGTCGACCGCCTCCTCGACGGTCGGACATCGGCCCTCCTGCGCGCCGCGCGGGACGTGGGCGTCGTGCTCCTCACGACCGCGGAACGGGCCGGGGAGCTGCCGGTCGCCGTCGACGCCTCGCTCACCCTCGCCGGGGAGACGGCGAGCACCGGGCTGCTCGCCCAGGACCGCTCCGCCGACCGCACCGCCGTGCTCGTCGACCGGATCTCCACCGACCTGGCGGGCGACCTGGCGCGCGACCTCGCCCACCTCCGACCGGCGAGCTCCGGTGCGGCGCTGCCGCGCGAGGTGCGCCTGCTCGAGCTGCCCGGCTGCGCCCTTCCCCGGGACCCTGCGGACGCCGACGCCGGACGGTGGAGCGACGCCCGGGACGCGCTGCGCACGAGCCTGGGCCGCTCGGCCGACGGACCGGTGACCGTCGACCTGTGCCGGGACGGCCCGCACGCCCTCGTCGCCGGCACCACCGGATCGGGCAAGTCCGAGCTGCTGCAGTCGCTCATCGCGGGTCTGGCGCTGAACCACCCGCCGGACCGGTGCTCGTTCCTGCTGGTCGACTACAAGGGCGGCGCCGCCTTCGCCGAGGCGGCCCGCCTCCCGCACACGGTCGGCATGCTCACCGATCTGGACGGGTCCACCACCGCCCGGGCGCTGCGGTCACTGGCCGCGGAGCTCTCCCGCCGCGAGGCCCTTCTCGCCGCGCACGGCGTCGCCGACCTGGCCGCCCTGCCTGCGACCGTGGCGCTGGCCCGGTTGGTCATCGTCGTCGACGAGTTCGCCACGCTGGCCGAGGAACTCCCGGGCTTCGTGCCCGGCCTGGTGGGGATCGCCCAGCGGGGTCGCTCCCTGGGCATCCACCTCGTCCTCGCCACGCAACGACCCGGCGGCGTGGTCTCCCCCGAGATCCGGGCCAACTGCACGCTGCGCATCTGCCTCCGCACCACCGACGAGGCCGACTCCCGTGACGTCGTGGGCACGCCTGCCGCCGCCCACCTGCCGGTGCACCTCCCCGGGCGGGCACTCCTCCGCCGCGGCAGCACCGACCCGCGCCCCTTCCAGGTGGCGCGCGTCGCCCTCCCGGCCGCCGGCGCCCCGGACGAGCCGGAGGTCCGTCGCCATGCCTGGCCGGGTGTCGTGCGACCCGGACGGCGGACGACCACCGGGACCACGGACCTCTCGCGGCTCGTCGACGCCCTGTCCCGGGCGGCGGAGCTCCGCGGCAGCGCCACGCCACACCGCCCCTGGCAGCCGCCGCTGCCCGACCTGCTCCCCCAGGCCGAGC
Organism: uncultured Actinomycetota bacterium; assembly: GCA_963747895.1. Classification (GTDB taxonomy): domain Bacteria; phylum Actinomycetota; class Actinomycetes; order Mycobacteriales; family Geodermatophilaceae; genus Blastococcus. The sequence goes on from CAVVGX010000004.1 coordinate 523,462, forward strand.
TCGACGCCGACATGCACCGCACCGCACCCCGGCAGGGAGCGACCCGTCTCCGGATCGGCCTGCTGGACCGACCCGACCGGCAGCTCCGGGAGCCGCTGGACCTCGACCTCGCCGCCGGTGGGGGCGTCCTGGCGGCGGGCGGTCCGCGCAGCGGGCGCACGACGCTGCTGCGCTCCGTGCTGCGCTCGGCGACGACCCAGGTCGGCCCCGGCGAGCTGCACGTCCACGTCCTGGAGACCACGGGGGGATCGCTCTGCGCCGAGGCCGCAGCGCTGCCGCACGCCGGCACCACGGTCAGCGGCGCCGACGCGTTCCGCACCGTGCGGTTGCTGGACCGCCTGAACGCGGAGGTGGACGCCCGGCGCACCGCACCGCCGGGCAGCTCCGCGCCCCTGCTGCTGGTACTGGTCGACGGCGTCGAGGCCGTCGGGGCGCTGCTCGACGAGGCCGAGCCCGGCCGCGGTTCGGACGGACTGCTGCGGCTGGTCCGCGACGGCGCAGCGGTGGGGGTGACCTGCGTGCTCACCGCCGACCGGGCGCTCCCCGGCGGTCGCCTGGCGGCCGCGGCGCGGATGCGCCTGCTCCTGCCCCTCCCCGACCGCGCCGACTACGCCGTCGCGGGCGTCCCCGCGCGGGCCGTCCCGACCCACCGGCCGCCCGGTCGCGCTCTGGTCGGCGAGGACGCGGTGGAGTGCCAGCTCGCGCTGCCGCGGGCTCCGGCGCCACGGACCACCCCTCGGCCGGCGAAGGCCGGCGCGGCCGAGCCCGTACGCGTCGTCGCCCTCCCGGCCGACCCGGTCCTCCCCTCGGCTCCCTCCCTGCCGGACGAGGCTCCGGGCACGCGGTGGCGGCTGACGGTCGGGCCAGGAGGCGACGACGGCGCCCTGCTCGACGTCGACCTCGACCGCGCCGGGGGGCTCCTGGTCGTCGGACCACCGCGCAGCGGGCGGACGGCCGCGCTGGAGTCGTTCGCCCGGCGGCTCGCCGCCGCCGGCGGTGAGGTCGCCCGGCTCTCACCTGCGCACGCCGCGCCGGCTGGCGATGCGCCCGTCCCGTGGCTGGACGCGGCCGATCCGGAGGAGGTGCTGGCCTGGGTCGACGGCCTGCGCGGACGGCGCGGCGTCCTGCTGGCCGACGACCTGGGCGCCGTCGCGGAGTACGCCGGACTCGCCGCGCTGCCGCCGACCGGTTCCCGGTCCGGGATCGTGCTCCTGGCGGCCGGCAGCCCCGGGCAGCTGACCGGCCACTACCAGGGACCGGTGGCCGCTCTGCGTCGCGCGCGCACCGGCCTGCTGCTCCGCCCCTCGCCCGCCGACGCCGAGGTCCTCGGCATCCGGCTGCCGCGGCTGCCGCTGCCCGCTCGGCCGGGCAGCGGCTGGCTCGTCACCGACGGCGCCGTCCAGCGCGTGCAGGTCGCCCGGACACCACCCGGTCCCGCGGTCGCGCCGGGCCCGTGAGCGACCTCAGAGCAATTCGAGCGCGGGGCCGAGCTCCTGCGTCGCGTACCAGGCGAGCTCGTGCCCCTCGGCCTGGTCCACGACGAACTGGGCGTCCTCGCTGCCGAGGTCGGCCTCGAGCACCACGTTGACCGCGGCGCGCACGTCGTCCTCGGCCTCGCCGCCGTCGATGTGCGCACTGGCGACGTCCCGCATCCGGACGTCGGCGCGGACACGCACCGCACCGCGCTCCACGTGCGGGTCGTCCATCACCTCGACCTGGTCGTCCGGCACGTCGGCGGCCAGGACGACCCGCCGTCGCACGGCCAGGGGATCCACGTCGAGCAGGCGGAGGCTGGCCCGCGCCGCCGTCAGCAGCGCGGCGTACTCGAGCTCCTCGAGGTCGGCGGAGGGATCGCTGCGCTCGTAGAACTCGCGCAGCTGCGGAGTGACGGCGAACGCCGTGTGCGGACCCGTCAGCAGGCCCTCGTCCAGCAGCGTCCGGAGCACGGACGTGGTGGCCGGCAGGTACACGCGCACCCCGGTTGCCTCCTGTCGTAGATGGAACCGCGACGGTATCCCGGACGCCGCAGTGCCCGGTGACGGGCGGCTGCGACGGGCGGGGCCGTCAGCCGGCCGCCTCCAGCAGCTCGGCCACCTGCTGGTCGGTCATGTCGGCCAGCACGTCGACGTCGCCGACGCTGTCCCGGTCGGCGTTGAAGCCGAAGAACACCGTGCCGTTGTAACTGGTCATCCCGATCGACAGCCCCTGCCCCTGGGCCAAGGGGACCACCGGGAACACCTCGCGCATCCGGGCGCCGGCGGCGTACAGCGGCACCTGCGGGCCCGGCACGTTGGTGATCACCAGGTTGAACATCCGCTTCGAGAGCCCACGGGCGGCGCGCGCTCCCAGCGCGTGCAGGGTGGGCGGCGCGAAGCCGGTCAGGGCGATGAGGCCGTCCGCGGTCACCGACCGACCGGGGACGCCGATGCCGCGCATGGCGTACCCGAGGCGGGCCAGACGCACCCGGGGGTTGGGCTCCCCCACGGGCAGGTCGACCAGGTGCGAGGTGACGCGACCACCCGAGCCCGCCTCGTCGTCCTGCAGCGAGACAGGGACCAGGGCGCGGACCGTCGTCCCGGCGACCACCGGCTCCCCGCGGGACAGCAGCCACTCCCGCAGCGCACCCGTCAGCACCGCGAGCAGGACGTCGTTGACGGTGCCGCCATGTACGGTCCGGATCCGCTTGAGGTCCTCGAGCCGGGCCCGCGCGACCGCGACCCGCCGCTGCCGGCCGACCGGCCCGTTGAGCGGAGTGCGCGGGGCCGGGAGGACCGTCGACCGCACCGCGCGCAGCAGCCCCCCGGCGACGCCGCCGATCCGCACCGCTGCCGAGCGGAGGTCGCTGGCGGCGGCGTGCCGGACGGCGACGAGCGAGGAGGGGCGCCGGACGTACTCGTCCAGCGCCTGGAGCACCAGCTCCGCGCCTCCGGGTGTCCGGGCGGGGTGCCACTCCACACGTTCGGGCAGCGCCGCCTCCGGGTCGACGTCCAGAAGCACCTGCCCGATGTCGATCGCGCTGAGCCCGTCGACCAGCGCCGGGTGCGTCTTGGTCATCACCGCCACCCGCCCGCCGCTCAGGCCCTCGATGAGGTAGGCCTCCCACAACGGGCGGTTGCGGTCCAGCGGCCGGGACGCCAGCCGCGACACCAGGTCGAGCAGCTGCGCCTCGGTGCCCGGCCGCGGCAGGCGGGAGCGCCGCAGGTGACGGGCGAGGTCGAAGTCCTGGTCGTCGACCCACACCGGATCGGCCAGATGGCCGGGCACCTCGGCGACCCGCTGCCGGTAGCGGGGCACCAGCGCGAGCCGGGCCTCCACCAGGGCGGCCAGCGCGTCCAGGCCACCGGGCGGCGCGTCCAGCACCAGCAGCCCGCCCACGTGCATGGGCGTGGCCGGCTCCTCCATGTACAGGAAGGAGGCGTCCAACGGGTTCAGCCGCTCGACCATCGGGCTCCTCAGGGGTCGGGGGCGAGAGCTCACGCTACGTCCGGCGCCTGGCTCGACGACACCGCAACGGTCACCCCACCCGGCGGATCCGCCGGAGCCCGCGCCGCTCCGACGCCGGCTCCGGCACCTCCGCGAGCACGGCGGCCATGGTCCGCAGCCCGGCACGCAGCGCCGAGGCGGGAGCCACCTCTGCCAGCGTCCGGCCCGCGGCGAGGGCCGCGTCGGTGGCCCGGCGGTCGGCCGGGAGGAAGAAGGCGACGTCCCGGCCGGAGAAGCGCTCCATCGCCGCGGCGATCTCCCGCCTCGGGTCACCGGCGACCGGACCGCGCCGGACCTGGTTGACCACCACCACCGGCGCCACGTCGGGGAGCACCTCGCGCAGGTCGTCGAGCGCCCGCACGCTGCGCTGCAGCGCCACGGGGTCGGCGCCGCTGACGCACACCACCGTGTCGGCGGCCTCGAGCACGGCCAGCGTCGCCCCGTTGCGGCGGGGCGCTGCGGTGTCGAAGGACAGCTCCTCGTCGTCCTCGAGGTTGAAGGCGCAGTCGACGACCGTCAGCTCGGCCAGCCGGCGGGCCTCCTCGAGCACCGTGGTCACGGCGCGGGGGCGGAGTTCCGGCCAGCGGTCGGCGCGAGCGGGTCCGGTGAGCACGCGCAGCTGCGGACGCACCGCCCAGGCCAGTCGGACCAGGGAGGCCGGGTCCAGGGTGCCGGCGCCGGCCTGCCGGGCGGCACCGGCCAGGCCCGGGGAGTCGTCGAGCAGGCCCAGCACCTGGGCGACGACCCCGCCGTAGACGTCGGCGTCCACGAGCAGGCTGGAGACGCCCAGCCGCGCCGCCTCGTCGGCCAGACCCACCGCGACCGTCGTGCGGCCGGGCGCCCCCGTCGGACCCCACACCGCGACCAGCCGGCCGCGGCCGACGGGGCGCTCCGCCTCGGGCGCCGGCAGACCCAGGGCCGGCAGCGCGGCCTGCGGATCGGCGATGTCGCGGGGCGCTCCGGGCGCGCCCGCCACCGCCTCCCGGAGCGCCTGCGCGATGACCTCCGCCGCGGAGTCGGCGGGGAGCACGTGGGGCACGCCCAGCTGGCGGAGCCGTTCCGCCGCCCTCTCGTCACCCGGTTCGACCAGCCCGACGACCGCCACACCGGCCGCGGTGAGCCGGGCGACCGCGTCGCCGTCCAGCCGGCGCAGCTCCGCGGACAGCAGCGCGGCCTGCCCCGTCCCGGTCGCCGCCGCCGCGAGCAGCTCCGAGACGTCCACGCACCGCCGCACCACCGTGACGCCGTGGTCGGACCGGTCCAGCGCGCCGACCAACGCGGATTCCCACGCGGCGCCGGTGACCGCGGTGAACACCTGGACGGCCATCAGCCGGCCGGCCCCGCGGCGGGCGCGCTGCCCGCCGCGGCGGTGCCGGACTCCACCGAGTCGTGCACCACGACGACGAGGGGGCGTCCGCCGATCGCGGCGAGCACCGTGGCGGCCTGGTCACGCGGCACGGACACGACCACCTGGACGGTCGTGGTCGGGGTCGAGAGGACGCCGTCGGTCCGGCCGGAGAGCGCCTGCACCGGCGCCCGCTCCACCACCGCGGTCACGGTGCCCCCGGTCGCCTTGGTAGCACCGACGGCCGGGTCGGCCACCGCGTAGACGTCGACCAGGCCACCGCGCCGGAGCCCCGGGGGCACGAAGCCGGCCTGCACCGGCAGGGCCAGCTGGACCAGGTCCGCCGGTTCCTCCAGCGCGGACCCCGGGACGAGCTCGCCGGACCGGACGGCGCGGGCGAGCGTGCGCCCCTCGGGCCGCGTCGCCGTCGACAGGTAGGCCTCCGCGGTGTCGTCCAGGCGCACGTCGACGGCGACGAGGTCGTCGGCGTCGAGCTCCGTGCCGGCGGCCAGATCACCCGACGCGGCCCAGACCGGGACCGTGGCGTCCGCGGCACCCACCACCCGCGCACCGAGCAGCACCGAACCGAGGACGAGCAGGACGCCGAGCAGGAGCCGCAGGTCCAGCCACCGCGGAGGGCGCACCCGGCGAGGCACCGGCCCGGTCGGGAGCGCGGCCGGGGACGGCGGAGCGGGACGGACGGCGGTCACCAGGCGCTCACCTCTCCTGCGCGTCGATCCTCACGACGCGGCGCGTCGTCTGCTGCCAACGCGACATGACGGCATTCGGGTGCAGATGATGCGGCATGGATGCGTTCGCCCGCTCTCGTCATCCACACGTTCGGGTGTGGACGGCCGCTCCGGGTCACCGGTGCGGCTGACAGACTGGCGGCACCGGATGGAGAGGACCCCATGCCCACGCCCCGCTTCCTGACGCTGGACGACGTCGCCGAGATCCTCAACGTCTCGTGGTCGCAGGCCTATGCGCTGGTGCGACGCAAGGAGCTCATCGCCATCCAGATCGGCGGCCGCGGCCAGTGGCGGGTCGAGGTCGACGAGCTGGAGCGCTTCATCCAGCAGAAGTACGCCGAGGCGCGCGGCACCACGATCCCCGCGGAGAGCGCCGACGCGGAGTAGTCCCGCCCCTCCCGCCCGCCCCTGCTGACGTTCAGGCCGGTCCGGGCGCGGCCGTCCGGACCACCGCCACGGCGTCGATGACCACGGTCCGGACGCCCTGCACCGCCCCCGCCCGACGGTGGAGGTCCGCCGGGTGCTCGGCGAGTTCCACGTAGTCCGCACCCACCCGGTCGATCGTCCCGTGCAGCGCGGTGCCCTCGTCGAGGACGACCTGGACGGTCGCCCGGTCACGGGCCAGGCCGCGCAGGGCGCGACGCAGGTCCAGCCGGCTCGCGACCGGCCCCGCGTCCCCCGGCGCGGCGGTGCGCCGGCCCAGTCCGGCGACCGCTCGGACCGCCGCTGTGGCGACGAGCAGTTCCCTCCCCCCGTCGTCGTCCAGGAGCAGCCAGTCGCTGCCGATCTCGCTGAGCGTCCCCGACACCTGGCCGGCACCGCGGCAGAGCAGGACGACGGGAGAGCCCACCGCGCCGCCGAGCCGGTCGACGAAGCGCAGGCTCCCGAGCTCGTGCCTCGACCGGGACGACGTCTCCGCCCGCTCGGCCGCATCCTGCTCGGCCTCGAAGCGGGCCTCCAGGTCGGCGAACAGCTGCTGCCAGCGCACCTCGACCACCTCCTCGGTCAGCCTAGATGCACTCGTTCACTTGCGTTTGGTTGCATTTGATTGCTTTCATGGCCGCTGACTGACGAGGAGGAGCGCCGATGTCCGTGCGCCGACTGATGAGCACGACCGCAGCCATGGCCGCCGTCGCCTGGGCGCTGGCGCTGCTGACGCCGTCGTTCGCCGACCTGACGGGCGCGGTGCTGAGCGCCCAGCGCACAGCGGACTCCGCCGGGGCCGAGGCCCTGGTCCTGGCGGGTGCGGGGCTGCTCGCCTGGGTCGCCTGGGCGTGGGGAGCGCTCGGCCTGCTGCTCACGGCGGCGTCCGCCCTGCCCGGCGTGCTCGGGGACGCCGCCGACGCGCTCACCGGCGTGGTCCTCCCCCGCGGGGCGCGCCGCGGCGCGGCCCTGGCGCTCGGCATCGGGCTGGGCGTCGCCGGCCCGCTCACCGCCACCACGCTCCTGGTGGTCACCGCACCGGCCGCCGCGGCCGATACTCCGTCGTCCTCGGTGCCGGACTGGCCCGGCACCGAGGACCACGGCCCGTCGGCCGTCCCTGCGATGCCCGACTGGCCCGCGGCTCCCGAAGCCGGGGACCACGTCGTCGTTCGCGGCGACTGCCTCTGGGACATCGCGGCCGCGCACCTGTCCGACCAGCTCGGCCGGACCGCTTCTGCTGCCGAGACCGCCCGGGCCACCTCGACCTGGTGGGCCGCCAACGCGGCGGTCATCGGGCCCGACCCGGACGTCCTCCTCCCCGGGCAGGTTCTGCGCCCTCCACCCCCGTGACGCCTTCCGCCCCGTACCCGACCCGCCCCATCCCCGGAGTGATCCCATGAGCGCGCCCGTCCACCCGACCACCGGCCCCACGCCCCCTGCCGGCCGACCCGGCGCAGGAGGACCTGCCCTGCGCCTGGTCCGAGTCGCCACGCCGCAGCCCCCGCTGCAGGACGACCGGCCGCCCCTGCGCCTGGTGCTCCCTGGCGTCGCCGTGCCCAGGCCTCCGCACCGTCCGGGCCCCCGCCCCCGCCTCGTCGGACCGGCCCGCCGGGAGGACGAGTTCGGCCCGGCCTGGACGCTGCGGGCCGACCTCCCCGACGCCGCGGTCGCCGGTCGGCGCGTGATCACGCTGGCACTCGAGGTGTTCGCCGGCCGCCGTCCGGTCGGTCAGCTGCAGGCCCTCACGTCGCCGGGGGTCTTCGCCGCCGTCGCGGGCGGGCGGCGCCCCCGGTGGTGCACGGAAGGCACCGCACCGCTGCTCGTGGGACCGCTGCACGTCTGCGAACCGGTGGACGGCGTGGCCGAGGTGAGTGCGGTCGCGCGCCGCGCCGGACGGGCGCATGCCGTGGCGGCCCGGCTCGAGGGCATCGACGGCCGGTGGCGCTGCACCGCCCTGCAGATCGGCTGACCGGAACGCCGCGTCAGGAGCGATTGACCGGGGTGGACCCCGTGGTTAGCGTCCCCCGCCACCGGAACGGACGGAGGACCCATGACGGCATCCGCCGCGCTGGACGGCGGACCCGCCGCGGCGAACGAGCGCGCGTTCCCCTGCCTGGACGGCATGCGCATCATCGCCGCAACCCTGGTCGTCCTGCACCACGTCGCGTACCTCACCGGGACGAGCACCTCCGACGCCGGCATCCGCGCCAGCGTGCTGCACCACCTCTCGGTCGGCGTCGCGGTGTTCTTCGTCCTGTCCGGTTTCCTGCTCTTCCGGCCCTTTCCGCAGGCCGCCGTCCGCGGCCTGGCGGCTCCCTCCGCCGGGGCCTACCTGTGGCGGCGCGGCCTGCGCATCCTCCCCGCGTACTGGCTGACGGTCGTCGCCGCGCTGTTCTTCCTCCCGGAGAACGACGGCGCGGACGCGACCACCCTGCTCCGGCACCTGACCCTGGTGCAGCTCTACGACGGCAAGGGCACCCTCCGGGGCCTGGAACAGATGTGGAGCCTGTGCACGGAGGTCGCCTTCTACCTCGTCCTCCCGCTGCTGGCCGCCGGGCTCGTCCGGTTGGCGCGGAACCGGGCCGCCCGCCCGTGGCCCGCCCTCGTGGCGCTCGGCGGGCTGGCGGTCCTCGGGCCCGTCTTCGTCTACTGCTCGTGGCTGTGGCGGGTGGAGCCCTACCCGTCCAACGACTGGCTGCCCGCCTTCGCCGGATGGTTCGCCGGTGGCATGGCGATGGCACTGCTCAGCGTCGCGGACCCCGACTGGGCACCCGCCCGGGCCGCCCGCGCGCTGGGCCGGCACCTCGTCGTGTGCTGGGCGATCGCGGCGGCGCTGTTCGCCGTGGTGTGCACCCCGCTGTCCGGACCACCCAGCTTCGCCGCGCCCGAACCCGGCGAGGCGGCCGTCCGCAGCGTGCTGCAGATGGGCATCGCGGTCTTCCTCGTGCTGCCGCTGGTCCTCGGCCAGGAACGCGGCGGGCTGGTCCGTCGCGCCCTGTCCGGGCCCGTCGCCCGGTTCCTCGGTGAGATCTCCTACGGCATCTTCCTCGTGCACCTGCTCCTGCTGGCAGGTCTGTACACGTGGTTGGGCATCCCGCTGTTCACCGGCGGGTTCGTGCCGGTCCTCGTGCTGGTCTGGGGCACCAGCGCCACGGTGGCGGCCGGCCTCCACGTCGTCGTCGAACGGCCGCTGAGCCGGTTCCGGTCGGTGGTGCCCGGCCGTTCCCGGGAATCCGTGAACGGCCGGCACCACGTGGCCGTCGCCGGCGAGCTGGCGGCCGAGCCGAGCAGCTGACCGCCCTCCCGGCGGGTCGGGCGGTCAGCTGCCGGCGGCTCCGTGGCACTGCTTGTACTTCTTGCCCGAGCCGCAGGGGCAGGGCGCGTTGCGCGGGGTCTCCTTGGTGCCGCTCACCGTCGCGGTCTTGGCGGCCTTCGCCCGGCCGGCGTCCTTGGCCGAGCCGTCCAGGGTCGGCGCGGAGTAGGTGAGGTTCTCCGGCACCCGCCGCGCGTCGTCCAGCCCCTTGACCGACAGCTCCGGCCCGGTGCCCGACGGGGGCGGCGTCTGCACGGCCGGAGCCGCCGCGGCCGCCGCCGGCTGCGACGTGCGCGCCGCGCCCGAACGCCGGGCCGTCGCCGCACCGGCTGCGGGAGCGGTGCCGACGTGCGTGTGGGTGTGCCCGGCGTGCGCGGCCTCGGCAGCGGCGGCCTTGGCCCTGGCCTCGGCCTCCTGCCGGGCCAGCACCCGCGCCGTCCCCTCCTGCGCGGCGGCGAGGGCCTTGGCCTCCGCCTCGTCCTGCTTGGCCTTGGCCTCGGCGTCCTGCTCGGCCTTGGTCTTGACCTCGAGGTTGAACAGGAAGCCGACCGACTCCTCCTTGATGCCGTCGAGCATCGCGTTGAACATGTCGTAGCCCTCGCGCTGGTACTCCACGACCGGGTCGCGGTTGGCCATCGCGCGCAGGTGGATGCCGGCCCGCAGGTAGTCCATCTCGTAGAGGTGCTCGCGCCACTTGCGGTCCATGACCGACAGCAGCACCCGCCGCTCCAGCTCGCGCATGACCTCCGAACCCAGGCCGGCCTCGCGCGCCTCGTACGCGCGGTGCACGTCCTCCAGCAGCTCGGTCTTGAGCGCCTCCGCCGAGATCTCGGCCTGCTCGCCACCGCCCAGCCGCTCGACGACGTCGTCGATCGTCACGCCGACCGGGTAGAGCGCCTTGAGGCCGGTCCACAGCTGCTCGAGGTCCCAGTCCTCCGCGTAGCCGGTCTCGGTCGCACCGTCCACGTAGGCGGCGACGACGTCGTCGACCATGGACCGGAGCTGCTCGTGCAGATCGGCGCCCTCGAGCACCTGACGCCGCTCGTCGTAGATGACGGTGCGCTGCCGGTTGAGCACCTCGTCGTACTTCAGGACGTCCTTGCGGACCTCGAAGTTCTGCTGCTCGACCTGCGTCTGCGCCGACCGGATCGCCCGGCTGACCATCTTCGACTCGATCGGCTGGTCGTCGGGCACCCGCAGGGTGTTCATCATCGACTCGAGCATCGGGCCGTTGAAGCGGCGCATCAGGTCGTCGCCGAGGGAGAGGTAGAACCGCGACTCTCCCGGGTCGCCCTGCCGGCCGGAGCGGCCGCGGAGCTGGTTGTCGATGCGGCGGCTCTCGTGCCGCTCGGTGCCCAGCACGTAGAGACCGCCGGCCTCCACCACCTGCTCGTGCTCGGCCTTCACCTGCGTCTTGGCGGTCTCCAGCGCGCTGTCCCAGGCCGCCTCGTACTCCTCCGGCGTCTCGGCCGGTGACAGCCCGCGGGCCCGCAGCACCTCGTCGGCGATGAACTCGGCGTTGCCGCCGAGCTGGATGTCGGTGCCGCGGCCGGCCATGTTGGTGGCCACCGTGACCGAGCCGGGCCGCCCGGCCATCGCGATGATCGCGGCCTCACGGGCGTGGTTCTTCGCGTTGAGGACCTCGTGCTCGATGCCGCGACGGAGCAGGAAGGTCGCCAGCACCTCGGACTTCTCGACGCTGGCGGTGCCGACGAGGACCGGCTGGCCCTTCTCGTGCCGCTCGGCGATGTCGTCGACGACGGCGTCGAACTTGGCCGTCTCCGTCTTGTAGATGACGTCGGAGCGGTCCTCGCGGACCATCGGCATGTTCGTCGGGATGGGGACGACGCCGAGCTTGTAGGTCTGGTGCAGCTCCGCGGCCTCGGTCTGCGCCGTGCCGGTCATCCCGGAGAGCTTCTCGTAGAGCCGGAAGTAGTTCTGGAGGGTGATCGTGGCGAGCGTCTGGTTCTCGTCCTTGATCTTCACCTTCTCCTTGGCCTCGATGGCCTGGTGCATGCCCTCGTTGTAGCGGCGACCGGAGAGCACACGACCGGTGAACTCGTCGACGATGAGGACCTCGCCGTTGGTGACGATGTACTGCTGGTCCTTCTTGAACAGCTCCTTGGCCTTGAGGGCGTTGTTCAGGTAGCCGATCAGCGGGGTGTTGACCGCCTCGTAGAGGTTCTCGATGCCGAGCTGGTCCTCGACGAACTCGACGCCCTCCTCGGTGACGGCGACCGTGCGCTTGGACTCCTCGACCTCGTAGTGCACGTCGCGCTTCATCATCGGGACGATGCGGGCGAACTCGCCGTACCACTTGGCGCTGGTCTCGGCCGGGCCGCTGATGATCAGCGGGGTGCGCGCCTCGTCGATGAGGATGGAGTCGACCTCGTCGACGATCGCGAAGTGGTGGCCGCGCTGCACCAGGTCGGCCTTGCTCCACGCCATGTTGTCGCGCAGGTAGTCGAAGCCGAACTCGTTGTTCGTGCCGTAGGTGATGTCGCAGGCGTACTTCTCGCGGCGGGTCGCCGGCGGCTGGCCGGAGACGATCGTGCCGACGGTGAGCCCGAGGAACCGGTGCACCCGGCCCATCCACTCGGCGTCGCGGGAGGCGAGGTAGTCGTTGGTGGTGACCACGTGCACGCCCTCGCCGGTCAGGGCGTTGAGGTAGGCCGGGAGCACGCCGGTCAGGGTCTTGCCCTCACCGGTCTTCATCTCGGCGATGTTGCCCAGGTGCAGGGCCGCGCCGCCCATGAGCTGCACGCGGAAGTGCCGCTGGCCCAGCGTGCGGGTGGCCGCCTCGCGCACGACGGCGAACGCCTCGGGCAGCAGCGCGTCGAGGGACTCCCCGTCGGCGTACCGCTCCTTGAACTCGTCGGTCTTCGCGCGCAGCTCCGCGTCGCTGAGATCGGTGTAGTCACCGGCGAGCGAGTCGACCGCCTCGGCGATCTTGGAGAGTCGTCGGACCTGCTTGCCCTCGCCGGCGCGGAGGATCTTCTGGAACACCACGACCCCAGCGTAGGCGGCCCACCTGGGAACGCCGCCTCTCCGAGGTCCGAACCGCCCGCCCCATGTGGACGACGGAGCCTCTAGCCTCCCGCGGGTGTCCAGGAATCCCGCAGACCTCGCCCCCGCCACCCTCGAGTTCCTCACCGAGCGGCACCTGGCGACGCTCACCACGCTGCGCGCCGACGGCAGCCCGCACGTCGTGCCCGTCGGGGTCACCTTCGACTCCGCCACCGCCACCGCGCGGGTGATCACCTCGGGCACCTCGGCCAAGGCGCGGCACGTCCGCGGCGGCCAGGCCCGCGTCGCGGTCTGCCAGGTCGACGGCGCCCGGTGGCTGACGCTGGAGGGGACGGCGGTGGTGACGGACGACGCGGCGTCGGTGGCCGACGCCGTCGAGCGCTACGCCCGGCGGTACCGGCAGCCCCGGGAGAACCCGGCCCGGGTGGTCATCGAGATATCGGTCGACCGGGTGCTGGGCAACGCATGAGACTGCGCCGGTGGACCTGTCCCTGATCGACCTCCCCACCGAGGTCGTGCGCACCGAGCGGCTGGTGCTGCGCCCCCACCGGCCCGACGACGCCGAGGCGGTGCACCGCGCCTGCCAGGACCCGGGCATCCAGCGCTGGATCACCGCGATCGCCTCGCCGTACACGGAAGCGGACGCCCGGGCCTGGGTCGAGGACGTCGCCCCCGCCGAGCGGGCCGAGGGATCCGGGCTGCACGCGGTGGTCGAGGCCGGCGGGTCGCTCGTCGGCGCGGTCGGCCTGCAGTTCCGCCCCGGTCGGCTGGGCCCGGAGGTCGGCTACTGGATCGCACCCTGGGGCCGCGGCCACGGGTACGCCGCCGAGGCCGCGGACGGGCTCGCCGGGTGGGCCCTCGGCCTGGGGGCGCACCGGGTGCACCTCTACGCCGACGTCGACAACCTCGCCTCGCAGGCGGTGGCGCTGCGAGCGGGCTTCACCCGCGAGGGCACCGTGCGCTCCTGCCTGGACCAGCGGGAGGGCTCCTGGAGCGATGCCGCGCTGTTCTCCCGGCTGCCGGAGGACTGAGCCGCCGGGTCGGTCATCGCCCGCGCGCGCCGTGCTGCGGCGGGTCGCGCCGTGTCGCGCGCCCGCGGACGATGACCGACCGTGCGGCGGTGGGCTCAGACGGTGGCCGCGGCCTGCGGTTCGGCGACGTGGTCCCGCGCGGCGCCGTCCTGGGCCACCGGCGCCAGCCGGATGAGGCCGTAGTCGTAGGCGTGCCGCCGGTAGACGACCGTGGGCTGGCCGGTGTCGGCGCACTGGAACAGGTAGAAGTCGTGGCCGACCAGTTCCATCTCGTGGAGGGCCTGGTCGACGTGCATCGGGGTGGCCGGGTGGTGCTTCTCGCGGACGATCTGCCCGGGCAGGTGCTCGTCCTGCTCGGTCGCCGTCGAGCCCTCGGTCGCCTCCTGGTCGGGCGCGGCCCCGGCGGCGTCGCCGGTGCCGAGGACGACGTTGTCGGCCATCCGCACGCTGGCCGGGGTGCGGCGGCCGTGGTGGACGCGCCGGCGATCGGCGGCACGACGCAGGCTGTTGTCCAGCTTGGCCGTGGCGAGGTCGAGCGCGGCGTAGAAGTCCGGGCCGCTCGCCTCGGCGCGGACCACCGGCCCCTTGCCGCGGAGCGTGATCTCCACGCGCTGGCAGTTCGCGGACTGGCGTGGGTTCTTCTCGTGCTGGAGCTCCACGTCGATGCGCAGGATCTTCAGCTTCCCGTCGAACCGGTCGGTGGACCCGACCTTGTCCTCGACGTGCTGTCGGTAGTGCTCGGGGACTTCGACGTTGCGGCCACGGACGACGATCTCCATGCAGACCTCCCGGGGAACATCCGGTGTTGGGTCACGTCGACGCTAGTCGCTCCGCCACGGTCCCGACAGTCGATCAGCGCGGTCCGTGGTGGGCCCTGCGGCACCGTGCGGGGCGCCCGCGGACCGCGCCCGCGCGGGCGTCCGCGGAGTGGCCGCCACGACGGCGCCGAGCACCGGCGGTCCGCCCGCGCGCAGCAGCGGGGCCAGCACCGACGCCGCCTCGGTGAGCGTCGCGCCGGTGGTCACGACGTCGTCGACGAGGACCAGCAGGGCCTCGCCGGCGTCCGCCCCCGGAGCGAGCGCGAAGGTGCCGGCGAGGTTCGCCCGCCGCTGCCCCGCGGACAGCTCGGCGGAGTCGCGCACGCGGCCGTGCCGGCGCAGGAGCCGGGCCTGGGACGCCGGGAGCCCCGCCGCCCGCAGCTCCCCCACGGCGTGCCCGACGAGCTCGCGCACGTGGTCCCGGCCCCGGGTCCGGAGCGCGGCGGCCGAGCTGGGCACCGGGACCAGCCGCACCCCCGCCGGCGGCCCGGGGACGGCGGAGACGACGGCGGCCACGGCCAGCGCCAGCGCCGTCCCCAGGGGGCGGGCCAGCTCCGCGCGCCCCCGCTCCTTGAACGCCAGCACAGCGGGGCGCACCGGCCCGTCGTAGGCGCCGGCGGCGACCGTGGGCGGGAGCCCCTCGGGGAACCGCCGCGGGGTGGCCAGGTGCGGGCGGGCGAGCAGCGCGGCGCAGCGGCGGCAGAGCAGGTGCCCGGGCAGCCCGCACCCGGCGCACGTGCGCGGCAGCACCAGGTCGGCCAGCGCTGAACGCACCTCGCGCAGCAGGAACCCGGTCACACCGCACCGTAGGCCCCGTCCCGAGGCTCGCGCCGAGCGCGCGAGGCGTGAGGTGGACGGGGTCCTTCTCCTGTGGATGGGCGGCCCCGTCCGGAGGCTCGCGCCGAGCCTGCGAGGTGTGAGAGGGACGGGGTCCTTCGTCAGAGCGGGTAGAACGGTGCCGAGCCGGCCAGCGGCTCCTGGCCCGGGACGAGGGTCACCCACGTCCCGCGCGCCCACTGCCAGAGCCGGCCGCCGGCGACGACCAGCGGCTCCCGCCCCGGGGCGGCTCCCAGCGAGGTGGGCTGGTCCGGCAGGCCCGAGGTGCTCTGCTGGGTGAGCCCCCAGCCGTCGACGCCGAGCGAGTACGGCGTCTCCTCCCCCGGGTCGCCGGCCAGCACCCACAGCTCCCCGTTGGACCGCCACGCCACGTCGACGACCGGCGAGAGGGTGGGTGCGACCTGGGGCAGGTCGCGGACGGCGACCCCGCCCTCCTGGTTGCGCACCACGGTGCCCACGTGCAGGCGCGGGACGCCCTGCAGGTCGGTGACCACGACGGCGACGCGCACGCCGTCCGGCGACAGCTCGATCACCTGCGCCCGGCCCAGCCCCGCCAGCGTGGGGGCACTGACCGCCTGCGGCCGGCTGCCCGCGGGCACACGGACGATGTCCGTGCCGTCGCGCACCACCCAGACCTCCGGACGGGTGGCCGCCACCGTCGGGGCGCTCAGCGTCCCCCCGGTCAGCACGGGTGCCAGCTCGCCGCCGTACGGCCCGGCCAGCAGCGTCGACTGCCCCACGTCGGGACGCACACCGGCGAGGAACGTCAGCTCGCCGGTGCGGGCGTCGGCCGACACCGCGGCCGACGAGAGCCCGGAGTAGACGGTCCCGTTCGGCCCCGCGACCGGCTCCCCGTCCTCGACGGTGTGCAGCACGCCGTCGTCCAGGTAGTGCCCCACGGTCTCCAGCGGCGTGGCGTCGGGGTCGAAGGCCGTCCAGTCGTCGGTGGTCTGCTCCAGCGGGACGCCGTCCAGCGGCAGCGGCTCGCCGTCGAGGGTGATCACCACGGAGCGGATGGTCCGGTCGTCGAGCCGCGTCAGGCTCCACACCAGCTGCGCGCTGAGCTCGCGCAGCGGGGTGTTGGCATCGATGTCGATGCCGGTCAGGTCGACCGTCGCGACCTGTTCCTGGACGGTGACCCTGCGGGCCAGCCCCGCGCCGGCCAGCGGGTTGCTCACGCCGGCGGCGAGCGTCGCGGACGGTCCCTGGACCAGTCGCTCCACGAGGGCGGTGGGCTGCGCCTCCCCACCGATCAGGTAGCGCGGGTCGGGGACCAGCTGCCGCAGCGTGGGGTCGAGGAAGTAGGCGTCGACGGGGTCGTAGAGCCGCTCGAAGTCGGTCTCGAGGATGAGCAGGCCGTCCGGGGGGTCGCTGATCCGCCACTCGCCGTCGACCTCGACCAGCGGGAAGTGGTAGCTGAAGGGTTCGGTGCCGGCGACGGTGAAGATGCCGCGCTGGTCGACGGTGCCGACGAGATCGGCGGTGATGATGACCGAACCGGCCTGGCTGGCCGCCGTCGCGAAACCGGGGCTGATGATCGTGATCCCGCCGGCGTCCGACCACGAGTCGGCCGCCTCGGGGGTCAGGTACTTCTTGGCCACGGGGCGCTCGGGCACGCTGCTGGCTGCCGCGTCGATGAAACCGCGGACGACGTCCTCGGGCGCGGCCCCGCTTGCCGGCGGCAGCGGCTCGCTGACGAAGTCCGGGGCCGGGCGCTCGGGCGCCTGGGTGATCTGCACCGTCGGGGAACTGGTGGGCACGATCGAGCAGGCGGGGAGCCCGAGGAGCAGGGCGGCGAGCGCGGGCGCGCCGTACCGGCGACTCATGCCGGGCTCCCCGGGCGGCGGCTGACGGCGGGGCGCAGCGGCAGCGGGGAGCCGGTGAGCTCCCCGCCTGCGGTGAGCGGCACGGTCAGCCGGAACTGGGCACCGACCCCCGGCTGGCCCCAGACCTGGAGCCAGCCCTTGTGCAGCCGGGCGTCCTCGAGGCTGATCGACAGCCCCAGCCCGCTGCCGCCGACGCTGCGCACCCGCGAGGGGTCGGCGCGCCAGAAGCGGTCGAAGACGTGCTGGGCGTCCGCCGAACCGAGCCCGACCCCGTGGTCGCGCACCGTCACCGCGGCGGCGGTGCGGTTCGCGGCCAGCGTGATCTCCACCGGCCGCCCGGCGCCGTGCTCGATCGCGTTGCCGACCAGGTTGCGCAGGATCCGCTCGACCCGCCGCGCGTCGACCTCGGCGATGACGTCCTCGTCGGGCCGGTCCACGGTCAGCTCGCACCCGTGGCGCTCCGCCAGCGCGTACATGCCGGCCGCGACCCGCGACGCCAGCGCGCCGAGGTCGGTCGGCTCCGCGTCGAGCACCGCGGCCCCGGCGTCGTACCGGCTGATCTCGAGCAGGTCGGTGAGCAGCCCCTCGAAGCGGTCCAGCTCGGCCCGCAGCAGCTCCGCGGAGCGAGCCACGTGCGGCGGGAAGTCACCGCGCGCCTCGTGCAGCACCTCGGCGGCCATCTGCACGGTGGTCAGCGGGGTGCGCAGCTCGTGCGACACGTCGGAGGTGAACCGCTGCTGCAGCTGGGAGAGCCCCTCCAGCTGGGTGATCTGCCGCTGGAGGCTGTCGGCCATCGCGTTGAAGCTGGTGGCCAGCCGCGCGAGGTCGTCCTCGCCGCGCACCACCATGCGCTCCTCGAGCTGCCCCTCGGCCAGCCGCTGGGCGGTGCCGGCGGCCCGCCGGACGGGGTCGACCACCAGGCGGGTCACCAGGACGGCGATGCCGACGACGAACATCGTCAGCGCGAACCCGCTGATCACCACCGTGCTGCGGATCAGCGAGAGGCTCTCTGCCTCCTGGCTCAACGGGAAGACGTAGTAGAGCTCGATCTGCGCGCTGCCCGCGGTGTCGCCCTGCACCGGGGCGCCGACGACCAGCGACGCCCGGGGCTCCCCGGCGGCGTCGGGGATCTCGTCGTAGCGGTAGGACTGGTTGCCGGCGTCGACGTCGGCCCGCAGGTCCCCGGGCAGCGCCGGGTAGATGAACGCCCGGCTGGCACCAGGGACCTCCCGGTCCCCCGTCCGGTAGGTCATGACGACGTCGAAGTCACCGGCCGCACCGCCACGCTGCTGGAGGGCGCTGACCGTCCGGTCCAGCGTGGCCCGCACGCTCGCGGCGTCGCCGGTGGCGATGCCGGCGATCTCGTCCTGCGCGTAGATGACGCCGGCCTGCGCCTGGTCGACCGCCGCCTGCCGCTTGACCGACAGCAGCTGGTCGCGGATCTGGCTGAACAGCACCAGGCTCACGATGATCACGACGGTGCCGGCGACGAGCATCGTGATCGCACCGATGCGCACCTGCAGCGACGACCGCCAGGCGTGCACCGCGCGGCTGGCGGCGCGACGGGCGGTCAGGTGGACCCGGCGCCGGGCCAGCCCGGCCCGCCGGTGCAGGCCGCGCCGGATCCGCTCCAGCTCCACCGTCCGGGGACGCCCGGGACCGGGGACACCGGGCGTGCCGGTGTCCACCGGAGGCGTTCGGGTGGCGGTCACGCAGCCATTGTCGGCGACCCGGCGTCCTACGCGGGGACGCCGGCCCGGGGACCGGTCAGGGCGGGCCGGCCTTGTAGCCGACGCCGCGCACGGTGAGGACCACCTCGGGCTTCTCCGGGTCCTTCTCGATCTTGGCGCGCAGCCGCTGCACGTGGACGTTGACCAGCCGGGTGTCGGCGGCGTGGCGGTAGCCCCACACCTGCTCGAGCAGCAGCTCCCGGGTGAACACCTGGCGCGGCTTGCGGGCCAGGGCCACGAGCAGGTCGAACTCCAGGGGGGTCAGCGCGACCGGCACGCCGTCCCGGGTGACCTGGTGGGCGGGGACGTCGATCTGCACGTCGCCGATCGCCAGGCTCTCCGCCTGACCGGTCTCCCCGCGGCGCAGCTGGGCGCGCACACGGGCGACCAGCTCGACGGGCTTGAACGGCTTGGTGACGTAGTCGTCGGCGCCGGCCTCCAGCCCCTGGACGACGTCGATCGTGTCGCCCTTGGCGGTGAGCATGACGATCGGCACGGTCGACTGCGTCCGGATGTCCTGGCAGATCTGCAGGCCGTTGCGGCCGGGCAGCATCAGGTCCAGGAGGACCAGGTCGGGCCGGGTCTGCTGGAAGACGCCGAGGGCGCGGTTGCCGTCGGAGACGAACGCCGGTTCGTACCCCTCCCGGCGCAGCACGATGCCGAGCATCTCGGCGAGGGCGGCGTCGTCGTCGACGACGAGGACACGGCCGCGGCTGGGCCCGTTCTGCGGAGCGGTGGGTGGCACGGCGACCATTCTGCGCTGTGGTGCAAGGAAGGCGGCCCACCCGTCAGGGTGAGCCGCCTCCTCAGCGTGACACGACCCCCCGTAGGGGGTCTGTCATCAGTAGCGGTAGTGGTCGCTCTTGTAGGGGCCCTCGACCGGCACGCCGATGTAGTCGGCCTGCACCTTGGTGAGCTCGGTCAGCTTCACGCCGAGGGAGTCGAGGTGGATCCGGGCGACGTGCTCGTCGAGGTGCTTCGGGAGCACGGTGACGGTGGGCGTCTTGCCCTCGTAGGCGGCCCGGTTGTTCCACAGCTCGATCTGGGCCAGCGTCTGGTTGGAGAACGACGCGCTCATGACGAAGCTGGGGTGCCCGGTGGCGTTGCCCAGGTTCAGCAGCCGGCCCTCGGAGAGCACGATGATCGTGTGGCCGTCCGCGAACCGCCACTCGTCGACCTGCGGCTTGATCGTCGTCCGGACGACGCCCGGGGTCTTCGCCAGGCCGGCCATGTCGATCTCGTTGTCGAAGTGGCCGATGTTGCCGATGATCGCCTGGTGCTTGGTCGAGGCCAGCTGCTCGGCCGTGATGATGTCCTTGTTGCCGGTCGTGGTGATGATGATGTCGGCCTTGCCGATCACCTCGTCCAGCGTGGTCACCTCGTAGCCCTCCATCGCGGCCTGCAGCGCGCAGATGGGGTCGATCTCGGTGACGATCACGCGGGCGCCCTGGCCGCGGAGCGACTCCGCCGAGCCCTTGCCGACGTCGCCGTAGCCGCACACGACGGCGACCTTGCCGCCGATCATCACGTCGGTGGCGCGGTTGATGCCGTCGATCAGCGAGTGCCGGACGCCGTAGAGGTTGTCGAACTTGCTCTTGGTGACCGAGTCGTTGACGTTGATCGCCGGGAAGAGCAGCCGGCCGTCGCGGGCGAGCTCGTAGAGCCGCATCACGCCGGTGGTGGTCTCCTCGGTGACGCCCTTGATGCCCTGGCCGATGCGGGTCCAGTACTGCCCGTCCTCGGCGATCGTGCTGCGGAGGGTGTCGAGGATGACCGCGTACTCCTCGGAGTCGGCGTCGGTCGTGTCGGGGACGACGCCGTCGGCCTCGAAGCGGGTGCCCAGGTGGACCAGCAGGGTGGCGTCGCCGCCGTCGTCGAGGACCATGTTCGGGCCGACGACCTCGCCACTGGAGTCGCGGAACTCGAACAGGCGCTGGGTGCACCACCAGTAGTCCTCGAGGGTCTCGCCCTTCCAGGCGAAGACCGGGACGCCGGCGGGCGCCTCGGGGGTGCCCTGGCCGACGGCGATGGCCGCGGCGGCGTGGTCCTGGGTGGAGAAGATGTTGCAGGAGACCCAGCGGACGTCGGCACCGAGCGCGGTCAGCGTCTCGATGAGCACGGCGGTCTGGATCGTCATGTGCAGCGAGCCGGCGATGCGGGCGCCGGCCAGCGGCTGGGCGTCGCCGTACTCGGCGCGCAGCGCCATGAGGCCGGGCATCTCGTGCTCGGCGAGCTCGATCTCCTTGCGGCCGAAGCCGGCCAGCGAGAGGTCGGCGACCTTGAAGTCGGCCTCGCCGGTGGGGGTGGTCAGCGTGCGGGTGCCAGTGCTGGCGGTCATGTGAGCTCCAGGTGTGCCCGGCGCGGCGGCCGGGCGATGCAGTCGGATGCAGGGTCGCTTCGATCCCCGATCCCGGGGAGAGCGAGCATGCCGAGGCTTCGGCGGGGCTCGTGCCGGGTCCCAGGCTACCGGCTGCGCGCAACCGGGTCAGCCGCCGACGCCGTCCTGGCGCCTCGTCTCCCCCGAATTCAGGACTCGCAGCCCACGCCGTCGCCGTCGCCGTCGAACGTCCCGGCCCACCCCGGATCGCCCACCCGGATCGGTGCGGCGCCCGCGGCCTTCACCTCGGTGCAGTTCGCGTAGGACACCGCGGCCGGAGGCGGCGCGGGCACCACGGCGGGCGCCGGTTCCGGACCGATCGGGCCTTCCACGACAGGTGCCGACCCGCGCTGCGGCAGGGTGGCCACCACTCCCCCGGGCAGCGGCTCGTCCGGGCAGGTGCTGAGCACCGTGGCCATCGTGTTCTTCTCGGCCGCGGTGACCCACGCGCCGTAGCGGATCTTCACCGCGACCTGACGGGCGACGTAGGCGCAGCGGAACGACGTCGCGGGCGGGAGCCAGGTGGCGGCGTCCCCGTCGCCCTTCTGCATGTTGAGCGGGCCGTCGACGGCGAGCAGGTTCAGCGGGTCGTTGGCGAAGGCCTCGCGCTGCGCGCCGTCCCACTGCTGGGCGCCCTTCTGCCAGGCGTCCGACAACGCCACCACGTGGTCGATCTGGACGTCGTCGCTGGTGTCCTGGCCGCGCCGGAAGGCGATGGTGCGCCCGGAGTACGGATCGGCCAGCGTGCCGGTCAGCACGACGCAGTCGCGGGTGCCCGGCTTGAACGTCTCGTCGGTGAGGTCGCGGGCCAGCACGTCGTTCCGGGTGTCGCAGCCGTTGCGGTCGGTGTCCACCCACCCCGACCCGAACCGATCGCGCTCGTAGCCGGTCCGCGGCGCCCGCCCCTTGACCTCGAGCGCCGCCAGGGCGGCCAGCGCCGACGCGGGCGCCGCCCCGCCGATCACGGCGTCGGCCGACCCGTCGTTCAGCGCGGTGCCCGCGAGGCCGTCCGGGGGGACGGTGGCCTCGGCGGTCTCCTGCTCGGCGAGGTCGGAATCGGCGGCCGTCTCCGTCTGCGCCGGGCCGGGTGCCGCGTCGGATGCGTCCGGGGTGGCCGCGACGCAGCCACCCAGCAGGAGCGCGGCCAGCACCGGGGCGAGCGCCGCGCGCGCGACCCGCCCGGCGTGGCGCGGTGGACGAGCGGACACGGCATTCCCCCGGGAGCAGACGACAGCGCCCGGACCGTAGGCAGGTCGTCGGCTCCCCCGGTGCCGCGACACGCAGGGCGCGGCGGTGCGGCCCTAGGAGAGGTTGGTGGTGACCCGGTAGAGGACGGCTGGCCCGCGGGCGCTCACGGGCCGGCCCGCCGGCACGAACGCCGAGGCGCCGCGGGGCAGGGTCAGCTCCTCCTCGGCCGTGGAGAGCACGGCGGTGCCCTCGGTGCACAGCACCAGCTGCGGCCCGCGGGTGGTCAGCGTGCCGACCTGGTCGCCGAGCTGGCAGAGGGTGAGGTCGAACTCCTCGACCGGGACCGGGTAGCGCAGGCCGCCGGGGCCCAGGACCGGACGCAGCACCGGCACGCGCCCGTCGGTGAAGTCGAGCACCTCGATGAGCGCCGCGAGGTCGACGTGCTTGCCGGTCAGCCCGCCGCGCAGCACGTTGTCGGAGCTGGCCATGACCTCGACGCCGGCGCCGCTCAGGTAGGCGTGCAGGTTCCCCGCCGGCAGGAAGACGGCCTCGCCCGGTGCCAGCCGCAGGTGGTTGCACAGCAGCGAGATGACCACGCCGGGGTCGCCGGGGTAGGTCTCGGCCAGCGCCGCGGCCCAGCGGTAGGTGTTGATGAACTCGGGGTCGTGGGCGGCGACGAACCCGGCCGCCGCCCGGGCCACCTCGGAGACCAGCACGTCGCGCTGGTCCGGCGGGAGCGCCAGCAGCTGCGGGATGGCCGAGCGCAGCCCGCCGCGGGCCACCGCGGCGATGGTGGGCTTGAGCTCGGGCACCTGCAGCTTGGCCAGGCAGTGCAGCGACTCCTCGACCGGGCGGAAGCCGCAGAGCGCCTCGACCGTGGTCAGCGCCACGAGCATCTCGGGCTTGTGGAACGGGTCGCGGAAGGTGCGCGTCGGGTCATCGCGCGGCACCCCGGCCGCCTCCTCGGCGGCGAAGCCGGCCTCGGCCTGCTCGGTGGTGGGGTGCGCCTGCAGCGACACCGGCTTCTCCGCCGCGAGCACCTTCATCAGGAACGGCAGCCGGACGCCGAACCGCTCGAGGACGGCGGGGCCCAGCAGCAGCTCGGGTTCGGTGGCGATCGCCTTGTCCAGCGGGACCCCGTCGGAGCGCACGCTGGGCTCGTCGGGATGGGCTCCCATCCACAGCTCCGCGTGCGGGCGGTCAGCCGGCGACGGTTCCCCGATCAACTCCGGGATGACGGTGTGCGAACCCCACGGGTAGTGACGCACCGCATTCTGAAGCTGCCACATCGGGTCAGGCTAACGCGCAGGTCCCGCCGCCGAGCCTCCCGTCGACGCGCTCAGCACCTGATGAGGCGCAGCTTCCCCCCGACGGGGTGACGTCACCCCGGCCCGGACGTCGGCCGCACCCAGCCGCGCCGCATCGGCGGTCCGGTCGTCCGGCATGCGCTGCGACTCCCGCTCCGCGTCGACCCGCGCGGTGTAGTGGGCGACCTCCCGGCCGGTGCGCTCCTCGTCCCAGCCGAGCTCGCGGCTCATGAGCTCGGCCACCCGGGGCGCGGTCTCCACCCCGCGGTGCGCCGTCTCGACGGAGATGCGGGTGCGCCGCGTCAGCACGTCGTCCAGGTGCAGCGCGCCCTCCGCGGTGACGGCGTGCACGACCTCGGCGGCGAGGTAGCCGGGGGCACCGGGCAGCGGCTGCGCCAGATCGGGGTCCGCGACCGCCAGGGCCAGCACGTCGGGGGTTCGGTCGCCGTGCCGGTGCAGCAGGCGCTCGACGGCGGCCTCGGGCACCCCGGCGGAGCCGGCCAGCTCCGCGGCGCGGTCGCGCACCTCGCTCCACCGGTGCGCCCCCACCAGCGGCAGGTGCGCGGTGCGCGACGCCGGGACACCGGGCAGCCCCGCCACGGCGGCGTCGACGGCGTCCTCGGCCATGACGCGGTAGGTCGTGTACTTGCCCCCCGCCACCAGGACCAGGCCCGGCACCGGAGCGACCACGGCGTGCTCGCGGGACAGCCGGCTGGTGTCGTCGGACTCCCCCGCCAGCAACGGTCGGAGGCCCGCGTAGACGCCGAGGATCTGGTCGGTCGTCACCGGGCGGACGAGCACCCGGTTGACCTGGTCGAGCAGGTAGGCGATGTCGGCACTGCTGGCCGCAGGGTGGTCGCGGTCGAGCCTCCACGGGGTGTCGGTGGTGCCGACGATCCACTGCTCGTCCCACGGGATGACGAACAGCACGCTGGTGGGGGTGCGCAGGATCAGGCCGTCCGACGTCCCGCCCGCCGCGGCCAGCGAGCCCCCGTCGATGGCCGAGCGGGGCACGAGCAGGTGCACGCCCTTGGAGGCGCGCACCCGGAGGTCCGGTGCGGCCTCGCCGAGCATCTCGCCGATGTCGTCGCTCCACACCCCCGTGGCCGCCACGACGCTGCGGGCGCGCACGGTGAACGACGAGCCGTCGGTGAGGTCGGCGACCTCCACCCCGACGACCGCGGCGTCCGCCGCGGACCCGTCCCCGTCCCCGCCGTCGCGCAGCAGGCCGGTGACCCGGGCGCTGGAGAGCACCCGGGCGCCGTAGCCGGCCGCAGTACGGACGACGGCGAGCGTGTGCCGGGCGTCGTCGACCTGGGCGTCCCAGTAGCGGATCGCCCCGCGTACGACGTCGGGGCGCAGCCCCGGGAACGCCTCGAGGGTCGCCGTCCTCGACAGGTGCCGGTGGACGGGGATCGGGCGGTGCGAGGTGAAGGCCGCGCCGAGGACGTCGTAGAGCGCGACGCCGGCCCCGAAGTAGGCCCGCTGCCACACCGGCGCGGTCAGCGGCAGCAGGAAGGGCAGCGGCCGGACCAGGTGCGGCGCGATCGTCTGCACCAGGCGGGCGCGCTCGTGCAGCGCCTCGTGCACCAGGGGGAAGGCGAGCTGCTCGAGGTAGCGGAGGCCGCCGTGGATGAGCTTGCTGGAGCGGCTGGAGGTGCCGGCCGCGAAGTCGCGGGCCTCCAGCAGCGCGACGGTCAGGCCCCGGCTGGCCGCGTCCAGGGCGGCGCCGGCCCCGGTGACGCCCCCGCCGATGACGAGCACGTCGACGACCTCGTCGGCGAGCCGGGCGCGGTCCGCGCGCCGTCGGGCGGGTGAGAGCAGCGTGCGGTCGGTCGTCCCCCTGTCCATACCTCTACTGTCCCTTCCTCAGAGCGCTGGGGGGCGGCCCCGTCCAGAGGCTCACTCCGAGCTTGCGAGGGGTGAGGAGGACGGGGTCCTCTTACGGTGCACCGTGAGCGTCATCACGGCGACGATCACCGAGCCGACGACCAGACCCAGCAGCGCGCTGCCCAGCGTGTTGACGATCCAGCCCACCACGCCGCCGAGGGCGCCGGTCGCGTCGTGCGCCGCCTCCTCGAGGTGGTGGACGACGTCGTAGATCGCGTGCAGGCCGAGTTCGTCGGTGCCCACGAGGATGATGTGCCCGCCGACCCAGAGCATGGCGGCCGTCCCCACGACGGTCAGCACGCTCAGTAGC
The DNA here is from genome assembly GCA_963747895.1 of uncultured Actinomycetota bacterium. GTDB lineage: Bacteria > Actinomycetota > Actinomycetes > Mycobacteriales > Geodermatophilaceae > Blastococcus. The sequence continues at coordinate 549,116 of CAVVGX010000004.1, forward strand.
CTGGGCATCCCCTTGACCAGGCCGCGGCCGATCGCGGCCACCGCCTTCCCCGAGCGCTGGGCCAGGTTCAGGCCGACGTCGTCCATCTTCACGATGACTCCGACGACGCCGTAGACCAGGACGGTGATGCCGAGCGCGACGATGATCAGGATGATCGCCCGCGCCACGAAGCCCTCGGCGGCCACCTCGTTGAGCGAGATGACCATGATCTCCGCCGACAGGATGAAGTCGGTGCGCACGGCCCCGGTGACGATCGTCTTCTCGTCCGGCAGGGCCTCCTCCACCGAACCGTGCTCCTCGGCGTGCCCGCTGATCCGGTGCCAGATCTTCTCCGCGCCCTCGTAGCAGAGGTAGGCGCCGCCGAGCATCAGGATCGGGGTGAGCAGGAAGTCCAGGAACTCGCTGAGCAGCAGGATCGCCGGCAGGATGATCAGCAGCTTGTTGCGCAGCGACCCCACCGCGATCTTGCGGATGATCGGCAGCTCCCGGTCGGCGTTCAGCCCCTGCACGTACTGCGGCGTCACCGCCGTGTCGTCGACGACGACGCCGGCGGCCTTGACGCTGGCCCGGCCGGCCGCGGCGCCGATGTCGTCGAGCGACGCGGCGGTGGCCTTGGCCAGCAGCGCGACGTCGTCCAGCAGGGCTACGAGTCCACCCGCCACGGGAGGTCCTTTCCGTCGATCCGAACGCGTCCTGTAGCCGGGCCGGAGTGCCCGCCGAACCCGTTCACCCGCTCTGCCCCCGCTGGGTGTCCAGCGCCAGGGCCAGGTAGACGGCGCTGAAGTCGGCGACGGCGAGCTGCCGGGCCAGGCGGGGCAACCGGCCGTCGGACTCCGCCTGGCCGTGCTCGGCCAGACCGCTCACCGGGACGTTGTGCGTGGCGGCGGTGCGCAGCACCTGCTCCATCGCCTCACCGGCCGAGCGTGGTTCGCGCTCACCGGCGCCGTCGTGGCCCCCGGCCCCGGCATCACGGATGGTCAGCAGCCGGAGCCGCCGGCCGGTGTCGTCGGCACGGTCGCGGAAGAAGTCGTCGGCGTCGTCGGGCGCCAGCGGGCCACCGAGCACGGAGCATGCCGCGACCCGCTGGTCGGGCAGCCGGAAGTCCGTCGCCGGCAGGCCGGCCAGCGTGGCCAGCTGGTCGGCGATCCGCGTGGCCGCCGCGGCGGCCATCGGGCCCTCCGCGGCGATGACCGGCAGCGAGTCGAGCAGCTCCAGCGCCAGCGTCTTCGCGGGGTTGGTGAAGGTCTGCGCCGCCGGGCCGCACTCCTGCGCCGTCGCGTCCAGCGCGGCCGCGGTCGTCTCCGGGTCGGCCACGTCCCCGGGCAGCAGCCCGAGGTCGGAGGCCAGCAGCAGCATCGGCGTCAGCAGGGACCACAGCGTCGTGTGCCGCACCCGGGAGGGCGGCAGGGCCACGTAGGGCGCGCGGGCGATGGAGCAGGCCGCGGCCAGCGGTGCGTCCTCGGCGCCGATGCCGAGCAGCGAGACCCCGCGGCGGGCCGCCTCGTACGCGGGGCCGACGGCGTAGGTGCCTGCTCCGGTGCGGGTCGCGACCACCACCACGTCGCTGGGCCCGGTCCACACGGGCAGCGCCGGCCCCGGGACGACGTCGACGGTCACCGGGCTGCCCGGGCCGAGCAGCGCCCTCAGCACCGAGGCCGCGACCGCGCCCTCGCGGCGGGCGACGATCACCAGCCCACGGGGTCGGCCACCGCCGGTGATCCGCTCGAGCCCGGCCTCCCGGGTCAGCCGTGCGGTCTCCCGCACCTGCGCACCGGCGCCCGCAACCGCCGGCAGCAGTCCGTGCGGGTCACGCGCCCGCATGACCTCGAGGTCGTCGAGGACCTCCTCGGCGATCTCGGGCGGGATCATGCGCTGCTGCGTTCCCCGTCCGCCCCGCCCCGGCGACGCGCCTCGTCCAGGAGCAGCACGGGGATGCCGTCGCGCACCGGGAAGGCCCGGTCGCAGGTGGTGCACAGCAGCTCACCGGCCGCCTCGTCGACCGTCAGGGGGCTGTGGTGGGTGTCCGGGCAGGCCAGGATGGACAGCAGCTCGGGGTCCAGCCCCAGCGGTCCACCGGTCGTCGCGTTGCTCGTCATGCCCGCACCATCTCCAGTACCTGATCCCGCAGTTCGGTCATCCGCGCCTGGTCCGGCGCCTCCACGTTCAGCCGCAGCAGCGGCTCGGTGTTGCTCGCGCGCAGGTTGAACCACGCGCCGTCGGTCAGCTCGACGGTCAGCCCGTCCAACTCGTCGATCCGTGCCTCCGGCCGGTCGGCGAACGCCGCCCGCACGTCGGCCATCCGCGCCGCGGCGTCGCCCACCGTGGAGTTGATCTCCCCGGAGGCGGCGTAGCGCGAGTACGCCGCGGTCAGCTCCGACAGGGTGCCGGACTGCTCACCCAGCGCGGCGAGCACGTGCATCGCCGCGAGCATGCCGGTGTCGGCCCGCCAGAAGTCGCGGAAGTAGTAGTGCGCCGAGTGCTCCCCGCCGAACACGGCGTCGGTGCGGGCCATCTCGGCCTTGATGAAGGAGTGACCCACCCGCGTGCGCACCGGCTCGCCGCCGTGCTCGCGGACGATCTCGGGCACGGCCTTCGACGTGATCAGGTTGTGGATGATCGTCGTCCCGCGACCCTTGGCCAGCTCGCGGACGGCGACCAGGGCGGTGACCGCCGAGGGGCTCACCGGCTCACCGCGCTCGTCGATGACGAACACCCGGTCGGCGTCGCCGTCGAAGGCCAGCCCGATGTCGGCGCCGTGCTCGCGCACCGCGGCCTGCAGGTCGACGAGGTTGGCCGGGTCCAGCGGGTTGGCCTCGTGGTTGGGGAAGGAGCCGTCGAGCTCGAAGTACATCGGCACGACCTCCAGGGGCAGGTCGGCCAGGACGACCGGCACGGTGTGCCCGCCCATGCCGTTGCCCGCGTCGACGACGACCTTCAGCGGGCGGCCGCCGGACAGGTCGACCAGCCCGCGGAGGTGGGCGGCGTACTCGTGGATGACGTCCCGCTGGCTGACCGAGCCGACCCGGCCGGGGTCGCGGTCGTAGCTGTCCCTCTCGGCGGAGGCGCGGATGTCGGCCAGCCCGGAGTCCTGCCCGATGGGCGCCGCGCCGGCCCGGCACATCTTGATGCCGTTGTACTTGGCCGGGTTGTGGCTGGCCGTGAACATGGCGCCCGGGATGTCGAGCGAACCGGCGGCGAAGTAGAGCATGTCGGTCGAGCCCAGCCCGGCCTCGACGACGTCGAGGCCCCGGCTGATCACGCCCTCGGCGAAGGCCCGCGACAGGGGCACCGAGGACTCCCGCATGTCGTGGGCGGTGACGACGGACGTGGCCCCGCTCTCGGCGTGGACGAATTCCGCGAACGCGGCGCCGATCGACCGGGCGACGCCCTCGTCCCACTCGTCGGGGACCACGCCGCGCACGTCGTAGGCCTTGATGATCGATGAGAGGTCAGCCACGCCGTGACCCTATAAGGACCCCGTCCCTCTCACCCCTCGCAGGCTCGGGGCGAGCCTCCGGACGGGGCCGGAAAACCACCGGTCGAGGGACGCTAGGAGAGGTCGGGGAGGACGCGCAGGTGTCCGCGCCGGGTGCCGCGGCCGTCGTCGGCCGGGTCGCGCGGCGGCTCGGGCCGGGCGGCCTCGCGGACGGCGTCGGCCAGGGCGAGCAGGTCGTCACCGGTCGGCCCGACGTCGTCGAGGTCGATCTCGTGCCGGACGACCTCCCAGCCGCGGGGCACGGTGAGCCGCTCGGCGTGGAACTCGCAGAGGTCGTAGCTGTGCGGCTCCGAGAAGGTCGCCAACGGGCCGACAACGGCCGTGGACTCCGCGTACACGTAGGTCAGAGTCGCCGCTGCCGGTTGCGCGCAGCCGCTGCGCGAGCAGCGACGTGACTGCCTCACCACCGGTTCCTCACCCGAGCACCGTAAACCCGTCCACGGGTCCACCGCAGCAAGGCGCACCGGGAAATCGGGGAGGCGTCCCATCCTGCACGATGACCCCGTGGGCATCGACACAGGACCGGTCCTCGTCCTCGGCGGCCGCAGCGAGATCGGCACGGCCGTCGCCGTCCGCCTCGCGGCGCTCGGCTGCGGCACCGTCGTGCTCGCCGCGCGGCGCTCCGCCGACCTCGACGGGCAGGAGGCCGAGCTGCGCCGGGCGGGCGCCACGACCGTGGGCCGGGTGGAGTTCGACGCCGACGACCTCGCCGGTCATGCCGCAGCCCTCGACGAGGTGCAGGCGCGGTTCGGCGTCCCGGCGACGGTGGTGGTGGCCTTCGGCGTCCTCGGCGACCAGACCGCCGCCGAGCGCGACCCGGCCGCCGCCGTGGCGATCGTGCACACCGACTTCACCGCGCAGGTGCACGCGCTCACCCTGCTGGCCGACCGGCTCCGGGCGGCCGGCCGCGGCACGCTCGTCGTCTTCTCCTCGGTGGCCGGGGTGCGGGTGCGCCGGGCCAACTACGTGTACGGGTCGGCGAAGGCCGGGCTCGACGGGTTCGCCGGCGGGCTGGCCGACGCCCTGGCCGGCTCCGGCGTCCGGCTGCTGCTCGTCCGGCCCGGCTTCGTCATCGGCCGGATGACCGAGGGCATGTCGCCGGCCCCGTTCTCCAGCACCCCGGACCAGGTGGCCGACGCCGTCGTCGCCGGTCTGCGCGGACGGCGGGGCGAGGTCTGGGTGCCGGGTGTGCTGAGGCCGGTCTTCTTCCTGATGCGACTGCTCCCCCGGGCCGTCTGGCGGCGACTCCCCCGGTGAGCGCGTCGGCCGCCGTAGGCTTCGCGGCGTCATGACCGGACCTTCGCGCCGCCCCGCCCGTTCCCGCCGCGACCGCCACGGCCGCGGCCTGCGCGGTCGGCTGGTGCCGGCCGGGGTGCCGCTGGCGCGCAGCCGCGCCGAGCAGTTCGACGACCTGGTGCTGGACGCCGTGGAGGACCTCGAGCGCCGGTGGGAGCGCGAGCTCGCCGGGGTGGAGTTCGCCGTCGAGGACGTGCCGTGGGTCGACCACACCAGCCCCGACGACGTCGTGCTCGACGCCGACGTGCTGGACGACGCCAGCGTGCCGCTGGCCCGCGTGCTCCCCGCACACCGGGAGGACGGCCGCGAGGTGCCACCGCGGATCATCGTCTACCGGCGGCCACTGGAGCTGCGGGCCGGTGACCGGGACGACCTCGCCGACCTGGTGCGCGACGTCGTCGTGGACCAGGTGGCGGTGCTGCTGGGCCGCGATCCCGAGGAGATCGACCCCACCGGCTGAGCGGCCACGCCGGCGGCCCGCCCGGCCGCCCTGCGATGCTGACCACGATGGACGTTCCTGCCCTGGCCGCCGGGCCCTGGATCGCGCTCGGCGCGGTCCTGGGCGCGCTGCTCCTCCTCGCCGCGGGCGCCGCCGTCCTCCGGCTGCGCCGGCCGGCCCACCCGGAGCCGGACACCCCTCCCCCTGCCCGCGAGCCGCGCGACGACCTCGCGGACTTCCTGGCACACCCGCCCGGCACCCCCGGCGCGCCGGGCCGCGACGACGGCGACGGCTGGGCGTCCCTCGCGCCGCGTCCCGCGCCGGTCGGGCGCGACCAGCCCTCGCCCCTGCCGGCGGGGACCGGCCCGGCCGGGGTGATCGCCGGTCTCGCGGTGGGCGCCCTGCTGCTCGTGGGCATCGCGGCCGCGCTCGCCGCGGCGCAGCGGTCCCCCGCGCCCGAGGGCCCGGCCGCGGCACCGTCCGCGGCGGGCGCCGCACCGTCCAGCGGGGACGGGGACGGCGTCGTCGCGCGACTGGCCTTCGGGGGCGTCGTCCTGGAGGAGCACGCCGTCGGCATCACCGCGGCCTATCCCGAACTCGAGCTGACCGTGGACGACGAGGGGCACGACCTCGCGCGCCTGCGGCTGCCCGCGGTCAACTGCCTGGCCGTGGCCGCACCCCCGGAGCCCGGCGATCCGGCCTGCCGCGCCGCACGGACCGAGTACGCGGAGCTGGCCGCACCGGGCCTGCGCGTGGAGCGGGACGGCGACCGGCTGGCCGTCTCCGGCCGGTTCGCCACCTACCGGCGCCCACCCGGCGCGCCGGAGGAGCCGACCGGGCGGAGCTACGAGGTCGCGGTCACCGTCGTCGCAGACGGCGAGGAGGGCGAGGGCTGGCGGACCGCCGACGGCGAGCTGCGCTGGGACGACCAGCGCACCGGCACCCGGGACGACGGGACGCCGAGCGTCGTGCGCGCCGAGGCCTGAGACCGCGCCGGGAGCACCTGCCCCGGAACGCACCGCAGCCGCCGACGAGGGGCGTCAGCGGCTGCGGTGACGGGCTGGAACGGCCCCCTCCCGGGTCCCGGCCCGAGCCTGCGAGGGCTGGGGAGGAGGGGGTCCTTCTTCAGACGGCGCGGCGGCGCAGCCGGCGGCGCTCGCGCTCGGAGAGCCCGCCCCAGATGCCGAAGCGCTCGTCGTTGGAGAGCGCGTACTCGAGGCACTCGGCCTTGACCTCGCACCCGGTGCAGATCTTCTTCGCCTCACGGGTGGAGCCGCCCTTCTCGGGGAAGAACGCCTCCGGGTCGGTCTCGGCGCACAGGGCGCGCTCCTGCCAGGACTGGCCCTCGGCCTCCAGGCCGATGCCCAGCAGCCCGCTGATGCCGGCCGCGGGGACGCCCAGGCCCTGTCCGGCGCCCGCGCCGAACCGGTCGGTCGTCCGGTCGCTGCCGTTGACGTAATCGCTCAACCACGAGACCTCGGCCATGACGATGCGTCCCCTCTCGCTCTCGTCCCGGTGCGCGGCTGTCGAGACGTTCCCGAACCGCTCAGCACTCGATGACGTCTGCGGAATTACACGCGTGTCGTTGCCCGGCCGTCAACTTCGCCCGGTGTAAGCGACACGCCACACCAGCAACGCACGTCACACCCCGTTCGTCACATCTCGTGCGATACCCCGACACGCCCGTGGAACAGTGCACAACTGCCTATGGGGCACGATGCGTTTCGTGCAGATCGTGGTGCTGGCTGGTGGGACCGGAGGGGCTCGTTTCCTCAGAGGCGTGAAGGCGGCGGCGCCGGACGCGGAGATCACCGTGGTGGTGAACACCGGCGACGACGTGACGCTGCACGGGCTGCGCATCTGCCCGGACCTCGACACCGTCGTCTACACCCTGGGCGGCGGCATCGACGAGGAGCGCGGCTGGGGCCGCCAGGGAGAGAGCTGGACGGTCAAGGAGGAGCTGGCCGCCTACGGCGCCGACCCCGACTGGTTCGGCCTCGGCGACCGCGACCTGGCCACGCACCTCATCCGCACCCGGATGCTCGACGCCGGCTACCCGCTCTCGGCGGTCACCGCGGCGCTCGCCGACCGCTGGCAGCCCGGGGTCACCGTGCTGCCGATGAGCGACCAGCGGGTCGAGACGCACGTCGTCGTCACCGACCCGGAGACCGACCGGCCGCGCGCCATCCACTTCCAGGAGTGGTGGGTGCGGCACCGCGCCGGACTCGACGCCTCGGCCTTCGTGCAGGTCGGCGTGGACGCCGCGCGCCCTGCACCCGGCGTGACCGAGGCCTTCGCCGCCGCGGACGCCGTGCTGCTGGCCCCCTCCAACCCGGTGGTCTCCATCGGCACCGTCCTCGGCGTCCCCGGGCTGCGCGAGGCGCTGCTGACCACCCCGGCGCGCATCGCGGGCGTCTCGCCGATCGTCGGCGGCGCCGTCGTGCGCGGCATGGCCGACCGCTGCCTGCCGGTGCTCGGCATCGAGGTCAGCGCCGAGGGCGTCGGCCGCCACTACGGCGCCCGGTCCGACGGCGGTCTGCTCGACGCCTGGCTCGTGGCGCCCGGGGACCCCGCCGACGTCCCCGGCGTCGACGTCCGGCAGGTGCCGCTGCTCATGTCCGACCCCGACGCGACGACGGCCCTGGCCCGCGCCGCCCTGGACGCCGCTGGTGTCTAGGCCGCCGGCGGGCCTGTCGGTGGTCCCCGTCCCGGGGCTGCCGGAGTTCGCGCCGGGCGACGACCTGGCGGGCGCGATCGCGGGCGCGGCTCCCTGGCTGGCCGACGGCGACGTCGTCGTCGTCACCTCGAAGGTCGTCTCCAAGGTCGAGGGCGCGCTCGTCCGGGTGGAGCCCGGCGCCGACCGCGAGGCCGCCCGGCAGGCGGCGATCGACGGGCAGACCGTGCGGGTCGTGGCCCGCCGCGGCCCGCTGAAGATCGTGCAGACGCCGCACGGCTGGGTGGTGGCCGCCGCGGGCATCGACGCCTCCAACGTCGACCAGGGGTCGCTGGTACTCCTCCCCGAGGATGCCGACGCCTCCGCCCGCGCCCTGCGGTCCCGACTGGCCGAGCTGCTCGGTGTCGACGTCGCGGTGGTGGTGAGCGACACCTTCGGCCGCACCTGGCGCGAGGGGCTCACCGACGTCGCCGTCGGGTCGGCGGGCATCTCCGCGCTGGTCGACCACCGGGGCGCCGTCGACGCCCACGGCAACCGGCTGGAGACCACCCGCATCGCCGTGGTCGACGAGCTCGCCTCGGCCGCGGACCTGGTCAAGGGCAAGCTCGACGGCGTCCCGGTCGCGGTGGTCCGCGGCCTGCCGGTCGACCGGCAGGCCCACGACGAGGGCACCCGCCCGCTGGTGCGGCTGCCCGCCGAGGACCTCTTCCCCTACGGCTCGCGGGACGTCGTCGGCTCCCGCTCCCCCGCCGCCGGGCTCGTGCCGCGGGACGGGGAGCTGGCCGCGGTCGCCGCGGCCTTCCGGACCGCCAGCTCCGCGCTGCCGGAGTTCCCGGTGGTGCTGCGCTACGGCGGGGAGGGAGACGGCGTGGTGGACGTCCACCTCAGCGACGCCGTCAGCACGACGACGGCGGTGAACCTGGGCGCCCTGCTCGGCGCGGCGATCGTCCAGCTGCACGCCGAGGGCTGGGCGACCCGCTGGGAACCGGCGGCCACGGCCGGCGGGACCTCACTCGTCGGGAGGCTCTGGGTGGGCACGCAGCCCCCCTGACCGGCCCGTTCTCGGTAGCGTGCCGTCCCATGCGCGGGATCATCCTGGCCGGTGGCACCGGAAGTCGGCTCTTCCCCATCACCCAGGCCGTGAGCAAGCAGCTCATGCCGGTCTACGACAAGCCGATGATCTACTACCCGCTCTCGACGCTGATGATGGCCGGCGTCCGCGAGGTGCTGATCATCACGACGCCCGCCGACCAGGAGGCGTTCCGCCAGCTCCTCGGCGACGGCAGCCGCCTGGGCATGCGGATCGAGTACGCCGCGCAGCCCCGGCCCGAGGGCCTGGCGCAGGCGTTCCTCATCGGCGCGGAGTTCCTCGACGGCGCCGCCGCCGCGCTCGTGCTGGGCGACAACATCTTCTACGGCGCCGGCCTGGGCACCGCCCTGGCCCGGCTGCCCGAGCCGGCCGGCGGGCACGTCTTCGCCTACCACGTGGCCAACCCGCAGGAGTACGGCGTCGTGGAGTTCGACGGCGACGGCCGGGTGCTCTCCATCGAGGAGAAGCCGGAGAAGCCCAAGAGCTCCTACGCCGTGCCCGGGCTGTACTTCTACGCCGGCGACGTCGTCGAGGTGGCCCGCGGCATCCGGCCCAGCGCCCGGGGCGAGCTGGAGATCACCGCCGTCAACGAGCACTACCTGCGCGAGGACCGGCTCACCGTCACCGCCCTGGACCGGGGGACGGCGTGGCTGGACACCGGCACCTTCACCTCGCTGCGCCAGGCCACCGAGTTCGTGTCGGTGGTCGAGGAGCGGCAGGGTCTGAAGATCGGCTGCATCGAGGAGGTCGCCTGGCGCAACGGCTGGCTGGACGACGACGGCCTCGCGCGCGCGGCCGAGCCGCTGGCCAAGAGCGGCTACGGCGACTACCTGCTGGGTCTGCTGGCCGGACCGCGCTGACCCTGCCCCGCCTACGCTGGGCAGCGTGTCGACCGCTGCTCCGGAAGTCCCCGCCGACGCACCGGAGGAGGCTCCCGCGCCCGGCCCGGGCCGGCTGAGCGCGGTCGAACGCGGGCTGTACGCGGCCGTCCTGCTCGGCGTGCTGATCACCGGCTGGAGCCGTCGCTGGACCTCCGACGACGCGTTCATCAACTTCCGCGTCGTCGAGAACCTCCTGGCCGGCAACGGCCCGGTGTTCTCGGCCGGGGAACGCACCGAGGTGGCCACCAGCCCGGCCTGGCTCGCGGTGCTGACGGCCGCCGAGGCGGTGGTGCCCGGGGATGCCGTGGCCTGGAGCTCGGTCGTCCTCGGGCTCGCCGGCACGATGACCGGCGTCCTGTTCGCGATGCTCGGCGCCCGGCGCCTGTTCGCCGCCACCCCGGCACGGCTGTCGGTGCCCTTCGGCGCCGTCGTCCTCCTCGCCCTGCCACCCATGTGGGACTTCACGACGTCGGGCCTGGAGACGGGCATGTCGTTCGCCTGGCTGGGCACGTCGTTCTGGGCGCTGGTCCGCTGGATGCAGTCGGGGCAGCGGCGCCCGGGCCGCCCGGTGTGGCTCTACGTGCTCCTCGGGCTGGGCCCGCTCGTGCGGCCGGACTTCGCGCTGATCGCCGCGATCCTGCTGCTGTGGCTGACCGTGGCCGCCGTGGGGCCCTGGTGGCGGCGCCTGCTGGGCCTGGTCGCGGCCGGGGTGCTGCCCGTGTCCTACCAGGTCTTCCGCATGGGCTTCTACGGCCTGCTCGTGCCCAACACCGCCATCGCCAAGGAGTCCAGCCGTCCGCTGTGGGGGCGCGGCACCGACTACCTCGTCGACCTGGTCGGACCGCACCTGCTGTGGATCCCCGGCCTCCTGCTGGTCGCGATGCTCGTCACGCTGCTCCCCGCGCTGACCTGGCGCGCCCTCGAGTGGTCGCTGGTGGCCACCGTGCTCGTCGCGGCCACGGCGCACGCCCTCTACGTCGTGCGGGTCGGCGGCGACTTCATGCACGCCCGGCTGCTGATGCCGAGCCTCTTCCTCCTCCTGTGCCCCCTGGCCGCCGTGCCGCTGACCAGGGCCCGGGTCTGGGTGGGTGCCGCGCTCCTGACCGCGACCGGGGTGTGGGCGGTGGCCTCGGCGGCGGTGCTGCGCACCGGTTACGAGGGGAGCATCTCCGCCGACGGCGTCATCGCCGACGAGCGCGGCTTCTACGCCGCCCTGGCCGGCGTCTCCCACCCGGTCACGATCGAGGACCACGGGGGCGCGGGGGTCGCCGACTACGTCGACCGCGTGAACCGGCTGGCGGCCGACGGCGAGGACCAGATCGTGCTGCAGGTGACGCCCGTGCGACCCGGCACCGACCTCGACGTCCTCGCGCCGTCGGCGGGCGGCGTGGTCTTCTCCGTGGGCAACGCCGGGTTCTACGGGTACGCCAGCGACCTCGGCGTCTTCGTCCTCGACGGCCTGGGCCTCACCGACACGGTCAACAGCCACATCGAGCCCGGGCCACCCGGGCGGCCGGGTCACGAGAAGGTCTACCCCGCCTGGTACCTGCTCGCCCGCCACGGGTCCCCCGAGATCGCCGAGCGCCAGTTCGAGGGGCTGCCCGCGCCGGACCTGGTGGCGGCGTCCCGCGCCGCCCTGTCCTGCGGGGACCTCGCCGAGCTCCTCGAGGCCACCACGGCGCCGATGACCTGGGAGCGCTTCTGGGACAACCTGATCGGGGCCTCCGACCGCACCTCGCTGCGCATCCCGACCGACCCGTTCGAGGCGGAGCGGGAGTTCTGCTGAGCGCCTAGATCCGGCGGTGATCGGTCGGGGCGTTGCGCGGCCCGAAGCGGGGGGCCCGCGCCACCCCGTTGACCAGCAGCAGCCGCACCACGCGGTGCCGCTGGCCGGTCCAGGGCTCGAGCAGCGCCATCATCGCGTCGTCGTCGGTGCGCGCGGCACCGGTCAGCGCGAAGCCGACCTGGTTCTTCAGGTGGTAGTCGCCGTAGCTCACCGTGTCGGGGCAGCCGAAGACCCGCTGCACGACCTCGGCGGCGGTCCAGCGGCCGATGCCGGGGACCGTGGTGAGGCGGCGCTGCAGATCGGCGGAGTGGAGCGCCTCCGGGGGCTCCATCCGCTCGGCGACCGAGGCGACGGCGCGCAGCGCCCGGCGGCGGGCCCCGTCCAGGCCGCAGCGGTGCCACTCCCAGTCGGTCACGTCCAGCAGCCGGCGGGGCGAGGGCGGCACCCGCATGCCCTCGGGCGCCGGGCCGGGCGGCGGCTCGCCCGCCAGCCGCAGCAGCGCCCGCCACACGCGGTTGGCCTCCATGGTCGTGACCTTCTGCTCCAGGACGGCCGGCACCAGCGCGTCCCAGGTCCGCTCCGTCCGGCTCAGCCGCAGCCACGGGCTCGCGCGCTGCAATCGGGTGAGCAGCGGGTGGCCGTCGCAGTCCAGCGCGGCCGGGTCGTCCGCGGCGCCCAGCCATCCGGGCACCCGCTCCCCGGCCCACGCCGCCCCCGGTCCCCAGGCGGCGACGCGCACCGCCCCGCCGGCCGCGGTGACCCGCACGGTCGCCGCGCCGTCCGGCGTGGTCGTGACCCGCCAGGTCCCGTCCTGCTCGAACCGCAGGGTGGGGTCACCGGTCCCGCGCAGGTGCACCCCCAGCGTGCGCCGGACGTCCAGGGGCCAGTCCGGCCGGAAGGCGGACTCGAAGGCAGGCGGGGACGCCGGGCTCCGCTCCAGCGTGCGGCGTGGTCAGGACGCGCTCCGGGGTTCGAGGTGGCGGTGCTCGCCTCGGGTGGGTCAGCGGGGCACGACGGTACCCGGATCAGCTGAAGCGGCTGCCGTGCCGCGACTCGACCTCGGCGAGCAGCGCCTTGACCTTCTCGGCCTCGGACACGGGGCACACCATCGTCACGTCGGCGGTGTGCACCACGACGCTGTCGCGGACCCCGAGCAGCGCCACCAGGTGGTCCGGGTCGTCGGAGAGGACGACGTTGCCCGAGCTGTCCAGGAGGACGCGCAGTCCCCGTGCGGCGTTCCCGTCCTCGTCGGCCTCGAGGGTGTGGGCCAGTGCCGGCCAGGAACCGATGTCGAGCCAGTCGACGTCCAGGTCGACGACGGCGACGCGCCCCGGCTCGGCGGCCGCCGGCTCCAGCACCGCGTAGTCCACGCTGATCTTCGGCAGGGTCGGGAAGACCTCCGCCAGGACGGCGTCGCGCTCCGGGCCCGCCGGGGCGGCCACGATGCGGGACAGACCCTTCGCGGACTCCGGGAGGTGGTCGGCCAGCGCGTCGAGCACCGTCCGCGCCCGCCAGACGAACATGCCGGAGTTCCAGAGGTAGTCCCCCGAGGCCAGGTACGCCTCGGCGGTGGCCCGGTCCGGCTTCTCCCGGAAGGACACCGCCTCCGCCGCGCCCGGGACCTCGGTCGGGGCGCCCTTCTGCACGTACCCGAACCCGGTCGCCGGGGACGTCGGGGTGACGCCGAGGGTCACCAGCGCCGTGGGCCGGGCCCCGAGGACGTCGTAGGCGGTGGTCAGCGCCGCCGCGAAGGCCTCGACCGGCCGGATGACGTGGTCGGCGCTCACCACGGCGAGCTCGGCGTCGGGGTCGACGTCGGCGACCAGCGCGGCGGCGAGCCCGACTGCGTTCGCGGTGTCCCGCGCCGTGGGCTCCAGGACGAGCCGGTCGGGGCGCAGCCGCGGCAGCGCGGCGGCGACCAGGTCGGCGTAGCGGGCCGCGGTGCAGACCCAGATCCGGTCGGCGGGCAGCACCGCCTCGAGGCGGGTGAACGCCTCGGCCAGCAGGCTGTGCGCCCGGCCGTCGGCGTCGGCCACCACGTCGAGCAGCTGCTTCGGGCGCTGCGCCCGCGACAACGGCCACAGCCGGGTGCCCGAGCCGCCGGCCATGATCACCGCGTGCCGCACCTCAGCGCCCTCCGGGACCGGCGTCGCCGGGGGTGGCCGACCGGCGCCCCTCGCCCGCGCCGAGGGAGTCCAGGTCCGCGGCCCGACGCTGGAACCGGGCGCCGGCGGCCACCCGCCCGCTGACGTAGGAGAGCAGCATCCGCGCACCGAGCCCGGCCCGCAGCGCGCCGCGCAGCGGCAGGTTCGACCGGCCGGGGTACTGGCCGGACATGTAGCGCAGCGCGCTGGCGTGGTGCACCCGCCGCATGCGGTAGGGGTCGCGCTGGGTGGCGTGGCCGCCCTCGTGGACCACCACGGCCGACGGCACGTACACGTGCAGCCAGCCCCGGCGGCCCAGCCGCTCGGCGAGGTCGACGTCCTCGAAGTACATGAAGTAGCCGGGGTCGAAGCCGCCCACCGACCAGAACGCCTCCAGGTTGACCAGCAGGCAGGACCCTGACAGCCAGCCGGCCGGCCGCTCGCGCGGCGCCTCCCGTTCCCGCCGGTAGCGCGCGGTCCACGGGTTGGCCGGCCAGGCCCAGCCCAGCAGCGCGTGCCCGGCACCGGTGGACAGCCGCGGCAGGTCCCGGGCCGAGGGGTAGAGGTCACCGTCGGGCGTCTTGATGGCCGGCCCGATGGTGGCGGCCCGCGGCCACCGCTCCGCCGCCTCCAGCAGGGCGTCGATCGAGCCGGGCTCGAAGTGCAGGTCGGGGTTGGCGACGATCGCGTAGCCGCTGGTCAGCCCGGCCAGGCCGGCGTTGGCCGCGGCGCCGTAGCCGACGTTGCCCCCGGTCCTGAGCAGCCGGACGTTCCCGTGCTCGGCGGCCGCCCGCTCCGGCTCGCCGTCGGTCGAGCCGTTGTCCGCCAGCACGATCTCGACCGGGCGGCTCGTGGCGGCCTCGATCGACTCGACGAAGCCGCGGAGGACCGCGCCGGGCGAGTAGGTGACCGCCACCACCCGCAGCGGGAGGTCGGCAGGGGCTGATCGCATGGCAAGAACGTAACGGGCCGGGGAATCCGGCACCGGCGGCCGGCCCCGCGCGCCCGCCCGCCGGACCCGCCCGGTCGTGTATGCAGTGACCGTTGCGGCGGGCCACCCGGACCCCTGCCCGGCACGACGACCCCGAGGGCGGAGATGAGCACGCAGGTGTCCCCGAGGACGACCCCCGTCGGGCCGGCCGGGCCCCCGGCCGGCAGCGCCGCCCGCACCGGCCGGCGGTACCTGCTCCTCCCGTGGGTGCTGGTCCCTCTCGCCGTCCTCGCCGGGTACCTGGTCCTGCCCCCGGCGGCGGAGCTGCGGGCGCAGTACCAGGCCTCGGCGCTCGTGCTGGTGGCCGCGCCCCTGCTCGCCTGGCTGCTCACCCGCGCCGCGCCCGCCGCCCATCACTGGGCCGGCGCGGTCACGGCGGCGCTGCTGCCCGCGCTCACCCTCGTCGCCCTGAACGGCACCGACTGGTACTTCTCCGGCCCCCGGGGCGACCAGTCCTTCCGCATGGAGTACGTCACCCGGTTCGCCGACTCCCTGGCGCTGCAGGACTACACGTACCGGGACGTCCCGGCGTTCTACTCGCCCGGCTGGTTCTGGCTCCAGGGGCTGGCGTCCCAGCTGACCGGCGTCGAGGGCTGGCGGATCTACAAGTGGGCCTCGATCCTCACGCTGTACCTCGCGGCCGTCGTCGCCTTCGCGCTCTGGCGGCGGACGTGCAGCACCCGGCTGTCGGCCCTGCTGGTCGCGGTCACGGTGGTCGGCCTGCCCGCCGTCGGTTCCGCCTGGCTGGGGGCGCAGACGCTGCTGTTCTCCGGGGCCTACGAGCCCTACGGCTGGCTCGTCGCCCTGCCCATGCCCGCCCTGCTCGCCTGGTTCGCCAGTGCCCGGGGGCCGTTCTCCTGGCGGCGGGGCGTCGCGCTGGGGGCCGCGCTGGCCGCGGCGGCCTGGCTCTACCTGCTGTACGCGCTGGTCGTCGTCGTCGGCGTGCTGGCCGTCGCCTTGTGGCGCCGGCGCGACACCGCCCGGCTGCGCGAGGTCGCCGTCGCCGGGCTGACGTCGGTGGTGCTGGTCGCCCCGTGGCTGGGCCGGTTCGTGGTCGAGTACGTCGCCGCCGGCCTCCCGCCCGCGGCGGCGACCACCTGGGTCGAGGGCGAGGACTCCTACGTCCACCTGGTGACCCTCGGTGCCTCCCCCTGGCTCTGGGTGGCCCTGCTCGGGGCCGGCGGCCTGCTGGTGCTCGACGGGGAACGGCACCGCCGGCTCCGGGGCGTGCAGGCCCTCGGCGTCGCGGTGCTCGTGCTCGGAGTGGTCCAGCTCGTGGCCGGCCAGGCCTCGGGCGGCGTCCTGTTCCACCGGATCCTGCTCGTGCTCGGGGTGTGCCTCCTCGCCGCGGCCGTGCTGACCCTGGCCGCGGTCGCTCCCGACCTGCGGGCCCGCGTCCTCGCCGCCCGGCCGGGGCTGCCCCTGCGGCGGCTGGCCTTCGCCCTGCTCACCGTGCTGCTGTTCCTCAACCTCTCGGCGCACGCCCGCGAGTGGATGAACCGCGACGTCGACCTGAGCCGGCTGGCCTTCAACCACCCCTACCCCGACGGCACCCTCCCCGCGCTGGCCTCCACCGAGGGGCGCGAGGAGGCCGAGGACGAGGAGCCCGGCCAGGTGTCCGTGGACGAGGTGTCCGACGCGATCCGGGCCACCGCGCGCGCGGCGGGGCAGGAGGAGACCGGCGTCGTCCTCACCGACCGGATCCCGCTGCTGGCGACCCAGCCCTTCCACGCCTACCAGCAGTGGTGGGGGCTCTACGCCAACCCACTGGGCGAGTACGCGGAGCGGCGCGCCTTCCTCGAGTCGCTCGAGGGACTGCCGGCCGACCGGTTCGTCGAGCGGCTGCGGTCGGACGGCCAGGCCCCCACCGTGTTCGCGCTCAGGGTGGAGGACGGCGAGGTGACCTTCGACTCCACCGACCGGGACGCCGGCGGCGACCGTGGCAGCGCCTGGTCGGTCAGCTTCCCGGTGGAGCTGCTGGAAGGCCCGGATTTCGAGAGCACACAGGTCGGCGACTGGCTCGTGGCGGCCCTCCGGAAGGGGTGACCGAGCCCCGGTGGCGCCCGGCCGGATCCTCATCTGCCGGTATCGTCACGACCCGTGACCTCCACCGGACCTGAACTCGTCGTCGTCGGATCGGGGTTCTTCGGGCTCACCGTCGCCGAGCGCGTCGCCACCCAGCTGGACAAGCGGGTGCTCGTCATCGACCGCCGCGACCACATCGGCGGCAACGCCTACTCCGCGCCCGAGCCCGAGACCGGCATCGAGGTCCACGTCTACGGCGCCCACCTGTTCCACACCTCCAACGAGCGCGTGTGGAACTACGTGAACCAGTTCACCGAGTTCACGAACTACCAGCACCGCGTCTTCAGCATCTACCAGGGGCAGACGTACGCGCTGCCGATGAACCTGGCCACCATCGGCCAGTACTTCGGCCGCAGCTTCTCCCCCGCCGAGGCGCGCGCCCTGGTCGCCGAGCAGGCCGGTGAGATCGACACCTCCGAGGCCGCCAACCTCGAGGAGAAGGCGATCTCCCTCATCGGGCGGCCGCTGTACGAGGCGTTCATCCGCGGCTACACGAAGAAGCAGTGGCAGACCGACCCCACCGAGCTGCCGGCCGCGATCATCGCCCGGCTGCCGGTCCGCTACACCTTCGACAACCGCTACTTCAACGACACCTACGAGGGTCTGCCCAGGGACGGGTACACCGCCTGGCTGACCCGGATGGCCGATCACCCGAACATCGAGGTGCGGCTGAACACCGACTGGTTCGACGTCCGCGACGAGCTCCCGCAGGACGTGCCGACCGTCTTCACCGGCCCGATCGACAAGTACTTCGGCTACGAGGCCGGCGAGCTCGGCTGGCGCACGCTGGACTTCGAGACCGAGGTCCTGCCGATCGGCGACTTCCAGGGCACCTCGGTCATGAACTACGCCGACGAGGACGTGCCCTACACCCGGATCCACGAGTTCCGGCACTTCCACCCCGAGCGCGACTACCCCACCGACAAGACCGTGGTGGTCCGCGAGTACTCCCGCTCCGCCGCCCCCGGCGACGAGCCGTACTACCCGATCAACACCCCGGAGGACCGCGCCAAGCTCGAGCGCTACCGGGAGCTGGCCGCGAAGGAGGCCGCCGAGAAGCGGGTTCTCTTCGGCGGCCGGCTGGGCACCTACAAGTACCTCGACATGCACATGGCCATCGGGTCGGCCCTCACCATGTTCGACAACCGCATCCGGCCCTTCTTCGACCAGGGCGGGTCGCTCGACGGCCGGCTGGAGGACTGATCCCCCGATGACGACCACCACCGCACGGCCGGACGCCTCCGGCGCCGCCGAGCTCGCCGGCCCGGCCGGCACCCTCCTGCAGCGGGTCCTCCTGCCGCGTCCCGAGGACCCGGCCAAGGTGCGCACGCTCTACGTCGAGGAGACCGCCGACCGGCTGCACGTCGCCGACCGGGCCCGCGGCTCGGTCCCCGCGGGCGCCGAGATCTCCTTCGCGACCTACTTCAACGCCTTCCCCGCGGCCTACTGGCGGCGCTGGACGACCCTGCCGACCGTGCTGCTGCGCCTGGAGCTGCGCGGTACCGGGCGGGTGGACGTGCACCGCTCCAAGGCCGACGGCACCGCCGTGCACGAGCGGTCGGTCCCGATCACCGGCGACGGCCCCGTCGAGCTGGAGCTCGACCTCACACCGTTCGTCGACGGCGGCTGGTACTGGTTCGACCTCGTGGCCGACGACGAACTCGAGCTGGTCGAGGCCGGCTGGTACGCCGCCCGCGCGCCCGAGCGCGAGGGCCGCCTGGCCGTGGGCATCTGCACCTTCAACCGCCCGGCCGACTGCGTCGCGGCGATGTCGACCATCGCGTCGGACCCGGTGGTCTCCGGCGAGCTGACCGCCGTCGTCGTCGCCGACCAGGGCAACAAGAAGGTGCGCGACGACGCCGGGTTCGCGGACACCGCAGCCGCGCTGGGCGACCGGCTGCACCTGGTGGAGCAGGGCAACCTCGGCGGCAGCGGCGGCTTCGCCCGCGCCATGTACGAGACGCTCGAGCACACCGACGCCACGCATCTGCTCTTCCTCGACGACGACGTCCAGCTCGAGGCCGACAGCCTGCACCGGGCGCTCACGTTCAGCCGGTACACGACCGAGCCCATGCTCGTCGGCGGCCAGATGCTGCACCTGCAGAACCGCTCGGTGCTGCACACCATGGGCGAGGTCGTCGACCGGCACGCCTTCCTGTACCGGCCCGCGGCCTATGCCGAGATGCAGCACGACTTCGCCGAGGACTCGCTGCGCGAGACCGCCGAGCTGCACCGGCGGGTCGACGTGGACTACAACGCCTGGTGGATGTGCCTGATCCCGCGCGAGGTGCCCGAGAAGATCGGGCTGCCCCTCCCGCTGTTCATCAAGTGGGACGACGCGGAGTACGGGCTGCGCGCCAAGTCCGCCGGCTACCGGACGGTCACCCTGCCGGGCGCGGCCATCTGGCACCTGGCCTGGACGGACAAGGACGACGTCAGCGACTGGCAGGCCTACTTCTTCGCCCGCAACCGGCTGATCGCGGCCGCGCTGCACAGCCCGTACGCGGACGGCGGCGGCATCCCGGCCAGCGCGGTCAAGGCCGACGTCAAGCACCTGCTCAAGCTCGAGTACTCCGCGGTCGCGCTGCACGTGAAGGCCTACGAGGACTTCCTCGCCGGGCCGTCGGCGGTGTTCGCGTCGCTCCCCACGGCCCTGGCCGACGTCCGCGCGCTGCAGCAGCAGTACGCCGACAGCCGGGTGGTGACCACCGACGTCCCCGACCCCGAGATGGACGCGGTCGTCGTCGAGGGCATGGCGGAGCCGCCGGTGGGCAAGGTCGCCATCGCGAAGGCGCTGCTGCGCGCCGCGCGCCAGGCGGTCCGGCCGGCCCGGCCGGCGGGCGAGCGCCCCCAGCTGCAGGTGCCGGCGCAGGACGCGCAGTGGTTCGTGCTCTCCCGGCTCGACAGCGTGACCGTGGGCACCGCCGACGGCCGCGGCGTCACCTTCCGGCACCGCGACCCGGCCACCGCCAAGCGGCTCGGCAAGCGGTCCCTGGAGCTGAACCGGGAGATCCGCCGCCGCTTCCCCGAGCTGTCGCAGCAGTACCGGGCGGCCTGGGACGACCTGACCTCCAAGGAGGCCTGGCGCGCGACGTTCGGGGAGTAGCGGGCCCGGCTACGGGCGGGTGAAGCGCTCCCGGCGCCCCTGACGCACCAGTCCGAGCCAGGAGCGCAGCCCCGCGACGTCGCGGCGGGCGAGGAAGAACCACGAGAACCGCACCAGCTCCAGCGGGAACAGCCACCGCATGCCGGGCTGCGCCATCAGGTAGCCGCGATTGCGGTAGGTGAAGAAGCGCTTGGTCTCGTCGGCGGGGTACTGCGCCGAGAGCCGCCCGGCGAGGATCGGCTGGAACTCCTCGGTCCCCTCGGGGTGCAGGTAGGCCGCCGTCAGGCAGGTGCCGAAGCGCAGCCCCGACCGGACCAGGCGACGGTGCAGCTCGGTCTCGTCCCCGCGCAGGAAGAGCCGGTAGTCCGGCACGCCCACGGCATCGAGCGCCTCGGCACGGAACAGCGCCCCGTTGAACAGCGAGGCGTACCCCGGGAGCAGGTCCAGGCCCGCGAAGTCCGCCCGCGTCCGGCGCCAGCGCAGCCCGCGGCGCAGCGGGAAGGCGAGCAGGTCGGGATCGGCCTTGTCGACGACGGCCGGGGAGACCTCGGCCAGGTCGTGGGTGTGCGCGCACTCCAGCAGCGTGGCCAGCACGGTGCCGTCCGCCGGGCGCCCGTCGTCGTCGGCGCACCACACCCAGTCCGCCCCCTGGGCCAGAGCGGTGAGCATGCCCAGCGCGAAGCCGCCGGCTCCGCCGAGGTTCCGCTGCGAGGGCAGGTAGGTGGTGGGGACGTCGGCCGCCGCGACCACGGCGGCGGTCTCCTCGTCGGCCCCGTTGTCCACGACCACCACGGCGTCCACCCGCCGGCTCTGCCCGGCCAGGGCGGCCAGGCTCTCGGCCAGCAGCCCGGGGCGCCGGTGGGTGACGACGACGGCGACGACGCGGTCGGGCCGCTCCGCGCCGGGGGCGGGCACGGGGGCCGGGAGGATCACGTGCGGCTCGCCGCGTCGTCGAGCCAGGGGTCGCGGCCCTTGTAGGCGGTCAGGACCTCGCGCAGATCGCCCCGCTGCTTGACCCGGCCGTGCTCCATCCAGATGGCCGAGGTGCACAGCCGGCGCAGGAACTCGTCGGAGTGCGAGGCGAAGACCAGCAGGCCGGCCCGCTTCACCAGCTCCTCCAGCCGGTCGCGCGCCTTCTCCAGGAAGGCGGCGTCGACGGCGCCGATGCCCTCGTCGAACAGCAGGATCTCCGGGTCGATGCTGGTGACCACGCCCAGGGCCAGCCGCACCCGCATCCCGGTGGAGTACGTGCGCAGCGGCATCGCCAGGAAGTCACCGAGCTCGGTGAAGTCGGCGATCTCGTCGACGCGGGACTCCATCTGCTTGCGCGTCATGCCCAGGAAGAGCCCGCGGATCATGATGTTCTCGTAGCCGGAGATCTCCGGGTCCATCCCGACGCCGAGATCGAAGACGGGCGCGACCCGCCCCTCGATGTGCGCCGTCCCCCGGGTCGGGGCGTAGATGCCCGACAGCAGCCGCAGCAGCGTGGACTTGCCGGCGCCGTTGTGCCCGACGAGGGCGACCCGGTCGCCCTCCTCGATCGTGAGGTCGATGTCGTGCAGGGCCTCGATGACCGGCACCTTGCGGTCGTCGGAGCTGATGTTGCCGCCGACCATGCCGAGGACGGCCTTCTTCAGCGACCGCGTCTTGGCGTCGAAGATGGGGAAGTCGACGCTCGCGTTCCGGGTCTCGATGCGGACCACGTGGTGTTCCTCTCTGCGGGCGCTCAGACCCAGTAGGGGACGCGCGTGCGGTAGCGGCGCATCGCCCACAGGGTCACCGCCCAGCCGATGACCGTGAGGGCCAGGACGACCACCCAGTTCCGCCAGACCGTCTCCTGGCCCAGCATCGGCCGCCGGATCATCTCGATGTAGTGCAGGAACGGGTTGAGCTCGGCCAGGCGCGCACGCTCGGCGATGGCCGGGTTGGGGCTGTCGAGGAAGTCCTCGTAGATCCACACGATGGGCGTGAGGAAGAACATCAGCTGGACGACGCTGCCGATGATCGGGTTGAGGTCGCGGAACCGGCTGCTGGCCATGCCGAAGAGCAGGGCGACCCAGCCACCGTTGACCGCCAGGAGGGCGAAGGCCGGGATCGCCAGCAGGCTCGACCAGCCCAGCGGCTGCGGCCAGATGAACAGCATCACCACGTAGACGATCAGGTTGTGCCCGAACAGCAGCGTCTGGCGCCACACCAGCCGGTAGACGTGCACCGAGATCGGCGCCGGGAGGTGCTTGATCAGCCCCTCGTTCTTGATGAAGACGTCGGCGCCCTCGAGGATGCAGCCGGAGATGAAGGCCCAGACGATGAAGCCCACGAGGATGTAGGGCAGCTGCGTCGCGAGCGAGTTCCCGAACAGGCCCGCGTAGAGGATGCCCAGCGCGATGGCGGTGACCGCCATGCTGATGGTGATCCAGATGGGGCCCAGCACCGAGCGGCGGTACCGCTGACGGATGTCCTGCCAGCCCAGGTGCGCCCACAGCTCACGGGAGCGCCAGCCGGCGACGAGATCCTTCCTGGCACCTCCCCAGGCAGCGTTCGACGACGCGGTGACAGCCACGTTGGTCGAGGCTACCGTCCAGGGCCGGAGCTCCGCCCTCCTCGGTGGTCCCCCGGGGCTGCAGGGGCGCACGGGTCGGCAGGGACGCAGGGGCACGCCGGGCGCAGGCGGCCAGGGCGCCGAGCGGCCGCGGCTACCCTCGTCGCATGTCGTCGTCCCGGCCGGCGCGGGGCCGGGCGGCCCGGCCACGTCTGCTCCTGCTCCTGCTCGCGGCGCTCTCCCTGCTGTCCTCCGTCGCGTTCGTGCTGGCGCCGGTGGAGCGCCCGGAGGCCGTCTACTCCTGGCCGTCGGAGGCGGGCGACGCGACGGCCGTGGCGAT
Source organism: uncultured Actinomycetota bacterium (assembly GCA_963747895.1). Taxonomy (GTDB): domain Bacteria; phylum Actinomycetota; class Actinomycetes; order Mycobacteriales; family Geodermatophilaceae; genus Blastococcus. The sequence goes on from CAVVGX010000004.1 coordinate 571,983, forward strand.
CCCGCTGATGCTCGAGCGGCCCACGTCGGTGCGCGCCGAGGTCGACTGCGCCGCCGCCCGGGCGGCCGGCGACGGCACCGTCCTGCTGGCCACCACGCCCCTCGACCAGCGCCCGGGCGGCGCCTCGCTCCCCGGCGGGCTCCGCATCGCGGTCGTCCGCGGCGAGCTGGCCGTGAGCACCGACGGGACGAACCTCCCCCCGCAGCAGATCCCGGCGTCCGGCGACTGCGCGTTCGAGCTCACGTCGTCGGCCTCTGCGACCACACTGCGCCTGGACGGTGAGGTCGTGGCCGACCGGGCCTCCGACGTCCGCCCGGCGGTCGCGGGCGTCTTCACCGAGGTCGAGGACCCCGACGGGCTGGCGGTGGCCGTCACCGCTGACACGGTCTTCCAGACCTCCCCCACGCCGCTGAAGATCGCGCTCGCCGTGCTGGCCGTGCTCGCGCTGGCCGGTGCGCTCGTCCTCGTCACCCGACGGGAACGGGCTCCGGCCGGGTCGACTCCCGCCGCGCCGCCCCCGGCGACGCCGGACACCTCCGACGCCCCGCCGGGGCGCGGGATCGCGCGACTGGTCGTCGACGCCGTGGTCGTCGTGGTGCTGGGGGTCTGGACCGTCATCGGCCCGATGACCGTGGACGACGGCTACATCGCCGGCATCATCCGCAGCCGGGACGAGAACGGCTACGTCGGCAACGTCTACCGCTGGTTCAACGCCCCCGAGGCGCCGTTCGGGTGGTTCTACGAGGTCCTGGACCTGTGGTCGGGGATCAGCCAGAGCACCCTGTGGATGCGGATCCCCTCGTCGCTGCTCGGGATCGCCACCTGGCTGCTGATCGCGCGGGGGCTGCTGCCGCGGCTGGGGTCCTTCGCCGGCAGTCGCTGGGCCTACGCCGTCGCCGCGGCCGCGTTCGCGCTGTGGTGGCTGCCCACCAACCTCGGCCTGCGCCCGGAGCCCTGGGTGGCCGCAGGCCTGGCGGCGGTCACGGTCCTGGTGGAGCGCGCGCTGCGGCGCGGACGGCTGACGCCGGTGCTCCTGGCGCTGGTGGTGGCCGGCGCGACGCTGGCGGTGACGCCCACGGGTGCGGTGGCCTTCGTGCCCCTCCTCGCTGCCGCGGTGCCGATCCTGCGCCTGGCCCGGACCTCGCCGATCGGTCTGCCCGTCCTCACCGTCACCGCCGCGGCAGCGGTCGGCACGGCACTGCTCGTGGCGTTCGCCGACCAGAGCCTGGCCGCCGTCGCCGAGGCCAGCCGGATCCGCAGTGTCCTGCCGGGCGCGCTGCCCTGGTCGGCCGAGCCGGAGCGCTGGTACCTGCTGCTGTCCAACGGCGACCTGCAGGGTTCCCTGAGCCGGCGGGTGCCGGTGCTCCTGACGGTCGTCGCGGTCATCGCCGTCCTCTGGCAGCGGCTCTCCGGCCGCTGGCCGGACACCGCGGACCACGCCGTGGCCGGACGGCTCATGACGAGTTTCGGCCTGTCACTCGTGGTCCTGGTGGCGACGCCCACGAAGTGGACGATGCACTTCGGCGCGCTGGTGCCCATCGGCACGGCCCTGATCCTGATGGCCCTGCACCTCTTCGGCACGGTGCAGCCGGCCGGCGCCTCGTCGTCCGCCGGCCGGGTGTCCACGGCGGCCCTCGCGCGGACCGCGGCCGCGACCGTCGTCGTGCTCATGGTGGGCGCCCAGTCCTGGGCCAGGCCGCAACCGGTGGGCCTACCTGTCCGACCTCGGCGTGCCCTGGAACGACGTCCCGCCCCAGGCGTTCGGCCTCAGCTTCTCCTCGATGTTCCTCATCCTGGCCGTGCTCGTGGGCGTCGCCGCGGCCGCGACCGTGATCTGGGCGCGGTCCGGGGACCGCGAGGACGTGCGGCGTCCCGCTGGCGCGGTTCCTGCCGTCGGCCGGCCTCGTGGCGGTCGGGCTCGTCCTGCTCACCGTCGCCCTGCAGCTGGGCAGCTTCGTCGTGGCGACCCGCGAGCAGCGCGGCAGCTACTCACTGGGCGCCGACGCGGCGGCCACGGTGGGTGGGCAGCCGTGCGGGCTGGCGGAGGAGTTGCGGGTGGAGACCGACCCCGCCGCGGGCCTGCTCGCGCCCGCGACCGGGGTCGCCGGCGCCCCCCTGCTCGACGGGTTCGTCGCGGTGCCCGACGGCCGAACGCCGACCGGGCCGGACCTCACGATGGCCGGCGCCGGGCTGCCCGGGTGGGCCGCCACCGGCCACAGCGGCCAGGACGGCCAGGGTGCGGCCCGCCTGGTGACCGGGTGGTTCGAGCTGCCGCCGTCGCTGCGGGAGGACGGCCTGCCGCTCGTGGTGACCACCAGCGGCAGCGGGAAGACCGGCACCAGCCTGGTCGCGGAGTTCGGCGCCGCCGACGGCGCCGATGTCCGGGTGGTGTCCAGCGCCCCGGTGCCCGACCCCCGCGGCGGCCCGGCCGCGCGCGACGGACGACTGGACCCGGGCGCGGTGCCGCCGGAGGCCGGACTCGTCCGACTGGTGGCCCGCGACGGCGGCGTGGAAGGCACCCTGCCGCTGGCGGTCTCCGCCCCGAGAGTGCCGGAGACGGCGCCGTTCGCGGACGTCGTCGACCCCGCGTCGCCCGCCCTGGTCGACTGGCCGGTCGCCTTCGTCTTCCCCTGCCAGGAGCTGTCCGTGCAGCGCAACGGGCTCACCGACGTCCCGGACTGGCGGATCTCCCCCGCCGCTCCCAACGACGCCGGCGACATCGCCGTGACGATCACCCTCGGCGGACCGTACGCACCGGCCCGCACCCTCGTGGACCAGCAGCAGGTGCCGGTGTACGTGACCGGCCGCCCTCTCGAGCGGCCGGTCTCGCTGTACGCCTGGCAGCCCCGCACGGAGCTGGCGGAGCCGGCGACCCGGGTCACCTCCGAGACCGTGTCCGGCTGGGCCCGCTGATCGCCGGGCGGCCGGCGCCACCGGTCCGCGTTCAGCCCCGCCGGGCGGCGACCAGGTAGTCGCCGACGGTCTCGGTGGCGAACTCCGGGCCCTCGAACAGCTCGGCGGGGAACACGACGTCGTAGAACTCGACGTTGGGTGCGGCGGGGAAGACGTCCCGGCACAGCCGGAGGTGCAGGCCGTCGTCGGCGACCCGGAGGACGAAGGCCGTGGGCGGGATCCACGGCGCGTCGTCGAGGCGGTCGAGCAGCTCGGCCGGGCTGCTGCTGCGCGCCAACTCGGCCACGAAGGCCGACCGCTCGTCGTAGTCGGCCAGCGGGTTGGCGTAGTGCGGGGTGAGCTGCTGGAAACCGCGGTAGGGGTGGAAGGACAGCAGCGAGTAGTTCGTGGTCAGCACCACGGTGTCGCGCGGCCGCTCCCCGCTCAGGCGGTCGAGGGCGGCGGCCAGGTCGTCGCTCCACCCCTCCTCCCGCCCCCGGTCGACCTCGCCCCGGGCGTTCGCGCCGTCGGGGTAGGGGGTCGTCCAGGCCTGCTCGACCCGCTCGTCCAGGTCGCCGATGCGATCGGAGAGGACCTGTGTCGTGGCGACGACGGTGAGCAGCCCGCCGGCAACCGCCACCCGCCGGGCCGGCCATCCCCTGGCCGCCACGCGGCCGGCGGCCACGGGCCCGAGTTCGGCCAGGACCAGGACACCGGTGGTGCCGAGGGCCACCACCAGCACGCTCTCCATGCGGAACGCCAGCAGGGTCGTGGAACCGGCCAGGGCGAGGGTGCTGACGGCGTACCAGGCGTAGCCGCACGCCACGGTGATGCCGAGCGACGCGAGCACGTCGGGGTGCCGGCCCCAGGCGGTGCACACCCGGGCCGCCAGACCCAGCAGCCCGAGCGTGAGCAGCAGCCGCCACGGGTCGGCGCCGAGGACGTCGGGCAGCAGCGCGGAAGCAGCGGGCAGGAACCGGGCCGCAGCATTGGAGCCGATGCCGGAGCGGACGGCCTCCAGCAGGAACGGCCCCCACACGGGCAGGGCGACGACGAGGGCGACCGCCGCGACGACGCCGACGTCCCGCAGCGCCCGGCGCGCCGCCGCCCCGCGCGCCGACCCGGCAGCGACGACCGCCGCGACCGCCAGCACGCACACCAGCAGCGCCGCGAGGAAGCCGTAGAGGGTGTAGGAACTGCCGGCCAGCCCGACGAACAGCCCGACCGCCACCAGCCGGCCGACGGCTGCCCGGCGTCCGGCCACCACCTGCCCGAAGGCCACCGCGGCGGCGGGCATCAGCGCGGCGGCCGGCCACGAGTACGGCTCGGTGGCCGAGAGCGACACCCCGGCCACCAGCGTGACCGCCGCGATCGCCACCGCGGTCCGGCCGCCGAGCAGCCGCGACCAGACGCACCAGGCGACGGCCGGCATGAGCGCGACCGTGGCGATCGCCACCGGCTTGTAGGCGACCCACGGCTCGACCCCCGCGACCGCGGCGGCCCGGCCGGCCAGCCAGAACCAGGCCGCCGGGTAGAAGGGCGGCAACCCGGCGTAGTTCATGTCGCTGAGCGCGGCGCTGTCGGTGAGCCGGGTCAGGTACTGCACCCGGAACTGCTGGTCGCTGACCAGCCCGCCGAAGTAGTACGCCGTCCCGTGCAGCGGCAGGGCGAGCACGGCCGTGGCGGTCCAGGTCAGCCCGGCGACCACGAGCACGGCGCGCGCCCAGCCGGGCAGCCGCCCCCACAGCGCCCCGGCCAGGACGACGGCGGTGCCGAGCACCACCGCCCACGTCGTCAGCGCCTCCGGGACGTTCGAGGTCGCCGGCAGGTCCGTCGCCGCGATCGTCGCCTGGACGGCTCCGGTGACCCCCAGGGCGACCACCGCCAGCACCGGCAGGAGCCGCCAGGGCACCACGAGCGCCCGCGCGTCGCCGTCCCCACCCGAGGCCGCGCGTGCCACCCCGTCTCCCCCCGACTCCCCGGTCCGGCACGCCCGTCCCGGCGGGCCCGATCCTCCCATCCGGGTGTGACCACTGCGACCAGCGAGGGCTCCTGTGACCAGGCGTGCAGGACGGGGCGCCCGGAGCACCCGATCCGGTGTCGGACGACCGATCGGCGGATTCGGGCGACCTACCATCGCTGGGCCCGACGATCCCGGTCGGACGAACCGAGCCAGCAGTGAGGACATCCGTGAGCCGAGACCGGAACGAGCCCGACGACCGTCCCGGTCGTCCGCTCCCGCCGAGCCTCGACCCACGCGCCGGCCGCCCGTCCCGCCGGTCGGCCGATCGCGGTGCCGCGCGGGCCGAGGGCTCCGCACGGACCGGCGCCGGAGCCCGTCGCGCCGCCGTCGGCGCCCGCGCGGTGGCCACCCTGCTCTCACTGGTCCTGCTGGTCGCCAGCGGCTGGGGCTGGTACCTCGGTCAGGTCGCGGACGCCTCGGTGAACCGCACCGACGCCATCCCGACAGACGGCAACAGCGGCGGCGGGGGTTCGGCGATGAACCTCCTGCTGGTCGGCAACGACAGCCGCACGACCCTGTCCGACGAGCTGAAGTCGGAGCTGCACACCGGTGAGAACCAGGGGCTCAACACCGACACCATGATCCTGGTGCACGTGCCCGCCGACGGGTCGCGGGCGTCGTTCGTCTCCTTCCCCCGCGACTCCTACGTGGAGATCCCGGGCTACGGGATGGACAAGCTCAACGCCGCCTACGCCTACGGCCGGCAGAACGCCCCCGACGACGCCTCCGAGGAGGAGAAGTCGGGCCAGGGCGCGCAGCTGCTGGTCCAGACGATCAGCGGCCTCACCGGCCTGAAGATCGACCACTACGCCGAGGTGGACCTGCTCGGCTTCTTCAACCTCACCGAGGTCGTCGGTGGCGTCGAGGTCAACCTGTGCTCGGCGGTCGACGACCGCAAGTACTCCGGTGCCGTCTTCCCGGCCGGCAAGCAGGTCATCTCGGGTGCCGACGCCGTCAAGTTCGTCCGGCAGCGGCACGGCGTCCGCCCCGACGGCAGTGCGGCCCTCCCCCGGGGCGACTTCGACCGCATCGTGCGCCAGCAGGTCTTCATGGCCGGTGTGCTGCGCAAGATCCTCTCCGACGACGTGCTGTTCAACCTCGGGAAGCAGCGCCAGCTGGTGCAGGCGGCCGCGGAGTCCCTGACCGTCGACCAGAGCCTGGACCTGTTCTCGCTGGCCGAGCAGATGCAGGCGGTGGACCCGGGCAGCATCGACTTCCAGACCATCCCCTACGTCGGCGACGACCGCGACGAGAACAACCGCTCGATCATCCGGCTGAAGGACGAGGACACCCTGCACGCCTTCTTCGCCGACCTGTCGGCGGAGCCGGAGAAGCCCTCGACCACGCCCTCCCCGACCAGCGAGGCACCCCCCACCGCGGCACCGGCGGAGGTCACGGTGCAGGTCTTCAACGGCTCGGGCACCCCGGGGCTCGCGGGCACCGCGGCCGATGCGCTCACCGAGGCCGGCTACGTCGTCGGCAGCACCGGCAACGCGGACTCGATGGACCACACCCGCACCGAGATCCGCTACGCCGCGGCCGGCAAGGCACTGGCGACGACGCTGGCCACCGCGGTGCCGGGGGCGAAGCTCACCGTCGACGAGGACGTCCCGGCCGGCACGACGCAGCTGGTCATCGGCTCGGACTTCAACGGCATCGGGCAGGCGGTCACCAAGCAGCCCGCCCCGGAGAAGACCGAGGGCGCCGACGCCCGCACCGCCGCCGACTCCTCCTGCATCAACTGAGGGCGGGGGCCGCGCCCCGGGCTCGTCGACGCCTCCTGTTCGCCGGCTGTTAACCTCGGCGGCCGTTCCGGCGTCGCTCCCGCTCGTGCGCGCGGCGCCTCCCCTGCAGAGGAGACAGGCTCCTGCTGTCCCACCTGGACCCGCACGACGAGGGTCTGTCGTTCACCGCTCCGCCCGAGGACGACGACCGGATCGTCGACCTGCTGCTGGGCGGCCGGCGCATCTGGTCGTTCCGCGTCTCGGCGACCGAGCCCGATCCCTCGGCCGGGCCGCACCGCCGCCGGCTGCCGTGGCCGCGCCCGCTGCGCCCGTACCTGACCGGCACCGGCACCATCGGCCTGCGTCCCGTCGACGGCGGGCCGGACGTGCTGACCGCCGCCGCCCGCTTCGGGACCGGGGACGGGCCGCTCTCGTTCGACGACCGCCACGGCATCGGTCTGGTCATCAACAAGTTCGGGCGCATCGGGCACGCGCTGGCGGACTACGACCCCGGCATGGTGCAGCGCCTGCTGGACAACCTCGACCGCATCCGCGCAGCACTCGCCGAGCACCGGCCCGACCTGCCCGTCTACGTCATGAGCGGCACCCTGCTCGGCCCCTACCGGGACGGCCGGATCATGCCGCACGACGACGACGCCGACCTCGGGTACCTCAGCCCGCACAGCCACCCCGCCGACGTGGTCCGCGAGGCGTTCCAGCTGGGCCGGATCCTGCGCGCCGCCGGGTTCGAGGCGATCCGCGCCTCGGCCGGGCACGTGCAGGTGCACTTCAGCCACGAGGGCCGGCCGGACGCCTACGTCGACCTCTTCACCGGGTTCATCGACGACCAGGGCTGGTGGCAGCACACCTTCGCGATCCGGCTCCAGGCGCGGCGCGACCAGGTCGTCCCGACCATCTCCATCGACGTGGAGGGCCGCCCCGAGCCCTCGCCCCGGGAACCGGAGCTCATGCTCGAGGCCAACTACGGCCCGGGCTGGAAGATCCCGGACCCCTCCTACCGGTTCGACATCCCCCGGTCCGTGCAGGACCGGTTCTGGGGCTGGTTCTCCGACTACGGCATGGACCGGACCATGTGGGAGGACTTCTACCGCTACGACATCGAGGGCGCCCGCGTGCCGCTCGGCAGCGCCCCGTCGGACTACGCCGGCTGGCTGGCCGACCGCATCCCGGCGGGGTCGCGGGTGCTGGAGCTCGGCAGCGGACGCGGGCACGACGCGCTGTGGCTGGCCGGGCAGGGCTTCGACGTCGAGGCGCTGGACTACGTGCGCTGGCCGATGCGCGCGGCGGCCGCGGCCGCCGAGGAGCAGGACGCGGCCGCGCGGTTCCGGGTGCTGAACCTCTACGACCTGCGTCGGGTCATCGCGCTCGGCGCCGAGCTGGGCGCCCGCCGGGAGCCGCTGGTCGTCTACGCCCGGGGGCTGCTGGGCAACTACTGGGACATCGGGCGCCCGATCCTGCTCCGCGGGCTGTCCATGCTGCTGCGCAGCGGCGGTCAGGCGCACCTGGACGTGCCCCGCTCCAGCCTGATGCCGCAGCCGGGCACCGGGATACCGATGCACCGGGCCGTGGACGTGGCGGTCCTGTGCGCGGAGCTGGCGCCCTACGGGCTGCGGATCGACGAGGTGCACGACGCCCACGAGGTCGTCGAGCACACCCCCTGGGAGACGGGCACCGACCCGCTCCCGACGACGAGGATGGTGGTGACATGGCAGCGACCGGTGCGGTGAAGCGGCTGGTGCGGGCCCCGGCGAAGGCGTTCCGGAAGGCCCTCTTCCCCGACTACGAGGCGGTGCTGCGCGACATCCGGCTGACCTTCGACTCCCTCGAGGCGGCGCACCGGGGCATCGCCGACCTGCAGGTGGAGAACGCCGCGCTGCGCGCCCGCTTGGACGAGGCGCACCTGCGGATCGACGAGACGCACGGCCGGCTGGACGAGGCGCTGCCCCGGCTGGCCGACGGCCTGCTCGAGGAGCGCCGGCTCAACCTGCGCATCGCCGAGCTCACCGACCTGGTCACCGAGATCGTGCTCCCGCTGCACGACCGCGACATCGACCCGCAGTCCCTGCAACGACTGGCCCCCGACACGCTGTGAACTCCCCCGCCGCCGGTGACCAGCGATGGTCGCCGGCGGCGAGGAACCGGCGTCAGAAGGGCAGCCGGCGGAAGACGGCGCGCGGGGTGTGCCGCAGGCCGCTCATCACCCAGCGCATCGTGCCGGGCACCCACACGGTGTGCCGGCCCTTGCGGACGCCGGTGACGATCGCCTCGGCCACCGCCTCCGGCGTCGTCGACAGCGGGGCCTCGGGCAGCCCCTCCGTCATCTTGGACCGGACGAACCCGGGCCGGACGACGAGCACGGAGACACCCGAGCCGGCGAGGGAGTCCGCGAGGCCCGAGAAGTAGGCGTCGAGGCCGGCCTTGGTGGAGCCGTAGACGTAGTTCGACCGACGGGCCCGCTCACCGGCGACCGAGGACAGGGCGACGATGACCCCGTGCCCCTGGTCGCGCATCCGGTTGGCCAGCACGGTGCCGACGACGACGGGCGCCACGTAGTTGACCTGGCCGAGTGCGGCGGCCGCGGCGGGGTCGGCGGCCAGCTGCTCCTGGTCGCCGAGCTGACCGAAGGCGATGACGGCGACGTCGACGTCACCGCCGGCTGCCGCGGCCGCGACCATGCGCTCGGCCGAGCCGGCGTCCTCGGCGTCGAAGTCGACCACGTCGACGTCGGCGCCGGCGGCGCGCAGCTCGTCGGCGACGGCCGCGCGGCGCGGGGTGTCCCGGGCCGCGACGACGACGCGCAGCGGCCGCTCCGCCAGGTAGCGGTGGGCGGTGGCCACGGCGATGTCGGAGGTGCCCCCCACGAGCAGGAGCGATCCGGGGGATCCGAGCGCGTCGATCACAGTGCGAGCCTCCTGGCCAGGTCGGAGGTGAAGACCCCCTCGGGGTCCACCCGCTTGCGCACCGCGCGGAACTCCTCGAGCCGCGGGTACATCTTCTCGAAGGTCTCCGGGCGCACCCGGGAGTCCTTGGCGAGGTACGTCCGCCCCTCGGCGGCGACCACCACCTCGTCCAGCGAGTCCAGCAGGCCCGCCAGCCCCTTCATCACGGGGATGTCCAGCGCGAGGGTCCAGCCCGGCGACGGGTAGGACAGCATGCCGGGGTTGCCGGGGCCGAACCGCTTGAGCACCGCCAGGAACGACGCCGTCCCGAAGGAGCTCAGCCGGTCCAGCACCTCGCGCATGGCCTCTTCCTGCCCGAAGGGCACGGTGACCTGGTACTGCACGAAGCCCCGCGGCCCGTAGATGCGGTTCCAGCCGCCCACGGCGTCCAGCGGGTGGAAGAAGGTCGGGATGCTCTGCAGCTGGTCGCGCTTCCGCTTCGGCGCCTTGCGGTACCAGAGCTCGTTGAACGCGGCGACCGTGGCCAGGTTCAGCAGCCCCGGCGGGAAGACGTCGGGCACCTTCACCTTGATCGACCCGTGGTAGGCGAGCGGGTCGGCCTTCCGCTTCTCGGGCAGCTCGTCCAGTGTCGCGAACCGGCCGCGGGTGACCACCGAGCGGCCCATGCGCTTGCCCTTGGCCAGGGTGTCGATCCAGGCCACCGAGTACTCGTAGAGGTGGTCGGTCTCGGCGAGCAGCGTCATCAGGCTGTCGAGGTCCGGGGTGCGGTCGGTGTCGACCAGGCAGCGCGAGGACTCGATCCGCTTCAGCTGCACCTGAGCGCGCAGGATGACGCCGGTCAGGCCCATCCCGCCCGCGGTGGCCCAGAACAGGTCCGGGTCCTCCTCGGGGCTGACCCGGCGCACCTCGCCGTCGGCAGTGAGCAGGTCCAGCCACCGGACGTGCTGGGCGAAGCTGCCCGCGACGTGGTGGTTCTTGCCGTGGATGTCGGCACCGATCGCCCCGCCGACGGTCACCAGCCGGGTGCCGGGGGTCACCGGGACGAAGAAGCCCTGGGGCACGAACCGGTTCATCAGCTCGTCCAGCGAGATGCCGGCCTCGACGTCGACCAGCCCGGTCCCGGCGTCGAAGGAGAGCACGCGGGACGCCGCGGTCATGTCCAGCACGTGGCCACCGGCGTTCTGCGCGGCGTCGCCGTAGCTGCGGGCCAGGCCGCGGGCCACCACGCCCCGCCCGCCGGCGGCGGCGAGCACCGCGCGCACCTCGGCGTCGTCGTGGACCGGGGTGAGCACCGCCGGGGTGGGCGCCGTGCGCCCCCACCCGTGGAGGTTCACGGCTTCGCCGGCCCCGTCCAGGGTCCCGCGCCGAGCCTGCGAGGGGTGGGGGGACGGGGTGTTTCGTCAGACATCGAAGACTCCCAAACCCATGGTGGCCACCCAGAGCACACCGAGGCACAGCAGGACACGGTCGCGCAGCACGATCTCCTCGGGCGCACCGGCGGCGCCCTTGTCGACGTCCACGGCGTACCTGAGGATCGCCATCACGAAGGGGGCGATGGAGATGGTCGACCACGGGACGCCGTCCTGGGTCTCCCCCAGCTCGAAGGCCCACAGGCTGTAGGCGGTCACCGCCACGCCGGCCGACAGGCTCCACACGAAGCGCAGGTAGCTGGCCGAGTACTCCTTGAGCGTCTTGCGGGTCGCGGCGGCGTCGCCCACCAGGACGAGCTCGGAGTAGCGCTTGCCGGCCACCATGAACAGCGAGCCGAAGGCGGCCACGAGCAGGAACCACTGCGACAGCAGCAGCCCGGCGGCCACGCCCCCGGCGATGCCGCGGAGCAGGAAGCCCGAGGCGACGACGGCGAGGTCGATGACCGGCTGGTTCTTGAGGAAGACGCAGTACGCCAGCTGGATGACCACGTAGCTGGCCAGCACGAACGCCAGCTCCGGGCGGGTGAGGAGCACCGCGGTGACCAGCGCGACGGTGAAGAGGACGGCGGCCATCGCCAGGGCGAGCCAGCGCGGCACGATGCCGGCGGCGATCGGCCGGAACCGCTTGCGCGGGTGCCGGCGGTCCTCCTCGACGTCGATCGTGTCGTTGACGAGGTAGACCGCCGACGCGGAGAGGCAGAACAGCACGAAGGCGACGGCGGTCGGCCGCATCACGTCGGCGTTGAAGATCTCGCCGGCGGCCAGCGGGGCGGCCAGGACGAGGACGTTCTTGACCCACTGGCGGGGGCGCAGGGCCCGGACCAGGCCCCACGCGAAGCTGCCCCGGAAGCCGGGGAGACGTGGGGGCATCTCCGGCGTCGGCGAGAGCTCGCCGTCGGCCGGCGCGGTGCCCTCGGGAGCCGGTGCGGAGCTCGTCTGGGGGTGCACGGTCACGCCTTCCTGCCTGCGTCTCTGGTCATGCGGCGGCGCACGGCCGTGGCCACGCCGGTGCCGAGCACCGCGCCCGACACCACGTCCGACGGGTAGTGGACGCCCAGGAGCACCCGGGAGACCAGCATGACGCCGGTCACCGCCACCAACGGGGGACGCCCGAGCATCGGACCGAAGCCGACGGCCGCCGCGGCGGTGGAGCAGCTGTGCGCGCTCGGGAAGGACAGCCGGCTCGGCGTCCCCACGAGTGCCGGGACGTCCGCGAGCGAGGGGCGCACCCGGCGCACCACGCGCTTGACCACCACCCCGGCCGCGTGCGCGGCCACGACGCCGGCGATCCCGGCGGTCCACTCCTCGCGCCGGCGGCCGGTGGCCCAACCCGCGGCGCCCAGCGCCAGCCAGCCCAGCGCGTGCTCGCCGAAGTGCGACAGACCACGGGCGACGGGGACGGCGGGGGTGTCCCCCAACGCCCGGCGCGTCGAGCGGAGCACCGCGTGGTCGATCCGGATCAGGGCAGCGCTCGGTGCGGTCATCGAGTGACGACTGTAGTCGGGGAGCACCCGCGTCGCCCGGAGCACGCGGGGCGGACCGATCCGTCGCACCCGCCCCTGCCACTCTTGACCCGTGTCCCTCACCCGACCCACCCCTTCCGGCCCCGGGCGCGCCGAGCTGCCGGGCGAGCTGCTCGCCGACGCCGTGCGCAGGAACGCCGCCGCCCCGCTGCTCACCGCCTACGACGACGCGACCGGCGACCGGGTGGAGCTGTCCGGGGCCACGCTGGCCAACTGGGTCGCCAAGACCGCGAACCTGCTGCAGGAGGAGTTCGACGTCGGCCCGGGCAGCACGGTGGCCGTGGCACTGCCGGTCCACTGGCAGACCGCGGCGGTGCTGCTGGCCGCGTGGAGCTGTGGTGCGGCGGTGCTGGACACGGCCGCCGAGGACGACGGCCGGCTCGCCGGGGCCGACGTCGTCCTGGCCGACCGGGACCGGCTGCCGGCCCTGGAGGACGCCCTGGGCGACGCTCCGGCGGCGGAGCTGCTCGGGCTGTCCCTGCACCCGCTCGGCCTGGGCATGGCCGACTACGTCGGGCCCGCTCGCGACTTCGCGCTCGAGGTGCGGGCCCACGGCGACTTCTTCTCCCCCTGGCAGCCGCCGGACCCCGCGGCGCCGGGCCTGGTGACCGGCGGGCTGACGCTGGCCCTCGGCGGCCTGGTGGCCGCCGCCGGCGAGCTCGCCTCGCGGCTGGGCATCCGGCCCGACGACCGCGTGCTGGTCGACGCGGACACCGCGGCCGAGGCGGGGCCGGTGGCCTGGTTGCTGGCCCCGCTGGTCGCCGGCGCATCGACGGTGCTGGTGCGGCACCCGGCGGCCGAGGGGCTGCCGCACCGGGCGGCCACCGAGCGCGTGACGGCCACCCTGGGCGTACGGATCGAGGGCATCCGCACGCTGGGCGCGCCTGCCTGACACCCCTGCGGGCGGTGCCGTTCGCGACGCGCCGTGACCGGTCGGTTACTGGACGCGGGCAGCTCCTTCTTGGTCTGCTGGACCGCGCTCCAACCTGTTCCGACCCGCTGCTCAGCCGCCCTCGGATGCGACGGCTCGGCCGTCCGTCCGCTCCCGGGTGCGCTGCGCTCGACACCACTGAGGTGTTGCTGTGCCTTCCCGTCCCCGCCCGTCCCGCCTCCGGCGCACTCTCCTGGTCCTCCTCGCGGTGGCGGTCGCCGCCGCTGCCGGCTTCTGGCTGACCACCCGCGCGGACGACGACGGGACGACGACGGCCGCAGGCGACACCTCCCCCGTCGCGGTGCCGACGACCGAGGCGCCTGACGCAGGCGGTGACCCGGTCGCCACCCTCGAGCCCGAGCGCACCGGCGGGTCGCCCATCCCGACGGTGCCCGCGCCCGAGGACGTCGCCACGGACACGCCGGTCCCGCCCCGGGACCCCGGCACGGAGGTGACGCCTCAGCTCACCTACTACGGCTGGGTCGACGACCTCGAGGCGGTCGAGGCCGGCGGCATCGTCCTGGGGATCGTGGAGTCCGGCGGCACGTGCACGCTGACCATGACCAAGGGCTCGGCCTCGGTGGACGTCTCCACCGTGGCGATCGACAACGTCACCTCGACGTCGTGCCCGGCCATGACCGTGCCCGGCGACCGGCTGGACGCCGGGTACCTGGGAGGCCACCCTCTCCTACGAGTCCGACACCTCCCGCGGCGCCGGGGACGCCGTGGAGGTCGACGTCCCGTGATGCGCCCCGTCCTCCGCGTCCTCGCCGTCCTCGTCGTCGCGGTCGCTTCGCTGCTGAGCCCGGTGGCCACGAGCGCGCCGGTCCAGCAGGCGCAGGCGGCCGACGCGCGGCAGTTCGACCCCGGCAACATCATCGCCGACGACGTGTTCTTCGACGGGCGCGCGATGGATGCCGCAGCCATCCAGAGCTTCCTGGTGAGCAGGAGCCCCAGCTCCTGCCCCGACCCGGCGTACGACAGCAGCCCCTGTCTCGAGGACTTCCGGATGGACACGGCCTCCCAGGCCGCGGACAACCTGTGCGCGGGGTACCAGGGCGCGGCCCGGGAGAGCGCCGCGCAGATCATCGCCAAGGTCGCGGCCTCGTGCCGCGTCAACCCGCGGGTCATCCTGGTGCTGCTGCAGAAGGAGATGGGGTTCATCACCAGCAGCAACCCGACGGCCAAGATGTACGACCGGGCAGCCGGCTACTACTGCCCGGACATCGGGACCGGGTGGTGCCACCCGGACTACGCCGGCCTGCAGCGGCAGCTGTACAACTCGGCCCGGCAGTACCAGCGGTACGCCACGTACCCGACGAACTACAGCTACCGGGCCGGGCGCGACAACGTCATCCAGTGGAGCGTCCCGAGTTCCTGCGGCACCTCCGTGGTCCGCATCCGGAACCAGGCGACGGCGGGGCTGTACAACTACACGCCCTACCGGCCCAACCAGGCGGCGCTGAACGCCGGCTACGGGACGGGCGACAGCTGCTCGGCCTACGGCAACCGCAACTTCTGGCTCTACTACACCGACTGGTTCGGCTCCACGCAGTTCGCGACCGGCGGCGCCGTCGTGGCCCGTGCCAACGCCGCCGACACCCGGGGGCTCATCGGCTCGGCCACCGGCAACGTCATCTGCGGCCTCCAGGAGGGAGGCTGCTTCCAGCCGTTCGAGCGAGGGGCCATCTACTGGTCCCCCTCCTCCGGGGCGCAGATCGTCCGCGGCCCGATCCACGAGCGCTGGGCCGACATGCGCTGGGAGACCGGCCGCCTCGGCTACCCGACCGGGGAGCAGAACTGCGTTCCTCAAGGACGGCGGCTGCTTCCAGGACTTCCAGCACGGCGCCATGTACTGGACCGCGGGAACGGGCGCCCAGCCGGTGCTCGGGTCCGATCCAGAAGAAGTGGGCCAGCACGCAGTGGGAGGCCGGGTACCTCGGCTACCCGACCGCCGCGGAGAGGTGCGGCCTCACCGGCAAGGGCTGCTACCAGCAGTTCCAGGGCGGCCGCATCTACTGGTCCTCCGGCCGGCGGCGCGCACATCATGGTGACCGGCGCCGATCTGGAACGCCTGGAAGGCCCAGCGGCTACGAGGAGGGCCCGCTGGGCTACCCGACCGGGGAGCAGGTGTGCGGCCTGCGCGGACGGCGGCTGCTTCCAGGACTTCCAGAACGGCACCGTCTACTGGTCCTCGCGTCCACCGGCGCCCGCCCCGTCAGTGGCGCCATCCGCGACAAGTGGGCCAGCACGCAGTGGGAGACCGGGTACCTCGGCTACCCCACCGGCCGCGTCAGAAGTGCGGCCTCACCGGCGGCGGCTGCTACCAGCAGTTCCAGGGCGGCCGGATCTACTGGTCCCCGGCCAGCGGCGCGCACGCCATGGTGACCGGCGCCATCTGGGACCTCTGGAAGGCCCAAGGCTACGAGAAGGGCGCCCTGGGCTACCCGACCGGCGACAGGTGTGCGGCCTGCGCGGACAACGGCTGCCTCGCAGCACTTCCAGAAGGGCACCGTCTACCCTCGGCGTCGCCACCCGGCCCCGATCGTCAGCGGCGCCATCCTCGACAAGTAGGCCGCACCGAAGTGCCGAGGCCGGCCTCCTCGGCTACCCGACGGCCGCGCGAGCAGTGCGGCCTCACCGGCGGCGGCTGCTACCAGCAGTTCCAGGGCGGCCGGATCTACTGGTCCCCGGCCAGCGGCGCGCACGTCATGGTGACCGGCGCCATCTGGGACCTCTGGAAGGCCCAAGGCTACGAGAAGGGCGCCCTGGGCTACCCGCACCGGCGACCAGATGTGCGGCCTGCGCGGACAACGGCTGCTCCCAGCACTTCCAGAAGGGCACCGTCTACTCCTCGGCGTCGCACCCGACCCGCGATCGTCAGCGGCGCCATCCTCGCCAAGTACGCCGCACCGAAGTGCCCAGGCCGGCCCCCTCGGCTACCCCACGGCCGCGGCGACGGTGCGGCCTCACCGGCGGCGGCTGCTTCCAGGAGTTCCAGGGCGGCTGGATCTACTGGTCCCCGGCCAGCGGCGCGCACGCCATGGTGACCGGCGCCATCTGGGACCTCTGGACGGCCCAGGGCTACGAGAAGGGCGCCCTGGGCTACCCGACCGGCGACCAGCGGTGCGGACTGACGCGACGGCGGCTGCGCCCAGCCATTCCAGGGCGGCGCCGTCTACCACATCGAGGCCACCGGCACCCGCGATCGTCCGGGGCGCCATCCTCGACGCGTGGACCGCGCCAGGGCCGCGAAGCGGGCCAGCTGGGCTACCCGACCAGCGACGGAGAAGTGCGGGCTGGCCGGCGGCCGCTGCAACCAGTACTTCCAGGGTGGCATCGTGATCTACTCGCCCGTGACCGGCACACACGTCGTCTGGGGCGCGATCGGCAAAGCGTGGCTCGTCCAACCCATCGGCGCTCGGCTACCCGACCGGCGGCGAGATCTGCGGCCTGGTCCGGGGCGGCTGCTTCCAGGTCTTCCAGAAGGGCACATGTACTGGTCGCCCACCACCGGCGCCCACGCGGTCAGCGGGAAGATCTTCGCGGCCTGGGGAGCGCAGGGCTGGGAGCGGGGCACGCTGGGCTACCCGACCGGCGGCAGCGGTGACGACCTCGTCGACGATCACCCAGACGTTCCAGGGCGGAACGCTCGTGCAGAACCGGAGCACCGGCACGGTCACCCGCAGGTAGCCGGTCCGCGCGCCGGCGAGCGGCCGGAGGGGATGCCGCCCTCCGGCCGCTCCCCCGTCGGTCGAGAAAGTAGGGTGCCGCGTGATGACGACCGCCCCGCAGGGCCTGGTTCGCCGGTGACCGGGGACGCGCCCGCGACGCCCCGGACCGGAGCGACGGCCACGCACTCCGGCGACCCCTCGACCGGGGGCGGACGGCGTCGGCGCCTCCTCGCCTGGGTCCTCGCGGGCCTGACCCTGGTCCTCGCGGTCGCCCTGCCGCTGGCCCCGGTCTCGGTCGACACCCCCGAGGTCCAGTGGCCGCTGGATCCCTCGGACCCGCAGCCGACGACGGCGCTGTTCATGCCGTACCGCCCGATCGACATCACGGCCACCACGCCGTGTGCGACCGTCCGGGCGCTCGCCGGGCAGCAGGAGGCGGGCGCCTCCGCCGTCCTCCTGGCGACGGCGCTGCCGGACTCCACCCGTGGCAACGAGCGGGGCCTCTCGATCACGGTGGGCCGCGACGCGGTCCGGGTGGTCTCCTCCGGCGCCGAGCTGTGGCAGGGACCGGTGCCGGCCGCCCCGGACTGCTCGCTGGTCGTCCGGGCCGACCAGGACCGCACACGCGTCTCCCTCGAGAACCCCGGCGAGGACCCCGAGGTGCTGGCGGAGGACGTCGGCGCCAAGGTCCCCGAGGTCACCGCGTTCACCACCGACGTCACCTCCGCTGCCGGGCCGTCGCCGACCGTCGTCGCCCATCCCGACGCGCGTTTCCAGACCTCGCCGACGGCGGGCAAGCTCGTCCTGATCGCTCTGCACGTGCTGGCGGTGCTCGCCTGCCTGGGGATGCTGTGGTGGGCCAGTCCCCCGGCGAAGCGCGGCCGTGACCGGGCGGTCGACGCGGACGGGACCGAGCGACCCCCGCTGACGTACGAGACGGTGCCGTGGGGCCGGGCGATGGCCGTGCTCGCGGACGTCGGCGTCGTGGTCACGCTCGTGGCGTGGACGGCCATCGGCTTCCTGAACACCGACGACTACTACTACAGCCTCGAGGCGCGGACCCTCGACAGCGCGGGCTTCGTCGGGAACCAGTTCCGGTTCTTCAACGTCCCCGAGGTGCCCTTCGTCCTGCTCCAGACGCTGCTCGCGCCGCTGACCGAGCTGTCCACCCAGCCCGTCGTGCTGCGGCTGCCCTCGCTGGCCGCCGGTCTGCTGGTGTGGTGGCTGCTCACCCGCCAGCTCATCCCGCTGCTCGTCGACCGGCCGCACCCGGCGCTGCGCCTGGTCGCCGGCGTGGCGCTGCTGGCGTGGTGGCTGCCGTGGAACATCGGCGCCCGGCCGGAGTTCCTGGTCACGCTGGCGTGGGCGGTGACCGTCACGCTGGCGCTGCAGGCCATCCGCCAGCAGCGCGCGTGGCTCATCGGCCTCGCCGCCGCCGTCGCCGGGACCGCGGTGACCATCACCGCGTCCGGCCTCGCCTGCGTGGCGACGCTGCTGATCCTCCTGCCGCGGATGTGGCCGACCCTGCGCCGCTCGGCGCTGGGTGAGTGGGGATCACTCGCCCTCGTGGCGGCCTGCGCCACGCTGCCCGCCACCGTGGTGTTCTCCGACGCGACGCTGGCCACCGCGATCACCGCCCTGCGCGTCCACCGGGAGGTCGGCCCGGCCGAGTCCTGGGACATGGAGGTGATGCGCTACTGGTACCTGACGCTGGGTCCCGACGAGAACATGCGGACCTTCGCCAAGCAGCTGATCGTGATCCTCACGATCGTGGTGGTCATCGCGGTCTCCATCAGCCTGCTGCGCATGACCCGCCCCCGCGGCGGGCGCACCAGCTGGCTGGTCCCGGCCCTGGGGTTCCTCATCGCCGTCGTCGCGCTGGTCCCCTCCCCCACCAAGTGGACCCACCACTTCGGTGCCCTGGCCGCACCCGGCGCCCTGGCCCTGACCGTGGCGGTCGCACTGCTGGTGCGCCGGCGTCCGGACCGGTGGGCCTCCCTGGGCATCCTCGGCGTCGTGGCCTTCACGGCCGCCCTGGCCTTCCACGCCGGCAACCAGCAGGTGGAGTCCTCCGCCTACGGCGTGACCCCCGTGCTGCCGGACGCGCTGGGGAACCCGGTGCTGTGGCTGGCCACGGGGGCGCTGTTCGCGGCCGCCGCCTGGTACGCCCGACGCCGGATCGGCTCGACCGGCCGGCAGCCCTGGCCGGAGGCGGCCGTGGGCACGCTGGCCGCCGTGCTCGTGGTCTCCGTCGGCGTCCAGACCGCGAGCGCGGCGCTGGCCACCTGGCGGTACAGGGACACCTTCGCCATCGCCGGGAACGCGGTCAGCGCGCTCACCGGCGGGGACGACTGCGGCTTCGCCGATCACGCCGTGGCGCTGACCGACCCCGTGGAGCTGCGTGCGCTGCCCGCGGCCGACGCCGACGCCGAGGGGTCACCGGACGACGCCTTCCCCGACGCGGAAGGCTCCTCGGGCGCCCTGGCCCCCGAGGACGTGCGCCGGTGGTCGACCTTCACGGAGGAGCCCACGACCGGGCCGACGACGATCACGACGCCCTGGCTGGAGATCGGCGACCTCACCGAGCGCGACGTCCTCGCCCTGTCCATCACCGGAGCCCTGGACGACGGCACGGAGCTGAGCGTCGAGTACGGGGCCGCGGGCGACGGCGGCGATCCCGTCGTCCTCGACACGGTCGCGGTCGAGGTCGACGACGAGGACAAGGCCGACGGGTCCTGGGTGCAGGAACGGCTCGGCTCCACCACGCACCTGCCGGCCGGGGCGACGCTGATCCGGGTCCAGGCGATCGACCGCAACTTCACCCGCGGCGGCTGGCTCGGCGTCACGGACCCCTACCGCGTCGACGGGACGCCCCTCCGCGAGCTGTTCGAGGGGCAGGACGTCGTCCTCGACTGGCCGGTCGGCTTCACGCTGCCGTGCGTCGACCCGCCGCGCATCGCCGACGGCATGGTCCCGCCCGTGGACTGGATCATGCTCAGCGAGAAGTACGCGGACGCGCCGGAGCTGCTCGTCATCGACGAGCGCGGGGGCAGCTACTCGACCATGACCGAGGTCGCCGACGCGACGACCTACCCGGGCTTCGCCCCGGGCGTCGGCCCCGAGTACACCGAGTGGGGCCGGGTGATCCGTTACGACCGGAAACTGCCGGCCGACGCCTACCGGCTGGTGGAGGACGAGCGCGTCATCGCCGGGTGGGGCTGGTGGCCCGGCGCGGGCGAGGGACCGGTGCCCGAGGGTGACAAGCCCGACTGACCGGCCCCTGTCGCTCGGGACCTTCGGCCGGGACGTGCGGGCCTACGCCCCTGACTCCGCAGAGCAGATCCGGTGAACCGTCGTAGGCAGCGAGGTCGCAGGAAGCGGGCCGGGCACCCGGACGTCCGCGCGCCGCCCGCGGAGGGATCGGCGGTCGACGATGTACTGGTACGACCACGGACTCAGCGCATGGGGCTGGGTCGGCATGACGGTCGGGATGGTCCTGTTCTGGGGGCTGCTGATCACCGCCGGCGTCCTCCTGGTCCGCGCGCTCGCGCCCGGCGGGCGGGCGGCGCCGACTTCCCCGGACCCGGACCCCGAGCACGTGCTCGCCGAGCGGTTCGCGCGGGGCGAGATCGACGCGCGGGAGTACCAGGACCGCCTGGCCACGCTGCGCGAGATCAGAGGGCACGGCGTGCGGTCCTGACGGACCAGCGCTCGCACGTCCCCTGCCGGGCCCACGGTGGGCTGCAGGCGCTGGGTGCTCCGCATCACGCCGGCGCCGCTTGCCGTATACCCCCGGGGGTATGTACGTTGGCGTCGTGGACATCCCCCAGGGCGAACTCTCCGACGTCGTCAAGCGGCTCCGGCGCATCGAGGGCCAGATCGGCGGGATCATCCGCATGATCGAGGACGGCCGGGACTGCTCGGCCGTCGTGACCCAGCTCGCCGCTGCCTCCAAGGCGCTGAACAAGGCCGGATTCGCCGTGGTCGCGACCGGCATGCGCCACTGCTCGATCGACGAGGACAGCGAGACGCGCGAGGTCGACCTGCGCGAGCTCGAGCGCCTCTTCCTGTCCCTCGCCTGACCGTCGACATCCGAGGAGTCCCCGTGAATGCTCAGATCCCTCAGCTCTCCCCCGCCCAGGTCGCCGACCGCCCCGAGGCCGTCCTGCTCGACGTGCGCGAGGCCGTCGAACTGGCCGAAGGACGGATCGCCGGCAGCACGCACATCCCGCTCGGGCAGCTGCCCACCCGGGCCTTCGAGCTCGATCCGGGCCGGCCGGTGATCGCCGTGTGCCGCAGCGGTGGGCGCAGTTCGCAGGCCGCACAGTTCCTCGCCGGCCAGGGCTACGACGTCGCCAACCTCGACGGTGGCATGACACGGTGGATCGCCGAAGGCCGCCCCACCATCTGACCCGGGCTCTCGCCTGCCTAGCAGGTACCCCTGCCCCGTACCGTACTTGAGGAGTCATCGTGCAGATCGACATCATCGAGACCACCGGCCTCGGCGACCGCAGCTACCTGGTGAGCGCCGACGGCGTCGGCGCCGTCATCGACCCCCAGCGCGACATCGACCGGGTGCTGGACCTCGCGCGCCGGCGGGGCGTCCGCATCGCGCTCGTGTTGGAGACCCACCTGCACAACGACTACCTGACCGGCGGCCTCGAGCTGTCCGGACACGTGGGCGCGGACTACGTCGTCCCGGCCGGGGACACCGTCGCCTACCAGCGGGTGCCGGCCGCCGATGGCGACGTCCTCGAGGCGGGTCCCCTGCGGTTCCGCGTGCTGCACACGCCCGGGCACACCCACCACCACGTCAGCTACGTGCTCACCGATGCCTCAGGCGACGTGCAGGCGGTCTTCACCGGCGGCTCGATGCTCTACGGCTCCACCGGACGCACCGACCTCGTCGGCCCGCAGCACACCGACGAGCTGACCCACGCCCAGTACCGCTCGGTGCGCCGGCTGGCCGACGAGCTGCCCGCCGGGACACCGGTGTTCCCCACCCACGGGTTCGGCAGCTTCTGCTCCGCCACCCCGACCAGCGGGGACTCCTCCACCGTCGGCGAGCAGGCAGCGGTCAACCCGGCGCTCACCCAGGACGAGCAGTCGTTCGTCGACGAGCTGATCGCCGGGCTCACCGCGATCCCCGCCTGGTACAGCCACATGGGGCCCGGCAACGCAGCCGGACCGACGCCGGTCGACCTGTCGATCCCGCGACCGGTCGACACCGCCGAGCTGGCCGAGCGACTGGCGGCCGGCGAGTGGGTGATCGACCTGCGCACCCGCACCGCGTTCGCGCACGGGCACCTGCCCGGCGCGCTGAACTTCGAGCTGGCCATCGCCAACTTCGTCACCTACGTCGGCTGGCTCGTCCCCTGGGGTGCGCCGCTGACCCTGATCGGCGAGACCGAGCAGCAGGTCGCCGACGCCCGCCGCGAGCTGGTCCGCATCGGCATCGACCGCCTCGCCGGTGCCGCCGTCGGCAGCCCGGAGGAGCTCGCCGCCGGGCGGCAGCTGGCGTCCTACCCGGTCACCGACTTCGCCGGCCTGGCCAAGACCATGGCCAGCGACCCCGAACTGGTCGTCGTGGACGCCCGCCGCGCCGACGAACGCGCCGGTGGCGGCGTGCGCGGGTCCCGGCACATCCCGATCCACGAACTGGTCGACCGCATCGACGAGGTGCCCGACGGCGACGTGTGGGTCTACTGCGGCTCCGGCTACCGCGCCTCGATCGCCGCCTCACTGCTCGCCCGCACCGGTCGCCGGCCCGTGCTGGTCGACGGCAGCTACGGCGACCCCGACACCGGTGCGGCAGCCGTCGGCCTGCACACCGGGCCGGCCGCCGGCTGACGCCGGCCGCCCCCTTTCCTCCGGACGAGAGCGACCACCCTTGAGCACGACTGCCCCCAGCCGCCACCCCGACTCCGCCTCCACCTCGTTCCACCCCGGCCCCCTCGGGCGGCTGGGGGTCTGGGTCACCGCGCACGCCAGGACGACGACCGTCGTCTGGCTGCTGCTCATCGTCGGTCTCGGCTTCTTCGCCCCCCGCGTCGAGGCCACGCTGTCCGGCGCCGGGTGGCAGGCCGACGGCTCCGAGTCCGTCGCCGCCCGCGAGCTCGCGGTCGACCACTTCGGCGGGAACGCCAGCTCGGCCATCCAGGTCGTCGTGCACAGCTCCGACGGCGCGGTCACCGAAGGCACCGGGGCGGCTGTCCTCCGCCGGGCCACGGACCTGCTCAGCGCCGACGAACGCATCGGCGACGTGCTGCAGCCGCAGCCCGGTGCAACGCTCAGCCAGGACGGCTCCACCGCCGTCCTGCTCGCCGGCGCAGGGGCCGACACCAACGAGATGGTCCGGGTCGCCGATGACCTCAAGGGCCCGCTGGAGGAGCTCTCGACCGGGTCGGTCGAGGTCAACCCGACCGGCGCCTCGCTGCTGTGGTCGGACTTCAACGAGGCCAACCTCGACGCGATGCTGAAGTCCGAGATGCTGTCCTGGCCGGTGACCCTGGGAATCCTCGTACTGGCCTTCGGCGCGCTGGTGGCCGCCGGGCTCCCGCTCATCCTCACCCTGGCCGGGCTGGTCGCCTCGGCCGGCTCGCTGGTGCTGATCAACGAGGTCGTCCCGGTCTCCATCTGGGCGATGAACTTCGCGATGATGTTCGCCCTGGCCCTCGGCATCGACTACGCGCTCTTCCTGGTGGTCCGCTACCGGGCGGCGCGGATGGGGGCGGGCGCACCACCCGTGCGCGCGATCGCGGAGACCATGGACACCGCCGGCAAGGCCGTGCTGCTCTCGGGCGCGACGGTGCTCGTCTCGCTGTCGGCGGTGATGCTGGTCCCCTCGCCGTCGTTCCGGTCGATGGCCGGCGGCATCATGCTCGCGGTCGTCTTCGTCCTCGCCGCCACCCTGACCCTGCTGCCGCTGGTCCTGTTCAAGCTGGACCTGAAGATCAACCGGATCGCGCTGCCCTGGGTGCGCGCCGGGGAGCACCGCTCCCCTCGCTTCGCCGCCTGGGGCGAGCGCCTGTGGAAGCGCCCGATGGTCTACGGCATCGGCGCGCTGCTCGTCCTGCTCGCCCTCGCCGTACCCATCGCCGGGCTGAAGACGGCGATGCCCTCGATCAAGGTGCTCCCCGAGGACGCCAGCGCCCGGATCGGCTACGACCAGGTGCAGGAGGCCTTCGGCGAGGGGGCACCCGGAACCCTGCAGGTGGTCGTCGACACCACCGACGCCCCGGCCGCTGCCGCCGTGCTCGGCGCGGACCCGGCCGTCGCCGGAGTGCTGCCGGCCATGCCGGCGTCGGACGGCACCGATCTGGCGATGATCCAGGCCGTTCCGACCATGGATCCCTCGGACCCCGAGCTGTCCGCGCTGGTCGACCGGGTGCGCGCCGACCTGCCCGACTCCGCCCTGGTCGGTGGCGCGCCGGTGGAGAACCTGGACCTCAAGACCCAGCTGGACGAGTCCACGCCCCTGGTCATCGGGGTCGTGCTGGTGCTGGGCTTCCTACTCCTGCTGATCGCACTGCAGGCGCCGCTGATCTCCCTGCTCGGCACCCTGGCCAGCCTGCTGTCCACCGCGGCCGCGTTCGGCGTCGCCCGCCTGGTCTTCCAGGAGGGCATCGGAGCCGGATTCTTCGGCTTCGAGAGCCAGGGCTTCCTCGACGCCTGGGCGCCGGTGTTCTTCTTCGCGATGATCTTCGCCATCGCGATGGACTACACCGTGTTCCTCCTGGCCAGCGCCAAGGAGCACTACGAGCGGTCCGGCGACCCGCGGGAGGCGATGATCGGCGCCCTCGCCCACTCCGGCCGGGTCATCTTCGCCGCCGGCGCGGTCATGGTCGCGGTGTTCTTCACCTTCGCCCTCTCCGGCCCGCTGCCGCCCAAGGAGATGGGAATCATCCTCGGCGTCGCGGTCCTGCTCGACGCCTTCCTCGTCCGACTCGTGCTGCTCCCGGTGATGCTCCGGCTCACCGGCACGGCCGCCTGGTGGAGCCCCCGGTGGCTCACCCGGGTCCTACCGGACATCCGCTTCGCCCACGACTGACCCGGTGGCCGACGGCCGCCACCCCCACCTACAGAGGAGACCCACCATGTGCCGAGCAGTCACCTGCAGCACCTGCAGCAAGACCACCTGGGCCGGCTGCGGCCAGCACGTCGATCAGGTCATGTCCCGAGTCCCCAGCGCACAGCGGTGCCCGGGCCACCCCCGCCCCGAGCGGTCCGGTGGCTGGCTGAGCAGGCTCCTCGACCGCCGCTGATGGCGGCCACCCCCGCCGTCGGTGCGGTGGCGCTGTGACCTTCCTCGCCGCCCATGCACTGGTCACGCTCGGGCGCGGGGACCGGGGGGTCGGGAAGGCGGTCGACCACCGGGTGCGCGTGCTGCTCGACCACGGCCGGCTGCGCGCGGACCAGCTGCGCTACGTCCCCTACGAGACCAAGGGAGAACCGACCGTCGTCCGGGAGACCGCTGACCACCCCGATGGGTCCCTCGTCGAGGCCGGACTGGACGACGCCACCGGCTTCACCCTCCGGCCGGCCCACCCGGATCCGGCCCCCGGGTCGCGATGACGGCACGGCCTCACTGCCCCAGCGCCGTCACCGCGGTGAGCAGGGCGGCGTAGAACCCGAGGCCGGTGAGGAACCAGCCGTAGCTCGACCGGCCACTGGAGGGCAGCTCCTCCTTGAACACGTTGAGCAGGATGGAGCCACCGAGCAGGGCGGTGAGCAGAGCGACGACCACGGCGCTCGTCGGAGCGAACAGTGCATCGAGGCCCCAACCGAGGAGGAGGGCCGCGGCCAGGAGGATCCGTCCGCTGCGGGGGAACCGGCGGGGGTAGTGCTCCTCCAGCGAGCGGTCGGTGAGGACGAAGTGCAGGCCCATCGCCACTGCGAAGAGGACGGCGAAACCGACGCCGGTCCGCAGCCGCAGGGCCATCGTGTAGGTGATCAGGGCGTTGTAGACCATGAACGAGACGAGGTGCAGCCAGTAGACACCGGCGGGCTCCCGCCCCGCTCCGCCGGTGGCCGCACGCGTCCTGGCCAGGCGTTCGAGTCCGTAGAAGGCCGCGAACCCGGCGAGTGCCACCAGGAAGATCCCGAGGTCGAGCAGTGGCGTCGGTCGCACCACGTCGCTGAGGGCCTCGCCGATCGCCTCGTTGCCCTCGGCCAGCTCGGGCAGCAGGTGGAGGAACACGTAGGCCACGGCCAGCCCGCCCGCGAACGAGCCGGTCATGCGCTCGGGGACCAGCGGCAGCCGTCGGATGCGTGGCGCCGCCAGGTGCACGGCCGTCAGGAACAGGCTGAGGACCAGTGCGCCCACGACCGACCCGGTCGTCGTGAGATCGCCGTCCACCTCGAACCCCTCCGTCGTCGCCTACCGACGAGCGGGCATGCCCCGCCTCCGACGTGCCATGCCGCCTGCCCGTGACGAATGCATGACGAGCGCGGCGCCCGCCGGGGTCTCGAGCGGGTGACGATGACCACCCGTCAGTGATCACGACGTTCAGCCGCACGTGCAGGCGGGAAGTGCCTCCTGATGAAGGGTGACGAGCGGAACTCGAACGTGGGGTCATGGATCTGGGACCGGCTCCGCAGCTCGCTGTGGCCGTTGCCGGTGGTCGCCATCGTCGTGGCCATCGCCCTCGGTATCGGTCTCCCTGCACTGGACCAGCTCCTGGAGGACGGCGGGGAGCATCCGCTCACGTTCGTGTTCGGCGGCGGTCCCTCCGCGGCCCGCGACGTGCTCGCCGCCATCGCGGGATCCCTCATCTCGGTGACCGGCCTGACGTTCTCCTTCACCGTCGTCGCCCTTCAGCTGAGCAGCAGCCAGCACTCGCCGCGGCTGCTCCAGACCTTCGTGACCGACCGCGTCGTCCAGGCCACCCTCGCCGTCCTCGTCGGCACCTTCGTCTACGCCCTGACCGTCCTGCGAACGGTGCGCACCGAGCAGTCCGCCGGTCCTGCGTTCGTCCCACGGCTGTCGGTCACCGTGGGCTTCGTCCTGACAGTCGTGAGCGTCGTGGCCCTCGTGCTGTTCCTCGGCCACCTGGCCAGGTCGCTGCGGGTCGAGACGATGCTGCGGGACGTCTCCGCGGAGGCGCAGGCCACCTTCGCCCGCGAACTGCCGGACCGGTACGACGACGGGCCCGCCGGCTATTCGATCCCCGCCGGGCGGGCCACGATCGTCCCCGCCCCGGGCAGCGGCTTCGTCACCCGGGTGGACGCAGGCGTGATCTCGGACGCGGCCGAGGCGGCCGGTGCGACGGTGCTGCTGGTCCCCCGCATCGGGGACTCCGTCGTCGCCGGCACGCCTCTCGCCCACATCTGGCCCACGCAGCCCGGAGCGCCGGTGGACCCCGACGTCGGGCACGCCGTGGGCCAAGGCGTCCACCTGGCCTACGAGCGCACGCCCACCCACGACATCGCGTACAGCCTGCGCAAGGCCGTCGACATCGCCGTCCGCGCGCTCTCCCCCGGGACCAACGACCCGACGACCGCCGTGCACGCCGCGGCGCACATCTCCGCGCTGCTCGGCGAGCTCGCCACCCGCCCGCCCCGGCCGACCACCGTCGTCGGTGAAGGCGGCGTCCTGCGCCTCGTCGTGCCGCAGTGGGACCTGCCGGCCCTCGTCCGGCTGGGCCTGGAGGAGCCGGTGCACTTCGCCGAGGGCCAGCCGGCCGTGCTCCGCCGGCTGGCCACCGTCCTCCGCGAGCTCGCCTGGCGGGCTCCGCGCGGGGTGCTCGACGCGGAGCTGACCACCCACATGGAGCGGATCGTGCGGCAGGCGGAGAGCTCGACGCCCGTGGAGGGCGCCGAGACGGCCCGCTGGCGGCGGCAGCTCACCGAAGCACTGGCAGGCTGCTGGCCGGCCGAGGCCTGACCCGACCGGTCAGGCCCCCCGGTCCCGGACTCCGTCCAGGCTCGACCCGTTCCCCAGCTTGCCGGCCGGGACGACGCTCAGCGAGCCGTCGCTCTCCAGGACCACTGCGGCGATCGAGGTGAGATCACCGGAACCGGTCGCCCGTACGGCCTGGCGGATCTCGTCCATCGTCACGCGCTCGTCCCGCAGGGCCGCCGGGATCGGCCGCCCGTCCCGCAGCAGCAGGGCCGGGCGGGCGGTCACCACCTTGCGCGCACCCGGCCACCGCACCGTCACCCGGGCGACCAGCGCCTGCAGCAGCGCGAGGACGGCGAGCGCGAGCGCACCCTCCGTCCAGGAGACGTCGCTGCTGAGCAGGATGGTGGCCAGGGTCGAGCCGAGAGCGACGGTGACGACGAGGTCGAAGGCGTTCAGCTTGGCCAGCGTCCGCTTGCCGGACAGCCGGAGGACGAGCACCACGGTGAGATATGCACTGGCCCCGATGACGGCCACCCGGACCAGGTCGGACCACGAGTCGAACCACACGGCTACCCCTCCCCCTCTCCCCGCGGACGACCGTGCCCGCTGCCGACCGCGGACCGGGTGGCGTGCCGGTACAGCACGCGGCCCGGCGCCGATGTCGTCCCGTGCACCACGGTGCTCGCGGCCACGACGAGGCTGCCGGCCGCGAGGACGACCGGGTCCGCGCTCAACCGCTCCGCCTCCATCGCCAGGTAGAACACCGCAGACACCCCGATCGGCCCGAACCACCCGAGGAAGGCCGCGTCGGGCCGGCCGAGGCCGAGCGGCCGGCGCAGCAACCACACGACAGGGAGACGACGCAGGAGCAGCACGCCGACGACGAGGGCGGGCCCGCGCCAGCCCAGCTCCCCCCACGCCGACCACGGCAGGACCACCCCGAGGCCCAGGAACAGCGGCAGCACCAGGAAGCGGTTGACCGCCTCGTCGACCGACACGTCCTCGGTGCGGTCGGGCCCGGTGGAGGCGTAGTTGAAGGCCAGCCCCGCGATGAACACCGCCAGGATGCCGTCCACGTGCGCCAGCCCGGCCGCTCCGAGCACCGCGAAAGCGAGGACCGCGGTGAACAGCAGCCAGGGGCCGGTGTCGATCGACCCGTACTCCTTGCCCGCCTGCAGGGCGCGCGCACCGAGCCAGCCGGCCGCGACGCCCAGCAGGACCGCCCCGGCCACCTGCCACACCGACTCGGCCAGTGCCGCACCGACGCTGTCGGCGCCGGCGACGGCGAGAGCCAGCAGGACCAGAGGGAGCGCCAGACCGTCGTTCGCCCCGGACTCGAGGGACAGGATCTGCCGGTCGCGCGCCGGGAGGTCCTCCTCGGCCGGCCCGCCGGTGACGACGCTGGAGGCCAGCACCGGGTCGGTGGGGCAGAGCGCCGCGCCGATCAGCACGGCCGCCCCGAACCCCACACCCAGCAGCCAGGCGGCGAGACCGGCGGTGATCCCCGCCATGACCGGCATCGCCACGGCCAGCAGCACCAGCACCGGGCGGAGTTGACGACGCGCGTCGGACACGGGGTAGCGCAACGCCACCGCCATCACCGAGATCGCCAGCAGCAGGCGGGTGGCGGTGTGCAACCAGGTGCTGTCCTCGGTCAGGGGCGGCACGTCGAGCACACCGAGCAGCTCCGGTCCCAGCAGCACACCTGCGGCCAGCGCGAGCACGGGCTCGGAGACCGGGAGCCGCCGCAACCGCTCCGCCAGCGCCGCCACGGCGAGCCCGAGCAGACCCGCCGCCACGAGCACCACGTCGATCAGCACCTGCCCCGCACCTCCCGTCCCACCGACTGGCGGCCACCGGCCGCCGCCGCGGGGTTGCCCTCCGCCGGGACGATCCATGCCGGCTGGACGGCGCGGGTATCCAGGGATCCGGTCCCGTCGGCGCGGCAGGCGTCGACGCGAATCGGCCAGGTCGCCCCCGGCGCGTGCGGCGGGCGCATCGCCCACCGCCCGGCGATCCGACCGATGCACCTCATCGACGTCCTCCCTCGCTCTGCGTAGCGGCCCGGTCGAGCCTGTCGCTCCCTACCCGACCGTCCGGGTCCGTTGCGTGCACCGCATGACAGATCTGTGACATCAGCACGGTGGCGGGTGCCTGCCCGGTCGTCCTGGGGTCGGCCGGTACGAACGTCGGGAGCACCTCGGGCGCCACGCGGACGCCCGCACCGACGCAGGGAGGAGGAGATCACCGTGACCGTTGCCGGTCAGATGCTCGAGACCTACCCGAAGAGCCTCGGTGGCGTGGATCGCGACAGCTGCGTGAGTGCGTCGACGCCCTACCTCAGCAGGCTGCGGGCGATGACCATGCGCTGCACCTGGTTGGTGCCCTCGTAGATCTGGGTGATCTTGGCGTCGCGCATCATGCGCTCGACCGGGAAGTCCTGCGTGTAACCCGCGCCGCCGAAGAGCTGGACGGCGTCGGTGGTCACCTGCATCGCGACGTCGGACGCGAAGGCCTTCGCCGAGGCGGAGAGGCGGGTGACGTCGGGGCGGCCCGCCTCGCCGGCCGCGGCCGCGACGTAGACCAGGTGCCGGGCTGCCTCGATCTTCATCTCCATGTCGGCGAGCATGAACTGCACGCCCTGGAAGCTGCCGATGCTCGACCCGAACTGCCTGCGGTCCTTGACGTAGGCCACCGCTGCGTCGAGGGCGCCCTGCGCCACGCCCACGGCCTGCGCGCCGATCGTCGGCCGGGTGAAGTCCAGCGTCCGCAGCGCGGTCTTGAAACCGGTGCCGGGCGCGCCGATGATCCGGTCGGCCGGGACGGTGCACTCGGTGAAGTAGAGCTCGCAGGTGGGCGAGCCCTTGACGCCCATCTTGCGTTCCTTGGGGCCGACGGCGAAGCCCGGGTCGTCGCGGTGGACGACGAAGGCCGAGATGCCGTTGGCACCGGCCTCCGGGTCGGTGACGGCCATGACCGTGTACCAGTCGGAGATCCCCGCGTTGGTGATCCACGCCTTGGTGCCGTTCAGCACCCAGCTGTCGCCCTCGCGGCGGGCGCGGGTCCGCATCGCGGCGGCGTCCGAGCCGGCTTCGCGCTCGGAGAGGCCGTAGCTGATCATCGACTCCCCCGAGGCGACCGACGGCAGCACCGTCCGCTTCACCTCGTCCGACGCGGACAGGATGATCGGCATCGACCCGAGCTTGTTCACCGCAGGGATGAGCGAGGCGCTCACGTCGACCCGCGCCACCTCCTCGATCACGATGCAGGTGGCGATGGCGTCGGCGCCCTCGCCGCCGTACTCCTCGGGGACGTGCGTCGCGTGGAAGCCGGCCGCGGTCAGGGCCTTCAGCGCCTCGGCCGGGAACCGGGAGTCCGCGTCCACCTCGGCGGCGTAGGGAGCGATCTCGCGCTCGGCGATGTCGCGCACCGCCTCCCGGATCGCCTCGTGGTCCTCGGTCAGCGCGTACGGCCCGGCGGCGTTGTTACCCACGGGTAGATGGTAGGACGCCCGACTAACCCTCGGAAGCGAGCCGCTCCTGCAGGGTGAGGTCGCGGGCCACCACGGAGGCGGCCAGGTCGGCCTGGAAGCGGGCGACGTCGGCCAGCAGGGCGGGGTCGCTCGCCGCCAGGATGCGGACGGCGAGCAACCCGGCGTTGCGCCCTCCGCCGATGCTCACCG
The DNA here is from genome assembly GCA_963747895.1 of uncultured Actinomycetota bacterium. GTDB lineage: Bacteria > Actinomycetota > Actinomycetes > Mycobacteriales > Geodermatophilaceae > Blastococcus. Next base: position 603,626 of record CAVVGX010000004.1, read on the forward strand.
TCGCCACGGGCACCCCCGCGGGCATCTGCACGATGGACAGCAGGCTGTCCAGGCCGTCGAGCCGGTCCAGCGGACGCGGGACGCCGATGACCGGCAGCGGGGTCGCCGCCGCGACCATGCCGGGCAGGTGGGCGGCACCCCCGGCGCCGGCGATGATCACCCGCAGGCCCCGGCCGGCCGCAGCCTCCGCGTAGTCGAGCATCCGGCGCGGCGTCCGGTGGGCGGAGAGGACGTGCGCCTCGTAGGGGACCCCGAACTCGTCGAGCGCCTCGGCGGCCGGCTGCATCGTCGGCCAGTCGGAGTCACTGCCCATGACGATGCCGACCACGGGATCGTCGGCGTCGCGCCCCTGCTCGCTCACGGTTCTCCTCGGCTCGGCGGCTCGGTGGCTCGGTGGTCGTGCTCGAAGGCGAACGCCGGGTCCACGACACCGTCGGCGAGGTAGCGGGCCGCGGCCACGGCGCGCGCCCGCACCTCGGCGACGTCGTCGCCGAGGGCGGTGAGGTGGCCGAGCTTGCGGCCCGGGCGCTGGCTCTTGCCGTACCAGTGCAGCTTGACGTCGGGCCAGTGCGCCATCAGGTGGTGGATGCGCTCGTCCAGACCGGGGCCGTCCCAGTCCGGTGACGACGCCGCGCCGCCCAGGACGTTGGCCATCACGGCGACGGGGGCGGTCATCGCCGTCGAGCCCAGCGGGTAGTCGAGCACGGCTCGCAGGTGCTGCTCGAACTGGCTGGTGCGCGAGCCCTCGATGGTCCAGTGCCCGGAGTTGTGCGGCCGCATGGCCAGCTCGTTGACCAGCACGCCCTCGGCGGTCTCGAAGAGCTCGACGGCCAGCATCCCGACCACGCCGAGACGGTCGGCGATGCGCACGGCGAGCTCCTGGGCCGCCGCCGCCAGGTCGTCGGAGAGCCCGGGGGCCGGTGCGAGCACCTCGGCGCAGACGCCGTCGCGCTGCACCGTCTCCACGACCGGCCAGACCGCGACCTGCCCGAACGGCGAACGGGCGACCTGCGCCGACAGCTCGCGGACCATGCCCACCCGCTCCTCCGCCAGGAGGACGCCGTGCCGCTCGAGCAGGTCGGCCACCTCGTCGGGACCGTGCACGACGAAGACCCCCTTGCCGTCGTAGCCGCCGCGAGGGGTCTTGAGCACGACCGGCCAGCCGACCTCGTCCGCGAAGGCGGTGACGCCGTGGACGGTGGACACCCGGGCCCAGGCCGGCTGGGGCTCCCCCGCCGCCGCCAGCGCCTCGCGCAGCACCAGCTTGTCCTGGGCGTGGACGAGGGCCGCGGGACCGGGCGCGACCCGGTGCCCGGCGGACTCCAGCTCCCGCAGGTGCTCGGTGGGCACGTGCTCGTGGTCGAAGGTCAGCACGGTGGCGCCGTCGGCCAGCCCGCGCAGCGCCTCCAGGTCGGTGTGGTCGCCGATGCGCACGTCGGCGGCGACCAGCGCGGCCGACTCCTCGGGCCCGGCGGAGAGCACCCGTAGCGACTGGCCGAGGGCGATGGCGGCCTGGTGCGTCATGCGCGCGAGCTGCCCGCCGCCCACCATCGCGACCACGGGAAGACCGGTGACGGCGGAGAGGGGTGCGGAACCTGACATGGCCGGACGAGCCTAGCGGGCCGCCATCCGGGGCCCCCATGCCTAGAATCGTCCGGGTGCCTTCCCCCCGCGGCCGTTCCGCCCCGAGCGGCGGACGGGCGCGCCGTCGGCTCAGGGAGCTCGGGGCCTTCGGTGTGGTCGGCGGGTTCGCCTTCGTCGTCGACATCGGGCTGTTCCAGCTGCTCTACGGCCACCTCGACGTCGGTGCCGTCACGGCCAAGACGATGGCCACGCTGGTCTCGATGTCCGTGGCCTTCCTGGGCCACCGGAACTGGGCGTTCGCCCATCGGGACAAGACCACCATCCGCCGCTCGTTCGCCCTGTTCACCCTCATCAACGTGGGCACGCTGGTGCTGGGCGCGGCGATCATCTGGTTCGTGCGGTACCCGCTGGACCAGGAGCGGCTGCTGGTCATCCAGGCGGCGAACATCGCCTCCATCGGCCTCAACAGCGTGCTGCGCTACCTCGCCTACCGGCGTTGGGTCTTCCCGGCCGCCCCGCATGCGGACGCCGTCGCCGGCGCGCAGCCGGCCCCGCCGCCGGCCGGCCCCGGCGGCACGGTGCCGGCCGCAACCCACGGCGCCGTCTGACCCCGCTCAACCGGCGAGCCGGGACCCGTTCCGGCCGGGGACGACCTCCAGCCGGCTCGTGATCCGGGTGCGCAGCTCCTCGACGTGGCTGATGACGCCGACCGTCCGACCGCCGCGCCGCAGCTCGTCGAGCACGTTCATCACCGCGTCCAGCGCCTGCGGGTCGAGCGTGCCGAAGCCCTCGTCGACGAACAGGCTGTCGATCTGCACCCCGCCGCTCTCGGCGGTGACGACATCGGCCAGACCCAGGGCCAGGGCGAGCGAGGCCATGAAGCTCTCCCCGCCCGACAGCGTCTTGGTGGGCCGCCGGGTGCCGGTGTACTCGTCGAGCACCTCCAGCCCGAGGCCGCCGCGGGCGCCGTGGCGTCCCTGGGCGTCGCTGTGCAGGAAGGTGTAGCGGCCCCCGGACATGTCCTGCAGCCGGCGGCTGGCCACCTCGGACACCTGCTCGAGGCGCGCGGCCAGCACGAAGGACTGCAACCGCATCTTCAGCCGGTTGGCACCCCGCCCCGTGGCGAGGTCGGCGAGAGCCGTGACCCGCTCGCTCAGCGCGCGCTGCCCGTCGAGCTCGACCTCGACCCCGGTGAGCTCGCCGGCCAGCTCGTCGAGCCGGGTGACGCGCCGGCGCGCGTGCTCCAGCACGGCCACGGCGGACTCCCGCTCCGAGGTCGCCGCGCGGCAGGCGTCGGCGAGGGCCGCGAGGTCGGGCCGGGCACCCAGGTCGGCCAGCTGCGGCTCGGCGAGGACCCCGGCGACGACGGCGCGCGCCCGGTCGTGCTCCTCCACCTGCCGGGCCAGCTCGGCGGCCCGTCCGTCCGGGAGCAGCGCCCCGGCGGCGGCGTCCAGGTCGGGGAAGCCGGCCGCCTCCACGCGAGCGGTCGCGACGGCCAGCGCGCCCTGCTCGGCCAGCCGGGCGCGCGCGTCGGCGGCGGCCGCCTCGACCTGCGCCTCGCAGCGCGCGGCCTCGGCGGTGAGCCGCGCGATGCGCGCGGGCAGGTCCGGGTCGTCCCCGCAGGCCGCGGCGAGCTGCCCGGTGACGTCGGCGAGGGTCGATCGGACCGCCGCGAGGGCCGCTCCCTGACGGCCGGTCTCCTCCCGGTCGGCGGCGAGCGCGGCCGACTCCCTCTCCCGCTGCGCCCGGAGGCGCTCGAGCACCGCGCGGGCGGCGTCCAGCCCGTCGGCCAGGGACTGCGCGACCCGGTGGTCGGCGACCAGCCCGGCCAGGTCGGCCTCCTGGTCGGCCAGCGGCTCGGTGCCGGCCTGCGCACGGCACGCGGCCAGCTCGCGCTCGGTGTCCGCGCAGGCGTCGCGCGCGCCGGTCCAGCGGATCTCGGCGCGCTCGGCCGCCAGGCGGGCGGCCTCCTCCTCGTCGCGGGTGACCAGCGGGCCGCCGGCCTGCGCGGGAGCCGGGTGCTCGAGGGAGCCGCACACCGCGCAGGCGGAGCCGGCGGTGAGCGCGGCGGCGAGCTCCGCGGCCATGCCGTCGAGCCGCCGGGTGCGGAGGTCGTTCCAGCGCTCCCGCGCGTCCAGCCAGCTCACCCGCGCGGTGTCGGCGGCCGCGCGACGGCCGGCCAGCTCCGTCACCAGCGCGCCGGCCCGCCGAGCCGCCTCGAGCGCCGTGCGCCGGTGCGCGACGGCGGCGGCCAGTCCTGGGAGGCGGGCGGCGGCCGACGCCGCGGCGTCCACCGACCCCTCCTGCGCGAGGAGGCGGGCCGGCCACCCGGCCATCGCGTCCTCGGCCGCGGCGCACCGGGCGGCCAGCTCCCCGGCCGCCCGCTCGCCGGCGGCCACGTCCCGCGCCAGCCGCTCGGCGCGCGCCACCTCCGGCAGCAGGGCGCGCAGGGCGGCGGCCTCGTCCCGCAGCGTCCGGGCCAGGAGCGCGTCGGCCTCCCGGCCGGCCGCGACCTCCGCCCACGCGCCGCGGGCGGCGGCCAGCGCGGCCGACGCCTGCTCGGCCTCGAGCGCCGCACGGCCCGCCGCCTCGAGGACGTCGCGCACGGGCTCGGCACGGCGGGCGGCGTCCAGCTGGGCGCGCACGGGCTCCAGCGCCGGCGCGGCCGCCTCGAGACGGGTGAGCTCGGCGTGCGCCCGCTCCCGGCGGGCGTGGCGCTCCTCCAGCGAGCGGGCCTCGACGAGCGCCGCCTCCCGGGTGCGTGCCCGCTCCCCCGCGCCCTCCGCGGTGGCCTCGGCCCGGGCGGCGGCGTCGGCGGCCTCCGCACGGACGCGGCGCACCCAGGAGGTGACCGGTGAGCCGGGCGCGGCCCCCACCAGCTCGGGGGCGAACTCCTCCGGGACCGTGACCTCGGCCGCCTGGGCCACCAGCGAGACCAGCGTGCCGGTGCGCGCGCGGATGCGGTCGAGCTCCTCGCGGGCCGCCGTCCGCTGGGCGACCAGCCAGTCCTCCACGCGGGCGAAGCGGCCGACGTCGAACAGCGTGCGGAGCAACCGGCCGCGGTCCTCGGGCTCGGCCCGCAGGAAGCGGGCGAAGTCCCCCTGCGGCAGGAGCACCACCTGGCAGAACTGCTCCACCGAGAGGCCCAGGCGGGTCCGGAGGTACTCCGACCCCTCGTCGATGCGCGTGCTCACCGGCTCCCACAGCTCACCGGTCCAGCGCTGCAGGATCAGGCGCGCCTGCTCGGTCGTGAAGCCCTCGCCCCGGCGCTTGGGCCGCTGCTGCTCGGGACGCCGGGTCACCCGCAGCCGTTCGCCGCCCAGGGTCAGCTCGAGCTCGACCTCGGTGCGCACGTCGTCCCCGGCATGATCGCTGCGGAGCCGCTTCTCCTCGCCGCGCGCACCCGGCACGGTGCCGTAGAGGGCGAAGACCACGGCGTCGAGCAGCGTGGTCTTTCCCGCCCCGGTCGGCCCCCAGAGCAGGAAGAGCCCGTCGCGGCCGACGTCGTCCAGGTCGACGTCGACCCGGGTGGCGAAGGGCCCGAAGGCGGTGAGCGCGAGCTGGTGGACCCTCACGCGGCGTCCTCGCCCGCCGCGGCGGCCAGGGCGCGCCCCAGGAGCTCCCGCTCGGCGTCGCCGGCGACGGCTCCCCGGACGTGCTCGACGAACTCCTCGGCGACCTCCAGGTCGCTGCGCCCGCGCAGCCGCTCCTGGTAGCTGCGGCCGTCGGCCGACGCGCCCGCGCCGGCCCACTCCAGGTGCACGCAGTGCGGGAAGCGCTCGCGCAGCTGCCGCATCGGGTCGGCCGGGCGGACCGTGTCGGTGAGCCGCGCGGACACGAAGTGCTCCTCGGCCGCGGCGTGCTCCGGCGCCGCCAGCAGGTCGGCGAGCTCGCCGGTGAGGATGCTCAGCTGCCGGGGCGCCGGCAGGGGGACCGGCCGCACGTCCGACAAGCCGGCGGCGTCGAGCTCCACGAGCCAGGCCTGCTTCTGCTGGCCGGCCTCGCCGAAGGAGTAGGCCAGCGGCGAGCCGCTGTAGCGGAGCCGGTCGCTCAGGGTCTGCGGCCGGTGCAGGTGCCCCAGGGCCACGTAGTCGACGCCGTCGAAGACCCCCGCGGGGACGAGGTCCACGCCGCCGACGCAGATGTCGCGTTCGCTGTCGGTGGGGACGCCGCCACCCACGAACGCGTGCGCCAGGACCACCGACCGGGCGCCCGGGCGGAGGAAGAGGTCGGCGCGGATGCGCTCCATCGCTGCGCTCAGCACGCCCTCGTGCCCGCGCACGGCCGACTCGCCCCGGCCGGTCAGCCCGAGCTCGTGCCGGGCGACCTCGGGCTCCAGGTACGGGATGCCGTAGACGGCCACGTCACCGTGCTCGTCGGCCAGCAGCACCGGCTCGTCGAGGGCCGGTGTCACGGCGCGGACGTGCAGCCCGGCGGCGGAGAGCAGGCCGGAGAAGGTGCCCAGCCGGCGGGCGGAGTCGTGGTTGCCGGGCGTCAGGACGACCTGCGCGCCGGCACCGAGCAACCGGGCGACGACCCTGTCCAGCACGGCGGTGGCGTCGGCCGAGGGCACCGCCCGGTCGTAGATGTCGCCGGCGACGACCACCAGGTCGACCGACTCGGCGGAGACCACCGCGGCGAGCCCGCCGAGGACGGCCTCCTGCTCGGCGAGCAGATCGGTGCCGTGCAACGTCCGGCCGATGTGCCAGTCGGAGGTGTGCAGCAGGCGCATGGGTCGACCGTAGGCGGGGGCACCGACAGTTCCGATCAGCGCGCCGTGACGGACCGGTCCGGGAGGAGCCGGTGTGCACCGTGTGGCGCGCGGGGGGCGAGGGAGGACACGCCGCCCCGGATCGCGCCGGGGCCTGCCCGTCCGTGCCGGAGACTGACCCGCATGCCGGCACCGGGGACCGACGCACATCCGCGGCAGGCGTGGGACGCCGCCGTCGGCAGACTGCTCGCCGAGGCCGCCGCCGCGGAGGCCCGCCTGGGTCTCCTGCTGCGGATCCTGGCCGGCGTCGACGGCCCCGCCGCGTCGGCCGTCCTGCCCCGCGACGTCCAGCGCATGACCGGGCTCGTCGAGGACCTCCTGCCCGTCCACGTCCGGGACCGACGGCTGCTCGACGACTTCCGCCGCTGGGTGCACACCGTCGCCCGGCTGTGCGCCCTCCGCGCCACCGTCGTCCACACCGTCTGGGAGCTGCGTCACGACGACGGCCGGGCGGTCATGCACCCCACCTGGTCCGGTGGCGACCCCGACCGTCACCCCCTGAGTCCCGGCGAGCTGTCCCGGACGACGGCCGCCGTCGCCCGCCTGCTCGGGGCGCCGTCCGACGACCTCCTCCTGCGGCTGGACAAGGCGGTTCCCGAGCTCGGGGTCTTCAGCCGCCGCTGAACCGGTCCCTCCACCGCGCGGCCGGGGCCGGGGCCGGGGCGAGATGTTCACCGGCACCCCACGCGTCGGTGCCGCCGTCGCGGATGTAGCCGGCGCTCTCCTGCGCCCGGCGGTCGGCGTCCTCCTCGATCATGTGGTTGATCAGCTGCTGGACCCCGTCGCTGTCCGGGATCCGGCGCAGGACCGTCGCGCCGCCGTCCCCGGCGGTCTCGATGGTGAGCGTCCCGGAGCTGATCAGCCGCTCCCAGAGCGTCTGCGTGTACGAGACGTCGGTGATCCGCCCCAGGCCGAGGTCGCGACCGCGCCGGGCGAGGATCCCCTCGCGGAACAGCAGCCGGTGGCTGGTGACGACGTAGTGCGTCGCCCGCCAGCGGGCCAGCGGCACGACGACGGTGAGCAGCAGGAGGACGACGGCGACCGCGAGGAGCACCAGCCGGTAGATGCCCTGCTGCCGCCCGTCGGGGATCATCGCCGCCCCGAAGGAGGTCGCCCCGACGATCACCAGGAAGCGCACGACCGGCCAGAACACCGTCAGCCAGTGCGGGTGCAGGTGCCGGACGACCTCTTCGTCGTCGGCGAGCAGCTTGTCCGGGTACGGCATCCGGTCAGGATGACGCAGCAGGGGCCCCGGGTCATGCCTCCGGGGCGCGTGTCCTGACGTGCTGGACGTCGCCGCTGGCCAGCTCCACCGTGCCGGCGGGGGTGCGCACGACCAGCCGCCCGTCCCAGTCGACGGCGTCGGCGACGCCCTCCAGGAACGACCCGTCGGGCAACTGCACCCGTACGTCGGTGCCGACCGTGGACGACCAGCGCAGGTAGTCCGTCGCCAGACCCGAGGCGACCGGGTCGCCCAGGTGCTCGACCCAGCGCAGGTAGCGGCCCTCCAGGGCGCGCAGGAAGGCCAGCAGCACCGGTGCCCGGTCGACGGTCCCCCCGGTCACCTCGGCCAGCGACGTCCCGGTGTCCGGCAGCTCCGCCGCGGTCGTGGAGACGTTGAGGCCGGTGCCGACGACGACGGCCTTGCCGGAGCTCTCCGCCAGGATGCCGGCCAGCTTGCGGCCGTCGCGGGCGAGCAGGTCGTTGGGCCACTTGACCGAGGCCAGCACCCCCGTGGACTCCCCCACCGCCTCGGCCAGCGCGACGCCCGTGAGCAGCGGCAGCCAGCCCCGCCGCGCGGCCGGGACGTCGGGACGCAGCAGGACCGACACGGTGAGACCGGCCCGGGGCGGGGACGTCCAGACGCGGTCCAGTCGGCCCCGGCCGGCGACCTGGTGCTCCGCGACGAGGACCGTCCCCTCGGGCGCGTCCCGTCCGGCGGCGGCGACCAGGTCGGCGTTGGTCGAGCCCGCTTCGGGCACCACCTGGAGCGACCGCCAGAGACGGGAGTCGCGCGTGAGAGCGGCCTCCAGCGCGGCGGCGTCGAGCGGCGGACGCCCGAGATCTGACCATCGGGGTGAGGAGTCCTCGGGCACTCCCCTACGCTACGGAACCCGTGGCCGGGCGTGCGCGGTCGCGGGATGTGCACGACGGCCCGGCCCTGCGGCCGACGTGCGTAGCGAGGAGGAAACGTGAGCGCGGCTGAACTCGAGAACGCCGGGGAGCAGGTCCCCGGGGACATCGACATCCACACCACCGCCGGCAAGCTGGCCGACTTCGAGCGGCGCGTGCAGGAGGCGCAGCACGCCGGGTCCGAGCGCGCGGTGGAGAAGCAGCACGCGGCGGGCAAGATGACCGCCCGCGAGCGGATCGAGGCGCTGCTGGACCCGGGCTCGTTCACCGAGTTCGACGAGTTCGCCCGCCACCGATCCACGAACTTCGGCATGGACGCCAAGCGCCCCTTCGGCGACGGCGTCGTCACCGGCTACGGCACCGTCGACGGCCGCCCGGTCGCGATCTTCTCCCAGGACGTGACCGTCTTCGGCGGCGCGCTCGGCGAGGTCTACGGCGAGAAGATCGTCAAGGTCCAGGACTTCGCGATCAAGAACGGCTGCCCCGTCGTCGGCATCAACGAGGGCGGCGGCGCGCGCATCCAGGAGGGCGTGGTCTCGCTCGGGCTCTACGGCGAGATCTTCCAGCGCAACGTGCACGCCTCCGGTGTCATCCCGCAGATCTCGCTGATCATGGGCCCGGCCGCCGGTGGGCACGTCTACTCCCCCGCGCTGACCGACTTCATCGTCATGGTCGACAAGACCAGCCAGATGTTCATCACCGGGCCCGACGTGGTGAAGACCGTCACCGGCGAGGAGGTCACGCTCGAGGAGCTGGGCGGCGCCCGGACGCACAACACCAAGTCCGGGGTGGCGCACTACCTGGCCGAGGACGAGGCCGACGCGCTCGACTACGTCAAGGCGCTGCTGTCCTACCTGCCGAGCAACAACCTCGACCCGCTCCCGGCGCTGGACGTCGCCCCGGTGGAGACAGTCCTGCCGGATGCGCTCACCGACTCCGACCTCGAGCTCGACACGTTCATCCCCGACTCGGCGAACACCCCGTACGACATGCACACCGTCATCGAGCACGTCCTCGACGACGGCGAGTTCCTCGAGGTGCAGCCGCTGTTCGCCCCGAACCTGCTCATCGGCTTCGGCCGCGTCGAGGGCCGGCCGGTGGGCGTCGTGGCCAACCAGCCCACCCAGTTCGCGGGCACGCTGGACATCGACGCCAGCGAGAAGGCCGCGCGGTTCGTGCGCACCTGCGACGCCTTCAACATCCCGGTGCTCACCTTCGTCGACGTCCCGGGCTTCCTCCCCGGCACGTCGCAGGAGTGGGAGGGCATCATCCGCCGCGGCGCCAAGCTCATCTACGCCTACGCGGAGGCGACCGTCCCCAAGGTCACCGTCATCACCCGCAAGGCCTACGGCGGCGCGTACGACGTCATGGGCTCCAAGCACCTGGGCGCCGACGTCAACCTGGCCTGGCCGACCGCGCAGATCGCCGTCGTCGGCGCACAGGGCGCCGTCGGCATCCTGTACCGCAAGGAGCTGGCCGCCGCCGACGACCCCGACACCCGTCGCGCCGAGCTGATCGCGGAGTACGAGGACACCCTCGCCAACCCCTACATCGCCGCCGACCGCGGGTACGTGGACGCGGTGATCCCCCCGTCGCACACCCGCGTGCAGGTGACCAAGGCGCTGCGCGTCCTGGCCAACAAGCGCCAGACGCTGCCGCCCAAGAAGCACGGGAACATCCCGCTGTGAGCGAGGGAGCCGAGCAGGCCGCGCCGCTCCTGCGCGTGGTCACGGGCGAGCCGTCCGCCGAGGAGCTGGCGGCGCTCACCGTCGTCGTCGCGGCGCTGTCCCAGCGCCGCGGGCGGCGGCGGCCCACGCCGGTCGGCGGCTGGGCGGCCTACGGCCGTAGCCACCGCACCGCGCTGCTGACCGGCCCGGGAGGCTGGCGCGCCGCGGGAGGCCCGGCGTGAGCGTGGACCGCAGGCTCGTCCTGGCCTCGGCGTCCCCGGCCCGTCTCTCGCTGCTCCGCCAGGCCGGGCTGGCCCCCGTGGTGGTGGTGAGCGACGTCGACGAGTCGGCGTACTCCGCTCCGCGGGTCGCCGAGCAGGTCGCGCTGCTGGCGGCGGCCAAGGCCGCGGCCGTCGCGAAGCAGGAGACCGATGCCCTGGTGATCGGCGCGGACTCGCTGCTGGAGTTCGCCGGCAAGCCGCTGGGCAAGCCGGCCGACGCCGCCGACGCACGGGACCGCTGGCGCCGGATGTCCGGGCGCTCCGGGATCCTGCACACCGGCCAGGCGCTGTTCGACGTCCGCGACGGCGTGGTCGCCAGCCGCGACATCGCCGTGGCCTCGACCGTCGTCTACTTCGCCGAGCCGACCCAGAACGAGATCGAGGCCTACCTCGCGTCCGGCGAACCGTTGGCTGTCGCCGGCGCGTTCACCCTCGACGGCCTCGGGGCACCGTTCGTCCGTCGGGTCGAGGGTGACCCGGCCGCCGTCGTCGGGCTCTCGCTCACCGTGCTGCGCACGCAGCTCGGCAAGCGCGGCCTGGCCATCACCGACCTGTGGCGGCGCTGAGGCGCCCCACCCCCGCGACCTGGCCCGGACGGGCCGGGGAGCCCTGGTTACAGTCCGACCGGTCCACAGCAGAAGGAGAGCCCGGTGCAGAAGGTCCTGATCGCCAACCGCGGTGAGATCGCGGTGCGGGTGGCGCGAGCGTGCAAGGACGCCGGTCTCACCAGCGTGGCCGTCTACGCCGAACCGGACCGCGACGCGCTGCACGTGCGCGTGGCCGACGAGGCGTTCGCCCTCGGTGGCACGACCCCCGGTGACTCCTACCTGGTCATCGACAAGATCCTGGACGCCGCCAAGCAGTCCGGCGCCGACGCGATCCACCCCGGCTACGGCTTCCTCTCGGAGAACGCCGACTTCGCCCAGGCCGTCATCGACGCCGGGCTGACCTGGATCGGCCCGTCGCCGCAGGCGATCATCGACCTCGGCGACAAGGTGGCCGCCCGCCACATCGCCATGAAGGCCGGCGCCCCGCTGGTGCCCGGCACGAAGGACCCGGTCGGCGGCGCGGACGAGGTCGTCGCCTTCGCGAAGGAGCACGGCCTCCCCGTCGCCATCAAGGCCGCGTTCGGCGGCGGTGGTCGCGGGCTCAAGGTCGCCCGCACCCTCGAGGAGATCCCCGAGCTGTTCGACTCCGCCGTCCGCGAGGCCGTGTCGGCCTTCGGTCGCGGCGAGTGCTTCGTCGAGCGGTTCCTGGACAAGCCCCGCCACGTCGAGGCGCAGGTGCTGGCCGACACCCACGGCAACGTGATCGTCGTCGGCACCCGCGACTGCTCCCTCCAGCGGCGCAACCAGAAGCTCGTGGAGGAGGCGCCCGCGCCGTTCCTCACCGAGGACCAGCGGGCCCGCATCCACGAGTCGGCGAAGGCCATCTGCAAGGGCGCCGGCTACCACGGGGCCGGCACCGTCGAGTACCTCGTGGGCGTCGACGGCTCGATCTCCTTCCTCGAGGTCAACACCCGCCTGCAGGTCGAGCACCCGGTCTCGGAGGAGACCAGTGGCCTGGACCTCGTGCGCCAGCAGTTCCGCATCGCCGAGGGCCTGCCGCTGGAGATCACCGAGGACCCCACGCCCCGCGGGCACAGCATCGAGTTCCGGATCAACGCCGAGGACGCCGGCCGCAACTTCATGCCCGCCCCCGGCCCCGTGGAACGGCTGGAGGTCCCGCAGGGTCCCGGCGTCCGCTGGGACTCCGGCGTCGAGACCGGCGGCGAGGTGGCCGGCGCGTTCGACTCGATGCTCGCGAAGCTGATCATCTCCGGCGCCACCCGCGAGGAGGCGCTGCAGCGCGCCCGCCGGGCCCTGGACGAGCTGGTCGTCGAGGGCATGCCCACGGTCATCCCGTTCCACCGTGCCGTCGTCCGCGACGAGGCGTTCACCTCCGAGCCGTTCACGGTGCACACGCGGTGGATCGAGACCGAGTGGGACAACCAGGTGCCGCCCTACGGCGCCGCGCCCGCCGAGGCGGACGAGGCCGCGCCCCGGCAGACCGTCGTCGTCGAGGTCGGCGGACGCCGGCTCGAGGTGTCGCTGCCCGCGGGCCTGGCCGCCGGTGGTGGTGGTGGCGCGGCCGCCGGTGCCCCGGCGAAGCCGCGCAAGCGCGGTGGCGGCCACGGTGGTTCGGGCGCCTCGGGTGACTCCCTCACCTCGCCCATGCAGGGCACGATCGTCAAGGTCGCGGTGGAGGACGGCGCCACGGTCGAGGCCGGTGACCTCGTGGTCGTCCTCGAGGCCATGAAGATGGAGCAGCCCATCACCGCCCACAAGGGCGGCACCGTCACCGGCCTGAGCGCCGAGGTGGGCGCCTCGGTGACCAGCGGCGCGGTCATCTGCACGATCGCCGACGCCGCCGAGTAGTCCGTCCACGCACCAGGAGGCCGGCTCCCGCCCAGGCGGGGTCCGGCCTCCTGCGCGTCCGGGGTCAGCCGGTCAGCGGTCAGCGGAAGCGCAGCCGGCGCACCCGGCGCAGGACGAGCAGCGTCGCGCCGGCCAGGGCGGAGCCGGCCACCGCCAGCAGCAGGGTCCCCGTCGGGGTCGACCCGGAGGCGGGGTCCAGCGCCGGCGTGGCAGCGGCCACGGGGAGGGGCGGAGCCGGCACCCACGGCGCCGTCACGGCGGGCTCCCCCGCGGCGACCGCCGGGTCGGTGCCTGCGTCCTCGGTACCGGCGCCGGCGCCGGCGCCGGCGCCGGCCCCGGTGGCGGCCGGCGAGCCGCCGCCGGCCAGGAGCCGTCCGGCGCCGTCCGCGCGGGGCGCGGCCGGGACCGCCGCAGCGGCCGTCGGGGCAGCGGGCACCACGTCGAGCACCGCACCGCCGGCGGTCGTCGACCGGACGGTCACCGTGAAGTCCCCGCCCGAGACGGCCACCGGCACGCCCACGGGCAGGGCTGCCTGCAGGTCGTCGTCCCACGCGGCGGACGCCGACGGGCTGCCGTCGAGCAGCACCGAGGTGTCCGGGAACTCGGCCTCCCGGCGCAGCAGCACGCCGGTCTCCAGGCCGTACAGGTTCTGCGCGGCACGGCCCAGCCAGGCGTCCGCACCGGTGGCGGTCCGGTACTCCAGCCAGTAGGCGGTGCCCGTGGCGTCGGTGAGGCGGACCGCCCGGGTGCCGGTGCGGCCGCCCAGGGGCGTCAGGTCCACCGTGGCGGGCTCGTCGTCGACGTCCACGGACTCGGTGGCACCGGTGGTGAGAACTCCCAGCCGGGCCGCCTGAGGGGCGTTCAGCGAGCCCAGCTGCCGCCAGGAGACGCCCATGACGTCGTAGTAGTCGCGGTAGCCGGTGGTGCGGCAGGTGCCGGTCTCGACCGTCCCGTCGCACTGCCGGCCCGAGGAGTGGCTCAGGCCGAGGTTGTGGCCGAGCTCGTGGGCGATGACCGACGGCAGGGTGTCGCGCACGTAGAGCCGCCCACCCGACGCGGGGCCGGCGCCCACCTCGGCGAGCGCGTAGGGGCAGCCCGGCTGGTCGGCGGTCCCGCTGCTGAGGTGGAGCATCAGGTGCCTGCCCGGGCCGGCCCGGAAGCCGACGGCGGCCGCGGCCTCGTCCCACAGCGCCGAGGGGTCGGCGCACCCGGACTTCGTGCGGATCCACCCGGAGCTCGCAGCGACTCCGAACCGGACGGCACCGCCGGTCTGCTCCGACCAGAAGTCCGCCACAGGGCCCGCGACCACGGCGGCGACGTCGGCCGCCGTCACGCCGGCGTCGGGGGTCGTGCCCGCCGGTGCGACGAGCACGACCGTCACCTGGTTGGTGACCGAGCTGCGCCCGGCCGTCGGGGTGCTCGCCGGGGTGACCGACCGGGTGCTCACCACCCGCTGCGCCGGCTCCAGGCCGTGCTCCTCGGTGCCCTCGTCGCGCACGTCCGCGCCCACGGTGAGCTCCACGGTCGCGCCGGCCGGCACCCCGGCCACGTCCTCGGTGGGGACGCGCACCGACCCGTCGGCGGTCTCCACCCAGCTGAGCGGGGCCTCCGTCTCCGCATGGGCGGGCTCCTCGCCCGGGTCCTTCTCCGGCCACGCCTGCAGGAGCCGGCCGACGACCGCGGTGCCGGCCGGCTCCTGGGCGGAGGCGACGCCGGGGCCGGCCAGGACGACGGCGGGCGCGGTCACGGCGACCGCTCCGGCCACGACGAGCGCGCGCAGCAGGGCGGTGTGACGGCGGAGTGCGGGGGCGGGAGACATCCCCTCCTGAATCGGCGGGCTCCGCGCGCGTCGGCACCGGATCCCGGGACTCAAGCGGAGCCGTCGTCACAGCTGACGCAGCGGCCCCGCCCGGCCCTCCCGGATCAGGCCAGGTGGTCGGCTCCCATGAGCCGCCGGCCGGCCTCGGTGATCGACCCGGACAGCGAGGGGTAGATGGCGAAGGTCTGCGCCAGGTCCGCGACCGTCAGCCCCTTGGTGACCGCCAGGGCGATCGGCAGGATCAGCTCGGACGCGCCCGGCGCCACGACCACGCCGCCCACGATCACGCCGGTGGAGCGGCGGGCGAACAGCTTCACGAAGCCGTCCTTCAGGTCGCTCATCTTGGCGCGGGCGTTCGTGGCCAGGGGCAGCCGGACCAGCTCGATGTCGTCGCCCTCGGCGACCGCCGCCTCCTGGACGCCGACGGTCGCGATCTCCGGGTGGGTGAACACGTTGGCCGCCACCGTCTTCAGCTTGATCGGCATGACGGCCTCGCCCAGGGCGTGCCACATGGCGATCCGTCCCTGCATGGCCGCCACCGAGGCGAGCTGGAAGACGCCGGTGACGTCGCCGGCGGCGTAGATGCCCGGCACCGACGTGCGGGAGACCCGGTCGACGACGACGTGGCCGGAGTCGGTGAGCTGCACGCCGCAGTTCTCCAGGTTCAGCCCCCCGGTGTTGGGGACGGTCCCCACGGTCATGAGCGCGTGGGAGCCCTCGACGACGCGCCCGTCGGTGAGCTCGACGGCCGCGCCCTTCTCGGTGCGCCGCACCCCCGCCGCCCGGCCGCGCTCGAGGCGTCCGCCGCGGGACTGGAAGACCTCCTCCAGCACCTCGGCGGCGTCGGAGTCCTCGCCGGGCAGCACCCGGTCGCGGGAGGAGACGAGGGTGACCGGCACACCGGCCTCGAGGTAGCCGGAGGCGAACTCCGCACCGGTGACGCCGGAGCCGACGACGACGAGGTGCTCGGGCATCGCGTCGAGGTCGTAGACGTCGCGCCAGTCGAGGATGCGCTCGTGGTCGGGCTCGGCGCCGGGCAGCACGCGGGGGTCGGCGCCGGTGGCGATGAGGACGACGTCGCCCTCCAGGTCCTCGGTCACCTCGCCGGCCGCGTCGAGCACCTGGACGCGGTGGGCGGCGAGGCCGCGCCGGTCGTCGGTCAGCCGGCCCTGCCCCGCCACGATGCGGACGCCCTCGGCGGCCAGCCGGGAGTGGATGTCGGCGGACTGCGCCACGGCCAGGCCCTTCACCCGCTGGTTGACGGCGGCGAGGTCCAGGCCGACGGCCGCGGGCTCGGCCCCGTGCACCCCGAGGACGACGGAGTCGTGCACCGTGGTCATGGCGCCCGCGGCGGCGATGAGGGTCTTGGACGGGACGCAGTCGGTCAGGACGCTGGCACCACCGATGCCGTCCCGCTCGATCACGGTGACCTGGGCACCGAGCTGCGCGGCGACCAGCGCGGCCTCGTAGCCGGCCGGGCCGCCGCCGATGATGACGATGCGGGTCATGGATCCTTCTTCTTCGCGGACGGGAGGACGTCGTCCATTGTCCCCGCTCGCCCCCGCAGGCGGCGTCAGCGACCTCCGGCCGCGTCGTCCCCCCGACCGACCGACCGGGCGGCGCGAGCCGACGGAGCCGGTGCGAGCCGGATCCGCCAGACGGCCGACACCGCCTCCACCGCGATGCCGGTGTTCATCTTCGACTCACCGAGCTCGCGGTCGCGGAAGGTGATGGGCACCTCGACGACCCGGGCGCCGGCCTGCAGCGCCCGGTAGGTGGTCTCGATCTGGTAGCCGTAGCCGTTGGCGGCGAAGGAGTCGACGTCCAGCCGGGTCAGCAGGTCGGTGCGCCAGGCCTTGAAGCCGCCGGTGAGGTCGCGCAGAGCGGTGCGCAGGACCGTCCGGGCGTAGAGGTTGCCCACCCAGGACACCGTGCGCCGGCTCCACGGCCAGTTCTCCACCCTCCCGCCGACCACGTACCGGGAGCCGATCACCAGGTCGGCCCCGTTCATGTGGGCGAGCAGGTCGTCGATCGCGGCGGGGTCGTGCGAGCCGTCGACGTCCATCTGCACGATGACGTCCCAGCGCTGCTGGTCCAGGGCACGCTTGAAGCCGGCGACGTACGCGGTGCCGAGGCCGAGCTTGCCCCTGCGCTCCAGCAGCTCGACGCGGCCGGGGTGCTCGAGAGCGAGGGCCCGCACGATGTCCGCGGTGCCGTCGGGTGACCCGTCGTCCACGACGAGCACGTCGGGCCGGGCCGGCCGCGCGAGGACGGCCTCGACGTGCCGGCGCACGTTCTCCGCCTCGTTGTAGGTCGGCGTGACCACCAGGATGCGCACGTTCTTCCTTCTCTCTCGAGGAGCAGGAGCGGATGTCAGGGAGCCGGCTCGGGGACCGGGCCGGGTCTGCGCCGGCGAGCCAGGAGCACGTGGACCAGACCGGCGACCAGTGCCACCCCCACGACGCCGAGCACGATCTGGTCGATGAGCGGGCGGGAGTACAGATCGGTCACCGAGTGCCCACCCGGAAGCGTGGTGAACAGCAGGACCACCGACCACACCACCACGAGCACGCGCTCGGCGGCCACTCCAGCGGCGGCGAAGAGCAGTGTGGGCCAGACCAGGTACCAGGGCCACACGACCGAGCCGGTGAGGATCACGGTCAGGGCGATCCACGCGGTCACCCGGACCAGCCCCCAGCTGCGGAGCCGGGTCAGGAACAGCAGACCGAGCACCACCGAGACGATCACCCCGGCCTGGCGCGCCCCGTCGATCGGCGGGTCGGAGACGTCGAGCGCGAACGCCAGGGCGGTGGTCGGGGTCATCGCCTCCAGCGCCTTGCCCGGGGTGTCCAGGTTGTCCAGGAAGGTCCACCCCCAGCCGGTGAGCTGCACCGACAGCGCGAAGGCGGCCGCGCCCAGCCCACCGGAGAGCACCAGGGCCCGCAGGCGCGCCGGCCAGCCGTCCTGGCGCGAGGCCCAGTCCACGCCGATCACGAGGACGGCGATCAGCGCCGTGGCCTTGATGCCGGCACCGGCCACGCACAGCAGGATGCCGAGCAGGGGGCGGTCGAGCAGGGCGAGCAGCAGCCCCGGCAGCAGCAGGGCCAGCATGAGGGCGTCGTTGTGGTTGCCCGACACGAGGTGGACCAGCACGAGCGGGTTGATCCCGCCCAGCCACATCGCGACCGCGGGGTTCCCGCCCAGGCGCTTCGCGATGCGGCAGACGATGAGCGCGCACACGGCCCAGCCGGCCACGCACAGCACCCGCACCGCGACGAGCACGGACAGCAGGTCCTGGTCGAACAGCCACGACAGGCCGGAGAGGAGCGAGACGAAGGGCGGGCTGTAGGGCGTCGGGCTGAACCGCCAGAACCGCTCCGCGCCGCGCACCACGTCCACGTCGCCCAGCACACCGGGCCCGTACTGGAAGGGGTCGACGCCGTTCTGCGCGGCGGCGCCGATGGCGGTGTAGAACCACGGGTCGGCGGTGAACAGCGGGGGCCCGATCAGCAGCGGCACCGACCAGACCACGCCCACCAGCAGCAGCCAGCGGACGGCGACGCCCCTGCGGACGGCGAGCCCGCTCAGCAGCCAGGCCACGGCCAGGAACCCGATCGCGGCAGCGCTCCAGGACCGGGCGGCCTCGTAGCCCATCGACTCGGGGGTGAGCGACGGCACGTCGTCGTAGAACCACAGCTCTCGGGCGTGGAGGTGCCCGCCCAGGCTGATGCCCGCCGCCGCCAGGTAGCTGGTGCCGGCCGTGCCGAGCAGGCCGCTCAGCACCAGGATCAGCGCGGTCACCCGGCCCGAGCGGGCGGGGCGGACGGGAGCGTCGGGCGCGGCGTCGATCGGGGTCGCGCCGGCCACGCTCGTGCTGACGGCCATCTCCTGACTGCTCCCGTGGACGGGCCCTGCACCGGTCCGTCGTCGTCCCCGCCACCGGACCGGCAGGCGGGCAGAGACTAACAGCGCGGCCGGGGCCCCTCGGCACCGTCGGCGGAGGACCCGAAGGCGTCCAGGATCTGCCGGGCGGCCAGCGCAGGCGTCAGCTCGCCGGCGAGCACCGCCCGCTCCAGCCCGGGAGCCGTGGCGCGCACGCCGGGATGGGCCCGCAGGGCGTGCTCCAGCCCGTCACGGACCAGCTGCCAGGTCCAGCGCACCTGCTGGGTGCGGCGCCGCTGGTCGAACTCCCCCGACGCCTTCATCCGGTCCTGGTGCTCGACCAGCTTGGCCCAGACCTCGTCGAGACCCTCACCGGTGAGCCCGGCGCAGGTGAGCACCGGAACGTCCCAGGTCTCCCCGTGGCCGCGCAGCAGGCGGATCGCCTGGGCCAGCTCGCGCGCCGCCTTGCGGGCTGCCGGGGCGCCGTCGCCGTCGGCCTTGTTGACGGCGATCACGTCGGCGATCTCGAGGATGCCGCGCTTGATGCCCTGCAGCTGGTCGCCGGTGCGGGCGAGGGTGAGGAAGAGGAAGGAGTCGACCATCTCGGCGACGGTGATCTCCGACTGCCCGACGCCGACGGTCTCGACGAGGACGACGTCGTAGCCGGCGGCCTCCACCACGACCATCGACTCCCGGGTCGCCTGCGCGACGCCGCCGAGCGTGCCCGAGGTCGGCGACGGGCGGATGAAGGCGGCCGGGTCGACCGAGAGCCGGGCCATGCGGGTCTTGTCCCCGAGGATCGACCCGCCCGAGCGCGCCGACGACGGGTCCACGGCCAGCACCGCCACCTTCGACCCCGCCGCGGTCAGCGTCACCCCGAGCTGGTCGATGAAGGTCGACTTCCCGACGCCGGGGACACCGCTGATGCCGACGCGGCGCGCTCCCCCGGCGTGCGGCAGCAGCTCGACCAGCAGCTCCTGCGCCCGCTCCCGGTGGTCGGCCCGTCGCGACTCGACCAGCGTGATGGCGCGCGCCATCACCCGGCGGTCGCCGGCGAGCACCCCCTCGGCGAGCGCGGGGACGTCGACGTCCCGAGCCGCCATCAGTGACCCAGACGCCCGGACAGCGTCCTCAGCAGCTCCTGGGCGGCCTCGGCGATGACCGTGCCGGGCGGGAAGACCGCGGCGGCCCCCATCTCCTTGAGCGTCGGGACGTCGTCGGGCGGGATGACGCCGCCGACGACGATCAGCACGTCGTCGGCACCCAGCTCGGCCAGCGCGTCCTTGAGCGCGGGCACGAGCGTGAGGTGCCCGGCGGCCAGCGACGAGACGCCGACGACGTGCACGTCGGCCTCGACCGCCTGGCGGGCGACCTCGTCCGGCGTCTGGAACAGCGGGCCCACGTCCACGTCGAAGCCGAGGTCGGCGAAGGCGGTGGCGATGACCTTCTGCCCGCGGTCGTGGCCGTCCTGGCCCATCTTGGCCACCAGGATGCGGGGACGTCGCCCCTCGGCCTCCTCGAACGCCTCCGCCATGCGGCGCGTCTCCTCCATCGGGCTGTCCTCCCCCGCCTTCCGCCCGGCCATCGCCTCGTCGCGGTACACGCCGGAGATCGTGCGCACCTGGCCGGCGTGCCGCCCGTAGACCTCCTCGAGCGCGTCGGAGATCTCGCCGACGGTGGCCTGGGCGCGGGCGGCGTCGACCGCCAGCTTGAGCAGGTTGGAGTCCAGCCCGCTGTCCCGCCGTCCCTCGGCCGCGGCGCGCGCGGCGTCGGTGAGCCGGCGCAGCGCCTCGGTGACCGCGCCGCCGTCGCGGCCGGCGCGCAGCTGCTCCAGCTTGGCCTTCTGCTGGGCGAGGACGTCGGCGTTGTCGACCTTGAGCACCTCGATGGCCTCGTCGGCCTCGACCCGGTACTTGTTGACGCCGATCACCGGCTGGCGTCCGGAGTCGATGCGGGCCTGCGTGCGGGCCGCGGCCTCCTCGATGCGGAGCTTCGGGATGCCCTCGTCGATGGCCTGCGCCATGCCGCCGGCCTCGGTGACCTCCTGGATGTGCGCCCACGCGCGCCGGGCCAGGTCGTAGGTCAGCTTCTCGACGTAGGCCGAGCCGCCCCACGGGTCGATGACCCGCGTGGTGCCCGACTCCTGCTGCAGCAGCAGCTGGGTGTTGCGGGCGATGCGGGCGGAGAAGTCGGTCGGGAGCGCCAGCGCCTCGTCGAGGGCGTTGGTGTGCAGCGACTGGGTGTGGCCCTGGGTGGCGGCCATGGCCTCCAGGCAGGTGCGGACGACGTTGTTGTAGACGTCCTGCGCGGTCAGCGACCAGCCCGAGGTCTGCGAGTGGGTGCGCAGCGCCAGCGACTTGGGGTTCGCAGCACCCGCCTCCTTGACCAGCCGGGCCCACAGCAGGCGCCCGGCCCGCAGCTTGGCGACCTCCATGAAGAAGTTCATGCCGATGGCCCAGAAGAAGGAGAGCCGCGGCGCGAAGGCGTCGACGTCGATCCCGGCGTCCGTGCCCGCCTTCAGGTACTCGACGCCGTCGGCCAGCGTGTAGGCCAGCTCGAGGTCGGCCGTCGCCCCGGCCTCCTGGATGTGGTATCCGGAGATCGAGATGGAGTTGTAGCGCGGCATCTCCTTCGAGGTGAAGGAGAAGATGTCGCTGATGATCTGCATCGAGGGCTTGGGCGGATAGATGTAGGTGTTCCGCACCATGAACTCTTTGAGGATGTCGTTCTGGATCGTGCCGGTGAGCTGCGCGGGCGAGACGCCCTGCTCCTCGGCCGCGACGATGTAGAGCGCCAGGACGGGCAGCACGGCGCCGTTCATCGTCATCGACACCGACATCTTGTCCAGCGGGATGCCGTCGAACAGCTGCCGCATGTCCAGGATCGAGTCGATGGCCACGCCCGCCATGCCGACGTCGCCGAGCACGCGCGGGTGGTCGGAGTCGTAGCCGCGGTGGGTGGGCAGGTCGAAGGCGACCGACAGCCCCTTCTGGCCCGCCGCCAGGTTGCGCCGGTAGAACGCGTTGGACTCCGCCGCGGTGGAGAAGCCGGCGTACTGCCGGACGGTCCACGGCTGGGTCGTGTACATCGTCGGGTAGGGCCCACGCAGGAACGGCGGAAGGCCCGGCAGGGTCTCGAGGAAGTCCAGGCCCTCGAGGTCGGCCGGGGTGAACAGCGGCGGGACGGCGATGCCTTCGGGGGTCTCCCAGCTCGCCTCCTCGACGCCGCGGTGGGTCGTCTCCTTGAACGCCTTCGCCCACTCGTCGGCCGAGGCGGTCGCGGCGGGACGGCCCAGCTCGACGCCGCCGAAGTCGGGGATTCCGGTCATGCCTGTGCTCCTTCGAGGCCCAGCTGCGCGTGGACGGTGCGGAGCACGTCCAGGGCGTCGCATCCGGCGTACACGTAGCCGTCGACGCCGTCGACGGCGAGGTCGGGCTTGCCGGCCAGCCACACCTGCGTGGCGCCGGCGTCCCGCAGCGCGGCGGCCAGCCCGGCCGCCGACTCGGCGTAGTCCTTGTCGGTCCCGCAGATGCAGGCGACGGTCGTCCCGGCGTCAGCCAGCCCCTCGGCGCCGTCGCCGGCCGGCGTGGCCAGCCCGCCGGCCTGGAACAGGTTGCCCGCGAAGCTCGCCCGCGCGGTGTGCCGGGCGATGGGGCCGATGGTGGCCAGGTACACCTGCGGCCGCTGACCCGCGGCGTCGGCCGCGTCCCGCAGCGCCTCGTACTCCTGCGCGGCCCGGACGCGCGGCAGCCCGCCACCGGGGTGCAGCTGCGCCGCGGGCTGCCGCTCCGGCAGCTTCTCGGTCAGGTTCGGGAACTCGCTCACGCCGGTGATCGCCTCGGCGCGGGTGGCCAGGCGCCGCGCGCGGGCGTCCCAGGCCGACGCGATGCGGTCGCGGACGAGGCCCGAGTCCAGGGCGGCGCCCAGGCCACCGGCCCGCTCGATCTCGGTGAACCAGTCCCAGGCGGCCCGGGCCAGCTCGTCGGTCAGCGACTCGACGTACCAGGAGCCACCGGCGGGGTCGAGGACGCGGGCCAGGTGCCCCTCCTCCACCAGCAGGCTCTGGGTGTTGCGGGCGATCCGCCGGGAGAACGAGTCGGGCAGCCCGAGTGCGGCGTCGAAGGGCTGCACCGTGACGGCGTCGGCACCGCCCACGCCCGCGGCGAAGCAGGCGACGGTGGTGCGCAGCATGTTCACCCACGGGTCGCGCTTCGTCGTCATCACCGAGGAGGTGACGGCGTGCTGGTGCTGGCCGCGCACCTCGGGGGCGGCGCCGCTCACCTCGCCGACGCGGTCCCAGAGACGGCGAGCGGCACGCAGCGCGGCGATCGTCGTGAACTGGTCGGCGCCGGCGCTGTAGCGGAACTCCAGCTGGCCGAACGCCTCGTCGACGCTCAGGCCCGGGTGGGCGGGCGACGACTCGGTGAGCGCCCGCAGGTAGGCGACGCCGGCGGCCAGCGAGCAGCCGAGCTCCTCGACTGCGGAGGCCCCCGCGTCGGCGAAGACGGTGCCGTCGACGACGACGGTGCGCAGACCCGGGTGGGCCGCGGCGCGGCGGGCGAGGTCGGCCAGGCCGGAGAGGTCCTGGGCCTGCCCGGAGGCGGCGTGGTCGCCGAGCGGGTCCAGCCCGAGCGAGCCGCCGGGGGCGAGGTCGGTCCGACCGTCGACGAGGTCGAGGAACGCCTCGGCGGCCGCCGTCCCGCCGGAGACGCTCACCGGGGCCAGGTCGAGGTAGACGTCGGTCAGCACGGCCCCGAGCTCCGCGGCCGGGATCGCGCCCTCGCCGACGACGAGCCACAGCGAGGTCACGCCGTTCTCCAGGTCGGCGGCGATCGCCTCCCGGGTCACGGCGACGTCGGGGTGGGCGTGCCGCTGCCGGATGTCCCAGCCACCGGGCGCGCCGCCCTCGACACCACCGGAGGCGGTCACCTCGGCCGAGCCGGCCGGTCCACCGGAGGGCCGGGAGCCGCGCACGAAGGGCGGCAGACCCGGCACGCCGACGGCGGTGGGCAGGTCCGCGGCGTCCTCGGCGGTGTAGAGCGGAGCCACGGTGACGCCGGTGGCGACCGGGCGGCGCAGCGCCTCCTCGACGGGCTCGGGCAGGTCCTCCCGGCCCGCCTTGCGCAGGACGCCGGCGACCAGGTCGCGCCACTCGTCGCGCGTGACCGCGGGGAACTCGGCGGCCAGCCCGAGGTCGTCGGGGACCTCGTGCTCGCCGGGGACCTCGGCGTCGGTCGTCGCCGGCGCCGGGTGGCTGCTCTGCTGGTCGGTGGAACTCATCCTCGGTGGGACTCCTCGTCAGCTCGTCTGGCTGCAGTGTCTCCGGGCGCGTGCACCTCCGTGCGCGCGGGTGGCTGCGGAACCACCCCGACGGGGTGCTCGGCGTCGGCCGCCAGCGCGTGCAGCGCCGTACGCGCCAGCAGGCGGACGCCCACGGCGATCGCCCGTTCGTCGACGTCGAAGGTGCCGCGGTGCAGGTCCAGCGGCTCTCCCCCGCCGTGCGTGCCCAGCCGGGCCAGCGCGATGGGCATCCGCTCGGCGAACCATCCGAAGTCCTCCCCGCCCATGCTCTGCGGGGACAGCACGACGCCGTCGGCGCCGACGGTCTCCACGGCGGCGGAGCGGAGCAGCGCCACCGAGCGCGGGTCGTTGACCACCGGCGGGACGCCGCGGACGTAGTCCACCTCCACCGCCGCACCGGTCGCGGCGCCGACCTTGGCGACCAGCGCGCGGATGATCTCCTCGGCGCCCTGCCAGGCGTCGCGGTCGAGCACCCGGACGGTGCCGCGCAGCGTGCCGCGCTGCGGGATCGCGTTGGCCGCGACCCCGGCGTCCACCGACCCCCAGACCAGCGACATCCCGGCCCGGGGGTCGACCTGCCGGGACAGCAGCCCGGGCAGCCCGGTGATCAGCCGGCCCAGCGCGTCGACCAGGTCGACGGTCAGGTGCGGCCGGGCGGTGTGCCCGCCCGGCCCGGTGAGCGTGACGTCGATGCGGTCGCACGCGGCGGTGATCGCGCCGGTGCGCAGGCCGACGCTGCCCACCGGCACCGAGGGGTCGCAGTGCAGGGCGAAGGCCCGCGTGGCGCCGTCGAGCACACCCGCGGCGACCACCTCGGTGGCGCCCCCGGGCACCGTCTCCTCGGCGGGCTGGAAGATGCAGCGCACCCGGCCGGGCAGGCCGCCGACCGCGGCCAGCGCCAGGGCGACGCCGAGGACCACGGTGGTGTGGACGTCGTGCCCGCAGGCGTGGGCGAGGCCCTCGACGGTGGAGGCGTACGGGACGTCCTTGAGGTCGGTCAGCGGGAGCGCGTCGATGTCCCCGCGCAGGACGACGGTGGGACCGGGACCGTCCCCCACCTCGACGACCAGCCCGGTGCCGCTGGGCAGCCGCCGCGGATCGAGGCCCGCCTCGCGCAGCCGCTGCTCGAGGTACGCCGTCGTCTCCACCTCGGCGTAGGCGAGCTCGGGGTGGGCGTGCAGGTGCCGCCGGGTGGCGATCAACTGGGCCGCGTGCGCCTCGACCCAGCCGTCGACCGCGGCGCCGACCTGCTCGACGACGGCGGTCACGCCGCGTGCCCCCCGGCGCAGTCGGCCGGCCCGGGCGCGGGCTCGGTCGGCCGGCCGGCCGGGCCGGTCGCGGGCAGCCCGTCCCGCATCTCGGCCAGCAGGCTGTCCACCACGGGCAGCAGGTCCCCACCGGAGGAGGCCGCCACGGCCCGCTGCCGCTGGTAGGAGGCGCCGACGTCGAGCACCCGCAGCACGTCGGCGAGCTCGGCCTCGCAGTCCAGCCGCTTCGCGGTGGGCCGCAGCTCCTCGACCAGCTCGATGATCGCCTGCCGCACCGGGCGGACGGTGCCCTTCTCGTCGACGACGATGTCGGCGTCCAGGCCGTAGCGGGACGCGCGCCACTTGTTCTCCCGCAGCACCCAGGAGGCCGGGGTGGGGAGGGTGTAGCCGCGGTCGAGCTGGGTGTCGAACTGCTCGACGAGGCACTGGGCGAGCGCCGCCACCGCGCCGATCTCGTCGAGGGTGGGCAGGCCGTCGCAGATGCGCAGCTCCACCGTCCCGAAGTCGGGGTGCGGGCGGACGTCCCACCAGACCTCGCGGACGCTGTCGATCGACTTCGTGGAGATCAGCGTCTCCATGTACTCCTCGAACTCCGCCCAGTCGGCCAGCTGGTAGGGCAGCCCCGCTGTCGGCATGCCCTCGAAGATCTTGGTGCGCGAGGAGGCCAGCCCGGTGTCGCAGCCGACCCAGAACGGGGAGGACGACGACAGCGCGAGGAAGTGCGGGATGTACTGGCACAGCGCGTTGACGATCGGGATGGCCTTCTCCGGCGCCCGCACGCCGACGTGCACGTGGACGCCGAAGATCTGCATCCGCCGGGCCATCCACTGCATGCGCTCGACCAGCTCGACGTAGCGCTCCTTGGGCGAGATGAGCTGGCTCTGCCAGTCGGTGAACGGGTGGGTGCCCGCGCACATCACGCCCAGGTCGCGCTGCGCGGCGGCGTCGGTCACCTCCGCCAGCGTGCCGGCCAGGTCGGCCTTGGCCTCCGCGACGGTGGTGCAGATGCCGGTGATGATCTCGACCGTCGACTGCAGCAGCTCGTGCTTGGCCTTGGGGTGCTCCTCGGCGCCCTCGGGGCGCAGCTGCTCGAGGATCTCGTTGGCGCCGGACGACAGCTCCCGCGTCTCCAGGTCGATCAGCTGCAGTTCCCACTCGACGCCCAGGCTGGCGCGCTCGGACGACCGGAAGGGGATCTCCACCTGCCGGAGTCTAGGGAGGTGCCGCGGTGCCCACCCGGCGGCGGAGCACCGTCACCCGTTAGCGTCCCTCCGTGAGCCAGGAACCCGGTACCGACCCCCAGTCCATCGCCGCGACCGCGGCCGACGACCTCACGACCGCGCTCGGCGGTCCGCACGACGTGGCCGTCGTCATGGGCTCTGGCTGGGCGCCGGCCGCCGACGCCTTCGGCGCGGCCGACTACGCCGTCGCCATCGGCGAACTGCCCGGCTTCGCGGCCCCCACCGCGGTCGGCCACGGCGGCGAGATCCGGTCGGTCCGGGTCGGCGAGCGCAAGGTGCTGCTCTTCCTGGGGCGCACCCACCTCTACGAGGGCCGCGGCGTCGACCCGGTGGTCCACGGGGTGCGCACCGCCGCGGCGGCCGGGGTGAAGACCATCGTGCTCACCAACGCCGCCGGCGGGCTGGCACCCGAGCACCGGGTCGGGCAGGCCGTGGTCATCGCCGACCACCTCAACCTGACCGCCCGCTCCCCCCTGGTGGGCGCGAACTTCGTCGACCTCACCGACCTGTACTCCGCCCGCCTGCGGGAGCTCGCCCGCTCGCTGGACCCGGAGCTGACCGAGGGCGTCTACGCCGCGCTGCCCGGCCCGCACTACGAGACGCCGGCCGAGATCCGGATGCTCCGCATGATGGGCGCGGACCTGGTGGGCATGTCCACGGCACTCGAGGCCATCGCGGCGCACGCGGCGGGGCTCGAGGTCTTCGGGCTCTCCCTGGTCACCAACGCGGCGGCGGGCGTCACGGGCGAGAAGCTGGACGCCGACGAGGTCATCGCGGCAGGCAAGGAGGCCGCCGGGCGGCTGGGTGAATTCCTGGTGCGGTTCATCGGGCAGCTGCCCGCATGAGCGGTCCGGTGCTGGTGACCGGCGCGGCGGGCCTCATCGGCACAGTGCTGCGCGGCGGGCTGCCCGAGGCCGGCTGGGCGGTGCGCAGCCTGGACGTCGTCGAGGTGCCCGAGCCCCGCCCGGGCGAGGAGCACCTGGTCGCCGACACCACCGACCTGGCGGCCCTGACCGACGCCGCCCGCGGTGCCGCGGCGATCGTGCACCTCGCCGGGATCGCCACCGAGTCGACGTGGCCGGCGATCGCGCACACGAACATCGACGGGACGTACTGCGCGCTCGAGGCCGCGCGGCGGGCCGGCGTCGGCCGGGTGGTGCTCGCGAGCAGCAACCACGCCACCGGCTACACCCCGCGCCCCGACGGCGGGTTGCTGCGCGAGGCCGACGCCCCGCCACGGCCGGACACCTACTACGGCGTCTCCAAGGTGACGATGGAGGCGCTCGGCTCGCTCTACGCCGACCGGTACGGCCTCGACGTCGTCTGCCTGCGGATCGGCAGCGCGTTCCCGGAGCCGACGACGACCCGGCAGCTGTCCACCTGGCTCTCCCCCGGCGACACGGTGCGGCTGGTCGACGCCGCGCTGCGGGCGCCCTCCCCCGGCTTCGCCGTCATCTGGGGCGTCTCGGCCAACACGCGCAACTGGTGGGACCTCACCGCCGCCCGGGCGCTCGGCTACGAGCCGGCCGACGACGCCGAGCCCTACGCCGAGGCGCTGATCGCCGTGCACGGCGAGCCCGACCTGACCGATCCGGTGCACGCCCGCGTGGGCGGCGAGTTCACCACCGCGGCCTTCGACTCGGAGAACATCGAGGGACAGGCATGAGCGGGGAGCTCTTCGCACGGGCCCGGGCCTGGGCCGACGCCGATCCGCACGACGGCGACCGGGCCGAGATCGCGGCGCTCATCGAGGCGGAGAACGTCGAGGAGCTGGGCCCCCGGTTCGCCGGCCCGCTGACCTTCGGGACGGCGGGACTGCGCGGGCCGCTGCGCGCCGGGCCGGCCGGCATGAACGCCGCCGTCGTCACCCGGGCCGCCGCCGGGCTGGGCGCCTGGCTGCAGGGCTCCGGGTCCGCCGGTGGGGGCATCGTCATCGGCTACGACGCCCGCCGCCGGTCCGACGAGTTCGCGCGCATCTCCGCGGCGGTGCTGTCCGCGGCGGGATTCGCGGTGGAGGTGCTGCCCCGGGCGCTGCCCACGCCGGTGCTGTCCTACGCGGTGCGGCACCTGGGCTGCGTCGCCGGGATCATGGTGACCGCCAGCCACAACCCGCCCGACGACAACGGCTACAAGGTCTACCTGGGCGACGGCGCGCAGCTGGTGCCGCCGGCCGACCACGAGATCGAGGCGGCGATCGCCGCGGTGGGGCCGGCGCGGGAGGTGCCGCTGTCCGACGAGTGGCTCACCCTCGGCGACGACGTCGCCGCCGACTACGTGGCCGCGGTGGTGGCGGCGCTCGAGCCCTCCCGCGTGCCCTCTCGCGGCGCGCTGCGGGTCGCCTACTCCGCGATGCACGGGGTGGGCGCCGACACGACGCGGGCGGTGTTCGCGGCCGCGGGCCTGGCCGAGCCGGTCAGCGTGCCCGAGCAGGACGAGCCGGACCCGACGTTCCGCACCGTGGCCTTCCCCAACCCCGAGGAGCCGGGTGCCACCGACCTGCTCAAGGCGCTGGCGGCCCGGACCGGGGCTGACGTGGCGATCGCGGAGGACCCGGACGCCGACCGCTGCGCCGTGGTCTGCGACGGGCGGCAGCTCACCGGCGACGAGGTGGGCGCCCTGCTGGCCGACTGGCTGCTGCGCCGCGGGGTGCACGGCACCTACGCGTCGTCGCTGGTCAGCGGCTCGCTCATGCACGTGATCGCCGCCGCGCACGGGGCGCCGTCGGAGGAGACCCCGACCGGCTTCAAGTGGATCATGCGGGCCGGCTCGGACGCCGCGCCGCTGGTGTACGGCTACGAGGAGGCGCTGGGGTACTCGGTGTCGCCGACCGTGGCGCGGGACAAGGACGGCATCTCGGCCGCGCTGGCCGTCTCGCTGCTGGCCGCGGAGCTCAAGGAGTCGGGCCGGACGCTGCTGGACCGGCTGGACGAGCTGGCGGTCGAGCACGGGCTGTTCGTGACCGGACAGCTGTCGGTGCGGGTCGACGACCTGTCGGTGATCTCCGACTCGATGGCCCGCGTGCGTGCGGCGCCCCCGTCCACCTTGCTGGGCCGGGCGGTGGCGTACGCCGACCTGGCGCTCGAGTCACCCCCGGTCGACGCGGTCCGGCTGCTCGGCGACGGAGTCCGCGTGATCGTGCGGCCCAGCGGCACCGAGCCGAAGCTCAAGGCCTACCTGGAGACGGTCGTGCCGGTGCACCAGGACGCCGGGCTGATCGCCGCCCGCGGGCGGGGCGAGGACGAGCTGGACCAGCTGCGCGCGGAGATGTCGACGGCCCTCGGCCTCTAGCGGCTCCGCCGACCGATGAGTCCGGGCGCCGGCCGCAGTCGGAGAACCGAGGGCCACCGGCCCGGGAGGAGACGCGCCATGCGGAAGATCGTGCTGCACCTGATGGTGTCCCTGGACGGGTACTTCGAGGGTCCGGACGCCGATCTCGGCTGGCACCGCGTCGACGAGGAGCTGCACACCTTCTTCAACCGGCTGCTGGCCGAGAGCAGCGTCTTCCTCGAGGGCCGGGTCACCTACGAGCTGATGGAGGCGTACTGGCCCACGGCGGACCAGGAGCCGGACGCGGCGCCGGCGATGGTGGAGTTCGCCGGCATCTGGCGGGGCATGCCGAAGATCGTCTACTCGCGCACCCTCGACACCCCGGGCCCCAACGCCACCGTGGTGCGGGACGTCGTCCCCGAGGAGGTGCGGGCGCTGCAGGCACAGCCCGGCGGCGACATGGTGGTGGGCGGGCCGCTGCTGGCGGAGAGCTTCCGCCGGCACGACCTGATCGACGAGTACCGGATCTTCGTCAACCCCGTCCTGGTGGGCCGGGGACGCCGGCTGTTCGAGTCCGAGGGCATGCCCGGGGACCTGCGGCTGGCCGGGACCCGGACCTTCGGCAACGGCGTCGTGATGCTGCGGTACGAGCGGGAGCGCTGACGCTCAGCGGGGGACGGTCTCCCGACGGCCGGTCTCCAGGGCGTGGGCGGCCGTCTCCAGCACCTGGACGACGTCGCGGCCGAACCCGACGTCGCAGGGGTGCGTGCCGCCCGTGAGCGCGGCGGCCTGCAGCTCGTCGACGGCGACCGCGAACGCCTCCTGCGCCGAGCCCGACTCGGGCAGGAGCGCCAGGCGGCCGGCGTCGCCGTGCACGAAGAACTCGACCCCGCCGGACATGCGCGCCACGGTGAGGGAGAGCGTGACCGTCGAAGCAGCCCCGGACTCGTGGGCGAGCACCAGGTGGACCGTGTCGCGCAGCCCGGCACCTGCCTGCACGGCCACGACCGGTCCGAGCGCCGGCACGAGCACCGACAGCGCGTGCGGACCGACGTCCCACAGCGCCCCGCGCTCGTGCCGCCACGGCGACGCGGCGAAGCGCGAGCCGGCCAGCGAGGCCAGCCAGGATCCGGCGCCGCCGGCCAGCTCGGTGCGCGCGGCCTGGGTCAGCCAGGTCGCCGTCGCCGCCTGGAAGCGGAGGGTGAAGAAGACGACCGAGGCGACGCCGGCGTCGTGCACCGCAGCCACGAGGCGGTCGGCCGCCGCCGTGCTGAACGCGACCGGCTTCTCCAGCAGCAGGTGCTTGCCGGCCGCCGCCGCGCGCTCGGCCAGCGGCCCCTGAACGTCGGGCGGCAGCGCGACGGCCACGGCGTCCACCTGGTCGAGCAGCTCGTCGAGGTCGGCGAAGCCCGGCACCTCGAACTCCGCCCCCAGCGCCTTGGCCTTGGCCAGGTCGCGACCCCAGACGCCGCCCAGCTCGGCCGCGGGATGACCCGCGAGGGCAGGGGCGTGCACGGCGCTCGCCCAGGGGCCGGTGCCGAGCACCCCGAAGCGCACGCTCAGACCGCGCCGAACTGGCGGTCGCCCGCGTCGCCGAGGCCGGGGACGATGTAGGCGTTGTCGTTGAGCCCCTCGTCGATGCTCGCGGTGAAGACCCGCAGGGGCAGGCCGCTGTCCCGCAGCCGCTGGATGCCTTCGGGGGCGGCGAGCGCGCACAGCACGGTGATCTGCGTGGCCCCGCGGGCGGTGAGCAGGCCGCAGCAGTGGACCAGCGACCCGCCGGTGGCCAGCATCGGATCGAGCACGAAGACGTGCCGGTCGACCAGCGACTCCGGCAGGGAGGCCATGTAGGCCTCCGGCTGGAACGTCTCCTCGTTGCGCGCCAGGCCGACGAAGCCCATCTGCGACTCCGGCAGCATGCCGTGCGCGGTGTCGGCCATGCCCAGGCCGGCGCGCAGGACCGGCACGATCAGCGGCGGAGCGGCCAGCCGGTAACCGGTCGTCTCCACGACGGGCGTCCGGATCGGCTCCTCGGCGACGGTGAGGTCGCGCGTGGCCTCGTAGACCAGCATCTGCGTCAGCTCGCGGAGCGCGGCGCGGAAGGCTGCGTTGTCGGTGCGCTCGTCGCGCATCCGGCTCAGCCGGGCTCGGGCCAGCGGGTGGTCGACGACGGTGAGCTGCACGCCCGAACGGTAGCGGCCCGGCCCGGAGCGACGACACGCCCGCCCGCCCCTCACCACGACCGCTCACGCGGCGGCGAGCGGACGACCGCGCGCCTCGGCCGCCAGGCGCCGCTGGAGATCCCGCTGGTGCAGGAGCACCCAGACCACGTGATCGAGGTCCATCCGTTCTCCGTTCACGTGCATCCCCGCCGGCAGATCCGGCTGCCCGCCCGGGAACAGCAGCGACACCAGGTCGCCTGCCGACGCGGACCCGCTACCCGCCGGAGCGCCGCCCCCACTCGCCGGCCTCCGGGCGGCGAGCTCGTCGATCGGCTGGATGCCGACGAAGGGGTCGTCCGTCGACCCGGCGGTGCCCAGGAGGCCGGCGACCCCTCCGACGAAGGCGGCGTCACCGGCGCCCCACACGCGGCGCCCGTCCGGCGCCACCACGACCAGCCGCCCGTCGCGCCGGTGCATCACCAGGTCGTCGTCGTGCACCAGCCCGTGGTCGACGTCGCACAACAGCACCAGGTTGTCGAGGTCGGTCCCGCCACCGAACAGCCAGTGCCGCATGTGGTGGGCGTGCAGTCGTTCGATCCGGGTCTCCGTGCACCCCGGTCGTGCGCATCCACCGTCCCGGCGCAGCAGAGCCCGCCGCTGCGATCGGGTTGCGAGTCGCCGGGAACGGCCTACCCCGAGGACCTCCCGATCCCGCTCGAGCATCGTGAGGACGGTCGCTCCGCAGAGCATCCGCCGCACCTGCGCCGGGTGCAGGGCCGGACCACCCTCGAGGTACGCCTGCCCCGCCGCGCCGTCGTCGGCCAGCACGGCGGCGTCGACGTGCACGACCACCTCCCGCAACGGCGGGTCCCCCGGCCGGCGGCCGACGCGCTGACCCGCACGGGCCAGGGCAGCCACGGCCGCGCAGCGCCGAGCCGACGTGCGCTCACGGGCGCAGGCAACCTGCTCCATCTCGTCCGCCCCTGCGTCCGAACCCTCTGCATCCCGCGCCTCCGCGCCCGGGGTCTCCGTCGCGGCTGCGTCCGGGGGCGCTCCCCTGACGGCCACCCGCTTCGCCGCCGCCCTGTCGCGTCGGGCGTCCGCCTCGACCCGTGAGTCCACCGCTGCGAGGAAGTCGGCGCCCTCCTCCGGCCCGAGGCGCATGCGGACGACGAGCGTGCCGTCGTCGTCCCACCAGTGCTGGAACTGCCGTCTCTCGGCCACGACGCCTTCGTCCACCCGGTCGCTGCGCCGCCATTCCCGAACCACCCGGTCGAGCTGCGATGCAGTGGCTGCGACGGCCAGCTCGAGGAGCATCTGCTCGGTCTCCGGTTCCGCGACCCGGGTGACCGCGCGGATCTTGGAGTAGGACAACCGGCCTTCGGCGAACGCGGCGGCCAACCGCGGCAGATGGACCAGCGCGCGGGCGACGCGGACGTGCTCTCTCGCGGTGGTCGGCGACATGCCGCACTGCCAGGCGAGCCAGTGCGCGCAGGACTTGATCCCGTGTGCACCCCAACCGTCGCGGCGATCGAACTCGGCGACGAGCTGGAGCCAGGCCGCGGTCGCGGCGGCGAGCCGGACGGCGCCGGCGGTGATCTCCCGCGCCAGCTCGGGCAAGGGTCTCTCGGGCACGGACAGCCTCCCTCGAACGTGTGATCGAAAGCTATCGCCGGGGTGCGACAGAATTCGGGGGCTGCGCGGCAGCGTTCGCGGCGATCCGCTCCCGCGGGAGCGCGGTCACCCACGTCCCGGAGTGGGCGCGGAATCCGCCGCCGGTACGGGCCTGCACGCTCCCGCGGGAGCGCACCGGGCAGCCGCCTGCGAGCGGCCCTGCGTGAACGCACGCACTCCATCGGGGTGGACGGCGCGAGCACCTGTCTCAGGACAGGGGAGAATGGACGGCATGACCCACGTGCTCGACCCCGACGCACTGTCGGACGACGCCCGGGCGCTGTCCGTGCCGCTGCCCCCGTACCGCGACGTCACCCGCTCCGACTCGGCCTTCCGCGCCTTCCTGCACGGCCTGCCCGGGGTGGACCAGGTGGGCGCCGAGGCGCGCGTCGCCCAGCTGGGCACCCGCTCGATCAAGACCACGTCGAAGGCGTGGGCGATCGACACCGCGATCTCGATGGTCGACCTCACCACGCTCGAGGGCGCCGACACCCCCGGCAAGGTCCGCAGCCTGGCCGCCAAGGCCCGCCGCCCCGACCCCACCGACCCGACCTGCCCGCGCGTGGCCGCGGTCTGCGTCTACGGCGATCTGGCCGGGGTCGCCCGCGAGGCGCTCGGCGACAGCGGCGTGCACGTGGCGGCCGTGGCCACCGCCTTCCCCAGCGGGCGGGCCAGCCGGGCGGTGAAGCTCGCCGACGTGCGCGACGCCGTGCAGAACGGCGCCGACGAGATCGACATGGTCATCGACCGCGGCGCCTTCCTCTCCGGGCGCTACCTGGAGGTGTACGAGGAGATCGTCGCCGTCAAGGAGGCCTGCGGGGACGCCCACCTCAAGGTCATCCTCGAGACCGGCGAACTCGTCACCCTGGACAACGTCCGCCGGGCCAGCTGGATCGCGATGCTGGCCGGCGGCGACTTCATCAAGACCTCCACCGGCAAGGTGAGCCCGGCCGCGACCCTGCCCGTCGGCCTGGTGATGCTCGAGGCGGTCCGCGACTTCCGCGCCGCCACCGGGCGACAGATCGGCTTCAAGCCCGCCGGCGGCATCCGGACGACGAAGGACGCCATCAAGCACCTCGTCCTCATCAACGAGACGGTCGGCCCCGACTGGCTGGACCCCGACTGGTTCCGCTTCGGCGCCTCCAGCCTGCTCAACGACCTCCTGCTGCAGCGGCAGAAGCTCCGCACCGGCCACTACTCCGGCCCCGACCACGTGAGCGTCGAC
The DNA here is from genome assembly GCA_963747895.1 of uncultured Actinomycetota bacterium. Taxonomy (GTDB): domain Bacteria; phylum Actinomycetota; class Actinomycetes; order Mycobacteriales; family Geodermatophilaceae; genus Blastococcus. Next base: position 638,318 of record CAVVGX010000004.1, read on the forward strand.
TGATCATGACCGTCAGCCCCTCCCCCTTCGAGTACGCCCCCGCGCCCGAGTCGCGCTCGATCGTCGACATCGCCCCGTCCTACGGCCTGTTCATCGACGGCGAGTTCGTCGACGGCACCGGCGACTCGTTCAAGACCGTCAACCCGGCCACCGAGGAGGTCCTCACCGAGGTCTCCTCGGGCAACGAGGCCGACGTCGACCGCGCCGTCCGCGCCGCTCGCCGCGCGTTCGAGAAGACGTGGGGGCCCATGCGCCCGGCCGACCGCGGCAAGTACCTGTTCCGCATCGCCCGCCTGCTTCAGGAGCGCGCCCGCGAGTTCGCCGTCCTCGAGTCGCTGGACAACGGCAAGCCGATCCGGGAGTCCCGCGACGTCGACGTCCCGCTGGCCGCGGCGCACTTCTTCTACTACGCCGGCTGGGCCGACAAGCTCGACCACGTCGGCCTGGGCAGCCGCCCGCGTCCCCTGGGCGTCGCCGGCCAGGTCATCCCGTGGAACTTCCCGCTGCTCATGCTCGCGTGGAAGGTGGCCCCCGCGCTGGCCGCCGGCAACACCGTCGTCCTCAAGCCGGCCGAGACCACCCCGCTCACCGCGCTGCTGTTCGCCGAGGTCTGCCGCCAGGCCGACCTCCCCGCCGGCGTGGTCAACGTCGTCACCGGCGCCGGCGACACCGGGCGCGCGGTCGTCGAGCACGGCGACGTCGACAAGGTGGCGTTCACCGGGTCCACGGAGGTCGGCCGCTCCATCGCGCGCGCCGTCGCGGGCACGGCCAAGAAGCTGACCCTGGAGCTCGGTGGCAAGGCCGCCAACATCGTGTTCGACGACGCCCCCATCGACCAGGCCGTCGAGGGCATCGTGCAGGGCATCTTCTTCAACCAGGGCCACGTCTGCTGCGCCGGCTCCCGGCTGCTGGTGCAGGAGTCGATCCACGACGAGGTCATCGCGAGCCTGCAGCGGCGCATCGGCACGCTGCGCGTGGGCGACCCGCTGGACAAGAACACCGACATCGGGGCCATCAACTCCGCCGAGCAGCTCGCCCGCATCCGCGAGCTCTCGGACATCGGCGAGGCCGAGGGGGCGCAGCGCTGGCAGCCGTCCTGCGAGCTGCCCGAGCGCGGCTTCTGGTTCCCCCCGACGGTCTTCACCGAGGTCTCCCCCGCCCACCGCATCGCCCGGGACGAGGTCTTCGGGCCGGTGCTCAGCGTCCTCACCTTCCGGACGCCGGACGAGGCGGTCGCCAAGGCGAACAACTCCACCTACGGGCTCTCGGCCGGCATCTGGTCGGAGAAGGGCTCGCGGATCCTGAAGATCGCGAACCAGCTCCGCGCCGGCGTGGTGTGGGCCAACACGTTCAACAAGTTCGACCCGACGTCGCCCTTCGGCGGCTACAAGCAGTCCGGCTACGGCCGCGAGGGCGGCCGGCACGGCCTGGCCGCGTACCTGAAGGGTGCCGACCAGTGATCGGGAACGACCGGCTCGCCGTCCGCAAGACGTACAAGCTGTACGTGAACGGCGCCTTCCCGCGCTCGGAGTCCGGCCGGACCTACGAGGTCACCGACGCCAAGGGCCACTTCCTCGCCAACGCCGCGTGGGCCAGCCGCAAGGACGCCCGGGACGCCGTCGTCGCCGCCCGCGGCGCCTTCCCGAAGTGGTCGGGCGCCACCGCGTACAACCGCGGTCAGGTGCTCTACCGCGTGGCCGAGGTGATGGAGGGCCGGCACGCGCAGTTCTGCGAGGAGGTCGCGGCCGGCGAGGGCCTGAGCGCCTCCAAGGCCCGGGCCGCCGTGGACGCCGCGATCGACCGCTGGGTCTGGTACGCGGGCTGGACCGACAAGCTGGCCGCCGTGCTGGGCGGGGCCAACCCCGTCGCCGGGCCCTACTTCGACTTCTCGACGCCCGAGCCGACCGGTGTCGTGGCGGTGCTCGCCCCGCAGCAGTCCTCGCTGCTCGGGCTGGTCAGCGTCCTGGCCCCCGTGCTGGCCACCGGTAACACCGCCGTCGTCGTGACGTCGAAGGACCGGCCGCTGCCGGCCGTCACCCTGGGCGAGGTGCTGGCCACCAGCGACGTCCCCGCCGGCGTGGTCAACCTGCTGACCGGCGACGCCGAGGAGCTGGGCACCTGGCTGGCCGAGCACGCCGACGTCGACGCGATCGACCTCACCGGCGCCCCGGCCAACCGCGCCATGGAGTTCGAGCGGGAGGCAGCCGGCACCATCAAGCGCGTCCTGCGCCCGCCGGCCACCGAGCCGGACTGGACCGCCGACCCCGGCCTCACCCGCATGACCCCGTTCCTGGAGACGAAAACAGTCTGGCATCCGATCGGTTTGTGAGGCCCCCGTCCCGGGTCCCGCCCTGAGCGTGCGAAGGGTGGGGAGGACGGGGGTCCTTCTGCTGGCATCCGATCGGCCTCTAGGCGGGCCCGCACGGTCGGGGGGCGGGCAGGCCCATCTGGCAGAGTCTCCCCGTGGCCAGGCCCAGCATCGTTCCCATCGCACTGACCCTCGACGACAGAACGGGCTACACGCTGTGGGCTCCTCCCTGGGAGGAGGACGGCGAGGAGTGGCAGGCGTTCCTCGGCACCACCGTCGAGGTCCGCGCCGACATCAACGACGACGACCCGGAGAACCCGGTGCAGACCGCCGTCGTGCACCTCTTCCCCTCGCCGGCCGCCCTGGCGGCGTTCTGCCGCTCGAGCACCGACCACGACCTCGCCGACCACCCGGTGTGGCCGGTCGTGGCGGGCCTGGGTGCCGCCGACCTGACCCCGGACGACGACCACCGCTTCGACCTCGACGGCGTGTACGACGTCGCCGCCGAGAACCCCGACCGCTGGGCGGTCGAGGAGCTGGCCGCCACGATCGACGTCGTCAGCCGGCTGGCCGAGTGCCTCGACACGACGGACGACGAGGACGACGAGGACCTGGACGACGACGAGACCGAGTTCGAGGCCGTCGCCGAGCTGGTGGCCAAGCCCGAGATCGGTTCCCTCGGACTGGGCGCGGAGGCCTTCGTCGGCCGCTCCGGCGAGGACGCGTGGATCGGGGTCGGCACCGCGCTGGACGAGCTGTGGGAGGACGTCGTCGAGGAGCTCGGCGAGCACCTGGACTGGACCGGCGCGGCCACGGTGGCGGTCACCGACTACCCCTCGGCGTCCGAAGCCGCCCCCATCGCCGTGGACGAGGACCTCGACGTCGACACGGCGGACGACGAGGACGAGGACGACGACGACATCGAGCCGGTCGACGTCCGCGGGGGAAGCACCGCCACCGGGGTGCGGACCATCGCCGGCAGCGGGCGCCCGGCCCACGACCCGGCCGCGGTCGCCGCAGCGGCGGAGTTCTGGGAGGCCGTCGGCATCCTCCCGGTGGAGGTCGTCGTGCCCGACGGCGCCGGCCTCACGCTGCGCTGCTACGTCGACGACGTGGCCCGGTTCCTCGGCCGCGACGGCGAGGTGTTCCTCTTCGACACCCCGGCCGAGCTCGCCCGGTTCTGCGCCGGCAGCGAGAGCCACGACCTCACCGAGATCGCCTCGTGGCCGGAGGTCGTCGTCACCGACACCCCGCCGCTGCCGGCCGAGCAGGACCGCTACGACCTGGCGGGGCTGTCCGAGGTGCTCACCGAGGTGTCCGACGGGGCGGCCGGCCTGATCAGCCACGCGTCCCTGGCCCAGCCCGTGGAGGGCGCGCGCGACCTCGCCGAGTACGCGTCCCTGCCGCGGGTCGAGGAGCTGCTCTCCCCCACCGCGCCGCTGGGCCGGACCGTGCTGGTGGGCGAGCGCCAGCCGGAGGCCGCGCTGCGCCCGGAGGACGCCGCGGCGGTGCGCCCCGCCTGGGACGAGATCGTCGCCCTGATCAGCGGGAAGCTCGTCTTCCGCGACTGAGAGAGGACCCCGTCCCCCTCACCGCTCGCACGTTCGCCGCGAGCCTCCGGACGGGGCCGGACGAGCAAGAAGGCCGGCCCGGATGTCCGGGCCGGCCTTCTCGTCGTTCAGGTGGTGTCAGCTGCCGTAGCGCGAGGGGCGGCCGGGCCGCCCGCCCGGGCGACCGCGGTCGCCGTAGGAGCGCTCGCCCGACGACGAGCGCTCGCCGCCGCCGTAGGAACGCTCGCCCGAGGGCCGCTCACCGGCGGGCCGGGGACGGTCGCCGTACGAGCGACGCGGGCCGCCGCGGGATCCGCTGGGCCGCTCGCCGTCACGACGCGGACGGCCACCGGGGCCACCGCCGCCGCGACGCATGTCGCGCTGCGTGCGCTCCTTGGGCTCCACCGGCACGCCGGCGGCGATCAGGTCGAGGATCGGCTTGTCGCCGGGCCGGGTCCGGTCCAGGGGCGGGTCGACCTTCGCCGTGCGGAACCGGCGCTTGGCCTGGCCGACCTGGTCGGGCAGCAGGAGCGAGACGACGACACCGCCGGCACCGGCGCGGGCGGTACGGCCCGAACGGTGCAGGTAGGTCTTGGCGTCCGTCGGCGGGTCGTAGTGCAGGACCAGCGAGACGTCGTCGACGTGGATGCCGCGGGCGGCGACGTCGGTGGCGACGAGGACCGGCGACCGGGCGTCGGTGAACTCCTCCAGCGCACGCTTGCGCGCCGCCTGGGGCAGTCCGCCGTGGATCGCCTCGGCCTTGATGCCGGCAGCCTTGAGGTTGTCGGCCAGCCGGTCCACGCCCAGCTGGGTGCGGGCGAAGATGATCGTCCGGCCGGGGCGGGAGGCCAGCTCCGTGGCGACCTGCAGCTTGTCGCGGAAGGCCAGCGTGAAGGCCAGGTGCTCGGCCGGGGGCGCCTCGCCGCCGGGGCGGACGACCTCGTGCCGGGCCGGGTCCTTGAGGTAGCGGCGGACCAGCGAGTCGACCTCGCCGTCCAGCGTGGCCGAGAACAGCAGCCGCTGGGCGTCGCGGGCGGTCTGGTCGAGCAGCTCCTTGACGACCGGGAGGAAGCCCAGGTCGGCCATGAAGTCGGCCTCGTCCAGGACGGTGACGACGACCTCGGCGAGAGTGGCCTCGCCCTGGTTGATCAGGTCCTGGAGCCGGCCGGGGGTGGCGATGATGACGTCCACGCCGCGGCGCAGCTGCTGGATCTGCCGGTACATGGGCGCGCCGCCGTAGACGGTGGCGAGCTGGACACCGGTCGCCTGGCCCAGCGGGGCCAGGTTGTCGTGCACCTGCTGCGCGAGCTCGCGGGTCGGCACGAGGACCAGGCCGCGCGGGGCGCGACGGCCGTTCTTCACCTCGGCGCCGATGCGGGCGAGCAGCGGCAGGCCGAAGGCGAGGGTCTTGCCCGAGCCGGTGGCGGCCTTGCCGAGCACGTCGCGCCCGGCGAGGGCGTCCGGCAGGGCGGAGGTCTGGATGGCGAACGGGCGGTGGATGCCGCGCCGCTCGAGGGCGGTCACCAGCGGCTGGGGCAGGCCCAGCTGGCCGAACGTGGGGCCGGTCGGCTCCGCGGGCGCCTCGGGAGTGCTCTCCGCGGCGACGACGGTCTCCGCGGCGGTGAACTGGTGAGTGTTCTCGGTGGTGATGGCAGCGTCGTCCGACTCGAACGACACAGGGTTGACCAAAGTCATGCGGGGTGGGGCTCCGATACTGCTCGGAGCGCGTCCCGTGGAAGAGGAGAGCGCCGCAGGTACCGGCGTCCTCACTGGCGATCGTGTGCGCCCAGGGATGGAACGCGTGATCTGCACGGATGCGCTCATGCCCGGACAAACCGTCCGGGAGGATGACCGGCGTTGTGCCGGTACCCCCAGGCTAGCAGCGCGGGTCCCCCGGCGATTCCCCGCGAGGGGGTGGGGACCGTCACCCTCCGTCAGGCCCGCAGGGCGGCGTACCCCGGCCGGACCACGTCGCCGAGCAGACGCGCGCGCTCGGCGTCGTCGAGGAAGGCCGCCGCCAGGGCACGCTCGGTGACGGTCTGCACGTCGTCCCAGCTCCAGCCGAACGTGGTGGCGACGCCGGCCAGCTCGCTGCTCGCCGACACGCCGCTCATCAGCCGGTTGTCGGTGTTGACCGTGACGGCGAAGCCCAGGCGGTGCAGCCGGTCGACCGGGTGCACCGCCAGCGACGGGTAGGCGCCGGTCTGCACGTTCGACGACGGCGCGACCTCCAGCGGCACCTGCGCGTCGAGCACCCGCTGGGCCACCGGCCCGAGCGTGCCGTCGGCGGCGACCTCGTCGGCGATCCGGATGCCGTGTCCGAGCCGCTCGGCGCGGGCGCCGTCCAGCGCCGCCCGGATGCTGTCGACGCCGGCCGCCTCGCCGGCGTGGACGGTGCGGTGCGCGCCGGCCCGGTCCAGCAGCTCGATCGCGGCCGGGATGCGGTCGGGCGGGAAGCCGATCTCGGGGCCGGCCAGGTCGAAGCCGACCACGCCCGCGTCGCGGTAGCGCACGACCAGCCCGGCCACCTCCTCCCAGCGGTCCTCCTGCCGCATGGCGCACAGCAGGGCACCGACCCGGATCGGCGTGCCCGCAGCGGTCGCCTCGTCGCCGCCGGTCGCGAAGCCGTCGACCATCGCCTCGACGACCGCCTCGATCGGCAGACCCCCGGCCGTGGCGAGCTCCGGGGCGAAGCGCACCTCGGCGTGGACGACCCCGTCGGCGGCCAGGTCGAGCGCGCACTCGCGGGCGACCCGGTGGATCGCGTCGGCGGTCTGCATCACCCCGACGGTGTGCGCGAAGGTCTCCAGGTAGCGCACGAGCGAGCCGCTGTCGGCTGACTGCCGGAACCACCGACCCAGCGTCTCCGGGTCGTCCGCCGGGAGGCCGCGGTAGCCGTGCTCCTCGGCCAGTTCCAGCACCGTCCGAGGGCGCAGCCCGCCGTCGAGGTGGTCGTGCAGGAGGACCTTGGGGGCGCGGCGGACGTTCTCGACGTTCAGCGGTGCAGGCACGCGACGACGCTACCCAGGCCTCTCCGGAGCCCTCCGCGGCGTCCCTGTTCGAGGGACCCCCCCTCCCGGGTGCCCGGCCGCCGTGCCAGGGTGCCGGAGGTCGACTACGGGAGGAAGCCGGTGGAGGTCCGCGACCAGGTGAGGGACGTCTCGGCGGCCAGGATGCCCGTGGTCACCGAGGCACAGATGGGCGCCCACCTTGCGCAGCACGGGTCGCGGGTGGTGGAGCACCGCGGCCGGCTGTGGTCACCGGCGCTGCCCGGCTTCTACCGGCCGGTGCACCTGCTGGCCAGGCTGTCCGCGCGGGAGGCCACCCGGCCGAGCCGCACGGCCTGGGGCTACCAGGCCTGCCTCCTCGCGGACGACGCCGAGCACGCCGACGCCGCCGTCCCCGTCCACCTGGTGACCGACCTCGATGCCCTCGACGAGCCGCGGCTGTCGAGGAACCGGCGACGCAGCCTGCGCAAGGCACGCGAGCACGTGCGGTTCGTCGAGCTGACCGGCCCCGGCCTGCTGCAGCGCGAGGGGTACGAGGTGCTGCGCTCGGCCCAGGCGCGCAGCGGCGCCGGCCGGCTGCCGGGTCCCCGGGAGTACCACGCGCAGGTGGGCCGCCTCGGGGATCCGGCCCACGGCATCGTCATCGCCGGTCTCGTGGACGGTCGGCTCGCCGGGTACACGTCCGGGCACGCGGTCGACGGCACCGCGTACGCCCGTGACCTGGTCGTCGCCTCGTGGGCGCTGGACACGGGCATCAGCACGGGCCTGACCTACGAGTTCTTCTGGGCCTGCCGGCGCAACGATGCGGTGCACGAGGTGGTCGACGGACTGCACGCCCGCGAGAACGAGGGCCTGTGCCGGTACAAGGAGCTGTCCGGCATCCCGCTGCGCCGGGTCCCTGCCCGCCTGTGGATGCTGCCCGGCGCGGCCGCGCTCATGCGCCGGCGCGACCCGCACAAGTTCTACCGGCTGAGCGGGCGGGACTGAGGAGGACGACCCGGCGGGTCAGTCGCGGTCCTGCCAGCGGAAGGAGCGGATGCAGAGCACCAGTCCGGCGATGCACCAGAGGCCGAGCACGAGCGCCACCCGCTCCAGCTCCCAGCCCCCGGCCGGCTCGTCCGCGGCCAGGGCGTCGGGCAGGAACACCGAGCGCAGGCCCTGCGCCATCCACTTCAGCGGGAAGAGGGAGGCGAAGACCTGCATCCAGTGCGGTTCCTCGCTGAACTGGAAGAAGACGCCGGAGATGAACTGCAGCAGCAGCGCGAACGGCGTCACCGTGGCCGAGGCCGACCGGCCGTTCTTCGCGATGCTGGAGATGGCGATGCCCAGCAGGGTGCAGGCCGCGGCGCCGAGGATCGTCACCCAGGCGAAGGTGATCCAGTCGCTGCCCGTGGGCAGGTCGATGCGGTAGAAGGCGACGCCCACCAGCAGCAGGATCACGATGCTGGCCAGCGTCACCGCCAGCACCTGCACGATCTTCCCGATGAAGAAGGCGCTGCGCGGCATCGGCGTCCCGGCCAGGTGCTTGAGCGTCCCGTCCGAGCGCTCGGTCGCGATGCTGATCGCCATGTTCTGGAAGCTGGCGCCCAGGATGCCGGCGGCGATGATCCCGGCCATGAAGTACTGCGTGAAGCTGACGCCGTCGCCCAGGTCGAAGTTCAGCACCGCCCCGAAGACCACGAGCAGCAGCACCGGGAGCAGCAGGGTGAAGACCACCGACTCGCGCTGGCGGAAGAACTCCTTGAGCTCCACGGTGACGCGCGAGCGGTAGACCGACGCCAGCGGGGGCAGCCCCGTTCCGGTCGTCGTCGTCATCGGGTGTCGCCGATCATCTGCAGGTACACGTCCTCGAGGGTCGGGCGGGCCACGGCGAGGTCAGGCACCTCACCGGGGAAGCGGGCGGCGAGCTCGGCCACGAACGCGGTGGGCGTCGAGGTCGCCTGCGACCGGCGAGCGCCGCCCTCGCTCCAGCTGACGACGGCGGGGGCGGTCTCGCGGCCGCCGAGGGCACTGGGGACGGCGACCTCGACCAGCCGCCCGCCGGCGATGACCCCCACCCGGTCGGCCAGCGCCTCGGCCTCGTCCAGGTAATGGGTGGTGAGCAGCATGGTGGTGCCCAGATCGCGCAGGGAGCGGATCAGCGACCAGAACTGCCGGCGGGCCTCCGGGTCGAAGCCGGTCGTCGGCTCGTCGAGGAACAGCAGCGTGGGCCGGCCCACGATGCCGAGCGCGACGTCCAGCCGGCGCCGCTGGCCACCGGACAGTGAACGGCCGCGCACCTCCGCCTTCTCGGTGAGACCGACCAGCGCGAGCACCTCGTCGACGTCGCGCGGGTCGGCGTAGTAGGAGGCCTGCGCAGCGACCAGCTCCCGCACGGTCAGCTGGCTGTCACCCGACCCCGACTGCAGCACGATGCCCAGCCGGGCCTTCCACGCGCGGGTGCCGTGGGCCGGGTCGTCGCCGAGGACGCGGACCTCGCCTGCGTCGCGCTCCCGGTAGCCCTCGCAGATCTCGACCGTCGTCGTCTTGCCGGCGCCGTTGGGGCCGAGCAGCGCGAAGATCTCGCCGCGGCGGATGTCGAGGTCGAGCCCGTCCACGGCGGTGAAGTCCCCGTACCGCTTGACCAGGCCGCGGACGGAGATCGCGGCGTCGAGGTCGAGCGGATCACCGGGACGCGGTCGGTCGGCCACGGCGGCCACGGGAGGAGGACTCGTCACGGAGCAACAGTGTCCTCCTCCCGCCCGTCAGGCCGTGATGCGGTCCAGCACCAGCGGCAGGGGGACGTCGTCGGTGTCGACGCCGATCGCGCCCTCCAGCGCCTCCAGGGCGCGCGGGATGCGGCCGGCGTCGTCGGTGTGCAGCTCGAGCAGCGGCTGCCCGGCGGTCACCTGCTCCCCCACCCCCGCGGTCCACAGCACGCCCGCGGCGGCGGACACCGGGTCCTCCTTGCGGGCCCGCCCGGCGCCCAGCCGCCAGGCGGCCACCCCGAGCGCGTAGGCGTCGAGACGGGTGAGCGTGCCGGTCGCCGGCGCCGTCACCACGTGCGTCTCCGCCGGGCGCGGCAGCGGCGCGTCCGGGTCCCCACCCTGCGCGGCGATCATCCGGCGCCACACGTCCATGGCCCGGCCGTCGGCCAGGGCGTCGGCGGGGTCGACGTCGGGGCGCCCGGCGCCCGCGAGCATCTCCCGGGCCAGCGCCAGGGTGAGCTCCACGACGTCGGCCGGCCCGCCACCGGCCAGCACCTCGACCGACTCGGCGACCTCGACGGCGTTGCCCGCGGCGCGGCCGAGCGGGCGGTCCATCGCGGTCACCAGGGCCACGGTCCGCACACCGGCGGCCTCGCCGAGGCCGACCATGGTGCGCGCCAGCTCGCGCGAGGAGTCCGGGTCCTTCATGAAGGCGCCCGAACCGGTCTTCACGTCCAGCACCAGCGCGTCGGCGCCCTCGGCGATCTTCTTGCTCATGATCGAGCTGGCGATCAGCGGGATCGACTCCACGGTGCCGGTGACGTCGCGCAGCGCGTAGAGCAGCTTGTCCGCCGGGGCGAGGTCGTCACCGGCTGCGCAGATGACCGCGCCCACGTCGCGCAGCTGGGCCAGGTAGGCGTCCTCGCGGACGTCGGCCCGCCAGCCGCGGATCGCCTCGAGCTTGTCCAGCGTGCCGCCGGTGTGCCCCAGCCCCCGCCCGGACAGCTGCGGCACCGCGACCCCGCAGGCGGCGACCAGCGGCGCGAGGGGCAGGGTGATCTTGTCGCCCACGCCGCCGGTGGAGTGCTTGTCGGCGGTGGGCCGGCCCAGCGCGGAGAGGTCCTTGCGCTGCCCGGAGTCGATCATCGACTGCGTCCAGACGGCGAGCTCCGCGGGAGACATGCCGCGGAAGAACACCGCCATCAGCAGGGCGCTCATCTGCTCGTCGGGCACCTGCCGCTGGGTGTAGGCGTCGATCACCCAGCGGATCTGGTCGGCCGTGAGCTCGACGCCGTCCCGCTTGGCGCGGATGACGTCGATCGCGTCGTGGCCGGCCATCAGTTCTGTCCCCGCTCGGCCGCCGCGACCAGGTCGTCGGGACCGAAGGCGTCGGGCAGCACCTCGCGCATCGGCACGATGCGGCTTTCCGAGGTGCCCAGCGAGACGGTCTCGATGAGCATGTCCGCGCCGCCGAACTCCCACAGCAGCTGCCGGCACCGCCCGCACGGCATGAGCGGCTGCCCGTCCCCGCCCACGCAGGCCACCGCGACCAGCCGGCCACCCCCGGAGCGCGCGAGGTCGCTGACCATGCCGCACTCGGCGCACAGGCTCAGGCCGTAGGAGGCGTTCTCCACGTTGCAGCCGGTGACCAGCCGGCCGTCGTCCACGAGCCCGGCGACGCCGACCGGGAAGCGCGAGTACGGCGCGTACGCGCGGGTCATCGCCTCCCGGGCCGCCGTCCGCAGGACGTCCCAGTCCACCTGACGCGCCACTAGTTCTCCCCTCGCCGATAGACCAGGCCGTCGGCCTTGGGCATCTGCAACCGCTGCGAGGCCAGCGACAGCACCAGCAGCGTGATCAGGTGCGGCGTGAACGAGACGATGCCGGTCGGCAGCTCGTCGATGGTGAGGAAGCCGACCAGGCTGAGTGCCGTGAAGCCGGCGGCGAGCACCGCCTGCAGGTACCTGCCGCGGACGGTCTGGAAGACAGCGACGGCGAGCAGCAGGACGGCCACCAGGAGCAGCAGCGCCACGACAGCGGTGCGGCTGCGCAGCTGGAGGCCGTCGGCGAACCCGAACAGACCCGCGCCCGCCGCCAGCCCACCGGGCCGCCAGTTGCCGAAGATCAGCGCGGCCAGGCCGATGAACCCGCGCCCGCCGGTCTGCCCCTCCTTGAAGATGTTGGCGACGAAGACCAGCGCCACCCCGCCCAGGCCGGCCAGCCCACCGGAGATGAGCACCGCGATGTACTTCATCCGGTAGACCGGCACGCCGAGGGAGTCCGCCGCCCCCGGGTTCTCACCGCACGAGCGCAACCGCAGGCCGAAGGCGGTCCGCCACAGCACCACGTAGCTGATCGGCACCAGCAGGACCGCGATGAGGGTGAGGACGCCGACGCCACTGGTCACACCGCGCAGGAGGCCCGCGACGTCGGAGACCAGGAACCAGTGCCTGTCCGCGAGGTCCCCGAGCAGGTCCGGGCCGGAGGAGAGCACCGGCAACGAGAAGCTCGGCGGACGGGAGGACAGGGCCGGGGACTGCGTCACCCCGCCGCCGGCGGGGTTGTCGACGTAGAGGAGCTCGGAGAGGAACCGGACGATCCCGGCGGCCAGGATGTTGATCGCCACGCCGGAGACGACGTGGTCGACGCCGAAGGTGACGGTGGCGACCGCGTGCACCAGCCCACCGGCCGCACCGAACAGGATCCCGCCGGCGATGGCACCGGCCCAGCCCCACTGGTAACCGGCCCAGCCGGCGCCCCAGGTGCCCAGGATCATCATGCCCTCGAGGCCGATGTTGACCACGCCCGCGCGCTCGGAGAACAACCCGCCGAGGGCGGCCAGCCCGATGGGTACCGCCAGCAGCAGCGCGGTCGCGAAGGTCGACGACGAGGTGAGCGCCGGCTCACCGGAGACGATCCGGACGATCGACACCAGCAGGATCAGGCCGAGGAAGATCCAGGCGGCGCGGCGGACGGAGCCCCCGCCGGTGAGCAGCTCGGGGAGCCGGCCGCGGCCGCCGGCCGGCCGGGTCGTCGTCGTGGTGGTCGCGGCGCTCATGCTCCGGCCCCCTGGTGCTCGTCGATGCGACTGCCGGCCGTGCCGGTCGGCCCGTCGGGTGTGGACGCGGGGTCGGGAGGTCCGCCCTGGCCGGTGTCACGCTCGGCTCGGCGGCGGGTGAACTGCCGGGCGATCTCGTTGGCGATGACCACGGCGAGCACGATCGTGCCCTGGATGATCGTCACGACCGAGGCGGGGATGTCGGCGAACTGGAGCGGCACCGCGGCCCGGTCGAGGAAGGCGAACAGCAGCGCGGCGAACGCGATCCCGAGCGGCGAGTTGCGGCCCAGCAGCGCCACGGCGATCCCCAGGAAGCCCAGCCCGGCGGTGAACTCGGTGCCGAAGTGGTACGTGTCACCCATCAGGTCGGGCAGGCCGATCAGCCCGGCGACCGCGCCGGAGATCAGCATCGTCTTGAGCACCATGCCGCGGGCGTCGATGCCGCTGGCCGTCGCCGCCGAGGGCGAGAGCCCCGTGGCCCGCAGGTCGAAGCCGAACCGGGTGCGCTTGATCAGCACCGAGATGAGGATCCCGACGACCACCGCCACGGCCAGGAACCCGTAGAGCTCACCGCGCGGCTGGGCCAGGCCGACCACGTCGAACAGGCCGTTGAAGCTCGGGAACCGGCCGGACTCCGGCAGGTCCTTCGTCGTGATGATCGCCGCCCCCTCCCCGCTCCCCCGGAGCGGTCCGGTGAGCAGCCAGGAGGCCGTGCCCAGCGCGATGAAGTTGAGCATGATCGAGCTGATCACCTCGCTCACGCCGCGGGTGACCTTGAGGATCGCCACGATCGACGCCCACAGGGCACCGACCGCCATCGCCACGACGATGACCAGCAGGATGTGCAGCGGGGCGGGCAGCGCGACCGCCGCACCCGCGCCGGCAGCCAGCACGGTGGCCATCCGGTACTGGCCCTCGACGCCGATGTTGAACAGGCCCATGCGGAAGGCGACCGAGACGGCCAGGCCGGCCAGGAACAGCGGCACCGCCCGGTTGAGGATCACCACGATCGCCTGGGTCTGCTGCGCGGGGGTGTCGCCGAAGTCGAAGAGCACCCGCAGCGCGGTGGACGGGTTCTCGCCGATCAGCAGGATGACCAGCGCGGTGATGACCACGGCGAAGACGACGGCGATGGCCGGGGCCAGCAGCGCCGAGCCCAGGCGGCGCAGGGCGGTCACGCGGCACCCGCCGAGCCGCCGGCGGCGCCGGTCATGTGCCCACCGAGCTCCTCGGGGGTGAGCGACGCCGGGTCCAGCGTGGCGACCAGCCGGCCGCGCAGCATCACCTGCAGCGTGTCGGACAGGCCGATCAGCTCGTCGAGGTCGGCCGAGATCAACAGGATCCCCATCCCTTCGGCGCGGGCGTCCTTGAGCAGCTCCCAGATCGCCGCCTGCGCACCCACGTCGACCCCGCGGGTCGGGTGGGACGCGATCAGCAGGCGCGGGCCGGAACTCATCTCGCGCCCGATGATGAGCTTCTGCTGGTTGCCGCCGGACAGCGCGACGGCGGGCGTGTCGACGCCGGGTGCCCGGACGTCGTACTCCCGCATGATCCGTTCGGTGTCCGCGCGCGCCCCCGAGCGGTCGATGAACGCGCCCTTGACCGCCGGTGGGCGGGTCTGGTGGCCGAGGATCCGGTTCTCCCACAGGGGTGCGTCCAGCAGCATCCCCTGGCGGTGCCGGTCCTCGGGGATGAAACCGACGCCTGCCTCGCGCCGGGTCCGCGTGCTCCACGCGGAGATGTCCTCCTCGCCCAGGACGACCGTGCCACCGGCCAGCGGGCGCAGGCCCATGATCGCGTCGACCAGCTCGGCCTGGCCGTTGCCTTCGACGCCGGCGATGCCGACCACCTCGCCCTCGCGGACGGTGAGGCTGACGTCGTCCACGGCGGGGCGGCCCGTCGGCGAGGCGACGGTGACCCCGCGCAGCTGCAGCACGGGGGTGTCCCGCACCGCCGAGATGCGCGCCTGCGGGGTGGGCAGCTCGGAGCCGACCATCAACTCGGCGAGCTCGCGCGCCGTCGTCGTCCGCGGGTCGGCGGTGCCGACGGTGGTGCCTCGTCGGATGACGGTGATCGAGTCGGCGACCTTGCGGACCTCGTCGAGCTTGTGCGAGATGAAGATGACGGTGAGCCCCTCGCGCTTGAGCTCGGCGAGGTTGCCGAACAGCTCGTCGACCTCCTGCGGCACGAGGACCGCGGTGGGCTCGTCGAGGATCAGCGTCGTCGCCCCGCGGTAGAGCACCTTGGCGATCTCCACCCGCTGCCGGTCGCCGACCCCGAGGTTCTCGACGAGCTCGTCGGGGTCGAGGTTCAGCGCGTACCGGTCGGAGATCTCCCGGATCCGGCGCCGGGCCGTGGCGCGGTCGAGCCCCCCGTGCCGGGTCGGCTCGCTGCCCAGGACGATGTTCTCCAGGACGGTGAAGTAGTCGGCGAGCATGAAGTGCTGGTGCACCATGCCGATGCCGGCGGCGATCGCGTCGGCCGGGCTGCGCAGCGTCGTCGGGCGGCCGTCGAGCAGGATCGTGCCCTCGTCGGGGCGATGCATGCCGTAGAGGGTCTTCATCAGCGTCGACTTGCCGGCGCCGTTCTCCCCCACGATGGCGTGCACCTCGCCGCGACGGACCCGCAGCTCGATGTCGCGGTTGGCGACGACGCCCGGGAAGCGCTTGGTGATGCCGCGCAGCTCCACGGCGTACGGGGCGTCCCCGCTGCCTGCGGCGGCGGCGCGTGCGCCGGCTGGTCCCTCGGCCATGGGTGGGCCTCTCTCTTCCGGTGCGTCCGCGGGTGGGCGGACCTCGGCTGGTGCTGTGCGCCGGTGCGGTGCGGAGGTCGTCCGTCCCGCGCCGGGATCGGGCAGCGTCCCCGCTGCCCGGCTGCGCGCATGATGTCGCACGCCGCCGCGCTGCGGCGCGGCAGCCCCTCGCGACGGCCGCTACCTCATGGCGACGGCGGGCCCGGGCAGGTGTGCCCGGGCCCGCCGTGGGACCACCCGTGAGCGCGGGCCCGCACGTTCGCGGGCCCGCGCCTGGATCACGGGGTGGTCGGGACCTCGATGTCGCCGTCGATGATCCGCTGGCGGTAGTCGGCGATGACGTCCTGGATGTCGTCGATGTAGCCGCCGGACTCCGACAGGCCGACGCCCTCGGTCGACAGGTCGTTGAGGTTGTCGGTGCCCGGCTCCAGGCTGCCGTCGGCGAAGGACTTGATGTACTCCTCCACCGCCAGGTCGACGCGCTTGAGCATCGAGGTCATGATCACGGCCTGCTGGTCCGGGGAGGCGCTCAGGTACTGGTCCGAGTCCACGCCGATGGCGCGCTGGCCGGCCGCGACGGCCGCCTCGAAGACGCCCTCACCGGAGCCACCGGCGGCGTGGAAGACGATGTCCGCACCGTTCTGGAACATGCCCTGCGCCGCGACCTTGCCACCCTCGGGGTCACCGAAGCCGGACGGGTCACCGGCGGGCGACAGGTAGGTGACGTCGACGATGATGTCGGGCTTGACCGCCTTGGCACCGGCGACGTACCCGGCCTCGAACTTCTCGATCAGCGGGCTCTGCGAGCCGCCGACGAAGCCGATGTGCCCCGTCACGCTCTTGGACGCCGCCGCGACACCGGCCAGGAAGCTGCCCTGCTCCTCGGCGAAGACCAGCCCGGTGAGGTTGTCCACGCCGAGGTCCTCGACCGAGGTGTCGACGATCGCGAACTGGGTGTCCGGGTAGTCGGCCGCGACCTGGGGGATGATGTCGCCGTAGGCGAACCCGATCGCGATCACCGGGTTGTAGCCGGCATCGGCGAGCTGCGTCAGCAGCTCCTCGCGGTTGGAACCGTCCTCGTTGGGCGAGAGCTCCTCGATGTCCTTGTCGACGTCGCCGCCGAGGTCCTGGACCGCCGTCTCCACGCCGGCGATCGCCGAGTCGTTGAAGGACTTGTCGCCACGGCCGCCCGTGTCGTAAGCGACACCGATCTTCAGGTCGTCGCCGCCGCCGTTGCTGCTGCTGCTGCCGTCGCCGTCCTCGTCGCTGGCGCACGCCGACAGGGCCAGGCCGCCGGCCAGCAGCAGTGCCGCCGTCTTCGTCATCCGCGCTCGGCGCAAGACGATCTCCTCTCTGGGGGGACCCGGCCGCCCGGAGGCGGCGCGTCCCGATGGGGTTGTTTCCGTGTTCCTGGCCAGGCGCCGGAGCGCACCACCGCGGGACACGACGCAGAACGCTAACCGCGGGGCCGCGAACCTCCCCTGGGCGCGAGGTGGACTGAGACCCGATCGTTGCGAAGGACCCGCCGGATCGCGGCGTTCGGTGGCGGAGGTCACGTGCGGGCCCCGGTGAGGGGTCCTACCGTTCGCCGCATGGGACGTCGGCGGCTCGCGGCGCGCGGACCGGTGGCCGCGCTGCTCGCCACCGGTCTGGTCCTCCTGCCCGGTGCTGCGTGGCCGCCCCCGGCCTCCGGGGAGGCACCGCCCGCCAGCTCGTCCGCGCGGCCGACGGCGGACCCGGCCGCGCCCACCCCGACGGCTCCCCGCGAGGGGCGGCCCCCGCAGGGCAGCGCGCCGGACGGCAGCACCGTGGGCGGCGAGGACCTGGACACCCGCGGGCTCGTCGTGGCCGACGACGCGCCTCCGCTGCCCGGGCCCCTGGCCGCCTCGGGGTGGCTGGTGGCCGACGCCGGCTCCGGCGCCGTGCTCGCCGCCCGGGACCCGCACGGCCGCTACTACCCGGCGAGCACGCTGAAGACGCTGACGCTGCTGACCCTGGCCCACCGCCTCGACCCGGCGCAGGTCGTCGTCGGCACGGTGGAGGACGAGCAGGCGGAGGGCAGCCGGGTCGGCCTCGTCGCCGGCGGCAGCTATCCGGTCGGCTTCCTGTTCCAGGCGCTGATCCTGCAGTCGGGCAACGACGCGGCCACCGCGCTGGCCCGCGCCGCCGGGGGCACCCAGGCCACTGTCGAGGCCATGACGGAGACCGCGGAATCGATCGGCGCCTACGACACCGCCGTCGGCGGGCCCTCGGGCCTGGACGTCGCCGGGCAGTCCTCCTCGCCCTACGACCTGGCGCTGATCTTCCGCGACCTGGTGGCCGACCCGCTCACCGCCGCCGTGCTGACCACACCGGTGGCGCAGGTGCCCGAGGTGCCCGGCCGCGGGCGTGGCTTCCAGATCCAGAACCAGAACCCGCTGGCCGCCTACCCCGGCACGCTGGGCGGGAAGACCGGGTTCACCGACGCCGCCCGCCACGCCTTCGTCACCGCCGCCGAGCGCGACGGCCGCCGGCTGGTGGTGAGCGTGCTCGACACCGAGAACCAGCCGCTGCGCGCCGCCGACCAGGCCGCGCTGCTGCTCGACTGGGGCTTCGCCGTGCCGCCGGGCACCGAGGGGGTGGGCCGGCTGGTCGAGCCGGCCGACCTGGTGGCGGCGCCCGGACCCTCCCGCGCGGCGCCGCCGTCGGCAGAGCCCGCCGCGCAGGTGACCGAGCACCCACCCGAGGACGACGACTCGCCCCTGATCGGCGCCGGGCTGGCCGTGGCCGCCGCGCTCGTCGTCGGCGTCACCGTCGTGGGGCGGCGGCGGGCGATGCGCGGCGGCCGTCCTCCCCGCTGAGCCGGGGGGCCAGGGGTCTCAGCGGGGCGGCCCCGTGAGGGGGTGCTCGCGGGCGACGGCCCACGCGCCGCTCGGCGTCTGCTCGAACTCGGTGACGTGCTCGACGCGGAACTCGGCCGAGAGGTCGGCCAGCCCGGAGTAGGCCAGCTCGAGCATGTCGGGGGCCACGTCGTGCGCCACGGTGACGTGCGGGTGGTACGGGTAGGCCAGCGGGCGGTCCAGCGGACCCCGGCGGACGTCGGTGGCCAGCAGCTCGCAGTCGCCGATCCCGCGGGCCACGGTCACGAAGACCACGTCGGACACGGGGCTGAAGGTGCCCGTCCCCGCGAGGTGCATGGTGAACGCGGGGTGCGCCCGGGCGACCTCGGCGAGGTGCTCGGCGACGGCGTCGCGGTCGGCCGCCGCCACCTCGGTCGGGGGCAGCAGCGTCACGTGCGGGGGCACGAGCCGCGCCTGCGGGTCACCGACCTTGGTGCGCCAGTCGACGAGCAGCTGGGCCCACGGCTCCGGCACCGTCACGACGACACCGATGAGGGCCTTCTCCGGCGGTGACGGGAGCCGGGTCACGAAGGTGTCGTCGTTCACCGCCGCGCTCCGGGGAGGAGGAAGCCGACGCGTTCGTAGACCTCGGCGACGGTGCGCGCGGCGACGTCCCGCGCCCGCTCGGCGCCGTCGGCCAGGATCCGCTCCAGCTCGGCGGGGTCGTCGAGCAGCTCGGTCGTGCGCTGCCGCACCGGCGTCACGAAGTCGGTGACGACCTCGGCCAGCTCCTTCTTCAGGTCCCCGTACCCGCGGCCCGCGAACTGCTCCTCGAGCTCGGCGATGCTGCGGCCGGACAGGGCGCTGTGGATGGTGAGCAGATTGGTCACCCCGGGCTTGTTCACCGCGTCGGCGACGACCTCGCGGCCGGTGTCGGTGACCGCCGACCGGATCTTCTTCGCCGAGACCTTCGGGTCGTCGAGCAGGAAGACGCAGCCGGCCGGCGGGAGGCTCTTGCTCATCTTCTTCTCCGGCGTCTGCAGGTCCATGACCCGCGCACCGGCCTCGGGGATGAAGCCTGCGGGCACCGTGAACGTCGGCCCGAAACGGTTGTTGAAGCGGGTGGCGACGTCGCGCGTGAGCTCCAGGTGCTGGCGCTGGTCGTCACCCACCGGCACCTGGTCGGCCTGGTAGACCAGGATGTCCGCGGCCATGAGCACCGGGTAGGTGAACAGCCCGACCGACGAGCCGTCGGCGCCCTCCCGCTGGCTCTTGTCCTTGAACTGGGTCATCCGGCTGGCCTCGCCGAAGCGGGCGATGCACTCCAGCACCCAGGACAGCTGCAGGTGCTCGGGCACCTGGCTCTGCACGAACAGGGTGCTGCGGGCCGGGTCGACGCCGAGGGCCAGCAGCTGCGCGGCGGAGGTCAGCGAGTTCTGCCGCAGCTCCGCGGGGTCCCAGTCCATCGTGATGGCGTGCAGGTCCACGACGCAGTAGAAGGACTCGGTCGTCTCCTGCAGGGCCACCCACTGCCGCAGCGCGCCCAGGTAGTTGCCGAGGTGGAAGGAGCCCGCGGTCGGCTGGATACCGGAGAGCACACGGGGCAATGACTTCGACTGCGGCGGCACGTCCTTCATCAAACCAGGTGGAGGACCGCCCTTCCCCTCGCCCTTCGCAGGCTCAGGACGGGCCCCCGAAGGGCGGCCGTTCCAGCACGGCGTCGAGCGCCGCGAGGAAGACGTCGTCCTCCTCGGGTGCACCGACGGTCACCCGCACCCCCTCGCCCGCGAACGGACGGGTGATCACGGCGCGCGCCTCGAGGGCCGCGGCCAGCGGTGCGGCCTGCTCCCCCACCGGCAGCCACACGAAGTTGGCCTGGCTGTCGGCGACGTCCAGCCCGCGCTCGCGCAGCGCGCCGGTCAGCCGCTCCCGCTCGGCGGCGACCGCGGAGCAGCGCCGGCGCACCTCGTCCTCGCAGGTCAGCGCGGCGACCGCCGCGGCCTGGGCCAGCATCGAGACGCTGAAGGGCACGTGCGTCTTGCGGACGGCCTCCGCGACGGCGGGGTCCTCGGCGATCAGGTAGCCGACGCGGAGCCCCGCCAGCCCCCACGCCTTCGAGAAGGTCCGCAGCACCGCGACGTTGGGGCGGCCGCGCATCAGCTCGATGCCGTCGGGGACGTCGGGGTCGGTGACGAACTCGCGGTAGGCCTCGTCCAGCACGACCAGCGTCGTCGACGGCACCGCGTCCAGGAACCGCTCGAGCTCCGCCCGCCGGACCGCCGTCCCGGTGGGGTTGTTCGGATTGCAGACGAAGACCAGGCGCGTGGTCCCGTCGATCGCGGCCAGCAGCCCGTCGAGGTCGTGGGTGTCCGCCGGGCCACCGGCGCGACCGGGGACCAGGGGCACCTGCACCGCCCGGGCGCCGGCCACCTGGGCGAGCAGCGGGTACATCTCGAACGACCGCCAGGCGAAGGCGATGCTCGTCCCGGGCTCGCTGTAGGCCTGGGCCAGCTCCTGGCACAGCGTCACCGCACCGCCGCCGGTGGCGATCTGCGCCGGGTCCACCCCGTAGCGCTCCGCCAGCGCGGCGGTCAGCACGACCGCGCCGTTGTCGGGATAGCGGTTGGTCTCGGCCGCCGCGGCGGCCACGGCCTGGACGACGGCGGGCAGCGGCGGGAAGGCGACCTCGTTGCTGGCCAGCTTGACCGCCCGGTCGACGCCGATCTCGCGGGCGAGGTCCGCGGGGTTGCGCCCGGGCCGGTACGCCGGCAGGGCCTGGACCGCCGGGCGGGGGCTCACCACGGGTCGTCGCCTCCTCGGCCGCCTAGGGTGGCGGCATGCGTGTCCTCGTCGCCGGTGGTGCCGGCTACATCGGCAGCGTAGTGACCGCTGCTCTCCTGTCCGACGGCCACGAGGTCACGGTGCTCGACGACCTCTCCACCGGGCACGCCGACGCCGTCCCGTCCGGCGCGACGCTGGCGGAGGTGTCGCTGCACGACTCGGCCCCGGTGCTCGCCGAGGTGCGCCCCGAGGCGGTGCTGCACTTCGCGGCCAGGTCGCTCGTCGGCGTCTCCCAGCAGCAGCCGGAGGACTACTGGTCGACCAACGTCGGCGGGTCGCTGGCCCTGCTCGAGGCGATGCGCGCCGCCGACTGCCGCCGGATCGTGTTCTCCTCCACCGCGGCCACCTACGGCGAGCCCGACCAGGTCCCGATCCGCGAGGACGCACCGACCCGGCCCACCAACACCTACGGGGCCAGCAAGCTCGCCGTCGACCACATGCTCACCTCGTACGCGGTGGCGCACGGTTTCGCGGCGGTGAGCCTGCGCTACTTCAACGTCGCGGGCGCGGCGTTCGGGCTGGGCGAGCGGCACGCGACCGAGACCCACCTGATCCCGCTCGCCCTGCAGGTCGCCGCCGGGCAGCGGGACTCCCTCACCGTGTTCGGCCGCGACTACCCGACGGCGGACGGCACCTGCATCCGCGACTACGTGCACGTCGAGGACCTCGCCGACGCCCACCTGCTGGCGCTGCCCGCGCCGTCGGCCGGCGAGCACCGCATCTACAACCTCGGCAACGGCACCGGCTTCTCCGTGCAGGAGGTCGTCGACGCCGCCCGCGAGGTCACCGGCCACCCGATCCCGACCACCGACGGCCCCCGGCGGGCGGGCGACCCCGCCCAGCTGGTGGCCTCGAGCGACCGGATCCGCGCGGACCTGGGCTGGAAGCCGCGGCACACCGACCTGGTCGGCATCGTCCGCGACGCCTGGGACGTGGCCCGGGCCCGCTAACCGGCCGGCGAGCCCTCGCCGTCCCCGTCGTCCTCGGACTGCGGTGGCGGCGGGTCGACCCGGAGCCGGGCGATGCGCCGTCCGTCCAGCTCGACGACGGTGACCGCGCGCCCCTCCACCTCGATGGTGTCGCCCACCTGGGGAAGCCGGCCCAGTCCGGCGAGCACGTATCCCGCGGCGGTCTCGTACGGGCCCTCCGGCAGCTCCAGCCCGGTGGCCTCGGTGAAGTCGTCCAGGTTGAGCAGCCCGTCGACCTCCCGGGGGCCGTCCGGCGACTGGCGCGACTCGGGCTCGACCTCCGCGTCGTACTCGTCGTAGATCTCGCCGATGACCTCCTCGATGAGGTCCTCCAGCGTCACGATCCCGTCGGTGCCCCCGTACTCGTCGATCACGATCGCCAGGTGCTGGTTCTCGCGCCGCATCTCGCTGAGCGCGGTGAGCACGCCGGCGGTGCCGGGCAGGCGCTTGACCTCGCGGGCGAGGTCGCCGACGGTCGCGGCCCGCCCGGCCGGGTGGTTGGGGAGGAACAGGTCGCGGACGTGCACGAAGCCGACGACGTCGTCCTGGTCGCGACCCGACACCGGGAAGCGGGACCAGTTGGAGTCCGCGACCTGCTTGGCCGCGCGGCTGGTGGTCATCGAGGCGTCCAGGAAGCCCACCTCGGTGCGGGGGGTCATCACCTCGCGCACCTCGCGCTCCCCGGCTCGGAAGACCTCGTCGATCAGCCGCCGCTCGTCGCTGCTGAGCGACTCGTGCGCCGCGACCAGATCGCGCAGCTCCTCCTGGCTGATCGACTCACCGGCCTGCGTCGGGTCGCCGCCGAAGAGCCGCACCAGGGCGTTCGTGGACTTCGACAGCAGCCAGATGACCGGGCGGGAGAGCTTGGCGATCGCGTTGAGCGGCGCGGCGACCAGCAGCGCGAACCCCTCCGCCCGCTGCAGGGCGAGCCGCTTGGGCGTCAGCTCCCCCGCCACCAGCGAGAGGTAGCTGATCGCGATGGTGACCAGCACTAGGGCGAGGGTGCCCGCGAGCCCCTCGGAGACACCTCGCCCCCGGAGCCAGTCGGCGAAGGGCTCGGACAGCGTGCTCGCACCGAACGCGGCCGAGAAGAAGCCGGCGAACGTGACTCCCACCTGCACGGCGGCCAGGAACTGGTTGGGGTCGCTCAGCAGCTTCTGCACGGCCAGACCGCGGCGGCCGGTCTCGGCCATGGCGCGGACCTGCGACTCCCGCAGCGAGACCAGGGCGATCTCCGCTCCCGCGAAGACACCACCGATCAGGATGAAGACGACGACCATGACGATGCTGAGCCAGACGTCGCTCACCGGCGGCGTACTCCTCGGAACTCGGGTGCGGTGCGGGTCCTCATGGTGCCTGCTCATGCCCTCCGCGCGGCGGCGGCCTGCTCACCGAGGGCGCGGCCCGGTTTCCGGTGACCTGGATCGCGTGGACTGTCGGTGCCCTTGTGCTTACCGTTAGTCTCGGGTCCGATAACAGACCGTGATCTTCCTCGGGGAGTCCCGTGCGCCATCGCCCCACTGTCCCGTCGCAGTCGCCGTCGCCGTCGGCGCGTCATGCGGCGGGTGGCCGGACCCGTCACCGCACCGCCCGGCACAGGCACGGCGGCCGGTGGACGCGGGGTGTGCTGGTGGTGGGTCTCGTGACCGGTTTCCTGCTCGCGGCGCCGGTCGTCTCGGGCGACGTGCCGCCGCCGGCGGAACCCGGAGACGCCCTGGTCGTGATGGGGCTCGACGGCCGCCCGACGTCCGCGACCTTCGCCAGCGCCGCTGCCCGGCTCGCGCTGGGTGCGGACGGCAGCGTGCGGGTGGAGACGACGGCGAGCCGTGCCGAGCGCACGGCGCCGACCGCGCCCGCCCCGGCACCCGTGCCCGCACCGGCGCCCGCGCCGTCCGCGGCCCCCACGCCGTCGACCGTCGTCCCGGCGCCCGTGGCTGCAGGGCCGAGGGAGTCCACGGTCGCGCCCGCTCGCCCCGCGCCGGCGACCACCGCGGCGCCGCGGACGGTGCTGCCGGCCGCCCCCGCTCCCCCGCCGCCGGCCGCCGCCGCCGGGTCGGACCGCGCCGGTCAGGTGCTGGCGCTGGTGAACCAGGAGCGGGCGGCCGCCGGCTGCCGGCCGGTCGCTGCCGATGCCCGCCTGGCCGCGGTGGCCACCGCCCACAGCGCCGACATGCGGGACCAGGGCTTCTTCGACCACGTGAACCTCGCCGGGCTGAGCCCGTTCGACCGGGCCGAGGCCGCAGGAGTGTCCGCACGGGCCGAGAACATCGCCCGGGGTCAGGGCGACGCGGCCGCGGTCATGGACTCCTGGATGGCCAGCTCCGGCCATCGGGCGAACATCCTCGACTGCGGCCTGACGCGGCTCGGGGTGGGCATCGCCGACGGCGGCGGCGGCCCCTGGTGGACCCAGCTCTTCGCCTGACCTCACATCCGCGCCGCGGTGATCACCACTGGTCCAACGGGTCCTTCTCAGCATCGAGGGGCCGTCACGCCAGTGCTGATCACCGGCACACGGCCGTGGCCAGTCGCGCCAGCAGCTCGTCCGGTGCGCGCATGCCGGCAGTGGTGACGAAGAAGACCCGCCACCCCGCGGCGGTCAGCCGGTCGAGGCGTCGCCTGTCCCGGCCCCGCACCATCACGCCCCGACCCGGCTGCCACCTGGTCCCGGGTGGCACCGTGACCTCCACCGGCACCTGGCCGTCCGCGAACTCGTGCCCGCCCCACAGGACGACAGCGGTCAGCCCGGAGAACACCGCCTGCGCCGGGGCGGCCAGGGCCACCCCTCGAGCAAGCACACGGTGATCGACGGGGAGGCGCGCATCCACGTAGACGTCCCGCCGGAGCCGGCGCCACGCAGCGCTCCGCAGCTGGTCGGGCGTGAGCGAGCCTGCAGCGACCGCGGTCGTGCCCCGGGAACACCCTGCCGCGGAGTTCCGGCGGACGGACGGGTGGGACGGGCACCGCCGCAGCCTGCCGGGACAGGGCCGGTCAGCGCTGT
This sequence comes from uncultured Actinomycetota bacterium, assembly GCA_963747895.1. GTDB lineage: Bacteria > Actinomycetota > Actinomycetes > Mycobacteriales > Geodermatophilaceae > Blastococcus. Next base: position 663,307 of record CAVVGX010000004.1, read on the forward strand.
CGTCGTCCACAGGCTTGATCAGCACTGTCGCACCGGGCCCTCCGCCGACATGAGCACCCGGTTGACCAGATCTCGGCCGCCGCTGGCGGGGCCCGGACGTGCGACGGCCCCCGCACCGGGTGGGTGCGGGGGCCGTCGTGCGTCAGCTACCTCAGGCCATGGCCTTCTGGAGGTTGGCGTCGATGGCGGCCAGGAAGTCCTGGGTCGTCAGCCACGGGCTGTCCTTGGAGATGAGCAGCGCGAGGTCCTTGGTCATCTGACCGCTCTCGACGGTGTCGATGCAGACCCGCTCGAGGGTCTCCGCGAAGCGGGTGACCTCGGGGGTGCCGTCCAGCTTGCCGCGGTGGGCCAGGCCCCGCGTCCAGGCGAAGATCGACGCGATCGGGTTGGTCGAGGTCTCCTTGCCCTGCTGGTGCTGGCGGTAGTGCCGGGTCACGGTGCCGTGGGCGGCCTCGGCCTCGACCGTGCGGCCGTCCGGGGTCGAGAGCACCGAGGTCATGAGGCCGAGCGAGCCGAAGCCCTGCGCCACGGTGTCGGACTGCACGTCACCGTCGTAGTTCTTGCAGGCCCAGACGTAGCCGCCCTCCCACTTGAGCGAGGCGGCGACCATGTCGTCGATCAGCCGGTGCTCGTAGGTGATGCCGGCGGCGTCGAACTTCTCCTTGAACTCCGCCTGGAAGACCTCCTCGAAGATGTCCTTGAAACGGCCGTCGTAGACCTTGAGGATCGTGTTCTTCGTGGAGAGGTAGACCGGGTAGCCGCGGTCCAGGCCGTAGTTCAGCGAGGCGCGTGCGAAGTCCCGGATCGAGTCGTCCAGGTTGTACATCGACAGCGAGATGCCGGCACCGGGCGCCTGGAAGACCTCGCGCTCGATCGGCTCGCTGCCGTCCTCGGGCGTGAAGACAACCTTGAGCGTGCCCGCGGAGGGGAACTTGAAGTCGGTGGCGCGGTACTGGTCGCCGTAGGCGTGACGGCCGATGATGATCGGCTTGGTCCAGCCCGGCACCAGTCGCGGCACGTTCTGCATGATGATCGGCTCGCGGAAGATCACGCCGCCGAGGATGTTGCGGATCGTCCCGTTCGGGGACCGCCACATCTTCTTGAGACCGAACTCCTCCACCCGGGCCTCATCGGGGGTGATGGTGGCGCACTTGACACCGACGCCGTGCTTCTTGATGGCGTTCGCCGCGTCGACCGTCACCTGGTCGTCGGTGGCGTCGCGGTTCTCCATGCCCAGGTCGTAGTACTCGAGGTTGACGTCGAGGTACGGGAGGATCAGCTGGTCCTTGATGAACTGCCAGATGATCCGGGTCATCTCGTCGCCGTCGAGCTCGACGACGGTGCCCTCGACCTTGATCTTCGCCACGTACAGGTTCCTTACTCTCTGCTGCTCCGAGCGTTCGCTCAGAGGTCGGCTATGTCAGCCTGCTTGGCGCGCACGGCCTCGGCTGCATCGCGCAGCCCGGCCAGCTCGCTCTCGGACAGGTCGCTCTCGACGACCTTCCGCACTCCTTCTCGGCCGATCTCGGCCTCGACGCCCAGGTAGACGCCGTTGATCCCGTACTCGCCGTCGACCCACGCGCACACCGGCATGACGGCGCCGGAGTCCTCCATGACCGCGCGGGCCATGCGCGCTGCCGCGGCCGACGGCGCGAAGTAGGCCGACCCCGTCTTGAGCAGGGCCACGACCTCGGCACCGCCGTTGCGGGTGCGGTCGACGAGGTGCTCGATGCGGTCGGCGGCGAGCACCTCGGTCAACGGCTTTCCGTCGACGGTGCACCGCGAGGGCACCGGCACCATCGTGTCGCCGTGCGACCCGAGGGTCAGCGTGCGCACCGAGGAGACCGGGACGCCGGTCTCCTCGGCCACGAAGTTGGTGAAGCGCGCGGTGTCGAGCATGCCGGCCTGCCCCATGACCCGGTGCTTCGGGAACTGCGAGGCCAGCTGGGCGAGCGCGGTCATCTCGTCCAGCGGGTTGGACACCACGATGAGGACGGCGTCGGGCGAGGCGGCGGCGACCTTCTCCGCGACCTCGCGCACGATCTTCGCGTTGGTCTCGATGAGGTCCATCCGGCTCATGCCCGGCTTGCGCGGCAGACCGGCGGTGATGACGACGACGTCGGAGTTCTCGGTGCCCTCGTAGGACCCACCCCCGACCCCGACCACCCGGGTCTCGAAGCCCTCGACCGGCCGCGACTGGTTCATGTCGAGGGCCAGGCCCTCGGGCTTGCCCTCGACGATGTCCGTGAGGACGACGGTCTCGAAGATGTCGTACTCCGCGAGACGGAGCGCAGTCGTGGAGCCGTAGAAGCCGGCACCCACCACGGTGACCTTGCCGTTCCGAGGCTTGTCTGCCATGGCCGCCAACCTAGCGCCGCGCACGCCGTCGCGCCTCAGCGGGTTGCGCGTCAGTACTCGAGACCCGGGATGGCCAGCGAGATGCTGGTCAGGGCCACACCCGCTGCCGCGAGCAGGACGACGTCCACCGGCCGGCTGCGGACGGCGAGGAAGCCCACCCGGCGCTCGGGGAGGAGCAACCGCAGCAGCGCGGCCCCGACGAGCGCCAGGCCCATGACCGTGAGGCCCTTGCGCCAGTGCTCGACCGCGACCAGCGCCAGCCCGACCGCGACCACGGCCAGCACCGCCAGCAGGGGCAGCTGGCGGACCAGCCCGGCGACGAACGGGCGCCGGACGTACAGCGGCGGCCGGTCGGCGGTCACGCGCTGAGCGCCTCGCGGGCGGCCGCCTGCTCGGCGGCCAGGACGACGTTCTGCAGCAGCATCGCGCGGGTCATCGGGCCGACGCCGCCCGGGTTCGGGGCCACGTGACCGGCCACCTCGACGACGTCCTTCGCGACGTCGCCGGCGATCTTGCCGTCCACCCGGCTCACGCCGACGTCGAGGACGGCGGCGCCGGGCTTGACCAGGTCGGCGGTGATCAGCCCCGGGACGCCGGCCGCGGCCACCACGATGTCGGCCGACCGCACGTGCGCGGCCAGGTCGCGGGTGCCGGTGTGGCAGAGGGTCACCGTCGCGTTCTCGGTGCGGCGGGTCAGCAGCAGCCCCAGCGGGCGCCCGACGGTGATGCCGCGGCCGATGACCACGACCTCGGCACCGGCGATCGGCACCTCGTAGCGGCGCAGGAGCTCGATGATGCCGACGGGCGTGCACGGCAGCGCGCCCGGGACGTTGAGCACCAGGCGACCCAGGTTGACCGGGTGCAGGCCGTCGGCGTCCTTGGCCGGGTCCATCGCCTCGAGGACGACGCTCTCGTCGATGCCCGCCGGAAGGGGCAGCTGGACGATGTAGCCGGTGCACGCCGGATCGGCGTTGAGCTCGTCGACGACGGCGAGGACGTCGGCGAGGGTGGCCGTAGCCGGCAGCTCGCGCTGGATGCTGGCGATGCCGACCTGCGCGCAGTCGGAGTGCTTCGCGTTGACGTACCAGCGGCTGCCCGGGTCGTCACCGACCAGCAGCGTCCCGAGACCGGGGCGGTGCCCGGCTTCGGCGAGCGCGGCCACCCGTCCGGTCAGTTCGGAGCGGATCGCCGCCGCCGTCGCCTTGCCGTCCAGGATCGTCGCGGGCACGGGGACAGTGTGCCCGAGAGCTCCCGCCGCCCGCGTCACGGTCCTAGGCTCCGTCGTGGCGGGACCTTCCTCGACCGCCCGGCCGGAGGTGCGCGATGACCGAACCCGAACGGACCACGCTCGGAGCGACGGCGGCCTCCGGTCCGCCTCCCGGCGGGACGGCACCGGCGTACTCGGCCGAGCCGGTCGCCCGGCGCGGGCCGGAGAGCCTCGGGGGCCTGCTGCTCATCCTGGCCGGCATCGCGGCCGCGGTCAGCCTGGTGCTCGACTGGCTGGCCGACGGCGACGACACCGGCTGGGACCTGGTGCGCGCGGGCTTCGAGAAGCTCGACGAGATCGTGGGCAACGGCCTGTGGCAGCCGCTCGCGGTCGTGCTGGGCGGCGGCGTCCTGCTGCTGCTCGGGATCATGATGTGGCTCCCGGCGCGGTCGCACCGCTTCCTCGGCCTGCTGGGGCTCGTCGTGAGCGGCGTGATCGTGTGGGCGGTGCTCGTGCCGCTGCAGGACGCCGACTGGGAGCTCGACTTCTTCGGGCCGGGCTTCTGGTGCGCGATCGCCGTCGCCGTCCTCGGCGTGCTGGGCAGCCTCAAGGCCCTCCTGACCGGGAAGCGGTACGCCTAGTCGGCCACGAGGGCGCCGTGGGCGCGGGCGACCTGGACCGCTTGCACGAGGTCCAGGCGGACGCCGGTCAGCTCGAAGGAACGCCAGTTCACCTCCTGCATGGAGGCGCCGCGCAGGTCGGTCCCCCGCAGCTTGGCGCCCTGCAGCCGGGCCCGGTCCAGGTCGGCGCCGGTCAGGTCGCACTCGCGCAGGTCGGCGTCGGCGAGGTCGGCCTCGCGGAGCCGCTGCCCCGACAGGTCCAGGCCCGACAGGTCGGCGGCCCGGAGGCTGGCGTAGCTCCAGTCGCACTCGCTCGAGGTCATCGGCCGCAGGTGTGCGCCGGGGAACTGCGAGCCGGTCAGCTTGCAGCCCTCCCACGTCACGTCCCGGAGCGTGGCGCGGTCGAACCGGCAGGACAGGAACGCCGTCCCGGAGTGCCGTGACCCGCTGAGCCGAACGCCGGTGAGCACGCACTGGTCGAACACGCACCGGCGGGTGACGAGCTCCTCGAGCGAGGCGTCGTCGAACCGGCACCGGGTGAAGGTGACGCCGTCGAGCTCGGCACCCCACCAGTCGACGCGGGCGAAGTCCTCGCCCTCGACGACCGCGCCGGCCTCCGGCGGCCCCCCGTGCGGTTTCGGCCCCGTGCAGGGGCCCGCCGCGAGCCCGCGAGCGGTGGGGGGCACGGGGTCCTTCCTCAATGCGCGAAGTGCCGCGTACCGGTCAGGTAGAGCGGCACGCCCGCGGCGGCGGCCGCCGCGACGACCTCCTCGTCCCGCACCGACCCTCCGGGCTGGACGACGGCGCGCACGCCCGCGTCCAGCAGCACCTGGAGCCCGTCGGCGAAGGGGAAGAACGCGTCCGAGGCCGCCACCGACCCGGTCGCGCGCTCCCCCGCCCGCGCGACGGCCAGCCGCGCGGAGTCCACCCGGTTCACCTGACCCATGCCGACGCCGACCGTGGCCCGGTCGTGGGCCAGCAGGATGGCGTTGCTCTTGACCGCCCGCACCGCCCGCCAGGCGAAGACCAGGTCGTCCAGGCCCGCGGCGTCCAGCGGCTCACCGGTGGCGAGGGTCCAGCTCGTCGGGTCGTCGCCCGGGGCGTCGATGCGGTCGGTGGCCTGCAGCAGCAGCCCGCCGCTGATCGGCCGCAGTTCCGCGGCCACGCCGGGCAGGTGCGGGAGGCGCAGCAGCCGGATGTTCTTCTTGCCGGTCAGCACCCGGACGGCGTCGTCGGTGAACGAGGGGGCGACGACGACCTCGGTGAACACCTCGGCCACCTGCTCGGCCATGGTCAGGTCGATCTCGCGGTTGGCCGCGATCACCCCGCCGAAGGCCGAGAGCGGGTCGCAGGCGTGGGCCTTGCGGTGGGCGGCGGCGATGTCGGGGCCGACGGCGATCCCGCAGGGGTTGGCGTGCTTGATGATCGCCACGCAGGGGTCGGTGTGGTCGTGGGCGGCCCGCCAGGCGGCGTCGGTGTCGACGTAGTTGTTGTAGGACATGGCCTTGCCGTGCAGCTGCTCGGCGTGCGCCAGGCCGGGCGTGACCGACCCGCGATAGAGGGCGGCCCCCTGGTGCGGGTTCTCGCCGTAGCGCAGCACGTCGGCCCGCTCCCAGCTGGCCGCCACCCACTCCGGGAAGTCGGACCCGCCGTCGGGCGCCAGGACGCTGCCCATCCACGAGGCGACGGCGATGTCGTAGGAGGCGGTGTGCCGGAAGGCGGCCACGGCCAGGCGACGGCGCTGCTCGAGGGTGAAACCGCCCTCGGCGACGGCGGCCAGGACGTCGTCGTAGCGCGCGGGATCGACGACGACGGCCACCGACGGGTGGTTCTTCGCCGCGGCCCGCACCATCGCCGGCCCGCCGATGTCGATCTGCTCCACGCACTCGTCGGGCGAGGCGCCGGAGGCGACCGTCTCGGTGAACGGGTAGAGGTTGACGACGACGAGGTCGAAGGCGGCGATGCCGAGCTCGTCGAGCTGCGCGACGTGCTCGGGCTTGCGGCGGTCGGCCAGGATGCCCGCGTGCACCGCCGGGTGCAGCGTCTTGACCCGCCCGTCCAGGCACTCCGGGAAGCCGGTCACCTGCTCCACCGGGGTGACCGGGATGCCGGCGTCGGCGATCCGGCGCGCGGTCGCCCCGGTGCTGACCAGCTCCACGCCGGCGCCGGCCAGCCCGCGGGCCAGCTCCTCGATGCCGGTCTTGTCGTAGACGCCCAGCAGGGCGCGGCGGATCGGGCTGCGGTCGCTCATCAGGAGCTCTCGTCCTCTCGTTCGGTGACCACCATGCGGGCCACCGTCTCCACCAGGAGCTCGCGCTCCACGGCCTTGATGCGTTCGTGCAGTCGGGGTTCGTCGTCGCCGGGCAGGACGGGCACCTCGCGCTGGGCGAGCACCGGCCCGGTGTCCACGCCGGCGTCGACGACGTGCACCGTCGACCCGGTCACGGGAGCACCGGCGGCGAGGGCGTCGCGCACCGCGTGCGCACCGGGGAAGGCGGGCAGCAGCGCGGGGTGGGTGTTGATCAGGCGACCGCCGAAGGCGTCGAGCACCGCCGGGCCGACGATCTTCATGAAGCCGGCGGAGACGACCAGGTCGGGGGCGAAGGCGGCGATCTCCGCGGCCAGGGCGCGATCCCACGCGGGCCGGTCCGGGTGGTCGCCCAGCGCGCACACGAACGTCGGAACGCCGCGGCGACGGGCGTGCTCGAGCCCCGGCGCGGGCCGGTCGGCGCCCACGGCGACGACGTCGGCGGGGTAGGCCGGGTCCTCCGTCGCCTCGAGCAGCGCGGCGCACAGCGATCCGGTGCCGGAGACGAGGACGACGACCCGGGCCCGAGACGTCGATCGCCCGGGGCCGCCCACGCCGCGACCCTATAGCGACGGCTGAGGGGCGGTGCGCCAGCGGGTGACCGCGGCCGCGAGCGCAGCGGCGATACCGGCCTGCGCCGCGATCGCCGCGCCCGTCGCCAGCGGCGGCGCCCCCACGTCGGCGAGGGCGCCGTCGCCGAGGGACCCTCCGGCCGCCCAGACGAGGAGACCGCAGACCACGCCGAGCAGCACGCCGGCGAGCACACCGGCCAGCCCGGCCACGACCGACCCGCCGTCGCCGGCCGCGAACCGGCGGGCCAGCGTGCGGCCCGCCACCAGACCGGCCAGCACGGGCACCGCCTGGGAGGCGAACGCGAGCAGCGGCACGGCCTGGGTGTCGGGCAGCGCGGCCAGGAGGGGCAGCGCCGGCACCTGGCCCAGCGTCACCCCGTGCACGGAGACGAGGGTGCCGCTGCCCACCGAGAAGCCGGGCCCCGCGGCCATCCCCAGGACCGCCGCCGCGGCGTTCGGCAGCAGCAGGACGCCGAGCCCGAGCAGCCCGAGTGCCCCGGCCCCTGCTCCGCCGAGGCTCCCGGACACGGCGGCGTAGCCGTCCGCGTCGGCGGCCAGCGCGATGGCGATCACGGCGAGGCAGAGGGCCAGCGCGGTGAGCGCTCCGGCGAGGACTCCGCGCAGCACCGGGCGGGTCTGCCCGGGCAGCCGGTCGATGGCGGAGTCCAGCAAGCCCGACTCCCTGCTCACCCCCCAGCCCGCCGCAGCGACCGCCAGCAGGGCACTGCCCAGCAGGGCCCGCAGCAGCCCCACCCGGGCGTCGGGCCCGTCGACCACCAGCGCGAGCACGGCGGCGAGCACGACGTGTGCCCCGGCCAGGACGCCGGCAGCACCGGCTGCGGCCCGCGCACCGGAGAGCCCGGTGGCCCGGACCACGACGCGACCGGCGCCGACGAGGCCCCACGCGATGCCGAGGGTCAGCAGCAGCGGAGCGAGGGCGATCGGACCGGAGGCCACCGTGACGTCCGCGCCCTGGGCGAGCAGCCACAACCGGCCGGCCAGCAGCACCGATCCCCCGAACCCCGGCCCGCCGGTGGGGTCGAGGGTGGAGACGACGCCGACGGCCAGCGCCAGGACCGCGAGACCTGCCGCCGACACGGCGCCGGCCGCGGCCAGCGCCGTCCAGACCAGGGGAAGGGACCGGGTCGCGTCACCGCCGTCCCGGCCCGAGCGGGGCAGGCGTGCCAGCAACGAGACCACGGGCCCACTCTGCCAAGGCCGCGCCACCGGTGGTCGGCGCACGCGCCCGGCGAGCCCGACAAAGCGACGAGGGCCGGCGGCAGGAAGCCGCCGACCCTCGTCGACACGTGCGGGGAACCGGTCAGGCCGGGCCCTGGGGGGCCGCCGGCGGTGGCGGGGGCGGGGTCGGCGGCGTGCCGGGCGGCGGCTGCTCCGCCTGGTAGGGCTGCTGGTACGGCTGCTGCTGGAAGGGCTGCTGCTGGTAGGGCGGCTGCGGTGCGTGACCGGAACCCTGCGGCGGCTGCTGCTCGGCGTGCTGGCCACCCGGCGCCTGACCAGCCGCGGCCTTCCGGGCCCGCAGGTCCGGCAGGGCCCGCAGCACGGCGAGGACCGCCGCGGCGAGCACGGTCAGCAGGGCGAGGAAGGCGACGACGCTGAAGCCGGCATCGCCGTCGGCCCCGTCGGTGAGGCCCAGCTGGTCGATCCAGGTGATCAGGAAGAGCACGGCGGCCAGCCCGGTCAGGCCGGCGGTGACGAACGTGCGGGGCACGGGCACCCGCACCGTGGTGAAGGCCGGGAGCAGCACCCACACCGCGGCGGCCAGCAGCAGCAGCCAGGCGAGGACCGCCGGCCAGGTCGCGTATCCGATGTCGAAGGTGAAGTCGCCGAAACCGATGCTGTCGCTGAACCCGTTGGTGGAGGAGTCGACGTTCGCGAGGCCTGCGTCGTCGAAGCCGTACCAGGGCAGGAGCATGAAGAGGGTGAGCAGGAGCGCCGAACCGGCGATCAGTCGCTCGAACAACCCGACCTGGGAGAGGTCCATCGCGGTCCTCGACCGGCCGGGAGCGCCGTGGCCGGGCTGGGCGTACCCGCCCTGCGGGGGCTGCTGGCCCCACGGCTGCTGAGGCTGCGCGGAGGACTGGCCCCACGGCTGCTGAGGCGGCGCAGGCGGCTGTCCCCACGGCTGCTGGGGCTGCTGGCCCCAGGGCTGCTGAGGCCCGTCGTGCGGCGGCTGCTGGGGCGGCTCCTGGCCGGGGCCCGGCTGCCCGGGTCCACCGGGCGGCGGCGGGGGCTGACTGGTCATCTCGAGCCACTCCTCAGTAGTCGTTCGATCACTGAACGCATGTTCGATCAGTGGTCCGGCGCTGGCAACCTCTTCGCCCGCAGTGTGCCCGTTCGTGGCCGATCCGAGTCCGGGCGCAGCACTGCCCGGTGACCGCAGCTGCGGTCACCGGGCAGTGGTGAAGTGCCGGAACGGGGAGGGCGGTCCCCCGTCAGCCGCCGATGATCTCCCGCATGAGCTGCGCGGTCTCCGACGGCGTCTTGCCGACGCGGACGCCGGCGGCCTCGAGGGCCTCCTTCTTGGCCTGCGCGGTACCGGCCGAGCCGGACACGATCGCGCCCGCGTGGCCCATGGTCTTGCCCTCGGGGGCGGTGAAGCCGGCGACGTAGCCGACGACCGGCTTGGTCACGTTGGCCTTGACGAAGTCGGCGGCCCGCTCCTCGGCGTCGCCACCGATCTCACCGATCATCACGATGGCCTCGGTCTCCGGGTCGTCCTGGAAGGCCTGCAGGCAGTCGATGTGCGTGGTGCCGATGACCGGGTCGCCACCGATGCCGACGGCGGTCGAGAAACCGATGTCCCGCAGCTCGTACATCATCTGGTAGGTCAGCGTGCCCGACTTCGACACCAGGCCGATCTTGCCCTGCTTGGTGATGTTGGCCGGGATGATGCCGGCGTTGCTGCGCCCGGGGCTGATCAGGCCGGGGCAGTTCGGGCCGATGATGCGCGTCGCGCCACCCTGGGCGTGCGCCCAGACGTAGGTCGAGTCGTGCACCGGGATGCCCTCGGTGATGATCACCGCGAGCCCGATCTGGGCGTCGACGGCCTCGATCGCGGCCGCCTTGGCGAACGGCGGCGGGACGAAGATGACGCTGACGTCCGCGCCGGTCTCCTTCATGGCGTCGGCGACCGAGCCGAACACCGGCACGCTGGTGCCGTCGAAGTCGACGCTGGTGCCGGCCTTGCGGGGGTTCACGCCACCGACGATGGCGGTGCCGGAGGCGAGCATGCGCGACGTGTGCTTGCTGCCCTCGGAGCCGGTCATGCCCTGGACGATGACCTTGCTGTTCTCGTTGAGGAAGATCGACATCTCTACAGGTCCTGTTCGCTAGGGCTTCAGGCGGCGGCGAGCTCGGCGGCCCGGCGCGCGGCGCCGTCCATCGTGTCGACCACGGTCACGAGCGGGTGGTTGGCCTCGGCGAGGATGCGCCGGCCCTCCTCGACGTTGTTGCCGTCGAGACGGACGACGAGCGGCTTGGTGGCCTCGTCGCCGAGGTGCTGCAGGGCCGACACGATGCCGTTGGCGACGGCGTCGCAGGAGGTGATGCCACCGAAGACGTTGACGAAGACGCTCTTCACGGCGGGGTCGGACAGGATGATGTGCAGGCCGTTGCCCATGACCTCGGCGGAGGCGCCACCGCCGATGTCGAGGAAGTTGGCCGGCTTGACGCCGCCGAACTCCTCGCCGGCGTACGCGACGACGTCCAGGGTGCTCATGACCAGACCGGCACCGTTGCCGATGATCCCGACCTCGCCCTCGAGCTTGACGTAGTTGAGGTCCTTCTCCTTGGCGGCCGCCTCGAGCGGGTCGGCGGCGGCGGTGTCCTCGAGCGCGGCGTGCGCCTCCTGGCGGAAGCCGGCGTTCTCGTCGAGGGTCACCTTGGCGTCCAGCGCGAGCACGGTGCCGTCGGGCGCCTTGGCGAGCGGGTTGATCTCGACCAGGGTGGCGTCCTCCTTGGTGAAGACGTCCCACAGCGAGATGGCGATGGCGATGACCTGGTCGCGCACCTCGGGGGCGAACCCGGCGGCGTCCACGATCTCGGCGGCCTTGGCGGCGTCCACGCCGACGCTGGCGTCGACGGGGATGCGGGCCAGCGCGTCCGGGCGCTCCACGGCGAGCTGCTCGATCTCCATGCCGCCCTCGACGCTGGCCATGGCCAGGAAGGTGCGGTTGGAGCGGTCGAGGAGGTAGGAGAAGTAGTACTCCTCGGCGATGTCGCTGGCCTGGGCCACCATCACGCGGTGCGTGATGTGCCCCTTGATGTCCAGCCCGAGGATGTCCTGGGCGCGCGCCTTGGCGTCCTCGGGGTTGTCGGCGAGCTTGACGCCACCGGCCTTGCCGCGGCCGCCCACCTTCACCTGCGCCTTGACGACGACGGTCTGCCCGATCTCGCGGGCGATCGCCTCCGCCTGCTCGGGCGTCTCGGCGACTCCGCCGGGGAGCACGGGGACGCCGTGCGAGGCCAACAGGTCACGGGCCTGGTACTCGAAGAGATCCACGAACAGGGACCGTAGCCCGCCCGTAACCGGCTCGCCGCCCCGGGCGTTGCAGATACGGGTCCGGCGTGGGGTGCATCACAGGCAGTCTCACCCGTTCGCAGGGGGAACGTGCTGGCCCGCCGTGTGCCACCCACCGCAGGAGCTGCCCCGTGCGCCGATCCGCGACCGTCCTGCTGTCCTCGGCACTCGCCGGTTCCCTCTCCCGGCCAGGTCGCCCGGGGCACGAGCAGCTACAGCAGCGTCGCGCCGATCGGTCCGAACTACACCGAGACGTCGTACCTCGACCAGACCGGGCCGGTCACCGACCCGCCCGGGACGGCGATCCGCTTCGCCACGCCTCCGCCGGCCCAGCCGCTGGAATCGGGTCACCCCGCCTGACCGTGGAGCTGACCGCCCCGGCCGTGGCCCTCACCCAGGCGACCGGGCCCGGGGGCAGCTGGTGGCCTACGCCAAGGTCTACGACGTCGGCCCGGACGGCGTGGTCGAGCTGCCGAACCGGCTGATCTCGCCGGTGCGCATGGCCGACGTCACCCGCCCGGTCACCATCGAGCTGCCGGGCATCGTGCACCGCTTCGCCCCCGGCCCACGACTGGCCGTCGTCCTCGCGGGCGGCGACCTCGCCTACCGGGGCGCCGCGCTGCCCCAGCAGGTCGCGCTGACCACCGGCCCGGGCCAGGTGCAGCAGCTGACCGTCCCGGTCGTCAGCCCCTGAGCCCGGCGCGCACCCAGGCGACGACGTCCGCCGGGGCGGTGTCGCGCGGGAACACCCGTGCGACACCGTCGGGGGCGCCGTCCGCGACGGTGAACAGCAGCACGTCCTCCACACCCCGCCCGACCAGCAGCCGGGTGAGGTGCGCGAGCGGTGCCGGGTCGCCGTCCCTGGCCAGGACGACGCCGACGGCGTCGGCGTCCTCCTGCACCACGGTCTCGACGAGCTGGCCGGGTGCATGCGGCCGGTCGGTGTAGACCACCTCCATGCCGGCGTCGCGCAGGGCGCGGGCCAGGACCTCGGCGGTCCGGTCCCCGCCCTCGCGGTCGGGTCCGGCGATGACGACCCGGATGCGTTCCTCCACGGGGCGAGCCTAGGAACTGCGGCGCAGGCGCCAGGCGAGCACGGTGAGCGCGGCGAAGCCCAGGCCGGCCACCAGCAGGCCTGCACCGGGCAGCGTCCAGTCGAGCTCGTCGGAGACGACGGCGTCGCGCAGGCCGCCGACCCCGGCGGTGAGCACCGTGACGGCGATGGCCAGCAGCCCCCCGACGGCAGCCAGGCGGGGCCGCAGCGACGGCGCGGTCACGGAGCAGAGCACCAGCGCACCGGCCAGGATCAGCCCGCCCAGCAGGGCCAGGCCGGGCCTCTCGAGGAGCGCCTGCGGGCCCTCCCGGGTCACCACGACCTCGAGCCCGGTGGCTGGATCGATGACCAGGTCGTCCTGCACGTCGGCCGGAGGCAGCGTCAGGCACAGCACCGTCCCCACACCGAGCATCACCGAAGCGCCGCCGAGAGGGCCGCGGACGGCGTCGAGCGCGCCGCCGTCGTCCATCACCGTGCGCCCCCAGACGCCGGCGGCGAGGCAGCCGGCCAGCACCGTGAGGATCAGCGCCACCACACCCGCCACCCAGCCGGCACCGATGTGCAGGTCGTCGGTCAGCACCCGCTGGCCGCCGAGCACCTCCACGCCGGGGCGGTCGGTGGAGCTGCGGCCGCGGTAGAGCTCGATGAGCAGGTTGCCCAGGGCGAGGGCGCCGGCCACCGCGGCGTAGGCCAGGCCGAACTTGGGGACGGCGGCCCGCACGAGCAGCACGCCCACGGCTGCGCTGGTCAGCGGGACGAGCAGGGTCGCGACAGCACCGAGAGCGCTGCCGCCCAGGACGAGGTCCTGACCGTCCACCTCGAGGTAGGTCGGGAAGGCGGAGACGAGACCCGCGAGGGCGGCCAGCAGGAGCAGCACCCCGGCCATCCGCGCGCCGGGCGGAACGGTGCCGATGACGAGCCCCTCGCCGCGGGGGGTGCTGGGGCGGGCGGTGCGGGGTGCCCCGGTACGGGTGTCGCGGGCAGGCACGCAGTTCCCTTCACGTCGGTCACGAACCGGACTCGATCTGGACGCCCACCGGGGCCGTCGGTGTGACGGTCACCACACAGGGGCATTACCGTCGAGTGAACGGAGCACACAGGAGTGCACCGGTCCCGGCACGCCGAGCACGGCACCGCCGGACGGACGACACGGGGAGATCCAGGCCATGCGACCGACGAGCACTCCGGGCTCCGAACCAGCGTCGCACACGACCGCCGCTCCCGAGTCCACGCCACGAAGCGCTCTCCGCGCGCTCTGCAGCCCGGCGACTCTCGCCGGCAGCCTCACCGAGCTCGCCTGGGTCGGCGCCCACGTCCTGATGTACCCACTGGGGACCAGGACCGAGCCGCTGCAGCCGGACTCGCTGCACCGGCCTGGCCAGTCACCCGCCGTCCGGGCGCTGTTCGCCGCCGATCCGCTGGCCGCCCGCACGCCCGTCCTGCTCGTCCACGGCCTGGTCGACAACCGCTCGATCTTCGCCGTGATGCGCCGCAGCCTGCGCCGCCGCGGATTCGCCTCGGTGTGCTCGTGGAACTACAGCCCCCTGCTCCGCGACGTCGCGAAGGCCGCCGACGACCTCGGCGCGCACATCGAGCGCATCTGCGCCCAGACCGGGCACGACCGCGTGCACGTGGTCGGGCACAGCCTGGGCGGCCTGATCGCCCGCTACCACGTGCAGCGGCAGGGTGGCGACCGGCGCGTCGACTCGCTCGTGACGCTCGGCACCCCGCACGGGGGGTCGGTGCTCGCGCACGCCCTGCCCACGCCACTGGTCCGGCAGCTCCGCCCGGGCTCGCCCGTCCTCCAGGAGCTCGCCGAACCCGTCAACCGGTGCGACACCAGCATCACGGCGATCTACAGCGACCTGGACCAGCTCGTGCTGCCGACGTCGGCCGGCCGCTGCGACCACCCCGACCTCGGTGCCCGCAACGTGCTCTTCCGGGGCGTGGGGCACATGTCGCTGCCCATCCACCGGGGAGTGCTCGACGAGGTCGCCCTGACGCTGGCCGGGGCCGGCGCCGCGGTTCCCGACCGCACACCGGTGCGCGCCGTCGCCTGACTCGGCGACCGAGCCGTCCGAGTCCGTTCCGTTACCTGGGGCACACCTCACGACACGGACCGTGATGTGCTTGGTGGCGCCCTCACCCGTCGTTACGGTTCCGTCACGGCGCCGGTACCCACCGGCGGCGCCCCCGCTCCCCCGACGGGCCGTACCGAGCCCTCGCGGAGCACTGTCCCGGGAAGGTGCGCCGTGTCCCCCACCAGTGCGCCCACGCTCCTCGAGCGGCTGGCACCCGAGGACGGCGCCACCGGACGCATCGAGCTCGCCGCCGGCCGCGGCAAGCCCGCCATCCCCGTCCCCCGTCCGTCGACCACCGCGCTCATGCGGGCCGCCGCAGCGGCCGACGCCGAGACCGCGGCAGAGACCGCGGCTGACTCCACCGCCGAGTCCGTCGCCGAGTCCGTCGACGAGGCCGCCGCGGCAGGCGCCGGCCCGTACCCGTCGCCGGCTGCCCGGGCTGACCCTCCCCCGGTTCGCCGCACGGCCCGTGCCCGCCCGGCTCCGCCGCCTCCCGCATCCCCCCGGCCGTCGCGCCCCGCTGTGGTTCGCGGCCCTGGTCGCCGGCGCTCTGGTGGCCGGCGCTCCGGCGATCGTCGGCGCCGACGCCGACCCGGTCGACGTCACCGCGTCCGACCTCGGGCTCGGCACCGATCTCGACCACGGCTTCAGCGGTGGGCTCGAGGACGCCGACGTGCGCCGCGGCATCACCGAGGCCGAGGCCCAGGCCCGCCTCGGCGAACTGGCCGCCTCCCGCGCCGCACGGCAGCCGAAGACGGTGCTGCCGGTCAGCGGCCAGCTCACCACCTGCTTCTGCCAGCGCTGGGGAACCATGCACTGGGGCATCGACCTGGCCGCGCCCCTCGGCACGCCGATCCTCGCCGCCACCGACGGCGTCGTCGTCCGGGCCGGCAGCGCCTCCGGCTACGGCAACGCCGTGTACGTCCAGGACGCCGACGGGAACGTCCACATCTACGGCCACATGCGCTACTACAGCGTCTCGGCGGGCGACATCGTGCACGCCGGCGACCAGATCGCGAAGGTCGGCAACGAGGGCCAGTCCACCGGCCCGCACCTGCACTACGAGATCCACCGCGGGGGCATGCACGGCCGGCCCACCGACCCGCGGGCCTGGCTCGCCGAGCGCGGCGTCGGCCTCTAAGAGGACCCCCTCGCCCCCCACCACTCGCAAGCTCGCGTCGGGCCCCTGCGAGAGGGCCGCGGCTGGCGTCGCCCGAGCTCCCTACAGTTTGACGAGGGGGGCGTAGCGCAGGACGAGGCGCTTGGTGCCTCCGCTGCCGAAGTCGACGGTGGCCTGCGCCTTGTCGCCGGCTCCGGTGACCTCGACGACCGTGCCCAGCCCGAACGCGTCGTGGCTGACGCGGTCACCGACGTCCACCGAGACGACCTGCCGGTTGCCGACGCCGCCGCGCAGCCCACCGGTGGACAAGCCGGTGGCCGCCACGCGGGTCTGCGCCGACCGGTAGCCCGTGGACGGCGCCGGCGTCGGGTCCAGGCGCTCCCAGTGGATGGTCTCGGCCGGGATCTCGTCGAGGAACCGGGACGGCGGGTTGTAGGCCGGCTGCCCCCAGCTGGTGCGCACGGTGGCCCGGGAGATGAACAGGCGCTGCTGGGCCCGGGTGATGCCGACGTAGGCCAGCCGGCGCTCCTCCTCCAGCTCGCGGGGGTCGCCGAGCGCGCGCAGGTGCGGGAAGACGCCGTCCTCCAGGCCGGTCAGGAAGACGACCGGGAACTCCAGGCCCTTCGCCGTGTGCAGCGTCATCATCGTGACCACGCCGGCGTCGTCGCCGGTGACCGGGATCTGGTCGGCGTCGGCCACGAGGGAGACCTGCTCGAGGAAGTCGGTGACGGTGCCCCCGGGGTTGGCCGCCTCGAACTCCGCGGCCACCGAGATGAGCTCGTTGAGGTTGTCGACCCGGCCCTCGTCCTGCGGGTCGGTGCTGGCCTGCAGCTCGGCGAGGTAGCCGGTGCGGTCGAGGATGCTCTCCAGCAGCGCGGCCGGGCCGGAGCCCGTCTCGACGAGCTGCTCGAACTCCTCGAGCAGCGCCACGAACTCCTGGATGGCCTTGAGCGAGCGGGTGGCCAGCTCGCCGACCTCGGAGCAGCGGCGCAGCGCCGAGGCGAAGGGGATCCGCTCGCGGTCGGCGAAGTTCTCGATGCAGGCCTCGGCCCGCTCGCCGATGCCACGCTTGGGGGTGTTGATGACCCGGCGCAGGCTCACGATGTCGGTCGGGTTGGCGACCACCTTCAGGTAGGCCAGCGCGTCGCGGACCTCCTTGCGCTCGTAGAACCGGACCCCGCCGACGACCTTGTAGGGCATGCCGACGCGGATGAAGACTTCCTCGAACACACGCGAGGCGTTGTTGGTCCGGTAGAAGACCGCGATGTCCTTCGGCTGGGCGGCACCCTCGTCGACCAGCGCGTCGATCTGCTCGGCGACCCAGGCCGCCTCGTCGTGCTCGTTGTCGGCGACGTAGCCCTCGATCAGCTCGCCGTCGCCGGAGTCGGTCCACAGGTTCTTGGGGCGCCGACCGGTGTTCTTGGCGATGACCGTGTTCGCGGCCTTGAGGATGCGCTGGGTGGAGCGGTAGTTCTGCTCCAGCAGGATGGTGGTGGCCTGCGGGTAGTCGCGCTCGAACTCGTCGATGTTGCGGATCGTCGCGCCGCGGAAGGCGTAGATCGACTGGTCGGCGTCACCCACGACGCACAGCTCGGCCATGGGCACCGGCCCCTCGCCGGTGCCCACCAGCTCCCGGACGAGCATGTACTGGGCGTGGTTGGTGTCCTGGTACTCGTCGACGAGGACGTGGCGGAACCGGCGGCGGTAGTGCTCGGCGACGTCGGGGAACGCCTGCAGCAGGTGCACCGTGTTCATGATCAGGTCGTCGAAGTCCATGGCGTGCGCCTGGCGCAGCCGCTGCTGGTAGAGCTTGTAGGCCTCCGCGAGCACCTTCTCCGGCGCCGTCCCCGGGACGTAGCTCTCCTCGTCGATGAGCTCGTTCTTGAGGTTCGAGACCTGCGCGGCGAGGCTCCGCCCGGGGTAGCGCTTCGCGTCGAGGTCGAGGTCGCGGGCGACCATCGTCATGAGCCGGACCGAGTCGCCCTGGTCGTAGATCGTGAACGAGGACTTCAGGCCGAGCTTGCCGGCCTCGGCGCGCAGGATGCGCACGCACATCGAGTGGAACGTCGACACCCACATCGCCCGCGCCCGGGGGCCGACGAGCTGGGCCACCCGCTCCTTCATCTCGCCGGCGGCCTTGTTGGTGAAGGTGATCGCCAGGACCTCGCCGGGCTGGGTGTGCCGGGCGCCGAGCAGGTAGGCGATGCGGTGCGCCAGCACCCGGGTCTTGCCCGAGCCGGCGCCGGCGACGATGAGCAGCGGCCCGCCCTCGTGGACGACGGCCTGCCGCTGCGGGCCGTTGAGCCCGGCGAGCATGCGGTCCAGCTCCCGTCCCAGGGACCCGGGCGCGGAGCGCTGGAGTGCGGCTGTGCCGGGGAGTGCCTGCTGGACGCTCATCCCGGGGTCCCCGCGGAGACGTGGAGCGCCAGCGGAGCGTTTTCGTGGGGTGGTCTCATGACGACATCACTGTAAGCCGATCGGGGGACACTTCTCCTGCGCCGTCCACCGCGCCCGAGGCCCCCGCGCGCGGTCCTGGCGGCGTCCCTGGCGGCTGTGGCAAACTGCGCTTGTGCTCGCCAGCCTCAGCTTTTTCTACGGCCACCGGGATCCGGTCGCCGTCACCGCAGGCTGAGCACAGCCGCATCAGACGCCCCGGGCCCGAAGAGCCCCGGGGCGTTCTTCGTTTTCCGGGGCAGGACGGGCTCCCTCCCCCCGAAGGACATCCCATGAGCAGCACCGCCGCGAGCGCCGTCATCGGCTCCGAGGTCGATCGGATCGGCGCGCTCCGCGAGGAGATCGACGCCTGCGACGCCGCCATCATCGAGCTGGTGCAGCGCCGGCTGGCCATCTCGCGGGAGATCGGCGCCGTCCGCAAGGCCAGCGGCGGCACCCGGCTGAACCTGGCCCGCGAGCAGCAGGTGCTCGCCCGGTTCCAGGAGGCGCTCGGCGCCGACGGCGCCGCGCTCGGGATGATGCTGCTCCGCCAGGGCCGCGGCCGCCTCTGAGCTCTAGGAGACTGCTGAATAAGGGGGCAGGGCGCCTCGCGGCAGTCTGGCTGCGGTGAGGTCAGCACCCGAGGGTGCGACAGAAAGGTCGCCCTGCCCGCTGTTCACGGTGGTCCGGGTGGGTGGGTTGGTCAAGAGGCGATCGTCCAGGAGCCGGCGGAGCCGGTGAGTCCGAGGGCGAGCAGGCGGCGGAGGTCGATCGCAGCGGCCCGCAGGTGGAACCAGGCGTCGTTCTTGATGACTCCGCGGTATGGGACTCGCCGGTTGCCTCGCGTCAGCCAGGCCAGGGAGCGCTCCACCATGGGTCGGTGTCGGCGGTAGGTGGCCTGGAAGTCCGGGTCGGCGGCGCGGGCCCGATGGGCCCGCTGCAGGGCGTCTTGGGGGTGCAGTTGCAGGCTGCGTCCGTCGGCGGCGCTCGTGCAGCGCTGCCGGAGTGGGCAGCCGCGGCAGGCCGCTCCGAAGGTCACCGACCGGGTGCGGCTAATCGGCCGGGTGACCCCGTGCGGGCAGGTCGCGGTGCCGGCGGCTTCGTCGACGGTGAAGTCATCCAGGGTGTAGCCGCCGGCCACGGCCGGGCGCAGCGGCCACGGCTTGATCACCGGCAGGTGACCGGCCTGGCCCAGGGCGGCCAGCACCTCGCCGGTGCCGTAGGCGGAGTCGGCCAGCACCTGCACTCCTGCCGAGGCGGTGTCGTCCTCGGCCAGCAGGTCGATGCCGACGGCGGCGTCACTGTTGGCCGGCCCGGCCGCGGCGGTCAGCCGGGTAGCGGTGATCAGCCCGGTGTCGGGCTCGACCACGATGTGTGCCTTGAATCCGTCGGTGCGCCGTTCCACGGTCTTGTGGGCGTGCCGGGCCTCGGGGTCGGCGACGGAGATGACCCGATCCGGGGCGACTCGTCGGGCGATCCGCCAGCGGCCGTCGGTGCCGTCGCCGCCCTCCACCGGCTCGACGTCCTGGCCGGCGATCAGCGCCAGCAGGGCCACCGCCTCGGCCGGACCCGGCCCCAGTTCCTGCTCGGGGAGGTAGCCCAGCAGCCGATGCGCGTCACCGACCAGCGCATCCACCAAGGCAGCGCGGGCCTGCGCGTCGTTCCAAGCGATCTGCGGTTTGCCCGGGTCGTCGTAGTCGTGGGCGGTGCAGTGCGCGGCGATGACCTCGGCGGCACCGGCCACCTCGCGGCGGACCCGGCGGATCGCCGCGATCAACTGGATCACCGTGTCCTGGGTGGCGACTGCGTCCTCCAGCACGGTGGAATCCAGCGCCCGGCGGGTCTTTCCGGTCACCGCGCCGGTCGCGGCGATGACCTCGCGGACGGCGTCGAATATCCGCTGCGGCCGCTCCGAGCGGGCCAGCCGGCGTCGCCAGTAGGTCAACACGGTCGGATGGAACCCGGCCGCACCCACCGGCAGGCCGCAGGCGGCCTTCCACCGCAGATCGAAGGTCAGCGCCTCGACCGCATCCCGATCCGAACGGCCCTCCAGCGCCTGCAGCACCAGTACCGCAGCGACCACATCGGCCGGCACGCTGGGGCGGCCCAGCGACGAGGGGAACAGGTCGGCGAACATCGGATCCGGGAACAGCTCCCGTCGATGCGCGGCCAGGAACGCGAACACACTGCCCTGCGGCAACAAGTGACCTGACACCGACTCGGCATCCATCACCACATGCTCAGGGTGGGAAGTCCCCTGCACGACCCAAATCGTTCTCCCGATCGACGCTCGCACCGGGCAGGCACGCCGAGATGTTCAGCAGTCTCCTAGATCCAGGCGCGCCAGACCAGGGAGTCGTCGTCGCTGAGCGCCGCCGCCTCCAGGACGTCGCCCGGGCACCGCTCGAGCAGCTCGTCGCCGAGCGCGCGCGCCTGCTCCAGCGCCGACCCGAGGTCCGCCGCATCGGACTCGGTCGACGCACGGAGCGCACCGCGGTCCGGTTCGCGCCAGACGCGCAGCTCCTCGTCGCCCGGGCGAAGGGTCGCGGCGACGGCCTCGACGGTGGCGTCGTCCACCGCCTCGGTGGCCCGCAGCACGGCGTAGATGGTGAAGGTCGGCACGGCGGCGAGTCTGCCCGATGTCACGGCTGCGGCCGCCACATCGTCTCCAGGTGAGGATACCGACGACGGAGAGGCACCCCCATGACGCGCATCCCGCTGGACCCGCCCCGAGCTGCGCGAAGTCCCCCGGTGCCGGGACAGTGACCGGTTCACCGATCTGGAGCGGCGGGTCATGGCCTACGCCGAAGCGATGATGACGACGCCGCTGGAGGTGACCGACGGGATGGTGGCCGAGCTGCGCTGCTCCCTGGAGGACGCACTGGTGGAGCTGACCATGATGATCTCCGTGGAGAACTCCCGGTCGCGGTTCAACAGCTCCCTCGGCATGACCGGCCAGGGCTTCCGCGACCGCTGCGAGGTCCCGGCGCAATGAGCGATCCGCTCGACGTCTTCGACCGCCACCGCCGGCTGCTGTTCTCGGTGGCGTACCAGATGCTCGGCAGCGTCGCCGACGCCGAAGACGTCCGAGCCCCTGCTGACCGGCCGCGACACAGTCGCGGCGGCGCCCGCCCCGGTCGAATCGAGATCACCGACGTCAACATCGCCCCGGCCGTGGTGGCATGGGCCGGCGGCGTGCCGCTGATGACCATGTCACTGGTCGTGACCGATGGGCTGGTCAGCCAGGTCCTCGTCGTGCGCAACCCCGACAAGCTCGCGCACCTCTCGGGCTGATCGTCGGGCGGCCGCCGCCGCATCCGTGCTGTGACGGACCGGTCCGAGTCCCATCCGGCAACGCCCGCCACAGACGTCCCACGGGATCCGCTCGCTCCCGGAGTGTGCCGCTTCGCCTGCCTACAGTCGCCGCGTGACGAGATTGCGGAACGTGGCTGTCGTGCTCGCCGGGGGAACGGGGACGCGGGTCGGGCTGTCGATCCCCAAGCAGCTGATCAAGATCGCCGGCAAGCCGATCATCGAGCACACGATCGGCACGCTGCAGGCGTCGCCGCAGATCGACGAGATCATCGTCCTGATGACGCCGGGCCACCTGGACGCCGTCCACGCCATCCTCCGGCCCGGTGGCTACCCGAAGGTCACCCGGGTGCTCGAGGGTGCGGACACCCGCAACGCCACGACGCAGCGCGCGCTCGACGCCCTCGGCGACGGAGGAGTGCAACGTCCTCTTCCACGACGCCGTGCGCCCGCTGCTGAGCCAGCGGGTCATCGCCGACTGCGTCGACGCCCTCGAGCGAGTTCGAGGCGGTCGACACCGCCATCCCCTCGGCCGACACGATCATCCAGGTCGACGAGAGCGGGCCGGACGATCGACGACGTGCTCAAGCGCGGCCTGCTGCGCCGCGGGCAGACGCCGCAGGGCTTCCGCCTCTCGGTGATCCGCCGCGCCTACGCGGAGGCCGCCGAGGACGCGCAGTTCGAGGCGACGGACGACTGCACGGTGGTGCTGCGGTACGCGCCCGAGGTCCCGATCGCCGTCGTGCGCGGCGAGGAGCGCAACATGAAGATCACCGAGCCGATCGACGTCTACATCGCCGACAAGCTCTTCCAGCTGGACAGCCACGAGGCACCCCGCCCCCGCTACGAGTCGGAGTACCGGGCAGCCCTCGCGGGCAAGACCGTCGTCGTCTTCGGCGGCTCCTACGGGATCGGCGCCGACATCGCCCGGATGGCCGAGTCCTACGGCGCGATCACCAAGATCTTCAGCCGGTCGGCGACCAATACCCACGTCGAGCGACGCGCGGACATCGTCGCCGCCTGCGAGCAGGTGCTCGCCGCTACCGGCCGCATCGACTACGTGGTGAACACCGCCGGCGTCCTGCCCCGTGGCGAACTGGCCGAGACCAGCGAGGAGACCGTGTACTCGGCGACCGAGGTGAACTACCTCGCGCCCATCCACATCGCCCAGGTCTTCCAACCCCACCTGAAGAAGACCGGTGGCTCACTGCTGCTCTTCACCTCGAGCTCCTACACCCGGGGCCGCAGCGGTTACAGCCTGTACTCGTCGGCCAAGGCCGCCGTCGTCAACCTGACTCAGGCGCTGGCCGACGAGTGGGCCGGCCGACGGGGTCCGCGTCAACTGCGTCAACCCGGAGCGCACGGCCACCCCCATGCGCGCGAAGGCCTTCGGCGAGGAGGCATCCGACTCGCTCCTCGCCTCCGAGGCCGTGGCCGCCACCTCCATCGACGTGCTGGTCTCCGAGTGGACGGGGCACATCGTCGACGTCCGCCGCGAGGACGCGCTGGCCACCCACATGGACGCCGCCGTCGCCGCCGCGATGATCGACCGGTCCGAGCCGACCGACGAGGTCCCCGCGGGCGTCGACCCGCTCGCCGTGGTCGATGGCTGAGCCGGGTCCCGAGGCTGGGCCGCTCGTCGGAGTCGTCGTCCTGACCCAGGGACGCCGACCGGTGGACCTCGACCGGGCGCTGCGCTCGGTGCTCGCCCAGCGGGGCGTCCGCACCGACGTTCTGGTCGTCGGCAACGGATGGCGTCCGGAGGGGCTCCCCGAGGGGGTCCGCGCGCTCGCGCTGCCGGAGAACGTCGGCATCCCGGCCGGTCGCAACAGCGGTGTGCCGCACGTCGCCGGTGACCTGGTGCTGTTCCTGGACGACGACGCACGACTCCCGGACGAGGGGTTCCTCGACGGACTGGTCGGCCGGTTCGCCGCGGATCCGCGGCTGGGCCTGGTGCAGCCCCGGGTGGACGTGGCCGGGGGCGGGACGGCTCCGCGGCGGTGGACACCGCGGCTGCGCAGCGGCGACCCACGCCGGCCCGGCCACGCGTTCTCGGTGTGGGAAGGCGCCGTGGTGGCCCGCCGGCATGCCTTCGCCGCCGCGGGCGGCTGGCCGGCCGAGTTCTTCTACGCCCACGAGGGCATCGAGCTGGCTTGGCGGATCTGGGACGCCGGCTACCGCGTCTGGTACGCCGGCGACGTGGCAGCCGAGCACCCCCTGACCGAGACCACGCGGCACCGGGACTTCTACCGGCTCAACGCCCGGAACCGGGTGTGGCTGGCCCGGCGGAACCTCCCGTGGCTCGTCGGGATGCCGTACGTGCTCACCTGGACCGTGCTGCAGGTGGTCCGGTCGGCGCGGTCCCCCGGGACGCTCGCACCGTGGTTCCGCGGATGGTGGGAGGGTTGGCGAGCCGATCCGGGACCGCGTCGTCCGATTCGCTGGAACACGGTCGCCCGGATGACACGGCATGGACGGCCCCCGTTCATCTGACGGGTAGCGTGCGGACCGGCCGAAACCGAGGAGCTCCTGAGTGCCATCCCCCCTAGCCGCGCTGAACGCGCGCGCCCGCTCCAGCGGCGGCCGCCTGGTGCGACGGCTCGGGCTCCTGCCCGGTGGCGAGCCGGACGGGCTCGGCGAGGACGCGCAGCTGGCCGGCGTCGCCCTGCCGGAGCGGGTGGTCGCCTTCTTCCCCGAACCGCCGCGCAACGCCTACCAGCTCGAGCAGTGGCTGCCGGCCCTGCTGGCCCTGCACGAGCGCCACGGCGTCGCCCTCGTGACCCAGGACAGCCGCACGGCGGCCCGGCTCCGGGAGCGCACCACGCTGCGGGTGCTCTGCGTCGGCCGCACGGCCACGCTCGACGGCCTCGTCCAGCGCAGCACCATCGGACTGGCCCTCTACGTCAGCCACCACCCGCGGAACTTCCAGATGCTGCGGTTCCCGAGCGTCGCCCACGTCTACCTCGGGCACGGGGAGAGCGACAAGGCCGTCTCGGCCTCGAACCAGCTCAAGGCGTACGACCGCGTGTTCGTCGCCGGCCCGGCCGCCGAGGAGCGGGTGCTGTCCGAGCTGATGTGGTTCGACGCGAGCCGGATGGTCCGCATCGGCCGGCCGCAGGCCGCCGCCCCCGACCCCCGACCCGCGCCCGACCGCCCCACCGTCCTGTACGCCCCGACGTGGGAGGGGGCCCAGCCGTCCATGGCCTACTGCTCGGTGCCCTCGCACGGGCCGGCGCTGGTCCGCGCGCTCGCCGACGCCGGTCACCGGGTGGTCTACCGGCCCCATCCGCGGACCGGGGCCAACCGCCGGGACGTGGCCGCGGCCGACTCGGCGCTGCGCGCCCTGTTCCGACGAGGAGGACATGCAGCGGAGGGGCCACGCCGTGGACACGGACCGCCCGCTGGCCGAGGCCTTCGCCGACGCCGACGTGCTGATCACCGACGTGTCCTCGCTCGCCGTCGAATGGCTGCCCATCGGGCGGCCGTTGATCGTCACCGTGCCCGCCGAGGCCGGCGCCGTCGTCACCCCTTCCCCGCTGCTGGACCAGGTCCCCCGCCTGACCGCAGCCGAGACGGGCGAGGCCGGCCGGCTGGTCCGGCGGTGTCTGGCGGAGGACCCGGAGCGCGACCGTCGCCGGGCCCTGGTGGACCACTACCTCGGCGGTGCGGACCCCGCCGAGGCGCTCGTCCGCTTCCTCGCGGCGTGCGACGACGTCATCCGGGCGCGGGACGCCGCGCAGGCGCCGGTCCGAGCGGAGGTCGGCCCGGTGACCGCCGACCGCCCCGCCTGGCCCACCATCGCCGCACCTCCGCGAGGTCACGCAGCCGCCCGCCATCCGCGGCCGGCGGACGGCGGAGCACTGGACCGGCGACCTCTACATGCGGCGGATCTCGCCGTACCTCACCCGGCTGCTGCTCCGCGCGGGCCTGACGGCGAACGCGGTCACCGCGCTGATGATCGTCACCGGCGCGGCCTCGGGCTTCGCCCTGCTGATCCCGGGGCTGTGGGGCGCGCGTGCTCGCCGTGCTCCTGACCCAGCTGCAGATGCTCTGGGACGCCAGCGACGGCGAGGTGGCCCGCTGGCGCGGGACGTCGAGCCCGCTCGGGGTCTTCCTCGACAAGGTGGGGCACTACCTCACCGAGTCGCTGATCCCGCTGGCCTCGGGAGTCCGCGCCGCCGGCGGGCTGGACGACCTGTCGGCCGGCTACGGCTGGACGACGCTCGGCGCGGTCCTCGCCGTGGTGATCGTGCTCAACAAGTCGCTCAACGACATGGTGCACGTGGCGCGCGCGCACGCCGGCCTCGCCAAGGTCGCCGACGACGAGGCGACCACGGCACCTCGGCGCGCAGGGACTGGCGCGCCTGCGCCGGCTGGCCCGGTTCCTGCCCTTCCACCGGCTGTACCACTCGATCGAACTC
>CAVVGX010000005.1:0-896996 GCA_963747895.1 uncultured Actinomycetota bacterium
GACGACGTACTTCGGGTCCTTGGTGCTGGCGATGCCGGCCTCGAAGACGCCGAACCGGGTGAGCAGCGAGCCGGCCGCCAGGAGCGCTCCGGACGCAACCGCCCCCCACCGCCGGCGCCCGGCCACCACGGCCAGCCCCAGCCCCGTCGAGGTGCACGCCTTCGCCGCGCGCATGAACTGGCCGGGCCGGCCCTCGTGGAACGGCTCGGCCTCGAGGCGGTCGCTGCCCTCGATGCCCGCGGATCGCGGCCAGCTCGATCCCCGCACCCACGATCGCCATCTTCCGCGCCGGCTCGGCCTCGCCCAGCGGGGTGAACGCCATGCAGATGCCCGCCGCCGGCCGCCATCGCCGAGCCGCCGAACACGAACGGCAGCTTGCCGTGGAACTCGTGCCACGACGGCACCGCGGTGTTGGCCAGCAGCACCGCGGTGTAGGTGGCCAGCGGACCGCCGAAGAGCGCGGTCACCGCCCCACCGAAGCGCTTGAGCCGCGGGAACCAGCCCAGCAGCTCCACCGCCGCCGTCGCCCCGGCCGCCGCGCTGAACGGCGCCAGGATGTAGGAACCCACCGACAGCGGCGAGGTCACCTTCAACACCCGCAGCATGTGCAGGAAGCGCTCGGGCCGGCCGAGGTCGTGGATGAGGAAGACCACCGACAGGATCGATCCGCCACCGGCCGTGTAGCGCGCGACCCGGGTCAGCTGCGGGCGGTCGGTGACGTCGGCCAGCGCACCCAGGATGGCCGAGGAGCCGGCCGCCCCGCCCAGGAACAGGTAGAGCGGCACGTCGGGGCTCTTCCACACCGGCGTCTTGACGATCTGCCGCCCGTAGTACGAGGTGAACTCGACGTCGTCGACCATCGGGACCTCGCCGCGGCCCCGGCCACCGCCGCGACGACGCCGCCGCTTCGCCTGCCGCTGCGTCGCCGGCCCCCGGTCGGCCTGCCGCCAGCCGGCGCCCGGGCTGGTGATCCCGCCGGTCACCGGGAGCTCCGCCGCGAACCCAGGATCGCCGAGACGGCGACCCCGACCATCATCGCGGCGGCCGTGCCGGCCGCCTTCCACATGGCCGGGAGATCCCGGGTGGTCACGATCGGGTCCGGCGGCAGGCCGTAGACCTCCGGCTCGTCCAGCAGCAGGAAGAACGCCCCGTCTCCCCCGACACCGTCGTTCTCGTCCCGCCCGTAGAGCCGTGCGGTCTCCACGCCCTGCGCCTGGAGCGTGGCCAGCCGCGCGTCGGCACGCTCCTGCAGCTCGTCGAGGTCGCCGAACTGGATCGACTGGGTGGGGCAGGCCGTCGCGCACGCGGGCTGCAGACCGTCGGTCAGCCGGTCGTAGCACATCGTGCACTTGAAGACCCCGCCGTCGCCCTTGCGCTGGTCGATGACGCCGTAGGGGCAGGCCGGCACGCAGTAGCCGCAGCCGTTGCAGATGTCGTCCTGCACGACCACGGTGCCGAACTCGGTGCGGAACAGCGCCCCGGTCGGGCAGACGTCCAGGCAGCCCGCGTGCGTGCAGTGCTTGCAGACGTCCGAGGACATCAGCCAGCGGATCTCGCGGTCGGCCGAGTGGCCGGTCTGCGGGTCGAACTCGCTGAGCGCCTCGGCGTTGAGCACGCTGGACTGCGCCGTCCGGTCCCGTCGGCCTGCTTCGTGGCGGACCGGGCGTGCTCGTCCCCGGGCAGCCCGATCGAGGGCATGGGCAGGTCGACGGTCCGGCTCTGCTCCACGAACGCCACGTGCCGCCACGAGTTCGCCCCGAGCATGCCGGTGTTGTCGTAGGACATCCCCGTCAGGGCCATGGCGTCCCGGGTGCCGTCCGCGTCGTCCATCGGGAGCGTGTTCCACTCCTTGCAGGCGACCTCGCACGCCTTGCAGCCGATGCAGACCGACGTGTCGGTGAAGAAGCCGACCCGCTTCGGGTGCTCCTCGTCGTAACCGGCATCCGCCGAGACGTCCGGCAGCGGCCCGTACAACCGGTTCGCCGGGTCGTTGCCGGTGAACGCCGGGCTGGCCGAGCTGACCGTCGTCACGAGCGCTCCTCCTCCATCGAGCCGCGCCGCATCAGCTCGTCCCCTCCTCGATCGGTGCCCGGCCGCCGCTGGGGACCAGGCCCGACCGCACGCCGGCCCGGATCCGGTACTCCTCCACGTACTGCACCAGCGCCGGACCGCGCGGACGCCGCCCGGGCTGGATGTCGCAGGTGGCGACCTTGGTCTCCTGGATGTGCACGTTGGGGTCCATCACCACGCCGAACAGGTCGTTGCCCGAGTCGCCGGTGGACAGGCCCTGCTCGCCCCAGTGGTACGGGATGCCGATCTGCTCGACGATCTGGCCGCCCTTGAGCCGCAGCGGCCGGATCCGTTCGGTGACCAGCACCCGGGCCTCGATCGCCGTCCGGGCGCTGATCAGCGTCGCCCAGCCACCGTTCTCCAGCCCCCGCTCGGCGGCCAGCCGCGGGCTCACCTCGACGAAGAACTCCGGCTGCAGCTCCGAGAGGTAGGGCAGCGTGCGGCTCATGCCCCCGGCCGTGTGGTGCTCGGTCAGCCGGTAGGTCGTCATCGCGTAGGGGTAGACCTCGCTGCGCGGCGGGTTCCCCCGGTTCCACGCCCCCTGCAGCTCTTCGCGCGCCGGGTTGGCCTGCTGGCCGTAGAGCGCGTTGTCCACCGGCGACTCGGCCGGCTCGTAGTGCGAGGGCATCGGGCCGTCGGCCAGGCCCGCCGGGACGTACAGCCACGCCTTGCCGTCGGCCTGCATGACGAACGGGTCGGCACCGCCCAGTCCGGCCTGCGCGACCGCACCGTCCGGCGGCACGTAGTCCGGCCGCTTGGTCGCCTCGAAGTCGGGGACGTCATGGCCGGTCCACGTCGCCGGCCTCCCGGTCTCGTCCCACCAGACGAACGCCTTGCGCTCGCTCCACGGCTTGCCGTCCGGGTCGGCCGAGGCGCGGTTGTAGAGCACCCGCCGGTTCGACGGCCACGCCCAGCCCCACTCCGCGGCCACCCAGTCCTGCTCCCCGCCGGGCTTGCGGCGGGCCGCCTGGTTGACCCCGTCGGCGTAGACGCCGGTGTAGATCCAGCAGCCGCCGGTGGTCGACCCGTCGTCCTTCATGTCCAGGTACGTCGACAGCATCTCGCCGTCCGGCCCGGTGCCGTTGATCTCCCGGAGGACCGCGTCCGCGCTGGGCTCGGCGGTCTCGCCGTGCGTCGGGTAGTCCCAGGTGAGGTCCAGCAGCGGGCGGTCCCGCGGATCGGTGGACGCGGCCAGCTTCTCCCGCAGCCGGCGGCCCAGGTGGAAGTAGAACCACAGGTCGCTGCGGCAGTCGCCCGGCGGCTCCACCGCCTTGTGCCGCCACTGCAGCAGCCGCTGCGTCTGGGTGAAGGTGCCCTCCTTCTCCACGTGCGTGGCCGCGGGGAGGAAGAAGACCTCGGTGGCGATGTCCTCGGTGACCAACTCCCCGGTCTCGATCTCCGGAGCCGTCTTCCAGAACGTCGCGGACTCGATCATCTGCAGGTCGCGGACGACGAGCCACTCCAGGTTGGCCAGCCCGAAGCGCTGCATGCGCCCGTTCGCGCTGCCGACCGCCGGGTTCTCCCCCACCAGGAAGTAGCCGGGCACGTTGCCCTGGATCATGTCCGCGACGGTGGTGTACGTGCCGTGGTCACCGGTCAGCCGGGGCAGGTAGTCGAACGCGAAGTCGTTCTCCGCCGTCGCGGCGTCGCCCCACCAGGCCTTGAGCATGCTCACCGTGTAGGAGCGCATGTTGCCCCAGAACCCGACCCGGTCGTCGCTGGAGGCGCAGAAGGCGTCCAGGTCGTCGTGCTGCTCGGCGTGGGGCATCGGGATGTAGCCGGGCAGGATGTTGAACAGCGTCGGGATGTCGGTGGAGCCCTGGATGCTGGCGTGCCCGCGCAGCGCCAGGATCCCGCCGCCGGGGCGGCCCATGTTGCCCAGCAGCGCCTGCAGCACCGCCGCGGTGCGGATGTACTGCACGCCGACCGTGTGGTGCGTCCAGCCCACCGAGTAGACCCACGCCGTCGTCCGCTCGCGGTTGCTGTTGGCGGTGACCCACTCGGCGACCTTGAGGAACACCTCGGGCTCGATGCCGCAGACGTCGGCGACCATCTCCGGGGTGTAGCGGGCGTAGTGCCGCTTGAGCACCTGGAAGACGCAGCGCGGGTGCTGCAGCGTCTCGTCCCGCTTGGGCCGGCCGGGGATGTCGGCCGAGCCCTGGGCGCTCTGCTGCTGATCGGCCGCCTTGACGCCCGCGGTCTCGTCGTCCGAACCGCCGGTGGCGACGTCGTCGTTCGCGGCCCCGCCGTCGTCCTGCCGGAAGGCCGATCCCCCGGGCTGGCTCGGCGAGCGCTGACCGGCCGAGGCGGGGACGTCCACGCCCTCGTACTGCCAGGTGGTCTCGTCGTACTGGCCGGTCTCGGGGTCGAAGCCGGAGAACAGGCCGTCGAGGTCCTCGGTGTCCTGGAAGTCCTCGCGCAGGATCGCCGCCGCGTTGGTGTAGGCCACCACGTACTCGCGGAAGTCCAGGTCGTTGTCCAGGACGTACTTGATCAGCCCGCCGAGGAACGCGATGTCGGTGCCCGCGCGCAGCGGCACGTGCAGGTCGGCCAGCGCGCTGGTGCGGGTGAACCGCGGGTCGATGTGGATGACCTTCGCGCCCCGCGCCTTGGCCTCCATGACCCACTGGAAGCCGACCGGGTGGCACTCGGCCATGTTCGAACCCTCGATCACGATGCAATCGGAGTTCACCAGGTCCTGCTGGAAGTTCGTGGCGCCGCCACGACCGAACGAGGTACCCAGACCGGGCACCGTGGCGGAGTGCTATATGCGGGCCTGGTTCTCGATCTGGATCGCGCCCATGGCGCTGTAGAGCTTCTTCATGAGGTAGTTCTCCTCGTTGTCGAGGGTCGCCCCTCCGAGGCTCGCTATCCCCAGCGTTCTGTTGACGCGCCTGCCGTCGACCTCGTCCTGCCAGCCCTTGCGCCGGGCGTCCAGGACGCGGTCGGTGATCATCTCCATCGCCGTGTCGAGGTCCAGGTCCTCCCACTCCGTCCCGTGGGGACGGCGGTACTTGACCGTGGTGACGCGGGTCGGGCTGGTGACCAGCTGCTTGCTCGCGCTGCCCTTGGGGCAGAGCCGGCCGCGGCTGATCGGGGAGTCCGGGTCGCCCTCGATCTGGACGACCTTCTCGTCCTTCACGTAGATCTTCTGCCCGCAGCCGACGGCGCAGAACGGGCAGACGCTCTGGACGACGCGATCGGCGGTCGCGGTGCGCGCGACCGTTCCCTCCGTGGCCTTGCTGCGCGCGGCCTTGCCGCGGCCCAGTGGGTCCGAACCGGTGAGCTGCCGGTACACCGGCCAGCTGTCGAGCCACGTCTTCACGCTGGTCATGCTGCCACCGGGTTCGCGATCCGGCGCGACGACCGCGTCGGCCGATCAGTCGTGCGGGCGCTCGAACACGAGCACCGCGACGGCGATGATCCCGATGAGCCAGCCACCGGCCACGAGGATGTCACCGCGATGGATGCCGTGGGTGGCCCAGAGCGTCAGCACCACGGGCCCCTCGGCGCGGTACTGCCCGTTCAGCAGCAGCGCGGCGAAGACCGACAGCACCGCGCCCGCGACGAGACCGACGAGCCAGCGGAGCACGCGGCCATGATGGCAGTCCGCCACATCGACGACGGTGCAGTCCACGAGGGCATGGCCGCATCGTGATGCGTCTAGGCGTCAGTCCGCATCATGATGTAACTTTCGCGCATGCGCACGACCGTCGACCTACCCGACGACATCCATCGGATCGCCGGGGCGATCGCCCGTGACTCGGGGACCACGCTGAGCGAGACCATCGCTCGCCTGCTGCGTGGAGCGCTCGCCGCACCGGGACCGGTGCGGGTGTCCACGAGCGCCCGCACCGGTCTGCAGGTCGCCTCGGTCGACCGCGTGGTCACCAGCGAGGATGTGCGCTCGCTGGACGACGACGAGTGACGGTCCTGCTCGACGCGAACGTCCTCATCGCCCTGGTGGTCACCGACCACGTGCACCACGACGTCGTCGAGGAGTGGTTCACCCGGCGGTCCGAACCGTTCGCCACCTGCCCGCTCACCCAGGGGGCTGTCGTCCGCTTCCTCCTCCGCGCCGGCGCCACCGGCCGCGATGCCGTCGAGCTCGTCCGCGGGCTGGATGCGGCCGACGACCACGAGTTCTGGGCCGATTCACTCGGCTACCGGGACATCGACATGCGCGGAGTCGTAGGACACCGACAGGTCACCGACGCCTATCTGGCCGGTCTCGCTCGCGCACGGGGCGGACGACTGGTCACGCTCGACCGCGGGCTTGCCGCACTGCACGGCGACGTCGCACTGCTCCTCGGTTCCGACAGCTGAACGCTCCCGCCGCCATCGATCCAGGAGAGGGTGATCGCCGGCCCACCCGGACGAGAGCGTTGAACCCCACCGGCCCAGGAACGGTGCGGTTCTGCGCCTCTCGAGTTCAACGCTCGGCAGCCCGGGACCCGGCGGCGGCCGGTCAGCCCAGGACGTCGCCGTCCAGGTCGAGGCCCAGGGCGGCGGCCGCGCCGGCGGCCATCAGCCAGAAGCCGATCGAGAGGTAGCGACGCACGCCCTCTGTCGGCGGATGGTGCAGGACCTGCTCCACGGCTACCCCCTTCGTCGTTCGCAAGGGGCGAAGCTATGACGTCCGCAGGAGCGAGCCCCACGCATGTGACTCGTGTGGCGCGAGGTGCACACCGCACCGGACTCGTCACCGTTCCCATCGGGGCACCCCGTGGTCGCCCCGATGGGAACGGCTGGTACGGAAGTCTCGGTACTGGCCGGCGAGCCGGTCGGCCGACCGGCGCACCAGCTGCAGGATCAGCGCGCCGCGCCGTCGCGCTGGGTGGCGGTGAAGACAAATTGCAGCGAGCTGCTCTGGCCCTGCATCGCGTCGCCGCCGGTGGCGGGGAAGGAGATGGTCGCCAGCAGGTGGTCGGTCGTTCCGGCCGTCAGGCTCCGCACGCCGGGCAGCGCCGTCTCGGTCGCGATCCGACCGCTGTAGAGCGGGAGAGCGCCGCCGGCGCAGGAGAACGAGTTCACACCGGTGGCGGCCCACGGTGCTGCGCAGGTCTCCAGCTTCAGCTGCAGTCCGTGCACCGCCTCGGTGTCCAGCAGGCTCGACCGGGTCGCCGACGACCTCAGCACCACCGAGGACAGGTCGACGTCCCCGCTGTTGCGCAGATCCAGCGGCATCGAGATGACGTCGCCGGGCAGCATGTTCGGGAGCGGGACGGCGTAGGGCGGCGGAGCGGACCCGTCGGTCATCGCGACGTCGATGGACACGACGCCGGTGTCCACGGCGGCGTCGACCGCCGAGGTGCTGTCGGTGAACGAGCCGAGGGTGCCCAGTCCGGCGACGGCCGCTGCCGCACCGACGACCACGATCGACCCGACCACCTTGCCGGCGTTGCGCCGACCCGTGGTGCTGGTGCTGGTGCTCATGCTCGGATCTCCCCGGGCCGGCGGGAGCGGCTGTTCCGCTCCTGTCTCGCCACCGACCTTGGGCCCCCATCCGCACGTGCGGCCCGAGGGTTCCGCAAGGAACCCGCAAGATCCGGAGATCTCAGCCGGGTCCGGTGAGGTCCGCCTGCAGCAGCAGGGTGTCCAGCCACCGCCCGTGCTTGAACCCGACCTCGCGCAGCCGACCGGTCTCGACGAAGCCGAAGGCGCCGTGCAGCCGGACCGACGACTCGTCGCCGCCGTCGGCGACCACCGCGATCACCTGGCGCGCCCCCGCGGCCCGCGCGGCGCCCAGCAGCGCCCCCAGCAGCGCCCGGCCGAGCCCGCGGCCGGTCCGCCCGGGTGCCAGGTAGATGGTGTCCTCGACGGTCTGCCGGTAGGCCGGCTTGATCCGCCAGGGCGCCACGTACGCGAACCCGGCCGGTTCGCCCTCGTCCTCGGCGACCAGGAACGGCCAGCCGGCGGCGCCCAGGTCCGCGAGCTTCGCCGTCCACCAGGCCGCGTCCGGTGCGGTCAGGTCGAACGTGGCCACGCTGTGCTCGACGTAGTGGGCGTAGATCGCGGCGATCGCCGCCGCGTCGTCCGAGGTGGCCGGGCGGATGCCGTGCGCGGGCGGGGTGTCCACGGCGCGCCACCCTAGGCCGACGCCGGAACGAGGGAGCTCGCGCCAGCTGGTTCCCGCATGGCGGACATGCCGGAGCGCCCACCACGCGTGCCGCCGCTGCCGGCTCGCCGTCCGCGTCGCTCCTACGCTGCCGCCCATGACCTGTCCCACCTGCGGGACGGCGGACGCGCGCAAGGAGTTCCTCCCCGGCTACTGGCGGCGCGAGGCCGTCGTCCGCGCCGCCGATCTCGTGACGTCCGGGCGCCGTCCTGCGCCGACCGACTGCCGAGGAGTTCACCGCCACCTGCCTCGACGTCCTCCGCGACCGACGGCGGGCGATGCAGATCCGTGCGCTTCGACGACGTCGAGAAGCGGGCGGTCATCGAGGAGATGGCCTGGCAGCAGCGGATCGACAGCGGCCTGAGCTGAGCGGGTACCACTGAACGGCCGCGCTCCTTGCCGAGCACGCCCTGACCGTCCCGAGACCGCACCGCGGCTGGATTCTCGCTGGTAGCGTTCTGCCAGTGAAGACCACGATCGACAGCCTCGGCCGAATCGTCGTCCCGAAGGCATTGCGCGATGCGCTCGGCCTCACGCCGGGCACGACGGTCGATCTGAGCCGATACGGCGCGGGCCTGCAGCTGCTGCCCGCGGGGCGCACCGCGCGACTCATCGAGATCGACGGCGCACTGGTGGCCGACTCGGACACGCCGGTGACCGACGACGACGTGTTCGGCATCCTGGACTCGGGCCGCCGGTGACCCAGCTGGCATTCGACACCAGCGCCGCCGTTCCCCTGCTGCTCCGTTCGCACACCGCGCATGCCACGGTCAGGCGGCATGCGGCGGGCCGCACGCCGGTCCTGACCGCGCACTCGCTCGCCGAGACGTACTCGGTGCTCACCCGATTGCCCGGAGATGCCCGGGTGACCGCAGGCGACGCCGCCCGGCTGCTGGAGGCGGCCTTCGACGCCGTACTCCCCCTACCGGCCGGCGAATCGATGACGCTCCCGTCGGTGCTCGCACCTCTCGGGGTCGCCGGCGGTGCCGTCTACGACGCGCTGGTGGGGCTGGCTGCGCGCGCAGCCGGTGTATCCCTCGCGACCCGGGATGCCCGGGCACTTGGCACCTACACCGCCCTCGGCGTCCGGCTCGAGGTCATCGGCGAGCACTGAGCCGCCTCTCGTCAGCGGCTGACGGGCGCGACCCGCCCGTCCCCGGGCCCGGAAGCCGACGGCCGTGCCCCCAAGGGGTGACCGCGCCCCCGGAGCCCTGCAGCCGGACTGCGCAGTTCCCGACAACAACGGGGTGAGCACCGCGTCCGGCCCGGGGCAGTCCCCGGCCACCTCCCCGGCCGCGCCCCACCGTGGGCGCGCCGGGACGCTCGCGGTGCCCGCGGCCGTGCTCGGCATCGGCGTGGTGGTGGAGGTCCTCCTCGTCCTCGGCGCCCCGGCCGGCGTCGTCGTCGCCACCGCCGGCGTGCTCGCCCTGCTGGCCCTCCAGCTCTTCCTGTGGCAGCGCCAGCACCGGCTCACCGGCGCCCTGCAGCGCAGCCAGGACTCCCTGCGCACGTTGGTGCGCAGCAGCGTCGACCCCGTCGTGATCCTCGACGACTCCCTCCGCATCACCTTCGCCTCCGAGGCAGCCGGCGAGCTGCTGGGCCTCGGCGTCGCCGACCTGGTCGGCGTGCACGTCTCCGACACCGTCCACCCCGACGACCGCACCGGCCTGTTCGGCCCCCTGGACCCCGACGGGCAGTCCGCCGTCCGCACCGCACGGGTCCGGCAGGCCGACGGCGGCTGGCGGCTGGTCCAGACCACGGTGCGCGACCTGCGCGCCGACCCCGAGATCGGTGCGCTCGTCCTGCACTGCCGCGACGTGAGCCCGAGCGCCCCTGCCCCCGGCGCCGACTCCGAGCCCCTCGAGCTCTCCCTCACCGACGCCGTCACCGGCCTGCCCAACCGCACGGCCCTGATGCGGCGCCTCGGCGCGGTGCAGCGCGGACCGCGCAACCGCACCCACGCCATGGCCGTCGTCGGCATCACCTGCAGCGAGGTGCTCTCCCCCGGCGAGGAGGCGACCGTGCTGCGCGCGCTCTCCTCCCGCATCTCCCGCGTCCTGCGCGGCGAGGACTGGCTGGCCCGCAGCACCGACGGCGACTTCGTCGTCCTGGTGCAGGGCAGCGTCGCCGACGCCGAGGCCGTCGCCGAGCGGCTGATCGCCACCGTCGGCCCGCTCGCCACCCCCGCTCTGCCCCTCACCACCGCGGCCGGCGTCAGCCAGCTCGCCGCCGACGTCGACCCCGGCGAGGCCCTGCGCCGCGCCGACCTCGCCCTGCGCAGCGCCCGCCGCGCCGGCGACGGCGCCGTCCACCGGTACGACGACGCCCTGCGCACCGAGCAGGACCGCCGCAGCGCCCTGCGCGCGGACCTCGACGGCGCCCTGGAGCGCGGCGAGCTGCGACTGGTCTTCCAGCCCGTGGTCGACGCCGTCCTGCACCGCACCGTCACCGTCGAGGCGCTGCTGCGCTGGCAGCACCCCGAGTTCGGCGAGGTCTCCCCCGTGGAGTTCGTGCCACTGCTCGAGGAGACCGCCCTCATGACCGAGGTCGGCCGGTGGGTGCTGCACGAGGCGTGCCGCACCGTGGCCGCGCTCGACGGCGGAGGGCCGGGCGCCGAGGCGCTCAACGTCGCCGTCAACGTCTCCGCCCGCCAGGTGCGCAGCGGCGAGCTGGTCCCCGACGTGCTCTCCGCGCTCGCGGGCAGCGGCCTGCACCCCTCCCGGCTGCTCGTCGAGATCACCGAGTCGGTGCTGCTCGACGACGCGCACGTCATCGAGGACCTCGCCGCCCTGCGCCGCCTGGGCGTCCGCATCGCCGTCGACGACTTCGGCACCGGGTGGTCCTCGCTGGCCTACCTGGTGGGGATGCCCGTCGACGTCCTCAAGATGGACCAGTACTTCCTCGCCGACGTCGAGCACGACCCGGCCCGCCGCGCCATGTGCCGGGCGGTGCTCCAGCTCGGCTCCAGCCTGGGCCTGCCGGTCATCGTCGAGGGCGTCAACACCCCCGCCACCCTGGCGCTGCTGCGCGACATGGGGCACCGCTACCTGCAGGGCTTCCTGCTCTCCCGCCCGCTCGAGGGCGCCGCGCTGGCCTGCGGCATCGTGCTCGCCGCCGACGCGCTGAACGCCCGCGCCGCTCGACCGGTGGCCCGGCAGTGAGCGCCGTGCAGCGCCGGCTCGGCGCCACCCTCGTCCTGGGACTGCTCGGGCTGGCCCTCGCCGTCCCGTTCAGCGCCCCCGACGGCACCGGCATGCAGTGGGACGAGCTCGTGCTCGGCTGCGTGGCGGTCAGCAGCGCCGTGGTCGGGTACCGCCGCGTCCGGCTGATGGACCGCGTCGCCGCCCGCCCGTGGTGGCCGGTGGTCGTCGGCTCGGCCTGCTTCGCCGTCTCGCAGTTCCTGGCCGGCCTCTTCCCCGGGCCCGCGTTCGACGGGTTCGGGGTCGACGACGTCGTCATGTTCGCCGGCGCCACCGCGCCGCTGGTCACCTGCGCGCTGCTGGCCCACCGGGTCATCCGCACCCGCTGGTCCGCCCTCGTCGTCGACGGCCTGCTCACCACCACCGCGCTGCTGGTCGTCACCGAGGTGCTGCGGACGCCGCTGGTCAACCCGGCCGGCGCGCCCGAGGACCTGCGCTCGCTCGTGCTCGCCTACGGCGGCTACACCGCCGTCATGCTCGGCGGCGCGGGCGCGCTGTGCACCGTCGCCACCCGGGGGCTGCGCCGGAGCGCCACCACCATGATCGCCGCCGTCGCCGCCCAGGCCGGGGCGTCGGCGTGCGAGGCGATGGCCATCGTGGCGCCGTCCCCGCTGTGGACGGCGGGCTCCGACGTCGCCGTCGCCCTCGCCCTCGTGCTCTGCCCGCTGGCCGCCTCCCTGGCCCCGCTGCGCGACACCGACCGCTCCCCCCGCGCCTCGGCCCCCGTGGTGGGTCCGGCGGGCATGGCGCTGGTCGTCGTCGCGATGGCCGGCCTGCCCCTGGCGCTGGCCCTCGCGCTCGCCGCGGGGCAGCCGCTGTCGGCCGCCGCCGAGATCGGCTGCGGCGCCGTCTTCACCCTCATGGCCCTCCGGCTGCTGCTGCGCATCCGCGAGGACGGCCGCATGACCGAGGACCTGGTCCGCAGCGAGGAGGACTTCCGCGAGCTCGTCGAGGCCAGCTCCGACGGCATCGCGATCATGGACGCCGGGTACCGGCTG
This sequence comes from uncultured Actinomycetota bacterium, assembly GCA_963747895.1. Lineage (GTDB taxonomy): Bacteria > Actinomycetota > Actinomycetes > Mycobacteriales > Geodermatophilaceae > Blastococcus. The sequence goes on from CAVVGX010000005.1 coordinate 12,387, forward strand.
CTGTTCACCTCCCCCGCCGCCCGCACGCTGCTGGGCATCGACGGCCGCGACGAGGAGATCACCCTGCTCGACCTGGTCCGCCCGGAGGACCGCGCCGCCGTCCGCGCGGCCACCGAGGAGGTCCCCGCCGGTTCCGGTCCCCCGCTGCACCTCGACGTCATCGGTGACGACGGCGAGCCGCGCGAGCTGGAGGCCACCTCCGCCGAGCGGCCCGGCAGCGGCCGGCGCGTGATCTACCTGCGCGACGTCACCACCCGCCGGCGCCGCGAGCGGGAGCTCGAGCGCATGGCCTACACCGACCACCTCACCCGGCTGCCCAACCGCGCCGTGCTCTTCCAGGAGCTGGGCGCCACCACCTCCGCCGAGCGCTGCCTGCTCGTGCTCGACATGGACGGGTTCAAGGCGGTGAACGACGGCGCCGGGCACGAGGCCGGTGACCAGCTGCTGGTCGAGGTCGCCCGCCGGCTGAACACCGTCGTCCGGGACACCGACCTGGTCGCGCGCCTCGGGGGCGACGAGTTCGCCGTCGTCCTCACCGGCGACCTGCGCGAGGCCGAGGACGTCGCGGACCGCATCGTCCAGGTCATGGCCATGCCCTACCGCGTCGACGGCGCCGTCTACGCGGTCGGCGCCAGCGTGGGCATCGCCGCCCTCGGCTCCGGCGGCGGGCAGCTCGCCTTCCGCGAGGCCGACGCCGCGCTGCGCTCGGCCAAGGCCGCCGGCAAGGGCTGCGTCCGGATCGCCCGCGGCCAGACGCCCGACGCCGCACCGGTGGAGGACTTCTACGACCGCCGGGCCGAGGGCGTGATGCGGCTGCGGCTGGACGGCGCCGTCGGACCCGACGGGCGCCTCGAGCTGGTGCACGCGCTGCCCGTGTGGGGCCACGCCGAACTCGGCATCCTGGACGGCACCGACATCTGGACGGCGTCCGAGCGCCACGGTCGCGGCGCCGACCTGCAGCGCTGGCTCATCCACGAGGCCTGCGCCGCGGCGGCCCGCCTGGACGACCCGCGCCTCGGCGTCGTCGTGAGCCTGCCCGCCGGCCACGTGACCGTCGAGGGCCTGGCCGGGCAGGTGGCCGCCGAGCTGGCCGACAGCGGCCTGGACCCGGCCCGGCTGGTCGTCTCCTTCACCGAGGAGACGCTGCTGACCGCCCCCGCCGGACTCGTCGGCGAGCTGGCGGCCATCCGAAGCACCGGCGTCCGGCTGTGCCTCGACGACTACGGCATGGGCTACAGCCTCTACGCCCTGCTGGCCCGCATCTCCCTGGACCTGGTCCGCGTGGACCTGCGCCGGCTGGCCGCCCACCAGGACACCGGGCGCGCCATGCAGGTGCTCGCCGCGATCGTGCGGACGACGGAGCACTTCGGCATCGACGTCGTCGCCGGGGGCATCAGCACCGCGGAGCTGCGCGGGGCCGCGGTCGCCGCCGGCGTCCAGCTCCTGCAGGGGCGCGCGCTGCCGCACGACCTCGCCGCCGACGACGTCGCCGGCCTGCTCGCCGCCGTCCCCACCGCCTGACCCCGCCCCCTTCCCGACTTTCGGTACCGAAAGTCGGATCACCCCCCGTTCGGGGCGCGGACGCTGTGATGCGCAGCCGACGCCGCGAATACTGATCACGTGAGCGGACCCGGGCTGCACTTCCTCGGCCACTCGACGGTGCGCGTCGAGCTGGCCGGGCGCACCGTGCTGACCGATCCCCTGCTCACCGCCTCGGTCGGGCCGCTGCGCCGGGTGGTGCCGGTGCCCGATCCGGCCCTCCGGGCAGGTGTCGACGTCGTCCTGCTCAGCCACCTGCACGCCGACCACCTGCATCTGCGCTCGCTGCGGATGCTGCCTCCCGACGCCCGCTTCGTGGTGCCCCGCGGCGCCGGGGCGTGGCTCCGCCGGCGCGGGTTCCGCCGGGTCGACGAGCTCGGGGCCGGCGAGACCCTGGTGGACGGCGCCCTGCGCATCACCGCCGTGCACGCCGAGCACAGCGGCCACCGCTGGGGCCCGCGGTTCACCGGCGGCCCGGACGCCTCCGCGGTCGGGCACCTGATCGAGGGCGGGGGCAGCAGCGTCCTCGTCACCGGGGACACCGCCCTGCACGACGGCATGCAGGCCCTCGGCGCGCGGGGCATCGACGTCGCGGTGCTGCCCGTCTGGGGCTGGGGCCTCGACCTCGGCCCCGGCCACCTCGACCCCGCCCAGGCCGCCGAGGCGGTGGCGCGGCTGCGCCCGCGGACCGCCGTCCCCGTGCACTGGGGCACCCTCGCCCCGGCCGGCACCACCCGGCTGCCCACTCCCCTGCGCGCCCGCATGCGCCGGCTGCTCGTCGAGCCGCCGCTGACCTTCGCCCGCGAGGTGGCCGCCCGCGGCCTGCCGACCGAGGTCGTCGTCGCCCGCCCGGGCGAGCGGGTGCCCCTGCAGCCGCGGGTGACGCCGTGAGCGTGCTGGACGCCGCCGAGGCGACGTCGGTCGGCTATCCGCTGCTGTTCGGCGGCGTGCTGCTGGGCTCGATCGTGCCGGTCGTGCCCACCGGCGCCGTCGTCGGCTCCGCGGCCGCCTTCGCCACCACCAGCAACGACCTGGGCCTGCCCACCGTGCTGGCGCTGGCCACGCTCGCCGCGCTGATCGGCGACCTGATCACCTTCGCCGTCTGCCGGTCCGGCGGGCCCGCCGCGGTGCGCTGGGTCGCCCGCGGTCAGCACACGGAACGGCTCGAGGAGGTGCGCGGGCAGTTCCGGCAGCACGGCTGGCAGATCATCGTCGCCGGGCGCCTGCTGCCCGCGGGGCGCATCCCCGTGCTCCTGGCCGCCGGCGCGCTCAGCTACCCGTGGCGGCGGCTCGTGCCCGCCCAGTTCGTCGCCGCGCTGCTGTGGGCCGGGGCCTACGCGCTGCTCGGCGTCGCCAGCGGCGGCATCTTCGACTCCCCGCTGATCGCCGTCCTCATCGCCACGCTGCTCGTGCTGCTGGTCGGCGCGGTGCTCAACGTCGTCGCCGGCCGCCGTCGTCGGCGGACAGCGGATCCGGAGCCCGACCCCGAGCACTGCGGGACCCGGTGACCGCGCCCGCCCGGGCCGGCCGCGTGCTGCGCGCCGGCCGGACGCTCGCCCGGGTGCTGCTGACCTGGGCGCTGGCCACCGGCGCCCTGGTCCTCCTCGACCGCTGGTTGACCGGGTTCGCCATGAACTCGTGGTGGCAGCCACCCGTGGCCGCCCTGATGCTCGGCGTCCTCACGGCGGCCGTCTGGCCGCTGGTGCTCCGGATCGCGCTCCCCTTCGCCTTCCTCACCCTCGGCCTGGGCGGCTTCCTGCTGCTGGGCGCGGGCGTGCTCGTCGTCTTCGATCTGATCCCCGGCGTCGAGGTGTACAGCCTGAAGACCACCGTCGTGGTGGCCGTGGCCATGGCCGGGGTGTCCGGGGTCATCAACAGCCTGCTGGCGGTCGACGAGGACGAGGCCTTCTTCCGGCGGGCCCGCCGCCGCGCCACCGCGACCCCGGCCGCCACCGCCGAGCCGCTCCCACCCGGCGTGCTGTTCCTGCAGATCGACGGCCTGGGCTACGACACCGCCCGCCGGGCCGTGCGCGACGGCTCGATGCCCACCCTCGCGGCCTGGCTGCGCTCGGGCAGCCACGTGCTCACCTCGTGGCACACCGACTGGAGCTCGCAGACCGGAGCCGCCGTCTGCGGGATCCTGCACGGCTCGAACCACGACGTCCCCGCCTTCCGCTGGTACGAGAAGGAGACCGACCGGCTCGTCCAGGTCTCCACCCCCCGGGACGCCGCCGAGATCGAGCGCCGGCACTCCGACGGCCGCGGGCTGCTGGCCGGCGGCGGTGCCGGGCGCGGCAACCTGTTCACCGGCGACGCGCGCCACGTCAGCCTGACCATGAGCGCGCTGGCCTACGTCGTCCCCTCCGGTGCCCGGCGCGGACGGCACCGCGGACGCGTGGGGGCCGGCTACTACGCGTACCTGGCCAACCCGGTGAACGCCGTCCGCACGCTGGGCGTCGCCCTCGTCGACGTGGTCCGGGAACTGATCGCCGCGTCCCAGCAGCGCCGAGCCGACGTCCGGCCCCGGGTGCCGCGCGGCGGGCTGTACCCCCTGGCCCGCGCGGGGACGACGGTGCTCGCGCGCGACGTCGTCGTGTCGGCGCTGCTCGAGGACATGCTCGCCGGGCGCCCGGTGGTCTACGCCGACTTCCTGGGCTACGACGAGGTCGCGCACCACTCCGGCGTCGAGCGGTTCGACACCCTCGAGGTGCTCCGGAGCATCGACCAGCAGATCGGCCGGCTGCACCGCGCCGGCGCGCTCGCGCCGCGCCCGTACGCCCTGGTCCTGCTCTCCGACCACGGGCAGACCCAGGGCTGGGCGTTCGCCGACCGCTTCGGCCACTCCGTCGAGGAGCTGGTCGGCGCGCTGTGCGGCAACCCGGTCGAGAGCCGGAAGCGGCACCTGTCCGGGCCGAAGGACAGCCGCCGGGCGACGGAGGGCTGGCAGGTGGGGGCGGCGCTGGCCGAGGGCAGCGGGCCGATCGCGCGCCGGCTGCGGCAGCGTGCCGCCGCCGCCGCGTCCCGCACCCCCTCGCCGGTGGCCCCCGGCGACTCGGCGGTGCCCCAGGTCGCGCCGGGGGTCGTGTGCGCGGTCTCCGGCCACACCGCGTCGGTCTCGTTCTCCGGGATCCCGGGGCGCGCCACGCTGGAGGAGATCGAGCAGCGCTGGCCGCAGCTGCTGCCCGGGCTGGTCGACCACGACGGCGTCGGCTTCGTGCTGGTGCACTCGGCGGAATCCGGCCCCGTCGTCCTGGGCACCGACGGCGTGCACCGGCTGCGCTCGGGCGAGGTGCTGGGCAGCGACCCGCTGCTGCCCTACGGCCCGCACGCCGCCGCGCTGGTGGCCCGGACCTCGACGTTCCCGCACTGCCCCGACCTGGTCATCAACAGCCGGTACGACCCCGACACCGACGAGGCGTCGGCGTTCGAACCGCACGTCGGCTCGCACGGCGGTCTCGGCGGGCAGCAGCAGCGCGGCTTCCTCGCCCACCCCGCCTCCTGGGCCGCGCCGGGCGAGGTCGTCGGCGCCGAGCACCTGCACCGGGTGCTGCGCGGCTGGCTCACCGACCTCGGCCACCCCGAGCCCACCGGCGAGGGCGCCGCCGTGGGCGAGCAGAGCCTCCGCGCACTGGCGGCGAGCGGCGAGACCCTGCCGGTCGGCGACTGACGGTTCTCGTCGGCCCACCTGGCACGCTGGTGGGCATCCGAGTTGGTCGTCGAGGGGACGCGGTCGTGATCGAGCAGCAGGCGCACGAGGACTTCGTCGCCGGCACCCTCCGTCGTCCGGACCCGCTGCGGTGGCTCTGGTACGCGCTCGGCGGACGGCTGCCGCGGCGGTACAGCGCGTGGGTCCTGCACGACACCACGACGCGCACCTGGGTGCTGCGGCACATGGCCCGCGCCTTCGTGCAGATGATGGTGCCGATCGGCGCGGTGCTGATCTTCCTGCCCGGCGAGTTCTGGATCCGCGGCATGGCCGCGCTGGGCGGGCTGCTGCTCGGCATGTTCTATTCGGTCGCCTACATGCCCGAGGCCGCCGAGCACCGGGTCAAGCAGGCCGGCTACCCGGTGGGCACGGCCACGGCCGTGCGCGAGGACGCCGCCCGCGTCCGGGAGGCCGAGGACAGCGTCCGCCGGCGGGCAGCAGCGGCCAGGCGGGCGGCCCGGTACCGGCAACGCCAGGGCCGCTGACCCCCTCCGGACGCCGGTGACGCCGGGGCGAGCGCCCCGTGACGGCCGGGTGAACACCCTCACAGGGCAGTGGTGCGAACGCGGATCGTGGTCGACAGTGAGGCGATGCGACCCGATGCCCGAGCCTGGTTCCACGGCCGCACCACGTCCGCCCGCACGCTCGACGCGATCGACGTCGACGAGCTGATCGCCGCCAAACGGCGGTCCGGGTCCCGCGTGAGCGTCGTCCTCCCGGCCCGCGACGAGGAAGCCACGGTCGGGCGGCTGGTCACCGACCTCGCCGAGCGCTGGATGCACCGGGTGCACCTGGTCGACGAGCTGGTCGTCGTCGACTCCGACTCCACCGACGCCACCGCCGAGGTCGCCCGGGCCGCGGGCGCCGACGTCGTCGCCACCACGGACGTGCTCCCCGCGCACGGCAACCGGCCCGGCAAGGGCGAGGCGCTGTGGAAGTCGCTGGCCGCCACCACCGGCGACCTGGTCGTCTTCCTCGACTCGGACCTGCACGGCGACGTCAGCCACTACGTGCCCGGGCTGCTGGGGCCGCTGCTGACCGACCCCCACGTCCAGTACGTGAAGGGCTGCTACACCCGGCCGCTGGAGATCGACGGCGTGAGCGTGCCCTCCGGTGGCGGCCGCGTCACCGAGCTCACCGCGCGGCCGCTGCTCAACGCGCTCTGGCCGGAGCTGGCCGGCTTCGTGCAGCCGCTGGGCGGTGAGTACGCCGGCCGGCGGTCGGTCCTCGAGCAGGTGCCCTTCGCGGGGGCCTACGGCGTGGAGATCGGCCTGCTCGTCGACCTGCTGGAGCTCGTCGGGCTGGGCGGGCTGGCCCAGGTCGACCTCGGCGTCCGCCGGCACACCTCGCAGAGCCAGGAATCGCTCGGCGCGATGGCCGGGCAGGTGGTCGCGACGGTGCTCGCCCGTGCCTCCCGCTCCTCGCGGGTGGAGCCGTCCCTGGTCGCCGGCGGGCTGCTCACCCAGTTCCGCCACGACGGGACCGGCTTCGTGCCCCGCAGCACCGCCGTCGCCCTCGACGAGCGGCCGCCCATGGCCACCGTCCCCGAGTACCAGGCCCGCGCGGACATCCTCGCCGGCTGACCCGCCGCATTCCGGTGCCGGCCGAGGCGCGCCGAGGGTCTCCTGTCGCCGCTGCGGCGACCATCGGGGCAGGATCGACCCGTGCTCGCCGTTCGTCCTGCCCCGCCCCGGTGACCCCCGTCGAGGTCGTCGCCCACCGCGGCGCCACCGCCGAGGCGCCGGAACACACCATGGCCGCCTACCGCCAGGCCGCCGCGGTGGGGGCGGACGCCGTCGAGTGCGACGTCCGCCTGACCCGGGACGGCGTGCTGGTCTGCGTGCACGACCGGCGCGTCAAGCGCACCTCCAACGGGCGCGGCGTCGTCTCTGCCCTGCATCTCGCCGAGCTCGAGCAGTTCCAGTTCGGCCCGCGCCGTCCCCGGGGCCGCAACCGCTGGGCCGACGACGAGATCCTGTCGGTGACCGACGAGCCGGACGTCGAGAACGGGCTGGTGCTCACGCTGGACCGGCTGCTGGAGTACATCACCGCGACGCCCGGCTCGCTGCGGCTGGCCATCGAGACCAAGCACCCGACCCGGCACACCCGCAAGGTCGAGGAGGCGCTGGTCGAGTGCCTGCGCCGGTACGGGCTGCTGAGCAACGGGCGCCCCGTCGAGTGGGCCGGCCGTCCCGCTGTGCGGATGATGAGCTTCTCCCAGCTCGCCGTCCGCCGGATGGCCGACCTCGCGCCGGGCATGCCCACGGTGCAGCTGCTCGGCAAGCGGCTGCGGCCGGTGCGGCGGGAGCTGCTGCTCGGCAACGCGACGGCGGTGGGTCCCGGCATGGCGCTGATCCGCGCCGACCCGGACTTCGTGGCCGACGCCCACGCGGCGGGCAAGCAGGTGCACGTGTGGACGGTCAACCGCCCCGCCGACATGGACCTGGTGCGGGAGCTCGGCGTGGACGCCATCATCACCGACCGGCCCGACGAGATGCTCCGCCGCCTCGGCCGGAACGCCGCCGCCTCCTGACCCTCCGTCGGGACAATCCTGGGGACAGTCGACCCCTGCCCACACCCGTGGGCACGGTTCGAGCAGCAGACACGCGAGTCCACGGACAGTCAGCCCCAACCCACACCCGTGGGCACGGTTCGGGCAGCAGACACGTCAGTCCACGGACAGTCGGCCCCTGCCCACACCCGTGGGCAGGGGCCGAGCGTGGGCGGGTGTCCCTCTGCTCGGTGGGGTCAGAGCAGGTCGATGTCGTCCAGGGCCGCGGCGAGGTCGGCCGGGGTGTCGTGGACGGCGAGGGCGCCGGCCTCCCGCAGCTCGTCGTCCCCGAAGCCGCCGGACCGGACGACGAGCGCCGGCATGCCCGCGTTCTTCGCGGCCTCCACGTCGTACACCGAGTCCCCGATCACGACGCTCGGGGCGTCGACCGGCTCCCCCAGCTTCTTCAGCGCCACCTGCAGCAGGTCCGGCGCCGGCTTGGTCTGCTCCACGTCCTCGCTGGTCGTCCACGCGTCGGCCAGATCGCGGGCGTCGAGCAGGTCCAGCGCGCGGTCGACGTGGTGCGGCTTGCCCGAGCTGGCCAGCACCACCCGGTGCCCCCGCTCCTTGAGCGCCACGATGAGCTCGCGGGCGCCGGGCAGCAGCGCCGTCTCGCCCATCATCGGGTCGGCCTCCTCGACCCACCGCTCGCGGGCGGCGTCCCCGATGCGCTCCTCGACGTCGTCCCCGCCGAGCGCCGAGACCAGCTGGTCCCCGCCCATGCCGATCAGCCGGTGGATGCGCCAGACCGGGAACGTCTCCCCCAGCGATCGGAGGGCCCGGTACCAGGCGAGGGCGTGCTGGTAGTTGGTGTCGACCAGGGTGCCGTCGACGTCGAGGACGGCGATGCGCGGGGAACTCATGGCCCGGGAGCTGCCCAGTCCGCGCCGCTTTCAGTCGGCGTGGACGAGCAGGCCCCGGACGATCTCGCCGGCCGCCTGGTCCCGGTACCCCTGGTTGAGCTCGTCGAGGGAGTACCGCCGGGTGATCAGCCGGTCGAGTTCGAGCCGGCCCTCCTCGTGCATCTGCAGCAGCCGCGGGATGTCGGTGCGCGGGTTGCACGAGCCGTACAGCGAGCCCTGGATCCGCTGCTCGTACACCGTGGCCATGGGCCCGTTGAGCGAGAGCTTGCCGTCCTTCGGCTCGTCGGGCAGAGCCGTGAGCACCATCGTCCCGGCCTTGCCCAGGCAGGACATCGCGCCGGCGTAGGCCTCGGCGGTCAGCTTCCCGACGGTCAGGATCACGACGTCGGCGCCCGTGCCGCGGGACAGGCTGCGCGCCAGCCCGGCTGCCTCCTCGGCGCCGGCCACCACGTGCGTGGCCCCCAGGGACTCGGCGAACTCGCGCTTCATCGCGACCGGGTCGACGCCGATGACGTGCAGCGCCCCGGCGTGCACGGCGCCCTGCACGGCGTTGGCACCCACCCCGCCCAGGCCGACGACGACGACCGTGTCGCCCGGCATCACCCCGCCCGAGTAGACCGCCGACCCCCAGCCGGTCGGCACGCTGCAGGCGAGCAGCGCCGCGGTGTCCAGCGCCACCGACGGATCGATCTTGATGCACGAGAACTCGCTGAGCACCGAGTGCCGCGCGAAGGCCCCGACCATGCAGAACCCGCCCAGCGGCACGCCGTCCAGCCGGAAGGGGAAGGTCCCCGAGGGGAGCTGGCCGGTGCCGATGGTGGCGCCCTTGTCGCACAGGTTGGACTTCCCGCGGGCGCAGTACCGGCAGAGCCCGCAGGCCGGCAGGAAACTGGTGATCACGTGGTCGCCGGGCGCCACGGAGGTGACCCCCGCGCCCACGGCCTGCACCCTGCCTGCGCCCTCGTGCCCGCCGACGATCGGCCGCACACCCGGGCCGTGGCGCAGGTGCTCGTCGGAGTGGCACATCCCGGCGAAGGCCATCTCGACCAGGACCTCACCCGGCCCGGGGTCGGCCAGGTCGAGCTCGACGACGTCCCAGTCGCTCTCGGGCTCCCGCATCACCGCTGCTCTGGTCCGCACTCTCCGACTCCCTCTGTCCGACGTCCCGGCCGGTCGCCATCGTGCCCGCCCGGCGCCGCCGCCGCGCAGGGGCACCCGGAGGCCGCGCCCCGCCGCCCGGTGCGGCACGATCGCGCAGATGGCTCCTCCTCCGCCGCCCGCCGGGTCCGACGACGCCGAGGTGTGCCCCGGCTGCGGCGCCGTCCTGGCCCCGGTGGGCGACGACGTCGCGACGCACCCCGGCGCCTCGCCCGCGTGCGCCCGCCTCTTCGAGGTGACGCTGCGGGGAGTGCGCGAGGAGGCATCCGCGGACCTCGCGTCCGCCGCCACCGTCCGGCTCGCCGACGCCGCCTACGACGCCCAGCACCCCGTCGCCGGTGAGCCCGCCCGCGTGGCGGCCGCCCTGGACCGGCTCGCCGCCGACCTGGGGGTTCCCGCCGGCGGCCGCCGGGCAGCGCCGCCGGCGGCGTGGACGACGACCGTCGCGGACGTCGCCGCGGACCTCGACGTCATCGACCTGCCCGTGCTGGTCGGCTCCTGGGCCCGGGCGGTCCTCGACGACTGGAGCGGGACGAACCGTTCCGGAACTACTACCCCCGCTGGGGGGTAGGCGCGCGAAGATCACTATGGGTGCCTACCATCCATACAGTGGGTGATCTCAGGTACCGCCGTGCGCAGAAGAAGGCCCAGACCAGGGAGCTGGTCCGGACCACCGCGCACCGACTCTTCGCCTCCCGTGGCTTCGACCGGGTCACCATCGCCGACGTCGCGCGCGAGGCCGACGTCGCCGTCCAGACGGTCTTCAACCACTTCGCCACGAAGGAGGACCTCTTCTTCGACGGGCGGGTCCCCTGGGTCGAGGCGGTCGCGGACGCGGTCCGCGACCGCGCCCCCGGCGTCAGCCCGCTGACCGCACTCCGCGCCGACCTGCTGGAGCTGACCACCAGCCAGATCGGCGCGCTGGCCTCCCCGGAGGAGCGCTGCTTCCGGGACACCCTGGATGCCTCGGAGACGTTGCGCGCCTACGAGCGCACGCTGATCTTCACCGCGGAACAACGGCTCGCCGACGCGCTCCTGGCCGCGTGGGGGTCCAGCGAGACCGCCCCGCCGAACCCCGCGGTCTCCGCCCGGCTGACCGCTGCGATCTGGCTGGGCGCGGTCCGCGTGCTCATCGTCGAGCACCGGCTGCGCGTGAAGGAGGGCGTCGACGCCGCCGAGGTGGCTGCGACCGTCGAGCAACTCGGCGACCGCCTGCTGAGCCACATGCAGGCCGGCGCCTCCATCTTCGACGGGCTGCTCTCCGCCACCGCGTCGACGGACGACCGCCCCGAGGACCGCCGGGCCGGTTGAGGCCGCAGTCGGCCGCTCCTCAGACGGCGACGGGCAGGTCCTCGGGCTCGACGAGCGGGCAGAGCACCTCGTCCACCACGCGCTCGACCTGGTCGGCGAGCATCGCGCCGTCGCCGGCAGCGGTGAAGCGCTGCCACCAGAAGGCCTCGAGCACCGAGTAGAGCAGCGCCAGCCGGTCGGTGTCGACCTCCTCGCCGCGGGCCGCGGCGCGCTCCCCGATCGCCGCCACCGCCGCCGCCAGCGGCTGGACCAGCGCCTGCTCCAGCCCCGCACGGAGCTGCTGGTCGTAGCGCGCGGCACCCAGGATGCTGGCCGCGGCGCGCTCCTCGCGATCCAGCGGCGTGGTCCACCGGTCGGCCAGCGCACGCAGGTCACCGCGCACGGAGCCGGTGTCCTCGGGCGTCGTCACCAGCCGGAACCGGCCCACCGCCGCGTGCGCCAGGGCGGCCATCGTGGGCCACCTGCGGTAGATGCCCGCCTTGCCGGCGCGGGCGCGGGCGGCGACGCGGTCGCTGTTGAGCCGGCCCCACCCCTCGTCGGCCAGGATCTCGACGGCCACCGCGAGCAGCTGCTCGGACAACTCGGCGCTCAGCGGGCGCCCCGGTGTTCCGCTCACGACGGGTATCCGGGCTGGCTGGTGATCTGCACCGCGACATACTGGCCCCGAGGGTGGAGTCACCACAATGACCTTGGTCCCGCGTCTCTCGGGTAAGTGCGAATACGAGACACGTCCGGGTGCACTGGGAGCCCCCGTGGGGCGATCAGGCGCCGGCGGCCGGCTCCACGTGCACGCGGATGCTCGCGCCGTCCGGGGAGAGCCGGCCCTCGCTGCGGGCCTGCTCGACCATCGCGTCCCACCGGGCGCTCCAGTCGGCGGCGGTGGCCCGCGGCTCGGCGGCGGCGCGCAGGGCCGCGGCGTCCAGCTGCGCGGTGTCGGCGTCCTGCAGGCGGCCGAGACCGGAGCGCTGCAGCACCTCGGCCGCCTCCTCGTCGGTGACCTGCCCCAACGCCAGCAGGCACCGGCTCAGGTCCTCGATGTCGACCACCCGCGCCTCGGGACGCTCGTCGCCTCCCGTCACCACCTCGACGATCACGTTGTCCTCCTCAGACGTGCCAGGGGAAGCGGGTGAAGTCCGGGTCGCGCTTCTCCAGGAAGGCGTCCCGGCCCTCGACGGCCTCCTCGGCCATGTAGGCCAGCCGGGTGGTCTCCCCGGCGAACAGCTGCTGCCCGACGAGGCCGTCGTCGATCAGGTTGAACGAGTACTTGAGCATCCGCTGGGCGGTCGGGCTCTTGGCCACGATCTTCTTGCCCCAGTCCAGCGCCGTCGCCTCGAGCTCCGCATGGGGGACGACGCGGTTCACCATCCCCATCGCGTGCGCGTCCGCGGCGGTGTACTCCTCGCCGAGGAAGAAGATCTCGCGGGCGAACTTCTGCCCGACCTGCCGGGCGAGGTAGGCCGATCCGAACCCGCCGTCGAAGCTGCCGACGTCGGCGTCGGTCTGCTTGAACCGGGCGTGCTCGGCGCTGGCCAGGGTCAGGTCGGAGACCACGTGCAGGCTGTGCCCGCCCCCGGCGGCCCACCCGGGGACGACGCAGATGACGACCTTCGGCATGAAGCGGATCAGCCGCTGCGCCTCCAGGATGTGCAGCCGGCCGCTCGAGCCCTGCGCGTGCTCGTAGCCGTACCTGCCCCGCACCCGCTGGTCGCCACCGGAGCAGAACGCCCAGCCGCCGTCCTTGGGGCTCGGGCCGTTGCCGGTGAGGATCACGCAGCCGACGTCCGTGGACAGCCGCGCGTGCTCCAGCGCGGTGATCAGCTCGTCGACCGACTGCGGCCGGAACGCGTTGCGCACCTCGGGCCGGTCGAAGGCGATGCGGACGACGCCGGCGTCGACGGCGCGGTGGTAGGTGATGTCGGCGAAGTCGAAACCCTCGACCGGGCGCCAGGCGGAGCTGTCGAAGATCTCGGAGACGTCGTCGCGGGCGCTCATGCCGCGAACTCTACGAAGGCCCCGCCGCGGGCGGGCGCTCGCCTCACCTGCCGAGCAGCCCGCCGGTCACGCCGCCGACCACGTCCTGGAGCGGGTCGGTGACCGGGGCCAGGACCTCGCACAGGCAGCTCGGGGAAGGCGTCGGGGCCGGGGCCGGGGCCGCGGCAGGGGCCGGGGCCGGCTGGGGGGCGGGCGGCGGAGCCGGCTGCTGGGTCGAGGGCGGCGAGGGCTCGGGCTGCGAGGCCGGGGGCTGCTCGTCCGGGGACGGCGGCGGGCTCGACGGCAGGACGAGGATCGGGCTGGTGCCGGGCTGCTGCCATCCGGAGCCACCGCCGGCCGGGGAGCCCGAGGTGCCGCCGCCCGTCCCCGCCACCCAGCCGGACCCGGCGCTCCCCGGACCCGGCACTCCCGGACCCGGCACTCCCGGACCCGGCGCTCCCGGAGCCCGCGCCGGTGTCCGTCCAGCCGCCGCCCGGGGCCGCCGGCGCCGAGGGGCCGATGCTGGCCGCCGGGTCCAGCGCGGGCGCCTCCGGGACGGGAGGGGCCGCGCCGTCCGGCAGCGGCGCGGAGGTGGGGGCCACGTCGGTCCGTGTCACGTCGCCGTCGTCCGATCGGCCGCCGTCCGGGTCGGGCGGGGTGTAGACGTCGGCCTGCCCGTCGGCCCCGTCCGGCGACGCCGGCGACATCACGATGGCCACGGGCGCGGCGATCAGCAGTGCCGCGCAGGCCAGCGCCAGCAGCACCAGGGCCCGTGCCCGGCGCCGGTCGACGGTCGCCGGCGTCGCTGCCGTGGCACCGACGGCGCGCACGGGTGGCGTCGCGGACTCGGGTGCGGCATGGCGGGACAACTCGGCTCCTCGGGCATCGGGCTGAGACCTCACCGGCCCGTGCCCACGTGCACGCAGGGTTACTCCTCCGCCCGGCATGTCCCTTCCGGATCCGGTACAGCGGAGATCAGCAGGGGGCGCAGCCGCGGGAGCGACGCCGCCAGCCCGGGGTGCAGGTCGACGGCGCCCAGATCGGCGAGCGGCCACCAGGCCACGCCGTCGCTCTCGCCGTCCAGGCGGAGCTCGCGCGGGTCGATCGGCCGGGCCGGGTGCGCCAGGACGGTCGTGTACGCCCAGCCGCCGTGGTCGTCGACCGACCACTCACCGAGGACGACGTCGTCGGAGGTGAGCCCCAGCTCCTCGCGCACCTCGCGCAGCGCACCGACGTGCGCCTCCTCCCCGGCGTGCAGCGCGCCACCGGGGGTGCCCCAGGTGCCGCCGTGGTGCGACCACAGCGCGCGGTGCTGCAGGAGGACCTCCGGGCCGCCGTCGCCGGCGCGGTGCAGGAACAACCCCGCCGCGCCCGCCCGGCCCCAGTGCTGGTGCCCCAGGGCGCAGGAGGTCCAGCCGTCGGTCGAGGAGAACAACACGCGACCAGTGAACCTGCTGTCCGCGCGGCTCGGCGAGGCGACCGGGCAGGATCGGGCGATGACCACCGTGCAGCTCCGCCGCTACGTCGTCGAACCCGGCCGGATGGATGACTTCCTCGCCTGGTTCCCGACCCTCGTCCCGGTTCGCGAGCAGTACGGCTTCCGGGTCCTCTTCGCCCTTGCCGAGCGCGAGCACGACACCTTCACCTGGGCAGTGGCCTTCGACGGTGACGAGGCCGCCTTCACCGAGCGGGTGGAGACGTACAACGCCTCGGCCGAGCGCGCGGCGGTCTTCGAGACCTTTCCCGGGTGCATCACATCGATGGAGTTCGGTTTCGCCGACGACGCCCTCGGCGGATGAAGCGGCCCGCCGGCAGGTGCGCTCACAGCCGGGGCACGGCGGCACGTAGGTTCCAGGGAGACAACGTCAGCGCCCCCCGACGGAGGACCTCTCGATGAGCACCACCACGACCATGGCCGAGCTCCCCGGACTCGTCGGCACGGAGCTGGGCACCAGCGAGTGGTACGAGGTGACGCAGGAGCACGTGAACCTGTTCGCCGACGCGACCGGCGACCACCAGTGGATCCACGTCGACCCCGAGCGCGCCACCAAGGAGAGCCCCTTCGGCGGCCCCATCGCCCACGGCTACCTGACGCTGTCGCTGCTGGTGCCGCTGTTCGGCAGCGTCCTGCGCGTGACGGACACCGTCATGGGCGTGAACTACGGCCTGAACAAGGTGCGCTTCCCCTCGCCGGTGCCGGTGGGCGCCAAGGTGCGGCTCACGGCGACCCTGGCGGGCATCGAGGACATCGCCGGCGGCAAGCAGCTCACCTTCTCCTGCGTCATCGAGCGCGAGGGCGGCGACAAGCCGGTCTGCATCGCGGAGCCGGTGTACCGCTACTACGGCGGCTGATCCCGTGCGCGTCGCCGTCTTCACCGGGTCGCACTCCGGGCCCGAGAGCCACGCCAGGGCGGCGGCGGAGTTCGCCACCGCGCTGGCGCGGGCCGGGGTGGGCATCGTCTACGGCGGCGGCCGGGTCGGGTTGATGGGCGTCGTCGCCGACGCCGCACTGGCAGCCGGCGGCGAGGTCGTCGGGGTGATGCCGCAGCACCTGGTGGACGACGAGGTGGCGCACACCGGCCTGCCGCGGCTCGAGGTCGTGCAGACGATGCACGAGCGCAAGGCCGTGATGGCCGAGCTGTCCGACGTCTTCGTGGCGCTGCCGGGCGCGGCGGGCACCCTGGAGGAGCTGTTCGAGGCCTGGACCTGGGGGATGCTCGGGCTGCACGCCAAGCCGACGGCGCTGGTCGACGTCGACGGGTTCTGGCAGCCGCTGGTCGGTCAGCTGCGCCGCATGGTCGACGACGGCTACCTCGACGCCGCCCGGCTCGACGCCCTGGGCGTGGTGCACGACGCCGCGGAGCTGCTGCGCTTCGTCGAGACCTACGAGCACCCGGCACGGAAGTGGTCGGCCCCCTCGTCGGCCTGACCCGACCCCGACCCCGGGACTTCCGGTGCCGGAAGTCCCGGGGGACGCCCGACTTCCGGTACCGGAGGTCGGGCCGGTTGACGTAACCCGACTGCAATAGGCACGTGGTCCACTGGAGTGATGCCGTCCACACCGCTGCCCCGCGAGACCCGGATGGTGCACGGTCACCGGCGGGCGTTCGTCCGCGCCGGCGACGGTCCGCCGCTGCTCCTCCTGCACGGCATCGGCAACAGCGCGCAGACGTGGGCCGGCGTCATCGACCGGCTGGCCGCCTCGCACACGGTGATCGCCCCCGACCTGCTCGGCCACGGCTCCTCGGACAAGCCCCGCGGCGACTACTCGATCGCCGGCTACGCCAACGGCATGCGCGATCTCCTCTCGGTGCTCGACATCGAGCAGGCGACCGTCGTCGGCCACTCGCTCGGCGGCGGGATCGCGCTGCAGTTCGCCTACCAGTTCCCCGAGCGGTGCGAGCGGCTCGTGCTGGTGAGCAGCGGCGGGCTGGGCCCCGAGCTCTCGCTCGGCCTGCGCGCGGCCGCGTTGCCGGGCAGCGAGGCCGTGCTCACCGCGCTCACCCACCTGCCGCTGCCCCTCCACACCGGGCTGCAAGGCCTGGACGCCCTGGCCCGGGCCCTGGGCTGGACCCGCGCCCAGGACCTCGCCGAGGCCGGCGAGGCGATGCTGGCGCTGTCCGACGTGGAGGCCCGCCGGGCGTTCCTGCGCACGCTGCGCAGCGTCGTCGACGGACGCGGCCAGTCCGTGACCGCCGTCGACCGGCTGTACCTCGCCCAGGCCATCCCGATGCTGGTCATCTGGGGCAGCCGCGACCCGATCGTCCCGGTGTCCCACGCCGAGACCGTCCGCAGGATGGTGCCGACGGCGCGGGTCGAGGTGTTCCCGCACGCCGGGCACTGGCCGCACCTGGCCGACCCCGACCGCTTCGCCGAGGTGCTCCTCGACTTCATCGCGCACACGCAGCCGGTCGACCACGACCGCGACGGCTGGCGCGCCCTGCTGGCCGAGGAGCGCGCCCTGGCCGAGCGCTGAACGAGGGCCCCCTCCCCCTCGCCCCTCGCACGCTCGGGGGTGAGCCTCCGGACGGGGCCGGGAACAGCCCGTAGCGTCGTCGGGGTGGAGCACTGGGACGTCGTCGTCGTGGGAGCCGGGCCGGCCGGGGCCGCGGCCGCGCTGGCCGCCCGCCGGGCCGCGCCGTCCACCCGCGTCCTGCTGCTCGACCGCGCCGACTTCCCCCGCGACAAGGTGTGCGGCGACGGCATCGCCCCCGAGGCGCTGGACGTGCTCCAGCGGCTGGGTGCGGAGCCTGCGGTGCTCACCGAGGGCTACGCCCCCGTCCCGCGGCTCCGGCTGCGCTCCCCCGGCGGCGCCGCCGTGGAGCGGGCGATGCGCCGCCCCGCGCACGTCGTGCCGCGGCAGGTGCTCGACGCGCGGATCCTCGACGCCGCCCTCGCCGCCGGCGCCGAGCTCCGCCGGCACCAGGTGCGCCGGCTGGTCGACGACGGCCGCCGCGTCGCGATCGACGGCGAGCTGACCGCGGACGTCGTCATCGGTGCCGACGGCGCCGAGTCCGTCGTCCGCCGTGGCCTGGGGCTGGCGCCCAACCGGCCCGACCGGATGGCGGTGGCGCTGCGCGGCTACGCGCCGGAGCTGCCCGGCCAGCGCGGGGTCCAGGTGATCGCGACGACCGAGCAGCGCTGGCCGGCCTACGCGTGGTCGTTCCCGCTCGGCGACGGCCGGGCCAACGTGGGCTACGGGGAGCTGGTGTCCGCCGGTGCCAGCCGGACGGCGCTGGTCGAGGGCCTGCACCGGCTGCTGCCCGGGGTCGAGCCCGACGGCCTGCGCGCGCACAGACTGCCGCTGTCCACCCAGCGGCCCCGCCAGCCCGACGGCCGGGTCCTGCTGGCCGGCGACGCCGCGTCCCTGATCAACCCGCTGACCGGCGAGGGGATCTTCTACGCGGTGCTCTCGGGTGCGCTGGCCGGGGCCGCGGCGGTCTCCGGCGCCTCCGCGGGGCGGGCGTACCGGCGGGCGCTGCACCGGCGGCTGGGGTGGCACCTGCGGCACTCGTCAGCGGCGTCCCTGATGAGCCGGTGGCCCCGGATCATGGACGCCGCCTTCCGGGCGGCCGCGGCCGACCAGCGCGTCTTCGACGACGTCGTCGACCTGGGGCTGGCCGACGGCCGGCTCACCCTGCCCACCCTCGCCGCCGCCGCCCGCCGCCTCCGCTGACCGACGGGTCGTCGGCCCCCGGACCTCGCTGCTCAGCCCGGTGGCGCGGGGACCGGTGGCTCGACGGGCGCGGCGGTCGGGGTCTCCGCCGGCACCGTCGCCGGCGGCTCCGCGGACGACGGCAGGGGAGACGCCGTCGACGCCGCGTAGTCCTGCTCGGTCAGCGGCCGGTCGGTCAGCTCCCCGGCGGGCAGCGGCGCCTCGATCGGCTCGCCGGCCAGCTCGAGCAGCACCGAGTCCACCCCCGGGACGCTGGTGGCGGTCAGGACGATCTGGGCGACCGCGCGCCGACCCGCACCCCCGACCGGGGCCTCGGTGAACCCGTCGAGGTCGATCGTCGCCGTCCCGTCGTCCAGGGCCGTCACGCTGATCCGGACCTCCGGCGGCAGCGCCGTCGACAGCTGCTCGTCGCGCTCCTCGGCGCTCGGGCCGGCGGCCAGCTGGTCGAGCAGGTACGCCAGGCGTTGGCGTCGCGACGCCCCGCTCACCTCGCGCACGCGCGGGACGAGCGTGTTCGCCGCGGTGACCCAGTGCACCCGGGAGGTGTCGACCTTGGCCTCGGGCGGCGACGTGGTCATGGGCGTCGGGCTGGGTGAGGCGAGCCCGTAGGGCACGTCCGTCGACGCGATGGTGGTGGGCTCGCCGCCCGCGGGCACACCGCAGCCGGCCAGGACGGCGAGCGCGAACACGACTGCACAGCGACGCCACCCACGGCCGGTCACGAGTTCGCCACCGGCAGGGAGAGGGAGAAGCGGGCGCCGCCGTCCGGGCCGTCGGCCACCCACGCCGCGCCCCCGTGCCGCGCCGCCGTCTCGTTCACGATCGCCAACCCCAGCCCGGCGCCGGGCAGCGAGCGGCGGGCCGCTCCGGCGCCGCGGGCGAACCGCTCGAAGACGCGCTCGCGGTCCTCCAGCGGTACTCCCGGCCCGGCGTCGTCCACCGCGAGGACGACGGAGTCCTGCCGCCGCTGCACCGTCACCCGCCGCGGCCCGCCGGCGTGCCGGTCGGCGTTGTCGAGCAGGTTGCGCACCGCCCGCTCCAGACTGTTCTTGTCCGCCCGCACCACGGTCTCCTCGTCGGGGTCTCCCTCGAGCAGGTCGCCCGGCCGTCCGGTGACCGCCAGCACCTCCCGGGCCAGCGCGGTCATGGACACCGGCGCGCCGGGGGCGGCCGTCGCGTCGCCGTCGAGGCGAGCCAGCTGCAGCAGGTCGTCCAGCATCCGTCGGAAGCGGCCCAGCTCGCCCTCGACGAGGGTGAGGGCCTGCCCGGCCCGCGGCGACAGCTCGGCGCGGCGGGCACCGAGCACCTCCACGCTGGTCACCAGGCTGGTCAGCGGGCTGCGCAGCTCGTGGCTGACGTCGCCGACGAAGCGGGTGTCCCGTTCGATGCGGGCCGACAGCGCGTCGACCATGCTGTTGAAGCCGGCGACGATGGCGACGAGGTCGGGGTCGTCGGTGGGCGGCAGCCGGGTGGCCAGATCTCCCCCGGCGATCCGCGTCGCCGCGCCGGCGACCTGCTCCAGCGGCTGCACCGCCCGCCGGCTGGCCCACACGCCGACACCCGCGCCCGCCGCGGTGGCCGCGACCGCCGAGGCCGCCAGCACCGCCGACAGCGTCGCCAGCACCTGCCGGAGCTCGGTCAGCCGGCCGACCCCGTAGAACTCCACCCCCGCGGCGCGCAGCGGCACCCCCACCACCAACGCCGGCCCGTCGGCGACGTCGACGCGCACCGTGCCGGCCTCACCTCCGGCCACGATCTCCTGCAGGTCGGCGGGGACGTCCCGCGCGCCGACGTCCAGGGTGGAGGAGTACCAGGCGTCGCCGCTGCGCAGGACGACGTCGGACCCGCCGGAGGGCACCAGCTCGGCCAGCAGGTCGCCGACGTCGGTGCCGGCCGTGGCCAGCCGGCTGTTGAGCACGTTCGCGTCGGCGAAGGCCTGACGGGTGAGGGACGCCTCCCGCTGGTCGAGCAGGTAGTTGCGAGCCAGCACGAAGGTGGTGGTCACGAGCACGATCGACACCAGGAGCGTGACCGCGGCGAACCCCAGGACGATGCGTGCCCGGAGTCCGCGCGGCCCGGGCAGCAGCCTCATCGCGGACCCGGTCTCACCGCGGGTCCAGCCGGTAGCCCAGCCCTCGAACGGTGATCACCAGCTGCGGCATGCTCGGATCGGTCTCCACCTTGGTGCGCAGCCGCCTGATGTGGACGTCGACGATCCGTTCGTCACCGAAGAAGCCGTGCTCCCAGACGCGTTCCAGCAGCGCCTGCCGGCTGAACACCCGGCCCGGGGAGGCGGCGAGCTCGCACAACAGCCGGAACTCGGTGAGCGTGAGCGGCACCTGCGCGTCCCCCCGGTGCACCGTGCCGCGGGCCTCGTTGAGCACCAGCGGAGCGGCGGGGTCGGCATCGAGCACGACCTCCTCGGGGCCGCGCTCGGCGGCGCCGCTCGCGGCCCGCCGCCGCAGCGCCCGCAGCCGGGCGGTGATCTCCTTGACCTCGAACGGTTTCGTCACGTAGTCGTCGGCGCCCGCCTCCAGCGCCGCCACGATGTCGCTCGTGTCGGCCCGCGCGCTGATCACGATGATCGGCAGGTCGTGGCCACGCCGGACCTCGCGGATCACGGCATACCCGTCCATGGAGCCGAGCATCAGGTCCACGACCATCAGGTCGGGCGCGGCCACGGCGACCGCCCGCACGGCGTCCTCGCCCGACACCGCCTCCGCGACGTCGTAGCCCTCGTCCTCCAACGCCCATCGCAACGCGGTGCGGATCGAGTCGTCGTCCTCGACGACGAGCAGGCGCAGGGGCACGCCGCCATGCTGCCATCGCGCCGCGCGGGCCCCCCACGGCGGTGGGGACCGTCATGCGATCGCAAAGCGGCCACCCTGGCGATCGCAACGTCCCGGCCCGACGCTGGAGCCCCCAACCCGGCCTCGAAGGAGTCGCTGCATGACCACCATCGCCGCTGTCCGCGCCGCCGCCGAGAGCCGGATCGACGCGCTCGGAGACGAGGTCACCATCCACCTCGACGACGCACTGTTCTCCGATGGTCTGGCCGACGTCCGGTGGCTGCTGCACGACGCGCTGCTGGCCGGCGCCCGGCGGCTCGTGGTCGACCTGACCCGGGTGCAGCACCTGTCGAGCACCGCGGTGGCCAGCCTGCTGTGGGCGCACCGCATCTGCCGGGCGCGGGGCGGCGCCGTCGTCCTGCGCGGCGCCAACCGGCGCACCCTCGGCCTGCTGCACCGCACCGGACTGGAGCGGGTCCTGCAGCTGGCGACCGAGCCGGGGCGGGGCGCGGCCTGATGCTGTCGGAGACCGTGGACCTGAAGATCGGCGTCATCCGCGCCAGCGGGCACCTCAGCGCCCAGGGCGCCGATCTGCTGCGCGGCACCGCCCGCGCGCTGCGCGAGGGCGGGCACAGCCGCGTCGTCGTCGACCTGGCCGGTGTGCAGGCCGCCGACGACGACGGGCTGGACCTGCTCCGCCGGCTGCGCACCCGCTTCGCCGAGGACGGTGGCGAACTGGTCCTGCAGCACATCCGGCAGCTGAGCACCGAGCCCGCCTGACCCGCCCGGCCCGACCACGGGGCGGGCCGGTCGCTCAGCGCAGCGCGGTCACCAGCGCGACGGCGGTCGAGCCGGCCTCCTCCACCACGAATCCGAGCTGCTCGAGCACCTCGAGGATCGCCGCGTTCATCAACCGCTGCACGGCCTCGTCGGCGGTGGCGCCCCGCGACTGCTGCAGGCTCATCCGGTCGTGCGGGCGCCAGCTGACCAGCAGCCCACCGGCGTCCTGGTCCGGCACGAGGCACACGCCGCCGCCGGACTGCGTCGCTCCGGCGTCGTGCAGCGGCAGCCCCGCCTCGACCAGTGCCGCCGCGACCTCGACGACCAGGGTGGTCAGCGGGTCGGTGTCGGTGAGCAGGTCGTCCCACTCGGCCGGCAGCCGGTCCAGGTGCCGGCCCAGCTCGCCCAGCCAGGCGCGCTCCTCCGGCGAGGGCTTGGGCTTCACCGTGCCGTCGGTGCGACGGGTGCCGAAGACCGCGACGGCGGAGAGCTCGCCGGCGAAGGCGGCCCAGTCGGCGTCGACCCGGTCGGCGAACGGGCCGGCCAGCACCTGCGCGGACTCCCCCACGAGCCACCAGGTGGGACCGCCCTCGGCGACCGCGGCCGGCGCGGGACGGACGGCGACGCGGCTCGACTGCCCGGAGCGTCCGGATGGCGACGGCGTCTCGGCCGGCCGGCCGGGGGCACGGCGCCCTGCGGGATGGTTCGCGGACCGGGGCGTCGCCGAGCGCTGGGGCTGCTGCGCCCCGTTGCGCTCGAACTCGTACCGGGCGGTCGAGCTGGTGCCCAGCACCACCACCAGGCCGGTGAAGACCAGGAAGCCAACCATCACAACTGCCGGCCAGACCAGCGTCGAGCCCATGGTCACGCGGGTACTCCTCAGCGCCAACGCCGCGACGGGGAAGTGTCGCGGACAGGGCAGACGCTAGGGCGCTCCGGCGTCCCCATCGGCAGTCCGGGACCCGCATGTGACGGGCCCGTCACCTGATCGTTGCGGGAGGCCCGTCGACGGTGTGGTGACCCCTCCCCGGGGGCAGCGCCTTGTCGACAAACAGCCCCCTGACCAGCGTGAAAAGGCCGATCGCGGCCTCGGTGACCCCGGACGGCGCCCGGCGCGTGGCGTGTCGGAGATGTTGCCGCTAACGTCGCGCCCGTGACCGACGACGGCAGGAGCCCGTGCGCCCGCTCCCTATGACAGCCCCACGGCGGGGCTCATGGGAAAGGGGAACACCGTGCTCACGACTCGGATCTGGTCCAGCCGCGAGGGCTACTCGCTGCACGTCGTCGAGGCCCCGCTCTGGGCCTACGTGGTGTCGGAGGTCTACGCGACGCTCTGCACCCGGTTGAACCACCGGCTGTGCGACATCGCCTGGCCCCCCGGGTGGCGGATCGGCCAGGCCATGCTGAGCGTCGCGTCCCGGCGGGAGGTGCGCCGCTGGACGACGCCCCTGACCGACGACGAGGTGCGGCGGCACTTCCCGGAGTCGGTGCTCGACCTCGACGACTGAGGACGCCGCCCGACGGTGGGCGCGGATGCGCAGTTCTGTCGCCCGGAACTGCGCATCCGCGCCCGCTGTCGCCGCCGGCTCGGCCGCCGCGTGCCTCGGCCTACGGTGGGCCCGGTGCAGCCGCTGCGGATCGGGACGTGGAACCTCGCCTCGGGCCGGGACGGGGGTGGCCGCTCGGTCGACGCCGCGACGCTGCGGGCCGCCGTCGCCGAGGTGGACGTCGACGTGCTCGCCCTCCAGGAGGTCGACGTCGGCCAGCCCCGCTCGCACGGCGTCGACCAGCCGGCCGAGGTCGCCGCCGGCCTCGGCGCCCCCGACTGGCGGTTCGCCGCCGCCGTCGCCGGCACACCCGATCCCTTCCGCAGCTGGACGCCGATCGACCCGCCCGTCCTGCGCGGCCCGGACGAGGCGCCGACCGGTCCCCACTACGGGATCGCGCTGGTCAGCCGTCTGCCGGTCCGGCGGTGGTCGATCCTGCCGCTGGGCGCCGGCCGGGCGCGGCTGCCGCTGCAGGCACCGGATCCGCGGACGGGGCGGAACCGCTGGTGGTGGTTCCCCGACGAGCCACGGCTGGCGATCGCGGCCGAGCTCGAGCACTGCACGGTGGTCGCCACCCATCTCTCCTTCGCCCCGCACACCGCGCTGCGCCAGCTGGTCCGGCTGCGCCGCTGGTGCGCCCGGCTGCCGGGCCCGCTCGTGCTGGCCGGCGACCTGAACCTGATCGGCCCGGTGCCGTCCCGGGTGTTCGGCGCCACGCGGCTGGTGAGCGAACCGAGCTACCCGGCGACGGCGCCGCGCGTGCAGTTCGACCACCTGCTCGGCCCCGCCGGGCTGGCGCTGCAGCATCCCCGGGCCCGCCCGCTCCCGATCGGGGACCACCGGCTCGTCACCGTGACGGTGCATCCCCGCTGACCCGGAGGTGGGCCAGTGAGTCCACGAGCCGGGAAACGATGTCCGCCGGCCAGGGGAAGGCGGCAGTGACGGCGCGCTGGTGGGCCAGGCCGTGCAGTCCCAACCACAGGGCGATGGCGTCGGCCGCGACATCGTCGCTGCTCGACAGGCCCGCGGTCACGCAGGCCTGGAGCGCGCCCGCCAGGACCGCCAGGGCGTCCCGCCCCAGCTCGTAGAGCTCGGCAGGAGACACCTGGGCGCTCTCCAACGCCGCTGCGGCGTTCCACAGCCCGTCGAACATGACCCGGTAGCGCTGCGGGCGGGTGGCAGCGAAGTCGAGGTAGGCCTCGCACACCGTCCGCAGATGGGCCGCCGGGTCTCCCGGGCTCGCGCCGCAGGAATGGAGGGCGTCGCCGAGCTCGGCGAACGCGTCCTGGACCACGGCGAGCAGGATCGCCTCGCGGTTGGGGAAGTGCCCGTAGATGGCGGGGGCGGTGATGCCGGCCCGGCGGGCCACGGCCCGCAGGGTGACCGCCTGCTCGGTGCCGCTCTCGTCCAGCAGCCCGGTCGCCGCAGCGAGGATCTCCTCGCGCAGACGGGCTCCCTGCCCCCGTCGGTTGCGCTCCCGCGGCCCCTGCTCCGGGGTCGTGCTCGCTGCGCTCACCTGTGGCCTCCTGGTGTGGTCTCGACGGGATTCAGGGCACCAGCACCACCTTGCCGACGATGGTGCGCGACTCGGCCAGCCGGACAGCGGCGTGGATGTCGGCGAGCGGCATCCGGGCGGCGATCTGCGGGCGCACCGTCCCGTCGGCGAGCAGGGCCAGCACCGCCGCGAGATCCTGGCGCAGCCGCGCGCGGAAGCGGCGCGGACGCAGGAGATGCCCGCCCCAGACGTCGAAGAACCCGGCCCGCCGCCCGTTGGGCGCCAGGTGGAGCCAGGCCAGCTGGCCGAGCATGGCCATGAACGCGGGGATCATCGGTCCGGAGTCTTTGAGCATGGCGTAGCTGACCAGCGTCCCGCCCTCGGCCAGCAGCGACCAGGACCGGGCGATGCTCGGGCCGCCGATGTGGTCGAAGACGGCGTCCACCCCCGCGGGAGCGAGCTCGCGCACCCGCGCGGCCAGCTGCGGGTCGTCGTAGTCGACGGGCAGCACACCGAGCTCCCGCAGGGCGTCGTGGTGCCGGGGCGAGGACGTCCCGATGACCCGCGCGCCGGCGTGCAGCGCGAGCTGGACCAGCGTGGTTCCGACCCCGCCGTTGGCCCCGTGCACGAGAATCGTCTGGCCGGCCTGCACCTTCGCGCGGCGGTGCAGCATCTGGTAGGCGGTCAGGCCGCTGACCACGAGGGTCTCCACCTCCCCGGCGTCCAGCTCGGCAGGCACGGGCACCACGTCGACGGCGTCGAGAAGGGCGTGGGTGGCCCAGCCCCCGGTCTTGGTCATCGCCGCGATCCGACCGCCGACCAGAACGGCGTCGACGCCCGGACCGACCGCGACGACGCGGCCGACGAGGTCGTACCCGGGTACGAACGGGAACCTGGGCTGCCCGGGGTAGCGGCCGAGGCGCATGGCGTGCTCGGCGTAGGAGATGCCGCTCGCCTCGACGGCCACGACGACCTGTCCGCGCGCGGGTGCGGGCAGGGAGCGCCGGCGCAGCTCGAACCCCTCGGGCCCGACCATCCCCGGGAGGACGACCTCGGTGATGGTCGTGTTGGCGTGCTCGGTGTTGCTGCTGGCGCTCACTGGAACTCCCGGGTGGTGGACCGAGCGAATGTTTACGGGCGTAAAGCTAGCGTCTGGCTAAACGCATGTAAAGCGGCCTCGACCACAGTGCGGGAGGACCCAGGACCTAGGAGTTCGCCGGGGGCGTCACCAGGACGGCGCCCCTCGCTCGAGGCGGCATCAACTGGACGTCAGGCACGGCTGGGCCTCCGTCGCGGCGGAGGGCGTGGGATTCGAACCCACGATGGGTGTTACCCCATAGCGGTTTTCAAGACCGCCGCCATCGGCCACTAGGCGAGCCCTCCTGGCGGCACCGAGGCTAGCCGGTGCCCCGGTCCGGGTTCAGGACGTCGGTGCGAGCAGCTCCGCCAAGGCAGCTTCCGCGGCGGTCGCCGGCAGCGGACGGGCGAGCAGGAAGCCCTGGGCGTAGTCGCACCGCTGCTCGCGCAGCCACTCCAGCTGGGCGTCCTCCTCCACGCCCTCGGCGACCACGGTCAGGCCGAAGGTGTGGGCGGCGCGGATCATCAGCGCGACCAGTTCGGCGTGGCCGGACGTGCCCGAGGAGATGAAGCTCCGGTCGATCTTCAGCGTGTCCACCGGCATGCCGGCGAGCTGGCCGATGGAGGTGTAGCCGGTGCCGAAGTCGTCGATGGCGACCGCGACCCCCAGCTCTCGCAGCGCGACGAGGTGCCCGTACGCGGCCGGCTCGTTGACCAGCACCGTCTCGGTGACCTCCACGATCAGCAGCTCGGGCGGCAGCCCGGACGCCAGCAGGGCATCGGTGACGTCGCGGACGACCCGCGGGTCCGAGAGGTGGCGACCGGAGACGTTGACCGCGACGGTGAGCCCCGCCGCCGCCGGATCCCCGGCCCGCCACTCGGCGACCTGCCGGGTGGCCTCGTGCAGCACCCAGCGGTCGAGGTCGCAGATCAGCTTGCTGCTCTCGGCCACGGGGATGAACTCGTTGGGCGGGACCAGGCCGGTGCCCGGGCGGTCCCAGCGCACCAGCGCCTCGAAACCGTCGAGCCGGCCGGACGCCAGGCCGACGACCGGCTGGTAGTGCACCTGGAACTCCCCCGCGGCCAGGCCGGCCTGCAGCGCCGCCTCCATCTCGGCGTGGGCGGACAGCTGGGCCCGCAGCGCCTCGTCGAACAGCTCGACGCGCCCCCTGCCGCGCTCCTTGGCGCGGTAGACCGCGGCGTCGGCCTCGGCGAACAGCGCGTCGGCGTCGACGCCGGCGTCCTGGTTGACCGCGATGCCGACGCTGGCCCCCACCCGCAGTTCGGTGCCCGACCGGCGGATCGGCCGGCTGACGGTCCCGATCAGCCGCTCGGCGAGCTCCACGAGGTCGCGTTCGCCGGTGACGCCCTCGACGAGGACGACGAACTCGTCGCCGCCCAGCCGGCAGACGACGTCCCCCGGCCGGAGCGTGGTGCGCAGCCGGTCGGCGATCACCCGCAGCACGGTGTCGCCGGTGGCGTGGCCGTGCCGGTCGTTGACCGCCTTGAACCCGTCGAGGTCGACGAACAGCAGGCCGGTCATGGTGCCCGAGCGCCGGCCGCGGTGCAGCGCGGAGACGGTGAGCGCGCGGGCCTGGGTGCGGTTGGGCAGGTCGGTGAGCGGGTCGTGGGCGGCCTGGTGCGCCAGCGCCGTCTGCAGGTCCTCGCGCTCGCGGACCGAGTCCACGAGCTGCTCCACCGAGGCGTGCAGCAGCTCACCCAGCGGGCCGGGGAGCGCTTCGGCCAGCACGGGTGCGCTGAGGTCGCCCCGGGTGACGGCACCGGCCTGGGCCTGGATGCGGCGCAGCCCCGCCACGGTCGCGGCCAGGGCGGCCGACACGGTGCGGGCCTCGCGCGGACCGGAGCTGGTGATGTCGACCAGCTGTCCCTGGCTGATCTGCGCGGCCTGGTGAGCGAGCCGGCCGAGGGCGCCGGCGACCCCGCGCCCGACGAGCACGGCGCCGGCCAGCGAGGCGAGCACCAGCCCGAGCGCCACCGAGAGCAGCACGTTCCGCCGGCCGGTGGCCGCCTCGCGGTCGGCCGCCGAGAGGTCCTGCGCCCGGTGGACGGCGGAATGCAGCAGGCCGGTGAACGCGGCGTCGCGGGCGGTCGCCTGCCGGACGAGGGAGATCAGCTGCGGCACCGACAGGGTCGCGGCGCGGCCGTCGACGTGGTCGGCGACCACCGCGTCGATCGTGCTCGTCTCCGGCGCGGACGCGAGCTCCTGCGAGCGCGCCGCGAGGGAGGGCTCCGAGAGCTCGGCCAGATCCTGCTTGGCGTGCTGGTAGACCTCCCAGTCGGCCCGCCACGCCGCGCGGTCGACGTCGCCCACGCCGACGAGCTGCGTGCCGATGAACTCGGGCACCAGCCGGGCGGCCACGGTGGCGAAGTCCGCGACGAGCTGGACGTCGTGGGTGGCCGCGGTCGTCGCGACCGGCGCCTGCTCCGCACCGGCGGCGCGGGCGGCCCGGCCCTGGGCGGCGGCGAGGTCGTCGGCCAGCGCCAGGAAGTCGTCGTAGAGGGTCGCCGGACTCGCTCCGGTGCCGTCGGCGGCCGCGCGCACCCATTCGATCCGGCGGAGGGCGGCGGCCGCCCCACCCGCGGTGATGGCGTCCCCGCCGATCTCGTCGAAGGCCTCGTCGGTGACGGCCCGCGTCTCGCGCAGCAGCGCCCGGGCCCCGTCCCGGAGACCCGTGACGACGTCGGCGTCGGTCCCGAGGATGGCGGCACTGTCGGGGCTGTCGATGATCACCAGGGTCAGCGTGGGGACGACCTCGCGGATGACGGCGCTCCGGGCGGCGTGCAGCCGGGCCAGGGCGCCGATGGCGGCCTCCGACCGCGCTGCGCTCCCCGCCTCGTCGACGGCGATGCGGACGATGGCCCCGGTCAGGGCCACCACACCCAGCAGCGGCACGAGCACGAGCGCCGTCAGGTACGCCCACAAGGGGGTACCGCGACGGCGTCGGGCCGTACGCACGTGGAACCGCATACCCCCCGGGTCGGCGTGCGCACGCGTCTCCTTGAGCGGATCTCCTCCCAGAGGGTCAGACCACGGGCCCGCCCGCCGGCCGGGTCCGGGCCGCCCGACAATGGACGTCTCGCCGTGCGCCGTGCGGCCGGACGGGAGGGCACGTGTCGCAGGTGGCACCGGTGGACGCCGGCCGGGGGCGCACGGCGGCGCGCCGATGGCGGGTCGCCGTCCCCGCTGCGGTGCTGGTCCTGGTCGCGCTGTGCCTGCGCGCACCCTTCGCCGCCGTCGGTCCCCTGCTCGGTGAGCTGGCCGGCGAGCTCGGGCTGTCCACCGGGGCGCTGGCCGTCGTCACCGCGCTACCGCTGGTCTGCTTCGGGCTGATCTCGCCGTTCGCCCCGGCGCTGGCCGCCCGGTTCGGCGTGCACGCGGCGGTGCTGCTGGGCGTCGCGCTGATCGCCGCCGGCGTGCTGCTGCGCGTGGCCGGGGCGCCGGGGTTGTTCGCCGGCACCGTGCTGCTCAGCGGCGGCATCGCGGTGGGCAACGTGCTGCTGCCCGCCGTCGCCCGTGCCGAGTACGGAGCCCGCGCGGCCGTCGTCCTCGGGCTCATCACCGCGGCCATGTCCGGCTCCGCGGCGGTGGGGGCGGGCCTGGCGCGGCCGATGTCCTCCGCGGCCGGCGGCCCGACCGCGGGCCTGCTGCTGTGGGGCGTCCTCGTGCTGGCCGCGCTCCTGGCGATGCTGGCGCTGGCCCGCGCCCGGCGCGGCGTCCCGCGACCCGCCGCGGCCCCGTCCGGCGCGCGCACCGCGATCCTGCGCGACCGCGTGGCGCTGGCGGTCACGCTGTACTTCGGGTTCCAGTCGCTGTCGTTCTACGCGATGCTGACCTGGCTGGCCGACGTGCTCGAGGCGGAGTCGGGGGTCTCCTCCGTGGCGGCCGGGGGGCTGCTCGCCGTCGCCACCGGGCTGGCCGTGCCGCTGGCACTGGTCGTCCCGGGACTGGCCGGCCGGCGCCCCGGTCAGCAGGGCTGGGTGCTGCTGGGCGCCGTGCCGGCGATGGCCGCGATCATCGGACTGCTCGTGGCCCCGGGGGCGGCGCCCCTGCTGTGGGCGACCCTCTACGGGCTGGGCAGCGGCGTCGCTTTCCCGCTGTCGATGCTGCTGATCGTCGCCCGGAGCCGCGACGTCGCCCAGACCGGCCGGCTGTCGGCGACCGCGCAGAGCGTGGGCTACCTGCTGGCCGCGACCGGGCCGCTGGGCGTGGGCCTGCTGCACGACGCCACCGGGGCGTGGGGCCCGGGGCTGGGGCTGATGCTCGCCGCCGTCGTCCTCCAGCTGGTCGCCGGCCTGGCCGCCGCTCGCCCCCGCCTGCTCGATCCCGCCGTCTGACCCCGCGGCCACGATCAGGTGACCTGCTCCCGGATGGTCCACCCGCACGGTAGGCGGTGAGGGAGGACGCGCGGCGGTGAGGGAGGACAGCCGTCAGGCGTCGGCGGTGACGCCCTCGGGGGTCTCGGTCACCGGGGTGCCGACGACGCCGTGCAGGTGGCACGCGGCCTGTTGACCGGGCGCCCCGACCGGCTGCAGCGCGGGGTCGACGTCGTCGCACGGCTCGAACACGTAAGGGCAGCGGGTGCGGAACCGGCAGCCGCTGGGGACGGCGGCCGGCGAGGGGACGTCGCCGGTGAGGACGATCCGCCTGCGCTCCCGCTCGAGCTTCGGATGCGGCAACGGCACCGCGGACAGCAGCGCCTGCGTGTAGGGCATCTGCGGGTCGGTGCCGACCGCGTCGGCCGGCCCGATCTCCACCACGCGGCCCAGGTACATGACCGCGATCCGGTCGGCGATGTGCCGCACCGCCGAGAGGTCGTGCGAGATGAACAGCAGCGTGAGCCCGAGCTGCCGCTGCAGCCGGCGCAGCAGGTTGAGCACCTGGGCCTGCACGCTGACGTCGAGCGAGGCGATCGCCTCGTCGCAGACCAGGAAGTCCGGTTCGCCGGCCAGCGCGCGGGCGATGCCGACGCGCTGCCGCTGGCCGCCGGAGAACTCGTGCGGGTAGCGCCCGGCGACGGCGGGGTCCAGGCCCACGAGTTCCAGGAGCTCGGCCACCCGCCCGGCCTTGTCCCGGCCCTTCCGCAGCCCGTGCACCTCCAGCGGCTCGGCCACCGTCTGGGCCACCGTGCGCCGGGGGTCCAGCGAGGCGAACGGGTCCTGGAACACCATGCCGGCGCGACGGCGCAGCTCCTTGAGCCGGCGGCCGTCCAGCCCGGTGATGTCGGTGCCGTCGAAGGTGACGGTGCCGCCGGTCGAGGGCACCAGCCGCAGCAGCGCGTTGCCCAGCGTCGACTTGCCGCACCCGGACTCCCCCACCAGGCCCAGCGTCTCGCCGCGGCGGATGTCCAGGTCGACGCCGTCGACGGCGCGCAGCACGCCGGCCGGCTTCTTCCGCAGCCCCCGGCCACCGATCGGGAAGTGCACCTCCAGCCCGCGGGCGGAGACCAGCACGTCGTCGCTCATCGCGCCTCCCCCTCCGCACACCAGGTGGCGGCGCGGTGCGGCAGCCGCACGTCGGCCGAGCCGATCACGGCCAGCGGCGGCTGCTCGGTCTCGCAGCGCGCGTCGCCGCGCACCGGGCAGCGCGGCCAGAACACGCAGCCCTCCGGCAGATCGGTGGGCGCCGGCGGCACCCCGGGCACGGTGGCCAGGTCGGGGACGACGCCGTCGACCGCCGGCTGGGCCAGGTCGGGCAGCGCACCCAGCAGCCCGCGGGTGTAGGGGTGCACCGGGTGCTCGAGGACGTCGTCGACGGTGCCGTCCTCCACGCACCGCCCGCCGTACATGACCAGCACGCGGTCGGCGATGCCGGCGACGACGCCCAGGTCGTGGGTGATCCAGATGACCCCGGTGCCGCGCTCGGCCTTCAGCTTCTCGACCAGGTCGATGATCTGCGCCTGCACGGTGACGTCGAGCGCCGTCGTCGCCTCGTCGGCGATGAGCAGCGCCGGCGAGTTCGACAGCGCGATCGCGATGATCACCCGCTGCCGCATGCCGCCGGAGAGTTCGTGCGGATAGCGGTCCAGGGTGCCCTCGGGGTCGGGCAGCCCCACCTCGCCGAGCAGCTCGGCGGCCCGCCGGCGGGCGGCCCGCTTGTCCAGGTCGCCGTGCGCGCGGATGCCCTCCACCAGCTGGCGGCCGATGGTGAGCACCGGGTTGAGCGAGGTCATCGGGTCCTGGAAGACCATCCCCGCGCCCGGCCCGCGCACCTGCCGCAGCCGGTCGGGCTTCATGGTGAGCAGGTCCTCGCCCTGCAGCAGCGCCCGTCCGGTCACCGTCGCCGTCCGCGCCGGCAGCAGCCCGAGCAGGGCGAGCACCGAGACGCTCTTCCCGCTGCCGGACTCCCCCACCACGGCCACCGTCTCGCCGGCCCCCACGGTGTAGGACAGCCCGTTGACGACGTCGGCCGGCCCGCGCGGCGTCCGCAGCCGCACCCGCAGGTCCTCGACCTCCAGCACCGGCGTCGTCACCCGGCACCCCCCGATCCCATGAGCGTCCGCTGGCGCGGGTCCAGCACGTCGCGCAGGCCGTCGCCGAGCAGGTTGAAGCACAGCACGGTCACGAAGATCGCCATCCCGGGGAAGAACGCCAGCCACCAGGCGATGTCGATGAAGCCGCGCCCCTCCGCGAGCATCAGCCCCCACGAGGGGTTCGGCGGCTGGGTGCCCAGCCCGAGGAAGGACAGCGCCGCCTCGGCCAGGACGGCGAAGGCCAGGCTGATCGAGGTCTGCACGATGATCGGCGGCGCGGCGTTGGGCAGCACGTGCCGGGTGAGCAGCCGGAAGTCCGAGGCCCCCACCGACCGGGAGGCCCGCACGTAGACCTCCTCGCGGACGCCCAGCACGCTGGCCCGCGTCACCCGGGCGAAGATCGGGATGTAGACGATGCCGATGGCCAGCGCGGTGTTGCCGGCCCCTGGCCCGCGGACGGCGAGGATGGCGATGGCCAGCAGCACCGCGGGGAACGCGAAGAGCATGTCCATGAACCGCATGAGGACGTCGTCGACGAGCCGGCCGTAGTAGCCGGCGAGCAGGCCGATGACCGTGCCGATCAGCAGGGCGATGCCGACGGCGAGGAAGCCGACGCGCAGCGAGACCCCCGCGCCGAGGATCACCCGGCTGAGGATGTCCCGGCCGAGGTCGTCGGTGCCGAACGGGTGGTCCCGGCTGGGGGCCTGCAGCCGGTCCGCGACCGAGATCTCGTTGGGCCCCTGCGGCGCCAGCGACTCGTCGAAGATCGCCACGAGGACGATGCCGATCAGCAGCACGAGCGAGACGGCCGCGGTCGGGTTGTGCAGGAGCAGGCTCAGCGTCTCCCGCCAGCGGGGACGGGCCGGCCGCAGGGTCGCCGGCGCGGCGCCGCCCTCGGACGACGCGCTCTCCGCGGCCGACGGCGGCGGTACGGGCTGGCCGGTCATGGCAGCAGGCCTCGGCTGGGGGGACGTGGCAGCAGGCCTCGGCTGGGGGTGCATGGCCGCAGGCCCGGGCTGGGGGTCATCGCCGGATCCTCGGGTCGATGGCGGTGTAGAGCAGGTCCACGACCAGGTTGATGACCAGGAAGATGATCGCGAACAGCAGGATCGCGCCCTGGAGCACCGGGTAGTCGCGGGCCTGGACCGACTGGAGCGCCAGCTGGCCCAGCCCCGGCCAGGAGAAGACGATCTCGACGACGACCACGCCGGAGAGCAGGTAGGCCAGCTGCACGCCCGTGACGGTGACCAGCGGCAGCAGCGCGTTGCGCAGCACGTGCCACGTGAAGACCTGCCGCTCGGGCAGCCCCTTGGCCTGCGCCGTCCGCACGTGGTCGGCGCCCAGCGCCTCCAGCACGCTGGAGCGCACGAACCGGGTGATCACCGAGCCGGAGACCACGCCGGTGACCACCGCCGGCATGATCAGCCGCCGGAACCACTCGCCCGGGTCCTCGGTGAACGGCACGTAGCCGCCCGAGGGCAGCCAGCCCAGCGTGCCGGCGAAGACCAGGATGAGCACGATCGCCATCCAGAAGTCGGGCACCGAGATGCCGAACTGGCTGATCACGGTGGCGATGCGGTCGACCAGCGAGCGGGGCCGCAGCGCCGAGATCGTGCCGAGCGGGATCGCGATCGCCAGCGCCACCAGGATGGAGGCGAACGCCAGGGTCAGGGTGGCCGGCAACCGTTCGGCGATCAGCGAGGTGACGGTGTCGCCGCTGCGGAAGCTCACCCCCAGGTCGCCGGACAACGCCCGGCCGAGCCAGCCGAAGTACTGGAGGACGAGGGGCTCGTCCAGCCCGGACCGCTCGCGCAGCGTCTCGTAGGTGTCCTGGTCGAACCGGGTGCCCAGGGCCAGCCGCACCGGGTCGCCCGGCACGAGGTGCACCAGGCCGAAGACGATGACGCTGACCCCCGCCAGCACCACCACCGACTGCCCGGTGCGGCGGAGGACGTACCCGGTCAGGGCAGCTCCACGTTCTCGAAGTTGATCGCCTTGTCGGCCCGGATCTGGTAGCCGGACAGGCCCGGCGCCCAGGCCTGGACCACGTCGGGGTTGTAGAGGTACAGGTACGAGACGTCGTCGACGATGATCTTCGCGGCCTGGTCGTAGATCTGCTTGCGCTCGTCCTCGTCGGTGGCGGTCGAGCCCTGCTGCAGCAGCTGGTCGACCTCGGGGTTGCTGTAGCCCTGGTAGTTGTTCGGCCCGTCGGTCTGGTGCTGCTCCTGGTAGTACGCCGCCGGGTCGAGGTTGCCGAGCCAGCCCAGGTAGAAGGCGTCGAAGTCGCCGGCGCCCTCCCGGTCCAGCCAGGTGGCGAAGTCCAGGGTCTCGATGTTCACCTGGACGCCGATCTCGGCGAGCTGGCTGGCGATGACCTGCGCCGCCGTCACCGTCTCGGGGTACTCGTCGGTGACCATCAGGCCCATCGTGATCGGCGTCGGGACGCCGGACTGCGCGATCAGCTGCTTGGCCTGTTCGACGTCGCGCTCGAACGGGGCGTAGTCGTAGTAGAAGAAGCTGTCCTCGGGGATCGCGGTCTGGTTGGCCTGCGCGGCGCCGAACCAGGCGGCCTCGGCCACCGCCCCGCGGTCGACGCCGAAGGAGATCGCCCGGCGCACGTCGCGGTTGTCGAACGGTGGCCGGTCGTAGTTCATGGACATGTACCAGTAGTCGACGCTGGGCGTCGTCTGGAGCTCGACGGAGTCGTCGCCGCCGAGGGACTCGATGCGCTGCGGCGGCACGTTGTCGGTCCACTGCACCTCGCCGTTCTGCAGCGCGGTCAGCGCCGCGGCCGGCTCGGTGATGTACCGGAACTCGACGCCGTCGATCGACGGCGTCCCACCCCAGTAGTCGTCGTAGGCGGTGAGCACCGTGCTGCTGGCGTCGGAGCTCTCCAGCTCGAAGGGGCCGGTGCCGTTGGCCTCGGTCTTCAGGTCGAACTCGTCGGCCGCGTTCTCCGAGAGGATCGCCATCCCCTTGAACGAGCCGATCCGCTCGAGCAGGTTCGGCGTCGGCTGGGAGAGCGTGATGACGACGGTGTCCGGGCCGTCGGCCTCCACGGACTCGACGTTCTGGAACCGGAACGAGTTGCTCAGGTCCTCGTCGATGATCCGGTTGTAGGAGTAGACGACGTCGGCGGAGTCGAAGTCGCTGCCGTCGTGGAAGGTGACGCCGTCCCGGAGGGTGAACCGCCACTCCAGGCCGTCGTCGCTGGTCTCCCACTCCGTGGCCAGGCTCGGCTGCATCGTGAGGTCCTCGGGATCGGGGGCCACGAGGGTGTCGTAGACGTTCTCCAGCACCTGGAAGCTCGCGTACGCGGTGGTCACGTGCGGGTCGAGCTGGTCGGGCTGCGCGCTGACCGCGGCGACGAGCACGTTGTCGCCGCCACCTCCTCCCCCGCCGGTGTCCACGGAGTCGCCGCCGCCTCCGCAGGCAGCGAGCGCGAGGGTGCCGACGGCGGCGAGGGCGAGGGGTCGGGTGGCGCGCACGGAGGCCTCCGGGATGCGTCGAGGGTCGTCGTCCGAACCCGACCTTTCCTCCGTCCGCCCAGGTCGGCCACCCGAAGTGGACGCTGACGGCGATCGTTGCGACTTCTTGATCTGACCGTCTCAGTCGACGGTGACGTCGTTGAACGGCAGCCGGGGCTCCACCCAGGGGAAGACGACGAAGAGCAGCAGGGCGATCACCGCGACGAGGAGGACCAGCGAGAGCACCGTCCTGCTCGGGGTGCCACCGGGGAGGTGGCGCCAGATCCAGCCGTACACGTGGCCTCCCGGCTCAGCGGTTCTCGTACAGGGCGTCGGGACCGTCCGGGTACTCCGCCTTGCTGATCGCGCCGCCGTCGAGACGGGCGTGGACGACCAGCCGCTGCCGGGCGGAGTAGCGGGGATGGCAGGTCGTCAGCGTCAGGTAGGCGCCCGACGGCGCGGCCCCGGCGGAGTCCGGGGTCGGCGCGACGACCTCGACGGCCGTGGGGCTGACGATCTGCATGCCGGGGATGCCGCTGGGGTCGTCGTCACCGAGGACGCGGTAGACGAACCAGCTGTCCCGGGTCTCGACGACGATCGGGTCGCCGGGCCGCATGCGGTCCAGCTCGAGGAAGGGCGAGCCCTTGCCGACCCGGTGACCGGCGAGGGCGAGGTTGCCCTGCTCGCCGGGCATCGCGGAGTCGACGTAGTGGCCGGGCCCCTGCGAGAGCTGCTTCTCCTCGGTGCCTTCGAGGACGACCCGCGTGTAGTCCTCGCCGAGGCGTGGGATGCGCAGCACCCCGAAGGCGTCGCCGATATCCACCTGCGTGATCGAGCCGCGCTCGGGCGCCGGGTCGGCCCACTGCTCGCGCAGCTCGGAGCTGAGCTGGTCCTGCCGCTGCGACGTCAGGAAGTCGGTCACGTAGACCTCGTAGACGACGAACAGGAGCAGCACCACGCCGGCGGTGACCAGCAGCTCCCCGGCGCCGAGGGCGAGGGTCCGCCAGAAGCCCCGGCCGCGCGGGGCCCCGGGCTCGTCGTCGCGGGCGTCGTCGTGGTCGTCGTGGTCGTGGTCGACGGGCTCGCGGGGCGGCACGTCGGGGATGCGGTCCCAGCGCTGCGTCCGGTCGTGCAGCTGGTCCACGTCCGGGTCCGCCACTGCCGCTCCCCCGGTCGTGCGAACCGGCCGACGCCGATCCGTGCGCCCAGATGCTAGGTGAGGCCCCGTCCGGGTCCCGGTTCCCCCGCCGGGCGCGGAACGGGCTCCGGCCCCGTCCCGCGGTGGCGGGACGGGGCCGGAGCTCCGTGCGGGTGGTGCGTGCGGGTCAGGCGGCCTGGCGACGACGGGCGGCGACCAGGAGTCCGCCACCGGCCAGGAGCGCCACGACGCCGGCCCCGGCGAACGGAACGGCCGAGAACCCGGTGAAGGCCAGAGCGGCTGCGCCGGCTCCGCCTCCGCCTCCGTCGACGGTCACGCCTCCGTCGACGGTCACCTCGACGATCAGGTTGCGGGGGTTGCCATCGGCGTCGAGGCCGGAGGCGACCAGGTGGTGGACGCCGGCCGGCGTGCCCTCGGGTGCGGTCACGGTGGTGCTGAAGCTGCCGTCGGCGCGTGCAGTGACCTCACCGAGCGTGACCGGGGTGGAGAACATCATGATCGTGATGCGGGAGCCGGGGAGGTAGCCGTCACCGCCGAGGATGATCGGCTTGGCCACGACCAGCTTGCCCTCCATGTCGAGGGACAGCAGGCCGTCGCGCTCCGGCATGAACACGAGGTGGGGAAACTCCGGAACGACGGCGGTCGGGTTCTCGCCGAAGATGCGGTGACCCTCGTTGCCCGCCGCGTCCCGGGCGGCCACGCCGTAGGTGTACGCGCGTCCGGGCGTGACGAGCACCACGCAGGGGGTCCCGGTCGAGCGGCACGTGACCGTGTCCTGGCTGCTCTGGGCGCCGACCGGCGTGGCGAACGCGGTGTAGGAGACCGTGCCTTCGGCGCCGGCAGCGGGGGTCCAGGAGATGCGGAGAGCGGTCGGGAGCACCTTGGCATCCACGCTGGCCGGTGCGGGCAGCTGGCGGACCGGGACGAAGGTGACAGGAGCACTGGCCGGGCTCGTGCCGGCGCTGCTGACCGCTTGGATCCGCACCGTGTAGGTGCGCGCGTTCGCGAGCTCGCCCAGCGAGAGAGTCAGGTCGTCGTCGTTCGTGAAGCCCGGGTCGAACGCCGTCCACGGACCGGCGTCCAGCTTGTACTGCCAGGTGGTGGGGTGGGCGCTGCCCGCGGGGCCGGGCGTGAAGCGCACCTTCGCCGTGCCGTCGCCGACCTCCACGCGCTCGGCGAGCGTCGGGGCCCCCGGAGCCTCCGGAGCCTCCGGAGCCTCCGGGCTTCCGGCGGTGCAGGTGACCGTCCCGCTGATCACGCCGTTCCCCATGTTCGTGGCCGTGCCACCGGCCCCGTCGGCACTGCCCGAGAGGTCCACGTTCTCGCCCTCGAAGCCGCCGATGCCCCACCCCTCGCCGTAGTCGAACCCGGCACCGTTCCCGCCGAACGCGCCGAGCAGGAGCTCTCCGTCGATGCTGACGACGGAGGCGGCGCCACCGCCCCCGCCGAAGACGTCGTCGACGTAGCCGCCGTCCTGGCCGTCGCCACCCAACGAGGAGTCGTCGAGCCCGCCGATGCCGACGTCGCCGTCCTGGGCGTCGCCACCCTTCTGGCCCGGGAAGAGGTCGTACCGGTCCCCGTCGTGGGCCTCGGTGGTGGCGGAGTAGCGACCACCCGCCGAGCCGACGCCGCCGTCGTCGGCAGTGCCCCCCGCGCCACCGTCGAGCACCCAGTCGATGACACAGGTGTCGCCGGACTGGATCTCGATGAACTCAGCTCCCGGCTGGTCGACCCCGGCGAGGACATCGGTGGAGAAGGTCCACGAGGTCGACGTGGCCGATGCCGCACCGGCGACCCCGAGCACCGCGGTGGACATGCCCATCGTGCTCACGGCCAGGAGGCCGAGTGCACGACGGGGTGAGGACGTGAGCTGCACGTTTCGCTCCCTCGAAGGATCCCGGGACGCCGGGTCGCTGGCCCGGTCATCCGGACGGGCGCACCAGACCACGCACGCGGCGGCCGGTTCCATGGCGCCACGCGTGTTCACACCAGTGGTGCCCGCCGTGACCTGATCGAGACCTTTGAGCGAATCGGCAGGCCAGGGGGCCGGGAATGCCAGGCGGAAAACGCCGAGAACCGCCCCTGGTTGTTGTGCACAACCGTTGGGGAACCGATGGCGCAGTTCCCACCCCTGGGACGGTCTCGCCGACCACGAGTTCGGACATCGGTCGACCAGCCGGCCACCAGCAGTTCGTTCTGATCCCGGACATGCAGGAGCCCGGACCACCGTGCGGTGGCCCGGGCTCCCGGGGTGGTGCGGGTGGGTCAGGCAGCCGTGCGACGACGGGCGGCGACCAGGAGTCCGCCACCGGCCAGGAGCGCCAGCGCGCCGGCGCCGAGGACGGGCGCGGCCGAGAAGCCGGTGTAGGCCAGCTGCGCGGCGCCGCCGCTCACGGTGACCTCGACGACCAGGTTGCGCACGTTGCCGTCGGCGTCGACACCGGTGGCCACCAGGTGGTGGGTCCCGTTGGCCAGGCCCTTGGGCAGGGTGACCGTCGCGCTGAAGGTGCCGTCCGCGAGGACGACGGCCTCACCGAGCTTGACCGGGGTGGAGTAGACGACCAGCTCGACGGTCGAGCCGGGCAGGAAGCCCGTGCCGGAGATGGTGACCTCTTCACCGGCGACCGCCTTGCCGTTGGACGCGCTGCTGGTCAGCGCGCCGTCGGACTTGGGCAGGGTGGCCGAGACCGCCGAGGCGGGGACCGTCGTCGGCTTCTCGCCGAAGGCCGACGCGCCAGGGTTGCCGGCGGCGTCGATGGCGCGGACACCGAAGCCGTACTCCGATCCCGGCGTGGCCGGGACGACGCAGGTGGTCGCGCCGCTCGGGGCGGTGCAGACGACGACGCCCGCGCTGCTCTGTGCACCCCACGGGGCGATGAAGGCCTCGTAGGAGACGGCGCCGGTGGCGTCAGCGGCCGGGGTCCAGGAGATGCGGACCGAGCTCACGCCCGTGGTCGCCGAGACGCTCGCCGGGGCGGCCAGCTCCGCGTAGGGGGTGAAGGACACCGGCGCGCTGGCCGG
Source organism: uncultured Actinomycetota bacterium (assembly GCA_963747895.1). Lineage (GTDB taxonomy): Bacteria > Actinomycetota > Actinomycetes > Mycobacteriales > Geodermatophilaceae > Blastococcus. The sequence continues at coordinate 52,488 of CAVVGX010000005.1, forward strand.
GCTGTTGCCGGCCGTGCTGGTGGCCCGGACCGTCAGGCTGTAGGTCTTGAGGTTGGTCAGGCCGGTGATCGAGCCGGTCAGGTCGTCGGAGCCGGTGTAGCCCTCGGTGAACGCGGTCCACGCGCCACCGTCGAGCCTGTACTCCCAGGAGGACCGCACGTACTGCTCGTCGGAGTCCTGACCCTCGGTGCCCGGGGTGAACTGGAACGTCGCCGTCCCGTCACCGACCTGCACCCAGTCGGCCAGCGTCGGCGCACCGGGCGCGACCGGGTCGACGGTCACGCAGGTGACCGTGCCGCTGATGACGCCGCCGCCGATGTTCGCGGGCGTCCCCGCCGCGCCGTTGCCGTCCGAGTAGTCCAGGTGCTCGCCGTCCAGGCCGCCGACGCTGCCGCCGTTGACCGGGATGCCGCCCTCGCCACCGAAGGCACCGACGATCGGGTCGCCGTCACGCTCGACGATGGTCGCGCCGCCACCGCCGCCGCCGTACGTGGTGCCGTCGGAGCCGCCGTCGTAGCCGTCGTCCCCGCGGGAGGAGCCGTCCAGGCCGCCGGTGCCGACGGTGCTCGACGTAGCGTCGCCGCCCACGCCGCCGGTGAAGAAGTCGTAGACGTCGCCGTCGTAGGCCTCGGTCGTCACGGTGTAGCGGCCGCCGGGGGCGCCGGCGACCGGGTCGCCTGCGCCGTCGAGGCCGGCGCCGCCGGACGCACCGTCGAGCACCCAGGCGATGGTGCACTCGCCGTCGGTCTCGATCGTGACCGACTCGACGCCGGTCTTGGTGGCGCCGCTGGAGGCGGTGGTGAAGGTCCAGGCGTTGGTGGCGGCCGAGGCCGTGCCGGTGACGCCCAGGACTGCTGTGGACATGCCGATCGCGCCGACGGCCACGAGGCCGAGCGCACGACGGGGTGATGACGTGAACTGCACGTCTGCTCCCTCTGTGGGTCCCGGATCGCCGGGGCGGTGGCCCGGCGATCCGGACGGGGCGAACGACACCACGCGGGAAGCGGTCGGATCGGTGCCGCCACGCGTGGCGAACCAGTGGTGCGCCCCGTGACCTGATCGTTACTTGAGGACGAAATCGCAGGTCAGGAGGTCAGCCGATCCAGCCGAGAACCGACAAGACGCGTCATTGGTTGTTGTGCACAACCGCTGGTGAACCCCTCCGCACCAGAACTTGCCGGCCCCGGAACGGGCCACGCCGTGCAGCCGCCGCCCGGCCGTCGACGGCGGAGGCGGCGACCACACGGCGTGGTCGGTGCTGCGCGGGCGTCAGCGGATGTGCACGCCCGAGATCGTCCGGGCGATGACCAGGCGCTGGATCTCCGAGGTGCCCTCGAAGATCGTGTAGATCTTGGCGTCGCGCGCCATCCGCTCGACCGGGTAGTCGCGGGTGTAGCCGTTGCCGCCGAGGATCTGCATCGCCTGCTCGGTGACCCGGACGGCGGTCTCCCCCGCCACGAGCTTGGACATCGAACCCTCGGCGGCGGTGAACTGCTGACCGTTGCGCGCCATCCACGCGGCGCGCCACACCAGCAGGCGGGCGGCGTCGATGGCGGTCTTCATGTCCGCGAGCATGAAGGCGATCGACTGGTTCTCGATGATCGCGCGGCCGAACTGCTCGCGCTGCTTGGCGTACTCCAGCGCGTAGTCGTAGGCGGCGCGGGCGACGCCGATGGCCTGCGCGCCCACCGCGGGACGGGTGCGCTCGAACGTCGCCATCGACGGCTGCGTGCGGCCGGTCCGCGCCCCCTCGCGGGCCCGGGCGAGGCGCTCGTCGAGCTTGTCCCGGCCGCCGAGCAGGCAGTCGGCCGGGATGCGGCAGTCCTCGAGGACGACCTCGGCCGTGTGCGAGGCCCGGATGCCGTGCTTGAGGAACTTCTGCCCCTGCGAGAGGCCGGGGGTTCCCGGCGGCACGATGAAGCTGGCGTGCCCGCGGGCCTTGAGCTCGGGGTCGACGACGGCGTTGACGACGTGGATGTCGGCGATGCCGCCGTTGGTCGCCCACGTCTTGGTGCCGTTGAGCACCCACTCGTCGGTCTTCTCGTCGTAGACCGCGCGGGTCCGCATCGCGCCGACGTCGGAACCGGCGTCGGGCTCGGAGGAGCAGAACGCGGCCAGCTTCGGCTCGGCCTCGGTGCCGAACATGGCCGGCACCCACTGGCCGACCTGCTCGGGCGTGCCGTTCGCGCTCACCGACGCCGCGGCGAGGCTGGTGCCCACGATCGCCAGGCCGATGCCGGCGTCACCCCAGAAGAGCTCCTCCATGGCGATCGGGATGCCGAGCCCGGACTCCTCGAAGGACTGCGTGGCGAAGAAGTCGATCGAGTAGAGCCCGATCTTCGCGGCCTCCTGGATGACCTCCCACGGGGTCTCCTCGCGCTCGTCGTACTCGTGCGCGGCGGGGCGCACGACGTCCTCGGCGAACTGGTGCACCCACTTCTGCAGCTCGATCTGGTCCTCGGTGAGCCCGAACGACACGGCCATCAGTGACAGTCCTCTTTCTTCCGGTATGTCTGTCGGCCCCGTCCAGGGTCCCGCCCCGAGCCTGCGAGGGGAGGGGAGGACGGGGTCCTTCAGTCCAGAGTGCGGATCGAACCGAGCAGGTGTTCGGTTCCGCTGCCCGCGCTCCGGACGGCGACGTCCCAGCCGCCGGCCACCTCGGCGGTGGACAGCGTGACGGTGGAGGGCAGGAACAGCGGCTTGCGGAAGGCGACGTCGACCTCGAGCGCCTCCGGCAACCGGCCGGCCAGCGCGCCCAGCACCCGGGCCTTCACCCACATGCCGTGCGCGATGGCCCGCTTGAAGCCCAGCGCCTTGGCCGTCAGGCCCGACAGGTGGATCGGGTTCACGTCACCGGAGACCTTGGCATAGCGACGTCCGGCGTCGTCGGGCACCCGCCAGGTCGCCACCGTCCGCTCCAGGGCCCCGACGGCGACGTCGACGTCGGCCTCCGGTGCGCCGGCGGGTGCGGTCGCCCCGCGGGACAGATACGTCGAGCGGGAACGCCAGACCTCCTGGCCACCGACCGTGGCGCTCGCGCAGAGGTCGACCGTCGCGCCGCTGCGGTGGGTGGCGAACCGATCCGCCCAGACCTCCAGGTCGAGCGCCTCGTCGGCGCGCACGCCGCGCAGCACCTCGATGCGGTTGCGCACGTGCACCAGCCCCACCGTCGCCAGCGGGAAGGCGCGGTCGGTCATCAGCGCCATCTGCAGCGGGAAGGTGAGCATGTGCGGGTAGGTCGCCGGGAGCACGTCGGTCAGCGGCAGCCGGCAGACCCGCGCGTACGCGGCCAGGTGGTCGCGGTCGACGGTCACGCCGTGCCGGGCCAGGTGCGTGTCCGGCAGGTCGCCGCCCCGCCCGCGCGAGGTGAGCGCGGCCTTGGCGTACAGCGACGCCAGGCTGGGGGCGGCGTCCAGCACCGTCACATCGGTCGGGGAACCGGTCACGTCAGGCACCCAGCAGCGACTGGCCGCACACCCGCACGGTCTGGCCGTTGACGCCGGCGCTGGTGGGCTGCGACAGCCAGGCGATCGTCTCGGCGACGTCGACCGGCAGCCCGCCCTGCTGCAGCGAGTTGAGCCGGGCGCCGACCTCGCGGGTCCCGAAGGGCATCTTCGCCGTCATCTCGGTGACGATGAAGCCCGGCGCGACGGCGTTGATCGTCGCGCCGCGCTCGGCGAAGGCCGGGGCCCACGCGCGCACCATGCCGATGACGCCGGCCTTGGACGCCGCGTAGTTGGTCTGCCCGCGGTTGCCGGCGATGCCCGACTGCGAGGAGACGCAGACGACGCGCGCACCGGCGTTGAGGACGTCGCCGTCGAGCAGGGCCTGGGTGAGGTCCAGCTGGGCCTGCAGGTTCACCGCCATCACCGAGTTCCAGCGGGCGGCGTCCATGTTGACCAGCAGCTTGTCGCGGGTGATGCCGGCGTTGTGCACGATGACGTCCACGCCGCCGTGCCGCTCGCGCAGGTGCTCCACCAGCCGCTGGGCGGCGTCGGGGGCGGTGATGTCGAGCTGGAGCGCCGTGCCGCCGATGCGGTTGGCCACCGCGGCCAGGCTGTCGCCGGCGGCCGGGATGTCCACGGCCACCACGTGCGCGCCGTCGCGGGCCATGACGTCGGCGATGGAGGCGCCGATGCCGCGGGCGGCGCCGGTGACGACGGCGACCTTGCCGGCCAGCGGCTTCTCGGCGTCCTGCGCCGCGGGCACGTCGGCGGCCGACAGGGTGACGCCCTGCCCGTCGACGTAGGCCGAGCGCCCGGAGAGGAAGAAGGTCAGCGGACCGGCGACGCCGGACTCCGCGCCCTCGGGCACGTAGACGGCGTTGGCCGTCGAGCCGTCGCGCAGCTCCTTGCCGATCGAGCGGGTGAGCCCGTCGACGGCCTGGCGGGCAGCGGCCTGCGCAGGGGAGCCCGCCGACGCCGGCGGGTCGGTGAGGATCACGACGCGGCCGTTGGGGCGCAGCCGCTTGATCGCGGGGGCGAGGAAGTCGTGCGCCGCCGCGAGGTCGGCCGGGCCGGTCACGCCGGTGGCGTCGAGGACGACCGCGCCGAGCTTCTCGCCGGCGGCGTCCCCGTCGGCGACGACCGGCGACAGCACGGTCACGCCGGCGTCCCGGAGGACGGCCGTGACGGTGTCGCGCAGCCGGCCCTGACCGGCCGAGCCGACCACCGCGGGGCCGTCCAGCAGCGGGGCGCCGGGCTCGTAGCGGCGCAGCACGCCGGGGCGGGGCAGCCCGAGCTGCTTGGTGAGGGTGGTGCCGACGCCGGAGTTGGCGAAGTTCGTGTACCAGTCAGTCACTGCGAGCTGTTCCTTCCGGGACGTGTGGGTGGATGCGGCCGGAGGCCGTCCGGTTCCCCAGCGGAGCTGTGTGGGTCGGGTGGGTGGCGGGGGAGCCGCTCCGGTTCCCCAGCGGAGCTGTGTGGGTCAGGTGGGTGGCGGGGGAGCCGCTCCGGTTCCCCAGCGGAGCTGTGTGGGTCAGGACTCGAGGATGGCGACGACGCCCTGGCCGCCGGCGGCGCAGATGGAGATCAGGCCGCGCTTGCCCGGGCCCGCCTCGTGCAGCATCTTCGCCAGCGAGGCGACGATCCGGCCGCCGGTGGCGGCGAACGGGTGCCCCGCGGCCAGCGACGAGCCGTTCACGTTGAGCTTGGCGCGGTCGATCGAGCCCAGGGGCGCGTCGAGGCCGAGCTTGTCCTTGCAGAACGCCGGGTCCTCCCAGGCCTTCATCGTCGACAGGACCGTCGAGGCGAAGGCCTCGTGGATCTCGTAGAAGTCGAAGTCCTGCAGGGTCAGGCCGTTGCGGGCCAGCATCACCGGCATCGCGTAGACCGGCGCCATGAGCAGGCCCTCGCCGCCGTGCACGTAGTCCACGGCCGCGGTCTGCGCGTCGACGAGGTGGGCCAGCACCGGCAGGCCCTTCTCGGCGGCCCACTCGTCGGACGCCAGCAGGACGGCCGAGGCGCCGTCGGTCAGCGGCGTGGAGTTGGCCGCGGTCATCGTCGCGCCCTCGCCCTTGCCGAACACCGGCGTGAGCTTCGCCAGCTTCTCGACGCTGGAGTCCGGCCGCAGGTTGTTGTCCCGCGTCAGGCCGAGGTACGGCGTCACCAGGTCGTCGAAGAAGCCGCGCTCGTAGGCGGCGGCCATGTTCCGGTGCGAGCGGACGGCGAGCTCGTCCTGCTCCTCGCGGCCGATCTGCCACTCCTTCGCGGTGATGGCGGCGTGGTCGCCCATCGCCAGGCCGGTGCGCGGCTCGGCGTTGCGCGGCATGTCCGGCACCAGCTGGCCGGGGCGGATCTTCGCCAGCGCCTTGAGCCGGTCGCCCATGGTCCTGGCGTTGTTCAGCGAGATCAGCACGCGGCGCAGGTCGTCGCCGACGGCCAGCGGGGCGTCGGACGTGGTGTCGACGCCGCCGGCGATGCCGGACTCGATCTGCCCGAGGGCGATCTTGTTGGCCACGAGGACCGCGGCCTCCAGGCCGGTGCCGCACGCCTGCTGGATGTCGTAGGCGGGGGTGCTGGCCGCCAGCGTCGAGCCGAGCACCGACTCGCGGGTCAGGTTGAAGTCGCGGGCGTGCTTGAGGACGGCGCCGGCGACGACCTCGCCCACCTGCGCGCCCTGCAGCCCGAACCGGGCGACGAGCCCGTCGAGGGTCGCGGTGAGCATGTCCTGGTTGGACGCCTGCGCGTAGGCCGAGTTGGACCGTGCGAACGGGATCCGGTTCCCGCCGACGATCGCCGCCTTGCGGCTCGGCGTCGAGGTGTCAGCCATGGGGACCTCCGGGAGTTCGGGTGAGTGGCCGGTACTCAGAGTACGCGGTACCGTCGCTCACATGAAAGCCGAGGCGGTGAGACGCTCCTCGCACGCGGGCCGTGAACCGCACGACGAGGACGGGACCGCTCTGCGCGCCTCCGGCAATGTCACCCAGCGCCGCGACCGTCGCGACTCGAGATGGGACGAGCACCGCCGCGCGCGCCGGGAACAACTCGTCCAGGCGACCCTCGCCGCCGTCGGCCGGCACGGCGCAGGCGTCGGCATGGACGAGATCGCCGCGGAGGCCGGCACCAGCAAGACCGTCGTCTACCGGCACTTCGCCGACCGCTCCCAGCTGTACGTCGCCGTCTGCGGCGAGGTGGCCGGCCGGCTGCTCGCCGAGCTGCGGACGGCGATGCGCAGCAGCTCGCACCCGCACGAGATGACCGCCGCGGCCATCGGCACCTACCTCGCCTTCCTGGAGGCCGAGCCCGAGATCTACCGCTTCGTCGTGTCCCAGCACCCCGCCGAGGGCGCCGACCCCATCGCCAACCTGGCCGACCTCGTCGGCGACCAGGCGGCCGCCCTCATGGCGCGGGCCCTGGAGCAGGCCGGCCGGGACCGCGCCCCCGCCGACGCATGGGGTCACGGCCTCGTGGGGATGGTCCGTTCGGCCGCCGACTGGTGGCTGCGCGCCGGGCGCCCCATGCTCCGCACCGAACTGGCCGCACACCTGACCGATCTCGCCTGGGCCGGACTCTCCGGCGTCGTGGCACCCGCACCGCACCGCTTGGAGGAGACGTGAGCAGCACCCCGAACGCCTCGGTCGACCCGCTGGTCCTGCGCGAGGTCCTGGACGGCCGCTGGGCCCACGTGCGCCGGGATGCCCGGGAGCACCTCGACGACCCGGACTTCCTGCCGGTCTACGGCGAGTCGATGGCCGAGGCCCGCGAGCGGGTGACCCGCGCGGCGAAGAAGCTGGCCGACTCCGGCCGCGTACTCCTCGGGTTCCCCAAGGAGTACGGCGGTCAGGACGACTCCGGCGGCTCGGTGACCTCCATCGAGATGGTCGCGTTCAACGACCTGTCGATCATGGTCAAGACCGGGGTCCAGTGGGGCCTGTTCGGGGGCGCGCTGCAGCTGCTGGGCACCCGCCGGCACCACGAGGCCTACCTGCGCGACGTCATGAGCTTCGACCTGCCGGGCTGCTTCGCCATGACCGAGACCGGCCACGGCTCCGACGTCCAGCAGCTGCGCACCACCTGCACCTACGACGCGGAGACGCAGACCTTCGACCTGCACACCCCGCACCAGGCCGCCCGCAAGGACTACATCGGCAACGCGGCCGAGGACGGCCGGATGGCGGTGGTCTTCGCCCAGCTCATCGCCCAGGGGAAGAACCACGGCGTGCACGCCTGGCTGGTGCCGATCCGCGACGCCGACGGGAACCCGCTGCCCGGCGTCACCATCGAGGACGACGGCCCGAAGGCCGGCCTGCTCGGCGTCGACAACGGCCGACTGTCCTTCGACCACGTCACCGTGCCGCGCGACATGCTGCTGGACCGCTACGGGCAGGTCGCCGAGGACGGCACCTACACCAGCTCCATCGAGAACGAGACCCGCCGCTTCTTCACGATGCTGGGCACCCTCGTCCGCGGCCGGGTGAGCGTCGGCGGGGCCGCGGGCTCGGCCACCAAGCTGGCCCTGGACATCGCCGTCCGCTACGGCGAGACCCGCCGCCAGTTCGCCGCCCCCGGCGAGGAGCGCGAGATCGTCATCAACGACTACCTCGTGCACCAGCGCAAGCTGCTGCCGGCGCTGGCCAGGACCTACGCGCTGCACTTCGCGCAGGGCGAGCTCGTCTCGACGATGCACGACGTCCAGACCGCCGTGCACGTGCACGGCGAGGAGATCGACGAGCAGGCCCAGCGCGAGCTCGAGTCCCGGGCCGCGGGCCTCAAGGTGGCCCAGACCGCGCACGCGACGCGGACGATCCAGATGTGCCGCGAGGCGTGCGGCGGTGCGGGCTACCTGCAGGAGAACCGGCTGCCGCACCTCAAGGCCGACACCGACGTCTTCACCACGTTCGAGGGCGACAACACCGTCCTCCTGCAGCTGGTCGCCAAGGGGCTGCTCACCGGCTACCGCGACAACTTCGGCTCGCTCGACGGCTGGGGCCGGGTCGGGTTCGTGGCGGACATGGTCCGGGAGACGGTGCTGGAGCGGACGGCGGCCCGCGCGCTGATCGCCCGGCTCGTCGACGCCGTCCCCGGTGTGGACGACGTGCCGATGCTCGACCGCGGCTGGCAGCTGAAGATGTTCGAGTTCCGCGAGAAGCACTCGCTCGAGGGCGCGACGCGGCGGCTGCGCAAGAACTCCACCACCGAGGGCATGGCGCCGTTCGACATGTTCAACGACGTCCAGGACCACGTGCTCAAGGCGGCGCAGACGCACATCGAGCGCATCGTGCTGGAGTCCTTCGTCGCCGGCGTCGACCGCACCGAGGAGCCGGCCGCCCGGCAGCTGCTGGACACCGTCTGCGACCTCTACGCGCTGTCGACCATCGAGGCGGACAAGGCGTGGTTCCTGGAGCACGGGCAGCTCACCCCGGCGCGGGCCAAGCTGCTCACCGCCACGGTCAACCAGCTGCTCAAGGAGCTGCGGCCGCACCTGGTCACGCTGGTCGACGGGTTCGCCATCCCGGCCGCGTGGAAGGCCGCGGCGATCCTGGAGGAGGAGCCCGCCCGCCAGGAGGCCATGGCCGCCCGCGACGCCGAGCTGCGCGCGCAGACCGGCGAGACCACCCCGGAGGGCACCGCCACCGCCGTCGACGTCCCCCCGGGCCAGTAACAGAAGGACCCCCGTGCCCCCCACCGCTCGCAGGCTCGCGGCGGGACCCTGCACGGGGGCCGTGCCAGCCGTTCCGGGCGTGCTGCCCCTCGCAGGCTCGGGTCAGCACAGCCGGACGGCGAGGACGGCGACGTCGTCCTCGGCGTCGGGCAGGAACATCCGGCGCAGCACCCGGTCGCACACCTGGTCCAGCGGGAGGCCCGAGCACTCGCCCAGGACCCGGAGCAGCTCGTCGGTGCCCGCGTCGACGTCCCGGTTCCGCCGTTCCACCAGGCCGTCGGTGTAGAGCAGCACCGTCGTCCCGCGCCCGAGCACGGTGGTGCGGTCCTCGCGGGCGGAGTCCGGGTCGACGCCGAGCAGCAGGTCGGCGGCGTCGCCGTCCAGCAGGCGGGTCTCCCCCGACGCGTCGAGCAGCACCGGCGCCGGGTGACCGGCGCTGGACCAGCGCAGCAGCATGCCCCCGCCCTCGGCCGGCTCGAGGTGCGCCACGAGCGCGGTCGCCATGGTGCGCACCCCGAGCCCCGCCATCGACCGGTCCAGCTCGGTCAGCACCCCGGACGGCGAGCCGCCGCTGGAGTAGCTGATGCCGCGCAGCAGGCTGCGGACCTGCCCCATGGCGGCGGCCGCCCGGGTGTCGTGCCCGACGACGTCGCCGATGGCCAGCACCGTGGTGCCGGTGGCCTGCTGGAAGGCGTCGTACCAGTCCCCGCCGATCTCGGCGCCCTCCGCGGCCGGCACGTAGCGCACCACGATCTCGCAGTCGGGGATGCGCGGCGGCTCGGTGAGCATGCTGCGCTGCAGCGCGTCGGCGAGCGCCCGCTGCTGGCCGTAGAGGCGGGCGTGGTGCAGGGCCATCCCGGCGCGGCGGCCCACCTCCACCGCGGTCTCGACGTCCGCGTCCGGGTGGGGGCCCCGGGCCGGGCCGTTGATCAGGCACAGCACACCGACGGTCTGCCCCCGGATGGTGAGGGGCACGGCGGCGACCGACTTCGGCGCCAGCGCCAGGACCGCCGCGCGCGCCGCCGGGTCCGACAGCGACTGCGCCAGGCGTTCGGGCGTGACATCCGGCACGATCAGCGTCTGCCCGGTGCGGAAGACCACCTTCGGCGCACTGTCGGGCGTGACCGCCCTGAGCATCATCCGCACGTAGGCCGCGACCTGCTCGTTGCGGCCTGGGTCGCGGTGCGCGCTGGCGGACTCCTGCAGCCGGCCGTGCTCGTCGGTGGTGACGATCCAGCACCAGTCGCCCAGCCGCGGCACGACGAGCGAGGCCAGGCGCTGGAGCTGCTCGCCGATGTCCAGCGTGCTCGACAGCACCCGGCCGGCGTCGGCCAGGAGCTCGAGCCGCTGGTTGGCCTCCGTCATCGCGGTGACGGCGCGGTCACGGGCGGCGTCGGCCTGCAGGCGCGAGATGCTGACCGCGATCTGGGCCGCGAGCCCCTCCAGCAGTCGCAGCTCGTCGGCGTCGAACGCGTGGTCGGTGGTCCAGTAGACGACGAAACTGCCCAGCAGCCGGCCCTCCACCAGCAGCGGTAGTGACGCGAGCGCCTGGATCCCGAGGAGCCCCGTCACCTCCGCCATTGCGGGGAAGCGAGCGGCCGCCTCCGAGGCGTCGGGCAGCAGCACCGCCTCACCGGTGCGTGCGGTGAACTGGGTGGGCAGGAGGTCATCGAGCTCGATCGGGACGCCGGCCGCGGTGACCTGCTCCTGCGTCTCGGCGCGGACGGCGTCGATCAGCCGGCGGCCCAGGTAGAGCATTGCGCCCGACCGGTCCGCCTCCACGACGGCGATCCCGCCGGAGACCGCGCCGAGCACCTCGGCCCCGCGCAGCGTGATCTCGGCGAGCTGGGCGATGCTGGTGGCGTTGGCGACCTCGGCGGCCACCGCGGCGATCGCGGCCGTCCGCTGCACCGCCACGAGCCGCAACTGGGCCTGGTCGCGCGCGTCGGTGACGTCCAGGACGGTGCCGAGGATCCGTTCCGGCTCGCCGTCGGCGTCGGACAGCACCCGGCCCCGGCAGACGATCCAGCGGACCCCACCGCTGCGCCGCACGACCCGCAGCTCGACCGTGTACTGCGCCCGTGCGTCGATGGCCTCCTGCATGACCTGCGCCGCGGACTCGCGGTCGTCGGGATGCACGTACTCGGTCATGAGCACGTCCATGGGCAGCCGGAGCGCGCCCTCGTGCCCGAAGATGGCGGCGCTGCGCTCGTCCCAGTCCATCTGGCCGCGCCGCAGGTCCACCTCCCAGATGCCGACCGAGCTCGCCTCCAGGGCGACGTCCAGGCGCCGGGTGGACGACGTGACGGCGGCGTTGGCGGCCGCGAGCTCCAGCTCGGCCACCACCGAGCTCGCCAGCTGCCGCAGCAGCTCGGCGTCGTCACCGGCCCACGGGCGGGGCTCCGGGTCGTACAGCGCGAGCACCCCGACCACGTGCCCGGCCGCCGTCGTCAACGGGGAGCCGAGGTAGGCGCCGACCTGGCCCGAGGTGACCGCGGGCAGGTCGGCGACGCGGTCGTCGGCCCGCGCATCGGGGACGGCGAGCGGGCTGCCGCTGGCCACGACGATCGCCGACAGCCGGCCGGTGAGCAGCGCCGGCCCTCCCACCACGCCGGGCGGCAGGCCGTGCCCGCCGACGACGAGGTCCTGGTCGGTGAACAGGGTGACCTTGGCGTGGCCGGCCCCGACCAGCCGGGCGGCCAGGCCGGAGAGCCGGTCGTAGGCGGCGGGCCCGGAGACCTCGGACAGCAGCCGGCGGGCGGCGGCGATGCGCACCGGGTCGACGAGGGCGTCCTCGACCGCGGAGGTCACCTGCGAGCCGGGCACCGTGGGCCCCCTTCCGGCCGCGAGGACGGCGCCGTGACGGTCACCGCCTGGAGCATGCTCGCACGCCATCCGCGGGGATACGGGACAGCGCCGTCCGTGGCGCCGCCCCCCTCCCGCGGGTGACGCGGCGCGCTCCCCTCAAGGACGGCGCCGCAGCGTCCGATGCTCACATCATGCTCGGCACACGCACGGCCCTGCCGGACTGCCGTCCGCTGCTGGCCGACCCCGATGACCTGACGCTGGCCTTCCAGCCGATCGTCGGGCTCGAGACCGGCACGGTGGCGGGCTACGAGGCGCTGGCCCGCTTCCCGGGTTCTGCCGGCCCCGACGTGTGGTTCGCCGCCGCGGCCGAGGCCGGGATCGCCGCGGAGCTCGAGGCGCTGGCCATCCACAAGGCGCTCGCCGTCGTCCCGGCCCTGCCCGACGACACGTTCCTCACCGTCAACGTGAGCCCGCACCTGCTCGGCCACCGGGCCGTGCAGGAGGCGCTGGCCACCCGCCCCGACCTGCACCGCGTCGTCGTCGAGCTGACCGAGCACACGCCCGTCGACGACCTCGCCGCCCTGCGGCGGCAGACCGACGCGCTGCGCGCCCGCGGCGCCCTCATCGCCCTCGACGACGCCGGGAGCGGCTACTCGGGCCTGCAGCAGATGGCCGCCCTGCGCCCGCAGCTGGTCAAGCTCGACCGTGCGCTGGTGGCCGACGCCGACGCCGACCCCGTCCGCATGGCCCTCGCCGAGATGGTCGGCGAGTTCGCCGGCCGCATCGACGCCTGGCTGCTCGCCGAGGGCGTGGAGACCCCGGCCGAGCTGGCCGCCTTCGCCCAGCTCGGCGTCCCCCTCGCGCAGGGCTGGCTGCTGGGCCGGCCCGGCCCGGGCTTCGCCCCGCTGGCGCCCGAGGTCGAGCAGCTCGTGCGGGCCCAGGTGGCCCGCGCCCGGCTCACGGAGAGCGTGGCCAGCCTGCTGCGGCCGGTGCGCCAGTGCTCCCAGGGCGAGAACGTCCTGGGCGTCCCCCCGGCGGTGCTGCTCGGGCCGCACGGCGAGCCCTCCGGGCTGCTGCTGAGCGACCCGCGGACGGCGGAGGTCTACACCGCACCCGTGTCGCTGCGCGTGCACCCCTCGACCGGCATCGACGAGACCCTCCAGCGCGCGCTCACCCGCGCGCCGGCCCAGCGATGGGAGCCGGTGGTCTGCACCGACCCCACCGGTCACGTCCTGGGGATCCTCCGCGTCGAGGACCTCGTCGCGGCGGCCCGGAAGAGCCGCTGAAGAAGGACCCCCCTGCCCCCCACCACTCGCACGCTCGCGGCGGGGCCCTGCAGGGGAGCCATACCCCCGACCCATCACGAGAAGGAGAACCCTCATGAAGCGATTCGCCTGCGGCGACGTCATCCCCGGCTGCAACGCCACCTTCACCGCCCCGGACGAGGACGGCGTCTTCGCCCAGTGCGTGCCGCACGCCGCCTCCCAGCACGGGATCGACGAGATGACCCCGGAGCTGGCCGCGACGGTCCGCAGCCTCATCACCACGTCCTGAGAGGGCCCTCGGCCCCCGCGGGGGCCGAGGGGACTCAGCCGGCGCTGGCCTCGTCCAGCGCCGTGCGCTGGTCGCCGGTGAGCACGAGGTCGCGCATCGGCAGCAGGTCGGCCAGCTGCTCCACCGTCCGGCCCGACGCGATGGGCGCCACCACGGTGGGCCGGTCGGCCAGCCAGCGCAGCGCCACCGCCGGCACCGGCACGCCCTGCTCCCGGGCGACGTCGCCCAGCGCCGTCAGCACCCGGTCGCCGCGCTCCCCCACGTAGGCCGCCGCGCCCTTCGCGCGCGGTGAGTCGATCTGCTCGCCGGCGCGGTACTTGCCGGTGAGGAAGCCCTTGGCCAGGCCGAAGTAGGGCAGCGTCCCCATCCCCTGCGCCTGCACGGCGTCGCGGAGCTCGCCCTCGTAGACCTCGCGCTCCATCAGGTTGTAGTGCTGCTGGAGCGCGGTGTACCCGCCGACGCCCAGCCGCCGCGCGGTCTCCTGCGCCTCGCCCAGCCGCGCAGCCGAGTAGTTCGACGCCGCGATGTACCGCACCTTGCCCGCCTGCACCAGCTCGTCGAACGCCGCGAGGGTCTCCTCCAGCGGCGTCGTCTGGTCGTCGTAGTGGGCGTAGTAGAGGTCGATCCGGTCGGTCTGCAGGTTGCGCAGCGAGCGCTCGGCGGCGGCGCGGATCTCGCCGGCGGCCAGCGGGTGCTCCTTCTTGCCCGGGGACGCCTTGGTGGCGACGACGACGCGGTCGCGGACGCCGCGGGCCGCCATCCAGTCGCCCAGGATCTGCTCCGAGGCGCCGTTGCCGTACATCTCGGCGGTGTCGACGAACGCCGGCTGCGGGTCCACGGCGTCGAGGAAGCGGTCGAGGACGGCGAAGGACGTCGGAGCGTCGGCGGTCCAGCCGAACACGTTCCCTCCGAGGCAGAGGTCGCTCACGGTCAGGTCGGTCCCGGGGATCTGCGGCATGCCCTCACGCTAAGTGGGCCGGACCACACCCGCCCCGTCGAGACCTGTGGCAGGTGTGACCTGAGATCCATCCGGAGGGGCAAAATCGGCGCCCACTGGCGGATTGTCGGGCCGACATGGCAGCGTGCCCCGGGTCCGGCTCTCGTTCGACCCGGTCTCCCGACGAAAGGTTGCTCCATGAACAAGGCTGAACTGGTCTCCGCCATCGCCAAGCGCGCCGACGTGCCCGCCTCGACCGTGGACGCCGTCCTCGCCGGTCTCCAGGACGAGCTCGTCGACGCCATCACCCGCGGCGACAAGGTCGCCGTCTCCGGCCTGCTGACCGTCGAGCGCACGCAGCGCTCCGCTCGCACGGGCCGCAACCCGCAGACCGGCGAGTCGATCGAGATCGCGGCCGCGAACACCGTCAAGGTGACCGCCGGCTCGAACCTCAAGAAGGCCGCGAGCGCCGTCCCGGTCTCCTGACCTGAGCGCTCCGCTGCCCGCCGTCGGGCGTCGCGCCGCACCCGTGTGGTCCGGGCCACAGGGCCATGGGTCAGGATGCGGGTGCAGGCGCCGCCCGACGGCGGTCGGCGCACAGGGCAGCGGAGGTCCACGTGGGCAGTGATCTGACCGTCAGCACCGACCCGGCGGAGGTCGGCTTCGACGCCGGCCGGCTGGAGCGGCTCGACCGGCGGCTGGCCCGCTGGGTGGACGACGGGCAGCTGCCCGGGTTCCTCGTCACCGTCGCCCGGCGCGGCAAGCTCGTCCACGTCGGCCGCGGGGGCCACCGCGACATGGAGGCCGGCCTCCCCGTCGAGGACGACACCCGGTGGCGCATCTTCTCGATGACCAAGCCCATCACCTCGGTCGCGGCGATGATGCTGTACGAGGAGGGCGCCTTCGAGCTCACCGACCCGATCACGAAGTGGCTGCCGGAGTTCGCCGAGACCCGCGTCTACGTCGCCGGCTCCGCGCAGAAGCCCGTCACCGTCCCGCAGATCGAGCCGATCCGGGTGTGGCACCTGCTCACCCACACCTCGGGTCTCACCTACGGCTTCCACCACGCCCACCCCGTCGACGCCATCTACCGGGCCATGGGCCACGAGTGGGGCACCCCGCGCGGCGCCGGCTCCGCCGAGGTCACCCGCCAGTGGGCCTCCGCGCCGCTGGTCTTCCAGCCCGGCACCGAGTGGAACTACGGCGTCTCCACCGACGTCCTCGGCCGGCTCGTCGAGGTGATCTCCGGGCAGCCGCTGGACGAGTTCTTCGCCTCCCGCATCTTCGCCCCGCTGGGCATGCAGGACACCTCGTTCGGCCTGCGCCCCGAGGACGACCCCGAGTCGCTGGCCCGCCTCTACCTGGCCACGCCGGGCAAGCCGGGCGGCCCGTCGTCCGGCATGACGTTCAGCGAGGCCATGGACCGGGGGGCGCACCGCAAGCCCGACTTCCTGTCCGGCGGCGGCGGTCTGGTCTCCACCGCCGGTGACTACCTGCGGTTCGTCGAGATGCTGCGCCGCGGCGGTTCCTACGACGGCGGGCGGCTGCTGAGCCCGCGGACCATCCAGCAGATGCGGACCAACCACCTGCCCGGCAACGCCGACCTGGTGACCTACGGGCGGCCGCTGTTCGCCGAGACGCCGATGCGCGGGGTCGGGTTCGGCCTGGGCTTCTCGATGGTCCTGGACCCGGCGGCCTACGGCGTGCTCTCCAGCCCGGGCGACTACAGCTGGGGCGGGGCGGCGTCCACGGCGTTCTACGTCGACCCGGTGGAGGACGTGACGGTGCAGTTCTTCACGCAGCTGCTGCCCTCGAGCACCCTGCCGATCCGCAACTACCTGCGCCAGCTGGTCAACCAGGCCCTCGTCGACTGAGCGGGCCGCCCCTCCAGGCATAGGAACCTCTACCTATGGATTCGTCCTCCCATCCATAGGTAAAGGTTCCTATGCCTGGCCTCGGGTCAGACGTAGCGGCGGTAGACGACGGTGGCGACCATGGCCGGCTTGGTGCCGCCCTCGATCTCCATCGTCACAGCCAGATTCATGGCGACGCCGCCGGCGATCGGGGTCGCGGACTCCATCGTCGCGCCGGCCCGCACGCGGGCACCGACCGGCACCGGCGAGGGGAAGCGCACCTTCTCGGTGCCGTAGTTCACGCCCATGCTGAACCCGGTGATCGTGACGATCTGCGGGATCAGCGAGGGCAGCAGCGACAACGTCAGGTAGCCGTGCGCGATCGGGCCGCCGAAGGGGCTCTCCTTCTTCGCCCGCTCGGGGTCGACGTGGATCCACTGCTGGTCACCGGTGGCGTCGGCGAACTGCTGCACCTGCTCCTGCGTGATCGTCACCCAGTCGCTGTAGCCCAGGTGCTGCCCGACCAGGCCCTGCACGCCCTCGACGCCGTCGACGGTGGTCTGCGCCATTGCTCGTCCTTCCGATGGAGTCTGGTTGGCTGACTCCACCACATCGGCGTCACGGAGGAGGGAACGGGTTGCTCCGTATCGGTGCGCTGGATGTGCCAGCCGGTGACTTCGTGCTGATGGCGATCGTGAACCGGACACCCGACTCGTTCTACGACCGCGGCGCGACCTACGGAATGGCCTCGGCCCTGGAGCGCGTGGACCGGGTCGTCGCCGAGGGCGCGGACATGGTGGACGTCGGGGGCGTCAAGGCCGCCCCGGGTGAGGACGTCGACGCCGCGGAGGAGATCCGGCGCACCGTCGACCTGGTCGCCGCCATCCGCGCCGCCCACCCGGCGCTGCCGATCTCCATCGACACCTGGCGGGCCGAGGTCGCGCGGGAGGCCCTGGCGGCGGGTGCCGACGTCGTCAACGACGCGTGGGGCGGCGTGGACCCGGAGCTGGCGGTGGTCGCGGCGGAGGCCGGGGCCGGCATCGTCTGCACGCACGCCGGCGGGCTGCCGCCGCGCACGCGACCGCACCGGGTGCAGTACGACGACGTCGTCGCCGACATCCTCACGCGGACGACGGCGCTGGCCGAGGCGGCCGTGGCGGCCGGGGTCGACCGGGACCGGGTGCTCATCGACCCGGGCCACGACTTCGGCAAGAACACGCGGCACTCGCTGGAGGCCACCCGGCGGCTGGACGAGCTGGTCGCGACCGGCTGGCCGGTGCTCGTGGCGCTGTCGAACAAGGACTTCGTCGGGGAGACCCTCGGCGTGCCGCTGGAGGAGCGGCTCACCGGCACCCTGGCGGCGACGGCGGTGAGCGCCTGGCTGGGTGCCCGGGTGTTCCGCGCCCACGACGTCGCCCCCACCCGGCAGACGCTGGACATGGTGGCCTCGATCCAGGGCACCCGCCCGCCCCTGCGCACCGTCCGCGGCCTCGCCTGAGCCCGCCGGTACCGCCCCGACCGCCCCGCTACCGCGCTGCACCGCGGTACCCGCACCCGGGAGGCGGTACCGAGGGGGTGCGGAAGGCCCTGGCGACCGTCCGGCGACCGTTCTAGCGTCCGCGGCCTCAGGACCCTCGGCCAGCACCGGAGGTGGCGGGATGAGCAGTCGGGTCGTGCACTTCGAGATCCCCTACGACGACGGCGACCGGGCGCGGGGCTTCTACAAGGCCGCGTTCGACTGGGAGGTCGTGCAGATGCCGGACATGGGCGGCTACACGCTCGTGATGACCGGCCCCAGCGGTGATCAGGGCCCCACCGAGGCCGGCTTCATCAACGGCGGGCTGCTCGCGCGGGAGATGGCGACCACGCGGCACCCGGTCGTGGTCGTCGACGTGCCCAGCATCGACGCCACGCTCGAGCGCATCCCCGGGCTCGGCGGCAGCGTCGTGGCGGGCAAGTCGGCGGTGGGCGACATGGGCTTCACCGCCTACGTCTCCGACCCCGAGGGCAACGTGGTCGGCCTCTGGGAGACCGCGGCCTGAGCCGGTCCGGTGTGGGCGGACGGGGCGTCGCTACGTTGCCCTCCATGGCCGCCACGGGATTCCACACCGCCGACGAGCTCAACGACCTGCTGCCGGGCACCTTCCCCGGGCTGCTGGGCATCGTCGTCGACACCCATGAGCCGGGACGCCTCACGAGCCACCTCGACGTCCGCCCCGAGCTGCTGGCCCCGAACGGCTACCTGCACGCCGGCACCGTGGTCACCCTCGCCGACACCAGCTGCGGCCTGCCCACGCGTGCGCTGCTGCCCGAGGGCTCCAGCGGGTTCACCACCATCGAGCTGAAGAGCAACCACCTGAGCACCGCGCGGGAGGGCCGGATCACCTGCGAGGCCACCAACGTCCACGCCGGGCGGACGACGCAGGTGTGGGACGCCGTGGTGCGCAACGCGGAGTCGGGGAAGACGATCGCCCTGTTCCGCTGCACGCAGTCGGTGCTCTGGCCCCGCTGACGAGAGCGCCGGGGCGGCCAACCCCCTTGTGCCGCCCGACACGCCGGATGTGAGACTGGCGCCACACCAGCATCGAGGAGGACCCCGTGGCACTGGCCAGCCCGTATCCCGACGTCGAGATCCCGGACCTGTCGGTTCCCGAGTTCGTCCTCGCCGCCGGCAGGGAGCACCCCGACGCCCCGGCCCTGATCGACGGCCTCAAGGGCGACGTGATCACCCACGGTCAGCTGGCCGCCTACGTCGACCGCGTCGCCGCCAACCTGCACGCGCGCGGCCTGCGCAAGGGCGACGTCGTCGCCGTCTTCTGCCCCAACACGCAGTGGTTCCCCGTGGTCTTCCACGGCATCGCCGCCGCCGGCTGCGTGATGAGCCCGATCAACTCGCTCTACACGCCCGACGAGATCGCCTTCCAGCTCAAGGACTCGGGCGCGAAGATCCTGATCACGATCTCGATGTTCCTGGACCGCGCCACCGCGGCGGCCGAGAAGGCGCCGCTCGGCGAGATCGTCGTCCTGGACGGCGCGGACGGGCACGCCAACCTGTTCGACCTGCTCGGCGCCGACGCCCCGAGCGTGCAGGTGGACATCGACCAGGCCAACGACCTGGTCACGCTGCCCTACTCCAGCGGCACCACGGGCCTGCCCAAGGGCGTCATGCTCACGCACCGCAACCTGGTGGCGAACGTGGCGCAGTGCCTGCCGCTGCTCAAGACGGGCGCGGAGGAGCGGATCATCGCCGTCCTGCCGTTCTTCCACATCTACGGCCTGACCGTGCTGATGAACCAGGGCCTGGCGCTGGGCGGCACCGTGGTGACCCTCCCCCGCTTCGAGCTCGAGGACTTCCTCCGCACCATCCAGGAGTACAAGATCACCCGGGCGTTCGTCGCGCCCCCGATCCTCCTGGCGCTGGCCAAGCACCCGCTGGTCGACCAGTACGACCTCAGCTCGCTGGAGTCGATCCTGTCCGGGGCGGCCCCGCTGGACGAGCAGCTGGCCCTGGCGGTCGAGCAGCGGCTGCGCAAGGGCGCCGACAGCGGTGTCACCGTGGCCCAGGGCTACGGGATGACCGAGTTGTCGCCGGTCTCGCACACCACGCCGGACCCCGACTCCATGCCGCCGGGGGTCTCCGTCGACGTGCCCAAGGGCTCGGTCGGCTTCGCCATCCCCAACACCGAGTGCCGGCTGATCGACCCGAACACCGGGGAGGACGCCGCTCCGGGCGAGCGCGGCGAGCTGTGGGTCCGCGGCCCGCAGGTCATGAAGGGCTACCTCAACAACGCGGAGGCGACCGCGGCCACCGTCGATGCCGAGGGCTGGCTGCACACCGGCGACGTCGCCGTCGTGGATGACAACGGCATCTACACCGTCGTCGACCGGGTCAAGGAGCTGATCAAGTACAAGGGCTACCAGGTGGCCCCGGCCGAGCTCGAGGCCGTGCTGATCAACCACCCGGAGATCGCCGACGCCGCGGTCATCGGGGTGCCCGACAAGGAGAGCGGCGAGGAGCTGCCCAAGGCCTTCGTCGTCCGCGCGATGGGCTCGGAGCTGTCCGAGGAGTCGGTCATGGACTTCATGGCGCAGAAGGTGGCTCCGCACAAGAAGATCCGCTTCGTCGAATTCATCGACGAGGTGCCGAAGTCGTCGGCCGGCAAGATCCTGCGCAAGGAGCTCAAGGCCCGCGCCTGACCGCGGCCTCCGGACACCTGCACGCAGACCACCGGGCCCGGCCGCCGCGTTCCCGCGGCGGCCGGGCCCGATGACGTGAGGACGACGCCATGCTCCCGCTCTACACCCTCGCCGACCTGACCCTCGGCACCGTCCTGCGCGGCGGCTGGCGGCCCGAGGTGACCGGCGTGGAGCACGTGCCCACCACGGGTGGGGTGATCCTCGCCGCCAACCACCTGTCGATCGCCGACCAGCTCTTCCTGGGCGCGGTCCTGCCCCGGCACGTCGCCTTCTGGGCGAAGACGGAGTACTTCACCGGCACCGGCCCGCGCGGCCTGCTCACCCGCGGGGCGATGACCGGGCTCGGGGCCATCCCGGTCAACCGGGCCGGCGGGGCGGCCTCCGACGCGGCGTTCGCCGCCGCGGTCCCCGTGCTCGCCGGCGGGGGGCTGGTCGCGGTCTTCCCCGAGGGGACGCGCTCACCCGACGGCCGGCTCTACCGCGGGCGCACCGGCGCGCTGCGGCTGGCCCAGCGCTGCGGGGTCCCGGTCGTCCCGGTCGGCATCGTCGGCACCGGCGACGTCCGGCCGAAGGACCTGCTCGGCCGGGCACGCCCGCGGGTGGCGATGCACTTCGGCCCGCCGGTGGACGTCCGGGACGCCGACGTGCGCGCCGGCACCGACGCGCTGATGGCGGCGATCCGGCAGCTCAGCGGCCAGGAGTACGTCCCGGAGTACGCGCCGCGCCGCGCCGCCTGACCAGGGACCGCGCCCGCACCGCACCCCCGGCGGGGGCCTTAGGGTCGGGCCCATGCGTGCGGTGACGATCAGCGAACCCGGGAGCCCCGACGTCCTCGGCTGGTCGGAGGTCCCCGATCCGGTGTGCGGCCCGGGCGAGGTGGTCGTCGACGTCGCCGCCACCGCGGTGAACCGGGCCGACCTGATGCAGCGGCAGGGCTTCTACCCGCCGCCGAAGGGCGCCAGCGAGATCCTCGGGCTGGAGTGCAGCGGCGTCGTCAGCGAGGTCGGCGAGGGTGTCGTGGGCTGGTCGGTGGGCGACGAGGTGTGCGCGCTGCTCTCCGGCGGCGGCTACGCCGAGCGGGTCGCCGTCCCGGCCGGGCAGCTCCTGCCCCGCCCCTCGGGCGTGGAACTGGCGACGGCGGCCGCGCTGCCCGAGGTCGTGTGCACCGTCTGGTCCAACGTCTTCATGCTGGCCGGCCTCGCCCGCGGCGACGGCTTCCTGGTGCACGGCGGCTCGAGCGGCATCGGCACCATGGCCATCCAGCTGGCCGCCCGCGCCGGCGCGCGGGTCTTCACCACCGCGGGGACGCAGGCCAAGCTGGACGTCTGCCGCGAGCTGGGCGCCGACGTGACGATCAACTACCGCGACGAGGACTTCGTCGAGCGGATCCGCGAGGAGACCGACGGCCGCGGGGTGGACGTCGTCCTGGACAACATGGGCGCGAAGTACCTGGACCGCAACGTCGACGCCCTCGCCGTCGGCGGGCGGCTGGTGATCATCGGCATGCAGGGCGGCGCCAAGGCGGAGCTGAACATCGGCAAGCTCCTCTCCAAGCGGGCGGCGGTGCACGCCACCGCGCTGCGCTCGCGCCCGGCGACCGGGCACGGCGGCAAGGCCGAGATCATCGAGGCGGTGCGCCGCGACGTGTGGCCCGACGTCGAGCGCGGCACGATCCGCCCGATCGTCGACCGGCGGCTGCCCATGTCGCGGGCGGCCGAGGCGCACCGGGTCGTGGAGGCCAGCGAGCACGTCGGCAAGGTCCTGCTGCTGCCCGCGGACTGACCGGTTCAGGGGCGCAGTCGCACGAGTTCACCCGGGAGAGCCCCGGAGGCTGCGGTCAGCGGGCCCGGAGGCCGGCGACCGCGTCGATCACCAGGCCGACCTCGTCCGGGGTGTTGTAGTGCATCAGCCCCAGCCGGACGGCGCCGCCGCTGTCGGTGACCCCGAAGGCGTCGAACAGCTCGCGGGCGTAGGCGTCGCCGTCCCACACGCAGATGCCCTGCCGGTTCAGTTCCGCGGCGACCTGGCGGGGACGCATGCCGTCCACGCGGAACGCCAGCGTCGGCGTCGTCCGCTGCGGCCGGCCCAGCACCTGCACGTGCCGCATCGCGCGCAGCGCCTGGTCCAGCCAGCTGAACAGCTCGCCCTCGTAGCGGGCGACCGCCGCCATGGAGGCGCGCAGCCGGTCCCGCCGGGAGCCGGTCGACTGCCCGCTCAGCCCGGCCCAGTGGTCGACGGCGGCGGACACCCCCGCGTACAGCTCGTAGGGCGGAGCGCCGGCCTCGAAGCGCTCGGGGACCTTGTCCGGCGTCGACCGCAGCTTGTCGGGGTGCAGGTGGGCCAGCAGCTGCGGATCGGCCACGACGGCGCCCACGTGCGGCCCGCACCACTTCGACGCCGACAGGGCGAGGAAGTCCGCGCCCAGGGCGGTGCGGTCCAGGTACATGTGCGGGGCGGCGTGGGACGGCGTCGACGTAGACCATCGCGCCGACCGCGTGCGCGCGGTGGGAGATCTCCGCGACCTCCGGACAGGTGCCGATGGCGCTGCTGGCCGCGGTGAGCGCCACCAGACGGGTCCGGCGGTTGACCAGGTCGGCGTACTGCCAGGCCGGCAGCTCGCCGGTCTCGATGTCCACCTCCGCCCAGCGCACGGCGACCCCGCGCTCCTCGGCCAGCTGCACCCAGGGCCGGATGTTGGCGTCGTGGTCGAGGCGGCTCACCACGATCTCGTCGCCGGGCCGCCACGCCTTCGCGATCGCCCGCGCCATCGCGTAGGTCACCGTGGTCATGCTGGCACCGAGGACGACGCCTCCCGCGGCACCGCCCACCAGGTCGGCGACGGCGGACCGGGCGCCCGCCACCAGGCCCTCGGCCCGCGCGGAGGCGGCGAAGACCCCACCCCGCTCGGCGACCGGCATCCGCAGCGCGTGCCCGACCGCCCGGGCGACGTCCTCGGGCAGCAGCGCGCCGCCGGGACCGTCGACGTGCACGTAGCCGTCAGCGAGCGCGGGGAAGAGGCCGCGGACCCGAGCGACGTCGAGCCGGGCCTCCATGCTGCGCACCCTAGTTGGCCTGGGCTTCGTCCCGGCGGGCGCTCCGACGCCGTGCGGCCGCGCGTCCGGTGATCCGGGCGGAGGGGCAGGATGGGGGTCATGACTGCACCCGGCAACGGCAGCGAACGTCCCCAGCAGGTGGTCGTCGTGGGGCCCGACGGCCAGCCCGTGGGAACCGTTCCGATGGGCCTGTCCCAGGACGTCGACGAGGGCGACGCGGCCGCGATGCAGGTCAGCGAGATGGTCGAGCAGCCGGCCAAGGTCATGCGGATCGGCACCATGATCAAGCAGCTGCTGGAGGAGGTGCGCGCCGCGCCCCTGGACGAGGCCAGCCGCAACCGGCTGCGCGACATCCACGCCTCGTCCATCCGCGAGCTGGAGCAGGGCCTGGCCCCCGAGCTGCGCGAGGAGCTGGAGCGCATCACCCTGCCGTTCGACGAGGACCAGACCCCCACGGACGCCGAGCTGCGGATCGCCCAGGCGCAGCTGGTCGGCTGGCTGGAGGGCGTGTTCCACGGCATCCAGACGGCGCTGTTCGCCCAGCAGATGGCCGCGCGGGCCCAGCTGGAGGAGATGCGCCGCCGCGCCCTCCCCGGTGGCCAGGGCGCGGCCGCCCAGCCCGACTTCCGCCCCGGTGGCGGCCAGTACCTCTAGCGCCCCCGACGTAGCAGCTCGAACGACGACGGCGCCGCCCCCGCGAAGGGGACGGCGCCGTCGTTCCGTTCTCGCTAGACCTTGAAGCGGGCGACGGCCTCCTGCAGCTCACCGCTCATGCGGGCCAGGTCCGCCGACGCCGCCTGGGCGTCGTCCACCCGCTGGTTGGTCTCCTGCGTGCCGGCCGCCAGCCCGGAGATCGCCGCGGCGATGCCCTGCGTGCCGCTGGCGGCCTCGGCCACGTTGCGGTTCATCTCGTTGGTCGTGGCGGTCTGCTCCTCGACGGCCGCGGCGATGGTCGCCTGGAAGTCGTTGATCTCGCCGATGACCGTGGAGATCTGGCTGATCGCCTCGACCGCGCCGGCGGTGTCGGCCTGGATGGCCTCCACGCGCTGGGAGATGTCCTCGGTGGCCCGGGCCGTCTCCTGCGCCAGCTCCTTGACCTCGCTGGCGACGACGGCGAAGCCCTTGCCCGCCTCGCCCGCGCGCGCCGCCTCGATGGTGGCGTTGAGCGCCAGCAGGTTGGTCTGCTCCGCGATGCCGTTGATCAGCTTGATGACCGTGGCGATCTCCTGCGAGGAGTCGCCGAGCTTGCCGACCGTCCGGGTCGTGTTCTCCGCGACCGACACGGCCTGACCGGCCACGCGGGCGGCCTCGGTGGCGTTGTGCGCGATCTCCCGGATCGCCGACTCCATCTGCGAGGAGCCGGTGGCCACCGTGTCCACGCTGGCGGCGACCGCACCGGCCGAGGCCACGACGTCGTCGGCCTGGTCGGCGGCGGTGCGGGCGTTGAGCGAGATGCCCTCGGCGGCCGAGTTCAGCTGGTGCGAGGCCGCGGCCAGGCGGGTGGAGGAGTCACCGACGAGCAGCAGGACGTGCCCGATCGCGTCGAGGGTCTCGTCCAGGGATTGCGCCATCTCACCGAGCTCGGCGCCACCGGTCTTCCCGGCGCGCACGGTGAGGTCGCCGGCGGCCACCTGGCCGAGGATCTCGCGGATCCGCTGGACCGGGCGGGTCACGCCGCGGGACACCACGATCGCGAGGAGCACCGAGATCGCCAGGCCGACGGCGATGATCACGAGAGTCAGCGTGCGCCCGGTCGTGTAGGCGTTCTCCGCCTCGTCCGCCGTCGCCCGCGCGCTGGCCGCCGCGGAGGCGGTGGCCGCGGCGATCGACTCGGAGATGACGACCTCCTGCTCGTTCATGCCGGCCAGCAGCTCGCCCAGCCGCTCCACGGAGACCGCGACCTCCCCGTCGGCCGTGGTCCCACCCCCGACGAGCTCGGCGAGGTAGCCGAGGTAGGTGTCGACGGCGGTCTCGAAGCGGGTGAAGTCCTCGCGCGTCTGGCCCGACAGCGGCATCGCGGCGACGGCGGCACGCTGCTCGACCATCTGCTGCTGCAGCTCGGCCGCCCGCTGCTTGGACTTGGCGCGGGACTCCTCGGGCAGCGCGACGATGTTCGCCCGGGCGGTGGAGGCCGACATCTGCCACCAGTCCACCTGCAGCTGACGGAGCCCGTCGAGCGGGACCGCGCCGTCGTCGTAGACGTTCTGGGCCTGGTGGCTGATGACCGACATGCGCTGGATGCCGAAGGCACCGACGCCCACCGTGGTCAGGGCGACCACGAGGATCGCGCCCAGCATCCGGCTGCGCAGGCCGAAGCGGGAGCCGCCGTCGCGCACGTCCTCCTCGGACGCGTTCCCGACCGTCCCACCCGCGTGGTCGTCCACCTGCATCATCCCTGCCCGCTTCCCCTACGACTGGCCAACCGTGGCCCTGCGGATTGCCTATCGGCGGGGAGGTGCAGAAGTTGAGCGCAGCCTCAGAGGGAGGCCAGGAAGGCGCCGACGCCGTCCTCGTCGTTGCCGCCGGTGACGTCCGTGGCGACGGCGAGCAGGTCGGGGTGGGCGTGCGCCATGGCGACCGCCCGGCCGCCGCCGTCGCGGACCCACTCGAACGCCGCGATGTCGTTGGGCATGTCCCCGAAGACGACGACGTCCTCCGGGCCGATCCCGTGCCGTGCGGCCACCGTCGCCAGCCCGGTGGCCTTGGTGACGCCGGGTGCCGAGATCTCGGCGAGGGCGTCGCTCGAGGAGTGGGTGACCGTGGCGCGGTCGCCGACGATCTCCTCGATGAGCTCGACGAACGCGTCCGGCGTCATCGACTCCGAGCGGGCCAGCAGCTTGGCCGCCGGCGCCGCGGTCATCTCCGCCAGCGTCGCGACGGCGACGCCGGGCACGTTCACGTCCCACCGCGGCCGGTAGACCGGCTCGTGGCGGAACTCCCAGCCGTACTCGACGGCGAACCACATGGTGGGCTGCCGCTCGCGCAGCGCCTCGGTGACCGACCGCAGGGTGCCGGCGTCCAGCGCCTCCTCGTGCTCGATCTCCATCGACCCGAGGTCCAGCAGCACCGCACCGTTGCAGCAGACCGCCGTGCCGGTGCCGAGCACCGTCCGGATCCGGCGCATCCAGCGCGGCGGGCGGCCGGTCGCCAGCACGAAGGGCACCCCGTCGTCGCGCCAGCGGGCGATCTCGGCAACCGTGGCCTCCCCGACCGTGTCGTCGGAGCGCAGCAGCGTGCCGTCCATGTCGCTGGCGATCAGCCGCGGCCTCCAGTCAGACATCGCGGAGCACCGCCTCCAGGTAGCGGGAGACGCCGTCGGCCTGGTGTCCGCTGGTGACGCCGCCGGCCAGCGCCTTGACGCTGGGGTGCGCGTTGGCCACGGCCACCGCCCGGCCGCCGGCGTCCTGGACGGCGCCGAGCATGGGCAGGTCGTTGGGCATGTCGCCGAAGACGAGGACGTCGCCGAGCCCCACGCCGTAGTGGTCCAGCGCCAGCTGCAGCCCGCTGGCCTTGGTGACGCCCGGCGGCAGCACCTCGATGAAGCCGAGCCCGGCGTGCGTGACCTCCGCGTGCGCGGGGTCGACGACGTCGCGGGCGACGGCGAGCAGCCGGTCCTGGTCCAGGGTGGCCGAGCGCAGGAAGACCTTGAGGACGGCGCCGGCGGGGAGGACGTCGCCGCGGGCCAGCAGCGAGGCCGGCTCGGGGTAGGGCCAGTCGAAGCCGTGCTGCACCCGCAGCCGCGCGTGCACCTGGCCCTGCTCGGCGGCCTCCTCGACGGCCAGGACCACCTCGCCGGCGGCCCGCTCGATCTGCTCGATGACGTGCATCGCCTGGTCCCGCGGCAGGGCGACGGCGCGCATCACCTCGTCGCGCTCCAGGTGGACGACGAACCCGCCCTGCGACAGCACGGCGATCCCCCGGTGGGCCAGGGCCGACCGCACGCTCTCGAGCAGCCGCGGGCCGCGCCCGGTGACGCCGACGACGGGGATGCCGGCGTCCCAGCACGCCTCGAGCGCGTCGCGGGTGCGGGGGCTGACCCGGCCGTGGTGGTCGAGCAGCGTGCCGTCGAGGTCGCTGGCCACGAGCTTGGGCCGCCAGGCATCGAGATCACCGAGGTCGACCACCCGGTCCGCGCCCTCCAGCACCCCGTGCGGGCGGATGGCGCGCGGTGGTTGCCCGGTCATGCCGCGGGCACCGGCGCGACCAGCGTCATGCCGGGCGTCAGCGCCTCGACCCCGCCGAGCCACGGCCGCAGCGCGGCCGGCACGTGCACCGAGCCGTCGGCGCGCTGGTGCACCTCGAGCAGGCAGGCGATGGTGCGGGCGACCGCGCAGAGGGTGCCGTTGAGCGTGGCCGCCGTCTGGTTCTTCCCGTCCGCGTCGCGGTAGCGGATGGTCAGCCTCCGGGCCTGGAAGGTGGTGCAGTCCGACGTGCTGGTCAGCTCGCGGTAGGTGCCCTGGGTGGGGAACCAGGCCTCGATGTCGTACTTGCGTGCGGCGCTGGTGCCCAGGTCCCCGGCGGCGATGTCGACCACCCGGTAGGGCAGTTCCAGCGCCTGGAGGAACTCCTCCTCCCACTGGAGCAGCCGCAGGTGCTCGGCGGCAGCGTCCTCGGGTGCACAGAAGCTGAACATCTCGACCTTGTCGAACCAGTGCACGCGGATGATGCCGCGGGTGTCCTTGCCGTACGAGCCGGCCTCGCGGCGGAAGCAGGACGACCAGCCGGCGTAGCGCTTCGGGCCCTGCGACAGGTCCAGCACCTCGTTGGCGTGCATCCCGGCCAGCGCCACCTCGGAGGTGCCGACGAGGTACAGGTCGTCGCGCTCGATCCGGTACACCTCCTCGTCGTGCTCGCCGAGGAAGCCGGTGCCCTCCATGGCGCTGGGCTTGACCAGCGCGGGGGCGATGACCGGGGTGAAGCCGGCGGCGACGGCGCGGCTGATGGCCAGCTGGGCGAGCGCGAACTCGAGCAGGGCGCCGGGGCCGGTGAGGAAGTAGAAGCGCGAGCCCGACACCTTGGCCCCGCGCTCCATGTCGATGGCGCCGAGCGCCTCGCCGATCTCGATGTGGTCGCGCACGGGGAAGTCGTAGGCGGGCACCTCGCCGACGGTGCGCAGCGTGACGGCGTCGTCCTCACCGCCGGGCGGCACGTCACCGTGGACGACGTTGGGGATCCGCAGGTGCACCTCGCGCAGGGCGGCGTCGGCCTCCCGCTGGGCCTCCTCGGCCTGCTTCACCTCGGCGGCCAGCGCCTTCGCCCGCTCCAGGACGGCCGGCCGCTCCTCCGGCGTCGCCTTCTTGACCGCCTGGGAGGCCGCCTTCTGCTCCCCGCGCAGGTCGTCGCCGCGCCGGGCCGCCTCGCGGCGGGTGACGTCCGCGGCCAGGAGCGCGTCGACCAGGGACTCGTCGGCACCCCGCGCCCGCTGGCTGGCACGGACGAGGTCGGGGTTCTCGCGCACGAGTCGCAGGTCGATCACGCGCCCGATCGTACGGAGCGGCGGGGCGGGCCCGCCCGAGGTCAGTGCCGCGCCGCCAGGAGGGAGCGGACGGCCGTCTGCACCCGCCGGCCCTCCTCCTGCAGCCGGAGCAGCGCCCGGTCCAGCTCGGGGGTCGCCCCGGTGCCGGTCTGCAGGAGCTGGCACAGCTCGGCCAGGCGGACCGCGCCCATCGCGGCGCTGCTGCCCTTGAGCCGGTGCGCCAGCCGGGGCACCGACCGCTCGTCGTCCTCGGACCAGGCCCCTCCCGCCGCGGCGGTGGCCAGGGCCGACAACGTGTCGGGCAGGCCGTCGGCGTACGTGCCGTAGAGGTGCGCGAACGCGTCCGGCCCCAGGTCCCGCAGCTCCTCCACCGTCTCGCCGTCCAGGACGTCGTCGAGCACGACGTCGGCCGGGGTCCGGTCCAGGGGCTCGCCGGTCCGCGGCACGGGGACGGCGGGAGCCGGCGGCGGGGTCGGGACGTGGGGCTGCCCGGCCGCCGGGGAGATGCGTCCCAGGGTCGCGTCCAGCGTGGCCAGGCGCACCGGCTTGGTGAGGAACTCGTCGGCGCCCGCGCCCAGGAAGGCGGTGCGGTCGCTGGCGAGCACGCTGGCGGTGACGGCGACGATCCGTGGCTGGTCGATCGGCAGGCGGCGGATGGCGGTCGTGGCGTCCACCCCACCCATCACCGGCATCTGCGCGTCCATCAGGACGACGTCGTAGGCCCGCCGCTGCACCGCGGCCACGGCCTCCTGCCCGTTGACGACCCGCTCGCAGTCGTGCCCCAGCTGCCGGAGGTACAGCCCGATGAGGTGCGCGTTGACCTCGTGGTCCTCGGCGACCAGGACGCTGAGCCGACGGCCGCGGGGATGCTCTCCGGAGCCGCCTGCCGACACCCCGGTCGGGCCCGCACCGGGCCGCAGCAGGGAGAGCAGCGTCTCGGCCAGGCGCGCCGGCCGGACCGGCTTGTGCAGGCGGGCGTCGAACGGCGTCGGGCCGGCGGCGTGCAGGACCGTCGAGCTGCTGAGCAGCACCAGCGGCGTCCCGGCGGTGGCGGGGTGCTCCCGCAGCCGGGTGGCCAGCTCGTGGCCGTCCATGCCGGGCATGTGCAGGTCCAGGAGGCAGGCGTCGAACCGCTCGCCGGCGTCGATCAGCGCCAGCGCCTCCGCGCCGGACCCGACGAGCACCGCGCCGGCACCGAAGCGCTCCAGCTGGTGCTCCACGATCCGCAGGTTCGTCGGGTTGTCGTCCACGACCAGCAGCCGGCGGCCGGCGAGGTCGGCCGCGGCGGCGCTGTCCGGCACCGCGGTCGCCGGGGCCAGGCGCACGCTGACGGTGAAGGTGGAGCCCGCCCCCAGGTCGCTGTACACGGTGATCCCGCCACCCATCGCCTGAGCGATCCGCTGGCTGATGGCCAGGCCGAGCCCGGTGCCGCCGTAGGACCGGGTGATGGAGGCGTCGCCCTGGCTGAAGGACCGGAACAGCCGGTGCTGCTGCTCCGGCGCGATGCCGATGCCCGTGTCGATCACCGACAGCCGGCACAGCAGCGTGCCGTCCTCGCCGGGCCCGCCGTCGCTGGTGAGGACGACGACGACCTGGCCCTGCGAGGTGAACTTCACGGCGTTGCCGATCAGGTTCATCACCACCTGGCGGAGCCGGGCGCTGTCGCCGACCATCCGCCAGGCGCACTCGCCGGGGATGTCCACGAGCAGGTCCAGCCCCTTGCCCGCGGCCTGCGGGGCCAGGAGCTGGGCGACGTCGTAGACGACCTCGTCCAGCTGGAAGGGGGCCTGCTCGAGGTCGAGCTCGCCGGCCTCGATCTTGGAGAAGTCCAGGATGTCGTTGATCAGCATGAGCAGGCTGTCGCCGCTGCGGGACACCGTCTCCAGGTGGCTGCGCTGCTCGCCGGTGAGCTCGGTGGTGAGCAGCAGGTCGGTGAGCCCCAGGACGGCGTTGAGCGGGGTGCGGATCTCGTGGCTCATCGTCGCGAGGAAGGCCGTCTTCGCCTGCCCGGCGCGCTCGGCGTCGTCACGGGCGGCCATCAGCTCGCGCTCGCGGGCCTCCACGAGGAGGTTCCGGTCGTGCAGCGCCTGCCCGAGCGCGTTGACGTCGCCGGCGATGTCCCGCAGCTCCTCGGGACCGTTCTCCGGGGCGCGGCGCTCGACGTCGCCGGCGGCGAGCGCGGCGAGGGTCTCCCGCACGCGCTGGGTCGGCGGGAGGAGCGTCTCGGTGAGCTTGCGGTTGGCGCGGCGGACGGCGACCGCGACCGACGCCGCGACGGCCAGGCTGAGGACGGCGCCGGCGATCACGACACCGCGCTGCAGGTCCATGGCGGCGCGGCGCTGCTCCTCCACCAGCACCCGCGCGTCGGCCTCGACCGCGCGGTAGGCGTCGAACCGCAGCTTGTCACGCTTCAGCAGCTCGTCGAGGGCGACCATGTCGCCGACGGCGGGCTGCGCGGTCAGCACCGGCTGCGCCCACTCGGTGACGAAGCGCTGCTCCGCGGCCTGCAGGTCGGCGAGCGCATCCGCCAGCTGCTCGTCGTCCGCCCCGAGCCGCCGCAGCGTCGCGTCGGTCTCCGCCAGGTCCGCGGCGCCCTTGACGTAGGGCTCGAGGAAGCGGGACTCGCGGGTGACGAGGAAGCCGCGCAGGCCGGTCTCCTGGTTGAGCATCGCGATGTGCCCGTCCTGGAGCGCACTGAGCATGTCGTTGGCCCGGTCGACGCGCTCGCCGAGGACGGTCAGCACGACGACGGCCAGGCCGACGGTCGTCAGCGCCACCGCGGTCAGCGCGGCCAGCCCCACCGCCAGGGGGCGGCGCAGCAGGGCCCGGAGCGGGCGTGCGTCGGCGTGGTCACCGCGGGGGGTGGAGAGGGGCACTCCCGGCTTTCGGCCGCCGGGCTCCCGGTGTGAAGGCGAGCGGGCGCTACAGCTCCGGCTCGGTCGTGCCGATGCCGGTTGTGCCCCACCCTTCCCGATCGGAGCCCCATGAGCCACGTCCTGGTCGTCGACGACGACCCCGTCATCGCCGATCTCGTCGCCTTCCGGCTCGGCCGGCTCGGCCTCGAGGTCTCCGTGGAGTCCGACGGCGAGGCCGGCCTGGCCGCGGCGCGCCAGCTCCGCCCGGACCTGGTGGTGCTGGACTGGATGATGCCGCGGATGAACGGCCTCGAGGTCTGCGCGGCGCTGCGCTCGGACGCCGACCCGGCGCTGGCCCGCACGCCGGTGCTGCTGCTCACCGCGAAGGCGCAGGAGCCCGATCTGGAGCGCGGCTTCGCCGCCGGGGCCACCGACTTCGTCGCCAAGCCCTTCAGCACGCGGGAGCTCGTCAGCCGCGTGACCGCCGCGCTGCCGCCCGGCAGCGTCCCGGCGTGACCGCACTGCCGGGGCCGGTGCTGATCACCAGCACGG
This sequence comes from uncultured Actinomycetota bacterium, assembly GCA_963747895.1. Classification (GTDB taxonomy): domain Bacteria; phylum Actinomycetota; class Actinomycetes; order Mycobacteriales; family Geodermatophilaceae; genus Blastococcus. Next base: position 84,875 of record CAVVGX010000005.1, read on the forward strand.
CGGTCACCGGCCTGGTCGTGCTGCTGCTGCTCTCGGTCGGCGGCGCCCACGTGGCCCGCCGTCGCCGGGAGCGAAGGGACGTCGTCCGTCGCGCCGAGCTCATGCCCCTCGTCCACGACCTGCTCGACGGCGGGCAGACCGCCTCGTCGCTGGCCGACGCACCCGCCGTGCTCGACGACGTCGTCCTGCACCTCCTCCCCCAGCTCCGCGGCGCCGACCGGCAGGTGCTGCGCGACCTCCTCATCGCCCGCGGCGTCGTCGACGAGGCCGCCGAGCAGCTCTCCGCCCGCGCGCCCTGGCGCCGCGGTCGCGCGGCGATGCTGCTGGGCGCCACGGGCAGCACGCGGTACACCCCGGACCTGGTGACGCTGCTGGAGGACCGTTCCCCCGACGTCCGCTCGGCCGCCACCCGGGCGCTCGGCAAGGCCGGCGACGTCGCCGCCGTGCCGCACCTCCTGGCCGCGCTCACCTCGTCCCGTGCGGTGCCGTCCGGGATCGTCGGCATGGCCCTGCTCGACCTCGGCACGGCCGCCCTCCCCACCCTGCGCACCGCGCTGGAGTCCGGTGCCGCCCCCGCCCGCGCGCTGTCCGCCGGCCTGCTCGGCCTGCACGGCGACCTCCCCGCCGTCGCGGCCCTCACCGCCGCGCTCGACGACGCCGGCGCACCGACCGAGGTCCGTCTCGCCGCCGCCGGGGCCCTCGGCCGCATCGGCGCCCCGCAGGCCGCCGACGCCCTGGCCCGGGTCACCGTCCTCGCCGCCGATCCGGCGCTGCGCGCGGCGGCCGCCGAGGCGCTGGGCCGCGTCGGCGACCCCGACAGCGTCCCGGCGCTCGCCGCCGGGATGACCGCCGCGGACCTGCGCGTGCGGACCGCGTGCGCCGACGCGCTCGCCTCGATCGTGCCCGAGGGCCGCCGGCGGCTGGCGGTGCTCGACCAGCAGGGCGGGCCGGCCGCTCCCGTGGCCCGCGCCGCGCTGGACGCGGCGTCCCTGGACTCCCCCCGCTCCCTGGCGGGGGCCCGCTGATGCGCGAGTCCGTGGGCGACGTCGTCCTGGTCGCCGGCTGGGTGCTCACCGCCCACGTCGCGCTCTTCCACCTGGTCACGCTGCTGCTCGTGCTCGCCGGCGCGCGGCGGGTCTGGCGCAACCGTCACTGGCGCGGGGCGGAGGGTCACGACGAGACCTTCGCCAGCCCGCTCACGCCCGCCGTCTCCATCCTCGTGCCCGCGCACGACGAGGAGGCCGGCATCCTCGACACCCTCTCCGCCGCGCTCGGGCAGAAGTACCCCGCGCTCGAGGTGGTGCTCGTCGACGACGGCTCCACCGACCGCACCTTCGCGCTCGTCGCCGAGCGGTACGCGCTGCGTGAGGTGACGCCGCGGCCCACGGCCGACCTGCCCGTCGACGGCGAGATCCTCTCCGTGCACCGCGCCACGACCGGCGACCCGCTGCTGGTCATCCGCAAGACCAGCGTCGGCCGGCGGTCGGACGCCCTCAACGCCGCGCTCAACCACGCCCGCCACCCGCTGGTGTGCATGGTCGACGCCGACTCGCTGCTGGAGACCGAGGCGCTGCTCCAGGTCTCGCGGCCCTTCGTCGAGGACCCGGACCATGTCGTGGCGGCCGGCGGAGTGATCCGGGCGGCCAACGGCGCGCTCACCGACCGCGGGACGATGCTGGAGCCGCGGCTGTCGCGGCGCTGGGTCGTGCGCGTGCAGGTGCTGGAGTACCTGCGCTCCTTCCTGCTCGGCCGCACCGGCTGGGCCGACGCGCAGGCGCTGCTCATCATCTCCGGCGCCTTCGGGCTCTTCCGCCGCGACGTCGTCCTCGAGGTCGGCGGCATGGACCCGCTGTCCCTGGCCGAGGACGCCGAACTGGTCGTCACCATCCAGGAGCACCTGCGCCGCAACCGGCGTCCGCACCGCGTGGTGTTCGTCCCGCAGACGGTGTGCTGGACCGAGGTGCCCGAGAGCTGGCAGGTGCTGGGGCGGCAGCGCAAGCGCTGGTCGCACGGCCTGGGCCAGCTGCTGTGGAAGCACCGCCGGATGATCGGCAACCCGCGCTACGGCCCCATCGGCGTGCTGGCCCTGCCGTTCTTCCTGCTCTTCGAGCTGCTCGGGCCGGTCGTCGAGCTCGTGGGCATCGCCGCCGTCGTGACCGCCATGGCCCTGGGGCTCGTCCCGCCGGCCGTCGCCGGAGCCGTGCTCGTCCTCGCCATCGCGCTCGGCGTGCTGCTGTCGGCCACCGCGATCGCCGTCGAGGAGCTCACCTACCACCGGTACGGGCGCGGCCGGGACCTGCTCGCGCTCATGGGCACCGCCGTCGTGGAGCACCTGTGGTTCCGCTGGGCGCACTCCTGGTACCGGCTGCGCGGCCTGGTGGCGGCACTCACCGGCCGCAACCCGGTGTGGACGGCGATGCCGCGGCTCGGCTTCTCCGGCGATCCCGCGCCCGCCGAGCGACTGGTGCCCGTCGGCTCCTGACCGGCTGCGTCAGGCGGCCGGGCAGCCCGGCGCGCTGAGCTCGGCGAACTGGGTGATCAGCTCCGGGGAGTCCGCCAGCGCGTCGTGCCACCGCTTCCACTGCTCGTGGCTGAAGCCGGCGGCGGTCAGCCGGGCGTCGAGGTCGGTGGTGAAGGCGTTCTCGTCGGCGTGGCTGGCCGTGTCCACCGTGCACTGCCGGGCCCACTCCACCTCGGCGATGCCTCGGGTGGTCGCGTCCGCCGCGGTACCGGCCGGCGCACCGGTCGAGGCCTCGGCCGCGGCGTCGGACCCGCACCCCGCGGTGACGCCGAGCAGCGCCAGGGCGACCAGCGGGACCACGGCCCGCGCCAGGAGGCGGTCACCGCACGACAAGGGTCACCGTCCCCGTGGCGGTCCGCGGCGCCGCCGCGGTGTAGGCGATGGTCAGCGGCACCGTGTAGGTGCCCGTGGCCAGGGACGTCGCGTCGAAGCGCAGCGCGACCTGGTCGGTGGTGCGGCCGATGATCCCGGTGCCCCCGGCCGGCCGGCTGACCGTCCCGTCGCCGGGGTAGCGCACCGTCAGGCCGGCGGGGAGCGTGCCGGCGCGGACGCTGAAGTCGGCGAGGTCGGCCTGGCCGGCGGTGAAGGCCAGCGGCGCGAAGCCGTTGCTGCCCGCCGTGACCGGGATGCTGGTGGTGACCTGGGTGAACGCGGGCCCCGTCGCGGCCACGACCGGCACCGTGACGGTGGACGTCAGGGTGTGCCGGCGTTCCTTGTCGTCGTTGCCGCCGCCGTTGTCCTTGCACTGCCCGTTGTCGCCGCAGGTGTCCACGTACGTGGAGGTCAGGGTCACCGGGAAGGACGCCGTCTGCGTGTAGGGCACGCGGAGGCGGAAGGCGGTGAAGTCCCGGGTGCCCTTGACCAGCGTGTCGGAGCCGTAGAGGGAGGTGTCCGACCCACCGCGCGTGGCCGGGTAGCTGACGGCCACCCCGGCCGGGGCCTTCACGGTGGTCGACCACTCGGTCACCGTCCGGTCGCCGGTCCAGACGACCGACAGCCAGGCCGACTGCCCGGGCACGACCGCGGCGGTCTGGGTGGTGACGGGGCGGACGCCGGTCTTGTCCGCGTCCGCGGCCGCCGACGGGCTGCCGAGCAGCGGGCCCACGAGGGCCGCGGCGAGGACGGCGACCAGGGCGGTGCCGCGGCGCCGTCCCGGCCTGCGCGCTGCGCCCATGCCCCCACCGTCCGATCGGTCCCGACGGGGCGTGCGCCCCCGGCAGCCCGCCGACCGGACCGCTCGACACGCACGGTAGCCGGACGAATACATTGTGTACGACCCTCTGAGGGGGCAGGTGTTGCCGAAAAGCGACGGCCTGCACCGTGGCCGGGTCAGGGACAATGGCCGCCATGCGCTTCCTGCAGCGGCCCGACCACGACCTCACGTACTCCGACGTCTTCATGGTGCCCAACCACTCGACGGTCGGTTCCCGGCTCGAGGTCGACCTGACCACGCCGGACCGCGTGGGCACCACGATCCCGCTGGTCGTCGCCAACATGACGGCGATCTCCGGGCGGCGCATGGCCGAGACCACGGCGCGCCGGGGCGGGCTGGCCGTGCTGCCGCAGGACATCCCGGTCGACGTCGTCGCCGAGGTCGTCTCGTGGGTGAAGCACCGGCACCCGGTCTACGACACCCCGATCACCCTCTCCCCCACCTCCACGGTCGGCGAGGCGCTGTCGCTGCTCACCAAGCGCGCGCACGGGATCGTCGTCGTGGTCGAGGACGGTTCCCCGGTCGGCGTCGTCACCGACGGCCAGTGCCAGGGCGTGGACCGGTTCACCCAGCTGTCCGAGGTGATGACGCGCGAGCCGCTCACCATCCCGGCCGGCACGGACCTGCCCAAGATCTTCGACGTCCTCTCCGGCGAGCGGATCAGCGCGGCCCCGGTGGTCGACGGCGACCGGCTCGTCGGCGTCATCACCAAGAAGGGCGCGCTGCGCTCGGCGATCTACACGCCGGCGGTGAACGGCGAGGGTCAGCTGCTCACCTCCGCCGCCGTCGGCATCAACGGTGACGTCGCCGGCAAGGCGTCGGCCTTGCTCGCCGCGGGGGTCGACGTGCTCGTCGTCGACACCGCGCACGGGCACCAGGAGAAGGCGATCGAGGCCCTGATCGCCGTGCGCTCGGTGGCGGGCTCCGTGCCGGTCGTCGCCGGCAACGTGGTGACGCGGCAGGGCACGCGCGACCTGATCGAGGCCGGTGCCGACGTCGTCAAGGTCGGCGTGGGCCCGGGCGCCATGTGCACCACCCGGATGATGACCGGCGTCGGCCGCCCGCAGTTCTCCGCCGTCGAGGAGTGCGCCGCCGAGGCCCGCTCGCTCGGCAAGCACGTGTGGGCCGACGGGGGCGTGCGGCACCCGCGGGACATCGCCCTGGCCCTGGCCGCCGGTGCGGCCAACGTGATGGTGGGCTCCTGGTTCGCCGGCACGTACGAGTCGGCCGGCGACATCCACGACGACGGCTCGGGCCGGCTCTACAAGGAGAGCTTCGGCATGGCGTCGGCGCGCGCGGTCAAGGCGCGGACGGCCACCCAGAGCGGCTTCGAGCGGGCGCGGGCCGGCCTGTTCGAGGAGGGCATCTCGTCGTCCCGGATGTACCTGGACCCGGCCCGGCCCGGGGTCGAGGACCTGATCGACCAGATCGTCGCCGGGGTGCGCTCGTCGTGCACCTACGCGGGCGCCCGCACGGTCGACGAGCTGCACGAGCGCGCGGTGCTGGGGGTGCAGAGCGCGGCCGGCTACGAGGAGGGCCGCCCGCTGCCGACCTCCTGGTGACGTGAAGCCGCTCCCGCTGCCGGTGTTCGAGGCGCTGGTCGCCGACGCGCTCGACGAGGTGCCGCCCGAGCTGATGGAGCTGATGGACAACGTCGTCGTCCTGGTCGAGGACCGGAACCCCGAGGAGCCCGAGCTGCTGGGGCTCTACGAGGGGTACGCGCTGACCGAGCGCGGCTGGGAGTACGGCGGGGCACTGCCGGACCGGATCATGATCTACCGCGAGGCCATCTGCGACATCTGCGAGACGGCCGAGGAGATCGTCGACGAGGTCACCATCACCGTGGTCCACGAGATCGCGCACCACTTCGGCATCGAGGAGGAGCGCCTCCACGAGCTCGGCTGGGGTTGAGTCGAGCCCCGTCCGGCGGCCGGCGCTGCCACACTCCTGTGGTGCGTCCGACGCTGTTCGCGTTCGCCGGCGGTGAGCCTGCCTTCCAGGCCCTGGCCGCCGCGCACCATGCCCGCTGCCTCGCCGACCCCGAGCTGAACCACCCCTTCACGCACGGCGACCTGGACCCCGCGCACGTCTCACGGCTGGGCGCCTACTGGGCCGAGGTGATGGGTGGGCCGGCGCGCTACTCCCAGGAGCTCGGCGACCAGTCCGGCCTGCTGCGGATGCACGCGGGGAACGGCGACATGAGCGACCTGGGCCGGCGCTTCGTCACCTGCTTCGTGACCGCGCTCGACGACGCGGGACTGCCCGCCGACGCGGACTTCCGCTCCGCCATGCGCGCCTACATGGAGTGGGCCGTGGACGACGTCCTGGCCTTCTCGCCGGTCGACGCCGTCGTCCCACCCGACCGCGCCGTTCCCCGGTGGTCCTGGGACGGTCTGCAGCGCGGGTAGCGTCGTACGACGTGCCCGACGACATCGCCACGACCGGCAAGCTGCCGATCAAGATGCTGCACGACCGCATCCTGGTCGCGCTCCGCAAGGAGGACGGCGACCGGCGCTCCAGCGGCGGCATCCTCATCCCCGCGACCGCGCAGGTGGCCAAGCGGCTGGTGTGGGGCGAGGCCAAGGGCGTCGGGCCGTCGGTGCGCCAGGTGAAGGTCGGCGACCAGGTGCTCTTCTCCCCCGAGGACCAGCACGAGGTCGAGGTGCACGGCGAGGACCTGATCATCCTGCGGGAGCGCGACGTGCACGCCGTCGCCGCCGAGCGCATCGAGGAATCGACCGGCCTCTACCTCTGACGCACCGACCCAGGCATAGGAACCTTTACCTATGCGATCGACCCTTGGGACGTAGGTGAAGGTTCCTATGCCTGGGTCGGTGGTGGCGGGTCCGCCTGCCCGTCCGGCGGCGGCTCCGCGCGGGAGTGGCGGGTGATCACGGCGGTCATGTCCTCGAGCCAGCGGCGGACGACGGCCAACTCGTCCTCGCCGTAGTCGCCCATGGCGGCCACGAGGTCCCGCGCCAGACCGCCGAAGTGCTCCGCGCCGGCGGCCATCGCGGACTCGGACATCTCCAGGCCGACGCGCCGCCGGTCCTCCGGGTCGCGCACGCGCCGCACGTGGCCCACCCGCTCCAGGCGGTCCACCAGCGCCGTCACCGAGGCCGAGCGCAGGTCGACGGCGTCCCCCAGCCGGCCGGCAGTGAGCGCCTCCCCGCGGCGGGCGGCGTCCATGATCGCGACCAGCGCCCGGACGTCGGTGCGGTTGAGGCCGTGCACGTCGGCGAACCGCTGGCCGACCGCGTCGAGCTCGACGTTGAGCCGGCGCAGCAGCAGCCCGATCTCCTGGCGGGCACGGGTGGCCTCGTCGTCCACGTCAGCACCTCCCGCTCGCCCGCCGGACCCGTCCACGATAATCTCTCGACGATCGAGATAATCGACCGTCAAGGGACATCATGCCTCGCCGTACCCACCTCCTCCGCTGGCTGATCCCGGCCCTCATCGCGCTCGCCTGGCTGGGGATCGCCGGCTCCCTGGGCTCCTTCGGCGGCAAGCTCGGCGAGGTCTCGGAGAACGACTCCGCCGCCTTCCTGCCCGACAGCGCGGACTCCACCCGGGTCACCGAGCTGCAGCGGCAGTTCCAGACCGAGCGCGCGCTGCCGGTGATCCTGCTGTGGGAGAGCGACGACGGCCCGCTCGACCCCGCCGCCCTGCCCGAAGCGCAGGACCGTCTCGACCAGGCGATCGCCATCGCGGAGGACGCCGGCGCCCTGACGGGCGACCCGTCGCCGGTCATCCCGTCCGAGGACGGCGAGGCGCTCCAGGCCGTGCTGCCCTTCGACCCCGACCTGGGCGACGCCCTCCCCGACATCGTGGCGGAGCTGCGCGACCTGCCGGCGATCGACGGCACGACGGAGTACGTCACCGGCCCGGGCGCGATCTTCGCCGACTTCGCCGCGGGCTTCTCCGGCATCGACGGGCTGCTGCTGGTCGCGGCGTTCGGCGTCGTCCTGCTGATCCTGCTGGTCGTCTACCGCAGCCCGCTGCTGCCCTTCCTGGTCATCGGCACCGCGGGCATGGCGCTGACCGTCTCGCTCGCCGTCGCCTACTTCCTCGCGAAGCAGGGCTGGATCGACGTCAACGGCCAGAGCCAGGGCATCGCCTCGATCCTGGTCGTCGGCGCGGCCACCGACTACGGCCTGCTGCTGGTCGCCCGCTACCGCGAGGAGCTCCGGCAGGAGCAGTCGAAGTACACCGCGATGCGCATCGCCCTGAAGCAGTCGTGGGAACCGATCCTCGCCTCCGGCGGCACGGTCATCCTCGGCGTCCTCTGCCTGCTCTTCTCCGACCTCGGTTCCAACCGCGGGCTCGGCCCGATCTCCGCGGTCTCCATCGCCTTCGCCATGCTGGCCGCACTGACCTTCCTGCCGGCACTGCTCGTGCTGCTCGGCCGCGCCGCGTTCTGGCCGTTCCGCCCGAAGTTCGGCGAGGAGCACGCCCACGGCCGCGGCTGGGAGCGCATCTCGGCGTCCGTCGGGCGCCGCCCGGGCCGGTACCTGCTGGGCAGCGCCGGCGCGCTCGTCGTCCTCGCACTGTTCCTGCCCACCTTCGACGCCGGCGGCATCCCGCTGTCCGAGGCGGTGCGCGGCGGCACCGAGTCCGGCGAGGGCCAGGAGGCCATCGCGCGGCACTACGAGGCCGGCGCCGCCAGCCCGGCCATCATCATCACGCCGGCCGACGACTGGCAGGAGGTCGCCGCCGCGGCTGCCGGGACCGGCGGCGTGGCCGAGGTGCAGCCGTTCACCGGGGAGACGGGCCCGCCCGGGCCGGCGGCGGCGAGCCGGTCGAGGTGGACGGACTGGTCCGGCTCGACGCGACGCTCACCGACGCGCCGGACAGCGAGGCCGCGCAGAGCACCGTCTCCGACCTGCGGACGGCGGTCCGCGACGTCGACCCCGACGCGCTGGTCGGCGGCGCGTCCGCGCAGGACCTGGACACCCAGGAGACGGCGGCCCGCGACCTGCTGGTGATCGTCCCGCTGGTGCTGCTGGTGATCACCGTCGTGCTGGCCCTGCTGCTGCGCGCGATCGTCGCCCCGCTGCTACTGGTGGCCACCGTCGCGCTGAGCACCGCCGCGACCGTCGGCGTCGCCGCGCTGGTCTTCGAGCACCTGTTCGGCTTCCCGGGCAGCGATCCGCAGGTGCTGCTGATCGGCTTCGTGTTCCTCGTGGCGCTGGGGATCGACTACAACATCTTCCTGATGACCCGCGCCCGCGAGGAGTCGATGCGGCACGGCACCAAGGACGGCGTGCTGCGGGCGCTGGCGGTGACCGGCGGGGTGATCACGAGCGCGGGACTGGTGCTGGCGGCCACGTTCGGCGCGCTCACCGTGCTGCCGCTGGTCATCCTCATCCAACTGGGGTTCCTCGTCGGCTTCGGCGTCCTGCTCGACACCTTCGTCGTCCGCACCCTGCTGGTGCCGGCCGCGGTGCGGCTGATCGGCGACCGGGTCTGGTGGCCCAGCGCCCTCGCGAAGCGCCCGACCGTCCCCGACCCCGACCGCGATCGGGAACCCGCCCCCCTCTGACCAGTCGAGGGACCGGACTGCGTCAGCCGGCGACGAGGATCCACACCAGCAGCAGGACGCCGACCGCCACCCAGAGCAGCGGCACGCGGTTGACCGTGCGCGCGGCACCGTGGCGACGCATGCCGAACAGCACCCACGCCGCGATCGTCGTGCCGAGCGCGACGAACGGGTACAGCCACCACGCCAGGATCACCGGCACGACCCACGAGGACCCGGAGTCACCCAGGCCCATCGTGCCGCCGATGGCCAGGAAGAACCACGGCAGCAGGTAGAGCACGTAGCCGCCCTGCAGGAGGGCGAGCTCCGTCGCCGTCCGCCGGCGGAGGGGGTCCGGAACAGGAGCGTCGTAGCGGCCCGCCGGCGTCGTGTGCATCACGGCGGCGGAGCGTAGCCACGGCGCACCGGCTCCGGCGGCCGCGTCCGGAGGCTCGCCGCGGGCGTGCGACGGGTGGGGAGGACGGGGTGCCTGATCAGACCTCGCCGGCGCGCACCCGGGCGAGCCACTCCGCCGCCTCGCCGAACGCGGCGTCGGCCGACTCGGGCTCGACCGCGCGGTTCTCCCGCCCGTCGGACCGGGGGTAGGAGCCCAGGAGGCGGACGTCCTCGCACACCCGGTGCAGGGCGGCCAGCGCCTCCCCGACCCGGCGGTCGGCGATGTGGCCCTCGCAGTCGAGGAAGAAGGAGTAGACCCACAGCCGGTCGCGCAGCGGCCGCGACTCGATGCGGGTCAGCGAGATCCCGCGGACGGCGAACTCGCGCAGCACGTCCAGCAGCGCCCCGGTGCGGTCGGTGACGACGGCGACCAGCGAGGTCTTGTCGTTGCCCGTCGGCGCGGGCAGCGGCCCGGGCCGGCTGACGAGCACGAAGCGGGTGACCGCGCCCGCGGAGTCGGCGATGCCGTCGGCGAGCGGCTCCAGGCCGTAGCGCTGCGCCGCGATCGCCGCGCACACCGCCGCGTCGTACTCCCCCGCGGCGACACCGGCGGCCGCCCCGGCGGTGGAGCTGGCCGGGAGCGGCGTGATGCCGGGCAGGTTCGCCTCCAGCCACCGGCCGGTCTGGGCCAGGGCGTGCGGGTGGCTGGCCACCGAGCGCACGTCGGCCAGCGTCGTCCCGGGCCGGACGGCGAGGGTGAAGGCGACCGGCAGGAACACCTCGCGCGTGATGATCAGCGGCTCGCCGTCGGTCAGGCCGTCCATGGTGGCCGGGACCGAGCCCTCCACGGAGTTCTCCAGCGGCACCAGACCGGCGTCGGCCTCACCCGATCGGACGGCGGCCAGCGTCGCCGCGACACTCGGCCGGGGGGTTCGCGTTCCCTCGTCGGTGGCTATCGCGCTGCTCAGGGCGGCCTCGGCGAAGGTACCCTCGGGCCCGAGATAGGCGAACCGCGTGGGAGACGTGCTGGGCTGCATCCCGGGCATCCGACGAGGGTAGTGCGGGCGGGGCGGCTGGTAGGCGACCCGGGGGAAACTGCCTCGCCGACCGGCAGCCCGACCCCGGGCACCGGACGACGACCGCGAGTGGAGGTGGCGTGCCCCCCGCCTCGGCTGCCGCTGCCTCCTCCGGCCCCTCGCCGGCCGAGCTGCGCGGGTTGCAGGCGGCGCTGTGGCGGCTGCTGGCCGTCGGCGACCGGGACGACGACACCGTCCGGGGCCTGCTCGACGACGTCGACGACGTCCTGTCGGGCACCGACGACCCCTACTGGTCGGCGTGGCGCTCGGCGCTGGCCGCGCGCCGCTGCCTGGCCGACGGCGAGCCGGAGGCGGCGGCCGACGCCGTCGCCGCCTCGCGGGAGGCGCTGCACTCCTGCCTGCCCTCGGCGTGGACCGCGCTGACCCTCGCCTACCTGGCCCACGTCGAGGTCACCGCCGACCGGGTGGACGCCGCGATGCTCATGGCGGTGGACGCCAGCCTGCTCACCGAGGAGCCCTCGACCCAGGAGCCCTCCCGGCCCCTGCTCCAGGCGCACCGCTGGCTCTCCCTGACGCTGGCCGGCCTGGACCTCGAGGAGCTCGCCGTCGCCCACGCCGGCCGGGCACACGCCGTCGCGGGCCTGCTCCCGGACGTCGACGACCAGTGGCAGACCCTGCTGCTCAGCGCCCAGCGGCACGCGGAACTGGCACAGACGCTGCACCGCCGCGGCGACGAGGAGCGGGCGCGCGAGCTCGCCGAGGAGGCCATCGGGTGCGCCACCGCTGCCCGGGAGCTGGACCGCGAGCCCGCGCCGGCCGAGGCCGACCTGCTCGACGTCGTCCAGGCCTGGGCGCTGACCTGCGCCGACGACCTGGACGGGGCGCTGGGCCCGCTGCGCCGCGTCCACCGGCACGTGCAGGCCGACGGCGACGTGTGGCTGCGCGGCTACACCGACCTGGTCCTCGCCCGGCTGCTCGCCCGCCTGGCCTCCCGGGACGGCGACATCGTGCGCGGCGAGGAGGCCGTCGACCTCCTGGTCGACGCCGCGGGCGCCTTCGCGGCCTCCGGCGACCGCCGCCGCTACCGCCAGTGCCTGCTGGAGCTGGGGCGGAACACCGCGGACCTGGGCCGTCCCGCCGAGGCGCTGCACTGGCTGGAGGCCTACCGCGCCGACACCGGCCGCGCGCACGCCCAGGGCCGGGAGCTGTGGGCGGAGATGTTCGTGCGCCGCAGCCGGCTGCGCGAGGCCGAGCGGCAGACCGCCGTGCTCCGCCGGCACGCCCTGGAGGACCCGCTCACCGGCCTGGGCAACCGGCGCAGCGCCGAGCGGCGCCTCGCCGGGCTGCGGTTCGGCGAGGAGCCGCTGTCGCTGGCCGTGGTGGACGTCGACCGGTTCAAGGAGGTCAACGACGGCGCCTCGCACACGCAGGGCGACGTCGTGCTGCGCCGGGTCGCGGACCTGCTGCGCGAGCACAGCCGCACCGACGACGAGGTGTACCGCTGGGCCGGCGACGAGTTCCTGGTGCTGCTGCCGACGGCGACCGAGGCGCAGGCCGTCGTGGTCATGGAGCGGCTGCGCGCCGCCGTCGCCGCGGCCGACTGGTCGGACCTGCGGCTGACCGAGCCGGTCACCGTGAGCGTGGGTGTGGCGACGGCGCCCGAGGTCGGCGAGGACCAGCCCGAGCCGGTCGTCGGCTGGCGCGCGCTGTTCGACACCGCCGACCTGCTGCTGTTCTCCGCGAAGCGCAGCGGCCGCAACCGGGTGCGCGCCCCCGGCGGCGGAACCGGTGACGGGCGGCCCGGAGCGTGACCGCCGCACCCGGATGGGACGGATGGGGCACGACGGACGGGGGACGGCGCGTTCCCGGGGACGTGCTCGACAGCGACGGGGGCGACGTGCACAGTGCGCTCGTGCCACCCGGAGCCCTGCACCAGCGGGTGACGGCCGCCCTGGCCAACTGGCGGCTCGACGACGCCGAGCAGCTGCTGTCCGGCGTCGACTCCGAGCCCTCCCCCTACCAGGCCGCCGAGCCCGACGCCGTCGCGCCCGGCTCCTCCGACCTGGGCCGCGCCTGGGCCGACACGCTGCGGGCCGAGCTGCTGGTCCGCCGGCTGCGCATCGCGGGCTTCACGCTGGTCGGCGAGCCGGTCACCACGGGCCCCGACTCCGAGCGCGAGCCGGCGCTGGACCTGCACGCCGGCGTGGCCGAGCTGATCGACGGCGCCTCCGGCCGCGGCGGCGACACCGACCTGCGCGCGGAGTCCGCCTCCCGCGCGGCGCTGGCCATCGCGCTGGTCCGGTCGGCCAAGGCCGCCTTCGACGCCACCGACGACGACCTGCAGCGCGCCGCCGGCCTGGCCCGGCACGCGCGCATCGAGCTGCTCTCCCGGCGGATCGACGCCGCCATGGACGAGGCGGTCGAGGCGGCCAGCCTGCTCGACCCGGGCCTGCCGCCCAGCCGCCTGCTCGTCGACACCCTCGGCACGCTGGCCGGCGTCCTCGCCGACCTGGAGCTGATGCCGCTGGCCCTGGACTTCCAGCGCCGTGCGCACGAGGCGGCGCGCTCGGCGGCGGCCGACCCGACGCTGCTGGAATCCGGCGACGGCGAGCCCGAGGTGCTGGTCGCGGTCGCCGCCACCCGCCTGGGCGAGCTGTGCGCGGAGCTCGGCGAGGGGCTGCTCGACGACGGGCTCCCCGAGACCGCCGTCCCGCACTTCGCCGAGGCCCGCGCGCTGGCCGAGGAGGCCCTGCAGCTGCTGCCCCCCGAGGCGCCCGGGGTGGTCGCGGCGCAGATCGTGCACGGCTGGGCGCTGGTCGGGCTGGGCGAGCACACCGCGGCGACCGGCCCCCTGCGCGCCGCCGTCCGCATCACCTCGGCCGCCGACGACCGCGCCCAGCGGGCCGCCGCCCAGCTCGCGCTGGGCCGGACGCTGCGGCGCCAGGGCGACTCGGCCGGGGCCGACGAGCACCTGGTCTCCACGCTCCAGCTCGCCACCGAGCACGGCCTGCCCCGGCTGCGCCGCGCTGCCCTGCGCGAGCTGTGCACGCTGCACGCCGAGCTCGACGACGCCGGCCGCGCGCTGCCCTACCTGCAGGCCTACCTGTCCGACGAGCTCGACCGCGTGGACGAGCGGCGCACCCGCTGGGTCGAGCTGTTCGGCCGGCGCAAGAGCCTGCTCGAGACCGAACGGGCCGCCGGCCAGCTCCGCCGCCAGGCCTACGAGGACCCGCTCACCCACCTGCCGAACCGGCGCTACGCCGAGGCACGGCTGGACGGGCTGCTCGCCGGCGGGGGGATCCCGGCCCTGGCCGTCGTGGACGTCGACCGGTTCAAGTCCATCAACGACGCGATCGGCCACCCGGGCGGGGACGCCGTGCTGCGCGCGGTCTCCGAGCTGCTCATCGCCGGCGTCCGCGACACCGACGAGGTGTGCCGCTGGGCCGGGGACGAGTTCGTCGTCCTGCTGCCCGACACGACGGCCGAGCAGGCCGAGCGGGCGCTGGAGCGCACCCGCCGCAAGGTCGCCGGCTACGACTGGGCCTCGCTCGGGCTGACCACGCCGGTGACGATCAGCGTCGGCATCGCCTCGGCGGCCCGCGGTGACGACCGGCGCACGCTGTTCGCCGCCGCCGACGGCGTCCTCTACGACGCCAAGCGCAGCGGCCGCGACCGCGTCGTCCGGCTGTCCGGGGTCACCCAGAAGCGCGCGGGCGGCAGCGCCCTCGACATCCTGTTCGGCGGCGCCGGGCCGGCTCCGGCCGCAGAAGACGCGTCGACTCCCGAGGACGACGGCTTCACTCCGCTGCTGGGCGAGGCCGCGCCGGCGGACGCGCCGCGGATCGATCCCCCGCTGGGCGTGGACCGTCCCGGCGAGCCGATCCTCGGTCCGCTGCCGACCCCCGCGCCGGCTGCCGCCCCCGCCCCCGCCCCCGAGCCCGCCCGGCACCCGGCCGCGCCCGAGCCCGAGGTCGTCTGGGCGACCGGGCGCTCCACCGAGCAGGTGCTGGCCCTCGTCCGCGAGGCCCGGCGCGAGCACCCCGACCGCCCGGCCCTCGTGCTGCGGGCCGACGCCGCGACGCTCGTCGCCCTGGCCACCGAGCACGACGCGTACACGACCATGGACGCCGCCGCGGGCGCCGCTGCTGTCGGCCCGGTCCCGGAGCCGGTCGGCCGGGTCGCGGTGGTCGGCGCCGGCGGTGGGGACACCGCGGTGGCCGCCGAGGTCGCGTTCGTCGCCCGCGTGGCGGGCAGCGGGTCCGTACGCCACGACGACGTCGCCGGCAGCCGGGTGCGCGCGCTGCTGACCGACCCCGACCGGCTGGCCGGCACCGACTGCCTGGTCGTGGTGGCCGGGATGGACGCCGGCCTGGTGGCGACGCTCGGTGCGCTCACCGACGTCCCGATCGTCGCGGTGCCGACGTCGGCGGGCACCTCCGCTGCCATGGGCGGCCTGGGCGCGCTGCTGACGATGCTGCACGCCGCCGCGCCGGGCGTCGCGGTCACCAACGTGGACAACGGGTGGTCGGCCGGCGTGTTCGCCGCCCGCGTCGCCCGCCGCGCCGCCCGCTGACCCCGGTCCCCTCCTCCCCCCGCAGGTGATGACCGAGCGCCGGTTGCCGCGCCGGCTGGTCCAGCTCTACCTGGGCCTGGCGCTCTACGGCGTCTCGATCGCCGCGCTCGTGCTCGCCGATCTCGGGCTGATGCCCTGGGACGTGCTGCACCAGGGGCTCGCCCGCCTCGTCGACCGGTCGCTGGGCACCGTGATCATCGTCGTCGGGGTGGTCGTGCTGCTGGCCTGGATCCCGCTGCGCGAGCGGCCGGGGCTGGGCACCGTCAGCAACGTGATCGTCGTCGGCCTGGTGGCCGACCTCGTGCTGGGGGCGGTCGAACCGCCGTCGTCCCTCGCGGCCCGGATCGCGCTGGTGGTGCTGGGCCTCGGCTCCAACGCGCTCGCCACGGCGGCCTACGTCGGCGTGCGGATGGGGGCGGGCCCGCGCGACGGGCTGATGACCGGCCTGGTGCGTCGGACCGGCCGCCCGGTGGGGCTGGTGCGGACCTCGATCGAGGTGGCCGTGGTCGTCTCGGGCTGGCTGCTGGGCGGCACCGTCGGCGTCGTCACGGTCGTGTACGCCCTGGCGATCGGCCCGCTGGTCCAGCTGCTGCTGCCCCCGCTCACGGTGGTCCCTCCTGACCCGGCCGACCTGCCGGAGCCCACCGGGAGGTGATCACGCCGGGCGGACGCGCAGTCCCGCCGCCACCACCGGGACGACGGCCAGCACGAGCACCGCTGTCGCTCCGGCCCCGCCCAGCGCCCAGGCCGCGAACACCAGCACGCCGGCCAGTTCCACGCCCAGGCCGGCCACCGAGGTGACCGTCGCGCGGGAGGAGCCCTCGATGCGCTCCTGCAGCCGCGCCTCGGCGGCGACGAGCACCGCCAGGTACAGCCCGTAGGCCAGAGCGAGCGCGGCCACGGTGGCCGGGCCGGGCAGCACCGCGGACCCGGCCAGCAGCAGCCCGGCCGCCGCCAGCAGGCCGGGCAGCACGCCGTCGGGCAGCCCCTCGGCCCGTCCCCCGGCCGCCGCCCCGGCCGCTCCGGCGAGCGCGATGGCGAGGACGGCGAAGGGCACGGTGCCCGTCGGCACGCCGCGGTCGGCCGCCAGCACCGGGAAGTACTCCTCCATCGCGTCCAGCCCGCCGATCAGCGCGACGGCCCCGACGGCGATCCGCAGCGGCGCGTGCCGCGCGATCTGCCCGGCACCGGCCCGCAGCGTGGCCAGCAGCCCGCCCTCCCGTTCGCGCGGCGCCTCGGGGAAGCGCAGGGCCAGCGCCCCGGCGGCCAGGCTGATCCCCGCGCTCGCCCAGGCCACCAGCGCGAACCCGCCGATGGCGTGCAGCGCGGCGGCGGCGAGCGCCGTCGGCACCTGGGCCAGCAGCTCGGCCGCGGTCATCCGCCCGTTGACCCGGGCGAACGCCTCCTCGGCGCCCACGTCGCGGAGGCCGTCGTACACCAGCGCCTCGGCGGTGCCCGAGTACAGCGCACTCGCCACACCCCACAGCGCGAACCCCGCCGCGAAGCCCGCCGTCCCCGGTGCGACCGCCCACAGGGCGAAGGCGGCCGCCTGCAGCACCGCGCCGGCGACGAGCACACCGCGGCGCGACCAGCGGTCGGCCAGCGCCCCTGCGGGCACCTCGGCCAGCAGCGCGGTCACCGACCAGACGGCGAACAGCGCCGAGATCTCCGCCGTCGACAGGCCGGTGTCCAGGAACAGCAGCGCGTACAGCGGGTACAGGGGGACGAACTCGGAGAGCGCGGCCCAGCTCACCGCCAGCCGGGCCAGGGGCCGGGCGGACGGCGGGGGACCGGAGGAGGCGGGGAGTCATCGTCGGCGCATGGACGGCACGGTAGCCGCGCCGGTGGCCGCCCGCAGCCGGTTTCCGCGCGGGCAGCGGCTAGGCTGCCCGGCGAAGGGGAGTAGCCCCCCGTCCGCTGGTCGACATACTGGCGCGCCCGTTCGCGGGCCGCCCGGTCAGCGGGTCCGCGCCCCGGCGCGGATGGGCGAGACCTTCGATCGCAGCCAACTCGCGCTGCCGGTCGGAGGCTGCCCTGGCTCCGGCTGGCGGCGCCCAGCGGAAGTAGGAATCCACGTGGTCCTGTCGGTCGTCCTGGCCGCCTTCGTCCTGGTGCTCCCCGTGGAGCTGCCGGACAAGACGCTCTTCGCCAGCCTGGTGCTGGCCACCCGCTATCCGCACTGGCCGGTCTTCGTCGGCGTCGGCACCGCCTTCGGGCTCCAGGTGGCCATCGCGGTCACCGCCGGCTCGCTGCTGTCCCTGTTGCCGCAGGCGCTGGTCAGCGGCGTCGTCGCGGTGCTGTTCCTGGTGGGCGCGGTGCTCCTCTGGCGCAGCGCAGACAGCGGCCCCGAGGACGCCGACGACGCGGGTGAGGGCAAGCAGGGCACGTCCTTCCTGCGGGTCGCCGCCATCTCCTTCGGCGTCCTGTTCGCCGCGGAGTGGGGCGACCTGTCCCAGCTGGCCATCGCCGGCCTGGCGGCCCGCTACGACGAGCCGCTCTCGGTGTTCGTCGGCTCCTGGGCGGCACTGCTCGTGGTGTCCGGGCTCGCCGTCTTCCTGGGCAAGAACCTCGCCGACCGGCTGCCGATCGCGCTCATCCGGCGGGTCGCCGCAGGCCTGTTCCTGGTGTTCGCGGCCGTCGCCGTCGTGGAGACGATCCGCGCACTGACCTGAGCCGGCTCGGCCGGGGGCGGGCACGAGGACCCGCTGAGGCGCTTGACCCTGACGCGACGTCAGGCTGTTCCCTTCTCCTCGTCACAGGAGGGAGGACACGATGAACGTGGGCGAGGTCGCGGCGCTGGCCGGCGTCACGGTGCGCACGCTGCACCACTACGACCGCATCGGGCTGCTGTCGCCGTCCGGCCGCACGCCGGCCGGCTACCGGCAGTACTCGGGGGCCGATCTCGACCGGCTGCACCAGGTGCTGCTCTACCGCGAGCTCGGGTTCCCCCTCGAGGAGGTCGCGACGCTGCTGGACGACCCGTCCGCCGACCCCGCCGCCCACCTGCGCCGCCAGCACCGGCTGCTGCGGGACCGGCTGGAGCGGACGACGGCGATGGTCGCGGCCGTGGAGAAGGAGATGGAGGCACGGAGCATGGGGATCGCACTGACCCCGGAGGAGCGGTTCGAGGTGTTCGGCGAGCACGACCCGGAGCGGTACGAGGCCGAGGTCCGGGAGCGCTGGGGCGACACCGACGCGTACGCGCAGTCCCAGCGGCGGACGGCGGCGTACTCGAAGGAGGACTGGCTGCGCATCAAGGCCGAGAGCGAGGAGCTGATGGCCCGCATGGCCGCGGCCCTGCGCGCGGGGGTCGCCCCGGACTCGACGGCCGCGATGGACCTGGCCGAGGAGCACCGGCAGCAGATCACCGCGACCTTCTACGACTGCCCGCCGGAGATGCACGCCGGGCTGGGCCGGATGTACCTGGAGGACGAGCGGTTCACCGCCACCTACGAGCGGGTCGCGACCGGCCTGGCGCGATGGGTGAGCACGGCGATCCAGGCCAACGCCGCGCGGCAGGGCTGACCTCCCCAGGAGCGGGCCGGGCGGCGCGGACACCGACGCCACACCCCGGGGCGGTCGGCCGACCTCACCGACCGGCCCGCATCCTTGTTCGCGTGGGGTGGGCGATGGCGCGGCTGCAGCGGCCGTGGGTGCAGCGGATGATCCGGGCGGCGCTGGCGGCAGGGCTGGCCTGGCAGGTGGCACTGCTGCTGCCGCCGACCCTGGCCGACTACGCCTACTACGCCCCGCTCGGCGCGGTCATCGCCGTCAGCCCCACGATCGCCGACTCCGCCTCGGCCGCGTGGCGCAGCGTCGCGGCGATCCTCACCGGCTTCGGCCTGGCCGTCGGGCTCTACGACCTCACCCGGGCGGTGCCCAACGCTCTCACCATCGCGCTCATCGTGGCGCTGGCCGTGGTCGTGGAGCAGTTGCGGCTGTGGCGGGAGCAGGCCAGCTGGGTGAGCTTCGCCGCCGTCCTCATGATCACCGTGGGCTCGGCGGACCCCGGGGACTACGCGCTGCGCTACGCCGGCCTGACGTTCCTGGGCGCCGCGATCGGCGTCCTGGTCACCACCGTGCTGTTCCCGCCGCTGCAGCTCACGCACGCGGTCGAGCAGATCGCGCACACCCGCGCGGTGCTCGCCCGCCACCTGCAGGACATCGCCGACACGCTGCGCGACGGGCGGGTGCCCGAGGTGTCCGAATGGACCGACCGCAACGCCCGGCTCGACCGTGCCCTCGACCGGATGCGGTTCGCCGCGAGGCGGGTCGACCGGGCCCGCCGGGCCAACCCGCGCGCCCGCCGTTGGCAGGGCCGGGCCACGGAGATCCGCGAGGAGGCGCGCGCGGTCGACCGCGTCGCCGTCCTGGTCGACGACCTGACGACGCTGGTCGTGGAGTTCCACCCGCACCGGCGCGGGATCGACCAGGTCGGCGCGGGCACCGGCTGGGTGCTCGCCGACACGCTGGACAGCCTCGCCGGCGTCGTCCGCACGCCGTACCACACCACCGACGGCTCGACCCTGGACGAGCGCGACGAACGGATCGCCCGCGCGGGCACCGCGCAACAAAGGCTGATCGCCCTGCTGCGCGAGTCCCCGGTGGAGGACGACGAGGGCTTCTTCGCCCTGGGTGCGGTCGCCGTCGGGGTGCGGCGCAGCCTCACCGCGCTCCAGGCGGAGGAGCGGCGCCCGCCCGTCCCGGCGTAGTCACACGCGGATCAGCAGCTCGCCGTGCATCATCCCGAGCCACCCGTCGTCGGCGTCCCGCCACCGCCGCCACGCGTCGGCGAGCTGCTCGAGCTCCGCGCGGTCCGCGATCCCGTAGCCCACCGCCTGCTCCGCGAACGACGACGCCGTCGCCCGCCCGGCCCACGAGTTCCCCCACCACTCCCGCTCCTCCGGGGAGGCATAGCACCAGGAGGACGCGGTCGCGGTGACGTCCCGCAGCCCCGCGGCATGCGCCCACGAGATCAGCCGGCGGCCGGCGTCGGGCTCGGCGTCGTTGGCCCGCGCGACGGCGTAGTAGACCTGCAGCCAGCGGTCCAGCCCGGGGTCCGCCGGGAACCAGGTGAACGTCGCGTAGTCCACGTCGCGGACGGCGACCACCCCACCGGGCCGGCAGACCCGCGCCATCTCGCGGAGCGCGGCGACGGGGTCGGTGAGGTGCTGGAGCACCTGGTGGGCGTGCACGACGTCGAACGAGTCGTCGGGGAGGTCGAGGGCGTAGACGTCCCCGACCGCGACGGTCACCTCCACGCCCGCGCGCGCCGCGGCGGCGCGGGCCTCGTCCAGCGGATCGGCCGACGCGTCCAGCCCGAGCACGCGCCCGGGCGCCACCCGCGCGGCCAGGTCGGCGGTGAGGGTGCCGGGGCCGCAGCCCACGTCGAGGAGATCGAGCCCCGGGCGGAGCAGGGGGAGCAGGTAGGCCGCGGAGTTCTCGGCGGTGCGCCAGCGGTGCGACTGCAGGACGGGCTCGGCGTGCCCGTGGGTGTACGTGTCCACGCCGGTAGTCCTACTCCGTCGTCCCATTGAGCGAAACAGTCTTCCCGTCCAGTGGGATCGCTCAGGTCCCCTCGGCGAGCACCTGCTCGGCCACCGGCACGGCCCGCTCCCGGTCGGCGGGCACCAGGCCGAAGCGGGTGCGCCGGTCGAGCAGGTCCGCGACGCTGCGCGCACCCTCGTGGTGGACGGCGAACCGCAGCTCCCCCACCGTCTCCGGCCGCCCCGCCACCACGAGGTCGGGGCCCAGCGCCTCCACCGCCGGCGCATCGGTGCCGTAGCGGGCGACCAGCCGCGCGGGGGCGGCGAGCGCGTCCAGCACGGGCCGAGGCGCCGCGCCGACGAGGGGGAGCCGGGCCGTCGTCGAGCGCGCGCTCCCGCCCAGCCGGGCCACGACGGCGTCGACGGTCTCCTCGGCCATGGCGCGGTAGGTGGTGAGCTTCCCGCCGACGACGGAGAGGACCGGTCCGTCCCACGCCAGGAGGTGCGTGCGGGAGAGGTCCGCGGTGGCGCCACCGGGGCCCGTGCCGGCCGACTCGGGCAGCACCAGCGGCCGGTAACCGGCGTAGGCGCCGACCAGGTCCTCGCGGGTGAGCGGCTCGGCCAGCACCTGGTTCACCGTGTCCAGCAGCTGCTGCACCTCGGCGTCCGAGGGCTGCGGGTCGTCGTCGGGCACCGGACCCTCGACCGGCTCGTCGGTGATGCCCAGGTAGACCAGCCCGTCGGCCTGCGGCAGCGCGAAGACGTACCGGGACCGCGAGCCGGGCAGCGGCACGGTGAGCGCCGCCGACGGCGAGCCCAGCCGGTCGGCCCGCAGCACCAGGTGCGAACCCCGTGAAGGCACCAGCCGGATGCCCGGGGCCAGCCGCTGCGCCCACACCCCGGCCGCGTTCACCACCGTCCGCGCACGCAGGGTCAGGGCCTCCCCGTCGACGTCGGCGTGCACCTCGGCCGAGCCGAGCGACGGCGTCGTGGCGGCGTCGACGGCGGTCACGGTGGCGCCGGTGAGCACCCGGGCCCCGTACGCCGACGCCGTCCGGGCCAGCGCGACCACCAGCCGGGCGTCGTCGCTGAGCTGCCCGTCCCAGAAGACGACGCCGCCCCGACCGGGCCGCACCGCGGGCACCATCCGCCCGACGGCATCGGCGCCCACCCGCCGGGTCGGGGGCAGCGATCCGCGCCCGCCGGCGACCGAGAGCCGCACGAGATCGCCCAGGTGCCCGCCGAGGCCCCCGAGCGCGCTGACGTCACGCCCCGCGGCGTCGGGGATGAGGAACGGCAGCTGCCGCACCAGGTGCGGGGCGGTCGTCCCCATGAGGACGGCGCGCTCGCGGGCGCTCTCCCGCGCCAGGCCGATCTCGCCGTGCGCGAGGTAGCGCAGCCCGCCGTGCACCAGCTTCGAGGACCAGCGGCTGGTCCCGGCCGCCAGGTCGGCGCGCTCCAGCAGCACCACCGACAGGCCGCGGGCCGCCGCGTCCAGGGCGACGCCGGCGCCGGTGACCCCACCGCCCACCACGACGACGTCGACCAGCGAGCCGGCGACCTGCTCGAGGTCGAGATTCCGCTGGGCAGGCGACAGGGAGCCGATCACGGTGATCCATCCCGCAGGGGCACCGGCAGACTGTAGCCGTGCCCGAGCAGCCGGAACTGACGATCCAGGGATGGGGCCCCCACCCCACCGGGGGCTCCACCGACGCCGCGGGCGACCGCGCACCCGGGCTGGAGGAGGTGCTGCCCAAGGCCGCGCGCCGCCACCTGGCCAAGGAGCTGGGGTGGACGCCGCGGCACACGCCACCGGTGCCCGTGGCCGAGATCCGGCTGGCCCCCTCGCGGCTGCCCGAGCCCGCACGCCTCGCGCTGGTCGAGCTGCTCGGCGAGGAGAACGTGCGCACCGACCGCGAGGCGCGGCTGCTGCGCGCCGGCGGCAAGAGCTACCTGGACCTGCTGCGCCGACGGGCGGGCGACGCGACCGACGCCCCCTGCGCCGTCGTCCTGCCCGGCACCACGGAGCAGACCGCGGCGCTGCTGGCCCTGTGCAGCGAGCACGACGTCGTCGTCGTCCCCTTCGGCGGCGGGACGAGCGTGGTCGGCGGGCTGGCCGGGGTGGACCCCGACGACCGGCCCGTGGTCGCGCTCGACCTGCGCCGGATGGCCTCGGTGCAGGAGCTGGACGTGCCGTCGTCCATCGTGACCGTGGGGCCGGGCATGCGCGGGCCGGCGCTGGAGGAGGCGCTCGGCCGGGACGGCCTCGCCTTCGGCCACCTCCCGCAGAGCTGGGAGTTCGCGACCGTGGGCGGGTACGCCGCCACGCGCAGCTCCGGGCAGGCCTCCACCGGGGTGGGGCGCTTCGACGAGCTCGTCACCGGCCTGACCCTGGCCACGCCCGCCGGTGTCCTGGAGCTGGGGCACCCCCCGGCGTCGGCCGCCGGGCCCGACCTGCTGGGCCTGGCGCTGGGCTCGGAGGGCACCCTCGGCGTCATCACCGAGGTCAGCCTGCGGGTGCGGCCGAAGCCCGCGACGGCGTCCTACGAGGGCTGGTCCTTCCGCACCTGGGCCGAGGGGCTGGCCGCGCTGCAGCGCCTGGCCCGCCACGACCTGCTCCCCGACGTCGTCCGCCTCTCCGACGTCGACGAGACGCGGGCCAACCTGCTCATGTCCGGCAGCGCCGGGGCCCGGGTGCTGCGCGGCACCCTCAAGGCGCGCAGGCGCGGCGAGGGCTGCCTGCTCGTCGTCGGCTGGGAGGGCCTGCCCGACCTGGTGCGCGCCCGCATCCGGGCCGGGTCCGCGCTGCTGCGCGAGGGCCGGGGCGTCCGGCTGGGCCGCACCGTCGGGGAGTCGTGGCGCAAGCACCGGTTCGGTGCGCCCTACACCCGTGACACCCTGCTGGACGCCGGGCTGCTGGTGGAGACCCTGGAGACGGCGGCGACCTGGGCGGCGCTGCCCACCGTCTACGACTCCGTGCGGCGGGCGCTGCGCGACTCCCTCACCGGCGACGGACGCCGTCCGCTGGTCATGACGCACCTGTCGCACGGCTACCCCACCGGCGCCTCGCTGTACTTCACGGTGCTCGCCGACCGCGACGAGGCGCTGCCCATCCAGCAGTGGCTGGGCGCGAAGCGGGCCGCGACGGACGCGCTGCTGGCCGCCGGCGGCACGCTCACCCACCACCACGCCGTCGGCGCCGACCACCGCCCCTGGCTGGAGCGGGAGGTCGGTGCACTCGGCATCGAGGTGCTGCGGGCGGTCAAGTCGCGGCTGGACCCCAAGGGCATCTGCAACCCCGGCGTCCTCCTCCCGGACTGAAGCACCCGGCTGCCCCCCTCCACGGCGGCGCCGCGGACCGGGGTCAGGGGTCCGCGGCGCCGCAGGGGGGTCCTTCGTTCAGAACGCGTGGCCGAAGGAGAAGACGCCGTGGGGGTCGACGGCTGCCTTGAGCTCGGCCAGCCGCGCGTACACGCCGGGCGGGTAGGCGGCGGCCACCTCGGCGGGTCCGGAGACGTCACCGAGGAAGTTGACCAGCGAGCCGGGCGCCTTCCACGGGTCCAGCGCACCCAGCACGGCCCGCCCGACGGCCGGCACCACCTCGGCCAGCTCCGGCACACCCGGGCCCAGCGCGAACACGGAGTAGGCGGCGTCCCGGCCGGCCACGGCGTTGGGCACCTTCGCCGGCCGGGACAGCGCCCCGCCGAGCAGCCGGAGCTCGACCATCATCAGCGGGATGTCCGCCTGCGGTCCGGCGACGGCGAGCAGCGCGTCGACCGCCTCCTCGGGCAGGTCGGTCAGCAGCTGGCCCTTCTCCCACGACGGCAACGGGTCGACCGGGTCCATGTGGATGGAGTCCATCTCGTCGGTCCGGATCGGGCCCACGAACCCGAGCAGCACCCGGCCGGCGTCCTTCATCGGGGCGATCAGCCGCTCCCCCTCGCGGACGTAGGGGCCGCTGTAGGCGTACCGCAGGTGGACGGCGGTCCGACCGCGCAGCGGCGGCGGCAGGAACTCCAGGTCGGGCAGCCGCATGATCGCGATCGAGGTGCCGACCTCCTCGGGCAGCGTCGGCGCCCACCGCCGGAAGGCGTGCAGGACGGCGGCCATGTCCTCGCCGGCGAAGAAGATCCCGCCGGCGTACAGGCCACCGAGCGGCACCAGCTCGATCTCCAGGGCGGTGACGACGCCGACGTTGCCCTTGCCGCCGCGGACGGCCCAGAACAGCTCGGGCTCCGAGTCCGGGGACAGCGTGCGCTGCCGGCCGTCGGCGGTGACGATCTCCACCGCGCGCACGTGGTCGGCGGCGAAGCCGTACTTCCGGCCGAGCGAGCCGAGCCCGCCGCCGAGGGTGTAGCCGACGACGCCGACGTCGGACGACGACCCGCACAGCCCGGCGAGGCCGAACTCGGCGGCGGCCTCCATGACCCGCTTCCACTTCACGCCGGCCTCGACGCGGGCGGTGCGCCGCTCGGGGTCGATGACCATGCCCTGCATCCGGCGGGTGGTGATCATCATCGAGCCGGCCGCGTTGCGGACGGGCCCGTGCCCGGTCGCCTGGACGGCGACGCGGAGGTCGTGCGCGACCGCCCAGGAGACGGCGGCGGCGACGTCGGCGGCGCAGGTGGCGCCGACCGCGATCGCCGGGGTGTGCTGGACCGCGACGTTCCAGGTGGCGACCTCGGCGGCGAGGCCGTCGTCGCCGGCCGCGTAGACCGGGCCGTGCACCAGCCCGCGCAGCTGCGCCACGTCGGCGGCCGGGAACGCCGGCACGAGGGTGTCGATGGCGGAGGCGTCCAGCAGGGCGACGGGCGGCTCGGGCAGGCGGGGCGTGGGGAGTGACATGCAGGTTCCTTCGCGAGGCCGCGGCCGGGCCGCGGGTCGGGGGCGCCGCGTCGGCCGCGGCTGGAGGGACGCACGAAGGGTGGGACGCCCCGCTTGGCCGCTCCTTGCAGCCCACTAGGAGAAGGACCCCTCGCCCCCGGCACTCGCGCCGGGCCCCCGCAGGGGGCCATCGAGGAAATGACGCGGTCAGGGGTACCCGCGGGGCCGCGACGCGAGGAACATCTCCCGGCGTGCGTTTCCGAGTCCTGGGCCCGCTCGAGGTCAGCGGTCCGGACGGCGAGCTCCTGGACGTGGGCGGGCCCAAGCCACGGGCGCTGCTGACGCTGCTCCTGGCCGACGCCGGCCGCGTCGTCGGCATCGACCGCATCGTGAGCACCCTGTGGGGCGAGGAGCCGCCGCCGACGGTCACCGGCACCCTGCAGGCCTACGTCTCGCACCTGCGGCGGGTGCTCGAGCCGGACCGCGGGCCGCGCGAGGCGCCGACGGTGCTGGTCACCCGCCCGCCGGGCTACCTGGTCCGCGCCGACGCCGCCGACCTGGACCTGCTGTGCTTCGGGGAGCTGGTCGAGGCCGGCGACCGGGCGGTGGCCGACGGCGCCCCCGAGCGCGGCGTCGCCCTGCTGGACGAGGCGCTCGCGCTGTGGCGCGGCGAGCCGTTGGCCGAGCTGGGCGACCTCCCGGCCGCCGCGAGCGACCGGTTGCGGCTGACCGAGCTCCAGGTGCGCGCCCGCGAGCGCCGGTGCGACGCCCTGCTGGCCCTGGGCCGGCCCGAGGCCGCCGTCCCCGACCTGCAGCACCTCGTCGCCGCACACCCGCTGCGCGAGCGCCTGTGGGCTCGGCTCGTCACCGCGCTCTACGCCGCCGACCGGCAGGCCGACGCGCTGGAGGCGTGCCGCCGGTGCACGGAGCTGCTGCGCGACGAGCTCGGCATCGACCCCGGGCCCGAGCTGCGCGACCTCGAGCAGGCCGTGCTGCGCCAGGACCCCAGGCTGCTGGAGCGGCTCCCCCGGCCGGTGCTGCCCACGGCCCCCGCGCCGGCCCCGAGCACGTCGGTGGACGCCCTGGTGGGCCGCCGGTCGGAGCTGGACCAGGTGCGCGCCGTCGCCGAGCAGGTGGCCGGCGGGCGGTCGGCGGTCGTGGTCGTCGAGGGGGAGGCCGGCATCGGCAAGACGCGGCTGGCCGAGACGGTCGCCGACGGCGCGCGACTGCTGGGCTGGCCGGTGGCGTGGAGCCGGTGCGCCGACGACGCGGGCGCCCCGGCGCTGTGGCCGTGGACCCAGGTGCTCGAGCAGCTGGGCCAGCCCGAGCTCGATCCCGCCCGCGACCCGGCCGGCGACGACGCGGACGCCGCCCGCTTCCGGCTGTTCCAGGATCTCCGCGCCCGGCTCACCTCGGCGGCCACCCGACCGGTGCTCGTCGTCCTGGACGACCTGCAGGGCGCCGACACGACGTCGGTGCAACTGCTCGGCCTGCTCGCCCGGCACCTCCCCCGCGCTCCGATGCTGATCGTCGTCACGGCGCGGACGGTCGGCGAGCACCTGCCCGAGGCCGTCGCCGACTGCCTCGCGCGCCTCGCCCGCGAACCGGCGGCCACCTGCCTGCGGCTGCGCGGGCTGGGCACCGAGGACGTCGGCGCGCTGCTGGCCGCCCAGCTCGGCTCCCCCGGCGACCGCGCCCTGGCCTCCGCGGTGCACGACCGCACCGGCGGCAACCCGTTCTTCGTCGTCGAGCTGTCCCGCTGGATGCTGGGCGCGCACGACCTGCACCTGGACGACGTGCCGGTGCCGCCGTCGGTCGGCGAGGTGCTGCGCACCCGGCTGGCCCGGCTGCCCGAGGGGACCCGTGCGGTGCTGGAGCTGGCCGCCGTCGCCGGCCGCGAGGTGTCGCTGGACCTCCTGGAGGCCGCGGGCACCCCGCCCGAGGAGGCGCTGACGGCGATGGACTCCGCCGTCGCCGTCGGTCTGGTCGTGGAGGGCTCCCGCCCGTGGCGCTGGCGGTTCACCCACGCGCTGGTGCAGGAGGTGCTGACCGGTGACCTGCCCGCCGTGCGGCGGGCCCGGCTGCACGCCCGCATCGGCCAGGCGCTGGAGCGGCGGATCGCCGGGTCCACCGACGACCGGCTGGTGGAGCGGCTCACTCACCACTTCGTCGAGGCCCTGCCGGTGGTCGGCTCGGGCCCCGCGCTGGTCTACCTGGGGGCGGCGGCGCGGGCCGCCCGCGCCCGGCTGGCCCACGGGGACGCGGCCGCGCACGGCCGGCAGGCGCTGGCGCTGCTCGACGCGGAGGCCCCGGACGCCGCCCGGACCCGGCACGACCTGCTCACCGCGCTGGGCAGCGACCTGCTGCGCAGCGGGCAGCTGACCGAGGCCCGCGAGGTCGTGGCCGAGGCGATCGGGCTGGCCCGCCAGCTCGGCGACCGCGAGTGCCTGGCCGAGGCCGCGGCCGTCTGGGGCAGCGTCACGCTGTGGAACTGGCGGCCGCACGGGGTGGTCGACGCCGACATGGTCGGCGTGCTGGAGGACCTGCTCGCCCAGCGCGGGGAGGACGACGACCCCACCACGGCGCGCCTCCTCGGCACGCTCGGCGTGGAGCTGGCGTTCGGGCCGGACGACCGCGGCGTGCAGGCCGGCGAGCGGGCGATCGCGATGGCTCGCCGGATCGGTGACCCCGAGCTGCTCGGCCGCACGCTCAACAACCTCTGCCTCGCGGTGTGGGGTCGCCCGGGCGCCGCGGAGCGGCGGCTGGTCGCGACGGACGAGGCCCTGGCCCTCGCCGGCCGCGGGCTGCCGCGACGCACCGAGTTCCTGGCGTACCTGCACCGCGCCGCGATCCGGCTGCACCTGGTGGACCTGGCCGGGTTCGAGGCCGACCACGACTCGGCCCGGCGGATGGCGGTGTCGCTGAGCGGGCCGGAGGTGCGCCCGCACGTGCTCTGGCAGGCCGGCGGGCTGGCCTGGCTGCGCGGGAACGCCGCCCGCGCCGAGGAGCTGACCACCGAGGCCTACGAGCTGTTCCGCCGCGTCACCCCGCACGCGCGGCACGCCTACGCGGCGCACCAGTTCACCCTGCGGCGGGCCGACCACCGCGAGGCCGCCGCGCTGCCGCTGCTGGTCGAGACCGGCGACGAGGGCAACCCGCTGCTGCAGGAGATGGCCGTGCTGGCGGCGGCCGAGTCCGGCGACCTCGCCGAGGCCCGGCGGCTGCGCGCCCGCTGGGGACGCACGCTGGTGCGCGACTGGGCGAGCGACGTCGCCGTGTACCTGCAGGCGGAGAGCTCGCTGTGGCTGGGTGACGAGCCGGACTGGGCGTCGGCGGCGGACTCCCTGCTCCCCTACCGCGGGCGGCAGGCCGTGCTGGGGACGCCGGCCCTCAGCCTCGGCGCCTACGACGAGCTGCTCGGCCGGATCGCCGAGCGGCTGGGGGACCCCGACGGCGCCCGGCGCTGGTGGGCCGGCGCACGCGAGCAGGGCGTGCTGATCGGCTCACCGCACCAGGTGGCCCTGGCCGAGTCACACCTCGCCCGCGTGCCCGCACCGGCCTGACCGACGCCGGGCACGTCAGGCCCGGATCCGCAGGCGGTGGTGGGACCATGACCCGGATGCGTCCTCGACCTGCCGCCCACGTGCCGCCCGTCCCGGGTGCGGCGGCTGCTCGGGGCGCCGGCCCGGCCGGGCGGTGCCGGCCGTGACCCCGGACGAGCCCCGCCGGCTGCCGCCCCACCTGGATCCGCGCCGTCCGCCCTCGCCTCGAGAGCCCCGGCAGCGCACCGGGGGACCGGTGCGCGCGGCGACCGCGGCACGAGCGGCCGCGGCGGTCCTCAGCGGCGTGCTCCTGCTGGGCAGCGGGTGGGGGTGGCACCTGGTCCGGCTCGCCGAGGCCAGCATGCAGCGGACCGACGCCCTGCCCTCGTCCGGCAACGAGGACGCCGACGGCGACGGCGAGGAGGCGCTCAACCTGCTGCTGGTCGGGATGGATTCCCGCACGGGGCTCACCCCCGAGCAGAAGGCGGAGTTCAGCACCGGCGAGGCCGACGGCGTGCTGAACACCGACTCGATGATGCTGGCGCACGTCCCCGCCGACGGATCCGCGGCGTCGTTCGTGTCCCTGCCGCGCGACACCTACGTCGAGATCCCCGGGTTCGGGGAGGGCCGGCTGAACTCCGCCTACGCCCGCGGCTACAACGACGCCGAGGGCAGCGACGCGGAGCGGGACGCGGCCGGGGCGCAGAAGCTCATCCAGACCGTCAGCGGGTTCACCGGCCTGAAGATCGACCACTTCGCCGAGATCGACCTGCTCGGCTTCATCAACCTGAGCACGATCGTCGGCGGGGTGGAGGTCAACCTCTGCGAGGCCACCAGCGACCCGCTGTCGGGCGCGGACTTCCCCGCCGGCGTCCAGACGATCAGCGGCGCGGACGCGTTGAAGTTCGTCCGCCAGCGGCACGGGCTGCCCCGGGGCGACCTGGACCGGGTGGTGCGGCAGCAGGTCTACATCGCCGGGATGCTGCGCAACATGCTCTCCACCAAGCTGCTGCTCGACCTCGGCAAGCAGCGCGAGATCGTCGAGCAGGTCGGCAGCAGCATGACCCTGGACCAGGGGCTGGACGTGTTCGACCTGGCCGCGCAGCTGCAGGGCGTGCAGCCCGGGGACATCACCTTCCAGACCATCCCCGGCCTGACGCCGGCGCGGATCGACGGCGCGGACGTGCTGGAGCCGCCCGCCGAGGACGTGGTCCGGGGCTTCTTCTCCGGGCTGGACGACAAGCCCGCCGAGGAGCCCGCGGCACCGGACGCCGGGGACAGCTCCGTCTCCCCCGGTTCGGTCACCGTGCAGGTGTTCAACGGCTCCGGGGTCTCCGGCGCCGCGTCGGAGGCCGCGGCCGCGCTGACCGACGCCGGGTTCGGCACGGGCGCCGAGGGCAACGCCGAGGCCACCGACGCGACGACGGTCAGCCACCGCACCGGGGACGACGCCGCGGCCGCGCTGGTCGCCGCGCAGGTGCCCGGCGCCGCCGTGACCGTCGACGACGACCTGCCGGAGGGCACCGTGACGCTGGTCATCGGCGCCGACTACAACGGCATCGGCCAGGCCGTCTCGGCACCGGCCACGACCGGGGACGACGCCGCGCCCGCGCGCACCGCCGACGACGCCAGCTGCATCAACTGAAATCGCACCGCTGAACCCGGGCGACCCACCATCGCCCTCGTCGTGGGTCGCCCGGGTTCAGCGGTCGGCGATCAGGTGGCGATGCCGCCGTCGACCGGGATGATCGTGCCGGTCAGGTAGGAGCCCGCGCGCGAGCTCAGGAAGACCGCGATGCCGGCCATGTCGTCGGGGCGGCCGATGCGGCCCAGCGGGACGCGCTTGGTCATCTCGTCACCGGCGGCGGCCAGCGTGGCGGCCATCATCTTGGACTCGAACGGCCCCGGGGCGACGGCGTTGACCGTGATGCGGCGCGGTGCGAGCTCCTTGGCCAGGTTGCGGGTGAGCTGGTGCACCGCGGCCTTGGACGTCGAGTACGAGTACGTGCGCGCCGCGGTGGGCTGCAGGCCGGCGATGCTGCCGATGTTGATGACGCGGGCCGGGTCCTCGTGCGAGGCGGCCTTCTCCAGCAGCGGCAGGAACGCCCGGGTGACGAAGAACGGGGCCTTCAGGTTCAGGTCGAGCACCTTGTCCCAGGCCGACTCGGGGAACTTCTCCAGGTCCTCGCCCCACGTGGCGCCGGCGTTGTTGACCAGGATGTGCACCTGCTCCTCGCGCTTGCCGACCTCCTCGGCCAGCCGGATGCACTCGGCCTCCTTGGAGACGTCGGCCGGGATGGAGACGACCGTGCCGAACTCCGAGAGCTCGGCGACAGCGGCCTCACCGGCGTCGGCCTTGCGGGAGCTGATGTACACGCGGGCACCGGCCTGCAGGAAGCCGCGGGCGATCATCATGCCGATGCCGCGGGTGCCCCCGGTCACCACAGCCACCTTGCCGGTCAGGTCGAACAGGTCCACGCCGCACCTCCGTCGTCGGGCTCCCGGCTGCGCTGCCGGCCCGTACCGCACCCTAGCCAGGCGGCGCGCCGCCCCTCCCGCGAGCGTCCGGGCCGGGGCCCTGTGCCAGCCTCGGCGCATGACCCCGTCCCCGGCCATGGGCGCGACCAGCGAGGTGGGTGCGCTGCAGACGGTGCTGCTGCACCGGCCCGGCAACGAGCTGCGGCGGCTGACCCCGCGCAACAACGACCAGCTGCTCTTCGACGGCGTCCCCTGGGTGGACCGCGCGCAGGAGGAGCACGACGCCTTCGCCGAGGCGCTGGCGGACCGCGGCGTCGAGGTGCTCCACCTCGACGCGCTGCTGGCCGAGATCCTGTCCTTCCCGTCGGCGCGCGCGGAGCTGATCGGCGCCGCGGTCGACGACCCGCGCCTGGGCGCCAGCCTGCAGCGGGCCGCCACCCGCCACCTCGCCGGGCTCGCGCCCGAGGACCTGGCGGCCACGCTGATCGCCGGGCTGGCCCACGACGAGCTGCGCGGCGGCCGGGGCCTGGCCTACGAGGTGATGGACCGCTCGGACTTCGTCGTCCCGCCCCTGCCCAACCTGCTGTTCACGCGGGACTCCTCGGTCTGGATCGGCGACGAGGTCGCGGTGACCTCGCTGGCCATGCCGGCCCGGCACCGGGAGAGCACGATCACCGCGGCCGTCTACACCCACCACCCGCGCTTCGCCGGTGTGGAGCAGCTCTACGGCGCCGGCCTGGAGCACCTGGAGGGCGGCGACGTCCTGCTGCTGGCACCCGGTGTGGTGGCCGTCGGCGTCGGCGAGCGGACGACGCCCGGCGGGGCCGAGCGGCTCGCGCGCCGGGTGTTCGCGCGGGGGCTGGCGCACACCGTCCTCGTCGTCCCCATCGCCCAGCAGCGCGCCACGATGCACCTGGACACCATCGCCACGATGGTCGACGCCGACGCGATGGTCATGTACCCGGCCGTGGCCCACTCGCTGAGGGCCTGGACGGTCACCGCCCCCGACGGCGTCGCCGACGACGCCGACCCGGTGGAGCTGTCGGTGTCCGGTCCCCTCCCGTTCGTCGAGGCGGCCGCGCAGGCGATGGGCATCGACAAGCTGCGGGTGATCGACACCGGGCTGGACCCGGTCACCGCGGAGCGCGAGCAGTGGGACGACGGCAACAACACCCTCGCCCTGGCCCCCCGGCTGACCGTCGCCTACGAGCGCAACACCGTCACCAACGCCGCGCTGGAGGACGCCGGCATCGAGGTGGTCCGGATCGCGGGCTCCGAGCTGGGCAGCGGCCGCGGCGGCCCGCGGTGCATGTCCTGCCCCGTCGCCCGCGCCCCGCTCCCGACGACCCAGGCATAGGAACCTCTACCTACGCCTGGGCCCCGTCATCCGTAGGTAGAGCTTCCTATGCCTGGAAAGCTGCCGTCGGGTCAGCGGATGGTGATCTGGCGGGACAGCAGGCCGGCGCGGGCGCGGCGCTCGTCGGCGTCCAGCGGGTCGGTCACGGTCAGCGCCTGCTCCAGGCGGGCCTGCCACTGGGTGGCCGGCTCGATCCAGTCCTCGGCGGGGGTGTCGGCGGGGAGGTCCCACACCGGCACGACCAGACCGTGGGCGCGGAACGCCCCTGCGTAGCGGGTGCCCTCGCCGAGCAGGATCGGCTCGCCCGCAGCCCGCAGCCGGGCCAGCGCGTCGAGCAGCTTCTCCTCCGGCTCGGGCCGCACCCAGCGCAGGTGGGCGCGCTCGTCGCCGGGGCGCACCCAGTAGGCCGCCTCCAGGCCGGCCAGCCGAACGGTGGGCAGGATCGCCTCGTTGGCGTGCTCGAGGCCGGCCTTCGCCGCCGCGTTGGGCTCGGTGCCCTCCAGCCAGAAGCCGAAGTCGTCGTGCACGGTCACCTCGAGGGGCGACGTCGTGTCGAGCAGGTCCTGCAGGCGGGGGCCGGTGGAGCCGGCTGCCGCGATGACACCCGGGTCGACCGGCGCGCCGGCCGGTGCCTCGAGCGCGGCCGCCAGGGCGGTGCCGAGGTCGCGGCTCACGTCGTCGGAGGAGCTCTGCAGCTGGACGCCCAGCATGACCTCGCCGTTGGCGCGGACCAGGGCCGGCGAGCCACCGGGGAGCACGCTGGCGAGGGTCACCTCGCGGCCCTCCGTCGTCCGCAGGGTCGCCGTCGCGGCCGGGACGAGCTCGCGCAGCGCGACCCAGT
Organism: uncultured Actinomycetota bacterium; assembly: GCA_963747895.1. Lineage (GTDB taxonomy): Bacteria > Actinomycetota > Actinomycetes > Mycobacteriales > Geodermatophilaceae > Blastococcus. Next base: position 118,661 of record CAVVGX010000005.1, read on the forward strand.
CGGCCTCGCCGGGCAGCCCCTCGAAGGAGCGGATGACCGGGGGCGCGTAGCCCGAGCCGTGGCAGTGCTTGTAGCGACGACCGGAGCCGCAGGGGCACGGGGCCTTGGGGTTGATGCCCTCCGACTCGGCGGCGGGGGCGGAGGAGCGCTTGCGGGAAGCCATGGCGGCCAGCGTATGCGGGCGCTGCATAGGCTCGACGGCGTGACCCCGGCCGCTCCCGCACCGCTCGACCTCACCGACCCGGCCGTCGTCGCCGACCCCTACCCGGCCTTCGCCCGGGCGCGCGCCCAGGCGCCGGTGCAATGGCACGAGGACATGGGGCAGTGGCTGGCCTTCGGCCACGCCGAGGCCAACGCGGTGCTGCGCGACCGGCGGCTGGGCCGGATCTGGCGGGACAAGGAGCCGGCCGAGCGGTTCGAGAGCTTCAACCTCATCCACCGCAACGCCATCCTGGAGATGGAGCCGCCGGAGCACACCCGGCTGCGGCGGCTGATCAGCTCGGCGTTCGCCCGCGGCCACGTGGAGCGGCTGCGCCCGTGGGTCGAGGACCTCGCGCGGTCGCTCGTCGACGAGCTGGTCGAGCGCTCGGCCGGCTCGGAGCCGGTCGACCTGCTGGCGGGCATGGCCGAGCAGCTTCCGGTCGCCGTCATCGCCGAGCTGCTGGGCGTGCCCGAGGCCGACCGCCCGCTGCTGCGCCCCTGGTCCAACGCGATCGTGAAGATGTACGAGTACGGGCGGACGGCGGACACGGAGTCCTCCGCCGAGCGCGCGGCCGAGGAATTCGTCGCCTACCTGCGCGAGCTGGCCGCCGCGCGGCGCACGAACCCGGGCGAGGACCTGGTCAGCCACCTGGTGAGCCTGCGCGACGCCGACGACCGGCTCACCGAGGACGAGCTGGTCACCACCTGCATCCTGCTGCTCAACGCCGGCCACGAAGCCACGGTGAACGTGAGCGGCAACGGGACGTTGGCGCTGCTGCGGCACCCCGATCAGCTGCGCCGACTGCGCGAGGAGCGCGCGCTGCTGCCGACGGCGATCGAGGAGTTCATGCGCTACGACTCCCCGCTGCAGCTGTTCGAGCGCACCGCCACCGAGGACGTGCAGATCGGCGGGATCACCGTCGAGCGCGGTCAGAAGATCGCCGCCCTGCTGGGCTCGGCCAACCGCGATCCGGCCGTCTTCGCCGACCCGGACACCTTCGACGTCGGCCGCGCGGACAACGCGCACATCACCTTCGGCGCCGGCATCCACTTCTGCATCGGGGCACCCCTGGCCCGCGTCGAGCTGCAGGCCACCTTCGGGGCGCTGCTGGACCGGACGACGACGTTCGAGCTGGGCGGCGAGCCGGTGCGCCGTCCCGAGTTCGTGATCCGCGGCCTGCGGACCCTCCCCGTCGTCCTCGGCTGACTCTTCCGCGAGATCTGCACACTCGGGGCTTCCCACGCCCGGAGGGTCCCGAGTGTGCAGATCTCGTCGGAGGGACCGGCCCGTCTGGATCGTGAGCGCCGTCACTGGCAGGATCCGACCCATGCGCGGCCTGATGCAGGACACCCCCCTCACCGTCGACTCGATCTTCCGGCACGTCGAGCAGCACTACGGCGACGGAACGATCACCACCAACAACCCCGGGGGCGTCACCCGGGTGACCTACGCGGAGTGGGCCCAGCGCACCCGCAAGCTGGGCGGGGTCCTGGACACGCTGGACATCTCCGCCGACGGCCGGGTGGGCACGTTCGGCTGGAACAGCCAGCGGCACCTGGAGCTCTACTTCGCCGTACCGTCCACCGGCCGGGTCCTGCACACGCTCAACGTGCGGCTCTTCCCCGAGCAGCTGACCTACATCGCCAACCATGCCGAGGACGAGGCGATCTTCGTCGACCGCACGGTCCTCCCGCTGCTCTGGCCGATCATCGACACGATGACGACGGTGAAGCACGTCGTGGTCATGGACGACGGCGGCGACAACGAGATCCCCGACGACCCGCGGATCAGCGACTACGAGACTCTCCTGGCCGCCGCCGAGCCGGTCGAGTTCGGCGTCACGGACGAGAACTCGGCCGCGTACATGTGCTACACGAGCGGCACCACGGGCAACCCCAAGGGCGTCGTGTACTCGCACCGGTCGACGTTCCTGCACACGATGGGCGTCATGCAGCCCAACGCCTTCGGGCTGGGCATCCAGGACGTCGCCATGCCGGTGGTCCCGATGTTCCACGCGAACGCCTGGGGCATCGCGCAGGCCGCGCCCGCCGCCGGCGCCTCGCTGGTCATGCCCGGGGCGATGATGCAGCCCGAGGCCCTGGCGAAGCTCATCATCGACGAGGGCGTCACCTTCACCGCCGGCGTCCCCACCATCTGGCAGGGCATGCTGCCGCACCTGGCCGGCAAGCCGCACAAGCTCCGCGACATCGGCTGCGGCGGATCCGCCGTCCCCAAGGCGCTCTCCGAGGCCTACCGGGAGCAGGTCGGCATCCCGATCCTGCAGGCGTGGGGCATGACCGAGACCCACCCCGTGGCCTCCTCCGGCGTGCTGCCCAAGCGGTACGCGGACGCCGACGACGAGACCAAGGCCGCCCAGCGCGCCCGCGCCGGCATCCCGTTCCTCGGCGTCGAGGCCCGGATCGTGGACGCCGACACGCTCGAGCCCCAGCCGTGGGACGACAAGGCCACCGGCGAGCTGCAGGTGCGCGGCCCGTGGTGCGCGAAGGAGTACTACAACCCCGACGCCGGCGTGGAGCTGACCACCGCCGATGGCTGGATGAAGACCGGCGACGTCGCCGCCATGGACGCCTACGGCTCGATCCGCATCGCCGACCGCACCAAGGACCTGATCAAGTCCGGCGGCGAGTGGATCAGCTCCGTCGACCTGGAGAACGCGATCATGAGCCACCCCGCGGTGGCCGAGGCCGCGGTCGTCGGCATCCCGCACCCGAAGTGGGACGAGCGGCCGCTGGCCTGCGTCGTCCTCAAGCCGGGCGAGACGGCGACCGAGCAGGACATCCTGGACCACCTCAAGCCGCTGGTGGCCAAGTGGTGGATGCCCGAGGCCGTCGAGTTCATCGACGAGGTGCCCAAGACCAGCGTCGGCAAGTTCTCCAAGAAGGACCTGCGCGCCAAGTTCGCCGAGTACGAGCTGAAGTCCTGACGAAGGGCCCCGTCCTCCTCATCCCTCGCACGCTCGGGACGAGCCTCTGGACGGGGCCTAACGGACGAAGGGGGGCTCGCCGGTCTCGCTCACCATGGGCTTGCCGGCGGCCTCCCACTCGCCCATGCCACCGGCGACGTTGACGGCGTCGTAGCCGTTCTGGTTCAGCCACGCGGCCACCCGGGCCGAGCGCCCACCGCTGCGGCAGGTGACGTAGAGCGGGTCACCCTCGGGCAGGTCGTCCAGCCGGGACGGGACCTGGCCCATCGGGATGTGGGTCGCGCCCTCGACGTGGCCGTGCACCCACTCGTCGTCCTCACGGACGTCGAGGAGCACGGCGTCCTCGGGCAGCTCGCTGACAGAGACGGTCGGAACCTGCTGCGGCATCACGCACGCCATCGTGACACGGCCGCGACGACCCCCCGCCTGCGAGGATGGCCGCGATGACCGCCGCCCCCGCTCCTGTGCGCGAGCCCGCCTGGTCGCTGCCCCGCACGGCCATCGGCCTGTGGGTCACCGAGAGCCTCGTCGGCGTGGTGATCAGCGTCCTGGTGGTGGGCGCGCTGCTCATCTGGATGCCGGCCGACCTGGGCGGCCCGGTGCCGTTCCTGCGCTGGGCGGTGCCGGTCCTCCTCGTGCTCGACGCACTGGTCGCCGTCCTCGTGCGCCCGTGGCTCAAGCACCGGGTGTACCGCTGGGAGGTCACCGGGGACGCCGTCTACACGCGCACCGGCTGGCTCAGCCAGACCTGGACGCTGGTGCCCGTCTCCCGCATCCAGACCGTCGACGTCACCCGCGGGCTGCTGCAGCAGGTGTTCGGGCTGGCCACGGTCGCCGTCTTCACCGCCTCCAGCCAGGGCACGGTGCGCATCTGGCACCTCCAGCACGACGTGGCCCAGCGGGTCGCCGACGACCTCGCCGCCCGCGCGGAACGAACCCGGGACCACGCGACGTGACCGGGCCGGGCCCGGTTCCCGCCCCGCCGGCCATGCGCCGGACGTCGCCGCGCATCGTCCTGGTGGACACCGCCACGTTCCGGCAGGCGCGGCAGATCGTCCCGTTCGCGGTACCGGCGCTGGCCGGCATCGGCCTGGGCGGCGGGCGCTGGACCGTCGCGGCCCTCGTCCTGGCCGTCACGCTGGTGTCCCTGGCGACGGCGGCCCTCGCGTGGTGGCGGTTCGGCTACGTGGACGGGCCCGGCGCCGTCGTCGTCACCCGGGGCCTGGTGTCGCGCTCCACGCGCACCGTGCCCAACGACCGGATCCGCGGGATCGAGATCGAGGCCCCGCCGATGCACCGGCTGCTCGGCCTGGTCCGCGTGCGCATCGACGCCGCCGCCGGCGGCTCCAGCAGCGCCGGACGCGGCGCGGCCAAGGGCGAGGAGCTCCTGATCGACGGCGTCCCCCGCGCCGAGGGCGAACGGCTGAGGACGGCGGTGCTCACCACCCGCGGCCGCGTCCCGGTGCCGGCGGACGACGTCGACGGCGCCGCGACCGAACCGGAGCCCGAGCCCGAGGTGGAGTTCGCCCGCTTCGACAACCGGTGGCTCCTGTACGCACCGCTGGTGGGCGGCTACCTCGCCGTGCCGGTCGCGGCGGTGGGGGCGCTGTCGCGGATCGTCGACGAGGTGCCCGACCGGCTGCTGCCGCACGTCGACGGACCCGCCCTCGACTCGCCGCTCGTCGCCGTGATCGCGGTGGTCGTGGCGCTGGTGGTGCTGGCCGCGGGCGCGGTGGTCGGCGCGGCGGTGGTCAACTGGCGGTTCCGGCTGGTGCGCCGCGGCGGTTCGCTGATCGCCGTCCGCGGCCTGCTCACCCGGCGGCACACCGAGCTGGAGATCGACCGCATCCGCGGGGTCGCCGTGGCCGACGGCGCCGGCATGCGACTGGTCGGTGCCGCGCGGGTGAACGGCCTGGTCACCGGCCTCGGCGACGCCCAGCGCCGGGGCCAGCTGCTCCCGCTCGGGCCGCGGGCACGGGCGGAGGAGCTCGGCCGGCGCCTGGTCGACGACCCCGGCCCGCTCACCCCGCACCCCGCCGCGGCACGACGCCGGCGCATCGTGCGGGCGATGGCCGTCGGCCTGCTGGTCACCGCCGCGGGTGCGGTGCTGACCGTCACCAGCGGCTGGTGGCCGGTGCTGGTGACCGGCGTCGTCCTCACCGTCCTGGGCGTGCCGCTGGGGCTGGGCCGGTACGCCTCCCTCGGGCACGCGACCGGGCCGCGGTCCTTCGCCGTCCGGGTCGGCTGGCTGGTGCGGGAGAGGGCGGTCCTCGAACGCCGGGCGGTGGTCGGCTGGGAGGTCAAGCAGTCGTGGGCCCAGCGCCGGGCCGGGCTCGCCTCCGTCGTCGCCTGCGTGGGGGCCGGACGCGGCGGCTACATCGCCCTGGACATGGCTGCCGAGGACGCCGCCGCCTTCGCGGTCGCGGCGTCGGAGCCCTGGGCGCAACAGCTCGTCCCCGCCGTCCGGAACGAGGGGACGCCGGCCTAGCGTCCGATCCGGCCGCCGGTCGCCCGTGGCGCGCTCCCCGACGAGGGACGCGCGCCACGGCGGGGGCCGCGTCTCAGGCCATCGTCCCGATGACGACGGATGCCGGGACCGGGGCCGGACTCCCCGGCCGCACCGGGACCGAAGGCCCGCACGCTCGTGCCGACGGACCGGGGCGCACCGCGGGCGTCCGCTGCTAGCTTCCCGGGATGGCGGCAGGCCGGAGCGGGGCACGGGTCGGCCGCGAGCCGGCGCTGTCCCGGCTCGAGCGGCCGGCCGTCCGGGTGCTGGTCCTGGTCGCCCTCCTGGCCGCGGAATGGGCGCTGGTGATCGTCGCGTCGACCCCCGCCCTGGCGGTGGCGATGTACGGCCTGGTCCCCGTCGTGCTCAGCGGCTACTGGTTCGACCTGCGCGGCGCGCTGCTCATGGCGACCGGGGCCACGCTGGTCTTCCTCGCCGAGAGCGCGCTGTTCCCGAGCTCCGAGCTGGCCGGAGCGACGCTCTGGCTGGCCACCCTCAACCGCGCCCTGGTGTTCTTCGCGGTGGGCATCCTCGTCACCGTGCTGCTGCGGCGGGAGCGCACCCTCGCCCTCCGCGTCGTCGCGCAGGAGAAGGAGCTCGCCGAACTCGAGTCGCTGCGGGCCGCGCTCACCCCGACCGACGTGCCCGACCGACCGCACCTGAGCGTGGCGACGTCCTTCACGCCGGCGGAGGGGCTCGTCGCCGGCGACTTCTTCCTGGTCGCCGAGGGGCCGGGCGACAGCACCACCGTCATCGTCGGGGACGTCGTCGGGCACGGCCTGGACGCCGCCCGCTGCGCCGCCTTCGTGCGCTCGACCTGCGCCACGTACGCCCGGTTCACCAGCGACCCCGTCCAGCTGCTGCAGATGGCCAACGGGGCGCTGTCGGAGCACGGGTTCCCGGAGACCGGATTCGTGACCGTCGTCTGCCTGAACATCACGGCACCTCCCGAGCGGGCCGTCCGCTGGGCCGCGGCCGGCCACGAGGTGCCCTGGGCCCTGGACTCGGCGGCCCCGCTCCCGGGCGGGCGGGTGGGTGCACCACTGGGCATCGCCGCCGAGCCGCTGACGATCGAGGCCGGGACGACGTCGCTGATGGGCCAGGAGGGACTGCTGGTCTTCACCGACGGCCTCGTCGAGGCACGCAGCGCGCGTCGCGACCCGTCGCGCCCGGTCCAGCTGTTCGGGGAGGAGCGGGTCGGCCGGGTCCTCCGGGCCCACCGCGGCCGGCCGCCGGCCGCCGTGCTGGACGCGCTCGTCTCGGCGGTGACCGAGTTCGCGGGGCCGCAGCTGGCCGACGACCTGTGCATGGTCGCGCTCCGCTGCACGCCGGTCCCGTCGGAGAGGACGACGGCGGCCGGACCCACGATGTTGCGCTGCCCGTAACGCCGCGGGAACCCGCCGGCGGTGCAATGGGGCATGGCAGCTCCGACCGGCTGGTTCCCCGTCGCCCGCGCCGCCGAGGTCGGGACGACGCCGATCCCGGTGGCCGCCGGTGGTCGTCCCTACGTCGTCGTCCGGCTGCGGCCCGGCGGTGAGGTGAGCGCCTTCCCCGCCCGCTGCCCCCACCGGCTGGCCCCGCTGACGAGGGCCACCGTCGTCGACGGCCGGTTGCAGTGCCCCGCCCACGGATGGCGCTTCGACTCCGACGGCCGCTGCGCCGAGATCCCCTCCCTCGGCACGGCCGGCACGCCGCCACCGCGCGCGGACCTGCGGATGCCCTGGGCGGTGGAGGAGCGCTACGGCTGGGTGTGGATCGCCCTCGACCGGACGACGTCGTCGCCCACCCGGCCGGCGGGCGTCCCGCCTCTGGAGCCCGCCGGGGAGGCCCACCGGCCGCAGGGGGCGGTCTTCGCCAACCTCGACCCGTCGCTGGAGCACGCCTGGCACCCGGTCGGCCTGTCCCGCGAGCTGCGCGCCGGCGGGTGGCTGCAGGTCCGGCTGCTCGGCCGCACCTGGACGCTGTTCCGGGAGGACGGCGTGGCCCGCGCCGATCCACCGGCGTTCGGCGTCCGCGAGCGGCTCGGGGTGCTGTGGCTGGCCCCCGCCGAGCCGGCCGACGTCGACCTCGAGGTGCCCGAGGCCGCCGACCGCTCCTTCGTCGGCGGCTGGCTCCCGCCGCTGCGCTCTCCCGGCCCGGCCGGCCCGCTGACCGACACGTTCCTCGACGCGACGCACGGTCCCTTCGTCCACCCCACGACGATCGCGGCGGTACCGGAGATGGGCCCCTACGACCTGATCCGCGAGCCGGGTGGCTTCCGCAGCGTCCAGGAGCAGGAGGTGGACAACCCACTCGACCCCGGCGTCGCCACCGGCGAGCGGCCCCTGCGGCAGCGGCGGCGCACCACCTACGTCCACCGCGCGCCCTTCCAGCTCCGGCTGCGGCAGGAGTTCCTCGACACCGGCGCCACGACGACGCTGCTGTACCTCCTGCAGCCCGAGGACGCCGACTCCACCCGCATCTACGTCTGCCTCCTGCTGGCCGCAGGTCCCGGGCAGCGGCTGCCCGCGAAGGCCACCGTGGTCGAGCAGGTGGCGCTGCAGCAGCAGGTGCTCGAGGAGGACATCCGCTCCCAGGCCGCGCTGCAGCTGCCGGGGCTGCCCCTCGACCTGCGCGACGAGGTCCACGTGCCCGCCGATGCCCGCGGCGTCGCCCTGCGTCAGGCGCTCTGCGACTTCATCGCCCTGGGCTCACGGAGACGGCAGGCCGCCTGAGACCGCTCGGTCCTCGGGCAGCGGCGCTCCGCACCCGGGGCAGGTCGTGGGCGGGTCCTCGTCGGCGAGCCGCCCGCACGCGGGGCACACCCGGCGCAGCCAGCAGGCCGGGTCGCCGCCCTCCTCGTCGGCCTCGGTCATGCGATCAGTCTGATCCGCCGACCGTGATCAGACCTCGGGTGGACGCGCGGTTCCGTCCTGGGGACGACGAGATCGGGCGCTCCGCTCCCTAGGCTCGGCAGCGTGGACGGCGCCCTCGACAACCCGATCGACCGGCTGCGCCGTCATCCCTTCGCCGTCGACGCCGCGCTGGCCGCCGCGGTCTGGTTCTGCACCGTCGTGCTCACCTCGACCGCCTACTGGGAGAGCCCGCTACGCATCTTCTTGGTCGGCACCCTGCTCACCGTGCCGCTGGCGTGGCGCCGGCGCGCACCGGTCCCGGCCGCCGCCGCGGTCGTGGGCGCCGGTCTGCTCGAGCTGCTGATCGTGCCGGAGTTCCTCGCCGCGAACGTCGCCGCGCTGCTCATGGTCTACGCGCTGGCCGCCTACGCACCCCGATGGGCGGGCCTCGCCGGGCTCGCCGTCGGACTGGTCGGTGCCGGCCTGGCCGCGCTGCGCTACTGGAGCTACGGGTACGCGTCCTCCCTCGTCCCGACCGCCGGCGCCATCGGCGTCTCCGTCGTCGCCGCCTGGGCGCTGGGCAACCTGCGGCGGGCCCGGCTGCAGCAGCTGGCCTCGCTCGAGGAGCGGGCGCAGCTGCTGGAGCTGGAGCGCGACCAGGAGATGCGGCTGGCCGCGACCACCGAGCGGGCGCGCATCGCCCGCGAGCTGCACGACGTCGTCGCCCACTCCCTGTCGGTGGTCATCGCGCAGGCCGACGGCGGCCGGTACGCGGGCCGGGTCGACCCGGTGGCGGCGACCGACGCGCTGGAGGCCATCGCCGCCACCGGCCGGCAGGCGCTCGCCGACATGCGCTCGCTGCTGGGGGTCCTGCGCGAGGGTGGCGGCGAGGAGTACGCCCCGCAGCCGGACGTCGACGCCATCCCCGCCCTGGTGGAGGACGTGCGGGCCAGCGGGCTCGACGTCGACCTGATCGTGGAGGGCGAGCCGCAGCCGCTCGCCGCCGGGCCGCAGCTGGCCGCCTACCGGATCGTGCAGGAGTCGCTCACCAACGTGCTCAAGCACGCCGGCCCCGCCTCGCGCGCGTGGGTGCGGCTGCAGTGGCGGCCCGACGCGCTGGAGCTGTCGGTCCTCGACGACGGGCGGGGGGCCTCGGCCGCGATGGTGTCCTCCGACGGCAACGGCCAGGGGCTGCGCGGCATGCGCGAGCGCGCGCAGCTGCACCGCGGCCGGCTGGAGGCCGGGCCGCGGCACGGCGGCGGGTTCGGCGTGCACGCCGCCCTGCCCTACGGTTCCCGGCGATGACCACCCCACCGATCCGCGTCGTCCTCGTCGACGACCAGCAGATGGTCCGCGCCGGCTTCCGCATGGTCATCGACTCCCAGCCCGACCTGACCGTGGTCGGCGAGGCGGGCGACGGCGCCGCCGCCGTGCAGCTGCTGCGGGCCACGCCGGCCGACGTCGTCCTCATGGACATCCGCATGCCCGGCACCGACGGGTTGGAGGCGACCCGTCAGGTGACCGCCCTGCCGGAGCCGCCGCGGGTCGTCGTGCTGACCACGTTCGACCTCGACGAGTACGTCGTCTCCGCCATCGGCGCGGGGGCCAGCGGCTTCCTGCTCAAGGACGCCCCGCCCGAGGAGATGCTGGCCGCCGTGCGCACCGTGCACGCGGGCGACTCCGTGATCGCGGCCAGCTCCACCCGCCGGCTGCTGCAGCACGTCGCGCCGATGCTCCGGGGCGCGGCGTCGTCGGCCCCCGGCGGTGGGGACGGCGCCGCGCTGGCCGAGCTGACCCCGCGCGAGCGCGAGGTGCTGGTGCAGATGGCGCTGGGCGCCTCGAACACCGAGATCGCGCGGACCTTCGTGGTCAGCGAGGCCACCGTGAAGACGCACGTCGGGCGGGTGCTGGCCAAGACCGGCTCGCGCGACCGCGTGCAGGCCGTCGTCCTCGCCTACCGGACCGGCCTCGTGCAGCCGGCCGACCTCCTCCGCGACGCCTGAAGAAGGCCCCCCTCCCCCTCACCGCTCGCACGCTCGCAGCGAGCCTCTGGACGGGGCCGCGCCGGGACTTTCGGTACCGGAAGTCCGGGCTCCGCCCTGGGGATGACGGCGGGGTCCGTCCGGGGGAGCACGGAGTGCGACCGGAAGATCGCCCTCCGCGCCGACGCGGGAGGACGGCGCCGGGCGGGAGCGTGATCTCCGTTGCCGCATCCCTCACCGGAGGTCCGAAGTGTCCGTCCCCGTCATGACCGTCCCCGGCGAGCCGCGCGCCGCCGGGACCACCGCCGCCGTCCGCGCCGCCGGGCTGCGCAAGACCTACGGCACCGGGGAGACGGCGGTGCACGCCCTCGCCGGGGTCGACGTCGCCTTCACGGCCGGTGAGTTCACCGCGATCATGGGCCCGTCGGGCTCGGGCAAGTCGACCCTCATGCACTGCCTGGCCGGCCTGGACACCGCGACCGCCGGGGAGGTGTGGCTGGGCGACACCCCGCTCACCAGCCTGCGCGACGACCAGCTGACCACGTTGCGCCGCAAGCGGATCGGCTTCGTGTTCCAGTCGTTCAACCTGCTGCCGGTGCTCGACGCCCGCGAGAACATCGTGCTGCCCATGCAGCTGGGCGGCCTGCGGCCCGACCCGGCCTGGTTCGACGCCGTCGTCGCGCGACTGGGCCTGCGCGAGCGCCTGGGCCACCGCCCGCACGAGCTCTCCGGCGGCCAGCAGCAGCGCGTGGCGATCGCCCGCGCCCTGCTGCCCCGCCCGGACGTCGTCTTCGCCGACGAGCCCACCGGCAACCTCGACTCCCGCTCGGGCGCGGAGGTGCTCGGCCTGCTGCGCTCCAGCGTGAAGGAGACCGGCCAGACCGTCGTCATGGTCACCCACGACCCGTCGGCGGCCGCCTACGCCGACCGCGTCGTCCTGCTGGCCGACGGCCGGCTCGCCGGCGACCTCGCCGACCCCACCGCCGAGTCGGTCCTGGACGCGCTGCGCGGACTGGGGGCCTGACCGGTGCGCACCGTCGTCCTCGCCCAGCTCCGCACCCACGCGGCACGGCTGATCGCCTCCACGCTGGCCGTCGTCATCGCCGTCGGCTTCGTCGTGGCCACGCTCGTGCTCGACGAGACCTCCCGCAGCACCGTCCTGGACAGCGTCGGCGCCCGCTACGTCGATGCCGCCGCCGTGGTCACCTCCGACGGCGTTTCCCTCGCCGACGACATCGCACCCCTGGCGGCGCTCAGCTCCGTGGGCGCCGTCGCCCCCGCCTACGAGACCAGCGTCTCGGCGGAGGTGCCGGGGCGCTCCGGCTCGCAGTACCTCTCGGTGCAGTCGATCGCGCAGGCCCCGCAGCTGCGGTGGGAGCAGCTCTCCTCCGGCCGCCTCCCCTCGGCCCCCGGTGAGGTCGCCGTGACCGACCGCGCCCGCGCCGAGGTCGGCGACGTCCTCACCGTCTCGGCGTACGACACCGAGGGCGGGACGACGACGTCGGAGGCGACCGTCACCGGCATCGTCGACCTGCGCGGCGACCCCGAGGCGGGGTTGTACGCCCGGGGCTTCGTCACCGAGGCGCAGGCCCGTGCGTGGGGCGCCGCCGACCCGACCGAGCTGCGGATCGCCGCCGGCCCCGGCTTCGGCACCGCCGAGGTGGTCGACGACGTCACGGCCGCGGTCCCCGGGGACGTCGTGGTGCGCACCGGCGAGCAGCAGGCCGAGAAGTCGGCTGCCGACCTCATGGGCAACGCGACCGCGCTGACCTCGGTGCTCTTGGTGTTCGGCACCATCGCCGTCGTCGTCGCGGGGCTGGTCATCGCCAACACCTTCGCCGTCCTGCTCGCCCAGCGGACCCGCGAGCTGGCCCTGCTGCGCTGCGTGGGCGCCACCGCCCGGCAGGTGCGGCGCAGCGTGCTCGGCGAGGCGCTGGCCACCGGCCTGGTCTCCTCGGCGGTGGGTGTCGCGGCCGGCATCGGGCTGGCCGCGCTGATCTCGGCGGTGGCGGGCAGCAACTCCGCGATCCCCCTGTCCGGCGTCGCCGTGCCGCTGTACGCGGTGCTCGCCGGGATGCTGGTCGGCACCGTCGTCACCGTGCTCGCCGCCCTCGCGCCGGCCCGGGCCGCCACCCGGGTCGCCCCGCTCGCGGCGCTGCGGCCGGTCGACCCGGCGCCGCTGCGGTCCCGCCCGGGCGTGCTGCGGCTGGCGCTGGGGCTGCTGCTCGCGGTGCCCGGCACCGCCCTCCTGGTCGGCGGTGCGGTCCTGCAGGAGGTGCTCGTCGCCCTGCCCGGCGGGGTGCTGAGCTTCCTGGGCGTCGTACTGCTGGCCCAGCGGGCGGTCCCGCCGGTCGTCGCGGCCGCCGGCCGGCTGGCCGGCCGGATCGGTGGGATCCCCGCCCGGCTCGCGGCCGGCAACGCCACCCGGAACCCACGGCGGACGGCGGCCACGGCCACCGCGCTGCTCATCGGCGTGACGCTCACCAGCGCGTTCGTCGTCGGCGCCGCCTCCACCCGGGCGACGGCGACGGCGGGCCTGGCCGCGGAGTTCCCGACCGACGTGGTGGTCCAGAGCTTCTCGGACGACCTGCCCGCGTCGCTGCCGGGCGGGATCGGAGGGCTCGAGGGGGTCGACCGGACCGCACCGGTGATCGGCGCGGACGTCACCGATCCCGTCGGCGATCCCTTCTACGCGCACGGCGTGGACGCCGCCGCGGCGGGCGCGGTGCTGCGCTCGACGGACAAGACGCTGCTGCCCCGCCCCGGGGAGGTCGTGCTCCCGGAATGGGCCGGGGAGGCCTACTCGGTCAAGGACGGCGACACGCTCACCCTGACCGGTGCGGGCCGCACGCTGCCGCTCCGCGTCCTGATCACCGGCGAGGACCAGGCACCGCTGCTCGACGCCGGGGACCTGCGCTCCCTCGCCGCGGACCCCGGTCTGGCCGAGGTCTGGGTGCTGCTGTCGGAGTCCGACCCCGACGCCCAGGTCGCCGGGGTCGACGCGGTCACCGATCTCGTCGGAGAGGCCGCCCCCGACGCGCAGGTGACCGGGCTGGTCACGATGCGCATCGAGCTGGACGAGGTGCTGGACGTGCTGCTGCTCGTCGTGACCGGGCTGCTCGCGGTGGCCGTGGTCATCGCGCTGATCGGGGTGGGCAACACCCTGGCGCTGTCGGTGGTGGAGCGCCGGCAGGAGAACGGACTGCTGCGGGCGCTCGGCCTCACCCGGGGGCAGCTGCGCGGGCTGCTCGCCTGGGAGGCGGTGCTCGTGGCCGGGGTCGCCTCGGCACTCGGCGTCGTCGTCGGCGGCTCCTACGGCCTGATCGGAGCGGCCTCGGTGCTCGGCGAGGTGGGCGACATCGTGCTCGACGTCCCGTGGCTGCAGGTCGGCGCGATCGTCGTCGTCGCCACCCTGGCCGGGTTGGTGGCCTCCGTGCTCCCCGCCCGCCGCGCGGCGCGCACCTCCCCGGTCGCCGCCATCGCCGCCTGACCCTGGAGAGCCCGCGATGATCAGCGGGTGTGACGTTCCACGGGAAACCTCGGACGGCGCGGCTCCGGCTGGGATGCTGGAGCCGTGCCGTCCCCCCTCCTCCGCCGCGCCGCCCTCACCGCCGCCGTGCTCGCCGGGCCGGTGGGCTGGGTGACCGCCGCCGCGTGGGGCCTGCCCACCGCGCTGGGGGCGCACCGCCGCCGGCTGCGGCCGGTCGTCACGGGGTCACCGCACTTCTCCGACGGCACCTTCCACAACACGCTGCCCACCCCGGCGCTCGCCCCGGCCAACACCCGCGACGGCCTGCTGCGCCAGTGGCACGAGGAGCGGCACGTCGGCCTGCCGGGTGGCCCCATCCCCCTGGCGCGGCCCGAGCTGCCCGCCGAGGCCGCCGAGCTCGCGGTCACCTGGTTCGGGCACGCCAGCGCGCTGTTGGAGATCGACGGCCGGCGGGTGCTGGTGGACCCGGTGTGGGGGTACCGCGTCTCGCCGTCGCCGGTGTTCGGGCCGACCCGGCTGCACGAGCCGCCGCTGCCGATCGAGGAGCTCCCCGCGGTCGACGCCGTCCTCATCTCGCACGACCACTACGACCACCTCGACCTGCCCACGGTCCGCGCCCTGCTGGCGACCCAGACCGCTCCGTTCGTCGTCCCGCTGGGGATCGGTGAGCACCTGCGCAAGTGGCACGTGCCCGAGGACCGCATCGTGGAGCTGGACTGGGACGGCACCCACGACGTCGCCGGGCTGACGCTGACCTGCACCGAGGCGCGGCACTTCTCGGGCCGGTACTTCCACCGGAACACCACGCTGTGGGCGTCGTGGGCGATCACCGGCCCCCGGCACCGCGTCTACTTCGGCGGCGACACCGGCTACACGCCCGCCTTCGCCGCGATCGGGGCGCAGCTGGGGCCCTTCGACCTGACCCTGCTGCCCATCGGGGCCTACAACGACGCGTGGCACGCGATCCACATGGACCCCGAGGAGGCCGTCCGCGCCCACGGCGATCTCGGCGGCGCGGTCCTGCTGCCCATCCACTGGGCGACGTTCAACCTGGCGTTCCACCGCTGGGCCGAGCCGGTCCAGCGCCTGCTGGCCGCCGCCCGCCCGCGCAGCGTGACCGTCGTCGTGCCGCGGCCCGGGGAGCGGATCGACGTGCTGGCTCCCCCGCCGGCGCTCGACTGGTGGACGGCGGTGGGCGCGGCCGCCGACGCCGCGGAGCCGGTGGGCACGGGGGGCGTCGGGAGCTCCGTGCTGGCCCGCACGCTCACCCGGCTGACGGCCCTCCTGCCGGGCTGACAAGCCGCTGACCAGCGACGCAGATCACAAACTTGACGGTGTAAACGGGAACTTGAGCGCGCAACCGCGTGGCGCACAACCAATGGCGGTGCAACGACCCCAGGCTGTGCTTCCGGCTCCACACCAGCGGGCCGATGGACCTCCGGGTCCGTCCCACGCGAGGAGTCGAGTGATGCTGCAGTTCGGCCGTCGTGCCGCCCCCACCGATCACGTCGAGGTGGCCGCGGAGGCGCAGGCCAACGCGGCCGCGATCACCGCCGTCGTCTCGGTCATCGCCGAGGCGGACACGACCGCCGACGCCGTCGCCGCCGTCCTCGACGTCGTCCGCGAGCGCTTCGACTGGGCCTACGGCTCGTACTGGCGCGTGCAGGACGACTGCGCCCTGCACGTCGTCCAGGAGTCCGGGGACGCCGGCACCGAGTTCCGCGAGGTCACCCTGGCCGCCTCCTTCCGGGAGGGCGTCGGCCTCGCCGGTCGCGCCTGGCGCACCCGCGATCTCGTCTTCGTCCCGGACCTGGGCCGGCTGGCCGACTGCGTGCGCGCCCCCGCCGCCCAGCGCGTGGGCGTGCGCAGCGGCATCTGCTTCCCGCTGCTGGAGAACGGCCAGGTCACCGGGACCATGGACTTCTTCTCGACCGAGACGCTGGACCCGTCCGCCCAGCGGCTGGAGACCCTGCGCGCCATCGGCCGGCTGGTCAGCCAGGCCCTCGAACGCGTGCGCAGCGGCGAACGGCAGGCCGAGGCGGCCCAGGACACGGCAGCCGTCAACCGTGTCCTGCGGCAGGTCTCCGCGGCGCAGTCGCCCGAAGAGGCCATGGCCGGCGCCCTCGACACCATCCGCGAGGGGTTCGGCTGGGCGTACGGCTCGTACTGGCGGGTCGACGAGGGCGACCGCACGCTGCGCTTCGTGCAGGAGTCCGGCACCGCCGGGCAGGAGTTCCGGGAGGTGACCCTGCGCGCGTCGTTCGCGGAGGGCGTGGGCCTCTCGGGCCGGGCCTGGCGGGCCCGCGACCTGGTCTTCGTGGAGGACCTCGCCCAGGTGACCGACTGCGTCCGGGCACCCGCGGCACAGCGCGCCGGCGTGAAGTCCGGCGTGTGCCTGCCGATCGTCGTCGCCGGTCAGGTGGTCGGCACCATGGACTTCTTCGCCACGACGACCCTCACCCTCTCGCCCGGGCGCGAGGACGCACTGCGCAACACCGCCTTCCTGCTCGGCCAGGCGATGGAGCGCTTCTCCGCCGCCGGCCGGCTCGAGCGGGCCGCGCGCGAGCTGCTCGAGTCGATCGCCGAGGTCGAGCGCAACGTGCTGACGTCCTCGTCGGTCGCGGGCGAGGGCCGCCGGCTCGCCGCGGACGCCAACGAGCAGGTCGCGGGCCTGGGCGAGTCCAGCTCCGACATCGGCAAGGTGGTCAAGACCATCCGCGGGATCGCCGACCAGACCAACCTGCTGGCGCTCAACGCCACCATCGAGGCGGCGCGGGCCGGCGAGGCGGGCCGCGGCTTCGCCGTCGTCGCCAACGAGGTGAAGGAGCTGGCCGCGGAGACCGCGCGCGCGACCACCGACGTCGACGCGAAGGTCTCGGCCATCCAGGAGCAGGTCGACCGGGTGGTGACGGCGCTGGCCGCCATCAGCGCGGCGGTCGAGCGGATCAACGAGACGCAGACGGTCATCAGCGGAGTGCTGACCGAGCAGTCGGCCGTGACCCGCGCGATCCTGAACTAGCGGAGCAGCTTGGACATCCGCCGGTCGGCCAGCGGCTTGCCGCCGGTCTGGCAGGTGGGGCAGTACTGCAGCGAGGTGTCGGCGAAGCTGACCTCGCGGACGGTGTCGCCGCAGACGGGGCAGGGCAACCCGGTGCGCGCGTGCACCTGCAGTCCGGACCGCTTCTCGCCCTTCATCGTGGCGGCCCGCTGCCCCACCTGGCGTTCGAGCGCCTCGGTGAGGGTGGCCCGCACGGCGTCGTGGAGACGGACCAGTTCGTCGTCGTTCAGCTTGTCGGCCATCTTGAACGGCGAGAGCCGGGCGGCGTGCAGGATCTCGTCGGAGTAGGCGTTGCCGATGCCCGAGAGCAGCGTCTGGTCGGTGAGGGCGCCCTTGAGCTGACCGGACCGGCCGGCCATGAGCGCGGCGAAGGTCTCCCGATCCACCTGCAGCGCGTCGGGGCCCAGCCGGGCGATGCCCGGGACCTCCGACGGCGAGCGGACGACGTAGATCGCCAGGCCCTTGCGGGTGCCCTGCTCGGTCAGGTCGAAGCCGTTGCCGTCATCGAGGTGCACCCGGAGCGCGAGCGGTCCCTTGCCGGGCTTGGGCGGGGCGGCCGGCAGGTTCTCCCGCCAGTGCAGCCAGCCGGCACGGGCCAGGTGCACGACCAGGTGCACGCCGGAGACGTCGAGGTCGAGGAACTTGCCGTGCCGGCCGGCTCCGGTGATCTCCAGGCCCCCGAGCGCCGACAGCGGCGGGTCGAAGGTCTTGATCGCCTGCACGGCGGCCAGGTCGGCGCGGGTCAGGACCCGGCCGACCGCGTTGGCGCGCAGGAAGGCGGCGAGGGCCTCCACCTCGGGCAACTCGGGCACGACGACATTGTCGTCCTCCGGACTCCCACCGCGACCAGGAGCCGTCCCCCGGAAGGATGAGCCCCACCGTCCTTCCTCGCGGGAGCCTCCGGCCCCCACTCGTCAGGACCGACGACGGGCAGGATCGCTCCGGTCTTCCTACTCTCGGCGGGTGCCGACGACGCTGCTCTGGTTCCGCCGCGACCTGCGCCTCGGCGACCACCCCGCGCTGCTCGCCGCCCGCGACGAGGCCGGTCCGGACGGCGATGTCGTGCCCGTCTTCGTCTTCGACGACCGGCTCTACGGACCCTCCGGCGATCCGCGCCGCCGCTTCCTGCTCGACTGCCTGTCCGCGCTGGACGGGGACCTCGACGGTGCGCTCGTGCTGCGGTCCGGGGACCCGGCCCAGGTGCTGCCGGCGCTGGCCCGCGAGGTCGGTGCCACCTCCGTGCACATCAGTGCCGACGCCGGGCCGTACGGACGACGCCGCGACGCGGCCGTCGAGCAGGCGCTGGGCGACGTCCCGCTGATCCGCACCGGCTCGCCCTACCTGGTCACCCCGGGCCGGGTCACCAAGCGCGACGGCACCCCCTTCCAGGTCTTCTCGCCGTTCGCCCGCGCCTGGCGGGAGCACGGCTGGCGCGCACCGGCGGACTTCCCCGGCGACGTCCGCTGGCGCACCGGCGTCCGTTCCGAGGACCCGCCACCGCGTCCGGACCTGGCCGACGTCGTCCTGCCGCCGGCGGGCGAGCAGGCGGGACGGGCCGCCTGGGCGCGGTTCCGCGACGAGCGGCTGACCGGGTACGCCGAGGGTCGCAACCTCCCCGGCACGAACGGCACGAGCCGGTTGTCCGCCTACCTGAAGTACGGCTGCATCCACCCGCGCACGCTCGTGGCCGACCTGGCCGGCGAGCAGTCCGAGTCGGCCCGCCGCTACACCGACGAGCTGGCGTGGCGGGACTTCTACGCCGACGTGCTGTGGCACCGCCCCGACTCGGCGCGCGAGTACCTGAAGCCCGAGCTGCAGCGCATGGGCTACGACAGCGGCCCGGACGCCGAGGCGCTGGTGCGGGCCTGGGAGACCGGCCGCACCGGGTTCCCGATCGTGGACGCCGGGATGCGTCAGCTCCTGGGCGAGGCCTACGTGCACAACCGGGTGCGCATGATCGTGGCCTCGTTCCTGGTGAAGGACCTGCACCAGGAGTGGACCCGCGGCGCGCGGTGGTTCATGCAGCACCTGGTCGACGGCGACCTGGCCAGCAACCAGCACGGCTGGCAGTGGGTCGCCGGCACCGGCACCGACGCCTCGCCCTACTACCGCGTGTTCAACCCGGTCACCCAGGGGAAGAAGTTCGACCCGGACGGCGCCTACGTGAAGCGGTGGGTGCCCGAGCTGCGCGACCTGGACCCGAAGCACGTGCACGAACCCTGGACCGCACCCGGCGGCATCCCGGCGGGCTACCCGGAGCCCGTCGTCGACCACGCCCACGAGCGCCAGGTCTCGCTGGACCGCTACGCCCGCCTCCGCGCCGGCTGATCAGTCCCGGCGCAGGGCGGGCGCGGTGAGGTCGAGCGGGCGGCCGGCTGCCGCGTCGGCCGCGAGCGCCCGGCCCCACGCGGAGAGCCCGGCGACGTCGATCCCGTGCGGCGGGGCGTCGGCGTAGGGGTCGATGGTGCCGACCCCGCGCTCCAGCAGGGTGACCGCGCCCCGGGCGTTCCCCCGCGCGGCATGGGTGAGGCCCACGGCGAGCTGGGCGAGCCCCCGCCACAGCTGACGCTCCTCGGGGACGGCGGACTTCCACGCGTCCTCCAGCACCTCGTGCGCGTGGAAGGGGCGGCCGGCGTCGAGCAGCGCCTGGGCCTCCGCCAGCGCGACGAGCGGCTCGCGGACCACCCCCTCGGGCGCCCGCGGCTCCCCGGCGGCGCCGTGCGGCAGCGGCCGCCCCAGCGCGTCCCGGGGCCGGGCATTGCGGGCCCGGCCCTCGTCGTCCCGGTCTCGGTTGAGCACCCGTCCATCCTGCACCCGCCCGGGTGGACCCAAGAAGTTCGAGATTCAACTGCATCCAGGTGGGAGCGGGGCCGGGAAGAGGTGTGCACAGGCACTTCCCCCCTCCGGAAGGACGATCCATGAGCACCCTGCGCACCTTCGGCAACGCCGCCGGCGCGGCCGCCGTCGTCGGCGGTCTGGTCCTCGTCGCCACCCCGGCGACCGCTGCCGACACCGCGACCGTCTCGATCCTGCACGGCGTCCCGAACACCCCGGTGGACGTGTACGCCAACGGCGAGCGGCTGATCGACGACTTCCAGCCGGGCACCCTCACCGACCCGCTCGAGCTCCCGGCCGGCTCCTACGACCTGGCGCTCTTCCCGGCCGACGCGGCCGACGGCTCCGGCGAGCCGCTGCTCTCGGCCGACGGCGTCGCCGTTCCGGCCGGCGCCAACGCCACCGTGGTCGCCCACCTCCAGGCGGACGGCAGCCCCACGCTGACGCCGTTCGTCAACGACACCTCCGCCGTGCCCGCCGGTCAGGCACGCGTGACGGTCCGGCACACCGCGGCGGCCCCGGCCGTCGACGTGCGCGCCGGTGGCACCCCGGTCATCGAGGGGCTGACCAACCCGAACGAGGAGACGCTCACCGTGCCCGCCGGCACGATCAGCGCCGACGTCGTCCTCGCCGGCACGAGCACCGTGGCGATCGGCCCGGCCGATCTGACCCTGGCCGAGGGCACCTCGACCATCGTCTACGCGTGGGGCAGCGGTGAGGCCGGCTACGACCTCGCCGTCCAGACCATCGGTGGCATGCACTCGATGCCCTCCGGTGTCCCCGGTGGCTCGGCCGGTCTGGCCGACGACAGCTCCTCGCTGCCGATGGTGGCCGCACTCTCGGTCGCCGGTCTCGCCGTCGCCGGCGCCGGTGCCGTCCGTCTCGCCCGCTCCCGCGGCTGACCGGACCGGTTCCGTGCGACCCGCCGCCGCCTCCGCCGTCCTGGGCCTCGCCCTGGCCGTCGGCGCCCCGACCGCCTGGGTGCTGACCCGGCCGGAGGCGGCGGCGGGCATCCCGGTGGAGCAGGCCCTCCCCGCACCGGTTCCTCAGTCCGGTGCGGGGAGCCCGCCGACCACCCCGCTCGTCACCACCCGGGACGCCGCACCCACGGCACCGCGGACGGCGCCCGCACCGGTCCGCCTCAGCTCGCCGTCGCTGGGTGTCGATGCTCCGATCGACCCCGTCGGCATCGCCACCGACGGCCAGATGGAGCTCCCCGAGGACGTCGCGCGCGTCGGCTGGTACCGGTTCGGCCCGGCACCGGGCGCGGACGGCTCGGCCGTCGTCGCCGGCCACGTCGACGACCGCGAGCAGGGTCCCGGCGCGCTGTACCCGCTGAGGGACGCCGCCGTCGGCGACGAGCTGACCGTCACCGATGCCTCCGGGACGGCGACCCGGTGGCGGGTCGTCTCCCGCGAGCTCATCACCAAGCAGGCCCTCCCCGTCGAGCGGATCTTCGCCCGGGACGGCGCCCCGCGGCTGACCCTGATCACCTGCGGCGGCCCGTTCCTGCCGGAGTTCCGCAGCTACCGCGACAACGTCGTCGTGGTGGCGGAGCCGACGCCGTGAGCGGGGCACTGGCCCTTTCGCGGCCCGTCGTCGGTAGCGTTCGGTCCGTGGATCAGGTGCCGGGTACGCGCAGCGGCGTCGACCCGGACGACGCCGAGATCGGCCGGCGCTTCGCCGCGGGCGAGGAGCAGGCGCTGGCCTGGGCCTACGAGCGGTGGGCGGGCCAGGTGCACGGCATGGCGGTGCGCGCGTTCGGTCCCGGGCCCGACGCCGAGGACGTCACCCAGCAGGTCTTCATCGCCGCCTGGACCGGCCGCGCGCGCTTCCGCCCCGACGACTCGCCCCTGCCGGCCTGGCTGGTGGGGATCTGCCGCCACAAGATCGCCGACGCCTGGGCCCGCCGCGACAGGCAGCGCCGGGAGGCCGAGGCCGCGCTCACCGAGGCGCAGGCCCGGCCGGGCGGTCCGGTCACCGCCGGCGTCGACACCGCCGCGACCGACCGCGTGCTGCTGCTGGACGAGCTGGACCACCTGGGGCAGCCGCAGCGGGGCATCATCGAGCTCGCGTTCTTCGAGGACCTCACCCACGCGCAGATCGCCGAACGCACCGGCCTGCCGCTGGGCACGATCAAGAGCCACATCCGGCGCACACTGGAGCGCCTGCGGAGCCGGTTGGAGGTGGACGGTGCAGCACTGCACGCCTGAGCAGCTGGCCCTCGCGGCCCTGGGGGAACGCCTGCCCGCGGCCGACGCGGCACACCTCGACCGGTGCGACGCCTGCCGCGCCGAGGTGGCCGCCCTGCGCCGCGCCCCCGACCTGCTCTCCGTCCCTCAGTTCGCCGCTCCGGGCGCCTCCGTCCCGCCACCACCGCGGGTGTGGGACGCGATCGCCGCGGCCACCGGCGTGAGCGCTGCGCTCACCAACGGCCCGGCGGCGGTCCCGGCGGCCCCCGCGGCGCCCGTTCCCACGGCGCACGACCCCGTGGCGCCCGTTGCCCCGGAACCCGCGCCCGGGGGCACCGTGGTGCCCTTCCGCTCCCGCCGCCGACCCCTGCTGCTGGTTGCGGCCGCCGTCGTGGCCGGAGCCGTCATCGGCGCCGGCGCCGTCGCCGTGGTCCAGTCGAACGGGGAGGACGGCGAGGCGGTGGCGACCGTGGAGCTCGACCTGCTCCCTGACGCCTCCGGCGAGGCCGAGGTCGTGGTCCGTGGCGACGGGTCGCGCGTGCTGGAGATCGACCTCGACGCCCCGGCGCTGAAGGACGACAGCTACTACGAGGTCTGGGTCATCGACCGCTCGGTGTCGGGCATGTACCCCCTCGGCGCCGTCAAGCCCGGCACCCAGACCGTCGAGCTCCCCGACGGGCTGGACCTGACCGAGTACCCGCTGCTCGACGTCTCGGTGGAGCCGCTGGACGGCGATCCCACGCACTCGGGGGTCTCGGTGGCCCGGGGGGATCTCGACGCCTAGGCGGGCGGCTCGCCTAGCGTTGACCTCCGTGACACCGTCCCGCTCCGTCCTCCTCCCGCACGACGACCTCGGCGCCGCCTGGCGCTCGGCCCGGCCCCGCCCCGCCGGCCGGCACCTGGACAGCGCGGCCAGCAGCCGGCAGAGCTCCCGGGCGCTGGAGGCGGCGGCGCACCATGCCCGCCACGAGGCCGAGCTCGGGGGCTACGTCGCCGCGGCCGCCGCGGAGAACCTGCTGCAGCAGGGCCGGTCCGTGATCGGTGGGCTGGTCGGCATGGCCGCGGCGGACGTCGCGTTCGTCGAGTCGGCGCGGGCCGGTCTCACGGCGCTGCTGATCGGCTGGCGGCTGCCCGCCGGGTCGCGGGTCGCCTGCCTGCCGGGGGAGTACGCACCGAACATCGCCCTGCTGGGCGCCTTCGGGCTGCGCCCGGAGCCGCTCCCGGTCGACGGCGCCGGACGGGCGGACCTCGAGGGGGTGGAGCGACTGCTGCGCACCGACCCGCCGCGCTTCGTGCACCTGGACCACGTCCCGAGCCACCGGGGGATCGTGCAGCCGGCCGCGGAGGTCGCCGCCCTCTGCCGGGCGGCGGGGGTGCCGCTGGTGCTCGACGCCGCCCAGGCGCTCGGCCACGTGAACACCGACGTCGGCGCCGACGTCGTCTACGGCACCTCGCGCAAGTGGCTGGCCGGCCCCCGCGGCGTGGGCGTGCTGGTGGCCCGCCCGGCCATCGCCGCGCACCTGACCCCCGCGACCGCGCCGCTGCCACCGGACAGCGCCCCCATGCAGGCGTTCGAGAGCAGCGAGGGGCACATCGCCGGCCGGATCGGGCTCATCGTGGCGGTGGGCGAGCACCTTGCCGCCGGTCCCGACCGGGTCCGCGCCCGGCTCGCCGGGATCGGCCGGGCCACCCGGGCCGTGCTCGACGGCGTCTCGGGGTGGACCGTCGTGGAGCCCGCGGACGAGCCGACGGCGACCACGACGCTGCGCCCGCCGGACGGCGTCGACGTCGTCGCCGCCCGCGCACGGCTGCTGGCCGAGCACGGCATCGTGCTCAGTGCGATCACGCCCGAGCGGGCACCCGGGGAGATGACCGGCCCGGTGCTGCGGGTGTCGCCGCACCTGGACGTCACCGACGACGACCTCGACGCGCTGGCGGCGGCTCTCTAGCGCGTGCGCGGCGTCATCCGGGGACGTCGTCCGACTTCTCGTCGTCCTTGGGTCCGGACGTCGAGGGCTGGTCTTCCGAGGGCTGGTCTTCCGAGGGCTGGTCGTCCACCTCGACACCGATGCGGGTGGT
This sequence comes from uncultured Actinomycetota bacterium, assembly GCA_963747895.1. Classification (GTDB taxonomy): domain Bacteria; phylum Actinomycetota; class Actinomycetes; order Mycobacteriales; family Geodermatophilaceae; genus Blastococcus. The sequence goes on from CAVVGX010000005.1 coordinate 142,783, forward strand.
GCCGTCGGTCGAGGTGACCCGCACCGTGACGCCGTACTCCACGGGGTCGTCCCCGCCGGTGAGGGTGCACCGCGTGCTCGCCCCCACCTCCTTGGCCAGCTCCTCGCGGCAGGTGATGTCCGGGCGGGTGCCCACCTGCTGCTCGAGGGCGTCCTCGGCGGCGTCGGCCAGTTCGGCGGCGGACAGCGTGTCGGCCGAGAGCACGACGGAGCCGCAGGCGGGGACGGTCAGCGTCGCGCCCGCCACGAGGGCCAGCAGCAGACGACGGGACACGGGGCTCTCCTCGGTGGTGCGGGCCTACGACCCTAGTGCGGCCGGATCGTTCGCCTTCCTGACCCGGAGGCAGCTTGCGCCCGGATGGTCGAGCTTCTATGGTTCATTACATGAGTAATGAACCCAGGGACCGGCCACGCCCTGGAGCTCGCTCGTGAACGAGGACGCCGGACCCATCTTCCGCCAGGTCGCCACCGACATCGAGAACGCGATCGTCGAGGGCTCCCTCGCCGAGGAGAGCCAGGCGCCGTCGTCCAACGAGCTGGCCGCCTTCCACCGCATCAATCCCGCGACCGCCGCCAAGGGGCTCAACCAACTGGTCGCCGACGGGGTCCTCACCAAGAGACGAGGGGTCGGGATGTTCGTCGCCACAGGCGCCCGTGACCAGCTGCTCAAGCGCCGGCGGACCGAGTTCGCCGACCAGTACGTCCGCCCGCTGATGACCGAGGCGCACAAGCTCGGCATCAGTTCCGCGGAGCTCACCACGATGATCCGCCACTGGGAGGACCGCTGATGACCCCCGCCGACACGCCGCCGGCCGCCACCGTCTCCGGTGTCACGATGCGCTTCCGCAGCCATGTGGCTCTGGACCGCGTCTCGACCGTCATCGCACAGGATGCGATCACCGGCCTCCTCGGCCGCAACGGAGCCGGCAAGACCACGCTCCTGCAGCTCCTGAGTGGGCACCGCGTACCGACCACGGGCCGGGTGGAGGTCTTCGAGGCGCCCCCCTACGAGGACGACGACGTCCTGCGGCGGATCTGCTTCGTGAAGGAGGGGCAGCGGTACCCGGACCACTTCCGGGTGCGCGACGCCCTGGCCGCCGCCTCCCTGGTCTTCCCGGACTGGGACGCCGCCCTCGCCGACTCCCTGCTGCGCGACTTCGACCTGCCGGCCAGGCGCCCGATCAAGAAGCTCTCCCGGGGCATGAACTCGGCGCTCGGCATCACCATCGGGTTGGCCTCGCGCGCGCCGCTGACACTGTTCGACGAGCCGTACCTGGGCCTGGACGCCGTGGCGCGCCAGCTCTTCTACGACCGACTGCTCGCCGACTACGCCGAGCGGCCCCGCACGGTGGTGCTCTCCACTCACCTGATCGAGGAGATCGCCCCGCTGCTCGAGCGGGTGCTCCTCATCGACAGGGGTCGCGTCCTGCTCGACGCGGACCTGGAGTCGCTGCGCGGCAGCGCCGTCACGGTTGCGGGACCCCGCGACCGGGTGTCCGACTTCGCGGCCGGACACGAGCTCCTGCACACGGAGAGCCTGGGCGGCACCAGCCGGTCCGTCGTCCGGCTCCGGCCGGGTGCCGACGACGGCGCCGCGGTCACCGGCCTCTCCGTCGAGCCGACCACTCTCCAGCAGCTCGTCGTGGCGATGAGCCTGCGCAGCGGTGACGCCGCCCCCGTCACCCCGTCCGTTCTCGAGGAGGTCTCCCGATGACCCGCGTCCTGCAGGCGGCCCGACTGCACCTGATCCACCCCGCGGTGATGCTGGGGATCCCCTGGCTGGTGGTCGGCGTCAGCTTCGCGCTCAACCTGGCCACCTGGTACCTCACGCCCGCCGGCGAGGACGACGGTGGCGTCACCGGCGGCGTCGCAGCGCTCTACGTGACGGTGCTCGTGATCTTCGTCCAGGCGGTGACCCAGCTGCTCCCCTTCGCGATGGGGCTGAGCATCAGCCGGCGTGCCTTCTTCCTCGGCACGGGACTGGTGGCCGCGATCCTGTCGCTGGGTTCCGGTGTGGCCCTCTCCGCCCTCGTGAGCATCGAGAACGCGACGAACGGCTGGGGCAGGGAGATGGGCTTCTGGGCGCCCGGCGTCCTGGGGGTCGGGAATCCGCTGCTCCAGGTGCTGGCCTCGGCAGCCCCGATGCTGGCCTTCGCCTTCGTGGGTCTCGGTATCGGCGTCGTGCAGCAGCGCTGGGGGCAGCTCGGCACCTGGGGGCTGATCATCGGCTCCCTCGTCCTCTTCGGAGGCCTGGCCGTCCTGATCACCTGGCTCGAAGCCTGGGGTGCCATCGGCGACTGGTTCTCCGACCAGTCGGCGGTGACGCTGAGCGTGGGACTGCCGCTGGCGGTCGCCCTTGCTGCCGGCCTTGCGGCCTTCCCCGGCATCCGCCGCGTCGTCCCCTGACAGCCGGCATCGAACCGATCGGGCCCCCTTCCGTCACCGTGACGGAAGGGGGCCCGACGTGGTGGATCGGCGCCTCGGCAGAGCCGGACGCCCCGGACGCCTCCCCGTTCCGCCCGCCGACCAGCCGGGCGCGCGACGCCGCCCGGGTCAGCTCCGGACCTCCGGCCCCGAGAGTCCGGAGCAGCTGCCGACTTCCGGTACCGAAAGTCGCCCGGTCTGCTTTTCCGCGGAAAGGCGGCCGCATTTTCCGCGGTATGCCTGAGGGCGGCGTCAGGCCACCGCGCCGACGCCGGCCGTGGGGGCATACACATGCCGAAGGGCCCCAGCACGGATGCTGGGGCCCTTCGGTGAATGGTTGTCCGGCGGCGTCCTACTCTCCCACCCCGTCTCCAGGGCAGTACCATCGGCGCTGAGAGGCTTAGCTTCCGGGTTCGGAATGAGACCGGGCGTTTCCCTCTCGCCATGACCGCCGTAACTCTGTGAACTTGTCGAACCAGATCGTCTGGTTCGTGCGTTCAGAACCGCACAGTGGACGCGAAACATTCTTCGTTGATTGACCCTGACTCGCACAACAGCCCAAATGGGTGTGTGTGGTCAAGCCCTCGGCCTATTAGTACCGGTCAGCTCCACACCTTGCGATGCTTCCACTTCCGGCCTATCAACCCGCTGGTCTGGGCGGGGGCCTTACCCGGTTGACCCGGTGAGAGACCTCATCTCGAAGCGAGCTTCCCGCTTAGATGCTTTCAGCGGTTATCCCTGCCGAACGTAGCTAACCAGCAGTGCACCTGGCGGTACAACTGGCACACCAGAGGTTCGTCCGTCCCGGTCCTCTCGTACTAGGGACAGCTCTTCTCAAGTCTCTTACGCGCACGGCGGATAGGGACCGAACTGTCTCACGACGTTCTAAACCCAGCTCGCGTACCGCTTTAATGGGCGAACAGCCCAACCCTTGGGACCTACTCCAGCCCCAGGATGCGACGAGCCGACATCGAGGTGCCAAACCATCCCGTCGATATGGACTCTTGGGGAAGATCAGCCTGTTATCCCCGGGGTACCTTTTATCCGTTGAGCGACACCGCTTCCACATGCCGGTGCCGGGTCACTAGTCCCAGCTTTCGCTCCTGCTCGACCCGTCGGTCTCACAGTCAAGCTCCCTTGTGCACTTGCACTCGACACCTGATTGCCAACCAGGCTGAGGGAACCTTTGGGCGCCTCCGTTACATTTTGGGAGGCAACCGCCCCAGTTAAACTACCCACCTGACACTGTCCCTGATCCGGATCACGGACCGAAGTTAGACATCCAATTCGACCAGAGTGGTATTTCAACGATGACTCCACGAACACTGGCGTGCCCGCTTCACAGTCTCCCACCTATCCTACACAAGCCGAACCGAACACCAATATCAAGCTATAGTAAAGGTCCCGGGGTCTTTCCGTCCTGCCGCGCGTAACGAGCATCTTTACTCGTAGTGCAATTTCGCCGAGCCTGTGGTTGAGACAGCTGAGAAGTCGTTACGCCATTCGTGCAGGTCGGAACTTACCCGACAAGGAATTTCGCTACCTTAGGATGGTTATAGTTACCACCGCCGTTTACTGGCGCTTGAGTTCTGAGCTTCGCGCACGATGTGCACTAACCCGTCCCCTTAACGTTCCAGCACCGGGCAGGCGTCAGTCCGTATACATCGTCTTACGACTTCGCACGGACCTGTGTTTTTAGTAAACAGTCGCTTCTCACTGGTCTCTGCGGCCACCCACCGCTACCCCGCGCAAGGCGGTTGACAGTAGATGGCCCCCCTTCTCCCGAAGTTACGGGGGCATTTTGCCGAGTTCCTTAACCACAGTTCGCTCGATCGCCTTGGTATTCTCTACCTGACCACCTGAGTTGGTTTGGGGTACGGGCCGCTCGGAACTCGCTAGAGGCTTTTCTCGGCAGCATAGGATCATCCAATTCGCCTCATTCGGCTATGCGTCAGGTCTCACCCTCGTGCGGGACGGATTTGCCTACCCCGCGGGCCACACCCTTGCACCGGTACTACCACTCACCGGTAGGACTACCTTCCTGCGTCACCCCATCGCTTGCCTACTACCAGTCCGGGTCCCAGCCTCCCCACCTCAACCCACAAGGGGCGTCAGCGGTTCGGGTGGTTAGCATCGCTGGGTTCAGCATGGGCGTTCCTTCGCGGGTACGGGAATATCAACCCGTTGTCCATCGACTACGCCTGTCGGCCTCGCCTTAGGTCCCGACTCACCCTGGGCGGATTAGCCTGGCCCAGGAACCCTTGGTCTTCCGGCGGGGGAGTTTCTCACTCCCCTCTCGCTACTCATGCCTGCATTCTCACTCGCGTGGCGTCCACGGCTGGATCACTCCGCCGCTTCGACCGCCACACGACGCTCCCCTACCCATCCACACACCTGGCCGCCGGCTCGAGGCCAACGACAGGAAAAGCATGAATGCCACGGCTTCGGCGGTGTGCTTGAGCCCCGCTACATTGTCGGCGCGGAATCACTTGACCAGTGAGCTATTACGCACTCTTTCAAGGGTGGCTGCTTCTAAGCCAACCTCCTGGTTGTCTCTGCGACTCCACATCCTTTTCCACTTAGCACACGCTTAGGGGCCTTAGCCGATGATCTGGGCTGTTTCCCTCTCGACTACGAACCTTATCGCCCGCAGTCTCACTGCCACGCTCTCACTTACCGGCATTCGGAGTTTGGTTGACGTCAGTAACCTTGTGGGGCCCATCGGCCATCCAGTGCTCTACCTCCGGCAAGAAACACGTGACGCTGCACCTAAATGCATTTCGGGGAGAACCAGCTATCACCGAGTTTGATTGGCCTTTCACCCCTACCCACAGCTCATCCCCTCAGTTTTCAACCTAAGTGGGTTCGGTCCTCCACGCGGTCTTACCCGCGCTTCAACCTGGCCATGGGTAGATCACTCGGCTTCGGGTCTAGGGCACGCGACTGAGTCGCCCTGTTCGGACTCGCTTTCGCTACGGCTACCCCCCACGGGTTAACCTCGCCACGTACCACTAACTCGCAGGCTCATTCTTCAAAAGGCACGCAATCACCCCGGACCGAAATCCTAAGGCTCTCACGGCTTGTAGGCACACGGTTTCAGGTACTATTTCACTCCCCTCCCGGGGTACTTTTCACCTTTCCCTCACGGTACTTGTCCGCTATCGGTCACCAGGGAGTATTCAGGCTTAGCGGGTGGTCCCGCCAGATTCACACCGAATTTCACGGGCTCGGTGCTACTTGGGAAACACGTCCGGGAGATGCAGCGTTTTCGTGTACGGGGCTCTCACCCTCTACGGCGACCCCTTCCAGAGGCCTTCCACTAACACCACATTTTCTTACTCCCCGTACCCTCGGCAGAAGGTACTGGACGGTCCCACGACCCCGACCACACAACGCCTGCCGGCTATCACATGCGATCGGTTTAGCCTCATCCGCTTTCGCTCGCCACTACTCACGGAATCACGGTTGTTTTCTCTTCCTGTGGGTACTGAGATGTTTCACTTCCCCACGTTCCCTCCACACGCCCTATGTGTTCAGGCGCGGGTCACACCACATGACTGGTGCGGGGTTCCCCCATTCGGAAATCCTCGGATCAACGCTCGGTTGACAGCTCCCCGAGGCTTATCGCAGCCTCCTACGTCCTTCATCGGCTCCTGGTGCCCAGGCATCCACCGTGTGCCCTTAACAACTTGGCCACACAAAAATCCCACACACCACCCCCGGAAGGAGATGCTGTGCGGGCCTACAAGAACTCTCATGCAAATAAGAGTCAGAAGATGCTCGCGTCCACTGTGCAGTTCTCAACGTACGACCAGACACCGATCACCCGACCCCACCAGCCCCGCACACTCCCTCGGGAGGCACGACGGTATGAGATGCAGACCGGCCCTGACATGAGCTAGCAGCCAACCCCGTGACGGGGATGCCCGCTCTCTCAGGACCCAACAGCGTGCCTACGACCAGCCCACCACCGACACCCCGTTCCACACATCCCCGAAGAGACGCCGTACTAGGAGCAGCAGCAGCTGCCGGCCGAACTGGTCAGCGTTCCACCCTCGAGCACCACCCCAGAAGCTTCGCGATCCTCCGAAACTGGAGAACCGTCACGTCCTGGGCGCGGCTCTGCACCGACAAGCTCAAGGCTCGCCGGCGAAGTGCTCCTTAGAAAGGAGGTGATCCAGCCGCACCTTCCGGTACGGCTACCTTGTTACGACTTCGTCCCAATCGCCGATCCCGCCTTCGACGGCTCCCTCCACAAGGGTTGGGCCACCGGCTTCGGGCGTTACCGACTTTCGTGACGTGACGGGCGGTGTGTACAAGGCCCGGGAACGTATTCACCGCAGCGTTGCTGATCTGCGATTACTAGCGACTCCAACTTCATGGGGTCGAGTTGCAGACCCCAATCCGAACTGAGACCGGCTTTTTGGGATTCGCTCCACCTCGCGGTATCGCAGCCCTTTGTACCGGCCATTGTAGCATGTTTGCAGCCCTAGACATAAGGGGCATGATGATTTGACGTCATCCCCACCTTCCTCCGAGTTGACCCCGGCAGTCTCCTATGAGTCCCCACCATTACGTGCTGGCAACATAGAACGAGGGTTGCGCTCGTTGCGGGACTTAACCCAACATCTCACGACACGAGCTGACGACAACCATGCACCACCTGTGCACGGCCCTTACGGACCCACCATCTCTGGAGGATTTCCGTGCATGTCAAGCCTAGGTAAGGTTCTTCGCGTTGCATCGAATTAAGCAACATGCTCCGCCGCTTGTGCGGGCCCCCGTCAATTCCTTTGAGTTTTAGCCTTGCGGCCGTACTCCCCAGGCGGGGCGCTTAATGCGTTAGCTGCGGCACGGAACTCGTGGAATGAGCCCCACACCTAGCGCCCAACGTTTACGGCGTGGACTACCAGGGTATCTAATCCTGTTCGCTCCCCACGCTTTCGCTCCTCAGCGTCAGTTGTTGCCCAGAGACCCGCCTTCGCCACCGGTGTTCCTCCTGATATCTGCGCATTTCACCGCTACACCAGGAATTCCAGTCTCCCCTGCAACACTCTAGTCTGCTCGTATCGACTGCAGGCCTGAGGTTGAGCCTCAGGTTTTCACAGCCGACGCAACAAACCGCCTACGAGCTCTTTACGCCCAATAATTCCGGACAACGCTTGCACCCTACGTATTACCGCGGCTGCTGGCACGTAGTTGGCCGGTGCTTCTTCTGCAGGTACCGTCACTTTCGCTTCGTCCCTGCTGAAAGAGGTTTACAACCCGAAGGCCGTCATCCCCCACGCGGCGTCGCTGCGTCAGGCTTTCGCCCATTGCGCAATATTCCCCACTGCTGCCTCCCGTAGGAGTCTGGGCCGTGTCTCAGTCCCAGTGTGGCCGGTCACCCTCTCAGGCCGGCTACCCGTCGTCGCCTTGGTAGGCCACTACCCCACCAACAAGCTGATAGGCCGCGGGCCCATCCCCAGCCGATAAATCTTTCCACCACCAGACCATGCGGTCAGCGGTCATATCCAGTATTAGCCCCAATTTCTTGGAGTTATCCCAGAGCTGAGGGCAGGTTGCCCACGTGTTACTCACCCGTTCGCCACTGATCCCCCACCGAAGCGGGTTCACCGTTCGACTTGCATGTGTTAAGCACGCCGCCAGCGTTCGTCCTGAGCCAGGATCAAACTCTCCGTAGATGATTTGATCGCAGCTGAGAACCGAGAGCTAGCACTCTCGATATCAATCAACCAAAGGAATCCCAGCCGCAGATCCGAAGACCCCGGCACGGGGTATTACTTGGCACTGACTTTCGGCACGCTGTTGAGTTCTCAAAGAGCGGACGCGCAGAAACTCGACCCTTCCGGGCTCCATCTCTGGCTGGATGTCCAACACTACGCCGGTTTCCGGTCGACCCGCCAGCGGCGGGGCCCGGTCCGGCGGCCCCTCAGGGCCGCGCGGCGCATGGAGAACATTACACGGCTTCCGGGGTCCTCTGCAGGGGGGGTCCCCCGGGGCCTCCCGGCGGACGCCTGCGGGGGCTGGATCCCCGGAAAGACGGGCTTTTCCACGACGTCCGGCGTGGCTGGGCACGCACCGCGCGTCAGGCGACGCCACGGGGACGGAACTGGACGCTGACGCGCGGACCGACCGGCTTGGTCGTCTTGGGGATGCAGTGCTCCCACGTGCGCTGGCAGGAGCCGCCCATGACCACCAGGTCCCCGTGCCCCAGCGGGAAGCGCAGGCCGGGACCACCGGCTACCGGCCGGAGCATGAGCGGGCGCGGCGATCCGAACGAGACGATCGCGACCATGGTGTCGCCGCTGCGGCCCCGGCCGAGCCGGTCGCCGTGCCAGGCGACGCTGTCCCGGCCGTCCCGGTACAGGCACATGCCGGCGCTGACGAAGGGCTCACCGAGCTCCGGGCCGTAGTGGGCGTTCAGCGCCGCCCTCGCCTCCGTGAGCAGCGGGTGCGGGAGCGGCTCGTCGCCGCCGTACCAGCGCAGCAGGCGCGGGACGACGACCTCCCGCTCGTACATCTGCCGCGTGTCCTCGCGCCAGCCGATGTCTCCGAGCAGGACCTCGAGCACCTCGTCCGAGCCGGACACCCAGCCGGGCAGGTGGTCGACCCAGGCGCCGGCGCTCAGCAGGTGCCGCTGCACGCGACCGACGAGCGGGGTCAGCGTGGCCTCCTCGGCCACGTCCCACATCGACGGCTGATGGGCGAGCGTCATGAACGGGACGCTACTCCGAGCTTTCGCACATGTGTGCGAAAAGCTGTGGATAGCTCAGTCGCCCGCCGGCTCGCGCTCCCAGCGCAGCATCCCGGGCAGTCGGGGCGCCGGTACATCCCCCCGGGTGCGCCGCCACCCTCGGCCGGCCCGCCGGCGCGGCTCATCCGCGGCCTCCGCGCGGGGCAGTTCGGCGAACTCGTCCCACCGGCGGATGAAGACCCCGTTCACGTACAGGGGTTCCTCGAGCAGGTCATCGGGTCGTCCGTCCACGGTGGCGCTCCCCACGGGCAGGGGTGGTCCCGGCGGCTTCGGGGGCTCGATGGTCCAGAGCCATGGGTAGCCGGGTCAAGGGTCCAAAGGACCGGGCTCGCGGCTCAGGCGGTGAGGGCCAGCGCAAAGGGGAGCACGGCCGGCGCGCCGGCCCGCCGCAGCTCGCGCCCGGCCACGGTCATCGTCCAGCGCGAGTCCGCGAGGTCGTCGACCAGCAGCACGGGACCGGACAGCCCGGCCAGTCGTTCGCGGAGCTCGGGACCGACGACGATCCGGTCCCAGACCGCGGCCAGCCGGAAGGCGCTGTTGCCGCCGGGCTGGCCGGTCGGGCCGCCGTGGGCCAGCGAGAGCTCGCCGAGGTAGTCCAGGCGGCCCATGCGCGCGAGCCCCTGGGCCACGCCGGTGATCAGCCGGGGACGGCGCCGCGAGGGCATCGCCACGACTGCGGCCGGGCGCTGGGCCCAGTCCCACGCCGCCAGCACGCGGGCGCATGCGCGCATGAGCTCGTCGTCCGGGGGGACGTCGGAGATGGAGCGCTGGACGGGCACGTCGAAGGCGGCGTCAGGGTCCTCCTCGATGCCGGGGGCCTCGAGGTCGAGCGCCACCACGCCACCCACGCCGTCGTCACCGAGCAGGGTGCGCAACCGCTGGCCCCAGCCGAGGTCGGTGAGCCGGGCGACGGCGCGGCCGGGCTCGAGCTGGTCACCGGCGGCGATCTTGCCCTTCACGTCGACCCCGAGCCGGTCGGCGCCGGTGGGCCACTGCGCCCGGGGGGCGAGCTCCACACCCGGCCGGTCGAGCGCCGCCGACGCGGCGTCGGCGGCGGCCTCCGGCACGTCGGTGGAGTACCAGGGGCCGGCGCAGACGTCACACCTCCCGCACGGGGCTGCGGTCGGGTCGTCGAGCGCGGACTGGAGGAAGGCCATCCGGCACTCCGCCTCGTCGACCGGCTTGGCGTACGCGAGCATCGCCCGCTGCTCGGCCTCCCGGGTGCGGGTGACGCGCGCGTAGCGGTCGGCGTCGTAGACCCACGGCTGCCCCGTCGAGCGCCAGCCACCCTGGACGCGCTCGACTGCGCCGTCGACCGCGAGCACCTTGAGCAGCAGCTCCAGCCGGGAGCGGCGCACGTCGGCGACCGTCTCGAGCCGGGCCACCGACCAGGCCTTGCCGTCGGCCATGGCGGTGAGCACCGCGGCGGCGTGGTCCTCCCGCGGCATGGACGAGGTGGCGAACCACTGCCAGATGGCGATGTCCTCCGGGCCGGGGAGGAGCAGCACGTCGGCGTGCTCGACGGCGCGGCCCGCACGGCCCACCTGCTGGTAGTAGCTCACCGGCGAGGACGGCGCCCCGAGGTGGACGACGAACCCGAGGTCGGGCTTGTCGAAGCCCATGCCCAGGGCGGAGGTCGCGACGAGCGCCTTGACCTCGTTGTTGCGCAGCGCCTCCTCGGCGTCCTTGCGGTCGGCGTCGTCCAGCCGCCCGGTGTAGGAGCGCACCACGTGGCCGGCGTCCCGCAGCAGCGCGGCGGTCTCCTCGGCCGCGGCGACGGTGAGCGCGTAGACGATGCCGCTGCCGGGCAGGTCGCCGATGCGAGCGGCCAGCCAGGCGAGGCGGGCGCGGTCCGACGGCAGCCGGAGCACGCCCAGCCGCAGCGAGTCCCGCGACAGCGGCCCCCGCACGGTGGTGACCTCCACGCCGCCGGCGCCCAGCTGCTCGGCGACGTCGTCCACCACGCGCTCGTTCGCGGTGGCCGTCGTCGCGAGCACCGGCGTACCGGCCGGGAGGGTGCCGAGCAGGTCGCGGATGCGGCGGTAGTCCGGCCGGAAGTCGTGCCCCCAGTCGGAGACGCAGTGCGCCTCGTCGACGACCACCAGGCCGCAGCGGGCGACGAGACCGGGCAGCTGCTCCTCGCGGAAGCGGGGATTGGTGAGCCGCTCGGGCGAGACGAGCAGGACGTCGACGTCGTCGGCGACCAGGCGGGCGGCGATGTCGTCCCACTCGGTCATGTTGGCGCTGGAGATCTCGACCGCGCGGATGCCGGCGCGGGCCGCGGCCGCCACCTGGTCGCGCATGAGCGCCAGCAGCGGCGAGACGAGCAAGGTCGGGCCCTTGCCCCGGCGGCGCAGCAGCGCGGTGGAGACGAAGTAGACCGCCGACTTGCCCCAGCCGGTGCGCTGCACCACCAGCGCGCGCTGGGAGCGCTCGACCAGGGCGGACACCGCGGCGTCCTGCCCCTCCCGGAAGACCGCGTCCGGCCGGCCGGTGAGCTCGCGCAGCACGGCCAGCGCCTCGGCGTGCACGGAGCTGGTGGCCTCGGACGTCGGCGCGGCGGTGGTCATGCGTCCGACAGTAGGCATCCCGGGTGACAGGAAGGACCAGCGCGCGGGACCTGTGGGCGACGGTGGAGAATCCACAGGCGATGGCACTTCAGCGACAGCGACCGCCGGACAACCACGTCCACACGCACTGGTCCTGGGACACCGCCGACTCCTCGACGATGCGCCGGGCCTGCGAGAAGGCCGTCCAGCTGGGGCTGCCCTCGATCGCCTTCACCGAGCACCTCGACTTCACCGTCTGGGACCCCGACGACCGCGCCACGGACGAGGGCCTGGTCGAGCGGCACGCGTCCCGGCACGCCGAGATCGACGTCCAGGGCTACTTCGCCGAGCTCGCCGAGGTCCGCGACCGGTTCCCCGAGCTGCGCATCCTCTCCGGCGTCGAGACGGGCGAGCCGCACCTGTTCGGCAGCAGCGTGGCCGCCTACCTCCGCGACGCACCGGTCGACCGCATCCTCGGTTCGCTGCACTCCCTGGCCTCGAACGGGCGGCTCTACGGCGTCGGCCACCTGCTGTGGCAGGACGAGGACGGCACGATGCGCCGCTACCTCGCCGAGCTGGTGGACATGATCGAGAGCAGCGCCGTCTTCCAGGTGCTCGCGCACGTCGACTTCCCGCGCCGCTACTGGCCCGGGGGCACGCACCGCTTCGTGGAGAAGGACTTCGAGGAGGAGTACCGGGCCGTCTTCCGCGCGCTGGCCCGCTCGGGCCGGGCGCTCGAGATCAACACGAGCAGCCCGCTGGCCTCGGCGGACCAGATGCGGTGGTTCCACGAGGAGGGCGGCGAGGCGGTCAGCTTCGGCAGCGACGCCCACACGCCCGCGGCGGTCGGGCAGAAGTTCGACCTCGCCGTCGACGTCGTGGAGGCGGCGGGCTTCCGGCCCGGCCGCGACCGCTTCGACTTCTGGCGCCGCTGAGCCGTTCCGCTCAGGCGGGGGCGACCTCGTCGAGGACCGCCCGCAGTTCCGCGCGGCGCACGGGCTTGAGCAGCACGCCCTGCATACCGGCCGAGAGGCAGGCCTCCCGGTCCTCCTCGGTGGTGGCCGCGGTGAGCGCGAGCAGCCGCGTGCGGGCGCGCGGTCCGTCCAGGGCCCGGATGGACCGCGCGGCGTCCGGCCCGGACATGCGGGGCATCTGCATGTCGAGCAGGACGAGGTCGAAGTGCTCCGCCGCGACGGCGCGCACGGCGTCGTCGCCGTCCTCGACGGTCACGACGTCGGCACCCTCGGCCTGCAGCAGCGCCTCGGCGACGCGCAGGTTCACCTCGCTGTCGTCGGCGACGAGCACGCGGACGGCGCGCCGTGCCGCCCGCGGCGGTGCCGGGACGGCGCAGGCGGCTCCGTCGGGGGCGGGGCGTGGGGCCGGGACGGCGGCGGGGGACGTCGCCGGTGGCGGCGGGCAGGTCGACGACGACGGTGAACAGCGAACCCGGTCCCCGGCCGGCTGACGACGTCGATCCGCCCGCCCATGATCCCGACGATCTGCTGGCTCAGGGCCAGACCCAGGCCGGTCCCGCCGAAGCGCGCCCCCTGCTCGCCCTGCATGAAGGGGCGGAACAGCCGCTGGATCTCGTCGGCCTCCATGCCGGCACCGGTGTCGGAGACCGCGAGCCGCAGCCGCGCGGCCGGCGCGCTGGGGTCGCGGTCGATGCGGACGGCGACGTGCACCTGGCCGCGTTCGGTGAACTTCAGCGCGTTGCCGACCAGGTTCATGACGACCTGGCGCAGCCGCACCGGGTCGCCGACGAGGACGCCGTCGTCACTGCCCTGGACCGCCAGGTCCAGGCCCTTGCGCCGGGCCACGGGGAGCAGGGCGGCGACCACCTCGGCGGCGACGTCGGCCGGCCGGAACGGGCGCTCGGCCAGCGTGACCGCGGTGGTCTCGGCCTTGGACAGGTCGAGCACGTCGTTGAGCAGCACGAGCAGGGACTCCCCCGAGCTGCGGGCCAGGGAGACGAACTCGGCCTGCCGGGGGCTGAGCTGCTCGAGCCCGAGCGCCTCGAGCATGCCGAGGACGCCGTTGAGCGGGGTCCGGATCTCGTGGCTGGCGGCGGCCAGGAACGCGGTCTTGGCGCGGGTGGCGGCCAGCGCCTGGTCCCGCGCGGCCTCGAGCTCCCGGGCCAGCCGGCCCTGCTCGAACAGCGCCACCGCCTGCGCGGCGAGGTCCTCGAGCGCGCCGAGCTGGTCGGTCGAGAGCGCGCCCGGCTCCTCCGCGAAGACGCACAGGGTGCCCAGCACCCGCCCGTCGAGGAGCCGCATCGGCGCGGTGGCGTACAGCCGGACGTTGCCGAGGCGGCCGTCGACCCAGGGGTTGCCCGCGTAGGCCGGTTCCCGGCTGGCGTCCGGGACGTGGCGCAGGCGGGGCTCGCGCATGGCCAGCGCGCACATGGAGTCCGAGAGGTCCGACCGCGAGCCGGGGAAGCCGATCTCGCCGACCTGGTGCTGGAAGCACTCGTCGAGCAGGTTCACCACCGCGTGCGGCACGCCGCAGACGGTCGCGGCCACCCGGGTCACCGCGCGCAGCTGCTCGGCCGGGGCGCCCTCGGGCAGCTCGTACTCGCGCAGCAGGTCGCTGCTGAGGCCCGGCGCGAGGAGGGGTGCTGCGGTCACCCCCCTGTGGTCGGCAGGTGCGGGCCGCCTCTTGAGCGGCCCGGTCGCCGGCTCAGGCGATGCGCGGGAGCGGTGCGGTCATCGGCGCACCCAGGGAGACCAGGACCGGCGGCGGGGGCGGGGGCGTGCGGGTGATCGCGGTGTCGGGGAACGTGAAGCGGTAGGTCGTCTCGTTGTCCTGGACGGCGAAGGTCTGGCCGTCGGGGCCGGCGTGGTGCAGCACGAGGCCGTCGAACCGCTCGGCGACGCGGCGCAGCGCGTCGGCGTCGGAGACGTCGACGACGTGCCGTCCGGGGCTCAGGCCGGTGACCGGCAGGATCCGCGCGGCGTTGCGAACGGCGAACTCGTCGGCCGCGTCGCCCGGCCGGGGGCGGGCGATGCCTCCGGCGACGGCGCCGACGAGCACCGAGCCGACGAGGACGGCGACGGCGATCACCCGCGCGGCCGGCAGCGGCACGGACACGCCGAGCACGGTGAACGACCGCGTCACCACCTCGTCGACCGACACGGGGACCGATGCCGTGGGCGCGAAGGCTGTCTCGGCCGAGGGTGGGCGCAGCGCCGCGGTGTCCACGGTGAAGGTGAGCGGGGCCAGCTCGGCTGCGGCGAAGCGTTGCCCGCGGAGGCTGCCGGTCACGTCCACGACGGGGGTGACGACGATCGTCGACGCCCCGGCGCTCGTGCCGATCTCCGCGTTGTGCCGGCCGACCAAGGAGGTGGCCAGGATCGGGTCGATCTCCGCCCTGGCGGTGGCAGTCCCGTCCTGCACGGCGACGGTGGGGCTGCTGCCCAGCGGGGTGCTCCACCCGTCGGCGGTCGCGACCGAGAGCTCCAGCCGCACGCCACCGGCGACGTCCTCGAGCCCCGGCGCGGTCAGGGAGTGCTCGAAGGAGACCTCGAGGGAGTCGGCGAGCCGGGTGTAGATCGGGTCTCCGGTCGTGATGACCCCGGTCGGGTAGGTCGTCCCGGCCTCGGCGGCGGCGGAGTAGGTGAACCGGCCCTGCTGGGCGACCTGGAGGGTGCGGGCCTCGGTCTCGGTGGAGGGCAGCGCGAGCAGCGCGGTCCCGGCAGCCGCGGCCAGGAGGGCCACGGCCCCCGCGCCGATCGCGACCTGCCGGGCCTGAGCGCGCGTGGGCATGGAGAACGACGCCGGCAGGCTCCGCGCGCTGGACGGCCGGGTGCGGCGGCGGGCGGCGTGCCGGCCCTTCGGGGGGCGACGGCTGCTGCCGAACAGCCCGAAGGCGACCGCGAACACCAGCGCCAGGGACCACGGGGAGGCGATCGCGGCCAGCACCTTGCCGCCCTGGGGCACCTGCCGGAAGAGCTTGCCGAGGACCTCGTCGGCGGTCGGGCTGGTCCTGGTCGAGCCAGTCGTTGTTGTCGCCCTGGAAGACGAACCGGTCCCCCTCGACGGCGACGATCCGGTGCATGACGACCGTGTTCAGGCTGGGGGAGAAGTAGGCCGCCACGTCCCCGACCTCGTAGGAGTCGGCGGGCCGGAGCACGGCGAGGTCACCGGTGTGAGAAACCCGGCTCCATGCTGATGCCGTGCGTCGAGACGTACGTCGTCGCGCCGCCGAGCTGGGCGGGCCAGAACAACCAGGCAGCCGCCAGCACCAGCGCGGCAATGGCGCTGATGCTGGCGGCTCTGGTTGCGGCGTTCATGTCGCTTCCGATCCGGAGCGGTCAGGCGGCGTCGAGCCGCCCGCCTGGCCGGACGGTGAGTTACTTCGCGACCACCGTCAGGGCGACCTTGTCGAAGTCCTTGAGCGATGACGTCGCCGGCGTCGCAGGTGATCAGGTAACGGTGGCGAACGACGCGGTGCGACGCGAGGCGGCGCAGGTGAACGGGCGTGGTGGCAATGCCCGTCCCGGTCATCGTCAGGTACTGGTTCGTGTCGGCGGCGTCGAAGCTCCTCGTTGACGGTGAAGACGATCTCGTCGACGCTTGGTCGCGTCCGTGGTCACCACGTTGTACGCGATGTTGCTGACCGTCGACACCGGTGACCTCGAGCGTCGCCGTAGCCCGCGACGGTGTCGTCCTCGAAGTCGTTGCTGGCCGTGAAGGCGGAGGTGGCGATGCCGGCGGCGGCGACCGCGGCACCTGCGATCAGAACACGCGACAGGCGCATGGCAAGAGTTCCGTTCTCTCGGTGGCCCAGTCCCGTCCGAATGCTTCTCACCCGGTCTGCGATGGCTGTGCCGTCATCCTTGACGGAGCAGCTTTCGGCAGGTCCGCGCCGGTATTGACTCCTGTCCCAGAAGAAACTCGAGTCGCTGAGTCGACTCGGTGGAACGGTCGCCGCCCGCCATTCCCGACGGCGCACAAAAGCACTGCTCGGGCCGCGGATCGACGGCCCAGGAAAACGTGCCGCGGGTGGCGGAGTCGACTCCGCCACCCGCGAAAAGAACGGTGACCGACGTCAGGCGACGGTGGTCTCCAGCGTCACCGGCACGTTGCCCCGGGTGGCGTTGGAGTAGGGGCACACCTGATGGGCGGCCTCGACGAGCTGCTCGGCCGCCGCCTGGTCGATGCCGCCCAGCTCGACCGAGAGGGTGATCTCCAGCCCGAAGCCGCCGGCATCGTCCGGTCCGATGCCGACGTCGGCGGTGACGGCGGAGTCGGTGAACGCCACCTTCTTCTTGCCGGCGACCAGCTTCAACGCGGAGTGGAAGCAGGCGGCGTAGCCGGCCGCGAACAGCTGCTCCGGGTTGCTGGCGCCGCCGGCGCCGCCCATCTCCTTCGGCACGGCGAGGTCGAGGTCGATCAGGCCGTCCGACGAGCGGGTGTGGCCGTTGCGGCCCTCACCGGTCGCGGTGGCTGTGGCGGTGTAGACCGAGGGCACGGGGCGCTCCTGGGGGTGAGGTAGAACAGAACGGTCGTTCTGCTCGACCCACTGCACCACGCACGACCGGATCGCGCAATACAGAACGTTCGTTCTGTATCCTCCGAGGTGTGACGACGCCGGTCCGACCCTCCGCCGCCCGCGACCGCCTGCTCGCGACGGCCTCCACGGTCTTCTACGGCGAGGGGATCCGCGGCGTCGGCGTGGACCGGCTGGTCACCGACGCCGGCGTCACCCGGGCGACCTTCTACCGCCACTTCCCGGGCAAGGACGACCTCGTCGTCGCCTACCTGCGGGCGATCGACGCCGCCGTCCGCGCGCGCGTCGGTGACGTGCCGAAGACACCGGAGGCCGCCGCCGACCTCGTCCGAGCGATCGCCGGGGGCGTCGGCGACGAGCTCTGCGGCCGCGCCTTCCGCGGGTGCCCGTTCATCAACGCGGCCGCCGAGTTCCCGGATCCGGCGAGCCCGGTGCACCGCGCCGTCGTCGAGCACCGGACCTGGCTCGCGGCGACGCTCTCCCACGCGTTCCGCACGGCCGGCCACCCGGACCCGGAGGAGGCGACCCGGCGGTTCGTGATGCTGCGGGACGGCGCCATGGTCGCCGGTTACCTGGCCGACGCGGCGGCCGCGCGCGCCACGCTGCTGGCCGCCGTCGAGGACCTCCTCACCACCTGAGCCGGGCGTCGGCCGGGGGTGCGACGATGCGCGTCGCCCGCCGCCGGCCGCGGGCGGTCCGTGCGGGTCGAGGAGGCACCGATGGCGTTCGGGTGGAAGCTGTACGGCGACGGGAAGAGCCTGCCACTGGGCGAGGCGGTGGCCCCCGACGAGCGGCTCAGCTGGCCGCGCACGGTGGGCATCGGGGCGCAGCACGTCGTCGCCATGTTCGGGGCGACGTTCGTCTTCCCGCTGCTCATGGGCCTGGACCCGAACCTGGCGATCATGATGAGCGGGGTCGCGACGATCCTGTTCCTGCTGATCGTCCAGGGGAAGGTGCCGAGCTACCTGGGCAGCTCCGCCTCGTTCGTCGGCGGTGTCGTCGCGGTGCGCGCGGCCGGCGGCTCGGACGCCGACGTCCTCGGTGCCCTGCTGGTGTCCGGCGTCGTCCTGGCGCTGGCCGGCCTGGTCATCCACCTGGTCGGCGTGCGGGTGGTCAACCGGGTGCTCCCGCCGGCGGTGACCGGCGCCGTGGTCATGCTCATCGGCTTCAACCTCGCACCCGTGGCGACGGCGACCTACTGGCCGCAGGACCAGTGGGTGGCCCTGGCGACGATGACCTTCGTCGTCGTCGCCTCGCTGCTGCTGCGCGGCTTCCTCGCGCGCATCTCGATCCTGCTGGGGCTGGTGTTCGGCTACCTGCTGTCGATCCTGCTCGACGCCACGGCGGGCCTGATCACGTCGACGCTGCCGGGGCAGAACCTGCTGGACGCCGCCGGCGAGGCCTGCGCCCCCGAGGGCCCGTACTGCGTGGCGACCCCCTTCGCGCACGACCGGATCAGCTTCGACGCCGTCGGGGACGCGCCCTGGTTCGGGCTGCCGGACTTCACCGGGCCCTCGTTCTCGGTGAACTTCTCGCTACTGGTGCTGCCCGCGGTGATCGCCCTGATCGCCGAGAACGCCGGCCACGTGAAGGCGGTGGCCGAGATGACGCGGCGCGACCTGGACCCGATGATCGGCCGCGCCGTGCTGGCCGACGGGGTCACGACCGTGCTGGCGACGTCGGTCGGCGGCTCCCCCACGACGACGTACGCGGAGAACATCGGCGTCATGGCGGCGACCCGCGTCTACTCCACGGCCGCTTACTACGTCGCCGCCGTGGTCGCGATCGGCCTGGGCCTGGTGCCCAAGTTCGGCGCCCTGATCAACGCCATCCCGGGCGGGGTGCTCGGCGGGATCACCGTGGTCCTCTACGGGATGATCGGGCTGCTCGGCGCCAAGATCTGGAAGGAGAACCGGGTCGACTTCGGCAACCCGGTGAACCTCGTGCCGCTGGCCGCCGGGATCGTCATCGCCGTCGGCAACTCCGGCAACGACGCCCCGCTGCTGCAGATCACCGACGACTTCTCCCTGGGGGGCATCGCGCTGGGCACCATCGTCGCGGTGGTGGGCTGGCACGTCGCGCGGGCGCTGGCGCCGGCCGAGATGCGGGCGTCACTCACCCGCGAGGGCCCGCACCCCGCGGCCGGCTCGACGTTCGGCTCCGTGCACGGGGCGGAGGAGGGGACGCCGGCGGGCCGCGGGACCGCCTGAGCGACCGATCGGGTCGCGCGCCACGACATGGAGCGTTTCCGGTACGTCTCGGAACTCGGGCTGCCGATACCGCCTTCCGGTGACGCGGGGTTCCGCTCGCCGGACGAGCCGACCCGACCCGAGAGAGACCCATGAACCGACGCACGCGCGGGACCACCGCCGGGACCACCCCCGTACCCGTCCCTCGCGACGTCGAGGCGGTGGAGGCCGTCATCAACGCCCTGGACTCGGGCGCGAGCGACGCCGCGGACGCGCACCGGACCATCGTGACCACGCTGGCGCGGGAGCTCGGCCTCGACTACGGCGCCGCCTGGATGGTCGACGCCGACGGCGGCTTCTCGCTCGCGGCCGAGAGCGGCGGCTACGCCGACGCGATGCGGGCCGCGCGGATCGAGCGCCTCCTGCCCTCCGAGGGGCTCGCCGGGCAAGCGGTCAGGACGCAGGACGTGGTCCTGGCGAACGAGGCCACCGACCCGGCGTTCTGCGGGCGCTGGAAGGCCGCCCAGGCCGCCGGCGCCACGCGGGGCTGCCTCCTGCCGATCCTCGACGAACGCGGCGCCGTCGTCTCCCTCTACGAGTACTACAACGCCAGCGAGCTGCCGTTCTTCGGCGGCCGGGCGTCCAAGTGGCGCGCGCTGCGCGGCGTCCTGGTGCACGCGCACCGGGCCGCGCTGGCCAAGGCCCATCTGCAGGAGACGCTGCACGACCGCGAGGCCGTGACCACCGTCGTCACCAAGATCGGCGCGGCGCGCAACCAGGAGGAGGCACTGCGGGTCGCCCTGGACACCGTGCGGAGCGCCTTCGGCTGGGCGTACGGCTCCTACTGGGCGCTGGACGAGGAGGCCGGCGTGCTGCGGTTCCAGCAGGAGTCCGGCTCGGCGGGCGAGGAGTTCCGCGCCGTCACCCTGTCCGCCAGCTTCGCCGAGGGCGTGGGCCTGTCCGGCCGCGCCTGGCGGGCCAAGGAGCTGGTGTTCGTGCAGGACATCGGCCTGGTGACCGACTGCGTGCGTGCACCTGCCGCCCAGCGCGCCGGAGTGAAGTCCGGCGTGTGCTTCCCGCTCGTGGTGAGCGGCAAGGTGATCGGCACGATGGACTTCTTCGTGACCGACACCATCGAGCTCTCCGACTCGCGGTCGGCGTCGCTGCGCAACGTGCAGCAGCTGGTGTCGCAGCGCCTGGACGTGCTGCGCCGCAACGAGGAGAGCGCCGAGAACGCCCGCGAGCTGCTCACGACCATCGCCCGGCTGCGGGAGGCCGCCAACGAGGCCGGCCGGGTCGCGGAGAACGCGGTGGCCCAGGCCTCGACCATGACCGGGGACGTCGTCGCGCTGGACGAGGCGTCGGCCGCCGTCGGCGAGGTCATCCGGATCATCTCGGGCATCGCCGACCAGACCAACCTGCTGGCGCTCAACGCGACCATCGAGGCGGCGCGGGCCGGCGAGGTGGGCAAGGGCTTCGCGGTCGTGGCCAGCGAGGTCAAGGACCTGGCCCGGGAGACGGCGAAGGCGACGCAGCGCGTGGCCGACCAGATCGCCGGCATCCAGAGCAGCAGCAAGGCCGTCGGCGAGGGCATCCGCACCACCGGCGAGATCATCGGCCGGCTCGACGAGGTGCAGAACCGCATCGGTGAGGTGCTCGGCGAGCAGGAGCGCATGGCGCAGCTCATCGAGGCCGCCGGCTGACGCACCCACGACCGACACGGGCCCGCCTGCACCCGCAGGCGGGCCCGTCCGCCGTCCGGGGCCGGAGCGAGCCGGGGCGGGAACGCGCTGAGCGCCCTCTCCGGAGGATGGAGAGGGCGCTCAGCGGGTGGTGATCACGCGGGGGTCAGCCCACCTGCTCCAGCGTCGGGTAGTCGTTGTAGCCCTCGGCGCCGGCGGCGTAGAAGAGGTGCGGCTGCGGCTCGTTCTCCGGGTGCTCACCGGCCCAGCGCTCGGCGAGGTCGGGGTTGGCGATCACCGGACGGCCGACGGCGACGGCCTCGGCGTGCGCGTCCTCGATCAGGCTGACCGCCTCGGCGCGCGAGGTG
Organism: uncultured Actinomycetota bacterium; assembly: GCA_963747895.1. Taxonomy (GTDB): domain Bacteria; phylum Actinomycetota; class Actinomycetes; order Mycobacteriales; family Geodermatophilaceae; genus Blastococcus. Next base: position 164,263 of record CAVVGX010000005.1, read on the forward strand.
ACCGAGGCGAAGCCGCTGTTGGCGACCAGCGGCCCGCCGAAGCGACGCCGCAGCTCCTGGACCAGCTCGCTGCCGGGCTCCGCGTGCAGCACCGAGAGGTAGGCCAGCCCCAGCGGACGGAGCTGGTCGAGCAGCGACCCGTAGGTGAGCAGCACGTCGGCGTCGTCGGTCTCGTACGCGCCCTGGATGTTGTGCTGCGGGGAGATGCGCAGGCCGACGCGGCCGGCGCCGATCGCCTCGGCCACGGCCGTGGCCACCTCGACCACGAAGCGGGCCCGGTTCTCGGGCGAGCCGCCGTAGGCGTCGGTGCGCTCGTTGGACGCCGGCGACAGGAACTCGTGCAGCAGGTAGCCGTTGGCCCCGTGCAGCTCCACGCCGTCCAGGCCCGCGGCGACCGCGTTGCGGGCGGCCTGCACGAACTCGTCGCGGACGCGGGCCAGCTCGTCGGTCGTCAGCGCGTGCGGCACCGGGTAGGGCTTCTTGCCCGACGGCGTCCGGACCTCGCCCTCGATGGCGATGGCCGACGGCGCCTCGACGTCGCGGCCACCGTTCACGTCCGGGTGCGACACCCGGCCCGCGTGCATGAGCTGCATGACGATCCGCCCGCCCCGCCCGTGCACGGCGTCGGCCACCCGGCGCCAGCCCTCGATCTGCTCGTCGGTGACGATCCCGGGCTGGCCGGGGTAGCCCTGCCCCTGCGGGTTGGGCCAGGTGCCCTCGGTGATGATCATGCCGAGGCTCGCGCGCTGCCGGTAGTGCTCGACGATCAGGTCGCCGGGTACGCCGCTCGCGCCGGCGCGCAGCCGGGTGAGGGGCGCCATGACGACGCGGTTGGCCAGCTGCAGGTCGCCGAGGGCGATGGGTGAGAACAGGTCCACGACCGCTCGAAGGCGGCCGAACGGGGGCCGCATTCCGCTGTGCGATCCACGTCACTCCCGGCCCCTAGGGTGTCCGCGTGATCGAATCGCGGCTGCGCCGCCCGCTGTACGTCCTCGTCGCGGCCGTCCTCGTGCTGGCCGGATGCTCGTCGGACTCCGGCGACGCCGGCGACGCGGCGGCGTCGGCCGATCGGACCGGGGCCACCGCGGCGGGCACCGACCCCCTCCCGCCGTTGCCCGACGACGTCGCGCTGCCGATCGTCTTCGTGCACGGCTTCGCCGGATCGGCCCAGCAGATCGAGTCCAACGCGATGCGCTTCGCGGCCAACGGCTACCCCGCGGACCGCATCGTGGCCTACGAGCACGACGGCGCGGGCCTGGACATCCCCGGCTACGCGGCCGGGCTGACCGAGGTCGTCGACGAGACCCTGGCCGAGTTCGGCGTCGAGCAGGTCTACCTGATCGGCCACTCCCGCGGGACCGCCGTCTCGAACCTGTTCCTCGGCGATCCGGCGCAGGCCGCCAAGGTGGCCAGGTACGTCGCCATCGACGGCCGGCCCTGCCCCGAGCCGCAGGTCGTCCCGTGCATCGCGCCCGTCCAGGCGCAGTTCCCGGGGCAGACGCACGTCGAGGTGGCCACCTCGAAGGAGTCCTTCGCCGCGCAGTACGAGTTCCTCGTCGGCGAGGCGCCCGAGGTCGTCGACATCGTGCCGCAGCGGGAGCCGGTGGAGATCTCGGGCCGGGCGGTCGACTTCCCCGCGAACACCGGCCGGGACGCGACGCTGGACATCTGGGCGATCGACGCCGGCACCGGCGCCCGCACCGGGGACGAGCCGCACGCCAGCGTCGAGCTCGGCCCCGACGGGGAGTTCGGCCCTATCGAGCTGGAGAACGGCGCCCACTACGAGTACGCCCTGAGCTCCGACGCCTCCCCCGTCGTCCACCACCTCTACCTGCAGCCCTACGTGCGCAGCAGCGCGTTCGTCCGGCTGCTCTCCTCCGGGCCCGACGGCACGATCCGGCAGAACACGAACCTCGGGGACGACCACACCGCGCTGGTCATCAGCCGGATGCGCGAGTGGCACGCGCAGGGCGACGCCGACGTCCTGGAGCTCAGCGTGGACGACGGCGAGCCGGTGGACGTGATCACCGACTTCGTGGGCAACGGCGCGATCGGGCTGCACGTGCACGACGACGTCGCCACGCCGGGCGAGAGCACCCTGGCCAAGCTGCCCTTCTTCGGCGAGCAGCCCTTCCAGAGCGGCATCGACGTGTTCCTGCCCGCCTCCGCCGACGCCGACGGCACCGTCACGGCCCGAAACCTTCCCCGTGGCGACGCCGACCGGCCGCAGACGCTCCACGTGCCGAACTGGCCCTCGTCCGGGCACACCGTGAGCCTCGTCTTCACCGACTGGCCGGTGGACGGCGCCTAAGCGCCCAGCAGTCGCCGGGTCTGCCGGCCGGAGGCCACCAGCGCGCCGTCGAGCGCGCGCAGCTCGACGTCGTCCACCGCGACCTGGTCGTCGGCCCAGACCGTCCGCTGGTCGACCCGCACCCACGCGCCGGTCGCGGGGGGCGGACCGGCGAGGTGGGCGGTGAGCTCCACCGTCGGCATCGCCGCCGGCTCGGTGCGGACGGCGAACAGCGACGGCGGCAGCGCGTCGAGCAGCACGCCCAGCTGGACCAGCGGGGCCAGCTCGGCGCCGCGGATGCGCACCCACGCCTGCAGCCGCGGCTCCTCGCCCCCGCCCAGCGGCCGCGTGGCGCCCAGCGCGCGGATCTCGGTGTGCTCGGCGATCGGCACGTAGTCCCGGGGCAGCTCGAACGGCTCGCCGTCCTCGAGGCCGGGCAGCCCGGACGGCGGGCGGGTCTCGGCGACGGGGGCGGCCGGACCGGCCGACGTGAGCACCTGGGCCACCGCCCGCAGCGCGCCGTCCTGGCGCAGCTCGCTCCGGATGCTGCCGGTGCGGCCCGACCGGTCGGCAGCCGCGGCGACCACGACCTCGACGTCGGGGACGACGCCGCCCAGCAGGTGCGCGGTGACGGCGCGGGGCGCGGCACCGGCCAGGTCCGCGGCGGCGGCCAGCAGGTGGCCGATCACGAGGCCGCCCTGGGTGCTGCTGAACGACCGCCAGCTGGGGTCGAAGACGAGCGCGTCGGTGCCGGTCGCCAGCGTCATGGGAGCTGCTCCGCCCGGTCGACGGACGCGGGGGCCGGCACGGGTGCGGGTACGGAGACGGGCGCCGGGACGGGGAGGGGCGCCGCGACCGGGACGGGGGCGGGCGCCGTCCGCAGGTCGGCGTGGTGCGCCTTGCCGATGGCGAGGGAGAGCAGGCTGGCGACGGCGGCGAGGACGACGGTGAGCGTCCACCCGCGCTGGGCACCGCTCAGCTCGCCCCCGGCGCCCGCCACTGCGGCGAGCAGGATCGAGACCCCCAGGGTCGCGCCGATCTGGCGGGACGCGCCGAAGGTGGCCGTGCCGGTCGCCAGCGACGGGGGCGGCAGGGACGAGGACGCCGCCGCCGACAGGTTGGTGAGCGTGAGCCCGACGCCGATGCCGGTGAAGACCTGCCCCGGGAGGAAGTCGGTGGCGAAGGCGCTCACCTCGCCCACCCGGAGCACCCAGTACAGCGCGCCCAGCCCGAACAGCGCCGTCCCGATCGCGGCGACCGGCCCGCAGCCGATGCGGGCACCGAGCCGCCCGGCGGGAATCGCGGTGAGGGCGGCCAGCGCCGGGCCGGGGATCAGCGCGAAGCCGGCCTCGACCGTGGAGAAGCCCCAGCCGCCGGTCAGCCACAGGACGTTGCCCAGCAGCATCCCGCCGAACCCGGCCATGAAGAACGCCATGGCCAGGTTGGCGAGGCTGAACGAGCGCACCCTGAACAGCGACAAGGGCAGCACGGGCACGGTGCCCCGCGGAGCCCGTGCGGCACGCAGGCCGACCAGCGCCCCGGTGACGACCGCGCCGGCGAAGGCACCGAGGACGAGGCCGCTGTCCCAGCCCCGGTCCGGGGCCTCGACCAGCCCGTAGGAGAGCAGACCCACGGAGACGATCAGCAGCAGCGTGCCCACGACGTCGGGACGGCGGGTCTCCGACTCGTCCCGCGACTCGGGCAGCACCCGGAGCCCGAGGAGCAGCGCCGCGATGCCGACGGGGATGTTGACCAGGAAGATCCACCGCCACGACGCCTCGACCAGCAGCCCGCCGATGGGCGGCCCCAGGGCGGCGGCCACACCCCCGACCATCGACCACACGGCGATCGCGGACGCCCGCCGCGCAGGGGGGAAGGCGACGAGCAGCAACGCCAGCGACGTCGCCGTGATCATGGCCCCGCCGACGGCCTGCACCACCCGGAAGGCCACCAGGCTGCCCACGCCCCACGCGAACGCGCAGCCCAGCGAGCCGGCGAGGAACGTGGCCAGCCCGGCGAGGAAGACCCGGCGGCGGCCGATGCGGTCGGCGATCCGGCCGGCCGGCGCCAGCAACGCGGCGAAGACGATCGTGTAGCCGTTCAGCACCCACGACAGCGCCCCGGTCGTCGTGTCGAACGACGCGCTGAGCGTGGGGAAGGCGATGTTGACGATGAAGAGGTCCAGCGCGGACAGGAAGACCGCCGCCGAGACGACCAGCAGCACCAGCCCCGGGCTGCGTGCGGGGGCGGGGGTTGCCGTGGGTGGTCGATCGGTCGCTGCGCGCATGGCACCCCGCCTCATCCTCGGTTCGCCCGTCGAACCGACTGAGCCGGACCGTACACGACTTGGTTCGGTATGCGAACCTTGGAGACATGACCGACCGACTCGACGAGCTGCCCGGCCGACGCTGCTCCATCGCGGGCGCGCTGGACGTCGTCGGTGACCGCTGGGCCCTGCTCGTCGTGCGCGAGGTGTCGCTCGGCTCCCACCGGTTCAGCGAGATCCTGCGCGGCACCGGCGCACCCCGCGAGCAGCTGACCGCGCGGCTCAACGCCCTCGTGGACGCGGGGGTGCTCGAGCGCAAGCAGTACAGCGCCAGCCCGCCGCGCTCGGACTACCACCTGACCAAGGCCGGCCGGGACCTGCTCCCGGTGCTGCAGGCGCTCATGCAGTGGGGCGACCGCTACCTCGCCGACGAGCCGCCGGTCGAGCTGCACCACGCCGGGCACCGCATCTCGGCGTCCTGGGTCTGCGACGTCTGCGGCGAGAAGGTGGGGCGGGGCATCGAGCGCCACGTCCGCGACCGGCACGAGCCCGCCCCCGCCTGACGCCGTCCCCCACTGCTCAGACGGGTGGCACGACCAGCGGCACGCCGGTCTCCCGCTCGGAGACCTCCCACAGGACGTCGATCTGCTTCTGCAGGTCGAACCGGCGCAGGATCGGCCGGCGCACCGGCGGCCCGTGCGAGCCGAACCGCGGCGCGTACAGCTCGCCGCCCACGGCCGCCGGATCGGTGGCCGCCCGCAGCTGCGGCCGGGCGCCCTCGAGCGGCGTCATCCCCGACCGCGCCGTCATCGCATGCGCGGCCGCGCCCACCCAGCCGCCGCCGCCCTCGCGCACCGTGCGTGCCTGCAGGTCGGTGTTCGACAGCCCGGGGTGCGCGATGAGCGACGCCGCCGCGACCCCGGCGCGGGCGAAGTGCTGCTGCAGGCCCAGCCCGAAGTGGTAGTTGGCCATCTTGGCCCGCGCGTAGGAGCCCCACGCCCGGTACTTCTTCCGCATGTGCGGGTCCGCCGGGTCCAGCGGGCCGCCCATGAACCGGGCGGTGCTGGTCACGGTGACGACCCGGGACGCCGGTGCCCGCAGGAGAGCGGGGAGGAGGTGCGCGGTGAGCGCCCAGTGGCCCAGGTGGTCGACGCCGAGCTGCATCTCGAAGCCGTCGGCGGTGGTGCGCTGCGGCATCGCCATGACGCCGGCGTTGTTCACCAGCAGGTCGATCCGCTCGTGCGCGGCCAGCACGGCGTCCGCCGCGGCCCGGACGACGGACAGGTCGCCGAGGTCCAGCGGGACCACCTCCAGGGAGGCGGCGGGATACCGCTCCCGGATCCGCGCCGTCGCCGACGCCGTCTTCTCCGGGTCGCGGGCGGCGACGACGACGTGCGCTCCGGCGCCGGCCAGCGCGAGCGCCGTCTGGAAGCCCAGCCCGCCGTTCGCGCCGGTCACGACGGCGGTGCGCCCGCTCAGGTCGGGGATGTCCTTCTCGGTCCAGGCCACGCGCCGATCCTCTCCCAGGTCAGGGCCGGCGGCCCGTCGCGCGCAGCTCCACCGCCGTCAGCACCTCCCAGCGGACGGCGGTGCTCCCGTGGCGGATCACCCGCCAGTAGCGGGCGAACGCCGCGCGGCTGGCCTCGTCGGTGGCCGCCACCCGGGTCTCCGAGGAGAGCTCCGTGCCGCCGCGGGCGGGCGCCAGTCGGAAGTCCATCGCGGCCTTCACCCAGCCCGGCGCGTCCCAGGCGCGCAGGGCGGGCGCGTCCAGCTCCGGCGGGGGCTTCCCACCGGTGAGGTGCCAGGGCTGCAGCAGGCCACCGAACACCACCGACGACGGCGGCTGCGCGGCCAGCAGCGGAACGGGCAGGGCGTCGAGGAAGGACCGGTCGTGCAGGTGCCCCAGTCCCCGGCCGGAGAGCACGACCGGCAGGAAGCGGGCCGCCGACAGCGTCAGCGTCACCGGCAGCCCCGAGAGCCGCACGCCGTGCAGCGCGTCCCAGACGGCGCCCGGCTCCGCCGCGATCCAGCGGGCCTGCCGCGTCGTGTGGTCCGACCGCGGGACGACGTCGTCCAGGTCCATCAGGCCAGCGCGGCGTAGACGGCCCGCACGTAGGCCTCGCTGCGCGGCGAGCCGAGGAGCCCGCCGCCCATCTTGTTCATCATGTAGCCGATGGTCAGCCGCCGGTCGAGGTCCATCACCACCAGCGAGCCGCCCCAGCCGCCCCAGAAGAAGGTCCGGCCCTCGGGCACGTAGGGCACCACCGGCGAGCCCAGGCAGAAGCCCGTCCCCCACCGGAACGGTGCGCCCAGCACCAGGTCCACGCCGTCGGACTGCTGGACGAACACCTGCTCCACCGTCTCCGGGGAGAGCAGCCGCACGCCACCGGCCTCGCCGCCCAGGCTGAGGGTGCGCAGGGCCCGCACCACGCCGCGGGCGTTGGAGTGCCCGTTGAGCGCCCCCAGGTCGGCCGCCCGCCACTCCGGCGAGTTCGCCGCGTTGGCCGAGGCCTTCGGGCCGGTGAAGGTCTTCACGGCCACCGACTCCGGGTCCGGCGGGGCGCCGCCGCCCTCGGGCCGGGGCGGGGCGACCACGGGGGCGATGCGGGACACCTCGGACTCGTGGGCGCCGATCTGGAAGTCCGCGCCCAGGGGGCCGGCGATCCGGTCGGCGACGAACTTCTTGAACGTGGTGTTGGTGACCCGGCGGACGACCTCGCCGACCAGGAACCCCTGGTTGTTCGCGTGGTAGCCCGAGGCCGTGCCCGGCTCCCACCACGGCGCCTGCCGCGCCAGCCGCTCGGTCGCCGACTGCCAGTCGTACATGTCGCGGATGGAGAAGGGCTGCTCCCAGCCGGAGACGCCGGAGGTGTGGGAGAGCAGGTGCCGCACCCGCACGTCCTTCTTGCCCTTGGCGGCGAACTCCGGCCAGTAGTCGGCGACCGGCGCGTCGAGGTCGAGCTCCCCGCTCTCGACGAGCAGCAGCGCCGCCAGGGCCAGCACGCACTTCGTCGTCGACCAGACGTTGACGATCGTGTGCTCCGACCAGGGCCGGGTGCGCTCGGCGTCCCGGTACCCGCCCCAGAGGTCGACGACGGACTCACCGTCGAGGTCGACGGCGACCGACGCGCCCAGCTCCTCCCCCGCGTCGAGCTGCTGGGCCAGTGCCTCCCGCACACCCGCGAACCGTTCCTCGCACGAGCCGTGCACCTCGGCCACCGGAGCCTCCTCGTCCTCCCACGAACCGGGTGCCGTGGGATCCCGAGCACATCACGACCGGGGACGGCGGACAACGCGGGCCGGCTCCACGCACGCGAGGCCGGCCGGCTCAGCGCTGCCGGGGGCGGCTACGCGGGTCAGCCGGCGAGGACGGCGTCCCGCTCGGCGATCCCGGCCAGCCGGGCGTAACGGCCACCGAGGGCCATGAGCTCGTCGTGGGTGCCCTGCTCGACGACCCGCCCGGCGTCCAGGACGACGATGCGGTCCGCGTCGCGCACGGTGGAGAGCCGGTGGGCGATGGTGACCGTGGTCCGGCCGCGGCCGGCCTCGTCCAGCGCCGCCTGCACCGCGCGCTCGGTCACGGTGTCCAGCGCGCTGGTCGCCTCGTCGAGCACCAGCACCGCCGGATCGCGCAGCAGCGTGCGGGCGATCGCCAGGCGCTGCTTCTCCCCACCGGAGAAGCGGTGCCCGCGGGCGCCGACGACGGTGTCGTAGCCGCCGGGCAGCGCCGCGATGACGTCGTGGATCCTGGCCCGGCGGGCAGCGGTCACCAGCTCGTCGTCCGTGGCGTCGGGCCTGGCGTGCAGCAGGTTCTCCCGCACCGTGCCGTGGAGCAGGTAGGTCTCCTGGGAGACGACGCCGACGATGCGGGCGAGGTCGGCCAGCGCGAGGTCTCGGACGTCGATGCCGTCGACGAGCACCCGGCCCGTGGTCGGGTCGTTCAGCCGGGCGACCAGGGAGGCCAGCGTGGTCTTCCCCGAGCCGGTCTCGCCCACCAGCGCCAGCGTCGACCCCGCGGGCACGTCGAGGTCGACGTCGGCCAGCGCTGCCCGGGCGCCGTCCGGGTAGCGGAAGCCGACCCGCTCGAAGCGGACCTCGCCGCGCACGCCGGCCGGGTCGACGGCGACCGGGTGCTCCGGGTCGTCGATGTCGACCGGCAGGTCCAGGTACTCGAACACCCGGCTGAACAGCGCCATCGAGGCGGTCAGCGAGACGCCGATGTCGAGCAGCTGCATGAGCGGCCGGAACAGCGCGCCCTGCAGCGTGGTGAAGGCGACCAGCGTGCCGATCGTCATCCCGCCGGACGTCGCGGGCAGCCCGGCGGCCAGGTAGATCAGCGCAGGGATGCCGGCGAAGACGATGCTCATCGTGGCCATCCGCCAGCGTCCGGCCAGCTGCGAGCGGACCTCGAGGTCGACGAGGAACTCCGAGGTGCCGGCGAACCGCCGCGACTGGGCGGGCCCGGCGCCCAGCGTCTTGCCGAGCAGGACGCCGCTGACGCTCAGCCCCTCCTCGACCTGGGAGTGCAGGTCGGCCAGGTGCCGCTGGCGCTGCGCGGTGAGGGCGCGCCGCATGCGGGCGACACGGCGGGTCAGCCAGATCGCCGGCGGCAGCACGACGAGGGACAGCAGCGACAGCCGCCAGCTCAGCACCGCCATGGCGACGGCCGTGCCGATCACCGTGGTGGCGCTCGAGGCGAAGGACGTCGCGGTCGAGGTGACCACCGACTGCATGCCGCCGATGTCGTTCATCAGCCGCGACTGGACCTCGCCGCCCTTCGTGCGGGTGAAGAAGCCGAGCGACTGGCGCTGCAGGTGGGTGAAGACCGCCGTCCGCAGGCCGTGCATGACCCGCTGGCCGACGGTCGTGGACAGCCACGTCTGGACGACGCCGAAGACCGCCGTCAGCACGGTGACGGCGAGCATGCCGCCGACCGCCCACAGGAGCATCGGTACGTCCTGCCGCGGGATCGCCTCGTCGATGACCAGGCGGATCAGGAACGGCGTGGCCAGCGCCACGACCGAGGAGGCCACGATGAGGGCGACCACGACGGCCAGCTGCCCGCGGTAAGGGCGGAAGAGCGCGGCGACCCGGCTCCAGCGGACCGGGGACCGCTCGAGCTGCGCGCGGTCGGCCGGGTCCGGCCTGCGGCCGCCGCCGGGGCCACCGCCCCGGCCGCCGGTGATCATCTCGCTGATGGCGACACCTCCTGGAGTGATGCTGAGGTTACCTCATGGTCCGGTAACCGCCGCGTCTCCGCTAGTGTTCCCCCGTGGCCGACGAACCGACCGGCGAGCTGGGTGACCTGCTCATGCGGGTGGCGCGCACCCAGCGGCGACGCTGGAGGGACGCGCTCGCGCCGTGGGACCTGTCGCCGCACCAGGCCCGCGCGCTGGGGGTCGTCGTCGAGCGGGACGGCGTCCGTCTCTCCGACCTCGCGGAGTCCCTGCACATCGCTCCCCGGTCGGCCACGGAGGTGGCCGACGGCCTGCAGACCCGCGGTCTGGTCGAGCGCACCCCCGACCCGGGCGACCGCCGCGCGGTGATCCTGCGGCCGACCGCCGAGGGCCGCCGCGTCCGCGGGGAAGTGGGTCGCGCGCGGGCAGCGGACAACGAGGCGCTGCTCTCCCGCCTGTCCGCCGAGGACCGCGCCACCCTGGCCCGCCTGCTGGGAACGCTGCTCGACTGACGTCCCGGCACGGAGCAGCCCTGCACCTCGGCGTGCAGGACACCGGCACCGACGGCGCGGCGTCTCGGTCAGCGGCTGAGCGCCGCGGCGGTGGCCGCGTCAGCGGGCAGGAACGCCTCGATGCTCAGCTCGGCGGCGGTGAGGTCCACCGCGGTGCCGAACGTGGTCACCGTGCCCAGGAAGTTGAGCACGCCGTCGCCGGAGCGCAGCCGCAGCGGCACGGCGATGCCGTTGGGCGGGGTCCGGTCCAGCCCGCCGGGCAGCGCGAGCAGCTCCCGGTGCAGCGCGGCCAGCCCGAGATCGCCGCTCAGGTGCGCCTCGCGGCCCAGCCGGTGCAGCACGTGGCGCCGCCACTCGGGCAGGTTGAGGATCCGCGGGGCCAGCCCGTCCGGGTGCAGGCTCAGGCGCAGCACGTTCACCGGCGGCTCGAGCAGATGGGCCGCTGCGCCGGCGAGGAGCCCCGACACGGCCCGGTTGGCCGCCACCAGGTGCCACGACCGGTCGACGACGAGCGCCGGGAACGGTTCGTAGGCCGTCAGCACGAGGTCCAGCGCGGAGCGGACGGCGGCCATGTCCGGATCGCCGAGGTCCCGCCGCCGGTAGACGGGCGCGAAGCCGGCCGCCGCCAGGAGCTCGTTGCGCGCACCGAGCGGGATCTCCAGCTCCTCGGCCAGGTGCAGCACCATCTCGCGGCTGGGCCGGGCCCGGCCGGTCTCGACGAAGCTCAGGTGCCGGGCCGAGACGCCCGCCTCCCCGGCCAGGTCGAGCTGGCTGAGCCGGCGGCGCTGCCGCCACTGGCGGAGCAGCTCGCCCACGGGCGCCTCGGCTGCGACGGTGCTGGTCACGACGACGACGCTAGCCACGACGGTGCGCGCTGTCGCTTACCTCGGAGGTAATCGACCTGCCGCACCGGCGCCGCCACGGTTGCCGCCATGACCACCACGCGCACCGCATCCACCGCCTCCCCACCCGTCCACGCCGGCGGGCTCCTCCACCGGGCCCTCCGCCTCGACGCCGTCGTCAGCGGCCTCAACGGCGCCCTCTTCCTGGGCGCCGCACCGCTGCTGGACGGCCCGCTCGGCCTCTCCACCGGCCTGCTCCGCGGCCTGGGCGCCTTCATGCTGGTCTACGCCGCCACGGTGTGGCTGGTCGGTGAACGCCGACCGATCAGCACGACGGGCGCCCGGACCGTCGCCGGCGCCAACGTCGCCTGGGTGGTCGCGAGCGTCGTCGTCGCGCTCACCGGCACCTTCACCCCGACCACCCTCGGCACCGTCGTCATCGTGCTGCAGGCCCTCGTCGTCGCCGGGTTCGCCGCCCTGCAGCTCCTCGGTCTCCGCCACCGCTGACCGTCCGCACCTCCACCCCCTCGAGAAGGAGCACCGCCATGTCCGCCACCACCGCCCACGCCGACCGCTACCTGGCCGCCTGGAACGAGACCGACCCGGCCGGCCGCCGCGCGGCCGTCGCCGAGGTCTTCAGCGCCGACGTCCGCTACACCGACCCGCTGGTCGACGTCCGGGGCACCGAGGCGCTCGCCGACACCATCGGCGCCATCCAGGCGCGGTTCCCGGGGTTCGTCTTCCGGCTGGCCGGGTCGGCCGACGCCCACCACGACCAGGTGCGGTTCACCTGGGAGCTCGGACCCGAGGGCGCGGAGGCGCCGATCGTCGGCTCCGACGTCGCCCTGCTGGACGCCGACGGCCGGATCAGCGCCGTGCTGGGCTTCCTCGACCGGGTGCCGGCCACCGCCTGACCGGTGTCCCGCACAGTCGGCCCCTGCCCACCACTGTGGGCAGGGGCCGACCGTGCGGAGAGCGCGGGCCGGCGGGACACTCGCGCCGTGACCGAGCCGCGCGAGGACGACGCGAAGACGGACGACGACGCCGAGGAGAACTGACCTCAGCGCCGTCGGCGCCACCAGCGGCGGGCCGGAGCAGGCTGGGGCGGCGGCTGGACCGGCGCCGGCTCCGGGGCGGGCCGGGCGCGCCGCCAGCTCGCGACGAGCGCCTCGACGTCGGCCAGGCCGGGCACCGCCGCCCACCTGCTCTCCGCCGGCAGCCGCCAGAAGGCCTCCACCCGCGCGTTGTAGTCCTCGGCGACCGCCCGGACCTCGGCCTCGGTGGCCAGCCGCGCCGCCCGCTCCGGCAGGTCGTCGCGCTCGCGACGCAGGCGCAGACCGGCCGGCAGCATCGCGCCGGTGTCCACGCCCTCGCGCCGGGCCTTGGCCAGCGCCCAGTCGTAGGCGGTCTGCTCGCGGTCCAGGTCCGTCAGCGGCCCGGCCGGCAGCCGGGCGAAGTCGCCCCGCTCCTGCGCCTGGGTGATCTGCCGGTCCACCCACGTCTCGAAGGACATCCCCGGCGGCTTCCGCTCGGTCACCCTCCCATCGTGACACCGTTCTGCCAGGGTCGGAGGGTGCGCACGACGAGCAGCCGAGAGGTCTACCGGAACGACTGGATCCGCGTCCGGGAGGACGCCTTCGAGCTCGACGACGGGTCGACCGGCATCTACGGCGTGGTCGAGAAGGCCGACTTCGCGCTGGTGCTGCCCGAGCAGGACGGCGGCTTCTGGCTCGTCGAGCAGTACCGCTACCCGCTGGGCCGCCGGTCCTGGGAGTTCCCGCAGGGCACGTGGCCCGCCGGGGTGGAGGGGTCGCGCGAGGAGCTGGCGCGGGCCGAGCTGGCGGAGGAGACGGGCCTGCGGGCCGGTCGGCTGGAGCACCTGGGTCGGCTGGACCTCGCCTCGGGGCTGCTGACGCAGCGGTTCGACGTCTGGCTGGCCACCGAGCTGACCCCCGGACCCACCGCGCGGGAGGCCACCGAGGCGGACATGCGACAGGCCTTCGTCCCGGAGGCGGAGCTGCGCCGCCGGATGCGCGACGGCCGGATCACCGACAGCCCCTCGCTGGCCGCCTACGGCCTGTTGCTGGTCGACCGGGGGTGACCGACGCCTCACACTCTTCCCTCACGTAAGAGTCGGGTGTGCGGCAGGATGGCAGGCACGCCGTTCCCGGCGGGACGCCTGCCCGGGGGACGCTCCACACGACCTCGACCCGAAACGGGAGCATGTCCGTCCTGCCCGCACTCCGTCCTGCCCGCCCCGCCTGGCTCGAGCCCCGCACCGCCCGCACCGAGGTGCTCGCCGGCCTGGTCGTCGCCCTCGCGCTCATCCCCGAGGCGATCAGCTTCTCGATCCTGGCCGGGGTCGACCCCCGCGTCGGCCTCTTCTCGTCCTTCGTGATGGCGGTCGTCATCGCCTTCACCGGTGGCCGCCCGGCCATGATCACCGCCGCGACCGGCGCGATCGCCCTCGTCGTCGCACCGCTGGCGCTGGAGTACGGCGTCCAGTACCTCTTCGCCGCGGTCGTCCTCGGTGGGGTGTTCCAGATCCTGCTGGCCGCCGCCGGCGTGGCCCGCCTCATGCGCTTCATCCCGCGCAGCGTGATGGTGGGCTTCGTCAACGCGTTGGCGATCCTGATCTTCACGGCCCAGCTGCCGCAGCTGGTCGACGTGCCCTGGCTGGTCTACCCGATGGTCGCGGCCGGGCTGGCGATCATCTTCCTGCTGCCCCGGGTGACCACCGCCGTCCCCGCGCCGCTGGTCGCCATCGTCGTCCTGACGACCCTGGCTCTGGCTCTCGGGTGGGACCTGCCCGATGTCGGCGGCGAGGGCGAGCTGCCCGACAGCCTGCCGTTCTTCCTGCTCCCCGACGTGCCCTTCACGCTGGAGACGCTGGGCGTCATCGCCCCGTACGCCCTCGGCATCGCGTTCGTCGGGCTGATGGAGTCGCTCATGACGGCGAAGCTCGTCGACGACATCACCGACACGCACTCCGACAAGACGCGCGAGTCCTGGGGCCAGGGCGTGGCCAACATGGCGTCGGGCTTCTTCGGGGGCATGGGCGGCTGCGCCATGATCGGCCAGACCATGATCAACGTGAAGGCGTCGGGCGCCCGGACCCGGCTGTCGACGTTCCTGGCCGGCGCCTTCCTGCTGGTCCTGGTGGTCGCTCTCGGCGACGTCGTCGCGGTGATCCCCATGGCCGCACTCGTCGCCGTCATGATCTTCGTGTCGATCGCGACGTTCGACTGGCACAGCCTCCGGACCATCCACCGCATGCCGAAGAGCGAGACCACCGTGATGCTCGCGACGGTCGCCGTCACGCTGCTGACCCACAACCTCGCCATCGGCGTGGGCGTGGGCGTCCTCGTCGCCTGCGTGCTCTTCGCCCAGCGGATCGCCCACCTCGTCGACGTCAGGCGCGACGTGGACGACGACGGCAGCGTGCGCTACACGGTCGTGGGCGCGCTGTTCTTCGCCTCCAGCAACGACCTGTACACGCAGTTCGAGTACGCCGCCGACCCCGAGGACGTGGTCGTCGACCTCTCCGCCGCCCAGGTGTGGGACGCCTCGACGGTCGCGGCGCTCGACGCCATCACGCACAAGTACGCCACCCGGGGCAAGCGGGTGCGGTTCGTCGGGCTGGACGACCACTCCACGACCCGCTTCGAGCGGCACACCGGACAGCTGGGGGCGGGGCACTGATGGTCTCCCGCACCGGCCTGCTGCAGATCGGCCAGGTCGCCGACCGCACCGGCCTGAGCCTGCGCACCATCCGCTTCTACGAGGAGCACGGACTGGTCCGTCCCACCAGCCGCAGCGACGGCGGCTTCCGGCTCTACAGCGACGACGACGTCGCCCGGCTCGAGGTCATCAAGCGGATGAAGCCGCTGGGCTTCCGCCTGGAGGAGATGCAGGAGCTCCTCGCCCTGCTGGCCGACCGTGCCGAGCGCCCGGACGACGCCGCGCTGACCGACCGGCTGCGGATGTTCCACGAGGCGGTCACCGCCCGCGTGCACGCCCTGCGGGAGCAGCTCGGCGTCGCCGAGGGGTTCGCCACCGATCTGGCCGGCCGGCTCGACTGATCACGGGGCGTGCGGACGCGCCCCCGATCGGGTGTGACCTCGCCGCCCCGTGGTGCATCCGTGCCGGTCAGCGGCCAGGCTGTCGAGGTGCCGCTGACCGCCCCCGGCCTCCCGGGCCTCCCGCCCGGGCTCACCGGCCCCGTGGGCGTGCAGCTGGCCAAGCCGGTCCGCGCCATCCCCCCGCCCACCGCGCTCCCCGGCGGCTGCCGGTACGAGCCCAAGTGGGACGGCTACCGCCTGGTGGTCGTCCGCGAGGCCGCCGCCACCCGGCTGTGGAGCAAGCAGGGCCGCGACCTCACCGACCGGTTCCCCGACATCGCCGCCGCGGCGCTCGCCCAGGTGCCGGCCGGCACGGTGCTCGACGGGGAGGTCGTGATCTGGCACGACGACCGCCTGGACTTCGGCCTGCTGCAGAAACGCATGGTCACCGCGCCCGGCCGGATCGCCGCCCAGGTCGCCGCCCACCCGGCGTCCTACGTCGCCTTCGACGTGCTCGCCCTCGGGGGCGCCGACCTCCGCGACAAGACCCTGGGCCGCCGCCGGGCCGAGCTGGAGACCCTGTCGGCCCGCTGGGCGCCGCCCCTGCAGCTCTCCCCGAGCACCGCGGACCCCGAGCTGGCGCAGCAGTGGTTCGAGGAGTTCCGGGTCGCGGGCGTCGAGGGCGTCGTCGCCAAGGGAGCCGGCAGCCGCTACGCGCCCGGCCGCCGGGAGTGGCTGAAGGTCAAGAGCTGGGAGAGCACCGAGGTGGTCGCCGGCGGGGTGATCGGCCCGCTCGACCGGCCCAGCCAGCTCGTCGCCGGCCGCTACCGCGCCGGGGAGCTCGTCGTCGTCGGCCGGACCAGCCCGCTGAACCCCCGGCAGAGCGAGGAGCTCGGCGCGGTCCTCGAGCCCGCGGACGAGGACCACCCCTGGCCCGACCGCATCGGCACCGGCCGCTTCGGAGGAGGCCGGCTCTCGGTTCCCCTGACCCGGGTGCGGCCGGAGGTGGTCGTCGAGGTGAGCGCCGACGCGGCCCTGCAGGCGGGCGTCTTCCGGCATCCGCTGCGCTTCCTGCGCGTGCGCCCCGATCTCCGGGTGGACGACCTGCCATCCCTGCCCTGACCTGCGGGAACACAGACGGGCCGTATCCCCCACACGAGTGAACGCGGCTCAGGTCGACGGCCCGCGTGTCGATGGGGAGGTGTGACCGTTCCCGCCGTCCCCACCGCCCGTGCCGCCTGGCTGCACGCGGCGATGGTCGTCGCGGTGGTCGCCGGCGTCGTCTCCGTCCCCATGGGACCCTGGCGGCCCGCAGCCGAGGTCGCGCTCTTCGCCCTCGGCATCGCCGCGGTCCGCACCGCGATCGTCGTCCACCGGACGCCCACGGCCCCCGCCTGGGCGGCGCTGGGCGCGGGTCTGGGGTTCTTCGCCCTGAGCTCCCTCGCCGAGACCCTCGAGCTGGCCGGCATCCGGCCGGAGATCTCCGGCCCCGCCGAGGCCGTCCTGGACGTCGCCGCCTACGTCGCGATGGCCCTCGGCGCGCTCGGCATCGTCCGGGCCGAGCGCCGGCGTCGCGAGCACGGCTCCTGGCTGGACACCGCGACCCTGCTGCTGGCCTGCGCGCTCACGCTGGTCGCCGTCGGCGGCGACGGGCGGGCGTCCCTCGAGGACGTCCTGGAACTGGACATGGGCACCCCGGTGCTCAGCGTCGTCCTGCTCATGGTCTGCGTCCCGCTGGCCATGTCCCGCCGCCGCCGCTCGGTCACCACGACGGCCCTGCTCGTGGCGGCCGCCCTCACCGTCCTGGGCTACGGCGGCCGGATGATCGCCGACGCGCCGCTGCGTGAGCTCCCGTTCCTCGACCCGCTCCCCCTCCTCGCCGTGGCGGCGCTCACCGTCGCCGCGCGGCACCCGTCCGTCGCCGGCACCGACCCGGGGCCGGCCGAGGACGCCGACGGGTCCCGGGTCCTGGGCGTCGGCACGACGCTGCTCATCAGCCCCGCCCTGCTCGTCCTGTGGACCGTCGGGCACGGTGGCATCGGCTACGTCCTCGGGCTCGGCACCGCGGTCCTGACCGGCCTGGCGCTGTGGCGGCTGGCCGGCCTGGCCGCCGACCGCGAGGCGGCCGGCGCCGCCCTGGCCGCCAGCGAGGCCCGGTTGCAGCTGCTGCTCGAGAACGCCGCCGACGTCATCGCCATCGTGGAGGCGCGGACCGGCACCATCACCTACATCAGCCCCGCGGTGCAGTCGCTCCTGGGCCGGCCGCCGTCCTACTACCTGGGCGTGGACGCCATCGACCTGGCCGACCCCCGGGACCAGCCGCGACTGCGCGCGGCCGTGGCGGCCACGGACGACGCCGCCGACGTCCACGCCGGTGCGGTGGACACCGACATCCGGGTGTCCCACGTCTCCGGGGAGTCCCGCTGGGTGGAGATGCGGATCAGCGGCCGGGTGGACGCCGTCGGCATCAAGGGCTGGGTGGTCAACTTCCGCGAGGTGAGCGACCGCAAGCGCCTCGAGGACGAGCTGCGCCACCAGGCCCGCACCGACCCGCTGACCGGGCTGCTGAACCGCGCCGCCTTCTCCGAGCGCCTGGACGCGGCCACCGCCTCGATCGATGCCGCCGTGCCGCCCGCCGTCCTGTTCGTCGACATCGACGACTTCAAGGGCGTCAACGACTCGCTGGGCCATGCCGCCGGCGACGACCTGCTGGTCGCGGTGGCCGGCCGGCTCACCGGCGACGTCCGGACCGACGACGTCGTCGCCCGGCTGGGCGGTGACGAGTTCGCCGTCCTGCTCGCCGAGGCCGACGACGAGCGCCTCCGGGACGTCGCGGGCCGGCTGCTCACCTCGCTGCGCGCCCCGATGGTGCTCGGCGGGAGCACACTGTCGGTGACCGCGAGCGTCGGCGGCGCGCTGGGCGCCCCGGGCGACACCGCGGAACGGCTGCTGCACCGCGCCGACACGGCGATGTACGAGGCCAAGCGGACCGGCAAGGACTCCTCGTCCCTGCTGGGCAGCGGCGCGGCCCGCACCGTCTGACCGGCCGGGCTCAGCCCGCCCCGGGCAGCGGCACCGCGGCCAGGTGCTCGGCGAACGTGCGCGGCCGACGCCCCAGCAGGGCGGTCAGCACCCGTGGGCTGCCGACGAACCCGTGGGCCCGCTGGTGGTCCAGCATCGCCCGGCGGCACCGCGCGGCGTAGGCGCTCGGCTGCTCGCCGGCCGGGATGACGTCGTCGGCGACCACGTCCCGTCCCAGGTGCTCGCCGATCAGCTCGGCGATCCGGGGCGCCGTGAGCGGCTCGGGGCCGGCCGCCTCGAACGTCCCGCCGTCCAGGCCGTCCTCGGTCAGCAGCACCGCGGCGGCCTCGGCGACGTCCTCGACGTCGACCAGCGACTGCGCCGTGCGCAGGCCCCAGAGGGACCGCAGCACCCCGGTGCGGGCGACCTCCGGCAGCTCGGCGTCGAGGGCCTGCGCGTAGCTGCACGGCTGCAGCAGCCGCCAGGCGAGCCCGGACCTCTCCAGCGCCTCCTCCGCGCGGTCCTTGGCCGCGTGGTGCGGCAGGACGCGGGTCTGCGGGCGCAGCACCGAGTGGTAGACGACGCGGCCCACGCCGGCCCGGCGCGCCTCGGCGAACAGCGCGGCGGAGCCCTCCGCCTCGTCCGGGTGGAACTCCGGCCAGACGAGGTGGAACGCGTCGGCGCCGTCGAGCAGCCTCGCCCAGGGCATCGGCTGGGTGAGCTCGCCGACCACGACCTCGGCACCGAGCGCCGTCAGCTCAGGACGCGGGCCGCGCCGGGCGACGACGGCGCGGACCTGCTCCCCGCGGGCCCGCAGCGCGCGGACGACGGCGGCCCCGGTGCGGCCGCCCGCCGCGGTCACCACGATCACCGGGACAGCCCAGCAGCGCGGCCCGGTCGAGGCAAGGGGCCGCGCGGGCGGGGGACCCGGCTCAGGGCACGCGGGTGGCGAGCCGGACGACCAGCCCGTCGGGTCCGGGCAGCAGGTCGACGTGGTCGAACAGCTTGCGCGCCAGCCACAGACCCATGCCCCCGCGACCGAGGTCCGGCCCGTGGGCGGGCTGGAACCCGGCCAGCGGGTCGGCGAACGCCGAGCCGTGGTCGCCGATCTCGCAGATCAGCTGGTCGGGGCCGACCCACACGCGGGCGGAGACCGGCGGCACCCCGTGCCGGAACGCGTTCGCCGCCACCTCGCTGACGGCCAGGTGCAGGTCGTCGGCCAGGTCGGCGTCGGCCACGTGCGCCGACAGGGTGTCCGCGAGCCGGTGCCGCAGGTCGGCCAGCGAGACCGCGGCGGCGACGGTGAGCACCGGGGGCGAGTCCTCCACCGGCTCGCGGGGGATCGGGAGCCGGCGCAGGAAGTCCCGCGGGTCCCCGAAGTCCGGGCTGCTCCGGCGCACACCGCCGACGACGAGATCGGGATGGGTGGCCCGGGCACCGTCGACGACCTCGTCGGGGAGGATGCGGGAGTCGTAGAGGCACAGGCCGGCCAGCGGCTGCCTGGCCAGCAGCACGTTCCGCGCGGCCTCATAGCGGGCGCCCTCGCGCCAGGTCCGCCGCTGTTCCCCGAACTGCACCTGCCCGACCAGCCGCACCCGCCCCGAACCGGTCCTCCGCGCCCGCTCCAGCAGCCGGTGGGTCACGGTCAGCGCGTCGGGTGCGCGCGTGTCCAGCAAGCCGATGCGGGGAAGGTTCTCCAGCGACTCCCCGGGCACGCCCAGGCCGGCCCGGATCAGCTCGGCGAGCTCCGCCGGGCAGGCGAGGACGGTCGTGTCCCCGGCCGCGAGCCCTTCCTCGAGGAACGGGAGGGCGGCCGCCAGGATCTCCTCGTCCGAGGCGACCACGGCGGCCGCGTGCGATCCGGCCGGTGCCGTACCCGGCGGGCGCGGCACGGGCAGCACGGAGCGCTGCACCTGCTCGTCCGCCGCTCGTTCCACCGACGCCTCGTCCTGTTCCCGGCCGTTGGTCCGGCCACGCCGACCCAGTGTCGGACACGCCGTCCGCTCGCGCGGACCCGGGGACCCGTACGGATGACCGGCACGACGAGCGGTCCGGGCTCGTGCCCGTGGCCGCCGGGGAGTCTAACCGCGCCGGCGGCGCCGACCCGGGACGTCGGTGGCAGAAGGGTCAGGAGGCCAGCCGGTAGAAGCGGAAGAACTCGTGCTCCACCGCCAGCACCTCCACGCCGGAGAAGCCGGCCGCCCGGGCGTACCCGGCCAGCGCCGCAGGCCGCATCACCGTGCCGGTCGCCGCCGACGGCCGGGCGGACATCGCATCCGGCAGGCAGCAGGTGAGGCTGTAGCCGTACATGAGCCGTTCCCGCTCGTCACCGGGCGCGGTGAAGCTCTCCGCGACGCGCTCGTCCACCACCAGGACGATCCCGCCGGCCCGTGCCATCGCCCGCATGGCCGTGAGGACCGCGACGGGGTCGGGCAGGTCGTGCACGCACTCGAAGGCCGTGACCAGGTCGTACTCCCCCACCGCGGCCAGGCCACCGACGTCGGCGTCGGTGAACCGGACCCGGTCGGCCACGCCGGCGGCCGCGGCGTTGCGGCGCGCCTGTTCCAGGGACGGGACGTCGACGTCGAAGCCGTCCACCCGCGCCGACGGGTAGCCCGAGGCGATGCCGATCGAGGACCAGCCCTGGCCGCACCCCACGTCGGCGACCCGCCCGCCGGCCCGCAGGACGGCGTCGATCTCCGGGAGGGCCGGGAGGACCTCGGTGACCAGCGGACCCACGAAGAAGGGACGGTTGGCGGCGGCCTGCCCCTCGCGCGCCTCGGGCCCCATCTCGGCCCAGCTCAGACCGCCGCCGCTCCGGTACACCTCGGCCAGGCGGGGGACGTTGCGGGTGAACGTCATGGCGAGGCGGGCCAGCGGCGTGGCGAAGGCCGGGTCGTCGTCGTCGACGAGGACGCCGCAGTGCTCGTCGGGCAGCGTGTACCGGCGCTCGTCGGCCGGCTTCGCGACGTCGTCCACCGTCAGGTACCCGGCGACGGCCTGCTGCTCGAGCCACTCGCGGGCGTAGCGCGGATCGGTGTCGGTGCGGTCCGCCAGTTCCGCGGCGGTGGCGGGGGTGCTGGCGAGGGCGCGGTACCACCCCAGCCGGTCGCCCAGATCCACGGCTGCCGCCTCGAACGCACCGATCACCGCGGCGACCAGCCGGTCGCCCAGGGCGGGTCCCCCGGTCTGCGTCGGGATGTCGGTCATGCCCGGTCACGGTGGCCCGGAGCGGCGCAGCCGACAAGGGGTGCGGGCGCCGCTCCGCTCAGCGGCGCGTGGAGACCGTGACGGTGAACTTGGGCGACTGCTCGGCCACCCGGGTCGGACCGACCAGGCGGGTCAGCGTGGGCTTGTAGCGCAGCGCGCTGTTGTAGACCGTCCAGAGTTCGCCGCCGGGGCGCAGCACCCGGGCCGCGGCCGCGAAGAGCCGGTCGGCGGCGGTCGTGACGACGGCGGCACCGACGTGGAAGGGCGGGTTGCAGACCACCAGGTCGACGCTCCCCGCGGGCACCGACTCGGCGGCGTCGTCCCGGATCACCTGGAGCCGGCCCTCGAGCCCGTTGGCGGCCGCCGTCGCCCTGGTGGACGCCACCGCAGCCGCGGACTGGTCCACGGCCAGCACGCCCAGCGCGGGCCGTGCCGCGGCCAGGGCCGCCGCGAGGACGCCGGTGCCGCAGCCGAGATCCAGTGCGGTCGCGGCCTCCGGCGCCATGGAGTCCAGCCGGCCGAGCAGCGCGCGGGTGCCGATGTCGACCTTCGTCCCGGCGAACGCGGCGCCGTGGGCGCACAGGGTCAGCCCCAGGTCCGCGTGCTCCTGGCACCGGGGGAACGAGGACGTCCCCGGCCGCGGTCCGCGGGCGACGAGCACCCGGGACTTCTGCCGGGCGAGCGTGGCGGAGACGTCGGTGAAGGAGTCCCGCAGGACGTCGTTCATCGCGTGGGTCATGTGCTTGACCCGCCCGCCGACGAGGACGGTGACGTCGGGTGCCGCCGAGGCCGCCACCTGCTCCGCGATCTCGCGCAGCGCATCCAGCGCCTTGGGGGCCTTCACCAGCACGACGCGGGCGCCCGTGGGCGCCTCGGCGAGCGGGACGGACCGGTACGTACCGGCCAGGCCGGTGCGCTCGGCGTTGCGGGCCAGTGCCCGCTCCCCCACGAGCAGGTCCTGGGCCACCCGGACGTCGCGGGCACCGTGCAGGGCGACCGCGCCGAGGGTCAGCGCCCCGTGCGAGTCGTCGACGACGGCGACCTCGCCGGGCCCGCACAGCGCGAGGGCCGCGGCCGCCTCGTCGAGGAGCAGCCGGTCCGTGGCGTCGACCGCGACCAGCTCCGGCGCCTCGACGTCGGGGGCGCGGCGGAGCTGGTCGAAGAAGCCGGCCGCCGTCACCGGGGCGTGGCCGCGACCAGGTCCACCACGACGCGGGCGAGCTCCGGACCGACGTCCTCCTGCAGGAAGTGGCCACCGCCGGCCAGCGTCGTGTGCGACATCCCCTGGGCGCCCGGCACCAGCTTCTGGAACACCCGCTCGCCGCCGCGGGTGATCGCGTCGCCGTCGGAGAACGCGGTGAGGAAGGGCTTCTCCCAGCGGGCGAGCACCTCCCAGGCGGCGCGGTTGTCCGCGGCGGCGGGATCGTCGGGAGCCGAGGGCACGAGGGCGGGGAACACCCGGGCGCCGGCGGTGTAGCGGTCGTCGGGGAACGGGGCGTCGTACGCGGCGACGACCTCCGGCGGCAGCGGCGTGGCACAGCCTCCCGACACGAGCCGGCCGATCTTGAAGTCGGGCGACTCCTGCGAGAACTTCTGCCAGGCGAGGAAGGCCTCGGTCATCGGCTGGTCGCCGGTGGGCAGACCCGTGTTGGCGGCCACGGCCCGGGCGAACCGGTCGGGATTCTCCGCGAGCAGGCGCAGCCCGATCAGGCCGCCCCAGTCCTGGCAGACGAGCGTGAGGTCCCGCAGACCGAGCTGGTCGAGCAGCGCCTCGCGCATCCAGCCCACGTGGCGGGCATAGCTGTAGTCGTCCCGCTTCGTCGGCTTGTCCGAGCGGCCGAAGCCGACCAGGTCCGGGGCGACGACCCGCAGACCGGCGTCGACCAGGATCGGGACCATGTGGCGGTAGAGGAACGACCAGGACGGCTCGCCGTGCATGAGCAGGACGGTGTCGCCGTCCTCGGGGCCCTCGTCGAGGTAGGCGACCCGCAGTCGCCCGCCCTCGCCGTCGTCGACCTCGACGTACCGCGGGGCGTAGGGGAACTCGGGCAGATCGGCGAACCGCTCGTCAGGCGTGCGCAGGGTCTCCATGCCCCCACCCTGCCAGGGGATCCAGGCATAGGAACCTTTGCCTACGTCTCCGGGCGCGAAACCGTAGGTAGAGCTTCCTATGCCTGGAGGGATGGGCAGGCTTCCCGGACGACCGGTCACCCCGCCTCCGGGTCGCAGGAGAGCGAGGGCATGATCGGCGATGTGTCCCTAACCACACGTGAGTGGCAGCTGGCGGCCCGTCCGCACGGCGAGCCGAAGCCCGAGGACTTCCGCCTGGTCGAGGTCGAGCACCCGGATCCGGTCGACGGCCAGGTCGTCGTCCGGATGCTGGCCATGTCCGTCGACCCGTACATGCGCGGCCGGATGAACGCCGGGAAGTCCTACGCCGCGGCGTGGGAGGTCGGCGAGACCATGCAGGGCGGCGCGATCGGCCGCGTCGTCGACTCCCGTTCCCCCGACGTCCCCGAGGGCGCCCTGGTGTCCACCAACGCCGCCTGGCGGGACGTGGCGGTGCTGGACGCGCGGGCGGTCCAGGTCCTGCCCGAGCTCCCCGGCATCCCGCCGAGCTACCACCTCGGCGTCCTCGGCATGCCCGGGCTGACCGCGTGGGCCGGCCTGTTCCGGCTGGCGGAGTTCAAGGCCGGCGACGTCGTCTTCGTCTCCGGTGCGGCCGGCGCCGTCGGCAGCATCGTGGGCCAGCTGGCCCGGCTGCACGGCGCCTCCGCGGTCATCGGCAGCGCCGGCAGCCCGGACAAGGTGCGCTGGCTGACCGAGGAGCTCGGCTTCACCACCGCCTTCGACTACCACGACGGGCCGGTCGCGCGGCAGCTCGCGCAGGCCGCACCCGACGGCATCGACGTCTACTTCGACAACGTCGGCGGAGAGCACCTCGAGGCGGCCATCGGCGCGTTCAAGGAGTTCGGCCGCGGCGCCCTGTGCGGGGCCATCTCCGCCTACAACGCCACGGAGGCGCCGCCCGGGCCGCGCAACATGTCGCTGATGGTGGGCCGGAAGCTGAGCCTGCGCGGCTTCATCGTCGGCGACCACTACGACATGCGCGACGAGTTCATCGAGAAGGTGACCCCGCTGGTGAGGTCCGGCGAGCTGGTCGTCCGCGAGACGGTGCGCGAGGGTCTCGACGACGCCGCCGCGACCTTCATCGACCTCCTGCGCGGCGGCAACACCGGCAAGATGATCGTCAAGCTGGCCGACGACGCCTGAGCCCGACCGGTTGGGCACCGGCGGGTGGGGGCAGTGTGCAGCCCATGTGGCTCTTCCTCACCCGCCGGCTCCGCATGTGGGTCGTCCTGACGTTCCTCGCTCCGCTGGCCACCACGGTCTTCCGCGGCCTCGGCCACGCCCTGGAGCGGCGGACCGGCCCGTCGGTGGTGAGCAACGGCCTGCTCAAGGCGGGCGAGCTCGGCGAGCGGGCGCGGGTGACACTGGGCGGTAAGCCCCGGCGTTGACCGTTCCGCCACCTGCGAGGACCCCGTGACCACCCCGAAGGACCCCGGCCCCCGCTCCCCCGCCCTGGAGGAGCGGCCGGCGCCCGGGGAGACCCGGGGCATCGCCCTGTTCTGCCACGGCGGCACCGTCACCAGCATCGAGCCACCCCGCGAGCGGGCCCTCTCCGTGGTCCGCATGCGGGGCGTCGAACAGGCCGTGCACCGCAGCACGGCGCACCGGGGGATCACCACCGCCCTGCTCCGCTACCGCGTCGCCGGCTGGAACGGCGAGGCCGCCGACGCGTTCCAGGACGTGCGCTGGGCCCTCGACCGGCTGCGCACCCAGCACGGCGCCGACGTGCCCATCGTGCTGGTGGGCCACTCCATGGGCGGCCGGGCCAGCCTGCGGGCCGGCGGTGAGCCGTCGGTGACCGCCGTCTGCGCGCTCGCGCCGTGGACCCCGCCCGGCGAGCCGGTGATGCACCTGGCCGGGCAGACCGTGGCGATCCTGCACGGTCTGGGCGATCGCTGGGTGCCACCCCGCCTGTCGGCCGAGTTCGCCGTCCGCGCCCGACGAGCGTCCGCCCGCGTGGCCCGCTTCACCCTTCCCGGCGGGCACGGCATGGTGCGGCGGTCCACGCGCTGGCACCGCTTCGCCACGGACGTCGTCCTGGCCGGGACGGGGCTCGAGCCGATGCCCGAGGCCATCGCCATCGCCCTCGGCCTGCCCAGCCCCGAGGGCCTCGCCGTCCCCCTCTGACCCGCGCGGCGGCCTCAGGCCCGCACGGAGACGCCGATGCCGCCCGGGGTGTCCGCGCCGTAGCGCTCGATCTCGCGGGCCAGGTCCAGCGGGCGGGTGGTGGCGCCCTGGGCCCGGACCTCGTCGGTGATCAGGTCGGCCGGCAGCAGCCAGGAGACCTCGAACTCCAGGCCGTCGGGGTCCTGGGCGTAGAGCGCCTTGGTGGTGGCGTGGTCGGACTCGCCGACGAGCGCGCCGGCGAGGAGCAGCGCGTCCCGGACGCGGGACAGCTCCGCGAGCGTGTCCACCTCCCACGCCAGGTGGTAGAGCCCCACGGTGCCGCGGCCGGCCTGCGAGGGCCCGGCGCCCGTGCCGATGGCGAACAGGCCCAGGTCGTGGTCGTTGGTCGAGCCCTCGGCCTGCAGGAACACGGCCCGGCCAGGGATCTCCACCGTCGCCCGGAAGCCGAGGACGTCGCGGTAGAAGGCGAAGCTGCGCTCGACGTCGCGGACGTAGAGGACGGCGTGGTTGAGGCGCTGGACGGGCACGGTGGGCTCCTGGGACTCGAGGAGCTTCCAGTGTGCGCCTGTTTATTTGAGAGTTCAAGCATTGATGGTGGCGGGTGAGATGGGCCCGCGCTCTGGCCTCGTCAGCTGAGGACCTCTACCACCAGCGGACGAAGTGGTGCACCGGCCCGTGCCCGGAGCCGATGCCGAGCGACGCGCCCGCGACCAGCGCCTCCTGCAGGTAGTCGCGGGCCTGCTCGACGACCGGCTGCCACGACCCGGGCCCGCCCAGCCCCCGCGCGACCAGGGCCGCGATCGCCGACGAGAGGGTGCACCCGGTGCCGTGCGTGGACGTCGTCGCCACCCGCGGGCGCCGGCTCACCGCGACCCCGCCGGCGTCGACCAGGACGTCGACGCTCTCCGCCCCGCCCAGGTGACCGCCCTTCAGCAGCACCGCGCCCGGGCCGAGCCCGAGGAGCGCGTGCGCCTGCTCGACCATCCCGTCCACCGACTCCGCCGGCGGCCGGTCCAGCAGCGCCGCCGCCTCGGGCACGTTCGGCGTGACCAGCGCGGTCAGCGGGAGCAGGTCGGTCCGGATCGCGTCGACCGCGTCCGGGGCGACCAGCCGGTCGCCGCTGGTCGCCACCATGACCGGGTCGCAGACCACCGGTCCGGGCCGCCGCTCCGCGAGCACCGCCGCGACCTCCCGGACGACGTCGGCCGTGCCGAGCATGCCGAGCTTGGTGGCCCCCACCGGGACGTCGTCCAGCAGGGTGCGCAGCTGGTCGCCCACGAACGCGGCAGGGACGGCGTGCACGCCCGTGACGCCGCGGGTGTTCTGCGCCGTCAGGGCCGTGAGCACCGCGGTGCCGTAGACGCCGAGCGCGCTGAAGGTCTTGAGGTCGGCCTGGATGCCCGCGCCGCCGCTGGGGTCGCTGCCCGCGACGGTGAGCGCGACGGCGGTCACGCGTGGGCCCCGAGTGCGGCCCGCAGCTCGCGCGCCGCCGCCGCCGGATCGGTCGCCGCGCAGATGGCCGAGACCACGCAGACGCCGTCCACCCCGATCACCGACGCCGCCCGCACGACGTCGATGCCGCCGATCGCCACCGTGCCCAGCCCCGCGGCCCGGGCCTGCGCCGCCAGCGTCGCGACCCCCTCGGGCCCGAGGCCGGTGCCGGCGTCGGGCTTGGTCGGTGTCGACCACACCGGTCCGATCCCGACGACGTCGACGGTGCCCGGGGGCAGCGCCAGCGTCGCCGCCATCTCCGCCGGGCTGCCCGCCGACAGGCCCAGCAGCCGGTCGGGGCCGAGGAGCGCCCGGACCTCGGCCGGCGGGAGGTCGTCCTGGCCGATGTGCACGCCGTCGGCGCCGGCGAGCAGGGCGACGTCCACCGCGTCGTTGACGAACAGCGCCACCCCGGGGGCCGCGGCCAGCGCCTCCCGGACGGCCAGGGTCAGCGCGTACAGCTCGCGGCGCGAGGCGGTCTTGTCCCGCACCTGCACCGCCGTCACGCCCCCGGCGACCGCGGCCCGCACGACGTCGGCGACGGTCCGCGGATGGGAGAGCGCGGTGTCGGTGACCAGGTAGAGCGACGGGTCGAGGGCCGGCCTCACGACTCCTCCCGGACGTCGGCGCGCGCGAGGTCGTCGGCGGTCACCGCATCCAGGGCGTCCACCCAGGCGGCCGCGAAGGTGCCCGGGCCGGAGCAGACCGCGGCGGCGGCCTCGGCCGCCAGCGCCACGTGGGCGTGGGCGGCGACCGTGCCGGTCAGTCGGTCGCCGGCCGCGGCGACGTAGGCGGCGACCAGCGCGCCGAGCCCGCACCCCGCCCCCGTCGTGCGGGTGAGCAGCGGGTGCCCGCCGCCGACCCGCACCACCCGCGAGCCGTCGGTGACGAGGTCGACCGGGCCGCTGACCGCCACGACGCCCCCGGTGCGCCCGCTGAGCGCCACCGCGGCCTCCAGCGCGTCGTCCGCGGTGGCCGTCGAGTCCACGCCGCGCCCGCCCGACCCGGCGCCGGCCAGGGCCATGACCTCCGAGGCGTTGCCCCGCACCACGGCCGGCCCGCTGCGCGCCAGCTCGACGGCCAGGTCGGTGCGGAACCGCAGGCCACCCACGGCCACCGGGTCCAGCACCCACGGCGTGCCGGCCGCACCGGCCGAGCGGACGGCGACGCGCATGGCCTCGGCCGACCGGCCGTGCACCGTGCCGACGTTGACCAGCAGGGCCGAGGCGATCGCGGCGAAGTCGCCGGCCTCCTCGGGTGCCTCCACCATGGCCGGCGCGGCACCCACCGCGAGCAGCACGTTCGCGGTGAGGGTCTGCACGACCGTGTTGGTCAGGCAGTGCACGAGCGGGCTGCTCGTGGTCAGTGCGGCACGAGCGGCCGCGAGCGCTTCGACGTCCACGTCGGTGACATCCCTTCGCCAGCATGACCTGGGCAGGTTCGACGGGTGTCATCTCAGCCCGGCCGGCGGGCACCCCGTGTCACGGACGAACCTAGCCCGTCCGCGTCCTCAGGACAGCCCGTCCCCCGGGGACCAGGCCGCCGCGAAGAAGCCCAGCTCCAGCTCCATCGCCCGCCGGTAGGCCCGCGCCACGTCGGGGGTGTCGTCGGCGTACCGGTCGAGCAGCCGCTCCAGCGTGGCCGCCAGCTCCTCGAAACCGGGGTCGGCGTAGGTGGTGACCCATTCGGCGTAGGCGCCGGCGGGGCTCCCGGCCAGCGACTGCCCCAGGTGGGCGTACAGCCGCATGCACGGCGTCATCGCCGCGCAGATCTCACCCAGCCCGCCGGTCGCGGCGGTGGCCAGCAGGAAGTCGGTGTAGGCCGAGGTCGCCGGGGTGGGCAGGACGCCGGCCAGGTCGGTGCCCCAGCGGGCGGCGTAGGCGTCGTGCAGCCGCAGCTCCTCCCGGACGCCGGCCAGCAGGTCGGCGAACGCCTCCAGACCCGCCCGGTCGGGGCTGCGGACGACGGCCATGGCGTAGGCGCGGGCGAACGCCTGCAGGAAGAACGCGTCCTGGGCGACGTAGCCGGCGAACCGCTCGCGCGGCAGCGACCCGTCGGCCAGCCCCCGCACGAAGGGGTGGGCCAGCGTGGCGTCCGCGAGGTCGGCCGAGCCGGCCCAGAGACGGCCGGCGAGGCTCATGCCGCCTCCCACGCGGTGTCCCAGAAGGCGACCTCGGCGTCGAGCACCGCCAGCACCACGTCGTCGTGCCGGCCGCCGAGGGCGTCGGCCGCGACCGCCAGCCCGTCCACGTACCCGGCGAAGCCCGGGGCGGTCCAGTGCGCGACGTACCCGGCGTACTCCGGAGCCCCCGGAGCGGCGGCGGTCCACGCGTCGAGGTAGGCCCGCTCGACCGCCCACAGACCGGTCAGGGCCGCGGGGACGTCGGCGGCGTCCAGGCCCTCCAGCAGTTCCCCGTAGGCAAGGGTCGCGGGCAGGCGGGGGGCGGCGAGGTCCAGCCCACGGCTGCCGGCCAGCCCCTCGAACCAGGCCAGCTCCTCCACCAGGGCGACCGCGCCGCCGGCGAGCACCGCCTGCGCCGCGCGGGGAGCGCGGGCCAGCAGCCGGGCCTGGAAGCGCAGCAGGTCGCCGACGTAGTGGTGGTCCTGCACCAGCCACGTCCCGAAGGCGCCGGCGGGCAGGGTGCCGTCGCGGACGCCGAGCAGGAAGGGGTGGCGGGTGGCCCGTTCCCAGGCGGCCGCGTGGTCGTGGAGCAGGTCTGACGTCGGCACGGCGCGACAGTACGGGCGGGGGCTACAGTTCCGTCGCACATGTGCGGGAGCTCGGGCACACCGGGCTGAGAGGGCGGCTGATGGCGCCGCCGACCGCTGGAACCTGTCCGGGTAATGCCGGCGTAGGGAGCTGGTCATGAGCACGTCCGACGTCGTCCGCGCGTCGTCCTCCGGGGAGGCCCCCCTCACCCTCGCCGAGCGGCCCGACCGCACGCTGGGGTTCCGCGACTCGCTGGGGTTGTGGGGCAACCTCGGCGTCAGCCTGCTGCTGCCGGTGGCCGCGGTGTTCGTCGTGCTGCCCGGCCGGCCGCTGGCCGAGACGCTGGGCGCGGTCGTCGTCGGGGCGGTGATCGGCTCGCTGCTGCTCGGCATCGGCGCCGCGGCGGGCGCCCGCGAGGGCGTCCCGGCCATGGTGCTGCTGCGCGGCCTGCTGGGCCGGCGCACGTCCTGGCTGCCGACGGCGTTCAACCTGGTGCAGTGCGTCGGCTGGGCCACGTTCGAGATCGTGATCATCGCCGAGGCCGCGTCGCGCGTCCTGGACGCCCCGCGCTGGCCCTTCGTGCTGGCCGCCGGCGTGCTGGCGACCCTGATGGCCCTGCGCCCGCTCGGCGTGGTGCGGCTGCTCGCCCGCTACGCGATCTGGGCGGCGCTCGCGGCCATCGTCTACCTCTACGTGGAGATCCTGCTCGAGCCGTTGCCCGAGGTGGCCGGGGGTGCGGCGACGTCCTTCTGGACGGCGACCGACATCGTCATCGCGCTGCCCATCTCGTGGTTCCCGCTGGCCGCCGACTACACCCGGCATGCGCGCAGCGGCCGGTCGGCCTTCGCCGGGGCGAGCATCGGCTACGGGCTGGCCACGGTCGCGATGTTCACCCTCGGCGTGCTGGCGCTGGCGGCGTACGGCAGCTCCGGGCTCGACGTGGTGGACGCGCTGCTGGCCGCGCCCCTGGGCGCGCTCGCCGTGCTGGTCCTCGTGGCCGTGGAGCTGGACGAGGCGTTCGCCAACCTGTACTCCACCGCGGTCTCCGCCCAGAACGTCGTGCCGCGGGCCGACCGTCGCGTGCTGGCCGTCGTCGTCGGCGCCGTCGCCACCCTGCTCGCGCTGACGTTCGACATCGCCGCCTACGAGCCGTTCCTCTTCCTCATCGGCGCGGTGTTCGTGCCGCTCGTCGGCGTCTTCGCGGTCGCCTACGCGCTCACGCCGCGGGGCGCCTGGGACACCTCCGACACCGCCCGCGCCCGGCCGGCGCTGCTGCTGCCCTGGGCCGCGGGCTTCATCGCCTACCAGCTGACGCTGCCGACCTTCTTCGGCGGGCCGGGCTCGGGGTGGACGGCGTGGTGGACGGCGCGGCAGACCGATCTCGGCATCGACCCGGCGAACGGCTGGTCGGCCTCGCTGATCAGCCTCGCCGTCGCCGCGGTGCTGACGGCGCTGCTCGAGCTGCCGTCCGCGCTGCGCCGGAGGCGGGCGGCGCGGTGAAACCGGTCGACGTGGCCGTCGCCGGCGGCGGGCTGATCGGGCTGTCCGTGGCCTGGCGGGCCGCGCAGCGCGGGCTGTCGGTGACCGTGGTCGACGACGCCCCGGGCAGCGGCGCGTCGCGGGCGGCCGCCGGGATGCTCGCGCCGGTCTCGGAGGCCGGGTACGGCGAGGAGGCGCTCCTGCGGCTCTGCCTCGCCTCGCTGGAGCGCTACCCGGCCTTCCTCGACGAGCTCGCGGCCGCCACGGGCGTCCGGGTGCCGCTGCGGACCGCCGGCACGCTGGTGGTCGGCTTCGACGACGACGACATGCGGGTGCTGGCCGACCTGCAGAGGTTCCACGTGGAACTCGGGCTGGAGGTGCACCGGCTCCTGGGCCGCGACGTGCGCCGCCGCGAGCCGTCGCTGAGCCCGCGCGTGCGCGGCGCGCTGCACGTCGCCGGCGACCTCTCCGTCGACCCCCGCGAGCTGCACCCGGTGCTCCTGGCGGCCGCCGGGGGCGCCGGCGTGCGACTGGTCCGCTCGCGCGTGGCCGGCGTGCTCGCTGAGGACGGCCGGGCCCGCGGACTCGCGCTCGAGGACGGCGCCGAGGTGCGCGCGGCCACCGTGGTGCTGGCGCTGGGCCCGCAGAGCGGCGGGCTCGCCGGGACGCCGCCGGTGCCGGTCCGGCCGGTGAAGGGCCAGATCCTGCGCCTCCGGGGGGCCGCCGGCCTGCTGACCGGCACCGTGCGGGCGCTGGTCCGCGGCCGTTCGGTGTACCTCGTGCCCCAGGGCGACGACGGCCTGGTCGTGGGCGCGACGGTGGAGGAGCGCGGCTTCGACGCCACCGTCACCGCCGGCGGCGTGCACGACCTGCTGCACGACGCGATCGAGCTGGTGCCCGGCGTGACGGAACTGGAGCTGGCCGAGACCCTCACCCGCTGGCGTCCCGGCACGCCCGACAACGCCCCGGTGCTGGGCGCCTCCGGGATGCCCGGGCTGGTCCTGGCCACGGGGCACCACCGCAACGGGGTGCTGCTCACCCCGCTGACCGGCGAGCTGGTGGCCGAGCTGGTCGCCTCCGGGACGGCCCCCGCGCTCGCCGCCCCGTTCACCGTCGACAGGTTCGGGAGAGGACCGGCATGAACGTGACCGTCAACGGCATCCCCACCGACGTCGGCGAGGACGCCACCGTCGCCACCCTCGTCGCGGCCCGCGCCGGCGGGCACGACCGGGTGGCCGTCGCCCGCAACGGCGACGTCGTCCCGCGCAGCAGCTGGGCGGGGACCCGGCTCGTCCCCGGGGACCGCCTGGAGGTCCTCGCCCCCACCGCAGGAGGTTGAATGAAGGACCCAGACGGAGTGAACGCAGTCGATCCGCTGGCGATCGGCGGTGAGACGTTCACGTCCCGCCTGCTGCTGGGCACCGGCGGCGCCCCCAGCCTGGAATCGCTGGAACGGGCCATCCGGGCCTCGGGCACCCAGC
The DNA here is from genome assembly GCA_963747895.1 of uncultured Actinomycetota bacterium. GTDB lineage: Bacteria > Actinomycetota > Actinomycetes > Mycobacteriales > Geodermatophilaceae > Blastococcus. The sequence continues at coordinate 197,060 of CAVVGX010000005.1, forward strand.
TGGTCACCGTGGCGCTGCGGCGGGTGGAGGCGTCCAGCAGCGGAGCGATGCTCGAAGTGCTGGACCGGTGCGGCGTGCGGCTGCTGCCCAACACCGCCGGGTGCCGGACGGCGCGGGAGGCGGTGCTCACCGCCCGGCTGGCCCGGGAGGCGTTCGGCACCCCGTGGGTGAAGCTGGAGGTCATCGGGGACGAGCACACCCTGCTGCCGGACCCGATCGAGCTCTTCGACGCCGCCGAGCAGCTCGTCGCCGAGGGCTTCACCGTGCTGGCCTACACCACCGACGACCCGATCCTCGGCCGCCGGCTGGCCGACGCGGGATGCGCCGCCGTCATGCCGCTGGGCTCCCCCATCGGCAGCGGCCTGGGCATCCGGAACCCGCACAACATCGCACTCCTGCGCGACGCCGTGTCCGTGCCCGTGGTCCTGGACGCAGGCATCGGCACGGCCTCGGACGCGGCACTGGCGATGGAGCTCGGGTGCGACGCCGTCCTGCTGGCCTCCGCCGTCACCCGTGCCCGCGACCCCGAGCGGATGGCCCTGGCCATGCGCGCCGGGGTGGAGGCCGGCCGGCTGGCCCGGGGCGCCGGCCGCATCCCGCGGCGGTGGCATGCGGAGGCGTCCACGCCGATGGCCGGGCTGCCCGAGCTGTGACGCTCCCCCGCCTGCTCGTGCTCACCGACCGGACGCAGTGCGCCGGTCCGCTGGTGGAGACGGTGGCGACCGCGGTCGGCCACGGGGCGCGGGCGGTGGTGCTCCGGGAGAAGGACCTGCCCGAGGACGACCGCCACCGGCTCGCCGACGCGCTGCGCGCGGTCCTGGACCCGGTGGGCGGCCTCCTCGTGCACGCCGGCCTGGCCGGCAGCGCCGGCAGCCGGGCGGTGCACCTGTCCGGCAGCGATCCCTTCCCGGCGGTCCGGCCGTCGGTGGTGGGGCGGTCGTGCCACTCGGCCGCCGAACTCGCCCGCGCCCGGAGCGAGGGCTGCGACCTGGTGATGCTCTCGCCGGTCTTCGCGACCTCCTCCAAGCCGGGCTACGGCCCGGCGCTCGGCCTCGACGGGCTGGCCCGGCTCCTGCCCGGCGCTCCCCCGGCGTACGCGCTCGGCGGGATCCGGCCGGAGGACGTGCCCGGGTGCCTGGCGGCCGGGGCGTACGGCGTCGCCGTCATGGGCGCGGTGATGCGGGATCCGGGGACCGTGCGGGACTACGTCGCCGCGCTGCGGGAACAGCCCGACGGACCCCCTGGACCGGCACCCGGAGCGACCCGCACGTGATGTAGGTCGCACTCACGTTTGACCCGTGTGCGCCGAACCCATACACAGTTGCTTGGATGCGCCACTGTGCGGTGGTCGGGAATGCGAGGGTTCGGCACGTGACAGGGCAGGCGGACGCTATCTGGCCGTCCTCGGCCCCTCCGGCCGCCGAACAGCTCCTCCAGTGGCAGCTGGCCGACGTGGCGGAGCTCCCCGCGATGCGGGCCCAGGTGCGCCGGGCGCTCGACCCGTCGATCGAGTCCGACGTGCTCGACCAGATCATCCTCGCCCTGGACGAGATGGCCTCCAACGCCCTGCGGCACGGCGGGGTCGGCCCGGTGGAGGCCTCCATCCGCACCACCGACACCGGTTACCTGATCGAGGTGTCGGACTCCGCGGCCGCGCAGCCACCGACGCCCGCCGTCGACCGCGACCCCAGCGAGGGCGGCCTGGGCCTGTACCTGATCGCCCGCATGGCGCTGCGGCACGGCTGGTACGCCAGTGCGCGCGCCAAGCACGTCTGGGCGCTGCTGCCCCGGTCCTGAACGGTCAGGCGAACCGCGGCGGCAGCTTCCGCGGGGCGGCCCCCGGCGGGCGCGGACGGTCCTCCGGGTGCAACCGGATCGCCACCAGCGCGACGTCGTCCTGCAGGCCCTCGGGGCGCAGCCGGGCGATCACCTCGTCGCACAGCTCGCCCAGCGGCCGGTCCGCGAGCTCGGCGAACGCCGCCCGCAGCCGGGCGATGCCCTCGTCCAGCGGCAGGTCCCGGCCCTCGACCAGACCGTCGGTGTAGAGCAGCAGCGTGGCGCCCCGCCGCACGCCGACGACCGTCTCGGTGCGGCGGGCCGCAGGGTCGACCCCGAGCATCAGCTCCGCCCGCTCGGTGGCGAGCTCCTCGATCCGGCCGTCGGGGTGCAGCAGCAGCGGGGGCGGATGCCCCGCGTTGGACCAGCGCAGCCGGCTGAGCCCCTGCGCGCGCTCCTCGGGGGTCTGCTCCACGCGGGCGATCGCGGCGGTGGCCATCGTCCCCATGCCCAGCCCGTCGATGGCGGCGTCGAGGTCGGCGAGGACGGCCGCGGGTCCGATGCCGTCCCGGTAGCCGATCCCGCGCAGCATGCCGCGGAGCTGACCCATCGCGGCCGCGGCCGCCGTGTCGTGCCCGACGACGTCGCCGATCACCAGCACCGTGGCCCCGCTGGGCTGGAGGAAGGCGTCGTACCAGTCGCCCCCGACCTCCGCGGCCTGCACCGCCGGCAGGTAGCGCACGACGATCTCGGCGTGGTCGGGCTGCGGCGGCTCGGTGAGCATGCTGCGCTGCAGCCCCTCGGCCAGCCGGCGCTGCTGCTCGTAGAGGCGCGAGTTGTCCAGGGCCAGGGCGACGCGGTCCCCGATGTCACGCAGCGTGTCGACGTCCTCAGGATCGGCCTGCTCCCGGTCGGCCGACCGGTAGACGCTGAGCGCGCCGAGCGTCCGGCCCCGGGCGGTCAGCGGCAGCGTGACCGCCGACCGCGGCGCGAGCGCCTGCAGCACCTCGGCGGCCTCGCCCGACGGCAGGAAGCGGCCGACGGCGGACATGACGTCGGGGACCTCGCGGGGCTGCCCCGAGGCCAGCGCCTTGAGGATGGGGGCATCGGCCGGCAGCGCGGCCAGCCGCAGCGCCGCGTACCGCTCCACCAGCGGGGTCGCCGCGGGGTCCCGGTGCTGGACGGCGACGTCGCGCACCCGCCCGTCCTCGTCGACCAGGCTGGCGATCACCCAGTCACCGCTGATCGGGACCAGTGCTTCGGCGACCTTCTGCAGCGCGGCCTCCTCACCGGCACCGGTCGCGAGGCGCTCGGCCATCGCCGTCGTCGTGTCGGCGATCAGGCGCAGCCGAGCCGCGCTGCGGTGGGCGCGGTCCTCGGCGGCGCGGCGCTCGGTGACGTCGAGGAAGGACACCGACAGGCCGTCCGGGCCCGGCCACGCGCGCACCTCGAACCAGGCGTCCAGGGGTGCGGGGTAGTAGGCCTCGAAGACCTGCTCGCGCCCGGTCTCCCTGGCCTCCCGGTAGCGGATGCCGAACTCCGACTCGGCAGCGTCGGGGAACGCATCCCAGACGACGTGGCCGAGGAGGTCCTCCCGGGCGGTCTGCAACACCCGCTCGCCCTCGGCGTTGAGGTAGGTGAAGCGCCAGTCGCGGTCGAGGGAGAAGAAGGCGGACTTCACCGACTCCAGCACCCGGGCGACACGGGCGTCGGCGTGCCGCTGGGCGGTGGTGTCGTAGGCGGCCCCCACGAGGCGGACGGCGGCACCGGTGCTGTCGGCCAGCGCCCGGCCCCGCCCCTGGATCCACCGGGTCTCCCCGGACGGCAGGACGATCCGGAACTCGGCGTCGTACTCCCCCACCGTGTCGATGGCCTCCTGCAGCGCTCCCAGCGTCCGTTCCCGGTCGTCCGGGTGGCAGCGGGCGGCGAAGGCATCGATCGTCTGGTCGAACGCATCCGGACCGAAGCCCATCAGCTCCTGGAGGCGCTCGTCCCAGACCAGGCGGCCGGTGACCACGTCCCAGTCGAAGCTGCCGATCCCGGCGGCGTCGATGGCCAGCTCGAAGGCCAGCCGGCTGGACTCCAGCTCGCGCACCTGGGCGGCCAGCTGGAGCTCGACCGCCACGGACTCGCCCAGCTGGCGGAGGAGGGCGACGTCGGCGGCGGACCAGTCGCGCGGCTCGCGGCCGAAGGCCGAGAGCGCACCCACCACCTGGCCGTCGAAGACGGCGAGCGGGAGCCCCAGGTAGCCGGCCACGGTGCCGTCGACCACCGGCGGGAGGCCGGCCAGGCGCGGATCGAGGCGGGCGTCGGGGGCCACGACCGGGTCCGGGGCCGCGGTGGTGGTCACGGCGCAGAGGGACTCGGCCAGGGGGACGCGGATGCCGACGGTGCCCTGCGGGAGCCCGGTGCCGCCGAGAACCAGCTCGTCGACGCCGAAGAGGGAGACCTGGGCCGCGTCGGCACCCAGGAGCTGCACGGCCACGGCGGTGAGCCGCTGCAGGGCCGGTGAACCCACGGCGGTCGCCTCGAGGCGGGAGACGGCGGCCACCCGGTCGACGACGGCGGGGTCGACGGGAGTCACGTCGTCCCCCTCCCTGTCGCACCGGCGGCCCGGGCATGGGCCCACCGGCTCATTCTCCCCGCTCCACGCGGCGGCGGCGGACCGGGCACCGGAGACGGCCGGGACGCGAACGGCCGAGCGGCGGGCGCCGGGGGAACGGCGCCCGCCGCTCGGCGGGGGTGTGCGGGCGAGGTGCTCGCCCATCGCGGCCACGGGCCCGAGGGGCCGTGGGCCGTCCGGCTTCGTCGCCTCCCGGGGAGGCCGCTTCGCCGATCGCGCCGGTCGTGGTGCGGTGCCGTGCCGTGCCGTGTCGGCGTCCAGCCGGCCAGGTGCTGACGGTCAGAGACCCGGTGGTGGTCACGAGTGGGGGTCGTGTCGCACCGGGTACCGGCAGGCCTGTTGTTCTCACCTCGACGGTTCCGGTTGTCCCGGCAGCCGGCGCCGGCCACGGTCTCCGCCTCCCTGGAGGGTCCGCGCGCTGCGCTGCAGTCGGCGGTGGGTCGAGGCGGGATTCGTCGCGCGGTGCTGTCTGCCGGCGCCCGGAGGAGCACCGTCGGAGGTGGGCCAGTGGAGCCGAGGTCGGCCCGGGAGGGTCGCACTCGGACGACCGAGGCGCGGTCGCGATCCCCTGCGTGCGGGAACGGTCGCGGCGTGCTCGGGTGGAGCGGAGGACGGCGGCACGACCGGATGGCCGTGGTCGCGCAGGAGGTTCAGCCGGACGCGGCGAGCGCCGGGCGCGGAGCGGGGACCCGTAGCGGGTCGCCCCTGGCCCGGGCCGGCCCGGCGCGGGCACCGGCGGAGGCCACGCGGGCCACGGGCACGGTGCGCCGGGGACCCGAGGGCAGCGGCGGGAGGACCGTCGTCCGGCCGACCGGGACGGCGACCGGCCGGCGGCTGCCCCACGCCGGGGGCTGGGGCCAGCCGGGAGGCGGCGGTGCCCACCCGGGAACGACCGGCCCGGTCGGTGCGGGCCGAACTGCTGCGACCGGGACGGCCGCGGGAGCCCGCAGGACGGTCGGCCCCGTACGTGGGGCGGGGACCGTCGGTGCGGGAATCAGCGCCACGGCGGGGGAAGGCGCCGCGGGCCGGATCGTGGGGGTGCTGGGCAGCTCGCGCAGCACCACGGGCGGGTCGACCTGCCGGGACACCGCGACGTGAACGGGCCCACCCCAGGCGAGGTGCTCGCCCCGGGAGCCGGAGCCCCAGAGCGCGATCCGCCGGGTGAGCGCCCGCAGGCGCGGTCGCAGCGCGGGCCGGGGCGCGGGCTCCGGCGTCCGCCAGGTGAGGTACTCGCCCTGCGGGCCGGCGCCCCACAGGGCGGCGCGGCGGGCGAGGTCGCGCAGCCCCGTGATGGGCCGGCGCTCGGGCTCCGGCACGACCGTGACCGTGGGCGTGCGGACGGCGGCGACGGGCACGCGCCCGGGGCGGGCCGCGGGGGCGGCCGGCACCGACCGGAGCGGGACGGCGCGGGCCCCGGCGCGGGACGCGGTCGTGTGGACCGGGCGGCCGCGCGTCGCGGAGGGCACGCCGTCGGCGCGGTCCAGCACACCGATCAGGCCGGCCAGCGACGCACCGGGTTCCGCGGGCGAGGCGCCCCCGCGTGCGGGCGTCAGAACGCTCGCCTCGCTGCTGCTCATCTCGCCTCCAGGTCGTCGTCCGCGACCGGGGAAGGTGTCGCGGACAAGGAGAAAACTAGGGAGTCCGGACCGTTCCGGCCGCCATTCCCGACATGTCCTGAAGGGCGCGTGACCCAACCGTTGCGGGGCCATTCCGGAGCGGCCGGTGACCCGTTCCCTGGCGCATTCCCTTGTCGACAAAAGGCGCATTCCGAGCGTGGGAACGGGTGACCAGCCGGTCGGTGGCCTGTCCCCCGCCCGCGGCGCGCCCGCGTGTCGCCGACCCGGCCGGGGCCGCGCCACCCGATCGGGCACCGCCGAATTGCCGACGGGACGGCGGGCTCCGAGACTCGGCCCGTGCGTGATCAGCAGCAGGGCGCGACGGCCACCGCCGAGGAACACGACGCGGACGGGGACACCCGGCTCAAGCGGTCGGTGACCGGGCGGCTGCTGTTCCTCTTCATCCTCGGCGACGTGCTGGGGGCCGGCGTCTACGCGCTGGTCGGGGTGATCGCCACCGAGGTCGGTGGCGCGGTGTGGCTGCCGATGCTGGTCGCGCTGGTGCTCGCGATGCTCACCGCGGCCTCCTACGCGGAGCTGGTGACCAAATACCCCCGGGCCGGCGGATCGGCCGTCTTCGCGGAGCGGGCCTACCGCAGCCGCCTGGTCTCCTTCCTCGTCGGCTACTGCATGCTCGCCGCCGGCGTGACCAGCGCGGCCGGCCTGGCTCTGGCCTTCGGCGGCGACTACCTCGGCGTCTTCCTCGACGTGCCGGCCGTGCCCGCGTCGGTCGTCTTCCTCGTGCTCGTCGGACTGCTCAACGCACGGGGGATCGAGGAGTCGGTGCGGGCCAACGTGGTGATGACCGTCGTCGAGGTCTCCGGGCTGGTGCTCGTGGTGATCCTCGGTGCCCTGGTCCTCGGCCGGGGCGACGGCGACGTCGGCCGGGTGACCGAGTTCCCCGACGGCGTCTCGGTCGCCTCCGGCGTGCTGGCCGCCTCGCTGCTGGCCTACTACTCCTTCGTCGGCTTCGAGACCTCCGCCAACGTCGCCGAGGAGGTCCGCGACGTCCGCCGGGTGTACCCCCGGGCGCTGTTCGGGTCGCTCCTGGTCGCCGGCGTGGTCTACGTGCTGGTGGGGCTGGCCGCCTCGATCGTCCTGGCACCCGACGACCTCGCCGGCTCCACCGGGCCGCTGCTCGAGGTCGTGCGGGCCGCGGACGTCGGCGTGCCGGACGAGTTGTTCAGCGCCATCGCACTGATCGCCGTCGCCAACGGCGCGCTGCTCACCATGATCATGGCCAGCAGGCTCCTGTTCGGCATGGCCGAGCAGGGACTGCTCCCCCACCCGTTGGCGCGCGTGCTCCCCGGGCGGCGCACGCCGTGGGTCGCGATCGTCGTCACCACGCTGGTCGCGATCGGCCTGACGCTGACCGGCGACCTGGGCGAGCTGGCCAACACCGTCGTCCTGCTGCTGCTGTTCGTCTTCCTGAGCACGAACATCGCCGTCCTGGTGCTCCGGAAGGACGAGGTCGCGGCCGACCACTTCCGGGTGTGGGCCGTGGTCCCCGTGCTGGCCGTCGGGTCCTGCGTGCTGCTGTTGTGGAAGCAGGAGGCCGGCACCTGGCTGCGGGCCGCGATCCTCCTGGCCGTCGGCGTGGTCCTGTACCTGCTGGCCCAGGCCTCGTGGTGGCGGACGACGGAGGAGCCGGCCCGGGAAGAGCACCCGGCCCCGACCGCCTCCTGAGCGGGGCGACCGCCACTGCGAGGATGCCGGGGTGGCCCCCCGCATTCCCCTGGTGATCGACACCGACCCCGGCATCGACGACGCGCTGGCGATCCTGCTGGCCCTGGCCAGCCCCGAGGTCGACCTGCGGCTGGTCACCACCGTGCACGGCAACGTCGATCTCGCGCTGACGACGGAGAACGCGCTGCGGGTGCTCCACCTGGCCGGTCGCTCCGACGTCCCGGTCGCGGCGGGTGCCCGGGCCTCGCTGATCCATCCCCAGCCGGAGCGGGCCGGTCACGTGCACGGCGCGGAGGGGCTGGGCGGCGTGCAGCTGCCGGCGTCACCGGCGCGGCTCGACCCGCGCCCGGCGGTGGGAGCCCTCGCCGAGCTGCTCATGGGCTCCCCCGAGCCGGTCACCGTCGCCGCCATCGGACCGCTCACGAACATCGCGCTGCTCCTGGCCGTGCACCCCGAGGCCGCTGCCCGCATCGACCGGCTGGTCGTCATGGGTGGCTCCGCGGCGCGCGGCGGCAACGTCACCGCCGCGGCGGAGTTCAACATCTGGTCCGACCCGGAGGCGGCCGCTGCCGTCTTCGGGTCCACCGTCCCCACGGTCATGGTCGGGCTCGACGTCACGCTGCCCACGGTGCTCTCGGAGGAGGGCATCGCCCGGTTCGCCGCGGCCGGCCCGGTCGGTGCGACCGCCGCCGCGATCCTGCAGCAGTACCTCGACCACGCGCGCGACGCCTACGGCGTCCCCGGGGTCGTGGTGCACGACGCCCTGGCGCTGACCGAGGCCATTGCGCCCGGCACGCTGGGCACCGTGCGCCGGGACGTCGTCGTCGACACGACCCTCGGTGCCGGCCGGGGGCAGACGCTGGTGGACCGGCGCTCGGTCTCGGCCTCCCCCACCGCGGTGCAGGTCGCCGAGACGGTCGACAGTGCCGCGGCCCTGGAGTTCCTCGTGTCGCGGCTGTCCGGCCTCGACCAGGTCCGGCGCTAGTCGGGCCGGGTGGAGTCGACGATGCCCTCGGCGATGTCGCGCAGCTTGCGGTTGTAGCGCTGCGAGGCGTCGCGGAGGATCTCGAAGGCCTGCTCCTCACCCACCCGGCGCTGCGCCATCAACACGCCCTTGGCCTGCTCGATGACGGCGCGCGTCTCCATCGCGATCTGCATGTTCCGGGCCTGCTCGCTCAACCGGTGGTGCGCGGCGGCGTTGACCACCGCGACCGCGATGGCCTCCGCGACGTCCCGCCCGGCGCCGAGCGACTCCTCGGAGGTGAACGCCTCCGGCGTCGAGGAGTACATGTTCAGGGCACCGATGTAGTTGCCCTGGTAGGGCAGGGGCACCGACAGGGAGCTGCGCACGCCCCGCTCGCGGACCCGCGCCACGTACCGCGGCCACCGGGTCTCGGTGAGCATGTCGTCGACCCGCAGCGCCACGCCGCCCCGGCCGGCGTCCATGCAGGGCCCGGAGTCCTCGGCGTACTGCAGCTCGTCGGCCTCGAGCGCCATCTCGCCGGAGTGGGCGGCGGTGAAGGGCTTCTCGCCGCGCAGCATCGTGATGGACACCGCCTCGGCGCCGGGCACCCCCTGCGCCGCGATCCCGGTGATCTGGGTGAGGACCTCGTCGAGCTCGCGGTCGGCCAGCACCACCCGCGTCAGGTCCCTGAACAGATCGCGCACGCCCACATTGTGCCCGGTCGCGGCCCGCTCCGAGTCCCCCCTTCGCGCCCGGGCGCCCCATCGGTCAGGATGGGGTGCGGCCGGGACCACCCGAGCCACCCTGCGAAGCAGACGCGAGGGAGATGTGATGGCGGTCGAGCCGGCCCGGGACACCTGGCCCTCCGCGCCCGTCCCCTCGGTCCCCGGCGACGTGTGGCACTGGCAGCTGGAGGCGATGCACGTCGTCTCGCGGGTGCGCTCGGACCTGCGTGCGCGGATCGCCCACCCCTCGGTGGCCTCGGCCTCCACCGAGGACGCCCGGGACGGGCTGCTCCTGGTCTTCGAGGAGCTGGCCTCCAACGCCCTGCGGCACGGGGGCGGCGACGTCCGGGCCCTCGTGGTGGCCGGCCCGGAGGGCTGGCTGCTCGACCTCAGCGACGAGGCACCCGACCGGCCACCGGTCCCCGCCATCGACCGCGACCCGGCCCTCGGCGGCATGGGCCTGCACCTGGTGACCCAGCTGTCGACGACCTACGGCTGGGAGGAGCGACCCGGGCGCAAGCACGTGTGGGCCCGGCTGCCCTCCGGCAAGGCCGAGTCGCCCGAGGGCCGGCAGCGCGACCGTCTCCCCGAGCCCCGCTCCGGCGAGATCCACCGGGACTAGCCGGTCACTCCATGTTCCTGGCGCGCTCCTCGCGCAGGGCCTGGAACACCCGCCGGCGCACCCGGTCCTGCTCCTTCTCCTGGATGCCGATGAAGCGGATCGACATCAACCAGCGCGCGCCGCGCGCCTGGGCCCGGACCACCTCGGCCTTCGTGCGCAGCTCACCGTCCTCCAGCCCGACCGTGAGGTCCAGGGAGCTACCGGGCTCGGGCAGCGCCCCGAAGCCCTCGAACTGTGCCCGGACCCCGTTCTCGCTCAGGTTCAGGCTCTCCCCGGTGAGCTCGACGGAGCCATGACCGACCGTCACCGGGAGGGCGACGCGCCCACGTACGGCGGTGCGGCGCTGGCTCTCCTCGGCGGGACCGGAGATCCGGAGCCGCCAGCGCACGACGGCGCCGGACTCGACCTCCAGGACGTCGGCCGGCAGCACCCGCCGCGTCTCGGCGGCCTTCCAGTACACCTCGACCACATCGCCGGGGACCACGACGGACTGCCCGACGTACTCACCGGCGGAGGGCCGGACCACGACGACGCCGTCGCCCACGGACTCCACGCGCGCGTTCACCGAGATCCCCCGGGAGGCGAGGGTGATGTCGGCGTCGGTCTGCTCCTCGGGGTGGTCCACGCCGGGAACGCTGGCCATGCTGATCTCCGTTCTTGTCGCGCACATGCGTGCGGGCCCCGGCGAATCGGCCGGCGCCCGCGGTGGAGAACGGTAATCGCCGTCCGCCGTCCGCCGTCCGCGTGCTCTCAGGCGCGGCGTGCCGTGTAGGAGCTGACGAAGTCCCGCAGGCTCCGCGTCGGACGCAGCCAGGCGCCGTCGGCGGGCAGCGCGTCGAGCCGGACCCGGTCCAGCGGCTCGGTGAACGCGCCGGGCACGTCCTCGATGTCGATGAACTCGATCAGGCCGGAGCTGATCGCGTAGCCGGCCACCTCGCTGAAGGCGACGACGACGACCTGGGTGCCCGCGCGCGCGAGGTCCTCCAGCGGCTCGGCGAAGTTCCGGCCGTCCCCGGAGAAGACGACCAGCCGGCGCAGGTGATGGCTGTGCGCCCGCACCGCGATGTGGTCGAGCATGTCCTGGTCGATGTCGTCGTCGGGCTGGGTCTTGGGCCGGGCGAACACCGCGTACCCGAAGCCGCGCAGCGCCTCCACCCAGCGCTGCAGCGTGCCGGGGACGGGCGGGATGTTCGCGAACACGCACGCCTCGACGTCCGGCGCGTTGCCGTCCTGCCCGGCTGCAGCCGGATCCCCTGCGGCGGCCACGAACCAGGCCGCGATGGCGTCGAAGCGGGGCCGGGACGCCGCCGTGGGCCGGGCACCGATGACCGTCGAGAGGGTCATGTCGATGTTCGGGGCGTCCCAGATGAGCAGGTCGAGCGGGGGCCGCGGCCGGCTCTCACCGGACTCGGGGGCCGCGGCGGGCAGCGGATCCCGGACGGCGTCGTCGACCGGGGCGGAGGTGGGGGGACTGTCCAGCACGGGAGCAGTCTGCCCCGCCGGGCGCGCGACCGCTGGCGGCGGGGACGGCCGGACGGCAGCCGGCGGCCCGGCCGGCGCCGTGGCCCGCCGGGTGATCCGACGGGCGCTCACGGCGCGGTGGTGACCGGCGTACGGGCAGCGGCCAGCGCGCAGGCGTCGCCTCCCGCGTCCTGCACCCGGCGCAGCCAGCCAGGCAGCTCGTCGGCGGGCATGGGGTGGCCGAGCAGCCAGCCCTGCACCAGGTCGCAGCCCGCCTCGCGCACCATCCGCAGGTGGTCGACGGTCTCGACGCCCTCGGCGACCGACCGGATGCCCAGCGTCCGGGTGAGCGCGACGATCGCGGCGAGGACGGCGCCGCCCTCCCCACCGGTGACCTGCTCGGCGGCGACCAGCAGCGAGCGGTCGATCTTGAGCGTCCCGATGGGCAGCGAGAACAGCTGCGCCAGCGACGACCAGCCGGTCCCGAAGTCGTCGATGGCGATGCGCACCCCCGCCCTGCGCAGCACGGTCAGCTGGTCCTCGGCGCGGGTCGGGTCCTCGGCGACGCTGGTCTCGGTCAGCTCCAGCACGAGCTGGTCGGGGGGCAGCCCCGACTCCCGCAGCGCCAGCCGGACGTCGCGGACCAGGGTCTCGGCGGAGAAGTGCCGGGCACTGATGTTGACCGACATGCGCAGCGGCAGCCCTTCGGCGGCCCACGCGGCGGCGCGCCGCGTCGTCTCGCGCAGCAGCCACCGGGTGATGGGGATGATCTGCCCGGTCTCCTCGGCCACGGAGAGGAAGGTGTCCGGGCCGAGCAGCCCCCGCTGGGGGTGCTGCCACCGGACGAGCGCCTCCACGCCCTCCACCCCGCCGGTGTCGAGGCGGACGACGGGCTGGTAGTAGACGACCAGCTGGTCGATCGCCTCGTCCCGGAGCCGGGTGGCCACCTCGAGCCGCCAGCGGGCGGCCTCGCGCAGCCCGGGCGAGAACAGCCGCACCCGGTCCCGGCCCATGCTCTTGGCCGCGAACATCGCCGCGTCGGCGTCGCTGAGCAGCTGGTGGGCGTCCCGGGCCTCGGGCTGGGCGACCGCCACCCCGACGCTGGCCGACAGCGGCACCGAGATGCCGGACGCCGGGAAGGGCCGGGTGAAGGTGCTCTGCAGCCGGAAGGCGAGGTCCGCGGCGTCGGAGGTGTGGCACCCGCGGGCCAGGACGACGAACTGGTCGCTGCCCAGCCGGCCGACGGCGTCGCCGGGGCGCAGCGCACCGGCCAGCCGGTGACCGACCTGGCGCAGCAGCTGGTCCCCGATGCCGTGGCCCAGCGAGTCGTTGATGGTCTTGAAGCCGTCCAGGTCCAGCACGATCAGCGCCGCACCGGCGCCGTCGTCGGCCGGTCCGTCGGCGAGCGCCTCGGTGGTGAGGTCGAGCAGGGTGCCGCGGTTGGCCAGCCCGGTGAGATCGTCGTGCCGCGCCCGCCAGGCCAGCGCCTGCTCGCCGCGCACCCGTTCGGTGATGTCGGTGTGGGTCACCACGATCCGGCGTGACTGCTGGACCCGGGACGCCTGCAGCCGGAACCAGCCGGTCGTGGTGGGGGTCGACCGGGGGTACTCGTGCTCGAACCCGTCCGGGTCCGGCCCGGCCGGCGCCTCGAGCAGCCGGCCGATGCCGGTCGCGATCGTCTCGGCGTCGGCGGGCGCCAGGCCGGGCCGGATCGCCGCCAGGTAGTCGCTCCCGGGTTCCCCGGACGACAGCGCGCGGTGGGCGCGGGTCAGCCATGCCCGGTTGCCGGTGAGGATGCGCCGGTCCTCGTCGAGGAGCACCGTCGCCGAGGGGAGCGCCTCCAGCACGGAGGTGAGCCGCCGCAGCTCGTCCTCCCGCTCGGCCTCGGCCCGGTGGCGGGAGTCGACGTCCCGGAAGAACACCGAGATGCCCGGCGGATCGGCGAAGACCCGGATCTCGTACCAGCGGTCGTGCGGCTCGTAGAAGTAGTCGAACTCCCGGGTGCAGCCGTCGACGAGGGTCTGCTGGTAGCGCTCCTCCGCGAGGGTGTCCACCGCGGCGGGGAACATGTCCCGCGCCCGGCGGCCGACGAGCTCGTCGGCGCGGTGGTCCAGCAGTTCCTCGGCGGCGGCGTTCACATAGGTGAAGCGGCCCTCGAGATCGAGCCGGAAGACGGCGTCGGGGACGGCGGCCAGGTCCGGCCGGACCGGCCGCGCCCCGTCTTCTGAAGCCACGCTCCCCGCTCTCCGTCCCCCTGGCTCCGGGACCCCCGTGTGCACGGATCCCGGCGCCGGACCGTCCCCGCCCTCCTGGGTGGAGCCCGCGCCCCGGCCTCCCGAGACTACTGCCTGCGGGGCCCTCAGCCAGGGGCCTCGACCGACGAGCGCCTGACCAGCGACGCGACGTCGGTAGCGGCCGGGAGGGTGCCCAGGACGGCGCCCCAGTCACCCCCGAGGCGGGAGGCGCAGAAGGCATCCGCGACCGGCGCGGGCGCGTGCCGGAGGAGCAGCGAGCCCTGCAGGCACAGCGCCAGCAGGCCGGCGATCCGGCGGGCCCGCAGCGGCAGCCGGTCGGGGTCACCGAGCTCGGCGGCGAGGCGCTTGACCGCGTCGTCGAACCGGGCGTCCACGCCGCGCGCCAGCTCGATCTCGGCGGTCACGGCGGCCAGCGACTCCGAGGAGCGCCCCAGCGCCCGCAGCACGTCCAGCGCGATGACGTTGCCCGAGCCCTCCCAGATCGAGTTGAGCGGCGACTGGCGGTAGAGCCGCGGGAGACCGGAGTCCTCGACGTAGCCGTTGCCGCCGAGCACCTCCATCGCCTCGGCCACGACACCCGGCGTGCGCTTGCACACCCAGAACTTCGCCGCCGCCCCCGCGAGCCGCAGGAACGCCGTCTCCCCGGCGTCCACCGCCGCGGCCAGCCGGACGCCCAGCGCCGTGGCCGCCTCGCTCTCGACGGCGAGGTCGGCGAGCACGTTCTGCATGAGCGGCTGGTCGGCCAGGAGGGCACCGAAGGCCGAGCGGTGGCGGGCGTGGTGGCTCGCCTGGGTCAGGGCGGCCCGCACCGTCGCCGCCGAGCCGAGGACGCAGTCCAGCCGCGTCATGTTGACCATCTCGATGATGGCCGGGACGCCGCGCCCCGGTTCGCCCACCAGCCACCCGGTCGTGCCGTCGAACTCGACCTCGCTGGAGGCGTTCGACCGGTCGCCGAGCTTGTCCTTGAGACGTTGCACGTGGAACACGTTGCGTGTTCCGTCGGGCAGCACCCGCGGGACGAGGAAGCACGACACCCCCTCGTCGAGCACCGCGAGCACCAGGAACAGGTCGCTCATCGGGGCGGAGGTGAACCACTTGTGGCCGGTCAGCCGGTAGGTCCCGTCGGGCTGGGGGACGGCGCGCGTGGTGTTGGCCCGGACGTCCGAGCCGCCCTGCTTCTCGGTCATGCCCATGCCGGCGATCAGGCCCCGCTTGCCCGTGGGCTCGGCCAGCCCGAACTGGTAGGCCGCCGCGGTGAGCCCCGGCTCGAAGCGGGCCGCCAGCTCCGGGGTCCGGCGCAGCGCGGGGACGACGGCGTAGGTCATGGTCGTGGGGCAGCCGTGCCCCATCTCGACCTGCGTCCAGCCCAGGTAGCCGACGGCCCGCCGGACGTGCGCGTGCGCGTCGCCGTCCGCCGAGGCCCGCCACGGCACCCCGGCGAGGCCGTGCTCGACGGCGGTCCGCATGAGCTCGTGCCAGGCGGGGTGGAACTCCACCTCGTCGATCCGGTGGCCGTAGCGGTCGTGGGTGCGCAGCCGGGGCGGGTTCTCGTTGGCCAGGCGCCCCCACTCCTGGGCCTGCTCGCTGCCGGCCAGCCGGCCCAGCCCGGCGAGGGAGTCCAGGGTCGCCCGGTCGGCGTGCCGCACGCACGCCTCGGCCAGCGCGGCGTCGCCGGCGATCGGGTCGTGGCCGGCCAGCGGCGGCACCTGGTTGGTGACCTCGTGGGTGGCGGGCATGACGGCACCGTAATCGAGCGCGGCGCCCGATGGCCCCCCGATCCGCGCGCCCGTGGCGGGTCAGGCGCGGACGAGGCGCCCCAGGGCCAGGCGGGCGGCGGGGGCGTAGCCCAGGACGAGTGGAGCCGGCCCCGACAGCCGCAACCCGGTCGTCGTCCCGCCCCCGGGCCCCTCGGTGACCCAGTGCAGCAGCCGCACGCGCAGCGGCCCGACCGCGACCCGCCACGACCACCGCCGGGCGCCCTCGTCGACGTCGTCCACGGTGAAGGGCACGGCCAGGCCGAGGGGGCCGAGCACGCGTCCGGGGATGCCGGGGGCCAGCCGGTCGGCCGGGAACTCCACGCCGGTGATCTGCGGTGACCACCCCCGCCAGCGGGTGGGGACGGCGTACCGCTCCCAGACCTCGGCGGGCGGGGCGGTGCCGGTCGCGTGCAGGGTCAGCGTCGTCACCGCCGGGAGGTGCCCCACGCGGTTGCCCCGGACACCTGCACGGTCAGGCCGGGGGGCCGCCGACCAGCAGCTCGCGCAGCAGGTGCAGCGCCATCGTGACGGATCGTTCCCGCACCGCCGTCCGCGAGCCGCGCAGCCGCAGGGCACGGGCCACCCGGCCGTCCGGGCCGACGACGCACACGTGCACGGTGCCGACCGGCTTGTCCGGCGTGCCCCCGCCGGGACCTGCGACCCCGGTGATGCCCACCCCGACGTCGGCGCCGAAGCGGGCGCGCGCGCCCTCGGCCATGACCGCGGCGACCTCCGCGCTGACCGCCCCGTGCTGCTCGATCAGGTCGGCGGGCACGTCGAGCAGCCCCTCCTTGGCGCTGTTCGCGTAGGCCGTCACCCCGCCCAGCAGGTATCCCGAGGACCCGGGCCGGGCGCTCAGCCGGCCGGCGAGCAACCCGCCGGTGCAGGACTCGGCGGTCGCGACGGTCAGCCCGCGGCCGGACAGGGCGTCGGCCACGACGGCGTCCAGGTCGGGACCGGTGGAGAAGACGGTGTCCCCGTGCCGCTCGGTGAGCACCTCGACCAGCCGGTCGTAGGCGGGCTGGGCGTCCGGGGCGTACCGGGTGACGATCTCCAGCTCGCCCTCGCGCAGGCAGGTGGTGATCTCCAGGCCGTCCAGCCCGGGCTCGGCGTCCCGCAGCGTGGCGGCCAGCTGGGCCTCGAGCGTGCCCCACATGCGGACGGTGGCCTGGCGCAGCTCCGGGGCGCCGTCCAGCAGCGCGGCCACCGGTCCGGCGGCCACCGCCGCCGGCCACATGCCGCGCAGCTCCCCCGGTGGCCCGGGGAGCACCAGCACCACCGGCCCCGGCCGACCGTCCGCCGGCGGGACGACGAGCCCGGGCGCGGTGCCCACCGGCTCGAGGACGGTGGCGCCGTCGGGCACCCGCGCCTGCTTGCGGACCCCGGCCGCGGTCGACCCGGCGTCGGCGCGCCAGCCGCGCATCGCCATCAGCCGTTCGACGACCGCCGCGATCCGCTGCTCGAGCGCCGCGTCGACCGACGACGGGCGCCCCTGGTACTCCCCGACGACGTCCGCGGTGAGGTCGTCGGCCGTGGGGCCCAGGCCCCCCGTGGTGACGACCAGCGGCACACCGGTGCCGGCCAGGAAGGCGAGGGCGTCGCGCAGGTCGGCGGGGCGGTCGCCGACGACCACGACGTGCCCGACGTCGACGCCGAGCTCGCGCAGCCGCTCCGCGAGCCAGGGCCCGTTGGCGTCGGCGACGCGGCCGGTGAGGACTTCGGTACCGGTGACGACGATGCCGGCGCGGATGCTCACCCGGCCGACCCTAGGACGGCGGCCGCCGGTGTGCCCGGGCCGCCCGCGGAGCGTCGCCGGATACGGTTCCGGGAGCGACCGGCCGCACGGCCGGCCGTCCGCTGCGAGGGAGGTCCCGTGAGTTCCCCGACCGACCCCCAGACCCCGGCCGATCCCCCGGAGCCGGCACCGCCGAGCACGCGGGAGATCCCGATCGTGGCACCGGAGGTCCCCGCATCTCCGGCCACCGCGCCCGCAGCCCCGGGACCCGCGGCCCCAGCACCCCAGCTGCCGCCGCATCCGGCGGCCGCCCACCCGGCGCCCGTGCCCACGGTGCACACGACCGGGCCGGTGCACTTCGTGCCGGGCCTGCCGGGGACGCCGCCGCCCTCACTCGCCGGAGCCACCGCGACCGGGCCTGCGGCGCCGTCACCGGCGCCCGAACCTCCGCCGCACGACGCCGGACCCGCGACCGCGTGGCCCGACTCCCTGGTGACCGGGCCGGCCCCCTCGCCCGAGGCCGCCGACGAGCCGTCGCGCCGGGCGACGCCCGACCGGTCGTCGCTGCTCGTGCTGGGGCTGCTGCTGGCGTCCCTCGTCCTGCTGGAGGCCGGCCTGGCGCTGCGCTTCGGCGGGGAGTCGTTCTGGTCGGACATCCCGCTGTGGTCGGCCTTCGCCACCGTCTCCACGGTGCTGGGCCTGGCGGCCGCAGCCCCGCTGCTCCCCGGCGGCCGGCGGATCGGTGCGGGGACCGCCTGGCGCATCGCCGCGGGCGGGATGGTCGGGCTCGCCGTCTTCTGGGTGCTCGTCGTCCTGCCCGTCGTCGCCAGTGACCGCGGCTTCCTGCTCACCGCGGCCCTGGCCTGCCTGGGTGGGGCGCTGTGGACGGGACCGGCCCGCCGGAGCTGATCGCGGGGCCGACCGGCCCTCAGCCCTTGCCGCGGCCCGCGTTCCCCTTGGCCGCGCCGTTCCCGTTCCCCTTGCCGTTCCCGTTCCCCTTCGCCGTTCCCGTTCCCGTTCGCCTTCCCGTTCCCGTTCCCGTTCGACGGGGCGGGGGGCTCGGCGGTCGGCTGCTGCGTCGACGGGGTCGGGGCCGGCGGGGCGGGCGCCACCGCGGCAGGCCCGCCGGTGACTGCCGGGGGAGCCGCCGGAGCGGGGGAAGCCGGCGCCTCCGAGGTCACGTCGCTCACCACCGGCCCGTCCTCGACCGCGACCTCCGGGCGACCGGTGGCGTACGTGACCCGGACGAGCGTCCCGCGCTCCAGCGCACCGGAGGGACCGAGGGCGGTGACCGTGCCGGCGGCACCGTCGGCGGCGGCGTCGGCCACCCGCTCGACGCGCAGCCCCAGGCGGCCGAGGTCGGCCTCGACCTCCGCCACCGGCCGGCCGAGGTGGTCGGCGGCGACCAGCAGGACGGTGCCGGCGGTGGCGGTCTCCCGCGCGGCGGGGGCCGGGGCAGGGTCGAGGGCCAGCTGCAGGGCGCCGACGCCGAGGCCCGCACCGACCAGCAGCGCGGCCAGCGGTGCCAGCGCGCGGGCCCGCCGCGGCGCGCGACCGGCGAGCGGGCCGGTGGGCAGCGGGCTGGTGTCCGGCGGCGCCGGGGCCAGCTGGCGGCCGCCGAGCACGTCGTCGATCGCGTCCCGGAAGGCCCCGCCGTCCGGCAGCCGCCGCGCCGGGTCCCTCACCGTGGCGCGCTGGATCAGCACCCGCACCTGCTCCGGGACGTCGTCCGGCAGCGGATCCGGGGTGTCCCGCAGGTGGCTCAGGGCGATCTGCACGGAGTTCTCGCCCTCGAACGCCCGCCGGCCGGCCAGGCACTCGTACCCGACCAGGCCGAGGGCGTAGACGTCGCTGGCGGCGGCCGCCCGGGAGCCCGCGGCCTGCTCCGGGGAGATGTAGTGCGCGGTGCCCACGAGATGACCCGTCTGGGTCAGGGGCAGGCTGGAGGCGGACACGGCGATGCCGAAGTCGGTCAGCTTGACCGCGCCGTCGGCGGCCACGAGGACGTTGCCCGGCTTCACGTCGCGGTGCACCAGGCCGGCGGCGTGCGCGGCGGCCAGCGCGTCGGCGGCCTGCCGCAGGATGGCCAGGGTGCGCGGCGCGGGCAGCCGGCCCTCGCGCGCGAGCAGGTCGGCCAGCGACTCGCCCACGACGAGCTCCATGACCAGGAATGCGAGCCGCTCCCCCGTCAGCGCGTCGTCGAGCTCGCCGTAGTCGTACAGCGCAGCGATGTGGCGGTGGGCGACGAGTGCGGCGTGCTGCGCCTCGGCCCGGAAGCGGGCGAGGAAGGTCGCATCGCCGGTGAACTCGCTGCGGAGCACCTTGACCGCGACCGGCCGCGACAGCACCGTGTCGCGGCCGCGCCAGACCTGGCCCTGCCCGCCCGTGGCGAGCAGGGTGTCGAGCTCGTACCGGCCGCCGAGCAACCGCCGTCCCGGCTCCGCCACCGGCCTCACCTCGCGTTCCGTCCTCGTCCTACCCGGCCGGAGCTCTCCCCGCGACCGCCGTCCTCCGTACGGGGGACGTCAGCTCTCGACCGGCGTGGTCGCGGACGTCGCGGACGTCGTGGACGTCGTGGGCGTCGTGGGGTCCGGAGAGGTCGTCGGCGTCGTCGGTTCGGTCGTGCCCGGGTCGGTGGTGCCGGGACCCGTGGTGCCCGGGTCGGTGGTGCCGGGACCTGTGGTGCCGGGACCTGTGGTGCCGGGACCCGTGGTGCCCGGACCCGTGGTGCCCGGACCCGTGGTGCCCGGGTCGGTGGTGCCGGGACCCGTGGTGCCCGGGTCGGTGGTGCCCGGACCCGTGGTGCCGGGACCCGTCGTCCCCGGCTCCGTGGTGCCCGGACCCGTGGGCGTCACCGACGGCGTGGGCGGGGCCGGCGACGTGCTGGGCGTGCCGGTCTGGCGGGGCGGCTCCGCCGTCACGGGCCGCTCGGCCGGGCTCTCGACGACCGGGACGTCGGCCTCGGGGCTGCCGTCGGTGACCAGCGCCCCCTGCGGACGGGTCACGCTCGCCGGGCTCTGCGTCCCCGGCGGCGGGACGGCGTAGCGGACGACGACGACGTCGCCGGCACGCAGCTGCCGACCCGTCGGGGAGATGCCGGTGACCCGGTCGCGCGGGACGGCCGCGGTGAACTCGCCCTTGACCTCCACGACCAGCCCCAGCGCGGTGAGCTCCGCGGCCACCTCGTCCACCGGGCGGCCGACGTGGTCGGCGGCGGTCAGCAGCACGCTCCCGCTGTCCCGCTGCTCGGCGGCCTCCGCCGTGGAGGCAGGTGGGCTGTCGGAGATCGTCTGCAGCACTCCGGCCGCGATGCCGGCGCCGGCCAGCAGCGCCACCAGCGGCAGGAGGGCCACCGCCACCCGGCGCCCGCGGCGCGGCGCCGGGGGGCCCAGCACGGTGGTCCCGGTCGTCGGCGGCCCGCCGTCGTCGGGCGGGAGGGGCGGCGCGGCGACGTTCCGGGTCGGCGGCGACGGCATGTCGGCCAGGGCGCGCCCGGCCAGGACGTCGTCGATGGCGGCACCGAAGGCTGCGCCGTCGGGGATGCGCGCCGCGGGGTCCTTCCTGAGGGCGCGGGTGATGAGCGTGCGGACGCCGGGCGGCAGCGCGCCGGGCAGCGGCTCGGGCTCCTGCTGCACCTGCTTGAGCGCGATGGTGACCGCGTTGTCGCCCTCGAAGGCCGGATGCCCGGTGAGGCACTCGTAGCCGATCAGGCCGAGCGCGTAGACGTCACTGGCGGGCGTGGCCAGCCGCCCCTCGGCCTGCTCGGGGGAGAGGTACTGCGGAGTGCCGATCACCTGGCCGGTGCGGGTGAGGGCGACGCTGCGGGCCGACCAGGCGATGCCGAAGTCGGTGATCTTCACGCTGCCGTCGTCGCGCACGAGGATGTTGCCGGGCTTGACGTCCCGGTGCACCAGGCCCATGCGGTGGGCCTCGGCGAGGGCGAAGGCTGTCTGCTGCAGCAGGCGGAGCGTGGTGTCGGTGTCCAGCGCCCCCTCGCGGGCCAGCAGCGCCGAGAGCGGCTCGCCCTCGACGAGCTCCATGACCAGGTAGGCCAGCGTCTCGCCGGTGCCGTCCTGGGCGATCTCCTCGCCGTAGTCGAAGACCGCGGCGACGTGCGGGTGGCTCAGGGAGGCCGCGTGCTGCGCCTCGGCCCGGAAGCGGGCGAGGAAGCTCGAGTCGCCCGTGTACTCGCTGCGCAGTACCTTCACCGCGACCGATCGGTGCAGGGCGTGGTCCGTGCCTCGCCAGACCTGGCCCATGCCGCCGGCGGCGATCATCCGGTCGAGCTCGTAGCGGTCGCCCAGGCACCGTCGTCCTGGTTCGACCACGGGGGTCACTCCTCGTCGCGCGTCCGTCCGGCTGGTGCACGGGGACCGGTCCGACCGGTCCCCGTCCCCACGGTGTCCAGACCCGGCCGGGTCTACACATGAGGGGGGCCGACCCCCATGGTTGCGCGCGATCCCGCGGTCCCCTCGACCGCCGGGAGTGATGCCCGCGACGCCCCGGTGCGTCCGGCGCGGCGGCTGCCGTGCGTACACACGCGGACACGGTGGCCGGCGTCAGCCGGTGAAGAGCGCCCTGCCCCACCAGTCGTCGTCGCCACGGATCCCCGGCGGGCAGGCGAACACCGCGGACGACGTGTGCCGGATGTACTCGTTCATGGCGTCCAGCCGCAGGTTCTCCTGCACCTGCACGAACCCGGTCTCCGGATCCCGCTGGTAGGCGATGAAGAACAGCCCCGCGTCCAGCCGGCCCAGCCCGTCGGAGCCGTCCACGAAGCTGTAACCGCGGCGCAGGATGGCCGTCCCCGAGTTCGTCGGGTGGGCCAGGAACACGTGCGAGTTCTCCGGCACGGCGAACTCGCCGTCGACCTGCTTCGTGACGTCGACCGGATCGAACTCCGCCTCCTGACCGAGCGGTGCGCCGGTGCCCTTCGCCCGGCCGATGGTCCGGTTCTGCTCGTCGAGGGTGGAGGTGTCCCACGGCTCGATCAGCATCCGGATGCGGCGGGCGACCAGGTAGGAGCCGCCGGCCAGCCAGTCGGCCCCGCTGTCGCCGTCCCCCACCCAGACGAACCGGTCGAGCCCCGCCTCGCTCTCGGCCTTGAGGTTGTTCGTGCCGTCCTTGAAGCCGAACAGGTTCCGCGGCGTGGCCTGCCCGGTGCTCGTCGACGACGTCCGCCCGAAGCCGAGCTGCGACCACCGGACGCTGACGACGCCGGCACCGAGCCGGACCAGGTTGCGGACGGCGTGCACCGCCACCTGCGGATCGTTCGCGCAGGCCTGGATGCAGAGGTCCCCGCCGCTGATCGCCGGGTCGAGCTGGTCGCCGGGGAAGGCGGGCAGCTCGGCCAGCGGTGCCGGTCGGCGGGCGGCGAGGCCGAAGCGGTCCACGCCGTCGGCGGTCTCGAACAGACCCGGACCGAAGCCGATGGTCAGCGTCAGGCCCGACGGCGGGAGCCCGAGGGCCTCGCCCGTGTCGTCCGGCGGGGCGTACCGCCCGCCGTCCACGGCACCGACCGGACCGGCGTCGCGCCCGGACGTCATGCGCCGGGCGGCGTCGGTCCAGGTGCGGAGCAGCTCCACCAGCTCGTCGCGGTCGTCGGTGGTGACGTCGAAGGCGACGAAGTGCAGCCGGTCCTGGGCCGGGGTCACGATGCCGGCCTGGTGCTCGCCGGTGAACGGGACCGCGGCGTCGGGCCCCGGCGTCGACGCGGACGCCGTCTCCGGGGCCGTCGTCCGCCCGATGACCCCGCCCGTGGCGCCTACCGCCAGCACGCCGGCGGTCCCAGCACCCATCCAGCCGAACAGCCGCCGGCGGGACACCCCCGCCGGCCGCTGCCCGTCTTCCTGCACCTCGCTCATCGGTCCGCGACGACCGCCGCGACCTTGCTGACCGACTCGGTCAGTGCGGTGATGCTGTCGCTGAGGCCCCTGAGCTGCCCCTGCGTGAGCTGGTCGTGCAGCAGCCAGCCGTCCCCGGCGCGGTACTGCCCCAGCTCGGCCTCGGTCTCGGCGAAGCGCTCGTCGATCTCGGCGACCAGCTCGGGGTCGGCGTCGGCGAGGTAGGGCCGCAGCGCCTGGACGGCGGCCTGCGAGCCCTCGACGTTGGCCGCGAAGTCCCACAGGTCGGTGTGCGAGTAGCGGTCCTCCTCACCGGTGATCTTGCCGGTGGCGACCTCGTCGAGCAGCGCCTTCGCCCCGTTGGCCAGCTGCAGCGGGTCGAGGGTGACCTCGTTCGCGCGCTCGACGATCTCCTGCACGTTCGCGAGCAGGTCGTCGGCGTAGGGGCCCATGTCCGAGACGTCGCCGGTCTCCCACAGCGCCTTCTCGATGCGGTGGAAGCCGGTGAAGTCCGCACCCTCGGCCTGGTCGCCCTCGCGGCCGTCGATGAGCGGGTCCAGGTCGCCGAAGCTCTCGGCGACCGGCTCGATGCGCTCCCAGTAGGTGCGGGCGACCGGGTACAGCGCCTGGGCGCCCGGGATGTCGCCGGCCCTCACCGCGGCGACGAAGGCCGTCGTCTGCTCGATCAGCGCCCCGGTCTGGCTCTGCACGTACCGCTGGTAGTCCTGCGCGGCCCGGGCGAGCGACTCGTCCTCCGACAGCTGCGCGGACTCGCCGATCACGGTCAGCGGGTTCCGGATGCCGTCGCCGCCCATCCCGGGCTTGCAGACGGTCTCGTACTCGCCGGCCGGCAGCTCCACCAGCAGGGCGCGGCTCAGGCCCGGCGCGATGTTCTCGACCTCGCCCATCACGCGGTCGCCCTCGGCGTACACGTAGAACTCGGTCGTCGTGCTGCCGGCGTTGGTCACCTCGAACTCGTGCGTGCCGGCCGCCACCTCCGAGGTGTCGACATCGCAGGAGTCGTCGGACGCGGCGACGGGGATGGTGTCGAGAGCGGCGGCGCTCCCCCTCCCGCCGTCGCCGTCCCCGGACCCGCCGCAGGCGGCGGTGAGGACGACGAGGGCCAGTGCCGGGACGAGGCCGAGCCGGCCGTCACGCAGGGACATGGGTGGAGGTCTCCGGATCTGAGGAGTTCGTCGCCGACGGGGGACCCGGAGCCGCACCGGTCCGGCGAGGACGCAGGCACGGTGCCGGCACCAGCGGGAACCGGTCGTGGGAGCCCTGTCGGTCGACGAAGGGCAGCCTCACCTTAGTCAGCCCGGATCGGTCGCGCGCCACCCCCGACCGCACCGTGACCGGGGCCACTGTCGTGGCAGGGTGGGCCGGACGGGCCGCCCGGGTGCCCGGACCACTGCGCGAGAGGCGGACGACGATGGCCGAGACCGTGACCAGGGAGGACTCCGGCGGCGTCGCCACGCTGACCATGCTGCGGCCGGGGCTGTCCTCCGCCTCCCGCCGGGAGCTGCTGGCCCACGCGCAGGCCGTCGCCGCCGACGAGACGGTGCGGGCGGTGCTGCTCACCGGCACCGGGCGGGCGTTCTGCGTCGGTCAGGACCTGAAGGAGTCCCAGGCGCGCCGGGCGGCGGAGGAGCCGGCGGTGGACCTCGACCAGCCGCTCGCGGTGCTGGTCGAGGAGTACAACCCGCTGATCCTGGCGCTGTCCCGGCTGCCGGTGCCGCTCGTGGTCGGCATCAACGGCGCGTGCGCGGGTGCGGGGATGGGCGTGGCGCTGACCGGCGACCTGCGGGTCGCGGCCGCGGGCGCGAAGTTCACCACGGCGTTCGCGGGGGTGGGGCTGTCCAGCGACTCGGCCGTGGCCTCGCGCCTGGTGCACTGCGTGGGCGGGGCGCGCGCCACCGAGCTGCTGCTGCTGCCCGAGCCCTTCCTCGCCGAGACGGCGGCGCACTGGGGCCTGGTGCACCGGGTGGTGCCGCCCGAGCAGGTGCAGGCGGAGGCGTTCGCGCTGGCCGCACGGCTGGCGGCCGGCCCGACGGTCGCCTACCGGGCGATCAAGACGGTCCTGGCGACGGCGGCGACGGACTCGCTGGAGGAGACGCTCGCGCTCGAGGCGCGGCTGCAGACCGGGGCCGGGCAGACGGCCGACCACCGGGAGGCGGTCGCGGCCTTCCTGGAGAAGCGACCGGCGGAGTTCACCGGCCGCTGAGCGCGCCGCCGGGCGGGCCGGCGGCGGGTGTCAGCCCGCGAGGACGGCGCAGACCGGGCAGACGTCGGTGCCGGTGCGCGGCCACGAGTCGTCGGGCGAGACGCGGGCCAGGGAGCCGCAGACGGTGAGCTCGCAGGCGCCGTCGATCTCGGCGGCGGGCCGGTGCAGCTCCACCGCGTGCCAGAGCGCGGCGGTCGCGCCGTGGGGGCGGCTGAGCGCGGGGGCGTGCACGGTGGTCTGCAGCATCATGGGGACGACGTCGGCAGGCGGGGCGCCCGGCGTGACGGGCCGGGCCGCGGTCCTCACCCGGAAGGGTGGGGCCGGCCACCGGGCGCGGGCGGACGGCGGCCGGTGCAGGATGCGGACATGGAGCTGACCAAGCACGGCCACGCCTGCGTCGTCCTGAGCGACGGCGAGCAGCGGCTGGTGATCGATCCGGGGGCCTTCACCGACCCGGCGGCCCTCCAGGGGGCGTCGGCCGTCCTCGTGACGCACGAGCACCCCGACCACTTCCTCCCCGACCGGCTGCGGGCCGCGCTGGACGCGGATCCGGCGCTGGAGGTCTGGACCAACCGGTCGGTCGCCGACCAGCTCGACGGGCCGGCGGGACGGGTGCACGTGGTGGGGCACGGCGACGCGGTGACGGTGGCCGGCGTCGAGGTGCAGGTGCACGGCGAGCTGCACGCGGAGATCCACCCCGAGATCCCGCGGATCCCCAACATCGGGTTCCTGGTCGGCGGGCAGATCTTCCACCCCGGCGACGCGCTGACCGTGCCGGACGAGCCGGTGGCGACGCTGCTGGTGCCGATGCACGCGCCGTGGTCCCGCACGGCCGACCTCATCGACTACGTGCGGGCGGTGCACGCCGACCAGGCGTTCGCCGTGCACGACGGGGCGCTCAACGACATCGGGATCGGGATGGTGACCGGACTGCTGGGGGAGCGGGGGCCGGGCACGCCCACCCCGTTCAGCCGGCTGGTCCCGGGGGACACCGTCGAGCTCTGAGCCCGACGGCGTCCCCCGGGAACGGCGTCAGCGGACGGCGCCCCGCGAGCGCCCGGCGATGCCCTCGGCGACGCCGATCAGCAGCACGGCGGCGATGACGGCGAGCACGAAGCCCACGACGTTGAGCTCCCAGATGTCGCCCGTGCCGAAGAACTGGGCGATCAGACCACCGATCAGCGAGCCGACGAGGCCCAGGGCGAGGGTCGCCAGGATTCCGAGGTTCTGCTTGCCCGGGACGATGAGCCGGGCGAGCGCGCCGATGATGAGCCCGGCGACGAGAAAGCCGATCACTGTTGTCTCCTTCTGTTCGAGGACGTCCGGACAGACGTCGGACCCGGCCGCTCGGACGAGCCGGCCGGGGGGGGTGACGAGGCCCCGGGGGCACGGTCGCGGACCGTGTCCCCGGGGCGCGACGTCAGCGGACGGCGCGGTTGTTGCGGCCGGTGATCGTGGACGCGGCGACCACGAGGATGGCGGCGAGGATGATCGAGATGATCCAGCGGAGCCAGTCGATGCCGTCGGTTGCATCCACGCCCAGCGCGGCGGCCACGTAGTAGCCGATGAGCACGCCACCGATGCCGCACAGCAGCGTGAGCCAGATCGGGATGTTGTCCTTGTCGCCAGGAGCGACGAACTTGCCCAGCAGGCCGATGATGATGCCCGCGATCAGCAGACCGATGATCTCCATGGATGACTCCTCAGTTAGGCCGACGAGCGCGCCCGTCCCCGGCGCGGTGCCGGGTACGCCGTCGGTGCACGGAGGTGCTGATACCCCTGGAGTCGATCACCGAACACTGTTCGCCCGATCGGGCACCGACGCCGTGATCTTCAGGCGTCCCTGACCAGGGCGACGTGGGCCGGCACCTCGTCCAGCTCGGCCTCCACCGTCCGCGCGACCATCGGGCGCGCCGCCCGGCCGTGCACCAGACGGGCCAGCCGGCCCTTCGTCCGGGCCTCGTGCGTGATCGTCAGCGTCACCCGCGTGCCGCCGGCCGGGGTGTCGTCGAGCTCGATCCGCGTGGTCCACGCCTCGGGCGTGAGCTCCACGGACGTGACGACGACGCGCCCCGGCACCCACTCCAGGATCCGGCCGCGCGGGGCACCCTCGGGCGGCTCCCCCTCGAGCCGGCCGGGCACCGCCACGAAGGTGGTCCGCTTCCCCGAGCCGGTGACGACGTAGGAGACATCGCAGACGGGGCAGTAGGGGGCGAGGACGGCCAGGGCACGCCACACGTCGGCCCGCGGCTCGGGCAGCTCGCGGGTGCCGGTGGCCGAGCTCACGGCCCGAACGTACCCCCGACCAGCTGATCTCCGGAGCGGCGAGTGGCCGAAACGCAGGACTGGCCGCACCATCTCCGGCGTGACCGAGACGTCGGACTGGCGGACCCGCAGGTGGGAGGCCACCCACCGCCGCATCTTCACGACCGCGCTCAGCCTCTTCGAGGACTTCGGGTACGAGCAGGTGAGCGTCGGCCAGATCGCGAAGCGCGCCGACGTCTCGGTGCCGACCTTCTACGCGCACTATGCGAGCAAGGAGCACCTGATCATGGCGCTGCCGACGGCGGCCCAGATCGACGCGCTCCTGGAGAGCCATCCGGCCGAGCTGCCCCTCGGCGAGCGCCTGCGCCGCGCCCTGCCGCAGTACCTCGCCGAGCGCTCACCCGACGAGCGCCGGGAGATCTTCTCCCGCTGGCGGGTGATCGCCGGCACGCCGGCACTGCGCACCCGGGCCGCGGAGTTCGAACGGGAGACCGCGGAGATGGTCCTCCGCAGCCTGGCGACGTCCTCCGGAGCCGCGGCCGGCCCCACGGAGGTGGTCCAGGCCGGGGCCACGCTCGTCGCCTACACCGCGGCGCTGCTGGCCTGGGCGGACGGGAACGGCGAGCGGACGCTGGAGGACATCCTCGACGAGGCGTTCCGCGCCCTCTCCGGCTGAACCGCCCCGGCGGGGCGGCACCGCGGTCAGCCGCCCAGCCGCCGGACCAGCGCGGGCCACCGCTGCCCGAAGGCCTGCTCGGCGTCCCGGGCCCGCGCCTCCGCCCTGCCGAGCAGCACACCGTAGGTGAACCCGGGCTCCCCCGCCGCGTGCGCGCTCACGGCCAGGTACCGGCAGTACTCCCCGGCCACCACCAGGTCCTGCAGAGCACCCAGCAGGCGCTGGGTCCTCCGGGCCGCCCGTGCGACGTCCCGCGCGCTCTCCCCGGTGACCGGCGCGACGGCCTCCGCGACGCGCCTCGTCCGCCGGGCCACCCGGCGCACCCCGTGCAGGGCCTCCGTCCGCGCCGGTCCCTCGAGCGCCTCGGCGGCGGACGCGGCACGCCGCACGCGGCGCGCCTCCCGGTGCAGGATCCGGTCCAGCACCGGGCCCGCCGGCTCGGCGGCCCCCTCGGTCAGCGGCGGGTCGGCGAGCAGGGCGTGCAGGGCGTCGAGCAGCTCGAGGTGCCGCTGCTCGGCCACGAGAGCCGCTGCGCGGGTGCGGCCGCGCTCGTGCGCCGCCACCTGTTCGGACTGCAGCCTCGTCACCACCGGTCCCAGCACGAGTTCCTCCGGCAGCCCGGCCACCTCGGCGCCCAGGTGGGCGAACGCCACCTCGCCGTCCCGGGCGTCCGACAGCCGGCCGGCCAGCCCGCCCAGCCCGTCCCGCAGGGGGTCGGTCGCCCCGCGGTCCAGGACCGGCCGGAAGGCGGCCAGGGTCGCGCGCAGGGACCGGCAGGCGATCCGCATCCGGCGCAGCCCGTCGTCGGCACCGGTGCGCAGGCCGACGCCGGCCAGCTGCAGTGCGACGACCTGCTCCCGCACGACGGCGAGCACCGCCTCACCGGCCGTGGGCCCCTCGTCGCGGCGCTTCCTGCCCTTCTTCGTGCTGCGCGGCTCCTCCGGCGCGGGCGGCGCCGCCTCGAGCCCGAGGGCCCGCGCCAGCTTGGAGGCGCGGGCGGTGCGCTCCGCCCCGGCGGCGACCAGCTGGTCGCCGACCCGCCCCAGGAGGTCCCGGTCGCCGTCGAGCAGCTCGATCTCGACCTCGCGCCAGCTGCGCACCTCGGCCGCGCCGTCCGGGCCGGTCAGCCGCGTGGCGCTCACCGCGTCGTCGGCCACCTCGGCGAGCGCGCGCCCGTCGGCGTCCCGCAGCACGGTCACCACGCGGCGGGTGCGCAGCTCGACGACGGCCTCGGGGACGGCACCCCGGAGGACGCCGACGAGCGGGGCCACGACGGCCTTGGGCGGCCGGCGGGTCGCGCGGCCCAGCGGGAAGTGCAGCTCGCGGCGGGCGTCCCCGGAGGCGGGCAGCTTGACGTGCCAGCCGTCGTCCGGGCCGCCCGTGCGCCGCCGCAGCGTGATCCGCGCCCCCGCCAGCCGCAGGTCGGCGGTGTCGAAGTACATCGCATCGAGCTCGTGCTCCACGGGGGTGTCGGCCGAGGCCACGTCGCCCACCCCGGCGAGCTCCGGCACCACGAAGGACGGGGGGACGTCGAACTTCGTCTCGATCTCGAGGTGGTCGGCGGACACCAGGGAACCGTACGGCGGAGTGCCGCGGGCTGGGAGGCTCCCGCCGCGGCGGGGACGACCATGTTCACGACGGTCCGCGGGTGGGCACGCCAGAGGAGCCGGGGCCCAGGACGGGGCGCCGCGAGGCCGGAGGTCGGACCCATGGTCAGCGAACGAGACGTGTCAGCGGCGATCGGCAGCACCGCGTACGGCAGTGACGGCGAGTCGGTCGGCACCGTCGAGACCTTCTACACCGACGACGTCACCGGGGCCACGACCTGGGTGTCGGTCTCCAGCGGCCTGCTGGGCAGGAAGCAGGCGATCGCGCCCGCGGAGGACGCCACGTTCGCGGACGGCCGGCTGCAGCTCTCCGTGCCCGCCGACGCGGTGTCCCGCGCGCCCCGGATGCACGGGGAGCACCTCGCGCCCGAGGACGAGGAGGCGCTGCGCCGGCACTACGCGCAGGGACTCGGCGCGTCCGGTGCCGACGTGGACGGGCGACCGGGTGCCGACGTGGACGGGCGGTCCGGCGCCGACGTCGAGGGTGCCGCCGCCCCGGTCGCCGAGACCCCGGACCGCGACACCCCGGACCACGACGACGGCAGCATGGTGCGCAGCGAGGAGCAGCTGCGGGTGGGCACCGAGCAGGTCAGGGACCGGCGCATGCGCGTCGTGAAATACGTGGTCACCGAGGAGGTCCAGGTGACCGTGCCCATCCGGCGGGAGGAGATCCGCATCGAGGAGGTCCCGCTGGACGGGAGCGACACCGACGACGGCGTCGTGACCGAGGGCGAGGCGCTCGGGACCGGAGCCGCGGCCGGCTCGCCCGCGAGCGGCATCCCGGAGGAGATCGTGCTGCACGCCGAGCGCCCGGTCGTCACCGTCGAGGTCGTACCGGTCGAGCGCGTGCGGCTGCGCACCGAGGTCGTGGCGGGGCAGACCTCGGTGTCGGGCACCGTGCAGCGCGAGCAGGTCACCGTCGACCAGCACCCGGTCCCCCGCGGGACCTGACGGCGCCCGCGCCGGGTCAGCCGCGCCGGTCGTCCAGGAACCGCAGCCGGTCCCGCGTCGCCGCCACCTCGGCGGCGTGCACGTCGGCGATCACCAGGGTCTCGGTCCCGGCGGCCGCGGCGAGCACCTCCCCCATCGGGTCGACGATCCGGCTGTCGCCGGTGTGGGCGGTGCCGTCTCCCGCCGTCCCGACCCGGTTGCACCCGACGACGTAGGCCTGGTTCTCGATCGCCCGGGCCCGCAGCAGCGTCGTCCAGTGCTCGCGGCGGGCGGCCGGCCAGTTGGCGGTGACCAGGTAGACGTCGGTGTCCGCCGCGGCCGCCCAGAAGACGTCGGCGAAGCGCAGGTCGTAGCAGACGAACGGCGTGATCCGCACGTCCCCGATGGTCACCGTCACCGGCCCCTCGCCGGCCCGGAAGCGCTCGTGCTCGCCACCGTGGGTGAAGGGGTGCAGCTTGCGGTAGCGGTGCACGGCGCCGTCCGGACCGGCCAGGACGAAGGAGTTGTAGGGCAGGGCGCCGTCGCCGGCGATCTCCGGGCAGCTCCCGGCCACCCAGACGCCGTGCTCCGCGGCGCAGCCGGCCAGGAAGCGGGCCGACGGTCCGCCCTCGGGCTCCCCGATGCCCGGCGTCATGGAGAAGCCGGTGGAGAAGGTCTCGCTGAGCACGACCAGCTCCGCGCCGGCGCCCACGGCCCGCGCGACCTGCGGCGCCAGCCGGGCGAAGTTCGCCTCGCGGTCCTCCC
The DNA here is from genome assembly GCA_963747895.1 of uncultured Actinomycetota bacterium. Taxonomy (GTDB): domain Bacteria; phylum Actinomycetota; class Actinomycetes; order Mycobacteriales; family Geodermatophilaceae; genus Blastococcus. The sequence goes on from CAVVGX010000005.1 coordinate 228,590, forward strand.
AGACGATGTCGTGCTGCACCGCGGCGATCCTCATGCCTCTCCCCTCTCCCCGGCGCCGGGACCGCCCAGGCCCCGGAGCCGTTCGACGGCGGCGGCGAGCACGTCGTCGCCCTTGCAGAACGCGAACCGCACCAGGTGCCGGCCCAGGGAGGCGTGCCCGGGCGTGTAGAAGACGCCCGACGGCACGGCCACCACGCCGGCCCGCCCGGGCAGCGCCCGGCAGAAGGCGAGCCCGTCGCCGTCGGGCTGGACGCCGCGGACGTCGACGGTGGCGAAGTACGTGGCCTCGGGGCTGATCACCGGCAGGCCGGCGTCGCACAGGCCCTGGACCAGCACGTCCCGGCGGAGCTGCAGGTCGCGCGACACCCCGGTGAAGTACGCGTCGGGCAGCCGCAGGCCGGCGGCCACGGCCGGCTGGAACGGCCCGGCGTTGACGTAGGTGAGGAACTGCTTGGCGGTGCGGACGGCGCTGACCAGCGTCGCCGGCCCGCAGATCCAGCCGACCTTCCAGCCGGTCACGTTGAACGTCTTCCCGGCGCTGCTGATCACGAGCGTGCGCTCGCGCATGCCGGGGAGGGTGGCCGGCGAGACGTGCCGGGCGCCGTCGAAGACCAGGTGCTCGTACACCTCGTCGGTGACCACCAGCAGGTCGTGCGCCACCGCCACCTCGGCCAGGAAGCCCAGCTCCTCGGCGGTGAGGACCGTGCCGGTCGGGTTGTGCGGGGTGTTGACCAGCAGCAGCCGGGTGCGCGGCGTCACGGCCGCCCGCACGTCGGCCGGGTCGAACCTCCACCGGCCGGTGCCGTCCTCCGGCGGGTGCAGCGGCACCGGCCGGACCACGCCGCCGGCCATCGCGACCGCGGCGGAGTAGCTGTCGTAGATCGGCTCGAGGAGCACGACCTCGTCGCCGGGTTCGAGCAGCGCCAGCATCGCCGCGGCCAGCGCCTCCGTGGCGCCGGCGGTGACCAGCACCTCGGTGTCGGGGTCGTAGGCGAGGCCGGAGAACCGCTGCCGGTGCTCGGCGACCGCCTGCCGCAGCTCGGGGATGCCGGGGCCCGGCGGGTACTGGTCGGCGGCGGTGCCGATGGCGGCGCGGGCGACGTCGAGCACCTCCGGCGGCCCCGGGTAGTCGGGGAAGCCCTGGCCGAGGTTGATCGACCCGGTGGCGACGGCCAGGGCGCTCATCTCGGCGAACACCGTCGTGCCGAAGCCCTGCAGGCGGCGGGCCAGCTGCGGTGTCCGGGTCATGCCACCACCTCGAACCGCACCCGCCGCGCCGTGACGTCGGCCTCGGTGAGCCGCACCTCGACCCGGGCCCCCGCTTCGAGGCCGCGGCCCGAGCAGCGCGCCCGCACGGCCAGCGCGTCGAGCACCACCGTGCCGGCGTCGTCCCCGGCCTCCACGACCACCCCGCGGAAGGTGCTGCCCACGGAGCCGTGCAGCAGCCAGGCCTCCATGGCGTCGACGACCGCCCGCTCGACCTCGCGGGTGCGGCGGTCCGAGGCGGTCATGAGGGCGGGCAGCTCCGGCAGCACGGCGCGCAGCGCGGGGTCCGGCTCGGCGCCGGCGCCCAGCGCGAGGCAGATCTCGGTGCCGAAGCGGTCGACGAGCCGGCGCAGCGGCGCGGTGACGTGCGCGTAGGGCGCCCCGACCGCGGCGTGGGTCGGCTGCTCGGGCGGGGCCCCGTCGAACGGGGTGTAGCCGGCGCCCCGCAGCAGGGTGGCGGCCTCCTCGAGGAAGGCGGCGTGCATCGGCGCTGCCGGGTCCAGCCCGGAGATCACCTCCCCGGCGCGCGCGTCGGCGGGCCACTCGACACCCAGGGCCGGCGCCAGCCGCCGCAGCCGCGCCACGTCCTCGGGGCGGGCCGGCGGGAGCGTGCGCAGCAGCCCGACGCCCCCCTCCAGCATCAGCGCCGCCGCGCAGCGGCCGGTCAGCAGCGAGATCTGGGCGTTCCACGCCTCCACGGGCTGGTCGCCGCGCAGCTCCAGCGTCCAGCCGCCGTCCGCCCCGGCGACGACCTCCTGCTCCGGCGTGCCGAGCTCGATCGCGCCACGCTCGGCCGCCCGTTCCTGCAGCAGCGCGCCGATCCGGGGCAGCAGCGCGAGCGCCTCCGGGAGCGTGCCGCCCTCGGCCTGCGCCTGCACCGAGCGGTAGTCCAGCTGGGCGCGGCTGCGGACCCGGGCCCGCCGCACGTCCACGTGCACCGGCTCGCCGTCGGCGTCCAGGTCGATCGTCCACAGCGCGGCCGCGCGCAGCTCGCCGGGGAGCAGGCTGGCAGCGCCCTCGCTGAGCTCCGGCGGGTGCAGCGGGGTGCGGCGGTCGGGGCTGTAGAGCGTCTGACCGCGGCCACGGGCCTCGGCGTCCAGCGGGCCGTCGAGCTCGACCACCGCGCCGACGTCGGCGATCGCGTAGCTGACCCGGTATCCCTCGCCCCGGCGCGCGAGGTGGACGGCCTGGTCGAGGTCGCGGCTGCCGAGTGGGTCCAGGGTGACCAGCGGGACGTCGGTCGCGTCCAGCTCGGGCAGGCGCGGCTGCGCCGCCCGGCGCGCGGCCTCCGCCAGGACGTCGGCGGGGAACTCCTCCGGGACGTCGAACTCGGCGCGGATCGCCGCGAAGTCCGGCTCCTCGGGCGCCGCGACCGGCCAGCGGGGGACACGGAGCGGGGGGCGGGCCATGCCGCCAGCCTGGCAGAGGAGCGCCGGGCCCGCGTTCCACGTGGAACCCCTGCGCCGCTACCTGATCCGGACGTCCCCGAAGCCCGCGACGGAGACGACGTCCCCGGAGCGCAGCTGACGGCCGCGACGGTCCTCGGGCTCCCCGTTGACGCGGATGTCGGTGGTCGCCAGGACGTCCTTCACCTGGGCGCCGGTCGGGACGGCGTCGACGAGCTTGAGCAGCTGGCCGAGCCGGATGGTGTCCTCCCCCGGCCGCAGGTCGACGGTGCGCATGCGGCTCAGTCTGCCGTCGGCTCCAGGACGTCGCCGACCCGGACCGTCCCGGGGTCCAGGACGGCGGCGCGGACGGCGAGGAAGCCGTCCCGCTCGCGGTGGATGGTCTTGAGCACCGAGGTGTCGCGGGCGATGCCCCCCGGCTGCGGGCGGGTGGTCATGACGCAGCGTGCGATCGGCGCACCGAAGGCCAGACGGGCGGTCCCGAGGTAGGTCTCCCGGCCGCGCAGGGCGTCCTCCTCCTCGCCGTCGAGCAGCACGTTGGCGCGGAAGCGGCGTCGGTCCCAGCTGCCCAGCGTGCCGGTGGACACCAGCGAGAGCCGGATGCGGGGGCTGTCGTGGAAGGGGCCGGTCGCGCCCTGCCACTGCTGCCACTCCGTCGGCCCGTCGGGCGTCTCGTCACCCGGGTCCTCGTAGGTGGGCGCGGCGCCCCCGTTCTCCGTGGCGGCCCGCAGCTCCACCCGCCGGCCCAGCCAGGCGGAGAGGACGGCGTCCTCGGCGGTCACCGTGCCGTCGGGCAGCACGACCTCGACGCCGCCGTCCTCCCGCACCCGCGCCGCGCCGAAGAGCAGCTCGGGCACCCGGCGCGCGGTGAGCCCCAGGCCGGTGTCCCGGTCGAACAGCGCCCAACCGCGGTCGCGCGGGATGCCGAGCGGCCCGATCCAGGCCTCGGTCAACCGCTCGCCCTGCAGCGACTTCACCGGGTAGCGCCACAGCTCCAGCACGCGCACGTCAGCCGCCCGCCGTCCAGGACAGCGTCCAGCTCCCGGCCCACGTCTCCCCCGGCTCGAGGACGACGAGGTCGACGTCGTCGGCCAGCGCGTTCGGCGGGCAGGTCATCGGCTCCACGGCCAGACTGCGCCGCCGCTGACCGGCCGGGAGCGTCTCGCCGCTGTAGACCTGCAGCCACGGCCAGGCCTCGTCGACGGCCAGCTCCACCTCCCCCGCCGCGCCGCGCAGCCGCACGCGGGCCCGGCCGTCGTCGTCGCGCACCAGATCGGTGAGCGGGGTGTCCAGCGCGCGGTCGCCGATCCGGCCCACGGCGCCGTCGAAGGGACGCCGTCCGCCGCTGGGCAGGCCGCCCTCGACCAGCAGCTCGGTGCGGGCCGGCACGTGCAGCTCGGCGTCCCCGATGCCCCCGTCAGCGACGGCGCCGACCGACAGGTACGGGTGGAACCCGGCGCCGAAGGGTGCGCGGCGGTCCCCGTCGTTGCGCACCCGCAGCGTGGTGGTCAGCCGGTCCGCGGTCAGCGCGACGTCGACCGCGGCGACGAGCCGGAACGGGTAGCCGGGGCGCGGCAGCACCGTCGTCCCCACCGTGGCGGTGTCGCCGCCGGCGGCCAGGACCGACCAGGGCTGCCAGCCCACCAGCCCGTGGACGGCGTTCGGCGAGACGGGCGAGGCCACCTCCAGCTGCAGCTCCTCCCCCTCCCACGTCCACCGGCCGTCGCGCAGCCGGTTGGGCCAGGGCAGCAGCACCGCACCGCGGCGGCCGGGGAAGGTGCCTCCGGCCGGATACCCGTCGAGCACCTCCCAGCCCCCGACGGTCAGCCGGCGCAGCGCCCCGCCGCGCAGGTCGACGGCGAGCGAGGCGTCGCCCGCGGTCAGCTGCACCTCGCGGGGCTCGGCCGGCGGCCAGATGTCGGGCACGGCGTCAGCTCACCACATCCGGCCCACGCGGACAGGGCGGGCCGTTCCGCCGTCCCTGGATGACGTGGGCGGCGCGATCGGTCCCTGCTGCGCAAACCAGAACGCAGTTCGAGGATTGTGGTCCAGATCGCACCGCCGCCCCGGCTGCCTGTGAGAGTCTTCCGGCACTGTGGCGCGGAGCACAGCCGGACGAGGAGAACGCGAGCGATGACGACCTCCACCCGTGGGCCGGTGCGCCCGGACGGAACGCCGATCGACAAGGAGGCCGTCCGCCGCAAGTACCTCGAGGAGCGCGACAAGCGCCTGCGCGCCGACGGCAACGACCAGTACCTGCGCCTCACCGGGGAGCTGGCCGGCTACCTCACCGACCCGTACACCCCGCGGGTCGAGCGGGAGCCGAAGACCGACCACGTGACCGTGGCGTTCATCGGCGGCGGCTTCGCGGGCCTGGTCACCGGCGCCCGCCTCAAGGAGGCCGGCGTCGACGACGTCCGCATCGTCGAGAAGGGCGGGGACTTCGGCGGCACCTGGTACTGGAACCGCTACCCCGGTGCGCAGTGCGACACGGCGTCGCTGATCTACATGCCGCTCCTCGAGGAGACCGGCCACATGCCGACCGAGAAGTACGCGCACGCGCCGGAGATCCTCGAGCACTGCCAGCGGATCGGGAAGCACTTCGGGCTGTACGACGACGCCCTGTTCCACACCGAGGTGACCGACATCCGGTGGGACGACGAGGGGGCACGCTGGGTCGTGCGCACCGACCGCGGCGACGCCTTCACCGCGACGTTCCTGGCGATGGGCACCGGTCCGCTGCACGTGCCCAAGCTGCCCGGCATCCCGGGGATCACCGACTTCCGGGGCCACAGCTTCCACACCAGCCGGTGGGACTACGCCTACACCGGCGGTGACCCGTCGGGCGCGCCGCTGGACGGGCTGGCCGACAAGCGGGTCGCGATCATCGGGACCGGCGCCACCTCCGTGCAGGCCGTGCCGCACCTGGCCGGCGCGTGCGCCGAGCTCTACGTCTTCCAGCGCACGCCGTCCTCGGTCGACGTCCGCGCCAACGCCCCGCTGGACCCCGAGTGGTTCGCCTCCATCGCCACCCCGGGCTGGCAGCGGCGGTGGCTGGAGAACTTCACGGCCACCCAGACCGGTGCCGGCGACGGCGAGGATCTGGTGATGGACGGCTGGACCGACCTGGCCCGCCGGATGCGCGAGCGGGTGATGTCCCTGCCGCCGGAGCAGCAGACCCTCGCCGGCATGCAGGCGGCCATGGAGGACGCGGACTTCGAGAAGATGGAGGAGATCCGCGCCCGCGTCGACGCCGTGGTGGCCGATCCGGCGACCGCCGAGGGGCTCAAGGCCTGGTACCGGCAGCTGTGCAAGCGGCCCTGCTTCCACGACGACTACCTCGACGCCTACAACCAGCCGGGGACGCACCTGGTGCACACCGACGGCAAGGGCGTCGAGCGGATCACCGAGACCGCCGTGGTGGCCAACGGTCGGGCCTACGAGGTCGACTGCATCATCTACGCCTCCGGCTTCGAGGTGGGCACCGAGTACACCCGCCGCGCGGGCTACGACGTGACCGGCCGCGACGGCGTGACGCTCTCCGAGCGCTGGGCCGACGGGATGCGCACGCTGCACGGCACGCACGTGCACGGCTTCCCGAACCTGTTCGTGGTCCAGCCCACGCAGGGCGCCAACCTGATCAGCAACGTCCCGCACAACCTCACCGAGTCCGGGCGCACGATCGCCGCGATCGTGCGGCACGCGCTGGACACCGGCGCCGCCGAGGTGGAGGTCACCGCCGAGGCCGAGCAGGCATGGGTCGACCTGCTGCTCACCCACCCCGGCCGGGGCGTGATCGGCTCGCCGGACTGCACCCCCGGCTACTACAACAACGAGGGCCACGACGCCGGCCTGCGCGCGAAGCTCAACGTCGGGTACCCGGCCGGCGCGGCCGCGTACTTCACCTACCTGGACGGCTGGCGGTCGTCCGGAGAGTTCGAGGGACTGATGTTCCGGTGACCGCGATCGAGGACCTGGTCCGGAACATCGACGTCGCCGACCCCTACCCCGTGTGGCAGCAGCTGCTCGACCGCGGGCCGATCGTCGCCCCTGACGGCTCGTTCGCCCTGCTCACCGCGCACGAGCACTGCGACGCCGTGCTCCGGTCGCCCCTGGTCAGCTCCGACCGCACGACCTCGACCCAGTGGCAGGAGGTCGCCGCGACGCTGCCGCCGGAGGAGCTGGCGCGGCTGGACCGGCAGCGCAGCTTCCTGTTCCTCGACCCGCCGGACCACACCCGGCTGCGGCGGCTGGTCAGCAAGGCGTTCACGCCCAGAACCGTCAAGGAGCTCACCCCGTTCGTCGAGCAGCTCACCGAGGACCTGCTCGACGCCGCCACCGGCCGCGGCGCCCTCGAGGTGGTCGGCGACCTCGCCTATCCGCTGCCGGTGACGGTCATCAGCCGGATGCTGGGCGTGCCCGAGGAGGACCACGTCCGGTTCTCCGCCTGGTCCGACGTGCTCGCCAAGAGCCTGGACGACGGCGTCACGGCCGAGGACACCGAGGAGCAGCGGCAGCGTCGGCGGGCCGCCGACGAGTTCCGCGCCTACTTCACCGAGCTGTGCGCGCAGCGCCGCGCCGACCCGCGCGACGACCTGCTGAGCGCGCTGGTGCAGATCGAGCACGAGGGCGACCGGCTGAGCACCGACGAGCTGCTGAGCACCGCCCAGCTGCTGCTGGTCGCCGGCCACGAGACGACGGTCAACCTGATCGCCAACGGCACGCTGGCCCTGCTGCGCGACGACGACCTCCGCGCCCGGGTGGCGGCGGACGGGGCGTGCGCGGCCGGGTTCGTCGAGGAGGTGCTGCGCCTCGACCCGCCGGTGCAGATGACCGGCCGGTCCGTGCGCGAGGACCTGGAGGTCCCGGGCGGGACCGTGCGCGCCGGTGGCCGGGTGGTGCTCCTCATCGCCGCCGCCGGCCGCGACCCCGAGCAGCACCCCGACCCGCTGCGGCTGGACACCACCCGGACCACCCCGCACCTCGCCTTCGGCATCGGCGCCCACTACTGCCTCGGTGCGCCGCTGGCCCGGCTGGAGGGCCGCGTCGCGCTCCAGGCGCTCGCCCGGCGGCTGGACGGCGCCCGGCTCGGGGAGCTGACCTACAAGCCCAACCGCATCCTGCGCGGCCCCGCGAAGCTCGAGGTCCTGCTGCCGGGCTGACCGCTCAGGGGAGGATGCGCTCGAAGTAGAGCGAGTGGGTGGCCCGCGGATCATCGGCGTAGCCGCCGAACGGGCCGGTCGCCGTGTAACCGGCGCCCGTGTACAGCGCCACCGCCTCCGGCTGGAGCGGGCCGGTCTCCAGCCGCAGGGTGGTCCAGCCGCGCTCCCGAGCGGCCGCCTCCAGCTCCGCCAGCACCGCCCGGCCGACCCCGGCGCCGCGCGCTGGGGGCACGACGTACATCCGCTTCACCTCGGCCGCGCCCCCGTCCAGCGGGCGGAGCGCGCCGCAGCCGAGCGGCGTCCCGTCGTCGTCGGACGCCAGCAGGACGACGGCGACGTCGGCCGCCGACGGCGGGCGTCCGGGCTCGAGCTTGCCGCCGTACCGGGCGCGGATCTCGGTCTGCTGGTCGTCGGCCAGCCGCTGGACGTCGGGGTCGTCCCAGGCCCGCTCCTCGATGCGCACCCGCACATCCTCGCCAGCGGCGCGGGCCGGTTCCGCAGGTACCGTCCGGGAGAGCCTGCCTGGAGGAGAACCGTGCCCGTCGACCGCGAACTGCCCACCCCCGAGGCCGAGGACCTGCTGGCCCTCACCCGCGAGATCGCCGACGCCGAACTGGCCCCGAAGGCCGCGTCCTACGAGCGCGAGGAGCGGTTCCCCCGCGAGGTGTTCCGGCTCCTGGGCGACGCCGGGCTCATGGGCCTGCCCTTCGGCGAGGACGTCGGCGGCGGGGGCCAGCCCTACGAGGTCTACCTGCAGGTGGTCGAGGAGCTCGCCGCCCGGTGGGCCAGCGTGGCGCTGGGCGTCAGCGTGCACACGCTGTCCTGCTTCCCGATCGACCGGTTCGGCACCGAGGCGCAGCGCCGCGACCTGCTGCCGGACATGGTGGGCGGGCAGCTGCTGGGCGCCTACTGCCTGTCGGAGGCCCACGCGGGCTCGGACCCGGCGGCGATGCGGGCGAGCGCCCGGGCCGCCGACGACGGCTGGCGGGCGGCCGGGGAGAAGGCGTGGGTCACCCACGGCGGGCACGCCGACTTCTACTCGACCTTCCTGCGCACGCCGGACGACGGCGAGCGGGCCATCTCCTGCTTCCACCTCACGCCGGACCTGGCCGGGTTCAGCGCGGCGCCACCCGAGCAGAAGATGGGCCTGACCGGGTCCACGACCGCCGCTGTCCGGCTGGACGACGTCCCCGTCCCGGGCGACCGGCTCGTCGGCGAGCGCGGCCGCGGCATGGGGATCGCCCTGGCGGCGCTGGACTCCGGCCGCCTGGGCGTCAGCGCCGTCGCGGTGGGGCTGGCGCAGTCGGCGCTGGACCTCGCCGTCGGCTACGCGGTCGAGCGGGAGGCGTTCGGGCGGCCCATCGCCCAGCACCAGGGCGTGTCCTTCCTGCTGGCCGACATGGCCGCCGCGGTCGAGTCGGCCCGGGCGACCTACCTCGTCGCCGCCCGCCGCAAGGACGCGGGCAAGCCGTACTCCCGGCAGGCGAGCATCGCCAAGCTGGTCTCCACCGACGCAGCCATGAAGGTCACCACCGACGCCGTGCAGGTGCTCGGCGGGGCCGGGTACACCCGCGACCACCCGGCCGAGCGGTACATGCGCGAGGCGAAGGTCATGCAGATCTTCGAGGGCACCAACCAGATCCAGCGGATGGTCATCGGCCGCTCGCTCACCTCGGCGGTCGTCCCCCCGAACGCGTAGCCCGCCGGTTCCACGTGGAACCCACCGATCGATGGACGACGACGGGCCTCCGCGGGCCGATACTGGGAGCCACCGTCCCGGGAGGGCCCCGATGAGCGAACCGCACCTGCGCGCAGCCGACGCCGACCGCGCCGCCGTGGCCGACGTCCTCGGCCGGCACATGGCCGCGGGCCGGCTCACCGTCGCGGAGTACGAGGAGCGGCTCACCCGCGCCTACGCGGCGAAGACCTACGGCGAACTCGCCGAGCTGACCGCCGACCTGCCCGGCGACAAGCCGGCACCGGCGCCGTCAGGGGCGGCGCCGGCGGTGCGGGACGGGAGCCCGGCGCGGCGGGGCGCGCACGGGTGGCGCGGCGCGGACCCCGGCGCCTGGCGCTCGTGGGCGAGCACGGCGGCCGTCGTCATCGCCATCTGGGCCGTCACGTCGCTGGGCGCCTGGGAGTTCCTCTACTTCTGGCCGATCTGGGTCATCGGCCCCTGGGGCGCGATCCTGCTCGTGCAGTCCCTCGCCCGCCGCGACGACGGGGGCGACGACGGGCCGGGGAACCAGGCACTGCCCGGCCGCTGACGGACGTCCCGCACCCGCGGCGTCGCGACCCCCGCGGCCCGGCGATAGCTTGGCCGTCGGCGCGGGGACGACCGGTCCGCGCACCGCGATCCCCCGGGAGGCGCACGTGACCGCTGACATCGAGGCCGCCGGCCCGGACAGGGAGAGCACCGGCGAGGTGCTGTGGGCGCCGTCGCCGGAGCGGCGGGAGAGCTCCAAGCTCACCGCCTTCGCCCGGCGGATCGAGGCGGCGCACGGCGAGCGGTTCGAGGACTACGACTCGCTGTGGCGCTGGTCGGTGGAGCACCTCGAGGAGTTCTGGGCCGAGGTCTGGGACTTCTTCGACATCGCGCCCGGCACCTCCTACGACGCGGTGCTCACCGACCGCAGCATGCCCGGGGCCGTCTGGTTCCCCGGCGCGCGGCTGAACTACGCCGAGCACGTGCTCCGGCGCGGCGAGGGCCGCGACGGGGAGACGGCGCTGGTCGCCGTCGCCGAGGACGGCACGGTCACCGAGACGACGTGGGGCGAGCTGGTCGGCCAGGTCGGGGCGGTGGCGACGGCGCTGCGCCGCCGGGGCATCGGCCCGGGTGACCGCGTCGTCGGGTACCTGCCCAACATCCCGCAGGCCGTCGTCGCCTTCCTCGCGGCGGCCAGCGTCGGGGCGGTGTGGTCGGCCTGCGGGCCCGAGATCGGGCTGCAGAGCGCGATCGACCGGTTCGCCCAGCTCGAGCCGGCCGTGCTGATCGCGGTGGACGGCTACCGCTTCGGTGGCCGGGAGCACGACCGCCGGGAGCTGGTGGACGACCTCGTCGCCGCGCTGCCCACCCTGCGCGAGGTGGTGCACGTGCCCGTGCTCGACACCCGGCCCGACGGTGACGGGGCCCGGTGGGCGGACCTGCTGGCCGAGCCCGGGGACGCCGCGCCGGTCCAGCTGCCCTTCGACCACCCGCTGTGGGTCGTCTACTCCTCCGGCACGACCGGCCTGCCCAAGGGCCTGGTGCACGGGCACGGCGGGATCCTGGTCATGGCTCTGGCTCAGAGCGGCCTGCAGAACGACCCGCAGCCCGGCGACCGCGGCATGTCCTACACCTCGACCACCTGGATCATGTGGAACAGCATGGTCAGCGGGCTGCTGACGGGGAGCACCGCCGTCCTCTACGACGGCAACCCGATGTACCCCTCGGTGGACCGGCTGTGGCAGCTGGCCGAGGAGCACCGGCTCACCAGCCTGGGCGTCAGCCCCGGTTACCTCCAGGCCTGCGAGAAGGCCGGGCTGCACCCCGGGCGGGACCATGACCTGTCCGCGCTGCGCAGCCTGGGCGTCACCGGCTCCCCGCTCCCGGCCGGCTCGTTCCGCTGGGTCTACGACGAGCTGGGCCCGGACTTCGTGCTGCGGGTGTTCAGCGGGGGCACCGACTTCGCCGCCACGCTGGTGGGCGGCTCGCCCTGGCTGCCGGTCCACCTCGGCGAGATGTCGGGGCGCGCGCTCGGCGTCCACGTCGAGTCGTGGGACGCCGACGGCAAGCCGCTGGTCGACGAGGTCGGCGAGCTGGTCATCCTCTCCCCGATGCCCTCGATGCCGCTGCGGATCTGGGGCGACGAGGACGGCCGGCGGTACCACGACGCCTACTTCGACACCTATCCCGGCGTCTGGCGCCACGGCGACTGGCTGACGATCACCAGCCGCGGCACCTGCGTCATCTCCGGTCGCTCGGACTCCACGCTCAACCGGCACGGCGTGCGCATGGGCAGTTCCGACATCTACCAGGCGGTGGAGGCGCTGCCGGAGGTCGCCGAGGCGCTGGTGCTCGGCATCGAGCAGCCCGACGGCGGCTACTGGCTGCCGCTGTTCGTGCGGCTGGCCGAGGGCGCCGTGCTGGACGAGGAGCTGGTCGACCGCATCCGCTCCGCCGTGCGGACCCAGGCCTCCCCCCGGCACGTGCCCGACGAGGTGCTCGAGGTGCCGGCCGTCCCGCACACCACGACCGGCAAGAAGCTCGAGGTGCCGATCAAGCGGATCTTCCAGGGCGTCCCGGTCGACAAGGCGTGCAACCTCGGCGCCGTGGACGATCCGGCCGCCGTCACCTGGTTCGCCGACCTCGCCGGACGTCGGCAGCCCACCGGCGGCTGAGCGCCTTCATGCCGAAGACGGGCGGCACGGCCTGAACCACTGCGGCTCCGGACGTCACACGGTCGATGTCAGAGCAGCCCGAGATCTCGGGCTCGCGGCACCACCTGCTGCCGGTCGGTGACGTCCAGCTTGGCGCGGGCGTTGTGGATGCGGGAGCGGACCGTGTTCGTGGAGACCGACATGGCCACGGCGATCTGCGCGGTCGACCGGCCGGCGGCGAGCAGGCGCAGCGCGTCGAGTTCCCGGGCGGACAGGACCGCCTGTCCGTCGTAGCGGCCACCGTGCGATCCGGCAGCGGGCGGGTCGAGCATGGCAGCGCTCCGTTCCCTGCGGTCGCACCGCGCCCGGCCACTCCGGGTCCGCTGCGAAGGACTTCTGCAGCAACTCCCGGAGCCGGCGACCGCTACGGTCCCCGCGACTCCAGGTGCCGTCACGCTAGGAACTCTCGGTCGAGGGCGCTTCACGAATGTGGTCGGCCTCTTCTGCATCCCGGCCACCGGGCGCAGCGGAAGGAGCTCACGTGGACCGTTTCGTGCGCTACGCCGCGCTGACCGGCTACCCGGAGCTCGCTCGCTCCGTCGGCCTGGACCCGGCGCGGCTGATGGCCGACGCGGGGATGGACATCACCGATCTGGCGGAGCAGGACACGTGGGTTCCCGCCGTCCCGGTCGCGCGCCTGCTCGAGCGCTCGGCTGCGGACTCCGGCCTCGAGGACTTCGCCGTCCGCCTCTCCGTCCGCCGGCGACTCTCAGCGCTCGGCCCGCTCAGCGTGGTGCTGCGCGAGGAGCCCGATCTCCGCAGCGCCCTGGACCTGCTGATCCGCTACGAGCAGGCCTACAACGGCACCCTCGACCTGCGGCTGACGGAGGCCGACGGGTTGGCCACGGTGCAGGTCTGGCTGGAGTTCGGGGCGCCGGTTCCGGTTCGTCAGAGCCTGGACCTGACGGTGGCCGGCCTGCTCGGCGTGCTGCGCTCCCTCGTTCGCGCCGACTGGCAGCCACTGTCCGTCCTCCTCCCGCACCGCCCGCCGGCCGACCTCGGTCTGTTCCGGCAGGTGTGCGGCCCGGGCCTGCGCTTCGGCCAGCCGTTCACCGGCGTGGTCTTCCCGGCCCGCGATCTGGACCTGCCGACGGTGACCTCCGACCCGGTGTTGCGGCCCTACGCCCGCCGGCTGCTGGACACCCTGCCGCCGCCACCTCAGGCGACCGCGACCGCGCAGGTCCGCTCGATGGTGGAGATCCTGCTCCCGGCCGGGCGGTGCTCCCTGGCACATGTCAGCCGCGCCATGCACGTGCCACCCCGCACCCTGCGCCGGCACCTGGCTGACGAAGGAGTGAGCTTCTCCGCGATCGTGTCCGACATCCGCGCGGGATGGGCCGAGCGGTACCTGGCCACCGACACCTACTCGCTGACCGAGATCGCGCACTTGCTGGGCTTCGCCGCGCCCAGTGCGTTCTCCGTGTGGTTCCGCGGGCACTTCGGCACCACCGCGACCGAGTGGCGCCGACAGCTCGTCGGCTACGGGCGGCACGCCGGTGGCCCCGAGGCCCCGCCCGGGTAGAGCGCCGCGGACCGGTGAGGGACCTCTGTCTCCCACCAGGCGGGGTTGCACGCCATCTTCCAACGATCGTGTCCGGCCGCAACTCCGGCGCGCTGGCGGCGGGCAGCCGTTGACCGAGCTGCGGCCAGGAACGACGAAGGGCTCCCCGGATCGGGGAGCCCTTCGCTGCCTGGTGGGCAAGGGGGGAGTTGAACCCCCACGTCCTTTCGGACACACGGACCTGAACCGTGCGCGTCTGCCATTCCGCCACTTGCCCTGGCGAGCGACGACGATATCAGCCCGGGACCGCAGGCCGGCCCGGGGGTGCGGTCGTCGCGCCGCCGCCAGCACAAACGAGCCCCTCGGCGCGCGTTGGCCGGTCCGCGGCGCGCCGCCCGGCTACGATCACGGGCAGCACAGACATGTCCGGGCGAGCGCAAGGGAGCGACCGTGGGTGTGCTCCAGCGCTTCGAACGGCGCCTCGAGGGCATGGTCGGACTGGCGTTCGCGCGCCTCTTCAAGGGCAAGGTGCACCCGGCGGAGATCGCCAAGGCCCTGACCCGCGAGGCCGACGAGCAGCGCTCCGTGGTGGGCGAGGGCCGGATCCTGGCGCCGAACGTCTACGTCGTGCGCCTGGGCGACACCGACCACGAACACCTGGGCCAGTGGTCCGAACAGCTCGCCGGCGAGCTCGCCGACATGGTCGCCGAGCACATCGACGACGAGGGCTACTCGATCTTCGACGCCGTCCGGGTGAGCTTCGAGCTCGACAGCGACCTGCCCACCGGCGTCTTCGAGGTGTCCTCGGAGGTCGCCGACCCGTCGGCCCCCGGCCACCGCGGCGACCTCGCTGCCGCTGGCACCCCACCGGCCAACGGCCACCCGCCGCTGCCCCCGCTCCCGCCGCTGCGCGCGCACGCCGGCGACACCGGCCGGGCCGGCCCGCCCCTGCTGCGCCCCGGCGGCCGCTCGGCCCTCACGCACGCCCTGGTCGTGGACGGCCCGGGCACCCGGCACGAGCTGTCGCACGGGCGCAACGTCATCGGCCGCGGCACCGAGGCCGACATCCGGCTCCCCGACACCGGGGTGAGCCGCAAGCACGTCGACGTCGTCCTGGAAAGCGGTGTCGCGACCGCCGAGGACCTCGGCTCCACCAACGGCACGCTGGTCAACGGCCGGCGGATCACCCGCCAGCCGCTCGCCGACGGCGACGTCATCCGGATCGGCCACTCGGTACTGGTGTACCGCCGGGACGGCGCGTGACGGGGTCGTCGAGGTCACGCATGAGCACCGCACTTCCGGGCACGGACTCGCTGATGGCGAGCGAGGTGACCGGGTGATGGCCGAGATCGTGCTGCAGGGATTCCGCTTCGGCTTCCTCCTGCTGCTGTGGCTGTTCATCTTCGCCGCGTTCCGCGTGGTGCGGGCCGACCTGCTGGGCGGGCGCGTCGGCCGGGTGGCCTCGGTGCCACCCCGCGCCGCCGCACCTGGTAAGAAGCGGAGCGGCAAGGGACCGCGCACCCTCGTGGTCACCGCCGGCCCCCTCAGCGGCACCAAGATCACCCTCGGCGAGCAGCCGATACTCATCGGACGGGCGGACGACTCGACCCTCGTGCTCACCGACGACTTCGCCAGTTCCCGCCACGCGCGGCTCACCAACCGCGGCGGACAGTGGTACGTCGAGGACCTCGGCTCCACCAACGGCACCTATCTCGACCAGCAGCGCGTCCAGGGGCCGCTGCTGATCAGCCCCGGCCAGCCGATCCGCATCGGCCAGACGGCGCTGGAGCTGCGCTCATGAGTCTCGTCCTGCGCTACGCGGCGCGTTCCGACCGCGGGCTGATCCGCGGCAACAACCAGGACTCGGTGTACGCCGGGCCCCGGCTGCTCGCCGTCGCCGACGGCATGGGCGGCCACGCGGCCGGCGACGTCGCCAGCAAGGTGGTGATCGCCGCGCTGCAGCACCTGGACGACGACACCCCGTCCGGCGACATGCTGGAGGCGCTGCGCGGCGGCGTCTTCGACGGCAGCGAGCACCTGCGCGAGGTCATCCGCGACTCCCCGCAGCTCGAGGGCATGGGGACGACGCTGACCGCGATCCTCTTCGCCGGCGGCCGGCTCGCCCTGTGCCACGTCGGCGACTCGCGCGCCTACCTGCTGCGCGACGGCGAGTTCTCCCAGATCACCCACGACGACACGTTCGTGCAGACGCTGATCGACGACGGCCGGATCACCCCGGAAGAGGCCAACCACCACCCGCAGCGCTCGCTGCTGCTGCGCGCCCTCAACGGCCAGGAGGTCGAGCCGGACCTCTCCATGCGCGAGGCCCGCGCCGGAGACCGGTACCTGCTGTGCTCCGACGGGCTGTCGGGGGTCGTCAGCGAGGAGACCCTCGCCGACGCGCTCACCGACCCGGACCCGCAGACCACCGCCGACCGGCTCATCGAGCTGGCCCTGCGCAGCGGCGGCCCCGACAACATCACCGTCATCGTCGCCGACGTCGTGGACGACGACGGCCGCGGCGTGCCCATGGAGCCCGTCGTCGACGGCGCGGCCGGCGACTACGTCGGGCAGCGCCAGGTGGACGCCACGTCCGCCGCCGGACGGGCCGCCCTGGCCGATCCCGCACCGCCTCCGCCGCCGCCCGCACCGCCGACGGGCGGTGGCCCCTCCGCCCGCCGCCGCCCGCTGCGACTACTCCTCGGGGCGGGGATCCTCCTGGTCGTGCTCGTGGCCGGGGCGATCGGTACCTACGTGTGGGCGCTGCAGCACTGGTTCGTGGGCGTCGACGACGAGCCGGGCCAGGGGCAGGAGCAGGTGGCTGTCTTCCGCGGCCTCGACGTCTCGCTGCTCGGCCTGGACCTCTTCCGCGTCGACCGGGACGCCGACCTCCCCGTCACCGACCTGACGCCCGCGGCCCGCAACCGGGTCGAAGGCGGCATCACCGCCGACGACGCCGACCACGCCGCCCGCATCGTGGCCGCGCTGCGCGACCAGCGCCTCGCGCCCTGCCCCACCGCCGCCGACGAGGAGCCGGCCGACCGCGCCGACCCGTCGGAGACCCCGGTGCCCGGTGGGCTCCCCTCGGCGCCCGCGGCCCCCGGCGCCGCGACCAGCACGCCGGAGAGCCCCGCCGGGACCAGCACGTCGGCCGCGACGACGTCGTCGTCCCGGCCGGGGGTGGACTGCCGGGAGGCCGAGTGATGGCCGGACCCTCGACCGACCCCCGCGCCGTGGCCGCGCCCGGCACCCCCGTACCCACGCGCCGCGGCACCGAGGCGCTGCTGCTGCTCTTCGCCGTCGTCATCACCCTGGCGGCCCAGTGCATCGTCGACCTCACCGTCACCGGGTCGCTGCGCCCCGAGCTGGCCACGTTCGGCATCTGGTTCACCGCGCTCTGGACGGTCGCGCACCTCGTCGTCCGGAAGTTCGCCCCGTACGCCGACCCGCTGCTGCTGCCCTGCGTGGCGGTCCTCACCGGGCTGGGCCTGGTGATGATCCACCGGCTGGACATCGCCGACACCGACACCGGCGCCGATGCCCCCGTGCAGCTGCTGTGGGCCACGATCGGGATGGCGCTGTTCGTCGCGGTGCTGCTCGCCGTGCGCGACCACCGGCTGCTGTCCCGCTACGCCTACATCCTCATGCTGCTGGGCCTGGTGCTGCTGGCGCTCCCCGCGGTGCTGCCGGCCTCCATCTCCCAGGTCTACGGCGCCAAGATCTGGATCCGCGTCGCGGGCTTCTCCATCCAGCCCGG
The DNA here is from genome assembly GCA_963747895.1 of uncultured Actinomycetota bacterium. Classification (GTDB taxonomy): domain Bacteria; phylum Actinomycetota; class Actinomycetes; order Mycobacteriales; family Geodermatophilaceae; genus Blastococcus. The sequence goes on from CAVVGX010000005.1 coordinate 246,101, forward strand.
TGAGTTCGCCAAGATCTGCCTGGTCGTCTTCTTCGCCGCGTACCTGGTGGACAAGCGCGACGTCCTGGCCCTGGCCAGCCGCAAGGTGATGGGGCTGGAGTTCCCCCGCGGCCGCGACCTGGGCCCGGTCATCGTCGTCTGGGTCGTGTCGATCCTCGTCCTGGTCTTCGAGCGCGACCTGGGCAGCTCGCTGCTGCTGTTCGGGATCTTCGTCGTGATGCTCTACGTCGCCACCGAGCGGTCCAGCTGGCTGGTCATCGGCCTGCTGCTGTTCGCCGGCGGCGCGACCATCGCCTACCGGGCCTTCGGCCACGTGCAGGCCCGCGTGGACACCTGGCTGGACCCCTTCGCCTACTACGACGGCTCCGGCTACCAGGTGGCGCAGTCGCTGTTCGGCCTCGGCACCGGCGGGCTGTTCGGCGCCGGCCTGGGTGGCGGCCGGCCCGACGAGGTGCCCATCGCCAAGAGCGACTTCATCGCCTCGGCCATCGGCGAGGAGCTCGGCCTGTTCGGGCTCGCGGCCGTGATCATGGTCTACCTGGTGCTCGTGGAGCGCGGCCTGCGCACCTCGCTGATCGTGCGGGACCCCTTCGGGAAGCTGCTGGCCGCCGGCCTCTCCTTCGCCGTCGCCTGGCAGCTGTTCGTCGTGCTCGGCGGGGTCACCGGCCTGCTGCCGCTCACCGGCCTGACGACGCCGTTCATCGCCTACGGCGGTTCCTCGCTGGTGGCCAACTTCGGCCTGGTGGCGCTGCTCGTGCGCATCAGCGACGCCGCCCGGCGGCCCGCGACGCCGCACGTGGCACCCCAGCGCCTGACCGATGCGCCGACCGAGGTCGTGCAGCAGTGAACGCTCCCCTGCGCCGGGTGGCGATCAGCGTGCTGGTGCTCTTCACCCTGCTGATCATCAACATCAACTACATCCAGGTGGTGCGCTCGGAGGATCTGCGGGAGGACGGGCGCAACACCCGGGTCCTCGCCGACGAGTACTCCCGCGAGCGCGGCGCCATCGTCGTCGACGGTGAGCCGATCGCGCTGTCGGTGCCCACCGACGACCGGCTGAAGTACCTGCGCCAGTACCCGCAGGCCGGCCTGTACGCGGCCGTCACCGGCTACTACTCGGTGATCTACGGCGCCACGGGCATCGAGAAGGCCGAGAACGCGCTGCTCGCCGGCACCGACGACCGGCTGTTCGTGCGCCGCATCTCCGACCTGTTCACCGGCCGCGACCCCTCCGGCGGCGACGTCGTCCTCACCCTCGACCCGGCCGTGCAGCAGGCCGCGATGGCCGGCCTCGAGGGCCAGGTGGGCGCCGTGGTGGCCCTCGATCCCTCGACCGGCGCCGTCCTGGGCCTGGCCAGCACCCCCACCTTCGACCCGAACCTGCTCTCCAGCCACGACCCCGACGGCATCCGGGCCGCCGCGGACGCTCTCGAGAGCGCCGACCCGGACCCGCGCAGCAACCAGGCGATCAGCCAGCGCTACTCGCCGGGCTCGATCTTCAAGGTCATCGTCTCGGCGGCGGCGCTGGAGAACGGCTACACGCCGGAGACCGTCATACCGGCGCCCCAGGTGTTCGACCTGCCGCAGTCCGACGGAACACTCAAGAACTTCAACGGCTCGGCGTGCGACCCCAGCGGCCAGCAGCCGCTGATCGACGCGCTCACCATCTCCTGCAACACCGCCTTCGCCCAGCTGGGCATCGACCTCGGCGAGGACGCGATCCGCGACATGGCCGAGGGTTTCGGCTTCGGCCGGGAGGACCTGCAGATCCCGCTGGACGTGGCGGCGAGCACGCTCGGCGAGATCGAGAACGGCGACCAGCTGGCCAGGACCTCGATCGGTCAGCAGGACGTGCAGGTGACCCCGATGCAGGCCGCGATGATCGCCGCGGCGGTGGCCAACGACGGCACCCTGATGAAGCCCTACCTGGTCGACCAGCTCCTCGCCCCCGACCTCACCGTCATCGACGAGACGGACGCGGAGGAGATGTCGCAGCCGTTCTCGGAGGACGTCGCGAACGACCTGACCGAGATGATGACCAGCGTGGTGGCCAACGGCTCCGGCCGGAACGCCCGGATCAGCGGCGTGCAGGTGGCCGGCAAGACCGGGACGGCGGAGAACGACGGCCCCGATCACAACTGGTTCATCGGTTTCGCGCCGGCCGCCGCGCCGAAGATCGCCGTCGCCGTCTTCATCCGCAACGGTGGGGGCACCGGCGGCGACACGTCGGCGCCGATCGCCCGCTCGGTGATCCAGGCCTACCTCGACGGGCAGGGGGGCTGATGACGCTGGCCACCGGCAGCCTGCTCGCCGGCCGCTACGAGATCACCGCCCCCATCGCCGTCGGCGGCATGGGCGAGGTCTGGAAGGCCCGCGACCAGGTGCTCGACCGCGTCGTCGCGGCCAAGGTCCTCAAGAGCGAGTACACCGACGACCCCAGCTTCCTGGCCCGCTTCCGGAACGAGGCCCGGCACACCGCGGCGCTGTCGCACCCCAACATCGCCTCGGTCTACGACTACGGCGAGACCGTCGACGACACGGGCGCCAAGAAGCTGGCCTTCCTGGTCATGGAGTTCGTCGAGGGGCAGCCGCTGGTGTCGATCCTCCACGAGGAGGGGAAGCTCCCGGTCGACTGGACGCTGCACGTGCTGGAGCAGTCCGCCGACGGGCTGTCGGCCGCCCACCGGGCCGGCGTGGTCCACCGCGACATCAAGCCGGGCAACCTGATGGTGCGTCCCGACGGCGTCGTGAAGCTCACCGACTTCGGCATCGCCCAGGCCCGCGACGCCACGCCCCTCACCCGCACCGGCATGGTCGTGGGCACCGCCCAGTACCTCTCCCCGGAGCAGGCCCAGGGCATGGAGGTCAACGCCGCCTCGGACGTGTACTCGCTCGGCATCGTGGCCTACGAGTGCCTCACCGGCGGCCGGCCGTTCGACGGCACCTCGCAGGTGGCCATCGCGCTCGCCCACATCAACCGGCCGCCCCCGCCGCTGCCACCCGAGATCCCGCCGGCGGTCCGGCTGCTCGTCGAGCGGGCCCTCGCCAAGGACCCGGCCGACCGGTTCCCCGACGGCGGCGCCTTCGCCGACGCGATCCGGCGGGTGGCCGCCGGCGGGACGCCCACCCCGGGCCCGGTGCCGATGGGCCCGTCCACGGCTCCGACCCAGGTGGTCGGCGGCGGCTTCGCCGACGGGAGGACGACGGTCTTCGCCGCGCAGACCGGAGCGCTGACCGGCACCCGGTCGCTCTCACCCACGGCCGGTGGCGCCGGGCCCATGCCGCCGCTGCACGGACCGGAGGACGACGACGACTGGCCGGCCGACGACGCCGGCCCCGCCCCCGCGAAGCGGCGGCGCTGGGCGTGGCTGCTGGCCGGGCTGATCCTGCTGCTCCTCCTCGGCGGGGGTACGGCGCTGCTGGTGAACCAGGGCGACGGGAGCGACGGCGGACGCACCGCCGACCGGACCAGCGGCTCGAGCACCTCCAGCGCGTCGGAGACCGGCGTGGACATCGGTCCGGCCGGCGACTACATCGGCCGGGACGCCGACGACGTGCAGGGCGCGCTGGAGGCGCTGGACCTGCGGGTCGTCCGGGAAACGGCCGACGAGGAGACGCTGAGGGCGCTCGGCCGCGATCTCGACGAGAACGCCGTCGCGGGGATCGGGCCGACGGGGACCGTGCCGCCGGGCGCGACGATCACCCTGACCGTCGCCGAGGACGGCTGGACGGTCGAGGAGGAGGCGCCGCAGACCGAGGCCCCGACCCAGGCTCCCGAGACGCAGGAGACGACCGCTCCGTCCACCACCGAGGCGCCGAGCACCACGTCGTCGTCCCCGTCGTCGTCCACGTCGTCGTCCCCGTCGTCGTCCCCGAACACCTCGTCCTCCTCCGGCGGCGACAGTCCGTCCGCAACTCCCACCACGACGACGTCGCCGCTGCCCGGCACGACGGCTCCCTCGACGCCGCCTTCGGAGACCTCGGAGCCGCCCGTCGAGACTCCGCAGGCGGAGGCTGGGGCGGCTGCTGCGGATGTGACCGGGTGACCTGGTCGTCCGCCGTCGGTTACCCGGGAACGCGCCGGTCCGCGGCTAGGCTCGCCGACGGCATCCTGCCCGCAGCGCGCCCCGGCCGCTGCCCGCGCGCCGCGGTCCGTCCCCGGACGACGCACGCTCCCGTTCGAGAGGACCACCGATGACCACGCCGCAGGTGCTCGGCGAGCGCTACGAGATCGGCGGGGTGCTCGGCCGCGGCGGCATGGCCGAGGTGCACCTCGGCCGCGATCTCCGGCTGGGCCGCGAGGTGGCGGTGAAGGTGTTGCGCAGCGACCTCGCCCGCGACCCCTCCTTCCAGGTGCGCTTCCGCCGCGAGGCGCAGGCCTCCGCGTCGCTCAACCACCCGGCCATCGTCGCGGTGTACGACACCGGCGAGGACCGCACCGCGCTGGGCGCGACGCCCTACATCGTCATGGAGTACGTCGAGGGCGAGACGCTGCGCGACGTGCTGCGCCGCGAGGGCCACCTCTCCCCGGAACGCGCCATGACCCTGGCCGCCGACATCTGCGGCGCCCTGGACTTCAGCCACCGCAACGGCATCGTGCACCGCGACGTGAAGCCCGGGAACGTGATGATCACGCCCCAGGGCACCGTCAAGGTGATGGACTTCGGCATCGCCCGGGCGGTCTCCGACTCCGCCGCCACGATGACCTCGACGGCCGCCGTCATAGGGACCGCCCAGTACCTCTCGCCGGAGCAGGCCCGCGGCGAGAGCGTCGACGCCCGCTCCGACGTCTACTCGCTGGGCTGCATGCTCTACGAGCTGGCCACCGGTGCCCCGCCGTTCACCGGCGACTCCCCCGTGTCGGTGGCCTACCAGCACGTGCGCGAGGACCCCCGCCTGCCGTCGTCGATCAACCCGGAGATCCCGGCCGACCTGGACGCGATCCTGCTCAAGGCGATGAGCAAGAACCCGGCCAACCGGTACCAGTCGGCCGCGGACATGCGCAACGACCTGCTCCGCGCGCTCGCCGGGCAGCGGGTGGAGGCGACCCCCGTCATGGGGGATGCCGAGAAGACCGCCATCATCGGCGCCGCGCCGATCGGCTACGACGAGTGGGACGACCAGGACGAGCAGGCCCGCCGCCGCAAGCGCCGGATCGTCATCGCCGTCGTCTCGGTGCTCGCGGTGCTGCTGCTGGGCGGTGCCATCGCCGCGGCGGTGAACATGGGCGGGAACGACGACACCGAGACGCCGGTCGCCACCCAGGTCCAGGTGCCCCCGCTGCGGAACCTGCCCGAGGCCGCCGCCCGCGACGCGATCACCGCTGCCGGCCTCGAGGTCGGCGACGTCACGACGCAGATCACGACCGACAGCGCCCAGGAGGGCACGGTCCTCGACAGCAGCCCGGCCAGCGGTGCCCAGGTGCCGGAGGGGACCACGGTCGACCTCGTCGTCGGCGTCGCGCCCGACAGCGTCCTCGTGCCCAACATCGTCGGCCTCGACGAGCAGCGGGCGCGCGACCAGATCGAGCGGGCCGGGTTCACGGGCAACGTCAACTCCGACGAGGTCGACTCCCTCGAGGACGCGGGCACGGTGGTCGACATCGATCCGACGGAGGGCGCGTCCGTCGCGCCGGACTCGACGATCACCCTCTCGGTGTCCGACGGGGACGCCCCGATCCCGTCGGTCACCGGCGACCAGAACGCCGCGACGCAGGCTCTCCGGGACGCCGGGTTCACCAACATCGGCGTCGAGCAGGTGGAGGACCCGGCGGCCGCCGGGACCGTGCTCGGGACCACGCCCGCAGCGGGGCAGCAGGCCACCGCCGACGCCGCCATCACCCTGCGGGTCTCGTCCGGGCCGCCGGAGCCGGAGACCATCGCGGTGCCGCCGCTCGCCGCCGGCACACCTGCCGACCAGGCCTACGACACCCTGATCGACGCGGGATTCGACAACATCGCCGTGGTCACGCCCCAGGACGAGGAGACGGAGCCGAGCGCGACCGCCACCGTGGTCCGGGTCGAGCCGCGTGCCGGGACGCAGCTGCAGGCCGGCGACCGCATCAGGCTCATCGTGCAACCGGCCGCCGAGGACGGCACCGCACCCAACTGAAGAAGGACCCCCTGCCCCCCACCGCTCGCACGCTCGCGGCGGGGCCCTGCAGGGGGCCGCAGGGAAGGGCCGCTGCCGTCAGGCGGTGGCCACGTTGAGCCGCTCGGCGCCCGCCGAGGCCGCCTCCAGGGCGGCGGGGTCCGGGGCCAGCCCGCAGGTCTCCAGCCAGGTGGCCAGCATGCGGTGGCCACCCTCGGTCAGCACCGACTCCGGGTGGAACTGGACGCCCTCGATCGGCAGCTCCCGGTGCCGCAGCGCCATCACGATCCCCGAGGGCGTGTGCCCGGTGACCTCCAGCTCGGCGGGCACCGAGGCGGCGTCGACGGCGAGCGAGTGGTACCTCGTGGCGGTGAAGGGCGAGGGCAGCCCCGCCAGGACGCCGGCGCCCTCGTGGACGACCTGGCTGGTCTTCCCGTGCAGCAGCTCCGGAGCCCGCACGACCTCGCCGCCGAAGGCCTCGGCGATGGCCTGGTGGCCCAGGCAGACGCCGAGCACGGGCACGCCCTGCCCGGCCGCCGCGTGCACCATCGGGACGGTCACGCCGGCGTCGGCAGGGGTGCCGGGGCCGGGGGACAGGAGCACGCCGGCGACGCCGAGGTCGGCCAGCTCGTCCACGGTGACGGCGTCGTTGCGTCGCACGATGCAGCGGACGCCGAGCTGGCCCAGGTACTGGACCAGGTTGTAGACGAAGCTGTCGAAGTTGTCGACGACCAGGACGGGACGCCGGTCGGCGGTCCCGGTCGGGTGGCTCTCGGCGGGCACGGGTCTCCCGGGTGGTCGGCTCGGTCGGGCGCTGCGGCTCAGCCTGCGTCGGCGTACTGCAGGGCCAGTGGGCCATCGTAGGCGGCCAGCTCGAGCTGCGGCCGCTCGCGCACCCCGTAGGTGAGCCCGTAGGCGTCCACGACCTCCCGGAAGACGGCGATCTGCGGGGAGGCGGCCAGTTGCTGCCGGGCCGCCGCGGAGTCGACGACGGCGGTGATCACGAACGGCGGGGAGTACGTGCGGCCCTGCAGCAGCAGGGTGTTGCCCACGCAGCGGACGGCGCTGGTGGCGATCAGCCGCTGGTTCATGACGGCGACCCCGTCGGCGCCGGCGGCCCACAGGGAGTTGACCACCGCCTGGACGTCGGACTGGTGGATCACCAGGTCGTCGGGGCGGGCGTTCCCGGGGAGCGTCCCGTCGGGGCGTCGCGGTGCGTCGTCCAGGGTGATCTCCAGGCCGGCGCCGCTGACGGGAGTGAGGCCGGCGGCCGCCGCGCCCCGCTCGCCGACGCTCCGGGCCTCGGCGACGGCGCCGTCGCGAGCGGCGGCCTGCTCGGTGAGCTGTTCGGAGCGCCGCTGCAGGTCGGCCAGCCGCTGCTCCTGGGCAGCGATCGCGTCGTCCCGCTCGCGGATCAGGCCGGAGAGCTCGGTGACCTCGCCGGCGCGCAGATCGGTGCCCTGGGCCGTGCGTCCGGAGGTGGCGAACAGCAGGCCGGCGGCCAGCGCGACCACGGGCACCAGCGCCCCCCAGGCCGACAGACGAGCCATGGGTACCTCCGGGGCGTCTCGGGGCGGACGACGACGCTCGTGGAGCCCGTTCAGGGGCTTCCACCACCGTGGCGGCGTCGTCGTGCTCCGGCCACAGCTTAGGCTGGACTCCGTCGCGGCCGGTGAGGACGCACCCGGCCACCCGGAGGGAGCAGGTACGTGCCCAAGTCGAAGGTGCGCAAGAAGTCGGTCTACACCCCGCCCGAGGGCGTGCTGCAGGCCCGCTCGGCGGAAAAGGCCCGGATCGCCCAGCCCAGCCCCCGCTGGTACGTCGTGCTCATGGTCGCCCTGCTGCTGATCGGGCTGCTGTGGATCGTCGTCTACTACATCGCCGGCGACGAGATCCCCTTCATGGTGTCGCTGTCGGCCTGGAACTTCGCGATCGGCTTCGGCGCGATGGTCGCCGGCCTGGTCATGTCGATGCGCTGGCGCTGACGGCCCCGTTCGGAGGCTCGCCGCGAGCCTGCGAGTGGTGAGGGGAACGGGGTCCTTCCGCTGCCCCCCACGCCTCGCACGCTCGGCGCGGGCCCCTGCAGGAAGGCCGCCGACGGAGGCCCTCGTCCCACCCGGGACGGGGGCCTTTCGCTTGTGCACAGCCGCCGACCGTCGTCCACAGGTCGACATGACGCCCTGCCCCCAGGGTTGTCCACGGGATGTGGAGGGACGGGACCGGCCCGTACCAGGCTGACCTGCGCATATGCCGCCGGTGGTACGGGTGTGACGCATCGTCCATGCGCGTAACTACACCTGTGTGAGTCTGTCCCCAGCTGTGCACACCGCTGTGGACGAGTCGACTTGTCCGCCGGTGCGGAACGGTCACCACGGGGTCCCCTTACCCCCCTGACCTGCGACGACACCTCGTCCACACCCCCTGGGACGACGACGGCCCCCGACGCCTCGAGGCGTCGGGGGCCGTGCCCGGCGGTCCCTGGGGACCGCCGGCATGGATCCGGGGTCGTGGATCAGGCGTCGATGAGCTCCAGGATGGTGGCGTTGGCCATGCCGCCGCCCTCGCACATCGTCTGCAGGCCGTAGCGGCTGCCGGTGTTGCGCATCCGGTGGATGAGCGTGGTCATCAGGCGGGCACCGGAGCCGCCCAGCGGGTGGCCCAGGGCGATCGCGCCGCCGTGCGGGTTGAGCTTGTCCGGGTCGGCCCCGGTCTCGGCCAGCCAGGCCATGGGCACCGGCGCGAAGGCCTCGTTGACCTCGTAGACGCCGATGTCGTCGATCGACAGGCCCGAGCGGTCCAGCAGCTTCTTCGTCGCCGGGATGGGCGCGGTGAGCATGATGACCGGGTCGTCGCCGGCCATGACCGTGGTGTGGATCCGGACCAGCGGGGTGAGCCCCAGCTCGCGGGCCTTCTCGCTGGTCGTGACCAGCAGGGCCGCGGAGCCGTCGGAGATCTGGCTGGCGTTGCCGGCGCTGATGACGCCGTTCTCCTTGAAGGGCGTCTTCAGGGAGCCCAGCTTCTCCAGCGTGCCGCCGGGGCGGATGCCCTCGTCGGCGCTGACCAGGCCCTCGGGGGTGGTGACCGGGGCGATCTCCTCCTCGAAGGCGCCGTCGGCCTGCGCCTTGGCGGCCTTCTCGTGCGAGGCGAGGGAGAACTCGTCGAGCTGCGTGCGGGAGAAGCCCCAGCGCTCGGCGATCATCTCCGCACCCACGCCCTGGTTGATGGGCTGGCCCTCGTAGCGCTCGGCGAACTTCGGGCCCATCGGGCGGCCGGCGCCGGACGCGGGGTTGCTGGCCGAGCCCATGGGGACGCGGCTCATCATCTCCACACCGCCGGCGACGACGACGTCGGCCTGGCCGCTGATGACCGTGGCCGCGGCGAAGGCCACGGACTGCTGCGACGAGCCGCACTGGCGGTCGACGGTGGTGCCGGGGACCGACTCGGGCCACCCGGCGGCCAGGGCGGCGCTGCGGGCGATGTTGAAGGTCTGCTCACCGACCTGGCTGACACAGCCCCAGATGACGTCCTCGATGACGGCCGGGTCGATGCCGGCCCGCTCGACCAGGCTGTTCAGCACGTGGGCGGAGAGGTCGACGGCGTGCACGCCCGACAGCCCTCCGCCCCGCTTGCCCACCGGCGTGCGAACGGCGGCACAGATGACGGCATCCCGCATGGACCTACTCCTCGTGACGATTCGGGGCGCGGCCAAACGGTCGGCCCTGACTGTCATCGTATGACGTGGGCCTCTTCTGGCAAGGTCCCCCCGTGACCTGGACCACCCGGACGGCGGAAACGGCGCTCTCCGTGGCGCTGGGGCTGCTCTTCGCAGCAGGGGCAGCCGTCGTCGCCGACGCACCGGGCCGGATCCTGCTGGCCGTCGGGGCGGCGCTGTTCCTCGCCCAGGCCGCACGGGACCTGCTGCAGCGACCCCGGCTCGCGGCCGGCCCCGACGGCGTCCGGGTCCGCCGGCTCGCGGGGGCGGTGCACCTGCCGTGGGGGCTGCTGCGGATCGGCGTCCGCGAGACCCGGCGGCTGGGGCTGCGGACGCCGACGCTGGAGCTGGACACCGCCTCCGGTCCCGACGACGACGGGGTGCTGGTGGTGCTGGGCCGGCGGGACCTGGGAGCCGACCCCGCGGCGGTGGCCCGGGAGCTGCGCGAGCTCGACCCACGCGGCCGGCCCGCGCAGGGCGGCTAGAGGTACGGGAGCTAGAGGTTCAGCACCGTCAGCGTCGGCACCGTCAGCGACACCACGAGCAGCGCGACCGCCAGGAGCGCCAGCGCCGGCACCTGCAACCGGGCGCGGCGGCGCAGCAGGACGAGCACGGCCGCGGCGAGCGCGCCGGCGAGCAGCCCGCCGAGGTGCCCCAGCAGCGAGATGCCGGGCAGGAAGCTGATGAACACGTTGATGGCCAGGAGCGTCAGCAGGCCGCGGATGTCCTGCCGGCCGGCCACCATCAGCACGCCGAGGGCGCCGAGCAGGCCGTAGATGGCGGCCGACGCCCCGGCGACGACCACCCGTGGATCACCGAGCAGCTGGATGGCGACCGCTCCCCCCAGCGCGGAGGTCAGGTACACGGCCAGGTAGCGCGACCACCCGAGCTGCCGCTCGAGCTCGGAACCGAAGAGCAGCAGGGCCAGCATGTTGAACGCCAGGTGCACCGGGCCGATGTGCAGGAACGCCGCGGTGAGGACGCGCCACCACTCGTCCAGGTAGTGGACGCCGGCCGGCCACTGGGCCAGGTCGGTGAAGACCGACGACCGCTGGTTCTGCGCGGGCGAGTTGCCACCGGCCACCGCCGACACCGCGGTGACGACGAACATCGCCACGTTGAGGGCGATGAGGGACAGGGTGACGGTGCCCCAGCGCCGTCCCGCCGTCCGCAGGCCGGAGCTGCGAACCGTGCGGACGCCGGCGTTGCCCGCCCTGACGCACTCCGGGCACTGGAAGCCGACGGAGGCCGGGATCATGCACTCCGGGCAGATCGGCCGGCCGCAGCGCGTGCAGGCGATGCCCGTGTGCCGGTCGGGGTGCCGGTAGCAGGTGGCGGGCGGGGGCACCGGCTGGTCGGCCCGGCCGGTGCCCCCGTCGTCCGGGGTGGTGCTCAGCTGCGCTGCACCTCGACGGACTCGATCACGACGTCCTCGAGCGGCTTGTCGCCACGAGCGGTCGGCACGGCGGCGATCGCGTCGACGACGTCGCGGCCGGCCTGGTCGGCCACCTCGCCGAAGATCGTGTGCTTGCGGTTCAGGTGCGGGGTGGGGCCCACGGTGATGAAGAACTGCGAGCCGTTGGTGCCCGGACCGGCGTTGGCCATGGCCAGCAGGTAGGGACGGTCGAAGGCGAGCTCGGGGTGGAACTCGTCGCCGAACTGGTAGCCGGGGCCACCGAAGCCCTGCCCGAGCGGGTCGCCGCCCTGGATCATGAAGCCGGAGATGACCCGGTGGAAGATCGTGCCGTCGTAGAGCTTGTCGGTGGTCTTCTGCCGCGTCTCGGGGTGCGTCCACTCACGGGCGCCCTCGGCGAGGTCGGCGAAGTTCGCGACCGTCTTGGGCGCGTGGTCGGGGAACAGGTCGACGGTGATGTCGCCGTGGTTGGTGTGCAGGACCGCGCGGCGGGCGGGAGTCGATTCAGTCACGACACCACTCTCCCACCGTGTCGCGCCGCGCGGACTCCCGGGCCGGGCGACGACTACATCCGCATGACCATGGCGATGTCGAGGTTGCGGAAGCCGGCCTCGCCCTCGGTGACCTCCTGCATCTGCTTGGCGAAGTCCGCGGTGACGGGGTGCTCGGAGTTCCGCATGGCCGAGTCGTGGTCCGGGAAGGCCACCACCTCGACGTAGGTGCCGGGCCGGTCACGGTCGGCGCCGACGATGCCCCAGCGGGCCGTCGTCTCCCCGCCCATGCGCTCGCGCCAGAGCTCCACGAGGTTCCGGAAACCGCCCAGGTCGCGGGCGTGGAACTCGATGAACTGGAGGAAGGCGCCGTCCTCGACCTGGAGGGTGGTGTCGTCGCGCATCGCCCGGCGGAGCCCGTCGCGCAACTCCTCGCCGTCGGTGTGGCCGTGCACGGCCACGGCATGGGCGGCGGCCAGTTCGAGGACCTCTCGTTCCTCGCCGCTGATCGTCACGCTGCAGTCGATCTCGCTCGGCATGGTCCGGCAGTCGATGGTCCTGCGTGCCACAGCTCCTCCTCGGGCCGGGCCGGCCCACGCCTCGCGGGCCGGGCGCCTCCGACGGTGACCCCACCGCCGCCCGGGGTCCAGGGGCCGAGGACCCTCCGCTCCACGTGGAACATCGCGACGGGAGATCAGTCGGTGCAGGCCGCCGAGAGCGGGCCGTGGACGGCCAGGACGAGCGGGGCCCCGGTGCAGACGATGCTGCGCCCGGGCTCCGGGGCCGTCGCGCCGGGAGCGCCCCCCGGCGAGCGCGCCGACAGCAGGGACTCCAGCAGTCCGGGGCCGGTGACGCGGTCGACGCGGGTGTCGTCGGGGTCGACGTCGTTCATCTCGGCGGCGTACCGGTAGGCCTCGTCCCGGCCCAGGACGCGGTCGACCAGGCCGAGGTCGATGGCGGTCTGCCCGTCGAAGACGAAGGCCCCGAGCTCGTCCACGACGGTCTGCGCGGGGATGCCGCGGGCCTTCGAGACCCACTCGACGAACTCTTCGTACTCGCGGTCCAGGCCACCGCCCAGCACCGCCCGCTCCTCCGGGGTCATGTCGCGGTAGGGGTTGCCGAGGTCCTTGCCGCGGCCGCGGGTCAGGTACTCCTCGGTGATGCCGCCCTCGGTGGTCACGCCCGGTTCCAGCAGCGTGCCGGGGATGCCGGTGACGTCGCGGAAGCGCTGGAAGGGCCCCATGACCACGCCGATGCTGCCGACGAGGCTGCCGTGGTCGGCCACGATCTGGTCGGCCCCGGCCATCGCGTAGACCCCGCCCGAGGCGGACAGTCCCTGGACGTGCGCCATCACCTGGTGGCCGGTGCGCTCCTGGTAGCGCTGGACGGCGTCGGCGATGGCGCGCGAACCGTAGATGGTGCCGCCGGGGGTGTTCATCTCGAGGATCAGCCCGTCGGCATCGTCGGCGTCCAGGCCGTCGATGGTGTCGGCGACCTCGTATCCGTAGGTGGAGCCGCCGAAGGTCGCGCCGTCGCTCTCCCCGCCCAGGATGACCCCGGTGACCGGGACGGAGATCAGCCGGCCCTCGGCCGTCGCCTCGCCCCAGACCGTCTCCGTCACCGGCGCCGACGTGTCGCCGTCACCGGCGCCGGACACCAGGCCGACGAGGGCCAGCACCAGGATCACGGTGGTGCCCACGCCGACCACGGCCAAGCCCGATGCCGGCGCCGAGGCTCGCCCCCAGGCCCACGCCGAAGCCGCGCTTGAACGCGCTGGGCGGGCGCACGTAGGGCGGGGGTGCCGGTCGCCAGCCGGGTGGCGGACCTGGCGGAGGCGGCCCTTGGGGCGGTCCCTGCGGCGGGCCGGGTGGGCGGGAGCCGGCGGCTGGCACGGGCGGCACGGCTCCGGAGGGCGTCGATCCGGGTGCCGGCTGGTCGGTGCTCACGTCGGGCCTCCCGATCGAGGAGTGGAGACGAGGGGAATCGAACCCCTAACCCCCGCCTTGCAAAGGCGGTGCTCTGCCAATTGAGCTACGTCCCCGACGGGGCTGGGCCCCGGGGATGGATCAGCGTGCCGTGGGGGTGCTGACGGACTGGGGCCCGCTCGTGGCCTCGCGCCAGAGGTCGGCCTCGACCTTGCCGCTCGAGCGCCGGCGGACGGCGGCCACGGCGCCGATGGCCGCTGCGACCAGCGCCAGCTTCTTCAGCACGCGGATGACCTCCTGGCGGTGGGTGCACCGGATCGGTGCGCGTACAGCGCCGGGGGCACCGGCACACGGGTGGGCCTGGGAGGACTTGAACCTCCGGCCTCATCCTTATCAGGGATGCGCTCTAACCGCCTGAGCTACAGGCCCGTGAACCTCGAACAGCGTACCTGGGCGAGCGAGGACCCCTGGAGGGGGGTCCTCGCTCAATCCCGCTCGGAGAGGGTGACCTCGAGGCCGCCGACGAGGTCCGAGCACATGTTGTAGATGAAGGTGCCCACGGTGCACAGCGCCGTGAGGAGCACGACGTTGATGGCGCCGATGACGGCCGCGCCGCCGAAGACGATGCCCGGCGTCAGCACCTCGCTGCCCGCGCCGGTGCCGGCCTCGGTGCCCAGCTGGCCGAAGAGCTCGTTGAGCGTGTCGAAGACGCCGAGGGCGTTCAGCACTCCGTAGAGCACGCCGACGGCGACCATCCAGATGAAGAACAGCGCGATCGACAGGACCAGCGAGATCTTCAGCGCCGACCAGGTGTCGATGTGCCGCAGCTGCAGCCGCGCCCGGCGCGGCCCACGGCCCGAGCTCCGGCCCGGTCGGCGGCTGCCCGCGCCGGCCCGGGCCGGGCCGGCCTGGGTCTGGCCGGCCTGGGTCTGGCCGGAAGCGGGTGCGTCACCCGGGGTCGCGCCACCGCGGGACGGCGGGACGGCGACCGGCGGGACCGCCACCGGCGGAGCGGCAGGGGGCTGGTTCGCCGGGGCAGCGGCGGCGCGCTGGGCCCCGGTGGTGGGGATCGCCTGGGTCCCCGTCGTGGGGATGGCCTGCGTGCCGGTGGCCGGCGCCGACTTCTTGCCGGTGGCGCGAGCCGCCTGCGCGCCGGTGGGGGCCTGAGCCGCCTGGGCGCCGGTGGGCGGGGCCGCCTGTGCGCCCGCGGGGGCCTGGTCGGCAGCCGGCGCCTGCGTGGCGGCGGCCGGCTGCGCGCCGGTGGTCCCCTGCGCGCCGGCGCCAGGGATCGAGTGCGTCCCGGTGTCGGTGGCGGCCGGCGCCTGCGGAGCGCCGTCGGCGGGCGGGCCGCCGTCGGCCGGGGCTCCCTCGCTGCGGGCCCCGGTCCGCACCGAACCCTGTGGCCGGTCGCTCATGCCAGTCTCCCCATCGCCTGCGGCATGGACCGCTCCCTCGCGACCGGCGCCCGGGCAGCGCGCATGCGTGCCCGGGTGCCGATCAGATCGTCACCAGGTGTCACCCTAGGCCGACGGCTCGTCGTTGTCCGTCGTACGCGCAATAGCCACGATGGACACGTCCTCCGGCAGGTTCATCAGCTTGACCCCCATGGTCGCGCGGTCCTTGTTGTGCCGCACCCCGTTGACCGGCGTCCGGATCACGCCGCCACCGGAGGTGATCGCGTACAGCTCGTCCCCGAGGGTGACCGCCAGGGCCCCGACCAGGGCGCCCTTGCGCGCCTTCGGGTCGGCGGTGAGCACGCCCTTCCCGCCGCGACCCTGGTTCGGGTAGTTCTCGATGCCCGTCCGCTTGGCGAAGCCGCGCTCGGTGGCGACGAGGACGTCGACGCCCTCCTGGACGACCATCATCGACAGCAGGCGGTCGTCCTCGGACAGCGAGATGCCGCGGACGCCCTCGGTGGCCCGGCCCATGGGGCGCAGGGCGCCGTCGTCGGCGGTGAACCGGATGGACATCGCCTTGCGGGTGACCAGGAGCAGGTCCGAGGAGCTGTCGATCAGCGCGGCTCCGACCAGCTCGTCGCCGTCGCGCAGGTTGATCGCGATGACGCCGCCCTGGCGTGGGGAGTCGAACTCGGTCAGCCGGGTCTTCTTCACCTGACCGCGGGCGGTGGCCAGGACCAGGAACGGCGCGACCGTGTAGTCCTTGATCTGCATGACCTGGGCGATCTTCTCGTCCGGCTGGAACGCCAGGATGTTGGCCACGTGCTGGCCGCGCGCGGTGCGGTTGGCCTCGGGCAGCTCGTAGGCCTTGGACCGGTACACCCGGCCCTTGTTCGTGAAGAACAGGATCCAGTCGTGGGTGGAGCCCACGAAGAAGTGGTCGACGATGTCGTCCTGCTTGAGGGCAGCGCCCATCACGCCCTTGCCGCCGCGGCGCTGCGAGCGGTAGAGGTCGCTCTTCGTCCGCTTCGCGTACCCGGTGCGGGTGATGGTGACGACGACCTCCTCCTCCGCGATGAGGTCCTCCATCGACACGTCGCCGTCGTTCGCGATGAACTGCGTGCGGCGGTCGTCGCCGTACTTGTCCACGATCTCGGCGAGCTCGTCGCGGACGATCTGCCGCTGCCGCTCCTCGGAGGCCAGGATCGCCTGGAGCTCGGCGATCTCGCGCTCGATCTCGGCCAGCTGGTCGAGGATCCGCTGGCGCTCCAGCGCCGCCAGCCGGCGGAGCTGCAGGTCGAGGATGGCGACGGCCTGGATCTCGTCGACATCGAGCAGCTCCATCAGCCCGGACCGTGCCTCCTCGGCGGACGGACTGCGGCGGATGAGGGCGATCACGTCGTCGAGGTGGTCGAGGGCCTTGGCGTACCCGCGCAGGATGTGCGCGCGCTCCTCCGCCTTGCGCAGCCGGTACCGGGTGCGCCGCTGGATGACCTCGATCTGGTGGCCGACCCAGTTGCGCACCAGCTCGTCGAGGCGCAGCGTGCGTGGTACGCCGTCGACGATGGAGAGCATGTTGCAGCCGAACGACGTCTGCAGCTGGGTGTGCTTGTAGAGGTTGTTCAGCACCACCTTGGCCACGGCGTCGCGGCGCAGGGTGATGACCAGCCGGCGGCCGACGCGGTCGCTGGACTCGTCGTCGATCCCGACGATGCCCTGGAGCCGCCCCTCCTTGACCAGCTCGGCGATGTTCAGGGCCAGGTTGTCCGGGTTGACCTGGTAGGGGAGCTCGGTGACGACCAGCTGGACACGGCCCTTGCCGTCCTCCTCGACCGTGACGACGGCGCGCATGCGCACCGAGCCGCGGCCGGTGCGGTAGGCGTCCTCGATGCCCTCGCGGCCGACGATCAGGCCGTGCGTCGGGAAGTCCGGGCCCTTGATCCGCTCCATGCACGCGGTGAGGGCCTCCTCGGCCTCGGCCTCGGGGTTGTCGAGCATCCAGAAGACGGCGGCCGCGACCTCGCGCAGGTTGTGCGGCGGCATGTTCGTGGCCATGCCGACGGCGATCCCGGCGGAGCCGTTGATCAGCAGGTTCGGGATGCGCGCGGGCAGGACGACGGGCTCCTGCGTGCGGCCGTCGTAGTTGCCCTGGAAGTCGACGGTCTCCTCGTCGATGCCGGCGAGCATCTCCATCGCCAGCGGGGTGAGCCGGCACTCGGTGTACCGCATGGCCGCGGCCGGGTCGTTGCCCGGCGAACCGAAGTTCCCCTGGCCGTCGATCAGCGGGTAGCGCATCGACCAGGGCTGGGCCAGCCGGACGAGGGCGTCGTAGATCGCCGAGTCGCCGTGGGGGTGGTAGTTGCCCATGACCTCGGCGACCGGGCGGGCGCACTTCACGTAGCCCCGGTCGGGCCGGAAGCCCTGGTCGTACATGGCGAACAGCACGCGGCGGTGCACGGGCTTGAGGCCGTCGCGGACCTCGGGCAGGGCGCGGCCGACGATCACGCTCATGGCGTAGTCGATGTAGCTGCGCTGCATCTCCTGCTGGAGATCGACCGGTTCGACGCGGTCGCGGGGCGGGGTCTCTGTCACGGTTCAGGTCTCCACAGGTGGGTGCACAGAGGTGGATGAAAGCTTGTCGTGGGCCCCGTCCAGAGGCTCACCCCGAGCGTGCGAGGGGTGAGGAGGACGGGGTCCTCTTCCAGACGTCGAGGCCCTACACGTCCAAGAACCGGACGTCCTTGGCGTTGCGGGTGATGAAGCTGCGGCGGGCCTCGACGTCCTCGCCCATGAGGATGCTGAAGACCTCGTCCGCCGCGGCGGCGTCCTCGAGGGTGACCTGCCGCAGGATGCGGGTCTCGGGGTTCATCGTGGTCTCCCACAGCTCGCTGGCGTTCATCTCGCCGAGGCCCTTGAAGCGCTGGATCATCTCGTCCTTGATCTTGCGGCCGCCATCGGCGCCGGCCTTGACGACGGCGTCGCGCTCCTTGTCGGAGTACGCGTACTCGTCGCCGACCTTCCCGCCCCACTTGATCTTGTACAGCGGCGGCTTGGCCAGGTAGACGTACTGGCCCTCGACCAGCGGCCGCATGAAGCGGAACAGCAGCGTGAGCAGCAACGTGCTGATGTGCTGCCCGTCGACGTCGGCGTCCGCCATCAGGACGATCTTGTGATACCGCAGCTTCGAGATGTCGAACTCGTCGTGGATGCCGGTACCGAAGGCGGTGATCATCGACTGGACCTCGGTGTTCTTGAGGACCCGGTCGATGCGCGCCTTCTCGACGTTGATGATCTTGCCGCGGATGGGCAGGATCGCCTGGAACATCGAGTCGCGGCCGGACTTGGCCGACCCACCCGCGGAGTCGCCCTCGACGATGTAGACCTCGGAGTTCCGCGGGTCGGTGGAGCGGCAGTCGGCCAGCTTGCCGGGCAGGCCGCTGACCGTGAGCAGGCTCTTGCGGGCCAGCTTGCGGGCGTCCTGGGCCGCGCGGCGGGCGCGGGCGGCGGAGCTGGCCTTGGTGATGATGATCTTGGCCTCGGTCGGGTTGGCCTCGAACCAGTGGCCGATCTGCTCGTTGCAGACGCGCTGCACGAAACCCTTGACCTCGGTGTTGCCGAGCTTGGTCTTGGTCTGGCCCTCGAACTGCGGGTCGCCGAGCTTCACCGAGACGATCGCGGCCAGGCCCTCGCGGATGTCGTCGCCGGTGAGCTTCTCGTCCTTCTCCTTGAGCAGCTTCTTCTCGACGGCGTACCGGTTGACGATCGAGGTCAGCGCCGCGCGGAAGCCCTCCTCGTGGGTGCCGCCCTCGTGCGTGTTGATGATGTTCGCGAAGGTGTGCACGGACTCGGAGTAGGCGTCGGACCACTGCATGGCGACGTCGAGGCTCATCGCGGAGTCGTTCTTGCCGACGCCGTCGGCCGCGAAGCTGATCACCGACTTGTGGATCGGGGTCTTGCGCCGGTTGATGTAGGAGACGTAGTCGACCAGGCCGCCGTCGTAGCGGTAGGTGATCTCGGTCGGCTCGAACGCCTCGTCCTCGTGACCGGGGGCCGTGGCCGCCTCGGCGACCGAGGTCTCGTCGGACAGGCCGGTGTCGGCCTTGCCGTGCCCGGGGCGCTCGTCGCGCAGCACGATGGTCAGACCCTTGTTGAGGAAGGCCATCTCCTGCAGGCGGCGGTTGATCGTCTCGAACGAGTAGTCCGTCGTCTCGAAGATGTCGCCGTCGGCCCAGAAGGTGATCGCGGTGCCGCGCTTCGTCGTCGGGCCGACCTGCTCCAGCGGGCCGGGCTTGGCCAGCGCGTAGCTCTGCGTCCACTCGATGCCGTTGTGGGCCCAGACGGTGACGTCCAGCCGCTTGGACAGCGCGTTGACGACGGTGACGCCGACGCCGTGCAGACCGCCGGAGACGCCGTAGCTCTTGCCGTCGAACTTCCCGCCCGCGTGCAGGACGGTCATGATCACCTCGACGGTGGGCCGCTTCTCGACCGGGTGCATGTCGACCGGGATGCCGCGGCCGTTGTCCTCCACGCGCACGCCGCCGTCGGCCAGCAGGGTCACGCGGACCGTGTCGCAGTAGCCGGCCAGTGCCTCGTCGACCGCGTTGTCCACGACTTCCCACACCATGTGGTGCAGACCCCGCTCACCGGTGGATCCGATGTACATACCGGGGCGCTTGCGCACCGCCTCCAGGCCCTCGAGGACCGTGATGGAGGAGCCGGAGTAGCCGTTGTCGGTCGAGCTGTCGGTCTGCGGTGCTGCGACCACGGGGGGCCTTCCTTCTCGCGCAACCGGCACGCGCTTCCCCGGTGCTCGCGGGGGGTGACGCGCAGAACGGCACTGGCCCTCAGGGGCGCAGGACGACGCTGGGCCGGTTGCTGGCGGTTTCTCCGTCCGAGGATACCGGGTCCACCGACAGGAATGCCGCCGTCCACGCCCTGACGTCGTGTCTGAGGCCCTTGGGGCGCCTTCGCCACCACCGGTCCTGCCCCGGGTATCGACACGCCGTCCTCGGACCGCTCACGGTCCGAGGCCCTCCCGGCGTCAGATCTTCGGGCCTGCCGGGCCCTGTCCGGTGAGGTGCTGCGGGTCGAAGGACGGCGCCCGCCCGCCGGTGCGGCGGTTCACCAGGACCGTCACCAGCCACAGCACCACGCCGATCGCCAGCAGCACGCCCGCGATCCGGTACTGCTCGGCCGGCCGGCCCGCCCACGGGGTGGCGAGGTACCCGCAGGCGAGCGCACCGACGACCGGCAGCGCGGTGGGGGTGCGGAAGTGGTCGGCGTCCACGTGGTCGCGGCGCAGCACGAGCACCGCGACGTTCACCACCGTGAACACCAGCAGGAGGAGCAGCGCCGTGGTGCCGCCCAGCGCCGGGACCGCCCCCACGAAGGTGATCAGCCCGAAGGCCAGCGCGGTGGTGAACAGGATCGCCGTCGTCGGCGTGCGGCGGACCGCGTGCACCCGCCCGAGCAGCGGCGGCAGCACCCGCTCCCGGCTCAGGCCGTAGACCAGCCGGCTGGCCATGAGCATGTTGATCAGCGCCGAGTTGGCGACGGCGAACATCGTGATGACGCCGAACAGGCCGATCGGGAAGCCAGGGGCGCCGGCCTCGACCACCTGGAGCAGCGGGGTGTCGCCCTCGCTCAGCTTGTCCGCCGGCACCAGCGCGATGGCCGAGATGGACACCAGCACGTAGATGACGCCGGTGGCCACCAGCCCGGCGAGCAGCACCCTCGGGAAGATCTTCCGCGGCTCCTTGCACTCCTCGGCCATGTTCACCGAGTCCTCGAAGCCGACCATGGCGAAGAAGGCCAGGCCGGTCGCGGCGATGACGCCGCCCACCATCGACCGCTCCCCGGTGTCGAACTGGGTCACGCGCGAGAAGTCGCCGTCGCCACCTCCCAGGGCCCACACGCCGACACCGATGACGATGAGCAGGCCGGTGAGCTCCACGCAGGTGAGCACGACGTTGGCCTTGACGCTCTCGCCGACGCCGCGGTGGTTGACCAGCGCCACCAGCGACATGAAGCCCAGCCCGATGAGCGTGATCCCGATGCCGTCGCCCAGGTCCAGGTCGAAGACGCTGGCGAAGTTGGCGCTGAACGCCCGTGCCGCGGTCGACGCCGAGGTGATGCCCGAACTCATGACCGCGAACGCGACGAGGAACGTCAGGAAGTGCACGCCGAACGCCTTGTGCGTGTACAGCGCGGCCCCCGCGGCCTGCGGGTACTTCGTCACCAGCTCCAGGTAGCTGAACGCGGTGACCAGCGCGACGAGGAAGGCGACGAAGAAGGGCAGCCAGACGACGCCGCCCACCTCGGCGGCCACCTGGCCGGTGAGCGCGTAGATGCCCGTGCCCAGGATGTCGCCGACGATGAACAGCAGCAGCAGCCCCGGTCCCATGACCCGCTCGAGGGCGGGTTGGCCGTCGGCGGTGCGTTCGTCGGTGCTGGCATCGGCCATCGGGGCTCCCTCGGTGACGCGCTGTCCGGCGACCGCCGTCGGCGCGTCGATCGTCCTGCCTGACCTCCGTGTTCGCGATCCGGGCGCCGGCGCCCGAACCCGCCGACACTCGAGGCCATGCCCCCCGACGACGCGTTGCTCTGCCTGGTCACCGGCGCGACCGGCTACATCGGTGGGCGCCTGGTGCCCGAGCTGCTCGCGGCCGGGCACCGCGTGCGGGTGATGACGCGCAACCCCGAACGGATCCGGGACCACCCGTGGTCCTCCCGGGTCGAGGTCGCCCGGGCCGACGCGACCGACGCCGGTCAGGTCGCCGCGGCGTGCGCGGGCGTGGACGTCGTCTACTACCTGATCCACGCCCTGGGCACGGGGCCGGAGTTCGCGGAGACCGACCGGCGCACCGCTCGGGTGATGGCGGAGGCGGCGGAGGCGGCAGGGGTGGGCCGGCTGGTCCACCTGGGCGCGCTGCGCCCGCAGGACGGGGAGCTCTCCCCGCACCTGCGGTCCCGTACCGAGGTGGCCGACATCCTGCTCGGCTCCGGCGTGCCCACCACCGTCCTGCGCGCGGCGATCGTCCTCGGCTCGGGATCGGCGTCCTTCGAGATGCTGCGCTACCTGACCGAGCGGCTGCCGGTGATGGTCACCCCGCGCTGGGTGCACAGCCGCATCCAGCCGATCGCCGTCCGCGACGCGCTGCGCTACCTCGTCGGCTGCGCCACGCTGCCCGCCGACGTGCACCGCTGCTTCGACATCGGCGGCCCCGACGTCCTGAACTATGCCGAGATGATGCAGCGCTACGCCGAGGTGGCGGGCCTGCCGCGGCGCCGGATCCTGCCGGTGCCCCTGTTCAGCCCGTCGCTGTCCAGCCACTGGGTCGGCCTGATCACGCCCGTTCCCGCGGGGATCGCCCGGCCGCTGGTCGAGTCGCTGCGCAACACCGTCGTCTGCACCGAGCACGACATCGCGCGGTACGTCCCGGACCCGCCCGAGGGCCTGCTCGGCTTCGACGAGGCGGTCGCCCTGGCCGTGCAGCGGGTGCGGAACTCCGACGTCTCCACCCGGTGGGCGTCGGCCTCGGTGCCCGGCGCGCCCTCGGACCCGCTGCCGACCGACCCCGACTGGGCCGGCGGCAGCCTGTTCGTCGACGAGCGGACACGGGAGACGACGGCCGCGCCGGACGCCGTCTGGCGCGCCGTCGAGGGCATCGGCGGCGAGCGCGGCTGGTACTCGTTCCCGCTGGCGTGGCAGGTTCGCGGCCTGCTCGACCGGGCGGTCGGCGGGGTGGGGCTGCGCCGCGGCCGGCGGAACCCCGACCGGCTGTACGTGGGCGACGCGCTGGACTTCTGGCGGGTCGAGGAGGTCGAGCCCGGCCGGCTGCTGCGGCTGCGCGCCGAGATGCGGCTGCCCGGGCTGGCGTGGCTCGAGTTCCACGTGGAACACGACGACTCCGCGGACGGGGGTCGTGGCGGACCGACGGTGCTGCGCCAGCGCGCGACCTTCGCCCCGCGCGGCCTGGCCGGGCACGCCTACTGGTGGTCGATCGTGGTCTTCCACGGCATCGTCTTCGGCAACATGGTCAAGGGCATCGCCGGCGCGGCCGAGCGCGACGGGTAGCCGCCCTTCCCTCAGACGAGGAGCTGGGCGCTGGCGAGCTCGCGGTACAGCGGGCTGGACTCCACCAGCTCGGCGTGGGTGCCGCGGGCGACCACCCGGCCCTGGTCGAGCACCACGATCTGGTCGCTGTCCAGGACGGTGGACAACCGGTGCGCCACGACCAGGAGCGCGCGGTCGGCCGCCGCCCGGCCGAGGGTCTCGCGCAGCAGGCCCTCGTTGCGTGCGTCGAGGCTGGCGGTGGGCTCGTCCAGGAGCAGCAGCTCGGGCCGGGCCAGCAGGGACCGCGCGATCGCCAGCCGCTGGCGCTCGCCGCCGGACAGCAGCACCCCCTCGTCACCGACCAGCACGTCCAGCCCGCGGGGCGACCGGCGGACGACGTCGGTCAGGCCCACGTCGGCGAGGACCGCCCACAGCTCGGGATCGGTCGCGTCGGGCCGGGTCAGCAGCAGGTTGTCCCGGACCGTGCCGGCCAGCACCGGCGCCTCCTGCTCGACGTAGCCCAGCCGCGCGCGCAGCGCGGCACGGGGCAGCTCGCGCACGTCGGTGCCGGCCCAGCGCAGGGCCCCGCCGGAGACCGGGTAGAAGCCCTCGATCAGCGCCAGGATCGTCGACTTCCCCGCGCCCGAGGGGCCGACCAGGGCCACCCGGCTGCCGGCGGCGACCTCGAACGAGACGCCGCGCAGCACCGGCGTCCCGTCGGGGTAGGCGAACGAGACGTCGTCCAGCTCGAGCAGCGGCGCGCCCGGACGGCGGACGGCGGTGCCGGCCCGCTCCGGGTGCTCGTCCGCCTCCGGCGCGAGCGCCAGGATCTCCTGGATGCGGGCCAGCGCACCGAGCCCCGTCTGCAGCTGCGTCCATGCCGAGATCGCGTGGCCCAGGGGCATGACCAGCAGGAACAGGTACAGGATGAAGGCGACCAGGGACGCCACGGTGATCGAGCCGTTCGCGACCCGGTAGCCCCCGACGCCGAGCACCGCCAGGAACGCGCCCTGGACGGCGATCGATCCCGCGGGAGCGATCAGGGACTCCAGCCGCGCCACCCGCACGCCGGCCGCGAAGGCGCGCCGCGCGCTGCCCCCGACCGCCGCGACCTCGCGGGAGGTGGCGCCACTGGCCCGGATGGTGCGGACGGCCGACAGCGCCCGCTCCACCGCCGCGCTCATCGCGCCCACCTCCTCCTGCGCCTGCCGCGACGCCCGCTTCACGCCGCGGGAGGCCAGCACGACGACGGTGAGCCCGATGCCCACCGACAGGAGGGTCACCAGCAGCAGCCAGCCGTCGACCAGGGCCATCGCGACCACGGCCCCGACCCCGAGCACGACCGAGCCCGCCACGTCGACGACGCCGGAGGTGACCGTCGCGCGGAGCAGCGTGGTGTCGGCGCCGACCCGCGACATGAGGTCGCCGGTCCGCCGGCGGTCGTACTCGGCCACCGGCAGCCGGAGCAGCCGGTCGGCCAGCAGCTGGCGCGTGGTGAGGACGACGCCCTCCGCCGTGCGCTGCAGCAGGTACTGCTGGAACGCCCCGAGCGCCGAGGCGGCCAGGAGCACCACCACGAGCAGCGAGACGATCGGCAGCAGCCGGCCGCCCGAGCCGACGACGTCGATGACGCGGGCCACCAGCGCGGGCTGGGCCAACGCCCCGGCTGCGGACACCAGGGACAGCGCCGCCGCCCCGGCCAGCGCACGGCGGTGCGGGCGGAGCAGCGGCAGCAGGTCCCGAGGGCCGGCCGCGGGGGCGGTGGCTGCCCGGTCGGGTCGGTCCGGTGCGCTCAGCGGGGTGGCCCGGTCAGGAGCCGGCGGCGAGGGCGCCGACGAGCGCGGTCAGGAGCCGGGTGTGGTGCTCGATCAGCTCGGGGCGGTGGCCGTCGGGGCGGATCGCGGCCAGGAACCCCCCGGCGGTCCAGAACTCGTCGCCGTCGTCGGTGGCGAGCAGCAGGCGGCGCACGTCGGCGTCCCCGGCCAGCCGGCGCACCTGGGGGCCGTCCTCGGCGGCCAGCAGCATCCAGCGGCGTTCGAAGTCCGGGTCGTCCGAGGGGATCTGCACCATGCCGCCCACGCCGTGCTTCCACAGCCGGGCGGGGGACAGCCGCAGCGCCGGCGGGGCGCCGAGCAGGGGCGCCGCGGTGATCGCGTACTCCGGCACGAGGTAGCGGCCCGACGCGTAGACCGCGTCGAAGGCGACGAGGTCGAGCGCCCCGGCCCGGCCGCGCAGCACGCTGCCGGGGCGGTGGTCCTTGCTCAGCCGGGGCGGCGCCGAGGTGATCAGGGGCTGCAGCGCGGCGTCCTCGGGAGCGGTGCCGTCGGAGATCGTCCAGCCACGCTGGAGCGCCCAGGCCTGCGCGCCGGCGACGTCCCCCTGGTAGGTGAACGCCCGCTCCATCTCGGGATCCCGCTGCCGGCGGCCGCCGAACAGGCCCCGCCGCTCGGGCGTGGGCGCCTCCTGCGGCGGCGCGCCCGGCGGCGCCCAGGAGGGGTCGACGCCGGACGGTCCCGACGGCTGCCCGCCCCGGGCCGGGCGGTCGGGCCGGGCCGGCGGCAGGTCCCAGCCCGGCGGGCGCCAGGCCTCGGGGTCGACGGAGTGGTCGCTGTCCCGCGGCCGGCTGCGGCGGTCGGCGATGTTGGGCTCGTCCGCCACCGGCTCGTCGGGCACCGGCTGGTCGGGCACCGGCTGGTCGCCGCCGAGGTGGGCCGGCTCCTGCCAGCCCCGGCCGTCGTCGTCGAAGTCGTTGCCCTCGCGGTCCCGAGGCGTGCTCATCGCTGCCCTTCCGTCGTCGTGCGGTGCTATCCGTAGGTGTCGCGCGGCCCCCGGCCGCGAACGGAGCGCGGGCCCTTCTTCCAGCTGGGTGCCGTCGGTCCGACAACGCGCAACCGGGTCACGACGTCCCCACCGACCCCGGCGCGCAGCTTGCCGAGGATGGTCGGTGCCAGCAGGCGCAGCTGCGTGGCCCAGGCCGTGGACTCCGCGACGATGAGCAGCTCGCCCTCGGTGAGGGTCTGCGGTGCGCAGTGCGCGGCGATCTCCGGTCCGACGAGGGCCTCCCACCGGCCGAACACCGCGCCGGTCCGGGTGCGCTCGGACCAGTCCTGCGAGGCGACGAGCGAGTCGACCAGCCGGCCCAGCGGCTGCGGGTCGTCGGCGCCCGGACCCGGACCGCTCCAGGAGCGGCGCGGCCCGGCGATGCGGCGACGGGTCGGTCGCGGGCGGGCGGCGGAGGCCGCGCGGGCCGCCTCGAGGGCGGCGCGCGCGATGTCGCTCGGTCGGGCCGGCCGTTCCTCGCTCATGGCTCGACTCCGGGCTCGTTCCGCTCCTCGCTCGCCGGCGCTCGCTGCGATGCTCGCTCCCCCGTCGTTCTCGCGGCGCTCATGCCACCTCCCCGGGGTCGAGCACCCGCACGGCGCCGGCGCCGACCTCGACCCGGCCGCCCCGGAGCTCGGGCGGCACGTCGTCGAGCACGGCGGCGGTGATCAGCGTCTGCTCCGCCGAGCGTGCCACCTCGGCGAGCGCCGCGCGGCGTTCGGCGTCGAGGGTGGCGAAGACGTCGTCCAGGACGAGGATCGGGTCCTCGCCGTCGGCACGGAGCAACGCGAACGTCGCGAGCTTGAGCCCGAGCGCCAGCGACCAGGACTCCCCGTGGCTGGCGAAACCCTTGGCCGGCGCCGGACCGAGGTGGATGACCAGGTCGTCCCGGTGCGGGCCGACCAGCGTCATCCCGCGGTCCAGCTCGTCACCCCGCCGCTCGGCCACCCGCTCGCGCATCGCGGCGGTCAGCTCGGCCGTCGTCGGCAGCGGGACGCCCGGCAGCAGCGCCGTGCCGGTGCCGGCCAGCGGCACGGTCGAGGAGTACCCCAGCCCGGCCGTCGCCGCGCCGTCCCCGGCCACCCGGGCGTAGGACTCCGCGAGCTGCGGCGCGAGGTCGGCGATCAGGCCCAGCCGGGCGGACAGCAGCTGACCGCCCAGGTCGGTGAGGTGGCCGTCCCACACGTCGAGGGTCTCGATCGCCTTGCCGCGGGCCAGGCGCGCGGTCTTGAGCAGCGCGTTGCGCTGCTTGAGCACGCGGTCGTAGTCGGCCCGGACGCCGGCGAGCCGGGGGGTCCGGGTGACCAGCAGCTCGTCGAGGAACCGCCGGCGCTCGGTCGGGTCGCCCCGCACGAGGGCGAGGTCCTCCGGCGCGAACAGCACCGTGCGCACCATGCCGAGCAGGTCCCGCGGCCGCTGCAGCGGCGCCCGGTTCACCCGCACCCGGTTGGCCCGGCCCGGGTTGATCTCGATCTCGACCAGCAACTCGCGGTCCCCCCGGCGCAGCGCCGCCCGCACGACGGCCTGCGCGTCGCCGTGGCGGACCAGGGGCGCGTCGCTGGAGACGCGGTGGCTGCTCATCGTGGCCAGGTAGCCGACCGCCTCGACCAGGTTGGTCTTGCCCTCCCCGTTGCGCCCGACGAACACGGTCGGCCCCGGGGACAGCGGCAGGTCCACCCGCTCCCAGCTGCGGAAGGACCCGACCTGCAGGTGCCGGACGTACATGTCCTCAGCTTTCCAGCAGCGGCGGTGGGACCGGAGCGGCCACCCGTGGTGACGTGGTCGAACGGCCTCCCTGCAGGGCCCCGCCACGAGCCTGCGAGTGGTGGGGGGCAGGGAGGTCCTTGCTCAGGCGGGGCGCTCGGCTTCGCCCTGCTCCACGGCGCGGACGGCGTGCCCACCGAACTGGTTGCGCAGCGCGGCGACCGCCTTCATGGTCGGCGAGTCGTCCTGGCGGGAGGAGAACCGGGCGAACAGCGACGCCGCGATGGTGGGCATCGGCACGGCGTTCTCGATCGCCTGCTCGACGGTCCACCGGCCCTCGCCGGAGTCCTCGGCGTAGCCGCGCACCTTCTCCAGCGCGGGATCCTCCTCGAGGGCCCGCACCAGCAGGTCCAGCAGCCAGGAGCGGATGACCGTGCCCTGGGTCCAGGACTTGATGACCCCGGGCACGTCCTCGATGAGATCGACGGCCTCGAGGAGCTCGTAGCCCTCGCCGTAGGCCTGCATGAGGGCGTACTCGATGCCGTTGTGGACCATCTTGCTGAAGTGCCCGGCACCGACCGGACCGGCGTGCACGAAGCCGGCGTCGTCGCCCACGGGCTGACCGGACTCGTCGGTGGGCGCGGGCGGCTTGAGGGCGTCGAAGACCGGCTGCACCTTGGCGACGTCGTCGGCGCTGCCGCCGACCATGAGGGCGTAGCCGTTCTCCAGGCCCCAGACCCCGCCGGAGACACCGGCGTCGACGTAGCCGATGCCCTGCTCGCGGCACAGGACGTCGTGCACCTGGTCGTCGGTGTACTTGGAGTTGCCGCCGTCGACGATCACGTCACCGGCCTCGAGCAGCCCGGCCAGCTCCTTGACCGTCTCCCGGGTCGGCTCGCCCGAGGGCACCATCACCCACACCACGCGCGGGGCGGACAGCGCCTCCACCAGCGCCGGCAGGCTGTCGACGTCCCGCTTGCCCGGCGAGCGGTCGTACCCGACGACCTCGTGGCCGGCGCGACGGATCCGCTCGGCCATGTTGGCGCCCATCTTGCCCAGCCCGATCAGCCCCAGCTGCACGACGGCTTCCCCTCTGTCGCAAATCACGGTTGTCCTGCTCATCGTGCCCGGCGGGCGGCCTTGCTGCAGGGTCCCGCCGCGAGCGTGCGAGTGGTGGGGGGCAGCGAGGTCCTTCTGCTCACCCGGGGAGGCGGACCGGCATGATCAGGTACCGGTAGCTGCCCGGACGGGGCGCGGGGGCGTCGCCGTCGCCGGCGGGCTCCTCCACACCGGACAGGACCGCGGGCTTGAGCGGGCTGGTGAAGTCCATCCGCGCCCGCTCGGTGTGGACGGCGGCGAGGCCGTCGAGCAGGAACGTCGGGTTGAAGCCGATCGTCAGCGGCTCGCCGTCGAAGTCGACGTCGCAGCGCTCCTCGGCCTGTCCCTCGTCGTCGGTGCCGCCGGCCCGCAGGGTGACCTGGCCGGGCGTGAACTCGCAGCGCAGCGGCGTGCCCCGCTCGGCCACGAGGGCCACGCGCTTGGCGGCGTCGGTGAACAGGCCGACGGGGAGCGTGGCGCTGGCCGCGGACTCGTTGGGCATGATCGCGCGGTACTTGACGAACTCCGCGTCCAGCAGGCGGGTGGTGGTCTGCCGGTCCTTGCCGGACAGACCGAGGATGCCCTCGCCGGAGCTCCCCGAGGACAGCGAGACGATGATCTCCGGTCCGCTGGTCAGCGTCTTGGCGGCGTCGGCCAGCGTGCGCGCGGGCACCAGGACCGCCGCGGACAGCCCCGAGGTGTCGGGACGCCAGGCGAACTCGCGCACGGCCAGGCGGTACCGGTCGGTGGCGGCGAGGGTGATCTGGTCGCCCTCGATCTCCAGCCGGACACCGGTGAGCATCGGGAGGGTGTCGTCGCGACCGGCGGCCACGGCCACCTGGCTCACGGCCTCGGCGAAGACGTCGCTGTCCACGACGCCGGCCGACGACGGCATCGACGGCAGGGACGGGTAGTCCTCCACCGGCAGGGTCGGCAGGCTGAACCGCGCGTTGCCGCAGGTGATGGCCAGGCGCGGGCCGTCGGCGGTGATGTCGACCGGGTGCGGCGGCAGGGCGCGGGTGATCTCGGCAAGCAGGCGGCCGGGCACCAGGACGCGGCCGCTCTCCGACGACTGCACGTCGGCCTCGGCGCGCGCGGACACCTCGTAGTCGAAGCCGGACACCGACAGCTGGCTGCCGTCGACCTCGAGCAGGATGCCGGCGAGGACAGGGACCGACGGCCGCGGCGGCAGGCTGCGGGCCGTCCACGCCACGGTGTCGGCGAGCACCTCTCGTGCCACCCGGAACTTCATCTGTCCATCCACCCGATCTCTTCTGCGTCCACGGTGCGCCGGAGGACGAGGCGACAGCCCCGGCGCCGGTGCGGTGCTCATGGTGCCTGTTGGGGTGCCTCCGGGGGAAA
The DNA here is from genome assembly GCA_963747895.1 of uncultured Actinomycetota bacterium. Lineage (GTDB taxonomy): Bacteria > Actinomycetota > Actinomycetes > Mycobacteriales > Geodermatophilaceae > Blastococcus. The sequence goes on from CAVVGX010000005.1 coordinate 276,170, forward strand.
CCCTGTCCCCTGTCGAGTGCTCCGGCTGCTGCTCCGGTCACTGCTCTGTGCGCTCCCTGGGCACGGCCCAGCGGAGCGTCCCCACCCTGAATGTGGTTCGAGAAATTCTGGGTAGAAGTACTTCATCTTCGTCATCACACGTGTGGAAGCTGGGGACCGGGCCCCTTTTCGCAGGTCAGGTGCTCACCGGGGCTGTTGGCCCGCTGTGGGTGGTCAGCGTCCTTCTGTTGTCGACACGTGGACAACTCGACCGCCGTGCACAGCGACCGCCGTTCGTCCACCTCCACTCCCCTGGTTGCCCCCTGTTCGTCCCCATGTCGTGTGCACGGCGGCCGGCCCGTTCGCGGGGGCCTCGGGGGTCGGTGTTGTCCGGATCGGGGAAACCGCAGGTCAGCGCCGTGTCCGGCGGAAAAGCGCCGTCGGTCGCCGTCCGCAGGTCGAGGCCGGCGCGGCGGTGCCGGACCGGTACCGGGACGGATCTCCCCAACCTGTGCACATTCCTGGGGACAACTTCTCGACCTGTCGACCGGATCGTCGGCCGATGACCGGTCACTGACGCGCCGGAGCAGGGCTTCCGCTGTCCACGGGGTTGCACACAACTGTGGACAGCGACATGTCGACCCGGTCCCGGAGGCGGTCGGAGTGCCTTGTCGGCAGAGCGCAACCGGACGCGCCGGACGACCCCGACCGCGTGCCCCCGTCGCGGCCACGAGGCCGCCGAGGGCGACCGGTGAACCGTGACGACCCACGACGGCGGTCCACGTGGGTCGTCACGGTTCAACCATGCCGAGGGCGCCTACTGCCGGGCGCGGCTCTTGATGCGGGCGGTGAGCTCGGTGACCTGGGTGTAGGTGGCCCGGCGCTCGCTCATCAGGTTGGTGATCTTCTTGACCGCGTGCATGACCGTGGTGTGGTCCTTGCCGCCGAACGAGGCACCGATGCGTGGCAGGGAGAGCTCGGTCAGCTCGCGGCACAGGTACATGGCGATCTGCCGGGCGTTGACCAGCGTGCGGCTGCGGTTGGAGCCCTGCAGCTCCTCCATCGTCACGGAGAAGTACTCGGCGGTGGCGGCCATGATGATCGCCGCGGTGATCTGCGGGCCCTGCTCGTCGCTGATGAGGTCCTTGAGCACCAGCTCGGCCAGCGGCAGGTCGACCTGCTGCTTGTTGAGGCTGGCGAACGCGGTGACCCGGATCAGCGCGCCCTCGAGCTCGCGGATGTTGGTCTGCACCTTGCTGGCGATGAACTCGAGCACCTGGTCGGGCACCTGCAGCCGCTCCCCCCACGCCTTCTTGCGCAGGATCGCGATGCGGGTCTCCAGGTCCGGCGCCTGGACGTCGGTGATCAGGCCCCACTCGAAGCGGGTCCGCAGCCGGTCCTCCAGCGTCGTCAGCTTCTTCGGTGCGCGGTCGGAGGTGATGACGATCTGCTTGCTGGCGTTGTGGAGGGTGTTGAAGGTGTGGAAGAACTCCTCCTGCGTGCGCTCGGCGCGCTCGAGGAACTGGATGTCGTCGATCAGCAGGAAGTCGATGTCCCGGTAGCGACGACGGAAGTCCTCGGCCCGGCCGGAGTGCACCAGGTTGATGAACTCGTTGGTGAACTCCTCGGTGCTGACGTAGCGCACCTTCACGTTGGGGAACATCCGCGCGGCGTAGTGGCCGATCGCGTGCAGCAGGTGGGTCTTGCCCAGCCCGGACTCCCCGTAGATGAACAGCGGGTTGTAGGCGCGCGCCGGCGCCTCGGCCACCGCGACGGCGGCGGCGTGGGCGAAGCGGTTGCTGTTGCCGATGACGAAGGAGTCGAAGACGTACTTGGGGTTCAGGCCCGGGTCCAGGCCGGCCGGGCGGCTGCTGTCGGGGCGCCGTCCACGGCCCGGGGCGGAGCGGGCGCCGCGCTGGTCGCCGTCCGTGGACGAGACGTCGAAGGGGAGCACGTCTGCGGACCGGCCGTCCTCGGTTCCGCCCCAGTCGCGGGCCGACGGTTCTCCGCCCCACGCGGGGGTGGCCCAGTCCTCGGGCGCGCCGCGGTCGACGGGGCGGAGCTCGCGGACCTCCGACTCGGCGCGGGTCGTGCGCTCCTCGGCGGGGTCGCGGTCCCAGGGGGCCGAGCCGACCGCGTCGGTGCGGACCCCGAAGGCGCTGCGGCCGTCGTCGGCCCGGTCCCGGCTGGCCCGGTCCTCCTCGGCGCGACGGGCCTCGAGCGCGGCCTCCGCGGCCGACCAGGGACGGCGGGTCGGGCCCTCGTCCTGCGGCTCGGGGGCCGGATCCTCGGGGGCGTCCTCGAGTTGGATGGCCACGCGGATGTCGCGACCGAACTGCTCGGACAGCGCCTCGGCGAGCACCCGGCGCATCCGGGACTCCAGGACGGTCTGGGTGAACTCGTTGGGAGCGGCCAGCACTGCTGTGTCCTCGACCAGGCCCAGCGGGCGGGTGAGGTTGAGCATGGCGTTCTGCTGCGGGGAGAGGCTGGTGGCCAGTCGCTCCCGGATCTGGTCCCAGACCGTCGTCAGGTCCAGCGTGGCATCCGCCATGCGCTCGTCCTCCCCATGCCGTCGACCCCGAGCGGCCGGTTCCCCCGGTCGGCTCACCCCGTCAGCCTGACGGCTTCCGGGGATCCGCGCTCCGTTTCCGTCGGCACCGGCGGACGCTCGTGTTCCACACGGGTGTCCACAGGCTGTGCACGACTGGTGCCGTCGCCACCGGGGCCGCCGAGTCACCCGGGGCCTGCTCAGCGTTTCCGCTGGTCAGCGCCCCGTCATCGGGATCCACGGGCGCTACGGGGGTCGGGAGACCGAGGGGTCGGCCCACGCGCCGTGACCCTGTCGTCCGGTGCGGGGCGACGGCGACGCTAACAGCCTCGTCCACAGCCCGGCAACGACGCGTCCACTGCTCCGGGCGCGTCGCGACGGCGTGCCGTCGGGGGACGGCAGCGGATCCCGGGGCATCATGACGAGTCCGGACGAATCCCGGGCACCGGCGGCCCGGCTTCCTCGGCTATGCTGTCCGGAGTCCGTGTCGGCTGTTGCCGCCATGCCCGCTCCGCGCGGCGCTGGCGCGATGTGCCGTCCGCGGAGGACCAGCTTCCGGGGTGCGGCTGGGTGCGGCTCGCGCCGCTCGTGCCGGCACCCCGCGCGCGTCCGCCCACCGGGGGCGCGCACCGCCGAACGTCATTGTGGGAGTACCTCGTGAGCAAGCGCACCTTCCAGCCGAACAACCGTCGCCGGTCCAAGACCCACGGCTTCCGGCTGCGGATGCGTACCCGTGCGGGCCGCGCGATCCTCGCCGGCCGCCGCCGCAAGGGTCGCGAGAAGCTCTCCGCCTGACGTGCTGCCCGCGCAGGCACGCCTGCGCCGGCGCCCGGATTTCACCACCGTCGTCCGATCCGGCCGACGTGCCGGGCGGCCGACCATGGTGCTCCACTTCCTCCCCGAACGGCCCGCGCACGCCGTTCGGCCCATGACGTCGCGGTCGGCGGCCGATGGTGACCCCGCGCCTGGCCACGAGGCCCGCGCGACGCCGCCGCCCGGTGCCCGGGCCGGTTTCGTGGTCGGCCGCGCCGTGGGCAATTCCGTCGTCCGTCACCGCGTGACGCGCCGGCTGCGCGCCGCGGTGCGGGAGGAACTGGACCGCCTGCCCGTCACCGCCGACCTCGTCGTGCGCGCCCGTCCCGAGGCGGGGACCGCCACCTCGGCGGACCTGCGTTCGGACCTCCGTCGCGGCCTGGACCGGCTGCTCGACCAGCGGGCCGGCCGGTGACCGGGCGCGCGCCGGTCCGCCGGGCGCTGCTGGCCGTCGTCGGCTTCTACTCCCGCGCGATCAGCCCGGCCCTGCCGCCGCGGTGCCGGTTCTACCCGACCTGCAGTGCGTACGCGGCCGAGGCCATCGAGCGGCACGGCGCGGCCCGTGGCAGCTGGCTGGCGCTGCGCCGGATCCTCAAGTGCGCGCCCTGGCACCCTGGCGGCGTCGACCCCGTCCCCGCCGCCGCCGGAACCCGCGAGGCCGGCCGCGCGTCGAGCACTGCGGTGCCGGCAGACGCCACACCCGATCCCGCACGTGCCATCCCGCCGGCCTCGCGCCGGGCGAACGAGGAGACCTCCGTTGCTTGACTGGCTGTACACCGCGATCGCCTGGGTGATGGCCCGGTGGCACGACCTGCTCTCCACGGTCCTCGATCCAGCCGGTGGGCTGACGTGGGCGCTGTCGATCGCACTGCTGGTCGTGACCGTGCGGCTGCTGCTCTTCCCGCTGTTCGTCAAGCAGGTGAAGTCGCAGCGCGCCATGCAGGAGCTCCAGCCGGAGATCGCCAAGCTGCGCAAGCAGTACGGCAGCGACCGCCAGGGCATGAGCCAGGCGATCATGGCGCTGCAGAAGGAGCGCGGGGTCAACCCGCTGGCCGGCTGCCTGCCGATCCTGCCGCAGATCCCGATCTTCATCGCGCTCTTCCACGTGCTCCGCCGGCTCGCCCCAGGGGCGGACGGCCTCTACAGCTGGTCCGACGAGCTCACCGACCAGGCGGCGCGGGCCGACCTGTTCGGCGCGCCGATCTCTGCGTCCTTCAACATGACCGGGGAGAAGGAGCAGGCGATCCTGGCCCTGGACGGGGTCACCTACGGCAGCATCCGCACCGTCGCGCTGTTCCTCATCCCGATCATGTGCGTGACGACGTTCTTCACGCAGCGGCAGATCATGAAGCGCTCCGGCCCGGTCGAGGGCCAGGCCGCCACCGTGCAGAAGCTGATGCTCTACGGCATGCCGATGAGCCTTTTCGTCACGGGATTCTTCTTCCCCATCGGCGTCCTCATCTACTGGGTCGTGAACAACTCCTGGACCTTCGGCCAGCAGTTCTTCATCCTCCGCAAGATGCCCCCGCCCGGGTCCGCGGCCCACAAGGCCAAGGTTGCGGCCGAGAAGCCGGCCGTCGACCCGAGGACGCTGGCGCCCAAGCCCGGCGCCAAGCCGGTGCGTCCCAAGGGCGGCCGCCCCGCGACCGTCGCACCGGAGAGCACGGTGGACTCCGGCCTCGACGGCGACGGCGTCCCCGAGGTCCCCGGTCCCGAGGCCGACGGCCGCCCGACCGGGTCGACCGCGTCGACCGGCACCGGCGCCAGCAACGGCCCGCGTGCGGGCACCGGGCGCGCCGGCCAGGGCCCCGCGAACCGGGGCAAGCGCAAACGCCGTTGACGGCGCCTCCGGACCGAGGTCCGGACCATGACGACCGGGTGATCCCGGATGCCGAACCGACAGTGGAGGAATCTCCGTGAGTGCCCCGCAGCAGCACACCGCCGACAGCACGCCGGCGCTGCCCGACGCCGACCCCGCCAGTGACGACGCGCTCGTCGAGACGGCCGACCTGGACGCCGACGGGGCCGCTGAGGCCCCTGGGGCCGGGGCGCCGCGTGGTGAGGCCCTCCTCGTCCAGGAGGGGGACGTCGCCGGTGACTACCTCGAGCGTCTCCTCGACATCCTCGACGTGGACGGCGACATCGACCTCGACGTCGAGGGCGACCGCGCCTCGGTGGCCATCGTCGGTGGCCGCCTCAACGACCTCATCGGCCAGGACGGTGCCACGCTGGAGGCGCTCCAGGAGCTCACCCGGCTCGCGGTGGCGCAGTCGACCGGGGTGCGCAGCCGCCTGATGCTCGACGTCGGGGGCTTCCGGGCGAAGCGCCGGGCCGATCTCACGGCCCTGGCCGGGGAGACGGCGCGCCGGGTCTCCGGCAGCGGTCAGCCCGAGCGGCTGAGCCCGATGAACCCGTTCGAGCGCAAGGTCGTGCACGACGTCATCGCCGGCATCGCTGGGGTCCACAGCGAGTCCGAGGGCGAGGAGCCGAACCGCCGCGTCGTGGTCCTGCCGGACAAGTGAGTTCGCCGGTCGACAGCACGCCTCCACCCCCGCCGCCTCCGGCGGTGGCCGGGGTGGTCTTCGGGGATGCCCTGCCCCTGGCGGAGGCGTTCGTCGCCCGGCTCGCCTCGGCCGGGGTGACGCGCGGGCTCATCGGGCCCCGTGAGGTGCCGCGCCTCTGGGAGCGGCACGTCCTCAACAGCGCCGCGGTGGCCGAAGCGGTGCCGCCCGGCGCGCACGTCGTCGACGTCGGCAGCGGCGCGGGGTTGCCCGGGATCCCGCTGGGTCTGGCCCGTCCGGATGTGGCGCTCACCCTGGTCGAGCCGATGGCCCGCCGGGTGGAGTTCCTGCAGGAGGCGGTGGCCGAGCTCGCCGAGGGGCAGCAGACGACCTGGCGCGTCGTGCGCGGCCGGGCGGAGGAGCGGTCGGTGGCCGGCGCCGTCGGGCCGGTGGACGTCGTCACGGCGCGGGCGGTCGCTCCCCTCCCCCGACTCGTCGGCTGGTGCCGTGGCCTGCTGCGCCCGGGCACCCAGCTGGTCGCCCTCGTCGGGGCGCGTGCCCTGGAGGAGCTCCCCGGCCTGGTGCCCGAACTCGAGGCCGCGGGCATGCGCGACATCCACCCGCGGGCAGTCGGTGCGTCCCTGGGGTCGGCTGCCACTACCGTGGTGGTCATGACGCGTGCGGGACACTGACGTACGGCTTCCCGCACGGTCCCACCGCGAGCTCGCTGGTGGTGTCAGGTAGGGAACCGTCCAGCTGTTCCACGTGGAACAGGTACAGCGACCCGACCCGTTCCACGTGAAACGGCACCAGGAAGGACTGCGATGACCGACCCGGGCGAGCGGCTGCGGAGCAGTCTCGCGGCGGACCAGTCGGCCTCCAGCGGCATGGCGGACTTCGACAGCCCCATCGCGATGGAGGCCCTCCGCGCCACCCGTGTCCTGCACGCGGCCGACCAGGATCCGTTCCCGGCGCCCGCACGGATCCGCATCATCACGATCGCGAACCAGAAGGGCGGCGTCGGCAAGACGACGTCCACGGTGAACCTCGGCGTCGCGCTGGCTCTCTACGGGCTGCGGACGCTGGTCATCGACCTCGACCCTCAGGGGAACGCGAGCACCGCCCTCGGCGTGGACCACACGGTGGGGACGCCGTCCATCTACGACGCCCTGGTCGGGGACAGCACGCTCACCGAGGTGGTGCACCAGACGACGGCGAGCCCGCACCTGCTCTGCGTCCCGGCCACCATCGACCTCGCCGGCGCAGAGATCGAGCTCGTCTCGGTCGTGGCCCGTGAGCACCGGCTGCGCCGGGCGATCGAGGGCTACATCGCAGCGCTCCCACCGGAGCGCCGGCCGCACTACGTGCTCATCGACTGCCCGCCGTCCCTGGGGCTGCTCACGCTCAACGCACTGGTGGCCGGCGACGAGGTGCTCATCCCCATCCAGTGCGAGTACTACGCGCTCGAGGGGCTGGGTCAGCTGCTCAACAACATCGACCTCGTCCGCCAGCACCTGAACCCGGGGATCTCCGTCCGCACCATCCTGCTGACGATGTACGACGGCCGCACCAAGCTCGCCGACCAGGTGGCCGACGAGGTGCGCAACCACTTCGGCGACGTCGTGCTGAGCGCCGTCATCCCGCGCAACGTCCGGGTGTCCGAGGCGCCGGGCTACGGCCAGTCGGTACTGACCTACGACCCCGGTTCCCGCGGATCCACCAGCTACGTCGAGGCCGCGCGCGAGCTGGCCCACCGCGGGGTGGACCTGCCCCCCATCGACCGCACGAGCACGCCGGGTGCGGCGACGGCCTTCGCCGTCGCCGATGCGGCGCCGCAGGACCGCCAGTGAGCGCGAACGTCAGCGAGGAGCAGCGATGAGCAAGCGCGGTGGACTGGGTCGCGGACTGGCCGCCCTCATCCCGACGGGACCGCCCCCGGCGGCCGCGTCGGCCGCTCCCCCGCAGCCTGCCGACGAGACCGACCGGTCGACGTCCGCACAGGCGCTGTCCGGTGAGGCAGCGTCCGCGCCGGCCCCGTCCCCGGTGAGCCTGGTCCCGCCGCCCGCGACGCCGACACCGGATGAGCCGGTGCCCGCGGCCCCGAGCGCAGCCGGTCCGGTCGTCACCGTGGTCCCGCCCGTGGACGAGGGCCCGGGCGCGCTCGGCGTGCCGGGGGCGCAGCTGCGCGAGGTCTCGGTCGACGACGTCGTCCCCAACCCGAAGCAGCCGCGACAGGTCTTCGACGACGAGGCGCTGGAGGAGCTCAGCCACAGCGTCAAGGAGTTCGGCCTGCTGCAGCCGATCGTCGTCCGCGAGAACACCGACGGTGACGGCGGGCGGGTCACCTACGAGCTCATCATGGGTGAGCGCCGGCTGCGCGCCGCCCGGGCGGCCGGCCTGGAGAGCGTGCCCGCGATCGTCCGGGACACCACCGACGACGCGATGCTCCGCGACGCCCTGTTGGAGAACATCCACCGGGTCCAGCTCAACCCGTTGGAGGAGGCCGCGGCCTACCAGCAGCTGCTGGAGGAGTTCGGCGCCACCCACGAGGAGCTGGCCAGCCGGATCGGCCGCAGCCGCTCGCAGGTCACCAACACGATCCGGCTGATGAAGCTGCCGGTGAAGGTGCAGACGCGGGTGGCGGCCGGGGTCATCTCCGCCGGGCATGCCCGTGCGCTGCTCGGCCTGCCGGACGCCGAGGCGCAGGACGCCCTCGCGACGCGCATCGTTGCCGAGGGCATGTCGGTGCGGGCCACCGAGGAGGCGGTCGCGATGGCCGCCCTGGAGCGGCCGACGGTCAAGCGGCGCACCCGCAACATCTCCGCCCCCGGCGTGGAGGAGCTCGGTTCGCGGCTCTCGGACCGGTTCGAGACCAAGGTCAAGATCCAGATCGGCCGGTCCAAGGGCAAGATCGTCGTCGAGTTCGGCTCGGTCGACGATCTCCAGCGGATCATCGGTGTCATGGCCCCGGAGATCACCGGACGCCGTCCCGAGGTCTGATCGGCCTGTGAACGGGAGAAGGCCCCCATTACGTCACAGGACGTAATGGGGGCCTTCCTCGTGCGAGGTCCCTGGTCAGCGACCGCGACCGGCCCGCGCCGCCAGCAGCTGGGCGATGACGTCCCCGAGCTCGTAGCCGGCCGCCTCGACGGCCATCGGGAACATCGACGTCTCGGTCAGCCCCGGGGAGACGTTCACCTCGAGGAAGTGCACCTCGCCGTCGGGGGTGATGATCGCGTCGGTGCGGGAGAGGTCGGCCAGGCCGAGCACCTCGTGCACGCGCACGGCGACGTCGGCCGCCCGGGCCGCCACGTCGTCGGGGATGCGGGCCGGTGCGTGGTACTCGGTCAGCCCGGGGGTGTAGCGGGCGGTGTAGTCGAAGACGCCGGACTCGGGCGCGATCTCGACGGCGGGCAGCGCCTGCGGGCCATCGCCCAGGTCGATCACCGCCAGCGCCACCTCGACGCCCTCCACGTAGCGCTCGACCATGACGGTGTCCCCGTAGGCGAAGCAGCTGACCATGGCGGCCGGGAGGTCCTCGACCTGGTTGATCTTCTGCACGCCGAGCGCGGAGCCACCGGAGGCCGGCTTGACCATGAGCGGCAGGCCGAGGCGGGCGACCATCAGGTCCAGCACGGTGCCGGCGCCGAGCTCGCGGAAGGTGCTGTGCGGAAGTGCCACCCAGTCCGGCGTCGTGATGCCGGCGGTCCGGACGACCGACTTCGCGGCCGGCTTGTCCCATGCCAGCCGGCAGGCCGCCGCGGGAGATCCCACGTAGGGCACGCCGGCCAGATCGAGGACCGCCCGCAGGGCGCCGTCCTCTCCGGTGGCGCCATGCAGGGCGATGAAGACGGCGTCCGCCGGCGAGGCCGCGAGGCCGGGCAGCAGCTCGGCGTCGGCGTCCCGCAGCTCGGCGTCCAGACCGACGCGGGTCAGCTCCTCGACCACCTGGGTGCCGGAGGAGAGGGACACGTCGCGCTCGAAGGTGAGGCCGCCGGCGAGGACGACGGCGCGCAGCGGATGCTGGGCCTCCGCCGTGCGGGCCGGTGCGGCTGCCGGGGCGGATGCGGACTCGGTCATCGGCCGTCCTCGTAGGCGTTGCTGTTGGCGGGACCGACGATCGTGCCCGACCCCGTGGCCTCGGGCCCCGGCCGGACGGCCCGGAAGGTGCCCGTGTCGACGGCGTCGAAGGTGCTGTGCAGGTCGAGTTCGGCCTCGATGACCCGGGCCAGGCGGCGGACGCCCTCGCGGATCTGCTCGGGCTCGGGGTAGCAGTAGGACAGCCGCATGTACTCCTGGCCGCTCCCGTCGGCGTAGAAGCCGATCCCGGGCACGTAGGCCACGAGCGCGTTCACCGCCCGTGGCTGCATGAGCTTGGCGTCCAGCCCGTGCGGCAGCTTCAGCCACACGTAGAAGCCGCCGTCCGGGCGGGTCCACGTGGTGCCCGCCGGCATCAGGGCGCTGAGCGACTCCAGGCAGGCGTCCCTGCGCTCGCGGTAGAGCTCGGTGAACAGCTTGATCTGCTCGCGCCACGGCTGGGTGTCCAGGTACCGGGCGACGGCGTACTGGGTGAGCGAGGGCGGACAGAGCACCTGCGCCTCGGTCGCCAGCACCAGCTTCTCGCGGACGGCGAGCGGGGCGAGGACCCAGCCCACGCGCAGGCCCGGCGAGAACGTCTTGGAGAAGGAGCCGAGGTAGATCACCCGCTCGGAGTTGCGCGCCCGCAGCGCCCGCATGGGCTCGTGCTCGAAGCCGAGCAGGCCGTAGGGGTTGTCCTCGATGACGAGCAGGTCGTACTTCTCGGCCAGCGCGATGATCGCCTGGCGCCGCGGCTCGGTGAGGGTGACGCCGGCCGGGTTGTGGAAGTTCGGCACGGTGTACAGGAACTTGACCCGGTCGCCGTTGGCGCGGCACTCGACCAGCGCCTCTTCGAGGGCCTCGGGGATCAGCCCGTCGTCGTCCATGGCGACGTGCCGGATCCGCGCCTCCGCGGACTGGAAGACGCCCAGGGCCCCGACGTAGGACGGTGCCTCGGCGAGGATGACGTCACCGGGATCGACGAAGACGCGAGTGACGAGGTCCAGCCCCTGCTGGGAGCCGACCGTGACGACGACCTCGCTGGGCGAGGCGTCGGTGATGCCCTCCAGGGCCATGACGTCGCAGATGCGCTCGCGCAGGCGGGGGTCGCCCTGCCCGGAGCCGTACTGGAGGGTCTGGGCGCCCATCCCGGAGACGAGGTCGCCGATCATCGAGCCGACCGCGTCCAGGGGGAGGGCGGTGACGGCGGGCATGCCGCCGGCCAGGGAGACCACCTCGGGGCGGCTGACCACGGAGAACAGCGCCCGGATCTCCGAGGTCTTCATCCCGTGGGTGCGTGCTGCGTACCGGTCGGCCAGCGGGTCCAGCCGCGGATGCCGCGGGGAGGGGTGGGGCGCACCGCGGTGCGCGCCCTGCTGTCCGGGACCGGCCGACGAGCCGGGCGGGAGAGTGGCCACCCCAGGGAGTCTAGGCCGGGGTGGTAGCGACTTCCCGGACGCCGACCGGACCGGCCCGTCACACCCGAGGTCGCCCCCAGGCATAGGAACCTTCGCCTACGTCCCGGGCACCGGATGCGTAGGTAGAGCTTCCTATGCCTGGGAAGGCGGACCGGCGGCCTGGCCCGTCACACCGGGAGGACGAAGGTGCCCGTCGGGGGGTCGGCCTCGGCGGGCAGGAACAGGCGCTGGACGGCGGCCAGCACGCCCTGGGCGATCGAGGCGCGCAGCCGGGCGTCGAGCAGGAGCAGCCGGTCGACGGGGTGCGAGAGGTATCCGCAGTCCAGGCGCACGGCCGGCATCCGCGTCATGCGCAGCAGGTCCCACGTCTTGGCGTGCGATCCGAGGTCCAGCATGCCGGTGCGGGCGACCACCTCGCGGCGCGCGAGGTTGGCGAACTGCTCGCCCACGGTGGACGACGTCCCGGACCCGGTGCCGTAGTAGTAGCTGGCCGCGCCCCGGGCGTGCTCGGAGGCCTGCGCGTCGACGTGCAGGGAGAGGAAGAGGTCGGCGCGGGCGTCGTTGGCGAAGGCCGTGCGCTCGGCCGCGGTCGGGTTCTGGTTGCGCCCCCGGGTCAGGTAGACGGTGGCGCCGGCGGCGGCCAGCCGGCCCTCGATCCGGGAGGCGATGTCGAAGACGAGGTCGGCCTCGGTCGTCTCCCCCGACGTGTGCCCCGGATCGCTGCCCCCGTGGCCGGGGTCGACGACGATGCGCCGGCTGATGAGGTGCGGCCCGCTGTCGACGAAGGACGCGCTCTGCCGCAGCAGCTGCGGGCGGCCGCCGGTGACCTTGCGGCCCAGCTGGCGCAGCGCCCGCAGCGTCCCCGGACCGCAGGTGCCGTCGGCCGTGAGGCCGTAGTCCCGCTGGAAGGCCCGCAGCCCGGTCTCGGTGTCGGCGCCGAACACGCCGTCGACCGGTCCGGCGTCGTAGCCGAGCTCGTGCAGCCGCTCCTGCAGGTTGATGACGTCGTCGCCGCGGATGGCGCGCTCGGGGTCGTAGCGCAGCAGCCGGTCCCCCAGCGACCAGCGCGCCTCGTTGAGGGCGCGGTAGGTCTCCTCACCCACCCGCCCGTCCACCGAGAGGCCGCGGTTCTGCTGGAAGTGCCGGACCGCCAGCTCGGTGGCCTCGTCGAAGACGGCCGACTCCAGAGCGACGTCGGGCAGCGTCGCCATGGCCTGCGGAGGCCGCGGGGCGGCGGTGCCGTCGAGGTCGGGGAGCAGGCCGAGGCTGCGGAGCGCGGTCTGCACGTCCGCCACGGCGGCCCCGCGGTCCCCGAGCGCCAGGATCTGCATACCGCTGTTGGCTCCCATCGTGTGCCGATTGTCGTCCCTCGCGCCGGTTGCGGCCCAGTCGGGGTACCCCGGACGACGACGGGTCCACCTGCCCGGGTGGACAGGTGGACCCGTTGTCACGCTGTGCGAGGCCCCGTCCGGAGGCTCGCCCCGCGCTTGCGAGGGGTGAGAGGGACGGGGTCCGTCGTCAGATGTAGTCGGCGAGGTCGTTCAGGATCGCGCCCTTGGGCTTGGCGCCGATGATGCTCTTCACCGGCTTGCCGCCCTGGAAGACCGTCATGGTCGGGATCGACATGACCTGGTAGTCGCGGGCGATCTGCGGGTTCTCGTCGATGTTCAGCTTGGCGATCGTCAGCTTGTCGCCGTGCTCGGCGGCGATCTCCTCGAGGACGGGGGCGACCATCTTGCAGGGGCCGCACCACTCCGCCCAGAAGTCGACCAGCACGGGCTTGTCGCTGCCCAGCACATCGCTGGCGAAGCTGGTGTCGGTGACCGTCACGGTGTTGCCTGCCATCGGTCGTTCTCCTTCTCGTCCACGTGCTCGAAGTCCTGCGGGGAGAACCCGCCGGAGGGTGGTTCTCTTCCTTGACCCGGCCCCCTCGCAGGATCCCGCTGCAAGCCTGCGAGTTGCGGGGGGCAGAGGGGTCCTTACCTTTCGTCGAAGGTGTCGGCGAGCCAGCGCTCGGCGTCGATCGCCGCGGCCGCGCCGGTGCCGGCCGAGGTGATCGCCTGCCGGTAGATGTGGTCGACGACGTCGCCGCAGGCGAAGACACCGTCGATGTTGGTGCGGGTGGTCGGGTGCTCCACCTGCACGTATCCCTCGTCGTCCAGCTTGAGCTGCCCGACGAACAGCTCGGTGCGCGGGTCGTGGCCGATGGCGACGAACAGGCCGGACACCGGCAGCGTCTGGGTGCTCCCGCTCGTGGTGTCGGTGAGCTCGACCGCCGAGACGGTGCTGTCGCCCAGCACCTCGGTGACCTGCTTGCCCAGGGCCCAGCGGATCTTCTCGTTGTCCTGCGCACGCTTCTGCATGATCTTGGAGGCGCGCAGCTCCTCCCGCCGGTGGACGACGGTCACGCTCTTGGCGAAGCGGGTGAGGAAGGTGGCCTCCTCCATCGCCGAGTCACCGCCGCCGACGACGACGATGTCCTGGTCGCGGAAGAAGAAGCCGTCGCAGGTGGCACAGGCGGAGACGCCGCGGCCCAGCAGGCGCTGCTCGTTCTCCAGGCCCAGGTACCGGTACTTGGAGCCGGTCGCGACGATGACCGCGTGCGCGCGGTGCACCTCGTCGCCGACCTTGACGATCTTCGGGGTGGCCGTCAGGTCGACCTCGGTGACGTCGCGCGGGACCAGCTCGGCACCGAACTTCTCGGCCTGGGTGCGCATGTCGTCCATCAGCTGCGGGCCCTGGATGCCCTCGGGGAAGCCGGGGAAGTTCTCCACCTCGGTGGTGGTCATCAGGGCGCCGCCGAACTGGGAGCCCTCGAAGACCAGCGGGTGCAGGTTGGCCCGGGCCGCGTACGTGGCCGCGGTGTAGCCGGCGGGGCCGGACCCGATGATGATCAGGTCTCGGACGCCGTCGTGCTCGGCCGGTGGGATGACCGGATCGGCGATCTCCTCCGTCGTCACGGCGGGGCCAGGGGTCGGGAAGTCACTCACGGGCGGCACAACGAGGATCGTAGGGGCGGCATTCCCCGGCCGCCGCCGGGTGGCCCCCCTCCGGGGCTCGCCGAGGGCGGCCGATCAGCCCGCTGCCTGCACGGTGACCTCGCCGATCTGCGCGGCGAAGCCGTCCGGTCCGTCCACCAGGCCGGTCACCCACAACAGGACGTAACGGGCCTGCACCGGCTGCTCGAACGACAGCTGGGTGGTGTCCTCCAGCGTTCCGGCGGCAGCCGGCCGGAAGCCGTTCAGCGAGCCGCTGGCCGTCTCGGCGGTGCGGATCTCGACGGTGGCCCCGGGGGTGGGCGTGACGACGGTGACGCCGCCCAGCTGCTGGGAGCTGCCGAGGTCGTACACGATGCCGACGCCGGGCTTGAGGTTGCCGAAGGCCGGCGAGCCCCGGTAGCTCAGCGTCGACCAGGTCGTCGCGGCGTCCCCGTCGAAGGTGAGCGGCACGTCGCGGTCGTTCTCCGGCTCGCCGTCGCCCTCGGGGTCGAAGATCTCGCCGCTCCGGATGGCCACGCCCGCACCGGTCGGCGCCGGGTCGTCCCCGGCCGGCGCGCCCGCGGTGGGCACGCTGATCGAGGGGGTGGGGTCGTCCTCGACGGAGCCGGCCACGGAGAGCACGCTGGTGCCCACCCACCAGGCCAGCGCCACGACCACGAGCAGGGCCAGCAGCGGGAGGCCGATGACCAGCAGCCTCTGTCGGCCGGCGGTCTCCTCGTCGTCCAGGGAGGTGGAGCCGGTCGCCGGGCCGGTGTAGAGGTCGTCGGACAGCGGGCCGAACCGGTCGTCGTCGGAGGGGTCGTCAGCGTTGCCCGCGTACGCACCGGACGCGGGGACGACGGTGGCCGCGTTCACGGTGTCGCCACCGAGCACCACCGGGGTCCCGGCGCCCGAGCGGGCGGGCGGGGCCGGCGGCATGGTGTCGTGGTCCGGGCGGAGGGGCGCCTCGCCGCGGTGCCCGTCGGCGCGCTGCCGGTCGGCCCGGTGGCTCTCGCCCCGGTCGGTGCGGGAGTTGCCGGTCGAGGGGCGGCTGCGCGGCCGCTCGGCCAGGATCGCCGCCATGGCCGCGACGCTGGACAGGGCGTGGCCGGGCTCGGTCGAGCGGGCACGACGGGCCAGCGCCACGAGGTCGGAAGGCCCCTGCAGCGGCCGCGGCTCGGGCTCGCCGGGCCGCAGGCCGGTGAGGCAGACCTCGAGCAGGGCGCCCAGCGCCGCGACGTCGCCGTCGACGGAGCCGCTGGCGGCCGGCACCCCCCGCAGGCCCACCAGGCCGTTGGGGCGCAGCACGACGTTGTCCGGGGTCAGCCCACCGACGGCCAGCCCGACGCGGTGGGCCTCGGCGACGCCGTCGGCGAGCCGGCGCAGCACGGTGCGCACCTCGCGCTCGGGCAGCGGGCCCTCGAGCAGCCGGTCGGCCAGCGCCTCGCCGTCGATCCATTCGTTGACGACGTAGGCCGCCCCGCCGGGGGTGGCGTCGTCGCCGGCCGTGCCCACGCTTCCCTCGGAGGCGTCGTAGACCATCGCCAGCGCGGGCGTGGCCAGGCCGCCGGCGGTCAGGGCGCGGGTGATCCAGGCGTGCGCGGCGGGGCCGGCGGGGGTGTGCACGCGGACGGCGACGTCGCGGTTGAGGATCCGGTCCTTGGCCCGCCAGGTCTGGATGACGCCGGTCTCGGTCTGCTCGTCGGGACCTACCTGGTCCAGTGGCCGGTAGCGCTCCGGGAGGCCGGTGACCGTGGACGTCATCGACACTGTCGACCTCCTGTCCTGCTCGGGCCGCCGGTGCGTGCGCACCGGCGCGGGCGCCGCGTCCCGGACGGGAGACCGGTCATCCGCGCCGGACGCGCGCCCTGACGGCTGCCAGGGGCTCGCGGATCTCCGGGACGCGGGCGACCACGAGACCTGCGAGAGCCGCGGCGCCGATGACCACGGTACCGAGCAGCACCCGGCCGAGCGACCCTGTGGTCGACGAGCCGAGCAGGTCGTCGGTCACGATCAGGACAAGCTCCCCCAGCAGACCGGCGACCAGCGACACCGCGGCCACCCGGCCGACCTGCACGAGCGTCGTCCGCGTCTGCAGCGAGCCCAGCCGCCGGCGCAGCGCGAAGTCGCCGATGACCCAGCCGGCGACGTAGGTGGTGCTCGTGGCGAGCATCAGCCCGGCGACGACCTGCTCGGGTTCGACGACGACGGGGACCAGCAGCAGCAGGGGCACGCGGACGCTCACCATGCCCAGCTGGATGAGCGTGGGGGTGCGGGCGTCCTTCATCGCGTAGAAGACGCGCAGCTGCAGGAGGGTGACGGCCATGGGCAGCAGGCCGAAGGCGCCCACCGCCAGGGCGGTGCCGATCGCCTCGGCCTGCTCGACCGACGTGTTGCCGCGGGCGAAGGCGACGATGCCCAGGTCGGGCCCGAGCACGACGAGCAGCGCCGTCACCGGCAGCAGGCCGAGCGCGGACAGCCGGGTGCCCAGGGACAGGTCGGAGATCACCCCGTGGACGTCGTGCCGCGAGGCGGCCCGGCTCATCCGCGGCAGGAGGGCGGTCAGCAGCGCGACGCCGATGACCCCGTAGGGCATCTGGAACAGCAGGCTCGCGTTGGCGAACCCCAGCGACCCGATCGCGTCCGGCCCCTGCGCCTGGTTGGCCACCCGGGTCGCCACGACCACCCCGAGCTGACTGATCGCGACGTAACCGATGACCCAGAGGCCGAGGGTTCCCGCTTCGCGCAGCCCGGTGTTCCGGAGCCCCCAGCGCGGGCGCAGCGGCACACCGGCCCGCGGCAGCAGGGGGAGCAGCACCAGCGCCTGCACGGCGATGCCGAGGGTGGTGCCGATCCCGAGCAGCCACACCTGGGTCGGGGTGATGGTGACGGGGGTGAGGCCCCCCGGACCTGCCGAGGCGAGGAAGAGCAGGCCGGTGGCGATCACGACGACGTTGTTCAGCACGGGCGCCCACGCGGGCGGCCCGAACACGTCGCGGGAGTTCAGGATCGCCTGGGCGAGCGCGCCCAGACCGTAGAAGACGATCTCGATCAGCAGGATGCGCGCCAGCCAGTTGGCCAGCTGCATCTGCTGCGGGTCCTCGTCGATCCCGTACAGCCGGGTCAGCAGCGGAGCGACGAGCACCGCCAGTCCCGTGACGACGACGAGTCCGGTGACGGCGATCGTGCTCAGCCGTTGCGCGTAGGCGGCGCCGCCGTCGCGGTCGCGCTCCTGGGCGTGGACCAGCAGGGGGACGACGACGGACGCGAGCACGCCGCCGAGCAGCAGCTCGTAGACGATGTTGGGCAGCGTGTTCGCGGTGTTGTACGCGTCCCCGACCGCGGCCACGCCGAGCGCCGCGGCGAGCACCATCGTGCGCAGCAGGCCGGTGATCCGGGAGACCAGGGTGGCCACGGCCATGGTGCCGGCCGCGCGGAGGATGCCGCCGCTGGCGCCGGGCTTGCCCTCGCGCTGCTCGAGGTCGTCGTCGGTGTCCTCGACCGTCCTCGGCACCGGTGGCAGCACCGGCATCGGGAAGACCTGGGTCTCGTCGGCCGCGGGCACCCAGCGGTTGCGCAGCGGCGGCAACGGGGGCAGGGGCCCGGGCGCCGAGGTCCGGCGGCCGCGGTCGGGCTGCCCCTGGGTCCGGGCCGGGTCCGCCTGGTCGCGCCGCCGCACGGGCGGGGGGACCGGGGGGAGCGGGGGACGACCGTCCTCGGGTGCGGCGAAGGGGGCCCCCTCCGGCGGGGTCGCCCGGTAGGGCGGGGGCGGCAGCGGCCGGCCTCGGGGTGGCTGGGGCGGGTCGGGAGCAGGCCGGGGGGCCTCCTCGGCCACGCGCTGCTCGTCGTCGGGGACCGCGCTCACACGGGGCTCCGCGTGGGGCTGGGCAGGGGCGTGCCGTCCGGGCCGACCGGCGGGCCGCCGGCATCGGGGGTGGCGCCGCGCGCCCGGCGGCGCAGCACGAAGTGCACCAGCCGGCGCAGGAACAGCAGCCCCAGCAGCGCCGCCGCCCCGATGGTGATGATGAGGGAGATCGGGCCGTAGGCGGTGCTGCGCACCTGCATCTCGACCCGCTCGCCCAGCGTGCGCCCGCCCGGCGTCACCAGGGTCGCGGTGACCGCGACGCCACCGGTCTGGCGCATCGAGATGGGCACCTGCAGCACCGTCCGCGACCCGGGGGCCAGCACCTGGACGCCGATGTCGCCGACGGAGAACCCGCGGGTGTTGCGGGCCCGCACCTCGGGCAGCACCCGCACGGCGAAGGGCAGGTCGTTGCGCACGGTGAGCACGAGCGGGGCGTCGGCGGAGGCCAGCGTGTAGGTCCCGTCGGCCGGCGCCAGCAGCGTCACGCGGTCGCGCAGCCGCTCCGTGGCGGACTCCAGGTCCGCGGCCGCCTTCCGCATGCCGGCCGGGTCCGTGCGCCAGGCCACCGACGTGGCGCGCGCCGTGGCGGCGTCCAGGGCCTGCAGCGCGGTGCCGGCGTCCCCCTCGACGGCGGCGGCGAGGTCGTCGCGCGCGGCCACGGCGTCGGCGACGTCGACCAGTCCCTGGGGGTCCAGGAGCACCTGGTCGGCCGGCTCGAGCAGCTCGCCGTCCTCGGTGCGCGGGCCGTCGGCCAGCGAGTCCAGGGTCGCAGGACGCAGCCAGGACGGCAGCGCCACGGTGTCGGCCATCATCGCGCCGACGCCGTCGGGGCCCGCGTCGACCTCGCGCGGCGGGGCCACGAGCACGGTCTGCTCCGACCCGGGCGGGGCCTGCGCGGTGAGGACGGCGAGCTCGGCGAGGAACCGCTGCTGGGCGATGCGCGGGCCGCCCTCGGCCCGCTCGGCTCCGCCGACCACGGCGCTGAGCCGGGCATCGGCGACGAGGGCGTCGACCCGGCCGTCCGGCGTCCCCACGGTGAGGGGGACGGCAGCGGTGGGGTCCTGCAGCCCGACGGCGGAGTCCCCGGTGGACAGGGCGCCCGGGGCCAGCACGACCTGGTCGACGCCGCCGTCGGTGAGCCGGGCCAGGGTGTCGGCGCGCAGCGTCCCGCCCGGCGCCCAGGCGACGTCGGTGCGCGGCTCGACGTCGAGGGCGTCGGCGAGGATGCGGGCTCCGGCGCCGTTCTCGGGCGCGGGGACGGCGTCGGCGGGAGCGTCGGACCCGTCCGTCGGGGTGGCCGTCTCCTCCGGCGCGGTGTCCAGCGGGGAGCCCGGCGGGTCCTGGGCCGTGCCGGCGGGCGTGCCGGGCAGGCTGCGGGTGACGACGTCGCCCAGACCGGCTGCGTCGAGCGCATCGGCGTCCACGTCGCCGTAGGGGAGCGCGACGACGGGGTGGACGGCGGCGACCGTGCGCAGGCGTTCCAGGAAGGCGGCGGCCGCGTCGGTGCCCGATCCCTCCTCGCCGGCCACCTCGTAGGGCCCGGCGGCCATGAGCTGGAGCTCCTCGACCAGGGCGGGGTCGATCGCGAGGGTCACCGGCAGGGTCGGCTGCGCGCTGTCACCCCCCAGCCGCTCGATGACGCCGAGGGCGCGGTCGAGCCGCCCCTCGTCGGACACCGACTCGGCCAGCCCGTCGTCGGCGAACTCGCCGGAGGCGTTCCGGTGGCTGCGCTCGGTCAGCGGCCACAGCCACGCCACGGCGGTGCGGGCGACGGGGAGCAGGGGCTGCTGGACGACGTAGGTGGACAGCTCCCCCACGCGGCGGGTGTCGCCGTCGATCGAGCCGTTGACGTTGAGCAGCACCGGGTAGACGCCGTCGCGGTCCAGTCGCAGCTCGGCGGAGTCCACGGTGTACGTGACGCTCACCTCCTCGCCGGCGGCGAGGCGCTCGGGGACGGCCTGGAACGGGAGCACGACGGTGGACGCCGGATCGGGGTCCGCGTCGTCGGCCGCCAGGTCCGCACGGCTGACCAGCGCGTCGCCCCGCTGCAGCCGCACGTTGAGCTCGTCGATCGGCACGGTGCCGGTGTTGGTCAGCGTCATCGTGACCGTGATCAGCGATCCGGGGGTCACCGTGCGCGGCTCGAAGCGGCTGACGTCGATCCGCACCGGGCGCTCGGGATCGGTGGCGTCGTCCGCGGGGTCGGCCGCCACGGGCGCCGCGGGCGGCACCGGGGCGGCCGCGGCGGGTGGCGCGAGGGGCACGGCCATCGCCAGTGCGACGGAGAGCAGGGCGGCACGCAGCGACGCCCTCCGTGCGCCGTGCCGGGCGGAGCCGACGGCGGCGGCGGGGCGGCCACCGGCGCCACCGGCGGCCGACCGGGTCACGCGGTGTCGGCCAGCAGCCCGGGCGCACGCTCGACGAGGGCACGTTCGTCGGCGTAGGCGAGCCGGCCGCTGAGCTCGTCCAACGGCACCCAGGCCACCTCGGTCACCTCGACATCGGCGTCGGAGAGCGCGCCACCGACGGCGCGGAGGAGGAAGTGGTGCACGGTCTTGTGCACGCGGCGCCCGTCGGCGACGAACCAGAAGTCGATGATGCCCAGCGGTGCCACGACCTCGCCGATGATCCCGGTCTCCTCCGCGACCTCGCGCACGGCGGTGTCCTCGGGCGTCTCCCCGGCCTCGATGTGCCCCTTGGGCAGCGACCACAGCAGGCGGCCACGCCGGTCGGTGCGCCCGATGAGGGCGGCGCGGGGGCCCTGGACGCCGTCGTCGGAGACCACCAGGCCCCCGGCGGACGTCTCGTCGACCCGACGCAACCGGCGGCCGGGGCGCGCTCGTCCGCCGGTCCCAGCCATGCCAGGAGGGTAGCGCGCGACGCGGCACTACCCTGACTCGTCGTGTCCGATGAGCCTGCGCGTCCTCCGACTCCTGAGCCGGTGCCCCCGGCGGTGCAGGAGACGGTGCGGGCACTGGTCGAGCTCTCTCCCGTGCTCGCCGAGGTGGGCGAGCGCTTCACCGCCGCAGGTTTCCAGATCCACCTGGTGGGCGGCTCGGTGCGCGACGCGCTGCTGGCCGGCGCCTCGCCCGCCGGGACCGGCACGGTCCCGGGGGACCTGGACCTGACGACCGACGCCCGGCCGGAGCAGACCCTCGAGGTGCTGCGCGGGTGGGCCGGTTCCACGTGGAACACCGGTATCGCCTTCGGCACCGTCGGGGCCGACGTCCGCGGTGCCCGGCTGGAGATCACCACCTACCGCGCGGACCGCTACGACCGGGAGTCGCGCAACCCCGAGGTGGCGTGGGGCGACTCCCTGGAGGCCGACCTGGCCCGCCGCGACTTCACCGTCAACGCGATGGCGGTCTCGCTGGGGCCCGACCGGACCGTCACCGACCCCTTCGGCGGCCTCGGCGACCTGATCCGGCGGCGGCTGCGCACCCCCGGGTCGGCGGAGGACTCGTTCGCCGACGACCCGCTGCGGATGCTCCGCGCCGTCCGGTTCGTGGCGCAGCTGGGGCTCACGCCGGACGACGACGTGGTCGCCGCCATGACCGCGATGTCGGCCGAGCTGGGCCGGATCACCGCCGAGCGCGTGCAGGTGGAGCTCTCCAAGACGCTCCTGCAGGACGCGCCGCGCACTGCGCTGGAGCTGTTCGTGGCCACCGGCCTGGCCGACGTCGTCCTGCCGGAGCTCTCGGCCCTGCGCATGGAGATCGACGAGCACCACCAGCACAAGGACGTCTACAGCCACTCGCTGACCGTGCTGGACCAGGCGATCGACCTGGAGAAGGCGGATCCTGACGGCGGTTCGCCGGACCTCGTGCTGCGTCTGGCGGCGCTGCTGCACGACATCGGCAAGCCGGCGACCCGGCGCCACGAGGCCGGCGGCCGGGTCTCCTTCCACCACCACGAGGTGGTCGGGGCGAAGCTGGTCCGCAAGCGGCTGATGGCGCTGAAGTACTCGAAGGACGTCGTCGAGGCGGTCTCCCGGCTGACGTTCCTGCACCTGCGGTTCCACGGCTACGGCTCGGGCGAGTGGACGGACTCGGCCGTGCGCCGCTACGTCACCGACGCCGGCGACCTGCTCCCCCGGCTGCACAAGCTGGTGCGCTCGGACTCCACCACCCGCAACCGGCGCCGGGCCGCGGCCCTCGCGGCGACCTACGACTCCCTCGAGGCCCGCATCGCCGAGATCCAGGCGAACGAGGACCTGGCGCGGGTGCGTCCCGACCTCGACGGGAACGCCATCATGGAGCTGCTCGGGCTCCCTCCGGGGCCCGAGGTGGGCCGGGCGTGGCGCTTCCTCAAGGAACTGCGTCTGGAGCGCGGACCGCTGGACCACGCCGAGGCCGAGACGGCCCTGCGGGAGTGGTGGGCGGCCCAGCAGGGCTGACCCCGGCCGGGCTGCGGCGGGATCACGCCGGGGCGGGCACGACCCGGTGGCGGATGCCCAGGAAGGCGGCGACCGCGGCCAGGTAGGCGGCGCCCACGAGCAGCAGCACCGGCACCGACTCCCCCGACGGCGGGAGGACGAGCGCGGCGGCCAGGACGGCACCGACGAAGGCGACGTTGAACAGGGTGTCGTAGACGGAGAAGACGCGGCCGCGGAAGTCGTCGTCGACGGTCTCCTGCACCGTCGCGTCGACGCAGATCTTCACGCCCTGCCCGACGAAGCCCAGCACCAGGCCGCCGGCGACCAGCGTCGAGGGCTGGAAGGCCAGCCCCAGCAGCGGCTGGGCCACCGCGCCCAGCAGGAGCAGCCCGACCGTCCAGCGGACCCGGCCGGCGCGGCGCACCACCGCCGGGGTGACCGCCGCCGCGAGCAGCGAGCCCGCCGCGATCGCCGCCACCAGCTGGCCCAGGCCGCCCAGGCCGCCCCGGAAGAGGCCCGAGGCGTCCTCCAGCGGTCCGCGGTAGAGCAGCAGCGTCAGCAGGGTGAGCAGGCCGAAGGCGATGCGGTGCAGCCCGATGGCGGCCAGCGCCGCCGCCGCGGGCGGCCGGGCCCAGACGTGCCGGGCGCCGGCCACCAGGCCGGCGGCGACGCTGCGCACCGGCGGTGCGCCGGCGCGGTCGACGGCGTCGGGACCGAGGTACCCGCGGGGGAAGCCGGAGACCACACCCGCAGCGGCCAGGTAGGGCAGCGCCGAGGCCAGCGCGATCGCCGCGTACCCGGCGTCCCCCGCACCGGCCAGCGGCAGCAGCAGGATCGCCGCGCCGCCGCCGGCCACCGCGGCCACCGATCCCGCCGTCGTGGACAGCGCGTTGGCCGGCACCAGCGCGTCGGTGGTGTGCGGGAGGGCGGCGGACAGCGCGGCGAGGACGAACCGATTCACCGAGACGACGACGAGCCCGGCGAGCAGGAAGGGGACGCCGTCGACGCCGCCCAGCACCACCGCGGCTACGACCGCCACCAGCCCCGCCCGCACGACGTTGGCCCGGAGCAGCACCGACCGCCGGCTCCAGCGGTCCAGCCACACCCCGGCGAAGGGGCCCACCAGCGACCAGGGGAGGAGCAGGACGGCGAACCCCACGGCGACGTCGAGGGGGTCGGCGGCGCGCTGCGGGTTGAACAGCACCGTGCCGGCGAGCGCGGCCTGGAAGACGCCGTCCCCGAACTGGGAGAGCAGCCGCGTGCCGAACAGCCGGCGGAAATCGGGGCGCACGAGCAGGGACCGCACCGTGGCGCCCGTGTCCCGCACGCGGTCAGCCTAGGGAGGAGCCGGAGAGGGGCCGACGGGGCCGAGGTGCGGCACACTGGAGCCGATGAGTCCGGTGCCCGCGCCCTCCGACCCCGAGTCCGGCCCACCCACGCGTCCCGCGACCGGTGGCCGTCCCTCGGCGGTCCCGGCGCTGTCCATCGGGGAGCTCGAGGACGTGCGGCCGGGCGCCCTCCTGGTGGCGATGCCGGGGCTCAGCGACCCCACCTTCGCCGGCGCCGTGGTGTACGTCCTCGACCACTCCGACACCGGCACGCTGGGTGTGGTGCTCGGCAGCCCCAGCCAGGTGGAGATCCGCGACGTCCTGCCCGGCTGGTACGACCTGGCCGTCGGGCCCGCGGTGTTCCACGTCGGCGGCCCGTGCGAGACCGATACCGCGCTGTGCCTGGCCCGCTGCACCGGCCCGGCTCCCGATCCGGGCACCGGGCTGAGGCCGGTCGCCGACGGCATCCACCTGGTGGACCTCGACGTCGACCCGGAGCCGCTGGCCGGCCTGGTGCAGGGCCTGCGGGTCTTCGCCGGGTACGCGGGCTGGTCGCCCGGTCAGCTGGCCGCGGAACTCGCCGAGGGCGCGTGGGCGTGCGTCCCGGGCGCGCCGGACGACGTCCTCGCCGACATCTCGGGCCCGGAGCTGTGGCGGACGGTCCTGAACCGCCAGGCCGGACGCCTCGCCGTCCTCACCACCGCTCCGGTGGACCCCGCCGCCAACTGAGGACGGGTGCCGCCGGAGCCCGACATCTGGTAGGAAGTACCTGGGAAGGGGCGGTCTGGGGAAGAGGCCGCCCCTTCCCACTGTCTCGGGGCGCTTCGTCAGAGGCCCAGCGCGGCAGCCAGCTCCGGGTGATCGGCCACCGGAGCGGTCCGCTCCTCGTCCGGCAGGTCCAGCGACCGCCGTCCGTGCTCGGCCAGCGTCGTCGTCACCTGCAGGTCGTCGGCCCCTGCGCCCGCGGGCACCGGCGTGGCGAACTGCACGAGCACGTCCTCGGTCGAGGAGACGGCCACCGCGCGGCCCCCGGGCAGGCCGAACAGCTCCGTGGGACGGCCGTCGATGGACCGTCGTCCCTGCCAGCTGTAGCCGGCGTCGAGGAAGGCGGCCGGGTCGTCGGCGTCCTCCGCCGAGAGGTCGAGCAGCACGGTGACCAGCACGTCGACCAGTGGTGGCCGCTCCTGGT
Source organism: uncultured Actinomycetota bacterium (assembly GCA_963747895.1). Classification (GTDB taxonomy): domain Bacteria; phylum Actinomycetota; class Actinomycetes; order Mycobacteriales; family Geodermatophilaceae; genus Blastococcus. The sequence continues at coordinate 301,241 of CAVVGX010000005.1, forward strand.
CCACGGCGATCGGGCGGCTCAGGTAGACCGTCCCGGTCCCCGCCGCGGCCACGCCGGGGACGTCACCGATCCAGAGGTCCTCGCGGGTGAAGAAGACGGCGCGGACGTCCTCGGTGCCCCCGGTGCTGGTCACCGCCTGCGCGCGGCCGGTGCCGGCACGGAAGTCGACCTCTCCGGTGAGGGTCAGCACGGCCTCGGGCCCGTAGGGGGCGGTCACGACGAAGTCGGCGCCACCCTCCTCGTGGTTGCGCTGCAGCAACCCGGCCAGCAGGGCGGCGTCGGCCTCGGTGACGGGATCGCCGGCCTCGCGCATCGCGCCGTCGCCGGAGCACCCGGCGGCCAGGGCCAGCAGCAGTCCCAGCGCGGGCAGCCGCGCGTGGGTCCGGAGCCGCATGCCGCCAGCCTAGTGAAAGGACCCCCCTGCCCCCCGCCACTCGCAAGCTCGCGGCGGGTCCCTGCAGGGGGGCCGCCGATAGCCCCGCAGACGCGACGAGGCCCGCCCCCTTTTCAGGGAGCGGGCCTCTGGACGGGGTCCTGTGTCAGCGCTCGATGTCGCCGCGGATGAAGGCCTCCACGGCGTCGCGCGCCTGGCTGTCGTCGTACTGCACCGGGGGCGACTTCATGAAGTAGGACGACGCGGAGAGGATCGGGCCGCCGATGCCGCGGTCCTTGGCGATCTTCGCGGCCCGGACGGCGTCGATGATGATGCCGGCCGAGTTCGGGGAGTCCCAGACCTCGAGCTTGTACTCCAGGCTCAGCGGGACGTCGCCGAACGCGCGGCCCTCGAGCCGGACGTAGGCCCACTTGCGGTCCGAGAGCCACGGCACGTGGTCCGACGGGCCGATGTGCACGTTGTCCTTGCCCATGTCCCGGTCGACCTGGCTGGTGACGGCCTGGGTCTTGGAGATCTTCTTGGACTCCAGGCGCTCGCGCTCGAGCATGTTCTTGAAGTCCATGTTGCCGCCGACGTTCAGCTGCATCGTGCGGTCGAGCTGCACGCCGCGGTCCTCGAAGAGCTTGGCGAGCACGCGGTGGGTGATCGTGGCGCCGACCTGGCTCTTGATGTCGTCACCGACGATCGGCACGCCCGCGGCCGTGAACTTGTCCGCCCACTCCTTGGTGCCGGCGATGAAGACGGGGAGGGCGTTCACGAACGCCACGCCGGCGTCGAGCGCGGCCTGCGCGTAGAACTCCGCCGCCTGCTGCGAGCCGACGGGCAGGTAGCAGACGAGCACGTCGGCGCCGGTCTCGCGCAGCGCGGCGACGACGTCGACCGGCTGCTCGTCGGACTCCTCGATGGTCTCCCGGTAGTACTTGCCGAGGCCGTCGAGGGTGGTGCCGCGCTGGACGGAGACGCCGAGCGGCGGGACGTCGCAGATCTTGATGGTGTTGTTCTCGCTGGCGACGATGGCCTCGGAGAGGTCGCGGCCGACCTTCTTGGCGTCCACGTCGAACGCGGCGACGAACTCGACGTCGGAGACGTGGTAGTCGCCGAAGCGGACGTGCATCAGGCCGGGAACCGACGCGGACTCGTCCGCGTCGCGGTAGTAGTGAACGCCCTGCACGAGCGATGCGGCACAGTTGCCGACGCCGACGATGGCGACCTTCACGGAGCCCATGGCTCTCCTTCCCCTGGACCCTCGACGGGTCCGACGGACGCGGACCGGGTGCGGTCCGCGGATGACGGTGCAGGGGCCGCCGGTGCCGGTGCGGCGCCCGGCTCCTCGCGTCCTGCCGTGCTGCCCGACGCCTCGCGGCGTTCGGAATCGATCAGCTCCGAGAGCCAGCGGACCTCCCGGTCCACCGACTCCAGGCCGTGGCGCTGCAGCTCGAGGGTGTAGCGGTCGAACCGCTGGCGGGTCCGCGACAGTGAGGACCGCAACCCTTCGCGCTGCCGCTCGACGGTGCGACGGCGGCCCTCGAGGATCCGCAGTCGCACGTCGGAGGCCGTGTGCCCGAAGAAGGCGAGGCGGACCCCGAAGAGCCCACCGTCGTCGTACGCCTCCGGCCCGGTCCGGCTGACCAGGTCGTGGAAGCGCTCCTTGCCCTCCGCGGTGATCGTGTAGACCACCTTCCCGCGCCGGCCGGTGAGCGGCGGAGCGTCCGCCGGCAGCAGCGCGTGCGGGTCGGGCTCATCGGTGCTGATGAGCCCGGCCGCCCGCATCCGCTTGAGCGCGGGATACAGCGAGCCGTAGGAGATGCTGCGCAGACCGCCGAGCACCTGCGCGAGCTGCTTGCGCAGCTCGTACCCGTGCATCGGCGTCTGGTGCAGCAGACCGAGGATGGCGAACTCGAGCATGTCGCCTCCCTCGGACCCCGCGGTCGATGTATCGAGACGATACATCGACAGGTCCACGGTCCGGCAAGCACGGGGGTGCCGCGACATGGGCGTCACAGTCCGCGAACCCCCCGGTGCGCAGGCCCGGCACGTACATTGGCCGCCGTGCCCGGACGTCGATCCGTCGTGGACTACTCGCTGCAGCGGCGAGCCGTCCTCGCGGAGGTGTACGCCGGGCGCACCGGACTGTTCGAGGTCTGCGACGCCAGTCCCTACCTCTCCCGGGCCGCCAAGTACCACGGCGAGGCGACCGGGACGCCGTGCCCGGTGTGCCGCCGGGAGCGCCTCACCCGCGTGAACTACGTGTACGGCGACCACCTCGGTCCCGTGGCCGGCCAGGCCAAGACCCCGGTGGAGCTGGCCCGGATGGACTCCGCCCAGGAGGAGTTCACCGTGTACGCCGTCGAGGTCTGCCGGGGCTGCGGCTGGAACCACCTGGAGTGCTCGTACGTGCTCGGTGCCGAGCCCGTGCCGGGGCAGCAGCCCCGGCGGGGACGGCGCCGGACCGCCACGGACCAGCGCCCCTAGCGGGTCGGCGCCGCCGTCACGGCGGACCCCTCCGTCACTGCAGCCCCTGCCGGGCGCTGCCCGGGGAGGTCCTCCCCCGCATCCACAGCTGAAGACGCAAGGCTGCGACCGGGCCATCCCGCTCGCCCACCACCAGTCAGGAAAGGGGAACTCCCGCGTGCCTCCCCACGACGAGACCTCGCCCGTCGGGCCACGCGCCGGATCGGTGCGCCGTCCGGCCCCCGCCCGCACCCGGAGCACCGGGGGCGGCGGCGGTGCCGCGCGCGGCAGCTCCGGCGCCGGCCGACCCGCGGTCCCGCCGTCCGGCCGCGCGCGCACGACGGCCGCCCGGAGCGGCGGCGGCACAGGCCGCCCGCCGGGCTCGGGTGGTCGTCCGCCGGGTTCCGGCGGTCCGCCCGGTTCGGGCCGCCCGCCGGGTTCGGGTGGTCGTCCGCCCGGTGGCGGCCGGCCCTCCGGCGGCAAGGGCCGGCCGGCCCGCACGAAGAAGCAGCGGCGCCGGCGTCGGCTGAAGATCGGCTTCGGCGTCCTCGGCGGGCTCTTCGTGCTGCTCTGCGTCTTCGTCGGCGTCGTCTACGCCAGCACCGAGGTGCCGAGCCCCGACTCCATCACCAACGCCCAGACGACGGTCGTCTACTACTCCGACGGCACCACGGAGATGGCCCGCCTCGGTGACGAGAACCGCACGAACGTGCGCCTGGACCAGGTGAGCGAGGCCGCGCAGCACGCCGTCCTCGCCGCGGAGAACCGCGATTTCTACACCGACCCCGGCATCTCGGCCACGGGCATCGCCCGCGCCGCCTGGAGCAACCTGACCGGCGGCTCCACGCAGGGTGGGTCGACGATCACCCAGCAGTACGTGAAGAACGCGATCCTGGAGAACTCCGAGCGGTCGTTCAGCCGGAAGTTCCAGGAGCTCTTCGTCGCGATCAAGCTGGACAACAACTTCTCGAAGGAACAGATCCTCGAGAACTACCTCAACACGATCTACTACGGCCGCGGCGCCTACGGCATCGAGTCCGCCGCGAAGACGTACTTCGGCGTGCCGGCCGCGGAGCTGACCGCGCAGCAGGCAGCGGTGCTCGCGGTCCTGATCCGCAGCCCCGGCGCCTACGACCCGGCCGACAACCCCGAGGGTGCGCAGGACCGCTGGGGCCTCGTGCTCGACGCGATGGTCGAGGAGGGCTGGCTGTCGGCCGAGGAGCGGGCGCTGTCCCAGTACCCGCCGGTGCTGGAGAAGGTGGCGCCGTCGCTGGGCATCCCGTCGGACTCGCAGGGCCACGTGGTCCACCGCGCGCTGGCCGAGCTGGAGGCCAAGGGCTACAGCGAGGACCAGATCTACGGCGGCGGCCTGAAGATCGTCACGACGGTGGACAAGCGCTACCAGGACGCCGCCGTGAGCGCGGTGAACGACGTCATGAACGGTGAGCCCGACCAGTTGCGCGAGGCGCTCGTCGCCGTCGACCCGAAGACCGGTGCCGTGCGCGCCTACTACGGGGGGCAGGACGGCCTCGGCACCGACTACGCGCGGGCCCAGCGGCAGCCGGGTTCGTCGATGAAGCCCTACGCGCTGGCGACCGCGCTGGACGAGGGCATCAGCGTCACGGCCCGTCGGGACGGCAGCAACAACCAGAAGTTCAAGGACCGCGAGGCACCGGTGGTGAACTCCGGCGGCGCGTCCTGCGGCGCCTGCACCCTCCGGGAGGCCATGACCCGCTCGCTGAACACCACCTACTACGGACTCGCCCTCGAGGTGGGGGCGGAGAAGGTCCGGGAGACCGCGCTGGCCGCCACCGGCCTGCCGGAGACGTGGGCGAGCGGCAACCTGGCGGGCAGCACCGTCCTCGCCAACAACCTCGGCTTCACCGGTGCCGCGATCGGCATCGGCGAGTACGAGATGCGGCCGATCGACCAGGCGGTCGGCTTCGCCACGTTCGCCTCGGGCGGCATCCAGCGGGACCCGTACTTCCTGGCGCGGGTGACCGACAGCGAGGGCACGGTCCTGCTGGACAACCAGGGCGAGGCCGGCGAGCAGGTCATCGAGCCCCGCGTCGCCAACGACGTCACCTACGCGCTCACCGACGTCGCCAAGTCGTCGGACCTGGCGCTGGCCGGTGGCCGCGAGGTGGCCGCGAAGACCGGCACCCAGGGGCAGGGGGAGGACAACTCGGACGCGTGGATGGTCGGGTTCACGCCCTCCATCTCCACCGCGGTCTGGATGGGCAACGACTCGCCGCGGGACCCGATCGTGAACGCCCGAGAGCGGATCATCTACGGCTCCGGCCTGCCCGGTGACATCTGGCAGAAGTTCATGAACACGGTCCTCGAGGGCACCCCCGAGGAGAACCTGCCCGACGCCCCGCTGATCAAGGGCGACACCGGCAAGGGCGTGCCCGAGCCGACCCAGAAGCCGACGCGGACGGCCACCCCGACTCCCACGCGGACGCCGACCCCGACCCCCACGCGGACGCCGACCCCGACCCCCACGCGGACGCCGACCCCCACTCCCACGGAGACGACGATCCCGACCCCGACCCCGCCGGGGACGGCGACACCGACGCCGCCGTCGACGCCGACCGTCACCACGCCCCCTCAGGACGGCGTCCCCGCGCCGACCCCGCCGGGCCAGGGCAACGGCTGACCCCTGCCGCACACTGACCGGGTGAAGAGCTCACCGTCGGGCCCGTCCGCACCTGCGGACGGGCCCGCGGTGTTCCCGGACCGGATCGTGCCCACCTGGACCGACCCCGTCGCCGTCCAGGCGAGCGAGGCGGTGGGGGGACCGTGGGGGCGGCACGCCGTCACCGGCCGGGCCCTGTTCTGGACGCCGCTGCGGGTCTGCCTGCTCTTCGTCGTCCTCGGTCTGAGCCTGGCCTGGATCAAGCAGCAGCCGTGCGCCGGCGGCGACTGGAGCGGCTCCCGCCAGTACACCCACCTCTGCTACGCCGACCCGCTGCCGCTGTTCAGCCGCTTCGACCTGGGCTCCGGCGCCCTGCCCTACCTCGACTCACCCGTCGACTACCCGGTGCTCACCGGCGGCGTCATGGCCCTCGCCGCCGCCCTCGGCCGGGGGTACGACGGCGCCGCGGGGGCCAGCGACCTCCTCCCGGACCTGCCGCCGGTGCAGAGCTTCTACGTGGTGACCTGCCTGCTGCTGTCGATGTGCGCCCTGGTCACCGTCCGCGCGGTGCTCGGCCTCTCCGGCCGCCGGCCGTGGGACGCCGCGATGATCGGGCTGTCGCCACTGCTGGTGGTGCACGCCTTCACCAACTGGGACCTGTTCGCCGTGGCCCTCGCCACGCTGGGCATGTGGGCCTGGGCCCGGAACCGGCCCGTGGCCGCCGGCGTCCTCCTCGGACTGGCCACGGCGGCCACGCTGTATCCGCTGCTGGTGCTGGTCGCGCTGTTCCTGCTGTGCCTGCGCGCCGGGCTCCTGCGCACGTGGCTGCGGACCGCGGCCGCCGCGCTGGCGGCCTGGACGGCGGTGAACCTGCCCGTCGCCCTCGCGGCCTGGGACGACTGGAGCCTGTTCTTCCGGCGCAACGGCGTGCGGAAGGCCGATCCCGACTCGCTCTGGAACATCGCGCTGCACCTCAGCGGCGACCGCCTCCTCGACGGTCCCCTCGAGCCGGGGCAGACCCCCGTGGTGCTCAACACCCTCAGCGCTCTGGCCGTGGTCCTGCTGGTCCTCGGCGTCGGCCGGCTGGTCCGCACCGCCCCCGTGCGCCCCCGGCTGCCGCAGGTCCTCTTCCTGCTCGTCGCCGGCTTCCTGCTGCTGAACAAGGTGTGGAGCCCGCAGTACTCGTTGTGGCTCCTGCCGCTGGCGGTGCTGGCCCGTCCCGCCTGGCGCTCGCTGCTGGCCTGGCAGGCCACCGAGGCGCTGCTGTGGGTGCCGCGCATGCTCTGGTACCTGGGCCCGGACGACAACGGCATCGGGGTCGGCTGGTTCTTCCTCGCCGTGGGCGTCCGCGACGCCGCCGTCGTCGTCCTCATGGCCCTGGTGGTGCGGGACGTGCGGCAGCCCGACCGGGACGTCGTCCGGGCGGGCTGGCGCGGCGTCGACGACCCCGCCGGCGGGCCGCTCGACCATTCCACCGACGCCCCCCGGGTGGCGCGCCGGGATCAGGTCACCTGATCCCAGCGCCTCCTACCTCACGGCGTGCGGTGGGGGAGGACGCTCGGCGGTGAGGGAGGACGCCTACCCGAGGGCAGCCCGGAGCAGCGCGATCTCCTCGGCGTGGCCGGCGGCGTCGCCCGGGGTCTCCAGGACGACGGGGCAGTCGGCGGCCCGGGCGACGTCGAGCAGCAGCTCGGTCGGGATCTCCCCGCCGGCCAGGGGCGCGTGCCGGTCGCGGCTGGAGCCGTGCGGGTCCCGGCTGTTGTTGAGGTGCACCAGGTCCAGCCGCCCGGTGATCGCACGGACGTCGTCCACCGCGGTGGCGAGGTCCCAGCCGGCTGCCCAGGCGTGGCAGGTGTCGAGCACGAAGCCGGCGCCGAACCCGCCGATCGCCTCCCACAGCCGGGCGACGGCGTCGAGCTCGCGGGCCATCGCGTTGCCCCCGCCGGCGGTGTTCTCGATGAACAGCGGGAGCGCGAAGCCGCCGTCCTTCTCCTGGTAGGCGAAGGTCTTGCGCCAGTTGTCGACACCGGCGGCCGGGTCGTCGGTGGCCAGCACGTGCCCGCCGTGCACCACCAGCCCGATCGCCCCGACCGCCGCGGCCGCCGTGGCGTGCTGGGCGAGCAGCTTGCGGCCGGGGACGCGGATCCGGTTGTTGGTGGAGGCCACGTTGAGCATGTACGGCGCGTGGACCACGACGGCGACGCCGGAGGCCCGGAGATCGGCCTCGTCGGGCCGGGGCCGGGGCGCCTTGTAGCTCTGCGGGTCGGTCAGGAAGATCTGCACGGCGTCGGCGTCCATCTCGGCGGCCGCCGCGAGCGGCCCCTCGTCCGCTGCGCCCACGTGTACGCCGATCGGGTGGTTGGCCACGGCTGGGAACCCTAGTTCGCACCAGGATCAGGGTTTAGCCGTAACCCCGATCACACATCATCGTTCAAGCACGTGACGGGGTTACCCAGCAGTAGGTCACTCGGAGGTTCAGCGCAGATGGCAACCGGTCGCATCCGCCGCACGGCACGGCGCGGGGTCGCCGTGGCGGTCCTCGGCTGGCTCTCCGTCGCATCCGCCTCGGTCGTCCTGGCTCCGCCGGCCGCCGCTGCCCCCGCGGTCACCGTCCCGATCCGGGACCTCACGCCGCCGGTGGTGTCCGTCGACGCCGGGGGCACGGTCACCTTCGTCAACGAGATCCAGGACAAGGCCGTCCAGGTCGGTGGTGGCGGCCTGCTGCCCTCGCTGGTCAGCGTCACCGCGAAGACGGAGGTGACCCTCGGCCTGCCGTCGGGCGAGCGCGTGCTGGCGCCGGGCGCCTCGGTCACCGAGACGTTCGACCGCACCTGCCTGACCTGTTCGATCACCTACACCTACCGGATGCAGAGCAACGCCTCGCTCACCTCGGTGCTCACCGACGGCGCCCTGGAGCTGCTGCCCCCGCTGCCCCTCCCCGCGCCGTTCGTGGTCAACACGCTGCTCCCCCTGCCGAACCTGCCGGGCGTGAACCTGCCGCAGCTGCCGCCGCTGACCCTCCCCGCGCCTCCCGCGGTCGTGCTGCCCCCGGCGTCCCCCGTCGAGCCGCCCGCCGCCCTGCCCGCCGCGCCGCCGGCCCCGGCTCCGGCGCCGGCGGCTCCGCCCGCCCAGGGCGTGCCGGGCAGCCAGTACACCTACGCGCTCGGCGCCGGTGCGGCGCAGCTCAACCCCGGCGGGGGTTCCGCGGCGGCCTTCGACCCGTCCCGCTTCCTGGCCAGCGGCCGCACCGCCGCCGGTTCCGGCTCGGGCACGGGGTCGGGCTCGGGGGGCCGGGCCGGCACCTACGACGGCGCCACCGTCCCGGTGTTCGGTCAGCTGGCCGGCCTGGACGGCACCGGGCTGGACGAGGAGAGCGCCGGCTCCGACGTCACGGCCGACACCGCGTCCACCGCCGCCTCCCTGCCGGCCGCGGCCCTGGCCGCTGTCGTGGCCCTGGCCGCCGCCAGCGCCGCGCTGGTCCGCACCCACCAGGCCGCCCGCGCCACGCGCTGATCATGGCTCCGTCCCAGGGGACCGCCCCGAGCCTGCGAGGGGTGGGGAGGGACGGGGTCCTTCAGCTGTGGACGACGCCGGGCTGCCGCAGAGCGCGCACTGGTAGCCTGGGCCCGCGCGTTCCGGCACTCATCGAGCCCGTCGGGGCGCGCGACGCATGTACGACCCTCCTGCTGCAGATCCCCTGCAGCCGCTGAGACCAGAGGAGGTGGGGTTCTCCGTGCGCAATTACGAACTGATGATCATCCTCGACCCCGATCTCGAGGAGCGCACCATCGCGCCCTCGCTCGACCGGTTCCTGACCGTGGTCACCAACTCCGGTGGCACCGTCAAGACCGAGATCTGGGGACGTCGCCGGATGGCTTACGAGATCAACAAGAAGCCCGAGGGCATCTACGCGATCGTCGACATCCAGGCCGAGCCGGCTGCCGTCCAGGAGCTGGACCGGCAGCTGAACCTGAACGAGTCGGTGCTCCGCACGAAGCTGATGCGCCCCGAGGTCCACTGAGCATGGCCGGCGAAACCGTCATCACCGTCATCGGCAACCTGACGTCGGACCCCGAGCTGCGGTTCACGCCGTCGGGTGCCGCCGTCGCCAACTTCACCGTGGCCTCGACGCCGCGCACCTTCGACCGTCAGTCGCAGGAGTGGAAGGACGGCGAAGCGCTGTTCCTCCGGTGCAACGTGTGGCGCCAGGTGGCCGAGAACGTCGCCGAGTCCCTCACCCGCGGTTCGCGGGTCATCGTCAGCGGGCGGCTCAAGCAGCGCTCGTTCGACACGAAGGAAGGCGAGAAGCGCACCGTCATCGAGCTGGAGGTCGACGAGATCGGCCCCTCGCTGCGCTACGCCACCGCGAAGGTCACCAAGGCCTCCCGCGGCGAGGGTGGCGGCGGCTTCGGTGGTGGGGCGGCGGCGGTGGCGGCTTCGGCGGCTCCGGCGGCGGCGGCGGTGGTGGCGGCGGTGCGAGCGACCCCTGGTCGACGCCGGCCGGCCCCTCCGACGAGCCGCCCTTCTAAGCGGACCTCGTCCTCCTCATCCCTCGCACGCTCGGGACGAGCCTCTGAACGAGGCCGTTCCATCCCCTCACCAGGAGTACTCCGGTGCCCAAGCCACCCATTCGCAAGGTCAAGAAGAAGGTCTGCCAGTTCTGCAAGGACAAGGCGACCTACGTCGACTACAAGGACACGACGCTGCTGCGGAAGTTCATCTCCGACCGCGGCAAGATCCGTGCCCGCCGCGTCAGCGGCAACTGCAGCCAGCACCAGCGGGACGTCGCCGTGGCCGTGAAGAACAGCCGCGAGATGGCCCTGCTGCCCTACACCTCGACGGCGCGCTGATCATGAGCACTCTGAAGCTGATCCTCACGCAGGAGGTCACCGGTCTCGGTTCCTCCGGCGACACCGTCGAGGTCAAGGGCGGCTACGGCCGCAACTACCTCCTGCCCCGCGGGCTGGCCATCAAGGCCACCCGGGGTGCCGAGAAGCAGGTCGAGTCCCTCCGCCGGGCGCGTGCCACCCGCGAGGTGCGCTCGCTCGAGGAGGCGCAGGCCGTGGCCGGGCAGCTGTCCGGCCTCACGGTCCGCGTGCCGGCTCGCGCCGGTGACGGCGGCCGCCTGTTCGGCCGGGTCACCACCGCCGACGTCGCCGCCGCGGTCACCGCTGCCGGTGGCCCGGAGCTCGACCGCCGCCGGATCGAGCTGCCCAGCAGCATCAAGACCACGGGCCAGCACACCGTCACCGTGCGGGTGCACCCCGAGGTCAGCAGCTCCCTGTCGATCGAGGTCGTCGCGGGCTGACCCACCTGAGAGCGCGCTCAGCGCTCGCAGCGTCCCCGAGGGGCGTCGGACTCCGGTCCGGCGCCCCTCGTGGCGTCTCAGGGGCGCTCAGCGGTCCTGCGCGTGGGTGTGCGGCGGCCGGCTGCCCCGGGCCGGTGCACCGGCGGCCGGCCGCGCCTCTCCGGCGGTCGCAGCGGGTGTGGATCCGGCTGCGCTGAGACGGTCCCGTCCGCCACGTCGACACCACGCGTGCCAGCTGAGAAAAAACTTTGCGGGAACTTCCTGTCCACAGGGGGAGGACGGCGTCCGCGCAGGTGACCGGCCCGTGGCCGGGAGACGACCACACCGTGTCCCCGGACGTCTCCACATGTCGACACGCCTCCGTCCACCGACTTGTCCACATGTTGTGCAGATCGAGGTGTTGGACGGCGCCGCTCCGGCTTCCTAACGTTCCCTCGCAGCTGCCGCCGGGCGCGAACTGTCAGTGCCCGGCGGTAGCAATGGACCGAACGCGTGTTCGGTACGGCGGCGTCCGCCGAACTCCCGGCTTCCCCTCGGTGAGTGGCGGTGCGGGCGCGCCCGCAAGGAGAGAGAGGTACCCCCCGTGGCCGTGGCCGACGAGTACAGCCGGCCCATGGCGGCGGCGCCGGAGTACGACCGGCAGCCCCCGCAGGACGTCCAGGCCGAGCAGTCGGTGCTGGGCGGCATGCTGCTGAGCAAGGACGCCATCGCCGACGTCGTCGAGGTGCTGCACGGCGCCGACTTCTACCGCCCGGCGCACCAGATCATCTTCGACGTCGTCCTGGACCTCTACGGCCGCGGCGAGCCGGCGGACGCGATCACCGTGGCCGCCGAGCTCAACCGCACCGACCAGCTGTCGAAGATGGGCGGCGCGGTCTACCTGCACACGCTGATCCAGTCGACGCCCACGGCCGCCAACGCCGGCTACTACGCCGCCATCGTCGCCGAGCAGGCCGTGCTGCGGCGGCTGGTGGAGGCCGGCACGCGCGTGGTCCAGCTCGGCTACGGCGCCGCGGGCGGTCGGGGCGACGTCGACGACATCGTCGACCGCGCCCAGCAGGAGATCTACGACGTCACCGAGAAGCGGATGAGCGAGGACTACTCGCGTCTCGCCGACGTCCTCCAGCCCACCATGGACGAGCTGGACGCCATCGCCTCCCGCGGCGGGGTCAGCCGCGGCGTCCCGACCGGCATCCGCGACCTGGACGAGCTGACCAACGGCCTGCAGTCCGGCCAGATGATCGTCATCGCGGCCCGTCCCGGTGTGGGCAAGGCTCTGGCGCTCGACACCCCCGTCGCCACGCCGACCGGCTGGACCACGATGGGCGAGATCGCCGTGGGCGACCGCGTCATGGGGTCCGACGGCCGACCGACGACGGTTGTCGCCGCGACCGAGGTGCTGACCGACCGACCGTGCTTCGAGGTCCACTTCTCCGACGGCTCGGTGATCGTGGCCGACGCCCAGCACCAGTGGCTGACCGAGACCCGTACCAGCCGACGTTCGGCGCAGCAGGCGGCCACGGGCTACAACCGATACCGGAGCCAGCAGACCTTCGCCGCGGTGCGGACCACCGAGGAGATCGCCCGCACGGTCCGGTGCGCGACGAAGGATGCCCGCCTCAACCACTCGGTCACCAACGCGCGGCCCCTGGAACTTCCGGCGGCCGACCTGCCGGTGCCGCCGTACGCACTGGGTGTCTGGCTGGGTGACGGCACCTCCGCGGCCGCCCAGTTCACCAGCGCCGACCCTGAGATCGCTGTGTACATCGAGGCGGAGGGCTTGGTGGTCGAGCCGACGGGCGCGGACCGTCGTTACTCGATGCGGCTCCCCGCCCGTGAGGAGGTGGCGCCCAGGACCTGCCCGATGTGCGGCGAGCTCTTCGTTCCGCGCACGTCGCAGGTGCAGACCTGCGGCAAGACCTGCGCCGGCGCCCTGCGCTCCAGCGGCGGGGTCGGCCGTCAGGCAGCCTGCCCGGACTGCGGCGGTCCGTCGTCCGGGATGGCGCAGTGCCAGGCATGTCGGGACGACCACGGCACGGTCAAGGCGCTCCTGCGGGGACTCGGTGTGCTGAAGAACAAGCACATACCGACTCGCTACCTGCGGGGTTCCATCGCGCAGCGCCGGTCCTTGCTGGCCGGGCTGCTGGACACGGACGGCACCGTCGCGCCGAGCGGTGTCGTGCAGTTCGGGGTGACGAGCCGCCGTCTCGCCGAGGATGCACGCGAACTCGTGGCAGGCCTGGGCTACCGGGTTCGGATGTCGACCAAGCGCGTCAAGGGCCGGTCGGAAGAGTCCAGCACCTGCTACACGCTGACGTTCTCGACCGACGACGAGGTCTTCAAGCTCGAGCGGAAGAAGCTGCTGCACAAGGAGCGGGGCGCACGCACGTTCACCGCCCGCGGCAGCCGGTTCATCACCGATGTCCGGCGGATCGACAGCGTGCCCGTGCGCTGCATCCAGGTGGACGCCGACGACCACCTCTTCCTCGCCGGTCGCAGTTTCATCCCGACGCACAACTCGACGCTGGGCCTGGACATCGCCCGCTCGGCGTCGGTGAAGCACCACATGCCCGCTGCCATCTTCAGCCTGGAGATGAGCAAGCACGAGATCACCATGCGTCTGCTGTCGGCCGAGGCGAAGGTGCCGCTGCACCACATGCGCGCCGGCTCGCTGAGCGACGAGGACTGGTCGAAGCTGGCCCGCCGGATGGGCGAGATCGCCGATGCGCCGCTCTACATCGACGACTCCCCCAACATGACCATGATGGAGATCCGCGCCAAGGCCCGGCGGCTCAAGCAGCGCAACGACCTCAAGCTGATCGTCATCGACTACCTGCAGCTGATGACCTCGGGCAAGAAGGTGGAGAGCCGCCAGCAGGAGGTCTCGGAGTTCTCCCGTGCGCTCAAGCTGCTCGCCAAGGAGCTCGAGGTCCCGGTCATCGCGATGTCGCAGCTCAACCGTGGCTCGGAGCAGCGTCAGGACAAGAAGCCGATGCTGTCCGACCTCCGTGAGTCCGGCTCCATCGAGCAGGACGCCGACATGGTCATGATGATCCACCGCGAGGACATGTACGAGAAGGAATCCCCGCGGGCCGGCGAGGCCGACATCATGCTGGTCAAGCACCGCAACGGCCCGACCGCGAACGTCACCGTCGCCTTCCAGGGCCACTACAGCCGCTTCGTGGACATGGCCAACTGATCCTCCGGCGGGAGGCGCGACCGGAGGAGGACCCGTGGAGGAGCAGCCGGCACGGGTGACCGACCCCGCGCTCACCGCCGTCAGGGACGAGCTGGCGGCCCGGGAGCCGGTGTTCCACCACCCCGAGCTCGGCACGTCGGCCGAGGCGCTGGAGCGCCAGGTGGCGGCCGAGTTCGAGGAGGTCGGGGCATCGGGGCGCCGGTACAGCCGGGAGTTCGTCCTGGCGACCGTCCTCGGCCGCTTCGCCCGCGGCCTCCCGGACGAGCCGTGGGAGGCCGGCGGGTTCCACTGCGTGGCCCTCGGCCCGGCGACCTACCTGCTCACCTACGACCTGCGGCAGGGCGACCGGCGCACCCGCCGGGCGACGGTCTGGCGCCGCACGGCGGACGACTGGGAGGTCGTCTACCACCAGGGCACCGTCGCCGGTTGAGGTCGCCCGATTCTGTCGGACCTCCCGGGCACGGTGGCGCCATGAAGCTGCTGACTGCCACGCGTGAGGGCCAGGGAGAGCGGGACGGGGACTTCTGCCACGCCGTCGAGGGCGAGCTCGTCTTCGCCGGGTTCGTCTGCGCGACCGACCGCTCGAACCCGGATGGCGGCTGCGGCTGCGGCCGGGCCTTCTCGGGGCTCAACTCCCTGCGTGCCACCACCACCGCGCTGGTGCGCGACCTGGACCTGACCTACGACGACGTCCGCATGGCGCTCTCGGCTCATCTCGTGGCCGCCGGCATGGGCCCTGACGTGCTCGACGCGGCGGACTTCGAGGAGATGCTCGAGCGACGAGGTCGACCAGACCATCCGCTACGCCCAGCCCTGGGCGTCGGGAACCGTCATCGGCCGCCGGCTCGACTCGGTGCACCTCCGCGCGCCCGCCGTCCGCTGACGCGGTTCCACGGGAAACATCCGCCCCGTCGGGGCCGATAGCCTCCCGCCGTGCCCACCACCGAGCGCGAGATCCCCGGACCGGTCGACCTGTGCGACCCCCGAGGACGACTGAACGCGGGAGCGGTCGGCTGGACCCGCGGCCCGCTGCACCGGGCCAACCTGCGTGGCTGGGGGCGCACGAAGCGCTGGGAGTACTGGGGCGTCGTCACCCCGACGCACGTCGTCGGCATGACCGTCTCCTCCCTGGACTACGCCGCCCTGTACGGCCTCTACCTGCTCGACCGGACGACGGGACGGGAGATCGAGCGGTCCGACATCGTGCCGCTCGCCCGCGGTGTCGTCCTGCCCGAGCGGACGGTACACCAGGGCCTCGCGGGACAGGAGCCGGGCCGGGCCACGGTCGGTACGGCGAGCGGCCGCGGGAAGACCCTCGCGTTCGACTTCGCGGGCACCCTCGCGACCACCACGCTGCGCGGCACGGCGCCCGGCGTCGAGATCGACCTCACCGTGCGCCGCGATCCGGGCCATGAAGCGCTCGGCGTCGTCGTCACCGTGGTCCCCCACGAGCGGTCCGGGCGGTCTTCCAGTACACGGATCAAGGACGTCCTGCCGGCTGCCCGTCTGCGGGAGCCGGCTCGTCCTCGAGTGGGTGCCGTGGAGGAACGAGGGAACCGACAGCGGCAGCATCACGGCGACCGCGAGCACCAGGTTGACGACCGGGTGGACGCGCAGCATCGGGCGCATCGCCAGAGCCAGCAGCGGGAATGCCGGTCGCCGAGCCGTTCGCCGTCCTGGACATCCGGGCGCGGACCCGCAAGTGGCCGCACGTCTGATCACGTGGAACTGGGCCGCCGGCAGCGCGCCCGGCGGTCTCGGGCTCACCCTCGGCGGACACGTGAGACCGACGGCACGGGGTCCACCGAGAACGCGCTCCTGGTCGACGGCCGGCTGCACAAGATCGGCGAGGAGCTGCACTGGGAGTACGACCGCACCGACTGGCTGCGCCCGTGGCGGATCAGCGGAGAGACCGTCGACGTCACCGTGCACCCGTTCCACGAGCGCGCCGACCGCGACCGATCTGAAGGTTGTCGCGTCGGAGACCCACCAGTGCTTCGGGGAGTTCTCGGGGTGGGCTTGCACGGACGACGGCGAGCGGGTGAGCGTGGACGGCCTCGTGGGCTGGGCCGAGGAGGCGCGCCAGCGCTGGTGACCGCCGGATCCTGACAGCAGTGAACCCGAGAGGCCCAGAACCGTGGCGGTCCTGGGCCTCTCGGGTTCAACGGTCCTTCGTCAGGCGGCGGCGGGGCGCGCCTGCATCGCGCGACGGACCTTCTTGCCGCCCGTGGTCATCTTCCAGAGCTTGCCGAGCTGCGAGGGCAGGTTCGAGGGCCGCGTCTCGGCCAGCCAGTCGTTCGGCAGCGACAGCCGGATCACCTTGTGCCACGCGGACGCGACCTGCTGCACCAGCGGGGCCGAGTGATAGGTCAGGCCGTAGCGGTCGAAGATGTCCTTCACCCGCGGCGCGATCTCGGCGTACCGGTTGCTGGGCAGGTCGGGGAACAGATGGTGCTCGACCTGGTGGCTGAGGTTGCCGGTCATGATGTGCATGGCCTTGCTGCCGGAGATGTTGGCCGAGCCGAGCATCTGGCGCAGGTACCACTCGCCGCGGGTCTCGCCGTCGATCGACGTCTTCTCGAAGGTCTCGACGCCCTCGGGGAAGTGCCCGCACATGATCACCGAGTGCGACCACAGGTTGCGGACCACGTTGGCGGTGAAGTTCGCGGCCAGCGTGGAGACGAACGACGGGCCCGACAGCAACGGGTGGACCAGGTAGTCCTTGCCGGCCTGCTGGCGGATCTTCCGGCCGACCTGGCGGGCGCGCGCCCGGAACTCCGGGTCGTTGCGGCGACGCTTGGAGGCCAGGTTCTTGCCCAGCTCCAGGTCGTAGGCGGCGATGCCGTACTCGAAGAAGCAGGCGTTCACGAAGTTCCACAGCGGCTGGCCCAGGTACAGCGGGTGCCACGGCTGGTCCTCGTCCACGCGCATGATGCCGTAGCCGAGGTCGTTGTCCTTGCCGATGACGTTCGTGTACGTGTGGTGCAGCTCGTTGTGCGAGTGCTTCCACTGCTCGGCCGGGCTGGCGCTGTCCCACTCCCACGTCGTGGAGTGGATCTTCGGGTCGCGCATCCAGTCCCACTGGCCGTGCAGGATGTTGTGCCCGATCTCCATGTTCTCGAGGATCTTGGCCACCGACAGGCCGACGGTGCCCACGACCCAGGCCGGCGGGAAGAACGAGGCCAGCAGGACCGCGCGGCTGCCCAGCTCGATCTTGCGCTGGGTGTCGATGACCGTGCGGATGTAGGCGGCGTCGTCCTCACCGAGGCTGTCGCGCACCTCCTGGCGGATGGTGTCCAGCTCCTTGCCGATGAGCTCGATGTCCTCGGCGGAGAGGTGGGCGATCGGGTTCTCGGACTTCTTCTGCAGGGCAGTCACTGGTCTGGCTCCTTGGGGCTCGAGGTCAGTGGTCGATGTCGCAGGCGCCGGCGGCGGCGCTGACGCAGGTCTGGACGAGCACGCCGTCCCCGGGGGCGGCGGTGGTGATCTCGCCGTTGCGCAGGTCGCGCACGGCGCCCTCGCGCAGCGGGAGGACGCAGCCGAAGCAGATGCCCATGCGGCACCCGCTGGGCATGAGCACGCCGGCCTCCTCGGCGGCGTCGAGGATCGGCGTGGCGCCGTCGGCCTCGACCGTGGTGCCGTTCTTCGTGAACGTCACGGTGCCGCCCTCGCCGGTGACGAGGATCCGCGGGCGGAAGCGCTCGGTGTAGAGCTGGTCGGTGATGCCGACGGAGGCCCAGTGCTCCTCGAGGGCCTCGAGCATGCCGACGGGGCCGCAGGCCCAGGTGGACCGCTCGTGCAGGTCGGGGACGAGCTCGGCGATCGAGCGCGCGTCGAGCATCCCGGCGCTGTCGGTGTGCTGCTCGATCAGCCGGACGCGGCCCTCGGCGGCCAGCTGTCGCAGCTCCTCGCCGAAGACGACGTCGTCGGCCGTCGGGGCGGAGTGCACCAGGACCGTGTCGGCGAGCGTCTCGGCGGAGTTGCGCAGGATGCCCATGACCGGCGTGATGCCGGAGCCGGCCGTGACGAACAGCGCCTTCTCCGGCGTCTGCTCGGGCAGGCAGAACTCGCCGGTGGCCTGGTCGAGCTGCACGATCGTGCCGGGGCGGACCCGGTGGACGAGGAAGTTGCTGACCTTCCCGTCGGGGATGGCCTTGACGGTGATCGTGAAGCAGCCGTCCGGGCGGTCCAGCACCGAGGTGATCGAGTAGGCGCGCCACTGGCGCACCCCGTCGACGTCGATGCCGATGCGGACGTACTGGCCGGGGCGGTGCGGCAGCCAGTCGCGGCCGGGCCGGATGACGATGCTGGCCGCGTCCCGCGTCTCGCGATGCACGGCCTCGATGCGGCCGCGCAGCGCGGTACCCGACCGGAGCGGGTCGAACAGGTCGAGGTAGTCGACGGGCAGCAGGGGGGTGGTCACCAGCTCGGCCAGCCGCACGGCGCGCTTCCGCAGCGTGCCCAGCGGCGACCGCACCGAGTCGGGGCGGGGAACGGTCGTCGTCATACACAGAGGGTTGTCCAACTCAGGGGTCAGTTACCTGTGTGCCGGACGTGAATCAGCCGCTATGTTCTGTTCCCTGCGAACAAGAGGGGTGCGTCATGGCGGACCGAGCACTGAGCATCCCGGCCCCGGTGGCCGACGAGATGCGGCGGGAACTGCCGGCGGTCGCCGAGCAGACGGTCGCCGCGATCGTCGTCGAGGTGCCCAGTTACGCCGACGCGTTCAGCGGCGAGATGGGCCGGAACATCGAGAACGCCGTCCAGCTCGCCCTCGGCGGCTTCCTGCAGCTGGCGTCCGAGGGTGGGGACGGCGACGCGAGCACGCCCATCCAGCCGGCGCTGGACGCCGCGTACGCGCTGGGCCGGGGCGAGGCGCGCAGCGGACGCTCGATGGACGCGCTGCTGGGGGCCTATCGGGTGGGCGCGCGGGTGTCCTGGCGGCACATGGCCGACAGCGGGGTGCGGGCCGGCCTCTCCGCGGAGCAGCTGGCGCACTTCGCCGAGCTGGTCTTCGCCTACATCGACCAGCTCTCGGCGGCCAGCGTCGCCGGCCACAGCGACGAGCTGGCCACCACCGGACGGGTGCGGGAGCGCTACCGCGAGCGGCTGGCCAACGCGCTGCTGAGCCGGGCGTCGCAGCAGGACAAGGAGACGGCCGCCGAGCGGGCGGACTGGGCGCTGCCGCGGACGCTGACGGCGGTGATCGTCCCGGAGGCGCGGGTGCGGACGGCGCTGAGCGCGCTCGACGCGCGGACGCTGCGGTCGACCGAGGAGGTGCCCGGTCCTGCGGCGTCCGGCGAGCTGGTGGCCCTCCTCGTCCCGGACGCCGAGGGCCGCTCCCGCCCGGCCCTGATGCGGTCGCTGCGCGAGGCCGAGGCGGTCGTGGGCCCGGCGCGGCCGTGGGACGAGGTCGACTCCTCCTACGCACGGGCGCTGCGGGCGCGGCAGCTCGGGCTGGCGGCGGACGAGAGCGGCCCGCTCGACACCGAGGAGCGGCTGGCCGAGCTGGTGCTGCGCGCCGACGAGGCGGCGCTGGCCGACCTGCGCGCCGGGGCGCTCGCCCCGCTGGCGGAGCTCGGCGAGAGCGCCCGGGAGAAGCTGACCGAGACGCTGCGTTCGTGGCTGCTGCACCAGGGACGCCGGGACGCCGTGGCCGCCGAGCTGTTCGTCCACCCGCAGACGGTGCGCTACCGCATGACGCAGCTGCGGGAGCTCTACGGCGCCCGGCTCGAGGAGCCCGCCACCGTGCTGGCGCTGGTGCTCGCACTGGGCGTGCTGCCGGGAGGGACGGCGTCGTGAGCGTCCTGCTCGGCGAGGTGGCCCGGGCCACCGGCGTGCCGCTGGAGCCCCCGGTCGAGGTCGTCGGCGACACCGGCCTGGGCGGGCCGCTGGCGGTGCCCGAGTTGGCGCTCGGGGCCGTCACCGCCCAGCTGGCCGCGGCCCGGCTGCTGACCGGCGACCGGTCCCCCGTCCGGCTGGACGCCGCGCACGTGGCCCTGGCGGTGCGCAGCGAGCGGTTCGTCCGGCTGGGCGGGCGACCGGTGGGCCTGGGCTTCGCGCCGCTGTCCCGCTTCTGGCGGACCGCCGACGGGTGGCTGCGGCTGCACGGCAACTATCCGCACCACCGGGCGGCGGCGGCCTCGGTCCTGGGATCGGAGGACGTCGACGCGGTGGCGGCCGCCGCGGCCGGCTGGGCCGCCGAGGACCTGGAGAGCGCCGTGGTCGCCGCCGGTGGCGCGGCGGCCGCAGTCCGGACGGCGGAGGCCTGGTCGGCCTCGCCGCAGGGGCGGGCGGTGGAAGGGCGGCCGCTGCTGGAGCTGCGCCGGGTGGCCGGCGGCGCTCCCCGGCGGCCGGCTCTGCGCGGGCTGCGGGTGCTGGACCTGACCCGGGTCATCGCCGGGCCGGTGGCGACGCGGGTGCTGGCCTCGCACGGCGCCGACGTGCTGCGCGTCGACGGTCCCCGGCAGCCCGACCTGCGCGAGGGGCTGATCGACACCGGCGTCGGCAAGCGGCACGTGGTGCTGGACCTGGCCGACGCGGGCGACCGGGCGACCGTGGAGGAGCTGCTGTCGGCGGCCGACGTGGTGGTGCAGGGCTACCGCCCGGGGGCGCTGGACGCGTTCGGCATGGACCCGGCCGCGCTGGCCCAGCGGCACCCGCACCTCGTCGTCGTCCGGCTGTCCGCCTGGGGGACGCACGGCCCGTGGGGCGGCCGGCGGGGCTTCGACTCGCTGGTGCAGGCGGCCACCGGCATCGCGACGGCGTACGGGTCCCCGGAAGAGCCCGGGGTGCTGCCGGCGCAGGCCCTGGACCACGCGACCGGCTACCTGGCCGCCGCGACGGTGCTGGCGGCGCTGGTGCGGCAACGGGACGAGGGCGGCGGCTGGTACGGCGAGCTGTCGCTGGCGCAGACGGCGCGCTGGCTGCTGGACGCGCCGCGCGACCCGTCGGCTCCCGGCCCGGCGCCCGACCCCGGGCCCTGGCTGCAGACCCTCGACTCGACGGACGGTTCCGTCACGCTGGTGGCCCCGCCGGGCTCGCCGGCGTGGACGGCGGCGGCGGTGCTCCCGCCGCTCGCTGCGCCGGAGTGGCTCCCCCGGGCAGGATCGACGGCGTGACCGTGGACCTCGCCGCCGCCGCGGCCTTCCTCGCCGGGCACGGACGCGTGCTCGACCGCCGCCGCTTCGACCTGCTCACCGGCTCGGGGGACGCCGAGGCCGTGGTCGCCGCGGTCGACGGCTACCGGAACCCCGACGCCGGCTACGGCTGGGGGCTGGAGCCCGACCTGCGCTCGGGGTCCAGCCAGCCCGGCGGCGCGCTGCACGCGCTCGAGGCCTTCGCCGACCTGGCGCCGGCCACGACGCCGCGGGCGGCGGAGGTCTGCGACTGGCTGGCCTCGGTCACCCTGCCCGACGGCGGGGTGCCGTTCGCACTGCCGGTGCCCGACCCGGCCGCCTGTGCGCCGTTCTGGGCGCAGGCGGACCCGACGCGCTCGTCGCTGCAGCTCACCGCCGTGGTGGCGGCGACGGCGTTCCGGGTGGCCGCCGCCGATCCCGCCGTGGCCGGGCACCCGTGGCTGGTGGAGGCGACGACCTACTGCCTCGAGGCGGTGCGCGGACTGGGGAACTCTCCGCACGCCATGGAGCTGGCCTTTGCGGTGCAGCTCCTCGACGCGGCCGGCCGGGGGTCGGTGGGCGGGCTGTCGGTGGGCGGTGCCGCGGGTACGGCGCGGGAGTTGCTGGACGATCTGCGTCCGCTGATCCCGGCCGACGGGCTGATGCACGTCGCCGGGGGCGCCGAGGACGAGTTCATGCGCCCCCTGGACTTCGCGCCTTTCCCCGGCGGGCCGGCCCGCGAGCTGTTCGCCCCCGCCGTCGTGGACGCCGAGCTGGACCGGCTCACCGCCGGGCAGCAGGCCGACGGCGGCTGGACCGTCGACTTCGACAGCTGCTCCCCCGCCGCCACGCTCGAGTGGCGCGGGCACCGGACGGTCAACGCGCTGGTGCTCCTGCGCGCCAACGGCCGGCTCTGAGGACGGGTCAGACGGGGCGCAGCACCGCGACGAGGAAGTCGGCGTCCGGGGTGAACGGCCGCAGGTCCCAGGTGGACAGCAGCAGGTCCTCGGCCCACCCGACGGCGCGGGCGTCGGCGAGGAAGTCGTCGAACCCGTAGCCCCGGCCGGCCCCGAAGCCGATGGCCGCCCGTCCCGACGGGGCGATGTGGGCGCGCAGGCGGCGCAGCACCTCCCGCCGGGTGCTCACGGCGAGGAAGGCCATGACGTTGCCGGCGCACACGATGGCGTCGAACGGCTCGGCGATGCCCTGCGCGGGCAGGTCCAGCTCGGCCAGGTCACCGACCAGCCAGCGCGGCCCGGGGTGGTCCTCCTCGGCCGCCGCGATCAGCACGGGATCGGAGTCGACGCCGACCACCTGGTGCCCCACCTCGTGCAGGTGCGCGCCCACCCGGCCCGGCCCGCAGCCCGCGTCGAGCACCCGCGACCCGCGCGGCAGCATCGCGTCGACCAGCCGCGCCTCGCCGACCAGGTCCATGCCCTGCTCGGCCAGCGCGCGGAACCGCTGCACGTAGGCGGCCGAGTGCTCCGGGTCCTCCTCGGTCATCCGCAGCCACGCGTTCTGTTCGGTCACGGGTCCCGTTCTACACGGGGTCGAGGAGCACGCCGGGGTTGAGGACGCCGGCCGGATCCAGCGCGGCCTTCGCGGCCCGCAGGGCGACAGCGAACGGCTCGGGGCGCTGCCGGTCGTAGCCGGGGCGGTGGTCGCGGCCGACGGCATGGTGGTGGGTGACCGTGGCGCGCAGCCGCGTCAGCACCTCCATCGCGGCGGTCTTCACGTCGTCCCACATGGCCACCTCCGAGCCGGGCCGGCCGACCCCCACGACCGTGAAGTACGGCGCCGGCCCGTCGGGGTAGACGTGGGTGAACCGGCAGTTGACCAGCCCGGGGGCGCCGGTGACCTCCCGCACCGCGGCGCCCACCTCGGCCTGCACCGTCGCGTACAGCTCGTCCACGCGGTCCCAGGTGGTCGCCGTCTCGAAGGTCTCGACGACCGCGCTCATCCGCGCCAGCCCGTCGCGGCCGTACGGCGCCCGCAGGAACGACGAGCGCCACGCGTCGGCGGCGGCGTCGCGGGGGCCGTCCCGCCGGGGAGCGACGACGCCCCCGCAGTCGGCGGCCAGGGTGGTGAGCTCATCGAGCCGCGAGTCCACCGGGTGCGCCGCGGACTCGACGCCGAGGACGAGCACGCACCCGCCGGACGTCGAGGCGCCCGAGGTGGCCGCCTCGCCGGCGTCGAGCAGGCGGCAGTTGGCCGGGTGCAGGCCGGCCTGGGCGATCGTGCGGACCGCACCGATCGCGGTGGTCATGTCGGCGAACGTCACCGACGCCGAGGCCTTGAAGCGCGGCCGGTCCTGCAGCCGCATCCACGCCTCGGTGATGACGCCGAGCGTGCCCTCCGAGCCGAGGAACATCCGGTCGGGCGAGGGGCCGGCACCCGAGCCCGGCAGCCGCCACGACTCGCTGGTGCCGACCGGCGTGACGACGCGCATCGACTCGACCAGGTCGTCGATGTGGGTCAGCAGGGTCGCGTAGTGCCCGCCGGCGCGGGTGGCCAGCCAGCCGCCGAGCGTGGAGAACTCGAAGCTCTGCGGGTAGTGGCGCAGCGTCAGGCCGTGCGGGCGCAGCTGCTCCTCGAGGACCGGGCCGAGCGCGCCGCCCTGGATGCGCGCCGCCCGGCTGGTGCGGTCGATCTCCAGCACGCGGTCCAGCGCGGTGAGGTCCATCGAGAGCCACGGCCGGTCGCCGCGGTACTCGACACCGCCCACCACCGAGCTGCCGCCGCCGAAGGGGACGACGACGACGCCGGCGGAGGTCGCCCAGTCCAGCAGCCGCACGACGTCGTCCTCGTCCGCGGGGTGGGCGACGGCGTCCGGGGCGCCGGGGAGCTCGCCGGACAGGGCGCGGACGACGTCCCGGTAGGCCTTGCCGTAGGCGTGCCGGGCCCGATCGGCGCGGTCGGTCGTCACCGGCAGCCCGTCCGGCGCGGTGACGCGCGAGGCGGGGAGGACGACGTCGGCCAGCCGGGGGACCGGGCGGGGGCGGTCGGGCAGCCCTGGCAGCGCCGCCGCCCGCGCGATGCACTCCTCGTCGCTGAGGGCGTGGTCGGTGGTCCCCCACCCCCACCACGAGCGCTCCGTCACCCCCCGCACTCTGCCGTACTAAGGGGCAGCAGGGTTCTTCTGCCAGTCGGGTGGGTCGGCGGCCTGCAGCAGCGGGTCGTCCGCCGCGAGTGTGCGCACCGGTCCGGGCGCGGTCGACGGGCCCTCGAAACGGACGGTGACCCGGCCCAGCCCGCGGCCCCACACCCACCCGGCGCCCAGCTCCTCGTGCCGCACGTCCTGCCCCGGCCACCAGCGCTTGTCCGCGGGCAGCGGCGGCTCGGGCGGGGCCTCGTCGGGCTCGGCCTCCTCCGTGGCGGCCACCGGCGAACCGTCGTCGTCCTCGGCGAACAGGTCGCCCTGGGCGTAGAGCGACAGCCCGGACACCCCGACGCCGAGCAGCCGCAGGCCGCCCTCCGCACCGGCCTCGGCGAGCAGGCGGCGGGCGATGGCCGCGATCTGCCGGGCGTCGTCGGTCGGCTGGGGGAGCGTCTGCGAGCGGGTGAGCGTGGTGAAGTCGTAGCGGCGCAGCTTGAGCGTCACGGTGCGGCCGGAGAACGCCGAGTCGCGCAGCCGCCTGCCCACGCGGGTGGCCATCGAGTCGATCTCCCGGCCGAGGACGGCGAGGTCGGTGAGGTCGCGCTCGAAGGTCTCCTCGTGCGACACCGACTTCGCCTCGCGGTCGGGCACCACCGCGCGGTCGTCGTCGGCGCGGGCCAGCGCGAACAGCCCCGCGCCGTGCGCCCGGCCGGCGAGCGCGACCAGGTCGGCCAGCGACTTGGCGGCCAGGTCGCCGACGGTCTTCACCCCGACCTGGTGCAACCGCTCCGCCGTCGCCGGCCCGACGCCGCCCAGCGTGGTCACCGGCAGCGGGTGCAGCAGGTCGAGCTCCCCGCCCGGGGGGACCACGACCAGCCCGTCGGGCTTCTGCAGCTCCGAGCCGATCTTGGCCATCAGCTTCGACGAGCCGATGCCGACCGAGCCGGTCACTCCCCCGGTGGCCGCGGCGATGCGGGCCTTGAGGGACCGGCCGAGTTCCGTCACACCCTCGACGGAGAGGTCGTGCCCGCCGGCGGCGAGGTCGACGTAGGCCTCGTCGATCGACACCGGCTCGACCAGCGGGGACAGCTCGCGCAGCAGCCCCATCACGACGTCCGACGTGCGGCGGTACGCGGCGAACCGGCCGCCGAGGAACGCCGTCCCGGAGGGGCAGCGGCGCCGGGCCTCGGCCGTGGACATGGCGGAGCGGGCGCCGTACGCGCGCGCCTCGTAGGACGCCGTCGCGACGACGCCGCGCCCCCCGACCCCACCCACGACGACCGGCCGTCCGCGCAGCGAGGGCTTGTCCCGCTGCTCGACCGCCGCGAAGAACGCATCGAGGTCGAGGTGCAGCACGCTCGCCTCCCGCCTCACCGGCCCATTGTCGACCAGGCGGATACCGGTCCGGGCCGCCCGGGGACAGACTGTCGCCGTGACCGAGCTGACCTCACCGCGCTCCTGGCCGGCCCTGCCGGTCGACGGCTGGGCCGACACCCGCGACACGCTGCAGCTGTACACGCAGGTGGTGGGCAAGGTCCGGATGGCCAACGCCGGCCTGACCAATCACTGGTGGAACGTGCCGCTGTACGTGACGGCGCGGGGGCTGACCACCTCGCTGATGCCGCACCCCACGGGCCCGTCGTTCCAGATCGACTTCGACGTCGTCGACCACCGCCTCGTCGTCGCCACCGTGGACGGCACGACGGGGTCGCTGCCGCTCGCGCCCCGGACCGTGGCGGACTTCCACGCCGACGTCATGGCGCTGCTCGACGGGCTGGGTGTCGGGACGGCGATCTGGCCGGTGCCCGTCGAGATCCCGGGGGCCATCCCCTTCCCCGACGACCGGGTGCACGCGAGCTACGACCCCGACGCCGTGCACCGGTTCTGGCTCGGGCTGGTGGAGATGACGCGGGTCCTCACCGTCTTCCGGGACCGGTTCGTCGGCAAGGTCAGCCCGGTGCACTTCTTCTGGGGGGCGCTCGACCTCGCCGTGACCCGGTTCTCCGGCCGCACCGCCCCCGACCACCCGGGCGGTGCGCCGAACTGCGGCCCGCACGTGATGCTCGAGGCGTACTCCCACGAGGTGAGCAGCTGCGGCTACTGGCCGGGCCCGCCCGGGGAGGAGGGCGTCTTCTACAGCTACGCCTACCCCGAGCCCGCG
This sequence comes from uncultured Actinomycetota bacterium, assembly GCA_963747895.1. GTDB lineage: Bacteria > Actinomycetota > Actinomycetes > Mycobacteriales > Geodermatophilaceae > Blastococcus. The sequence continues at coordinate 327,607 of CAVVGX010000005.1, forward strand.
GGATTCCGGGAGATCACCGGCCTGCCCGAGGGCGCGCGCTGGGACGACGGCCTGGGCGAGTACGTGCTGCCGTACGAGGTGGTGCGCACCGCCGCGGACCCCGACGCGGTGCTGCTGGCCTTCCTCCAGCGGACCTACGAGGCCGCCGCCGACCTGGCCGGCTGGGACCGCTCCGCGCTGGAACGGGGCGACGCAGCGCCTCGCTGAGCCCGGCCGTTCACCCGACTGTGGATTTCCTTGCCGCAGTCGTCCCGGAACTGGAAGGCTGCAGGTCAGCAGGTCGACGGGGAGGGCGCACGGAGTGGCATCGGTCTTCCTCGTCATCGGTGTCCTCGGCCTGGTCGTGCTCCTCCTCTCGCTGTTCGTCGGCGAGTTCGGCGAACTCGGCCTGGGCGACGTCGACGCCGACGGGCCCTTCTCGGTGCCGGCCCTGGCTGCGCTGCTGGGGGGCATCGGCTTCGGGGGCGCAGCGGCCGTCAGCGTGCTGCCCGAGACGCTGCCCGACGCCGTCACCGCGCTCCTCGCCCTGGCCGTCGGTCTGGGCGTCGCCGTCCCGCTGGCCTGGGGCGCGGTCCGCCTGTCCCGGGCGCTCAAGGACATGCCGACCCAGCCCACGCTGACCCGTCACTCCCTCGTGGGGGCGCAGGGCGTCGTCGTCTCGGCGGTGCCCAGCCCCGGCTACGGCGAGGTCCGGCTGGCCCTCGCCGGTCAGCAGCTCAAGTTCTCCGCCCGCAGCGACGTGCCGCTCCCCGCCGGGACACCGGTCTACGTGGTCGAGGCGCTCAGCGACACCGCGGTCGAGGTCGTCTCGACCGCTCCCGACAACCTGCCCCTGCCTGGAGGCGACACCCCGTGACGCTGGTCTACGCCATCGGCGGCATCGCCGTCCTGGTCATCCTGCTGGTCCTGCTCGTGCTGTCGCGGATCAAGGTGGCCGGCCCGAACCAGGCCTTCCTGGTCACCGGCCGTCAGGGGCGGCAGGTGACCAGCTCGTCCGGCGTCGTCTCCCGCGACTCGTCGGGGCAGAAGGTGGTCATGGGCGCGAGCGTGTTCGTGCTGCCCGTCGTCCAGAAGCTGCACACGATGGACCTCTCCAGCCGCCGGATCCCGGTGGGCATCCGCGGCGCGGTGAGCAAGCAGGGCGTCAAGTGCGACCTCGAGGGCGTCGCCATCGTCAAGGTCGGCGGCACCGAGGACTCGATCCGCGCCGCTGCCCAGCGGTTCCTCAACCAGCAGCAGGGCATCGACACCTTCACCTCGGAGGTGCTCGCCGGCGCGCTGCGCTCGATCGTCGGCCGGCTGACGATCGAGGAGATCATCCGCGACCGCGCGGCGTTCGCCTCCGCGGTGGCCGAGGAGGCGGAGTCCTCGCTGACCGGTCAGGGCCTCGTGCTCGACACGTTCCAGCTCCAGGACATCCAGGCGGAGGGCTCCTACCTCGCCGACCTCGGCCGCCCCGAGGCCGCGCGGGTGCTCAAGGAGGCGTCCATCGCCGAGGCGCGCGCCCGCCAGGCCTCGCAGCAGGAGCAGCTGCTGGCCGACGAGGCGATCGCCATCTCGCAGCGGCAGCTGGCGCTCAAGCAGGCCGAGATCGCCGCCGAGACCGACGCCGCCAAGGCCCGCGCCGCCGCAGCAGGACCGCTGGCCCAGGCCGCGCAGGACCAGGCGATCCTCATGGAGCAGGAGAAGGTCGCCGAGCGGACCGCGGCCCTCACCGAACGGCAGCTGGACACCCAGGTGCGCCGGCCGGCCGACGCCCAGCGCTACAAGGTGGAGCAGGAGGCGGAGGGCCGCAAGAACTCGGCGATCCTCACCGCCGAGGCGCAGCGCCAGGCGACCATCGCCGCGGCGGAGGCCGCTGCCCGGCAGGCCGAGCTGTCCGGTGAGGGCGAGCGGGCCCGCCGCTCCGCGCTGGCCGAGGCCGAGGCGATCGAGGGCGCCAAGCGAGGTGAGGCCGAGAAGATGCGCCGTCAGGCGATCGCCGACGCCGTCGAGCGGGAGGGTGCCGCCGAGGCGGCCGCCATCCTGGCCCGCGGTCAGGCCGAGGCGGAGTCCATGGACGCCCGCTCCGACGCCTTCGCCAAGTACGGCGAGGCGGCGATCCTGGAGATGCTGGTCAAGGTGCTGCCCGACGTCGTCGGAGCCGCGGCGGCCCCGCTGTCGGCGGTCGAGAAGATGACGGTCATCTCCACCGACGGGGCGGGCGCGATCGGGAAGTCGGTCGCGTCGAACGTCGCCCAGGGACTGCAGCTGTCCGGCGACCTGACCGGCATCGACGTCGCCGCGCTGCTCCGCCGGCTCGGCGGCGCCACCGGTACCGACGCCGTCACCCGCGTGCCGATCACCACCGACGGCGACGGCGCGACCGGCAACGGCGCCCGGGCCTGACCCGTCGCCCGACCGACTGTGCGGCCCGTTTCCGGACGTTGCCGCCGGGATCGCGCCGGCAACGTCGGCAACCCGCCCGCAGAGTGGGGGGCGGGTCACCCCTCGATCGGGCTCCCGAAGCGGGCGACGCAGTGCCAGACCTTCTTGAGGTCCTGCGGGTCCTCGGTCCCCGAGTCAGCGGCCTGGCCGATCACGGCTGCGTCCAGGAGCCCGTCGACCGCGATCCGGCGGCCGACCTCGACCGTGCGAGGGCCGCGGAACGCCGGATGCCGGGCGAGCACGTCCTCGGCCAGCCGGCGTCCCTCGTGCCACTCGACCGGGACGTCCAGCGCCCGGGCCTGCTCCTCGATCGGCGAGCCCCGGAAGCAGGGGTCGAGCACCACGGCCTCCACGTCCGCGGCCAGCTCGACCGGGCCGTGGACGTGCGCCTCGACGTAGTCGTCCAGCAGCCCGCCCTCGGTGGCCTCGATCTCGTCGGTGAGCGGGCGGGCCTCGAACTGCTCCACCAGCGGGAAGACGCCGAAGCGGTCGGCGGTCGCCACGTCGGTGGGCTCGAGCACCGAGTCGGGGAAGCAGAAGGTGCTGCGGTCGAGGACCGACCCGGTGAGCCGCAGGTGCGCGGACCCGAAGCGGGGAGCGCCCCCGATCCGGCGCCGACGGTGGTTCAGCGCCCCGTACTTCGGCCGGTCGGTCGCCGGGGCGTCGTCGTAGGCCTGTCCGAAGATGCGCTGCTCCCAGCGCCACCGGTCGCCTCCGGGATGGGCGGTGAGTCCTCCGTTGCTGCTCCCGGTCTCGAACTGCGACCGGTAACGACCGTCACGGGCCAGCCGCTGCAGCACGGTGGCGCCGTCCAGCAGGCGGTCCGGGTGGAAGTTGAGGGTCACGCGCAGGGACCGGTCCAGCGGTCCGCCCGATGACCGACGGGCCACGTGTGCGAGGGCGCGCCGAGCCGAGGGCGTCGACGGTCCGGTCACGCCGCGATGCTGCCAGGAGGAGCGCTCAGCTGAGCAGGCCGCGGACGTCGTCGGCGGTCAGCGCCCCGGAGCTGAGCGCGCCGTCCTCGACGACCCGGGAGAACAGCGCCGACTTCCGGGCCTTGAGCTCCATGACCTTCTCCTCGATCGTGCCCACGGCCACGAGCCGGTAGACGATCACCGTCTTGTCCTGGCCGATCCGGTGCGCCCGGTCGACCGCCTGCGCCTCGCTGGCCGGGTTCCACCACGGGTCCAGCACGAAGACGTAGTCGGCCTCGGTGAGGGTGAGGCCGAAGCCGCCGGCCTTGAGGCTGATGAGGAACACCGGTGCGGTGCCGGTCCGGAACTCCTGGACGACGGCGTCCCGGTCGCGGGTGCGCCCGTCCAGGTACACCTGGTCGATGCCCTCGGCGGTCAGCCGGTCGCGGATGCCGCGCAGGAAACGGGTGAACTGGCTGAACACCAGTACGCGGTGCCCTTCGGCGACCACCTCGCGCAGGTGCTCCAGGAAGGCGTCGGCCTTGCTGGAGCGGACGTCGGCGTAGGCGGGGTCGATCAGCACCGGGTCGAGGCTGAGCTGCCGCAGCAGGGTGAGCGACCGGAAGATCGTCATCCGGTTCTTCGACATGTCCTCGACCAGGCCGAGGACCTTGCTCCGCTCCCGCTGCAGGTGGGTCTGGTACAGCTTCTCGTGCCGGGGGTTGAGCACCACCTCCAGCACCTGCTCCTGCTTGGGCGGCAGCTCGGCGGCGACCATCTCCTTGGTCCGCCGGCGTACCAGCGGGCGGATCCGGCGGCGCAGCTGGGCCAGCTTCTCGCCGTCGCCGTCCCGTTCGATGGGGACCCGGTACTGCTCGGTGAACCGCTGCGGATCGGGGAACAGCCCCGGCGCCACGATCGACAGCAGCGCCCACAGGTCCATCACGCTGTTCTCCAGCGGCGTGCCGGTCAGGGCCAGCTTCACCGGCGCCCGGAGCCGTCGCGCGCACTGGTAGGTGCGGGCGCGGTGGTTCTTGACGAACTGCGCCTCGTCGAGCACCAGCCCGCGCCACGGCAGGTCCGCCCAGGCGTCCTCGTCGATCCGGAACAGCGCGTAGGAGGTGACGACGACGTGCGCGCCGGCCACCCGTCCGTGCAGCGCCGTGCCGGCCTTGCGTTCGGTCTCCGCGACCACGGCCACCCGCAGGCCGGGGGCGAACCGGGCGGCCTCCCGCGCCCAGGTGGACACCACGCTGGTCGGCGCCACCACCAGCACCGGAGCCTCGTCCAGGTCACCGGCCTCGTGCGCGCGGACCAGCAGCGCGAGGGTCTGCAGCGTCTTGCCCAGCCCCATGTCGTCGGCCAGCACGCCACCCAGCCCGTGCTCCCAGAGGAACGACAGCCAGCCGTACCCCTCGAGCTGGTAGGGCCGCAGCTGTGCGGTCAGCCCGGCCGGCGCCGGCGGCGGCTCGGCGTGCTCGAGGTCGAGCAGGCCGCGCACCTCGCGGGTCCACCGCTCGCTCTGCTCGTCCACCACCCCCAGCGCCAGCAGCTGCTCGAACAACGACGCCTGGTAGCGGCTCACCCGGGTGCCCTCGCCCGGCACGTCCTGCAGCGCCCGGGCCTCCTCGATGAGCAGCCGCAGCTGCTCGAACTCGGGGCGCTGGAGGGAGAAGTAGGTGCCGCTGACCAGCAGCAGGCGGGTGCGCCCGGCCGCGAGCGCCTTGTACAGCGTCTCGAACGGCACGCTCTGACCCTCGACGCTGACGCTGACCCCCAGGTCGAACCAGTCGGACTCCCCGGTGTCGCGGGCGGAAAAGCTGATCTGCGGGGCCGCGGTGGACTGCCGGTAGTCCGGGGGCGTGCCGAGCACGGCGACCTCGACGTCGGGGTCGGCGCGCAGCGCGGGCAGCACCTCGGTGGTGAACTCGAGCGCCTCCATCCCGCTCAGCTCGGCGGTGCCCGCGAGCCCGCCTGCCGGGGTCCAGAGCTCGGGCAGGGCACGGACCGGGCCGGGCAGCGCCTCGACGAGTGACCGTTCGGCCGCCGGGTCCCGGCCGTCGCCCGGTGCGGTCGGTGCGCCCGGCGGGAAGGACCGCTCGGGTCCGTAGCGGAGCGACCAGGTCACGTCTGCCGTCGTGTCCCCGGGGTAGCGGACCTCGACCGCCAGCCGGGGCGGGACGACGTCGGGCAGCTCCACCGAGCCGTCGGCGGAGATCACCGGCACCGCCTGCCGCAGGCCCGGGAACCAGTCCCGCCGGAAGCGGTCGACGTCCCCGGCGGGGATGGTGATCGCCCCGCCCCGCGCGACCAGCCCGGCGAGCGCCGGCGGGGCCGGGGTGTCGAGGCGGGCCAGCACCAGGCCGGGGCCCTCCTCGGCGGGCGGTCCGTCGACGGTCACCCCGTGCGGCGGCATGCCGAGGAAGGACAGCGCGGCCGGCGCGACGGGGCGGCCGTCGACCCGGAGGACGGCGGACAGCTCGGTCGCGTCACCGGTCCGGCGCAGGTCGACCGCGACGCCGGCCGCCTCCGCCGCGAGCACGACCGGCCGGGGCGGACGGTCGGCCGTCATCAGCTGCACGCCGTCGCCGACCGCCTCGGCGAGCAGCCGCCACAGGCCCGGGCCGAACTCGTGCAGGTACACGTCGACCGGGGCGTAGGAGTAGTACTGGTTGCGGGCCGCGGAGTGCGTGGCGTGCAGCGCGCGCAGGGCCGCCAGGTGCGCTGGGTCCCAGCCGGCCCGCACGCTGTCGTACTGCAGCTGCCGCCAGGAGATCCCGGTGCGCACCCACCGCCCGCGCGCGCCGGGGATGACCGGCCGCAGCCGCACCAGCCGCTGCCGCACACCGGGCGAGGAGATCGAGCCGCGCCCCCGGTCGGCGTCGGCCATCTCGAACTGCAGCCCGATCGGCACCGTGCTGGCCGATCCGACGTCGGCGGCCGCGGACACCAGTTCCTCGAGCTGCTGCTCCCATCCGGGGATGTCGGGCCGCCTGCCACCAGGGGGGCCCAGCCGGGGCCGGAGGGACAGCAGCACCGCGACGGCATGCTTGCAGTCGTCGCCGACCGGGCAGGTGCAGGCCCCGATCCAGCCCCTCCGGCCACCGTCGGTGCGCACCACCGTCGTCCGGTAGGGAGCGGGATCGCCCCCCTGGACGAGTGCGGTGGCCCGGCGCCCGTCCTCGGTCAGCTGCAGGCCGAGGACGCTGCGTCGCGCGTACGGCCGGGCCCGGCCCAGCACCCCCGCCCCGACCGCCTCGGTCAGGGCCTCGTCGGTGACCATCTCCTGCCAGTCGCCGAGCACGCGGACAGGCTACGGCGGCACTCCGACGATCCGGTCCGACCGCACCGGTCCGGTCGCCGTGCGCGGGTCAGCTCTCGGCGAGCGCGGTGGCGGGCAGCCAGTCGGCCTCGAGCAGCTCGGCGATCTCCTGCAGCGCCGAGGTGTCGGCACCCGCGGTCGAGCCGGTGACCGCCAGCCGTTCCACCATCACCCGGGCGACCTGCTCCTCCACGGTGTCCTCGGCGAACGCGACCAGCCACGGCGAGGCGCGGCCGTCGCGGTGCGTGCGGCCGGTGACCTGCCGGGCCTGGATGCCGGAGAACCGCGGCTGGTGGAACAGGCCGACGCGCGGCAGCTCCGAGGCGTGCGAGCCGTCGGGCAGCAGCTCGCCGGCGTGCAGGCTGATCGAGGCGGTCACGGTGAACACGCACACCTGCGCCTCGCCCCGCTGGAAGCGCAGGCGCTCGGCCTCGACGTCGAACCGGTCGCGGCCGTAGATGCCGGCCACCTCGACGCCGGCCCCGAGCAGCGCCTCGCGGATCGGGTCGGCCGCGGTCTCCACGAACTCGACCGAGACCGCCACCTGGCGCTCGGCCTCCACCTGCGCCTTCACCCAGTCGACGGTGGCCTGCACGCGGATCAGCCCGGCCTTCTGCCGGAACCTCAGCAGCGCGGCGCGGCCGCGGGCCGTCTGCCGCCCGCGCCGGGCCAGCTGCATCTCCGCGCGGAACTCCGACCACTCCGCCTCGTAGGAGGACCGTTCGGCCGGCATCAGGGCCACCGGCGCCCCGCTCACCGACACCGGGCCCCAGGGTGCGGGTCGGTGCAGCGTCGCGGGCGGCTCCGCCTCGGCCAGCCAGCCCTGCAGCGTGGCGAGGTCGGCCCGGCGCTCGTCGGCGTCCTCGGTCCACTGCCAGCCGTAGCGGCCACGTTCCACGTGGAACCCTCGCGCCGCCAGCCGGGCGGGTAGGTCCGCCCAGTCCTTGAGCGGCTCCCCGTGCTGGACGGCGAACTGCGGCGCCAGGTAGGGCAGCTCGAGCGGGGTGTGCGCCGGGGTGGCGGTGCAGGCCAGCACGTAGGGCGCGTCCTTGACCCGGCCGGCGCCGGAGACGGCCTTCCAGTGCTTCCAGCGCTGGGTGGTCGTGTGCCGCACCATGTGCGCCTCGTCGGCGACGACGACGTCGAAGCGCGCGCCGGTGGCCCGCTGCACCGCGGCCACCTTCGCCAGCCGGTCCCAGGTCGTGACGCACCAGCGCAGCCCGCCGTCGCCGAAGCCGGCGATCGAGCGCGACCAGTGCGGGATCGTGATCGCGGCCGGCCGGTCGGCGACCACGAGCACCCGCCGGACGTCGCGCTGCTCGGCGACCGCCTTCACGGCCAGGATCGCCGTCCCCGTCTTGCCGACGCCGGGGTCGTCGCCGAGCAGGAACACCCGGCCACCGGCCGCGGCATGGGCGGCGACGACGTCCGCGCCGTCGCACTGCTGGTCACGCGGGGTGAGCGGGCGGCCCTCCGGCAGGGGCCGGGGCGAGGCGTTGAGCTCGTCCTCGACGAAGCGCTCGAAGCTGTACGGCGGCGGGTCGTAGGGCACCAGGGCCGCGGGCAGCTCGCCGCCCACCCACACGTGCGCCTGGAGCCCGGCGTGCCAGACCGCGCCCGGCGCCGGGCGCGCGGAACGGGACGGCGAGCACCCAGACGCGCTCGCCGGGACCGGCGACCGGCAGCTCGGCGGCGGCCTTGCTCGGCTTCGCGGGCGCGCGCTTCCGCGGTGCCGCCGCCCGGGTGCGGGTCGTCGTGCTGGTGGTGCTCCGGCTGCTGCGCCGGCGTCGTCCCGGCATGCCGGTACCTCCCTCGTCCCGGGGCACGGTAGGCGCCGCCCCCGACGGATCCGCGCCGGGCGGGGCATGTCGCGGACGGCCCGTGGACGAGGCGGCCGCGGTTCCGCGGACGCCGGCGCCCCGCTACGGTCCACCGCGTCACGGCCCGATCGGTGAGGAGCGGCTCATGCCCAGCACGTGGCGCGCAGCGCTGATCGCCCTGGCCGCCGTCGCGGCGGTCCTCGTGCCACCCGCCCCGCAGGCGCAGGCCGCGGACCGGGTCATCACGTACTCGGTGACCTCGCAGGGGGCGGTGCGTGGCGACCTGGGCACCTTCGGGATGGTGGCCGCCTTCACCCTCAACGATGCCCGCGGCTGGAGCCTCGGCGGCAGCCTCGAGTTCCGCCGGGTCGCCTCGGGCGGGGACTTCACGCTGGTCCTGGCCGCGCCGTCGGTCATCGGCGCGCAGGCCGGCTGCGACGCCTACTACAGCTGCCGCGTGGGCCGGAACGTCTACATCAACGACGACCGGTGGCGGGGCGCCACCAGCACCTGGCCGCACGGACTGCCGTACTACCAGCAGTACGTGATCACCCACGAGGTCGGCCACTGGCTGGGTCTCGGGCACTCGAACTGCCCGGCGCCGGGCCGCACGGCCGCCACCATGCAGCAGCAGTCGATCGGTCTGCAGGGCTGCCTGTCGAACATGTGGCCGCTGATCGCCGAGCGGGACAGGGTGGCCCGGAACTTCGGCGTCGGCGTCCGGTGGACGCCGCTCGAGGCCCGGTACCTGGCGCTCGGTCAGGAACGGGGTCCGCTCGGGCCCCCGGTCACCTGGGAGCTGCCGACCCCGGACGGCTGGGGACGGATGACGCACTTCGGCCGGCCCGGCGGGGCGTCGATCTACTGGCACCCCTGGACCGGAGCGCACGAGATCTACGGCGACATCCGGGCGCGCTGGGCCCAGCTCGGATGGGAGCTCGGACCCTTGAGCTACCCCATCACCGGTGAGCTGCCGACCCCGGACGGGCGAGGCCGGTTCAACCACTTCGCCCGGCCCGACGGTGCCTCGATCTACTGGACCCCGTCGACCGGTGCGCACGAGGTCTACGGCCGGATCCGCGCGCGGTGGGCCCAGCAGGGCTGGGAACGCGGCCCGCTGGGCTACCCGGTGAGCGGTGAGTACGCGGTGCCCGGTGGGCGGCGGAGCGACTTCGAGGGCGGCTCCATCCGCTGGGACTCGACGCGCCGGGTCGCCGAGGTCCTGCCGCGCTGACGGCGCGCCCCGGGCGGACGGCGCCACCCCGGGCTGGTGGGATGGGCGGGTGGACGACGACCTGCGGCTGCACGGCCGCACCCTGGGTGAGGCAGGCCCGCGCGTGGTCTTCCTGCACGGCCTGTTCGGCCAGGGCAAGAACTGGACGACGGTCGCCAAGGGGCTGGCCGACCGGCACCGGGTCACCCTGCTCGACCTGCCGAACCACGGGCACTCGCCGTGGACCGACCGGGTCGACTACCTCGACATGGCCGAGCTGGTCGCCGAGGAGCTCGCCGGTCACGGCGAGCCCGTGACGCTGGTCGGGCACTCCATGGGCGGCAAGGTGGCGATGACCCTCGCGCTGCGCCGTCCCGAGCTGCTGCGGGCCCTGGTCGTCGTCGACATCGCGCCCGTCGAGTACCCGCTGCAGGGCGGGCGGACCGACGACGAGGACGAGGAGGCCTCCCCCTTCGGCGTCTTCATCGCCGCCATGAAGGCGATGGACCTCGGCTCCCTCACCAGCCGTGAGGACGCCGACGCCGCCCTGCGCACCGCCGTCCCCAGCCGGATGGTGCGCAGCTTCCTGCTGCAGAGCCTGGTCCGCGAGGGCGCGGATGGCGGTGACGGCTGGCGCTGGCGGCTCAACCTCGACCTGCTCGAGCGCGACCTCGAAGAGCTGCGCGGCTTCCCGGAGCCGCCCGAGGGCGCGACGTTCGACGGGCCGGTGCTGTGGATCGCCGGCGCCACCTCGCACTACGTGCTGCCGGAGGACCGGGAGCGGATGGACGCGCTGTTCCCGGCCACCCGGCTGGTGCGGATCAAGCACGCCGGTCACTGGGTGCACTCCGAGCAGCCCGAGGTGTTCCTGCAGACGCTGCGGATCTTCCTGGACGGGGTGGAGTCGTGAGTCTGAGCCCGGAGCAGGTGCAGGAGCTGGCCCTCGGGCTTCCGGAGGTCACCGAGGCCGACCACCACGGCCGAACCTCCTTCCGGCTGGGCAGCTCCGTGCTCGCGACCCTTCCCGACGGCGAGGGGCTCAACGTCATGCTCGGCGAGAGCGAGGCACGGGCAGCTGCGGCGAGGAGCCCCGCGTGCAGCCTGCTGTGGTGGGGCAAGCGGCTGTCCGGCATCCGCGTGGAGCTCACCGCCGCTGATGCCGAGCTGGTCCGCGAGCTGCTCGACGAGGCGTGGCGCCGGCGGGCGCCCGCACGACTGCGCGACGAGCACTGACCGTCCTGGGTCGCCTCCCTCCCCTGGAGGGCTGACCTCCCTGGCCCTGGGCCGCGGTCGCCGCCATGCTGACCGGGTGGAGCAGGAGTCGGTGGTGCACGGCGTGCACCCACGCCTGCGACCGTTCGTGGCCGCGGCCGTGGGCTACCGGCACGAGGGGCTGCCGCCCGGCGAGCACCTCGGGCTCCCCTCGCCCTTCCTCACCGTCATCGTGCCGCTCGACGAGCCGCTGGAGATGGCCGCGCATCCCGATCCCTTGCAGGCGCCGGGACGCTACGACGGGCTGGTCGGTGGGCTGCACACGAGGCCGGCGCGCATCGCCCACCCGGGCCGTCAGGCGGGGATCCAGCTCTCGCTGACCCCCGCCGGGGCCCGCGCGCTGCTCGGCTGCCCGGCCGGCGCGCTCGCCTCCCTGGACGCCCCGCTGGACGACGTCCTCGGGACGGTGGGGACCGAGCTGGTGGAACGCGTGCGGTCGGCGGCGGGCTGGGCGGCGCGCTTCGCCGTCCTGGAGGAGGTCCTGCTCGGGCAGGTGGGCGACGACGAGCCCCACCCGGAGGTCGCCGAGGCCTGGCGGCTGACGACGGCGTCCGGGGGCCGGCTGCCGGTCGCCGCCGTGGCGGCGCGGATCGGCTGGTCGTCCCGGCACCTGGAGCAGCGGTTCCGCGCCGAGACGGGCCTGGCGCCCAAGGAGGCGGCCCGGGTCGTCCGGTTCGACCGGGCCCGCCGCGCGCTGGCGGTCCGCGCGGCCGAGGGGCGGCCGCTCGACCTGGCCGGCCTGGCCGGAGCCACCGGCTTCGCCGACCAGGCGCACCTGACGCGCGAGTGGCGGGCGTTCTCGGGGCTGCCGCCGACCCGCTGGCTGGCCGCGGAGTTCGGATTCGTGCAAGACACCCGCGCCCTCACCGCGGCATCGTCCGAGGCATGACAACTCCGCAGCTCACCACTCCGCACCCCACCATCTGGCCCACCTTCCGCGCCCGGGACGCCCGTGCCCTCATCCGCTTCCTCGTCGACCTGGGCTTCGAGGAGACCGCCGTGTACGGCGAGGGGGATCTCGTCGCCCACGCCCAGCTCTCCTGGCCCGAGGGCGGCGGCGTCATGCTCGGGTCCGTCCGCGAGGACGCCGACGACGCCTGGCCGGCCGTCCCCGGCACCGCCGCCTGCTACGTGGTGACCGCCGACCCGGCCGCCGTCCATGCACGCGCCGTGGGCGCCGGAGCGACGATCATCAGGGAGCTGAGCACCACCGACTACGGATCGAAGGAGTTCTCCGCCCGCGACCCCGAGGGCAACCTCTGGTCGTTCGGGACCTACGCGGGAGAGCCGCGCCGGGCCGGGTGAGCCCCGATCGCTACGGTCGGCCGGTGAGCGTCGCCCGGTCCGTCGCCTTGTTCGTGCTCGCCGCCGTGGCCGAGATCGGCGGCGCCTGGTTGGTCTGGCAGGGCGTCCGGGAGAGCCGGGGCTGGCTGTGGATCGGCGCCGGGCTCCTCGCACTGGGCGCGTACGGCTTCGTCGCCACTCTCCAGCCCGATGCGAACTTCGGCCGGATCCTGGCCGCCTACGGCGGCGTCTTCGTCGCGGGGTCGCTGCTGTGGGGCATGGCTCTCGACGGCTTCCGGCCCGACCGGTACGACGTCGCAGGCGCCCTGCTGTGCCTGATCGGGGTCGCAGTGATCATGTACGCGCCGCGGACCGCCTGAGCCCGGCCTCCGTGGGAGCGGACGGGCGTCCGGGCAGACTGGACGTGTGAACGGAGACGGGTCGGAGCACCCCGGGTCCCCGGAGCCCTACGCGGGACCGCCGTCCTACGCGACCCCGCCGGCCGGCTACGGCCCTCCCCCGGGCTACGGACCGCCGCCGGGCTACGGACCGCCGCCGGGCTACGGACCGGCCGCCGCGGCTACGGACCGCCGCCCGGCTACGGCCCTCCCCCGGGCTACGGGCAGCCCTACGGCTACGTGGCGGGCTTCCCCGGCTTCGTGCCCACCTGGCCGGCCGGGCCGGGGCGACCGGGGGTCGCCACGGCCGCCGCCGTCCTCGGTTTCGTCACCGGTGGCCTGACGGCACTGATGACCGCCGGCTTCCTCTTCGGCCTCGCCGACGGAAACGACGAGGCGGCGTTCCTGCTGACCGTCCTCACCGGCGTCCTCTGCGCCGCGGGCTTCCTCGCCGGCGGCATCCGGCTGCTGAGCCGGCGGTCGGCGGACCTGCTCTTCGCCACCGCCCTCGCCGCGCTGGCCTCGCTGGCGCTGATCGCGGTCGTGGGCGAGAGCACGCTCTACGGGGAGAACGCCGACTTCCTGCTCGGCCTCGCGTTCCTGGGGGCGCCGCTCCCGGCTGTCACCGCGGTGCTGGCTCGGTCCCGCGCAACGGTGGGCTGGGCGTCGTCCGGCCCCTGACCGGGGCCGGAGACCTCAGCGGGGCCGGGAGCGCGCGCGCCGGGCCCGGGCCTTGTCGGCGTACATGGCGTCGTCGGCGGCCCGGATGACCCGCTCGTGCACGTCGGCGGGGACCTCCCCGCCGGGTGCCGAGCCGATCCCGATGCTGATGCCGATCGAGACCTCCTGGCCGTCGAGCTCGAGGGGGGCGGTCACCGCGGCCCGCAACCTGCCCGCCAGCACCTCGGCATCGGGCCGGTCGGTGTTCTCGCAGACGATGCTGAACTCGTCACCGCCCAGGCGGGCGGCGGTGTCGCTGGCCCGCAGCACCGAGCGCAGCCGGTCGGCGAAGGCGACCAGCACCCGGTCGCCCATGGGGTGGCCGAGCTCGTCGTTGATCGCCTTGAAGCCGTCGAGGTCCATGATCAGCACGCAGGTGGGCGTGCCGTCGCGCTGACCGCGCTCCAGGGCGTGCCAGAGCCGGTCGTGGAACAGCGACCGGTTGGGCAGGCCGGTGAGCGGGTCGTGCAGCGAACGGTGGACCAGCTGCGCCTCGAGCGCCTTCCGCTCGGTGATGTCCTCGATGATCATGACCAGGTGCGGTTCCCGGCCGGACGTCTGCGGGGCCACCCACGAGGTGGCGATCTGCACCGGAACCTCGGCACCGTCCGCGCGGACCAGCCGGCACTCCTGGCGGACGGCCTTCTCCGGGTGGGCCCGCAGTCCGGCGGCCGCCGCGCGGGCGGCGGTCCGGTCGCCGGGGTGGGTGAGGTCGTACAGGGAGCGGCCGCGCAGCTCGGCGTGGGGGATGCCGAGGAGCTCCGCCAGCGCCCCGTTCACGTCGAGCAGCACGGCGTCGGGCGTGGCCAGGGCCACGCCCGTGGGCGCGTGCGCGAACACGGAGGCGCGCTCGGCAGAGGGGGGCTCGCCCACCACCTCGATCACATCCCACCTCCTTCGCGTGCCCTCATCTTGCGCGACGGCACCGACGAACGGCGCAGCAGGCATCACGGAACCGTTCCGGGTCGCCTCATCGGGGGACCCCCAAGAGGTGCAGGATGCACGGGGAGTGACGACAGGAGGCCACCGTGATCGAGTTCGACCTGGTGCTGCCCGCGGAGGTCGACGTCCGCGAGGTGGGCATGCGCGACGGCCTGCAGCTCGAGGCCCCGGTGCCGCTGGAGGCCAAGCTGGAGATGCTGGAGGCGCTCGTCGCCACCGGGGTCCGCCGCATCGAGGCGACGTCCTTCGTCTCGCCGAAGGCGGTGCCGGCGCTCGCCGACGCCGACCGGGTGGCCGCCGAGCTGGCCCGCTGGCCCGGGGTGCACTGGTCGGCGCTGGTGGCGAACGAGCGCGGCGCCGTCCGCGCCGTCGACGCCGGTGTGGCCGACCTCGAGTACGTCGTCTCGGCCGCCGACGGGCACAGCCGCGCCAACGCCGGGCGCTCGACCGCGGAGGCCGTCGCCGCCGTCGGGGAGATCGCCCGCCTGGCGCACGGCGCCGGCGGTTCGCTCGAGGTCATCATCGCCACGGCCTGGGACTGCCCCTTCGACGGGCGCACGCCCATCGCCCGCACGGTCGACGTCGCCCGCGCCGCCGTCACCGCCGGCGCCGACCAGCTGTGCCTGGGCGACACCATCGGGACGACGACGCCGCTGCGGGTCGTGCAGACGCTCGACGCCGTCCGCCGCGCGTGCCCGGGCGTCCCCCTGGGCGTGCACTTCCACGACACCCGTGGCACCGGTCAGGCCAACGCGCTGGCGGCGGTGCAGGCGGGGGTGACGCAGCTCGACGCCTCCATCGGCGGCCTCGGGGGCTGCCCCTTCGCGCCGGGGGCCAGCGGCAACATCGCCACCGAGGAGCTGGTCTACATGCTGGAGGAGTCGGGCGTGCGCACCGGGCTGGACCTCGACGCCCTGCTCGCCGCGGCCCGCGTCACCGAGGAGGCCGTCGGGCACGAGCTGCCCAGCTCGCTCTACCGCGCCGGTGGCCGCTCGGTGCCGCGCGCCCTGGGCGCCTCGTGAGCGCGCAGGGCGCCGAGGAGCCGCAGCGGATCGTCGACCCGCTGGTGATGCGCGACGTCCTCGGCCACTTCGCCTCCGGCGTCACCGTGCTGACGGCGGACACCGCCGAGGGCCCGATCGGGTTCACCTGCCAGTCGTTCAGCTCCCTGTCGCTGGACCCGCCGCTGGTCGCCTTCGCCCCCGCCCGCACCTCGCGGACCTGGGCGCAGCTGCGGACCCTCGGCCGCTTCTGCATCAACGTGCTCTCCGAGGGCCAGGACGCCGTGTCGCAGAACTTCGCCCGTTCGGGCAGCGACAAGTTCGCCGGGGTGCCCTGGGCGCCGAGCCCGCACGGCTCCCCGGTCCTCGACGACGTCGTCGCCTGGATCGACGGCGAGCTCTGGGCCGAGTACGACGGCGGCGACCACACCATCGTGGTGGCCCGCGTGCTCGACCTGGGCTCGTCGGCCGACCGGCGGCCGCTGCTGTTCCACCGGGGGTCCTACGGGCTGCTGCGCCGCGCGGAGGGCTGAGCGCGGCTCCTGGCCACCGTGCCGCCGTTCTCCGGACGTTGCCGTCCCGATCGCGCCCGCAACGTGGGCAGGACGCCGGCAGGGTGCCGCAGAGGAGGCCGGGTGTGGCCGCGGCCCGCCGCGGGAACGAGGAACGCCATGGGACTGCTCGACCGGCTCTTCGGCCGCCGCCCCCACCGTGGGTCCGCCGCCCACCCGGGTCAGGGGTACGCGGGCGGGGGCCCGGGCCGCTACGCCCGGCAGGCCGACGGTCAGCCCCTGCCCGACGAGCAGGCCGTCGCCCGCTACCGCTACCTGCTGCGCACCGCCCCGCCGGAGCAGATCGAGCAGGCTCATGCGGAGGCCTTCGCGCAGCTCACCATCGACCAGCGGCAGCAGGTGCTCGCCCAGCTGGCCGCGGCCGTGCCGGCCGGTGAGCGACCCCGCACCGACGACGCCGGAACCCTCGCCCGGGTCGCCACCCGCGCGGAGATGCGGCGGCCCGGAACGCTGGAACGCGCGCTCGGCGGCTACGGACCCGGCTACGGCGCCGGACACGGACGCGGCGGCGACGGCGGTGGCTACGGGCCCGGCTACGGCGGCGGCATGGGGATGGGCGGGATGATCGGCGGCAGCCTGCTGGGCACCATCGGCGGCCTGGTCATCGGCAGCGCCGTCGCGGACGCGCTGTTCGACACCGGCCCGGGCGACGGCGGGCTGTTCGGCGGCGGGGACGAGGAGGCCTACGCCGAGGGCTTCCAGGACGGCGCCGACGCCGGTGACTACGGCGGCGGGGACTTCGGGGGCGGGGACTTCGGCGGCGGGGACTTCGGCGGCGGGGACTTCTGAGTTCAGTGCTCCGCGGTGCCGGCCCTCCTGCGGCGGAGCAGGAACACCAGACCGACCACCGGCAGCACCAGCGGCACGAAGCCGTACCCGCGGCCGTAGCCCGACCAGACGGTCTCGTCCGGGAAGGCCTCCGGGTCCACGAGCGACAGCGTGCCCACCACGAGCACGCCCACCAGCTCGACGCTGATCGCGACCAGGGCGACCCGCCGGCCCTCCGGTCCGCGGGCCAGCGCGATCGTGGCCACCAGGTAGACCACCGCGGCCAGCGCCGACAGCAGATAGGCCAGCGGCGCCTCGTCGAAGCGGGTGGCCAGCTGCACGGCGGCCCGCGATCCCGCGGCGAGCGCGAAGACGGCATAGAGCGCGACCAGGACCCGGGCGGCGCCCGACGCCCCGGATCCCGGTTCGGCGGGCGCTCCCAGCGTGCGGTCGTCAGGCACTCGTCGCCTCCCAGAGTTCGAGCAGGCGCCACACCATGACGCCCACGGATGCCCCCGCCACCGCCAGCACGCTGCCGGCCCAGCGGGTCACCTCGGTCCGCGCCCACAGCACGCCGGCCACGGGGATCAGCACGACCCCGGACAGGTAGCCGAGGAACGTCGGGGTGTCGGCCGGGGTGTCCCCGTCCATGCCCGCGACCGCCACCACCGCCTGCACCAGCAGCAGGACCTCGAGGACGCCGGCCAGCACGAGGTGGACCAGGCCGATCCGCCGCCGGGTCAGCGTCGAGGCGAGCCCGGCGACCACCAGCAGTCCGGCGACGACGGTGCACGCGACGACGAGCGGGAGCTGCACAGGTGCATCCTGCCGCGCCCGCTCCCGCCGCCTGTCAGCGGTGCACGGTGGACATGTCCGGGTAGCGGTTCCCCGCTGCCGCGCCGACGGGGGCGGCCGCGTCGATCCGGGCGAGGTCGTCGTCGCCCAGCGAGATGTCCACCGCGGCGGCGTTCTCCTCCAGGTAGGAGACCCGCTTCGTCCCGGGGATGGGCACGATCGCCGGGTTGCCCGCGCGGTCGCTCTGCGCCATGACCCAGGCCAGCGCCAGCTGGGACGCCGTCACGCCCTTCTCGTCGGCGATCTCGCGCACCCGGTCCACCAGCGCCAGGTTCTGCGCGAACGCCTCGCCCTGGAACCGCGGGTTGTGCCGCCGGAAGTCGCGGGGGTCGAGGTCGTCGAGGCTGCGGATCTGCCCGGACAGGAACCCCCGGCCGATGGGCGAGTAGGCGACGAAGCCGATGCCCAGGTCCGCGCAGGTGGCGAGCACGCCGTCGTCCTCGGGGTCTCGGGTCCACAGCGAGTACTCCGTCTGCACCGCCGTCACCGGCTGCACGGCGTGCGCCCGCCGGATGGTGTCGGGTGCGGCCTCGGAGATGCCGGCGTACCGGATCTTGCCCGCCTCGACCAGCTCGCGGAGGGCTCCCCAGGTGTCCTCGACGGGCACCGCGGTGTCGACGCGGTGCTGGTAGTAGAGGTCGATGACGTCGACGCCGAGCCGCTGCAGCGACGCGTCGCACGCCCGGTGGACGTACTCCGGGCGCCCGTTGATGCCGAGGAACCCGCCGTCCTCGCCGCGCTCGTTGCCGAACTTGGTGGCCAGCACCACCTCGTCGCGGCGGCCGGCGATCGCCTGCCCGACCAGGCGCTCGTTGGTGAACGGGCCGTACATGTCCGCGGTGTCGAGGAAGGTGACGCCGAGGTCGAGGGCACGGTGGATCGTGCGCTCCGCCTCGGCCTGGTCGGCGGTGCCGTAGAACTCGCTCATCCCCATGCAGCCCAGGCCCTGGGCCGGGACGGAGAGGGAGCCGAGTGTGCGTGTCTGCATGCCCCGCACCTGCCCCGGAGGCGCGGGGGCCAACCGGATCCGCCGGGCCGGCGTGACCGACGCCGCGATCGGTCGTTGGCGCAGGACACACCCCGTCGTGTCCTGCCTGGAGGGCCCATGCGCCGCTCGTCCCGTCGCCTCCTCGGTGCCGTCAGCGGAGCGGCCGTCGTCGCCGCACTGGCCGCCGCGCCCGCGTCCGCCCGGCCGCCACCCCTGCGGAGATCGAGGCGGCGCTGACGGGCACCGCGCACCGGTTCACCGACGGCGCCCCGTACGTGACGGTGGGCGACCGGACGACGTCGTTCGACAAGGGCGCCGTCCTGGTCGACGTCGTCGCGGCGGTCGTGCGACTCGCCGGGAGGGGACCGCCTCACCCCGCCGGTTCCACGTGGAACACCCCGCGAGGGCCGCCCAGCACCCGAGGTGATCTTGCTCTCGGCCGTGCATGGGCGGCCTTTCACGGGTTAGATGGGCACGTATGTGCGGCCTCTGCGGCGAGATCACGTTCGACGGCTCGACGGCCGACACCACGGCCGTCGCCCGGATGGTGGAGGCCCTGGTCCCCCGCGGTCCGGACGGTCAGGGCTCGTGGAGCAACGGCCGGGTGGCGTTCGGCCACCGGCGGCTCTCGGTCATCGACCTGTCCCCCTGCGGCGCCCAGCCGATGGTCGACAACGAGCTCGGGCTGACCGCCGTCTTCAACGGCTGCATCTACGACTACCAGGAGCTGCGCGCCGAACTGGAGGGCCACGGCTACCGGTTCTTCTCGCACAGCGACACCGAGGTGATCCTCAAGGGCTACCACCGCTGGGGCCCCGACGTCGTCTCCCACCTGCACGGGATGTTCGCGTTCGTCATCGCCGAGCGGGACACCGGCCGGGTGGTGCTGGCCCGCGACCGGCTGGGCATCAAGCCGCTCTACCTGGCGGAGGAGCCGGGCCGGCGGCTGAGGTTCGCCTCGACGCTGCCCGCCCTGCTGCGCGCCGGTGACGTCGACACCTCCATCGACCCGGTCGCGCTGCACCACTACCTGACCTGGCACGCCGTCGTCCCGGCGCCGCGGACCATCCTCAACGGTGTCCGCAAGCTGCCGCCGGCGACCGTGCGCGTCGTCGAGGCCGACGGGACGAGCACCGAGCACCGCTACTGGAACGCGACCTACGAGCGCCGGGCCGAGCACGCGAACTGGACGGCCCGCGACTGGGAGGACGCGATCGAGGAGGCGCTGCGGGTCGCCGTCCGCCGGCGCCTGGTCTCCGACATCCCCGTCGGCGTGCTGCTGTCCGGCGGCCTGGACTCCAGCCTGATCGTCGGGCTCCTCGCGCAGGAGGGGCAGACCGGGCTGGCGACGTACTCGATCGGCTTCGAGTCCGTCGGCGGGCACGAGGGCGACGAGTTCGCCTACTCCGACGTCATCGCCGAGCACTTCGGCACCGACCACCACCGCATCCGGGTCGGGTCCGACGAGCTGGCCGGGGCGCTCGGCCACTCCATCGGCGCCATGGCCGAGCCCATGGTGAGCCACGACGTCGTCGCGTTCGACCTGCTCAGCGAGCGGGTGTCCCAGACGATCAAGGTGGTCCAGTCCGGGCAGGGCGCCGACGAGGTGTTCGCCGGCTACCACTGGTACCCCCCGCTGGCCGGTGTCGGCCGCGAGGAGGCGGTGCAGACCTACGCGAAGGCGTTCTTCGACCGCGACCACGCCCGGATGCGCGGCGTCGTCTCCGACCGGTACGCCCTGACCGAGGACCCGAGCCTGGCGTTCGTCCGCGCCCACATGGAGGCCGCCGGCGCGGAGACGGCCGTGGACGCAGCACTCCGCCTGGACAGCGAGATCATGCTCGTCGACGACCCGGTCAAGCGGGTGGACAACATGTCCATGGCCTGGGGCCTGGAGGCGCGGGTCCCGTTCCTCGACCACGACCTGGTGGAGCTGGCCGCGCTGTGCCCGCCGGAGCTCAAGCTCGCCGACGGCGGCAAGGGCGTGCTCAAGGCCATCGGCCGGCGGATCATCCCGCCGGAGGTCATCGACCGGCCCAAGGGCTACTTCCCGGTGCCGTCCATCACCCACCTCGAGGGCAAGGTCCTGGGCCTGGTCCGCGACGCGCTGTCCAGCGACGCCGCCCGCGACCGGGGGCTGTTCCGCCCCGAGTACGTGCGCGAGCTGCTGGCCGACCCGAACGGTGAGCTGACGCCGTTGCGCGGGAACAAGCTCTGGCAGCTGGGTCTGCTGGAGCTCTGGCTGCAGAGCCACGTGGTCTGAGCCGGGATGACCCGGATCGCCGGCCACCGGCGCAGGACGCCGGTCAGCACGCCCGCCATGACCGACCGGTCGTGGCGGGAGCCCTCCGAGCACCAGCTCCAGGGCATGCAGCAGGACGTCGTCCTCGACATGGGCTGGGGCCGGCTGGTCATGGGCCAGACCTTCTCCGACCTGCACGGCATCGTGTCCGCGCTGCGGGGCGAGGAGAGCGGCGAGCGGGACATCTGCATCTACCCGCGCGACCCGCACGTGCTCGTGGGCCTGGCCCCCGACGAGCTGTTCATCGACCCCAGCTACACCTACCGGCTGGACCTGCACCGCTACCGGCCGCGGCCCGAGCTGATCCGCGACGTCTTCGTGCGCACCGCCACCTCGCGGGCCGACATGGAGGCGATCAACGAGATCTACGCGCTCAACGGCATGGTGGTGGGCGAGGCCGACGTCATGTGGGCCAACCACCGGACCCGCGCCTTCACCTACCTGGTGGCCGAGGACCAGCGCACGGGCAAGATCGTCGGCACGGTGACCGGGGTCGACCACGCGCTCGCCTTCGACGACCCGGAGGCCGGCACCAGCCTGTGGTGCCTCGCCGTGCACAACCAGGACGCGCCACCGGGCAGCGGTGAGGCGCTCGTCCGGGTGCTCGCCGAGCGCTACGTCGGCCGCGGCCGGGCCTACCTCGACCTCTCGGTCATGCACGACAACCAGGGCGCGATCCGGCTCTACCGCAAGCTCGGCTTCCACCGCGTCTCCGCCGTCTGCGTCAAGCGCAAGAACCCGATCAACACGCCGCTGTTCGCCGCCCGGCCGCCGGGGCTCGAGGATCTCAACCCCTACGCGCTCATCATCGCGGAGGAGGCGCTGCGCCGGGGCATCCGCGTGGAGGTCACCGACGCCGAGTGGGGCGAGCTGCGGCTGTCGGTCGGTGGGCGGACGGTCGTCACCCGCGAATCGCTGTCGGAGTTCACCACCGCCGTGGCCATGAGCCGTTGCGACGACAAACGGGTGACCCGCCGGATCATGGAACGGGCAGGGGTGCAGGTGGCCCGGGGTGCGCTGGCCTGCGCCGGCGAGCTGGACGACGCCATGGCGCTCGTGTCCGACGTCGGCGCCGTGGTGGTCAAGCCCGCGCGCGGCGAGCAGGGCCGGGGCATCACCGTGGGCGTGCGGGACGAGGCAGGCCTGGAGCGGGCGGTCGACCTGGCGCTGCAGTTCTGCCCCGACGTCCTGGTGGAGGAGCTCGTCCCGGGGCAGGACCTGCGGGTGCTGGTCATCGACCGGGCCGTGGTCGCCGCCGCCGTCCGCCGCCCGGCCGAGGTCATCGGCGACGGGCGGAGCGCGGTCACGGAGCTGATCCGGGCCACGAGCCGGCGGCGCGAGCGGGCCACGGGCGGTGAGTCCTCGATCCCGCTGGACGCGACGACCAGCGAGGTGGTCGCCGACGCGGGCTACGCCATGGACGACGTCCCGCCGAACGGCGAGCGCATCCAGGTGCGGCGAACGGCGAACCTGCACA
Source organism: uncultured Actinomycetota bacterium (assembly GCA_963747895.1). Taxonomy (GTDB): domain Bacteria; phylum Actinomycetota; class Actinomycetes; order Mycobacteriales; family Geodermatophilaceae; genus Blastococcus. Next base: position 349,882 of record CAVVGX010000005.1, read on the forward strand.
CCGGCGGCACCATCGAGGACGTCACCGACCAGCTGCACCCGGAGGTCGCCGCGGCCGCCGTCCGCGCCGCCGAGGCCCTCGACATCCCGGTCACCGGGATCGACTTCCTCGTGCCGGACGTGGCGGGGCGCGACTACGTGTTCATCGAGGCCAACGAACGGCCGGGGCTGGCCAACCACGAGCCGCAGCCCACCGCCGAGCGCTTCGTCGACCTGCTCTTCCCCGAGACCCGCCGCCGCTGACCGCCGGTACGCCCAGGCATAGGAACCTTTACCTATGGCTGGAGGGGTCCGGACGTAGGTAAAGGTTCCTATGCCTGGTCAGAGGCCGAGTTCGGCGCGGATCTCGTCGCTGTGCTGGCCGGCCCGGGGCACCGACCCGACCGCGCCGGGCGTGACGGAGAAGCGCGGCGCGGGGGCCGGCTGCACGGTTCCGTCCACCTCGACGAACACCCCGCGCTCGCGGTTGTGCTGGTCCTCGGTGGCCTCGACCAGCGACCAGACGGGCGCGACGCAGGCGTCCGTGCCGGCGAAGACCTGCCACCACTCGTCGCGGGTCCGGCCGGCGAACAGCTCGGTGAGACGTTCCCGCAGCGCCGGCCACTGCTCGGGCTTGTAGCGGTCCGGGAAGGACTCGTCACCGGCGACGCCGAGGCCCTGCAGCAGCGCGGCGTAGAACTGCGGCTCCAGCGCCCCGACGGCGAGGAACTGGCCGTCGGAGCAGCGGTAGACGTCGTAGAACGGCGCCCCGGTGTCCAGCAGGTTCACGCCGCGCTCGTCCTGCCAGCCGCCGGTCGAGAGCATCCCGTGGATCATCGTCGTGAGGACGGCGGTGCCGTCGACGATCGCGGCGTCCACCACCTGTCCCTGCCCCGTCGTCCGGGCGTGCAGCAGGGCCGCCAGCGCGCCCAGGGCCAGGAACACTCCCCCGCCGCCGAAGTCGCCCAGCAGGTTGATCGGCGGCGCGGGGCGCTCGTCCGGCCGGCCGCTGGCCCCCAGGGCGCCGGTGAGCGCGATGTAGCCGATGTCGTGCCCGGCCATCGACGCCAGCGGGCCGGTCTGCCCCCAGCCGGTCATCCGGCCGTAGACCAGCGCCGGGTTCTCCCCCAGCAGCTCGTCGGGCCCCAGGCCCAGCCGCTCCATGACCCCCGGGCGGAAACCCTCGAGCAGGACGTCGGCGCGCCGTACCAGTGCCCGCACCACCTCGACGTCGGCGGGGTCCTTGAGGTCCAGCGCGATCGAGCGCTTGCCGCGGTCCAGCAGCGACGTCGCCCCGAGGCCGCCGCTGCCGCTGCCGCGGCGGTCGATGCGGACGACGTCGGCACCGAGGTCGGCCAGCAGCATGCCGCAGAACGGACCCGGTCCCAGTCCGGCGAACTCGACCACACGCACTCCCGAGAGCGGGCCCACGGTTCCTCCTCTGCTGCCGGGGCCACGCCGTCGTGCACCCTCGTCGATGGCATGCTGCCCGATGTCGGTGCCGGTGGGACAGGGGGTCGGTGTGATCGCCTACGGAGCCGCCGCGTTCGGCGGTGGGCTGGGTGCGCTCGCCCGCTGGGGGATCGCCGAGGCGCTGCCCCGCGATCCCGGCGGCTGGCCGTGGGCCACCCTGCTGGTGAACGTCCTCGGCTGCCTGGTCCTCGGGGTGCTGATCGGGCGCGTGTTCGACCGTTACCCCGCCTCGTCGTCGCTGCGGCCCTTGCTCGGCACCGGCGTCCTGGGCGGCTTCACCACCTACTCCGCGTTCGCCGTCGAGACCGTGCAGCTCACCGACGCCGGCCGCCCGGGCGTCGCGGCCGCCTACGTGCTCGCCTCGGTGGCCGGCGGCGTCGCCGCGTCGGCGCTGGGGCTGCTGGCCCGGCGTCCCTTCGCGCGCGGGCCGGCCGCGTGACACCGCTGCTCGTGGTGCTGGGCGCGATGGCCGGCGCACCGCTCCGTCTCCTCGCCGCTCGGGTGGCGGTCTCCCGCCGGGGTGCCGGCTCGGTCGCCGGCACGGCGGTGGTCAACGTCGCCGGCAGCGCCCTGCTCGGGTTCCTGCTGGGGCTGGCCGACGTCCCCGGCTGGGTGCTGGCGCTCGTGGGCACCGGGTTCTGCGGCACGCTCACGACCTTCTCGACGCTCGGCACCGAGGTCGTCGGGCTCGCCGGGCAGCGGCGGACCGGCGCCGCGGCGGCCTACCTCGGCGGGACGCTCGTGCTCGGGATCGGCGCGGCCGCGACGGCGTACGGACTGGCGGGCCTGCTGTGACCGACCGGTGTCGGTAGGGTCGGGGACGGTATGACCGATCCCACGGATGAACAGGTCGGGGCCGAGAGCCCCGTCGTCGTCGTTGCCAACCGGCTCCCGGTGGACCAGGTCACCGACCCCGACGGCAGCACGCGCTGGCAGCGCAGCCCGGGCGGGCTGGTCACCGCGCTCGAGCCGTTCGTCGCCGGTCGCGGCGGCGCCTGGGTCGGGTGGTCGGGCTCCGCGGGAGCGGCGCCGGAGCCGTTCGAGTCCGGCGGCATGTCGCTGGTCCCGATCCCCCTCACCGAGGAGGAGGTCGACCGCTACTACGAGGGCATGTCGAACGCGTCCCTGTGGCCGCTGTACCACGACGTCGTCGAGAAGCCCGAGTACCACCGCAACTGGTGGGACACCTACGTCCAGATCAACAAGCGCTTCGCCGAGCGGACGGCGGAGATCGCGGCGGAGAACGCGATCGTCTGGGTGCACGACTACCAGCTCCAGCTCGTCCCGGCGATGCTCCGCCAGCAGCGGCCGGACCTCACCATCGGCTTCTTCCTGCACATCCCCTTCCCGCCCTACGAGCTGTTCACCCAGCTGCCCTGGCGGTCGGCGATCGTGGAGGGGTTGCTCGGCGCGGACCTGGTGGGTTTCCAGCGGCCCGCCGCCGCGGCCAACTTCGTGCAGCTCGCGCGCCGGCTGCACGAGCTCCCGGCACGCGGTCACGTCGTCGAGTACGACGGCCGGACCGTGGCGGCCCGCGCGTTCCCGATCTCCATCGACGTCGCGTCCTTCGACCGGCTCGCCCGCTCCCCCGAGGTGCTCGCCCGCGCCAAGGAGATCCGCGCCGAGCTCGGCAACCCGTCGAAGATCATCCTGGGCGTCGACCGGCTGGACTACACCAAGGGGATCAGCCTCCGGCTCAACGCCTTCGAGGAGCTCCTGGAGGACGGCGCGGTGGAGGCGCCGGACACCGTGCTCGTGCAGGTGGCCACCCCGAGCCGGGAGCGCGTGGAGCACTACGTGCACATGCGCGAGACGATCGAGCAGCAGGTCGGCCACATCAACGGCGTCTTCGGGTCGATCGCCGGCCCCGCGGTGCACTACTTCAACCAGTCCATGCCCCGCGAGGAGCTGGCCGCCCTGTACCGGGCCGCCGACGTCATGCTCGTGACGCCCTACCGCGACGGCATGAACCTGGTGGCCAAGGAGTACGTGGCCGCGCGGGGGGACCTGGGCGGCGCCCTGGTCCTCTCCGAGTTCGCCGGCGCCGCGGCCGAGCTCAAGCAGGCGTTCCTCGTCAACCCGCACGACATCGCCGGCGTGAAGAGCCAGCTGCTGCGGGCCCTCCGGATGGAGCCGGCGGAGGGCGCGAAGCGGATGCGCGCCATGCGCCGCCACCTCGCCAAGAACGACCTGGACCACTGGGCCGACTCGTTCTTCAGCGCGCTCAACGACCAGGCCTCCGGGCAGCCGACGGGGCGTGCGGCGGGCCGGACGTCGGCTCCGCTGTCGGCCGGCCGGGGCGGTGCCCAGGGATGAGCCCGATCCCCGCGGACCTGCGGACGGCGCTGGCGGCCTGGGCCGGCCGGCGTCCGGTGCTGGTGGCCAGCGACTACGACGGCGTCCTGGCGCCGCTGGTGGACGTGCCGTCGGAGGCGGTGCTCCTGCCCGGCATGGCCGAGGCGCTCGGGCGGCTCGCCGAGCTGCCGGGCGTGGAGGTGGCGCTGGTGAGCGGGCGGGGCCTGGCCGACCTGCAGACCACCAGCGGGCTGACGGGGGCGCTGCACTGGATCGGCAGTCACGGCGCCGAGTTCGACGGCCCGCTGACCGGCGAGCTCGCCCACCGGCGGGACGCGCTCGCCGCGCGGCTCGAGCCGCTGGTGGCCGGCACGCCCGGGCGGACGGCTCGAGGTCAAGCCGGCGAGCGTGGCGGTGCACGTGCGGCAGGTGGCCGACCGCTCGGCCGCGGCCGAGCTGCTGGTGGCCGCCAGGGCGGTGGCAGATCCGTCACTGACGTTGAAGCCGGGCAAGGACGTGCTGGAGCTCGCGGTCACCGACGCCGACAAGGGCTCGGCGGTGCGCCGGCTCGCGGCGGAGCTCGGAGCGCAGGGCGTGCTCTACCTCGGGGACGACGTCACCGACGAGGACGCCTTCCGCGCGCTGGGCGCGGACGACATCGGCGTCAAGGTCGGGGCCGGCGACACGGTCGCCGCGCACCGGGTGGCCGATCCGGCCGCCGTCCGGGACCTCCTGGAGCAGCTGGCCGACCTGCTCGGCTGACGCCGCCCGCCGCGCCGGCGGTGTGTCGTGCAGGTCGATCTCGTGACTTTGGTCCCGAGCATTCCGCGACCTGACCGCGGTGTCGACAATTCCGGTCGTCCGCCGAATGCGACCTGCGCTTTTGCTCCCGCTTCCCGGAATGGCGGTGAGGGCGTGCGGGACGGGAAGTCGACAAGTATGCGGCCGGCCGGGGGTGGCCCTGCCTACACATCACGATTGCGCCATTCCGGGAACACGTCCGGTCATTTCGTCCGTGGAGACACAACACTTCCGACGTCCAGCTCGGTCGTCCGGGCCACATGTCTTCCCCCGCGAGGTTCCCGTGACATCCACCGCCGCTCCCCCCACCGCTCCCCGCGCCGCCCGGCGTCCCGGCTGGTTCGCCCACCGGCCGCTGGCGGTGAAGTTCGGCCTGCTGATCGGCGTCGTCGTCCTCGCCTTCGGCGGGCTGCTCAGTGCCGTCCTGGTGGGCAATTCCTCCGTGCAGGCGGCGAACACCCGGCTCGCGAACCTCAACCAGGCGGAAAAGCTCGTCCTGGAGCTGGACACCCGCGCCAGCGAGCTCAAGGTGGACGGCTTCAAGACGATCACCCGCGACAACCCGGCCGAGCAGCTGCCGGAGCTGGCCGACGACATCGCCACCCCCGAGGCGATGCTGGCCGACCTCGCGACGGTCCCCCTCGACGGTGCGGCCGCCGAGTCGGTGAGCGGGCTGTCCGACGCCTTCGGTTCCTACACCGCCGCCATCTCGGAGTGGATCGACCTCGCGGTCGCCGACCCGGTGGGCATGCGCGCCCGCTGGGAGGAGATCCAGGCCGCCAACGACCTGTCCGACGGTGCCGTCGGCGAGGCGAAGGACGCCCTCGCCGCCGAGAGCGACCGCGCCCAGGTGCGGCTCGACGACGCCATCGCCCGCTCCCAGCAGGTGAGCATCGTGGTCGCGATCGCCGGACTCGCGCTGGTCCTGGTCATCGCCCGGATGACGATGCGGTCGGTGACGCGGCCCGTGCAGGCGGTCAAGCGCTCGCTGGAGGCTCTCGCCGGCGGCGACCTGACCGTCGCCACCGGGGTCACGGCGCGGGACGAGGTCGGCCAGATGGCCGCCGCGCTGGACAGCGCCCAGGAGAACCTGCGCGTGGTCATGGCCGGTGTCGCCGCGTCGGCGCACGCGGTCGCCTCCTCCTCGGAGGAGCTGAGCGCGAACTCCGCCCAGATCTCGGCCTCCGCCGAGGAGACCTCCGCCCAGGGCGGTGTCGTCGCCTCGGCGGCCGAGGAGGTCTCCCGCAGCGTCGAGACCGTCGCCGCGGGCGCCGAGCAGATGGGTGCCTCCATCCGGGAGATCGCCTCCAACGCCGCCGAGGCCAGCGAGGTCGCCAGCCGGGCGGTCTCCGCGGCCGCCACCACCAAGGCCACGGTCGACAAGCTGGGTGAGTCGTCGGCGGAGATCGGCAACGTGGTGAAGGTGATCACGAGCATCGCGGAGCAGACCAACCTGCTGGCCCTCAACGCCACCATCGAGGCCGCCCGCGCCGGCGAGGCGGGGAAGGGCTTCGCCGTCGTCGCCAACGAGGTCAAGGAGCTCGCCCAGGAGACCGCCAAGGCCACGGAGGACATCGCCAAGCGGGTGCTGGCCATCCAGGGCGACACCACCGCGGCGGTCGCCGCCATCGACGAGATCTCCACGATCGTCGCGCAGATCTCCGACCGGCAGACCACCATCGCCTCGGCGGTGGAGGAGCAGACCGCCACGACGAGCGAGATGTCCCGCTCGGTCCAGGAGGCCGCCAGCGGGACCGGCGAGATCGCCGCGAACATCACCGGGGTCTCGTCGGCCGCGGAGGCGACCACGCAGGCGCTCACGCAGACCCGCACGGCCGTCGACGAGCTGTCGCAGATGGCCACCGACCTGCGCGCCACGGTCGGGCGGTTCACCTACTGATTCCCGGGTCGCCGCGACCCTCAATGCCCGGTCATCGCATTCCGGTTGTCGACAAGAAGACGGCCGAAATGCGGTGACCGGGCATTGTTCCGCGTTCCTGCGACACGCCTGGTGCAGGTGTGAAATGGAACGTCCAATGTTCCATCCTGTTCCGGAACGCAATCCGCGTTCGTTCGAACGAGCGGCCCGCGATCGGCGCCGCTGCAGCGCCGGCGAGGAACAGGACATATGTCGAAGGCACGAAGCGAGCGGTTCCGCGAGGACGCGCCCCCTCGCCACTGGTACCGGGACCGCGGGATCTCCACCCGGATCTTCGCGATCAGCGCGGCGTTGATGCTGGGGACGCTGGCGGCCACCGTCGCCGGCATCCACGGCACGCAACGGGTGGGTGACCTGCACGAGCAGGCCACCGCGGCGGTCGACGCCCAGCGGACCGTCGAGGACGCGCGCTACAACCTGCTCTGGGCAGCCAACTGGCAGAACATCACCGCCTGGAACGCCCGGGTCGTCGGCGGCGCGACCGCGGCGGCGCCGACCGGGGACAACGTCGCGAACTACCGCGACGGCGCGGAGGGCTTCGAGGAACTCTTCACCATCGACCGCGGGCAGCTCGACGCCGACGCCGAGGCCAGCCTCGCCGTCATCCAGGAGAACTGGACGGCGATGAGCGACTACAACGAGCAGATCTTCGCCCTCTGGGCGCAGGACCGGCTCGACGAGGGCGACGCGCTGTCGAACGGCGACAAGTGGGACGTCTTCTACGTCCTCGACCAGGCCATGACCGAACTGGTGGACTCCGTGGACGCCCGGGTGGCGCAGACCGAGGCCGAGGTCGCCGACGCCAAGCGGGAGACGGTGGTGCTCTCCGTCGTCGTCTCGCTGGCCGCCTTCGTGCTCGGTGGTGGCCTGGCGTTCGTCGTCTCGCGCGGCATCTCGCGCGGCGTGCGGGGAGTCCAGGTCGGCCTCCAGCGCCTGGCGACCCGGGACCTCACGGTCCGGATGCCGGTCCGCGGACACGACGAGATCGGTCAGATGACCGCGGCCCTCAACACCGCCGCCGGCGCCATGACCGAGACCATCGACGAGATCGTGTCCGCCGCCGCTGCCGTGGCGGCCTCGTCGGAGGAGCTGTCGGCCTCCTCGGCGCAGATCTCGGCCTCGGCCGAGGAGACCTCGGCGCAGTCCGGCGTGGTGGCCGGTGCGGCGGACGAGGTATCCCGCAGCGTGCAGACCGTCGCCGCGGGTGCCGAGCAGATGGGCGCCTCGATCCGGGAGATCGCGTCCAACGCCGCCGAGGCGAGCGAGGTCGCGTCGCGTGCGGTCACCGCCGCGGAGACCACCACCGCCACGGTCGCGAAGCTCGGCGACTCCTCGGCCGAGATCGGCAACGTCGTCAAGGTGATCACCAGCATCGCGGAGCAGACCAACCTGCTGGCGCTCAACGCGACCATCGAGGCCGCCCGTGCCGGTGAGGCCGGCAAGGGCTTCGCCGTCGTGGCCAACGAGGTCAAGGAGCTGGCCCAGGAGACGGCGAAGGCGACCGAGGACATCGCCCGCCGCGTCGAGGCGATCCAGAAGGACACCGGTGCCGCGGTCGGCGCGATCGAGGAGATCTCGGCGATCGTCGCGCAGATCTCCGACCGGCAGACCACCATCGCCAGCGCGGTGGAGGAGCAGACCGCAACGACGAGCGAGATGTCGCGCTCGGTGCAGGAGGCGGCCTCGGGATCGGGTCAGATCGCGGAGAACATCACCGGGGTCTCCACCGCCGCCGGCGCCACGACCCAGGCGCTCGCCCAGACCCGCACCGCGGTCGACGAGCTGTCCCGGATGGCGTCGGACCTGCGCACCACGGTGGGCCGCTTCACCTACTGATCCGCCCGTTCACGACGGCCCCGCGACCCACCGGTCGCGGGGCCGTCGTGCGTCCTGCCCGAGGCACGGAACCGCACCCGGGGAGGCATGTCGACAATTCCGTGGCGGTCACAGGAATGGTTCTCCAGAATGTCGACTTCGTTGTCCAAACGTGTCCCACCAGTCACACGACACACACCGCTAACGGCCTACCGCACCATTCCCGTCCGTTTATGTTTCGCCCTGTCACCGGCGCTCCCCGGTGGCCCGCCGGTCCGGGGTCACGGACCGGCCTCCCCTGAGTGCGAACGGATGTGTGCGGTGGCGAAGAACGGTGGTGCGCGGCGGTCACTGGCGAACGTGTCGGTGTCCCGCAAGATCCTGGCGGCGGTCTCGGTGGCCGTCGTCACGGGGATCGCGGTCGGCGCGGTCGGCGCCGTCTCCCTGGACAAGGCAGCCGGCGAGTTCGACGCCAGCTACCGGGAGAGCACCCAGGCGCTGGTGCAGGCCGAGGAGATGCGGGCGCAGCAGCTGAGCATCCAGCTCAACCAGACCGCGCTCATGCTCCCGGGCGTCAGCGAGGAGAACAAGCAGGAGTGGGCCAAGGGCGCGCAGGACGGCAGCGCAGCCTTCCTCGCTGCCGCCGAGGAGTACGCCTCCACGGCCCCGACCTCCGCGCAGGCGCGGCTGTCCGAGCAGGTGCTCGAGGACTACCAGGGCTGGAACGAGAAGTTCGCCATCGTGACGAAGGCGTTCAGTGCCGGGGACCTGGCGACGGCGGCGCCCGCGTACGTCGAGTCGCAGGAGTTCCAGACCGCGCTGCGCGAGGGGATCACCCAGCTCGTCGGCTCCGAGATCGCCGAGGCGCGTGCCGCCGCCGCCGACGTCGCCGCCACCAGCGACCGGTCACGGCTCCTGCTGATCGGGCTGGTCGCGGCCGGCACCGTCATCGCCACGGCGATCGGCCTGCTCGTCGCGCGCCGCATCCGCCGCAACCTGCTCGCGGTGCAGGACGTCGTCCAGGGCCTGGCCGAGGGCGACCTGACCCGTCAGACCGGCATCGTGCAGTCCGACGAGATCGGCCGCATGGCCGCCTCGCTCGACCTGGCGCAGGAGAGCCTCCGTCAGGTGATGGGCTCCGTCGTGGCCTCTGCCGACGCCGTCGCGGCGTCCTCGGAGGAGCTGTCGGCCTCCTCGGCGCAGATCTCTTCCTCCGCGCAGGAGACCTCCGCCCAGTCCGGCGTGGTGGCCGGTGCGGCGGACGAGGTCAGCCGCAACGTGCAGACCGTCGCCGCGGGTGCGGAGCAGATGGGTGCCTCCATCCGCGAGATCGCGAGCAACGCCGCCGAGGCCAGCGAGGTCGCGGCCCGCGCGGTCACCGCCGCGGAGACCACCACCGCCACGGTCGCGAAGCTGGGTGAGTCCTCGGCCGAGATCGGCAACGTCGTCAAGGTGATCACCAGCATCGCCGAGCAGACCAACCTGCTGGCCCTGAACGCCACCATCGAAGCGGCCCGGGCGGGCGAGGCGGGCAAGGGCTTCGCCGTGGTCGCCAACGAGGTCAAGGAGCTGGCCCAGGAGACGGCCAAGGCGACCGAGGACATCGCCCGCCGCGTCGAGGCGATCCAGAAGGACACCGGTGCCGCGGTCGGCGCGATCGAGGAGATCTCGGCGATCGTCGCGCAGATCTCCGACCGGCAGACCACCATCGCCAGCGCGGTGGAGGAGCAGACGGCCACGACCAACGAGATGAGCCGCTCGGTGCAGGAGGCCGCCGACGGCGCCGGCCAGATCGCCGCCAACATCTCCAACGTGTCGGGCGCCGCCGACGCCACGACCCAGGCGCTGACCCAGACCCGCACCGCCGTGGACGAGCTGTCCCGGATGGCCGCCGACATGCGGACCTCCGTCGGGAGGTTCACCTACTGATCAGCTCCTGATCCACCCGCGACGGGGTGGCGGCCGCATCGGCCGCCACCCCGTCGTCGTTTTCCGGAGGTGGCGCACGCCGTTCAGGAATGGCGCCAAGTCGACTCCGGGAATGAGGTCGCCGAGCAAATCTTTTTTTGCCGCCTCGACACGTTTCGGATCAGGATCGACCCATCCCGGGGGCTCTAATCTCGAGGAGCAGCAAAAGTCAGCTGCGTGTGGCCGGCACTTCGTACGGCGCGCCATTCCTCGCCATTTGCACTGGAGAACCCCATGACCGCAGTCGACACGCGGCCCCCCTCGTCCGGCGGACGCCGCACCTCCGAGTCGTCCCTCGCTGGGGAACGTCCCGCGACCGCGTGGTGGGGTGATCGCGGTGTCGCCACGAAGATCCTGTCCGCGGTGGGTGTGGCGGGCGTCGTCGCCGCCGGCGTCGGGATCATGGGAATCACTGCGCTCGGTGCGTCGGCCGACACGACGCAGCGTCTCTACGCCAGCAACATGGCCGGCCTCGACGCAGCCTCGGACATGCGCGACGCCGTGTCGCGGACCCGCGTCGCGACGCGCAACGCCCTGCTCACCCCCGACCCCGCCGACAGCCGGGTCATCCTCGACACGACCATCCCCGGGTTCGCCGACGAGTTCGACGCGGCTGCCGACGCCTACGCCGCCTCCTCCCCGACGCCGGAGAAGCAGGCGCTCGTGGACGAGGCATCGGCGGCCTACCGCGAGTACGTGGACGCGTCCGAGACCGTCCTCGGCCCGCTCGCGGTGGCGCTGGACAACGCGGGCTGGTGGGCGGCCAACGAGCAGCAGGTGGCCCCCCTCGCCACGACCGTGGACGAGCTGCTCGCCCAGGTGAACGACCTGGAGAAGGCGGAGGGCCGGACGGCCGCAGCAGCGGCTCGCTCGGACTACGAGGCGCAGCGGACGCTGTCGATCGTGGCGCTCGTCGTCGGCGTCGGCGTGGCGCTCGCCGTCGGCGTCATCGTCGCGCGGGGCATCCGCGCCGGCGTGGGCAAGGTGCAGCAGGTGGCCGAGGGTCTGGCCGCGGGCGACCTCACCCGCACCAGCGCACTGGCGACGCGGGACGAGCTCGGGCGGATGGGCCAGGCCCTGGACGCCGCCGTCATGGAGCTGCGTTCGGTGATGTCGACGGTGGTGTCCTCGGCGGACGCGGTGGCGGCGAGCAGTGAGGAACTGTCGGCCTCGTCGGCGCAGATCTCGGCCTCGGCCGAAGAGACCTCCGCGCAGTCCGGCGTCGTCTCCGGTGCCGCGGAGGAGGTGTCCCGCAGCGTGCAGACCGTGGCCGCGGGTGCGGAGCAGATGGGTGCCTCCATCCGGGAGATCGCCAGCAACGCTGCTGAGGCCAGCGAGGTCGCGTCCCGAGCGGTGACCGCCGCGGAGACGACGACGGCCACGGTGGCCAAGCTGGGTGAGTCCTCGGCCGAGATCGGCAACGTCGTCAAGGTGATCACCAGCATCGCCGAGCAGACCAACCTGCTGGCCCTGAACGCCACGATCGAGGCCGCGCGCGCCGGTGAGGCCGGCAAGGGCTTCGCCGTCGTGGCCAACGAGGTCAAGGAGCTGGCCCAGGAGACGGCCAAGGCGACCGAGGACATCGCCCGCCGCGTCCAGGCCATCCAGGGCGACACCACGGCAGCGGTGGCGGCGATCGGCGAGATCTCCGCGATCGTCGCCCAGATCTCCGACCGGCAGACCACCATCGCCAGCGCGGTGGAGGAGCAGACCGCCACCACCAACGAGATGAGCCGCTCGGTCCAGGAAGCCGCCGGCGGGACGACGCAGATCGCGGAGAACATCACCGGCGTCTCCACCGCGGCGGAGTCCACCACCCAGGCGCTCACCCAGACCCGCACCGCGGTCGACGAGCTGTCCCGGATGGCCGCCGACATGCGCACCACCGTCGGGCGCTTCACCTACTGACCCGAGGGCTCCGTCCCCCTCCGGGGGCCGAGTGCCGATAACGAACCGGACGGCTGCGGCGGGGCGGCGGATTCACCTTGAGTCCGCCGCCCCCCGCGCCGAGAACCCACCGGGGCGACTGCGCCCCGATGCGAAGCAGAGAGAAGGACACACCCGTGGACGGTCTGGACGACATCGTCGAGGAGTTCCTGGTCGAGAGCCACGAGAACCTCGACCAGCTGGACTCCGACCTGGTGGCGCTCGAGCAGGAGCCCGACTCCCGCGAGCGGCTGTCCAGCATCTTCCGGACGATCCACACGATCAAGGGCACCAGCGGCTTCCTGGCCTTCAACCGGCTGGAGGAGGTCACGCACGTCGGCGAGAACATGCTGTCGCGGCTGCGCGACGGCGAGCTGGCGCTGACCCCGCACCGCACCAACGTGCTGCTGCAGATGGTGGACACGGTCCGCGCTCTGCTCACCTCGATCGAGGCCAACGGCGGAGAGGGCACCGTCGACGTCTCCGCCGCCGTCGCCGCCGTCACCGCGGCGATGGAGGACTCCCCCGCCCCGGCCCCCGAGCCGGTGGCGGTCGCCGCGGCTCCCGTGGCCCCGGCGAAGAGCCCGGCCAAGGCCGCCGCCAAGGCGCCCGCCAAGGCCCCTGCCAAGGCGCCCGTCAAGCGCGCCCCCCGCGCCAAGGCCGCCGCCGTCCCGGCGCCGGCCCCCGTGCCCGCCGACGAGCTCATCGAGGACGTGACCCCCGCCGTGCCCGAGATCCTGTCCGAGGAGCCGCCCGCGGCTCCCGAGGCCCCCGCCACCGGCGAGCAGCCCGACGACGCCCCCGCCGCCGAGGGCGCGGCTGCGGAGGGAGCCGGCGGGCAGACCCGCCGCGCCGTCGCCGACAGCACCATCCGGGTCGACGTCGACCTGCTCGACGAGCTCATGCTGCTCGTCGGCGAGCTGGTGCTCACCCGCAACCAGATCGTGCAGAACGTCGCCCGGCAGACCGACACCGACCTGATCCGGGCCTCCCAGCGGCTCAACCTCATCGCCAGCGAGCTGCAGGAGGGCGTCATGAAGACGCGCATGCAGCCCATCGACCACATCTGGTCCAAGCTCCCCCGCGTCGTCCGTGACCTGGGCCAGCAGCTCAAGAAGACGATCCGCCTGGACATGGAGGGCCGGGAGACCGAGCTCGACAAGACCCTGCTGGAGGCCGTCAAGGACCCGCTGACCCACCTGGTCCGCAACTCCGTCGACCACGGCATCGAGGCGCCCGACGACCGCAGGAAGGCCGGCAAGCCGGCCGAGGGCGTCCTGACCCTCCGGGCCCGTCACGAGAGCGGCCAGGTCGTGGTCGAGGTCGCCGACGACGGCGCCGGCATCGACCCGGCCAAGCTCGGTGCCAAGGCCGTCCAGCGCGGCCTGGTCACGCCGGAGGCCCTCGCGCGGATGAGCCCGGCCGACATCCTCCAGCTGATCTTCCTGCCCGGGTTCTCGACGGCCGCGGCGGTCACCAACGTCTCCGGCCGCGGCGTCGGCATGGACGTCGTCAAGACCAACATCGAGTCGATCGGCGGCACCATCGAGGTCGAGTCCGACCCGGGCGTGGGCACCGTCTGCCGGCTCCGCATCCCGCTGACCCTGGCGATCGTCCCGGCGCTGACCGTCGAGTGCGCCAGCGACCGCTACGCCATCCCGCAGATCAGCCTGCAGGAGCTGGTCAGCCTGGACGCGGAGAAGGCCGCCAACGCCGTCGAGGAGGTCGGCGGTGCGCAGGTCTACCGGCTCCGCGGCGAGCTGCTCCCCCTCGTGCGGCTCACCGACGTCCTCGGCCTCACCTCCGAGCGGCACGACGGCCACGTGGTCATCGCGGTGCTCCGCTCCGAGGGGCGCCGCTTCGGCCTGGTGGTCGACCGGGTCATCAACACCGAGGAGATCGTGGTCAAGGCCGTGGGCGGCCAGCTCAAGCAGATCGGGCTGTACTCCGGCGCCACCGTCCTCGGCGACGGCACGGTCGCGCTGATCCTCGACGTGCAGGCCCTCGCCCGCCGCGCGCTGCGGACCGAGACCGCCGACCGCCAGGAGTCGCGGGCCTCGGTGAGCTCCGCGTCCGCGGCGGAGACCGAGCGCCAGCGGATGCTGCTGGCCTCGATCGGCGGGGGGCGCCGTGTGGCCATCCCGCTGGACACCGTCACCCGGCTCGAGCAGGTGCGCACCGACGCGGTGGAGAAGGTCGGCAACCGCGAGGTGGTGCAGTACCGCGGCGCCATCCTGCCGATCGTCCGGCTCGACCGGCACCTGGGCGCCTACGGCGAGACCGACCGCGAGGTGCTCGAGGTCATCGTCTACGCCGACCACGGGCGCAGCGTCGCCATCGTCGTCGAGGAGATCCTCGACATCGTCGACGGCGAGGCCGCGGTGCGCAGCGACATCGACGACCTGGGCCTGCTCGGCTCCGCCGTCCTCGGCGACCGGGTGACCGAGCTGCTCGACGTCCGCGCCGCCATCCTCGCGGCGGACCCGGCGTTCTACTCGGCCCCCTCCCACCCCGGCGCCTCGGCGCCCACCGGCTCCTACCAGGAGGTCTGACGTGACCAGCGTGACCGACTTTGCGGCCAGCGACGCGGTGGCCTCGGCCACCAGCGGGCAGCTGGCCACCTTCCGCCTCGACGGTGACCTGTACGGGGTCGAGGTGGAGCACGTCCAGGAGGTGCTGCGCAGCCAGCAGCTCACCCGCGTGCCCCTGGCCCCCCGCGCGGTGGCCGGCCTGATCAACCTGCGCGGTCAGGTGGTCACCGCCATCGAGCTGCGCGAGCGGCTCGGCCGCCCGGCCCGCCCCGAGGGCACCGACGCCGTGGTGATCGTCGTCCGCCTGGACGGCGAGGCGGTCAGCCTGCTGGTGGACTCGATCGCCGACGTCGTGGACGTGGACGCCGCCGACTTCGAGGCCCCGCCGGACACCCTCGAGGGCCAGTCCCGCGACCTGATCCGCGGTGCCTACAAGCTGGACGGGCAGCTGCTGCTCGCCCTGGACGTGCACAAGGCGGTCAGCGCCTGATTCACTCACGCTCCGCAGCTGGTCGATAACACAGACCAGCCCGACACGCGGCCGTCGCCCTGGCAGAGTCCTGCCAAGGGGTGACGGCCGCGTGGCGTTCCGGGGTCGGAGCCGCCAGCATGGGGGAGTCCGATCCCCTGCCCTCGGAGGCGCTGCCGTGCCGTACACGCTGGTCAGTGCCGCCACGCTCGGGTTCGACCTCGTCCGGCTGCCCGCCGGTCGCGCGGTGGCGGGGGTGCTGCTGGCGGCCCTGCAGGCCGACGACGCCGCGATCGGCCGGCTGGCCACCGCCCATCCCGCCCGCGGCCTGGAGCGCGAGCAGCGCCTCGTGCTGGCGGTCCGCTCCCGCCGGGCGCGCGAGATGGCCGTCGCCGTGCCGCACGTGCGCACCGCGGCGGCCGGCGCCCGCGCCGCCGGTGACCGTGCCGCCGTTCTGGTGGAGCAGCTCGAGCAGGGCACCATCGGCGACGCCCCCACCTTGGAGCGGCTGGTCCGCGAGGACGTGCTCGGCGGCGAGCACCCGGCCGCCGGGCTGCTGGACCCCGGTCTGCTGGCCGAGGCCGCCGACGTGCTGGCCGACGCCGCCATCGGCTACTGGGCCGCCGGCGTGCTGCCCCCGCTGGTGCGCCGCGAGCTCACCGCGTCCTTCGACCAGGTCGCCGACAGCGCCCCGGTCGCCGGCCCGGAGACGCTCGACCTGGGCGCGGCCGGCACCGAGCTCGCGGCGTTCCTCGACGGGCTGCGCGACCTCGACGACGCCGGCCGGGCTCGCTGGCGCGCCGCGGTCGACGAGGGTCGCGCCGAGCGCCGGCCCTGGGCCACCGCCATGCACGAGGCCTCCTGGGCGGCGCACGTGTCGGGACGCACCCGCGTCCTCGCCACCGCGCAGCTGCACGCCGTCCAGGCCTTCCTCGAGGGCGGCTTCGACCGGCACGACGGCGCGGCCGGAGCCTGGAACGCCGTCGCCGGCTGCGTGCAGGGCATCGCCATGGGCGACCTGCTCGACGAGGGCGCACTGACCGTCCTCCGCGCGCCCCTCACCCGCTCCGCCTGACCACCTCCGGGCGTCGCCGGACGGGCGGCGCCGCTGCCGCCGACGGCGGAACGTGCAGGTCGGAGGCGTCCCGGGAAATGGCGCGTGCCCACCTCCCCCACGGTGTCGACAAAGCACCGAAATGGTTTCCCGACAGCCATTCCCGTGGTCACCGGAGAATTGCGTAACGGTTTCGTCCGTCCCCTTTTCCGAACGGCTGTGGCCGCCGATGCTTCTGGTGCGGACGGGAGGACGGGGCAGCCCCGGGAGCCCGTCGGCTGCACTGACCGATCCCGCTCAAGGTGCCGGGAATCGGTGCCGATACTGCGGTGAACAGCCTGTCGGGCTGCATTCCGGCAGGAACCAGGAGGACGCACGTGAACCCGATCAGGGTGATGGTGGTCGACGATTCGGTCGTCGTCCGCAAGATCGTGACCGACGTGCTGTCCGAGGACCGCGACATCGAGGTCGTGGGTACCGCCGTCAACGGCAGGGTGGCACTGAGCAAGCTCGAGCAGCTCAAGCCCGACCTCATCACGATGGACATCGAGATGCCGGAGATGAACGGCATCGAGGCGGTCCGCGCGATCCGCGGGAACCGCAACCGCATCCCGATCATCATGTTCAGCACGCTCACCGAGCGCGGTGCCACGGCCACCCTGGACGCCCTGTCCGCCGGCGCCAACGACTACGTCACCAAGCCGGCCAACGTCGGCAGCGTCGCGCAGTCCATGGAGAGCGTCCGCGAGCAGCTCATCCCCAAGATCAAGGCCCTCACCGGCCGCCCGGTCACCACCGGCCCGGTGCGGTCCGCCGCCCCCGTCGCCCCGCCGCGCCTCCCGGTGCCGCGCACCGGACCCGGCAAGAAGCCCGCCGTCCTCGTGATCGGGTCGTCGACCGGCGGTCCCGAGGCGCTGTCCAAGCTGCTCCCGCAGCTGCCGGCCTCGCTGCCCGTGCCGATCCTGCTGGTCCAGCACATGCCCCCGGTGTTCACCCGCCAGTTCGCCCAGCGCCTCGACCGGCTCTGCTCGCTGCGCGTGGTCGAGGCCACCGACGGCGTCCCCCTGCAGCCCGGCACCGTGCACCTGGCCCCCGGCGATCACCACCTCGTGGTGCGCACCGGCCGGGGCGCGCACACCACCGGCCTGCACCAGGGCCCGCCGGAGAACTTCTGCCGCCCGGCCGTCGACCCGCTCTTCCGCTCGGCCGTCGCCGCCTACGACGGCGCCGTCCTCGGTGTCGTCCTCACGGGCATGGGCGCCGACGGGCGCAACGGAGCGGGCGAGATCCGCGCCGCCGGCGGCAGCGTGCTCGTCCAGGACCAGGCCACCTCGGTGGTCTGGGGCATGCCGGGCGCGGTGACCCAGGCCGGGTTCGCCGACGAGGTCCTGCCGCTCGACCGCGTGGCCGACGCCATCCACCGGCACCTCTCCGGTGTCGTGCCCACCCGCCTTCCCGCTGTCGCCGGTGCGACTGCTCTGACCGGAGGCATCCGATGACCCTCACCACGACCAGCTTCGACTGGGTCCGCCAGCTGGTGCACCGCGAGAGCGCGATCGTGCTCCAGCCCGGCAAGGAATACCTGGTGGAGGCCCGGCTGCTGCCGGTCGCCCGCCAGGCCGGCCTGACCGACGTCTCCCAGTTCGTGGAGAGCGTGCGCACCCGGCCCAGCCCGGACAACACCCGGGCGATCGTCGAGGCGCTCACCACCAACGAGACGTCGTGGTTCCGGGACGGCGACCCGTTCACGGCGCTCACCTCCACCGTGCTGCCGTCGCTGCTGGCGGCCCGCGGTCCGAGCGAGCGCCTGCAGATCTGGTCGGCCGCCTGCTCGAGCGGGCAGGAGGCGTACACGATCGGCATGCTGCTCGAGGACGCCCTGCCCAACGCCGCGTCCCGGGTGTCGATCACCGCGACCGACATCTCGCGGGAGATGGTCGAGCGCACCCGTGCCGGGCGGTTCAGCCAGCTCGAGGTCAACCGCGGTCTGCCCGCGCCGATGCTCGTGCGGCACTTCGTGCGGGCCGGCAACGACTGGGAGGTCGCTCCGCAGCTGCGCCGGATGGTGACCGCCTCCGAGTGCAACCTCGCCGCTCCGCTGCCGCGCATGGGCCCGTTCGACGTGGTCTACCTGCGCAACGTCCTCATCTACTTCGACCTGCCCACCAAGCAGGCGATCCTCCGCCGGGTGCGCGACCTGATGCGCCCCGACGGCTGGCTCTTCCTCGGCGCCGCGGAGACGACGCTCGGGGTGGACGACTCGTGGGAGCGGGTCGTCGTCGGCCGCAGCTCCGCCTACCGCCCGTTGAAGGGGAAGTGATGCGTGCTCTGGTGATCGACGACTCCCGCGCGATGCGCCGGATCGTCTCCGGGATCCTGGAGGGGCTCGGCTACGAGACCCAGCAGGCCGGCCACGGCCGGGAAGGCCTCGACGTCCTCGAGGGCGGCTGGGTCCCCGACCTGGTCTGCGTCGACTGGAACATGCCGGTGATGGACGGCCTGCAGTTCGTCTCCGCCGTGCGCTCCAACCCGGCCTGGCGCTCGATGACGATCATGATGGTGACCTCGGAGAGCGAGCACACGCAGATCGTCCGCGCCCTGGCCGCCGGCGCCCACGAGTACGTGATCAAGCCGTTCACCGCCGACGCCATCCGCGACAAGCTCGCGCTGCTCGGCCTGCTCCCCCAGGAGGCAGTGCTGTGATCGAGCTCGACACCGGCGAGCGGCGTCGCGGCGCCGACACCCGGCCGGTCATCACCGAGCTGATCGACGAGGCGACCGTCGAGTCGATCGCGCAGGACGCCTGGATCGCCCTGGTCGGCGAGGAGGAGGTGCTCGTCGCGCTGCCGGGGGAGCCCGTCACCGATCCGGTCTCCAGCTGGGTCGACGTCGTCGGCCCGTGGACCGGCAGCGTCGTCCTCACCACCGGGCGCCGCACGGCCGAGGAGCTCACCCGCGCCCTGCTGCGCGAGCACTCCCCCGAGGTGCTCGAGGACGAGGACGTCGCCGACGCCTTCGGCGAGATCGCCAACGTGGTGGGCGGCAACGTCAAGGCCGCGCTGCCCGGCCCCTCCGGGCTGAGCCTGCCCGACGTGGGCCAGGCGCCCGCCCCCCGCAACCCCCAGGACGTCTGCCACCTCGACCTGATGTGGCGTGGCCAGACCGTCTCCATCTCCGTGCAGGGCGCGCTCCCCGCGCTCCCCGCGCACTGACCCCGCACCTACTGCCGGAAGAACGAGGTACCGCTGTGAAGATCCTGATCGCCGACGACAGCCGTGTCATGCGGCAGATCGTCATCCGCACCCTGCGCCAGGCCGGGTTCGACGACCACGAGATCGTCGAGGCCGAGGACGGCGCCGACGCGCTGGCCAAGGTCGGGTCGGAGAAGCCGGACCTGGTGCTGTCGGACTGGAACATGCCCAACATGACCGGGATCGAGTGCCTGCAGGCGCTGCGCTCGTCGGGCTCCGCCGTGCCGTTCGGTTTCGTGACCTCGGAGGGCTCGCCGGAGATGCGGGAGAAGGCCGCCAACGCCGGCGCCCTGTTCCTCATCGCCAAGCCGTTCAACGAGGACACCTTCACCGAGGCGCTGAGCGGGGTGATCGCATGACCGCCGCCGGCACCGTGCCGCTCCCCGCCGCCAAGGACGTCCGCGACATGCTCACCGGCCTGGTGGGCAAGCCCGTCAACGTCACCCCGGGGGCGCCGGTCACCCCGGCCCCGGACCGCCCCGTCGCCGTGGCGGTGTACGTCGACCCGCAGATGGCCGTCAACGCCCTGTGCCTGATGGACCTGGGCGCGGCGGCCTACACCGGCGGTGCCCTGGCCCTGCTGCCGCCCGGCGGCTGCCAGGACGCCGTCGAGGAGGACGGCGAGCTGACCGGCATGCAGGTCGAGGCGCTGCACGAGGTGGTCAACGTGCTCTCCGCGCTGTTCAACACCCAGGGCGCGCCCCACTCGAAGCTGCACAGGCTCTACGCCCCGGGCGAGGAGCTGCCGGGCGACCTGGCCGGCATGCTCGCCGCCTTCAACCGGGTCGACCTGGCCATCGAGATCCCCACGTACGGCAAGGGCGCCATCTCGCTCGTGCTGCCGTAACACCCATGAACGCCCCGGGGCGGCGCCGGAACCTCGGTTCCCGCCGCCCCGGGCGCTGTGCGGGGTCAGGCGGCGGGTGCCGGCTCCTGGTCGGCCACGTCGCTGGGCAGGCAGGCCCACACGTGCTTGGTGCCCGCGTCGACGTACCAGCCGTGGGCCACCGACAGCCGCGCCACCAGGTGCAGCCCCATGCCGCCCTGCGCGGGATCGCGGCCGACCGCGGGTGCGGGCATCACCTCGGGAGCGCGGTCGCTGACGTCCAGCAGCCATCCCCCCGTGCCCGCGACGACGGTCGCGACGACCGGCGACTCGCCGTGCCGCAGCGCGTTCGAGGCGAGCTCGTCGAAGGCCATCACCAGCTGCTCGCCGGACTCGTCCTCCTCCGCGGGCGGGAAGCCGGCGGAGCCGAGTCTGGCGCGGAGACCCGCGCGGGCGGCGGCCAGCTCACCGAGGGCCCCGAGGTCCCAACGCCACACCTCACCGCGGCCGTCCGGTAACGGTCTCAGCGGCCATGTCAGACGACGCCCCATGACTCCCCCTCGGTTGCCCTGTTCTGGACACCCCGCAGAGTGCCCCGAGCGGGGGCACGGAAACCGCCGGTCCCGGTGTGTCTGGCCACCGGAGCGCGAACCTGGTCAGCACGGGTGATTTCCGTGCCTTGGCCGCCCTCGCGGCACCGCTGCACGGAGCGCCATGCGGCACAGTGGTGCCCGTGACCCCGGAGGACGCGGCCCGACTGCCGGGCGACCTGCTGCTGCAGGCCGTCGATGGCATGGAGCGTCCCCTCTTCGTCCTCGACGACGACTGGCGGTTCAGCTACGTGAACCCGGCCGGTGCGAGGCTCCTGGGGGAACGGGTCGGCGACCTGGTCGGCCGGGTGATCTGGGAGAAGTACCCCGAGACGGTCGGCAGCCCGTTCGAGGAGCACTACCGCCGCGTCGCCGGCACGGGGGAGCCGGCCAGCTTCGAGGCCTGGTACGACCCGCTGGGCATCTGGTTCCAGGTCGATGCCTTCCGCACCGACGGCGGCCTGGTCGTCACCTACGACGACGTCACCTCGCGTCGGCAGACGGAGGACGAGCGCACTGCGGCGATCGCCGGCCGGGAGGAGGCGGCCGCTGCGGCCGCCTCGGCCGCCCACGAGGCCGAGCTGGCCGGCCGGCACCTCATGCTGCTGGGTGACATCAACCTGGCCATGACCTCCACGTACGACACCGACGAGGCGGTGCAGCGCTTCGCCGACCTGGTCGTGCCGCAGCTGGCCGACTGGTGCATCGTCACCGTCGTCGACCCCGACGGGACGCGGCGGGACGTCGGTCGCGCGCACCGTGACCCGGCGATGGTTCCGCACATGAACCGGTACGCCGACCTGCGCGTGGCCACCAACGACGTCACCGCGCCGGTGCCCGCGATGCTCCGGGACCCCCACCCGATCGTCATCCCCGAGATCACCGACGCCATCGTCCGGTCCATGGTCCCGGTCGAGGAGGCGCGGGAGGCGCTGGCGCCGCTGCGCCCGGCGTCGGTCGCCGCCTTCCCGCTCGTCTCCCGCGGCGAGGTCATCGGGGGGTTCACCCTGGTGAACGGTCCCGAGCGCGGTCCGCACACCGACGTCGAGCTGCGGACGGCGGACATCGCGTCCCGGCGGGCCGCCCTGGCCCTGGACAACGCCCGGCTCGTCGCCGCCCAGCAGCAGGTCGCCGAGCGGCTGCAGTTGAGCCTCCTCTCCCCGCCGGTGCAGCCCGACAGCCTGGAGCTGGCGGTGCGGTACCGGCCGGCGACGAAGGGGATCGCCATCGGCGGCGACTGGTACGACGCCTTCCTCCAGCCCGACGGCGACACGGTGCTGGTGATCGGCGACGTCATGGGGCACGACATCGACGCCGCGGCCGCCATGGGGCAGGTGAAGACACTCGTGCGCGGCATCGGCTACGACCGCGCCGACGCGCCCGCCGAGCTGCTCCGCCGGGTCGACCACGCCGTGGTCGGCCTGGACGTGCCGGCGATGGCCACGGCGCTGGTGGCCCGGGTGGAGCTCGCCCCGGACGCCGACGGCGGGCCCGCCCGGCGGCTGCGCTGGGCGACCGCGGGGCACCCGGACCCGCTGCTGCTGCTCGAGGACGGCACGGTGCTCGACCTGACCGCGCCGGTCGGGCCACCGGTCGGCATCGGCTGGCTGGGGCCGCGCACCGACGAGCTCAGCCCGCTGCCGGACGGCAGCACCCTGCTGCTGTTCACCGACGGGCTCTTCGAGCGGCGCCGGATGCTCCTGGACGAGGGGCGCGACCTGCTCCGTGACCTGGTGGCGCGGTCGGCGGGGCTCCCGCTGGACGTGCTGTGCAACCGCCTGCTGACCGAGATGCTGGGGCCCGACGTCGAGGACGACGTCGCCGTGCTCGCGGTCCGGGTGCACCCGCTGGGCGCCGACCGCCCGGCCGTCGCCGGGCCCGAGGTCCTGCCGGCTGCCTCCCCGATCGTCTGACCGGTCCCCGGTCAGGCGAGGCTGATCGCGAAGGCCGTGAGGAAGCCGACCGTGGTGATCAGCCCGGTCCAGGCGTGGGTGTCCTCGAACGCCTCGGGGATCATCGTGTCGGCGATCATGGTGAGGATGGCGCCCGCCGCCACCGCCGTGATGACGGCGACGGCCTCGGGTGGCGCGCCCCCGAGCAGGGCGTAGCCGAGCAGCGCCGCCAGCCCGCTCACCAGCGCGATGCCGCCCCAGACGCCGAAGACGTAACGCGCCGACCGCCCGTTGTTCTTCATCCCCGAGGCGCTGGACAGGCCCTCGGGGACGTTGGAGATGAAGACGGCGGCCAGCACCGACAGGCTCACCGACCCGCCACCGATCAGGCCCAGCCCCAGGACCACGGACTCGGGGATGCCGTCGAGGAGCGCTCCGATCGCGATGGCCGCTCCGCTGCCGGACTGCTCGGACTCCGACGGCTGCTGCGCTCCGGAACGCTTCCGGTGGCGGGCGCCGCGGCGGGCCAGGGCCAGGTTCGCGGCGAGGTACACGATCGCGCCGCTCAGGAAGCCGATGGCGGTGGCGGTCAGCCCACCGGTGTCCGCCGCCTCCTCCATGAGGTCGAAGGCGACGGCGGAGATCAGGACGCCCGACCCGAAGGCCATCACCGACGCCACGACCTTGGGCGGCACGCGCACGAACCAGGCGATCAGGGCGCCGATGACCAGCGCGCCCCCGCCGAGGAGCCCCCACAGTCCCGCTTCCACCCACGTCGGCACGGGGCGGTCGTTCCCGACGCGAGGGTTCTCGAACCGCGGCCCCGTCCAGAGGCTCGCCGCGAGCCTGCGAGCGGGGAGGGGGACGGGGTCCTCTTTCAGTCCGGGTGGCGCAGCAGGTAGCGGCCGAAGTGCGGCACGGTGAAGGCGATCTGCCCCCGCTCGGCCGAGTACACGAGACCCTTCTTGATCAGCGAGTCCCGGGCCGGGGAGAGGGACGCCGGCTTGCGCCCCAGCGAGACGGCGACCTCCGACGTCGCGACGGCCGCGCCCTGCGGCCCGCCCAGCTCGGCCATCGCGTGCATGTACTCCCGCTCGGCCGGGGTGGCGCGGTCGTAGCGCGAGCCGAAGAAGCCGACGGCCAACTCGGTCTCGGCGACCGGCGCGGCCATGGCGACGTCCTCGGCGGTGATGGGGGAGGAGGCGGCGACGTCCCAGGTGACCTTGCCGTAGGCCTGGACGAAGTAGGGGTACCCGTCGGCCGCCGCGTAGAGGGCGTCCAGCGCGCCGGGGGCGAACTCCACCCCCTCGCGCTCGGCCGGGGCGATGAGCGCGCGGTCGGCGGCGTCGCGCTCCAGCCGGTCGATGCGCAGGTAGCGGAACAGCCGCTCGGAGTAGCTCTTCGACGCCGACAGCACGGCGGGCAGGTGGGGGAGGCCCGCCCCCACGACGATCAGCGGCGCGCCCTGCTGGGAGAGCTCGTGGCAGGCGGCGCAGATGGCGGAGACGTCGTCGGGCTGCACGTCCTGCATCTCGTCGATGAACAGCGCGATCCCGCTGCCGATGTCGGCGGCGACCCCGGCGGCGTCGCTGAGCAGTTCGACCAGGTCGATCTCCATGTCCCCGGAGTCCGCCCGCCCGGTGGCCGCGGGGACGTCGATCCCGGGCTGCCACCGGTCGCGGACCTTCGCGTCGGCCGCCGTGACGCGCTGGGCGAAGGCCTTGACCACGCCCAGCACCTCGGCCACGGACTCCTGGTCGCCGTGCCGGGGCCCGAGCTCGCGCAGCGCCATGTGCAGGGCCGAGGAGACCGGCCGGCGCAGCGACTGGTCGGGGCGGGCCTCGATCTTGCCGGTGCCCCAGCCCCGGGAGATGGCGGCGGAGCGCAGCTGGTTGAGCAGCACCGTCTTGCCCACGCCGCGCAGGCCGGTCAGCACCAGCGAGCGCTCGGGCCGGCCGTGGGCGATCCGCTCCAGGACCACGTCGAAGGCGGACAGCTCGGTGTCCCGGCCGGCCAGCTCGGGTGGGCGCTGGCCGGCGCCGGGGGCGTAGGGGTTCCGCACGGGATCCATGTCGAGCACGGTATGCCGCCGTCTAGCCAGGACCGTAGACATCGGTAGAACGGCCTAGCGCGTGTCGCGAGCGGCCGGCGGTGCGGACGACACCGCTGTCGAGCGCCGTCTGCCGCGCTCTAGCCCGGGCACTAGACAGCCGCAGATGCCCCGATGTCCCCCAGTCGGGCGATCGGGACCGCTAGCGTCCGAGGCGTGATCAAGTTCGCGCTCAAGGTGGTCATCCTCGGAGCGGTCTTCTACGCGCTGACCTACTTCGACGTGCTCCCGGGCCTCGACATCATCCCGAACCCCGACGGCCCGTTGGGGGAGTACGGCACCTATCTGTGGATCGGCCTGATCTTCGGCGTGGTCAACGCGATCGTCGGACCGGTCCTCCGGCTGCTGTCGCTGCCGTTCGTGGTGCTCACCCTGGGCCTGTTCCTGCTGGTCGTGAACGCCGCACTGCTCGGCCTGACCGCGGCGATCACCGACCGGCTCACCATCGACGGCTTCGGCACCGCGGTCCTCGGCGGCCTGATCCTCGCCATCGCGGGCTGGGCGGCCGACCAGGTGCTGGACCGCTGACTCCGCCCCCCGCGGTCACCGAGCCCGGGGCCCCGGGGAGCAGTAGCGTCCCGGACATGGCGAGCACTCCCGGCTCCCTGACCGAGCTGGCCGCGCTGGAGGCCGCCCGCGACGAGAAGCGGCGCCTCCTGGAGGAGGCGGCCCGTGCGGCCGTCGAGGCACTGGGCCCGGACGCCGAGTACCCGGCGGGCTGCACCGCCGACGACCTGCCGGCGCTGCTGCGCCGCTACTACTGGAGCGAGCCGGCCGCCGAGGTGCTCGCCCACGAGCCCCGCGAGCTCGCCGACCTCGCCCTGGGTCATGTCACGGCGGCCCGCACCCGGCCGCCCGGGTCCGCGCTGGTCGACGTCCTCCGCACCCGCGACGGCGTCCCCGTGCTCCGGCTGGTCACCGACGACATGCCCTTCCTGGTGGACTCGGTCACCGCCGAGGTCGTGCGGCAGGGCGTCGGGATCGCGCACGTCGTCCACCCCGTGCTCGTGGTGCGGCGCGACGTCCGCGGCCGGATGCTGGCGTTCTGCGACAGCGCCGGGCCCGAGGGTTGCGGCGCCGACGCCCTCGCCGAGTCGTGGATGGCGGTCGTGCTCGACGGCCCGCTGGACGACGAGGCCGTCGCGGACCTGGTCGCCGGCCTGCGCACCGTGCTCGACGACGTCCGGGCCGTCGACGAGGACGGTCCCCGCCTGCGCGCCCGGCTGCTGGAGCTCGCGGGCGCGCTGGAGTCACGGGCCGGGGACGGTGCGCCGCGCGTGGGCGCCGACCCCGCGGACGACCCGGCGGAGGCCGCGGCGCTGCTGCGCTGGCTGGCCGACGGCAACGTCGTCCTGCTGGGCGCCCGCGACGTCGACCTCCCGGCAGGAGGGGAGCTCGCGGGCGTGCGGCCGGTGCCCGGCAGCGGGCTGGGCGTGCTGCGCAGCGACACCGACCAGCGCAGTCCCTCCTCGTCCCCCGAGGGTGCGCAGGTCCCCGGCCGGCACCTGCTGGCCGTGACCAAGGCCGACACCCGTTCGTCGGTGCACCGGCGGGCCTGGCTGGACCTGATCGCCCTGACCCTGCCCTCCGGCGACGGGTACCGCCAGCACCGCTTCGTGGGGCTGTTCCCGTCGTCGGCCTACACCGCCAGCGTGCTGGACGTGCCCCTCGTGCGGCGGCGGGTCGCCGAGGTCATCGCGCGCTCCGGCGTGCCCGCCGACAGCCACACCGGCAAGGAGCTGCTGGAGGTCCTGGAGACCTATCCCCGGGACGAGCTGCTGCAGGTCGGCACCGACGAGCTGCTGCCCGTCGCCGACGCCGTCCTCCACCTGCAGGAGCGGCGGCAGACCCGGCTGTTCCTGCGCCGGGACCCGACCGGCCGGTTCTGGTCGGCCGTGGTCTACCTGCCGCGCGACCGCTACACGACCGAGGTCCGCCTGGCGATGCAGCAGCTGCTGCTCGAGCGGCTGGGCGGCACCAGCGTCGAGTACACGGCCCGGTCCACCGAGTCGGTCCTGGCCCGGCTGCACTTCGTCGTCCGGTTGCCGGTGGGCCGGAACGGGCGGCCGGGGCCGGCGGCCGTGGACGCCGATGCGCTGCAGACCGCCCTCGCCGCCCGCGCCCGCAGCTGGACCGACGACCTCGCCGACGCGCTGGTGGCCCGCCACGGTGCCGACGGCGAGCAGCTGTTCGCCCGCGTCGCCGACGCCTTCCCGGCCGCCTACCAGGAGGACTTCCCGGCGGAGCGGGCCGTCGACGACCTCGCGCGGCTCGAGGGGCTGACCGCCGGGCAGCTGGCGCTGCGGCTGTGGACGCCGCCCGGCGCCGGGCCCGGCGAGCGCCGGCTGACCGTCTACCGCGTGGGGGAGCGGCTGCTGCTGTCCGACGTGCTGCCCCTGCTGCAGCACATGGGCGTCTCCGTCGTCGACGAGCGGCCCTACGAGATCGACCGGATCGGGGGCGCGCGGTCCTGGATCTACGACTTCGGCGTCGCGGTGCCCGCGGTGGACCTGCCGCTGCTGCGCTCGCTGCCCGAGCGGTTCACCGACGCCCTCGGCGCGGTGTGGCGCGGCGACGCGGAGGACGACGGCCTGGGCGCGCTGGTGCTGCTGGCCGGCCTGAACTGGCGGCAGGTGGCGGTCGTCCGCGCCTACGTGCAGTGGCTGCGCCAGGCGGGGCTGCCGTTCAGCCAGGCCTACGTCGAGTCGGCCCTGGCCGCCCATCCCGACGTCGTGGCGCGGCTGGTCGCCCTGTTCGAGGCGCGGTTCTCCCCGCGGAGCACCGGTGACCGCGACGGGCGGCAGGCCGTGCTCACCGAGTCGCTGCGCCGGTCGATCGGCGAGGTGGAGTCGCTCGACGCCGACCGGGTGCTCGCCTCGCTCCTGGCCGCGATCACCGCGACCCAGCGCACCACCTACTACGCCATGTCCGCAGCACCCCATCCCGCGCTGGCGCTCAAGCTGGACCCGGCGTCGGTGCCCGACCTGCCCGAGCCGCGCCCGGCCCGCGAGGTCTGGGTCAGCTCGCCGCGGGTGATGGGGATCCACCTGCGCTTCGGTGCCGTCGCCCGCGGTGGGCTGCGCTGGTCCGACCGCCGGGAGGACCTCCGCACCGAGGTCCTCGGCCTGGTCAAGGCCCAGATGGTGAAGAACACCGTCATCGTGCCGACCGGCGCCAAGGGCGGCTTCGTCGTGAAACGGCCGCCCGCCGATCCGTCCCGCGAGGCCCAGCTCGCCGAGGGCCAGGCCTGCTACAAGATCTTCATCGGGGCGCTGCTCTCGCTCACCGACAACCTGGAGGAGGGGAAGGTCGTCCCCGCCGAGCGGGTGGTGCGGCACGACGGCGACGACACCTACCTCGTCGTCGCGGCCGACAAGGGGACGGCGACCTTCTCCGACCTGGCCAACTCGATCTCGCTCGAGCGCGGCTACTGGCTGGGCGACGCCTTCGCCTCCGGCGGCTCGGTCGGCTACGACCACAAGGCCATGGGCATCACGGCCCGCGGCGCCTGGGAGTCGGTGACCCGCCACTTCCGCGAGCTCGACCTCGACGTCGCGCGGGAGGACGTCACGGTCGTCGGGATCGGCGACATGTCCGGGGACGTCTTCGGCAACGGGATGCTGCTGTCCGAGCACATCCAGCTGGTCGCGGCCTTCGACCACCGGCACGTCTTCGTCGACCCGTCCCCCGACGCGGCGTCGTCGTTCGCCGAGCGCCGGCGGCTGTTCGGCCTGCCCCGCTCCTCGTGGGCGGACTACGACGCCGGGCTGATCAGCGCCGGGGGCGGGGTGTGGCCGCGGACGGCGAAGTCGGTGCCGGTCTCCGAGCAGATGCGGGAGGCGCTGGACCTGGCCGCCGACGTTTCCGCGCTGAGCCCGGAGGAGCTGATCCGCGCGATCCTGCTGGCGCCGGCCGACCTGCTCTTCAACGGCGGCATCGGCACCTACGTGAAGGGGACGGGAGAGAGCGCCGCCGACGTGGGGGACAAGGCCAACGACGCCGTCCGCGTGGACGGCGCGCAGCTCCGGGTGCGGGTCGTCGGTGAGGGCGGCAACCTCGGGCTCACCCAGCGCGGACGGATCGAGTACGCCCTGGCCGGCGGCCGGGTGAACACCGACGCCATCGACAACTCCGCGGGCGTCGACACCTCCGACCACGAGGTCAACATCAAGATCGCGCTCAACGCGGTGGTGGCCCGCGGTGCGCTGGACGCCGAGCACCGGGCGGCGCTGCTCGGCGAGATGACCGACGAGGTGGCCGCCGCCGTCCTCACCGACAACCACGCGCAGAACGCGACGCTGGCCGGCGAGACGGCCTCGGCGCGCAGCCTGCTCGACGCCCACCAGCGCTTTCTGCGGGCGCTGGAGCGTTCGGGCCGGCTCCAGCGGGCGGTGGAGGCGCTCCCCGACGACCGGCAGCTGGCCGAGCGGCGCCGGGACGGCCAGGGGCTGACCAGCCCGGAGCTCTCGGTGCTGCTCGCCTACGCGAAGCTCGCCACCGACGCGGCGGTGCTGGATTCGTCGCTGCCCGACGACCCGGCGCTGGAGCAGCTGCTCGTCGACTACTTCCCCCACGCGCTGCGCGAGCGCTTCCCCGAGGCCGTGGCCGCACATCCGCTGCGCCGCGAGATCGTGGCGACCGCGCTGACCAACCGGGCGGTCAACGTCGCCGGGGTCACCGGGCTGTTCCGGCTGTCGGAGGAGAGCGGCGTGCCGCCGGCGACGGTGGTGCGGGCGCACGCGGTCTCCCGGGCGGTGTTCGACGTCGACCGGCTGTGGGACGCCGTGCGGCCGCTGGACAACCGCGTGCCGGCCGCCGTCCAGGTGGAGCTGCGCGGCGAGGCCACCCGGCTGGCCGAGCGCGGCACCCGCTGGTTGCTGCGGCAGCGCGACGTGACTGCCGAGCCGCCCCTGCCGCTGGGAGCCGTGACGGACCGGTTCGGGCCCGCGGTCGCGGCCGTCCGCGCCGGGCTACCCGGCTGGCTGCTGGGTGCGGAGGCCGACGCGTACGCCGACCGGGCCGGCCGCCTGCGCGACGCCGGGGTGCCCGGCGACCTGGCCGCCGAGATCGCCGCGGCTCCGCTCATGCCCGCCGCGCTCGACCTCGCCGTCGTCGCCGAGCGGACCGGGGCGCCGGTGGAGCTGGCCGGGCGCGTCCGGCAGTGCCTGTCCGAGCGGCTGGGACTGGTGCCGCTCCGGGAGCTGATCACCGCGCTGCCCCGCGACCGGCGCTGGCCGTCCATGGCGCGGGCGTCGCTGCGCGACGACCTGGCACTGGAGGAGTCCTCGCTCACCGAGGACGTGCTCGGCCTGCGCACCGCGGACGACGACGACCCGTACGAGCTCGTGGCGACGTGGGCCCGCACCTGGGACGCGGCGCAGGAGCGGGCGGCCGCGCAGCTCGCCGACATCGCCGGCGGGGACCGCCAGGAGCTGGCCGAGCTGCTGGTCGCCGTCCGCACCCTGCGCGGACTGCGCCTCCGCCGCGAGGCGCGCCGCCTCCCCCGTCCGGCGGGGTAGCCGCCGACCGCCTCCCCGTGCAGGGGGTTCGCGGCCGTCCTGGCGGGCACGGTGTGCGGGACACCCGTGCCGACCCGAGGACTTCTCCGTGCCACTGCGCCCGCTCGTCCGTACCGACGGCTACCTCCCGATCGAGGACCACGGCCTGATCGGTGACGGGGTGACCTGCGCGCTCGTCGGCCGCGACGGGGCCATCCCGTGGCTGTGCCTGCCCACCTTCGACGGGCGGCCGTTCGTCGCCGGGCTGCTGGACTCCGACCGCGGGGGGACCTTCGCGGTCACGCCGGCAGCCCTGCGCGAGTCCCGTCAGTACTACCGGGACGACACCGGCATCCTGGTGACCGAGCTGTCCACCGCCGACGGGCTCCTCGAGCTCACCGACTGCCTGCCGCTGCGCTCCGGTGCCGATCTCGCCGAGCCGGTGCCCGCCGGACGGGGCGAGGTGCTGCGCAGGGCGCGGGTGCTCCACGGCACTGTCGACGTCGACGTCCGGTTGCAGCCCCTCGACGGTGTCCAGGTGCGGGCCGAGCTGGGTGCCTGGCGGCTGCGCTGGCCCGCCATGCCGGAGATGGACCTCCTGCTGTGGTCGTCCCACCCGCTCACCCTCGCCGGGGACGGATCGCTCACCGGCCGGGTGACGATGTCCGCGGGGGACCGGCTGACCGTGAGCCTGCAGTGGTCGGGGCAGACGCACACCCGCGCCCGCGACGACCCCGACCGGCTGGTCGACCAGACCGCGGCCGCATGGCGCTCCTGGGCCGGCCGGCTGGACTACACCGGCCCGCAGCCGGAGCTGGTGCGTCGGTCCGCGCTCACCCTGAAGCTGCTCGACCACGTGCCCACGGGCGCCGTGATGGCCGCCGCCACGTCGTCCCTGCCGGAGGGCATCGGCGGCGAGCGCAACTGGGACTACCGCTACACCTGGGTGCGCGACGCCGCGTTCACCGGCTACGCGCTGCGCCGCATCGGCATGGACGAGGAGTCGCACGCCTTCCTCGCCTGGACGCTGCGGAACGTGGAGCGCACCGGTGGGGTGGACATCCTCTACGGGCTGGACGGCAGGCCGCCGGCGACCGAGTGGCTGGACGCGTCGCTCTCGGGTTACCGGGGGTCCTCACCCGTCCGATGGGGCAACGGCGCCGCCCGGCAGGTGCAGAACGACGTCTACGGCGAGCTCCTCGACGTGGCCTGGCAGTTCGTGCGCAGCGGCGGTCCGGTCGGCGCCGCGCTGTGGACCTCGCTGTCCTCCCTCGCAGAGCAGGCCATCGCCTCGTGGCAGACGCCGGACAACGGGATCTGGGAGATCCGGGACGCCGGGCGGCCCTTCACCTACTCCGTGGCGATGTGCCACGTCGCCGTCGACCGGGCCCTCCGGATCGCCGCCGAGCGCGGCCTGCCCCACCCGGAGGCCCGCTGGCGCCGGGAGGCCGAGCGCATCCGCGCCACGCTGCTCGAGCAGGCGTGGGACGCGGATCGGGGCACGTTCACCGAACACCTCTCCGCGCCCGGGACGGCCGACCGGGGTGGCCTGGACGGCTCGCTGCTCAGCCTGCCGCTGCGCCGGCTCATCCGCGCCGACGACCCGCGGATGGTCGCGACCGTCGAGGCGGTGCGGCAGCACCTCGACGCCGGCGACGGGCTGCTCTACCGGTACCTGCACACCGAGTCCCCCGACGGGCTGCAGGGCACGGAGGGGGCGTTCCTGCTGTGCAGCTTCTGGCTGGTGGACAACCTCACCGGCCAGGGGCGCCTGGAGGAGGCGCACGCGCTGTACGACTCGCTCTGCGGCCGGGCGTCCGAACTGGGGCTGCTGGCCGAGGAGATCGACCCGGGCACCGGCGCGTTCCTGGGCAACTTCCCGCAGGCGTTCAGCCACGTCGGGGTCATCGCCAGCGGCTGGAACCTGGCGCGAGCGGAGCAGCGGGCATGAGCCGATCATTCGTGGTCCTGGGCGGTGGGGGTGACCTCACCGGTCGCCTGATCCTCCCGGGGCTGGCCGAGCTCGAGGCCGCCGGGGAGCTCGACGACGACCTCGCGATCGTCGCGATGGGCCTGGGGGCCCGCGAGGACGAGGGATACCGGGCATGGGCGCGGGAGCGGCTGGCCGAGCACGCGGAGCGGGTGCCGGAGGAGAGCCGGGAGCGCCTCGTGGGCCGCCTGCGCTACGTGGCCGGCGACGTGACCGTGGCCGATGACCTGCGCCGTGCTCTCGAGCGTGCGGGCGGGACGCCGGTGGTCTACCTCGCGCTGCCCAACGCGGTGTTCCTGCCGACGTTGGAGGCGTTGACGGAGGTCGGGCTGCCGGACGGCGCCGCCGTCGCCGTGGAGAAGCCGTTCGGCGTCGACAGGGCGGATGCCCGGCGGCTCAACGAGGTCCTGCACCGGCTGCTCCCGGAGGAGGCGGTCTTCCGCACCGACCACTTCCTCGCCATGCAGACCGTGCTCAACATCCTCGGTCTCCGCTTCGCCAACCGGTTGTTCGAACCGGTGTGGAACGCCGTCCACGTGGCGTCGGTGGACATCGTCTTCGACGAGACCCTGGGTCTGGAGGGCCGGGCCGGCTACTACGACCACGCCGGCGCACTGCGCGACATGCTGCAGAACCACCTGCTGCAGGTGCTCGCCGTGACGACGATGGAGCCGCCGGCCTCGGTCGACGCGCGCAGCCTGGCCGCTCGCAAGTCCGACGTCCTGCGGGCCGTGCGGCCACCGTCGGACATGGCCCGCGACACCGTGCGGGGGCGGTACACCGCCGGCCGGGTCGGCGACCGCAGTCTGCCCGACTACGTGCACGAGGAAGGTGTCGATCCCGGCAGGGGTACCGAGACCTACGCCGAGTACACCGTCCAGATCGACAACTGGCGGTGGGCGGGCGTGCCGTTCCGGCTGCGGTCGGGCAAGGCGCTGGGCGTCGACCGGCACGAAGTGGTCCTCACCCTCAAGCCGGTGCCCCACCTGGCGTTCGCCTCCGGCGCACCGGACGGCGAGAGTCCGGACGTGGCGCCCGGCGTCCTGAGGCTGCGGCTGGAGCCCGACGGCGTCGCCCTGGAGCTCAACCTCAACGGTGCGGGGGATCCGTTCGCCCTCGAGCGCCGGACGCTCGACCTCGACCTGCCGCCGCGGCGGTTGTCGGCCTACGGCCTGCTCCTCGGGGAGATGCTGGCGGGCAGCTCCGCCCTGTCCATCAGCGACGTCGAGGCGGAGGAGTCGTGGCGGATCGTGGAACCCATCCTCGCCGCGTGGGCGGCCGGCGAGGTGCCGCTGCGGGAGTACCCGGCCGGCTCGGACGGCCCCGGTGGCTGACCGGCGCCCCGTCCGCCCGCAGCGCAGACGATGGCGGTCTCTGCCGTCCTCTAGCCTCTGCGCTAGAGACGACTAGAGGGGGTCAGAGGGAAGCCCCCCGCCGGGCAGGGGACGATGGACCGCGATGAACAGCGATCAGGACGGCCCCACCTTCGCCGAGCTCGACCTCCGGCCCGAGCTGCTGCAGGCGCTCAGCACCCTCGGCTACGAGGAGCCCACGCCGATCCAGCTCGAGGCGATCCCGCTGGTGATCGAGGGGCGCGACCTCCTCGGCCAGGCGGCGACCGGCACCGGCAAGACCGCGGCCTTCTCCCTCCCCGTCCTCCAGCGCATGGAGGCGCACCGCTCCGGTCGCTCCCCGGTCGCCCTGGTGCTGGTGCCCACCCGGGAGCTCGCCGTCCAGGTGTCGGAGGCGTTCCACCGCTACGGCAAGGACCTCGGCGCGCGGGTGCTGCCGGTGTACGGCGGCGCCCCGATCGTCCGCCAGCTGCGCTCGCTGGAGGCCGGGGTGGACGTCGTCGTCGCCACCCCCGGCCGGGCCCTGGACCTGCTCAACCGCGGCAGCCTGCGGCTGGACGAGATCGCCACCGTCGTGCTCGACGAGGCCGACGAGATGCTCGACATGGGCTTCGCCGAGGACCTCGAGGCCATCCTCGACGAGACGCCCGAGCAGCGGCAGACCGTGCTGTTCTCCGCGACCATGCCGCGCCGCCTGGACGCGCTGGCCCGCCGGCACCTGCGCGACCCCGCCCGGATCACCATCGCGCGCGAGCAGGCCGCGGCGGGCTCGTCCCCGCGCGTCCGGCAGACCGCCTACGTCGTGCCGCGGGCGGCCAAGCCGGCCGCCCTCGGCCGCATCCTCGACATCGAGGCGCCGACGGCCGCCATCGTCTTCTGCCGGACGCGGGAGGAGGTCGACACCCTCACCGAGACGCTCAACGGGCGCGGCTACCGTGCCGAGCCGCTGCACGGCGGGATGAGCCAGGAGCAGCGCGACAAGGTCATGGGCCGGCTCCGCGCCGGGACGGCGGACCTGCTGGTCGCCACCGACGTCGCCGCCCGCGGGCTGGACATCGAGCAGCTCACCCACGTCGTCAACTACGACGTCCCCTCCGCGCCCGAGTCCTACGTGCACCGCATCGGCCGCGTCGGCCGGGCCGGGCGCGAGGGTGTCGCCATCACCCTCGCCGAGCCGCGCGAGCACCGGCAGCTCAAGACCATCGAGAAGGTCGCCGGCGCCACCATCTCGGTGCAGACCGTGCCCACCGTGGCCGACCTGCGCGCCCGGCGGCTGGACCTGACCCGCGCGGCGCTGCGGGAGAGCCTGCTGGGTGACGAGCTGGACCGCTTCCGCGTGGTGGTCGAGACCCTGGCCGACGAGTTCGACCTCATGGAGGTCGCCCTGGCCGCGGTCAAGCTCGCGCACGAGGCCGTCGGGGGAGCCGACGACGACGAGGAGATCCCGCAGGTCGGCTTCCGGACCGACCGCGACACCGGCCGGGGCCCGGCCGGGCCGCGCGGGGAGCGGCCGGCCCGCCGGTCGTCGGGCGGGCCGACGGCGCGGCTGTTCGTCGGGCTGGGCCGCGAGGCGGGGATCCGCCCGGGGGACCTGGTCGGTGCGATCACCGGGGAGACCGGCCTGACCGGCCGCGACATCGGTGCGATCGAGATCCACCAGCGGTTCGCGCTGGTCGAGGTGCCCGAGCCGGCCGCGAACGAGGTCATCACCTCGCTCAAGGCCACGATGATCAAGGGCCGGAAGGCGACCGTCCGCCGCGACAACCAGAGGACCCCCTGACCCCCCCACTGCTCGCAGGCTCGCAGCGGGCCCCTGGCAGGGGGCCGAGTACGGGTCAGCGGCCGGCGGGATCCGGCGGCACGGTCGAAGGCAGGCGGTTGGGCCCCGCCTCGGCCGGCCTGGGCTGGTCCTGGGGGTGCAGGCGCACGGCCACCAGCGCGACGTCGTCGTCCGGCCGGCCCTGGACCAGCCGCTCGATGAGCTCGTCGAGGAGCTCGTCCAGCGGCAGGCCGGCCAGCTCGGTCAGCGCCGTCCGCAGCCGGTGCAGGCCCTGGTCGAGGTCGGCGTCGCGGCGTTCGACCAGGCCGTCGGTGTAGAGCAGCACGGTGGTGCCGCGGTCGAGGGTGACCACCGACTCGCGCCGCGTCGCGGCCGGGTCGACGCCGAGCATCAGGTCGCCCACCCACGGGGCCAGCTCGGCGACGCTGCCGTCGGCGTTGATCACCAGCGGGGGGAGGTGCCCGGCGTTGGCCCACCGCATCCGGGTGATGCCGCGCCCCACCTCCTCCTGGGTCTGCTCGAAACGGGCGACGGCGGCGGTGGCCAGCGTGCCCACCTGGAGGGTCGCCATCGACGCGTCCAGCCCACGCAGCACCTCGACCGGTGGGGCGTCGCTGTAGGTGGCGATGCCGCGCAGCAGCGAGCGCAGCTGACCCATGGCGGCCGCCGCCTCGGTGTCGTGACCGACGACGTCGCCGATGACCAGCATCGTGGTGCCGCCCGGCTGCAGGAACGCGTCGTACCAGTCGCCCCCCACGCGGGCCGCCTCGGCCGCCGGCAGGTAACGGACGGCGATCTCCGCGTGGTCGGGCTCCGGCGGCTCGGTGAGCATGCTCCGCTGCAGCCCCTCGGCCAGCTGCTGCTGGGCGCTGAAGAGCCGGGCGTTGTCCAGGGCCAGGCCGGCCCGGTCGGCGACCTCCTGGGCGACGGTGACGTCGTCCGCGCTCGGGGTGTGGCCGTCGGCGTAGAAGAGCGTCAGCAGGCCCACCGTGCGGCCGCGGGCACGCAGCGGGAGGGCCACCTCGGTGCTGGGCGCCAGCAGCGCCAGCAGCTCGCGGGCGGGGCCCTCGGGCAGCACGTCCAGGACCTCGTCACCGCGGAAGGTCGCCGCCTCGCCGGTGTGCAGGGCCCGGGCGACCGGCGCGGTCATGGGCATGGCGTCCAGGCGCACCTCGCGGTAGCGCTCCAGGAGGGGGCGGGCGCTCGGGTCGACGTGCCAGCTGCCGACGTCCCGCGGTGCCCCGTCGGCGCCGATGACGGTCATCACGCAGAAGTCGGCCAGTGCCGGGACGACGAGCCGGGGCAGCCGGGCGGTGGCGACGACGGTGTCCAGGGTGCCGGCCAGCTCGGCGCTGACCCGCGCCAGGATCGCCAGCTGCCGGGTCGAGCGCTCGGCCCGCTCCTGCGCCTGCCGGCGTTCGGTGACCTCGAGGAAGTAGACCGACAGCCCGTCGGGCGTGGGCCAGGCGCTGATCTCGTACCAGCCGTCCAGCGGGGCGGGGTAGTAGGCGTCGAAGGCCACCGGCTCATCGGCGCTGGCCGCCTTGCGGTAGCTGTCCTCGAAGACGCTCCCGACCGTCGCGGGGAAGGCCGCCCAGAGGATCTGCCCCAGCAGTTCGTCCCGGCTGCGCCCGAGCAACCGCTCCGCCTCGGCGTTCACGTGGGTGAACCGCCACTCCCGGTCGAGCGAGTAGAAGCCGGCGGGCATCGCCTCGAGCACCCGGGTGACCCGGGTGGCGGCCTCGCGCTCGCCGGTGGTGTCGTACGCCGCGCCGATCAGGTGGTCGGTGCGGCCGTCGGGTCCCGGGAGGTGGCGGCCGCGCGCGTGGATCCAGCGGGTCTCCCCGCCGGGCAGCACGATGCGGTACTCGACGTCGTACTCGCCCACGGTGTCGACGCTGGCCTGCAGCGCATCGGCGTGCCAGCGCTCGTCGTCGGGGTGCACGCGGGCGGTGAACGCGTCCAGCGACTGGTCGAAGGTCTCCGGGTCGTAGCCGAACATGCGCTGCAGCTGCTCGTCCCACAGCAGCAGGCCGCTGGCCGGCTCGTAGTCGAAGGTGCCGACCTGTCCGGCCTCCTTGGCCAGCTCCCAGCGCGCCCGCTCGACGTCGTACTGGCGCTGCAGGGCGGCGAGCGCCGCGGCGGCGTCGGCGGGCGTCCCTGTCACCGGAAGATCGCCATCTGCGGCGGTCGTCCGGTCGGCGGATGGATGCACGGAGAGCCCTTCTGCCCGGGTGCGGCCCGGGTCCGTCGGGCAGGGGCCAGGTTGTTCGAGCCGCGCCGTCCCGGAAAGTTATGTCACCGCGACCGCGTGGTGCAACCGGCCCCCCGGCGGCTCCGGGTCAGGCCGCGGGCACGACCAGCGTCAGAGCGGTTCCGCCGGAATGTTCCACGTGCAACCCCGCCCGCCTCAGCAGTCGCCGCAGCCCCACGACGTCGTCCGGCTCGGCGGTGGTCGTGGCCAGCAACCGGGCCAGCCTGCCCTTGTGCGCCTTGTTGAAGTGGGACACGACCGAGCGGGTGCCGTCCGGCCGCTCGCTGAGCACCTGGACGGTCACCGCGTCCGGCACGGGCGCGAGCGCCGCGTAGGAGCCGCTGCGGAGGTCGACCACCAGGCCGGGGACGGCGGCGAGCACGGGGGAGAGTGCCGGCCGCCACAGCGCGCGGAGCGTCGGCAGCCCGGGCAGGGCCGAGCCGGCCGACAGGCGGTAGGCCGGGATCCGGTCCGTCGCGCGGACCAGGCCGAACAGCGCCGACCCGACGGCGAGCCGGGTGTCGGCCCGGGCGCGCCGGGCGCGGGTCAGCGAGCGCACGTCGAGCGCGTCGTAGAGGACGCCGGTGTACCGCTCGATCGCCGGCAGGGTGCCGCTGGTCCACAGCGCCGCGTTGCGCGCGATCTCGTCGTCCTGCTGCGCGGAGACGCCCAGAGCGGCGCGGGACGCCGGGACGTCGTCGGCGAGCTTCACCAGCGCCTCGGCGAGCTCGGTGCGCACGCCGGTGAGCTCCGGAGCGCTCAGCGCGGCGAGGTCGAGCGGATCGCCGTCCCCACCCGGGTGCTTGGTCTCCGACGGCGGCAGCAGGACGAGCACCGGTCAGCCTTCGAGGTCGACGATCACGGGGGCGTGGTCGCTGGCGCCCTTGCCCTTGCGCTCCTCGCGGTCGATGAGCGCGCCGCTGACCCGGCCGGCGAGAGCGGGGGAGCCGAGGACGAAGTCGATCCGCATGCCCTCGCGGCGGGGGAAGCGCAGAGACGTGTAGTCCCAGTACGTGTAGACGCCCGGGCCCGGGGCCAGGGGACGCACCACGTCGGCGAAGCCGGCGTCCACGACGCCCTGGAAGGCGGCGCGCTCGGCGGGGGAGACGTGGGTCGAGTGGGTGAAGACCGACATGTCCCACACGTCGTCGTCCTGCGGGGCGATGTTCCAGTCGCCGACCAGCGCGATCGGCGCCTCCGGCTCGGCGGCCACCCAGCCGCCGGCCGCGACGCGGAGGGCCTCCAGCCACTCCAGCTTGTACTGCAGGTGCGGATCGGCGAGGGTCCGGCCGTTGGGCACGTAGAGGCTCCAGACCCGGACGCCGCCGCACGTGGCACCGAGCGCGCGCGCCTCCGGCGCGGGGTCCACGCCCTCCTTCGACGACCAGGACGGCATGCCCGGGAAGCCGGTCGTGACGTCGTCCAGCCCGACGCGGGACAGGATGGCGACGCCGTTCCACTGCGAGTGGCCGACGTGCGCCACCTCGTAGCCCAGCGGGGCGAAGACCATCTCCGGGAACTGGTCGTCGCGGCACTTGGTCTCCTGCAGCGCGAGCACGTCGACGTCGTGCCGCTCCAGGAAGGCCGCCACGCGGTCGGCCCGGGTGCGGATCGAGTTCACGTTCCAGGTCGCCAGCCGCATGGCTGACGACCCTACGGAACGAGGACCCTCACACCTGGACGGGCGTCTCGCCCTTGGCGGCCATGCGCGCGCGCATCCGTTCGCGGCTCTCCACGAACTTCGTCGCCTGCGCGTCCAGGCCGGCCAGGAACTCCGCCAGCTGCTCGCGGGCCTGCTCGCCCTCGGATCCGAGGTCGCTCCGGTCGAAGACCTTCCAGGTGCGCAGGATGGGGGCGACGACCTCGTCGTGGTGCAGGCGCAGGTCGTAGATGCCGGCCTTGGCGATGATCGTGGAGTTCTTGCGGAAGTTGGCCATGTTCGCGCCGGGCATCTCGAAGTTCATGACCTCGTTGGCCACGGCCTTCATGGTCTCGTCCGGATCGATGTCGAAGGCCGCCGTCACCAGGTTCCGGTAGAAGATCATGTGCAGGTTCTCGTCGGTCGCGATGCGGGCGAGCAGCTTGTCCGCGATCGGGTCCCCGGTGGCCTTCCCGGTGTTGCGGTGCGAGACCCGGGTCGCCAGCTCCTGGAAGGACACGTAGGCCACCGCCTCCAGCGGGGTCTTGTCCCCGGAGTCGTAGCCGGTGGTCATGTAGTCCATCCGTGCCCGCTCGAGCTCGACCGGGTCCACACCGCGGGTGACGACGAGGTAGTCGCGCAGCGCGACGCCGTGCCGTCCTTCCTCCGCCGTCCAGCGGCCCACCCACTGTCCCCAGGCGCCGTCCCGGCCGAAGCGGGTCGCGATCTCCCGGTGGTAGCTGGGCAGGTTGTCCTCGGTGAGCAGGTTGACGAACATCGCGGCCTTGGCCGTCGCGTCGAGCCGGGACTGCTCGGGCGACCAGTCCTCACCGCCGAGGAAGGCGAAGTTGCGGCCCTCGTCCCAGGGCACGTAGTCGTGCGGGTGCCATTCCTTGGCCATCCGGATGTGCCGGTCGAGGTTCTCGGCCACCACCGGTTCCAGCTCGGTGAGGACCGCGGCCTGGGGGGACGTCTGCGGCATGGTGACCTCCGGGGGACTCGACCTGCGCCGTCGTGACCTACGCCGTCGTAACCTACGCGGCCGTAACCGGCGGGTCACGCGTACCGGGTGGGTGCCCGATATCCGGCCGTCGCACGCACCCGTGCCGACGTCGGCGTGTCGCCCGGTCGGGGGTTCCGGGCCGCCCCGCCCCCGCGGCGCCACCCGGACGGCCCATCAGTGGGACCATGGCGAGGTGACCTGGGCTCCCACCGCGACGATCCGCCCGTGAGCGGCACGTCCGAGGCACCGGTCGAGCCGGCTTCCACGTCGCCCTCACCCCGCAGCCCGCACCGCGCCGGAAGCTTCCGCGGCGCCCTCGGCTGGACGGTGCTCAACGCCCTCCTGCCCGGCACCGGCTTCCTCGCGACGGGGCGACGCGTGCTGGGCGGCGTCGTCCTCGCGCTGTTCGCGCTCCTCGCCGTGGCCGCGGTCTGGCTGGCCACGGGCGGGCAGCGTTCCGCCGTCCGCGCGGCCGCGGACACCTCCTCGCTGCTGTGGATCGTCGTCGGCATCGGGGTGGGCACGGCCCTGTGGGCGGCGGTCGTGGTCACCGGTCACCTGCTGCTGGTCCCGCGGGGCACCGGCCGCGGGCAGCGCGCCGTGGGCGGACTGGTGGTGCTGGTGCTGCTCGCCGCCGCCGTCGTCCCCGCTGTCTTCGCGAGCCGGTTCGCCCTCGAGGGGCGCGACCTCATCGCCGACGTCTTCCCCGACGACGGGCAGTCGGCGACCGTGGACGACGACCCCGACCCGTTCGGCGACCAGGAGCGGGTCAACGTCCTGCTCCTCGGTGGGGACGGCGGTGAGGGGCGCGAGGGCGTGCGCACCGACACGGTCATCGTCGCCAGCATCGACACCGGGACCGGCGACACCACGCTGTTCAGCCTGCCGCGCAACCTCGAGGAACTGCCCTTCCCCGCGGACAGCCCCCTGGCCGAGATCTACCCCGACGGGTTCGACGCCGGCAGCGAGAGCGAGAGCCTGCTCAACGCCGTCTACCGCAACGGGCCGGCCCAGCACCCCGACGTCCTCGGGCCGACCGACAACCCCGGCGCCGACTTCGTCAAGCTCGGGGTCGGCGAGGCGCTCGGCCTGGACATCGACTACTACGTCCTGATCAACCTCGAAGGGTTCAGCCGGCTGGTCGACGCCCTCGGCGGTGTCACCGTCAACGTCAACTACTGGGTGCCGATCGGCGGCGAGCCGACGCTGCGGATCCTGCCGGACGACTACATCGCCCCGGGGCCCGACAAGCGCCTGGACGGATTCACCGCGCTGGAGTTCGCCCGCGGGCGCTACAACCTCAGCGACTACGACCGGATGGCCCGGCAGCGCTGCGCCATCGACGCGATCGTGCAGGCCGCCGACCCGATCACCCTGCTCCGCAAGTACCAGCAGGTGGCCCGCACCACGCGCGACGTCGTCTTCACCGACATCCCGCGCTCGGCGCTGGACGACTTCGTCGACCTGGCGTTCCTGGTCAAGGACGCCGACATCCGCAGCGTGGTCTTCGACAACTCGGTGATCGACCCCGCCTATCCCGACTACGACAAGATCCGCGGCATCGTCTTCCTGGCGCTGACGGGGCAGGAGGAGGCGGACGCTCCCACGACGACGGCTCCCGGTGACGGCGCTCCGACGACGACGGCGCCCGGCGACGACGCGGTGGGCGGCGATGAGGTCGGCGGAACACCGGACGCCGCGCCGCTGTCCGTCCCCCCGAGCGACATCGAGGACGCCTGCGCCTACGACCCGGTCGAGGCCGCCGAGGCACGCGCGGCGGGGAAGCCGCCCACGGCCGGGGGCTGAGCCGCCCCGGCCCGGGAGCTCACATCGCGGCGATCTGGAGCAGGTTCCCGCAGGTGTCGTCGAGCACCGCGGTGGTGACGGGGCCCATCTGCGTGGGCGGCTGGGTGAAGCGGACGCCGAGCGCGGTCAGCCGGTCGTACTCCTGCTGCACGTCGGGCACGCTGAACGAGTTGTAGGGGATGCCGTCGGCCACCAGCCCCTGCTTGTAGGCCCGGGCCGCAGGGTGCTCGTCCGGCTCGAGCACCAGCTCGACCCCGTCGGGCTGCTCGGGCGAGACGACGGTCAGCCAGCGGTGCTCGCCCATCGGCACGTCGTTCTTGGCCACGAAGCCGAGCACGTCGGTGTAGAACCGCAGCGCCTTCTCCTGGTCGTCGACGAACACGCTGGTCAGGGTGATCTGCACGGGTCCTCCTGGGGGTCGATGCGCCACCGGTCGGTGATGGCGCGCAGCGGTGCGGTGTCCAGGTCGTGGAACTTGTAGCGGCCCTCGCGCCGCGTCCGGACCAGGCCGGCGTCCTCGAGGACGTCGAGGTGCTGCGAGACCGCCTGCCGGCTGGAGGTGAGGCCGTGCCGCGTGATCAGCCGACTGACCAGCTCGAACAGCGTCTGGCCCGACCGCTCCTGCAACTCGTCGAGGATCGCCCGCCTGGTCGGGTCGGCGAGCGCCCGGAACACGTCGCCCACGGGCAGCACGATAGGCAAGCGCACGCTTGCCTGACAACCCCCGGCTGCGCGACGCCGGCGGCGCGGGAGAATGGCGGTCGTGCCCGCCGTCGACGTCCGTCCCGTGACCGTCGTCGACGACGCGTTGCGGGCCGAGCTGCTCACCTGCTGGGTCGACGTCAGCAACGCCGGCGGCGCGGTCGGGTTCGTCCCGCCCGTGGACGCCGCCGACGTCGCGCCGGTGCTCGACCGGCTGCTGGAGGGGGTGGCCTCCGGGCGCGACGTGCTGGGCGTGCTCACCGTGGACGGTGCGACGGCCGGTTTCGCGGCGCTGGTCGGGTCGTCGTCCCCGCTGCGCCGGCACTGGGGCACGGTGCTGCGGGTGCAGGTGCACCCGTCCCGCCAGGGGGCGGGCCTCGGCCGCGCGCTCATGGAGGGCGTGCACCGCATCGCCGCGGACCGGGGCTGGGAGTTCGTGTCGCTCACCGCGCGTGGCGGCACGGGCGTCGACGCGTTCTACCGCGGGCTGGGCTACACCGAGATCGGCCGGCTGCCGGGCGCGATCCGCGTCGGCCCCGGTGACGACCGGGACGAGATCCTGCTGGCCAGGAAGCTCTGATGCCCCGCACCTCGAACCGGGCCCTGCTCTGGTAGACCCGGGGGCATGACCTCCGGCTCACCCGACCGCTCCCCCCGGCGCTCGCCCGAGCAGGAGCGGGCCCGCCTGGTCGCCCTGTTCGTGCTGGGCGTCGCCGTCGTCCTGCTGGTGTCGTCCGTGACCTGGTTCGGCAGCGACCAGGCCGCCGTGGGCATCGCGCAGCTGGTCTGCGGGGTGGTGGTCGCCGGCGTGGGTGCCTTCCTCCTCCGCCGCTCCGGCTCCCGCGGCTGACCCTCGCCCCTCGGAGATGCGAGCGGGCCGGGCCCCGGCGTCCTCGAGGGACGCGGGACCCGGCCCGGTTCGCGGTGCCGTGGTTCAGACGGTGCGGCGGGTGTCCACACGGTCGCGGACGGGGCCCAGCGCGATGACCAGACCGATGAGCGCGGTGAGGATGTGCAGCACGTTGTCCGCGGCGTTGATGTTCAGGATGTCCCACTCCTCGCCGACGGCGATCAGGCCGTAGACGAAGGCGGCGCCGTAGCCGACCGCGAGCAGC
This sequence comes from uncultured Actinomycetota bacterium, assembly GCA_963747895.1. Classification (GTDB taxonomy): domain Bacteria; phylum Actinomycetota; class Actinomycetes; order Mycobacteriales; family Geodermatophilaceae; genus Blastococcus. The sequence continues at coordinate 393,939 of CAVVGX010000005.1, forward strand.
CAGCCGTACGTGCGGGCACCGGTCAGCGTGCGCGACAGGGCCAGACCGACGGCGCCGATCAGGATGTGCACGACGTTGTGCGCCGGGTTGATCATGAACCCGAGCAGCGTCTCGCCGCCGTGGTCCATCACCGCGCCGTTCTCGTTGCCGAAGAAGCTGTCGAACCCGGTGATGAAGAAGCCGACGATGCCGATCAGCAGGTAGATGGCGCCGAAGGCCAGGGCGACCAGCTCCGGCCACGTCTTCCCGGCGCGTCCGGTCCCGCTGGGGTCCGCGGATGCGGCCATGAGTGCCTCCTAGGTCGTGGGCCGCCCGACGGGCGACGGCTCGACCCCGTTACCCCCCCTCCCGACCAGCGATAACGCCGGTCACCCGGTCGTGTGGCCGGATCGTGATCCGGCCGGGCTCACTCCCCTGTGCGGGACGTGGGCGTCGCGCGGCGGACGACGAACGGGCCGATGGCCAGCAGGTCGACCGGTGCCGAGCCGAAGCACTCGAGGGCGTCCCGCGGGTCGTCGACCATCGGCCGGCCCGCGGTGTTGAGGCTGGTGTTGACGACGACGGGGATGCCCGTGCGGCGCTCGAACGCGGAGATCATCCGGTGGACGAGGGGCTGCTCCTCCGCGTCGATCGTCTGGATCCGCGCCGTCCCGTCGACGTGGGTGACCGTCGGGATGCGGTCGCGCCACTCCTCGGCGACGTCGTGGACGAAGAGCATGTAGGGCGAGGGGATCGGGCCCCGGCTGAAGATCTCCGGCGCCTTCTCCAGCAGCACCATGGGCGCGACGGGGCGGAACTGCTCCCGGCCCTTGACGTTGTTCATCCGCTCCAGGTTCGCCTCGTGGCCCGGGTGCGCGAGCAGCGAGCGGTGCCCGAGCGCGCGGGGGCCGTACTCGCTGCGGCCCTGGAACCAGGCCACGATGCCGTTGTCGGCGAGGACCTCCGCGACCGCCTCGGCGACGTCGTCGGGCCGCTCGTAGTCGATCGCCGCCGTCTGCAGGACCTGCTCGATCTCGTCGTCGCTCCAGCCGCGGCCGAGCGCCGCACCGGGCATCGGCCGGGTGTCCTCGCCGAGCTCCCGGGCGACGTGCAGCGCGGCGCCCAGGGCGGTGCCGGCGTCGCCGGCCGCGGGCTGCACCCAGACCTGCTCGAACGGGCTCTCGGCCAGGATGCGGGTGTTGGCGACGCAGTTGAGCGCGGTGCCGCCGGCCAGGGTGAGGGTCTTCTCGCCGGTCTGCGCGTGCACCCAGCGGGCCAGGTCGACCAGCACCTCCTCGAGCCGGGTCTGGACGCTGGCGGCGAGGTCGGCGTGCGCCTCGGTCCACTGGTCGCCCTTGCCCAGGCGGGGGGCGAACTCGGTGAAGTCGATCTTCTCGGTGCGGAAGCCGCCGTCGTCGGTGGCGCGGATCAGCTCGGACAGCGCGCCGGTGAAGCGCGGCTTGCCGTAGGAGGCCATCGCCATGACCTTGAACTCGTCGGAGCTGCGCAGGAAGCCCAGGTGGTCGGTGAGCTCCTCGTACATGAGGCCGAGGGAGTGGGGGAGCGCCTGGCCGGCGAGGATCTCCAGCTGCCCGTCGACGTAGCGTCCGGCCAGGTGGCTGTGCGCCTCGCCGCGGCCGTCGAGCACGAGGACCGCGTTGTCGCGGCGGCCCGCGTGATCCGGGGCGGCCAGGCCGGCCGACGCCGCGTGCGCGACGTGGTGCTTGACGTAGCGGACCGTCGCCGGGTCGAGGCCGGGCAGCGCGTGCGCGAGGAAGTCCGGCGCCATCTCGGCGTACTTCTTGCGCATCGTGTCGCCGTCGTCGAACAGGCCGGTGTCCTCCGGCGTCGTCATCAGGCCGGGGTCGAAGGAGTAGGCGACCGCGTCGAGCTCCTCGGGGCGGATGCCGGCCTCCTGCGAGGCACCAGGCCGCGGACAGCTCGGGCAGCTCCCACGCGCTCCACGGCAGGGGGCGCTTGCCGTGCTTGCGCCGGCTGAACCGCTCCTCCTCCGCTGCGGCCACGACCCTGCCGTCGACGACGAGGGCCGCCGCCGGGTCGTGGTAGATCGCGTTGATGCCGAGGACCTTCACGCCTGCGCTCCTTGTCGTGGGTCCCGGCCCGTCTGCTCCAGGCGTCGACCCGTCGTCGTGCCGATGATCAAGCCGGCGGGCGGCGCCCGCAGCTCGAAGCGGGTCAGCTGCGGGTGCGCAGCAGGTCGTGGTCGAGGACGGCGGCCAGCGCGAGGGTCTTGTAGCCGACCTCGTCGAACAGGACGGTGATCCGGTCGTCCTCGACGCGCATGACCACGCCGTTGCCCCACTCGCTGTGCTCGACCGGCGTCTCGGGCGGGAACGGGACGTCGTGGTCCTCGGGGCCGGGATTGTCGAACGCGGTCCCGCTGGAGCAGTTGTCGCAGTTGCCGCAGGGTTCGTCGAGCTGCTCGCCGAAGTAGCCGAGCAGGAACTGGCGGCGGCACTCGGTGGTCTCGGCGTACCCGCGCATCATCTCGACGCGGCTCTGGTCGACCTTCTCCCGCTGCTCGGCCAGCTCGCGGGCGGCCGCGGCCGCCTTGCCGGGGCTCGGTGCGCCCTCGGCGGGGTGCGCGGCGCCGTCCTCGTCGAGGACGACGGCCTCCACCTGCTCGAGGAGGTTCAGGTCGCGGACCAGGGGGCTGGCGGCGCGGCCGGTCTCCTCGCGGAGGGTCGTGATGTCGACGCCGTCCTCGAGGCCGGCGGCGGGCGCGGCGGCCACCAGGCCGGCGACCTGCTGCAGCTCCTCCTCGGCCGGGGTCCCGGCGGCGAAGAAGCGGCGCAGCCCGAGGTCCTCCTGCCGGTAGACGAGCACGGCCAGCGCCGGTGCGCCGTCGCGGCCGGCCCGGCCGATCTCCTGGTAGTAGCTGTCCACGGAGTCGGCGGGCTCGGCGTGGATGACGAACCGGGTGCCCGGCTTGTCGATGCCCATGCCGAAGGCGGTGGTGGCGACGACGACGTCGAGCTCGTCGTCCATCCAGGCCCGCTGCGTCTCCTCGCGATCGCCCGTGCTCAGGCCCGCGTGGTAGTGGCCGGCCCGGAGACCGCGCTCGCGCAGCTCCTCGGCGATGCTCTCGGTGCCTTTGCGCGTGGCGCTGTAGACGATGCCGGGACCGCGACCCTCGCCGACCTCCGTGAGCACCCGGTCGAGGACGCCCAGCTCCTTGCCGCGGGCGTCGGCGTGGTGGTCGACCTCCAGCCGGATCTCGGGCCGGTCGAAGCCGGCGACCACGATCGCGGGGTCGCGCATGCCGAGCCGCTCGACGATCTCGGCGCGCACCGGCGGGGCGGCGGTGGCGGTGAGCGCGAGCACGGTGGGGGAGCCGAGCTGCTCGACGGCGTTGCCCAGGCGCAGGTAGTCGGGGCGGAAGTCGTGGCCCCAGGCCGACACGCAGTGCGCCTCGTCGACGACGAACAGCGCCGGGCGTGCGGCCGCCAGGGCGTCGACCACGTCGGGCTTGGCCAGCTGCTCGGGGGCCAGGAAGAGGAAGCGGACCGTTCCGTCACCGACCCCCTCGAGTGCCTCGCGCTGATCGCCGACGGACAGCGTGGAGTTCAGCTGGGCGGCGCGGCCGGCCTGCGTCCTCGAGCTCGGTGAGCCGCTCCACCTGGTCGCGCTGCAGGGCGATCAGTGGCGAGACGACCACGACGGGGCCGTCGAGCAGCTGCCCGGCGACCTGGTAGATCGCGGTCTTGCCGGCGCCCGAGGGCAGCACGGCGAGGGTGTCGCGCCCGCCGACCACCGCCTGCATCGCTTCCTCCTGCCCGGGGCGGAAGGTCTCGTAGCCGAGGACCTCGCGGGCCACCTTGCGGATGCGGCGGGTGTGGACGGACGCGGTGGCGCCTGCCGGCTTCTGGTCGGTGGACGTGTCGTCGTGTCGTCGTCGGTGAGTTTCTCGGTGGAGGCGCGCGGCACCGGCTCCCTCTTTCCTGGACACGTGATCGACAAACCGTGTCCGGCCCCACCCGGTACCGGATCCGGGGCTCCCCTGTCCGCCGGCGTTCCCGCGGGAACGCGGAGGTCACCGATGCGGCGCGCGTTCGTGCTCCAGGCGGCGCACCAGGTCCCGGTTGCCCATCAGGATGCCGAGCGCCCAGCCCAGCTGGAGCCGCTCGTAGGGCGCGTCCCTCGGCGCCGGGCGCGGAGGAGCGCCGTCCGGGAAGAGGGCCCGGTCCAGCCGCTCGGACTCCGCCGCCACGGACAGCCGTGTGGCGGGCGCGGATCGTGACACGGGCGTGGTTCCGGCACCGAGTGAACGATCGACCGCCCGCGGTGCGCGCGACGGGTGGGTGCCGCTCGTCCTGCGACCCGCCGGCCGTGCGGGCGAGAGTGGCGCGCGGCGGCGACGGTGTCGTCGCCCACCGGGCCGGATCTCAGCGGCGCCGTGCCGGGGCTCCGCCTGCTGCGGGCGCTCGCCGTGGCCGGCCACGAGCGGGGGTCGCCGGCCGACCGAGGTGTCGACGGGGTGCACGCCGGCGAGCGGGTCGTCGCCGTCGGCCGGATCGGAGGAGGCGCCGCCGAGGCCGGTCACGAAGGCCGCGTCGGCACTGCCCCATATGCGCGATCCGTCCGGGGCGGTGACGACGAGCCGGCCGTCGCGGCGGCTCATCACGAGATCGTGCTCGTGAACGAGGCCGTGGTCGACGTCGCAGAGCAGCACCAGGTTGTCGATGTCCGTCGAGCCGCCGAAGAGCCAGTGGCGCATGTGGTGGGCGTGCAGGCGCTCGACCCGCGTCTCGGGGCACCCGGGACGGGCGCAGCCGGCGTCGCGGCGCAGCAGCGCCCGCCACTGCGCCTTGGTGGCGCGGCGCCGGCGGCGGCCCACTGCCAGCGGCTCGCGGCCCTTCTCGAGCATCGCGACGACGGTCGCCTCGCACAGGATCCGCCGTGCCTGCGCGCCGGTGATCGCCGGGCCGCCCTCGACGTGGGCCCGGCCGGCGGCGGTGTCGTCGGCGAGGACCGCGGCATCGACGTGGACGACGACCTCGCGGCGTGGTGGGTCGCCCGGCCGGCGGCGCTCGACAGCGGCTCCGGACTCCACCAGGTCGCCCAGGGCCGCGATGCGGCGGGCGGCGGTGCGCTCGCGGACGCGTCGGACCGCTGTGTCCTCGGCGCAGCGGTCCTCGACGTCGGGGTCGACCCTGCCGCCCGCCGCCCGGATCGCCGCGTGCGTCGCGACGGCTCTCTTCGCCTGAGCGCGCTCGCGGCGGGCCTCGCGTTCCACGCGTGCCTCGATCCTCGCCATGAGCGCCGCGCCCTCCACGGCCGGCATGCGGACCTTGAGCGTGAGGAAGCCGTCGTCGTCGTACCAGTGCTGGAAGGACTGCACGTCCTCCGCGTCCGGCGGTGAGGTCCCGGCGGCCGCGTCGTCGGCGCGGCGCCACGCGCGGCAGAAGTCCTCGGTCTGCTCGGCGGTGGCGGACAGGGCGAACTCCACGAGCGCGGCCTCGCAGTCCGGCGCGGCGATGCGGGTCAGGGCCCGCACCTTCGAGTACGACAGCCGTCCGGCGCTGAAGGCGGCCTGGATGCGGGGCAGGCCGGGCAGCGCCCGGGCGACCCGGACGTGCTCCCGCGCTGCACCCGAACCGAGGCCGCACTGCCAGGCGAGCCAGTGCGCGCACGACCGGATGCCGACGCCGTGCCATCCGCCTCGCCGGTCGAACTCCGCCACCAGCCGCAACCACGTGGCGGTCGCCGCGGCCAGGCGCACCGCGCCGACGGTGATCGCTGCTGCGAGCTCCGCCAAGGGTGTCTCGTCGCCGCCCGTCCCGCCGCCGTCTGCCGTGCCCATCCCGTCCGGAGTGCTCGATCGCATGTTCGAACGATAGGGCGATGGTCGGACAGTTTCCGCAGCTCAGCGGGATGCGGGGCGTTCCCGCGGGAACGTCTCGAGCGGGCCCGCGGATCAGGTCAGGGGCGCGCGGCGCGGGCCGACGTCGGCGCGCTCGGCGGCCGACCGGCCGGCAACCCAACCGCCCGCGTCCACCGACGCCCGTCTGCGGCTGGTGCGCAGCTTCGGGAACAGCTCGGCCACCGCGGCGTCGACCGCCTCCCGCCTGGACCGGAGCACCGGGAGCAGGTCCAGCTCCCGTTCGGCGGCGGCCTCGGCGGTGGCGCGCCGGCGCGCGTCCTGCAGCCGCTCGCCGATGCGGTGGGCGTAGCCGAGCAGGAAGGCGCGGCGGAAGGTCCGCGGTGAGGCGTACCGCCCCGCGTGCTGCTCAGCCACCCCCAGCCCCTGCGCCACCTGCAGCAGCAGCGAGGTGAACAGCAGCTCCACCGCGTCGAGGTCGGCCCGCCCGCCGACGACCGTGGCGATGCCCAGCCCCTGGTACCAGACCAGCCGCACGTCGTTGGCCTCCGCGACGGCCCCCAGCAGCTGCACCTTGGCGCGCACGTACGGCTCCGTGACGTGCACCCGCCGCGTCTCGACGTCGCCGGGCGGCAGGGCGCCCTGCAGGACCGCCGCGTCGACCGCGTGCCGGGTCATGAGCTCCTGCGCCTTGGCGGTCAGGGCCTCGGCCTCCTCCGCGAACTCGGTGGACTCCGCCTTGGCCAGCAGCCCACGGATCACCCGCAGGGCCCGGTCGTCGCCACCCGTGGACGGGCCGTCGGCGCGCACCCGTGCGGCGCCCCAGCGGGACGGCGGCGGCACCAGCACCTCGATGCGCGCGGTGGTCCGCAGCGTCCCGAGCAGCTGCAGCGCGATGCGCCACGCCTCGGCCGGCGAGCGCCGCTCCGAGCGCTGCCAGGCGGCCACCACCGTGCCGTCCACGGTCGGCGTCTCGCCGAGCGCACCGAGCTCGCGCAGCTGGCCGACCCAGGAATCCGGCGCCCGGGAGGCGGCGCCGGTCCGGCGGGCGTGCTCGGCGATCAGCGCGGTGACGAGCGGCACCGAGCCGGCGGTCGCCTTCCGGCGGGCGACGTGCGCGACGTCGGCGGGCTGCCAGCCCCGCTCCCAGGTCTCGTCCAGCGCTCCGAGCAGGGTCCGCGTCACCAGGCCGTCCGTGTCCAGGCGGACGCCGTGGGCCACGAGGGCGCCGGCGGTCTCCGCCGCGATCTCGGCGTCGGTGAGCTGGAAGGCCCGGTGCTGGAGGAGGTCCGCGAGCCACGCGTCGTCGATCACGTCCGGCATGCTGCCCGCTCCTGCCGACGTCGCGGCCGCCCACCTGTGGACGGCGGGGCGTCGTCCACAGGCGCCGCTAGGGTCGGGCCGTGGCCGCTCCGTACCGCGTCGCCGAGGCGGCGGCGCTGCTCGGCGTCAGCGACGACACAGTCCGCCGCTGGATCGACAGCGGGCGGCTGCCGGCCTCCCGCGAGGGCGGCGGACCGGCGGTCGTGGACGGCGCCGATCTCGCCCGCGTGGCCGCCGAGCTGCACGAGGCGCCGGCGCCCGGCACCACCCGCTCGTCGTCGGCGCGCAACCGGCTGGCCGGCATCGTGACCCGGGTCGTACGCGACACCGTCATGGCGCAGGTGGAGATCCAGGCCGGCCCCTTCCGCGTCGTCTCCCTCATGTCGCGGGAGGCCGCGGACGAGCTCGGCCTCGAGGTGGGCGTGCGCGCCGTCGCGACGGTGAAGGCCACGCAGGTCAGCGTCGACGTCCCGTGACGGAGCAGGAACCGCAGGTGCGGAGCGACTGAGCGATTAGGGTTCCGCCCGTGCGGTTCATGCGTGCCTCCGTGGTCGGGGCTGTGCTCGGTCTCCTCGCCGCGTGCGGGACGTCGGACGCGGGCGGAGATGGCGCTCCGTCCGCGGCTCCGGGGGAGCTCGGTGGCACCCTCACGGTGTTCGCGGCGGCCTCGCTCACCGACGTCTTCACCGAGCTGGGCGACCGCCTGGAGGAGGAGAACCCCGCGCTGGAGGTGCGGTTCTCCTTCGCCGGCAGCTCCGCGCTGGCGAGGCAGATCGTCCAGGGCGCGCCCGCGGACCTCTTCGCGTCGGCCAACCCGGAGCAGATGGCCGTGGTCACCGACGCCGGCCTCGCGGCCACCGATCCCGAGGTCTTCACCGAGAACGTCCTGGAGATCGCGGTGCCGGCCGGCAACCCCGGCGGCGTGACCGGCATCCAGGACTTCGCCGACCCCGACCTGGTCCTGGCGGTCTGCGCACCGACGGTGCCGTGCGGCGCGGCGGCCACCGAGGTCTTCGCGGCGGCGGGCGTCACCGCCGTGCCCGACACCGAGGAGGAGGACGTCCGCGCCGCGCTCACCAAGGTGCAGCTCGGCGAGGTGGACGCAGCGCTGGTCTACGCCTCCGACGTGCGCAGCGCCGGCTCCGACGTCGAGGGCATCCCCTTCCCGGAGGCGGAGGAGGCGGTGAACGAGTACCCGCTCTGCGTCCTCGAGGACGCGCCGAACCCCGCGGCCGCGCGGGCCTTCGCCGACCTGGTGCTCTCCGACCGGGGCCGGCAGGCGCTGGCGGACGCGGGTTTCCGGCCGTCCTCGTGAGGCGCAGCTCCACCGCGCGGGTCCCCGCCCCGCTCGCCGTCCCCGCCGCGCTGGCCGTCGCCTTCCTGGTCCTGCCGCTGGTCGGGCTGCTGGTGCGCGCGCCGTGGTCGGCGCTGGGCGAGCAGCTCACCGCGCCCGGGGTGGGCCAGGCGCTGCGCCTCAGCCTGCTCTCGGCGACCGTCGCCACGGGAGTCTCCCTGCTGCTCGGCGTCCCCCTCGCCTGGGTGCTGGCGCGCTCCCGCATCCGCGGCCGCACCCTGCTGCGCGCCCTGGTCACCGTCCCGCTGGTGCTCCCTCCCGTCGTCGGGGGCGTCGCGCTGTTCCTCGTGCTCGGCCGGCAGGGCATCGTGGGTTCCTGGCTGGACGACGCCTTCGGCATCACGATCCCGTTCACGCCGGCTGCCGTCGTGATCGCCCAGACCTTCGTCGCCATGCCGTTCCTCGTGGTCAGCGTCGAGGGCGCGCTGCGGGCCGCCGACGCCCGGTTCGAGGACGTCGCCGCGACGCTGGGCGCCGACCGGTGGACGACGTTCCGCCGCGTCACCCTGCCGATGGTCGCCCCGGGGGTCGCCGCCGGAGCGGTGCTCTGCTGGGCCCGGGCGCTCGGCGAGTTCGGCGCCACGATCACCTTCGCGGGCAACTTCCCGGGGAGGACGCAGACGATGCCGACCGCGGTCTACCTGGCGCTGCAGAGCGACCCCGAGGCCGCCGTCGTCCTCTCGCTGGTGCTGCTGGCGGTCTCCCTCGCCACGCTCCTGCTGCTGCGCGACCGCTGGCTGGGGCGGGTGGTGCCATGAGCCTCGTCGCGCAGGTGGCGGTGCAGCGGGGGTCGCTGGCCCTCGACGTCGGCATCGACGTGGCCGACGGCGAGGTGCTCGCCGTGCTCGGGCCCAACGGCGCCGGGAAGTCGACGCTGCTGCGCGTCCTGTCCGGGCTGCTGCGGGCGGACGCGGGGCGCGTCGTCGTCGGTGGCAGTGGGCGGGAGGACGAGGTGTGGGACGACGCGGACGCGTTCCTGCCGCCGCACCGCCGTCGGCTCGGCATGGTGTTCCAGGACGCGCTGCTCTTCCCCCACCTCAGCGTGGCCGACAACGTCGCCTTCGGGCTGCGCACCCGCGGCCGGCACCGGACGGCGGCGCGCGCGGCCGCGGCCGGCTGGCTCGCGCGGGTCGGCCTGGAGGGCATGGGCGGACGGCGCCCGGCGGAGCTCTCCGGTGGGCAGGCGCAGCGGGCGGCGCTGGCGCGGGCGCTGGTGGGGGAGCCCGCGCTGCTGCTGCTCGACGAGCCGCTGTCCGCACTCGACGCGCGCACCCGGCTCACCGTCCGGGCCGAGCTGCGCCGGCACCTGGCCGAGTTCGGCGGCAGCACGGTGCTGGTCACCCACGACCCGGTGGACGCGATGGCGCTGGCCGACCGGGTGGTCGTCCTCGAGGAGGGGCGGGTGGTCCAGGCCGGCCCCCCGGCCGAGGTGAGCCGTCATCCGCGGACGGACTACGTCGCCCGGCTGGTCGGCCTCTCGCTGCTGCCCGGCACCGGGGCGGGTGCGACGGTGCGGCTGGACGGCGGCGGCGAGGTGGCGGTCGCCGAGGAGGTCGCGGGCCCGGTCTTCGCGGCGGTCCGCCCGGAATCGGTCGCGCTGTACCTGGCCCGGCCCGAGGGCAGCCCCCGCAACGTCTGGCCGCTGCGGCTGGCCGGCGCCGTGCCCCACGGGGCGACGGTGCGCTGCGAGCTCGAGGGCGCCGTGCCGCTGGTCGCCGACGTGACCGCGACCGCCTTCGCCGAGCTCGGCCTCGCGCCCGGCAGCGAGGTGTGGGCGGCGGTCAAGGCCTCCGAGGTGGCGGTCTACGCCCGCTGATCGGCCGTCCGGGGCCGCTGGGAGAGTGGGGGCCATGAGCTGCGCCGCCGTCGTCCTCGCCGCCGGGGGCGGCCGCCGGTACGGGATGCCCAAGGCGCTGGTCGAGTACGAGGGCAGCCTGCTGGTCGAACGCGCGGTGCGGACGGCGCGGGCGGCGTGCGACGTCGTGCTCGTCGTCCTCGGGGCGCAGGCGGTGGACGTCTGGCGCGCGGCCGACCTGTCGGGCGCCACCGTGCTGGCGAACAAGGACTGGGAGACCGGCATGGCCTCCTCGCTACGCGCCGGCCTGGACGGGCTGCGGGGCTTCCCCGGGACGGTGGACGCCGCGCTGGTCACGCTGGTCGACATGCCGGGCATGACCCCGGAGGCGCTGGCCGCCGTGGCCGCGCACGCCGCCCCCGGCGCGCTCGCCGTCGCCACCTACGACGGCGTCCGCGCGCACCCGGTGCTGCTCGGCCGGGACCACTGGGCGGGCGTGGCCGAGACGGCGACCGGCGACGAGGGCGCGCGCCGGTACCTGGCGGCGCACGACGTCACCGAGGTCGACTGCACCGGCCTGGCCGATCCGGCCGACCTCGACGTGCCGCCGCCCGGGGTACCTTCGGCGCCGTGACCGCCGGGCAGCTGATGGCCAGGGTCGTCGACGAGCCGCTGTCCGTCGCCGCCCACGAGGACGCCGTCGCCGACAAGGCGGCCGGCGCGGTCGTCAGCTTCGCCGGCGTCGTCCGCGACCACGACGGCGGCCGGTCGGTGACCGAGCTCGAGTACGTCGGCCACCCCACCGCCGAGCAGGTGCTGGTCGAGCTGGCCGAGGAGTTCGCCGCCCGCGAGGACGTGCACGCCGTCGCGGTCAGCCACCGCGTCGGCCTGCTGGGCATCGGCGACGTCGCGCTCGCCTGCGCCGTCAGCTCGGCCCACCGCGGCGCGGCGTTCACCGCCTGCGCCGAGCTCGTCGACGAGGTGAAGAAGCGGCTGCCGATCTGGAAGCGGCAGGTCTTCACCGACGGCGAGGAGGAGTGGGTCGCCTGCCCGTGAGGGGTGGGATGCTCGGCACGTGACCTCCCTCACGCCGGACCCGCCGACCGAGCTCTCGAGCCCCGAGAAGCTCGCGGCCGCGCTCGAGCGCACCGGGTACCTGCCCGACGAGGGGCTGGCCACCGCCGCGTACCTCTCCCTGGCGATGCACCGGCCGCTGTTCCTCGAGGGCGAGGCCGGCGTCGGCAAGACCGCCCTGGCGCACGCCCTGGCCGAGGTCACCGGCCGCCCGATCTACCGGCTGCAGTGCTACGAGGGCCTGGAGGCCAGCCAGGCCCTGTACGACTGGGACTTCGGCCGCCAGCTGCTGCACCTGCGCGCCGCCGAGGCCGCGCACGCCACCGGAGACCCCGGTGCGCTGGAGGCCTCGCTCTACGACCGGCGCTTCCTGCTCGCCCGTCCCCTCCTGCAGGCGCTGGAGGACTCGCCCTCGGTGCTGCTGATCGACGAGATCGACCGGGCCGACGACGAGTTCGAGGCCTTCCTGCTGGAGGTCCTCTCGGACTTCACCATCTCGATCCCCGAGCTCGGGACCGTGCGCGCGACGACGCCGCCGCTGGTGATCCTCACCTCGAACCGCACCCGCGAGGTGCACGACGCCCTCAAGCGCCGCTGCCTCTACCACTGGCTGGAGCACCCGGACTTCGACCGCGAGGTGGCGATCCTCCGCCGCCGGTTGCCCGAGGTGACCGAGCAGCTGGCCCGCGAGGTGGCCCGGGCGACGGCGAGACTGCGGACCCTGGACCTGCTCAAGCCCCCGGGCATCGCCGAGGCGATGGACTGGGCCACGGCCCTGCACACCCTGGGCGCCCGCGAGCTCGATCCCGACACGGCCGCACGGACGCTCGGCGCGGTGCTCAAGTACCGGGAGGACACCGAGCGGGTGCGGCCGCGCGTCCAGGAGGTGTTCCTCGATGGCTGAGGGCCCGGGCATAGGAACCTTTACCCCCCCTGTCGGCGCCCAGGACGTAGGTAGAGCTTCCTATGCCTCGGGGGGGCGGGACGTGGTGGACACCGTCCTGGGCTTCGCCCGCACGCTGCGGGCGGCCGGGGTGGCGGCGTCGCCGGACCGCGTCGAGGCGATGCTCGCCGCGGTGGGCGCGCTGGACGTCCTCGACGCCGGCGACGTCTACTGGGCCGGCCGGCTGACCCTCTGCTCGGGCCCGGACGACCTGGACCGCTACGACGCGGCCTTCTCCGCCTGGTTCGGCGGCGAGCGGCCGCGCGTGCCGCGCAGCGCGCCGCCCCCGCGCCCGGTGGTCTCCGCCATGGCCCCGCTGGACACCGGCTCCGGGGACGGCGCCGAGCCCGGCACCCAGGAGCTCGCCGTCCGGGCCAGCGCCACCGAGGTGCTGCGGCACCGGGACGTCGCGGAGCTCGGCCCGGCCGAGCTGGAGCACCTGCGCCGGCTGTTCGCCGTGCTGCGGCCGGCCGCACCCATGCGCCCCTCGCGGCGCCGCCGGCCCAGCCCCCTGGGCGCGGTGCACCCCGCACGCACGGTGCGCCGGGCGCTGCGCGACGGCGGGGAGGTGACCCGGCTGATGCACCGGCGGTCGGCCGCGCGCCCCCGCCGCGTCGTCCTGCTGGTGGACGTGTCGGGCTCGATGAGCCCGTACGCCGACGCCCTGCTGCGCTTCGCCCACGTGGCGGTCCGCGCCCGGCCGGCGTCGACCGAGGTGTTCACGATCGGCACGCGGCTCACGCGGGTGACCCGCGAGCTGCGGCTGCGCGACCCCGATCGGGCGCTGGCCGCCGGCGGCTCGGCGATCCCCGACTGGTCGGGCGGCACCCGGCTCGGCGAGGTGCTCAAGGCCTTCCTGGACCGCTGGGGACAGCGCGGCACGGCCCGCGGCGCCGTCGTCGTCGTGTGCAGCGACGGCTGGGAGCGGGGCGACACCGGGGTGCTCGCCGAGCAGATGGCCCGGCTGCGGCGTCTGGCGCACGCGGTGGTGTGGGTCAATCCGCACAAGGGGCGGCCTGGCTACGAGCCGCTGGCCGCCGGCATGCGCGCGGCGCTGCCCTCGGTCGACCACTTCGTCGCCGGGCACAGCATGGCCGCGTTCGAGGAGCTGACGGGAGTGATCCAGCGTGCGTGAGGAAGGACCCTGTCCCCCTCATCCCTCGCACGCTCGGGACGAGCCTCTGGACGGGGCCGGAAAGGATCAGTCGAATGCGCGACGTTCTTGACGACCTGGTCGGCTGGTGGCAGGCGGGGGAGACCGTCGGCATGGGCACGGTGGTGGCCACCTGGCGCTCCGCCCCGCGGCCGGCCGGCGCCGCCATGCTCGTCGGCCCGGACGGGACGGCGGTGGGCAGCGTCTCCGGCGGGTGCGTCGAGGGGGCGGTCTACGAAGAGGCGCGGGACGCCGTCGAGGCCGGTGAGCCGGTGCTGCGGCGCTACGGCGTCAGCGACGACGACGCCTTCGCCGTGGGCCTGACCTGCGGCGGGATCCTCGACGTCTTCGTCGAGGCGGTCTCGCGCGAGTCCTTCCCGGAGCTCGGGGAGGTCGCCGAGTCGGTGGAGCGGCACGAGCCGGTCGCCGTCGTCACCGTGGTGAAGGGCCCCGACGACCGGCTGGGCCGGCGCCTCGTGGTCTGGCCGGACCGGGCCTCGGGCACCTTCGGCTCCCAGCGCCTGGACGACGCCGTCACCGCCGACGCCCGGGGCATGCTCACCGCCGGGCGCACCGGGATGCTGCACGTCGGCCACGACGGCGAGCGCCGCGGCGACGACCTGGAGCTCTTCGTCAACGCCTTCGCCCCGCCGGCCCGCATGGTGGTCTTCGGCGCGATCGACTTCGCCGCCGCCGTCGCGCGGGTCGGCAGCTTCCTCGGCTACCGGGTCACCGTCTGCGACGCCCGGCCGGTGTTCGCCACCCCGAAGCGCTTCCCGGACGCCGACGAGGTGGTCGTGGAGTGGCCGCACCGCTACCTGCAGGCCGAGGCCGACGCCGGGCGGATCGACGAGCGCACCGTGCTGTGCGTGCTCACCCACGACCCGAAGTTCGACGTCCCGCTGCTGGAGGTCGCGCTGCGGCTGCCGGTCGCCTACGTCGGCGCGATGGGCTCCCGCCGCACCCACGAGGAGCGCCTGGCGCGGCTGGCCGAGGCGGGACTGACCGGGCCGGAGCTGGCCCGGCTGTCCTCGCCGATCGGGCTGGACCTGGGCGCCCGCACGCCGGAGGAGACCGCCGTGTCGATCGCGGCGGAGATCATCGCGGGCCGCTGGGGTGGCACGGGGGAGCGGCTGGCCGGCACCGAGGGGCCCATCCACCGCACCGCCGAGCGCTGACCTCGATCAGTCGCGCAGGGAGGTGTGGCCTGAATCACTTCCCATGCGCAAGACTCCGCTGCAGGTGACCGCGCCCAGGTGACCAGAGCGGAGGACCCGTGACCCAGATTTCGGTGCGCGTGGACGGGGCGTCCTACACGGACGACGTCGAACCCAGGACCCTGCTGGTCCACTACCTGCGAGAACAGCTCGGCAAGGTGGGCACCGTCGTCGGCTGCGACACCAGCAACTGCGGCGCCTGCACGGTGCACCTCGACGGCGAGGCGGTGAAGAGCTGCACGGTGCTGGCGGTCCAGGCCGACGGCAGCGAGGTCACCACCATCGAGGGCATCTCGGGAGGGGGCGGAGCGCAGAACGGTTCCCTGCACCCCATGCAGAAGGCCTTCCACGAGATGCACGGCCTCCAGTGCGGCTACTGCACACCGGGGATGATCATGGCCTCGATCGACCTGGTGGGCGACAACCCGGACCCCAGCGATGACGAGGTGCGCGAGGGCATCGAGGGCAACCTCTGCCGCTGCACCGGCTACCAGAACATCGTCCGCGCCGTGCAGCAGGCGGCCGCCGAGATGCGGGGAGCGCAGGCATGACTGCCACCGAGGAGCGCACCGGGGCTCCCGCCAAGGAGGTCGGGCAGGCCCGCCGGCGCAAGGAGGACGCCCGGCTGATCACCGGGAAGACCACCTGGACCGACAACATGGTGCTGCCGGGGATGCTGCACCTGGCCGTGGTCCGCAGCCCGGTCGCGCACGCGAAGCTGGGCACGGTCGACGTCGAGGCCGCGCGCTCGGCGCCGAACGTCGTCGCCGTCTTCACCGGACGGGACCTCGCCGAGGAGCAGGGCTCGATCCCGTGCGCCTGGCCGGTGACGCCGGAGATGGTCAACCCTGGCCACCCGTCGGTCGCCGTGGACGAGGTCAACCACGTGGGCGAGGCGGTCGCCGTCATCGTCGCGCGCAGCAAGGCCGCCGCCCAGGACGCCGTCGAGCTCGTCGACGTCGACTACGACCCGCTGCCCGTCGTCCTCGACATGGAGCAGGCCGTGGCCGAGGGCGCCGACCTCTGCCACGACCACGTGCAGTCCAACGAGAGCTTCCGGTGGGTCTTCGACGCCGGTGAGGCGGGGACCGGCCAGGACACCGACGAGGCGTTCGCCGCGGCCGACGTGGTGGTCAGCCGGCGGTTCGTCCAGCAGCGGCTGATCCCGGCGTTCATGGAGCCGCGGGCGACCGTGGTCCAGCCGCAGGGCGACAACTACACGATGTGGTCCTCCACGCAGGTGCCGCACATCCTGCGGATCATGCTGGCGATGATCACCGGCGTCCCCGAGCACAAGCTGCGGGTGATCGCCCCGGACGTGGGCGGCGGCTTCGGCGGCAAGCTCCAGGTCACGCCGGAGGAGGTGATCACGCTCCTGGTGGCCAAGCGCCTCGGCAAGCCGGTCAAGTGGACCGAGACCCGCAGCGAGTCGCTGATGAGCGGCCACCACGGCCGCGCCCAGATCCAGCACATCGACATCGCCGCCGACCGCGAGGGCGCCATCAAGGGCCTGAAGGTCCACATCCTGTCGGACATGGGCGCCTACCTGCGGCTGGTCAGCCCCGGGATCCCGATCCTCGGGGCCTTCATGTACCCGGGCATCTACAAGTTCCCGGCCTACCGCTTCGACTGCCAGGGCGTGTTCACCAACAAGGTGCCCACCGACGCCTACCGCGGCGCCGGCCGGCCCGAGGCGACGTTCGCGATCGAGCGGATCATGGACGAGCTCGCCGTCGAGCTGGGCATGGACCCGCTCGAGCTGCGCCGCAAGAACTGGATCGGGGCCGAGGAGTTCCCGTTCACCACGGTGGCCGGGCTGGAGTACGACAGCGGCGACTACGACGAGGCCACGCGGCGGGCGCTGGACCTGCTCGGCTACGACGAGCTGCGCGCGGAGCAGCGGCGGCGTCGCGAGTCGAACGACCCGGTCCAGCTCGGCATCGGCTTCTCCACCTTCACCGAGATGTGCGGCCTGGCCCCCTCCCGGGTGCTCGGCTCGCTGTCCTACGGCGCCGGCGGCTGGGAGCACGCCTCGATCCGGATGCTGCCCACCGGCAAGGTCGAGGTCGTCACCGGCTCCACCCCGCACGGGCAGGGGCACGAGACGGCGTGGAGCCAGCTGGTCGCCGACGAGCTCGGCGTCCCCTTCGAGGACGTCGAGGTGCTGCACGGCGACACCGCGATCTCCCCGCGCGGCCTGGACACCTATGGCTCCCGGTCGCTGGTGGTCGGGGGCGCCGCGGTGGTGAACGCGGCCCAGAAGGTCGTCGCCAAGGCCCGCACGGTCGCCGCCCACCTGCTGGAGGCCAGCGAGGAGGACCTGCAGTTCGAGGGCGGGACGTTCTCCGTGCGGGGCACCCCGGGCGCGGGCGTGTCGATCCAGGAGCTGGCGCTGGCCACCTTCGCGGCGCACAACTTCCCCGAGGGGGTCGAGCCCTCGCTCGACGCCGACGCGACCTTCGACCCGGTCAACTTCTCCTTCCCCCACGGCACGCACGTGTGCGCCATCGAGGTCGACACCGAGACCGGCATGGTGAAGATCCGCAAGTACGCGTGCGTCGACGACGTCGGGAAGATCGTCAACCCGCTCATCGTCGAGGGCCAGATCCACGGCGGCCTGGCCCAGGGCATCGCGCAGGCGCTGTACGAGGAGGCCGTCTACGACGTCGACGGCAACCTCACCACCGGCACCTTCGTCGACTACCTGGTCCCGTCGGCCGCGGACCTGCCGCACTTCGACACGGCGAACACGGTGCACGAGGCGCCGGGCAACCCGATCGGCGCGAAGGGCGTGGGCGAGGCGGGCTGCATCGCCTCGACGCCGGCCGTGGTCAACGCCGCGCTCGACGCGGTCCGGCACCTCGGGGTGTCGGACATCCTCATGCCGCTCACGCCCGAACGCGTCTGGCGGGCCATCCACGAGGGCGGCGAGGGCGGGGACCGCGCCACCGCCGGCACCAACGCCTACGGCGGCGCGCAGACCGAGACCACCGCCGGTGTCTCGACCCCGGAGTCCCGCCTGGGAGGCGACCGATGATCCCTGCCGCTTTCGACTACGCGCGGCCGGAGAGCGTCGACGAGGCGCTCCGGGCGCTCGCCGCCGGCGGCGAGGACGCCAAGATCCTCGCCGGCGGCCAGTCGCTGATCCCCGTCATGCGGCTGCGCCTGGCGGCGCCGTCCACGGTCGTCGACCTGACCCGCGTGCGCGAGCTGCGCGGCGTCCGGGACGACGGCGACGCGCTGGTGATCGGCTCGATGACCACCCACTCGGACATCGTCTCCGACCCGCTGATCGCAGAGCACGCGCCGCTGATCGCCCAGGCGACCGAGACCGTCGCCGACCGCCAGGTGCGCCACCGGGGGACCTTCGGCGGGGCGCTGGCGCACGCCGACCCCGCCGGCGACCTGCCGGCGGTCGCACTCGCCCTCGACGCGGAGCTCGTGCTCGCCGGCCCGGGCGGCCGGCGCACCGTGCCGGCGCGGGACTTCTTCGTCGACTACCTGACCACGGCGCTGGCCGAGGACGAGATCCTCGTCGAGATCCGGGTCCCGAAGCTGGCCGGGCAGTGGGGCATGCACTACGAGAAGTTCAACCGGGTGGCGCAGGCCTGGTCGATCGTGGCCGTCGCGGCGGCGGTGCGGCGGGAGGACGGGCACATCGCCGAGGCGCGGATCGGGCTGACCAACATGGGCCCGACCCCGCTGCGGGCGACGGCGGCCGAGCAGGCGCTGGCCGGTGCGGCCACCGGCGGCGACGCGATCGCCGGCGCCGCGCAGCACGCGGCCGAGGGCACCTCGCCCAGCGACGACCTCAACGCCAAGGCGGACTACCGTGCGCACCTGGCGCGGGTGCTCACCCGCCGGGCGGTCACCGCGGCCGCCGGGATCCAGGCGTAGGGGTTTCACGTGCAACTCGAGAACTCGTTCACCGTGCCCGTTCCCGTCGACGAGGCGTGGCGGGTGCTGCTCGACATCGAGCGGATCGCACCGTGCATGCCGGGCGCCGCGCTCGACACGGTCACCGGCGACGAGTTCACCGGCCGGGTCAAGGTCAAGCTCGGCGTGATCACGCTGACCTACCAGGGCAAGGCGTCGTTCGTCGAGAAGGACGAGGCGGCACACCGGGCGGTCATCGACGCCCGCGGCCGCGACCAGCGGGGCAACGGCACGGCGTCGGCCGTCGTCACCGCGACGCTGGCGGCCGAGGGTGACCGGACGCGGGTCGACGTCCTCACCGACCTCAACATCACCGGGCGGCCGGCCCAGTTCGGGCGCGGCGTCATGACCGACGTCGGCAACAAGCTGCTCGGCCAGTTCGCCGACCAGCTCGCCGCCCAACTGGGCGCCGGCGACCAGCAGCCCGAGCCGGTCCCGGACACGGCGCCGTCGGCCCCGGCCCCGCGCCCGGCCCCGGACACCACCCCGGTCGCGGAGGCGGTGCAGTCGGTGCCCTCCATCCCGCGGCCCGTGCAGCAGCCGGCCACCGAGCCGGAGCCGATCAACCTGCTCGAGGTGGCCGGGGGTGCCGCGGCGGCCCGCTACGCCGCCCCCGCCGCGGGCTTCGCCGTCGCGCTGCTCCTGATCTACCTGATCGTCCGCCGCCGTCGCTGATCCGGACGCACCGACGGCGGTTTCCGCGCCAGGTACTTGAGGCCATGCCGCCCGGCATGGCATAACAGTTCTGTGACGGCCTCCGCCGTCCGCACATCTCCGGGCGTCTCCGCCGCGGCGGTCGACCGGAGGGGGGCACGGCCATGGGGCTGCCGGACGCCGACCGCCTGCTGGCCTCCATGCCGGTGGGCTTCATGGCCGTCGACGCCGGCTGGACGATCACCCACCTCAACCCCGCCGCGGAGCCGATGCTGCTCATCGCGGCAGCGGACCTCGTGGGGCGCAACTACTGGGACGCCTACCCGGCCAACCGTGGCGACGACAGCGACTTCGGCCGCACCTTCCGCCACGCGATGGCCGAGCGGGTGACCTGCACGGTCGAGGCCTTCTACCCCGATCCGCTCAACCGCTGGTACCAGGTGGAGGCGGTGCCGATCGGGGACGGCCTGCACTTCTACTTCACCGACGTGACCGAGCGGCGGGCGGCGCAGGACCGGTTGTCCCTGCTCGCCGACGTCGGCGCGGAGCTCGCCGGCACGCTCGACATCCGCGGGGCCGCGGCGCGCATCCCGCGGCTGGTCGTCCCGGGGCTCGCCGACGGCTGCCTGCTCACCGTCGTGGACGCCGACGGTCGCCCCCGGGACGTCGGTTCGTGGCACGTCGACCCGGAGGCGCGGCGGCTGATCGAGCGGTACGCGGAGGTGCGGCTGGCCGACCTGCCGCCCGACGCGCCGCTCCTGCGGGCCCTGCGGCAGGGCGAGACGGTCTCCTTCTCCGGCGCGCAGGCGCTGGCCTCGCTGCCGGAGGGCGAGGCCCGGAAGATCTTCCTGGGCGTGGGCGTCGGGCACGCCGTGACGCTGCCGCTGCGCGGGCACGCGCGGGTGGTCGGGGCCCTCACGCTGCTGATGCGCCGGCCGGAGCCGCCCACGGAGCAGGACCTGCTCACCGCCCGTCAGGTCGCGGACCGCATCGGGCTCGCCCTGGACAGCGCCCGGTTGTTCGACGAGCAGCGCCAGCTGGCGGAGGGTCTGCAGCGCAGCCTGCTCACCGCACCGGTGCAACCGGACTACGCCGACATCGTCGTCCGCTACACACCGGCCGCGGAGGCCGCCCGCGTGGGTGGCGACTGGTACGACGCCTTCGTGCAGCCCTGCGGCGCCACGATGCTGGTCATCGGGGACGTCGCCGGGCACGACACCGAGGCGGCCGCGACCATGGGTCAGCTGCGCGCGCTGCTGCGCGGTATCGCCACCTTCAGCGACGGGCCTCCGGCGGAGGTGCTGAGCGGTCTGGACGGCGCGATGAGCCAGCTCCAGGTGGGCACCTACGCCACCGCGGCGGTCGCCCGCTTCGAGCAGAGCGGGGTGCCCGATGACCTGACCCGCATGCGCTGGTCCAACGCCGGGCACCTGCCCCTGCTGGTGATCCACCCGGACCGGACGCTCGGCGAGCTCGGCGCGTGGCAGGGCGACCTGCTCCTGGGCGTGGACCCCGGGACGGACCGCCAGGAGTCCGTCGTCGACCTGCAGGCCGGCGCGACCGTCCTCATGTTCACCGACGGCCTCATCGAACGGCGGTCCAGCGACCTGGACGTAGGGATGGCGCGGCTGCGCGAGGCGGCCCTCGAGCTGGCCGACCGGCCGCTGGCCGAGCTGTGCGACGAGATCATCGAGCGGCTGGTGAACGGCCGGCCCGAGGACGACGTCGCCCTCGTGGCCATCCGGTTGCGCAGCCGGGCCATGCGCAGGGACTAGCAACTAGCGGGCGCAGGGGAACCCGTCGTCGTCGGGGCGCGCGGGCAGGGGCGGCGGGTCCATCCCGGCGGCCATGAGGGTGCTCAGCAAGCGCGCGGCCGCTTCGACCACGCGCAACTCGCGTGCCGCGCTGCGCGGTTTGGCGCGGAACGCCACCCCGCAGAGCGTGCCGAACAGGCCGCCGTCGGCGCGCACCAGCGGCACGCCCACGTAGGCCGCGACATCGGCGATCGAGCCGGTGGTGCGGGAGGCGTAGGCGGGGACGGCTGCGGTGACGGTGGCCAGCCGCGGCGCGCGGCCCTCGCTCATCTCGCGGCAGAAGCTCTCACTCCACGGCAGCTCCATGCCCGGTGAGGCGGCGCCGTCGGGGTGGGCCAGCAGGATCACCTGCCGGTCGTCGACGACCTGGGTGACGAGCCAGACGTCCCAGCCCACGTACCCGCCCAGGAAGCGCAACGCCCCCTCCGCGGCCGAGCACCAGTCGTGCCACGGGGCGACGTCCTCGACGCAAGACGGAACCATATCGGCACGTTCCGCTCCGTCGTCCCCGGCGTCAAGCGCCCCGCGCGCGGTCAGCGGGCGCCGGCGAGCCCGTCGTCGTCCGGGCTCTCCCCGCGCTCGAGCTCCTCCTCCTCGGCCTGGGCCTCCATCACGTGGGCCTCGCCGGCGACCTCGGCCGCGGCGTCCCCGTGGGACTCGCCGTACACCTGCTCGGCGCGGCCCAGCAGTTCCTCGGCCTTGGCCCTGGCCTTCTCGAAGATGCTCATGCGCTCATCCTCCCGCCTGTCACCCTCCGGCGAACGGCGGGAGGACATCCACCACCGCCCCGGGTGACAGCTCCAACGCGCGGTCCCGGGTCTGCGTTCCGTCGACGAGGAAGGAGCAGGCGGTCAGCACGCGCGCCATCCGCTCGCCGTGCGCGTCGACGATCTGGCCGACGAGCTGGTCGAGGGAGGCGGCCTCGCGGGTCTCGGTGTCGACGCCGGAGGCCGCGCGGGCCCCGGCGAAGTAGCGGACGGTGACCATCCCTAGCCGCCGATGGCCGACATGGGGCGGGTGGGCTGGAGGAAGCTCGGGTCGTCGATCCCGTGGCCGGGCAGCTTGCCGAGGGTGGCGATCCGCCAGCGGTCGGCGATCTCCTGGTCGCTGGCGCCCGCGCGCAGCGGCGTCCGCAGGTCGGACTCCTCGCGGGCGAACAGGCAGTTGCGGATCTGCCCGTCGGCGGTGAGCCGGGTGCGGTCGCAGCTGCCGCAGAACGACCGGGTCACCGACGCGATGACCCCGACGGTCGCCGGGCCGCCGTCGACCAGCCAGCGCTCGGCCGGCGCCGACCCGCGGGCCTCGGTGTCCGGGGTGAGCGTGTGCGCGGCCGACAGCCGCTCGAGGATGTCCTCGGCGGTGACCATCTCGCCGCGGGTCCAGGCGTGGTGGGCGTCCAGGGGCATCTGCTCGATGAACCGCAGCTGGTAGCCGTGGTCCAGGCAGAAGTCGAGCAGGGGGACGGCGTCCTCCTCGTTCATGCCCCGCAGCAGGACGGCGTTGACCTTGACCGGGGTGAGCCCGGCGCGCTGCGCGGCGGCCAGGCCGGCCAGGACGTCGTCGAACCGGTCCCGGTGGGTGAGCTGCTTGAAGCGCTGGGGGTCGACGGTGTCGAGGCTGACGTTGATCCGGTCGAGGCCCGCGGCGGCCAGGGCAGGCGCCACCCGGGCCAGGCCGATGGCGTTGGTGGTGAGGCTGACCTCGGGGCGCGGCGTCAGCGCGGTGGCGCCGGCCACGATGCCGACCAGGCCGGGGCGCAGCAGCGGCTCGCCGCCGGTGAACCGGACCTCCTCGATGCCGAGCTGCTCGACGCCGATGCGGACCAGCCGGACGATCTCCTCGTCGGTGAGCACCTCGACCTTGGGCAGCCAGTCCAGGCCCTCGGGCGGCATGCAGTAGGTGCAGCGCAGGTTGCAGCGGTCGGTCAGGGACACCCGCAGGTCGGTGGCGACCCGGCCGTGCCGGTCGACCAGCCCGCCGGTCCCCGGCGCCAGGGCCGGGTCGGCACGCCGGACCACCGGGTCGGGCAGTTCGGCGCCGGTCATGGCCCGAATGTAGCCGCGCGGCCAGGAAAGCGGTGCCGACGGACGTCCCCCCGCCGCTAGGCTCGGCCCGCCACCCGAGAGACCGGCGGAGCACGAGCCCGCACTCGCCCGTGGCCAGGAAGCGCGAGAGTCCCGTGTCCCCCCGCACCGTCTTCGGCCCCTACGTGCGCCTGTTCGCCGTCCCGGGTTCCGCCTCCTTCTCCCTCGCCGGCTGGGTGGGCAGGCTCCCGGCGCCGATGCTGGGGCTGGGCGCCGTCCTCCTCGTGGAGGGCGCGACCGGCAGCTACGGCCTGGCGGGGGGCGTCTCCGGCACCCTGGCCCTGACCTACGCGATCGCCGGACCGCAGTGGGCGCGCGCCATGGACCGACGGGGTCAGGCCCCCGTCCTGCGGATCGCGATGCTCGGCCTGGCGCTGTCCGGCATCGCCTTCGTCACCGCTGTCAGCGCCGACGCCCCGCGGTGGAGCTGGTTCCTGCTCGCCGCGCTCACCGGCGCGTCCGCGCCCAACATCGGCTCGATGGTGCGCGCGCGCTGGTCGGCGCTGCTCGACCCGGCCGAGCGGCAGACCGCCTTCGCGTTCGAGGCGGTCGCCGACGAGGTGGTCTTCGTGCTCGGACCGCCGCTGGTCACCCTGCTCGCGACGCTGCTGGCCCCTCCGGTCGGCTTCCTGACGGGGATCTTCTTCGGGGTGGTCGGGGGGCTCTGGCTCGCCGTCCAGCGGGACACCGAGCCGCCGCTGCAGCCGGTCGACGCCGCCGCGCCCCGTCGTCGCCGCTCGGTGGTCACCCCCACGCTCCTGGTGGTCACCGTCACCTACCTCGCCGTGGGAGGGCTGTTCGGCGCCATCGACGTCGTCGTGATCGGATTCGCCGACGAGCAGGGGGCGAAGGCGCTGTCCGGCCTCGCGCTGGCGGTCTTCGCGGCCGGCAGCCTCGTCGCCGGGCTGGTCTACGGCCTGGCGCGGCTGCCGGGCACGCTGGCCGCCCGCTTCGTCGCGACGGCGGTGGCCTTCGCCCTGGCCGCGCAGCTGCTGTGGGGGGTGGGCTCCCTGCCGGTGCTGATCGGCTGCGGGTTCCTGGCCGGGCTGACCATCGCGCCCGTGCTCGTGTCGGGCACCTCGCTGGTGGAGTCCCGGGTCGGGCGGGGCGTGCTGACCGAGTCGCTGGCCTGGACGATCACCGGGCTCACGGTCGGGGTCACGGCCGGCTCGGCGCTCGCCGGGGCGGCGGTCGACGCGTGGGGTGCGGAGCAGGCGTTCGCCGTCCCGGCCGTGGCCGCCGCGGTCGCAGGGCTGCTCGCCCTGCTCGGGGCGCCGCTGCTCCGGCCGTCCGCGGCCGAGGCACAGGCCACTGCCGTCGGACTGGTTGAGCTCAGGACCGAGGGGTAGCTGGCGTACGGGTCGATCGCGCGCCACCGATCGCGCAGGACGCGACCCGCACCCCCGAACACCCGAGAGGAACCTCCGTGGCTTCTGCCGTCCCCACCATCGCCCTGAACAACGGCGTCGAGATCCCGCAGCTCGGCTTCGGCGTCTACCAGGTCCCGCCCGAGGAGACCGCCGAGAAGGTCGCCACCGCGCTCGAGGTCGGCTACCGGCACATCGACACCGCCGAGATGTACGGCAACGAGAAGGGCGTCGGCGAGGCCGTCGCCCGCTCCGGCATCGACCGCGGCGAGATCTTCGTGACCAGCAAGCTGAACAACGGCTTCCACCGCCGCGACGACGCCCTGCGGGCCTTCGACCGGAGTCTCGCCGATCTCGGCTTCGACCACCTCGACCTGTTCCTGATCCACTGGCCGCTGCCGGGCATCGACGTCGACTACGTCGAGACCTGGAAGGCGCTGGAGGAGATCTACGCCAGCGGCCGGGTGCGCGCCATCGGGGTCTCCAACTTCCAGGCGCACCACCTGCGCCGGCTCTTCGACGAGGCCGGGGTGCGCCCTGCCGTGAACCAGATCGAGGTGCACCCGTTCCTGGCACAGGACGACCTGCGCGCGTTCGACGCCGAGCACGAGATCGTCACCGAGGCCTGGTCGCCGATCGCCCAGGGCAAGGTGCTGGACGACCCGGCCATCACCGCGATCGCCGAGCGGCTGGAGCGCACCCCGGCCCAGGTCGTGCTGCGCTGGCACGTGCAGCGCGGCGACGTCGTCTTCCCGAAGTCCTCCTCCCGGGAGCGCATGGAGGAGAACTTCGCGCTGTTCGACTTCGAGCTGTCGACGTCGGACATGGCGGCGCTGACCGGCCTGGACCGCGGCGAGCGCACCGGCCCCGACCCGGACACGTTCAACTACGTCCCCCGATGACCCGTTCGGCGGCCGTCACCTGCCGGGTGACGGCCGCCGCCGGTCCGGGTCCGGGATGCTGAGCGCCGCCCGCACCACGGCCAGCAGGGTGTCGCCGTCCATGCCGGCCGCCCGGCTCTGCTCGACCAGCCGTGCCGCGCTCCGGTGGACCGCCTCCTCGCCCGCACCGGCCGCCGCCGGGTGGGCGGTGACCACCGTGCCGGTGCGCCGTCGGCTGGCCACCAGGCCCGCTGCCTCCAGTTCCGCGTAGGCACGGGCCACCGTGCCGGTGGCCACGCCCAGGTCCGCGGCGAGCGCCCGGATGGTCGGCAGCCGGGCGCCGTCGGCCAGCACCCCGGCCTGCACGTACCCGGCGATCTGGCCGCGGATCTGCTCGAACGGCGGGGTCGGCGAGGTCAGGTCGACGGTGAGGTCGGGCGTCACCGGCTCAGGCGACCGCGACGGTCGGGGAGTCCGCGGGGACGCGCGGAGCCGGCAGGCAGGCGACCACGGCCGAGGAGAGCACGGTCAGGGTTCCGGCGGTCATCAGGGCGGGGGCCAGGACGTCCAGCCACGCCGGCCCGATGTCGGGCAGCGCCGATCCGGCGATGACCAGCAGGCCGCCGGTGTCGACCAGCAGCGCAGCGAGAGCGCCCCGCAGCACCCGGTGCGCCGAGGCCCGGCGCAGCGCCTCCTCGATCCGGTCGTCCGCGGTGACCACGGCCGGCCGGTTCGCCACCAGCCAGAGCGTTCCGAGAGCCAGCCCGACGACCACCAGCAACCCGATGCCGGCCGGCCGCCCGTAGAACCACCCCGGGAAGGGGCTCGCGGACTGCGAGACCGTGCCCACGCCGCCGTCGCCGAGGGTGTAGGTGAAGGTGCGGCCGTCGGGGTCGGCCAGGATGCCACCGACCACGACGACCAGGGCCGCGACGCCCGTGACGACGGCGGCGGGCAGCAGCAGCCGCCGAGGTGCGGCGCCCAGCACCCCGCGGCGGGCGAGGCGGGCACGGCGCACGTCGCCGAGCGGTCGGGGCCACGTCAGCTCGCCGACGGCGAGGACGACGGTGTGCACCACCGCGTACACGATCGGGACCAGCAGGACGGCGACGCCGGCCTGGCCGGGGCGGCCGCTGCGGAGGGCCTCGCTGGTGGCCGTGCCGAGGGCGGCGACCACGCCGAGGACCTGTGCCGCTGCTGCGGTCAGGGCGGCATGCCTGCGGGCAGCAGCGACGGTGCTCTCCGCGCTCACCGGTGCCCGGCGCACGACGGCGGCGCCCGTGCCGAGGGCCGCCGCCAGGACGAGGACGAACAATGCAGGCAGCAGAGCCATGGATGCATCCGATCACTCAATGAGTCAAGTGATTGGAACATTGACGGCTGGCGGGCCGTCCGTCAAGCGTCGGCGCGCCATGGCCTGGATCGTTGCGCAGGGCATACCCCGTATGCATACTCCGTATCCATGTCCATCCGACACGGTCTGCTGGCGCTCCTGGAGCGCGGTCCCAGCCACGGTTACCAGCTGCGCGCCGAGTTCGACGCCGCGACCGGAGCCACCTGGCCCCTGAACGTCGGGCAGGTCTACACGACCCTCGACCGCCTGGAGCGCGACGGCCTCGTCGTCCAGGACGGCGAGCCCGACGCCGACGGGCGCATCGCCTACCGGCTCACCGAGGCCGGCCACGCCGAGGTCAGCGGCTGGTTCGCCTCCCCGGTCAGCGCACGGTCCGCGCCCCGCGACGAGCTCGCCATCAAGCTCGCGCTCGCCGTCACCACGCCCGGCGTCGACGTGCTCTCCGTCGTGCAGACGCAGCGGACGGGGACGATGACGGCGCTGCAGGAGCTCACCCGGCTCAAGGTCCGCGCCGGCGACGGCGACCTCGCGTGGTCGCTGGTGCTGGACTCGCTGGTCTTCCGGGCCGAGGCCGAGATCCGGTGGCTGGACCACTGCGAGGCCCGCGTCGCCCGCGCCGCGGCGACCCGGCCGCAGAACACCGTCGCTCCCGTCGCGACGGACCGGACGGCCCGGCGATGAGCGCCCCGATGCTGCTGCTGTCGGCGGTCACCCGGGAGCACCGCCAGGGCGACTCGGTCGTGCACGCGCTGCGCGGTGTGGACCTGGCCGTGCACGCCGGCGAGCTGGTCGCCGTCATGGGGCCCTCGGGCTCGGGCAAGTCGACGCTGCTGCACATCGCCGGCGGGCTGGACACCCCCACCTCCGGTGAGGTGCTCGTGGAGGGCCGGGACCTCGCCACCCTCTCCCCCGCGCAGGTCGCCGCGGTCCGCCGGCGGAGCATCGGCTACGTCTTCCAGGACCTCAACCTGCTGCCCTCCCTCACGGCGCTGGAGAACGTCTCCCTGCCACTGGAGCTCGACGGCGCCCGCGGCGGGCTGGCCCGGCGGGCGGCGCGGGACGCACTCGAGGAGGTGGGCGTCGGCCACCTGGCCGGCCGCTTCCCCGACGACATGTCCGGCGGCCAGCAGCAGCGCGTGGCGATCGCCCGCGCGCTGGTCGGGCCCCGGCGGCTGCTGCTCGCCGACGAGCCGACCGGTGCCCTGGACTCGACGACCGGCGAGGAGGTGCTCCGCGTGCTGCGGGCCCGCTGCGAGGCCGGCGCCGCGGGCGTCCTGGTCACCCACGAGGCGCGGCACGCCGCCTGGGCCGACCGGGTCGTCTTCCTGCGCGACGGCGTCGTGGTGGACCAGAGCGGCCCGGTCGCCGGGGCGGAGTCCCTGCTCCCCGCCGGCGGTGGGGTGTGAGCGCCTGGCTCACCCGCTGGCGCCTGGCTCTGCGCATCGCGCGCCGCGACGCGCGGCGGCACCGGGCCGCACGCTGCTCGTCGTCCTCATGGTCGGGCTGCCGGTGCTGGTGATCACCGGCGGCGACACGCTGTTCCGCACCGAGGACGTGAGCCCGGCCGAGCAGCTGGCCGTGCGCCTGGGCGCGGCCGACGTCCTGGTCAGCGGCGAGTCCCGGGAGGAGATCGCGGCCGATCCGTCCACCGGTGTCGTGTACGCCAAGGCGGCGCCCGCCGACCCGGCCTGGACCCGGGACGAGGTGACCGGGCTCCTGCCCGACGGGTCGCGGGTCGTGGAGAGCCGCACCAGCTGGCTGTACGTGGGTACCGACGGCGGGTACGCCCGCGTCGAGGCCTACGCGGAGGACACCTCCGACGAGATGATCGAGGGCCGGTTCGACGTGCTCGAGGGACGGCTGCCCGAGCGGGCCGGGGAGATCGCCGTGAGCCCGCAGGTGGCCGAACGGGCGGCCGGGCTCGGCGACGAGGTGGTCCTGACCCGGGACGACGTGCCCGCGGAGGTGGTCGGCGTCGTCCGGCGGCCCTTCGAGTCCGCGGACGTGGTGGTGGTGCCCCTCGCGGATGCCGGCCTGCTGTCGGATCCGCAGCGCCGCTTCTACGCGGACGTGCCGGGTGGCCTGGACTGGCCCGCGGTGCAGGAGCTCAACCGGCGCGGCCTGGCCGTGCTCTCCCGGGAGGTCGCGGCCGACCCGCCACCGGAGTCCGTGTGGCTGCCGGCCGAGCTGGGCGTCTCGCAGACCGACGGCAGGGACGACGCGGCCGCGACGGCGGTGCTGGCGCTGGTCGTCGCCTCGCTCGTGCTCGAGGTGGTGCTGCTGGCCGGGCCGGCGTTCGCCGTCGGCGTCCGGCGCCAGCGGCGCGACCTGGCGCTGATCGGGGCGACCGGGGGCTCGGCGGGCGACCTGCGCCGGATCGTGCTGGCCAACGGCGTGGTCCTGGGCGGGGGCGCCGCGGTGGGCGGCGCCGTCGCAGGCATCGCCCTCGCCGCGGCGGCGATCCCGGTGATCGAGTCCCGCACCGGCCAGGTGTTCGGCCCCTTCGACGTCCCCGTGCGCGACGCGCTGCTCGTCGCGGGGGTCGGCCTGTTCGCGGGCCTCGCGGCGGCCTGGTTCCCCGCGAAGCAGGCGGCCCGGACCGACCTCCTCGACGCGCTGGCCGGCCGGCGCGGTCAGGTGCGTACCTCCTGGCACACCCCGGTGATCGGCCTCGTGTCCGCGGCCGCCGGCCTGGTGCTCGTCGTCCTCGGCGCACGCGGCACGGAGCTCGCCGTCGCCGGAGGCGCGGTGCTGCTGATCGTCGGCATCGTCACCGCGACGCCGTGGCTGGTCGGTCTGCTCGCGCCCCTGGCGGGCCGACTACCGGTCTCCGGCCGGCTGGCCGTCCGGGACGCCACGCGCAACCGGAGCCGGACGGCGCCCGCGGTCGCGGCGGTCATGGCGACGGTGGCCGGGGTGACGGCCCTGGCGATCGGCAGCGCCAGCGACAGCGCGCAGGCACAGCGGGACTACCTGCCGTCCGCTCCGATGGGCACCGCCCGGGTGACCAGCGGCGTGGAGGCCACCGAGGCCGACTGGGACGCGATGGCCGCCGTCGTGGAGCGGGAGGCGCCGGGCCGGCCGGTGCACCGGCTGCAGGGCAACGTCTGGACGAACTCGACCGTCCAGGACGACATCGCCGTCGTGACCGACGGGTGCACCGGCGACCTGACGACCTGCCGCTGGTTCCCGCAGACGGCAGGCATGGTCACGTCGTCCTACGGGGAGCTGGTGGTCACCGACGCCGCGGGGCTCCGGGCGATCAGCACGGGAGAGGTCCCTGACGAGGCGTACGCGGCCCTGGACGAGGGGCGCGCCGTGGTGTTCGGCAGCGGGGCCGTGGACGCGGCCGGACAGGTCTCGGTGGCCGGTGCCGAGTACGACGGCACGGGCGGGAGCACGCTGCTCGGCACCGCGGAGCTCCCCGCCGTCGAGGTGCCGCTGCCTCCGGCCGGTCCGCAGGGCGTCGAGCTCCCCGGGTACGTCGTGATCCCGCCGTCGCTCGCGGACCGGCTGCCGCTGCCCGTGGGGACGACGACGCTGGTCACCGGCGGGCCGGACGACCCGGTCACCGAGGGCCAGGAGGAGCGGATCGGCGAGGCACTGGCGGCCCTGCCGTCGGAGGCGGCCGTGACCGTGGAGCGCGGATGGCAGGACGACCTGGCGCTCGCGCGGGTGATCCTCGTCGTGGTGGGCGGCGCGCTGGTGCTCATCGCCACGCTCACCGCCACGGGGCTGGCCCTGACCGACGCCCGGCCGGACTTCGCCACGCTGGCCGCGGTGGGCGCCGCCCCGCGCACCCGCCGGTCGATGGCGATGGCCTCGGCCGCGGTGGTCGGAGGTGGGGGAGCGCTGCTCGGGGTCTTGGTCGGTCTGGCGCCGGGCATCGCGGTGGCGTATCCGCTGACCAGCACGAACTACGGCACGGGGGTGGACCCGGTCCTCGACGTCCCGTGGCTGGTGCTGGGGGCCGTCGGCATCGCGGTCCCGTTGATGGCCGTCGCGGTCACCGGGCTGTTCGTCCGCTCCCGGCTGCCGATGGCTCGTCGCATGACCTAGACGGCAGGGCATGATCGGCGTCCGGACCCCGCGGCCGGACCGCCGGGCCGGGAGAACGGGGGACCGTCCTGCGAGCCGTGCCGAAGCTGCTGACGGCCCTGGCCCTCGTGCTGCTGGTGGGCGCCGGGGCGCGTGGCCGCGAGCGAGCTGCTGCAGCCGCGGAGCTTCGCGGACGCGGTCCCGGTGTCCGCGACCGGTGCGTCCGACGGCGGCGTCCTCCGCCCCCCGACGTCCGTTCCTCCGCGCCCGCGGTGTCCGCGCCGGGTCCGCCGCCGGCCTTCGACCGCGGCGAGCGCTCGATCGACGACCCGGCCAGCACCTGGGTGGTCGTGAACAAGCTGCGGCCGGTGCAGCCCCTCGGCTACGCCCCCGCCGACCTGGTCGACCTCGGCGGCGGGGTCACGCTCCGGGCGGAGGCGGCGCGGGCGATCGCGGGGCTGCGGGCCGAGGCCGCGGCGGCCGGCCTGGGCATCACGGTGCAGAGCGCCTACCGCTCCGTCGAGTACCAGCAGAGCCTGTTCAGCAACTCGGCGGCGCGGTTCGGCGTCGCCGGCGCGGAGCAGCGCAGCGCTCGGCCGGGGTTCAGCGAGCACCAGACCGGCCTGACCGTCGACGTGGGCGGCGGGGGCTGCGACATCGAGCGCTGCTTCGGCGACACGGCGGAGGGGCGCTGGGTGGTGGCCAACGCGCACCGGTGGGGCTTCCTCGTCCGCTACCCGCTCGGCTCCGAGCAGATCACCGGGTACCAGTACGAGCCGTGGCACCTCCGCTACGTCGGTCCGGAGCTGGCGACCGAGATGCACGAGACCGGGGTGGTGACTCTGGAGGAGTTCTTCGGCCTCCCGCCCGCCCCGCAGTACGCCGGCTGAGCGCTATCCGGTCGTGCTGTCCAGAACGGCGCCGGCGGCGTCGTAGGCGGTCACGGTGAACGGCAGGGCGTCCGGCCCATGGCGGGTCCTGCTGGGGAAGGGCGCCCCAGACCCGTTCGCCGGGGCGGGGCCCGACGTCGGCGAGCACCGCGTCCAGCGTGCGTCCGTCCGCGGCGGCGACGGTGACCCGCGTCGGCCGGGCGGGGCGACGCCGCCCACGATGCCGAAGAGGGCCGCAGCGGAAGGGGTGCCCGACTGCGCGGGACGCGGGGACGACGCCCAGTTCGCCCACCGGAGGAAGCGATGATGGGCCCCCCACCGCTCACCTCGAAGGTTCCCACCCCGATGCGTCCCGCCTTCGTCGGACGGTGCCCGGAAGCGGGTGGAGCAGGTGGACCACGTCTCGGGGTTGCTCTGATCCCGCTGCACGGCGAAGGCCCACCGGACGCCGTTCTCCGATCCACCCACGAAGCCCCAGTCCCCGGGCGGCAGTTCGCCTCGTCGGGCCGTAAGGGGCTGTCGATGATCTGTCGGCGGAACGCCTCGAACTCCGCCCACGTGCCCACGCGTACCGCCTGGACGGTCTGGTCGAGGAGGTCGGGTCGGCGCGTCTCGGCCGACGACCGCCAGCACCAGGCCGTCCTCGGCCCAGACCCGACCCTCGGCACCGGCGGGATCCCGACTTCGCGCGTAGGCTGCCGGCCGAGCCCGGTCGGCCTCGGACGGACGTGCCGGTCGTGTCGCCGGTCCAGAAGCCCCACAGTGCGCCAGGCGTGGGTCGGCGCGCACCGCGAAGACGAGACCGAGACTCGACTCCCCCTCGAAGTGGAGCTGCTCTCGCCCGGCCGGCCGGCCCCGGGGCCATCCGGCGGGCCGCCCGCGACCAGTGGCTCCAGCCCGGCCGGAACGGCGTCGGATGCGATCGTCCGGGGAGTGGAGTCGAAGTCGGCTCCGCGCGCCGCCTCGACAGGTCGTCCTCGTCGACCCCCCGCCCGACGACGAATTCGCACGTACTCGTTCCCCTCGATCAGGACCCAGGTGCGGTCCCCGTCGGGGACCACCCGGCCGGTGCGCCCGCCCAGGTCGACCTCCCGCCCGCCGATGTCATGGTCCGGCCCGGTGCTGTACGCAGAGCCCTCACTCGACCCCAGCAACAGGACCGGCCCGTCGAGGGTGTCGGCCAGGCCGGGTCGCCGTACAGGGTGGCGCGATCGCGGCTGCGTACTCCCGCCCGGCTCCGCGTACTCGGATGTCGGTGAGCAGCAGTCCCTCGGGGACCGGGTCGAGGACGACGGGGCCTCGAGCGGCAGCGCGTCGACGAGGAGATCCCCGCCCCCAGCTCCGCCTTGTCCGCGCACCCGGCCGCGCCCGCAGCCACGACGGCTGCCAGCAGCGCCGTCCGCAGCCTGTTCCCCGAGGTCATGGGCGCAGCGTGCCCGTGCCAGGTCTCGAACGAGTCTCAGTCGGTCGTGACGAAGTCGATCAGTTCCTCGACCCGGCCGATCAGCTGCGGTTCCAGGTCGGTCCAGGTGCGGACGCGGGCGAGGATGCGCTGCGCCCAGACGTAGCCGGTGTCGTCCTCCCACCCCAGCCGCCGGCAGACGCCGGTCTTCCAGTCCTCGCCCTTGGGCACGGTCGGCCAGGCCTTGATGCCGACGACCGAGGGCTTGACCGCCTGCCAGATGTCGATGAACGGGTGCCCGACGACGAGCGCGTGGTCGCCGGTGACCTGGCCGGCGATGCGGGACTCCTTGGAGCCGGTCACCAGGTGGTCGACGAGCACGCCGAGCCGCCGGCCGGAGGACGGGCGGAACTCCTTGACGATGCCCGGCAGGTCGTCGACGCCGTGCAGGGGCTCGACGACGACGCCCTCGATGCGCAGGTCGTGGCCCCAGACCTTCTCGACCAGCTCGGCGTCGTGCTTGCCCTCGACGTAGATGCGGCCCTCGCGGGCCACCCGGGCGCGGGCGCCGGCCACGAACGTGGAGCCAGACGCGCTGCGCGCCGGTGCCGTGGGGGCGGCCTGCTTCGGGCGCACGAGGACGACCGGCCGTCCCTCCACCCAGAAGCCCGGGCCGAGCGGGTAGCCGCGGACGCGCCCGTGGCGGTCCTCGAGGTGGACGACGTCCTTCTCGCAGCGCACGACCGCACCCACGAAACCGGAGCTCGGGTCCTCGACGACGAGGTCCTTCTCGGCCTCGACGGTGGGGACCGGCTTCTTCTGGGTGCGCGGGTGGACGAGGTTGTCGTACGGCGAACGGGGAGGCACCCGACGACGCTAGGCAGACGACGGGCGGGCCCGCGGACGACGCGCCGGGTGGGTGGGGTCACCGACACGCCAGTGACTGTCGACATTGCTCAGCGTGATCGAGCGATGGGAAAAGTTGCGTTCTGCATGCGACCGGATCGCACTGTCCGCGCACCCCCGATCGACCTGCGGGGACGGGTCGCGACGGTCGGTTGAAGTGACGCATCGTCACGGCTACCGCGCTCGGGGTACCCACGCGGCCGGGCGTGGCACCGAGGGCGAGATCGTTTCGCCCCGCTGCTCACGGTCACCCATCCCAGTGATCCGCAACACCCTGAGCAGAGACGGGAGCGCATCCACGATGATCGGCACCGAGACCCTCGACCGCGTGATCGGCAAGGACGTCTACGACGAGGCAGGCCAGAAGATCGGGTCCGCCGGCGAGGTGTACCTCGACGACGAGACCGGCCGGCCCGAGTGGGTCACCGTCCGCACCGGCATGTTCGGCACCAAGGAGTCCTTCGTCCCGATCCGGGACGCGGACCTGACCGACGACGGCCTCCGCGTCCCGGTGAGCAAGGACCGCGTGAAGGACGCCCCCAAGATCGACACCGACGGGCACCTGTCGCCGCAGGAAGAGCAGGAGCTCTACCGCTACTACGGCATGGGCACCGGCACGACCGGGACGGACCGGACCTCTGACATGGCCATGGAGGACACGTCCGGGCGCCACATGGCGGGCACCGGTGACGTCGGCACCGACAGGACCGGAGCCGGGATGACCGACACCGACACCAACCGGCACGGGACGGCCGGCCACGACACCTCCGGCCCCACGACCGACGACGCCATGACCCGCTCCGAGGAGCGCATGCATGTCGGCACGGCCCAGGAGGAGGCCGGGCGGGCCCGGCTGCGCAAGTACGTCGTCAGCGAGAACGTGACGCAGACGGTGCCGGTGTCGCACGAGGAGGTCCGCGTCGAGCGCGAGCCGATCTCCGACTCCTCCGCCGGCAAGGCCATGGACGGTCCGGCCATCTCCGAGGAGGAGCACGAGGTCACGCTGCACGCCGAGCGGGCCGTCGTGGAGAAGGAGGCCGTACCGGTCGAGCGCGTGCGCCTGGACAAGACCACGGTCACCGACCAGGAAGAGGTCTCGGCCGACCTCCGCAAGGAGGAGATCGAGGTCGACGGCGTCCGGGACGACGAGCGCCGCAGGTGACCTGAGCCCCGGGTGACGCCGGGGGAACGAGACGGCGGCGACCGGCCGGGCGACCTTCGATGCCCCGGCCGGTCGCCGTTCCCATGACCGGAGACCCGGTGGGAACGGAGCGGGTCAGTCGGAGAGGCAGGCGGCCAGCGCGTCGACCATGAGCGGGACGTCGAGCGCCGAGGCCAGCTCGCGGCAGGAGTGCATCGCCAGCTGCGGGATGCCGACATCGACGGTGGCGATGCCCAGGCGGGTCGCGGTGAGCGGTCCGATGGTGCTGCCGCACGGCAGGTCGGCGCGCATGACGAAGGACTGCACGGGCACGCCGGCCTCGGCGCACCGCTCGCGGAACCAGCCGCCGGTCGTCGCGTCGGTCGCGTAGGCCTGGTTGGCGTTCAGCTTGATCACCGGGCCGCCGCCGAGCCGGGGCTGGTGCGCGGTCTCGTGCCGCTCGGCGCGGGTGGGGTGCACACCGTGCGCCATGTCGGCCGAGACCAGCCGGGAGCGGGCGATCGCCCGGTGCACCGCCTCGCCGTCTCCCGGGTCGGTGGCGGTGGCCAGCCGGCGGACGACGTCCTCGAGGAAGCTGCCGCGCGCGCCGGCCATCGAGCCGCTGCCCACCTCCTCGTGGTCGTTGCAGACCAGGAGCTGGGTGCGCTCCCCGGCCGACGCCGCCAGCAGTGCGAGCAGCCCGGCGTGGCAGGAGGTCAGGTTGTCCAGCCGCGGCGCGGCGATCCAGCTGCCGTCGGCGCCGGCCCGCGCGGCGGGCTGGGTGTCGGCGAGCACCAGGTCGTGGGCGACGACGTCGTCGGGAGCGGCTCCCGCGGCGGCCGCGACGGCCTCGAGCAGCCCGGGCTCCTCGCCCAGGTCGCCGTCCCAGACGGGGACGAGGTGCCGCTGCGGGTCGAGGGTCAGGCCCTCGCGGACGGAGCGGTCGAGGTGGATGGCCAGCGACGGGAAGCGCAGCGGCGCCCCGGGCAGCCGGACCAGCGCCGTCCCGCCGCCACGCAGGACGACCCGCCCCGCGACCGTCAGCTCGCGGTCCAGCCAGGTGTGCCACAGGCCGCCGCCGTAGGGCTCCACGCCGACGAGCCGGTAGCCGGCCGACCGCACGTCGGAGTGCGGGCGGACCTTGAACGTGGGGGAGTCGGTGTGGGCGCCGACCAGCCGCATGCCGGTGTCGCCGAGCGGCCCGCTGCCCAGCCGGAAGGCGATCAGGCTGCCGTACCGGACGACGAAGTGGCGCCCTCCGGCCGAGAGCGACCACCGGTCGGTCTCGTCGAGCTCGCTGAAGCCGGCCGCGGTCAGCCGCCGCGCCAGCTCGGCCACGGCGTGACCGGGGGACGGGGAGGCGTCCACGAACGCCCGCAGGTCGTCACCGAGGGCGAGGTCGTCGGCAGGGACAGCGTCCGGCGTCGGCATGCCGCCATCGTGCCCGACACTGCCGACATGGCCGTCTCCGACCTCCCGCACTCCTACGACGTCGAGATCGTCGGCCTGGTGGCCTCGCCGCGGCACCGGTACGACGGCCGGCCGGGCGGTGCTGTGCCCGAGCAGGCGGGCGACCGCCGGGACGCGATCGAGGTGCACGGCGGGTACGGCGTCGTCGGCGACCGCTACGCCGGCCGGCCCGCCCACCGAGACGCCCAGCTCACGGTGATGGCTGCCGAGGCGGTCGAGGCCCTGGCCGCCGAGCTGGGCGCCGGCCGGCTGGACCCGCTGCTGGCCCGCCGGACCGTCGTGCTCCGCGGCGCCGAGGTGGAGGCGCTGCGCGGGGTGGAGTTCTCGCTGGACAGCGGCGAGGGTGCGGTGCGCCTGCGCGGCGGCCGCCCGGCGAACCCCTGCGCGTGGCTGGACACGGTGCTCGCGCCGGGTGCGCACCGCGGGCTGCGCGGCCGCGCCGGGATCCGCTGCGCGGCGCTCTCGGACGGCGTCCTGCGCCCGGGCCCCGCCGTCCTCCGCTGCGCGGTGCCCCTGGACCCGGCGGCCGCGGGGATCGCGGTGCGGCCGAGCCGCAGCTGAGCGCCTCGCCCTGCCACACTGCCGCGCGTGCAGCTCATCGCGGCGGGCCGGGACGCCGACGTCTACGCCGTGGCCCCCGGCCGGGTGCTGCGGCGGTACCGGGACCACGGGAAGTCGGCCGAGCACGAGGCGGCGGTGATGGCGTACGCGCGCGCCTCCGGGCTGCCGGTGCCGGAGGTCTACGACGTCGACGGGCCCGACCTCGTCCTGGAACGGGTCGACGGCCCGACGATGACGGCGGCGCTGGTGAGCCGGCCCTGGACGCTGCCCCGGCAGGCGAAGGTGCTCGCCCGGTTGCACCGGGCCGTGCACGAGGTCCCGGCACCGGAGTGGCTGGACCGGCGGATCGGGGCCGGCGGGGCGCTGCTGCACCTGGACCTGCACCCGGAGAACGTGCTGCTGACCGCCGCCGGGCCGGTGATCATCGACTGGACGAACGCCGCCCGTGGCGCGGCCGAGGTGGACGTGGCCGACACCTGGCTGGTCCTCTCCGCCGGCCGGCTGTCCGGCCCGCGCTGGAAGGCCGCGACGGTGCGCGCGGCCCAGGGCACCTTCGCGCGGCTGTTCCGCCGGGCGGCGGGGCTGGACCTGGGAACGGCGCTCCCGGTCGCGGCGACCCGCCGCCTGGTCGACCGGAACCTGAGCGAGCCGGAACGGCGGCGGATCCGCCGTCTCGCGGGGATGTCCGGGGAGTGAGCGTCGTCACCCGATGGGTGTCGCGGCCGAGCGCGCGCCCCCACCGGCCTGACAGGATGACGGCGCTCCCGGTCACCCCGGGTCCGCCGTCCGAGGAGTCCCATGCGCATCCGTACGTTCACCGCTCCGGCCGTTCTGGTCGCCGGTGCCCTCCTGCTCACCGCCTGCGGCGGTGACAGCCCGCTCGAGGGCAAGAAGGGCCCCGAGGTCGCCGAGCTGGCCGCGGACGCGCTGGAGGAGGCGGGGTCGGTGCGCCTGAGCGGCACCATGACCCAGGACGGCGAAGAGACCGAGATCGACATGCACCTGCAGGGTGAGGACGCCGCGGGCACGATCACCGTCCAGGGCACCGAGATCGAGCTCATCAGCGTCGACGGCGACGTCTACCTCAAGGCCACCGGAGAGCTCCTGGCCTCCTTCGGTGCCCCCGCCGACGAGGCGGCGAAGTTCGAGGGCCGCTGGATCATGATCCCCGCCGCGGACGCCGCCGACTTCGAGGACTTCACGCTCGACACGTTCATCGAGCAGCTGCGCGACCCCGACGACAAGATCGACGACAAGACCCGCAGCGACGAGCTCGACGGGAACTCCGTCGTCGTCGTCGAGCAGGAGGACGGCAGCACGCTGACCGTCGCGGACGACGACCCGCCCTACCCGCTCCAGCTGTCCGGTGGCGACAACGAGGAAGGCACCATCACGTTCAGCAACCACGGCGAGGACGAGGACATCTCCGCGCCCGACGACGTGATCACCGAGGAAGAGCTCCAGGGCAGCTGAGCCCCTCCCGCTCGCCCGGACCGGCCGGGGCCCGCCCGGGGCCCCGGCCGGTCATCGTCCGGGCGTTCCCGTACGGCGCCACCGGCCCGCTGGGTACGGTGCTGGCGCCGCCGCTCTCCCAGGAAGGCCCTCATGGCTGACGCTCCCCCGGTGACCACGGATCCCGTTGCGCCCGGCCCGGTCGTCGGGCTCGAACGCGAACGCGAGGTCCTCACCGTCGCGCTGGCGACGCACCGGCACCTCGTCCTGGAAGGCCCCCCGGGCACCGGCAAGTCCACGCTGCTGCGCTCGGTCGCGGCCCACACGGGTCAGGACGTCGTCTTCGTGGAGGGCAACGCGGAGCTGACGCCGGCCCGGCTGATCGGCCAGTACGACCCGTCCGCGGTGCTCGCGGGCGGCTACTCGCCGGAGAACTTCACCGACGGCCCGCTGCTCACCGCGATGCGCGGCTCGGGCCTGCTCTACCTCGAGGAGCTCAACCGCATCCCGGAGGAGACGCTCAACGTCCTCATCACGGTGCTCACCGAAGGCGAGATCGCCGTCCCGCGGCTCGGCACCGTGCACGCGACCTCGGGCTTCCGGCTGATCGCGGCCATGAACCCCTTCGACGCCATCGGTACCGCCCGCGTCGGCCAGGCGATCGCCGACCGCATGTGCCGCGTCGTGCTGGGCTACCAGCCGGAGGACGCCGAACGGGCCATCGTCGCGGGCGTCACCGGGGCCGACGAGGCGCAGATCGTGCTGGCCGTCCGCCTGGTGCGGGCCACCCGCGAGCACCGCGACCTGCGCACCGGCTCGTCGGTGCGCGGCGCGATCGACCTGGTGCTGCTGCTGGACGGGCTGCTGAAGATGCGCGGCCAGGAGCTCGCCGGGGGCCGCGAGACGGCCCGGGACGCCGCCTACGCCGCGCTGTCGGGGCGGATCCGCGTCACCGAGGGCGTCGAGCGCACGCCCGAGTCGGTCCTGGACGAGATCCTCGACGAGGTCTGGCCGGAGAGCGCGCCGCCGCCGGAGGCGGACCGCGAGCCCGCCGACGACGCCGGACAGCTCGGTGGTGGTTCGGGAAAAGCGCCGGGCCCGTCGGCTGAGACGGGCACCGAGCAGGGCCCCCCGCGCCGCGACGCGGCTTCCCGGCGCGGACCGCGCACGACCGGGCGGCGCGAGATGCAGCTGCGGCACGAGGCCTTCGGCGAGGTCAGCCCCGAGGTCGGCGAGCTGGACGAGGACGCCTTCGCCGGCTTGATGGGCGCCGACCCCGACGCGGCGGCGGCCCTGCTGGCCGACCTCGCCACCGCCACCGACCGCGAGCTCCGGTCGGCCGCGCGCCGGCTCGCCGCCCGGGTGTTCGTGCAGGTCGGCCGCGTCGGCGCGACCCGGGCACGCGGCACCCGGCGGCTGGTCGCGACCCGCCGTCCCGAGGGCGACCTGGACCTGGACCGGACGCTGGACCGCTGGTCGGGGGTCTGGCCGCCGGCCGCCGAGGACCTGGTCACCCGCAACTGGACCGGGTCCCGCCGCGCCGTCTGCCTGCTGGTCGACCGGTCCGGGTCCATGCAGGGGCTGGGCGTGGCGATCGCGGCGGTCGCGGCGGCCGGCGTCGTCCTGGCCGCCGACGAGCGGCTGCAGACCAGCGTGCTGACCTTCGCCGACGACGTGACCGTCCTGCAGCCACTGGGCCGGCACCGGGCGGCCGAGGACGTCGTCCTGGAGCTGGTCGGCCTGCGCGGGCACGGGAAGACCGACATCGCCGCTGCCCTGCGCGGGGCGCGCCGCGAGCTGGTGCCGGCGACGGCCGACGAGCGGGTCGTCGTCCTGCTGTCCGACGGCCTGTCGACGGCGGGCGAGCCGCCCGAGTCGGCGCTGGCCGGCATCGACCGGCTGCACGTGCTCTGCCCGCTGCCCAGCGACGAGGCAGTGGAGGCCGCGCGCCTGCTGGCCGCGCGCGGGGGTGGGCGGATGGAGCCGGTGCGGTCCCTGAACGACCTCGGGCCCGCCCTCACCCGCCTGCTGGGGTGAGGACGGGCCCGAGAGGCGTTTCTGTTATCCCCGGTCGGCGTCGGTGTAGACGACCATGCCGCGGATGTTCTTGCCGTCGCGCATGTCCTGGTAGCCCTGGTTGATGTCCTCGAGCTTGTACTTGGTGGTGGCGAGCTCGTCCAGCTTGAGCTGCCCCTCCTGGTAGAGGCTCAGCAGCTCCGGGATGGCGTTGCGCGGGGCGAGGCCGCCGAAGATGGCGCCCTGCAGGTCCTTCTGCATCAGGGTGAGGTCGAACAGGCTCAGCTTCACGTCCATCTTGTCGAAGCTGCCCATGCCCGTGACCACCGCGCGGCCACCCTTGCCGGTGATGCTCATGGCAGCGGCGACGTCCTCGCCCTGGATGTCGCCGACGGTGATGATCGTCTTCTCCGCCATCCGGCCCCAGGTCAGCTCGTTGATCTGGGGAGTGGCCTCCTCCATGTTGGCGAAGGTGTGCGTGGCGCCCATCTCCATCGCCCACTCGCGCTTCTGCGCCACCGGGTCGATGACCATGACCCGCTTCGCGCCGGCCGCGGCCGCGCCCTGGACGGCGTTCATGCCGACACCGCCGGCGCCCATGACGACGACGTTCTCGCCGGGACGGACGTCGGCGACCTTGGTGGCCGAGCCCCAGCCGGTCGTGACGCCGCAGCCGACCAGCGCGGCGATCTCGAGCGGGATGTCGGGCTCGATGCGCACGACCGAGGCCTGGTTCACGGTGATGTACGGCGAGAAGGTGCCGAGCAGGCACATGGGCGAGACGCCCTTGCCCTTGGCGGTGACCCGGTTGGTGCCGTCGGAGATCGCCTTGCCCCCCAGCAGGTGTGCGCCCAGGTCGCAGAGGTTCTGCTGACCGCGCGAACACGGCGGGCACACGCCACAGGCGGGGATGAAGGCGGTGACGACGTGGTCGCCCTCCTTGAGGCCGGTCACGCCCGGGCCGACCTTGGTGACGACGCCGGCGCCCTCGTGGCCGCCGATCACCGGGAACTCGACAGGGGTGGCGCCGGTGACGAGGTGCTCGTCGGAGTGGCACAGGCCCGAGGCGGCGAGCTCGACGGTCACCTCACCGAAGACCGGATCGCCGACCTCGATCTCCTCGACCGACCACTGCTCGCCCACGCCCCACAGAATTGCGCCCTTGGTCTTCACGTGTTTCCTTTCAGACGTCCCGCCGGCATCGGCGGGGGAACGGCCACACGGCCGTGCTCCGGGTCACAGCCTGTGCAGGTCTGACCGGCCCGTCAAGGTGGGACCTCCTGCGGGCGGCCCGGATGCGCCGCCACGGGGGTCCGGACGACACTGACCGGCGTGTCCGGCGAGCCCGTTGTCGTGGTCGGCGCCGGGCCGGTGGGGCTGACGGCGGCGCTGCTGCTCGCCCGCCGCGGCCTGCCCGTGCTGGTGCTGGAACGCCACCGCACGCCCTACGACCTGCCGCGAGCGGTGCACCTGGACGACGAGGTGTTCCGCGTCCTGCAGGACGCGGGCGTCGCCGACGCCCTCGCCCCCCTGACCCGCCCGCTGGCCGGGCTGCGGCTGGTCGACGCCGGGCGCTCGGTGCTGGCCGAGTTCCGCCGCGACCCCGCGGCCGGGCTCAACGGCTGGCCGCAGGGATCGCTGGTGCACCAGCCCGACCTCGAGGCCGTGCTCGCCGCCGCCGTCGACCGCGCACCCGGCATCGAGCTGCGCCGGGGCGCCGAGGTGACCGGTCTCGCCGCGGACGTCGACGGCGTGACGCTCACCGTGCGCGACCGGGACGACGGTGCGGACCGGTCCGTCCGGGCGGCCGCGGTGCTCGGCTGCGACGGCGCCAACAGCACCGTGCGCCGGCTGATCGGGGCGCGGATGACGGACCTCGGGCCGGCCGACCGCTGGCTGGTGCTCGACGTGCGCTCCGCCGTCCCGCTGCCGCTCTGGCCGGGTGTGACCCAGGTCTGCGACCCGGCCCGCGCCGCGACGTCCATGCCCGTGACCGGCGACCGGTACCGCTGGGAGTTCCGGCTGGCGCCGGGGGAGACCGTCGAGGACCTGACGACGACGGCGGCGCTGCGCCCCCTGCTCGCGCCGGTCGACCCGTCCGCGGTGGAGGTGCTGCGTGCCGTGGAGTACACGTTCCGGGCGCAGGTGGCCGACCGCTGGCGGGCCGGGCGGGTGCTGCTGGCCGGCGACGCCGCGCACCTCACCCCGCCGTTCGTCGGGCAGGGGCTGGGCCTCGGGCTGCGGGACGTGCACCAGCTGAGCTGGAAGCTCGCCGCCGTCCTCGCCGGGGAGGCCGACGACGCGCTGCTGGACAGCCACCAGGCCGAGCGGGAGCCGCACGCCCGCGCGCTCATCCGGCTCGCCCTGCTGGTGGGCCGGCTGATGACCGGCGGCGGGCGCGGTGCGGCGGCCCTGCGGAGGGCCGTGCTGGTCGCCGTCCGCAGGATCCCCGTGGTGGCCCGGCTGGCCACCGACAGCCGGACACCGCCGCTGCGTGGCCCCTGGGTCGACCGCCGCGGGCGCGCGGGGCGGCGCCTGGCGGGGTCGTTGGTGCCGCAGCCGTGGGTGGAGGTGGGCGGTCGCCGGTGCCGGCTGGACGACGCCCTGGGGGCCGGCGCGGCCGTGCTGACCGCGGGGCTGGAGGTCCGCCGGGCCGACGGGACGACGACCCGCGTCGAGGACCCGTCGGGGACGCTGACCCGCTGGCTGGGGGGCGCCGGCTCGGTGCGGATCCGGCCCGACCGGATCGTCGCCGCGGCCGGCTGAGCCCGACCGTGCACCATCGACGGCATGCGCGAGCGAATGCCGGAGGACCAGTCCCCCCGAGCCGTGGGCAAGCGGGTGCGCCGGGCGGCGGCGCGGGGGCCGGTGCCCGAGGACCCCGACGAGCGCGAGGCGGCCCACGAGCTGGCTCTGGACCACCTGCGCGAGCTCGACCGGCAGCGCTACTGGGCGCCGGCGCTCTTCGTCGCGCTGGCCGTGGTCTGGGCGGGGGTGGCGCTGACCGGGCCGGCGTGGGTGTGGGTGTTCGTCCCCCTGCTGCTGGCGGCCGCGGTCGGGCACCCCTGGCTGCGTGGCCGCATGCGGGAGCGGGCGGCGCTGCTCGCCCCCGAGGGGCAGCTGCCGGACTGATTCCGGACGGCCGGTCGCAGGTAGCTCGGTCGGCTCCGGGGTACCGGGCGCCCCATGAACATCGACAAGGACCAGATCCTGCAGCTGCTGCGCTCCCAGGGTGACCACGACAA
Source organism: uncultured Actinomycetota bacterium (assembly GCA_963747895.1). GTDB lineage: Bacteria > Actinomycetota > Actinomycetes > Mycobacteriales > Geodermatophilaceae > Blastococcus. Next base: position 437,830 of record CAVVGX010000005.1, read on the forward strand.
GGCCCAGCAGGCCGACTCCGAGCTGCCCGACCAGGTCGACACCGACAAGGACGCCGGGCTGCTCGCGAAGTTCGGCATCGACCCGATGGAGCTGATCAAGAAGTTCGGCGGCGGCGGGCTCGGCGGCAAGCTGGGCGGCCTCCTCGGCTGAGGCCCCCGACACGCCGACTGCGGGGAACCTGGCCTCCGGAACGTGGTCCCGGGGGCCGAGTTCCCCGCAGTCGGTCGAGCAGTGCCGGTCAGGCCTCGGTGCGGTTGGCGGCCGGCGAGGTGCTCAGCGTGGCGTTGGCGACGGCGGTGTCGCCGAGCTGGCGCTCGAAGCCCGCCGGGATGACCAGGTCGTCGCTGCTCAGGTCGGCGACGTTCGCCTTGCCCAGCCCGACCATGGCCGAGCCGAGGCCGTCGCGGAGCAGGTCGAGCACGTTGCCCACACCGGCCTCGCCGTTGGCGCCGAGGCCCCACAGGTAGGCGCGGCCGATCATGACGGCCTTGGCGCCCAGGGCGAGTGCCTTGGCGACGTCGCCGCCGCGGCGGATGCCGCCGTCGAGGAGGACCTCGACCTGGTCGCCCACGGCCGCCGCGACCGAGGGCAGGGCGCGGACCGAGGCGGGCGTGCCGTCGAGGTTGTTGCCGCCGTGGTTGGACACGGAGATGGCGGTGACGCCGGCGTCGACGGCGCGCTTGGCGTCGTCGACCCGCATGACGCCCTTGAGCATGAAGGGCCGGTCGGTGCCCCAGAGCTCGCGCAGCCAGGCGACGTCCTCCCAGGTGGGCATGGGGGACTGCATCCACTGGCCGTAGGCCTCGAAGAAGGTCGGGGCCTTGTCGCCGGGGTTGGCCACCATGTTGGGCACGGTGAGGTCGGGGATCTTCCCGGTCTTCGCGAAGTCCCACAGCCAGCGCGGCTTGGTGATGACCTGCGGGGCGTACCGGCGGGCGGCCTCGAAGTTGATCCGCTCGGGGATGAAGGGGCTGCCCCAGTCGCGGCCGTAGGCGAAGGACCAGTCCAGCGTCGCGATGAGCCCGGCGGCGCCGGCCCGGCGGGCGCGCTCGACCTTGGCGGCCATGACGTCGCGGTCGCCCACCCAGTACAGCTGGAAGAACGTCTTGGGGTTGGCCGCGATGACCTCCTCCATGGGCTTGCTGGCCATGGAGGACAGCCCCATCGCGGTGCCGCGGGAGGCGGCGGCCCGGGCGACGTCGACCTCGCCGCCGGGGGTGACGGCCTGGACGCCGGTGGGGCTGATCAGCACCGGGAGGGAGAGCTCCTGGCCCATGACGGTGACGGCCATGTTCTTCTCGTTCGCCAGCCCGGCGGTGTGCGGGGCGAAGCCGATCTCGGCGAAGGCGGCGAGGTTGTCCTCGGTCGTCAGCCCCCGCTCGGACCCGGCGATCAGCGCGCCGTACACGCCCTTGGGCAGCCGCTTCTTCGCCCGTCGCTGGGCCTCGGCCACGGACTCGAACCACGGGTTCGCCATGCGCTGCTCTCCTGTCGCTGGTGTGCTGCCCCGCCCGGAACGGGCGGTGGCACTGAGTGCCACCCTACCGGCACGGCGGGAGACCTGTGCCACACCGTGGCATGAGGTGCTCAGCGGAGCAGGGCGGGAAACCCTGCGGTGAGCTCGGCGAACGCCTGGCGGAGGCGGGTGCCGAGCTCGGAGCGCTCGTCGGCCAGCCAGGCCTGGAACGCCGTCGTCGCGGCCGCCCGGGTGGTCGCGGCCACCAGCCGCGGGACCAGGTCGGTCTCCCTCGCCGCCGAGCGGGCCGCGACGTACCGGGCGACCACCCGGTCCACCTCCGCGTACCGCAGCTGCGAGTGCGCCAGGAGCGCCGGCTCGGTCAGGATCAGCAGCATCCGCTCGCGCAGCAGCGGCAGCTCGGCCGCCGCGTAGTCGTTGACCTCGACGTAGGCCGCGCACACCGACGCGAGCACCGGCTGCGAGGGGTCGGCGCCGGCCAGCAGCTCCTCGAGCCGGGCGACGTGCGCGGCGAAGTCCCCCCACACGGCGTCGGCCTTCGTGGCGAAGTACCGGAAGAACGTGCGCCGGCTGATCCCCGCCGCGTCGGCGACCTCGTCGGTGGTGACCTGCTCGAAGCCGCGCAGCGTGAACAGGTCCAGCGCGGCCCGCTCCACCCGGGCGCGGGTGCCCTCGGCGGGGACGCCGGTCGCGGCGGTCTCGATGGCGGTCACGGTCGCATCATGCCCGTTCCGCGCCCGCGGGCCGCCGGATCGGGCACCCCCTGTTGCCGCCTGGCACCGGGTGTCATTAGCCTCCCTGCATCCGTCCGTGACCGCGATCACCAGGAGTGCGCCATGCCCGAGACCCACACCGACGTCGACGCCGCCCCGGCCCCCGCCGCCGAGGAGACCCTGGTCGAGGAGTCGCTCGTGGAAGAGGTCTCGATCGACGGCATGTGCGGCGTCTACTGAGCGACGACATCCCTGTGACCACGGCGGTGTCCCCTGCCGAGGTCGCGTTCGACCCGGCCGGCGCCTGGCAGCGCGCCCGCTCGGTCGCGCTGCGGCCCGAGCCCTTCGGCGCGCTGGTCTACCACTTCGGCAACCGGAAGCTGTCCTTCCTGAAGTCGAAGACCCTGGTCGCCGTCGTCGAGGCGCTGGCCGACCACCCGAGCGCGAGCGCCACGCTCGTCGCCTGCGGCGTGGGCGAGGCCCAGCGCCCCGCGTACGAGAAGGCCCTGGCCGACCTGGCCCGCTCGCAGATGATCGAACCGAGGGAGACCCCGTGACCGCCCTCCTGCCGCCCCGTCCCGCCGCTCCCGAACGGCCGACCGGCGGGCGCCTCATCGACCAGTTCGAGTACGGCCTGGACGCGCCCATCTGCCTGACGTGGGAGCTCACCTACGCCTGCAACCTGGCGTGCGCCCACTGCCTGTCCTCCTCGGGACGGCGCGACCCGCGCGAGCTGTCCACCGCCGAGGCCGAGGCGGTCATCGACGAGCTGCAGCGGATGCAGGTCTTCTACGTCAACGTCGGTGGCGGCGAGCCCACCGTGCGGCCGGACTTCTGGCACCTGCTCGACTACGCCATCGGTCACGACGTCGGCGTCAAGTTCTCCACCAACGGCATCAAGCTGGACAAGACCCGCGCCGCCCAGCTGGCCCGCACCGACTACGTCGACGTGCAGATCTCCCTCGACGGCGCCACGGCCGAGGTCAACGACCGCGTGCGCGGCACCGGCTCCTACGCCACCGCCATCCGGGCCCTGGAGAACCTGGCCGAGGCCGGGATGAAGGACTTCAAGGTCTCCGTCGTCGTCACCCGCGAGAACGCCGGACAGCTCGACGAGTTCAAGGCGCTCACCGACTCCTTCGGCGCCCAGCTGCGCATCACCCGACTGCGGCCCTCCGGCCGCGGGGCGGACGTCTGGGACGAGCTGCACCCGACGATGGCGCAGCAGAAGGACCTGTACAACTGGCTGCTGGCCAACGGCGACGGTGTCCTCACCGGCGACTCGTTCTTCCACCTGTCCGCGTTCGGCGAGGCGCTGCCCGGGCTGAACCTGTGCGGCGCGGGCCGCGTGGTCTGCCTGATCGACCCGGTCGGCGACGTCTACGCCTGCCCGTTCGCCATCCACGAGAACTTCCTCGCCGGCAACGTGCGCGACGAGGGCGGCTTCCAGCGGGTGTGGCAGTCCTCGGAGCTGTTCGCCGACCTGCGCAACCCGCAGACCGGCGGCGCCTGCACCAAGTGCGCGCACTTCGACGCCTGCCGCGGCGGCTGCATGGCGGCCAAGTTCTTCACCGGCCTGCCCCTGGACGGCCCGGACCCGGAGTGCGTCCAGGGCTACGGCGAGTCCGCGCTGGCCGCCCGGGACCTCGAGCTGGTCACCCCGCGCAGCCACATCGACCACTCGCACAGCGGTCCGGTCCGGGGGCAGCCGACGCTGCTCGGCATCCCGTCGATCCCGGCTCGGCCCACACCCGCACCGCCCGCCAAGATCTGCGACGAGTCCCCGCTGGCCGGGCTGGACCTGCGCTGACCACGTTCCCGCCGCAGGACGTTGTGGCGGGGGTCACCTGCCCTTAGCGTCCCTGGGGAGGCGTTCCGCGGCTCGCGTCGCGGCGTCTCCTCCGGAGCGCGTTCGACGACGAGGTCGAGGGGCAGACATGGGCAAGCTGGACGGCAAGGTCGCATTCATCACCGGCGCCGCTCGCGGCCAGGGGCGGTCCCACGCCCTGCGGCTCGCGCAGGAGGGGGCCGACATCATCGCCGTCGACATCTGCGCGCAGGTCGACTCGGTCGGCTATCCCCTGGCCACACCGGAGGACCTGGCGGAGACCGTGCGGCAGGTCGAGGCCCTGGACCGGCGGATCGTGGCGTCCCAGGCCGACGTGCGCGACAGCTCGGCGCTGAAGCAGGCGGTGGACGAAGGCGTCGCCCAGCTCGGCCGGCTCGACATCGTCCTGGCCAACGCCGGGATCGCGAGCTTCGGACCGGTCGAGGAGCTGACGGACGAGCTCTGGGACGACATGATCGACATCAACCTCACCGGCGTCTTCAAGACGGTCCGGGCCGCCGTCCCCCACCTGCGGGCGCACGGGCAGGGCGGGGCGATCGTCCTCACCAGCTCGACGGCCGGCATCAAGGGGATGGCCAACCTGGCGCACTACGTCTCGGCGAAGCACGGGGTCGTGGGGCTCATGAAGACGCTGGCCAACGAGCTGGCCCCCGACATGATCCGGGTCAACTCCGTCCACCCGACCGCGGTGGACACCGACATGATCCACAACGAGCAGACCTACGGGCTGTTCGTGCCGGACAAGCCGGCGTCCGAGGTCACCCGCGACGAGGCCGGTGAGATCTTCCAGGCGCTCAACGCGCTGCCGATCCGGTGGGTCGACCCGGTGGACATCAGCAATGCGGTCCTCTTCCTGGTCAGCGACGACGCCCGGTACGTCACCGGCGTCCAGCTCCCGGTCGACGCCGGGTCGGTGATCAAGTAGCGGCCGCCCACGGGGGCGCTCGCGCGGAGGAGGGCGAGATCGCGAGGGACGACGTCTTCGACAGCGATCCGGTGGTGACCGGTCTCCGGGTCACCGGCGACGCCGGGGAGGCGGTGCGCGCCGTCCGCGCCCGGGTGGCCCGCCACCTGGTCGGCCGGGAGACCGAGCTGGACCTGCTGCTGGCCGCGGTCGCCGCCGGCCGCGACCTGCTCCTGGAGGGGCCACCCGGGACGTCGAAGTCCACGCTGCTGCGCGCGGTCACGGCGGAGTGGGGCATCCCCCTGGTGTTCGTCGAGGGCAACGCCGACCTCACGCCCACGCGCCTGGTCGGCCACCACGACCCGGCCCGCGTGCTGCGCGAGGACTACACCCCGGAGAACTTCGTGCCCGGGCCGCTGATCGAGGCGATGCGGTCGGGCGGCTTCCTCTACGTCGAGGAGTTCAACCGGGCGCCGGAGGACACGCTCAACACGCTGCTGACGGCGATGGCCGAGCGCCGGATCGCCGTCCCGCGGGTGGGCACGGTGGTCGCCGAGCCCTCGTTCCGCGTGATCGCCTCGATGAACCCCTACGACAACGTGGGCACGACCCGGCTGTCCACCTCGGTCCACGACCGGCTGTGCCGCCTGGCGATCGGCTACCAGGACGCCGAGGCGGAGCGGGGCATCGTGGCCCGGCGGACAGGCGCCCGGTCCCAGCGGCTGGTCGCCGACGCGGTCGCGCTCACCCGGGCCACCCGCGAACGGGACGACGTCCGGCAGGGCAGCAGCGTGCGCGGCGCCATCGACATCGCGCTGGTCGCGGCGCAGCTGGCGGCGATGCGGGGGACCCCGCTGCCCGACGAGCCGGCGATCGACCCGCCGCGCGGCCTGCCCGAGGACTACACCGGCACCGTGCTGGACGCCCTGCTGCTGGCCCTGTCGGGGCGGATCTTCCTCGACGAGACCGTCGAGGCCACCCCGGAGGCGGTGCTCAGGGAGATCTGGGAGGACCACTTCCTGCTGCGCCCGGCGGCGGCCGCGCCCGGTTGAAGAGCCGTCCAGGCCGACGGCCCGGTGACCCGGCGCGCTCCCGCCGGTGGCCCGCGCGGCGCCCGGCCGCTGCGCCGCCGCCCCAAGCAGCTCACCGATGAACCGGCGCTCTACCTCCCCTCCCGCGGCGGGGCGGGGCTGGCGCTGTCCTCCGGTGACCGCCGGCGGGCCGGCCGCACCGCGGCTCCGCCCGGGGGCAGCGCCGCCGGCACCACCGACGAGCCCGCGGAACTGATCCCGCTGGCGGACCTGACGGCGGAGGGCCCGGCCGACCAGCTCACCCGGCAGCGGGCCCGCCAGATCGCCCGGCGCCTGGCCGTCCCGCGCCCGCCGCGCGACCGGCGGCTCCGCAGGGGCGTCGGGGAGCTGGTCAGCCGGTCCTGGAGCGGCGGCTCCGACGAGCTCGACCTGGAACGGACCCTCGAGCAGGTGGCCGGCAACCCGTTCCCCGAGGAGACCGACATCGTCGTCCGCGAGCGGGTCCGTCAGCGGCGCGCGGTGGTGCTGGTCGTCGACGTCTCCGGGTCGATGAAGGGGGAGCGGGTGCGCACCGCCGCCGCGGCCGTGGGTGCGCTGGCGGGGGAGCTGACCCGCGACTCCCTCGCGGTGGTCGCGTTCTGGTCGGACGCGGCGGTGCTGGTCCGGCGGGGCGAGCAGGTGGCGCCGCTCGCCCTCCTCGACCTGCTGCTCCGGGTGCCGGCGCAGGGGCTGACCAACGTCACCTTCGCGCTGGAGACGGCGGCCCAGCAGCTCGCGGGCGTGCCGCCCCGAGACGCCCGGGTCCTGCTGCTCAGCGACTGCGTGCACAACGCCGGCCCCGACCCCCGCCCGACGGCGGCCCGGCTGCCGCGCCTCGACGTGCTGCTCGACGTCTCCGGCGAGCACGACGTCGACCTGGGCCGGGAGCTGGCCCGGTCGGGACGGGGGCGCGTGCGGGTGATCCGCGACCACCGGGACGTCGCCGGCGCCCTGGCGGCGATCTTCGCCGGCTGAGGCGGTCACGCTGATCCTGTCGACCGTCGAGCTGGCCCACGCGCTGGGGCCAGCTCACCCGGGGCGGGTCAGAGGTCGACCTTGTCGTTCTCGCCGGCGTCGATCCGCTCGCCGGTGGCCTTGGCCTTCACGAAGCTGAAGGCCGTCGCCAGTCGGCCGCCGGGGCTGTCCCAGTACTCGGCCGAGTCGCCCTCGACCCTCAGCAGGACGACCGACGGGTCCTCCGGGCCCTGGGGGAACCAGGCCTCGACGCCGCCGTTCCACAGCTCCTTCTTCTTCGCCACGTCCTCGACCACCGAGGCGTGGCCGGCGAGCGAGACCCAGGTGCCCCCGGAGCCGACGCCCACGTTGACCTGGGGCGCGGCCTGGATGTGCTGCACGGGGTGCGAGCCGCGCTCGGCGAAGAACCACAGGTCGCCGTCGAACTCGACCTCCTGCAGCGTCATCGGACGGCTGGTCAGCGTGCCCTCGGGCGTCGTCGTGGTCAGGAAGCCGAACCGCTGGCCCTTGATCAGCTCGGCGACCTTGCGGGTGTCCTCTGCGCTCATGGCTGCGTCCTCTCGTCGTGCGCGTCCGGTCTCCCGGATCCGGTGCCCCGGCTCTGCCGCCGCCACACGCGCGGTGGCCGGCCTCAGTCGAGTCCGGCGGTGAGCGCCGCGAGCAGGCGCTCGTAGGAGGCGTCGGCGTCGGCGACCTGGGCCACGCCGGCCAGTTCCAGGGCGACGGCGCCGTGCACGGCCGACCAGATGACCTGGGCAGCCTCCCTCGGGTCGTCGCGGCGCAGCACTCCGGCGTCCATGGCGCGCGACACCTCGTCGACCAGCACGCCGAAGGCGGCGCCGGCGTGCTCGGCGAGCTCGTCGGTGAAGGCGGCCGCGCGATCGGCGGAGCCGGCGCCGCTGCCGAACATCGCCTCGTAGTGCTGCGGGTTCCCCAGGGCGAAGCGGCGGTAGCTGCGGCCGCAGGCGGCCAGTCGGTCGGCCGGGTCGGCGTCGTCCCGCGTGCGGATGCTGTCGGCCAGGCCGTCGAAGCCGCGGACGAGGACGGCGGCGATGAGTCCGTTCTTGCTGCCGAAGCGGTTGTAGACGCCCATCGGCGCGACCCCGGCCTCGGTGGCCACCGCGCGGACCGTGAGTCCGTGCAGCCCGTCGCGGACCAGCACCCGGTCCGCCGCGTCGACGAGGGCGGCCTCGAGATCCCGGCTGGGCGTGCGCTGGGTCGGCTGCGACATGACGCCATCCTCTCCCTTGCCGATGTGTAGAACGTCGTCCTACAGTTGTGGCACGTCGTTCTACTACGGAGGCTCCCATGGCCCAGCCCCTCATCGCGCCGACCCGACCGTGGCGGGTGCTCGCCGTCCTCTGCGTGTCGGTCCTCCTGGTCGGCATCGACAACACGATCGTCAACGTCGCGCTCCCGACGCTGGCCGCGGAGCTCTCGGCGGACACCAGCGGGCTCCAGTGGGTGGTCGACGGCTACACGCTCGTGTTCGCCGCCCTCCTGCTCGTGGGTGGGTACCTCGGCGACCGCTACGGGCGACGGCGCATGCTGCAGCTCGGGCTGGTGCTGTACGGCCTCACCTCGCTGCTCGCCGCGACTGCCGACACCACGGCCGAGCTCGTCACCGCGCGGGCGCTCATGGGCGCCGGCGCCGCGCTGATCTTCCCGGCGACGCTCGCGCTGCTGATCACGGCCTTCCCCGGTGCGCGCGAGCGCGCCACGGCGATCGGGGTCTGGTCCGCGGTCACCGGCCTGTCGGTCGCGATCGGGCCGGTGACCGGCGGGTGGCTGCTCGAGCACTTCGCCTGGGGATCGGTGTTCCTGGCCAAGCTGCCGCTCGTCGTCGTGGCGCTGGTGGCCGGGCAGCTGGTCCTCCGCGAGTCGCGCGAGCGGGCGCCGTCCCGGTTCGACGCGGTCGGCGCGGTCGCGTCCGTGGCCGGCATCGGGCTGCTCGTCTGGACGACGATCGAGGCGCCCGGGCACGGCTGGACGTCGCCGGCCACCGTGGCCGGCTACGCGGGTGCGGTGCTGGCCCTGGCCGGGTTCGTGGTCTGGGAGCTGCGCCGTCCGGAACCGCTGCTCGACGTCCGGCTGTTCACCGACGCACGGGTCTCGGCCGGCACCGGTGCCATCGCGCTGGCCTTCTTCGCGCTGTTCGGCTTCATCTTCCTGATCACGCAGTACTTCCAGGCCGTCCTGGGCTACGGTCCGCTCGCCGCCGGCCTGCGGACCCTGCCCTTCGCCCTCGTCATCGGTGCCACCTCGCCGCTGGCGATCATGGCGATGCGGGCGCTCGGCACCAAGGTCGTCGTCGCCGCCGGGCTGCTGGTGATGGCGTCGGGCTTCGTCGCGGCGGCCGGCTCGGGCGTGGACTCGGCCTACTGGGGACGCATCGTCGTCTCCATGGTGCTCATGGCCGGCGGGCTGGGGCTGGTCACGAGCCCGGCGACCGACGCCGTGATGGGGGCGCTGCGCTCCGACCAGGCGGGGGCGGGGTCGGCGGTCAACGACACGGTGCGCGAGGTCGGGGGGACCCTGGGCGTCGCGGTGGTGGGCTCGGTGATGAGCACGGTCTACGCCGGAGCCGTGCAGGACGCGCTCGCCGGTGCACCGGCCGGGGCCCGCGACGTCGCCGCCGACTCGGTGGTCGCCGGTCTGGCGGTGGCCGCGCAGTCGCCGGACCCGGGGGCCGCCGACGCCGTGCGCCAGGCGTTCGTCGACGGGCTGTCGGCCGGCTCCTGGGTGTGCGCGGGCGCCTGCGTCGTGGGGGCGCTCGCCGTCGCCGTCTGGCTGCCCGCCCGGGCCCGGGACGAGGCTCCCGCGCCGGTCGCCGTCGCCGTCGTCGGGTGAGGCGGGGTCAGCCGGCGTCGAGGTAGCGCCAGGCGCCGTCCTCGCGCACGAACCGGCTGACCTCGTGCTGCTCGCCGCGTTCACCGCCCGCGATGCGGTGGGCGGTGAACTCGACCGTCCCCTCGGTGGCGAGCAGCCCGCCGCCCTCGGTCCGGAGCACGTCGAGCCCCAGCCAGCGGGTGCCCGGATCGAGCTCCAGGGCCGCCGGCCGGGTGCTCGGGTGCCACGTGGTCAGCAGGTAGGCCGGATCGCCGACGACGAAGGCGCTGTACCGCGAGCGCATCAGCTGCTCCGCGGTGGCGGCCGGGGTGGTGCCGGCGTGCAGGGGGCCGCAGCACTCCGCGTAGGGGAGCCCCGTTCCGCAGGGGCAGCGACGGGGGGCCATGCGCCGAGTCTGCCCGTCGGTCCCTGCGCTCCAGTCGGGCGGCCGACCTGCCGAAGACAGACCGAGGACATGGGGTCCGCCGGAACGAGGAGATGCGACGTGGTGAAGGTGCTCGTGGTCGAGGACGAGGACGCGACGCGCCTCATGCTCGAGCGGCGGCTGTCCTGGGCGGGCTACCGGATCCGCGCGGCGTCCTCCGCCGACGAGGCGACCGCCGTGCTGGACGGCGCCTTCGAGCCCGATGTCGTGGTCACGGACATGTTCATGCCCGGGGGGAGCGGCCTGAGCCTGGTGAACGCGCTGCGGCAGCACCCGAGCTGCGCCGACCTGCCGGTGATCTTCCTGAGCGGGCGGGCCCTGCCCGGTGACGTCTCGGCCGGGCGCTCCCTCGGGGCCACCTACCTGGCCAAGCCCTGCAGCCTGGCCGACCTCGCCCGGGCGATCGACCAGGCCGCGGGAACGACCACCGATGAGCTGGAGGACGTCGTCCGGCGCCGGCTCGCCGACGTCGCCGGCGTGGAGGAGGAGGCCGAGCGGGCGCTCACCGCACGCCTCCTGCGCACCTTCGTGGCCGGTGCCCCGATCGGGATGGCCGCCGTCGAGCGGGCCGTCGCGACCGAGGACGGCGTGGCGCTGGAGGCGGCCGCGCACCGGCTGGCCGGAGGCGCGGCGACCCTGGGCGCGGACGCCCTGGCCACGGCCTTCCGGACGCTGGAGGAACGTGCCCGCGCCGGCGAGGCGCCGGACCTGGACGCCGTCCGGCGGACCGCCGCGCAGGTGGAACGGACCTGCCGCGTCCTCACCGAGCTCGCCGAGGAGCTGGAGGAGGACGTCCTCGTCGTCGACGAGCCGTCCCTGGCCGGCTGAGGGCCGCACCCGCTGCCACCTAGGCTGCCCGCGTGCCCGAGCTCGCCGGCGCGGTGTGGCCGCGCGTCCCCGAGGCCGCGCTGCTGGTCGTGCCGCTCGGCTCGGTCGAGCAGCACGGGCACCACCTGGCCCTGGCCACCGACACCGTGGTCGCCGCCGCGGTGGCGCGGGCCGCGCTGCCCGACCTGGACGGCGCCCTGCTCGCCCCCGCCCTGCCGTACGGGGCCAGCGGCGAGCACGAGGGCTTCCCCGGCACGGTCTCGATCGGCACGGAGGCGCTGACGTCCGTGCTGGTCGAGCTGGGCCGCTCGGCCGGCCGCTGGGCGCCGCGCCTGCTGGTGGTCAACGGGCACGGCGGCAACCTCGAGGCGCTGCGGGCCGCGGTGCCGCTGCTGCGTTCGGAGGGGCGGGACGTGGCCTGGTTCCCCTGCGGGGTGCCCGGCGGTGACGCGCACGCGGGCCGGACCGAGACGTCACTGATGTTGCACGTGGAACCCGCCGGGGTGCGCGAGGCCGACGCGGTGGCGGGGGAGACCGCCCCGGTGGCGGAGCTCCTCCCGCGGCTGCGCGCCGAGGGCGTGCGTGCGGTGAGCCCCACCGGGGTGCTGGGCGATCCCGCGGGCGCCTCGGCGGACGAGGGGGCGGAGCTGCTCGCCGCGATCACCCGCCGGCTGGTCGCGGCGGTGGCCGCGTGGCGGGTGGACCCCGCCGGACGGCTCGGCTGAGGAGTCGCCCCGTCCCGGCGGCACCGCCGGCCAGGGCGCGGGGGAGACTCCTGCGGTGCACGCATCGGCCCCCGTGGCGCTCCCCGCCGCGCCGGTGGAGCGGCTGCCCGACGGGTTCGCCGTGCGCCTGGACCCGCGGGTCCGGCGCCGGGACGGCGGGGCGGTGCTGCTCGGCGGCTCACCGCTGCGCCTGCTGCGCCTGGCCCCGCGTGCCCGGGCACTGCTGACCGGTGAGCGGCTCGTCGTCCGGGACGCGACCACGGGCTCGCTCGCCGCGAGCCTGCTCGACGCGGGGCTGGCGCACCCGGACCTCGCGCCGGCGGGCGGCGCGGAGGCGGCCGGGAACGCGGACGGGGTGACCGTCGTCGTGCCGGTGAAGGACCGGCCGGCCGAGCTCGCCCGGCTGCTCGCGGCCCTCCGCGCCGATCCGGTCACCGCCGGCGTCCCGGTCGTGGTCGTGGACGACGGCTCGGCGTCCCCCGTGCGCGCGGACGGCGTCGTCGTCGTCCGGCACGAGACGTCCCGCGGCCCCGCCGCTGCCCGCAACGCCGGGCTGCGGGAGGCGCGCACCCCGTTCGTCGCCTTCCTCGACTCCGACTGCGTGCCGCGCCCGGGCTGGCTGTCCGTCCTGCGGCCGCACCTGGCCGACCCGCGGCTGGCGGCCGTCGCCCCCCGGATCGTCGGGCTGCCCGGCCGGGGCTGGCTGCCCGACTACGAGGCGGTGGCGGGCGCGCTGGACATGGGCGCGCACCCCGCATCCGGTCCGGCCGCTGTCGGCGGTCTCCTACGTGCCCAGCGCCGCGCTGCTGTGCCGCCGGACCGCCCTGGGGCCGGCCGGCTTCGACGAGGCGCTGCGCGTGGCCGAGGACGTCGACCTGGTGTGGCGGCTGGCCGCGGCCGGCTGGCGGGTGCGCCTGGAACCCGCCGCGCAGGTGGCCCACCAGAACCCGGTCCGGGTGGGGGAGTGGGTGCGCCGGCGGGCCTACTACGGCACCGGTGCGGCCCTGCTGGCCGAGCGGCACGGCCCGCTGGTCTCGCCGCTCGTCGTCGCTCCGGAGCTGGCCGCCGCCGCGGCGCTGGCGGTCGGCGGCGGCCGGCTCGGGCGGGTCGTCGCCGGGGGGGTGCTCGCGACCAGGGCCGTCCGGCTGGCCCGCCGGCTGGCCCGGCCGGGGGAGCGGACACCGGTGGGCCTGGCCGTGGTGCTGACCGCGCGCAGCAGCGGCGCGGCGGTGCGGGCGCTCTCCCGCTCGGCCACCCGCCACCACTGGCCCGTGGCCGTGGCCGCCGCCCTGGTCTCCCCTCGCGCGCGGCGCCGGCTCCTGGCCCTCGCCCTCGCCGAGGGGTTGCTGGCCTGGTTCCCGCACCGGCGCCGGATCGGACCGGTCCGTCTCGTCGCCGCACGGAGGCTGGACGACCTGGCGTACGGGGCCGGCCTGTGGACCGGAGCCGCCCGGGCGCGGTCGGCCCGGGCGCTGCTGCCCACCCGTCCACCGCTCCCGTGACGCCTGCGTGAACTCGCGGCGATTCTCGCGCCGATCCGGAATGACCGGCGGCCACCCGCACTTGTCGCCCTGCGTACTGCGGTCGGCCGGCGTGGGTCCCCGCTCCGTCGCGCTTCCCGAAGGACCCTCCGTGACCACACTGCACGATCGGCCGACCGCTGCGGCCGCACCGGCGGTCCAGCCGCCCGGCGCGGCCCGCACCGCCCTCGTCCTGGGCGCCTTCGTCGCCATCGGGCCGCTCACCATCGACATGTACCTGCCGGCGCTGCCGACGATCACCCGCGAGCTGGAGACGACGTCCGCGGCCGTCCAGCTCACCCTGACCGGCACGCTGGTCGGCCTGGCCCTGGGGCAGCTCGTCCTCGGGCCCGTGTCCGACGCCCTCGGCCGCAAGCGGCCCCTGCTCGCGGGCACCGCCCTGCACGTGCTGGCCTCGCTGCTGGTGATCGTCGCCCCGAACCTGGCCGTCCTCGGCGCCCTGCGCGTGCTGCAGGGGGTGGGGACGGCGGCCGGCGCGGTCATCGCCCTCGCCATCGTGCGGGACCTCTACGACGGCCGGGCCGCCGCCACCATGCTGTCGCGGCTGTTCCTCGTGCTCGGTGCGGCGCCGGTGCTGGCGCCCACCATCGGCGGGGAGATGCTGCGCTACACGTCGTGGCGCGGCATCTTCGCGCTGCTGGCGGTGTACGGCGTCGTCATGATCGTGGTGGGCGCGCGCCTGCTGCCCGAGACGCTGCCCCCGGAGCGCCGCCGGTCGAGCGGGATCGCCGGCACGCTGCGCGGCTACCGCGGCCTGCTGCACGACCGTGCCTACGTGGGGCTGGTGCTCGTCGCCGGGCTGACCATGGCCGGGCTGTTCAGCTACGTGTCGGGGTCGGCCTTCGTCTACCAGGGCGAGTTCGGCCTGGACGAGCAGCAGTTCGGACTGCTCTTCGGCGCCGGCGCCTTCTGGCTGATCGCCGCCACCCAGCTCAACCCGGTGCTGCTCCGCCGGTGGTCGCCGGCGCAGGTCCTCGTCTGCCGGGACCGTGGCCGGGGCGGTCGCGGGCGCGGTGCTCCTCGCACTGGCCGTGACCACCACCGGCGGCCTGTGGGGCGTGGCGCTCAGCCTCTGGGCGGTGCTGTTCGCCTGCGGGCTGGCGCTGCCCAACGCTCCCGCGCTGGCGCTGTCCCGCCACGGCGACGCCGCCGGCACGGCCGCGGCGCTGCTCGGCGCCGTCCAGTTCGGGGTCGGCGCCCTGGTGTCCCCGCTGGTCGGCCTGCTGGGCAACGACGCCGCAGCCATCGGCACCGTCGTGGTCATCGCGCTCGGGCTGGCCATCGCCATCCTCGTGCTCGTGGTGCGCCCCTGGCAGCTGGCCGTGGACGACGACGTGGTGCCCGCCGGATGAGCGCACCTCCCGAGCTCTCCCGGGGGCGGCTGGCCGCCGCGGTCGTCGCCCTCGCGCTGGGCGGCTTCGCGATCGGCACGACGGAGTTCGTGACCATGGGGCTGCTGCCCGACGTGGCCGAGGGCGTCGACGTCGACATCCCCACCGCCGGGCACGTCATCTCCCTCTACGCGCTGGGCGTCGTCGTCGGTGCGCCGGTGATCGCGGCCCTCGGCACCAGGCTGCCGCGGCGCGGGTTGCTCATGGGGCTCATGGCCGCGTTCGTCGCGGGCAACGCCCTGACCGCCCTCGCGCCGGGATACCGGTCGCTGCTGGCCGCCCGCTTCATCGCCGGGCTGCCGCACGGGGCGTACTTCGGCGTCGCGTCGCTGGTCGCCGCCTCCCTCGTGGCGCCGCACCTGCGCGGCCGGGCGGTCAGCTCGGTGATGCTCGGCCTGGCCGTCGCCAACGTGGCCGGCGTGCCCGCGGCGACCTGGCTGGGCCAGCAATTCGGCTGGCGCAGCGCCTACTGGGCCGTGGTGGTCATCGGCGCCCTGACGATCGCCGCCGTCTCCGCGGTGGTGCCGGCGTCCCCGGGCAACCGCGAGGCGACCGTGCGCACCGAGCTGGGCGCGCTGCGCCGTCCGCAGGTGCTGCTCACCCTGCTCGTGGGCGTCGTCGGCTTCGGCGGGATGTTCGCCGTCTACAGCTACGTCGCGCCGCTGGTCACCGACGTGACCGGCATGTCGCGGGCCTCGATCCCGCTCGTGCTGCTCGCCTTCGGCCTCGGGGGTGTGGTGGGGACGGCGCTCGGCGGGCGGCTGGCCGACCTGGCGCTGTTCCGGTCGCTGGTGGGCGCCACCATCGCCACCGGGCTGCTGCTCGCCCTCATCCCGCTGGCCGCCCGCAGCCCGCTCACGATCGTGGCGGCGATCTTCCTGCTGGGTGCCGGCGCGTCCACGCTGGTGGTCTGCCTGCAGATGCGGCTCATGGAGGTCGCCGGCGAGGCGCAGATGCTGGGGGCGGCGCTCAACCACTCGGCGCTCAACGCGGCCAACGCCCTGGGCGCGTGGTCCGGCGGGCTGGTCATCGCGGCGGGCTACGGCTACACCGCGCCGGGCCTGCTGGGCGCGGGTTTCGCGGCCGCCGGGCTGCTCGCGCTCACCGCCTCGGCCGTCCTGCGCCGGCGCGAGCTGCGCCTCCCGGAGGCGCGCCCGGAACACCTGTCCCACGCGGCTCAGGACGCCCGCGCCGCGCCGGTCCCGGAGCACGCCGGGCGGTAGCGTCGGGACGCCGCCGGTCCGTACTCGTCCGTCCCATCCGGGGCCGTGCGGGATCCGGCGGGACGCAGCCCCAGGAGGGTCCGGTCGTGCAACTGGAGAACTCGTTCCACGTGCCCCTGCCCGTCGACGAGGCGTGGCGGGTGCTGCTCGACGCGCAGCAGTCGGTGCCGTGCATGCCGGGGGCCACGCTCGAGTCCGCCACCGGTGACGACTGCACCGGCTCGATCAAGGTCAAGCTGGGGCCGATCAACCTGACCTACCAGGGCAAGGCGTCGATCACGCAGAAGGACGAGGCCGCGCACCGTGCGGTCATCGACGCCCGCGGCAAGGACCAGCGCGGCAACGGGACGGCGGCCGCGGTCATCACCGCGACCCTGGCGGCCGAGGGCGACCGCGACCCGCGTCGACGTGGTCACCGACCTGACCATCACCGGCCGGCCCGCGCAGTTCGGCCGCGGCGTGATGACCGACGTCGGCGACAAGATGCTGGCCCAGTTCGCCGAGAAGCTCGCCGGCCGGCTCGGCGCCCCGGCGGCCGCCCCCGCTGCGGCGCCCGCGCCGGGCCCGGCCGCGACGGCGGCGGCCACGGCGACCGGCGCGGTCGAGGAGATCGCGGCGTCGGTCGAGCAGCTGCCCGGTGAGGGCCCCGCCGCGAAGGTCGTGAAGAAGGCGGCCGCGGCGACGAAGAAGGCCGCGGCGAGCGCCACCGAGAGGGTGAGCGAGCCGGCCGGCGCGGAGCCTCCGCGAAGAAGCCCGCAGCCGCGAAGAAGATCGCCGCGGCCAAGGCGACCGGAGAAGGCCGCCGACAAGCCCGCGCCCGCGAAGAAGGCGTCACCCGGCCGAAAGGCCCGCGCCCGCGACAAGGCGGCACCCGCCAAGGCGACCGCACCGCCAAGGCCACGCCGACCAGGCGGCACTCGCCAAGGCCCGCCGGCCGCGACGCCGCCCGCCCGGCGGCCCAGCGGCCCGCCGACGGGACCCTCCGGGCCCCCGGCCCGGCCGGCCACCGGTGCCCCGGCGCGCAGCGTCCCAACCTCCGGTCCCCGGCTCGCGCCGCCCACCCCGGCGAGCCCGCCGGCCCGCCCGGAGCCGATCGACCTGCTGGAGGTGTCCGCCGGTGGGCCGGGCCGGTTCGCGCCCGCCGTCGGCGTTGCGGCCGCGGTGGTCGCGGTGGTGCTGCTCGTCCGCCGCAGGCGCCGCCGCACGGGCTGACCGGCCGGCTCAGGTGGGGAGGACCTCGGTGAGCCAGGACAGCGCGGCCGCCGCGGCCAGCCCCGGGTTCTTCTTCAGGGAGTGGTCGCCGGGCACCGCGTAGACCGAGGCCAGGCCGGAACCGGAGAGCACCGCCGCCACGTCCTCCGGCCGCCCGAACGCGTCGGTCTCGCCCTGCACGACGACGATCGGGACCCCCACGCCGGTCAGCTCCGGCGCGCGGCTCTTCTCCGGCCGGCCCGGCGGGTGCAGGGGGAACGCCAGAGCCAGCACGCCGGCCGCGCCCTCGGCCGCCGAGGTCCGGCAGGCCACCCGGGCACCGGCGCTCCGGCCGCCGAGCACCAGCCGGCCGGGCAGCCGGTCGGTCAGCCGCAGCCGGTCCAGCACCGCCCCCCACGCCTCGTCCAGCCGCGGTGGCGCGGGGGCGATGCGCTTGCCCGCCACGCGCCACGGTTGGTCGACCCGGTGCACCAGCCAGCCGGCCTCCGCCGCCTCCGCGGCCAGCGCCGCGAGGTCCGGTGCCTCCGCGCCGCCGCCTGCACCGTGCCCCAGCACCAGCGTGCCCGCGGTCCCGTCGCCGGCGCTGAGCACGCGGGCGGGCCCGTGCGGGGTGTCGATCAGCTCGCTCATGCGGGGAGGGCCAGCAGCCCCTCGACCACGCCGGCCAGGTCGCCGGCCTGCACGTGCGGCGCCTCGTAGACCGACGGGTACACCCGCTCGCTGCGCGGGAACCACGCGCCGGTCAGCCCGGCCCGCTGCGCGCCGAGGACGTCCCACCCGTGCGCGGCGACCAGCGCCAGCTGCCCCGGTGCCACGCCGCACCGGCCCGCGGCCCACAGGTAGGCCTCGCGGGCGGGCTTCCAGGCGCGGATCGACTCGCTGGTCATGGTGGCCTCGACCAGCGGGGTGATCCCCCCGCGCTGGAGGCCGGCCTCGGCCACGCCCGGTGAGCCGTGCGACAGCGTCACGACGCGCACCCCCGCCTCGGTCAGCCGCCGCAGCGCCGGCTCGACGTCCGGGTGCGGGGCGAGCTCGGCGAAGGCGTCGAGCACGCCGGCGCGCTCGTCCGCGGAGAGCGGGCTCTCCTGGGCGAGCGCCGCGTCGAAGGCGTCCCGGAAGGAGCACCACCCGCCGACGACGGTCGCGGCGAACCCGGTCAGCAGGGTCCGGGCGAAGACGGCGCGGAGCATCGACTCCGGCTGGCCGGCCGCCACCAGCTCGGCGCGCACCGGCGCCAGGTCCAGCAGCGTCTCGTTGACGTCGAAGGCGACGACCACGGGGCGCCGGCGGCTCATGCCTGGTCGCGCTCGTCGGCCGGGAGCTGCGCGCCCGCGTCGGCCGGGCGCCGGAACCCTCCGGTGGCCTTCTTGTAGACGAACCACGCCACTGCCCCGACGACGGCGACGACCACCACGTAGTCCAGGTAGTGCAGCTTCTCCTGCAGGAAGTCGCCGGCCGCCACCCCGAGGCCGATCAGCACGCTGTTCCAGATGAGGCTGCCGGCGGCGGTGAAGAGCAGGAACTGCGGGAGGGGCATGCGGACCACGCCCGCGGGCACCGAGATGAAGCTGCGCACGATCGGCACCATCCGGCCGAAGAACACCGCCGACCGCCCGTGCCGCTCGAACCAGGAGAAGGTCTTGTCGACGTCTCCGGTCTCCACCAGCGGGAGCCGGTCGAGGAACGCGTGCGAGCGCCGGGGGCCCAGGGCCAGGCCGATGTAGTAGAAGAACAGCGCGCCCACGATCGAGCCGAGGGTGGCGAAGAGCACGACGGGGACGACGTTCATCTCGCCGTCGTTGATGAGCACGCCGGCCAGACCCAGCACCGCCTCGCTCGGGATCGGCGGCACGACGGTCTCGGCCAGGATGCTCAGCCCCACCCCCACCGGGCCCAGGGAGTTCACCAGGTCCAGCAGGAATCCGGTGATCCCGCCCTGGTCGGTGGCGGCGGCGGTGAGGAGGTCCATGGCATCCACGGTATCGGCGCCCCCGGTGCGCTGCCGCGACGCGCGTCGGATGCC
This sequence comes from uncultured Actinomycetota bacterium, assembly GCA_963747895.1. GTDB lineage: Bacteria > Actinomycetota > Actinomycetes > Mycobacteriales > Geodermatophilaceae > Blastococcus. The sequence continues at coordinate 457,036 of CAVVGX010000005.1, forward strand.
CGGCTAGCGTCGCCAGCTATGCGCCAGCGTTTCACCGCCCGGGCGGCCGTGGTCGGGGACCGCGCCGGCACCGTCGTGCCCGATGCCGTCGTCGACGTCGAGGACGGCTCGATCCAGTGGATCGGGCCGGCCGCCGAGGCCCCGGATGCGGGGAACGCCGAGGTCGTGGCGCTGCCCGGCGTCCTCACGCCGGGGTTGGTGAACACCCACTCGCACGCCCCGATGGTGCTGTTCCGCGGCCAGGGGGAGGGGCTGCCGCTGGAGCGCTGGCTGCAGGAGGTCATGTGGCCGCGTGAGGCCCGTCTCACCGCCGACGACGTCGAGGTGGCGATGACCGCGGCGTCGGCGGAGATGCTGGGCAACGGGATCACCACCAGCGTCGAGATGTACTTCCACCCGGAGCGGATCGCCGCCGCCGTCGCCACCACCGGCGCCCGTGCGCTGATCCTCGCCACGCTGATCCCCATGCCGGGCATGCCGCCGCTCGAGCAGCAGCTGGCCGACGCGCTCACCCTGTTCGAGAGCGCTCCCGACGACGGCTCCGTCGAGTACGGCATCGGACCGCACGCCGCCTACACCGTGCCGCTCCCGGTGCTGCGCGAGGCGGCCGCGCTCACCCGCGAGCACGGGATGCTCCTGCACCTGCACGTCGCCGAGACCGCCACGGAGGGCGACGAGCTGCTCGCCACCCACGGCCTCTCCGTGCCTGCCCTGCTGGCTGCCCACGACGTCCTCGGCGGGCGCGTGCTGGCCGCGCACTGCGTGCACATGGACGACGGCGACCTCGACCTGTGGCGCGAGTACGACGTCGCCGTCGCGCACTGCCCGGCGAGCAACGCCAAGCTGGCCAGCGGGGTCATCCGGCTGCGCGACATGCTCGACCGCGGCATCCGGGTGGGCCTGGGCACCGACGGCCCGGCGTCCAACGACTCCCTCGACCTGCTCGCGGACCTGCGCCTGGCCGCGGGCATGGCCCGGCTGCGCGAGCGGTCGGCCACCGCGCTGACCGCAGCCGAGGCCTTCTGGCTGGTCACGGGTGCGGCCGCCGACGCGGTCGGCCGTCCCGACCTCGGCATGCTCGAGGTCGGGCGGCGCGCGGACCTCGTGCACGTGGACACCCGCGACCTCGTCTTCGAGCCCGTCGGCGACGCCGACGACCTGCTGGCGCACCTGCTCTGGTCGGCCGACGGCCGCCACGTCCGCGACGTGTGGGTCGGCGGCAGCCAGGTGGTGGCGGAGGGACGGTCCACGAGGGTGGACGTCGACGCGCTGCGGGCCGACGTCGTGGCCCGCGCAGCCCGCCTCGCCACCGGCTGACGCCTCCTCAACCAACGGGTTGACAACGCACCGCGCCCGGGCCTACCGTCTTCTTCAACCGAAAGGTTGAGCAAGGAGGAACGTGGTGGCGGATCCGCTCTCCCGGGTGTTCTCGGCGCTGGCCGACCCCACCCGGCGGGACATCGTGGCGCGGCTCGCGGTCGGCGACGCCACGGTCAACGAGCTCGCCGCGCCCTACGACGTGACCGTCCAGGCCGTCTCCAAGCACCTCAAGGTGCTGGAGGACGCCGGTCTGGTGAGCCGGAGCCGGGAGGCGCAGCGCCGCCCGGTGCACCTCGAAGCCGAGGTGTTCGACCTGATGACGACGTGGATCGAGCGCTACCGGCGCCAGGCCGAGGAGCGCTACCGCCGTCTGGACGACGTCCTGCGCGACATGCCGGATCGCGCAGCTCCCCGCCCGCCCGCCGATGCCCTCCCCCAGGAAGGACAGCCGTCATGACCAGCACCACCCACCACGAGACCCGGATCGTCGCGGACCCGGACGTCCCGCTCATCCGGATCACCCGCGAGTTCGACGCCCCGCGGGCCAAGGTGTTCCGCGCGCACGTCGATCCCGAACTCGTCGCCCGGTGGCTCGGCCCGCGCGACCTGACGATGACGATCGACCACTACGACTGCCGCACCGGCGGCTCCTACCGGTACGTCCACTCGCGCGACGGCGAGGAGTACGGCTTCCACGGCTCCTTCCACGAGGTCCGCCCCGACGAGCTCATCGTGCAGACCTTCACCTTCGAGGGCATGCCGGACGGCGTCGCCCTGGAGAAGCTCGTGCTGGAGGACCTCGGCGGCGGCCGCACCCGGCTGACCGCGACGTCGCTGTGCGACTCGTTCGCCGACCGTGACGGCATGCTCTCCAGCGGCATGGACGCCGGCGTGAACGAGGGCTACGCCACGCTCGACGAGCTCCTCGCCCGCGGCTGACCGACCCCCACCCACCGCGCCGGGGCGTTCCCGCGGGAACGCCCCGGCGTCACCAGCACAGAGGAGCCCTCCGTGGAGATGAAACTCGAACTCGTCCCCATCCCGGTCGCCGACGTCGAACGCGCGAAGGCGTTCTACGCCGGGACGCTGGGGTTCGCCGTCGACGTCGACGTCCAGCCGACCGACGGCGCCCGCGTCGTCCAGGTCACCCCGCCGGGGTCGTCCTGCTCGATCGGCTTCGGTACCGGCTTCGCGGCGTACGAGGGCACGCCAGGGTCGGTCCGGGCGCTGCACCTGGTCGTCGCCGACATCGAGAAGGCACGCGCGGAGCTGCTCGAGCGCGGGGTCGAGGTCGACGAGGTCCAGGGTGGCGGGGGAGTGCGGTTCGCGGGGTTCAGCGACCCCGACGGGAACGGCCTCGTCCTGCAGGAGATGGCGTGGCGCACCGGGGACGCCTTCTGATCAGGCGCGCAGGCTGATCGTCCCGCCGCGCTGCACCGTGCGCACGCTGCCGGGCAGCTCCCGGCGGCCGACCTCGGCCACGAAGTCGCCCAGCGGGGACCTGAACCGGTCGTAGTCGTCGAAGTGGACCGGCACGGTGACCGGCGGCTTCAGCAGCTCGACGAGATCCGCTCCCTGGCGGGCGTCCATCGTCACGGTGAGCCCGAGCGCCCTGGTGCCCCCGAGGTGGGGGATGAGCACGTCGAGCGGGCCGCAGCGGTCGAGCACGTCGCCGAGGAACGGGCGGTACAGGGTGTCGCCGGTGACGTAGCCGCGCCAGGCGACCTCCATGCCCTTGACCAGCTCCAGCACGCTGCCCATGACCGGGGGCAGCACCTTCGCCAGCGGACCGGGGCCGTGGACCCCGGGGACGGAGGTGATCCGCAGCTCGTCGTCCCCGAGCGACAGCACGTGCTGCTGCCAGGGGCGCAGGTCCGACGCCGCCGCGAACCCCTTCCGGGCGAGCGCTTTCGCCGCCGCCTGCGTGGTCACCACCGGCGTGGCCTTGTCGAGGCTGCGGGTGGCGATGTCGTCCCAGTGGTCGCCGTGCATGTGCGACAGCACCACGGCGTCGAGGGCCGGGAGCTCGCCGGGCTGCAGGGCGGGGTCCGTGAGCCGCTTCGTCCACAGCCCCGTGCCCAGGTAGGCCCGTTGCCCCCGGTGCAGGAAGCTCGGGTCGGTGAGCAGGGTGAACCCGCCGATCCGGAGCAGCATCGTCGCGTTCCCGACGAAGGTCATCGTGACGTCGTCCGCAGGCTCGACCATGGGCTGCGGCTACCCCTCCCCGCGCGCGGGAATCGCGGGCCGCCGGATCGCGGTTGCGGTGCACGACGTCCGCCCCGGGACGATGACGCCATGGGAGAGCCGTAGTGGAGGTAGTCGCCGAACTCGTCGCCCTGGTCGTCGCGGTGGGTGTCGTGGCCGCGCTCTGCGACCGGTTCGGGTGGCCGACACCGCTCGTGCTCGTCGTCGTCGGCGCCGCGGCGTCGTTCCTGCCGCACGTGCCGGAGATCCGCCTGGACCCCGACCTGGTGCTGCACGCGCTGCTCCCACCGCTGCTCTACGCGACGGCGGTCCGCACGTCCCTGTTCGACTTCCGGCACAACAAGACCAGCATCGTGTCGCTGTCGGTGGTGCTCGTCGTGTTCACCACCGGCGTCGTCGGCTGGGTCACCTGGCTGGTGCTGCCGGGGGTGGCCGTCGCCGCCGCGTTCGCGCTCGGCGCCGTCGTCGCGCCACCCGACGCGGTCGCGGCGGCCGCCCTCGGCCGGCGGCTGGGCCTGCCTCGCAAGGTGGCGACCCTGCTCGAGCAGGAGAGCCTCGTCAACGACGCCGCGGCGCTCATCTCGCTGACGGTCGCCGTCTCCGCGCTGTCGTCGTCGCCCTCGGCACCGGAGGTCGCGGGGGACTTCGTCTGGGCGGTCGTGGGGGCGGTGCTGATCGGCGGCCTGGTCGCGGCGGTGCTCGCCATGGTCCGGGCCCGGCTGCGCGACCCCGTCCTGGACACGCTGATCTCCTTCGTGGCTCCCTACCTCGCCTTCCTCCCGGCGGAGGAGGTGCACGCGTCGGGGGTGCTGGCCACCGTCGTCACCGGGCTGGCCCTGGCCCACCTCTCGCCGCGGGTGCAGACGGCGTCGGCGCGGGTCACCGAGGCGATCACCTGGCGCACGGTCGCCTTCGTCCTCGAGAACGCCGTGTTCCTCGTCATCGGCCTGCAGCTGCCCGGCCTGCTCGCCGACGCCGGCGACAGCGACCTGGGTGCCGGGCGCATCGTCGCCGTCTGCGCGGCCGTGCTCGCGGCCACCGTCGTCGCCCGGTTCGTCTTCATCTTCGGCCTGGCCGGCGTCCTGGCGTCGGGCACGCCCCGGATGCGGCAGCAGGCGTGGAGCCCCCGGGTCGCCGTCCTGGTGTCCTGGGCGGGCATGCGCGGGGTGGTCACCCTGGCGGCGGCCCAGCTGCTGCCCGAGGACCTGCCCGACCGCGAGGTGCTGCTGCTCGCCGCCTTCACCGTCGTCGTCGGCAGCCTGCTGCTGCAGGGCTCGACGCTGCCCTGGCTGGTCCGCCGCGTGGGCCTGCCCGGGCCCGACCCCGCCGAGGACGCGCTGCGCGCCGCCGAGCTGGGGGACGCCGCCAACGCCGCCGGGCTGCGCCGGCTCGACGAGCTGACCACCGGGCGCGAACCCGTCGACGTGATCAAGCGCCTGCAGGACCGGTCCCTGGCCCGCTCGCACGCCGCCTGGGAGCGCCTCGGCCGGCCGCTGGAGGACCAGGAGACGCCGTCGAACACCTACGCCAGGCTGCGCATGCAGATGCTCGCCGCCGAGCGCGACGTGGTCATCCGCGCCCGGGACGACGGCACGGCGCCGGGAGAGGTGCTGTCGGCGGCCCTCGCGGCGATCGACGTCGAGGAGTCGCTGCTGGACCGGCAGGGGGAGCTCGAGTCCCTGGCCCGGGACCGCGCGCTCGCGCCGGCGCCCCGGGGCGAGCACTGCGAGCACCTGGAGAGCGCGCCGGTCGGCGCGGCGCACCCGGCGTCGGCGTGCGAGGACTGCCTGGTCGAGGGGACGACGTGGGTGCACCTGCGCACCTGCCTGAGCTGCGGGCACGTCGGCTGCTGCGACTCCTCGCCGCGCCGGCACTCCCGCGCCCACTTCGGTGCCGAGGGGCACCCGGTCGTCGTCAGCGCGGAGCCCGGCGAGGCGTGGCGCTGGTGCTGGATCGACGAGGAACTCGGCTGAGTAGGAGGACCCCGTCCTCCTCATCCCTCGCAAGCTCGGGCGAGCCTCGGGACGGGGCCGTACTGGTAGACACGGCACGTGCCCCAGACGCGCTCGGTCGACGAGTCCTTCCTCGCGCTCCCGTTGTCCGCGCTCACCGACGCCGCCCTCACCCGGGCGCTGGACCTCGGGTGCGAGCACGCGGACATCCGGGTCGAGCGCATCCGCACCCAGACGATCAGCCTGCGCGACGCCCGGCCGGAGGCGGTGACCGACGGCGAGGACCTCGGGCTCGCCGTCCGGGTGGTGCACGAGGGCACCTGGGGCTTCGCCGCCGGCGTCGTCCTCACCGCCGCCGAGGCCGTCCGGCTGGCCGAGGAGGCCGTCGCCGTGGCCACGGTGTCCGCGGCCATCAACTCCGACCGCGTCGAGCTGGCCCCCGAGCCGGTGCACCCCGACGCCACCTACGTCTCCGAGTACGAGATCGACCCGTTCGAGCTGCCCGACGCCGAGAAGACGGCGCTGCTCACGGAGTTCTCGGAGCGGCTCCTGGCCGCCGACGGCGTCGAGCACGTGCAGAGCAGCTGCATGCACGTGAAGGAGCAGAAGTACTACGCCGACACCGCCGGCACCCGCACCCGCCAGCAGCGCGTGCGCATCCACCCGGAGTTCACCGCGCTCACCGTGGACCGCGCGACCGGCTCCTTCGAGAGCATGCGCACCCTCGCCCCACCGGCCGGTCGCGGCTGGGAGTACCTCACCGGGGGCAGCTGGAACTGGGGCCAGGAGCTGGCCGAGATCCCGGAGCTGCTGCGCGAGAAGACCAAGGCGCCCTCGGTCGAGTCCGGCCGCTACGACCTGGTCATCCACCCGTCGAACCTCTGGCTGACCATCCACGAGTCCATCGGGCACGCCACCGAGCTGGACCGGGCGCTGGGCTACGAGGCCGCCTACGCCGGCACGTCGTTCGCGACCGTCGACAAGCTGGGCAACCTCCGGTACGGCTCGCCGCTGCTCCAGGTCACCGGTGACCGCACCACGCCGAACGGCCTGTCCACCGTCGGCTGGGACGACGAGGGCGTGGCCGGGCAGGAGTGGGACATCGTCGAGGACGGCGTGCTCGTGGGCTACCAGGTCGACCGCAACATGGCCCGGCTGCGCGGCCTGCCCCGGTCCAACGGCTGCGCCTTCGCCGACTCCCCGGGCCACGTGCCCGTGCAGCGGATGGCCAACGTGTCGCTGCGCCCGGCACCCGACGGCCCCTCGACCGACGAGATCATCGGCGGGGTCGAGCGCGGCATCTACGTCGTCGGCGACAAGAGCTGGTCGATCGACATGCAGCGGTACAACTTCCAGTTCACCGGTCAGCGGTTCTACCGGATCGAGGACGGGAAGCTGGCCGGGCAGCTGCGCGACGTCGCCTACCAGGCCACGACGACGGACTTCTGGGGCTCGATGTCGGTCGTCGGCGGACCGCAGACCTACGTCCTGGGTGGCGCGTTCAACTGCGGCAAGGCCCAACCCGGGCAGACGGCGCCGGTGAGCCACGGCTGCCCGACCGCCCGCTTCGACCAGGTGTCGGTGCTCAACACGGTGCAGGAGGCAGGACGATGAGCCACCTCCCCGCCCAGCAGCTCGTCGAGCAGGCGCTCGCCGCCTCCACCGCCGACGCGCAGATCACCTACGTCACCGAGCACTCCGAGGCCAACCTGCGGTGGGCGGGCAACAGCCTGACCACCAACGGCGCCATGCGCTCGCGCTCGGTCGTCGTCATCTCCTTCGTCGACGGCGGAGCCGGCATGGCTGCCGGCACGGTCTCCCGCACGGGGACGCCGGACGTCGCCGAGCTGGTCGCCGCCAGCGAGCGGGCCGCCCGCGACGCCGGTCCGGCCGAGGACGCCGTCCCGCTGGTGTCCGAGGCGCCGCCGGGCAACGGCGACTGGTCGGCCGACCCCGCCGAGACCTCGATCGGGGTCTTCGCGGAGTTCGCGCCGGCCCTCGGGCAGGCGTTCGGCGAGGCCCGCGACCGCGGGGAGCTGCTGTTCGGCTTCGCCGAGCACTCGATGAGCACCACCTACCTGGGCACCTCGACCGGCCTGCGGCTGCGCACCGACCAGCCCACCGGACGCGTCGAGCTCAACGGGAAGAGCCCCGACTTCGCCCGCTCGGTGTGGTCGGGCGCCAGCACCCGCGACTTCCGCGACGTGTCGGTGGCCGCGCTCGCGGCCGAGGTGGAGCAGAAGATGCGCTGGTCGCAGCGCCGCGTCGACCTCCCGGCCGGGCGCTACGAGACGTTGCTGCCGCCCTCGGCCGTCAGCGACCTGATGATCTACCTCTACTGGACGATGGAGGCCCGCGACGCCGACGAGGGCCGCAACGTCTTCGCCCGGCAGGGCGGGGGCAACCGGATCGGCGACCGGCTTGCCGAGCTCCCGCTCACGCTGCGCAGCGACCCCTCGGCCCCGGGCCTGGAGACGGCGCCCTTCCAGGTGGTGCCGGCCTCCTCAGGCGCGGCGTCGGTGTTCGACAACGGCCTGGCCGCCCCGGCGATCGACTGGATCACCGAGGGCGTGCTGAGCAACCTCGTGCGGCCCCGGGCCTGGGCGCTGAAGCAGACGGCGCCGGCCACCGTCGCCGTCGACAACCTGATCCTCGAGGACCGTTCCGCGACGGCGTCCCCGGAGGACATGGTCGCGGCGACCGACCGCGGGCTGCTGCTGACGACGCTCTGGTACATCCGCGAGGTGGATCCGCAGACCCTGCTGCTCACCGGCCTCACCCGGGACGGCGTCTTCCTCGTGGAGAACGGCGAGGTGACCGGGGCGGTGAACAACTTCCGGTTCAACGAGTCGCCCGTGGACCTGCTCGGCCGCACGGTGCAGGCCGGCCGCACCGAGCGGACGCTGCCGCGGGAGTGGAACGACTGGTTCACCCGCGCGGCCATGCCGATGTTGCGGGTGCCGGACTTCAACATGAGCTCGGTCTCGCCCGCGAGCTGACCCGCGGACCACCCCGGCGGACCCGTCCGTCACACCCGTCACGGAACCGGCTCCGCGCGGTGCAGTTCCGCCAACGGGCGGGAGTGACACCTGGGAACTTCTGACGGCGACGCTTCGTGGTGGTCGGATTACCTTGGGTGCAGCAAGTCGGAGCAACTCAGGGCTTTACCGCAGCGCCGTGGCTGCCGAAACCTCCAGTGGCTCATTTTTTCAACCGAGCACGGGCCCCGATCTCCGGAACGGGCTGTCGAGGGGAGGACTCCCATGAGCAGGAGTCACAAGCCGTCCGTCTTCCAGGTCGGCAAGGTCCGCGACGACGGGCACACCGTCGTCATCTCCGGCTGGGGGCTGGGTCTCTGCGCCACGGCGTGCTCGTGCCACCGGCACCCGGCCGCGGGCAACCTCGCCATCGACGAGGACCAGGCCGGTGGCCGGCTCGGCCTCGTCAGCTTCGCCGACGGTGGCTGCGACTGCTGCGAGGCGTGGACCGCCGACGAGCTGTCCGCGATCCTCCGCGACTTCCAGACCGTCGCCGGGCTCCAGGTCCAGGAGCCCCTCGCCGGCTGATCGATCTCCGTCGGGACGGACCCCAGGGCAGGCGTGGTGTCTGCCCTGGGGTCCGTTCGTTCCTGCCGCCGGGGCGCGCACGCCGGGCCGACAGGGTGCGCGGATGCGCAGTTCCGGGACGGCGACCGGCGCATCTGCGCACCCTGTCGCCGTCGAGGCCAGGCCCGAGGGGGCGCCGGGGCGGCTGAGGCCCGTGTGACGAACGAGGCGTGCGCACGCCTTCCGATCCCGCGCGCCGTCGGCTACGTGTCGATAGAGCCTCCCTACGGTGCGTATCGACGCGCAACGAACGGTGCCCTTCCCCGGCACCGGCGCAGCTGATCGGAGGCCGACGGTGCAGTCCGCGCGCACGAACCGACGTCGCCTTTCCCGCACCGTCCTCGCCCTCGGGGCCGCGCTCGTCGCCCTCACCGCGAGCGTGCTGGCGCCGTCCCCCGCCGGGGCCACCCCCGGCACCGCGGCCGAGGCGAGCGACCTGGTGCGGAAGGCCGCGCAGGAGCTGACCGTCGTCGACGAGCAGCTGCACCAGGCCGAGCTGACCGTGGCCGAGCAGCGGGCGACCGCCGCCGCCGCCGCGGAGCAGGCCGAGGCCGCGCACGCCGCCATGGCCGTCTACGAGCCGCAGCTGCGCGCCATCGCCCACACCGGCTACACCGGGAAGACGCAGTCCCGCGTGGCCGCCTTCCTGACCAGCGAGTCCGCCGACGAGCTGGTCCAGCAGGTCACCACGCTCGACCTCATCGCCGCCCGCACCAACGCCGTCGTGTCCGAGGCGGCCGCGGCCCAGCGGGCGGCCCGGCAGGCCCAGGCGGCCGCCGACGAGGCCACCGCCACCGCGGAGGCCGGCGCCCAGCAGCTCCGGGAGCAGAAGGCCGAGGTCGAGAAGCGGGCGGCCGCCTACCAGGCCGACTTCGCCCGGCTCTCCGCCGCCGAGCAGGAGCGCGTCACCACCGCCGTCGCCGGCCGTTCACTAGAGGCTCCGTCCGTGGCCGAGCTCCCCGTCGCGCCGGGCTCGGCCGCGGCCGTGGCCATCGCGGCCGCGCTGGCCCAGGTGGGTGACCGCTACGCGGCCGGCGGCACCGGCCCGGACGCCTTCGACTGCTCCGGTCTCACGTCCTACGCCTACGCGACCGCCGGGGTGTCGCTGCCGCACTCCAGCCGCGCGCAGTCGACGATGGGCCGCCAGGTGCCCCGGAACCAGCTGCAGCCCGGTGACCTCGTCTTCTACTACTCGCCGATCAGCCACGTGGCGCTCTACATCGGCAACGGGATGATCGTGCACGCCCGCACCTACGGGAAGCCGCTCGCCGTCACCAGCGTCGACCAGAGCGGCTACCGGTTCGGGGTCCGCCTCACCGGCTGATGCGGAACGGACCCGGCACGGGACCCCGCTCTGGCGGCGGCACAATCGAGGCGTGACCGCTCCGATCCGCCGCTGCGGGTGACCACCACCCCGACCGACCAGACGGCGCCCACGCTGCGCCCGGACGCCGTCGGCTTCCTGGACACCCTCGTCATCGGCCTCGCGGCCACCTCGCCGGCGTACTCGCTGGCCGCCGTCCTCGGGCCCATCGTCGCCCTGGTCGGCGTGCACGCCCCCGGGGTGCTGCTGGCCTCGTTCCTGCCGATGCTGCTCATCGCCGGCGCCTTCGCCGCGCTCAACCGGGCCGACCCCGACTGCGGCACCACCTTCTCGTGGGTCACCCGGGCGCTGGGGCCCTGGACGGGGTGGATCGGCGGCTGGGCGATCGCGATGACCGGCGTCCTCGTGCTCGGCTCGCTCGCGGAGGTCGGCGTGCGGTTCACGCTGCTGGCCGTCGGCCTCGACGGCTGGGCGGGGTCGACGCCGACGGTGATGGCCCTGTCGGTGCTGCTCGTGGTGCTCATGGCGGCGATCTGCGTGCGCGGCACCGAGCTGTCGGCGCGGCTGCAGAACGGGCTCATCGTGGCCCAGACCGTGGCGCTGGCGGTGTTCGCCGTCGTGGCCCTGGTGCGCGGGCTCCGGGGCGACAGCCCGTTCGGCGGCCTCGCCCCGCAGTGGAGCTGGCTGGACCCGTTCGGCTCCGGTGGCGCCGCGCTGACCGGCGGGCTACTGCTGGGCGTCTTCGCCTACTGGGGCTGGGAGTCGGCGGTGAACCTCACCGAGGAGACCCGAGACCCGCTGCGGGCGCCGGGGCGGGCCGGCATCTGGTCGACGGTGGCCCTGCTGGGCACCTACCTGGGCGTGGCGACGGCGGTCCTCGCTTTCGCGGGCACCGGCTGGCTGGCCGGCAACGCCGACGAGGAGGAGGCGGTCTTCGCACTGCTGTCCACCCGGGTGCTGGGCGGCTGGGACTGGGTGGTGCTGCTGGCCGTGGCGACGTCGGCCATCGCCTCCACGCAGACGACGATCATCCCGGCGTCGCGCACCGGCCTGTCGATGGCCCGCCGCGCCGCCCTGCCGCGCCGGTTCGCCTCCGTCTCGCCCACCCACCGGACGCCCGACGTCTCCACCTGGTGGGTCGCCGGCATCGGCGCCGTCTGGTACGTCGGGGTGGGGCTGGTCAGCGAGAACGCGCTGTACGACTCGATCACCGGCCTCTCGCTGCTGATCGCGCTGTACTACGCACTCACCGGGGTGGCCTGCGCGGTCTACTTCCGTCGGCAGCTGTTCTCCGGCGTGCGCAACCTGCTGCTGCTCGGGGTGGGGCCGCTGGCCGGCGCGGCCATGCTGGCCTGGCTGCTGGTGCTCTCGGTCCGGGACCTGGCCGACGCGGAGGACTCCTACACCGGCCAGGCCTGGCTGGGCGTGGGCCCACCGCTGGTCATCGGCGTCGGCGTCATGATCGCCGGGGTCGCGCTGATGCTCTGGTGGCGCCGGCGGGACGCCCGCTTCTGGCAGGAGCGGCCGAGCACCTTCCCGGGCTGATCCCGGCGATCAGCGCAGGGAGCCGGCGGTGGCCAGCTGCTCGACCAGCGCGGCGATCCGCTTGGTGCGGGTCTTCTCCGTGGCCGCGGTGTGCACCCGGTGCAGCACGGAGTACCGGTCCTGCCCGGTGAGCCCGTCGAAGGCCGCCCGGGCGGCGGGCAGCGCGTCCAGCGCGGCGGCGAGGTCGTCGGGGACGGTGATGGTGGCCGGGCCGGCGTAGGCCCGGTCCCACCGGCCGTCGGCCTTCGCCGCCTCGACCACGGCCAGCCCGGCCGGGCGCATGCGCCCCTCGACGATCAGCCGCTCCACCGTGGCCACGTTCTTGAGCGACCACACGCTCTTGGGCCGCCGCGGCGTGATCCGCTGCAGGTAGAACGAGTCGTCGAGCCGGTTGGACCGGCCGTCGATCCAGCCGAAGCAGAGCAGGACCTCGACCATCTGCTCCCAGTTCACCGACGGAACGCCGGAGGCCTTCTTCGCGATCTTCACGTACAGACCCGGCGCGCGGGCGTGCTCGGCCTCCAGCCAGGCCTCGAGGGCCGCCTGGTCGGCGAAGGGGAGCACCGGCAGATCCGTCGGCAGCGTCACGACGCCATCCTGCCCGGGGAGGGTGACGGTTTCGGGATCGTCGCCCGCGGCTACCGGCGAGCGGATGGCCGCAGGGCGCGGCACGGGCGGGGGTACGGATCGTGAGCAGGGAACCGGGGCCGTCGGTGCTGTGGCTGGTGCGGCACGGCGAGAGCATGGGCAACGTCGCCGACGCCCGCGCCCAGCGCTCCGGGGCGGGCCGGCTCCAGCTCGACATCCGCGACCCCGACGTCCCGCTGTCCGACACCGGCCGGTCCCAGGCGGAGGCGCTGGGCGCGTGGCTGGCCGAGCTGCCGGAGGACGAGCGGCCGACGGCGGTGCTCAGCTCCCCGTTCGAGCGCGCGCTCACCACCGCGCAGCTGGCCACCGCCGACCTGGGCATCCGGGTGCGCACCGACGAGCGGCTGCGCGAGCGTGACTTCGGCGCGTTCGACGGCATGACCGGCGCCGGCATCCGCGAGCAGTTCCCCGACGAGGCGGCCCGTCGCGACCTGCTGGGCAAGTTCTACTACCGCCCGCCCGGCGGTGAGAGCTGGGCCGACGTCGCGCTGCGCATCCGGAGCCTGCTGGCCACCGAGGGGCTGCGGCACGACTGCGAGCGGCTGCTGATCGTCGCCCACCAGGCGGTGATCATGGTCTTCCGCTACGTCCTGGAGGGGCTGACCGAGCAGGAGCTGCTCGCCGTCGACCGGGAGGAACAGGTCGCCAACGCGTCGTCCACCCGCTACGAGCGGGAGGAGTCCGGTGACTTCCGGCTCGTCGCGTTCAACGAGGTGGCCCACCTGACCGCCGACGACGAGCCGATCACCGAGGAGCCGGATGTCCCCCAGCAGGCCTGACCCCGTCCTCGTCACGCCCGAGGTGCTCCGCGGCTGGCCGCTGCCCGAGCCGTCCGGGAGCAAGAACGCCCGTGGGTCGATCCTCGTGATCGGCGGCAGCACCGAGACCCTGGGCGCGGTGCTGCTGGCCGCCGTGGCGTCGATGCGGGCGGGCGCGGGCAAGCTGCAGGTGGCCACGGTCGCCTCGATGGCGCCGCACGTCGCCACCGCGCTGCCCGAGGCGCTGGTGCGGGCGCTGCCGGAGACCGACGGCGGTGCGATCGCCCCCGAGGCGGCGGACACCGTCCGCGACCTGGCGGAGGCGGCCGACGCCGTGCTCATCGGGCCCGGTATGGCCGACAAGCAGGCCACCCAGGGCTTCGGGGAGCGCCTCCTGCCCCACCTGCGCGGCCCGCTCGCCCTCGACGCCCTCGGCCTCGCCTCGGTGACCGCGCAGGAGAGCTGCGTGCACCACCTGGACGGCCGCGTGGTGCTCACCCCCAACCCGACCGAGGCCGCCTACGCGCTGCACGTCGAGGAGGACGAGGTCGACGACGGCCCGGCCGCCGCCGCCGCGGACCTCGCGGGACGCGCGCGGGCCGTGGTCGGCCTGGGCGGGGCCACCTCGTGGGTCGCCGCGCCGGACGGCCGGCTGTGGCGGGACGAGAGCGGCACCGCCGGGCTCGGCGTCTCCGGCTCCGGCGACGTGCGCGCCGGCATCACGGCGGGTCTGCTCGCCCGGGGGGCCGAGCCGGCCCAGGCGGCGGTGTGGGCGGCGTGGCTGCACGGCCGGGCCGGCGAGCGGCTCGCCTCCTCGGTGGGCGGGCTGGGCTTCCTGGCCCGCGAGCTCCCGGGCGAGGTCCCCGCGGCACTGGCCGAGGTCACGCCCTGACCGGTGCCCCGGACGCGCCGCCGTCGCCGGGCTGTGCTGGGGTGCAGGGGTGACGGACAACTTCATCGGCGCCCTGGACCTCGGCACTCCCGCGATCGACGACGAGGCGTTCGTCGCGCCCACGGCGGTCGTCGTGGGCGCGGTGACGATGGGCCCGCGGTCGAGCATCTGGTACGGCGCCGTGGCCCGGGCCGACGCCGAGGTCATCGAGATCGGCGCGGACTCCAACATCCAGGACGGCTGCACCCTGCACTCCGACCCCGGCTTCCCGCTGGTCGTGGGGGAGCGGGTGTCGGTCGGGCACCGGGTGGTGCTGCACGGCGCCCGCATCGACGACGACGTGCTGGTCGGCATGGGCAGCGTGGTCATGAACGGTGCGCACATCGGCTCGGGCTCGATCGTGGCGGCCGGCGCCGTCGTCACCCAGGGCAAGGTCTTCCCGCCGCGGTCGCTGATCGCCGGCGTCCCGGCGAAGGTCATGCGCGAGGCCACCGACGACGACCAGCTGCACATCAAGTACAACGCGAAGGCCTACAGCGACCGGCTCGACGGCGCCCGCCGCGTGCGCCGCATCGACAGCTGACCGCTCGGTAACGTCGGCCCGTGCCCCAGCCCGTTCCGCCTGCGTTCGCGCTCCTCCCGCTGCACCACGTGCAGCTGGCCGTCCCGGCCGGCGGGGAGGACCGCTGCCGGGCGTTCTGGCGGGACGTGCTCGGCATGCGTGAGCTGGAGAAGCCGCCGGCTCTCGCGGCGCGGGGCGGCTGCTGGTTCCGGGGCGGTGGGCTCGAGGTGCACCTCGGCGTCGAGGAGCCGTTCGCGCCGGCGCGCAAGGCGCATCCCGGGCTGCTCGTCACCGGGCTGCGGGCCGTGGCCGAGGCGCTGGAGCGCGCCGGGCACCCGGTGACCTGGGACGACGACTTCCCCGGGCACGAGCGCTTCTACAGCACCGACCCGTTCGGCAACCGGCTGGAGTTCCTGGAACCGGTCAGCCGGTCAGCAGCTCGCTGACCAGGGCGCCCACGGCGTCGGTCTCCACGAGGAAGCCGTCGTGCCCGTACGGGGAGGGGAGGAGCCGCAGCGGGACGCCGAGGGCGTCGGCGACGCGCTGCTGCAGCGCCGGCGGGTACAGCCGGTCGCTGTCGATCCCGGCGACGACGGCGCGCGCGGTCACCCGGGCCAGCGCGGCCTCGACACCGCCCCGCCCCCGGCCGACGTCCCAGCTGTTCATCGCCTCGGTGAGCACCACGTAGCTCCCGGCGTCGAACCGCCCGGCCAGCTTGTCGGCGTGGTGGTCCAGGTAGCTGGCGACGGCGTAGCGGCCGTCCTCCTGCACGCGCGGCCCGAACCGGGCGTCCAGCTCGAGCGCGCTGCGGTAGGTGAGGTGGGCGATCCGGCGCGCGATGCCCAGCCCGGCCGACGGCGGGTCGGCCGGGTCGTAGTCGCCGCCGCGCCACCGGGGGTCGGCGCGGACGGCGGCCTGCTGCGTGGTCTGGGTGCCGATCTGGTCGCCGGTGGCCTGCGCGCCCGAGGCCAGGAAGAGCAGCGAGCCGACCCGCTCGGGGAGCGCCACGGCCCACTCCAGCGCCCGCATCCCGCCCATCGAGCCGCCCACCACGCACGCCCAGCGGTCGATGCCCAGGGCGTCGGCCACCGCCACCTCGGCCCGCACCTGGTCGCCGACCGTCAGCTCGGGGAAGCGGGAGCCCCACCGGACGCCGTCGGGAGCCAGGGAGGTGGGCCCCGTGGTGCCCTGGCAGCCGCCCAGCACGTTGGCGCACACGACGAACCAGCGGCCGGTGTCCAGGGGGCGGCCGGGACCGATCAGCCCTGCCCACCAGCCCGCCGTCGGATGGCCCGGCCCGGCGGGGCCGACGACGTGGCTGTCACCGGTCAGGGCGTGCTCGACGAGCACCGCGTTGCTGCCGTCAGGGGCGAGCGTCCCCCACGTCTCGTAGGCGATCCGGACGTCGGGCAGCTCCCCGCCCCGCTCGAGCGGCAGCGCGGGCAGGTCGAGGAAGAGCCGGTCGCCGACCGGATCCCCCTCGACCCACCCGCCCATGCGTGTCCGTTCCCTGGCTCAGGCGGTCTTGGCGGCCCGGAAGCCGGCCTCGAGGTCGGCCAGGATGTCCTCGATGCCCTCCAGGCCCACGGCCAGGCGCACCAGGCCCGGGGTGACGCCCGTGGTCAGCTGCTCCTCGGGGGTCAGCTGCGAGTGCGTGGTCGACGCCGGGTGGATGACCAGCGAGCGCACGTCCCCGATGTTGGCCACGTGGCTGTGCAGCTCGAGGGCCTCGACGAACTTCTGCCCGGCCTCCCTGCCGCCGTGCAGCTCGAAGGTGAGGACGGCGCCGGCGCCCTTCGGGGCGTACTTCTGCTGCGCCGCGTGCCACGGCGAGGAGGCCAGGCCCGGGTAGTTGACCCGGTCGACGGAGTCGTGGGCCTCGAGGAACTCGGCGACCCGCAGGGTGTTCTGCACGTGCCGCTCCATGCGCAGCGACAGCGTCTCGATGCCCTGCACGACCAGGAAGGCGTTGAACGGCGAGATGGCCGGGCCGAGGTCGCGCAGCAGCTGCACGCGCGCCTTGAGGGCGTAGGCCGGCGCGCCGAGGTCGGCGTAGACGACGCCGTGGTAGGTCGGGTCCGGCGGTGGTGAACATGGGGTGCCGGCCGCCGCGCCAGTCGAACGTGCCGCCGTCGACGATGACGCCGGCGATCGCCGTGCCGTGCCCACCGAGGTACTTGGTCGCCGAGTGCACGACGACGTCGGCGCCGAACTCGAACGGGCGGATGAGGAACGGCGTGGCGATCGTGTTGTCCACGACCAGCGGGACGCCGTTGCGGTGCGCGACACCGGCGACGGTCTCGATGTCGAGGATGTCGCCCTTCGGGTTGCCGATCGTCTCGGCGAAGAACGCCCGGGTGTTCTCCTGGACGAGCGCCTGCCAGGCCTCCGGGTCGTCGGGGTCCTCGACGAAGGAGACGGTGATGCCCAGCTTCGGGAACGAGTGGTGCAGCAGGTTGTAGGTGCCGCCGTAGAGGGAGGCGGAGGCGACGACGTGGTCGCCGGCCTCGGCGAGGTTGAGCAGCGCCAGCGTGGTCGCGGACTGGCCCGACGAGACGGCGAGCGCCGCGACACCACCCTCCAGCGAGGCGACGCGCTGCTCCAGCGCGTCCTGCGTCGGGTTCATGATCCGCGTGTAGATGTTGCCCATCTCGGCCAGCGCGAACAGGTCCGCGGCGTGCTGGCTGTCGCGGAACTGGTACGCGGTCGTGGCGTAGATCGGCAGGGCGCGGGCCCCGGTGGTCGGGTCGGGGCTGGTGCCGGCGTGGATCTGCCGGGTCTCGAAGCTCCAGCTCTGCGGGTCGCTCATGCGCCGTCTCCTCTCGCTCAGGAGATCCCGCGGCGCACGGGAGCCCCGTCCTTGCCCTCGCAGCGGACGCCGCGACGGCCGGCTCTTCCCCTGGAGCACCTCAGACGGAGTAGGAGGTTGCCGGGCAGTCAGCCAGGTGCTTCGCACTGCCTCTCGTGAGCCGAGCCGATCCTATGCAGGCCGCTGTCCCACGTGAAACACGGGCCCCAGCTCAGAGGACCTTGGACAGGAAAGAGCGGGTCCGCTCGTGCTGGGGGTCGGTGAGCACCCGCCGGGGGTCGCCGGCCTCGACGACGGCGCCGTCGTCCATGAAGACCAGGGTGTCGCCGACCTCGCGGGCGAAGCCCATCTCGTGGGTGACGACGACCATCGTCATGCCGTCGGCGGCCAGTCCGCGCATGACGTCGAGGACCTCGCCGACCAGCTCGGGGTCGAGCGCGGACGTCGGCTCGTCGAAGAGCATGAGCATGGGCTCCATGGCGAGCGCCCGGGCGATCGCCACCCGCTGCTGCTGCCCGCCGGAGAGCTGGTTCGGGTAGTTGTGCACCCGGTCGGCCAGGCCGACCCGCTCCAGCAGTGCGGCGCCGCGCTCGCGGGCCTCGGCCTTGGACACGCCCTTGACCTGGATCGGCGCCTCGACGACGTTCTCCAGAGCGGTCATGTGCGGGAAGAGGTTGAACCGCTGGAACACCATGCCGATCTCGCGGCGCTGCGCGGCGACCTCGGAGTCGCGCAGCTCGTGCAGCCGGCCACCCTTCTCGCGGTAGCCGACCAGGTGGCCGTTCACCGACAGCCGGCCGGCGTCGATCCGCTCCAGGTGGTTGATGCAGCGCAGGAAGGTGGACTTGCCCGAGCCCGACGGCCCGACGATGCACATGACCTCGCGCGGGGCGACGGTCAGGTCGATGCCCTTGAGCACCTCGACGTGCCCGAAGGACTTGTGCACGTTCCGCGCCTCGACCATGGGCGGTGCCGCCGAGGCCGGGTTCCCGGGGGACGAGCTGCCGACGTCGGTGCTCAATGCGTGCTCCCCACGGCGCGGGCCCGGCGGGCGGACCGCTGCTGGCGCGTCTCGCGGTTGCCGAAGCCGCGGCTGAACCGCCGTTCCAGGAAGTACTGACCGATCATCAGCAGGCTGGCCAGCGCCAGGTACCAGAGGATCGAGGCGACGGCCATCGGGATGACCTGGAACGTGCGGCTGCCGATGGCGCGCAGCTGGAAGTTCAGCTCGTTGCTCACCGGCACGGCGATGAGCAGGGCGGTGTCCTTGAGCATGGCGATGGTCTCGTTGCCGGTCGGCGGGATGATCACCCGCATCGCCTGCGGCAGCACGATCCGCCGCATGGTCCTGCCGCGGCTCATGCCGAGCGCGTGCGCCGCCTCGGCCTGGCCGGGGTCCACCGACTGGATGCCGGCGCGCACGATCTCGGCCATGTAGGCGCCCTCGGACAGCGCCAGCCCGATCAGGCCGGCGATGAAGCCCTTGAAGATCTCGTTGCCGTCGAAACCGAACAGCCGCCAGTCGGCCTCGAAGCCGAACAGGTCCATGAGCTGCTGGTCGAAGGGGAAGCCGAATTCGTAGCGGGCGTAGAGCGCGCCGAGGCTGGCGACGAAGAACAGCAGCACGATGCGCGGGATGGCGCGGAAGAACCAGATGTACACCCAGGCCGCGCCCGAGACGACCGGGTTGGCCGAGAGCCGCATGACCGCCAGCAGGATGCCGAGCAGGATGCCGATGGCCATGGCCAGCACGGTCATGACCAGCGTGGTCCGCGCGCCGCGGAGGACGGGCCGGCTGAACATGTTGTCGACCATGAAGTCCCACTGGAACACCGGGTTGGTGACCAGCATGTGGACGAACATGGCCGCCAGCACCGCGATGACGGCGGCGGCGATCCAGCGCCCGGGATGCCGGACCGGCACCGCCCGGATCTGCTCGGGCGGTGCCGGTGTCGTGCTGCTGTCGTCGGGCATGGGGTGAGGTGGAGCCCTCAGCCGGCCGGGTTGACTTCGGGGCTGTCGATGGCGCCGTCCTCGACGCCCCACTTCTCGAGGATCTCGGCGTAGGTGCCGTCCTCGATCAACGCGGTCAGCGCGTCGGCCAGCACCTGGCCGAACTCGGTCTCGGCCTTCGGGACGACGTAGCCGTAGGGCGCGGAGTCGTAGATGTCGCCCAGCAGCTCGAGCTGCTCGCCGGTCTGCGAGACGGCGTAGGCCATGACCGGGGAGTCGGCCAGCCCGGCGTCGACGCGGCCGGAGACGATCGCGGCGGTGGCCTCGTCCTGACCCTCGAACTGCTGGATGTCGATCGGCTCGTTCCCGGCGGCCTCGCACTCGGCGGAGCGCGCGGTGACGTCGTCGACCTGCACCGTGCCACGCTGCACCGCGATGGTCGCGCCGCAGGCGTCGTCGGGGTCGACGTCCTCGGGGTTGCCCGCCTTGGTGGCCCACTGGGTGCCGGCGGAGAAGTAGCTGACCATCGTGGCCTCGGCGAGGCGGTCGGTGTTGATCGTGAACGAGGAGACGCCGACCTCGTACCGGCCGGAGCCCACGCCGGCGATGATCGAGTCGAACGACGCCGACTCGAAGTCCGCCTCGAAGCCGATCTTCTCGGCGACCGCGGAGAAGAGGTCGACGTCGAAGCCGACGATCGTCTCGCCGTCCTCGGCGATGAACTCGCTGGGCGCGTAGCTGGAGTCGGTGCCGACGGTGATCTTCCCGTCCTCGCCGATCTCGTCGGGCACCCGCGCGGCCAGCTCGTCGTCGACCTCGACGGTGGGGCGGCTCGTGTCGGCCGCGGCGTCGCCGGAGCCCGAGTCCTCGGGGTCGTCACCGCAGCCGGTGAGGATGAGCGCGGCACTGGTGGCGGCGGCGGCGACGGCCGCGGCGCGGCGGGTCAGGGAACGTGGGCGCACGGGTGGGCTCTCCTTCGGGCGGGACAGAGCCTTGATCTTGCCCTGCGGCGTGTTGCCGCGTCGTGTGAGGGGCGTACCGCTTCGGTCACGGTGCCGTGGTGGAGGAGGGCGCGGAGGTGCTCGGTCCGCTCGTCGGCGAGCTCGGGGCCGTGCTGCCCGTGGGCCCGCTCGGCTCGGTCGTGGACCGTGTCGTCCCGGGGGCCGTCGAGCTCGGGGTGCTGCCCGTTGTGGAGCTGTCGGACGGCGTGTCCGTCCCGTCGGACTCCGACGTCGGCGTCGGCTCCTCGGTGGGCTCCGGCGTGGTGGGCGTCGTCGGTACGACCGGGTCCGCCGGGGCCTCGACGCCGCCGCCGCCGCCCGTCGTCGTCGAGCGCGTGGTGACCTCGTCCGGGCGGACGTTGAGGTACAGCGCGAAGACGGCGAGGAACAGCACCGCCAGGACCACCGTCGAGGTCCGCGCGCGGCCCAGGTGGTCGGGCAGGGCGTCCCAGTGCCACCACCGTCGGCCCGGAGCGGGCGCCGTGGTCCCTCCGGAGGGGGCGGTGCTGACGGTCGGCGTCGTGTCCGGTTCGGCGGCCGGCCGGTCCTGCGGCGTGGTCATGCGTCCTCCTCCTCGCGCTCGAGCTGCGCCGTCGGCGCGTCCCCGGCCAGGGGCGGGGGCGAGACCTTCATGCCCTGCTCGCGGAACGCCTCGACGACGCGGGCGCGCAGTTCGCGGCCGACGTCGAACTGCTTGCCCGGCAGGGTGCGGGCCACCATGCGGACGTTGACCTGGTCGAGACCCAGGCTCTCCACACCCATCACGCTGGGTGGGTCGAGCAGCAGCGGACGGAGGGCGGGATCCCGGAAGGCGTCCCGCCCGACCCCGCGCAGGACCTCGTTGACCCGGTTGACGTCCGCGCCGGTGGGCACCGGCACGTCGACCACGGCCCGCGCCCAGTCACGGGACAGGTTGGTGACCTTGACGATCTGCCCGTTGGGCACGGTGAGGACCTCGCCGTCCACCGAGCGCACCCGGGTGATGCGCAGCGTGACGTCCTCGACGGTGCCTTCCGCGGGTTCCATCCCGCCCAGGACCTGGATGGCGACGACGTCCCCGAAGCCGTACTGCCGCTCGGTGATGATGAAGAACCCGGCCAGGACGTCGCCGACGATCCGCTGCGCACCGAAGCCCAGGCCCACGCCCAGCACGGTGGCCGGCGCCACGAGCCCGGTCACCGGCACGCCCACCCGGTCGAGCACGAAGAAGACGGCGACGGCGTAGATGAGCACGACCGCGGTCCAGGTGAGCACCTGGGTCAGCGAGTGCCGGTGCTTGGCCGCCTCGGAGCGCACGAGCGCGTCGCCACCGGTGTAGCGGGCGTCGATCCGGTCGGTGACCCGGCCGCCCGCCCAGCCCACGAACCGGGCCAGCAGCACCGACCCGATGACGATGAGCACCACCTCGAGCCCTCGGCCGGCGAACCAGTCCAGGACCTCTCTCAGGGCGTCACCCACGACGGGGTCCTCCTCGTCGATCTCGTCGCGGCGTCACCGCGGTTCCACGAACAGCGACTGGGTGGAGCGGCCGATCGCCCCGCCGCCGTCGTACAGGACGGCGGAGCACTGCGCGGCACCGGCGTCGCCCAGCACGGTGACCGCGTCCATGCCCAGCCACTCCCCGCGGGGCGGCCGGTGCAGCACGACGCTCAGGTCCACGTTGGCGAACGTGGCGCTGCTCCAGTCCAGCACCGCCGAGATGCCGCTCGCCGCGTCGGTCATGACCAGCAGGTGTTCCAGCGGGGTGATCGGCTCGCCCTCCACCAGGGTGCACCGCGGGCGGGTCCAGGCGGCGGCCGGGCCCGGGGTGTTGAAGTCGCCCGCGGCGAACCGCCACTCCAGCGCCTTGTGGTAGGCGACCTCGCTGCGGAAGAAGGACGCCTCGCCGGGGGTGCTCTCGGGCACGCCCGCCGGCGCGGGATGGGGGGCGTCGGGCGCCGCACCCTCGACGGCGGCCGGGACGCCCTCGGTGCGGGTGCGCATCCGCCACGCCCTGAGCCGCATGAGGGGCCGCCCGCCACCGGCGTCCAGGACGGCCTCGACGAGCTCGATCCGGCGGCCGGGCCGCACGACGGAGGTGGTGACCTGCACCGGTCCGACCGGCACCGGGCCGAGGATGTCGTAGTGCAGCCGCACGGTCTGGCCGCCGGTGATCCCGCTGGCCCGCTCCACCTCCCGGGCGAGCAGCGCGGCCGGCGGCCCCGCGTGCTGCAGGCCGGGATCCCACGGCCCGATGGTCAGTGCGGTGGCCGTGAACCCGTCGGGTGTGGGCACGAACAGCGCGCCGGGCAGGTCCATGCCCCCAGTCTTCCGTGCGGCTGTGTCGCGTCCGGGACCACCCGGCCGGGGGGCCGCGCCGGGTCCCGGGGCGGCGGTCGGTTTGCGAGAGCAACCGGATGTGCGGACCGTTGGGAGCGGCGTTGCCCAGCCCGGGGGCGGACGCCACCGAACCGGAACGGAGGGGCGCCCCGCGCGCTGACAGCCTGTGACCGACAACCACACCACCCCCGACCCCGTGCAGGGGTCGAACGGCCGGCCCGACGGCGCCACGGCCGTGCACCCCGCGCTGGCGCAGCCGCCGCGCACCGCCGACGACCGCGGCGGCTCCCTGGACACCGTCGTGTTCGGGATCGCCGCCGCCGTGGCACTGGCCTTCGTCGCATGGGGCTTCCTGTCCCCGTCCGGCCTGGGTAGCGCGAGCGGCAGCTCACTCACCTGGATCGAGAGCAACCTCGGCTGGCTGTTCGTCGTCCTCGCGTCCGGCTTCGTCGTCTTCGTCCTGTGGCTGGCGGCCAGCCGGTACGGCCGGGTCCCGCTGGGCCGCGACGACGAGCAGCCGGAGTTCCGGACGGTCTCGTGGATCGCGATGATGTTCAGCGCCGGCATGGGCATCGGGCTGATGTTCTTCGGCGTCAGCGAGCCGCTGACCCACTACGTGTCGCCACCGCCCCGCACGGTCGACGCCGAGACGCCCGAGGCGATCTCCACGGCCATGGCCACCACGCTCTTCCACTGGACGCTGCACCCCTGGGCCATCTATGCGGTGGTCGGGCTGGCGATCGCCTACGGCACCTTCCGCCGGGGACGCCCGCAGCTCATCAGCGCCGCGTTCGCCCCGCTGTTCGGTCGCGGGCGCACGGAGGGTCCGGCGGGAAAGCTCATCGACGTCCTCGCCATCTTCGCGACCCTGTTCGGGTCGGCCGCGTCGCTGGGCCTCGGGGCTCTGCAGATCGGCAGCGGCGTGGAGATCCTGGGCTGGCTCGGGGACGTCGGCAACGGCGCCCTCGTCGCGATCATCGCCGTGCTCACCGCCGCGTTCGTCGCGTCGGCCGTCTCCGGCGTGGCCAAGGGCATCCAGTGGCTGTCCAACATCAACATGGTGCTCGCCGCCGTGCTCGCCGTGTTCGTCTTCGTCGTGGGCCCCACGGTGCTGATCCTGAACCTGGTCCCGGGCGCGATCGGCGCCTACTTCTCCGATCTGGCCGAGATGGCCGGGCGCACCGAGGCCAGCGGCGGGGACCCGATGGCGGAGTGGCTGCGCGGCTGGACGGTCTTCTACTGGGCGTGGTGGATCAGCTGGACGCCGTTCGTCGGCCTGTTCCTCGCCCGCATCAGCCGCGGCCGCACGATCCGCCAGTTCGTGGCGGGTGTCCTGCTGGTGCCCAGCGTGGTCAGCCTGCTGTGGTTCGCGATCTTCGGCGGCGCCGGCATCGCAGCCCAGCGCGACGGCGTCGACGTCGCCGGGCAGTCCACGACCGAGGGCCAGCTGTTCGGCGTCCTCGAGACCTATCCGTTGGCCACCGTGATGACGGTGCTGGTCATGGCGCTCGTGGCGATCTTCTTCGTCTCCGGCGCCGACGCCGCCTCGATCGTCATGGGCTCGCTGTCGGAGCGCGGCACGATCGAGCCCACCCGCCGGACCGTGATCTTCTGGGGCGTCGTCATGGGTGCCGTCGCGGCGATCATGCTGCTGGTCGGCGGGGACGAGGCGCTCACCGGGCTGCAGAACCTCACGATCATCGCGGCGCTGCCGTTCGCGCTGGTGATGGTGGGGCTGGCCGTGTCCCTGGCCAAGGACCTGCGGTCGGATCCGATGGTGCTGCGCCGGACGGTGGCGGTCGAAGCCGTGGAGCAGGCCGTCGTGCACGGCATCCGGCACCACGGCGACGACTTCGTCCTCTCGGTGAAGCCCGCACCCGACGGGGACGGCGCGTCCGGAGGGGAGACCCCGGTGCGTGCCGCCGCGCGCGACCTCTCGCCGGGGACCGCGGGGACCGCGGGGACGGCCGACGTCGGCTCGCCGGTGCCTGCGGAGCACCGCGCCTGACGCGGGGAACCGCCGGGACCACGGGTCCCGGCGGTTCCGCGGCGGCTGGGGTGCCGGGATCGGGTGATCCCGGCACGCAGGGTCAGGGCGTGCCGTCCCGCGACCCGCTCGGCCCGCCGGCCGGCGATCAGGGGTCCGGTGCAGGGCGGGTCGGCGGCACCGCCCCGCACCGGACGTCTCAGCGGGCGCCGACCGCGACCTCGCCCCGCTGCTGGTCGCCGGCGGCGGTCGGGATGACCAGCGCGATGAGGGCGCCGAGCAGCGCGGCGCCGGCGCAGATGCCGAACAGGGTGCGGTAGGCGCCCAGCGACGGCAGGTCGAAGCCGCCGAGGGAGATGGTCTGCGCGGCGAGCAGGGTGCCGCCGATCGCGCTGGCCAGCGAGCTGCCGACGCTGCGGGCCAGGGTGTTCAGCCCGTTCGCCGCGGCAAGCTCGCCGGCCGGCGCGGCCCGCAGGATCAGGCTCGGCATCGCGGCGTAGGCGATGCCGGTACCGGCGCCCGCGACGGTCGTCCAGATGACGATCTCGGTGAACGAGCCGGTGAAGACGATCCGGCCCAGGAAGCCGAGGGCGACGACCGAGGCGCCGATCGCCAGGGTGATCTTCGGCCCGAGCTTCGCCGACAGCACGGCCGAGACCGGCGAGAGCGCCAGCATGGCCAGGCCGCTGGGCAGCATCGCCAGGCCGCTGGCGAGGACCGAGGAGCCGAATCCGTAGCCGGTCGACGACGGGGCCTGCACGTAGCTCGCCGTCCCGATGAAGGAGGCGAACAGCGCGAAGCCGACGCACAGCGAGGCGATGTTGGTCAGCAGCAGCGAGGGCCGGGCGTTGACCACCAGGTCGACCAGCGGCGAGGCGACGCGGCGCTCGACCAGCACGAAGACGGCCAGCAGGACGGCGGCCAGGACCAGCAGGCCGATCGTCTTCGGGTCGCCCCAGCCCCAGGTGGTGGCCTCGGCGAGCGGGAGCAGCAGGGAGACCAGCGCGGCGGCGAGCAGGACGGCGCCCGGGAGGTCCATCCGGCCCTGGCCGAACCGGGGCACCTCGGTGAGCGCGAACCAGATGCCGGCGAAGGCGGCGGCGCCGCCGACGGCGCAGATCCAGAACAGCACGTGGTAGTCGGAGTGCTCGGCGACGAGGGCGGCGAGCGGCAGGCCCAGGGCGCCGCCGATGCCGAGCGTGGCGCTGACCAGCGCGATGCCGGACCCGGCCCGCCTGGCGGGCAGCACCTGGCCGATGAGGCTGATGCCGAGCGGGATCGCTGCTGACGACACGCCGGTGACGATCCGGCCCGCGATCATCACGCCGATCGAGTCGGCGAGCGCGCAGATCACCGAGCCGATGACCAGGGCGAGCGTGGCCACCAGCAGCATGCGGCGCTTGCCGTAGAGGTCGCCCAGCCGGCCGAGCACCGGGACCGACACCGCCGCGACGAGCAGGGTCGAGGTCAGCAGCCACTCGGTGCCGGTCGTGCTGCTGCCGAGGTCCCGCTGGATGGGGCCGAGCACCGGGATGAGGATCGACTGGGTCAGCGAGACGAGGACGCCGCAGACCGCGACGACGGCGAGGGCCGCCACCTGCTGTGGGTGCCAGTGGTCGTCGTCGGCGCCCGGGTCGGCGCCCAGGGTGGGCGCCGTGGAGGTGTGGGACATGCGTGCTCCAAGCGGAGGCGGTCTACGGTTGGTGGCATAAAGTGCCACGCGGCAGCGTATGCCACTTGGGGTGCGAGGGTGCGGCCGGAACCTGTGCCGTGCGCCACGCGTGGACATGTCGGGAGCGGGACGAGTGGAGAGGGTGAGGTCGTGGAGGGGCTGCGGGAACGCAAGCGCGCCGCCAGCCGCACCCAGACGGTCGACGCGGCGATGCGGCTGTTCGGTGAGCGCGGGTTCGACGGGGTGACCGTCGCCGACATCTGTGCGGCCGCCGAGATCGCGCCGCGCACCTTCTTCCGCTACTTCCCGACCAAGGACGACGTCCTGCTCGAGCCCAGCCGGGTCATGGCCGACCGCGTCGCGTCCGACATCGCCTCCGCGCCCGAGGACATGGACGACGACGTCGCCGTGCGCTGGGCGCTGCGCCGGCTCGGCGAGTACGTCGTCGACGAGGGCGACCGCCTCGTCGGCGTCCTCCGGGTGCTCTCGGAGCTCTCCCGGGAGGGGGGCGCCTCACCGATCGCTCGGCTGTCCGACCAGGAGCGACGGCTCGCCGAGCAGCTGGTGGCGCGGCGCGGCGGGGAGGTCGACTGGCGGACGCGGCTGCTGGTCGCGCGCGCGGTCGCGGGGTTCCGGGTGTGGCTGGACGACGTCCGCGCCGGCGTCGGCGGGGACCCGCTGGAGCACCTGGACGAGGTCCTCGCCGCCCCGTGAGCGGTCAGTGCTTCTGCCGGCGGCTGCCGCCGTGCCAGTCCTCCTGCCGCCCGGCCTCGTCGGTGCGCACCCCGAACGAGGGGAGCTGGGGGCGCTCCCGCAGGCTCCGCTTGAGCTCCGCGAAGCCGGGGAACGATGCGAGGGCCACGACGTGGTCCCACAGCGCGACGGCGTCCTCGTCGTCGGGCAGCCGGCTGATCACCGGGCCGAAGAACGCCACGCCCTCCGGCGGCTGGAAGTGCAGGATCGGCGTCCCGACGTCCTTGCCGGTCAGGGCCAGGGCCTCGTCGGTCTCGCCCTGGATCTGCGCGTCCCAGGCGTCCTCGTCCAGGGCCGCCGCGAGCTCGGCCGGGAGCCCGGCCTCGGCCAGCACCGGATCGACGAACTCGGCGGTGCCCCGGCGCGCGGCGTCACCGCGGGTGGCCGGCACCTCGAACACGTGCGCGCCCAGCGCGGCGTAGAGCCGGTCGACCGCCTCGGGGCCGTGCTCGGCGCGGGCACGGGCGGCGACGCGCAGCAGGCGCAGGCCGGAGGTGTGCCCGGCCTCGTACTCCGGCGGGAAGTGGGTCGCGTAGTCGATGTGCGCGTTGAGCAGCCGCAGCGAGATGAACCGCCACTCGACGTCGTACTGCCGCTGCGCGCTGACCTGGCGGACCCACTTGCTGGTCATCCAGGCGAACGGGCAGACCGGGTCGAACCAGAAGCGGAGATCGGCCATGTCCCGAACCTAGGCGCGGCCGGCCGCCTCCGCCGGACGATCTCAGCCGGGGAGGACGGACTCGATCGCCGCGCGCACCTCGGGGGCGTCGGGGGTGGTCATGGGGCGGAACCGCGCCACGACGTCGCCGTGCCCGCTGATGACCCACTTCTCGAAGTTCCAGGAGACGTCGCCGCTCTTGCCGTCGGCGTCCGGGGCCTCGGTCAGCCGCTGGAAGACGGGGTGCGCGCCCTCGCCGTTGACGTCCACCTTCTCGGTCATCGGGAAGGTGACGCCGTAGGTGGCCGAGCAGAACTCGGCGATCTCGTCGGCGGTGCCGGGCTCCTGGCCCATGAACTGGTTGCAGGGCACGCCCACGACGGTGAAGCCGCGGGGCGCGAACTCCTCGTGCAACGCCTCCAGTGCGGCGTACTGCGGGGTCAGGCCGCACTTGCTGGCCACGTTCACGACGAGTGCCGGCTTGCCGCCGGTCAGCTCGCGCAGCGTCGTGGCTGAGCCCTGGAGGGTGGTCACCGGCACGTCGAGGAGGTCGCTCATGCCGGCGGCAGCACCCCCGCGGAGCCATTCATTCCAGGGCGCTGAGGTCGTCGGGGACGTCGACCGCGTGCTGGCGCAGCGCCTCCATCGGGACGATCTCCAGCGCGCGCTCGTTCGTGGCGGCCAGGACGACGCCCGCCGCAGCACCCGCCTGGTAGGCCTGCAGCCAGCGGACGGCGACGACGCACCAGCGGTCACCGGGGCGCAGGCCGGGGAAGCCGTACTCCGGTCGCGGCGTGGACAGGTCGTTGCCGAGCTCGCGCTGCAGAGCGAGGAACTCGGTCGAGACGACGGCGCACACGGTGTGCGAGCCCAGGTCCTCCGGGCCGGTGGCGCAGTGGCCGTCGCGGTAGAAGCCGGTGACCGGGTCGACGCCGCACGGCTGCAGCGGTCCGCCCAGCACGTTCCGCTCGCTCGGCTGCACCGGATCTCCTGATGACGGACGGGGACGCCGTGGCCGGCGCGGTCCCAGGATGGCAGGGTCCGTGCCGTGAGCGACGTCTTGTGGCAGCCCTCTCCCGAGAGCATCCGCGGCACGCGGATCGCGGCGTTCGCGGAGTGGGTGGCGCAGCGGCGGGGGCTCTCCTTGGGTGACCCGGTCGACTACGACGCCCTCTGGCGCTGGTCGGTCGAGCACCTGGACCAGTTCTGGGGCGACCTGGCGCGCTGGACCGGGGTGCTCGACGTCCCGGACGACCGCGTGCTGACCCGGCGGGAGATGCCCGGCGCCGAGTGGTTCCCCGGAACGACGGTCAACTACGCCGACCAGGTCTTCCGGCAGAGCACGCCCGACCACCCGGCGGTCATCGCCACGGCCGAGGACACCGAGCCGGCCGCGATCTCCTGGGCCGAGCTGCGCGGCCAGGTGGGGGCCTTCGCCGCCACGCTCCGCCGGCTCGGCGTCGGGCCCGGGGACCGGGTCGCCGGCTACCTGCCCAACGTGCCCGAGGCGGTGGTCGCGTTCCTGGGCGCGGCCGCGGTGGGGGCGGTGTGGTCGGCCTGCGCGCCGGACTTCGGCACCCGCGCCGTCCTGGACCGGTTCGCGCAGATCGAGCCCACGGTGCTGGTCGCCGTCGACGGCTACCGGTTCAACGGGCGTGAGTTCGACCGGCGCGACGTCGTCGCCTCGCTGCGGGAGGCGCTGCCGAGCGTGCGGACGACGATCTCGGTGCCGCGGCTCTTCCCGGACGAGCTCCCCGAGGGCGCGCTGGCCTGGACCGACGCCGTCGCCGACGCGCAGGAGCCGGTGTTCGAGCCGACCGCCTTCGACTCCCCGCTGTGGATCGTCTACTCGTCCGGGACCACCGGCCTGCCCAAGGGGATCGTGCACGGGCACGGCGGCGTGGTGCTCGAGCAGCGCAAGCTGGCCGAGCTGCACATGGACGTCGGCGTCGGCGACCGCTTCTTCTGGTACGCCTCGACCGCCTGGATCATGTGGAACATCGCGACGTCCACGCTGCTGTCCGGCTGCACGCTCGTGGTGCACGACGGCGCACCGGCGTACCCGGGGCCGGATGCGCAGTTCGCCCTGGCCGCCCGCACCGGGATGACCTACCTGGGCACGAGCGCGGGCTACCTGTCCGCCTGCGAGAAGGCGGGGCTGCGTCCGGGAGAGGAGCACGACCTCTCCGCGCTGCGCGGCGTCGGCTCGACCGGCTCGCCGCTGCCGGCGGCGGCCTTCCGCTGGGTGTACGACGCGGTGGCCGGCGACGTGCTGCTCGGCTCGCTCTCGGGCGGCACGGACGTCGCCACCGGGTTCATCGGCGCCTCGCCGCTGCTGCCGGTGACGGCGGGGGAGCTGCAGCGCCCGTTGCTGGGAGTGGCCGCGGCGGCGTGGAATCCCGAGGGGGAGCCGGTGACCGGTGAGCTGGGCGAGCTGGTGATGACCGAGCCGATGCCGTCGATGCCGCTGCGGTTCTGGAACGACCCCGACGACGCCCGATACCGCGCCGCCTACTTCGAGCCGTGGCCGGGCATCTGGCGGCACGGCGACTGGATGGAGATCACCGAGCGCGGCACCTGCATCATCACCGGCCGCTCGGACTCCACGCTCAACCGCGGCGGCGTGCGCATGGGCACCGCGGACATCTACGCCGCCGTCGAGTCGGTGCCCGAGGTGCTCGACTGCGTCGTCCTCGGCGTGGAGCAGCCCGACGGCGGCTACTGGATGCCGCTGTTCGTGCAGCTGGCGCCGGGGGACGAGCTGAGCGACGAGCTGGTGGCGCGGCTGCGGGCGGTGATCCGGGAGCAGGCCTCGCCGCGGCACGTGCCCGACGAGATCCTCGCCGTCCCGGCGGTGCCGCACACCCGCACCGGCAAGCGCCTGGAGGTGCCGCTCAAGCGGCTGTTCCAGGGCGTGGACCCGGCGACGGCGGTCAACGTGGGCACCGTCGACGACCCGGCCGCCGTCGAGCACTACATCGCGCTGGCCCGCGCCCGGTCCGGTGAGGCTGGTCACCTGCGCGGATGACGGCGGCATGCGGCGGGCAGGTGCAGCCACCAAGGTGAACGGAACATCCGCCGTCGAGGAGGGCCGACCGACGATGACGTCGAGCGCCAGCACCGAAGAGACCGA
Organism: uncultured Actinomycetota bacterium; assembly: GCA_963747895.1. Taxonomy (GTDB): domain Bacteria; phylum Actinomycetota; class Actinomycetes; order Mycobacteriales; family Geodermatophilaceae; genus Blastococcus. The sequence continues at coordinate 488,132 of CAVVGX010000005.1, forward strand.
GACCCTGCTGCCGCCGCCCCCGGCGCTGCTGCCCCCGTGGCACACGCCCGAGCGCGAGGAGCTCCAGCTGCAGGCGCGCCGGTTCGCGATGGACGAGGTGCTGCCGGTCGCGAACGAGCTCGACCCGCAGAAGGGCCTGATCCCGGCCTCGCTGCTGGCCCGCCTGGCCGAGCTGGGCTACTTCGGCATCACCGTGCCGACCGAGCAGGGCGGCCTGGGCCTGGGCGTCTTCGAGTACTGCATGGTCAGCGAGGAGCTGGCCCGCGCCTGGATGTCGTCGGCCAGCATCCTGGCCCGCTCCCAGGGCCTGGGGACGGCGGTGCCCGATGCCGAGCGGCGCGAGGAGCTCAGCCGGCGCAGCGCCCGCGGCGAGTGGATCGGGGCGATCGCGCTGTCCGAGCCCGACGCCGGGTCCGACCTCGCCGGGGTCTCCACCCGCGCCGTCCTCGAGGGCGACGAATGGGTGGTGACCGGCCGCAAGCGCTGGTGCGGCAACGCCGAGGCGGCCGACTTCATCCAGGTGCTGGTGCGCGAGCGCGACCCGGCCGACGGGGAGTCCCGCTCCGCCGGGCTGGTCAACCTGCTGCTGGAGAAGAAGCGCGGCGAGTTCCCCGAAGGCCTGACCGGACACCCGATCGACAAGATCGGCTACCACGGCTTCCTGACCTGGGACCTCACCTTCGACGGCGTCCGGATCCCCAAGGACAACATCATCGACGAGGCCAAGGCGGCCCGGGAGGACAGCGGCGAGGAGGGGGAGGCGGCCAAGCAGGCCGGTTTCGCCGAGGCGCAGAAGTTCCTCAACACCGCCCGTGTGCACACCGCCGCCCGCGCCGTCGGCCTGGCCCGCGCCGCGCTGGAGGACTCGATCCTCTACCTGCAGGAGCGCGAGCAGTTCGGGCACCCGATCGGTGACTTCCAGGCGCTGCGGTTCGCCGTCGCCGAGATGGCCGCGCAGATCGAGCAGGCCCGCGCCTTCTACCGGCAGGTCGCGCACCTGATCGACCTGGGCATGCCGGTGGCCAAGGAGGCCTCCATGGTGAAGCTCGAGGCGACCGAGATGTCGGTGCGGGTGACCAACCAGGCCATGCAACTGCACGGCGGCAACGGCTACACCACCGAGCGGCAGGTCGAGCGGCACTGGCGCGACGCCCGGCTGACCACGATCTTCGAGGGCACCAGCGAGATCCAGAAGCGGATCATCAGCGACCGCCTCCTCCCGCGCTCGCCCCTGAGCTGATGCGTCAGGTCCGGCGCCCTCGGGTAGCGCCGACGGATGCAGCTCTCGGCGCACCGTTCCGGAACCGGACCCCCGCTCGTCCTCGTGCACGGGCTCGGGGGTTCCTGGCGCACGTGGCAGCCCGTGCTCGACGGGCTGAGCGCGCACCGCAGCGTCGTCGCCGTCGACCTGCCGGGGTTCGCCGGCGACAGCCCGCCGGTGGCCGACCCGTCGCTGGGCACGCTCACCGACGCCCTGCAGGAGTGGCTCCGCGCCGAGGGGCTCAGCGCCGCCTCGCTGGTGGGGAGCTCGCTGGGCGCCCGGATGGTGCTGGAGCTCAGCCGTCGCGGGATCGGCGGCAACAACGTCGCGCTCGACCCCGGCGGGTTCTGGACCGGACGCGAGGCGGCGGTGTTCCGCACGAGCATCGCCGCCTCGGTGGCGCTGCTCCGGCGGATCCGCCCCGTGCTGCCCGCGCTGCTGGGCAATCCGGTGGGACGGACCGCACTGCTCGCGCAGTTCTCCGCGCGCCCCTGGGCCCTGGACGCCGACGTCGTCCGCACCGAGCTCGAGGGCTACGTCGCCTCGCCCTCCTTCGACGCCGTGCTCGACGACCTGGCGCGGGGCCCCCGGCAGGAGGGGGCGCCGTCCGGCACGCTGCCCGGGCGACTGACCATCGGGTGGGGCCGTCGTGACCGGGTGACCCTCGCCCGGCAGGCGTCCCGGGCGGCCGCGGCCTTCCCGGACGCCGAGCTGCACTGGTTCGCGCGGTCGGGCCACTTCCCCTTGTGGGACGAGCCCGCCGAGACCGTCCGCCTGGTCCTCGACCGCACCTCGGGCTGAGCGGCTCCCCCTGAGCTGACCCGCTCGAGGCATAGGAAGCTTTGCCTACGGATTCGCCCCGAGAACCGTAGGTAAAGGTTCCTATGCCGGGCTCAGCTCAGGCGGATCGGCATGAGCAGCGTGACGTCGCCGGGGCGGCTCGGGTCGCGGAGAGCCAGCGGCGCGAGCGGGCCGTCGAGGTCCAGCACCAGCTGGCCGGCGCCCCCGGCGTCCAGGGCCTGCAGCAGGAACTCGCGGTTCACCCCCAGCTCGACGTCGCCCACGGTCAGCACGGTGGCGGTCTCCTCGGCGCCGTGCGGACCGGTGGGGACCGTGCGCGTGGGCGCGGCGGCCAGCTCGTCGCGGAACCGGGCGATGTCGAGGTCCACCTGCCGGCTGCCGGACTGGCGGACCAGCGGCCGGTAGTCGGGGAAGTCGGCGTCCACCCGCCGGCCGTGCAGCTCGCGGCCGCCCGCCTCGACGGTGACCTCCGCACCCTCGACGCGGACGGCCGCCGGCCCGGCGGCGCCCAGCGCGAGCAGGTCGTCGACGAGCGCCACCGGGAGGATCGCGCTCACCGGGGGCCCGTCGAGCTCGGCGGCCAGGGCGCGGACCGCCAGGCGGTAGCGGTCGGTGGCGACGACGCGGACGCCGTCGTCGCCGGCGTCGAGCAGCACGCCGGAGAGCATGGGCAGCTCCGGGTCGGTGCCGACGGCGGATCGCACGCCGCGCAGGGCGTCGAGCAGGGCGGGAGCGGTGGTGCGGACGACGGTCATGGCGCTCTCCTGGGCCAGTAGGGATCGGGCGGAGAGGAGCTCACGACGGGCGTCGGCCAGGCCGTCCTCGAGGCGCGTGAGGTGCGCGTCCAGGACGGTGTCGACGACGGCCGGGTCGTCCCGGTGCTCGACGACCCGGCGGATGTCGGCGAGCGGCATGCCCACCCTCCGCAGCCGGGCCACGAGCCGGGCGACGACGACCTGGTCGTCGCTGTACCAGCGGTAGTTCGTCCACGGGTCCACGTGCGCGGGCACGAGCACGCCCGCGCCGTCGTAGAACCGCAGGGCGCTCACCGTCAGGCCCGACTCCCGGGCCAGCCGGCCGATCCCCCGCATGCGTTCCTCCACGCCCGTCACCGTCGGGCCTCGACCAGGTCGAGGGTCAAGCCTCCCGTGCCGGCAGGCGCAGGACGCGGGCCTCCCACGGGCGCAGCTCTCCGGGGTCGTCCACGGGCAGGTTGCCCAGGACCAGCTCGGCGCCGGGCGCCTCGGGCAGCAGCGAGGCCAGGTCGTACGGCGTCCGGGACACGTTGCAGACGACGAGCAGCATGACGTCGTCCAGCGAGCGCGTGAAGGCGTACACGTCGTCGGAGTCCGGCAGCAGCAGGTGGAAGTCGCCCAGCGCCACCACCGGCAGCTCGTGCCGCAGCGCGATCAGCCGCCGGTAGTGGGCCAGGACCGACGTGGGGTCGGTGCGCTGCGCCTCGGCGTTCCACTCCTCGTGGTCGGGGTTGACCGCCAGCCACGGCGTGCCGGTGGTGAACCCGGCGTGCGGGGAGGCGTCCCACTGCATCGGCGTCCGGGCGTTGTCCCGGCTCATCGTCCGCAGCGCGGCCAGCACCTCGTCCGCATGGGCCCCGGCGGAGACGGCCTGCACGGAGTGGTTGAGCGACTCGACGTCGCTGAACTCCTCCAGCGAGCGGAACGGGTAGTTCGCCATCCCGAGCTCCTGGCCCTGGTAGACGTACGGCGTCCCCCGGTGCAGGTGCAGCAGCGTGGCCAGGCAGGTCGCCGAGTCCCGCCGGAACCGCGGCGAGTCGTCGCCGAAGCGCGAGACCGCCCGCGGCTGGTCGTGGTTGTCCCAGTAGAGCGAGTTCCACCCCACGTCGGCCAGGCCGGCCTGCCAGCGGCCGAACGAGGCCTTGAGGTCGCGCATCCGCAGCGGGTGGACGTCCCACTTCGACGTCCCGTGGTCCAGGCCGACGTGCTCGAACTGGAACACCATGTCCACCTCGGCGCGGGCCGGATCGGTGTACCGCCGCGCCTGCTCGACGGTCACTCCGGGCATCTCGCCGACGGTGAGGAACGTTCCGTCACGCCCGCCGAACACCTCGCGGCGCATCTCCTGCAGGAACTCGTGGATGCGAGGCCCGTTGAGGAACGACGAATACCCGCTGCCGAGCGACGAGCCCGGAAGCGGCCGGCCGTCGCGCAGCGAGCCGTCCGCGGCGACGTCCTTGCTGATCATGTTGATGACGTCCATGCGGAAGCCGTCGACCCCGCGGTCCAGCCACCAGCGCATCATCTCGTACACCGCCGTCCTGACCTCGGGGTTCTCCCAGTTGAGGTCCGGCTGGCGGCGGTCGAACAGGTGCAGGTAGTACTCGCCGCTGGCCTCGTCGAGCTCCCACACGGGCCCGGAGAAGAACGACTGCCAGTTCGTCGGCTCGGCACCCGGCTCGCCGGCGGAGAAGCCGGGGCGGGGTGGCCGCCACCAGTACCAGTCGCGCTTCGGCGAGTCCTTCGACGCACGCGACTCCAGGAACCAGGGGTGCTCGTCGCTGGTGTGGTTGACCACCAGGTCCATCAGCAGCTTCATGCCCCGGGCGTGCAGCGCCGCGATCAGCTCGTCCAGCTGCGCCAGGGAGCCGAACAGCGGGTCGATGTCGGTGTAGTCGCTGATGTCGTAGCCGTTGTCGGCCTGCGGTGAGGGGTAGACCGGCGAGAGCCACAGGACGTCGACGCCGAGGTCGGCCAGGTGGTCCAGCCGCTGCAGGATGCCGCCGAGGTCGCCGACCCCGTCGCCGTCGGAGTCCATGAACGAGCGGGGGTAGACCTGGTAGACGACGGCTCGGGTCCACCAGGGGGCGGCTGCGGGGTCCATGCCGTCGTCTGCCCCGTTCAGGCGGTCGGGAATCCGTGGTGCACGGCCTCGACGTTGTTGCCGTCGAGGTCGCGGAGGAAGACGCCGTAGTAGCCCGGGTGGTACTCGGGCCACTCCCGCGGCTCGTGCAGGATCTCCGCGCCCGCCTCCTGCGCCGCGGCGAACACGGCGTCGACGGCGTCCCGGGACGGTGCGGCCAGCGCCAGGTGCACGGGGCGGTTGCCCGGCCGCTCCAGCGGCGACGTCCACAGCTGTGGCTGGCCGTCGGGTCCGGCCAGGCCGATGACCGGGCCGTGCGGGGTGTCGATCCGCATGGCCTCCCGGACGCCGCAGGGCGCGAAGACCCGCTCGTAGAAGGCGGCCGCCGCCGCGGCGTCGGCGCACTGCAGGCCCAGGTGGTCGATCATGGCCGGACGCTAGCGAGGGGCACCGACATCGGTCGATGAGTTCCACCGCGGGTGCCGGTCGGAGCCGGTACCGGCACGCAAGGGCGTGCCACCGGCACGGACCGCGCCGGACCCCGATCGAGGAGACCCGTCATGCGCATGATCTTCGTCAACCTGCCCGTCGCCGACCTGGCCCGTGCGAAGGCGTTCTACGGCGGGCTCGGCTTCGGCTTCAACGAGCAGTTCAGCGACGACCGGACGGCGTCGGTCGTCATCAGCGAGCAGATCGTGGCCATGCTGCTCACCCGCGACCGGTTCGCCGACTTCGTGCCCGGCGGCCTCGTCGGGGACCCGGCGCGGGCGACGACGGTCATCAACGCGCTGTCGGTCGAGTCGCGGGAGGAGGCCGACGACCTGCTCGCCCGCGCCCTGGCCTCCGGCGGCAAGCCGTGGCAGCCGGCCCAGGACCACGGCTTCATGTACGGCACCAGCTTCGCCGACCCGGACGGCCACGTCTGGGAGGCGATGTGGATGGACCCGTCCGCGGTGCAGTGACCGCCCGGGCGGGCTCCCCGTCCCGCTGCTTGGATGGGTCGCGGCGCCGGGAGAGCCCCGGCGCGGGAGGGAGCACCGTGGCCGAGCTGCAGCGACCGGACGTCGAGCCGCCGACCGGACCGGCCCCCGACGACCTGGTGATCGAGGACCTCGTCGTCGGCGAGGGTCCCGAGGCCAAGGCCGGCGACCTGGTGAGCGCCCACTACGTCGGTGTGACCCACGACGGCGGCGAGCAATTCGACGCCTCCTGGGACCGGGGCGACCCGCTGGAGTTCCGCGTCGGCGTCGGCATGGTCATCCAGGGCTGGGACGAGGGCATCGTCGGCATGAAGGTGGGCGGTCGCCGTCGGCTGACCATCCCGTCGCACAAGGCCTACGGCGAGCGTGGTGCCGGCGGCGTCATCAAGCCCGGCGCGACCCTCGTCTTCGTGGTGGACCTCGTCGGCGTCCGCTGAGCCGGACCCGCGGGCGGGCGTGCATGGCGCGCCCTCCCGCGGGGCACCGCTGCGCCCATGACGCAGCCCGCCCCCGCACCTGAGCACGTCCTGGCGAAGGACGCCGCCGAGGACGAGGCCGGAAGCGAGTCCACCGGCACCGTCGTCGTCGCCGGGCTGGCGAACCTCGGCATCGCGATCGCCAAGCTGATCGGCGGCCTGATCAGCCACTCCTCGGCGATGCTGTCCGAGGCCGCGCACTCGCTGGCCGACACCATCACCGAGGTGCTGCTGTTCGTCGCGCTCAAGCGCGGCGCGAAGGACCCCGACGAGCGGCACCCGATCGGCTACGGCCGGGAGACCTACTTCTGGGCGCTGCTGGCCTGCCTGGCCACCTTCACCCTGGGCGCCGGCTTCTCCTTCTGGCAGGGGATCAGGACGATCCTCGAGGGCGAGGAGCAGGGCGATCCGCTCATCGCCTACATCGTGCTGGCCGTCTCGTTCGTCCTCGAAGGCGCGTCCTGGCTCAAGGCCGTGCGGCAGGTGCGCAGCTCGGCCCGCGCGTGGGGGACGACGTGGCGCCGGTACCTGCGGGAGACCAGCGACACCACGGTCAAGGCAGTGACCTTCGAGGACAGCGCAGCGCTGGTCGGGCTCGTGCTCGCCGCGCTCGGCCTCTTCCTGGAGCACGTCACCGGCGACCCGGTGTGGGACGGCGTGGCGGCGATCCTCATCGGGGTGCTCCTCCTCGTCGTCGCCGGGGCCCTGGGCAAGGCCAACGTCTCGCTGCTCATCGGGAAGTCGGTGTCACCGAAGATCGAGGCGCAGTTCCGCCGGGAGATCGCCGAACTGGACCAGGTCAGCGACGTCCCGGTGCTGTTCACGACGGTGATCGGGCCGGGGCAGCTGATCGTCATGGCCAAGGTGGACTTCGACGACACCGCCACGGTCGCCGACATCGAGCGCGCCTCGGACGAGGCCGAGCGGCGGCTGGTCGCCCGGCACGAGGGGGTGCGCTACGTCTTCCTCGACCCGACGCGCGGCGACGGCCGCGCGCGGGCCCGCGCCCACCGCCCCCCGGCCGGGTGATCCGGCGCGGGACCGGAATGCCTGACCGGACGCCGAAGTTGGCCCGGGCATGCGCGTAGAGGTGTGGTCCGACGTCGTCTGTCCGTGGTGCTACGTCGGCAAGCGCCGGCTGGAGACCGCCCTGGAGCGGTTCCCGCACCGTGACCAGGTCGAGGTCGTCTGGCGCTCCTTCCAGCTCGACCCGACCGCCCCCGAGGGCAAGACGCACCCGACCCTCCCGGCGCTGGCCGCCAAGTACGGCGTCCCCGACGAGCAGATGCGCGAGAACATGCGCGGGCTCGAGGAGCTCGCCGCCGCCGAGGGGCTGGAGTACCACCTGGCCGACGGCATCAGCGGCAACACCCTGCTGGCCCACGAGCTGCTGCACCTGGCCGCCGAGCACGGCAACGACAAGCGCAACGAGCTCAAGGAGCGCCTGCTGCACGCCCATTTCGAGGAGCAGCGCTCGGTCTTCGACGTCGACTCGCTGGTGCCGCTCGCCGTCGAGGTGGGCCTGGACGAGGCCGAGGTGCGCGAGGCCCTGACCGACCGGCGCTTCCGCCACGCGGTCATCGAGGACAGCGCGACGGCGATCGAGCTCGGCGCGCGGGGCGTTCCGTTCTTCGTGGTCGACCGCACGTTCGGCGCCGCCGGGGCGCAGCCCGCCGAGCAGCTGCTCCAGATCCTGGAGCGCGCCTGGGCCGACGCGAACCCGCTGATCACCGTCCCGGACGCCGACGGCTGCACCGACGACACCTGCGCCGTCTGAGGAAGGGCCCCGTCCTCCCCACCCCTCGCAGGCTCGGGGCGGCGCCCTGGACGGCGCCGATGCTCACGGTGAGCTGAGCAGGCCCGGGACGGCGCGCAGCGCCTTCTCCGCGTCTTCGGTGAGCTCGCGGACGACGTCGGTCGCCGAGCGCTCCGCCGTCACCAGCCCCACGGCCTCACCGGCGTAGAGCGGCGCGTGCGCCGGATCCCCGGTGCGCCGCCCCTCGGCGACGAGCGCACGCGCGGCGTCGTCGGCCACGAGCTCCTCCTCGCGGCCGTGCCAGACCCGGCTGAAGTCGTTGACCAATGCCCGGCCGGGCCACCGCTCGGGCCACGCGAAGCCCTCCGCGACGTCGAAGGCGCGGGTCAGGACCGTCTCGTCGCCCGAGGCCTCCCGGATGCGCTGCCGCGCGCTCGAGCCGTTGAGCCCTTCGGTGCTCGACAGCAGCGCCGTCCCTACCCAGACGCCGGCCGCCCCCGCGACGAGCATCCCGGCCATGGCGCGGCCCGTGGCGATGCCGCCCGCGGCCACGACCGGCCGGTCGGTGAGGGTCAGGACCTCGCTGAGCAGTGGCAGCAGCGCGCGCTGACCGGTGTGCCCGCCGCCCTCCGTGCCCTGGGCGACCAGCACGTCGACGCCCGCCTCGAGCGCCCGGTGCGCGTCGGCGACCGTGTTCACCTGCGCGGCGACCGCGATCCCCGCGTCGTGCAACGGCTGCACGTAGGGCGCCGGGTCGCCGAAGGACATCGACACCAGGCTCGGCCGTGCTGCGACCGTCGCCTCGAACAGCTCCGGCCGCTCGCCCAGCGTCCAGATCATCAACCCGACGCCGAAGGGAAGCTGGTCCTGCCCGGCGACCGCGCTCTCCGCCGTCACGAACTCCGGGCTGTGCCGGCCGCTCACGCCGATCATCCCGAGCCCGCCGGCCTGCGACACGGCCCGGGCGAGGGTGCCGCCGGAGACCCCGGCCATCGGTGCGCCGATGACCGGCGTCGTGAGGTCGAACCAGCGGGTCAGCGGCGTCCTGATCACGGGCCCATCGTGCCGGACCGATCCGTCACGCGGTCAGGACTCGACGTCGAGTTCGTCCTCGCCGGCGGCGACGGGGTCGTCGGCGGCCGAGGCGAGGTCCTCGCCCTGGCCCAGCGCGCCCGGGTCGGCCTGCATGGTGCGGGGGTCGTTGAGCGGATCCGGGGTGTCGGGATCGGTGACGGTCATGCGTCTTCGCATGCCCCGACGGGCGGTGCAGGAACCGCTGGCATACGTGTAACCGATGTGTTACGCATGCCGGGTGGACGCGCTCGCGGCTCTCGCCGACCCGGTCCGCCGGGAGCTGGTCGGGCTGCTGGCGCGGGGCGAGGTGGCTGCGGGCGAGCTCGCCGACCGCTTCCCGGTGAGCCGGCCCGCCGTCAGTCGGCACCTCCGCGTGCTGCGCGAGGCCGGCCTGGTCACCGTGCGCGCCGAGGGGAAGCGCCGGTTCTACGCGCTCGACCCCGCACCCCTGCGCGAGCTGGACGACTGGCTGGAGACCTACCGCGACCTGTGGGCCTCGCGGCTGGACGCACTGGACACCGAGATCGCCCGCGGTCGGCGGGCGCGGAGGAACGGAGAACCGGCATGAACCCGCGACGTGAGGACACGGACCTGGAGACACGGCGGGGCGCGGTCACGCGGCTGGACGACGGGCGGCAGCGCCTCGAGTTCCGCCGGTCGTGGCCCGATCCGGTCGCCGACGTCTGGGCCGCGCTCACCGAGCCCGACCGCATGGCCCGCTGGATCGGGACCTACGAGGGCGAGCGGGCCGTGGGCGCGACGGGAACCTTCACGATGACGCACGAGGAGCAGCCGTCGGGCCAGCCGATGCGCATCGTCGAGTGCGACCCCCCGCGGCGGCTGGTCGTCGAATGGGTGCAGGAGGACGCCGACGCCTGGCGGGTCGACCTCGACCTCAGCACCGAGGGCGACCGCACCGTGCTGCGCTTCGTGCAGGTCTTCGGCGCCGAGGCCGACGTCATCGACTACGCCATGGGCTGGCACTGGTACCTGGAGAAGTTCGGCGCCGAGGTCGGTGGCACGCCGCCCCCGGGGGTCTGGGACGACTTCCTCGCCGAGGTCGGGCCCACCTACGGCCGGACCTGACAGCGGGGCGACCCCTGGGGCGTTCCGCAGGGAGCGCGATAGCGTGCCCGGGATCCGGCCGCCGACAACGGCGTCGGCGGTTGGGTCGACCTCCGTCACCGGTACCGCTTCGTCCGGTGGCCATGCCCGAGGTCGGTTACCTTCGGAGAGCCGCAACCCGTTCGACGGAGGCTCTTCCCCACGTGGCGAATCCCTACCTGCAGGTGCTGCGCACGCCGCACGCCCTGCCCATGGTGCTGGCCGCCTTCATCGGCCGGCTGCCGCTGTCCATGGTCGGGCTGGGGTGCGTCCTCCTCGTGGCGTCGGAGACGGGCTCCTACGGCCTCGGCGGCGCCGTCGCCGCCGTGGGGGCGGTGACGACGGCGGTGGCGGGCCCGTTCGTCGGCCGGTTGTCCGACGCCCACGGCCAGCGCCGCGTGCTGCTGCCCGTGCTGGCGGTCTTCGTCGCGTCGGGCAGCACCTTCCTGGTCGCCGTCCGCGAGGACTGGCCGCTGATCACCGTCTTCCTCGCCGCCGGGCTGGCCGGGGCCTGCCTCCCGCCGGTCTCCTCGATGATCCGCGTCCGCTGGACCCACCTGCTGCGGGGCAGCCACCGGCTGCCCACCGCGCTGGCCATGGAGTCCGTCGTCGACGAGATGGTCTTCGTCCTCGGGCCGGTGCTGGTCACGATCCTGTCCACCACCGGGCACGCCACCGCCGGCCTGGTCACCGCCTTCGTCCTGGCCACCGTCGGCAGCCTGCTGTTCGCCGCCCAGCGCCGCACCGAGCCGACGCCCACCGCGCACGAGCACCGCCCCGTCAGCTCGGCGATGCGGTCCGACGGGCTCAAGGTCCTCTTCGTGGTGGCGGCCGGGGTGGGCACCGTCCTGGGCACCCTGCAGATCTGCCTGGTCGCCTTCGCCGACGAGCTCGACGACAAGGCGATGACCGGCGTCCTCATCGCGGGGCTCGCGGTCGGGTCCATGATCAGCGGCATCGGCTGGGGCGCCGTCCACTGGCGGCTGCCCCTGCGCCACCGCCTGGCCGGCGTGCTGGTGCTGCTGACCGTGCTCAGCGCCCCGCTGATGCTGGTCCGCGAGATCTGGCTGATGGTGCCCTTCGTGGTGCTGGCCGGCATCGCCGTGTCGCCGGTGCTGATCAGCGCCTTCACCCTCGCCGAGCAGCTCGTCCCGCGGGCCGCGGTCACCGAGGCGTTCACCTGGATCGGGACGGCGCTGGCCCTCGGGGTCGCCGTCGGCGCCTCCGTCTCGGGCAAGATCGTCGACATCTCCGGCTCCAACGCCGCCTTCTCGGTGGCCACCGTGGCGGCCGCGATCGCCGCCGTCGTCGTCGCCCTGACGCAGCGGTCACTGCACGTCCCCGCCGAGCACGCCTCGGCGCCTGCGCTGGCCCGCTGACCGGGGCACGCGCGTGGACGAGCGGTACGAGATCCCGGGGGCGCTGGTGCGCGACCGGACGGTGTCCGTCCCGCTGCACTGGAGCACCGACGACGGCGCGGGCATCGACGTCTTCGTCCGCGAGCTGGTGCACCCGGAGAAGCGGGACCGCGACCTGCCGCTGCTGCTCTTCCTCCAGGGCGGCCCCGGCGGCAAGTCGCCCCGGCCGACCCGCGGCGGCTGGATCCCCCGCGCGCTGCAGGACTTCCGCGTGGTGCTCCTCGACCAGCGCGGCACCGGCCGCAGCTCCCGGATCACCGGCGCCGCCGTCGAGCGACTCGCGGATGCAGAAGCCGCCGCCGACCACCTGCTGGCCTTCCGTGCCGACTCGATCGTCGCCGACGCCGAGCACGTGCGCGCCACCCTCTACGGCGGACGGCGCTGGACCACCCTCGGGCAGAGCTACGGCGGCTTCGTGACGCTCACCTACCTGTCCCGGGCGCCGCACGGGCTGGACCGCTGCCTGATCACCGGGGGGCTGCCCTCGCTGCGCCCCGACGCGCGCGAGCTCTACCGGCGCACGTATCCCCGCGTGGCCGCCAAGGTGCGCCGCTTCTACGAGCGCTACCCGCTCGACGTGGCCCGGATCGGCGCCGTCGCCGACCGCGTCGCGGCGGGGCCGGTCCACCTGCCCGACGGCGACCGGCTGACGGTGCGCCGGCTGCAGACCCTCGGCCAGCTGCTGGGCGCCCAGGCGGGGCCCGAGGAGCTGCACTGGCTGTTCGAGGAGGCGCTCGACGACGGCTCCCCGAGCGGCCTGTCGGACACCTTCCTCGACCAGGTCGCCCGCCGGACCTCCTTCTGGGACAACCCCCTCTACGCCGCCCTGCACGAGAGCATCTACGCCTCCGGCGCCGGCGCGACGGCGTGGGCCGCCGAGGCCGAGCGGGGCTCGGAGTTCGACGGCGACGTGCGTCCGCTCCCGTTCACCGGCGAGATGATCTACCCCTGGATGTTCGACGAGATCGCCTCGCTGCGGCCCTTCGCCCCGGCCGCGCACGCGCTCGCCGCCCGCGAGGACCTCCCGGAGCTGTACGACCGGGCCCGGCTGGCGGCCAACGAGGTGCCCGTGGACGCCGCCGTCTACTTCGACGACATGTACGTCGACGCCGACCTGTCGCTGGAGACCGCCCACGCGCGTGGGCAACGTCCGCACCTGGGTGACCAACGAGTTCGAGCACGACGGCCTGCGCACCGGCGACGTGCTCGACCGGCTGCTCGGCCTCCGGCACCGATGACCCGGCACCGATGACCCGGCCCCGGCCGGCTCCCGGGGGCGGACGGCGGCTGGGCGTCGCCCCCGAGCGGCTGGGCAGATGGCTCGACGGCGTCGCCGATCGGCACGGCACGTTCACCGACGTCGTGGCCGAGGACGACGGCACGGTCCGGCTCACCTGTGCGGACACCACGACGGTCGGGCTGCGCGCGCCGTTCGGCTGGACGCCGGAGCACCCGGTGCTCGCCGGGTTCACGGCGGCCGCCCGCGCCGACCGCACCGCGGCGGTCCTGCTGGTCCGTCGCGGACGCTGGGCGGTCGGCGTCTTCACCGGGGAGCGGCTGGTCGTCTCCAAGGTCGACGCCCGCCAGGTCCAGGGGCGGACGGCGGCCGGCGGGTGGTCGCAGCAGCGGTTCGCCCGCCGGCGCGGCCACCAGACCGACGCCGTCGTCAGCTCGGCCGCCGACACCGCGGCCCGCGTCCTGCTGCCGCACCTCGCCGACGTCGTCGCGCTGTTCACCGGCGGCGACCGGGGGCTGGTCGACGAGGTGCTGGCCGACCGGCGCCTGGCCGGGCTGGCCGCGCTGCGCCGCGAGCCGCACCTGGACGTGGGCGAGCCCACCAAGGCGGTGCTGCTGGAGACGCCGGCGCAGTTGCGCGCCGTCGAGGTGACGATCGTGGAGCCCGCCGACCGGGCGTGACGGCGGCCACGCCGAATCGGCCGGAATGGTCCGGAATTGCGAAATGTGTCCGCGCCCACTCTCCAGGAGTGGCGCCGGACACTTTTCGCCATTCGAGTGAGCAGCGTCTCAGCCTTTACCCGGACTGATCGGCGCATTTCGGAGTTATTACTAAAGCAACACCCCAGCGTGGCCGATGACGACCTCGACCACGGACCACTCGTCAGGAGACAGTCATGGGAACGCGTACCGCTCACAGGCCCAGCACGCTCGGCAACATCCCGATGAGCTTCGCTCCGATGCTCTTCGCGGACCCGTCCTACCTCGAGGCCGACCGCGCCCCGATCGGCGCCTCGCAGGGCGACGGCGTGCGTTTCATCGCCCGCCTCGGACGGATCCTGCGCTCGCACAGCTGAGCCATTCCGCCCTCGCGATCGAGGGCCGCGATAACGACGCGAGAACTGCCCCGAGACGGCAGCTCTCGCGTCGCTGTCGTTCTCGGGGGTGGACACCGGGCAGGAAGTCCCTCGACCGCCCGCCGCGGTCGGCGTAGCGTCCTCCGACCGTGTCTCCCCTCGCCCCTCCCGAGACCGACGCCGTTCCCGACCCCGTCCTCGCCGCCGAGCGCGCCCACCTGGCGCGGGCCCTGGACTGCCTCTCCGAGATGCGGGTCTCCGCCACCGCGGTGACCGACGCAGGCGTCGACGCCTGGGCGTCCGAGCGCCTGGGCGCGGCCCGCGCCGAGCGGCTGCGCGCGCTGGCCGCCGATCCGGGCGTGCCCCCGTTCTTCGGCCGCACCGACAGCGGCGGCCCGGTGCCCGAGACGTTCCACATCGGCCGCCGGCACGTGCGCGACGACGCCGGCGACCCGGTCGTCATCGACTGGCGCGCCCCGATGAGCCGGCCGTTCTACCAGGCCACCGCGCTCGACCCCCAGGGCGTCGCCCGCCGCCGCCGGTTCGGCTTCGCCGGCGGCGAGCTCACCGGCTACGAGGACGAGCGCCTCGACACGGGCGACGAGGGTCCGGGGGAGTTCCTCCGGGCCGAGATCGAGCGACCGCGCAGCGGCCCCATGCGCGACATCGTCGCCACCATCCAGCCCGACCAGGACGACATCGTCCGCGCCCCGCTCAGCGAGTCGATCTGCGTGCAGGGCGCCCCGGGCACCGGCAAGACCGCCGTCGGCCTGCACCGCGCCGCCTACCTGCTCTACACGCACGGCGGTCAGTTGGCCCGCACCGGCGTCCTCGTCGTCGGGCCCAACCGCGCCTTCCTGCGCTACATCGAGCAGGTGCTGCCCACCCTCGGCGAGGTGGACGTGGCCCAGTCCACGGTCGCCGACCTGACCGGGCGGGTGCCGGTGCGCGGGGTCGACGGGCCGGCGGCCGCCGTCCTCAAGGGCGACGTCCGGATGGCGGAGGTGCTGCGCCGCGCGCTGTGGGGCGAGATCCGCAAGCCGGCCGACGACGTGCTGGTGCCGCTGGCCGGACGCCGCTACCGCGTGCCCGTCGAGCGGCTCAAGCGCTACGTCGACGACCTGCGCCGCCGCGCCCGCGGGGACGACGACCAGCAGCTCCTGCACTACGCCGCGGGGCGGGAGCGGCTGGCGATGCTGCTCGCCGGCGACGCCCGCCGGCAGAAGGAGGCGGCGGGCGGCAGCCCGACCGACGCCGAGACCCGCAGGGCCGCGCGCAGCCCGGAGGTGCGGGCCTTCTGCGACCAGGTGTGGCCGGCCCGCGACGCCGCCGGACTGGTCGCCGCCCTGTTCACCGACGCCGCCCTGCTCGCCCGCGCCGCCCGGGGTGTGCTGGACGACGCCGAGCAGGCGCTGCTGCGCTGGGCGGCGCCACCCCGGTCGGTCCGCAGCGCGCGCTGGACCGAGGCGGACGCGGTGCTGGTCGACGAGGCGGCCGGCCTCCTCGAGCGGACGCCGGGGTTCGGGCACGTCGTCGTCGACGAGGCGCAGGACCTCTCCCCGATGCAGTGCCGCGCCGTCGCCCGGCGGCTCGCGGCCGGATCGCTGACCGTGCTCGGCGACCTCGCCCAGGCGACCAGCCCGTGGTCGGCCGCCGATTGGGGGCAGACCCTGGCCGGGCTGGGCCGACCCGACACCGTCGTCCGCCCGCTGACCCGCGGGTACCGGGTGCCGGCGGAGGTGCTCGACTACGCCAACCGGCTGCTGCCGGTCATCGCCCCCGGGCTCCCGGCCGCCACCGCCGTCCGCGGTGAGCCCGGATCCCTGCAGATCCGGTCGATCACCGACCTGGCCGGCCCGCTGATCGATGTGGTGGCGGAGCTGGCCGCGGATCCCGGCTCGATCGGCGTGGTCTGTGCCGACGACGTCGTCGGCGAGGTGGTCGCGCTGCTCGCCGCCGCCGGCCTCCCCGCCGCCGCGCTCGTGGACGACGGGGAGCCCCCGGCGCGGGTGGCGGTCGTGCCGGCGACCCTCGCGAAGGGGCTGGAGTTCGACGCGGTCGTGGTGGCCGACCCGGCGGCGATCGTCGCGGCCGAGCCGCGTGGGCTGCACCGCCTCTACGTCGTGCTCACGCGGGCGGTGAGCACGCTCGTGGTGCTGCATCGGGACGACCTGCCCGCGCAGCTGGCCGCCGTCCCCGGCTGACGCCGGATCAGGGCCGGCCGGCCCGGCGCCGTTCCAGGAGGTCGTCCAGCGAGCCGGTGAGCAGCCAGCCGGCGAGCACCACGAGGTGCAGCAGGAACAGCCAGAACCCGATCGCCACGACGCCACCGACGACGTCCAGCCCGCCGAACGGGGCCCCCAGGTCCAGCGGCAGCGTCAGGAAGAGCACGAAACCCTGGAGGAACCCGGACAGGCAGGCCGCGGTGAACAGGGCACCGCTCACCAGCGCCGGCCACCGCACCCGGCCGCCGCCGACCACCCGGAAGCCCCAGGCCAGGGGGAGCGCGAGAGCGGCCAGGCACGCGTAGTAGCCGACGGCGACCCGGCCGGCCATGGCCCACGCGCCGCCGTCGTCCGAGAGGTCGGCCATGACGCCGGCCGCGAGCAGGACGGGATAGAGCAGGAACGGGGTGACCAGCAGCAGCGGCAGGGCGGCCAGCCGTCCCCGCCAGGCGGTCATCCCCTCCTCGCGGGAGCTGAAGCGCAGCAGCGCCCGCCGGAGCCCCTCGCCGTAGAGCGACATCGGCAGCAGGGCGAGCAGCATCTCCAGCGGGGTCAGACCCACGCCGGCCTCGACCAGCCGGCCGAGGGCGTCCGGCGCGCCGAGTTCCTGCGGCAGCAGCTCGGCCACCCGGTCACCGAGCTCGCGGACGCGCTCGGCCGAGGTGAGGTGGGCCGTCAGCGAGAAGGCGAGCACCAGCAGGGGCACCACCGCGATGCCCGCGTAGAAGGTGAGTCCTGCGGCGATCAGCGCGAGATCGCGGCCCCGCAGGCGGCTCCGCGCGCCGGTGAGGAGGGCCCGCGCCCAGGAGCGCAGCGGACGTGCGCTCAGCGGGTCCTCCCGGTCACTCGATGTCGTCGCTGCAGGCGACCAGCGATCCTGCCACGCCCGGGAGGACGAGGGGTCGGCGAAGGTCCATGCCTTCCTAGTGGTCCTCCGGAGGCCGGACGAAACCGCCGCGCCGGGCCGGCCGAGGTCGTGACCGGCCGTGCGGTGCGCACCAGGCAGGACGAGTTCGTCACACCTGCGATGGGCTGACCTGGGCCGTTACCCGGCGACCCTCGGGTCAAACCACAAACTTGTCATTCACCCGTTGTCACGGCTCGATAACGGGCTTACCGTCAGTGCTCCCGCCGAGGCTTTCAGTCACCAGGCGGGGCATCAGCCCGTCGCAGCACCCACGAAACGGAGAGCCGCCGCTCATGGCGTCCCCCCTGCAGCCCGCCCGCGGGCGCACCGCCCGACGTGCCGTCGTCGCCGTCGCCGGAGCGATCGGGATCCTGCTGGCGAGCGTGCCGGCCTCCGCCGCTCCGTCGACCCCCGGCACGGCCGCCGAGGCCGCCGAGCTCGTCGCCGCCCGCGGGCACGACCTCGAAGCGCTCTCCGAGAAGTTCAACGAGGCGCGGGAGGCGCTGCGGGCGCAGCAGGCCGCCGCGCAGGCCGCGCAGGTGGAGCTCGACCGCGCCACGGCCGCGCTCGCCGAGGCGCAGCAGAGCGTGCGGGGCGTCGCCCGCACCGCCTACACCGGCGAGGGGCTCAACTCCTTCCAGGCCCTGATGCTCAGCGGCTCGGCCGACGAGTTCGTCAACCGGATGTCCACGCTCCAGCTGGTCGCCGGCCACCAGAACGAGCTGCTCGGCCGTGCCGCCGACGCCAACGCCGCGGCCACCGCCGCGCAGCAGCAGGTGCAGGCGTCGGTGGCCGAGGCTCAGCGCCAGTACGACGCCGTCGCCGGCCAGCAGGCCGACCTCGAGCGGCAGATCGCCGAGTACAAGGCGATCCAGGACCGGCTCAGCGCCGAGGAACGCCAGGCCGTCGCCGCCGCCGCGGCCCAGGCGCACGCGAACGGCTCCGCGCCCGCCTCGCGGGCCAGCCGCGCCCAGCGGACCGAGCAGCTCCCCGCCTCCTCGGCGCCCGTCGTCGCGAACAGCGGTGCCGCCCAGGTCGCCATCGACATGGCTCTGGCGCAGCGCGGCAAGCCCTACGTGTGGGCCGCCGGCGGTCCCCGATCGTTCGACTGCTCCGGGCTGACCCAGTACGCCTTCGCGGCGGCCGGCGTGAACCTGCCGCACTCCAGCCGCATGCAGTCGCAGATGGGCCGCTCCGTGTCCCGGAGCGAGCTGCAGCCCGGTGACCTGGTGTTCTTCTACAGCCCGGTCAGCCACGTGGGCATCTACATCGGCGGCGGCCAGATGGTGCACGCCCCGACGTCCGGCGACGTCGTCAAGATCGCGCCGATCGACGTCATGGGCGGCTACGCCGGCGCCCGCCGCATCGCGGCCTGACCCGTTCCGCGGTCTGCTGCGGCAGACTGCGCGGGTGGCCGAGCGACGTCCCGCCTGGAACGCCCTGCTGCTGACCCTGGCATTCCTCTCGGAGCTGGCCGCGCTCGGCGTCCTGGCGGCCTGGGGGTGGCAGGCCGGCTCCGGTGCCGGCCGGTGGCTGCTGGCCGCCGGCCTGCCGGTCGCGGCCGCGGTGCTCTGGGGCGCCGTCGCCGCGCCGCGGGCCCGGTTCGACGTGCCGGCAGCGAGGATCGCGGTCCAGATCGCGGTGCTGGGCGGCGCGGTCGTCGCCCTCGCGGCGCTCGGGCACCCGGTGTGGGCGGCGGTGCTCGCGGTGGCGTCCTTCCTGGGCGCGGTCGTGGCCCGTCCGCCGGTGGTCAGCCCGGCCCGCTGACCCGCTGCAGCAGCCCCCACACGAAGAGGGCCCGGGTTCCACCGGGCAGGAGAAGGGCCCCGTCCCCCTCACGCCTCGCAGGCTCGGCGCGAGCCTCTGGACGGGGCCGCAGAGCGATCACGTCGTCGAGCACGTGCTCCCACACGCGGAGCTCGCCTGGTGCGGCCGGCGGGACAGGGGACCCCGGCGCGCGGGCGAGGTGCTCGTGCAGGACCGAGCCGCCGGGGTCGCTGAGCACCTCCCACCACAGGTGCGGCCACAGGGGCAGCGGCCAGCGCCGGACCTGGACGTCGAGGTCGCCGAACCGGCGGTCCTCCAGCTCCTCGGGAGGGCCGAGGACCGCCGTCCGCAGCGCCAGGCCGCGCGGCGCCCGCGGAGCGTGGTGCAGGGCCTGCCAGCGGGTGTGCGCCGCGTGGGCCTCGGCGCGCGTCGCTCCCAGCGCCGGGATCGCGTCGGCCACCAGATCGGGCCGGACGTCGGCCATCCGGCGCAGCAGGACCAGGCAGAACTCGCGCCGCGCCAGACCCCGCACGGCACCGACCCTGCCACCATGACCGCGTGCTGATCGGCCCGGCCACCGCCGCGGGGATCGCGGAGGGGACCGTCACGCTGGCCTTCCGCCGCTGGGACCGGCCGCGCATGCGGCCCGGCAGCACCCAGCGCACGGTCGCCGGCGTGGTGCGGGTCGACTCCCTGACGGAGGTCGACCCCGGGGAGCTGACCGAGGACGACGCCCGGCGGGCCGGCGTCGCGACCCTCGCCGGGCTGCGGCGCCTGCTCGACCGGACCGACGGCGCGCACGTCTACCGCATGGACGTCTCCCTCGCCGGCGCCGATCCGCGGGTGGCGCTGCGCGGGCGGACGGAGCTGTCCGCGGACGAGCGGCGGGCCGTCGACGAGCAGCTCGACCGCTGGGACGCCGCTCGCGGCACCGCCTGGACGCGGCAGGTCCTGCGGCTGATCGCCGAGCGACCCGGGGTCCGCGCGCCGGACCTCGCGGCCTCGCTCGGGCGCGAGACGCTGCCCTTCAAGCGGGACGTGCGGAAGCTCAAGGAGCTCGGGCTGACCGTCAGCCTGGCCGTGGGGTACGAGATCTCACACCGTGGGCGTGCCTACCTCGGCTGACGACTCGGGGAGGATCGGGGCGTGAACCCCCGCTCCGTCGCCACCGCGTTCCGCGTCGCCGCCATCGCCGAGGCCTGCTCCTGGATCGGGCTGCTCATCGGGATGTTCGTGAAGTACGTGCCCGAGACCAGCGAGATCGGCGTCAAGATCTTCGGGCCCATCCACGGCGGGATCTTCGTGGCCTACGTGCTGATCACGCTCCTCGCGTCCCGGGTGCTGCGCTGGACGCCCGGCACCACGCTGCTCGCGCTGGCTGCCTCCATCCCCCCGCTGTTCACGATCTGGTTCGAGCGGTGGGCCTCCCGCAGCGGCCGGCTCCCGGCCCGGGACGCCGTCCTCACCACCTGAGCCGCGCGGACGGCGCGGCGCTACGGTCGCCGTCATGCCCGAACCCGTGCTGCCCGCCACCGCCCGCACGCTGCTCGCCCGCGTGGCCCGCGCCCAGCGGGACGGCCGGGCCCCGAGCCTGGTCGCGGGCGCGGTCCGGGACGGCGGCCTGGTGTGGTCGGCGGGCCGCGGCGACGTGCCCGAACCGCACACCGACGTCCAGTACCGGCTCGGGTCGATCAGCAAGACGGTCACCGCCGTCCTGGTGATGCGGCTGCGCGACGAGGGGCGGCTGTCCCTCGACGACCCGCTGGAGCGTCACCTGCCGGGCACCCCCCTGGGCGACCGCACCGTGGGGCAGCTGCTCTCCCACCTCGCCGGCGCCTCGGCGGAGAGCCCCGGTGGCTGGTGGGAGCGGGTGCCCGGCGGCCCGCTCGAGGACCTCGGACTGGGCGACGCCGACGTCGTCCTCGGTGCCGCCCGCCGCTTCCACTACTCCAACCTCGGCTTCGGCCTGCTCGGCGAGCTGGTGGCGCGGATGCGCGGCACCTCGTGGGACGACGCCGTGCGCGGCGAGGTGCTCGCGCCCCTGGGCATGACCCGCACGACGCCCCGCCCCGTCGCCCCGGCCGCCGAGGGCCGCGCCGTCCACCCGTGGGCCGACGTCGTCCTCGCCGAACCCGAGCACCACGCGGGGGTGATGGCCGCGGCCGGGCAGCTGTGGGCGACGCTCACCGACCTGGGCCGCTTCGGCGCCTTCCTCCTCGGTGACACCGCTGATGTCCTCGACCCCGCCACGCTCGAGGAGATGACCGAGCCCGCAGGCGTGGACTCCTCTGCCCTCGGCTGGTCGGCCTACGGGCTGGGCCTGCAGGTGATGCGGGTCGACGGGCAGACCCTCGTCGGGCACGGCGGCTCGATGCCCGGCTTCCTGGCCGGGGTCTTCGTCGACCGCGAGGAGCAGATCGGCGCCGTCTCGCTGGCCAACGCGACGGCGGGCGTGGAACCGGTCGTCTTCGGGGTGCTGGCCGACCTGCGGGCCGCCGAGCCCCGGGTGGTGGAGGCATGGAGCCCGTCACCCTCGCCGGTGCCGCTGGAGGTCCTCGGCGTCTGGTTCTGGGGCGTGTCCCCGTACGTCCTGCGCGCGGTGGCCGGCGGGCGGCTGCACCTCGGGCCGCTGCCCGGCCGCGGCGGGCGGGCCAGCCGCTTCGAGCCGCGCCCGGACGGCAGCTGGGTGGGGCTGGACGGCTACTACGCCGGTGAGTCGCTGCGCATCGCCGCCGGCCACCTCGACCTGGGCACCTTCATCTTCACCCGCACGCCCTACGACCCCGCCGCCCCCGTGCCCGGTGGCGTGGACGAGACCGGCTGGCAGTGACCCAGGCATAGGAAGCTCTACCTACGTATCCGAGGCCGGAACCGTAGGCATAGCTTCCTATGCCCGTGTCAGGTCGAGGGGTACAGGCCGGCCGAGTAGACGGCGGGGGAGTAGTAGCGCTCCAGGTCCTCGAGACGGTCGTCGGGCCGCTCCAGCTCCTGCGCGATCCGCGCCCGCGTCGGGACGGCGTCGGGACGCCAGCTCCCGGGGTCCCACAGCTGCGAGCGCAGGAACGCCTTGCCGCAGTGGTGGAACACCTGCTCGATCTCGACCACCACGGCCAGCACCGGGCGGTGCCCCTTCACGACCATCCGGTCCAGCAGCCCGGCGTCGGTGACCAGGCGCGCGCGGCCGTTGATCCGCAGCGTGTCGGTGCGCCCCGGAAGCAGGTGGATCAGCCCGACGTGCGGGTTGGCCAGGATGTTGCGGTACCCGTCGGCGCGACGGTTGCCGGCCCGCTCGGGCAGCGCGATGGTCCGGTCGTCCAGGACGACGGTGAAGCCGGGCGGGTCGCCCTTCGGGGAGACGTCGCAGCTGCCGTCGGCGCCGCTGGTCGCGATCAGGCAGAACGGGCTGGCCGCCAGCCACGCGCGGTCGAGATCGGTGAGCGCCGTCCGCTCCTTGGCCAGTGCGGCGGGCACCGGCTCACCGAGCAGGTCGCGCAACTGCTCCTCGGTGGTGATCTCCTGCACGGCGCGACTGTGTCACCCGCGATCGAAGGCGTCGATCGTGAACGTCGCGACCACGCCGTACGCCAGGTGCGGGACGACGTCGCTGAGCCAGTCCTTCGCCGACCACGTCCGCGGATCGGTCACCCCGAGGACGGTCATCGGGCCGTTGGCCGCGACCATCACGCCGACCGTGGTCAGCGCGATCCCCACAGGCTTGGTCGAGAGGTACCCGGAGGCGCGGGCGAGGCCGCCGAGGGTCCCGACGCCGACACCCGCCACCAGCCCGAGGAGCGGGCCGAGGCCCTGGACGCGGTTCTGCCGGGTCTCCCCGTCGCCCGGGATGGGCACGTGGGCCTTCCCCGCCAGCTGCTCCACCGTGTCCTCGGGCGTGGAGCTGGTGCCGCGCCCGCGGACGGCCATGTCCAGGTAGGTGACGGCGTTGAGCGCGGTGCTGCCCGCTGCGCCCGCCGCCGCGCCGCGCAGGGCCCACCCGAGGGTGCTGATGCCGCGCCTGCCCTTGCCGCTCACCCCGAGGGGGGTCCGCTTCGCCATGCGGGGCCGGTACCCGGCCTGGGGGATGTCATCCACGTGGGCTGGCGCTCCGGTGGATCGCCGCCCAGGCTGACGACGTGGACGACGTCGGCGCGCGGCTGGAGCAGGCGATCAGCGACCTGCTCGACCTCCGGAGGGCCGGCACCACGATCTGCCCCTCCGAGGCGGCCCGGCACGTCGACGCCGAGGAGTGGCGCGACCTCATGCCGGCCGCGCGCGCCGCGGCCGGGCGGCTGGCCGCGGCGGGTCGGGTGGAGGTGACGCAGGGCGGGACGGTCGTCGACGTCACCACCGCCCGTGGACCCGTCCGGATCCGCCGGCCGGAGCGCTGATCCTGCGGCGTCCGCGCCGGAGGATGCACGCGAACAGGTGGCGATCGCCGCCGGCGGCCACGACTTCGTAGGTGCTCGCGCGGAGGCGTGGCAGGATGTGTGAGCGGCGCCACACCCCGGCGCCGGCCACACGTCCACCTCCGCACGGCGCCGGCGACCCCGGCCAGGGCGGCTGAGGCGAGGAGCGAGCGGTGACTGCCTTGCGCCACGAGACCGACGACGCCGACATCGGCGACCTCCACGAGGTCGTCGATCCCGTACCCGGGGCCGGTGCGCCGCACCTGCCGCAGCAGCCGGACCTCGTGCAGCTGCTGACGCCCGAGGGCGAGCGGCTGGAACACCCGGACTACCCGCTGGACGTGTCCGACGAGGAGCTGCGCGGCTTCTACCGGGACATGGCCCTCGTCCGCCGGTGGGACGGCGAGGCGACGGCCCTGCAGCGCCAGGGCGAGCTCGGCATCTGGGCCTCGCTGCTCGGTCAGGAGGCCGCCCAGCTCGGCGCCGGGCGGGCGCTGGCCGACGGCGACATGGCCTTCCCGACCTACCGCGAGCACGGTGTCGCCTGGGCCCGCGGCGTCGACCCGTTGCATGTGATGAGCCTGTTCCGCGGCGTCGACAACGGCGGCTGGGACCCGCTCGGGCGCGGGTTCAACCTGTACACGGTCGTCATCGGCGCCCAGTGCCTGCACGCCACCGGCTACGCGATGGGCGTCCAGCGCGACGGCGCGGAGTCCGCCGTCCTGGCCTTCCTCGGCGACGGCGCCACGAGCCAGGGCGAGGTGAACGAGGCCATGGTGTTCGCCGCGAGCTTCTCCGCACCCGTGGTCTTCTTCTGCCAGAACAACCAGTACGCGATCAGCGTCCCGCTGGAGCGGCAGTCCAAGGTGCCGCTGTACCGCCGCGCGGCCGGGTTCGGTTTCCCCGGCGTCCGGGTCGACGGCAACGACGTCCTCGCCGTCCTGGCCGTGACCCGCGCGGCGCTGCAGGCCGCCCGCGAGGGGCAGGGCCCCACCTTCATCGAGGCCTTCACCTACCGGATGGGCGCGCACACCACGTCCGACGACCCCACCCGCTACCGCCTCGCCGGCGAGGTCGAGCAGTGGAAGCTGCGCGACCCGATCGCCCGCCTCAAGGCCTACCTCTCGCGCAGCGGACTGGCCGACGCCGCGTTCTTCGACGGCGTCGAGGCCGAGGCCGACGAGCTCGCCGCCCGCATCCGCAGCGGCACGGTGGACATGCCCGATCCCCGGCCCACCGCCATGTTCGACGCCGTCTACGCCGAGCAGACCCCGCCGCTGGCCGCCCAGCGCGCCCAGTTCGAGGCGTACCAGGCGTCCTTCGAGGGAGGCGAGCGCTGATGGCCGCCGAGGTGCTGGACGCGCCGGCCACCGAGACGCTCACGATCGGCAAGGCGCTCAACCTCGGTCTGCGCCGGGCGATGGAGGACGACCCGAAGGTCGTGCTCATGGGCGAGGACATCGGCCGGCTGGGCGGGGTCTTCCGGATCACCGACGGCCTGCAGAAGGACTTCGGCGAGGCCCGCGTCGTCGACACCCCGCTGGCCGAGGCGGGCATCGTCGGCACCGCCGTGGGCCTGGCGATGCGCGGCTACCGCCCGGTCGTCGAGATCCAGTTCGACGGCTTCGTCTTCCCCGCCTACAACCAGATCGTCACCCAGGTGGCCAAGATGCACGCCCGCTCGCGCGGCCTGGTGCCGATGCCGATGGTCATCCGCATCCCGTTCGGGGGTGGGATCGGGGCGGTGGAGCACCACAGCGAGAGCCCCGAGGCCTACTTCGCGCACACGCCCGGCCTCAAGGTCGTCGCCGTCAGCAACCCGGTCGACGCCTACTGGGGCATCCAGCAGGCGATCGCCGCCCCCGACCCCGTCGTCTTCCTCGAGCCCAAGCGGCGGTACTGGGAGAAGGCCCCGGTCGACACCTCCGCCACGCCCGAGCCGCTGTTCGGCTCCCGCGTGGTGCGCGGCGGCGACGACGTCACCGTGCTGGCGTACGGCCCGATGGTGACGACGGCGCTGCAGGCGGCCCAGGCGGCCGAGGGGGAGGGCCGTTCCCTCGAGGTGGTCGACCTGCGCACGCTCTCCCCGCTGGACCTGGAGCCGGTGTTCGACTCGGTCCGGCGCACGGGGCGCTGCGTGGTCGTGCACGAGGCGCCGGTGACGCTGGGGCTCGGCGCGGAGATCGCCGCCCGGGTGACCGAGACCTGCTTCCACTCCCTGGAGGCGCCGGTGCTGCGGGTGGGCGGCTACGACGTGCCCTACCCGCCGTCGAAGCTCGAGGAGGAGTACCTCCCCGACCTCGACCGGGTGCTGGACGCCGTCGACCGCGCGATGGGCTTCTGACATGACGAACGCGACGCCAGTGCTCCGCCGCTTCAACCTGCCGGACGTCGGCGAGGGCCTGACCGAGGCCGAGCTCCTGCAGTGGCTGGTGGCCGTCGGCGACACCGTCACGGTCAACCAGCCGCTGTGCGAGGTGGAGACGGCGAAGGCGGCCGTCGAGCTGCCCTCGCCGCACGCCGGCCGGGTGGTCGAGCTGCTCGTCGAGGCGGGCGCGACGGTCGACGTCGGGACGCCGATCATCACCATCGACACCGGCGACGGGAGCGCGGGCGAGGCATCCCCGGAGCCCGAGAGCACCGGCCTGATCGGGGAGACCACCGCCAACGGGCGGACCGCGGTCCTCGTCGGCTACGGGCCGCGGACCACCGAGGCGCGCCGCCGGCCGCGACGCACCGACGCGGTCGAGGGGGCGCCTCTGCTGGCCACCGCGCCGGACGCCCGCACCAAGCCCGTCCGCCACGGCGGCCTCGAGGTCGGCCGGCAGGCGGAGGCGGCAGCGGTCCGTGCGGACGCCGCCTCGTCGACGGCCGTCGCGCCCGGCCGGCGCGGTCCGCGGCCGCTGGCCAAGCCCCCGGTGCGCCGGTACGCCAAGGACTGCGGGGTCGACCTCGCGGCGGTCCGCGGCACCGGCGCGGGCGGCGTCATCACCCGGGCCGACGTCGACGCCGCCCGCATCCCCGCTGCCCCGGCGGCGACGGGAACCCCGGGAGACGGCGGGCAGCGGATCCCGATCAAGGGCGTGCGCAAGCAGATGGCCGCCGCGATGGTGGCCAGCGCCTTCACCGCGCCGCACGTCACCGAGTTCCTCACCGTCGACGTCACGCGGACGATGAAGCTGCGCGACCGGCTGAGCGCGCGCCCGGAGCTGGCCGGGCTCAAGCTCAGCCCGCTGCTGTTCGTCGCCAAGGCGGTGCTCCTGGCCCTCGGCCGGCACCCGATGGTCAACAGCTCGTGGGACGAGGCGGCCCAGGAGATCGTCGTCCACGGGCAGGTGAACCTGGGCATCGCGGCGGCGACCCCGCGCGGCCTCGTCGTCCCGAACATCGCGGACGCCGGTCGGATGTCCCTGGCCGAGCTCGCCGGAGCGCTGGCCGAGCTGACCGCGACCGCCCGCGCCGGGCGCACGCCGCCGGAGGCCATGACCGGTGGCACGTTCACGATCACCAACGTGGGCGTGTTCGGCGTCGACACCGGCACGCCGATCCTCAACCCCGGCGAGGCGGCGATCCTGGCGTTCGGGGCGGTGCGCGAACGGCCGTGGGTGCACAAGGGGAAGGTCCGTCCCCGGCAGGTGACCCAGCTGGCCCTCTCCTTCGACCACCGGATCATCGATGGGGAGCTCGGCTCGCGGTTCCTGGCCGACGTGGGGGCGGTGCTGCAGGATCCCGGGAGCGCGCTGCTCGGCTGACCGGCAGCCCGACCCGGAGGAGAGCCGCCCGACCCAGAGGAGAGGATCCGGATGCTCGCGCACCTGTGCGCGGTCGCCGGCGGAGCCGTGCTGGTGAGCGGCTCCGACCAGCGGGCACTGCGGATCGGCGGGCTCGTGCTCGCGGGGGCGATGGTGATGCTGCTCGTCGACGGGCTGACGATGCTCTCGGAGGAGGAGGGGGCGAACATCGGCGCCGGTCTGGCCCGGGTGCTCTGCCTGCTGCTCATCGGCTGGGCCACGGTGCGAGTGGCCATCGACGTGGCGGAGGCCCGTCGCACGCCGTGACCGGATTCGACGGGCGGCTGGATCTCGCCAGACGCTCCCGGCTCCCCGACGGTGGTGCCGCCGGTGAGCCGGGAGCCCGAGAGCTCGAGGTCAGTTGCCGTCCTCGTGGTCGGCCTCGCTGCTGACGACGGCGAAGCTCTTGTCGAGCTGGACGTCGACCTGGCTGCCGTCGTCGAGGGTCACCTCGACCTCGTAGTAGCTCTCCTCGTCGCCGACCTCGGTGCCGGTGACCTTGCCGCCACCGGTCTCGGCGAGCGCCGCGTCGCTGGCCTTCTGCAGTGCGTCGCCCGTGATGGCGACGTCGGGGCCCTCGGTCGCGTCGGTGTTGCCGCCCGCGGTCGCGACGCCCGCGCCGGCGGCCACGATGGCTGCGGCGCCGATGACGACGGCGACCTTCTTGTTGATCCGCATAGGAAGCTCCTCGTTCGTGCGGTCGTCCTGACCTCCACGATGGTGTCCGGGGTAGCTGACGGCACGCTGACGCATTCAGCCCGGTGTCAGGATCCGAACCGATCATGGTCGGAGGACGTCGAGGGAGGCCCACGGGTGAAGCTGCTGCTGGTGGACGACGACGCCACGCTGTCCGCCGCGCTCCGCCGTGGGCTCACGGCCGAGGGCTTCTCCGTCGAGGTCGCCGGCGACGGACCCGAGGGCCTGTGGCGGGCGCGGGAGGGCGGCTACGACCTGGTCCTGCTCGACATCATGCTGCCCGGCCTCAACGGCTACCGGGTCTGCGCCGAGCTGCGCCGGTCCGGTGTCCGGACGCCGATCCTGATGCTGACGGCCAAGGACGGCGACCTCGACGAAGCGGAGGCCCTCGACACCGGGGCCGACGACTACCTGCGCAAGCCCTTCTCCTTCCCGGTGCTGGTCTCCCGGGTGCACGCGCTGTTGAGGCGGGCCTCTCTCGGGGACCCTGCGCCGCTGGTCGTCGGGGACCTGCGGCTCGACCCGCGCGCGCGGCGGGTGCTGCGCGGGGGCGAGCCGGTCGCGCTGACCGCGCGCGAGTTCGACCTGCTCAGCTATCTCGTCCGCCGCGCCGGCCGGGTCGTCTCGAAGCAGGAGATCCTGGCCGGCGTCTGGGACGACGCCTTCGAGGGCGACCCCAACGTGGTCGAGGTGTACGTCGCCCGGCTGCGGCGGAAGCTGGGCGAAC
Organism: uncultured Actinomycetota bacterium; assembly: GCA_963747895.1. GTDB lineage: Bacteria > Actinomycetota > Actinomycetes > Mycobacteriales > Geodermatophilaceae > Blastococcus. Next base: position 516,668 of record CAVVGX010000005.1, read on the forward strand.
CGGACGCGGTGCGGCGCATCGAGACGGTGCGCGGCATGGGCTACCGCCTCCCGGACCGGTGACCCGACGGCGGCTGCCCGGCAGCCTGCGGTTCCGGGTCACCGCGCTGGCGACCCTGGCGGTGCTCGCCGTCCTGGGAGCCGCCGGCGCGGGACTCGTTCTCACCCACCGCGCCTTTCTCACGAACAGCCTCGACGAGACCCTCGGCGACCGGGCCGACGCGATCGCCGACCTGCTTCGCGCCGGGCAGCCGGTGGAGGGGACAGACCTCCCGGCGGACGACGTCGTCGTGCAGGTCGTCGACGACGCCGGCCGCATCGTCGTGACGTCCCCCGGCGTTCCCGGCCGTCCACTTCGGTCGGCCACCCCGCAGCGCACGACCATCACCGACGGAACCATGCCGAACGACGGCACCGATGCGCGCGTGCTGGCCACGCCGGTCGGCGACGACACCGTCTTCGTGGCCGGCACCCTCGAGGACGTCGAGCAGAGCACCCGGTCGCTGCTGCTCTCGCTGCTCGTGGCGGTACCCGCGAGCTCCGCTGTCCTGGCAGGGGTGATCTGGTGGCTCGTCGGCCGGGTGCTCCGCCCGGTCGAGGCCATCCGCGCCGAGGTCGACCGGATCTCGGCCGGCCACCTGGACCGCCGTGTGCCCGAGCCGCCGACGTCGGACGAGGTCGCCCGCCTCGCACGCACGATGAACGCGATGCTGGACCGGCTGGCCGGCGCCTCGGAGACGCAGCGCCGGTTCGTGGCCGACGCCGCGCACGAGCTCCGCAGCCCGCTCGCCCGCATCCAGGCCCAGGTGGAGATCGACGAGGCCCATCCGGCGACGTCGGACCTCGAGGCGACGCACGGCTCGCTCCTGGGCGAGACGGGCCGGCTGCAACGTCTGGTCGACGATCTGCTGCTGCTCGCGCGGGGGGACGCCGGTGCGCTCGACCTCACCCGCGCGGGCCCGGTGGATCTCGACGACGTCGTCGGTCAACAGATCGCTGCCCGCCGCGGCAGGGCCGGCCCACGGATCGACAGCCGCCGGGTGTCGCCGGTCCAGGTACGAGGGGATTCCGGGCAGCTCGCGCGGGCGGTCGCGAACCTGCTCGACAACGCCGTCCGCCATGCGCGGGGCGCCGTCACCGTCACCCTGGCCGAGGAGGGCGGACGGGCAGTCCTCACCGTCGCCGACGACGGTCCGGGGGTCCCTTCTTCGGACCGGGACCGCGTCTTCGAGCGGTTCACCCGGCTCGAGGACGCCCGGTCGACCGACGGCGGTGCCGGGCTAGGGCTGGCCATCGCGCGCGACATCGCCGAGCGGCACGGCGGCGGGCTCGCGCTGGACACCGCCGCGCCGGACGGGGCCCGCTTCGTCCTCACCCTCCCGGGCGACGGGGTGTCCCGTTCGCGGACCGGGGGTAGGGCCTGAGCAGGCACTACGTCTAACAGAGGAGCACATCGTGGCCAGCGTGCAGGAATCCGTCGACGTCGACGTCCCCATCCGGGTGGCCTACGACCAGTGGACGCAGTTCGAGTCCTTCCCCCAGTTCATGGGCGGGGTCGAGAAGATCACGCAGATCGACCCGACGCACACCCACTGGGTGACCAACGTCGACGGCGTCAAGCGCGAGTTCGATGCCGAGATCACCGAGCAGCACGTCGAGGAGCGGGTGGCCTGGACGAGCACCACCGGCGAGGCCAAGCACGCCGGCGTGATCACCTTCCACCGCCTGGACGACGCCAGGACGCGGGTGATGATCCAGATCGACTGGGAGCCCGAGGGTCTGGTCGAGAAGGCAGGCGCGGCCCTGGGCTTCGACGACCGCCAGGTGAAGGCGGACGCCAAGAAGTTCAAGGAGTTCATCGAGAGTCGCGGCACCGAGACCGGCGCCTGGCGTGGGGACGTCCCGCGCCCCAGCTGACGCTTCGTGCACCGGCGGCGCCCGTCCTCCTGGCGGAGGGCGGGCGCCGTCGTCGTCCTGGGGTGACGGGACTCACCCGCTTGGATGAGGGATCCTCGGTGTTGCTGGCGCCCTGCCTAGGAATCGTCGGAATAATATGGCCTCGAACCTGCATTATCTCTGGCGTAGGTTCACCACACCGAAGGAAGAGGCACCAACGATGAACAGCATGACGGCCAGCTGGCGGCAGCGGCGCCAGGCGGCCCGGACCCGTCGGGCCATCGACGAGGCGCTCGCTCGCAGCAGCAGCCCGGCGATGCGGGACGAGCTCCTGACGATGGCGAGCGCCACCTCGTACGTCCGCCGCTGACGCGGCCGCGCCGCCTCGGGCGGCGCCGTTCCACCCGCGCGACCCCGGTCCTCTCGGAGGCCGGGGTCGAATGCTGTCCGGGCCTTTCCCTCGGACGGGTGGGTCGCGCTCAGGTTGGGACTGCGCCGTGCCGATACTCCTCCTGTGACGCGCGCACGGACGGGGAGCGACCCGGACCTGCCCTTCCAGGGCTCCGGTCGTGCCGTCGTCGTGCCCCGGCCGCGCGAGGACGTCTCCGCGGTCACCCCGGCAGAGGCTGCGGAGACCAGCGGTGCGACGACCGGCGGCGTGCTCCGGTACGTCCGCTCCGTCGGCGGTGACGAGGCCGTGTCCGAGGTGCTCGCCCGGACGGGCACGACGGCCACCCAGGGAGAGCTCGACGACCAGTCGCGCTGGTGGAGCTACGACACGCGCATCCGCCTGTTCGCCGCCGCCACCGACGTGTTGGGCCCGCGGACGATGTACGAGGTCGGCGCGGCAGCCCTCACGAGCGGCCTGGCGCACGCCCTGGTGATCCTGCTGCGAACGCTGGGGTCGCCCCGGCGGGTCTTCGGGCAGCTGCCGCGTGCGGTGCAGAAGTTCAGCACCACGTCGACCATGCAGATCCTGGAGACCTCGCCCACGACGGCGACCATCCGGTACCGGCTGCACGACGGGTACACCCACTCGCGGCTGGACTGCCTGTACACGCAGGGCCTGCTGAGCACCGTGCCGGCGATCTTCGCGTTGCCCCCGGCCCGGATCGTGCACGACGAGTGCCAGTCCGACGGTTTCGAGGCGTGCACCTACCACCTCGAGTGGGACCCCCGGTCGCGGCTGCCGTGGCGGCGGAGCAGCAGGCGCGCCGTCGATCCCGAGCTGCAGGCCCTGCGCGGGCAGTTGCAGATCCTCCAGTCCGCGGCCACCGACCTCGTCGCCAGCGACGACCTCGAGACGGTGCTCCACCGCATCGTGAGCCGGGCCGCGCAGGCCGTGCTCGCCCCCGCCTACCTGCTCGCGGTCCGTTCGCCCAGCGGCGGTGCGCCCCTGGTGCACAGCGCCGGCGTCCCTGAGGAGCTCGTCCCGGACCTGGCGGCGATCCTGCTCGCCGGCGGTGACCTCGGGAGCAGCGCGGTCGTCGCCGAGATCGCCTCCGCGCGGCGTGCGCACGGCCGCCTCGCGGCGCTGTACCGCCCCGGCGACAACCCGATGGGCGACGAGGCGGCGATGCTGGCGGCCTACGCCGGCCACGCCGCAGCCGCGCTGGAGCTGATCTTCGCGCTCGAGGACACCCGACTGCAGGCCAGCCGCGCCGGCGCGCTCCTCGCGCTGGCGCACGAGCTGGCCGCCGCCGAGGACGTCGACTCCATCTGCTCGGTCGTCACCGAGGCGCTCCCGCGCGTGGTGGGCTGCAGCAGCGCCTCCGTCATGCTGTGGGACCCGTCGGAGGGGCAGCTGCTCGCGCGCGCGTCGGCCGGCCTCACGCCGGAACGCCGGACGGCCCTTCTCGCCGCGGCCCTGCGGCCGGAGGAGACCCCCGAGCTCGTGGACCTGCTGACCACCCGGGAGCCACGGATCATCCGCGCCGTCGACAGCAGTCCTGCGGTGCGCGGACTGCTGACGCAGATCGACGTCTCCGACGTCGTGGCGCTCCCGTTGCTCGCCGACGGCGCCTTCCTCGGCATCGCCACCGCCAGCTGGGAGGCCGGGGAGGCCCCCGAGGAACTCCGCGGCGACGTGCTCGCCCGGCTCCGGGGTGTCGGCGACCAGGCCACCTCGGCGCTGCAGCGGGCCCGCCTGCTGGAGACCGTGCGCCACCAGGCGACCCACGACGCCCTCACCGGCCTGCCCAACCGGGTGCTCTTCCTCGACCGGCTGCTCGCGGAGCTGCCCTCGGCCGGCCCGGGGGCCCACCTCGCGGTCCTCTTCTGCGACCTCGACCGGTTCAAGCAGGTCAACGACGGCCTGGGGCACGCGGCCGGTGACGAGCTGCTCCGTCAGGTGGCGGCCCGGCTGAGGGCGGCGATCCGCCCGTGCGACACCGTCGGCCGGCTCAGCGGTGACGAGTTCGCGATCATCCTGCCCGCGTTGCTCGATGCGGCCGACGCGCAGGGGCTGGCCACCCGCGTCCAGGAGTGCTTCACCGAGCCCTTCCGGCTGGAGGGGCGGGAGGTCACCGTCGGCACCAGCGTGGGTGTCGCCGTGCACGAGCCCGGCACCGCGGCCGAGGACCTGCTGCGGAAGGCCGACGCCGCCATGTACCGGCACAAGCAGCGGCGGCGCTCCGGGCGGCCGGTCGGCTGACCGGTCCGGTCGGTCAGCCGCGCAGACGGGCGCGGAGCGCGGCCTGCTCGTCGGCGCCGAAGCCGTGCGCGTGCAGCCAGCCGATCGGCCCGTCGTGCCGCTCGTCCAGCAGCTCGAGCACCCGGTCCATCGTCTCCCGTCGGGGGGCGTGCGCGGCGGTGTCCCGCCGCTCCATGTCCCCGCCGTACGTCCGGGTCGCATTCAGCCGCTCGAAGATCTTGTCGATCACATCGCCGCTGAGCCCGTAGTCGATCGCGATCTCCTCGTGCGGCACCCCTGCGACGGCGAGCGTGAGGGCCACGACCACGCCCGTGCGGTCCTTGCCGGCGGCGCAGTTCACGACGGACGCGCCCTGCGCGGGTGCGGCCAGCGCGCGCAGCGCGGCGACGACGGCCTCGGGACGGTGCGACAGGTACCCGAGGTAGCTGCGCACGGGGGCCGGCTCGCCCTCGTCGTGCTCGGCGACCTGGCGCGGCAGGACCGACTCCAGCCAGCCGGCGGGGAGGTCGGGGACCTCGTCCTCCTCGGCCGCGAACACGTCGGTGTACTCGCCGCGCTCGGGCAGCAGCGTGAAGTGCCGGTGGATCACCTCCGGGCGCGACCGCAGCGGCCCGCGGCCCTCGAGCAGCACCTCGGCGCTCGTGCGCAGGTCGATGACCTCGCGCAGTCCGATGTCGCCGATCAGCCGCTGCACGTCGGTGGCGGTGAGGGTCTGCAGGTTGTCGCTGCGCAGGATCCGGAACGGCTGCGTGCGGCCGCCGTCCCTGGTCGGCAGACCGCCCAGGTCGCGAGTGTTCGCGGTGCCCTCGAGGCGGATCCAGCGGGCGTCGTGTGCGGAAGTCACCTGGTGACCGTACGGCGGGCACGTGAACGTCTCATGCCAGGGTCAGCGTCTCGCAGACGACCAGCAGACGTCGGCGCAGGTCCGCCCCGCGGCGGGCGAACTCCCGCTGGGCCGACGCGTACTCCGCCTTGCCCTCGGGCGTCTCGATCGCGACGGCGGCGTATCCCTGGTCCCGCAGGTCGTACGGCGAGGCGCGCATGTCCAGCTCGCGGACGTCGGCGGCCAGCGAGAAGCAGTCGGCGAGGAGCTCGCCGGGGACGGCGGGACCGAGCTTGTAGGCCCACTTGTAGAGATCCATCGTCGCGTGCAGGCAGCCCGGCTGCTCCGTCGCGGCCTGGGTCTCCCGCGTCGGCTGGAGCCGGTTGCGGCCGACGGCCTCGGGCGTGAAGAAGCGGAACGCGTCGTAGTGGCTGCAGCGGACGGTGTGGGACTCCACGACGGCGTCGGTGCCGGCCGGGCCCAGCCGCAGCGGCAGGGCGTGCCGGCGTTCGTCGGACCGGTAGACCATCGCCCACTCGTGCAGCCCGAAGCAGCCGGCGAAGACCGGCCGGCTCGCGGTGCCGGCGAGCAGCTCCCGGACGAAGGCCACCGTCGGCCCGCGCTCGGCCAGGTAGCCCGCGCGATCGAGTTCGACCGTGCCGTCGTCGCCGGCGCGGTACCAGCGCCACCGGGCGTGCGGGGCGGGCCCGCCGGCCGACGGCGCGAGTGCGGTCCCGACCCCCGGATGCCAGCGGCGCAGCCGGCCCGGCGTCTCGGAGTAGTAGGTGAAGAGGAAGTCGTGCACCGGATGGCTCTCGCCCCGCAGGCGCCGCTCGCGGTGCGGTACCGCCCAGCGGTCGATGCGTGCCTCGTGCGCCGCCGACCGTGCCCGCCACTCCGGCTCCGCGAGCACGGTCAGGACGGCGGCGGGCACCCGGCCAGCGTAGGTGGCGCCCAGGACGCTCAGCTCCCGGTCGGCTCCCCGGGGATCGTGAACAACGGCCCCCACGCCTGGTCGGACCCGATCGGGAAGAGCGTTTCCGGCGCCTCCCCGCGGCTGGCCCACCGCGCCTCGTACGGCAGCCCGTCCAGGAGCACGCGGGCGCCGCGCTGGTAGAGCGTCTCGGGGTTCCAGAGCTCGGTCACGCCGGTGGCCGTCGGGACGGGCTCGGGGGCTGCTTCCTTGGTGGTCACGGCTCCGAGCAGCGCCCACGGCGCCTCCGTGCCGGTCGTTCCAGGGACCGACGGGTCGACCCCCGCCGTGTACCAGCGGGCCTGGTAGACCTCCCCGTGCCACACCACCTTGTAGCCGGCGGGGTACTGGCCCTCGGCCCGCCAGATCGGGTACGGGCTCGTGGCCGGGTCATCCACGACGGGCCGGCGCTCGGGATCCCGGACCACGTCGCTGACCCGTACGGCGGGCCCGTCGCCGGCGAGACCGGAGAAGACGTCGACGAAGGCGAGGGACTCCTGCTCGACGCCGCTGCAGGTGGTCGAGTGCACGGCCACGTCGGCGAAGCTCGCGCTGCACCCGGTGTCCCGGTTGAGCGACCACAGCGAGACGCGTCCGACGCCGTTGTCCCGCACGAAGGCGGTCAGCTCCTCGGCGTCGGCCAGGGTGAACACCTCGCCCTCGACGTCGTTCTGGCCGATCATGGGTGTGGCGCCGACGCGGCTCCAGGCCTGGGCGTCGCTGAGCCGGGTGCCCTGCTCCTCGTAGAGCGCCTGCACCTGTCCGGCCGTCGCCCGCAGGGCCTGCTCGGTCGCCAGGATCATCGACTGCGTCGCCGGCCGGGAGGCGCCGTAGTTCATCGTCATCACGTTGACGCCGGTCAGCTCGACGCCGCCGGCCAGGGTCGTGCGTAGGAGATCGAGCGCCTCGGACGTCAGCCCGCCCGGAGCGACCGGGAGGGTGAGCCAGATGTCCAGGGGTGACCCGTCGTCGGCCCGTCTCGCGCTGCAGTGCGGCCAGGGCCTCGGCCCGGCGGGTGGCGGAGGCCTGGTCGGCGACGGCCGTGCCTTCGATGTCGAGGTCGATGACCGACAGGTCGTAGCGCTCGACGACGTCGCGGTAGGCGCTGGTGAGATCGCGCGTGCTCGTGCACTCGACCGCCAGCTCGTCGTTCGCCTGCCCCCCGAAGCTGACCATCACGTCGCCGCCGGCCGACCGGAGCTGCTCGATCCGGCGGTCGAGCTCGAGGTCGGTGCCGGCCTCGTCGAGCGAGTAGTACGTGCCCCAGCTGGGTGCGCAGTCCTCGTCGGGATCGGCGACGACGAAGGCGAGGGCGACCGTGCGCGCCGAATTGGCGGCCGGGTCCTGGAACTGGAAGGTCGGGGTGAGGGTGACGTCGACGTAGGGCACGCTCCACGACGTCGTCGTGGTGGTGGCGGCCGCGCGGCCGACGGCGCCGGTGAGGGACGCGTAGGTGCCCCCGACGAGCGCGCCGACGAGCACGAGCAGCAGCCCCAGGCGGGTCCAGGACAGGCGACGTGCGACCGGCTGCTCGTCGTCGGTGGGACCTGCGGGGAATGCGGCGCGCGCTGCGCGCATGGGAGGCCTCGCTCTCGTCGACGCCGTCCCGGGCGGGACCGCGCACTGCCTGGGATCAGCTCGGACAGACGGTGCCACCTGTCCGAGCAGGTGCGGAGGTGCCGGGCGGCCGGCGTCACCACGACGGGTGAGCGGGGGCAGCGTCGGGGGACCGGGTGACCGCAGGATGCCGGAGGACGTCGCGAGCTCAGGTGGGATGCCTGATGCCCGTCGGACCCGACGAGCAGAAGGTGGACACTCGATGCAACGCACCGTGCCCGATCAGCGCCGGCCCACTCCGGCGGCAGTGGGGCAGCGACCGTCGCCGCGAGCCGCTGCCGCTGGTCGCGCCGAAGGTGTCCGAGCGGCGCATGGCGATCGGCCGGCTGGCGATCGTGCTCACCGTCTCCGCGTGGGCCGTCTACGTCGCCTTCACGATCGAGCAGCAGTTCATCGAGGGCAAGGCGGACAGCGCGCGCCTGGTGATCGAGGCGATCGTCTACCTGCTGATGGTCACGGGGCTGGCCACGTCGGCGATGGCCTACCTGATCACCCGCATCGGCTTCTTCTACCGGAGCCGCGGCGCACGCACCGCGCCTCCCGCGCGGTCATGGACGCCTTCTTCGACCAGCCCGCGGCCCCGGTGACCGTGCTGGTGCCCTCCTACCAGGAGGACGAGCGGGTCATCCGGACCACGCTGCTGTCCGCCGCGCTCCAGGAGTACCCCGACGCTGCAGGTCGTACTGCTCATCGACGACCCGCAGAACCCGACGACCCGGCGGGCCCGTGCTCTCCTGGACGAGGCGCGCGCCCTGCCCGGCGATCATCGAGGACGAGCTGGGGGTGCCCGCGAGCCGTTTCCGCGACCGCCCTCGACGCCTTCGAGCGCGCGACCGGCGAGGGCGCCGGCCGGGCGGCGACGACCGACGACCTGCAGGAGCTCGCCGGCCACTACCGGTTCGCCGTCGAGTGGCTGCGACGACCTGGCGGCCCGGCACGAGATCATCGACCACACCGACGTCTTCTTCGTCGACCACGTGCTCGGTGCGCTGGCCGGCAGACCTGGCCACCGTGGGCGCGGCCCTGGCCTCCGCCGCCGACGAGGCGCATCGTGCTCCCCGCCGGGCGGCTGCTGCAGCTGCACCGGCGGCTCGTCGCCACGTTCGGCGCGCGGCTCACCAGCTTCGAGCGCAAGCGCTACCGTGTCGCTGTCGCACGAGCCCAACAAGGCGATGAACCTCAACAGCTACATCGGGCTGATGGGCGGCAGCTACCAGGAGGTCGCAGACGCCGGTGGGCCTGGCGCTGGTGCCGCTCGTCGGCGCGCGCGGCCGACCTGGTCGTCGCACGAGCCGGCCTACGTGCTCACCCTGGACGCCGACAGCATGCTGCTGCCGGAGTACGCGGCCCGGATGGTGCACCTCCTCGCGCAGAGCGCGCACGCCGGGGTCGGCCGTCGCGCAGACCCCGTACAGCTCGTTCCCGGGGTCGGCGACCCGGCTGGAGCGCATCTCCGGCGCCTCGACCGACCTTCAGCACATCGTCCACCAGGGCATGACCCAGTACGACGCGACCTTCTGGGTCGGGCGCGAACGCGGTCCTGCGCAAGAAGGCCCTCGACGACATCGTCGAGGTCGACTACGACGGCGACTTCGAGATCCGTCGCTACATCCAGGACCGCACCGTCATCGAGGACACCGAGTCGACCATCGACCTCGGCGTCCACGGCTGGAAGCTGGTCAACTACCCGGAGCGCCTGGCCTACTCCGCGACCCCGCCGGACTTCGGGTCGCTGTGCATCCAGCGTCAGCGCTGGGCGAACGGTGGCCTGCTGATCCTGTCGAAGCTGCGGCGAGCAGATGCGGGCCCGCCGGGCACGGGGCGAGCGCAACCGCTTCGGCGAGCTCTTCCTGCGGGTCAACTACATGGCCTCGATCGCCTGGAGCTCGGTCTGCCTGCTGATCATGCTCGTCTACCCGTTCAACGCCGAGCTGCTCAACCCGCTGCTGCTGCTGGTCGTCGCGTCCCGTACTTCCTGATGATGGCCGGGGACCTGCGCGCGACCGGGTACCGCCGGACCGACGTGCTGCGCATCTACGGGTTCAACCTCGATCCTGCTGCCGGTCAACCTGTCCGGGTCCTTCGCGTCGATCCTGCAGCTGATCACCGGTGAGAAGAGCGCCTTCAAGCGGACGCCGAAGGTCAGGGACCGCACGACGGCCGGTGCCTTCTTCATCCTGGCGCCCGCTCGGCGCTGATCGCCCTCGCCGGCTACACGGTCGTGATCGACGTCCAGCGTGCAGCAGTGGGGGCACCTGGTCTACGCGCTGCTGAACTTCACCCTGGCCACGTACGCGATGGTCGCCTTCGTCGGAATCGGCAACAGCATCGTCGACCTGTGGGTGCACCTGCGGGACTGGCTGTACCGGCCGGTGGACACCCGGCCGGCCAGGTCCGGTCGGCGTGCGCGGTCGTCCGGTGCCACGCGCGCCGAGTCGCGGCGTCCCGCCGTTGCGTCGTCCGCCCCCGACTGGGCCTCGGTGCTGCACTACGGCGTTCCCGGGACCGAGGGCGGCGCACCGGTGGAGGAGCCGGTCGGGCCCAGCACCGCACAGCACCGCCCGCCCGTCCCCGCGCCCCGGCACCCGGGCCCGGACCAGCGCGCCGGCGTCTCGGCGTTCCGCGACTTCATCTTCTTCACCGTGTTCCAGCCCGTCGTCGACCTCGGGACCGGCGCGCCGGTGGGCTACGAGGCGCTGTGCCGCTTCGCGGACGGCCGCCCGCCGCAGGAGCGGCTGGACGCAGCGAACAGCAGCGGCCTCGGGGTGGACCTGGACAGCGCGATGATGCGGGCCTCGCTGGCCGCCGCCGGTTCGCTCCCCGAGGGGGCGTGGGTCTCGGTCAACGTGTCACCGGCGATGTGGGAGGCCCGGCGCGAGCTGTCCGCAATCCTCGGCGAGTCGTCGTGCCCGGTGGTGCTGGAGTCCGGCGCGCTGCCCGCGGGGCGGGACCTCTCGGCTGCCGGCGTCCCGCTCGGGGTCCAGGTCGCCGTGGAGGACGCGCTCGTCGGCTACGACAGCTTCAGCAAGATCGAGCGGTACCGACCGGCGTTCCTCAAGCTCGGCCGCGAGACCACGGCAGGCATCGAGGGCGACTCCGCCCGCCGCGCCCTGCTCGCGGCGCTCGTCCCCTTCGCGGCAGAGCACGACTGCCAGGTGATCGCGTCGGGCGTGGAGACCGCGGACGAGCGGGACGCGCTGCGGTCGTGCGGGGTGCAGTTGGGTCAGGGGTTCTTCCTCGGCCTGCCCGCGCCCGCCGGTCGCGGCGCCAGGCGTCCGGCCGTGGCGGCTGCTCCGGTGGACTGAGGCCGCGGCGCCGTGCCGCACGCGTGGTGCGGCACGGCGCCGGGTCAGTCCGCTTCGTTGCCGGGTCGGGCCACGCCGTCGTCGCGCTGGGCCTCGTCGTCGGTGGTCAACGTCGCCGAGCCCTCGGGGGCGTCGTCGGGGGCGGGCGCGGTGCCGTCGGTGGTGTCGGGGGACTCGCGGTAACCGGTGCCGTCGGGCTCGCTCATCCTCGGCCCATGCCCGCCGCCGCCGGGCTGAAACGGCGCCTGCCGCAGGGGCCCGCTGGGGCCTGCGAGCCGTGGAGCAGGAGGCGTTCAGAAGCAGGCCTCGTCGACCTCCATGAGGGCGTTGTCGGTGTTCTCGACGATGATCCGCTCGGAGGTCAGCCGCGGCAGCACCTGGCTGGTGAAGAAGCGGGTGGCGGCCAGCTTGCCCTCGTAGAAGAACCGGTCCTTCTCGCTGACGTCCCCGGCGAGGGCGGCGAGGGCGACCTCCGACTGGCGCACCAGCAGCCAGGCGGTGACCAGGTCGCCGACCGACAGCAGCAGGCGGCTGCTGTTCTGGCCCACCTTGTAGAGCGCCGTCATGTCCTGCTGGGCCTCGGTGAGCTGGCCGAACATCGCGGTGAGCATGCCCTGCACGTCGTTGAGGGCGGCGGCCAGGGCCGCGCGCTCCTCCTTGAGGCGGCCGTTGCCGACCTCGTTGTCGATCGTGGCCTGGATCTGGCCGGCCAGCCAGGTCAGGGCCACCCCGCCGTCCTTGACGATCTTCCGGAAGAAGAAGTCCTGGCCCTGGATCGCGGTGGTCCCCTCGTAGAGGGTGTCGATCTTGGAGTCCCGGATGTACTGCTCGATCGGGTAGTCCTGCAGGAAGCCCGAGCCGCCCAGCGTCTGCAGCGACTCCTGGGTGAGCAGCTGCGTGGCGCGCTCGGAGCCGAAGCCCTTCACGACCGGCAGCAGCAGGTCGTTGAGCCGCGCGGCGAGCGTCGCCGCCTCGCTGTCGGCCGTGCCCGCAGCCTCGGCGTCCAGGACCTGGTCCCGGAAGCTGGCGGCGAAGAGGTACAGCGCGCGCATGCCCTCGACGTAGGACTTCTGCAGCATCAGCGAGCGGCGGACGTCGGGGTGGTGGGTGATGGTCACCCGGGGGGCGTCCTTCTCCGTCGACGCCAGGTCGGCGCCCTGCACCCGGTTCTTCGCGTAGTCCAGGGCCACCTGGTAGCCGGCCGACAGCGTGGCGATCGCCTTGGTGCCGACGAACATGCGGGCGTACTCGATGATCCTGAACATCTGGGCGATGCCGTCGTGCACGTCACCGACGAGCCAGCCCTTGGCCGGCAGGTCGCCGTCGCCGAAGGTCACCTCGCAGGTCGTGGAGACCTTGAGGCCCATCTTCTTCTCGACGTTGGTGACGAAGGCGCCGTTGCGCTCCCCGAGCTCACCGGTCTCGATGTCGACGTGGAACTTGGGGACGACGAACAGCGACAGGCCCTTGGTGCCCGGCTTCGCACCCTCGGGGCGGGCCAGCACCAGGTGGATGATGTTGTCGCTCAGATCGTGCTCGGCCGAGGTGATGAAGCGCTTCACGCCCTCGATGTGCCAGGAGCCGTCGGGCTGCTGCACGGCCTTGGTGCGGCCGGCGCCGACGTCCGAGCCCGCGTCGGGCTCGGTGAGCACCATCGTGGCGCCCCACTTCTTCTCGATCATCAGCTCGGCGAGCTTCTTCTGCTCGGGGTTGCCGAGCTCCCAGAGCGTGGCGCCGAAGGTCGGGCCGGATCCGTACATGAAGACGGCGGGATTCGCGCCCAGGACCATCTCGTAGGCGGCCCAGCGCAGCGCCACGGGAGCGCCGAACCCGCCCAGCTCGTCGGGCAGGTCGAGGCGGTACCACTCGCCGGTCTCGAGCGCGCGTACGGACTTCTTGAACCCCTCGGAGAGCGCCACGGACTTGGTGGCGGGGTCGTAGACCGGCGGGTTGCGGTCCGCGTCGACGAACGACTCGGCGATCGGGCCCTCCGCGAGCTTCCGGATCTCGGCGAGGACGCCGCGTGCCGTGTCGGCGTCCATCTGCTCGAACGGTCCGGTGCCGAAGCGGTCCTTGGTGTCCAGGAACTCGAAGAGGTTGAACTCGAGGTCCCGGAGGTTCGCCGTGTAGTGCGTCATAGCGCTCGTGCTCCCGTGCTCCGTGCCGGTGGACGGATCGTCCTGAGGACGGCGATAGCTACTCGCCGGTAACAAAAGATATTACCGGCTGGTAGCTCGGAGCAAGCACGCCTCCACCCGGACACGCCCCGGAGCGGTCGTCGAGTGGAGCGAGCGTCAGGAGCGGTGCCGCCGGCGGGTCCGGAGCACCAGGCTCGCGAGCCACCCGATGAGCGCGCCCAGGACGGCCGCGATCAGCAGGGCCACGACCAGCGGGGCGTCCACGTCGATGAAGACCAGGCTGATCGGCACCGTGTCGCCGTTGAAGACGACGAAGAGCACCAGGACGACGGTCACGAAGATCAGCAGCGCCAGCGCGAGCGAGCGGCCGATGGTGCGGCCGGTCTGCCGGGTGCGACCCGGCCCGGCGGGCGTCGCCGGCGCCGTTCCGTCCGCCGGCCGGTCGAGTCCGACGCTCAGCGGGTCGGCGGGGGTCCCGGACGTGCGGGGATCCGGCGTGGTCACTGCGCGTCCGGCTCGGTGTCGGCAGGCGGGTAGGCGGGGCCGGCGATCCCGTCGGCGGGTCCCTCGGTCGCCCCGAGGGAGTCACGGTCCTCGCCAGGGGCCTTCTCGGCGCCCAGGGGCCTCGCCTCGCGGTCGGAGCCTGTGTCGTTCTCGTCGGGCATGGTCACTGCTCGGTCCTGCCCGCCCGGCGGGGGCGGGAAACCGGATCAGGGCTGGTCGGTGAGGGAGGGGCCGGCCTCGTGGCGCGGGTGGCCGACGGTGCGCTCGCGCTGCTTCATGCGCGCCTCGAACACGTGCCGGTCCCCGTCGGCGAGCTCCTCGCGGGCGCGCTCGTCGTAGGCCCGGAAGGCCGCCCAGTAGCCGGCGTCGAAGTCCTCGACGATCTGGAAGGTCCACCGGTCGGCGATGACGTTGCGGCCGACGAGGTCGCGGTCGAGGTCCGCGGCGAGCTGCGTCGCGCCGGCCTTCCCGAAGAGGTCGACGGACTCCTGCAGGAGGCGGTCGGCCTTGCCGGTGAGCTGGTGGAAGGCGACGAGGAAGCCGCGGGCCTGGTCGACCGTCTCGAGGGCCTCGGAGAGCTTGCCCAGCGCCTCGACCGTCGCGTCGTCGAGGTCGGGGCGGGTGCGGTCAGCGGGGGAGTGGTCGGTCACCACCCCATCGTGCGGGGCGCCATCCGTCCACGCCCGACGTCGGGCATAGGAAGCTTTACCTACGCAGGACAGGCGAAAGCCGTAGGCAGAGCTTCCTATGCCTGGGGCGTTCAGCTGCGGGCGACCGCCGCGTCGATCAGCTTCTCGGCCAGCTGACGGCCGTGCGCCGCCGGGCCGTCGGGGCCCAGCAGACCGCCGGAGAGGTACATGCCGTCGATGATCAGGTGGATCTGCGCGGCGAGGTCCTCGCCGGCGCCGGGCACGATCTGGTCGGTCAGCCGCTCGAGCCGCGTGTGCAGCTCGAACTTGTAGTCCGCCGCGGCGCTGCGGGCCGGGTGCTGCGGGTCGTCGTACTCGCTGCTGACGTTGGTGAACGGGCAGCCGCGGAAGCCGATGCGGGTGACGTCGCGCTCGACGGCGTCGACGACGGAGAGCAGGGCGGCGCGGGGGTCGCCCTCGAGGCGGACCAGCTCGGCGTCGATGAAGCCCAGCACGGTCGCGGACTTGCGGGTGAGGTAGGCCCCGACCAGGTCGTCCTTGCTCTTGAAGAGCCGGTAGACGGTCATCTTGCCCAGGCCGGTCTCGCGGACCAGCTCGTCCATGCCGACGCTGCGCGAACTGCGGCTGGAGAACAGCCGCTCCGCGGTGTCGAGCACGATCGCCTGACGTTCGGCCCGGCTCCGGCGAACCGGGGTCGAGATGTCGTCGACGGAGGCGAGGGGCATGGCGGCGGTCACGGCAGGCATGCTGCCCCAGCGCGGAACCGTGGAGTTCGCGGCACGCCGACTGTGGTTGCTCTGAGTGACGAGGGGTTTACGGGTTCTGCGAGGTCAGACGTGCCCCTGGGGCCGTTGTGATCACCCAGCGTCACCGGAGCCGGGAAGGGCGGGGCGCGCGACCCCACCCGGGCTCAGGGCCGGCGCACCCGGCGCGGGTTGGCCAGCATCCGGGCCACGGTGGCGGCCGTCGAGGCGGCGTCCTGGGTGTCGTCGGCGGAGGTCCGCGGCGAGGTGTCGGCTGCGCGGTCGTCGCGCTGGTCGTCGCTCATGCTTCCAGCCTGCCCTCCGGCATCGACCGGAAACGCGCTGACCTGGACGTTTCACCGCTCCGGGGAGGAGATCTAGGTCACCACACCCCGTGGCGGGTCAGCCGTCCCCGGCCAGCGCCTCGGACAGCGCGGCGAGCTGGGTCAGCTGCCACTCGACGAAGGCGCCGTCCTCCGGGGGGAACTCGGTGACCTCGACGACCGGCACACCGGCGTTCTCGGCGACCTCCCGCAGCCGGTCCGCGGTGCTGTCCTCCGCCGCGCCGTCCTGCAGGAGGACGTCGACCTCCCCGTCGCGCAGCGCCGCCTCGAAGGCGCCCACGTCTGCTGGTGACGGCTCGGCTCCCGACCGGAGGCTGCGCAGGAACCCCGACGGCGTCCGGTCGGTCAGGCCGACAGCGCGGGCCATGGGTCCGGAGGCGGTCAGCGTCGTGGCGTAGGTGCGCCCGGCGCTCGCCCCCCGGAGGTCGGCCACCGCGGCCAGGTAGGGCTGCAGCTCGGCCGTCCAGGCGGTGTGCTGGGCGTCGAAGTACGGCGCCGCGTCGGTGGAGAGGTCGGCCAGCTCCCGGGTCACGGCGGAGGCCACCTCCGGGACGACGTCCGGCTCGTACCAGAGCTGGGGGTCGGGCCGGCCCGACCCGGTGCCCGCGACCTCCGCCGCGGTCACCACCGCCGGAGGTCCGTCGGACTGCCCGGCGGCCCCGATCGCCCACGGGTCGTAGCGCGCCCCGTTGAGGACGACGAGGTCGGCCGCGGCGAACGCGGCCCGGTCGGCAGCGAGGACGTCGTCGGGTGCGTCGGCCGGGACGGCGGCCACCGTCGTGACGGTGGCGCAGTCCCCGCCGAGCCGCTCCACCACGTCGCTCCACGCCGCCACCGACACCACGACATCGAGGACCTCGCCGGGACAGGCGGCCGGATCCCCGGAGGCGACGGTGGCCTCGCTGTCCGGTACGCCGTCGTCCGAGCAGGCGGACAGGGCGACGAGGGCGAGCACCGTCAGCCCGGCGCGGAGGGGGGCGTGCCGCACACGTCCTCCTTCGCCGACGACCGATCGGGCCGAGTATGGCGGACCGGATCGTCCGGAAGACCGGCGGCCGGGGGACGCTCAGGCGTCGGGGGTGTCGGCGCCCCCCTCGAGCTCCTGGCCCTCGGCGGGCTCGTCGGGGTGCGGCGTCCGGCCGGTGCCCTCGGCCTCGCGGGACGGGGTGCCGCCGTCGGGCTGGTCGACGTCGGGTGCGCGCTCGGGCTCGGTCATCGCGGGTCCTCCTCGGAACGGGTCGTCAGGACGACCGGGCTGTGCCCGCAACGGCCCGCCTCCGAACCCGTCAGCCCACCTCGCCGGCCGGCGGCACCCGGTCCAGGACCGCCCGGACGTCGTCGTCACCGGGCAGCGCACCGCGCGCGCCGGGCCCGGTCGTCGACAGCGCGGCGGCCGCGACGGCGTAGCGGACCGCGCCGGCCAGGTCGGCGCCACCGGCCAGGCCCTGCGCGAGCGCGCCCGTGAAGCAGTCACCCGCTCCGGTGGTGTCGACGACGTCCACCGCGAGCGGCTCCTGCAGCAGGGCCGGGCCGTCGGCCGGGACGACCAGCGCTCCCCGCGCGCCGAGGGTGACCACCGCGGCCCGCCCGCCGAGCCCGCGGGCCAGGCCGGCCAGCTCGGCAGGGGTGCGCTCGCCGGGTGCGGCCCCGGCGAGCTGGAGCAGCTCGTGCTCGTTCGGCACCAGCACGTCGACGAGGGCGAGCAGTCCGTCCGGCAGCTCGCGGGCCGGCGCCGGGGTGAGGACGACGGTGCCGCCCGCGGCCGCGGCGGCGGCCAGGACCGTCTCCACCGGCACCTCGAGCTGGAGCAGGAGCACGTCGGCGCGGTGCACCGGCTCGACGTCCACGTCGGCGGGGGTCAGGGCCTCGTTGGCCCCGGGCAGGACGACGATCAGGTTCTCGCCGCCGCCGTCCTCGACCGGGATGGTGGCCGTTCCCGTGGGCAGTCCGGGGGTGCGGTGCACCCGGCTGACGTTGACGCGGGAGCCGGCGAGCGCGGCCAGCTGCCGGTCGCCGGCGGCGTCCTCGCCGACCCGGCCCACCATGTGCACGCCGGGCCCGAGCAGGCCCGCGGCCGCCGCCTGGTTGGCGCCCTTGCCGCCGGGGGCGCGGGTGACCGACCGGCCGACCACGGTCTCGCCCCGGCCCGGCAGCCGGTCGACGGCGACGAGCACGTCCTCGTTGACGCTGCCGACGACGGTGACGGACACGGGGCCTCCAGGGGGGCGCATGGGCGGGTGATGACCAGGAGCGGGTGGGTGATCAGCAGTACCAGACGGCCGTTTCCGCGCCCCGGGGCGGCGGTACCGGGGGACGACGACCCGAGCGGAGGACCGATGGCAGACGACGACCCCGAGACCACCCGGCGCGAGTTCGGCCGGGCGGTGAACATGACCGCCTCCGAGCTGGACACGTGGCTGGACAGCGACGAGTCGCAGGCGGTCGGGCAGAAGGACGGCGGCGGCGAGTCCACCGGGCACGCATCCGGCCGCCGGATCGTGGAGCTGTTGCGCACGAAGAAGGACGACCTCACCGACGACGACCTCGCGCACATGCGGAAGGTGCACGGCTACGTGCAGCGCCACCTCGCGCAGGAGCCGGCCCAGGAGGACGTCGAGACGTCGAAGTGGCGGTACTCCCTGATGAACTGGGGTCACGATCCGCTGAAGAAGGGGTAGGTCCCGTGTCGCCGAGCCGCCCGCCCAACGACCCCCGGCAGTACGACGACCTGGTGGACCAGTGGTGGGAGGCCGGTGGCGGGTTCGCCGCCCTGCACTGGATCGCGGCCTCCCGGGCCGAGCACATCCCACCGGCGTCCCCGGGAGAGGTGCTGGTCGACCTGGCCTGCGGTGGCGGACTGATGGCCCCGCACGTGGCCCGGCTGGGCTACCGGCACGTCGGCGTGGACGTGGGCGAGGCGGGCCTGCGCGTGGCCGCGGCCCACGGCGTGCTGCCGGTGCTCGGGTCGGTGCTGGCCGTCCCGCTGGCCGACGGCTGCGCCGACGTCGTGGTGGCGGGGGAGATCCTCGAGCACGTCGAGGACGAGGTCGCCGTCCTGGCCGAGTGCGCGCGGCTGCTGCGCCCCGGCGGCACGCTGGTCATCGACGCGCTGGCGGCCACCCGGATCGGCCGGCTGCTCACGGTGACCCTCGCGGAGCGGCTGCCCGGGGGGCCGCCGAGGGGCATCCACGATCCGGCGCTGTTCGTCGACCGCGCCCGCCTGCTCGCCGCGGCCGACCGGCTGGGCCTGGACCTCACGCTGGTGGGGCTGCGGCCGTCGCTGCGCGACGCGGTCCGCTGGGCCGCGGGCCGGCGCCCGGGTGTGCGGATGAAGCCGATCCGGTCCACGGCCGCCGTCTTCGCCGGATACGGGCGCAAGCGGTGACCGGGCATGGGCCCGGTTGCGCACGTACCGTCGGGAGCATGACTTCCAGCGTGCGTGCCGCGGAGCGGCGCCCGTGACCGCGGCCGTCGTCACCGGCGCCGGTTCGGCCCTCCCTGCCGCGCTGGACCAGGAGGCGGCCTGGGACGGCTTCTTCGCCGACCACTATGCCGACGTCCGGGCCGCCAAGCGGATCTTCCTCGGCGCCGGGGTGCGCCAGCGACACGCCGTGGCCAACCCGCTGGACGAGGACCTCAGCGGCTGGGGCACCGGCGCCCGCATGGCGCGCTACGTCCAGGAGGCGCTGCCGCTGGGCAAGCAGGCGGTCGCCGGGGCGCTGGACTCCGCGGGCCTGGCGCCCAGCGACGTCGGCCTGTTCGCCGTCGCCACCTGCACCGGGTACGCCACCCCGGGCCTGGACATCCGGCTGGCCAGCGACCTGGGCATGCCGGCCGGTCTGCAGCGCCTGCTGGTCGGCCACATGGGCTGCTACGCCGCCATCCCGGGGCTGGCCGCCGTGGGCGACTTCGTCACCGCGCGCTCCCGCCCCGCGGTGCTGCTGTGCTGCGAGCTGACCAGCCTGCACGTCCAGCCGGCGCAGCGGGACCTCGAGCAGGTGGTGGCCCACGCGCTCTTCTCCGACGCGGCGGCCGCCGTCGTCGTCGAGCCCGGCGCGGGTCGTGGCCGCCGGCTGGCCGGCGTGGTCGCCCGCACCGACGCCTCGACCGCGGACCTCATGACCTGGGACGTCACCGACCTGGGCTTCCGCATGGGCCTGTCACCGCGGGTGCCGGGCGTGCTGTCCAAGCACGTGGGCGAGGTCGTGGACGAGCTGCTGGCCGGCGCCGGGCTGCGGGTCGAGGACGTCGCCGGCTGGGCCGTCCACCCCGGCGGGCCGAAGATCATCGACGTCGTCCGGGACGAGCTGGGCCTCGCCGAGGAGCAGGTCGCGGCCTCCCGCCGGGTGCTCTCCGAGCACGGCAACTGCTCGTCGGCCACCGTGCTGCTCGTCCTCCAGGAGATGGCCGACGTCGACGGCCCGGTGGTCGCCATGGCGTTCGGTCCCGGCCTGACGCTCTACGCGGCGCTGCTCCTCCCCGCCTGACGGAACCGCTCCGCCTCACCTCATGCGCTGGGGGCGATGACCCGGAGGACGCCCCAGGTAGCGTGTGTGTCGTGGATCACGTCGGGTCGGCGGTGCGGGTGTTCCTCGTCGACGACCACGAGGTGGTCCGCCGTGGTGTGGCGGAGGTGCTCGAGGACGATCCCGGGCTGATGGTGGCCGGCGAGGCGGGCTCGGTCGCCGAGGCCCTGGCCCGGGTACCCGCGGTGCGGCCCGACGTCGTCGTCCTCGACATGCGCCTGCCCGACGGGAGCGGTGCGGACCTCTGCCGTTCGCTGCGTCGCCGTCTCCCGGACCTGCCGTGCCTGGTACTCACGAGCTACTCGGAGCCGGAGGCGCGGGACGCGGCGATCCGCGCCGGGGCCACGGGGTTCCTGCTCAAGCAGGTGCGCGGCCCCGCCCTGGTGTCCGCCGTGCACACCGTGGCCGCCGGCGGCACGCTGCTGGAGGAGCTGCCCGGCCCGGCGCCGCGCCCCCGGACGCCTGCGCCCACCGGAGGCGAGCGGCTCGAGCTGCTGACCGACCAGGAGCGCATCGTGCTGCGGCTGATCGGCGAGGGGCTGACCAACCGGCAGATCGGCGACCGGATGGGGCTGGCCGAGAAGACGGTGAAGAACTACACCAGCCACCTGCTGGCCAAGCTGGGGCTCGAGCGGCGGACGCAGGCGGCGATCCTCGCCACCCAGCTGCGGGAGTCGGCCAGCGGCTGAGCGCGGCGCTCAGCGCACCAGCGGCGCCGTCCACTCGACCTGGGTCCCGGACGGGCCGCCGGTGGCGGTGAGCCGGCCACCGCGTCGTTCGGCACGGTCGGCCAGGTTGGCCAGCCCGCTCCGCACGGTGATCGACGGCAGCCCGCCGCCGTCGTCGGTCACCTGCACGCGGACCGCGTCGGTGACGCTCACGGTGACGGTGACCCGCTCGGCGCGGGCGTGCCGGACGACGTTGGTGACCAGCTCGCGCACCGTGGCGACGACGTCGGGCACGAGCTCCGCGGGCAGCAGGTCCTCCACCTCGCCGTGCACCCGCAGGTCCGGGCGCAGGCCGTGCCCGTCCACCACCGAGCGCACCACCTCGACCAGCCGGTGGCGCACGCCCTCGGGCGAGGCGTCGTGGTGCTGCAGCTCGAAGATGGACGTCCGGATGCGGGAGATCGTGCCGTCGAGCTCGTCCACCCGCTCGGCCAGGCGCGCGGCGAGGTCCGGGGACTCGGCCTGCACGGAGCGGCCGATCCGGTCCAGCGCCAGGGCGGTGGCGAAGATCCGCTGGACGACGTGGTCGTGCAGGTCGCGGGCGATGCGGTCGCGGTCCGCCTGGACCTGCAGCCGGCGTTCGCGCTGCTGGCTGCGCACGAGCTCCAGGGCGACCGTCGCCTGGGCGGCGAACGCGGCGGCCAGATCGAGCAGCTCCGGCTCGAAGGGCGGCAGGTCACGCCGCCGGATCACCACGAGCGTGCCGAGGGCGGGGGGGCCGCCCAGCGGGATGAGCACGGCCGCGCCGTACTCCTGGGAGAACATCGCGGCCAGGGCGGGAGCGGTGGTGGCCAGCCGCTGGAACTCGGCGTCGGTCACCAGTCTCGGGGTGCCCGACCGCTGGGCCTCGCGCAGGACCTCGTCGTCCATCGGCACGAGCACGCCCTCGGCGTCGGCGCCGTTGGGGCCGACGGCCGCCATGACCCGCAACGCCCCGTCGTCGCCCGGGACCGGGATCAGGACCCCGCCGGCCTGCGCCTGGGAGAGCTCGGCGACCCGGGCCGCAGCGTTGCGCAGCACGTCGTCGGGGTCGGCGCCGCTCAGGAGCGTGGTGGAGATGTCCAGGCCTGCCTGCGCCCACGACCGCCGGCGCTCGGCCCGCTCCAGCAGCCGGGCGTTCTCGATGGCCAGCCCGGCCACGGCGGCCAGCGCCTGCGTCACCTCGACGTCGGCGTCGGTGAACGGGCCGCCGCCCCGCTTCTCGGTCAGGTAGAGGTTGCCGAAGACGACGTCGCCGACGCACACGGGGACCCCGAGGAAGGACCGCATCGGCGGATGTCCCTCCGGGAAGCCGAGGAAGGCGGGATGGTCGGCGAGGTCGTCCAGCCGGAGGGTGGCCGGCTCGGCCACCAGCAGTCCGAGCAGGCCCTGGCCCGTGGGAAGGGTGCCGATGCGCCGGCGGGTGTCCTCGTCCATCCCCTCGAGGACGAACCGGTCCAGCCGGCGGCCGTCGGGGCTCAGCACCCCCAGCGCGCCGTACGTCGCCTCCACGTGCACCGCCGCCGCGTGCAGCACCTCGTGCAGGGTCGCCACGAGGTGGCTGCCGGAGGCGGCGGCGAGGACGGCGGCCGCCAGCTCGGGTGCGCTGCGCGGGGTGGCGCCGGTCATCGGCCCACCGCCCCGTCGGGCGGGGTCACGGCCCGACGGTAGGGGGGCCCGCCGACGGCGGGAAGGGGTTGCGGCGGCGTGTGGGAGCGCAGGTCACGCGCCACGCGCGACGCGGCGCAGGGGCTGGCGCGGGATGGCCGGACGGAGCAGTCGCTTGCCCGCGGCACCCACCATCACCAGGTCGGCGCCGTGCATGGCGGCCTCCAGGGCCTCGAAGACGGGGCGCTCGAGGATCGCGGTGCGGGTCCGCCCGCAGATACCGGTCTCGGCGACGGCGCGGAGGACCAGGGCCTCCAGATGATCGCGGGACGCCTCCTGGGTGCGCCGTGGCACCCGGGCGGTGCCGGTCAGCGGATCGCCGTCCGGTGCGTCGAGGACGATGACGGCCACCACGGTGGCCTCGCGCCGGGCGGCCTCGCGGAGCGCCCACACGAGTGCCCGGTGCGCCTCGGCGGACCCGTCCACCTCGACGAGCACCCAGGGGGCGCGGCGGCGCGACACGAGGGGCACCTCTTGATGTGCGCGGTCGTCGTCTCCAGCGCGTGCCTCCTGCGAGGGTGACCCGGGAGTCGGCGCCGCATGGGCGTGGGGAGCTGGCCGGCTCATGCGACCGATGGTGGCCCTATTGGTTCCACTTCCCCAGGGCCCAAGGGCCCGGCCGTGCCCGCCGAGCACGGTCGTCATCGACCTGGTCGTGACGGAGGGCGTGGGAGGTGCGGAGCACCTCGAGCGCGGAGGGATGCGTGGAGCGGGTGACGAGAATCGAACTCGCACTGTCAGCTTGGGAAGCTGATGTTCTACCATTGAACTACACCCGCGTACCGCTCTGACCTGCACTTTCGGCCGGTCAGGAGCCCGGCGCGGAGCCGGGCGGTCGGTCCCGGAGAGACTACACGGTCCCGGTCGCCCGCCTAGCGCCGCATCTCCGCCAGGAAGGCGATCGCCTCGGTGCGCAGCCGTTCGGCCATCTGCGACAGGCCCATCGGCTCGGTCCCGCCCACCGACGAGGAACCGTCGACCGCGGTGGCTATCCCGTCGACCAGGCCGTTCATGTCGGTCACCGTCGTCCCCACGGTGGCCATGCCGCCGGCTACGTCCTCGCAGGCCTGGCGGATCTGCTCCACCTGCGCGGTGACTCGCTCCGTGGCCTGCCCTGTCTGGTCGGCGAGGTCCTTGACCTCGGAGGCGACGACGGCGAACCCCTTGCCCGCCTCGCCCGCGCGCGCCGCCTCGATGGTCGCGTTCAGCGCCAGCAGCCGGGTCTGGGCGGCCACCGAGTCGATCAGCGCGATGATCTCCTTGATCTCCGCCGAGGAGCGGGTCAGCGAGGAGATGGTGTCGCGGGCGGTGCCGACCTCGGTGCTCGCCGCCGACGCCGCCTGGGTGAGGCTCGCGGCCGAGGCGCTCATCTCCGTCGACGCGGTCGCCACCTGCTCGGACATGGCGAGGACGACGGACTCGAACTCGTCGGCCAGCCGCAGTCGCGAGGTCTGCGCCTCGGTGACCCGGCCGGCGGTGTGCTGCATCGCCCCGCGGGCGTCGTTGATGTCGCTGGCGCCCTTGCGGAACGCGCCGCGCAGGCCGGTGAGCAGCAGCCGGCGGTGGAAGCGGCCCTCGGCCGCCGTGGTCAGCGCCGCCGACGCCTCGCGGACGTAGGCGTCGGACACGTCGAGCACGCGGTTGACGCCGGCGTGCAGGGTCATCAGTTCCGGGACGTCGTCCATCCCGGGTACCGGCATGCTGCGAGCCTCCAGATCGCCGCGGGCGGCGGCCTCGCAGGTCTCGGTCAGCCGGCGCACGAAGGCGCGGTGGATCTCCAGCTCGTCGGCGTCGGTGCGCCGCCCGGCCTGTGCCCGGCGGGGGAATCGGCCGGCCACGTCAGCTCTCCTCGCGGTTGATGATCGACCAGACGAAGTCCTCGTAGGTGCCCCCCTCGGCGGCGACCAGTTCGGCCAGCAGCCGGGACGACGCCTCGGCCGCGGCCCTGGCGCTGGGGTGGCGCCGCTCCTCCTCCAGCAGCCGCCGGTACAGGGGGACCACCCGGGCCACCGCTGCCGGCGAGGGGCGACGGCGGTTGGAGTGGTAGCCGATCACCGTCCCGTCGGCGTCATAGGACGGGGTGACGTGGGCGAGGACCCAGTAGTGGCCGCCGTCGGACGCCAGGTTGTTGATGTAGGCGAACAGCTCGCGGCCCTCGGCGAGGGTCTGCCACAGCAGCGCGAAGACGGCCCGGGGCATCTCGGGGTGGCGGATGAGGTTGTGCGGCCGGCCGAGCACCTCGTCCAGCTCGTACCCGCTGACCCGGAGGAAGACGTCGTTGGCGTAGGTGATGACGCCCCGCCGGTCGGTCTTGGAGACGATCAGGTCGTCGGGGGCGAAGGTTCGCTCCACCCCGGTCGGCCGCGGGAGCCCGGCGGCTCCTCGCGCACTGCTGGGCGGCTGCCGGGTGTCCAGCACGCTCTCGCCTCCTGGGGTCGGCGCCGATGTCGTCCTCTCGTCATCGGCAGCCGGGGCGTCCGCCGGGAAGGTGTTCCCGACGACACCGCGCCCCGTCCGCACTGGGGAAGTCGGACGGGGCGCGGTGGTCGGGCGGCGCCGGGGTCAGGGGCGCCGGTCGGGCGGCGGCGCGGTCGGATCGCGACGCCGGTGCCACGTGCATCGGGCGTCTGGCGGGCAGGCTTGAGCGGGCTCACCCGAACGGAGCAGGCAGGACCGTTTCCCTAGACTCCGCGCATGCTGCTGAGCGACCGCGACATCACGGCCGCGATCGCCGAGGGACGCCTCGGCATCGAGCCCTACGACCCCGGCCTGGTGCAGCCCTCGAGCATCGACGTCCGGCTCGACCGGTTCTTCCGTGTCTTCAACAACTCGCGGTACACCCACATCGACCCGGCCGAGCAGCAGGACGACCTCACGACGCTGGTCGAGCCCGACGGCGACGACCCGTTCGTGCTGCACCCCGGCGAGTTCGTCCTCGGCTCCACCCTCGAGGTGATCAGCCTCCCCGACGACCTGGCCGCGCGGCTGGAGGGCAAGTCCTCGCTGGGCCGGCTGGGCCTGCTCACCCACTCGACGGCCGGGTTCGTCGACCCGGGCTTCTCCGGGCACATCACGCTGGAGCTGTCCAACGTCGCCAACCTGCCGATCACGCTCTGGCCGGGGATGAAGATCGGCCAGCTGTGCATGTTCCGGCTGACCAGCCCCGCCGAGCACCCGTACGGCTCCGCCGTCTACGGCTCCCGGTACCAGGACCAGCGCGGGCCGACGCCGTCCCGGTCCTTCCGGAACTTCACCCGCGCGGAGACCCGTCGGCCGGCGTGACGTGCGTGGTCACCGGTGCCTCGGCGCCGGCGGTCTCCACCAGCTCGGTGTCCCCGGTCGGGCGCCCCGCCGTCGACCAGCCCGGGACGGAACGCTCCACCTCGTCGTCGACGAACCGCGGCCGGGTGACCAGCCGGCCCAAGGTCCAGAGGCCGGCGACCCCGGCCAGCATCAGCACGAACATCCCGTCGTAGCCGCCGGTGGCCCCCCGGAGCACGCCGACCAGCAGCGGCCCGGCACCGGCGATGAGGTAGCCCCAGCCCTGGGCGACGGTGGACAGCGCCGCCGTCGTCTCCGGCGTGCGGGCCCGCAGCCCGAACAGCGTGAGCACCATCGAGAAGGTGCCCAGCCCCAGGCCGAGCAGCACCATCCACAGCCAGGGGGCGGCGAGGGGCGCGACCCACAGGCCGATCCAGCCGGCCAGGTAGCAGCACATGAAGAACGACAGCAGCGGCCACTGCGCCCGTGGCCGCACCGTCAGCGCCGGCACGACGGCGTTGACCGGGATGGCCACGAGGGAGTTGACGCCGAGCAGCAGGCCGGCCGTGGCGGCGCTCAGGCCCGTGTCGCGCAGGTACTGCGCCGACCAGCCGACGATGACGTAGGCCTGCATCGCCTGGAGGCCGAAGAAGACCGTCAGCGCGACGGCCAGGCGGCTGTGCACCAGGTCCCGCATGCGGACGGCGACGTGCGAGGCCCGCGACACCCCGGGGGTGGCCCGGACGAGCAGCCAGGCGACGGCGGCGACCAGCGCGAAGCCGGCCCACACGCCCAGCCCCCACCGCCAGCCGTCCTCGGTGCCCACGGCGTCGGCGATCGGCTGCGTGGCCACCGACACGAGCGCGGCGCCGGCGCTCAGCGCGGTGCCGTAGGCGCCCACCATCAGGCCGGTGCGGTCGGGGAAGTAGCGCTTGACCAGGCTGGGCAGCAGCACGTTGCCCAGCGCGCCGCCGGCCATGGCCAGCACGGTGCCGGCGAGGAACAGCCAGAAGGTCCCGGCCAGCGAGCGCAGCACCATCCCGGCGGCCATCGTGAACAGCGCGCCGCCCAGTACGTGCGCATCGCGGAAGCGGGCCGACAGCGAAGGGCCGGCGAAGCCGATCGCGGCGAAGCAGAGCACGGGCATCGAGGTGATCAGGCCCGCGGCGCCGCTGGACACCCCGAGCGCGGTCTCGATCTCCTCCAGCACCGGGCCGACGCTGTTGACGGCGGTGCGGAGGTTGAGCCCGGTGAGCACGATCGCGGTGCCGATGAGGACGAGGCCGCGCGCGTCGGATCCGGTGGCGGGCTCGCTGCTCGTGGGCGCGGTGCGGGTCACTCCGGTGATGGTCCTCCGTGGCGCGAGCCACATCGACCGTGGGGCAGACCGGCTCAGGCCTCCCGGCGGACCCCCCCGGACGTCGCCCACCACCTTCGGCATCCGGTGCCGGACGGCCTTCTGCAGCGCGAAGGCGACCGGGGCGGCGGCCGTGATGCCGAGGAGGTGATGCCGGCCGCTGTGGGCACGGTGGTCACACCTGCGCCGTCCGGTCGGTGGGGACGGTCACGCGCCGCTGCAGGAGCGTGGTGGCCCTCACTGCCGGAAACGGCGACGGCGCGTGCTCCCCGGGAGGGAACACGCGCCGTCGCCGGTGCGGGGGTGCGTCAGTTCGGGTCGTGCTCCGTCGCGGCGGAGTCCAGGCCGACGACGTCGTCGCCCTTGGTGCCGACGTCGGCGCCGGACGCGGTGCCCTGCACGCCCGCCGCCACCGGCTGCATCGAGCGCAGCAGGATCTGGCTGACGTCGAGGACCTCGACGTGCTCGCCGGCCTCGCCGTTCTGCTTCTTCGACGTGAGGGCGTCGGAGAGCATCGTGATGCAGAACGGGCACGCGGTGGAGATGACGTCGGGATCGAGCTCGAGCGCCTCCTCGGTGCGCTCGATGTTGATCCGCTTGCCGATCTTCTCCTCCATCCACATGCGGGCACCGCCGGCGCCGCAGCAGAAACCGCGGTCCTTGCAGCGGTGCATCTCCTGCGTGGTGAGGCCCTGGACGGAGTCGAGGATCTCGCGCGGAGGCGTGTAGACCTTGTTGTGCCGGCCCAGGAAGCACGGGTCGTGGTAGGTCACCTTGCGGTCGATCGGGGTGACCGGGGTGAGCCGGCCCTCCTCGATCAGCTGGCCGAGCAGCTGCGTGTGGTGGATGACCTCGTACTCGCCGCCGACCTGCGGGTACTCCTTGCCCAGCGAGTTGAAGCAGTGCGGGCAGGTGGCCACGATCTTGCGCGTGCCGGGGACGCGGCCCTCGAAGACGCCGTTGAGGGTCTCGACGTTCTCCATGGCCAGCTGCTGGAACACGAACTCGTTGCCGAGGCGGCGGGCCGGGTCACCGGAGCAGGTCTCCCCGTTGCCGAGGACGGCGAACTCGACGCCCGCGGTGTGCAGGAGCTCGGCGACGGCCTTGGTGACCTTCTTGGCGCGGTCGTCGACGGCGCCGGCGCAGCCGACCCAGAACAGGTACTCGACCTCGTGGGGCAGCGGGCCGTCGGCCACGCGCACCTCGAAGTCCAGCTCCTTGATCCAGTCCTCGCGGACGTTGCCGCCCATGCCCCACGGGTTGCCGCGCTTCTCCAGGTTGGTCAGCATCACGCCGGCCTCGGAGGGGAAGTTCGACTCGATGAGCACCTGGTAGCGGCGCATGTCGTCGATGTGGTCGATGTGCTCGATGTCCACCGGGCACTGCTCGACGCAGGCTCCGCAGTTGGTGCAGCTCCACAGGACGTCGGGGTCGATGACCCCGCCCTCCTCGAGGGTGCCGACCAGCGGGCGGTGCGCCTGGGCGTCGTTGGTGCCTTCGATGCGGGCGTAGCCGCTGGCCCAGACCTGCTCGTCGCTCGGCTTGAGGACGTCGTAGTCGGGGGCCGTCTCGGAGGCGGTCTTCTCACCGAGGAGGTAGGGGGCCTTCGCGTAGAGGTGATCGCGAAGATCCATGATCACCATCTTCGGGCTGAGCGGCTTGCCCGTGTTCCACGCCGGGCACTGGCTCTGGCACCGACCGCACTCCGTGCAGGTGGTGAAGTCCAGCATCCCCTTCCACGTGAAGTCCTCGATCTTCCCGCGGCCGAAAATGTCGTCCTCGCCCGGGTCCTCGAAGTCGATCGGCTTGCCGCCCGAGGTCATGGGCAGCAGGCCGCCGAGCGCGGGGGCGCCGTCGGCGTTGCGCTTGAAGTAGATGTTGAAGAACGCGCTGAACCGGTGCCAGGCGACACCCATGTTCAGGATCCGGCTGATGACCACCAGCCAGGTCAGGCGCACCACGATCTTGATGAACGCGAGCGACGGTCAGCAGGTCGGGGCTGTCCGGGAGGATGGTGGCGAGCGCGCTGGAGACCGGGTGTGACCAGCCGGGGGCCTCGGTCAGGTCGGAGGAGACCTTGAGCGCGCGGATCAGCAGGATGCAGATGCCGACGGTGAGGACGACGGCCTCGACGAAGTAGCCGCGGCCCTCGTTGCTGCCGGCGAAGCGGCTCGTGCGGCCCTGCCGGCGCGGGTGGTCCTTCTGGCGCCGGTAGATCAGGTAGATGATCCCGAGGATCGTGCCGGTGCCGATGATCTCGGCGAACAGGTTCCAGAGGCCCCACTCGCCGATGATCGGCAGATGGAACTCGGGGTTCCACACCTCGCCGAAGGCCTCGACGAGCGTCAGGAACAGCCCGTAGAAGCCGATGAAGACGAACCAGTGGGCGATCCCGATGGACGACCACTTGAGCATCCGGGTGTGGCCGAGCGACTCGACCAGCAGCGTCTTCACCCGGCTCTTCACCGGGCCGAAGCGCGTGCCGTCCGGCTGGCCGGTGCGGATGATCCGCACCATGGCGCGGACGGCGCGGTACGCCATCACGGATGCAACGATCAGGAACAGGACGCTGATCGTCCCCAGGACGATCTGCAGCGGGCCCGTCATCTTTTCCTCCCCCGCACGCCTGCCGGCGTCGGTTACTCCCGTGCCGTTCGGCGACGGCGAAGCTGTGGGTGGTGCACGCGCCGCCGTCCGCGCAGGTCGGAGGACCGGCGCACGGAACGCATGTGGGCACGGCGTGCCCGCACGGATCGCACGATAGCTGGCGTGCTGGCAGGCTACTCGCGCGTAGTCGGAGGCCGGCGATCACGATCCGGCGACCACCCCTTCCGGTTGCCTCGTGCTGCCCGTCCGTCGGGGTCCCCGAGGTCGACGCCCGGTACCGCCGCAGCCGCATTGGTACCGCGGTGCAGCGCGGTACCGGGCCTGTCGAGGCGGTACCGACCAGGCGGTCGGCGCGGGCCGCGGCTCTCCGTCAACCGCTGCGGCGGACGCCGCGCGTTCGCACGTGCACCGTGAACCGGCGCTCGGTGGGGCCCGGCGTCGACGTCAGGTGGCGCAGGCGCTGCTCCGTCGCCGCCCACGCGGGCCCGACGTCGGCGTCGGCGATGCGGACGACGCGGATGTCGAGGGCCCGCAGCTCGTCCTCGCGCCGCTTCTCCTCCCACAGAACCTGTCCGGGAGAGCGGTCGCGCCAGGGGTCGGTGTACTTCACGCGCCCGTCGAACTCCACGGCCACGGCGGCGTCGTCGAACCACCCGTCGACCACCGCCACGAGCCGGCCGCCCACCCGGATCTCCACCTGCAACTCGGGCGTCGGAAGGCCGGCCCCGACGATCCGCAGCCGGCCCCGCGTCTCCAGCGGCGACTCCGCCCGCCCGTCCGCCAGGGCCACCGCTCGCAGGGCGGCGGGTCCGCCCGGCCAGCGAGCGGCCCGTTCGGCAGCGTGCGAGAGCTCCGCGGGTGCGACCTTCCCCCTCAGCAGGGCGGCGTCCATCGCGATGACGGCGTCCTCGAGCGGGACCTCCCGGGAGTGGTCGACCAGCGACCGGGGCGCTCTCGTCACGCGGAGCAGCCCGCGTGCCTCCACCTCGTGCGCCTCGAGCGGTGAGCGGGTCATGTGGAAGCCCTTTCCGCGGCGGTTGTGCATGGGATCGGTGAGCCGCACGATGCCGGGCGCCGGTGTCCGCGTGGGTAGGCCGTGCAGGTGGACAGCCGTGCCATGGCTGACGGCAGCGGCCGGGCGGGCGAGGTCGACGAGGACGGCGAGGCAGTCGAGGTGGGAGCGCCCTCCCTGCTCGACGGCGCGATCCACGACGGCCGGCGTCGTGTAGATCCCGCGGCGCAGCCGGCGCCACCGACCGGACGCGCACAGTCGTTGGATCTCGTCCGGGCCATAGCCGGCTCGGCGGGCGTCGAGCACGGAGAAGACGCCGCCCTGCCGATCGGCGGCGGCGCGGAGGAGTGGGTGCACCGCAGGAGTCTGGAGCGCGGCGGGCCATCGCCGTTGCGGCCCTGTGGATGACCGTTCCGGTACCGCCGTCGGGCGCCCGGTACCGCCTTGCGGCGCGGTAGCGGACCGGTTGGCGCGGTAGCCGCCCCGCGATGGTCGGAGGGCCCGTGTGACTTCGGGGCGGCCCGGGAACACGGCGTCGGACCCTGCCGTTATGGTGGGCAGGAAAGTTGAGCGGACCTCGCGCAAGATGGTCGGGCTCGACTCCCTCACGGACCAGAACCACCCCAGCACACGGAAGAGAGGCCATCTCCATGGCACGAGCTGTCGGCATCGACCTCGGCACCACGAACTCCGTCGTCACCGTCCTCGAGGGCGGCGAGCCGACGGTCATCGCCAACTCCGAGGGTTCGCGCACCACCCCGTCCGTCGTCGCCTTCGCCAAGAACGGCGAGGTCCTCGTCGGCCAGTCGGCCAAGAACCAGGCCGTCACGAACGTCGACCGCACCATCCGCTCGGTCAAGCGCCACATGGGCACCACGTGGGCCACCGACGAGATCGACGGCAAGAAGTACACCCCGCAGGAGATCAGCGCCCGCATCCTGCAGAAGCTGAAGCGGGACGCCGAGACCTACCTGGGCGAGCCGGTCACCGACGCCGTCATCACCGTGCCGGCCTACTTCGAGGACGCGCAGCGCCAGGCCACCAAGGAGGCCGGTGAGATCGCGGGCCTCAACGTCCTGCGCATCGTCAACGAGCCGACCGCGGCCGCGCTGGCCTACGGCCTGGACAAGGGCGAGACCGAGCAGACGATCCTCGTGTTCGACCTCGGTGGTGGCACCTTCGACGTCTCCCTGCTCGAGATCGGGGACGGCGTCATCGAGGTGAAGGCCACCGCCGGTGACAACCACCTCGGTGGTGACGACTGGGACCAGAAGGTCATGGACCACCTGGTCAAGACGTTCAACGCCTCCAACGGCATCGACCTGTCCAAGGACAAGCTGGCGATGCAGCGGATCCGCGAGGCCGCCGAGAAGGCCAAGATCGAGCTGTCGGGCGCCCAGTCGACCAACATCAACCTGCCCTACATCACCGCCGGCGCCGAGGGCCCGCTGCACCTCGACGTCACGATCACCCGTGCCGAGTTCCAGCGGATGACCCAGGACCTGCTCGACCGGGCCCGCGCGCCGTTCAACCAGGTGGTCCGCGACGCCGGCATCTCCGTGGGCCAGATCGACCACGTCGTCCTCGTGGGTGGGTCCACCCGCATGCCCGCCGTCAGCGACCTGGTCAAGGAGCTGACCGGCGGCAAGGAGCCCAACAAGGGCGTCAACCCCGACGAGGTCGTGGCCATCGGCGCCGCGCTGCAGGCCGGTGTCCTCCGCGGTGAGGTCAAGGACGTCCTGCTCCTCGACGTCACCCCGCTGTCCCTGGGCATCGAGACCAAGGGCGGGATCATGACCAAGCTCATCGAGCGCAACACCACGATCCCGACCAAGCGCTCCGAGATCTTCACGACGGCCGACGACAACCAGCCCTCCGTGCAGATCCAGGTGTTCCAGGGCGAGCGCGAGATGGCGATGTACAACAAGAAGCTCGGCATGTTCGAGCTGACCGGCCTGCCGCCGGCGCCCCGCGGCGTCCCGCAGATCGAGGTCGCCTTCGACATCGACGCCAACGGCATCGTCCACGTCACCGCGAAGGACCTGGGCACCGGCAAGGAGCAGTCGATGACCATCACCGGCGGCTCGGCCCTGCCCAAGGACGACATCGAGCGGATGATGAAGGACGCCGAGGCGCACGCCGAGGAGGACAAGAAGCGCCGCGAGGAGGCCGAGACCCGCAACCTGGCCGAGTCGCTGCAGTACCAGACCGAGAAGTTCCTGGCCGAGAACGGCGACAAGATCCCGGCCGAGAAGAAGGACGAGCTCGGCGAGGCCCTGACCGACCTGCGCAGCGCGCTGGGCGGCTCGGACATCGAGGCGATCAAGACCGCCCAGGAGAAGGTCGCCCGGGTCTCCCAGGAGGTCGGCGGCGCGCTCTACGCCCAGGCGGGCGAGGCGGCCGGCGCCGAGGGTGCGCCCGGTGCCGAGGGCGCTGCGCCCGGCGGCTCCACGGCGGCCGACGACGACGTCGTCGACGCCGAGATCGTCGACGAGGACGACGACCGCCGATGACATCCGGGGAGGAGCAGCCGCGGGTCGTCATCCGCGACAAGCGGCGCATCGACCCGATCAGTGGTGAGGTGCGGGCACCGGCCGGCGAGCAGCCGGCCGGTGCCCCGCCGGGCCCGACCGTCGCAGGGGAGCAGATGAGCGAGCAGCAGATGCCCGTGGACGACCAGCAGCAGCAGGCGCCGTCGGCCGGTGGAGGCGGAGAGGACCTCTCCTCCCAGCTGGCCGAGCGGACCGAGGACCTGCAGCGGGTCACCGCGGAGTACGCCAACTACCGGCGGCGGGTCGACCGCGACCGGACCCTCGTCGTCGACCAGGCGGCCGAGCGGTTCGCCACCGGCCTGTTCCCGATCGTCGACGACATCGAGCGGGCGCGGGACCACGGCGACCTGACCGGCGCGTTCAAGCTGGTGGCCGACCGGATCCTGGGGCTGCTCGACGGCCTGGGTGTCGAGGCGTTCGGCGCGGCCGGCGACGCGTTCGACCCGTCGCTGCACGAGGCGGTCATGCACGACACGTCCGCCGAGGTGGCCGTGCCGACCGCGACGACGGTGCTGCGGCAGGGCTTCCGTCGCGGTGACCGGGTGCTGCGGACGGCGATGGTCGCGGTGACCGAGCCGGAGAACCCGGCACCCGCCGGCGACGACGCCGCGCCGGCCGACCCCGGCGCCCCGGCGACCGACTGACCCGCAGGGAGGGGGACACGATGGGCTCACCGAAGGTGTCCGGATCCTCACCGGAGGTGCGTCGATGAGCACCCGCGACTTCATCGAGAAGGACTACTACGGCGCGCTGGGCGTCTCCCAGGGAGCCGACGCCGCCGAGATCAAGAAGGCCTACCGCAAGCTGGCCCAGGAGCTGCACCCGGACAAGAACCCGGGCAACACCGAGGCCGAGGCCCGCTTCAAGGACGTCTCCGAGGCCTACGACGTGCTCTCCGACACCAAGCGGCG
Source organism: uncultured Actinomycetota bacterium (assembly GCA_963747895.1). Taxonomy (GTDB): domain Bacteria; phylum Actinomycetota; class Actinomycetes; order Mycobacteriales; family Geodermatophilaceae; genus Blastococcus. The sequence continues at coordinate 550,914 of CAVVGX010000005.1, forward strand.
GAGCGAGTACGACGAGGCCCGGCGGCTGTTCGGGGCCGGTGGCGCCGGTGCCCGCGCCGGCTTCCCCGGTGGGGGCGGGTTCCCCGGCGGCGGCCAGACCTTCGACTTCGGCGACCTGTTCAACGCCGGAGCCGCAGGCGGGGCCGGAGCCGCCGGTGCGCGGGGTCCCGGCGGCCTCGGTGACCTGCTCGGCGGTCTCTTCGGAGGCGCCGGGGGAGGCGCGCGGGCCCGCAGCCAGGCGGCCTCCGGCCCCGCCCGGGGTCAGGACGTCGAGACCGAGGCGACCCTCTCCTTCGAGGAGGCCGTCCTCGGGGTCACCGTGCCGCTGCGCATGCAGAGCCCGGGCAGCTGCCCGACCTGCGCGGGCAGCGGCGCGAAGCCGGGCACCAGCCCGCACACCTGCCCGGTGTGCCAGGGCGCCGGTGTCACCAGCCGCAGCCAGGGGGCGTTCGCGTTCTCCGAGCCCTGCCGGAACTGCCGCGGCACGGGCTCCGTCGTCGACGACCCCTGCCCGACGTGCTCGGGCAGCGGCATCACCAGCCAGACCCGCACCATCACCGTCCGCATCCCGGCCGGCGTCCGGGACGGCCAGCGCATCCGGCTGGCCGGCAAGGGCGCCCCGGGGCGGCGCGGGGGTCCGGCCGGCGACCTCTTCGTCGTCGTCCACGTGTCCGAGCACGCGCTGTTCGGCCGCAAGGACGAGGACCTGACGCTCACCGTGCCGATCACCTTCGCCGAGGCGGCGCTGGGGACGACGCTGACCGTGCCCACCCTCGACGGCACGGTCTCGCTCAAGGTGCCCGCCGGCACCGCGAGCGGCCGCACGCTCCGGGTGCGCGGCCGGGGTGTCCCCGCGAAGGGGCGTACCGGCGACCTGCTGGTGACCCTGGACGTCGCGGTGCCCGTCCGGCTCACCCCCGCGCAGCGGAAGGTCGTCGAGGCCCTGGCCGAGGAGATGGACGAGGACCCGCGTCCGCAGATCACCGCGGCCCTCCAGGCGGGTGGCGAGCGGTGACCGGCCCCGTCGACCCGGTTCGGGGTGTTCCCCGGTCGGTGGCCGAGGACGCGCCGGTCTTCGTGATCTCCGTGGCGGCCGAGCTGGCCGGCATGCACGCGCAGACGCTGCGCCAGTACGACCGGCTCGGGCTGGTCAGCCCCGGCCGCACCCCCGGCGGCGGCCGCCGGTACAGCCCGCGCGACGTGGCCCTGCTCCGCGAGGTCCAGCGGCTGTCGCAGGAGGACGGCGTCAACCTCGCCGGCATCAAGCGGATCATCGAGCTCGAGTCGCAGGTGGAAGCGCTGCAGGCGCGGGTGCACGAGCTGCTCGCCGAGCTCGAGCACAGCGAGCACCGCCGCATGGCCGCCGAGGCCGCCGTCCCGGTCGGCTACCGCGCCGACCTCGTGCCGCGGCACCGGCCGGGCAACGCCCTGGTCGTCTGGCGCCCGCGGAGCGGTCGGTGAGCGAGCTCGACCCGCACGCCGCCTTCGTCGAGCTGGAGCGGGAGATCGGCCTGCTGCTGCGGCGCTCGCGGGCGATCTCCTCCCGGCTGGCCGGTCAGCTGCACCCCGACCTCGACGGCGCGGCGTTCGGACTGCTCGCGCTGCTCCAGGACGCCGGTCCGCTGCGGGCCAGCGACCTGGTCGCCCGGCTCGGCCTGGACAAGAGCACGGTGAGCCGGCAGGTGGCCAGCCTGGTGGGGCTCGGCCTGGTCGACCGCAGCGCCGACCCCGACGACGGGCGGGCGCAGGTCCTGACGCCGTCGGCCGAGGGTGCCGCCCGGCTCGCGCAGATCCGGGACGCCCGCCGGGAGCGCTGGGAGGCCGACCTCCGCGACTGGCCCGCCCAGGACGTCGCCACGCTGGCCGAGCTGCTGCACCGGCTCAACCGGATCGGGGACGCCCGCGCCCTCGAAGCCGGCGAGGAGTAGTAGCACTCCGGAGCGCCCGGGAAGAATGACGACGGGTCTTTCGTTGCAGACCACAACCAAGCGGATTATGGTTGCACTCTGCACACGTCTCGATCGTCAGGATCTCCCCCCATGCCCATCAGTCCCGACACGCGGGACCGGCTGACCGCCAGCATCGCCCAGCTCATCCGGACGGGCCGCCACGTCAGCACGCGCGCGGCCACGCAGCTCTACGGCGAGCTGCCCTCCTTCGGCTGGACCCTGCTCCTGCCCCTCGAGCAGGACGGCGACCAGCGGTGCAGCGCGCTCGCCGCGCGCGCCGGCGTCGACGTCTCCGTGGCCAGCCGGCAGCTCGCCGTCCTCGAGCGGTCGGGCTACGTGGAACGCCACCCCGACCCTCGCGACGGGCGGGCCACCCTGTTCCGGCTCACCCAGGAGGGCGCCGAGGCCCTCGCCGCGACGCGGGCGATGCGCGCCGACTGGGCCCTCGCCGCGCTCTCCGGCTGGAACGAGCACGACGCGCGCCGGCTGACCGATCTGCTCGACCGCCTGCGGGCCGACATCGAGGTGGCCGTCCCGGCGCCCCGGACGGCCCGCCCGGAACCGCAGGAGGCCCGCCGGTGACCCGGGTCCGCCCCGTTCCGGCTCCCACGCACGAACGCCCCTCGCCGCAGCCCAGGAGAACCATGACCACCACCGTCGACCGGTCGGCCGTCGAGGCCCCCGTCGAGCAGCAGGGGCGCATGACGCACCGCCAGATCCTCTCGGCGCTGTCCGGGATGATGCTGGCGATGTTCGTGGCGTTCCTGTCGGGGACGATCGTCTCCAACGCCCTGCCCACGATCATCACCGATCTGCGGGGCTCGCAGAGCCAGTACACGTGGATCGTCACCGCCACCCTGCTGGCGTCGACCGCGTCGACGCCCATCTGGGGCAAGCTCTCCGACCTGTTCAGCAAGAAGCTGCTGCTCCAGTTGGCCATCGTCATCTTCATCGTCGGCTCGATGCTGGCCGGGCTGTCCCAGTCGGTCGAGACGCTGATCGCCTGGCGCGTGCTGCAGGGCCTGGGCCTGGGCGGCCTGCAGGCCCTCGTGCAGATCGCGATGGCGGCGATGATCAGCCCGCGCGAGCGCGGCCGGTACTCCGGTCTGCTCGGCAGCGTCATGGCGGTGTCCACCGTCGGCGGCCCTCTCATCGGCGGCCTGCTGGTGGACACCCCCGGCTTGGGCTGGCGCTGGTGCTTCTACGTCGTCGTCCCCTTCGCGCTGGCCGCGCTGGTCCTGCTCCAGCGGACGCTCCACCTGCCGGTGACCAAGCGCGAGGTGCACATCGACTACATGGGTGCGGCCTTCCTGACCGCCGGGGTCTCCACGCTGCTGATCTGGGTCACCCTGGCCGGCCACAGCTTCGGCTGGGCCTCGACCGAGACGGCGTTCTACGTCGGCGGCGGCGTCCTCGCGATCGTCGCCTTCCTCGTCACCGAGACGCGGGCGAAGGAGCCGATCGTCCCGCTGCGGCTGTTCCGCGACCGCACGACGACGCTGGCCATCGCGGCGAGCGCGGCGATCGGTGTCGCGATGTTCGGGTCGACCGTCTTCCTCGGCCAGTACCTGCAGATCTCGCGCGGCTACTCGCCCACGGCGGCGGGGCTGCTCACCGTGCCGATGGTGGGCGGGATCCTGCTGTCCTCCACCGGTTCCGGGCTCCTCATCACGCGGACCGGGCGCTGGAAGCGCTTCCTCGTCGGCGGCTCGCTGCTGGTGGTCACCGGGTTCGCCCTGCTCTCCACGCTCGACCACGAGACGCCCATCGTGGCGATGTGCGGCTACCTGTTCGTGCTCGGCGTCGGCATCGGGGCGACCATGCAGAACCTCGTCCTGGCTGTGCAGAACACGGTGGCCGCCAAGGACCTCGGCGCGGCCAGTTCGGCCGTGGCGTTCTTCCGCAGCCTCGGCGGCACGGTCGGCGTCTCGGTCCTGGGTGCGGTGCTCTCCTCCCGCGTCGGCGCCCTCATCGCCGACGGCCTGGCCGGCGTGCCGGGTGCGGCCGAGGCGGCGTCGTCCGGCCACGTCGGCCTGGCGAACCTGGCGGACGCCCCGGCCGCCATCCAGACGCTCATCCGCACCTCCTACGGCGACGCGACCGGGCGCATCTTCCTGGTCTCGGCCGTCGTCGCGGTGATCGCTGTGGTCGCCATCCTCCTGATCCGCGAGATCGCGCTCGGGACCGAGAGCGGCGAGGAGCGCCTGAAGCGCGAGGCCGGCGAGCGGGTCGACGCCGACGTCGACATCTGACGACGACGGCCCGCCCCCGGAAGGAGGCGGGCCGTCGTGTCGCCCCCCGGGTTCCGCCCCGCGGGGTGGGGGGAGGGGGTCCTTCGTCAGTCGAGCGAGGCGTCCAGGGTGATCTCGGTGCCGGTGAGCGCCTTGCTCACCGGGCAGCCGGCCTTGGCCTCCTGGGCGGCCTTCTCGAATCCCGCTGCGTCCAGGCCGTCGACCCGGCCGCGGACGGTCAGCGTGATCCCGGTGATCATGAAGCCGCCGCGCTCCTTGTCCGGCCCGAAGTCGACGTCCGCGGTGACGTCGAGGCTCTGCGGGGTGCCCCCGGCCTTGGCGATCCCCCCGGAGAACGCCATGGCGAAGCAGGACGCGTGGGCGGCGGCGATCAGCTCCTCCGGGCTGGTGCTCCCGTCGGCGGCGTCCGAGGTCCGCTTCGGCCACGAGACGTCGAACGTGCCCAACCCGGAGCTGGCCAGTTCGGTCCGGCCGGACCCCTCCTGCAGGGTGCCGTTCCAGGCGGTGCGTGCGGTGCGAGTGGGCATGTCACTTCTTCCGTGCCGGGCGCCGTCCGCTCCTGGACCGCGCGTCGACGCAGCCCCTACCCGGCGAGGTGCGGCCTCAACGCGCTCAGCAGACGGCTTCTCCGTTGTTGACCCGCTCGATGAGCACCTGCAGCCGGCTCTTGAGCTCGGCGAACTCCTGGGTGTCGAACCCGATGGCCCCGATCATCTCCTGCGAGATGTCGTACGCCTTGTCCTGCAGTGCGCGCCCGGCGTCGGTCAGCGCGATCGCCACGGAGCGCTCGTCCTCGACGCGGCGGTGCCGGGTCACCAGACCGGCGGTGGTGAGCCGCTTGAGCAGCGGTGAGAGCGTGCCGCTGTCCAGTGCCAGCCGGGAACCCAGTTGCCCCACGGTCTGGTGGTCCTCTTCCCAGAGCAGCATCATGACCAGGTACTGCGGATAGGTCAGACCGATGGCCTCGAGCATGGGACGGTAGCGCGCGGTCACGGCCCGCGAGGCCGCGTACAGCGCGAAGCAGAGCTGGTCGTCGAGCGCCACGCTCGGCGCCGGCAGGGCGGTCATGCACCGAGTCTAGGGCGCGCGGGCGCGGATGTGAGCCGCTGAGCACCTACGAGTGGCGCGACCTCACCCGGCGCCGGGGGTGGACTCAGTGAGGTTGAGTGGAACAGACTCAACTCCTCGGTCGTTCTTCCCGGCGACCGACCGAGCCGCCGATCCGGCGGCCTCAGCACGACAGACGGAAGGACCCGGTCCGCCACCATGGAGAGCAAGCTGACCACCCGTTCGCAGGAGGCCATCGCCGCCGCCCAGCGGCTCGCGGTCGCCCGTGGCCAGGCCGCCCTCGAGCCGCTGCACCTGCTCGCGGCGCTGCTCGAGCAGGACGACGGCATCGCCGCGCCGCTGCTGAAGGCCGTCGGTGCCGACGCCGCCGACGTCCGCGCGAAGGCCGAGGCCGCCGTGCGCCGGCTGCCCAGCGTCACCGGGGCGACCGTCCCCGCGCCGTCCCCGACGCGCGAGTTCCTGCGCGTGATGAACGACGCCGGAGAGCAGGCGAGCGCCCTGGGTGACGAGTACATCTCCACCGAGCACCTGCTGGTCGGGCTGGCCGGCGCCGGCGGCGAGGCGGGCGCGGTGCTGACCGGCGCCGGGGCCACCCGGGACGCCCTGCTCGCGGCGTTCCGCACCGTGCGGGGCACCCGCAAGGTCACGACGCCGGACCCCGAGGGGACGTTCCAGGCGCTGGAGAAGTACGCCGTCGACCTCACCGAGCGCGCCCGCGAGGGCAAGATCGACCCGGTCATCGGCCGGGACACCGAGATCCGCCGCGTGGTGCAGGTGCTGTCCCGCCGCACGAAGAACAACCCCGTCCTCATCGGCGAGCCCGGCGTCGGCAAGACGGCCATCGTCGAGGGCCTCGCCCAGCGGATCGTGGCCGGCGACGTGCCGGAGAGCCTCAAGGGCAAGCGCCTGATGGCCCTGGACCTGGGCGCGATGGTGGCCGGCGCCAAGTACCGCGGTGAGTTCGAGGAGCGGCTCAAGGCCGTCCTCCAGGAGATCACCGACGCCGAGGGGCAGGTCGTCACCTTCATCGACGAGCTGCACACCATCGTCGGCGCCGGCGCGACCGGTGAGTCCGCCATGGATGCGGGCAACATGATCAAGCCGATGCTCGCCCGCGGTGAGCTGCGCATGGTCGGCGCCACGACGCTGGACGAGTACCGCGAGCACATCGAGAAGGACCCCGCGCTCGAGCGCCGCTTCCAGCAGGTGCTGGTGGGCGAGCCCAGCGTCGAGGACACCATCGGCATCCTCCGCGGGCTCAAGGAGCGCTACGAGGTGCACCACGGTGTCCGCATCACCGACACCGCGATCGTCGCCGCCGCGACCTTGTCGGACCGGTACGTCACGGCCCGGTTCCTGCCGGACAAGGCCATCGACCTGGTCGACGAGGCGGCCAGCCGGCTGCGCATGGAGATCGACAGCCGCCCCGTCGAGGTCGACGAGGTCGAGCGCGCGGTGCGCCGGCTGGAGATCGAGGAGATGGCGCTGTCCACGGAGGACGACCCGTCCTCGGTGGAGCGGCTGGCCGCCCTGCGGGCCGACCTGGCCGACAAGCGCCAGGAGCTCGCCGAGCTCACCGCCCGCTGGCAGCAGGACAAGAGCGACATCGGCCGGATCCAGGCGATCAAGGAGGAGCTGGAGCGGCTGCGGCTCGAGGCCGAGCGGGCGGAGCGCGAGGGCGACCTCGCCCGCGTCGCCGAGCTGCGCTACGGCCGGCTCCCGCAGCTGGAGAAGTCGCTCGCCGACGCCGAGGCCTCCGTCGAGACCGGCGACTCCATGCTCAAGGAGGAGGTCGGCCCCGACGACATCGCCGAGGTCGTGCAGGCGTGGACCGGCATCCCCGCCGGGCGGCTGCTCGAGGGCGAGACGCAGAAGCTGCTGCGCATGGAGGAGGAGCTGGGCCACCGGGTGGTCGGGCAGGCCGACGCGGTGCGCGCCGTCTCCGACGCCGTCCGCCGGGCGCGCTCGGGGGTGGCGGACCCGAACCGGCCCACCGGGTCCTTCCTGTTCCTCGGTCCGACCGGTGTCGGCAAGACCGAGCTGGCCAAGGCGCTGGCCGAGTTCCTGTTCGACGACGAGCGGGCGATGGTCCGCATCGACATGAGCGAGTACTCGGAGAAGCACTCGGTGGCCCGCCTGGTCGGCGCGCCGCCCGGGTACGTCGGCTACGAGTCCGGGGGGCAGCTGACGGAGGCCGTGCGTCGTCGGCCGTACACCGTCGTCCTCTTCGACGAGGTGGAGAAGGCCCACCAGGACGTGTTCGACGTCCTGCTGCAGGTCCTCGACGACGGCCGGCTCACCGACGGCCAGGGGCGGACGGTGGACTTCCGCAACACCATCCTGATCCTGACGTCGAACCTGGGCTCGCAGATCATCGCCGACCAGTCGGTGCCCGAGGAGCGGCGCCGCGAGGCGGTCATGGAGGTGGTCCGGATGCACTTCAAGCCGGAGTTCCTCAACCGGCTCGACGACGTCGTGACGTTCCGGGCGCTGGGCACCGAGGAGCTGGCCGGCATCGTGGACATCCAGGTGGGCGTGCTGGCCCGGCGGCTGGCCGGACGCCGGCTCACCCTGACGGTCACCGATGCCGCCAGGGAGTGGCTGGCCCTCAACGGGTTCGACCCGGTCTACGGCGCCCGGCCGCTGCGCCGGCTGGTGCAGTCGGCCATCGGCGACCAGCTGGCCCGCGCCCTGCTGTCCGGCGAGATCCGGGACGGCGACCAGGTGGTCGTGGACTGGTCGGCCGACGTCACCGGTGGCGACTCGGGGTTGAGCGTCACGCGGGGCTGAGGCGGTCCCCGCTGGACGCGTCGGCCATGATCGGGAGGCACATCGAGGCGGGGAGGCAGCAGACATGACGTCGGACCAGGGTGGCGCCCACGGCGAGCCCACGGGGCGGCCCGAGGGCGGTTCCGAGCCGACTGCGCCGCAGGGCTGGAACGCCCCGCCGCCTCCTCCCCAGCAGGGGTGGGGCGCCCCACCTCCGCAGCAGGGGTGGGGCGCTCCGCCTGCGCAGCAGGGGTGGGACGCCCCGCCGCCGTCCCAGGACTGGCAGCAGCCGGGCCAGCAGTGGTCCGGCTACGGCGCGCCCTCCCTGCCCCCGCCCCCGCCGGGCTCGGCCGAGCAGCCGCTCACCGTGCGGGCCGGCATCGGCGCCTTCGTCGTCAACTTCGTGCTCGGCGTCGTGGGCTCGCTGGTCGCCTTCTCCGACATCGACGACCTCGTGCGGGAGGCGTCGCGCACCACCAACGACCCCGCCATCACCGACCAGGTCCTGCGCACCGCCATCCTGGTCGGCGCCGTCATCGGGCTGGTGCTGGTCGTGCTGCACGCCCTGTTCATCTGGTGGGCGTGGCGCGGCCGCAACTGGGCCCGGATCACGCTGTGGGTGCTGGGCGGCCTCGCCGTCCTCGCGGGGTTCGGCACGCTGGGCGGCGACACCGGCGGGACCGACTTCCTCTCGGCGCTGAGCATGTTCCAGCTGCTGGCGCTGCTCGCCGGCATCGTGCTGCTGGCGCTCAAGCCCAGCAACGACTGGTACCGGTACATGAGCTGGGCGCGCGCCACGGGCCAGACCCGCTGACCGGCGGCCCGCCGGTCAGGCGGGCCGCTCCGCCCCGGGCAGCCAGTCGCGGGTCGTGCCCGCCAGCAGGCTGGTCAGGCCCGCGATCGACAGCACGAGCAGCAGCAGCGAGGCCACGGTGACGCCACCGGTCGCGAGCACGCCGGCCCACCGCGCCCAGCCGCGCCGCCGCACCAGGAAGACGGCGGCCACCGCGAGGAGGAGCCCCAGCGCGAGGTAGGGCGCCAGCGACAGCAGGACGAACTGCTCGGCGTCGTCGCGGGTGAGGTCGGCATGGCCGGACGGGCGGACGGGCTCGGGGACGGCGTGGGCGGCACCCGCCCGGCCTGGCAGCTCCGGGAGCCCGCGATCATCGGGAGATGAATCCCGATCGGCCCGGGCCCCGAAGAGAGGGCGTGACGACGACGCTGCGCGCCCCGGACCCGGTCGCCCCCGGCGGAGGAGGTGCGGCGCGGCGCGGTCTCGCCGCCCTGGCGGGGCTGCTCGCCGCGGCCGTCGCCCTCGGTGTGGGGGAGCTGGTGGCGGGCTTCGTGGGGCCGACGTCCTCGCCGGTGATCGCGGTGGGGGACGCCGCCATCGCGCTGGTGCCCGAGCCGGTCAAGGCCTTCGCGATCCGGACCTTCGGCGAGGACGACAAGGTCGCGCTGATCGCCGGCACGCTGGTCGTCGTCGCCCTGTACGCGGTGCTCGTCGGCGTCCTGGGGTTGCGGGACCGCCGCCTCGCCGTCGTCGGCGTGGTCCTGTTCGGGACCGTCGGTGCCCTGGCTGCCCTCACCCGGCCGGCGGGCGATCCGGCCGACGTGCTGCCCTCCCTGGCCGGCACGGCCGCCGGGGTGCTCGCGCTGCTGGCGCTCCTGGCCCCGCTGGCTGCGGCGCCCGCGTCCGCCGCCGACCCGGCGCCGGCACGTGCCCCGGCACCGGACCGGCCGGAGGATCTCCGGCTCCTCGGGCGGCTGCGCGAGGTCCTCGCCTCCGGGGACCGCAGCGGAGGCGGGCTGGACCGGCGCCGGTTCTTCCTCACCGGCGCCGCCGCGGTCGGCGTCGCCGCCGTCAGCGGGGGCGGCGGCCGGCTGCTGCAGCGCAGCACCGAGGTCACCTCGCTGCGTGCGGGCGTCCGGCTGCCCACGCCGTCGTCCCCCGCGGCCGCGCTGCCTCCGGGCGCGGACCTCTCCGGTGGCATCGAGGGACTGACCCCGCTGGTCACCCGGAACGGCGAGTTCTACCGGATCGACACCGCGCTGATCGCCCCGCGCATCCGGCCGGCGGACTACCGGCTCGAGCTGACCGGGATGTTCGACTCCCCGCGCAGCTACACGCTCGAGGACCTCTTCGCGCGCGGCGACGTCATCGAGCGCGACATCACGCTCACGTGCGTGTCCAACGAGGTGGGGGGCTCGCTCGCAGGCAGCGCGCGGTGGATCGGCGTCCCGCTGGGCGCTCTGCTGCGGGAGAACGGGATCCGCGCCGGCAGCGACCAGTTGCTCTGCCGGTCCGAGGACGGCATGACGATCGGGGCGCCGGTCCGCGGCGCGCTCGAGGTCGAGGACGCGATGCTCGCCTTCGGGATGAACGGCGAGCCGCTGCCGGTCGTGCACGGCTTCCCGGTGCGGATGATCATCCCCGGGCTCTACGGCTACGTCTCCGCCTGCAAGTGGCTGGTGGGCATGGAGGCGACGACGTTCGACGCGTTCGATGCCTACTGGATCGAGCGGGACTGGGCCGTCGACGGCCCGATCCGCATCGCCTCGCGCATCGACACCCCCGACGGGGGCCGCGAGTTCCCGGCCGGGCGGCGCGCCATCGCCGGCGTCGCCTGGGCGCAGACCCGCGGGATCGCGAAGGTCGAGGTGCGCGTGGACGACGAGGACTGGGCGGAGGCCCGGCTCTCGCCCGAGGTGGACGCCGACGTGTGGCGCCAGTGGGTGCTGCCCCACGACTTCACGCCCGGCCGGCACGTGCTCACGGTGCGGGCCACCGGTGCCGACGGCGAGGTGCAGACCGACGAGCGCGCCGACCCCTTCCCGGCCGGTTCCACGGGCTGGCACTCGGTCGAGGTCCAGGTCCGCTGACCGCGCCGCCGGGCGGCCGGCTCAGTTGCGCCGGGCGATGGCGACGGTGAGCGCGGTGGCGAACGCGGTCCAGGCGGCGTACGGGACCAGGGCCGCGCCGGCCGCCGGGCGGACCCGCGCGGCGCGCCTGGCCAGGTCGACCGTGGAGACGGTGAGGGCCGCGCTCTCGGCCGCGGCCAGCCACGGCCGGTGGGCGCGGAAGAACACCGGCGTCCACGCGGCGTTGAGCACCAGGTTCAGCCGGTAGGCCCGGTCGAAGGACCGGCGTGGCCCGTCGTCCGCCGCGGTGCGGACCTCTCCGGCCGCCCAGCCGAGGCCGGCGTAGAGCCCGGTCCAGACGATCCCGAAGGTCTGCGGTGGTGGGTACCAGGTGGGCTTGGCGAGGGTCCGGAACCAGGTGCTGTCCGGATCGGTCGCCGCGCCGCCGGCCACCGCGGCGGCGAGCGGCCCGGCGAAGGCCGCGAGACGGGTGCGCGTGCTGGACATGCGCCGATCCTGGCCCTGGCTAGGGTCGTCCGCATGCAGAACGCCCCCGCTGCCCATCCCGACCGCGACCGCCTGCTCGAGCTGATCGTCGATCTCGCGGTCGTGCACGGGAAGGTGACGCTCTCCTCGGGGCGGGAGGCTGACTGGTACATCGACATGCGCCGGCTCACGCTGCACCACGAGGGCGCCCCGCTGGTCGGCCGCGTGATGCGCCAGCTCACCGCGGACCTGCGCTACGACGTCGTCGGCGGGCTCACCCTGGGCGCCGACCCGGTGGCGACGGCGATGCTGCACGCGGCCGCGGCGGGCGAGGGGTTCCTCGACGCCTGCGTCGTCCGCAAGGAGGGCAAGGCCCACGGACTGCAGCGCCGCATCGAGGGCCCGGACGTCGAGGGCCGGGCGGTGCTCGTGGTCGAGGACGTCTCCACCACCGGCGGCAGCCCCCTCACCGCTGCCCAGGCACTGCAGGAGGCCGGGGCCGAGGTGCTCGGCGTCGCGGTGATCGTCGACCGCGGGGCGCGCGCCGCGGTCGAGGCGGCCGGCTTCGAGTACCGCGCCGCCTACGAGCTCTCCGACCTCGGCCTCGCCTGAGAAAGGACCCTCCTGCCCCCCACCGCTCGCACGCTCGCGGCGGGCCCCTGCAGGAGGGCCGTTCCAGTCCGTCACCACGTCGTACGGTGTGACCGTGACCACTGCCTGGGTGACCGAGCTGCAGGACGCGCTGGGAGCCGACAGCGTGCTCACCGATCCCGACGTCACCGCCGCGTACGCCCGCGACGCCGCGATGACGGCGCCCGCAGGCCTGCCGGCCGCCGTCGTCCTCCCGCGCAGCACCGCCGACGTCGTCGCGGTTCTGCAGATCGCCACGCGGCACGGCGTGCCGGTGGTGCCACGCGGTGCCGGATCCGGGCTGGCCGGATCGAGCAACGCCGTGGACGGCGCGATCACGCTGGTGATGACCCGCATGGACGCCGTCCTGGAGGTCTCGCCTCATGACCGGCTCGCCGTCGTCCAGCCGGGCGTGGTGAACAAGGACCTGCGCGACGCCGTCGCCGGTCACGGGCTGTTCTATCCCCCGGACCCCTCCAGCTACGACTGGTGCACGATCGGCGGCAACCTCTCCACCAACTCCGGTGGGCTCTGCTGCGTGAAGTACGGCGTCACGACCGACTACGTCATGGGCCTGGAGGTGGTGCTCGCCGACGGGCGGGTGCTGCGGACCGGGCGGCGCACGGTGAAGGGCGTCGCGGGGTACGACCTGCCCCGGCTGTTCGTCGGCTCGGAGGGCACGCTCGGCGTCATCACCGAGGCGACGCTCGCCCTGCGGCCCGCCCCGAAGCGCCCGGTCACCCTCGCCGCCTCCTTCGCGACGACGGCGCAGACCGGCCAGGTGGTCGAGCGCGTGGTGACCAGCGGCCTGGTGCCGAGCCTGCTCGAGGTCATGGACAACACCTGCATCTGCGCGGTCGACGACCTCCTCAAGGCCGACCTCGACCGCTCCGCCCACGCGCTGCTGGTGGCGCAGTCGGACTCCGGCGGCGACGTGGCGGCGGCGGAGATCGAGGCGCTGGCGCAGCTCTGCCGTGAGGCCGGCGCCGATTTCGTGCACACCACCGACGACCCGGCCGAGGGCGATCTGCTGCTGCAGGCCCGCCGCATGGCCCTGCCGGCGCTCGAGCAGCTGGGCAGCACGCTCATCGACGACGTCGCCGTGCCGCGCTCGCGCATCGCGGCGTTCCTCGACGGTTGCGACGCGATCGCCGCGAGCCGCCGGCTCACCATCGGCGTCGTCGGCCACGCCGGCGACGGCAACATGCACCCGACCATCTGCTTCGACCCGGCCGACGCCGACCAGCGCGAGCGCGCCCACGCCGGCTTCGACGACGTCCTCGAGCTCGGGCTCTCCCTCGGCGGCACGATCACCGGTGAGCACGGGGTGGGCGCGATCAAGGTCGACTGGCTCGAGCGGGAGATCGGCCCGGTGGCGCTGGACGTGCACCGGGCGATCAAGGACGCGCTGGACCCCGACGGCCTGCTCAACCCGGGCAAGGTCTTCCGCCGCGCGTCCGTGCGCGACCTCCCGGCGGTGGCGGAGCTGTCCGGCCGCTGACGCAGTGACTCAGCGCCGCGCGGTCAGCTGCCAGAAGCGCGCGGTACGCCAGTAGGGCTCGCGGTCGCAGAGCAGGAGCTCGAGCTCCAGCAGCCGCGCGTAGAAGCCGGGGTCGGACTTCCGGTCGTCGTCGGAGATCAGATCCATCACGCACCGGATGCCGAACCGCTGCTCGACCGCGCAACCGGCCTCGGTCAGCGCCCGCTCCACCTCGGCGGCCTCCAGGCGCCGCATGGGGTGGTCGAACGTCTCGCTGTGCACCGTGGGGGAGTCGAGGACGTCGACGGCGCTGACCGGGTCCTGCCGACGGACCGCTGCGGAGAGCACGTCCATCGCCGGGTTCGGCGCCATCACCGACAGCACTCCGCCGGGCCGGGCCAGCGCGGCCAGGAGGCGCACGGTGGCGGGGACGTCGGTGCGGTAGTGCAGCACGTTGTGGCAGAGCACGACGTCGAAGGTGCCGAGGGACGTGTCGCCGGTGACCAGGTCGTCCAGGTCGGCGCGCACCACCCGGACGCGGTCGGCGACGCCCTGCGACTCCGCCGCCCGCTGCGCCTGCGCCAGGAGCTCCGGGGCGAAGTCGAGCACCGTGACGTCGTGCCCGTCCCCGGCCAGCGGCAGGCTGTCGGACCCGTCGCCACCGCCGACGTCGATCACCCGCAGCCGCCCGGGCAGCGCTGCGATCGCCCGCGCCGTGGTCTCCCGGACGACGGCGTAGCGCAGCCGGCCCCACGGTGACGACTGCCAGGACGCCCACTCGCCCGCGCGCTCGCCGAAGACGCCGGCTGCCGCTCCACCGTCGGTCACCCGGCGACCCTAGGGGCGTCGGCGGCTCTCGCGGCGTCGCTCGTCCGGGGCGCGGGCTGCCGATCGTCGGTGCCGGGTGACACGCTGTGCCGGTGAGCACTGATCGGCTGGTCGTCATCGGCGGGGATGCCGCCGGCATGTCGGCCGCCGCGCAGGCGCGCCGGCTCCGGCCGGCGAGCGACCTCGACATCGTCGTCCTGGAGCAGGGCCCGGAGATCTCCTACTCCGCCTGCGGCATCCCGTACTGGATCGGCGGCCAGGTCTCCGACCGCGACGCGCTCATCGCCCGCACCCCCGAGCGCTTCGAGGCCGACGGCATCACCGTGCACACGCACGTCCGCGCCGAGGCGATCGACCTGGACGCGGGGGAGGTGCAGGCCTCGGACGGCCGGCGCCACGGCTACGACAACCTCGTGGTCGCCACCGGCGGACGTCCGGCCCGCCCGAAGGTGCCTGGCCTGGACGCCGACGGCGTCTTCGGCGTCCACCGGCTCGGCGACGGCGCCGCCATCCGGGCCGCGATCGCCGCGGGCGCGGAGCGAGCCGTCGTCCTGGGTGGTGGCTACATCGGCCTGGAGATGGCCGACGTGCTGCTGACCCGCGGGCTGTCGGTCACCGTCGTCCTGGCCGACCCGCTGCCCATGGCCCAGCTCGACGACGACATGGGCGAGCGGATCTGCAAGGCCATGGGCGACATGGGCATCGACGTGCAGCCCGACCAGCCGGTGCGCGAGATCGAGGTGGACGCCGACGGGGCGGTCCGGGCGGTGCGCACCGACGCCGGCAGCTACGACGCCGACCTCGTCGTCCTCGGCCTGGGCATGGGCCCGGAGACGACGCTGGCGCGCGAGGCCGGCCTGCAGATCGGCGTCACCGGCGGTATCGACGTCGCCCACACGCAGCGCAGCCGCTCGCACCCCGAGGTGTTCGCGGCCGGCGACTGCGTGCAGACCTTCCACCGCATCACCGGCGAGGCCATCCACGTCGCCCTCGGCACCCACGCGAACAAGCAGGGGCGGGTCGCGGGCTCGGTGATCGGGGGGCGGCCGGCCCGGTTCGCCGGCGTCCTCGGGACGGCGGTGACCACGATCGGCGACCTGGAGGTGGCACGCACCGGGCTGTGCACCACGCAGGCCGAGCAGGCCGGCTTCGACCACCGCACCGAGACGATCGAGGCGACGACGCGGGCCGGCTACTACCCGGGCGCCGAGCCGATCGCGGTCAAGATCATCACCGAGCGCGGGTCCGGCCTGCTGCTGGGCGCGCAGATCGTCGGCGGGCCGGGCAGCGGCAAGCGGATCGACGTCCTGGCCACCGCCATCTGGGCCGGGATGACCGCGGAGGAGCTCGCCGGCTCCGACCTCTCCTACGCCCCGCCGCTCTCGCCGACCTACGACCCGGTCGTCGTCGCGGCGCGGGTGGCCAGCCGGATCGAGACGGGCTGAGCGCCCGTGGCCGAGCCGACGGCGGAGACCGAGGTCCGGGACGCGGACTGGTACGGCGAGGACCTCTCCGGCCGGGAGCACACGGCGGTCCGGTTCTCCGGCGTGGACCTCACCGAGGCCACCGGTGGAGGAACGGTCTTCACCGACTGTGCGTTCGTCGACTGCGCGTTCAACGCCGCCCGCTTCACCGACGCGGCGTTCCTGAACTGCTCGTTCACCGGCTGCGCGTTCTTCCAGGCCGGGTTCACCGCGTGCAAGTTCACGGGCAGCCGGTTCCAGCGGTGCACCTTCGACCTGATGAGCGTCGACGGCGGGGACTGGTCCTTCGTCCTCCTGCCCGGCGCCGACCTCTCCCGCGCCACGTTCGCCGGCACCCGCATGCGCGAGGCCGACCTCACCGGCGCGCGGGCGGCGGGGGCCACGCTGCGCGGGCTCGATCTCTCCGCGGCCGAGCTGTCGGGCATCGACCTGAGCGGCGCGGACCTCCGGGGCAGCGACCTGAGCGCGCTCGACCCCCGGGACGCCGAGCTCGCCGGCGCGCAGATCGACGTCACCCAGGCGGTCGTACTGGTCACCACCCTGGGGTTACGCGTCGGCCCCGACGCCCCGGGATGAGAGCCCCGGCGCAATACTGAGCGCGACGTACAGCGCCGTACACCAGCTTCTCCGGAGGAGTGCCCCGCATGCCCATCGCGACCCCCGAGGTCTACGCCGACATGATCAGTCGGGCCAAGGAGGGCGGCTTCGCCTACCCGGCGATCAACTGCACCTCGTCGGAGACGGTCAACGCGGCCCTGCGGGGCTTCGCCGACGCCGGTAGCGACGGCATCATCCAGTTCTCCACCGGTGGTGCGGAGTTCGGCTCGGGCACCAGGGTGAAGGACATGGTCACCGGCGCCGTGGCGCTGGCCGAGTTCGCCCACGTCGTCGCCGAGAAGTACCCGGTCAACGTGGCGCTGCACACCGACCACTGCCCCAAGGACAAGCTCGACGGCTACGTCCGGCCGCTGATCGCGCTGTCGAAGGACCGGGTCGACGCCGGCCAGGAGCCGCTGTTCCAGTCGCACATGTGGGACGGCTCGGCCATCGAGCTGGGCGAGAACCTCGACATCGCCGAGGAGCTCATGGAGAAGTCCGCGGCGGCCAAGCTGGTCCTCGAGCTGGAGATCGGCATCGTCGGCGGCGAGGAGGACGGCGTCGTCGCCGAGATCAACGAGAAGCTCTACACCGCCGACGGCGACTTCCTGCGCACCGCGCAGAAGCTGGGCCTCGGCGAGCGCGGCGTCTACCTGCTGGCGGCCACGTTCGGCAACGTGCACGGCGTCTACAAGCCGGGCAACGTCAAGCTCCGCCCCGAGATCCTCAAGCAGGGTCAGGACGTCGTCGCCAAGGAGTTCGGCCTCGGCGAGGGCGCCAAGCCGTTCAACCTGGTCTTCCACGGCGGCTCGGGCTCGGCAGAGTCCGAGATCCGCGAGGCCCTCTCCTACGGCGTCGTGAAGATGAACGTCGACACCGACACCCAGTACGCCTTCACCCGCCCGGTCGCCGCGCACATGTTCAGCAAGTACGACGGCGTGCTGAAGATCGACGGCGAGGTCGGCGACAAGAAGGCCTACGACCCGCGCAGCTACCTCAAGGCCGCCGAGGCCGGCATGGCCGCCCGCGTCGTCGAGGCGTGCGAGCACCTGCTGTCCGCCGGCCAGTCCCAGGGGGCCTGACGATGACGCACTCTCATGGCAACCTGCTCGGTGAGCCGGACGCGACGCTGCTCCCGGCGACCCCGGAGGCCGACGCCGAGCTGGCAGCGGGCGCCACGCCCGCCGAGGTCGTCGCCCACCACCCGACCGTGAGCGCGCTGTGGGCCGAGCTGGCGGAGGAGGCGCTCGGTCGCCCCGAGCGGCTGCTGCCCGACACCATCGAGGCCTACGCCTACGCCCGCACCGGCTACCACCGGGGGCTGGACGCGCTGCGCCGCAACGGCTGGAAGGGCTTCGGCCCGGTGCCGTGGTCGCACGAGCCCAACCGTGGCTTCCTGCGCTGCGTCACGGTGCTGGCCGCGGCAGCGGAGGCGATCGGGGAGCGCGACGAGCAGGAGCGCTGCACCCAGCTGCTGCGCGACTGCGACCCGACCCTCGCCCCGTGACGCTGCGTCACAGATAACCGGCCCACCTATGCAGGCCTGACCAGCGCGTTCGCCGTACGCGTTTCGAAGTTGATCGTGATGGCAATCACTGTGCGTGCACGGCGCCGCTCGGGCGCCCCCATGTACGGAGACCGCCATGGACACCATCCTGTGGATCATCGCCGTGATCCTCGTGATCGCCGGCATCGTCGCCCTCGTCCGCCGGGAGTTCGTGTGGGGCGCCGTGCTCATCGTCGTCGGCCTGCTCGTCGGCCCCGGCGGGGTGAGCATCTTCAGCTAGCGAGCCCCGGGCTCCGCAACCGGGGCCCGGGGTCCAGCAGTCGATTCAGCGCTCACCGAGCTCCGGGTGGAGCTCGGTGAGCGCGTCGGTGAGCACGCCGAGCTGGTCCCCGCCGGCCATCAGCGCGGTGAGGCCGTCGGCGTCGACGTCCTCCCGCGTGAGGTTGCCGGCCACCTGACCGCCGGCCAGCAGCAGGTAGCGGTCGCCGATGAGGTGGGCGTAGCGCGGATTGTTGGTGACGACGACGACGGCCAGACCTTCGGCCCGGGCGGCCAGGATCGCCTGCCCGAACAGGGTCTGGCGGGCCACCGTCATCGGCGTCGTCGGCTCGTCGATGACCAGCGCGCTGGCCCCGAAGTGCAGCGCCCGGGCGACTGCGAGGCTCTGCCGCTCCCCGGCCTGGAGCCGGCTGGCCGGCTGGTCGGGGTCCAGTCCCGGCACCCCCACGCGGGTCATCGCCCGCGCCGTCGTCGCCCGCGCCGCCTCCAGGTCCAGCCGGCGCAGCGGCCACACGCCGCGGGTGGGCTCCGCGCCCAGGAAGAAGTTGCGCCACACCGACAGCAGCGGGGCGACCGCGAGGTCCTCCCACACGGTGGCGATGCCGGCGGCCCGTGCCGCGCGGGGCGAGCGGAAGCGCACCGCCGTCCCGTCCACCAGCAGTTCGCCCTCGTCGTGCCGGCGCAGTCCGGACAGCAGGGCGACCAGGGTGGACTTGCCCGAGCCGTTCTCACCCAGCACGCAGCTGATCTCCCCGGCGGGGAACGTGGCGGTCACCCGGGACAGCGCCGGGACGCTGCCGTGCCGCACGGTCACCCCGCGCAGGTGCAGCCCGCGCGCGTCGCCCTCGCTCACGAGCGGGGCACCCCCTTCAGCCGGTGCCCGACCACGCCGTTGGCGACCAGCGCGACCACCAGCAGGACGCCGAGCAGGGCCTGGAACCACGGGGGATCCCAGCCGGCCAGCGCGATCCCCTGCCGGGCGACGGCGTAGAGCAGCGCACCGATCGAGGCGCCCAGCGCGGAGCCGTAGCCGCCGGCGAGCAGGCACCCGCCCAGCACGGCCACGACGAGGAAGTCCAGACCGGTGGCCAGGCCGGCGCTGCTCACCTGCACCCCGCCCAGGCGCACCAGGCTCAGCGCGCCGATCAGCCACCCCGCGGTGGCGCTGAGGCAGAACAGCGCAACGGTGGTGCGGCGCACCGGCACGCCCAGCTCCCGGGCGGCGGTCCGGGCTCCGCCACTGGAGAAGACGGCGTTGCCGAACTTGGTGCGCCACAGCACCCAGGTCGCCACCGCGGTCACGCCCAGCCACCACAGCACCGAGACCCGGAACCGGCCGTCGCCCAGGTGCGCGGTGGAGCCGAACAGTGTGGCCGCCGAGGACCAGCCCGGTGCGTCCGCCAGCCCCTCCACCCGCCCGGAGCCGGCGACGGCGCGCACGCCGGCCAGCGTCGTCCCCTGCAGCACGAGGAACGTCGCCAGCGTGACCAGGAAGCTGGGCAGCCCGGTGTTCACGACCAGCACGCCGTTGACGACGCCGACGAGCAGCGCGCAGACCAGTGAGGCCAGCAGCGCCGGCCAGGTGCCCCAGCCGGCGTGCCCGATGAGGACGGCGGTCAGCGCGGCGCTGGACATGGCCAGGACGCCGACGGACAGGTCGAACTGGCCCGCGATCAGCAGCAACGCGACGGCGACCCCGCCGATGCCGAGGGTGGCCGCCACGTCGAGGACCCCGGCCAGCCCGCCGGAGGTCAGCAGCGCGGGCGCCCGGACCGCGAAGAAGGCGAGCACGATCACCAGCCCGACCAGTGCCGGGAGGCTGGGCCTGGTCAGCGCCCGCCGCAGCAACCGCCGGCTACCCGCGTCGCGCGGTATCGCGGCGCGGGGCGCGACGGAGGAGAACAGGCGGTCGACACTCACCGGCGGTGTCCGGCGGGACGCGGGGACGACGGCAGCGGAGCCTCCTCGACGAGCGTGCCGCCCAGTGTCCACGACGTCAGGGGTGGAGCAGCCAGCGGACCCGGTCGTCGGCGAACCACGTCCAGCGCTGCACCGCTCGCGGGTACCGGACGCCGTCCCGGATGATCCGTGCCGGGTCGCAAGCCACCTGCAGGGCCCGGCCGCTCGTCCGTCGCGTGGGCCGCAGCGGCAGCGTCATGACGGTGACGCCGATGGTGTCGACGGCGGTCCAGTCGGGGCGGACGTCGATCCGGGTGATCTCCCCGTCGGCCACCCGGATGTCGTCGTGGTGCGCCTGCAGCCCCAGCCGGCGGCTGAGCGAGCGGCGCCCGTCGCCGTCGGCCTCGATCCGGCCGTGGTGCAGCAGCACCCCGCCGTGGTCGTCCCGGACCAGCGTGAGCTCCTGCGGGCCGCCGGTGCCGATGCCGAGCTCGCGGGCCAGGCCGGTGGACTCCTTGTCGGCGGTCGGCTCCCAGGACACGGGGACCTCGGCGGTGCGCCCCGCCTTCAGCAGCACGCCCAGCACCGCGGACAGGCCCGCCACGGGACCGCGGACCAGCACCGACCCGGCCTCGGCGGCGCCCGCCACGGAGGCCGCCCGGGGGGCCTCGCCCGCTCCCAGGCGCCGCAGATCCAGCTCCACCGAACCCATGCGGATACCCTGCCATCCGACCGGTCCGCCAGCCCCCGATGCACCCGAGGAGACCTTTCCCCATGCCCGCAGTCGTGCTGATCGGCGCCCAGTGGGGCGACGAGGGCAAGGGCAAGGCCACCGACCTGCTCGGTGGGCGCGTCCCCTACGTCGTCCGCTACCAGGGCGGCAACAACGCCGGCCACACGGTGATCACCCCGGACGGCGAGAAGTACGCGCTGCACCTGATCCCGTCGGGCATCCTGACGCCGGGCTGCACCCCGGTCATCGGCAACGGCGTGGTGATCGACCCCGAGGTGCTGATCCACGAGCTCGCGGGCCTGGAGGAGCGGGGCGTGGACACCTCCCGCCTGACCATCTCCTCGGACGCGCACCTGATCATGCCGCACCACCGCGCCCTGGATAAGGTCACCGAGCGCTTCCTCGGCAAGCGGAAGATCGGCACCACCGGCCGCGGCATCGGCCCCGCCTACGGCGACAAGGTCGCGCGCACCGGCATCCGCGTGCAGGACCTGCTGGACCTCTCGATCCTGCGGCAGAAGCTCGAGGGCACGCTGCAGGAGAAGAACCAGATCCTGGTCAAGGTCTACAACCGCAAGGCCATCGACGTCGACGAGGTCGTGGCCGAGTACGCGGAGTACGCCGAGCAGCTCAAGCACCGGATCGCCGACACCCGCCTGCTGCTGGGCAAGGCGCTCGACGCCGGCGAGTGGGTGCTGCTCGAGGGCTCGCAGGGCACGCTGCTCGACGTCGACCACGGCACGTATCCGTTCGTCACCTCGTCCAACCCGACCGCCGGTGGCGCGGCCGTCGGCGCGGGCGTGGGCCCCACCCGCATCGAGCGGGTCGTCGGGATCCTCAAGGCCTACACGACCCGGGTGGGCTCGGGCCCCTTCCCGACCGAGCTGTTCGACCAGTGGGGCGAGTACCTGCGCAAGCAGGGCGGCGAGGTCGGCGTGACCACCGGCCGCGACCGCCGCTGCGGGTGGTTCGACGCCGTCGTCGCCCGGTACGCCAGCCGGGTCAACGGCATCACCGACTACTTCCTCACCAAGCTCGACGTCCTGTCGGGCCTGGAGACGGTCCCGATCTGCGTGGCCTACGAGATCGACGGCGTCCGGCACGACGAGATGCCGATGACGCAGACGGACTTCCACCACGCCACGCCGGTCTACGAGGAGATGCCGGGCTGGTTCGAGGACATCCGGCACTGCCGCACCTTCGACGAGCTGCCCGCGAACGCGCAGGCCTACGTGCGCCGGCTCGAGGAGCTGTCCGGGGCGCGGATCAGCGTGATCGGCGTCGGGCCCGGCCGCGACGAGAACGTCGTGCTTCGCGATCTCATCGGTTGATCCTCCGGATCAACAACGCGGCCAGGAGCCTGCTCCTGCTGCGCTGAGCGCGTCCCGGCCCCTCCTCTGGAGAGCCTCCGGCCCTCCGTCGTCGGGGCCGCCTCGCAGGGCGGCTTGCGTCGAGATACGCGGCTTCCGCGGTTGTCCGCTCGGTGCCGCGGGTCCACGGCCAGCCTCGGGGACCCTCCGGGCCCCACTCGTCGGGCCGTCAGGCGAGGGCGGACTGGCGCCTACGGGTGCGCAGCGCGGTGACGGCGTGGTCGGGCGAGTCGGTGATGAGGCCGTCGAGGCCGAGGTCCAGCAGGTGCCGGGCCTCGGCGAAGGCGTCCCCGAGGGCGCCGGGCTCGTTCCCGCGGCGCAGGTCCTCCGGGAGGAACACGTTCTCCGCCCGCAACGTCCAGCAGAAGACCGACAGTGCGGCGCGGTGGGCCTCGCCGACCAGCGGGCAGCTGGAGCCCCCCGTCGTCGCGGCGTCGGCGAGGATCCGCTCGCGGCTCGGGGCGATGCCCTGGGCGTACGTGGAGATCTCCCGCAACCCGGAGCGGGTGACCATCCGGTCGAAGCGGGGGAGGTCCGCGACGAGTTGGATCAGGCGCGGGCCCTGCTCGCCGAGCAGCGCCCGCAGCTCGCGCAGCAGGCCGGCGTCGAAGGACTGCACCAGCACAGGTCCGGCGGCGCCCGCGACGCCGAGCCGCCGCAGTTCCTCGGCGGCCAGCTCCGCCAGTGTGGGGCCGTCGCCGTCCGGCCAGGTCACGGTCTTGAGCTCGACCAGCACCTGGACGGTGCGCTCCGGCGTCGAGCGCCGGGCGGCCAGCTCGACGACCTCGGCGAGGGTCAGGATGCCGAAGCGGCCGTCGTAGGCGGTGTTCAGCGGCCGCAGGGTGGGCATCCGTTCGACGGCGCGCAGGGTGCGCAGCTCGGTGAGGGTGAAGTCCTCCGTGAACCAGCCGGTGACCTCCTTGCCCTTCACCGTGCGGGTGGTGCGGCGGTCGGCGAAGGTCTCGCGGTCGGCCACGTCGGTCGACAGCGAGAGCTCGCTCTCGTGGCGGACCACGAGCACCCCGTCGCGGCTGACCACGACGTCGGGCTCGATGAGGTCGGCACCCATGTCGATCGCCAGCTCGAAGCTGGCGGCCGTGTGCTCGGGGCGGTAGGCGGGGGCACCACGGTGCCCGATGACGACGGGCCGGGGAAGGCGGGTCACGGGCGGCATGGCCAGCGACTCGGTCGCGTGCATGGCTGCCACAACACCTCACGCGGATGTCCGATGGGCGAACTGGAGTGGACGTGTTGCGCACGATCGGACGCACAACGCGTTGACCAGCGACGGTGCACGGGTCCAGTGACCCATCTCTCAGGTTTGAGATCGTGTTGCGGCACGGAGATGGGCGAGTCGCGTCGTCACGTCCGCCCCGCTCGTCACGCGTGTCGCGCCCGGCGGCCGGCACCCCGTCGGCGCAATTCGGATGACATCGCGCCCGGCGGGCGCCCACCATCGGCGGCGTGATCCCCCTGTCGTCCCTGGGCTGGAGCCCCGAGCTGGCGGAGCGCCTGCCCGCCGGCACGGTGCCCGCCCGGGTGGCGCGCGTCGACCGCGGCCGGCTGGCAGTCCTCGCCGGTGACGGGGAGCGGCGCGTGCACCCGGGCGCCGGCCTCTACGCCGACCCGGACCTCGGCGGGCCCGCGGTGGGCGACTGGGTCGCGCTGCGGGGCGAGCTGGCCGTCGCCCTCCTCCCGCGCACCAGCGCCTTCGTGCGCACCGGAGCGGGCCGCACCTCGGCGGCGCAGGTCGTGGCGGCCAACCTCGACGTCGTCCTGGTGGTGGACGCGCTGACCGCCGATCCCCGGCTGCGCCGCGTGGAGCGCTACCTCGCCGTCGCGTGGAGCAGCGGCGCGACGCCGGTCGTCGTCCTGACCAAGGCCGATCTGTGCGACGACGTCGACGCCGGGGTCGAGGCCGTGCGCGAGGACGCGCTGGGGGTGGAGGTGCTCGCGGTCAGCTCGTGGACCGGGGAGGGCCTGGACGCCGTCCGGGAGCTGCTCGGGCCGGGCCGGACGGCGGCGATGGTCGGCCCGTCCGGCGTGGGGAAGTCCAGCCTGCTCAATGCCCTGGCCGGGGACGCGGTGGCGGGCACCCGCGAGATCCGCGAGGACGGTCGCGGCCGGCACACCACGACTGCCCGCGAGCTCCACCTGCTGCCCGGCGGGTCGCTGCTGGTCGACACCCCCGGCATGCGGGAGCTGGCGCTGCACGACGACGCCGAGGGGGTCCAGGCCGCCTACGCCGACGTCGCCGACCTCGCCGTCGACTGCCGGTTCCGGGACTGCACCCACGGGGGCGAACCCGGCTGCGCGGTGGCCGCCGCCATCGACGACGGCCGGCTCGACCCGGCCCGGTTCACGGGGTGGCGCAAGCTGCAGGCCGAGGCGCACCGACAGCGGCTGCGCGTGGACGCCCGCGCCCGCGCCGAGGAGCACGCCCGGGTGCGGGCGCTGCACCGGTCGCGGCGGGACCAGCCTGCACGGCCCCGCTGACCGCCCGTCGGTAGCGTTGCCCCGTGCGCGTGCTCGTGATCGGCTCCGGTGCCCGGGAGCACGCCCTGTGCGTGGCTCTGACGTCCGACCCCGCCGTCGAGGCGCTGGCCTGCGCGCCCGGCAACGCCGGCACCCGTGCGCTCGCCGAGCCGCATCCCCTCGACGTCCGGGACCCCGACGCGATCGCCGCCCTGGCCCGGTCCTGGGGGGCCGACCTCGTGGTCGTCGGGCCCGAGGTGCCGCTCGTGGCCGGTGCGGCCGACGCCGTCCGCGACGCGGGCATCGCCTGCTTCGGCCCGTCCGAGCAGGCCGCGCAGCTCGAGGGCAGCAAGTCCTTCGCCAAGCACGTGATGACCGCCGCCGGGGTCCCCACCGCGCAGGCCTGGCCGGTCGGGGGTCCCGCGGAGCTGGAGACCGCGCTCGACGAGGTCGCCGCCCTGACCGGCGGGGCGCCCTACGTGGTCAAGGACGACGGGCTGGCCGCCGGCAAGGGCGTGCTGGTGACGCCGGACCGCGCCGCCGCCCTGGCGCACGGGCGCGCCGTGCTCGACGCCGGGGGAGCGGTGCTGGTCGAGGAGTTCCTGGACGGTCCCGAGGTCTCGCTGTTCGCCGTCACCGACGGGACGACGGTGCTGCCCCTGGTGCCCGCGCAGGACTTCAAGCGCCGGGACGACGGCGACGGCGGCCCGAACACCGGCGGCATGGGCGCCTACGCGCCGCTGCCCTGGGCGCCGTCCGGCCTGGTCGACGAGGTGCTGGCCACGGTGCTGCAGCCGACGGTCGACGAGATGGCCCGCCGTGGGGAGCCGTTCAGCGGCCTGCTCTACGCGGGCCTGGCGCTCACCTCGCGCGGGGTGCGGGTGGTGGAGTTCAACGCCCGCTTCGGGGACCCGGAGACCGAGGTGGTGCTGCCGCTGCTGGCCACCCCGCTCGCCGGGCTGCTGCACGCGTCCGCCACCGGCGCGCTGGCCGACCACCCGCCGCTGGAGTGGCGCGCCGGGTCGGCGGTCACCGTGGTGGTGGCGTCCGCCGGATATCCCGAGGCGCCGCGCACCGGCGATCCCGTCACCGGTGCCGACGGCGAGGGCGTGCTGCACGCCGGGACCGCCGTGGCCGACGACGGTTCCGTGGTCTCGGCCGGTGGCCGCGTGCTGGCGGTGACCGCCGTGGGCGACGACCTCGCCGCCGCGCGGCAGGCCGCCTACGAGCGCGTGGCCGGCGTCCGGCTGGCCGGCGCGCACTGGCGCACCGACATCGCGCTGGCCGCCGTCGAGGGGCGCGATCGTCCTGCCCTGACCGGTCTGCGGGAGACTGTGCGCGTGCTGATGGCGACGAGGTGGGCCGGATGATCGAGCGCTACACGCTCCCCGAGATGGGGCGGGTCTGGAGCGACCAGCACAAGTACGAGCTGTGGTGCCGCGTGGAGACCCTCGTGCTCGAGGCGCACGCCGCAGCGGGCCGGGTGCCCGCCGACGTCGTCGAGCCGGTGCGCAACGCGCCCCCGCCGACGCCGGAGCGGGTCGCGGAGATCGAGGAGACGACGCAGCACGACGTCATCGCCTTCCTCACCGCGTGGGCCGACAACACCGAGCCGCGCTCGGCCGCCGCCTACGTGCATCACGGCATGACGTCGTCGGACCTGCTCGACACCGCCCTGGCCGTGCAGCTCACCGACGCCACCGACGTGCTGCTGGCCAAGGCCGACCGGCTGGTGGCCGCGCTGCGCGATCACGGCCTGGCGCACCGGGACACGATCAAGGTGGGCCGGACGCACGGGGTGCACGCCGAGCCCGACGTCTGGGGCCACCGCGTCGCCGACCTCGCCTTCGCCGCCGCGCGGTCGCGGGACCGGCTGCGCGAGGCGCGCGCCCGGGTCGGGGTGGTCGCCATCTCCGGGGCCGTCGGCACGTACTCGCTGATCGACCCGTCGGTCGAGGTGGCCGTGGCCGACGCGCTCGGACTGCGGCCGGCCGACGCCTCCACCCAGGTCGTCATCCGCGACTCCATCAGCGAGTGGGTGTCGGCGTTGGCGATCATCGCGACCGTCTGCGAGGCGGTCGCCCTCGAGGTGCGGCACGGCCAGCGCACCGAGGTGCGGGAGCTGTCGGAGGCGTTCGGGTCGGGCCAGAAGGGCTCGAGTGCGATGCCGCACAAGAAGAACCCGATCCGCTCCGAGCGCATCGCCGGGCTGGCACGGGTCGTGCGGGCGGCGATCGTGCCGGTGATGGAGGGCATCCCGCTGTGGCACGAGCGGGACATCTCGCACTCCTCCACCGAGCGGGTCTTCCTGCCCGACGCCGCCATCACGACCGACTACCTGCTGCACCTCACCGCCGGCCTGGTCGAGAACCTCGTGGTCGACGTCCAGCGGATGCGCGACAACCTCGAGTCCACCGGCGGGCTGATCTACACCTCGTCGGTGCTGCTGGAGCTGGTCGAGGGCGGGCTGTCCCGCGAGGACGCCTATGCACTCGTGCAGTCGGCGGCGATGGAGACCTGGAACACCGGGACGCCGTTCCGCGAGACGCTGCGCGCCCGGGCGGACGCGTCGTCGGTGAGCCTCGACGAGGCGCGGCTGGACGAGATCTGCCGGCCGGAGCGCTACGTGGCCAACCTCGGCCCGCTGTTCGACCGGCTCGCGGCCCTCTCGTGAGCGTGGACCTGCCCCTCGTCGCCCGCGGCAAGGTGCGGGAGATCTACGACGCCGGCGACGACCGGCTCCTGCTCGTGGCCTCGGACCGCATCTCGGCCTACGACCGGGTGCTGCCCACGCCGATCCCGGACAAGGGGCGGGTGCTCACGCAGCTGTCGGTGTGGTGGTTCGAGCAGCTGACGCCGGTGCTGGCGGAGTTCGGGGCGACGCACCACCTGGTCAGCGCCACGGACGTCCCCGCCGACGTCGCCGGGCGCGCGATGCTGGTGCGGCGCCTGGAGATGCTGCCGGTGGAGTGCGTGGCCCGCGGCTATCTGTCCGGCGGCGGCACGAAGGAGTACGAGCGCACCGGCTCGATCCGCGACGTCGTCCTGCCGGCCGGGCTGGTCGAGGGCTCCCAGCTGCCCGCGCCGGTGTTCACGCCGTCGACGAAGGCGGAGATCGGCGAGCACGACGAGCCGATCGACTTCCCGCGGGTGGTCTCGCTGGTGGGTGCTTCCCGGGCGGAGGAGCTGCGCGAGCTGACCCTGGCGCTGTACCGGCGCGGTGCGGAGATCGCCCGGGACGCCGGCATCGTGCTCGCCGACACGAAGTTCGAGTTCGGCACCGACGGCGGCTCCCTCGTGCTCGGCGACGAGGTGCTGACCCCCGACTCGTCGCGCTTCTGGCCCGCGTCGTCGTGGGCGCCGGGGTCGGTGCAGCCCTCCTACGACAAGCAGTTCGTCCGCGACTGGCTGACCTCGTCCGGCTGGGACCGCGTGTCCGAGCCGCCCGAGCTGCCCGCCGACGTCGTCGCCGCCACACGGGAGCGGTACGTCACCGCCTACGAGCGCCTCACCGGCACCGCTTTCGTCCTGACGATCGCGTCGGGCGATGTGCGCCGGTGCGCGTGTTCTGGCTCGAGGAAGGCGCATCTGCGCACGCACGTCGCCCGCGCGCCAGGCTGGAGCGGTCAGCGGTAGGTGATCGGCGTCCCCCGGGCGCTGATCGCGATCGTGCCGCCCTGGAAGCTCTGGCGGAAGGCGCCGCCGGACAGGGTCGCGCCGGACACCGGGTAGCCGAGCCGGCCGCGCTCCCAGCCCTGGCGAGCCCAGGCGTCGCGCGAGGCCGCCGGAGACGGCGTGCGCCCCGGAGGCGGGCGACCAGTAGATGGCGCCGCCCTGGAACTCCTGGAAGCAGCCGCCGCCGCGCAGCCCGCACCGCTCGCTGCTCGTCGGGTAGCCGAGCGAGCCGGTCTCCCAGCGCTGCTGCGCCCAGGCGTGCGGATGGCGCCGAGGACGACTGGGCCCCGGTCGCGGGCGACGAGTAGATGGCGCCGCCCTGGAACTCCTGGAAGCAGCCGCCGCCGCGCAGGCCGCACCGCTCGCGGTGGTCGGGTAGCCGAGGCGGCCGGTCTCCCACCCCTGCTTGCCGTAAGCGGTGCGGATGGCGCCGAGAACGACGTGGGCGCCGCTGGCAGGGGACCAGTAGAGGGAGCCGCCCTGGAACTTCTGCAGACATCCGCCCTTGCGCAGTCCGCACACGTCATCGGCGGTGGGGTAGCCGAGCCGGCCGTTCTCCCAGTCCTGCTTGGCATAGGCGGTTCGGATCGCGCCAGCCACGAGGTGGCCGCCCGTGGTGGGTGACCAGTAGACGAGCCCGCGCTGGAAGATCTGGACGCATCCCTCCCCGCGGAGGCTGCAGTTCTCGTCGGCGGTGGGGTAACCGAGCCGGCCGTTCTCCGCTCCGGCGGCCGCGAAGGGCTCCCAGAGGGGGCTGGCGACGCCGTGGGCGCCGGTGGACGGGCTCCAGTAGACGTCGCCGCCCTCGAACTCCTGCTTGACCCCGCCGGGGAGCACCACCTCGTTGCCGACGGGATAGCCCAGCGGGCCCGCCCCGCGGCCCGAGGCCGCCCAGCCGGCTGCGATGACCGGCCGGACGATGCTGGCGGGGGTGTACGCCGAGCTCCAGATGCTGCCGCCTTCGAAGGACTGGTGCTTGCAGCCGGGGTCGTCCAGCACCCCGCAGATCCCCTCGTACTCGAGGGGGAAGCCGAGTTCCCCCTGCACGCCACCGACGGCTGAGAAGGCAGTGGCGAAGTCGTCCATCACGCTGATCGGGCGCCCGCTGCCCTTCTGCACGATCAGGCCGTTGCGGTGGTCCTGCTGTCGTCCGCCGGGAACCGCCCGCTCCGGGACGGTGACCGGCCCGAGGTCGCTGCGGTCACCGCCCCACCAGTAGACGAGGAGGCCGATCTCGGTGAGCACGGACGGCGTGGCCCGGACGGGGGACGACAGGGCGCTCGCCGGGTACACCGCGGTCGCCGTCGAGGGGAAGGCGTGCTGCACCTGGTAGCTGTACTCGCGACCGGTGACCAGCCCGGTGTCCCGGAACTCCGGCACCATGAGGCTGGCGACCTGCGCGCCGTCCCGGTAGACGAGCCACGGTCCGGTCTTCCCGGAACCATCCCAGGTGAGGAGCAGGGTCGTCGGTTCGTCCGTCGGGCCGGCGGTCACGGGCCAGGGGGTCTGCAGACGGTATCGCCGGTACACGGGTTCGGAGCGCGGCCCCTCGAAGCCCCCGCCGTTCACGGCGGCGACGTGGTACTCGTAGGACCCGAGCGCGCTCAGGCCGACGTCGGTGAACGCGAGACCCGAGGTCTCCGTGACGAGCACTCCGTTGCGGTAGACCCGGTAGGTCCCAGCCCGCGCCGCGGGGTTCCACGAGACGCTCGCCGACCGGAAATCCGACCCGCTGATCGCCACCCCGGTCGGCTTGTCCGGGTCGACCCACAGCGTGGCGGTGACTGTTCCGGTGGCGGTGTTCCCCTGCCCGTCGGCGACGGTGTAGGTGAACGAATCTGTGCCCGTGGTGCCCAGGTACGGCGCGTAGTGGAGCCTGCCGGCCTGGAGGTAGGCCCGGCCCTTGCCGGCCGGGGTGACCGCTGTGTAGGTCAGCGGATCGCCGTCGGGGTCGCTGTCGTTGGCCAGCGCGTCCACCGGGTAGTCGAGCCCGCCGGTGTTCCGGAAGCTCACCGCGTCGTCGGCGGCGACCGGCGCGCCGTTCGCCGCCCAGGCCGGCGCCGCGGGCAGCAGGACTGTGGCGGCGGCGACCAGGGCCACCGTCAGCGAACGCACATCGACTCCTCGGCGGGGGTGCGCCTGACCGGTCTTTCCCCAGGTCAGGGCCCCCGTCGGGGAGGAGGCGGCTCAGTGTGCACAACTCGGCGGCCGGAGGGAAGAAAAATCGTCCGGGTACTCTCGGCCGCGTGTCCCGGGTGGTCGTCGATGTGGTCCTCAAGCCGGAGATCTCCGACCCCCAGGGGCAGGCGGTCCTGGGAGCGCTGGGCCGGCTGGGCCACGACAGCGTGCGCAGCGTCCGCCAGGGCAAGCACTTCGTGCTCGAGGTCGACGGCACGCCCGACGAGGCCGAGCTGAAGCAGATCGCCGAGACGCTGCTGGCCAACCCGGTCATCGAGGACGTCGAACTGCACCTCCCCAAGGACTGAGAGCAGAGCCGTGCGCATCGGTGTCATCACCTTCCCGGGTTCCCTGGACGACGTCGACGCCGCCCGCGCCGTGCGCCTCGCCGGCGGTGAGCCGGTCGCGCTGTGGCACGGCGACCACGACCTGAAGGACGTCGACGCCGTCGTCCTCCCCGGTGGCTTCTCCTACGGCGACTACCTGCGGGCCGGGGCCATCGCTGCGCGCTCGCCGCTGATGCAGGACGTCGTCGCCGCTGCGAAGGGCGGCCTGCCGGTGCTCGGCATCTGCAACGGCTTCCAGGTGTTGTGCGAGGCGGGCCTGCTGCCCGGCGCGCTCACCCGCAACAGCCACCTGCACTTCCGCAACCGCGACCAGCTGCTCCGCGTGGAGCGCGCCGACACCGCCTGGACCAGCGACTACGGCGACGGCCAGCAGATCCTCATCCCGGTCAAGAACGGCGAGGGCCGCTACGTGGGCTCCGACGCCGACCTCGACCGCCTCGAGGCGGAGAACCGGGTGGTGTTCCGCTACGTCGGGGGCAACCCGAACGGCTCGAGCAGGGACATCGCCGGCGTGACCAGCGAGAACGGCCGCGTCGTCGGCCTCATGCCGCACCCCGAGCACGCGGTCGAGGACCTCACCGGCCCGAGCACCGACGGGCTCGGCTTCTTCACCAGCGTCCTGAAGGCGGTCGTGAACGCGTGATCGACACCGTCGAGCAGGCCGCGCAGCACCCGGACGACGAGCAGCCCTGGGCCGAGCTGGGCCTCAAGGCCGACGAGTACGCCCGCATCAAGGAGATCCTCGGCCGCCGCCCGACCACGGCCGAGCTCGCGATGTACAGCGTCATGTGGAGCGAGCACTGCTCCTACAAGAGCTCGAAGGTGCACCTCCGCCAGTTCGGCGATCTCCCGAAGAGCGACGCCCTGCTGGTCGGCATCGGTGAGAACGCCGGCGTCGTCGACGTGGGCGAGGGCTACGCGGTCACCTTCAAGGTGGAGAGCCACAACCACCCGAGCTACGTCGAGCCCTACCAGGGCGCGGCGACCGGGGTCGGCGGGATCGTGCGCGACATCCTGACCATGGGCGCACGCCCGATCGCGGTCATGGACTCGCTCCGCTTCGGCCGCGCCGACGCCCCCGACACCGCCCGCGTGCTGCCCGGCGTCGTCGCCGGCGTCGGCGGCTACGGCAACTGCCTGGGCCTGCCCAACATCGGCGGCGAGCTGCTGTTCGACGAGTGCTACACCGGAAACCCGCTGGTCAACGCGCTGTGCGTCGGTGTGATGAAGCACGAGGACGTGCACCTGGCCAAGGCCGAGGGTGCCGGCAACAAGGTCATCCTCTTCGGCGCGCGCACCGGCGGCGACGGGATCGGCGGCGTCAGCGTCCTGGCCTCGGAGACCTTCGATGCCGAAGGCCCCGCCAAGCGCCCCGCCGTCCAGGTGGGCGACCCGTTCACCGAGAAGCTGCTCATCGAGGCCTGCCTGGAGCTCTTCGCCCAGGACCTCGTCACCGGCATCCAGGACCTCGGCGGTGCCGGCCTGTCCTGCGCCACCAGCGAGCTGGCCAGCGCCGGCACCGGCGGCATGCACGTCGACCTCGACACCGTCCCGCTGCGCGACAGCACCCTGACACCCGCCGAGATCCTGATGAGCGAGTCGCAGGAACGCATGTGCGCGATCGTCGAGCCGGGCAAGGTCGAGCAGTTCCTCGCCGTCTGCCGCACGTGGGACGTCCGCGCCGCCGTCATCGGTGAGGTCACCGACGGCGACCGGCTCACCGTCGACTGGCACGGCGAGCGCATCGTCGACGTCCCGCCGCGGACCGTCGCCCACGAGGGCCCGGTCTACCAGCGCCCGATGGCCCGCCCGGCCGACCTCGACGCCCTGCAGGCCGACGACCCCGCCCGCCTGCCCCGGCCCACGACGCCCGCGGAGCTGCAGGCGCACTGGCTCGCGCTGGTCAGCAGCCCTGACGGCGCGGACAAGAGCTGGGTCACCGAGCAGTACGACCGCTACGTGCGCGGCAACACCGTGCTCGCCCAGCCCGAGGACGCCGGCGTCGTCCGCATCGACGAGGAGTCGAACCGCGGCATCGCGCTCTCCCTCGACGGCAACGCCCGCTTCGCCCGCCTCGACCCTTATCTCGGCGCGCAGCTGAACCTCGCCGAGGCCTACCGGAACGTCGCGGCCACCGGCGCGAAGCCGCTGGCGGTCACCAACTGCCTGAACTTCGGCTCCCCGGAGAACCCCGAGGTCATGTGGCAGTTCGCCGAGGCCGTCCGCGGCCTGGCCGACGGCTGCCGCGCGCTGGGCCTGCCGGTCACCGGCGGCAACGTGAGCCTCTACAACCAGACCGGCGACGTCGCGATCAACCCGACGCCGGTCATCGGCGTGCTGGGCGTGCACGAGGACGTCCGCACCCGCGTGCCGGCCGGCTGGCGGACGGCGGGCGAGACGGTCCTGCTGCTGGGCGAGACCCGACCCGAGTTCGGTGGCTCCGCGTGGGCGAGCGTCGCGCACGGCCACCTGGGCGGGAAGCCGCCGGTGCTGGACCTCGCGGCCGAGCGCGCCCTGGCCGAGCTGCTCGCCGCCCTCGCGCAGGAGGGGCTGGTCGGCTCGGCGCACGACCTGGCCGACGGCGGGCTGGCCCAGGCGCTCACCGAGTCCGCGCTGCGCCATGGCACGGGCGCCCGCCTCGCCCTGGCCGGCGACCCGTTCACCGCCCTGTTCAGCGAGTCGACGGCGCGCGTCGTCGTCACCACCTCCGACCCCGGCGGCGTGCAGCGCGCCGCGGAGTGGGCCGGCGTGCCGGTCACCGAACTGGGGACGACGGGCGGCGAGACCCTGGTGATCGACGGGCTGCTCGACCTGCCCCTCGCCGAGCTGCGGGCGGCGTGGAGCGCCACCCTCCCGGCGCTGTTCGGCGGCCCGGAGCACAGCACGCCCCTCACCGTCCCGGCGGGCACCGTCCCCACCAGCTGATGGCCGGCACCGCCCCCATCCCCGCCGACGAGCTGCGCGCCGCCCTCGAGCCGGTGCGCGCGTGGCTCGACGGCGAGGGCGACCGGCCGCCGCGGTCCGTCGTCGGCGCCGCGGTGAAGACCAGCGCCCGCTGGCTGGCCCAGCAGGTGCCCGGCCGGTCCGTGGAGCTGCGGGTGCCCCCGCACGTCGCCGTCCAGTGCATCGAGGGGCCGCGGCACACCCGGGGCACCCCGCCCAACGTCGTCGAGACCGACGCCGCCACCTGGCTGCGCCTCGCCAGCGGGCGGCTCACCTGGGCCGACGCCGTCGGTGAGGGGAAGGTCAGCGCCAGCGGCAACCGCGCCGACCTGTCCGCCCTGCTGCCGCTGCGCCCGCTGCTCCGGCCCTGATCCGAGGGGAACGGGGCCGGGCCGGGTGCCTCGCGCCCCCGCTCACGAGCGGAACGGCCAGATCAGCGAGCCGCCCTGGAAGTCGCTCTCGCGCCGCCCGCCGGAGACGCTGTACTCGTCGCTGACCGGGTAACCCAGCGGCCCGAGCTCCCAGCCCTGCTGCGCCCACCGGGTCCGGATGGCGCCCAGCACGTCGTGCGCGCCGGTCGCCGGCGTCCAGTAGATCGACGAACCGCCGGTGCCGGTGAAGTGGTTGAAGCGGCCGACGCCGTCCGGCGTCCCGGTCTCGTCGGTGGTGGGGTAGCCCAGCACGCCCTGCTCCCAGCCCAGGTCGGCCCAGTGCGCACGGATGGCGCCGACGATCGCGTGGGCACCGCTCCGGGGGCTCCAGTAGATGGAAGCGCCGTCGGCGCGGGAGAAGTGGTTGTAGCGGCCGGCGCCGTCGGGGGTGGCCGTCTCGTCGGTGGTGGGGTACCCGAGCGGGCCGGCCTCCCAGCCGAGGGCGGCCCACCGGCCGCGGATGGCGCCGATGACCGCGTGCGCGCCGGTGCCGGGGCTCCAGTAGATGGAGGCGCCGTCGGCGCGGGAGAAGTGGTTGTAGCGGCCGACGCCGTCCGGCGTCCCGGTCTCGTCCGTGGCCGGGAACCCGAGGAAGCCGGCGGGGCCCCCGAGGTCGCGGTAACGGGCCAGGATCGCGCCGGTGACGGCGTGCGCGCCGGTGGCCGCAGACCAGTAGATCGCGCCGCCCGCGTACTGCTGGACGACCCCTCCGGCGACCGGGCGCTCACCGCCGACGGGCGCGCCCAGGTAGGAGGATGCACCGCCCATCGCGGCGTAGTGCGCGGGAACGGGGCCGGCCCCGGGGCAGGCGACCAGCCCGGCGGCGTACTTGGCCCGCAGCACCGTCGCGACGGCGGCGTCCACCCGGCCCGCGAAGGCCGAGTCGCCGCGGACACGGGCGAGCACGCCGTCGATCATGGGGGCGACGATCCCCGGCTGTGCCGAGAGGGCCACGGTGCCCCCGGCCTGCAGGAACCGCACGGCCCGGTCGGCGACGGGAACGTCGCGCAGCGCCGCGGCGCCCAGCGAGTCGGACATGACCACGCCGCCGAAGCCGAGGTCACCGCGCAGCATCTGGTCGATGACCACCGGCGAGAACGCGGCGATGCTGCCCGGATCGATCCGGGTGTACGTCGCGGAGGACACCATGACCACGGGGATCCCGTCGTCGACCGCGGCGGCGAACGGCGCCAGATAGGCGTCCCCGCGGACGGTCGTGCCGTCGGTGACCCCGGCGGTCGTGTCGGTGTTGTCGATCACCCGGCCCAGGCCGGGGAAGTGCTTGCCGGTCGCTTGCACCGCGGCATCGCGCAGGCCGGCGGCGAACGCCGTTCCCGAGGCGGCCACCGCGCCGGGGTCGTGCGCGTACTCGCGGGCGTAGTAGCCGATCGGCCGGTTCCGGGTGCCGAGGTCCGCGGGCACGGTGTCGAGGACGGGGGCGAGGTCCAGGTCCACCCCGGCCGCGCGCAGCTCCCGGCCCCAGCCGGCGGCCCGGCCGCGCAGGTCGGCCGGCGCCAGGCCGCCCTGGGTCAGCGCGGTGGGGATGTCGGAGAACCCGGGGCCGCTGAGCACCTGCACGGAGCCGCCCTCCTGGTCGGTGGCGACCCACAGGCCCACCCCGTCGGTGACGGCGCCTCCCGAACGGGACCGCAGGCGGTCGGTCACCCCGCGGGTGGCCTGCACCCCGGCGCTGCTGCGGCCGGTCAGGATCACCCCGCCCAGGTGCTCGCTCCTGATCAGGTCCAGCTGCTGCGCGGTCGGCGTCCCGGCGTCCACGCCGGCCATGAACAGCTGGCCCACGCGCTGTTCCGGCGACATCCCCGCGACGACGGCGCCGATGCAGTCCGACGTGGGATCGGCGGCCCGGGCCGGCGTCGCCGGACCGGCCGTCACCGCCAGGCCGGCACCCGCGACGAGCAGGGCGGTGGTGCCGACGCCGGCAGCGCGGGAGCGCCACCGGGGCCTGACGGAGCGGCCGGTCGGTGGCAGGTTCATCGGCCGGGTGGTGCGCACAGGTCCTCCCTGGAGGTCGCCTCCGCCGGCTCGGTGCCGGGCGGCGTGCCTCCCCACGCTTCCCCCGATCGTTGGCTCGTGCAACCGTGCCTCGGGCGACCGTCGGCGCGTCGCCTGCGCTGGGAGACGCCGACCCGGCGTCGTCGACGGCGCCGTCCTGGCCCGAGGGGCCGTCGGGCATGCTCGACCCCGGGGCGGACCGGCCGCCACCGCGCGGAGGTGTCATGCAGGCGGCGTTCATGCCCGACGGGGAGCTGCTGGTGCCCACGGCGACAGCAGCCGGCCCCTGGTCGGACGAGATGGTCAACGGCCACCACATCGGCGGGCTCGTGGCGTGGGGCGTCCAGCGCGACGAACCGGACCCCGATCTCCAGCTGTCCCGCATGACGGTGGACATGGTCCGGGCGGTGCCCATGCGGCCGCTGCGGGTCGAGACACGCCCCGGCCGGGAGGGACGCCGGCTCCGGGTGCTGGACGTCAGCGTCCTCGACGGCGACGTGGAGGTGATCCGGGGCTCGGCGC
The DNA here is from genome assembly GCA_963747895.1 of uncultured Actinomycetota bacterium. GTDB lineage: Bacteria > Actinomycetota > Actinomycetes > Mycobacteriales > Geodermatophilaceae > Blastococcus. Next base: position 587,691 of record CAVVGX010000005.1, read on the forward strand.
TGCTGCTGCGCCGCTCCGAGCACCCGGACGCCGAGCCGTGGGCGCCCGAGCCCTGGGACGTGCCGCCGCCGGAGCAGATCGAGGGCCCGTCCGGCGGTCCCATGCCGTGGGAGATCCGCCGGATCAGCGGCTGGGGCGAGGCCGGACCGGGCAAGGTCTGGATGCGGGAGACGGCGGAGTTCGTCGCCGGGCAGCCGCTCACCCCGATGCTCCGGGCCGCGCTGATGGCCGACTTCACCAACCCGCTGGCCAACTCCGGCGCGGACGGGCTGGCGTTCATCAACGTCGACGTGACGATGTACCTGACGCGGGACCCGCGTGGTGAGTGGATCGGCCTGGAGAGCGCCGGCCACCTCGGTGCCGACGGCATCGGCTTCGGCACCACGTGGATGTACGACGTGGACGGCCGGATCGGGCACTGCGTCGCCGCCGCGCTGCCCGACCCGAGGATCCAGGCGCGGCACGCGGCGCGCTGACGTACGGAACGCACCGGGCCCCGCCCGCGGGAGCGGACGGGGCCCGGGCCGGGCGTCAGCCGCCGAAGAGGGAGCTCGCCGTCTTCACGGTCTGGTACAGGCCGTAGGCCAGCGGCACGCCCACGAAGGCCCACGCGAACGCGATGAGCGCCGCGGGGGTGTGGGTCGGCCGCTGGTCGCCGGTGGGAGCGGTGGAGGCGGTGGAGCTCATCGGGCGGCGCTCGCTTCCTGGGTGGAGGTGGACGGGGAGGCCTTCGGCTCGTGCCACTTGGCGGCGACCGGCCGGACCAGCAGGTTCGCGACGAAGCCGATCGCCAGCAGGCCGACCATGATGAACAGCGCCGGCCGGTAGTCACCGGCGACCAGTTCCCCGGGCTCGCCCTCGGCCATGTCCAGGACGCCGTTGACGATCAGCGGACCGGCGACGCCGGCGGCAGACCAGGCCGTCAGCAACCGGCCGTGGATGGCGCCGACCTGGAAGGTGCCGAACAGGTCGCGCAGGTAGGCCGGGATGGTGGCGAAGCCACCGCCGTAGAACGAGATGATGACCGCGGCGGTCAGCACGAAGATCCAGGTCGCGCTGCTGCCGAGGGTGGCCAGGACGATGTAGAGGACGATGCCGACGCCCAGGTAGATCATGTAGATCGGCTTGCGGCCGATGTAGTCCGACGTGGACGACCAGACGAACCGGCCGGCCATGTTGAACAGCGACAGCAGCCCCACGAAGCCCGCCGCCGCCGCGGTCGCGATCTGGGAGGTGTCGCCCTCGCGGAAGAAGTCGCGGATCATCGGGCTGGCCTGCTCGAGGATGCCGATGCCGGCGGTCACGTTGCAGAAGAGCACGATCCAGAGCAGCCAGAACTGCGGCGTCTTGATCGAGTTGTTCGCGGACACGCTCTCGGTGGTGACCAGGGCCTTCTGCTTGACCTGCGACGGATCCCAGCCCTCGGGCTTCCAGCCGTCGGCCGGCACTCGCACGATGAAGGCGCCGAACATCATGAAGACCAGGTAGACCAGACCCAGGGTCAGGAACAGCATCGAGACGGCGGAGCCGTCCGGCACCGAACCGGAGTCCGTCGGGACGTAGTCCTGGTCGTACCAGTTCATCAGCTGCCGGGACAGCGGCGAAGCGATGAGCGCGCCACCGCCGAAGCCCATGATCGCCATACCGGTGGCCAGCCCCGGACGGTCGGGGAACCACTTGATCAGCGTCGACACCGGCGAGATGTAGCCGATGCCCAGGCCGATGCCGCCCAGCACGCCGTAGCCGACGTAGACGAGCCAGAGCTGCTCGGTCGCGATGCCCAGGGAGCCGACGAGGAAGCCCGTCGACCAGAAGCAGGCGGCGGTGAACATCGCAGCACGGGGGCCGTTCCTGTCCACCCAGGTGCCGAAGACGGCGGCCGAGATGCCGAGCACCACGATCGCGATCGAGAAGATGATGCCGATCGCGGTCAGGCTGGCGTCGAAGTGCTGGACCAGGGCGGTCTTGTAGACGCTGGTCGCGTACACCTGACCGATGCACAGGTGGACCGCGAGCGCGGCCGGCGGGATCAGCCACCGGTTGAAGCCCGGCGGGGCGACGATGCGCTCACGGGCCAGGAAGGCGGGAACGGCCACGGACGGACCTCCGGGGACGGGGCGGCGGTGCGACCGGTCGGACGCAACCCGGCCGTGCACTGTCGTGTGTGTCACAGCCGAAGGGACCGTACGACGGTGCCAGGATGATCGCGCGTTCAAGCGGATACCTGTGATCCGCGCGTGACCGCTGCGGGGCCGCCGGGCCGCCGGGTCGCGGCGGCCCCCGCCGCCTAGGCTCGGACCATGGCCTATGAGGTGAAGGGCGTGGTCGCCCGCAGCAAGGGTGCACCGGTCACGATCGAGACGATCCTCGTGCCGGATCCGGGCCCGGGTGAGGCGGTCGTCGACATCGCGGCGTGCGGGGTCTGCCACACCGACCTGCACTACCGCGAGGGCGGCATCAACGACGACTACCCGTTCCTGCTCGGCCACGAGGCCGCCGGCACGGTCGCCGCCGTCGGCGAGGGCGTCACCAACGTCGCGGTCGGCGACTACGTCGTCCTCAACTGGCGCGCCGTGTGCGGGCAGTGCCGCGCCTGCCTCAAGGGCGAGCCGAAGTACTGCTTCGACACCCACAACGCCGCGCAGAAGATGACGCTGGCAGATGGCACGGAGCTGTCCCCGGCGCTGGGCATCGGTGCCTTCGCCGAGAAGACGCTGGTGCACTCGGGCCAGTGCACGAAGGTCGACCCGGCCGCGCCGCCGACGGCCGCCGGTCTGCTCGGCTGCGGTGTCATGGCCGGCGTCGGTGCGGCGATCAACACCGGCGCCGTGCAGCGCGGCGAGAGCGTCGCCGTCTTCGGCTGTGGCGGTGTCGGGGACGCCGCGATCGCCGGGGCGAAGCTCGCCGGCGCGACGACGATCATCGCCGTCGACATCTCCGACACCAAGCTCGAGTGGGCGAGGAAGTTCGGCGCCACCCACACGGTGAACTCGACGGAGACCGACGCGGTCGAGGCGATCAAGGCGCTGACCGGCGGGTTCGGCGTGGACGTCGCCATCGACGCCGTCGGGCACCCGAAGGTCTTCGAGCAGGCCTTCTACGCGCGCGACCTCGCCGGCCGGGTCGTCATGGTGGGCGTCCCGACGCCGGACATGGAGATCACGCTGCCGGCCATCGAGATCTTCGGCCGCGGTGGGTCGATCACGTCCTCCTGGTACGGCGACTGCCTGCCCAGCCGCGACTTCCCGATGCTGGTCGACCTCTACCTGCAGGGCCGCTTCGACCTCGACGCATTCGTCTCCGAGACCATCGGGCTGGACGACGTCGAGGCCGCGTTCGAGAAGATGCACAAGGGCGAGGTCCTGCGCAGCGTGGTGGTCCTGTGAGCGCCCGGATCGAGAAGGTCGTCGTCAGCGGCGTCTTCAGCCTGGACGGGCAGGACTTCGACGTCGACAACAACGTCTGGCTCGTCGGGGACGACGCCGAGGTGGTGGTCATCGACGCCGCGCACGACGCCGCCCCGATCGTCGAGGCGATCGGCGGCCGGACGGTCACCGCGATCGTGCTGACCCACGGGCACAACGACCACATCACCGCGGCACCCGCGCTGCGCGAGGCCACCGGCGCCCCGATCTGGTTCAACCCCGCCGACCGGATGCTCTGGGACATGACGCACGCCGGTACCGCACCCGACCGCGACCTGACCGCCGGCACGCGCTTCACCGTCGCCGGGACGACGCTCACCGCGCTGCACACCCCGGGGCACTCGCCGGGCAGCACCTGCCTGCACGCCGCGGACCTCGGAACCGTCTTCACCGGCGACACCCTGTTCTGCGGCGGACCGGGCGCGACGGGCCGCTCGTTCAGCGACCACCCGACGATCCTGGAGTCGATCCGGTCGCAGCTGTTCAGCCTGCCCGGCGACACCGTCGTGAAGACCGGCCACGGCGACGACACCACCATCGCCGCGGAGCTCCGCACCCTCACCTGATCCAGGCATAGGAAGCAATGCCTACGGATCCGGCCGCGATTCCGTAGGCATTGCTTCCTATGCCTGGGTGGGCCGGGTCAGGGGAGCGGATCGCGGCCGGCGGCGGAGGCGAAGCCGAGCCAGGTGTGCCGGTTGCCCGCCCAGCACCAGCCCACCTTCGGTGCACCGCGACGGGCGTTCCCGTCCCGGCCGGTGCCGTTGCTGATCCACAGCGCCGGCGTGCGCGCGTCCAGCCGGCCGTCGGGACGGCGCAGTCGCGAGCCGATCGTCATGAAGCAGTTGTTGCGGTCCAGCACGTCGGGGCACTGCAGCAGCCAGGCGATCCCCTCGCCCAGGGTGAGCGGGGTCCGGCCGGCGCCCACGATCGCGGGCAGCGCCTCGTCCGGGCTCCAGTTCGACATATCGTCGCCGCGGTCCGGCCCGTCGACGGCGTACACCGGGCCGTTCGGGACCTCCACCCCCTGGATGGGGCCGAACGCGTCCACGTCGGTCATGTCCTCGACGACGAAGCCGGGCAGGCCGCCGAGCTCGAGCAGCGGGGCCATCGCCGACGGCGGCGCGAGGGCGGGATGGACGACGAGCAGCGCGCCGTCGTCCGCGCGGCCGGCGGCCGACCGCAGCTCGGCAGCGGACAGCCCGGCGCATTCGTGCACGCCCAGCGCCACGAGGCGGTCGGCCTGGGTGGCGGGGGAGGGCAGGGTGAGCGTGGTGACGGGCACGGCGACCTCCGGGACGACGGCGGACACGGCTCAACGCGCGACGCGCTCGGCCGGTTCCCGCGCGAAAGACGTCGGATGAGCAGGCCGGACACTCCGCGGAGGTGACCGGTTCCACCCCTCCGGCGCCCGGTGGGGGGCTCCGCGCCGGTACGGTGGGCGGGTGCCTCGCGGTGATGGACGGCTGACGCACGACCTCGACCCCCACTCTCCCGGACCTCAGGACGCCTGCGGCGTCTTCGGTGTCTGGGCGCCGGGGGAGGAGGTCGCGAAGCTGACCTATTTCGGTCTGTACGCGCTCCAGCACCGCGGTCAGGAGGCGGCCGGGATCGCGGTGTCCGACGGCACGTCCGTGGTCGTCTACAAGGACCTCGGGCTGGTCAGCCAGGTCTTCGACGAGGCCACCCTGGGCAGCCTGCGCGGGCACCAGGCGGTGGGCCACACCCGCTACTCCACGACCGGCGCCTCCACCTGGGAGAACGCGCAGCCGACGTTCCGCACGACCGAGGCGGGCACCGGCCTGGCGCTGTGCCACAACGGGAACCTCGTCAACACCGCCGAGCTGGCCGTCAAGGCCGCCGACGCCGGTGTCCCCGGCGCCTTCGTGGCGACCAACGACTCCGATCTGATCACCGCCCTGATCGCCGCCCGCCCCGACCTCTCGGTCGAGGCCGCCGCGATGGAGGTGCTGCCGCAGCTGCGCGGCGCGTTCAGCCTCACGTTCATGGACGAGGACACGCTCTACGCAGCCCGCGACCCGCAGGGCGTCCGCCCGCTGGTGCTGGGCCGGCTGGAGCGCGGCTGGGTCGTGGCCAGCGAGACCGCCGCGCTGGACATCGTCGGTGCCTCCGTCGTCCGCGAGGTCGAGCCCGGCGAGCTGATCGCGATCGACGAGAACGGCCTGCGCAGCCAGCACTTCGCGCCGGCCCAGCCCAAGGGCTGCGTCTTCGAGTACGTGTACCTGGCCCGCCCCGACACCACGATCTCCGGCCGCGGCGTGCACGCGGCCCGCGTGGAGATCGGCCGCCGGCTGGCCAAGGAGCACCCGGTCGAGGCCGACCTGGTCATCCCGGTGCCGGAGTCGGGCACCCCGGCCGCCGTCGGCTACGCCCAGGCGTCGGGCATCCCCTACGGCCTGGGCCTGGTCAAGAACTCCTACGTCGGGCGCACGTTCATCCAGCCGAGCCAGACCATCCGGCAGCTGGGCATCCGCCTGAAGCTCAACCCGCTGCGCGACGTCATCCGCGGCAAGCGCCTCGTCGTCGTCGACGACTCGATCGTCCGGGGCAACACCCAGCGGGCCCTGGTCCGGATGCTGCGCGAGGCCGGCGCCGTCGAGGTGCACGTCCGCATCGCCTCCCCGCCGGTCAAGTGGCCGTGCTTCTACGGCATCGACTTCGCCAGCCCGGCCGAGCTGGTCGCCAACGGCCTGGACATCGACGGCGTGCGCGCCTCGGTCAACGCCGACTCGCTGGGCTACGTCTCCGAGCAGGGCCTGATCGCCGCGACCGAGCAGCCGGCCAACCGGCTGTGCACCGCGTGCTTCACCGGGAAGTACCCGATCCCGCTGGAGCAGCCCGAGGTGCTCGGCAAGCACGTGCTCGAGGGGCTGGAGAGCCGCGCCCTCACCGGGTGGACCGGGCAGCAGGCCGGCAGCGCGACGGTCCCTGGTGGCGCCGAGGACGCCCTGCTCCGCCCGTGACGGAGCGGTTCACCTACGCGGCCTCGGGCGTCGACATCGACGCCGGCGAGCGCGCGGTCACGCTCATGAAGGCCGCGGTCGAGCGGACCAACCGGCCCGAGGTGGTGGGCGGCCTGGGCGGCTTCGCCGGCTTGTTCGCGCTGGACACGGCGAAGTACCGGAAGCCGCTGCTGGCCTCCTCCACCGACGGTGTCGGCACGAAGATCGCGCTGGCCCGTCAGCTGGACCGGCACGACACGGTCGGCATCGACCTGGTCGCCATGGTCGTCGACGACCTGGTCGCCTGCGGCGCCGAACCGCTGTTCCTCCAGGACTACGTGGCCTGCGGCAAGGTCGTGCCCGAGCGGATCGCCGCGATCGTCACGGGCATCGCCGCCGGCTGCACGCTGGCCGGCGCGGCCCTGGTCGGCGGCGAGACCGCCGAGCACGGCGACCTCATGGACGCCGACGAGTACGACCTCGCGGCCACCGCGGTGGGCGTGGTCGAGGCCGACGCCGTCCTGGGGCCCGAGCGGGTGCGGGCGGGGGACGCCGTGGTCGCGATGGCGTCGTCCGGCTTCCACTCCAACGGCTACTCCCTGGTGCGCCGCGTCGTCGCCGCTGCGGGCCTGGACCTGCACGCCACCCCGGCCGGGCTGTCGCGCCCGCTGGGGGAGGAGCTGCTCGAGCCCACCCGCATCTATGCCCTGGACTGCCTGGCGCTGGTCGCCCGGCACGGCGTCGAGGCCGTGCACGCCTTCGCGCACATCACCGGAGGCGGGCTGGCCGGCAACACCGCCCGCGTGGTGCCCGACGGGCTCGTGGCGGTGCTCGACCGCGCGACGTGGGCGCTGCCCCCGGCGGTGCGCCTGATGGAGGAGCACGGCGTCCCCCGCGAGGAGTCCGAGCGCGCGTTCAACTGCGGCGTCGGCATGGTCGCCGCCGTCGCCCCGGAGGTCGCCGACGACGTCGTCGCGCAGCTCACCGCTGCGGGTGTGTCGTCCTGGGTCGCCGGCACGCTGCAGGAACGCGCCGACGCCACCGGCCCCGCCGCGCACCTGGTCGGCACCTACCGCTGAAGAAGGACCCCCAGCCCCCACCACTCGCGAGCTCGCGGCGGGACCCTGCTGGGGGCCGGAAGAGAACCCACCCGAGAGCACCGCCTCCCAGGGGGAGGCGGTGCTCTCGCGTCAGATGAGCAGGTTCAGCGTCGCCGCGTCAGCGGGTGGCGGCCCAGTCGTCGCCGGAGTCGTCATCCGCCCAGCGGTCGGCGTACTCGTCGTCGTCGTCATCGTCGTCGTCCTTCGCCACGCTCGGCGCGGTGTAGGACGGCGGTGCACCGGTGAGCTCCTTCTGCAGAGCAGAAAGATCGGTGTTGGGTGAGCTGTACTTGAGCTCACGGGCCACGCGTGTCTGCTTGGCCTTCGCTCGGCCGCGCCCCATCGGCTCGACCCCCTCGCTACGGAGTGCGGGCGTCCGGCCCGTGGGCTTGACGGCCCGCGTGGCGACCCCGGCTGAGTGACTATGTCTCGGACAACATTACGACACGGATGGCGGGCGGGCACACAACCCCTCCCCGGGGTGATGAAGCGACCGTCCCCACACGTCCGAGACGGCGCTCAGCACCGGTCCGGCTCATCGCCGAACCTATTGTGCTAGGTAACTAGTGAGAGTAGTAATTCGGCGGTGATCGACTTCCACCTCAACCAGGCTTCTGGCGTCTCGCCCTACCTGCAACTGGTCCGGCAGGTCCGCCAGGCGATGCGGCTCGGACTCCTGCGGGAAGGTGATCAGCTGCCCACCGTCAAGGAGGTGGTGGGCCGGCTGGCTCTCAACCCCAACACGGTCCTCAAGGCCTATCGGGAGCTCGAGCACGCCGGTCTGGTCAGAGCCCGCGCGGGCGTCGGCACGTTCGTGACGACGACGCTCAGCGACGCCTCGCTCCCCGCTCACGCCCCGCTGCGCAGGGACCTGCAGCGCTGGATCGTCAAGGCTCGCTCGGCCGGACTGGACGACGAGAGCATCGAGGCCCTGTTCGAGGCCACGTTCCGGCTCCTCCCCGAGGCAGGCACAGCGTGACCGCGGTTCTCGAGACGAGCGGTCTCGGCAAGCGGTACCGCCGGACGTGGGCGCTGTCCGACATCTCGTTGCGCATTCCCCGGGGCAGGGTCGTCGGGCTGGTCGGACCGAACGGCGCCGGCAAGTCGACGCTGCTGCACCTCGCCGTCGGCCTGCTGGCACCCACCACGGGAGCGATCGAGGTCCTCGGGGGCGTCCCGGCCGGGAGCCCCGCGGAGCTCGCCCGGGTCGGCTTCGTGGCCCAGGACACGCCCACCTACGCGTCGCTGAGCGTGGCGGACCATCTCCGCCTGGGCGCGCGTCTCAACCCTGCCTGGGACCGCGCGCTGGCGGACCGGCGGATCGACGAGCTGGGCCTGGACCGGCAGCAGCGGGCCGGTCGGCTGTCCGGCGGACAGCGGGCGCAGCTCGCGTTGACGCTCGCCGTCGCGAAACGCCCGGAGCTGCTGGTCCTGGACGAACCGGTGGCCAGCCTCGATCCGCTCGCCCGACGGGAATTCCTGCAGAGCCTCATGGAGATCGTGGCCGATCAGGGCGTCAGCGTGGTGATGTCCTCGCACCTCGTGGCCGACCTCGAACGGGTCTGCGACCACCTCGTCCTCCTGATGGCCTCGCGGGTCCGGCTGGCGGGCGACGTCGACGACCTGCTCGCCGGACACCGGCTGCTGACCGGGCCCCGGCGGGACGGCGCGGCCCTGCCCAGGGACCGGGAGGTCATCCAGGAGAGCCACTCGGAGCGGCAGAGCACGCTGCTCATCCGCACCGAGGCACCCGTCCTCGACCCGGCGTGGGCCGTGGAGCCCGTCGGCCTCGAGGACCTGGTGCTGGCCTACATGCGTCAGGGCGGCGAGCAGAGCCGGCCGCGCCGCGGAGCGGTCCTGCGGGTGCAGCGATGATCTGGCTCAGCTGGCGCCAGCTGCGTGCCTCGGCAGCCGTGGTCTACGGCGCCCTCGCCGTCGTCGCCGTCGTCGTCCTGGTGACCGGCCTCGACCTCCACCGCGCCTACGCGGCCAGCGGGATCGCCGGCTGCACGGGTGATGCCTGCGAGTCGGTCGCCCAGGCCTTCGTCCTCCGCGACGCGGCTCTCCAGACCGTCCTGGACAGCGTCCTGCTCCTGGCGCTCCCGGCCCTCACCGGCGTGTTCTGGGCGGCGCCGCTGGTCGCCCGGGAGCTGGACACCGGCACCTACCGGCTCGCGTGGACCCAGAGCGTGACGCGGGCCCGGTGGCTCACCGCCAAGCTCGTCGTCGTCGGGCTCGCCGGCGTGGTGGCCACCGGCGTGCTGACCGTCCTCGTCACCTGGTGGTACGGCCCCATCGATCTGGTCAACGGGAACGGCTTCACCCCCGCGGTCTTCGGCACCCGCGACCTCGCCCCGGTCGGCTACGCCGCGTTCGCCTTCGCGCTCGGGGTGGTGGCCGGCGTCGTCACCCGGCGCACGCTTCCCGCCATGGCCGTCACCCTGGTCGGGTACGTCACCGTCCGTCTCTCGTTCGCCTTCTGGATCAGGCCCCACCTGCTGCCGCCGGTGACCTCGGTCCGGCCGCTCGACGAGCTGGGCGAGCCGCGACTGCTCAACGGCGGGCGGTGGCTCATCTCGCAGTCGGTCACCGACCCCAGCGGCACCGTCACCGACAACATCCGGATCTCTGCGGACGATCCCTGCGTCGTCACCAGGACGTGCATGAGCGGGTACCACGAGACGTCGGTCTACCAGCCCGCCGACCGCTACTGGGCGTTCCAGTGGCTGGAGACGGGCATCTTCGTCGGCCTGGCGCTGGCGCTCATCGGCCTGGCCTTCTGGTGGCTGCGCCGACGCCTCTCCTGAGGCCGGCGCACCGGCTCAGCGGGGCAGCCGGATGGTGGCCAGCCGGCCGACCGACCGGATGCGTTCCTCGGCGAGCCGGTCGGCCGCGACGACCGGTGGGACCCCCTCGACGTCGGCCTCCTGGAACACCCGCCGGGCGACGTCGAAGATGCCGGAGGCCCGTGCCTGTGCCCGCGCGAACGAGAAGCCGTGCCGCTCGTCCTCGACCTGGATGACGCCGCCGGCGTTCACCAGGTAGTCGGGCGCGTAGAGGATGCCGCGGGCCACCAGCTGGTCGGCCACGTCGGGGGCGGCGAGCTGGTTGTTGGCGCCGCCGCAGACGATGCGCGCGGGCAGCGTGGCCACGGTGGCCGCGTCCAGCGCGCCGCCCAGGGCGCACGGCGCGTAGACGTCGTGCGGCGTGCCGACCAGCTCCGCGGTGTCGGCCACCGCGCGCACGTGCGGGTGCCGGGTGCGCACCCGGTCGACCGCCGCCGCGTCGACGTCGGTGACGACGAGCTCGGCGCCGTCGGCCACCAACAGGTCGACCAGCTCGGAGCCGACCTTGCCGACCCCGGCGACCGCCACGGTGCGGCCGGTCAGCGACGGCTCCCCCCAGCAGTGCTCCGCGGCGGCGCGCATGCCCTGGAAGACGCCGTAGGCGGTGAGCACCGAGGAGTCGCCGCAGCCGCCGTAGGCCAGGGAGCGGCCGTGCGCGAACCGGGTCTCGCGGGCGACGACGTCGAGGTCGGCGTTGTAGGTGCCGACGTCGCAGGCGGTGAGGTAGCGCCCGCCGAGGGCCTCGACGAACCGGCCGTAGGCGCGCAGCAGCGCCTCGGTCTTGTCCGTGCGGGGATCGCCGATGATCACCGCCTTGCCGCCGCCGAGGTCCAGCCCGGCGAGGCTGTTCTTGTACGACATGGCCCGCGACAGGCGCAACGCGTCGGCGACGGCGTCGTCCTCGGTGGCGTAGGGGTGGAAGCGCGTGCCGCCCAGCGCCGGCCCCAGCGCCGTCGAGTGGATGGCGATGACCGCCCGCAGTCCGGACTCCTCGTCGCTGCAGAAGACGACCTGCTCGTGGCCCGAGCCGAGAATGTCCACGGCGCGAGCGTAGAACCCCGGCACGGAGTCCCGGAGCGTCGCACCGGCCGGGCAGGATCCGCGCCGTCCCGGCAGGCATGATGTCCCGTTGGACACCCGGCGGAGGGCAGTGCTGTCCCTCTGCGGCACACAGGAGGACTGCCATGCCCGCACCCAGGCGACTTCTCGCGATCGCGCTGGCCGCGCCGCTCCTGCTGGCGTCGTGCACGACCGACAGCAACGAGTCCGGCGGCGGCGGTGGCTCCGAGAACGCCGGCGGTGGGGACGGCGACCTCAGCTTCTCGGTCATCACGCACGGCTCGGCCGGGGACGCGTTCTGGGACGTCGTGCAGAACGGCGCCGAGGCCGCCGGCGAGGACCTCGGCGTCGAGGTCGACTACCAGAGCGACGGCGACCCGCAGCGCCAGGCGCAGCTCATCGACGCCGCGGTGAACCAGGGCGTGGACGGGATCGTGGTCTCCATGGCCAACCCGGACGCCATCCAGGAGTCGGTCGAGGCCGCGGTGGCCGCCGGCATCCCCGTGGTCACCATCAACTCCGGCGGCGACCGCTCGGCGGAGTTCGGGGCGATCGGGCACGTGGGCCAGGACGAGACGATCGCCGGTGAGGGCGCGGGCCGCGAACTCGCCGCCGCCGGCGCGCGGAGCGTGCTGTGCGTCGTCCACGAGGCGGGCAACATCGGGCTCGAGGAGCGCTGCGCCGGCGCGAGCGAGGGCCTGGGGGCGCAGGTCCGGCCGCTGCAGGTGGACATCAACGACCTGACCGGCGCGCAGTCGACCATCACGTCGGCACTGCAGAGCGACCCGTCGATCGACGCCGTCCTCACCCTGAACTCCGCCGTCGCCGCCGTGGCCGTCGAGTCGGCTGCGGACGCCGGGTCGGACGCGAAGATCGCCACCTTCGACCTGAACCAGGACGTGATCAGCGGCATCCAGGACGGCTCGATCGCCTTCGCCGTCGACCAGCAGCAGTACGAGCAGGGCTACCTGCCGATCGTGATGCTGCAGCTCTACGCGCAGAACCTGAACACCGTCGGCGGCGGGCAGCCGGTGCTCACCGGCCCGGGCATCGTCGACGCCACGAACGTCGACGAGATCGCCGACCTGGCCTCGGCCGGCACGCGCTGAGCACCGCGGGGACGCCGGTCCCGGCGGGCGCCGGGACGGAGGAGCCGTCGACGCGGCAGGCCGACGAGCGGCTGGCCGCCGCCGGCCCGCTGCGGCGGCTCCTGGTGAAGCCCGAGCTCGGTGCGCTGGTCGGCGCCGTCGCGGTCTTCACCTTCTTCGCCGTGCAGTCCGACGTCTTCCGTTCCGCCCGCGGGATCGCCAACTGGCTGGACCCGGCCTCGACGCTGGGGATCATGGCGGTGGCGGTCGCCCTGCTGATGATCGGCGGGCACTTCGACCTGTCGGCCGGCGTGATGACGGGGACGACGGCGCTGACCGTGGCCATCGTCGCCGTCGAGTTCGAGCAGAACATCTGGGTGGCCATCGGCGTCTCGCTGGTCGTGGCCCTGCTGCTCGGCTTCTTCAACGGCTGGCTGGTCACCCGCACGGGGCTGCCCAGTTTCATCATCACGCTGGGCACCTTCCTGATGCTCCAGGGGCTCAACCTGGGGCTGACGAAATACCTGACCGGCACGGTGACCGCCGGCGGCCTGGCCGCGGTGCCGGGCTACGCGAGCGCCGAGTGGGTCTTCGCCTCGCGCATGACGATCCTCGGGGCGGAGGTGCGCGTCGCCGTCCTCTGGTGGGTGCTGTTCACCGCCCTGGCCACCTGGGTGCTGCTGCGCACCCGCTTCGGCAACTGGGTCTTCGCGACCGGCGGCGACGAGGTCGCCGCCCGCAACGTCGGCGTCCCCGCCCGGCGGACGTCGATCACGCTGTTCATGACGACCGCGACGGCGGCCTGGTTCGTGGGCACCACGCTGGCGGTCCGGCTGACCTCCGTGCAGGCGAACACCGGCACCGGCCAGGAGCTGATCTACATCGTCGCGGCCGTCATCGGCGGCTGCCTGCTCACCGGCGGCTTCGGCTCGGCGATCGGCGCCTCGCTGGGCGCGCTGATCTTCGGCATGACGCAGCTCGGCATCCCCTACCTGCGCTGGGACGCCGACTGGTTCTACTTCTTCCTGGGGGCGATGTTGCTGCTCGCCGTGCTGGCCAACCGGCTCGTCCGGCGGTACGCCGAGGCGGCGCGGCGATGACCGCCTCGGGGGCCGCCCCGCAGCTGCTCGAGTTGCGCGACGTGGGTAAGGACTACGGGTCGGTCATCGCCCTGGACGGCATCAGCACGACGGTGCGGGCCGGTGAGGTGACCTGCGTGCTCGGGGACAACGGGGCCGGCAAGTCCACGCTGATCAAGATCCTGGCGGGTGTGCACCGTGCCGACCGCGGCCGGCTCCTGCTGGACGGGCAGCCGGCCGACTTCGGGTCTCCCCGCGAGGCGCTGGACGCCGGGATCGCGACGGTCTACCAGGACCTCGCGATGATCCCGCTGATGGCGATCTGGCGGAACTTCTTCCTCGGCGCCGAGCCCACTCGGGGCAAGGGGCCCTTCCGGCGGTTCGACGTGGCGCGGGCGAAGGACGTCACCCGCCGCGAGCTGGCCGCCATGGGCATCGATCTCCGTGATCCGGACCAGCCGGTGGGCACGCTGTCGGGTGGGGAGCGGCAGTCGGTGGCGATCGCGCGGGCGGTGCACTTCGGCGCCCGGGTGCTGATCCTCGACGAGCCGACGTCCGCGCTGGGTGTGAAGCAGGCCGGCGTCGTCCTCCGGTACGTGGCCCAGGCGCGCGACCGCGGGGTGGGCGTCGTGCTCATCACCCACAACCCGCACCACGCCCACCCGGTGGGCGACCGGTTCCTGGTGCTCAACCGGGGGCGCAGCCTGGGCTCCTTCACGAAGGCGGACGTGAGCCGCGACGAGCTGACCCGGCTGATGGCCGGCGGGGCCGAACTGGACCAGCTGGCGCACGAGCTGGAGCGCCCGGCCGGCTGATCCTGTCGACATACCGACAGTGCTGAGACAGTCACTCAGCGAACTTGGCGCGGCGCGTCACCTGGTGCGCGTGTTGCCTTTGTGACTGGCGGTGACGCTGCGACTCTCGTCGGGCATCACGCCCCATTCCCCTTCCCCGGGAGCCAGTCATGTTCCAGCGCCGTCCGTCGTCAGCGACGACCGTGCGCCCCGGTGCCGGGCTTCCCCGGCGTCCCCGACGCCGGCGCTCGCTGCGGTCCGGGCTGGTGGCGGTCCTGGCCGGCGCGGCCCTGGTGGCCACCGCCGCCCCTGCCCTCGCCGTGCCCCCGCCGCCGCCGAACCCGACCGACGGCGAGATGGGCGCCGCCCGGTCGCAGCAGGACGCCGCGGCCGCCGAGGTCGGGCGCATCGCCGGCCTGGTCACCGCCGCGGAGGCCGAGCTGGATCGCGTGACCGTCCAGGCCGAGGCGGCCGGAACCGAGTACGAGATCGCGAAGGAGGCGCTGCAGGCCGCGCAGGCCCGCGCCGACGAGGCCGCCGCGCTGCTGCAGCAGGCGGCCGACGCCGTCGCCGCGGCCCAGGTGCGGGTCGCGCACTTCTCCCGGGACAGCTACATGTCCGGATCCGCGCTGAGCGGCGCGGCGGCCCTGCTGGACGCGCAGGGGCCCTCCCAGCTGGTGGAGCGCGCGGCGATGCTGGAGTACGTGGGCGCCGACAAGGTCGACGTGCTGGCCGAGATGGAGACCGCCCGCATCGCCCAGGCCGCCGCGGAGTCGCAGGCCCGCGCCGCACGGGACGAGACGGCAGCGGCCGCCGAGGCTGCGGAGGCGGCCAAGGCGGAGGCCGATGCACAGGTCGCCGTCCAGCAGGGGGCGAAGGCCGAGATCGAGGCGCAGAAGGCCGTCTACGAGAAGCAGTTCGAGGCCGCCAACATCGAGCTGCTGCGCCTCCAGGGCGCCCGCGACGCGCACCAGGCATGGGAGCAGCAGAAGGCGGCGGAGGAGGCAGCCGAGCGAGCAGCCGCCGAACGCGCCGCCGCCCAGGCGGCCGCGGCGGCGGCAGCGGCCCGCAAGAACTCGAGCGGGACCCCCTCCCGGGGATCGAGCGGGGGAGGCGGGGTGTCGTCGGGCTCCTACGTGCAGCCGACGTCGGGCCGGGTGTCGAGCTGCTTCGGCCGGCGCTGGGGGACCTTCCACGGGGGCGTGGACATCGCCGCGCCGATCGGGACACCGATCTACAGCGCCCACTCCGGCGTGGTGCAGCGGGCGGGCACCGCGACCGGCTTCGGCTACGCCGTCTACATCCTGGGCGACGACGGCTACGTCACCGTGTACGGGCACGTGAACCGGTACTTCGTCCGGGTGGGGGAGCGGGTGCGCGCCGGTGAGGAGATCGCCGAGGTCGGCAACCGCGGTCAGTCGACCGGACCGCACCTGCACTTCGAGACCCACCCGAGCGGGGTCATGTACGGCGGGCAGGTCGACCCCGTGGACTGGCTCGACGCCCGGGGCATCCACCTCGGCGCCTGCTGATGGAAGGACCTCCCTGCCCCCCACCGCTCGCAGGCTCGCGGCGGGCGCCTGCAGGGAGGCCGGGAATGACGCGGGTGGTCGGCCGAGGCGCCGCCGGGCTAGCGTGCCTCGCGTGACCGCACCCGTCGATCCGCGTGGCACCTGGCAGCTCCCGGCGTTCGGCGCGATGCCGCGCACGGCGGACCTCGAGCCGCTGGTCACGAGGGTGCTCGCGCCCAACCCGTCCGGGATGACCCTCGACGGCACGAACACCTACCTCGTCGGTGCACCCGGCAGCGGAGCGGCGGTGCTGGTCGACCCGGGCCCCGACGACCCCGCCCACCTCGAGGCCGTCGAGGCGGCGCTGGCCGACCGCGGGGCGCGCTGTGCGGCGGTGCTGGTCACCCACCACCACGGCGACCACGCCGAGGCCGCGCTGCCCTGGGGCGCCCGGTTCGGCGCCCAGGTGATGGCCGCGAGCGGGGACGTGGCCGGTCCGGGCGGACGCGTGCTGGCCGGCGGGGACCGGCTGCGGCTGGCCGGCACCACCGTCGACGTCGTCCCGACGCCGGGGCACTGCTCCGACCACCTGGCCTTCCGCGTCGAGTCCGGCGCGGTGCTCGTCGGGGACCACGTCCTGGGCCGGGGCACGTCGGTGGTGACCCATCCCGAGGGCGACGTGGTGGCCTACCTCGAGTCGCTGCGCAGGGTGCGCGACCTCGGGCCCAGCGCCCTCTACTGCGGCCACGGCCCGGAGCTCACCGAGGACCCGGGCGCGGTGCTCGACTACTACCTCGCCCACCGCGCCTACCGGGAGGGGCAGGTGCTGGCCGCACTGCAGGGCGGCGCGACGACGGTCGACGAGCTCGTGGCGAGCATCTACGCCGAGGTGCCGAAGGCGGTCTGGTTCGCCGCGGCGCAGTCGACGCGGGCCACCCTGGACAAGCTCCGGGCCGAGGGCAGGGTGGAAGAGGCCGCGGACGGAACGGTGCGCCCGGCGTGAGCACCGCCGTGCCGGTGGTCAGGAGCGCGGACAGCGAGCGGGACCAGCGCCGGGTGGCCGCGGCCCTCGCCGGCGCCGGGGTGCGCCGCGGGGACCGGCTGCTCGTCTCGGCCGCGGCGTCCCCGGCCCTGCTGGCCGTCGTCCTCGGTGCCCTGCGCACCGGCGTCGTCCCCGTCGTCCTCGATCCCGGTCTGCCGGCCGCCGAGCGGGCGGCTCTCGCCGAGGACGCCGACGCGGCCCTCGACGTGGCCGACGACCCGGGCCGGCTGCTGACCGGGACGGAGGAGGCCGAGCTCGCCGACGTGCCGCTGGCCCGGCCGATGCACTACACGTCCGGGACCACGGGCCGCCGCAAGGGCGTGTGGTCCGGCGTCCTGGCCGACGACGACGCCCGGGCGCTCGCCGCGGAGGAGATCGACCTCTGGGGGTTCACCGGCGAGGACCGGCACCTGGTGCTCTCCCCGCTGCACCACAGCGCCCCGCTGCGGTTCGCGATCCACACCCTGCTCGCCGGGGGAGAGGTGCTGCTCCCCGGCCCGTTCGACGTGGCCCGCGCGGCCGCGGCGATCACCGGGCTGCGCCCGACGACGACCTTCTGCGTGCCGACGCACCTGCAGCGGCTGCTCGCGCGCGACGACGTCGACTGGTCGTCCTTCCGCCGGTTGGTGCACGCCGGCGCGCCCTGCCCGGAGCCGCTCAAGCGGGCGGTGCTGGCGGCGCTGCCCGAGGGCAGCGTCTGGGAGTTCTACGGCTCCACCGAGGCGCAGTTCACCGTCTGCTCGCCGGAGGACTGGCTGGCCCACCCGGGCAGCGTCGGCCGGGCGCGGCCGGGACGGCGGCTGGAGACCGACGAGCGCGGGCAGCTGTGGTGCGCGGTGCCCCGCTGGGCGCGCTTCGAGTACTGGCGGGCGCCGGAGAAGACCGCGGCGGCCTGGCGGGGTGACCGGGTCACCGTGGGCGACCTCGGGCGGGTGGACGACGACGGCGTGGTCTGGCTCGACGGCCGCCGCGAGGACCTGGTGATCTCCGGTGGGGTGAACGTCTACCCGGCCGAGGTGGAGGCCGTGCTCGACGCGCATCCCGGCGTGGTGGAGAGCGCGGTCTTCGGCGTGCCCGACCCCGACTGGGGGCAGCGGGTCGTCGCGGCCTACGTGGGGGAGGCCGACGCCGGCGAGCTGGCGGCCTGGGCCCGCGAACGGCTGGCGGCGGCCAAGCGCCCCAAGGCCCTGCACCCGCTCACCGAGCTGCCCCGCACCTCCACCGGCAAGGTGCGCCGGCTGGACCTGCCCGGGGTGCTCCGGCTCGACGGGCGCTGACGCGTGCCCCAGCCGGACGTCGTCGTCGTCGGTGCCGGCACGTCCGGATGCGCGCTGGCCGCGCGGCTGGCCGACGCGGGGCGCCGCGTCCTGGTGCTGGAGGCCGGCCCGGTGCCGGTGGCGGACTGGCCGGCCGAGATCAGGGACGCGACGAGCCTGGCGGCGACCGCACCCGGTCACCCGGCCAACTGGGACCTGGCCGCCGAGGTCGTGCCCGGACGGTCGGTGCGGGTGCCCCGCGGGCGGATCGCCGGCGGCTCGAGCGCCCTGAACGCCGCCGTCTGGATGCGCGCCACACGGCGTGACCTCGACGCCTGGGCGGCCGCGGGCAATCCGCTGTGGGCCCACGACGAGGTGCTGGCGTCCTTCCGGCGGTCGGAGGCCGACGCCGACTTCGGCGACCTACCCGGCCACGGTGCGGACGGGCCGGTGCCCGTGCGACGGCTGCCCAGTCCGTCGGTGCTCGCCGACGCCTTCGCCGCCGCGAGCGCCGAGCTGGGATTCCCCCTGGAGCCGGACAAGAACGCCGACACCCCGCCGGGCCACGGGCCCATCCCGTTCAACGTCGTGGACGGCGTGCGGATCAACGCCGCGATGGCCTACCTCACCCCGCGGCGGGACCTGGCGGCGCTGACGGTGCGCGGCGGGGTGGCGGTGCGCCGGGTCCTGGTCGAGCGGGGCCGTGCGGTGGGCGTGCTCACCGACGACGGGCCGGTGCGGGCCGGCGAGGTCGTGCTCAGCGCCGGCGCGGTGGGGTCGGCGCACCTCCTGCTGGTCTCCGGGCTCGGCCCGGCCGCCGAGCTGGCCGCCGCGGGCATCGACGTCGTCGCCGACCTGCCCGGGGTGGGCGCGGCCTTCAGCGACCACCCGATCGTCTACGTGCCCTACCGGCCGGCTGCGGGGCTGCCCGAGTCCGCCCGGCCGCTGCACGGCGCCCTGCACGCCCCCGTCGAGGGCGGCGAGGTGGAGCTGCTGCCCTGGCTGCGGCCGTTCGGCTCCGACGCCGAGCCGCTCGTCGGCGTCGGCCTGCAGCACCCGGTGGCCCGCGGCCGGCTCACCCTGGACGCCGGGAACCCGGCCGGGCCGCCGCGGCTGGCCTACCGGTACCTGGCCGAAGAAGCTGACCGGAGGGGGCTGCGCGCCGGCGTGCGCCTGGCCGCGGAGCTGCTGGGGACGGGCGCGTTCGCGGGGACGGCGACGCCGTCGGCGGAACTGCCCGGTGCGGTGCTGGCGGACGACGCGGCCCTCGACCGCTGGATCGTGGCGCGCGTGGGCACCGCGGTGCACCTCTCGGGCACCGCGCCGATGGGACCGGACACCGATCCCGGCGCGGTCGTGGACCAGCGCCTCCGGGTCCGCGGTGTGGCGGGCCTGCGCATCGTCGACACCTCGGTGCTCCCGTGGGTGCCCAGCCGGGGGACGGCCGCGACGGCCGTGATGGTCGGCGAGCGCGCCGCGGAGCTCGCCGACGCCTGAGCGGAGGCGGTGGAGGCACGCCGCCGCGGTCGCGGCATCATCTGTCCCGATGTGAGGGCGGTCACCGGCCGCGCCCGTCCCGGACAGGAGGAACCCGTGCCGCAGGTCCAGACCGTGAGAGGTCCCGTCGACACCGCCGAACTCGGCCAGACGCTCATGCACGAGCACGTCTTCGTGCTCTCCGCCGACGTGCAGCAGAACTATCCCGAGGAGTGGGGGAGCGAGGACGAGCGGGTCGCCGACGCGGTGGGGAAGCTCGAGGCACTCTCGGCGGTCGGCGTCCGGACCATCGTCGACCCGACCGTCGTCGGCCTGGGCCGCTACATCCCGCGCATCCAGCGCATCGCCGAGCAGATCGACCTCAACATCGTGGTCGCCACCGGCTGCTACACCTACGACGACGTGCCCTTCTTCTTCCACCACCGGGGCCCGGCGCTCAACGAGGCGTTCGGTTCCGAGGTGCCCGACCCGATGGTCGACCTGTTCGTGCGCGACGTGGAGGAGGGCATCGCCGGCACGGGCGTCCGCGCGGCGTTCCTCAAGTGCGCGATCGACGCCCCCGGCCTGACCCCCGGCGTCGAGCGGGTCATGCGCGCGGTGGGCAAGGCCCACCAGCGCACCGGTGTCCCCATCACGGTGCACACCCACCCGGGGACGCAGGCGGGGCTGGTCGTGCAGCGGGTGCTCGGCGAGGAAGGGGTCGACCCGGGCCGCGTCGTCCTCGGGCACAGCGGCGACACCACCGACGCCGACCATCTCAGCGCGCTGGCCGACGCCGGCTTCGTGCTCGGCATGGACCGGTTCGGGCTCTACCTGGACACCTCGTTCGAGGCGCGGTGCGACATCGTCGTGGAGATGTGCCGGCGGGGCTACGCCGAGCGGATGGTGCTCTCGCAGGACACCTCCTGCTACATCGACTGGATCGATCCGCAGGTCATGGCGCTGCTGCCCCAGTGGAACTACACGCACATCCACGAGGAGGTGCTGCCCTACCTGCGCGAGCACGGCGTCACCGACGACCAGATCGAGACGATGCTGGTGGCCAACCCGCGGCGCTACTTCGAGTAGGACGACCGGATCGTCCCGGCGGCGCGTTCGTCGCAGCCGCCGGGACGCCGGAGTTCGAGTGTGCGCCCGTCCGGGTCAGCGGACGGCGGGCAGCTCGCTCGTCGAGGTGGTGCTCAGCGGCGCCCAGGCGTCGGGGTGCGGCCGGCCGGCCTGGGCGACCCACGTCTCGGTCCGTCCGGGAGCCGTCGACCGGGCCACCGTCGCCGGGCGGGCGCTCAGGCTGACGATGAGGGCCAGCAGGACGAGCAGCCCCACGAGGACGGCGCAGAGAACGAGGAGCGTCGAGAGCATGTACAGAAAGTAGTGGGCCGGATCGGTCCGTGTCACCGTGGCGCGGCAGTCAGAATGCGCCGAACCTGACCCGTCCCAGGTGCACAATTCGCCGCCCGGCCTCGGCGTTCGTCCCGCCTGTCACATCGAGGTGCACAACACCCGCCGGACGCGCCCGGGTCACCGTAGCGGTCTGCGCTCCTCCGCGCGCCCGCCTACGCGGCCTCGGAGGAGGCCAGGGCCGGCTCCCGGACGGGGGTGGCCGCGGACGCGCGCTGACGGGGCGGATGCGACTGGTCACCCGATGGAGTCGGTCACAGAGTGGCCACGTGATGGCAGGGTAGGGGGAGAAGCCGCCCCCGACGGAACCGCCTGACCGGGGTCCCCGCGTCGAGCACGCCGAGCGCAGCCGTGCTCGACCGCACGAGGAGCAGAACCCCGCCAGTGATGTCCGCCGACCCTCGCCGAGGCGAGCCCGCGCCCCGGACGCCGAGCCCGATCCGCGTGGCCAGCGTGCCGTTCCGCGACCCGTACGTCGACGCCGTGCTGCCTGCCGGTGCCGTGCGCGTGGGGCCGGAGGAGGAGCCCAGCCGGTGGCTGGACGAGGAGTACCTCGTCGCGCACGCCGGCGAGCTGGACGTCCTGCACCTGCATTCCGGCTACGGGCACATGCGCGTCCGGGACCTGGAGCGGTGGGCGGAGACGGTGCGGCGCCTGGGGGTCCCGCTGGTCGTCACGGTGCACCAGCTGCGCGATGCCGCCCGGGGCTCCCGCAGCCGGCACGACGCCCACCTGGAAGCGGTCCTGGGGACGGCGGAGGTCGTGCTCACCCTCACCCCGTCGGCCGCCGACGAGATCGCCGACCGGTACGGGCGGACGGCGATCGTGCTCGCCCACCCCTCGATGGCCGTGCCGGATCCGGAGCTGGGTGCCGAGCGTGGCCTCGTGGGCGTCCAGCTGGGACCGGCGACCACCGCCGTACCCGACCCGGTGGCCGTCGCCCGTGCCGCGGCGTCGGGAGCGGTGTCCGGCGGCGGGCGGCTCCGCGTGCTGGTCCGGGACGGCTCCGACGTCGACCCCGGCGTGCGGGCGATGGCCGAACGGGGTGAGCTGGAGTTGGTGGTTCACCGGCCCGAGGACCTGGCCGTACAGCTGCAGCAGTTGCACGTGGCGGTCCTGCCGGAGCGGTGCGGCACGCACTCCCGCGACCTGGAGGTGTGCCGCGACGTCGGCACCCGCGTCGTGGCGCCGAGCTGCGGCTTCTTCGCCGACCAGTGGTCGGACGTGGTGACCTACGCCAACGACGAGATCGACGGGCTGGACCTGGTGTCGCTGACCGCCGCGGTCTCGGTGGCCCTCACCAGCCCGATGCCCCGGCCGGCCGATCGCGCCTGGCGCGGCGAGCAGGCGGAGGCGGTGCGGCGGGTGCACGGGGAGGTCTACGCCCAGGTGGCGGCCGACCGCAGCTGGGTCTGAGCCCGCGGCCGGGAACCGGGCGCGGGGGAAGAGAAGAGGGTGGGCAGGGGCGGGGTCGAACCGCCGACCTCTCACTTTTCAGGCGAGCGCTCGTACCGACTGAGCTACCTGCCCCTCCCGGTGCTCGCGCACCGGGTGGCGACCCTGACGGGACTCGAACCCGCGACCTCCGCCGTGACAGGGCGGCGCGCTAACCAACTGCGCTACAGGGCCTTGCTGTGGTGATGCTGTGCCCCCAACGGGGTTCGAACCCGTGCTACCGCCTTGAAAGGGCGGCGTCCTGGACCACTAGACGATGAGGGCTCGTTGTGCCGGGGGCAGAGGGAACAATACATGCCGCCGGAGGCTCTTCTGCACGGGGGCGTCGGCCGTGGCGCGCTCCGGCGCCGTCCTCAGCCGAGGGAGGCGGTGAGCTCCACCCGGTCCTCGGTGACCGAGGTGCACTCGAGCTCCAGCGGTCCGGCGCTGACGCTCTCGCCCTCGGCGCAGGAGGCGCTCGTCCCGGCCACGCCCAGCGACGCGCGACCGTCCCGCGTGCCGGAGAAGGTCAGCGTCGTGCCGAGCACGTCGACCTGCGCGTCCGTGCCCTCGAGGGTGACCGTGCAGGAACTCGGCGAGCACCGCACGTTCTCCGAGCCGACGGTGCAGCCGACCAGGACGGGAAGGCCGAGCCCGCACGCGACCAGGGCGGCCAGTCGGGCACGGGACGTCGTCGGCACCCACATGCCTGGAGGGTAGGTCGCGGCGATCAGCCGGTCGGGGACGCCGGGCTGCTGTCGTTGCTGCCGCGGCCTGCGCCGTCCGTGCCGCCGTCCGTGCCGCCGTCCTCCGCATCGCCGTCGGCGTTCTGCCCGTCGCCGTCGTTCTGGGGGATCACGGTGCGCTGGATGGTCACCTCGGCCTCGCCGAGTCCGCCCAGGGTGATGTCGTCGTAGGCCTGCAGCAGACCGGTGTCGGCCGCGAAGTAGAGCACCGTGCAGGTCAGCGGCTCGGGGTACTCGCCCTGCAGGGCGCGCAGGCCGGCGCCTCCGGTGGACCCCTGCACCATGAGCAGCGTGCCGTCGTCGAGCTCGGAGACCTTGCGGTCGTGGGTGTGCCCGGCCAGGACCAGCGGCACGTCGCCATCCAGCGGGTCCGCCTGTTTCGGGTCGTGGACGAGGGCGACGTCCGGCGGCTCGGGCAGCGACGTGGCCAGCTCGTCGAGCCGCTCGCCGGACCGGGTGAGCACCGCGGGGTCCGCGTCGTCGTCCCCGGTGCGCTTGTCCGGGGTGAACCGGGGATCGCGGGCGCCGATGACCGAGATGCCGGCGACCTCGACCGCCGAGTCGTCGAGCACCGTGGTGTTGGGCTGCGCGGCGATCCGCGCGGCGGTGACGGCGGAGTCGTGGTTGCCACGGATGAAGACGTAGGGAATGCCCAGCGACCCGACGCGGGAGATGAGCTGGTTCTCCGGCGGGCTGCCCCAGTCGGTGATGTCACCGGTGTCGAGCACGCCGTCCACCTGGAACTGGGCCGCGACCTGCTCGACGAGGTCGAAACCGGCCGGGTTGAGGTGCAGGTCGGAGACGTGCAGGAGGGCGACGGTCTCGTCGGCGGATCCTGGCGGAGGAAGCGCCGAGAGGGTGCTGTACAGGGAGCCGACATTTGCGACGAGGTCGCTCAGGGAGGCCCGGTAGGCGTCGAACCGGGCGACGAGGTCCTGGGCGCTGCCGATCAGGCTGTTCGCGTTCACGAGCAGTCCGGTGTACGTCGGCGTGGACAGCGCCTCGGGCCGCCAGGTGGCGGCGCCGACGCCGCCGATGCCGAGCAGCATGGCGCCGGTCAGGCCGACGGCGATCAGCGGCTCGCGCCGCCGGCGCAGCGTGATCCAGGTGACGAGCGCGGCGCCGGCCAGCGCCGTGACGACCGTGATGATCACGAGCTTCAGGACAGCGGCCCGCAGGTCCGCGGTCACGCTGTCGACGACGCCCGACAGGCGGACCGGATCGTTGGCGAGCGCCTGGGCGCGCACCTGGTCCACGCTCTGCAGCTGGACGTCGAGGCGCAGCGGCCCGTCGAAGACGTCGGCGGCGAGGGTGCCCAGTGGGGGGACGGCGACCTCGGCGCCCCCGGAGCCGGGTCGGATGGACAAGGTGGCGTCGAAGGGCCCGATGGGTGCGGAGATGCGGGCGAAGAGCAGGACGGCGATCAGTGCGCCGACCAGCGCCAGACCGGCGCGCGCCGCCCACAGGACGGCGGTACGACCTCGGCGCCGCCGCGGCGATTCGAGGTCCTGGGGCTGCTCCACCTGCTCAGGCTAGTGAGAAGACATGGGAGCCGGGCCGGGCGACGTGCCGTTCAGCCGTCGGGGAGCGCCGGACCGCGGAAGATCCAGCGCAGCGCGATGAAGCGCAGCAGGCCGATGATCGCCGTCACGGTCACCACCGCGGTGATCTGCAGCCCGATCTGGCCCTCGGCTGCGGTCGTGTTGATCCAGCCCAGGGTGGCGCTGGTCGCCACCAGTCCCAGCGCGGCGACGGTGCTGGCCTCCCACTGCGCGGTGAACCAGCCCACGCGGTCCTCGGCGTGGAAGGTCAGGCGGCGGTGCATCTCGTTGGCCAGCACGGTGGAGGCGACGGTCGCGATGAGGTGCGCGCCCAGGTAGCCCAACCCCTGGAACGGGATGAAGAGCAGCGCGTAGACGAGCGTGGTCGACCCGCCCACCAGCAGGAAGCGGGTGAACTGGGCGAGCACGTCGTCCTGGCGGAGGCGGTCGGCCAGCACCTCGGTCCAGGGGGCGGGAGGACCGATCTCCGCGACCGGCGGACCCACGACGTCGCGCCCCGAGGCGCAGCGGCGCAGAAGGGTCGGGCGGGTCACGGGGGGTCCTTCCGGGTGCAGGTCGTGCGTGGTCAGCCGTCGTGTGGGTCAACGCGTCGTCACAGGTCAGCATGCCCGCAGGGGCTGACGAAATGCACGGGATTACCGGGAAAGCACCCGGACGAGACCTGGTCGTGACCGGGGAGTCGTCACCGGATGTCGCGGGTAGGGGGCGGACATGAGTCTCATGGGGTTCCTCGACCGGGTCGCGGACGTCGCGACGTTCGACAAGGTGATCGAGCCGGCCCGCCGCGCGGTGCTGGGCGGGCTGAAGCCGCCCGCGGTCAAGGACCTCCTCCACGGCACGTGGATCGGTCACCCCCTGCACCCGATCCTGGTCCAGGTGCCCGTGGGCAGCTGGGTCTCGGCCGGCCTGCTGGACGTCGTCCCGAGGATGCGGCCGGCGGCCACGGCGCTGATCGGGATCGGGGTGGCCGCCTCCGTGCCCGCCGCGGCGTCCGGGGCCGCCGACTGGTCGGAGCAGGACACCGGCGTGCGCCGGCTCGGCGCGCTGCACGCCGTCCTCAACACCGTGTCGCTCGGGCTGTACGTGGGCTCGCTGGCGGCGCGCAGGAACGACCGGGGTGGGCTGGGGCGGGTGCTGTCCTACGGCGGACTGGCACTGGCGGGTGGCTCGGCGGCGATCGGCGGCCACATGTCCTACACGCAGTCCTCCGGCGTTTCGCACGCGGCGACGGCGGCGCGCGCCCTGGCGACGGACTGGCTGGACCTCGGTCCGCTCGACGACTTCCCGGAGGGGCGCCCGGCGGTGCGCACCGGCGCTGGCGGACCGGCCGACGTCCCCCTCGCCGTCGTGCGACGCGGAACGCGGGTCGACGTCTTCGTGGGTGCCTGCTCGCACTCGGCCGGCCCACTGCAGGACGGGGCGGTCGAGGAGGTGCGCGGGTCGCAGTGCCTGGTCTGCCCGTGGCACGGCTCGGCGTTCGACCTCGACAGCGGCGAGCCGCGGCGTGGGCCGGCGGCGAACCCGCAGGAGAAGCTCGAGGTGCGCATGGAGGCCGGGCACGTGATGGCGCGGGTGCCCAGCCGGCACCGCTGAGGAGGGGAAAGAAGCCGGCCCGGCCGGCCCGGGGGGAACGGGTCGGCCGGGCCGGGGTTCATGGCCACCCGAGCGCAGGCCGGGCGGAACGGTGATGACTGTATGTAACCGGAGCTGGAGCGGGCGATCCCCTGAACGGGTGTAAAGCGGACGTCCCGGTGACGGAAAGCACGCATCCGCGGCCGGGCATGCCAGATGGGGTCACTGCGACTCCTCGGCGTTGAGGTAGGTGCAGCGGTACCGCGCGTTGGCCATCGCCTCGGTGAACCGGGCCTCCCAGCCGGGGTCCTGCGCCGGGAAGGTCTCCAGCACCCGCTCGTCGAGCACCGCCGGCAGGCCGTCCAGCCCGGTGTAGGTCCGTCGTACGAGCACCCGGGTCGCGCCGTCCACCTCGTCGTGGGCCGGGACCCAGCGGGCCCGGGCAACCGCGCCGGCGAGCTCGGCGCGCCGCCGGGACGGCAGGGCCGACTCCGGGTGGCTCGGGCGCAGCGCGCTCCACACCGTCCAGCCGAGGATCCCGAGGAGCCAGAGCACGCCCAAGATCAGCGCCAGCTCGAACAGCGCGATGACCATGCCGCAAACGCTAGTTCTCGCTCCCGCGCCCGGGGGGCCGCAGCCGCCCCGGGGACGCTAGCTTTCCGTCATGAGCCGGGCCTCGAACCACACGGACGCCGCCAACCGCTCCGTCACCGCGGCGCTGCCGCTGGACGACCCGGCGGATCTGGCCCGTGTCCGGCACGGCCGCATGGGCGGGCTCGGCCGGCTGGTGGTGAACCACGACCGGAGCGGCCGGCCCATCCTCGACACCGCGGAGTGGGACTTCCTCGAGGACGAGACCGCGCCGTCGTCGGTGAACCCGAGCCTGTGGCGCCAGGCGAGGTTGAACCGCGAGCACGGGCTCTACGAACTGGTCCCGGGCCTGTACCAGGTGCGGGGTTACGACCTCGCCAACCTCTCCCTCGTCCGCGGGGAGACCGGGTGGATCGTCATCGACCCGCTGACCTCCAGCGAGACCGCCCGGGCCGCGATGGACCTCGTCCGCGAGCACCTCGGCGACCGGCCGGTGAGCGCCGTCATCTACACGCACAGCCACATCGACCACTTCGCCGGTCTCGCCGGGGTCCTCACGCCGGAGCAGATCGCCGCCGGCCGGGTGCCGATCGTGGCACCGCAGGGCTTCCTCGAGGAGGCGGTCTCGGAGAACGTCCTGGCCGGGCCGGCCATGACCCGCCGCGCGAGCTACATGTACGGCAACCTCCTCCCGCGCGGGGCGGAGGGGCAGGTCGACTGCGGCCTCGGCCGGTCGGTGCCGTCCGGGTCGATCTCCCTCGTGGCGCCGACGCACGAGATCACGGCGACCGGCGAGGAACTCACCCTCGACGGCGTGCGCATCGTCTTCCAGATGACGCCGGACTCCGAGGCGCCGGCGGAGATGATGTTCCACTTCCCCGACCTTCGGGCGCTGTGCGCGGCCGAGAACTGCACCAGCGTGATGCACAACCTCTACACGCTCCGGGGCGCCCAGGTGCGGGATGCGCTGGCGTGGAGCAAGTACATCAACGAGTCCCTCCGGCTGTTCGGCGACTCCACCGACGTCGTCTTCGCCAGCCACAACTGGCCGCGCATCGGGGCGGACGACGTGCGCGAGTACCTCCGCACGCAGCGGGACACCTACCGGTACCTGCACGACCAGACGCTGCGGCTGGCCAACAAAGGCTTCGTCGGGGCCGAGATCGCCGAGCAGCTGGACCTGCCGGCGTCGCTGGCCGGGGAGTTCGGCAACCGCGGCTACTACGGCACGGTCAGCCACAACGTCAAAGCGGTGTACCAGCGCTACTTCGGATGGTTCGACGGGAATCCCGCGAACCTGCACCCGCTGCCGCCCGAGCCGGCCGCGGCCAAGTACGTCGAGTACATGGGCGGAGCGGCGGCCGTGCTCGCCCGGGCCCGCCAGGACTTCGAGGCGGGCGAGTACCGCTGGGTGGCGCAGGTCGTGAACCACGTGGTGTTCGCCGAGCCCGGCAACACCGAGGCCCGCGAGCTCCAGGCTGCTGCGCTCGAGCAGCTCGGCTTCCAGGCCGAGTCGGGGCCGTGGCGGAACTTCTACCTGTCCGGCGCGCTCGAGCTGCGCCGTCCGACCCCGGAGCAGCGGGCGGGCGGCGGCGCAGGCGGAGGCGGCCGCAGCCCGCTGATGCAGGCGATGACGGTCGAGATGGTCTTCGACCTGCTCGGTGCCCGGCTCGACGGCCCGGTCGCCGACGGGACGTCGCTCGCCCTCGGTTGGTCCTTCACCGACGTCGGGGAGCAGTGGACGCTGCGCGTCGAGCACGGAGCGCTGAACTGCTGGCCGGTCCTGGACGACGACGTGGATGCGACCGTCACCCTGACCCGGGAGACGCTGATCGCCGTGCTCGTCGACGGGAGCCCGATCCCCGCCGCGGTCGAGGAAGGGACGGTCGCGATCGAGGGCGACGCCGACGTCCTCGACCGCCTCCTCGCCCTGCTGGACGGCCCGAACCGGAGCTTCACCATCATCGAACCCTGACGCCGCGATCGCGGTCCTCGCGGCGGCGGGGTCGGTGGAGCTCGAGGGCCTCCGGCGTCGTCCACGTGGCTGCCGGTGCGGCCGCCGGGAGCTCCGTCGGCGGCGCGCTAGCCTCGCAGCGGGCCGCAGGCGGCCTGAGATGTCTCACGCGTTGTCTGGTGAGTTCTCCGGAGGGTCGTCTGCACCCACCGGGCCTCTAGCTCAATTGGCAGAGCAGCGGACTTTTAATCCGCGGGTTGTGGGTTCGATCCCCACGGGGCCCACTCGGTACTCCCGTCGCACGACGTGGCCGCCGGTCGGCTCGTCCGTCGCCCGCCGGCCGCTCAACGTCTGGTCTCGTACCGGGCCAGCGTCACGCCGTCGGGGAACGTCCGGGTCTCGACCAGCGTCAGGTCCACCCACTTGTCCAGGGCCGGGAAGAACGGGATGCCGCTGCCCACCAGCACGGGATGGGTGACGACCGCGTACTCGTCGATCAGCCCGGCCCGCATGGCCGCTGCAGCGAGGGTGGCGCCGCCGACGTCCATGGGACCGCCGTCCTCGGTCTTGAGCCGGGCCATCTCGGTGACCGCGTCGCCGGTGACCAGGCGGGCGTTGCCGTCCACCTCGCTGATCGTGGACGAGAAGACCACCTTCGGCATGTCCCGCCAGCGGCCGGCGAACTCGATGTGCGCGGGGGTGGCACCCGGCTGCTGGTCGGCGGTCGGCCAGTGCGCATTCATGTTCTGCCACAGCCGACGGCCGTACAGCTGCAGGCCGGTCGAGCCGACCCGGTCGGACCACCACTGGAACAGCTCGTCGCTGGGCGTGCCCCAGCCGAGGTCGTCGCCCGGCGCGGCGACGTAGCCGTCCAGGCTCAGGTTCATGCCGTAGGTCAGTTTCCGCACGTCGTCAGCTCCCGTCGGTGGGTCGTCGGGGTACCGACCTGCGCACCGGCGAGAAGTCATCGGACTTCCTGTACCGGAAGTCCCTCGGTTGCCGGGGTCGCAGCCCAGGAGCCGACCCGCGAGATGCCCTTCGCCACCCTGCAGGACTGAGCCGACGCGGTCGCCGGGCGGTCCGGCCGCGGCGCGCAGGTGGATCGGTGGCCCATAGTGGGGGAGCGTCGCCCGTACGGCTTCAGTCGCTCTCCGCGCGACTGAAGCCCGGAGGGCGGGGCAACCCGCTCGTCACGGCCTGATCGAGGAGAGACCGATGAACTTCCTGCGCCGCCTCCAGGCGGAGAGCCCGGTGCTCTTCATCGTGGTGCTGTTCGTCGGCATCTTCATCGCGTTCCAGCTGCTGCTGTTCGTCGCCGAGCTGATCCTCGGGCCCTTCGGGCTGCCGGGCTGGGCGCCTCTGGCCCTGGTGATCGTCGCGCTGGTCATCGTGGCGCGCCGCCAGCAGAACTCGCGGTAGCGCCGGCTCAGTCGCGCGGGCGGCCCGGCGCCGGGGGGACGACGAGGGCCCGGCGGATGCGCAGGCGCCCCGGCAGACGGGGACCGGACACCGGCGGGTGGACTGTTGCTGAGCGGTCAGGTCGTGCGGCCATGTCCATGCCAACTCTCCTCGGGGCTGCGGTATGCCGTGAGCCTCATGCAGGGGTCTGACAGTTCCGAGGGCACGACCTGGGAGCTCCCTGCGAGTCGACGCCCCCCCGACGGGGGGAGATCGCGTCCTCAAGAGGCATGCGGCGGGACCCGATACGGAACCGTGCGATACCTCCGGGCGACAGAGCAGGGCAGGCGGCGCGGTGCGCCCCTGTGGCGGTACCTCACGGCCCTCGTCCTGCTGCCGCTGATCGGTGTCGTCGTGCTGGCCACCGCCGCGGCGCAGACCCGCGCGGACGAGGCGGCCGGCGCGAAGCGCGCCGAGTCGGCCGTCCGCACCCTCGCGCTCCTCGACATCGCCCGCCGGGGAGCGGAGCAGGAGATCATCCCGGTGCTGACGCTGCACGTGGTGCAGACACCGGAGATCCTCGCCGGCCTGGGCATCCCCCAGGCGGTGATCGACGAGCAGGCCGCATCCGCGAACGAGCAGGCAGCGGCCGTCCGCGCGGTGACCGACGACGCCCTGAACCGCATCCGGTCCGGTTCCCTGGGGGCCGAGGCGGCCCAGCGGGCAGCGACCTCCCTGGCCGCCCTGCGGAACCCGGACCCCGCCATCGGGCTCGACATCGAGAAGATCTACTACAGCTTCCTGGCGGTCTCGAACGACCTGCTCACCGCGCAGGAGGCGGTGGCCGCGGCCGCCACCTCCGAGGGCGTGCCGCCCGCGACCATGCGGGCGATCCAGGACGTGCAGACCGCCGCATACCTCACCCACATCGCCAGCCGGCAGGCGCCGCTGTACCTCGGCTCGCTCCTCGTCCCCAGCGACGGCAGCCTCATCGGCGCACGGGGCGGGTGGCAGACCGCCTGGCTGGACTACACCGACGCCCGGCTGCAGATGCAGAACCTGTCGCAGGACGAACTGCGGACGCAGTGGCACGCCATCGAGGAGATGCCGGCGGTCCGGGAGCTCGACGGTCTCTTCGCCGCCGGTTTCGGCAGCAGCGGGACGAACCCCGACGAGGCTCTCGGCGACGTCCTGAAGGTGCTCGTGGGCACCCAGGAGCGCGGCGTCGCCCTGGCCCACCTCGTGGACACGGCGGTCCAGGAGACCCGTGCGCTGGTGGCGCAGGACCGCGAGCGGGCCAACGGCGCGCTGCAGGCGATCATGGTCCTGGGCGGTGGCCTGCTCGCCGCCTCGCTGGTCGGAGCCGCCTTCCTCGGCCGCAGCGTCGCCCGGGCGCTCCGCCTGCTGGCCGGCCAGGCCACCGAGATCAGCGAGGGCTCCCTCGTGGAGGTCGAGGTGGCCGGCCCGCGCGAGGTGCGCACCGTCTCGGCCGCCCTCCGCTCCGCCGTCGCCGGCCTGCGCCGCATCCAGGACCAGGCCCAGGCCGTCGCCCGCGGCGACCTGGACGACGCCCTGCTCGACCAGCCGCTGCCCGGACCGCTCGGCGAGGTGGTGCACGCCTCGGTCCGGCAGATCGTGCACTCGGTCCGCCAGCGCGAGGAACTGCAGTTCGCGCTCGCCCACCAGGCCACGCACGACGCGCTCACCGAGCTGCCCAACCGCGCGCAGGCCGTCACGCTCGTGACCGCCGCCCTGCACCGCGGGCGGCGGTCCGGTGAGATGACCGGTCTGCTCTTCGTCGACCTCGACGGCTTCAAGGCCGTCAACGACGGGCACGGGCACGCCGCCGGCGACGAGGTGCTGCGCGAGGTCGCCCGGCGGCTGGCGGCCTGCGTCCGCCCCGGGGACGTCGTCTGCCGGCTGGGCGGGGACGAGTTCGTCGTCCTCGTGGAGCCGGTGCACAGCGAGCACGACCTGCTGGAGCTGGCCCACCGGCTGATCGCCTCGGTCAGCGAGCCGATCCTGGCCGGGCGCGCCTCCGTCCGGGTCGGCGCCAGCATCGGCGTGGCCGTCAGCCGCGACGGCGGCACCGACGCCGACGCCCTCTTCGCCGAGGCCGACACCGCCGCCTACCGCGCCAAGGCGCACGGCCGGGGCCGCGCCGAGATGTTCGACGAGACCCTGCGCCTGCAGCTCAACCAGCGTGCCGAGCTGGAGGCGGCCATCGCCTCCGGCCTGGCCGACGGCGAGATGCAGGTGGTCTACCAGCCCGTCATCGACGTGGCCACCGATGAGCTGAGGGGGTACGAGGCGCTCATCCGCTGGGAGCGGCCGGGGATCGGGCTGGTCCCGCCGGACCAGTTCATCCCCGTGGCCGAGGGGTCCCGCCTGATCGGCGACGTCGACCGCTGGATGCTGCACGAGGCGACCCGCCAGCTGGCGCAGTGGCGGGCCGAGTTCCCGGCCGTGCCGGGGGACCCCGAGCCGACGATCGCGGTGAACATCTCCGGCCGGCACCTGGCCGACCGGCGCGTGATCACCGACGTCGCCGACGCGCTGGCGGCCTCCGGGCTGCCCGCGGAGCTGCTCGTCCTCGAGGTCACCGAGACCGTGCTCGTCGACGACCCGCTCGCCTACGAGCACCTCACCGAGCTGCGCGCCATGGGGGTGAGCATCGCCATCGACGACTTCGGCACCGGCTACACCTCGATCGGCCAGCTGCGGCACATGCCGGTGGACACGCTCAAGATCGACCGCAGCTTCGTGGCGTCCACCGAGCCCGCCCACCGCGAGCTCGTGGTGCTGATGATCCGGGCGGCGCACACCTTCGGCCTGACCGTCGTGGCCGAGGGCGTCGAGGAGCCCGCGCAGCTGGCGCGCCTCAAGGCGCAGTCGTGCGACCAGGCGCAGGGGTACCTGCTCTACCGCCCGATGCCGGCTCAGGAGGCCGGCGCGCTGCTGCGCAGGGTGGAGTCCGCAGGCACCGTCTGACCCGGGGCGCCGGCGGCGTGTCCCCGGCATGACCAGCGGGTTCGCGGGCGCGGACACGCTGGGGACAGCGGATCCTGTCGACTTGTGGTCCCCGCCGGAGGCCGGTCACCGGCTCCCGGAGCGCGCTCCGCAACGATCCGGACACACGACATCCCGCACGCGCCGACGCGTCGTCGGATCGTCGTCCCGAGCGCCTACCTTTCATCCATCGCGCCGCCACGGCCGGCGACGCGGTGCCTGCCTCTCTTCCCCCGGGGCGGGACCTCCATGGATGGATGGACAGCGATGAGCGTCATGGGTGGTTTGCCCGGCAGTGAAGTCGTCGCCGACAACGGCGTCGTGGGCTGGTGGCTGGTCGACGGCGGCGAGGACGTCCCCGGTCGGGTGCTCGCGGGACCGTTCCCGGACCGCGCGACGGCCGGCTGGTCGGGCACGGCCCTGGCCGACGGGGCCGCGGCACGCCCCGCCTACGGCGTCCGCCGGGCCGACGGCTCGCTGCGCCGTCGCCCGTCGCCGCAGGAGTGGGCGTGGCTGGACCACCTGACCGCACAGCTGGACCGGCTGCCGGAGGACTGGGCCCCCCTCCTGGCCGAGGAGGACCCGCTGACCACGCTCGTGGTCGAGGTGACGGCGGCGCTGAACGAGGCGGGGCTGCCGCTGCACGACGCCACCGGCGCCGGCGGCGCGCTGGGCGGCGCGTGCCTGACGCCGACGCCGGACCTCGACGGCGTGGTCGTCGCCTGGCGCCAGCACGACCGGATGACCCTGGACCAGGTGCACGGCGCCACCGCCGACTCCGCCGTGCAGCAGGCCATGAACCGGACGCTGGCCGAGGTCCTCGCCATCCGCGGCCTGGCGCCGGAGGCCTGGGGCGGGGCCGTCGTCGTCCGCCGGGAGGCCTGACCGGGCCCGCTCACACCGTCTCGGGCACCAGCTCGGTGCGGGGGGCGCTGTTGGGCTCCCGCCGCCACGAGCGGTTGTGCCGCCAGAACAGGTAGCAGCCGATGCCGATCGGGATGGGCAGCACGTAGGTCAGCGCCCGGAAGACCAGGACGGCCGCGGCGACCAGCGCCCGCGGCCCGCCGGCCGCGGCCAGGCCGGTGATCAGGGCCAGCTCGATGACCCCCAGGCCGCCGGGGGTGAACGGGACGGCGGTGAGCAGGCGGGCGAACGCGAAGACCGCCAGCGCCTCGACCACGCTGACCTGGTCGGCGTCCACCCCGACGAAGCGCAGCGCCAGCATGAGCACCAGGAACAGCGACAGGTGGCTGACCAGCGTGGCCAGCGTGATCCACTGCCAGCGGGCCCGCAGGAGCAGCGCCGTCCGGGCACGGAACTTCGTCGTCGCGCGGTCCCAGCCGGTCACCGGCCCCCGGCCGAACGGCCGGCGCAGCGCCGAGGCGATCCGGCCGGCGGTGGTGCCGATCCGCTCGGCGCTCTCCTGGCTGCGCAGCAGCGCGCCGAGCAGGAGGACGGCGGCCACCAGCGCCGCCAGCCCGGCCAGACCGGCGGTGATCCGGCCGGCGGACGGGGGCGCGCTCAGCGCGAGCAGCGCGAGGGCGAGCACCGGCAGGCCCAGCTTGGCGAAGTTGTTCCAGAGACCGGACACCAGCAGCGCCACCGACGTGCGGGAGCGGGAGAAGCCCCAGGACGTGTTCATCGCATACGTGAGGCCCAGCGAGATCGCCGCCCCGCCGATCACCGTGTTGGAGACCGCCGTCGACGTCTCGGTGGAGACGAACGCCTGGCGGAGCGTGAGCCCGGGCGTGGTCGAGACCATGACGAACTGGTAGGTGGCCAGGTTCCAGGCCGCGGCCAGGACGAGCACCGTGAGCTCGATCCAGGTCATGTCCTGCACCGAGGTCCACACCTCGGCCAGGCTGGTGAACTGCGGCAGGAACCAGAAGAAGACCCCCGCGACGAGCAGCAGTGACAGCACCCCGCCCAGCACCCGGCGGCCGCGCTGGCGGGACGGCCGGACGACCGCGGTCACGGGTCCAGCTCCAGCCGGCCGTCGGTCTGTTCGCGGACGGCCGCGCGGACCTCGTCCCGGGGAACGGCGCCGACGCCCTGGGTGGCGAAACCCAGCGCCTCGGCACGGTTCTCGCCGGCGAGCCGGAACAGCAGGCTGATGCAGCCTCCGGAGAAGACGTAGTAGCGGGTGCCCACGTACTGCGGGATCACCTCGGTGACCCGCTCCCACCGCTGCATCCCCTCGCGGTCGCTGGGGATGCGGGTGGCGCCGGCCGTGTCGCAGCCCGCGTCGAGGCGGATCTCCACGGCCCGGGTGCCGTCGCGATCGGAGTCCAGCCAGAAGCGGGCGTCGTCGTCCGTCGCCTCGAGCCCGGAGACGTCCCAGCCCAGGGGGATGACCTCCAGGCAGGGCACCCAGCTGGCCGAGGGCACGGACTGGGCGAGCAGGATCACGCCGTTGGCGGGGGTGCTCTCGTCGCCCTCGCGGCAGGCCACCACCTCCGAGTCCAGCACCACCGACCGGCCGCAGCCGGCCAGCAGGAGCAGGACGAGGGCGGCGAGCCCCGCGCCCGGGTGCCCCCTCACAGCGGTGACCCCAGCAGGCCGATGGTGACGACGGCGGCGACGCTCGCGGCCGCGACGGTGACCACCGTCAGCCCGACCCGCCGCCAGGTCCACCGCTGGATGTGCACCGGGGGCAGCCGGAAGGGCAGCAGCCGGAGGAAGTCGGCATGCAGGTCGCGCCCCTGCTGGCGCAGCATCCGGCGCAGCTGGGTGGGCATCGTCAGCCCGCGGGTGGCGGCGAAGGCCTCGGCGATCTCCTCGTCGCTGAACTGCAGGCGCGCGCGGGCGTAGACCCGTGCCGCGTCGGTGCGCAGGGCCAGGACCAGCATCATGTTGGCCAGGTCGACCGCCTGCCGCCACGGGCTGGGCCGCACCTCGGCGAACGCCGAGTCGATGAGGAACAGCTCGCCGTCGCGCACCAGCAGGTTGGCCGGCTTGATGTCGCGGTGGGCCATGCCGATGTCCCACATCCGCCGGACCGCGGCCAGCCCCTCGTCGATGATCTGGTCGCCGATCTCGGCGTCCCCGAGCTCCTGCGCACCGGCGATGAACTCCGTGACCAGCAGGTACTCGCGCTCGGGGGTGATCTCCACGATGCCGAGCGGGTGCGGCACGGGCAGCGACGCCTCCCAGAACAGCCGCAGGACGTAGTCCTCGTACTGGACCAGCCGCCGGACGCTGTGGAACGGCTTCTCGTCCTCCAGCCGGCCGTAGAGCAGGGTGCGGCCGAGCTTGTACCAGCGGTCCGAGCGCACGTGGGTGATCGCGTAGAGCTTGCCGAAGACGCAGCTCTCCTCGTCGCCGGAGGAGGGGGCGGCCTTGACCGCGATCTTCAGCGGGGTGGAGCCGCCGGAGCCGGCGAGGCCGAAGGGGGTCACGTCGGTGGCGAGCAGGCCGAGCTGGTCCTGCAGCGCGCGGACGATCGCGTCCCCGCGCTCACCGGAGACGTCCAGGTGGGCGGGCCGCCCCCGGCTGTAGCGCACCGGGTAGACCGAGTTGGGCGTCAGCAGCCGGAAGGCCACCAGCGGCCCGGCCACCCCGAGCACCACGCCGGCGACGATGCCGGAAGGGTGGTCCTGGGCCAGGTACATGCGCGACACCGCGGTCACCACGAGCAGCCCGCAGACGACCCACTTGCCGACCGTGCGCTTGGCGCCCGGCGGGACCAGCGCGTACACCGTGCTGACCAGGAACGCGGCCAGCACGGTCATGGGCAGCGAGGGCATCGAGAAGCCCGACCACGTGCCGAGGAGCTCCACCTCGAAGGGCCGCGGCCGCTGCAGCGTCGTTGCCATGACCGCGGCGACGTTGACCACGACCAGGACCACGCCGAACCAGACGAACAGGTGCCGCCAGCGGCGGAACGCCACGAGCAGCACGAGGTTGCCCAGCCACATGACGTGCAGGGCCCGCTCGGTGGCCAGCACGCCCGCGACCCGGGCGACGTCGATGCCCAGCGGGGAGCGCAGCTCCTCGAAGGCCTGCAGCACCCGGGTGTCGGCCACGTCGAAGTAGCGGATGGTCCCGGTGGCCACGACGACGACCCACGCCACCACCACGGCGGCGCTGAGCCCGAGCCACCACTTGCCGGAGGTGCGCAGCTGGCGCGGCAGCGCCGGGGGCTCACCCGACGGGCGGCGCCGGCGTCGGACGCGGGCGATGGCCGGCGAGCTCGGCCGCACGGCCGGGCCCGTCGCACCTGCGGAAGGCAGTGCCTGCGGCACCGGAG
Organism: uncultured Actinomycetota bacterium; assembly: GCA_963747895.1. Taxonomy (GTDB): domain Bacteria; phylum Actinomycetota; class Actinomycetes; order Mycobacteriales; family Geodermatophilaceae; genus Blastococcus. The sequence continues at coordinate 625,264 of CAVVGX010000005.1, forward strand.
CCATGCCGGGGAATGGTGCCCCCCGGACGGCGTCGCGACCATCCCCTTTCGTCCCGCGTCCGTCCTACGGTTGCCCTCCGCGCGGAGCGGGAGGTGACGCGGTGCGCGCACGGACGGCGGTCCTGGCCGTGCTGCTGCTCGTGCTGGGGGCGTGCGGCAGCTCCGCCGAGCAGCCCAGCGGCCCGGCCACCACCGTGCGGTTCGCCTCCTACGACTTCCCCGAGAACCAGATCCTGGTCGAGGTCTACGCCGAGGCAGTCCGCCGCGCGGGGCTGCCGGTATCGGTGCAGCACGGCATCGGTACCCGCGAGGTGGTCTCGCCGGCCCTGCAGCAGGGCGTCGTCGACGTCGTCGTCGACTACCTGGGGACGGCGCTGGCGTTCGCCCGCCCGGAGTTCTCCCGGCCGCCGGCCGTGCCCGGGGAGATCCACGCCGTGCTCAGCCGCACGATGGGCGGGCGCGGGGTCGACGTCCTGGAGCCCGCGGCCGCGGAGGACCAGAACGGGTTCGTGGTCACCCGCGCCTTCGCCACCGAACACGGCATCCGCACGCTGTCCGACCTGGTTCCGCTGACGCCCGAGCTCGCCTTCGGTGGCCCGCCGGAGTGCCCTGCCCGCCCGTTCTGCCTCCTCGGCCTGGAGCAGCGCTACGGCATGCGGTTCGGCGAGGTCCTTCCCATGCCCACGCGGGCCGCGACGCTGGAGGCGCTGCTGTCCGGGCAGGTCGACGTCGGCATGCTCGAGACGACCGACGGCCGGCTCGCCGTGGCCCCCGTCGTGCTGCTGGAGGACGACCACGCCCTGCAGCCGCGGGAGAACGTCGTCCCCATGGTGGGGGCCGCGGCCGACGACCGCTGGGGGCAGCGGCTGCGCGCGGCGCTGGACGCGACCAGCGCCCAGCTGACCACCGCCGACCTCGTCCAGCTCAACCGGGCGGTGGAGCTGGACGGCAGCTCGCCGGCACAGGCCGCGGCGAGCTGGTGGGACGCCCGCGACTGACGAGTGAGTACACCCGCTCAGGCGTCGAGGAAGCCCTCCACGACCGGTGCCAGCTCGGCGGCCTCGGTGACCAGCGCGATGTGGCCGCCGCGGTAGAGGTGCAGTCGGGCGTCGGGCAGCATCCGGGCCATGAGGCGGGCGTTCACCGCGGGCACGATGGGGTCGTCGTCGCCGGCCAGGACGAGCGTCGGCTGCCGGATCAGCCGGAGGAACGGCAGGCTGCTCCAGCCGGTGCTGGCGGCCAGCTGGTAGTAGTAGCCCCGGCGCGGACCCAGGCGGGTCTCGGCGTGCAGCGCCCGCGCCGCCCGCTCCGGCTGCTCGCGCATCGTGCCGCCGTAGATCTCCCCGGCGATGCGGCGCGCGTAGTCCGGGTCCCGGTGCCGACGGGGCGTGAGCATGCGGCCGAGCACCCGTGGGTGCGCGGGCACCATCAGGGTCCCGGTGCCGGTCGCGGCCAGCACCAGCCGCCGGCAGCGGCGCCGGTGCTGGACGGCGAAGTGCTGGGCGAGCCCGCCGCCCCAGCTCAGGCCGAGGACGTCGACGGGGCCGTCGACGCCGAGGCGGTCGAGCATCCCGGTGACGACGGGACCGAACGTCGCCAGGTTGTAGGGCACGACGGGGGGAGGGGACCCGCCCACCCCGGGCACGTCGAAGCGCACGACGGTGCGCCGGCGGTCCACCGCGTCGACGAAGGGCTGGAGCACCTCGAGGCTCGCGCCGATGCCGTTCATCAGCAGCAGCGGCGGGAGGCTCCCGTCGGTGCCGGGCCGGACCGACGTCCGCAGGGTGCGGCCGAGCGCGCTGATCGACCGGACGCGCTCCCCGCTACTTGTCGAAGACATACGTGCCCGGTGCCTCCCCCAGGATCTCCAGCTCCCCGCCGAGCTCGGTGGGCGCCGGCACGGAGTCCCCGCACCGCTCGCCGACCCAGGCGGTGAAGTCCGGCCACCAGGAGCCCTTCTCCGTGCGGGCGGCGGAGAGCCACTCCGCCGGGTCCGGCGGAGTGCTCTCGGCGACCTGGAAGGTGGACTTCGGGTTACCCGGCGGGTTGACCAGCGAGGCGATGTGGCCGCTGGTGGACAAGATGAAGCGGCTCTCCCCGCCCAGGAGCTGGGTGCTCCGGTAGCAGGCCTGCCACGGGCAGAGGTGGTCGGCGATACCCGCCGTGACGTAGGTGTCCACGGTGACCTTCCCCAGGTCCACCGGGCTGCCCAGCATCGTCGCGACCCCGCTCTCGGTCAGCTGGTTCCCGAGGGCGACGTCGATGAAGTCCCGGTGCAACCCGGCGCTCATCCGGGTGGTGTCCGCGTTCCAGAAGAGGATGTCGAAGTTCGGCGGCGGCTTGCCCTGCAGGTAGTTGTTCACCCAGTAGTTCCAGATCAGGTCGTTGGGGCGCAGCCAGGCGAACACCTCGGCCAGCTGGGCGCCGTCCAGGTAGCCCTTCTGGCGGGACTTCTCGGTCGCCGCCCGCACCGACTCCTCGTCCATCAGCGCCGTCACGGTGCCCGCCCGCGCCCAGTCCAGGACCGTGACCGCGAAGCTGGCCGCGGTCACCCGGTCCTGCCGGCCGGTGGCGGCCAGGTGGGCCAGCACCATGGCGGTGATGATCCCGCCGGAGCAGAAGGCCTGGAGCGCCACCCGCTCGCTGCCGGAGGCCTGCTCCACCGCGTCCATGGCGTCCAGCAGCGCCTGCCCGTACGTGTCGAGGTCCCAGTCGGCGTGCCGCTCGTCGGGGTTGCGCCACGAGATCATGAAGACCTGCTGGCCGGCGGCCAGGTAGTGCTCGACGATGCTGCGCCCGGGCGCGAGGTCGGTGATGTAGTACTTGTTGATCGTCGGCGGGATCATCAGCAGCGGCACCTCGCGGACGGTCTCCGTCGTCGGCCGGTAGCGGATCAGCTCGAACACGTCGGTGCGGAACACGACCACCCCCGGGGTGACCGCGAGGTCCTCCCCGACGGCGAAGGCGTCCGGCTCGACCATCGACGGCACCCGGGGCGGCGCGGCGAGGTCGGCCGCCATGCGGCGCAGCCCCTCCACCACGTTCCGGCCGCCGGTGTCGATCAGCGCCTTCCACCCGAGCGGGTTGAGCACCGGCACGTTGGACGGTGCCAGGGCGTCGACGAGGTTGGTGGCGGTGAAGCGGATCCGCTCGTCGTCCTGCCAGTCGAGGGCGGCGTCCTCGATCAGCTCCCAGGTGGCGCGCGCGGTGGCCAGGTGGGTCTGCATCGCCCGCCGCAGCAGCGGGTTGCCGGACCACGCGGGGTCGGCGAACCGCTTGTCCTTGCGGCCCGGCTCGAGCTCGGACCGCCCCACGGTGATGCGACCCAGTTCGCGCGCGAGCTCACCGGTCCGGCGCGCCACGGTGCCCGGCCGGCGGGCGAGGGCGCTGCCGAACCGCAGCGCCGTGCCGGCCGGCGGGACCAGCCGCCGCAGGGGCCCCCGGGCGGCGTCCACCAGGACCATGTCCAGGCCCATCGCGGCGTCGGCCGCGCCCTCGGGAACCTCGGACTGCGCCGTCGTCGTCATGGCCGCTCCTCTGGGCTGGGGTGTGACTCAGGCCACTGAATCACACCCCCGCCGCACCGGCAGAGGCGCCGGCATCCGTGCAGGTCAGGTGAGCGCGCTGGTCCCCGTGACGGCCCGGCCGACGATGAGCGTGTTCACCTCCCGGGTGCCCTCGTAGGAGTAGATGGCCTCGGCGTCGGCGGCGAACCGGCCCACGTGGTTCTCCAGCAGGATGCCGTTGCCACCCATCAGCTCGCGGGCGTAGCCGACCGTCTCGCGCATCCGCATCGTGCAGAAGGCCTTGGCCAGCGAGGCCTGCTCGTCGGTCATCGTGTCGTCGTCCTGGAGCTGGGAGAGCCGGGCGCACATGGCCGCCGAGGCCGTGATGTTGCCCAGCATCCGCACCAGCAGGTCCTGGACGAGCTGGAACTCCGCGATCGGCTGGCCGAACTGCTCGCGGTCGGTCGCGTAGCGCAGCGCGTGCTCGTAGGCCCCGCGGGAGCAGCCGACCGACGACCACGCGACGCCGGCGCGGGTCATCCGCAGCACCTTCGCCGTGTCGCGGAAGCTGCGCGCCTCCTGCAGCCGGTTGGTCTCGGGCACGCGGACGTCCTCGAGGGTGATCAGCGCGTTCTGCACGACCCGCAGCGCGATCTTGTCCTTGAGGTCGACGGCGGTGAAGCCCGGCGTCCCCTTCTCGACGACGAAGCCGAGGACGTCGTCGGTCTCCTCGTCCTTCGCCCAGATGACGACCAGGTCGGCGAAGCTGGCGTTGCCGATCCACTTCTTCTCGCCGTTGAGCACCCAGGTGTCGCCCTCGCGGCGGGCGGTGGTCTGCGCGCCGCGGGCGATGTCGGAGCCGGCCTCGGGCTCGGTGAGACCGAAGGCGCCGAGCAGCTCCATGCGCGCCATCGCCGGCAGCCAGCGCTCCTTCTGCTCCTCGGAGCCGCAGAGGTAGATCGAGCCCATCGCCAGGCCGCCGTGCACGCCCATGAACGTGGAGATGGAGGCGTCCCCGCGGGAGAGCTCCATGGCCAGCATGCCGTCGAACAGCGACGAGCGGCCCGGGCAGCCGTACCCGGTGTACGGGTTGCCCGCGATGCCGAGCTCGGCCAGCCCGGGGACCAGTTCGTGCGGGAACTCGCCGCGGGTCCAGTAGTCGTTGATGATCGGCTCGACCCGTTCGTCCATGAAGGCCCGCACCCGGTGCAGGAGTGCCCGCTCGTCGTCGGGCAGCAGTGCCTCGAGGTCGTAGAAGTCCGAGGTCACCGGAGGGGCGTCGCTCATGGTGTCGTGTCTCCCTGCAGTGGGTGGGTGTCCTTGACCCCTACCCGGCCGGCGGCCGGGGCAACGTGACGAATGGCCGTGCACCCGATCGGGCACTGACGGTCCTCGAGCCCCGCCGGCTCCCGGGCGCTGGGTCGGCGCCGTCCGCCACCTGTGGGGAACCTGGCCCCTGCGAGACCGGTGCTAGGCCGACTTCCCGGCGGTCGAGCAGTCAGAGCCCGTGGACGACAGCAGCCCCCTCCCGGATCGGGAGGGGGCCGCTGTCGCATGCGGGCCTTACGTCGTCTGCTTGTCCTTCGGGTCGGACCGGGCGTCGAGCTGGATCTCCTTCTCCGCCCGCGGCACGCCCTCCTTCAGCTCCTTGGTCCGCTCGATCTCGGCGTCGAGCTCGATGCCGAAGAGCAGCGACAGGTTGATGAGCCAGAACCAGATCAGGAAGATCACCACGCCGGCCAGGGCCCCGTAGGTCGCGTTGTAGCTGCTGAAGTTGGCCACGTAGAACGCGAAAGCGGCCGAGGCGACCACGGCGACCAGGATCGCCACACCGGCACCCGGGCTCACGAACTTGAAGCCGCGCAGCCGCACGTTGGGCGTCGAGTAGTAGAGGACAGCGATCATCAGCGCCAGGACGACCAGCATCACCGGCCACTTGGCCCAGGTCCAGGCGGTCAGGACGGTGTCGCCCAGGCCGATGGCCTGCCCGATCGCGTCCACGACCGGCCCGCTCAGCACCAGCATCGCCAGGATGACCGCGGCGAACAGGATGCCGACGAGGGTGATCAGCAGCTGCAGCGGCTTGAGCTTCCAGACCTTGCGTCCCTCGGGCGTCTCGTAGACGACGTTGGCCGCGCGGGTGAACGCCCCCACGTAGCCCGACGCCGTCCAGACGGCACCCGCCACACCGAGGATCAGCCCGAGCCCGGCCGCTCCACCGCTGCCGGAGACCTGGTCGATGACGGGGCTGAGGGTGTCGGCGGCGTCGGCCGGGATGACCTCGGTCAGCGCGTCGGTGAGCTGCTGCGGGTCGGTCAGCAGCCCGACGATGGAGGCGAGGGCGGCGAGCGCCGGGAACAGCGCCAGGACGCCGTAGTACGTGAGCGCCGCGGCCCAGTCGGTGAGGTTGTCCTCGCCGAACTCCTTGAGCGTGCGCTTGAGCGTGCCGCCCGTCGTGGGCTTCGGGTCGGCACCGACGGGCGCGTAGTCGGCGCGCGTGCCGCTGATCACGTCGTTGTCCGGCGCGGGGTCGGCGGAGGTGTTGTTGTCCTCGAAACGGGCCTCGCTGGTGGAGCCGCCCGCGTTTCTGGACGAGCCGGTGGGTCGGGTCATGGAGTCCTCCGGGTCGGGGGAAGGCGGAGAGCCCTCGGTCGGGCGTGTGGTGCCCCGGACCGTCCGGTTCCATGCGGGCCCCGGCGTGCCGTTGCGGAACGGAGACCGGCGGAGGTCGAGCGGCCGTGTCCGGCTGCTCCCTGCGTCCTCCACCGGAGCCGGCTCTGCGCCGCGGAATGACCCTCGTCACGCGGTCAGGTGAAGTTCACCGTTCGACGGTTGGAACGCGCCGGGACGGGGGACAGAGCCTCTCGAACGCGTGCCGCCGTCCTTGACCCGACGGCGGGCCGAATGCTTTGAGGAGAGAACAACGATGGTGATGTGGCCGGCCGTGACGCTGATCGGCTTCCTGTTCCTGACGGCCCTCGTGGTCGCGATGGGCATGCAGTCCACCGCCCGCTACGAGCGTGAGCGGGCCGAGGGCACCTCCGGTGCCCGGCACGCCGCTCAGGAGCCGGTGGGCGCGGCGCAAGCCGCCTGACGCTCCGGCGTTCCCGACCTCGGACGCCCCGCCCGCTCCTTCCGGAGCCGGCGGGGCGTCCTGCTGTCCGGCGGGTCAGAGGACGGCGGGGTCGACGTCGAGCACCGTGCGGTCCAGCGACTCGAGCAGGTCGAACTGCGCGCCGGTGCGCGGCAACTCCCAGCGCCAGAAATAGCGGGCCGCGGCGCGCTTCCCCTCGTAGAAGGCGCCGGTGCTCCCGCCGGTGGCGAGCGCCTGCTCCAGCCACAGCCAGGCGACGACGACGTGGCCCGCGGCCTCCAGGTAGACGTGCGCGTTGGCCAGCGCCAGGTCCGCGTCGCCGGTGCCCCACAGCGTCGCGGTCACCGCGCCCAGCCGGCCCAGCGCGGCGTCCAGGTCGGCGGCGAACCCGGCCCACTCGGTGCCCGCGGCCCGCGCCGTCGTCGCGCTGATCGTCTCGGTCAGCCGCCGTAGCCCGGCGCCGTCCTGCAGGACCACCTTGCGGCCCAGGAGGTCGAGGGCCTGGATGCCCTGCGTCCCCTCGTGGATCGGGTTGAGCCGGTTGTCCCGGTAGAACTGCTCGACCGGGTAGTCGCGGGTGTACCCGTAGCCGCCGTGCACCTGGATGGCGAGATCGTTGGCGGCCAGGCCCCACTGCGACGGCCAGGCCTTGGCGATCGGGGTGAGCGTGTCGAGCAGGAGGTGCGCGCGGTCCCGCTCCTCGGCGCCGTCGGCGGTCTGCTCCTCGTCGACCAGCCGCGCGCAGTACAGCCCCAGCGCCAGCCCGCCCTCGGCGTAGCTCTTGGCCGCCAGGAGCATCCGGCGGACGTCGGGGTGCTCGACGATCGGCGTCATGGGAGAGGCCGGGTCCTTGGCGCCGGCGGGGCGGCCCTGCGTGCGGGTGCGCGCGTACTCCACGGCGTGCAGGTAGCCGGTGTAGCCGAGGACGGAGGCGCCCACCCCGACACCGATCCGCGCCTCGTTCATCATGTGGAACATGTAGGTGAGCCCGCGGTTCTCCTCGCCCACGAGGTAGCCGACCGCGCCGGCCCGGCCGCCCGGGGTGTGCACGCCCTCGCCGAAGTTCAGCAGCGTGTTCGTCGTCCCCCGGTAGCCCATCTTGTGGTTGAGCCCGGCCAGGACCACGTCGTTGCGCTCCCCGAGCGATCCGTCGTCCCCGACCAGGAACTTGGGGACGACGAACAGCGAGATGCCCTTCACGCCCGCCGGGCCGCCCGGCACCTTGGCCAGGACCAGGTGGACGATGTTCTCGGTCAGCTCGTGGTCCCCGGCGGAGATCCACATCTTGTTGCCGGTGAGCCGGTAGGTGCCGTCGTCCTGGCGCTCGGCCCTGGTGGTGATGTCGGCGAGCGAGGAGCCGGCCTGCGGCTCGGACAGCGCCATCGTGCCGAACCAGCGGCCCTCGACCATCGGCGCGACGAAGGTGTCGATCTGCTCCCGGCTGCCGTGGGCGAGGAGCAGCCGCGCGTTGGCCATGGTGAGGAACGGGTAGGCCGACGTGCCGATGTTGGCCGCCTGGAACCAGGCCAGCACGGCCTGCCCGACGGTGTGCGGCAGCTGCATGCCGCCGAACTCCTCGTCGAACGAGCCGGCCATCAGGCCCGTCTGCGCGAAGACCTCCAGCGCCCGCGCGACCTCGGGGACGAGCACGACCGTGCCGTCGACCATCCGCGGCTCGTTCTCGTCGGCCGTGCGGTTGTGCGGCGCGAAGTGCTCGGTGGCCACCTGCGCGGCCAGGTCCAGCACCGCGTCGAAGGTCTCCCGCGAGTGCTCGGTGAACCGGGGCCGCTTCGTCAGCGCCTCGACGTCGAGCCATTCGTGGAGCAGGAAGTCGAGGTCACGGCGGGACAGGATGAGCGACGAGCTGGCCATGACCCCAGTGTCGCCCCTGACCAGGCGGCGGGCGCGCCCCCCGGCGTGAGGGGCGCCGGCGTCAGAGGGCGCCGAGCCAGGCGATCAGGGCCGCGGCGACGTCCTCACCGCGGTCGTCCTGCAGGAAGTGGCCGCCCGGGGTGAACGTCTGGTGCGGCTGGCCCACCGCCCCGGGGATCGCCTCGGTGAAGGTCGACTGCAGGCCGCCGAGGACGACGTCGTCGGGACACCACAGGGTCAGGAACGGCTTGTCCCACCGGCCGAGCACCGCCCAGGCCACGCGATTCTCCTCGGCGCCGGCGTGCTCCCCGGTGATCGGTACGAGTCTGGGGAATGCGACCGCCCCGGCGGTGTGGGCGGTGGTCGGGAAGGGAGCCGAATAGGCGGACGTCTCGGCACCGGTGAGCTGACGGGCCTGCACGGCCCGTTCCATGAGCCGGCCGGTGTCCGTGAAGTCCATCTGCTGCGACGCAGCCAGCCAGCCCGCGAATCCCTCGCCCAGCGGTTCCCCGACGGGGAGGGCGGTGTTCGCGGCGCACACCGCCCGGAAGCGGTCGGGCGACGAGGCCACCACCCGCAGCCCGATCAGCCCGCCCCAGTCCTGCGCGAAGAGGACGACGTCGCGCAGTCCGAGCTCCCGGACGAACGAGCCGACCCAGTCCACGTGCCGGGCGTACGTGTAGTCGTCCTGGTCCGTGGGCTTGTCCGACCGCCCGAAGCCGATCAGATCCGGCGCGACGCACCGGAAGCCGGCGGCGACGAGCGGGGGGATCATCCGCCGGTACAGGTAGCTCCACGTCGGCTCGCCGTGCAGCAGCAGCAGCGTCGGGGCGTCACGCTCGCCCACGTCGACGTAGGCCATCCGCAGGCCGTCGACGTCCACGTACCGCGGCTCGTACGGGAAGTCGTCCAGCCCGCGGAACCGGTCGTCGGGCGTCCGGACGAACTCGATCCCGCCAGGCGTGGAGGACCGACCGTCGAGCTGTTCCTGGCTCATGGGCAGAACCTAGCGTCGGGAGGCGGGCCCCGCGCCCGGGCGGCCGCGTCAGGCGGAGGCCCCCGGGCGGCCGGCCGGCGGCGGCACGGACGTCGGGGCGGCGACCCCGACGGCCTCGGCCGCCTGCTCCGCCGCGTCCTCCGGTTCGCCCGCCGCTGGCGCCGCCGCCTCGCCCTGCCGCGCCGCCGCCTCGCCCTGCCGCGCCTGGAGGGCGGACATGGTGCTCAGCGGCAGCTGCGGCAGGAACAGGAACACGAAGAACCCGATCGCGACCACGCCGGCGGCGATGAGGAAGACCAGGTCGATGGTCGCGGTGAAGCCCGCCTGGAAGGGCGCCACGAGGAGCGGGAACTCCGCGATCCGGGTGGTGTCGGCCAGGAGCCCTTCCATCCCGCCCTGCGCGAGCTGCTGGGCCTGGGCGCCGGCGTCGGGGTTGGCGGCGGCCGCCTCGCCGATCCGGCTCCCCACCTCGGTGGGCAGCCGGGTGAACAGGACCGACAGGAAGGCGGCGGTGCCGATCGTGCCGCCGATCTGGCGGAAGAAGGTGACCGACGACGTCGCAACCCCGATCTCGCGCGGGGAGACGGCGTTCTGCACGGCGAGGATGACCGGCTGGAAGTTGAACCCGAGACCCAGGCCCAGCATCAGCATGAACGGCACCATCTGCCACACCGAGGTGTCGGGCTGGACGACGAACGACAGCGACAGCAGGGCGATCACCATCAGCGCGACGCCGACCAGCGGGAAGACCTTGTACTTGCCGGTCTTCGAGATGGTTGTGCCGGAGATGATGCCGCCGCTCATGATCCCGATGACCAGCGGCGTCATCTGCAGGCCGGCGACCGTCGGGCTGGAGCCGTGCACGATCTGCAGGTACTGCGGCAGCAGCAGCAGCCCGCCGAACATGCCCGCACCCATGACGACCGAGCCGATGCCGCCCACGGTGAAGGTGCGGTTGCGGAACAGCCGCAGCGGCAGCAGGGCGTCGTCCTGGTAGGCCCGCTCGGCCAGCATGAACAGCAGGAAGCCGACGGCGCCGATGGTGTAGCAGACCAGCGCCCCGCCGGAGGTCCAGCCCCAGGTGCGGCCCTGCTCGGCGACGACGAGCAGCGGCACCAGGAAGGTGATCAGCGCCAGTGCGCCGGGCCAGTCGATGCGGTGCTCGCGGCGCTCGTGCGGCAGGTGCAGCACGCGCCAGATGGTCACGAAGGCGACCGCCCCGAGGGGGACGTTGACGTAGAAGATCCAGCGCCAGCCGGCGACGCCCAGCAGCGTGTCCTGCCCGGCGAAGAAGCCGCCGATGACGGGCCCGAGCACGCTCGAGGAGCCGAAGACCGCCATGAAGTAGCCCTGGTACCGCGAGCGCTCCCTCGGCGGGACGATGTTGCCGATGATCACGAAGGCCAGCGACATGAGGCCACCGGCCCCGACGCCCTGCACCGCCCGGAAGGCGGCCAGCTGGTACATCGAGTCGGCCATGCCGCACAGGATCGAGCCGACGACGAAGATGCCGATCGCGAACAGGTAGAACGGCCGCGGGCCGTAGATGTCCGAGAGCTTGCCGTACAGCGGCGTGGCGATCGTCGAGGTGATGAGGAACGCCGTCGTCGCCCAGGCCTGCAGGTCGTAGCCCTGCAGGTCGTCGGCGATGGTGCGGATCGCGGTCGAGACGACGGTCTGGTCCAGGGCGGCCAGGAACATCGCGACCATGAGGCCGACGAGGATGGTGACGATCTGGCGGTGGCTGAACCCGCCGTCGGCGTCGGGCGCCGCTGCGTCGCGGCGCCGGGCTCCCCGGTCGGCTGCGGTGGTCTGGCTCATCGGAGGACTCCAGGTGGGGGTGTGGCGGCCGCATCGCCCGGAAGGGCTGCGGCGAGGTCGTCGAGGAAGCGGCCGAGCAGGCCGGTGAAGGCGGCGAGGTCGTCCCCGGCCCAGCCGGTGGTGACCCGCTCCAGGAACGCGGCCCGGTCCTGTCCCAGCTGCTCGAGCGCGGCCAGGCCGGCGTCGGTGACGACCAGCCGGGTGGCCCGGCCGTCGGACGCGTCGGCGACCCGTCGCACCAGGCCTTCCTCGACCAGGGCGGCGACGTGCCGGCTGACGGTCGAGGGGTCGGCACGCAGGTGCTCGGCGAGGGCGCCCTGGCGGAGCGGCCCGAGGTGGACGAGCGGGTGGAGCAGCACGAGGGCGGCGCGGTCCCGGGCCTCGGAGGACGGGTTCGCCTTGGCCGCGGCGATCAGCCGCAGCAGGCGGGGCAGCTGCTCCGACAGCGCCTCCACGGGGCCCTCGCGCGGCGCGGTGACGCTCGAGGAGCGTCCGGCGGGAACGGTCACGACAGCCCTTCGGCCCAGCGGCAGGAACAGATGCAGGTTAGGAGCAGTTGTTGGATGCAAGCAAACAGTTGCAGCCTGCATGGAGTGTGATCCTGACGACGTCGCGGAGGGCTCACCCCGGCAGTGGGATCCTGGAGCCCGGCGGCGAGACGCAGCCGGTACCCCCATCAGCCCGAGAGGAACGCGAGCACCCGGTGAGTTCTCCGCAGGACGACCTCCGCGCGCGCCTCGCGACCCTCACGCTGGCCGACGAGCACCGGCTGCGCCGACGCCTCGACGGGCTCCGCGCGACCCGGGATCCCGCCGCGCGGGAGCGCCAGCGCGAGCGCATCGTGGCCGAGGTCGTCGCCGCGGAGGAGCGCATCGCCCGCCGTCGCGCCGCCGTGCCCGAGATCTCCTACCCCGAGGACCTCCCGGTCAGCGCCCGGCGCGACGACATCGCGGCGGCCCTGCGGGACGCGCAGGTGGTCGTCGTCGCCGGTGAGACCGGTTCGGGCAAGACGACGCAGCTGCCCAAGATCGCCCTGGAGCTCGGCCGCGGCGTCCGCGGCCGGATCGGGCACACCCAGCCGCGGCGGATCGCCGCGCGCAGCGTGGCCGAGCGCATCGCCGAGGAGCTGGACACCCCGCTGGGCGAGGCCGTCGGCTACAAGATGCGCTTCAACGACCAGGTGTCGGACTCGACGCTGGTCAAGCTCATGACCGACGGCGTGCTGCTGGCCGAGATCCAGCGCGACCGGCTGCTGCGCCAGTACGACACGATCATCCTCGACGAGGCCCACGAGCGGAGCCTCAACATCGACTTCCTGCTGGGCTACCTCGCCCAGATCCTGCCGCGGCGACCGGACCTGAAGCTGGTCATCACCTCCGCGACGATCGACGTCGAGCGGGTGGCGGCGCACTTCCGCGGCGCGCCGATCGTGGAGGTCAGCGGCCGGACCTACCCCGTGGAGGTGCGGTACCGCCCGGTGGTCGACCCGGACGACCCGGAGGCGGACGAGGACCGGGACCAGGTGTCGGCGATCCTCGACGCCGTCGACGAGCTCACCGCGGAGGGGCCCGGCGACATCCTGGTGTTCCTCGCCGGCGAGCGGGAGATCCGGGACACCCAGGACGCGCTGGCGGAGCGGGAGCTGGGCGCCCGCCCGTCCTCTGCTGTCGAGGTGGTGCCGCTCTACTCGCGGCTGTCGGCCGCCGACCAGCACAAGGTCTTCGCCCCGCACTCCGGACGGCGGATCGTGCTGGCCACCAACGTCGCGGAGACCTCGCTGACCGTGCCGGGCATCCGCTACGTGATCGACCCGGGCACCGCCCGCATCTCCCGGTACAGCCTGCGCACCAAGGTGCAGCGGCTGCCGATCGAGGCGGTCAGCCAGGCGTCGGCCCGCCAGCGGTCGGGCCGCTGCGGCCGGCTCGGGCCGGGCATCGCGATCCGGCTGTACACCGAGGCCGACTTCGACGGGCGGCCGGAGTTCACCGACCCCGAGATCCTGCGCACCAATCTGGCGTCGGTGCTGCTGCAGATGGCCGCCCTGGACCTCGGCGCGGTCGAGGACTTCCCGTTCGTGGACCCGCCGGACCGCCGCGCCGTCGCCGACGGGCTGGCACTGCTGGAGGAGCTGGGCGCCCTCGACGAGAAGGGTGCGCTGACGCCCACCGGCCGGTCGCTGGCGGCGCTGCCGCTGGACCCCCGCATCGCCCGCATGGTGGTCGAGGGCGACCGCCGCGGCGTCCTGGAGGAGGTCCTGGTCATCGCGGCCGGGCTCACCATCCAGGACCCGCGCGAGCGGCCCACCGAGCACCAGCAGGCCGCCGACGAGCTGCACCGCCGCTTCGCCGACGAGAACTCCGACTTCCTCGCGCTGCTCAACCTGTGGCGCTACCTGGGCGAGCAGGCCGACGCCTTGAGCGGCAACCAGTTCCGCCGCACGGTCAAGCGGGAGTTCCTGCACTACCTGCGCATCCGCGAGTGGCAGGACCTGCACGGCCAGCTCCGCGGCACCGCGCGGAGGCTGGGCATGGACCTCGGCGAGCCGGCGGCCGAGCCCGACGAGCGGGGCATCACCGCGGCGCTGCTGGCGGGGCTGCTGTCGCACGTCGGGATGCAGGCCGAGCCGGCGAAACAGCGGGACGGCAAGCCGGGGCGTCCCGGACGGGAGTACCTGGGCACCCGCAACACCCGGTTCGTGCTCGCACCGGGGACGCCGCTGGCGAAGAAGCCGCCCCGCTGGGTGGTGGCCGCCGAGCTCGTCGAGACCAGCCGGCTGTTCGCCCGCACGGTCGCGCGGATCGATCCCGAGACCGTCGAGAAGCTGGCCGACCACCTGGTGAAGCGCCAGTACTCCGAGCCGCGGTGGGACGCGAAGCGCGGCTCGGTCGTCGCCACCGAGCGGGTCACGCTGTACGGCCTGCCCATCGTCGTCGGCCGGCGGGTGCAGTACGGCTCGATCGACCCGGAGATCAGCCGCGAGCTGTTCATCCGGCACGCCCTGGTGCAGGGGGAGTGGACGACCCACCACCGCTTCTGGGCCGACAACGCCCGCGCCATCGAGCAGGTCGCCCAGCTCGAGGAGCGCGCCCGCCGGCGGGACATCGCCGTCGACGACGAGACGCTGTTCGAGCTCTACGACGCCCGCATCCCCGCCGACGTCGTCTCCACGCGGCACTTCGACAGGTGGTGGAAGCAGGCCCGGCACCGGACACCGGACCTGCTCACCTTCACGCCGGCCATGCTCACCGACGCCGCGGCCGCCGGGCAGGTCGATCCGGGCGACTACCCGGACGCCGTGGAGCTCTCGCAGGGGTTGACGCTGCCGCTGTCGTACGCGTTCGCGCCCGGCGCCCCGCAGGACGGCGTCACCGTCGACGTGCCGCTGGGCGTGCTGGACGCGGTGGCCCAGCGGACGTCGGGGGAGTCCCTCGCCTTCACCGTGCCGGGCGTGCGCGAGGAGCTGGTCACCGCGCTGCTGCGCACCCTGCCCAAGCAGATGCGCCGGGCGCTGGTGCCGATCCCCGACCGGGTGCGCCAGGTGCTGCCACACATCGATCCCGGCGAGCCGCTGCTGCCCGCCCTGGAGCGCGAGCTGCGCCGCGCCGCCGGCGTCGTCGTCCCGCCGGACGCGTGGCAGGCCGGGCAGGTGCCCGACCACCTCCGGGCCACGTTCCGGGTGCTCGACGACCAGCAGCGCCCCCTGGCCACGGGCAAGGACCTCGCCGCGCTCAAGGCGCAGGTGGCGCCGCAGGCGCGGGCCACCCTCGCCGCGGCCGCGGCCTCCGTCGAGCGCAGCCGGATGACCACCTGGGACGTCGGCGCGCTGCCCCGGACGGTCGAGGTGCGACGCGGCGACCACCTGGTCACCGCCTATCCGGCGCTGGTCGACGAGGGGGAGACCGTCGGCGTGCGCGTCGTCCCCACCGAGGTGGAGGCCACGCGGCTGACCTGGCGGGGCGCCCGGCGGCTGCTCGTGCTCGTCGCCGGCTCGCCCACCAAGCAGGTGGTGAAGAGCCTGGGTCCGCGCACCCGGCTGGCCCTGCAGTTCAACCCCGACGGCGAGATCCCGGCGCTGGTCGACGACTGCGTCGACGCCGTCGCCACCGAGCTGATCGCCGCCGCGGGAGGGCCCCCGCGGGACCAGGCCGCCTTCGACGCGCTGGTCGCGACGGCGAAGCGCGAGCTGCACCCCCTCACCGTCGACGCCGTCCAGAAGGTGGAGGCGGTGCTGACCCAGGCGCGCGAGGTCGCCGTCGCCATCGGCGCTGCGCCGGGACGGCGGGTGCCCGAGGCGGCGATCGCCGATCTGCGCCGCCAGATGACCGGCCTGCTGCACCGCGGCTTCGTCGCCGCGGCCGGCCGGCGCCGGCTGCCCGATCTGGTCCGCTACCTGCGGGCCATGGCGCACCGGCTGGAGAAGCTGCCCGCCAACGCCGTCCGCGACGAGCTGTGGACGGCGCAGGTGGCCGCGGTGACCGCCGAGTACGAGCAGCTGCGGACGCAGGTGCCCGCTACCGGGGCGCTCGACGACCCGGTGGTCCGGGTCCGCTGGATGGTCGAGGAGCTCCGCGTCGGTCTGTTCGCCCAGGCCATCGGCACCCCGCGGCCGATCTCGGAGCAGCGCGTCTACAAGGCCATCGACGCCCTCGTATAGGCACCCCCGGGACTGTGATCAACGGGCTGGTTTGCCGCGGCCCGGGATCGGGGACGGGTCAGTTGCACACGACCCAGAGGGAAGGACGGCGATGAGCGAGCCGAACGACACGCAGGCCGCGGGCGAGGGCGTCTCCGACGAGGAGATGATCGAGACCGTCGCCGGGCAGACCGACAGCGCCTCCGAGCACGCCGACGTGGCGGGCAAGGACTGGAACGGCGACCCGAGCGAGGCCCCGGCCCCGACCGACCAGGCCTGAGCACAGACGCAGCCGGTCCCGGCTCCCCGCACAGGGGAGCCGGGACCGTTCGCGTTCCGAGGTCGCCCCGGCTTACGGCGCGACGAGCATCCCCGCGCCGACGGTGGCGTTGGTCGCCTCGTCGACGAGGATGAACCGCCCGGTCGCCCGGTTGCGTGCGTAGTCGTCGACGAACAGCGGCTGCGTCGTCCGCAGCTTCACCCGGCCGATGTCGTTGAGCCCGAGGTCGGCGGCGTCCTGGTCGCGGTGCAGCGTGTTGACGTCCAGTCGGTAGACGACGTCCTTCACCACGCCGCGAACGGAGCGGGTGGTGTGCTTGATCGCCAGCCGCTGGCGGGGGCGCAGCGGCTCGTCGGTCATCCAGCAGACCAGCGCGTCGAGGTCCTGGGTGACGTGCGGGGCGTTGGCCGGCCGGCAGATCAGGTCGCCGCGGGAGACGTCGAGGTCGTCGGCCAGCCGCACCGTCACCGACATGGGCGGGAACGCCTCGTCCACCGGCCCGCGCGGCCCGTCGATGCCGGCGATCGTCGTCGTCAGGCCGCTGGGCAGCACCTGGACCTCGTCGCCCGTGCGCAGCACGCCGCTGGCGACCCGGCCGGCGTAGCCGCGGTAGTCGTGGTGGGCGTCGGACTGCGGGCGGATGACGTACTGCACCGGGAACCGGGTGTCGACCAGGTTGCGGTCGCTGGCCACGTGCACGTGCTCGAGGTGGTGCAGCAGCGAGGAACCGCCGTACCAGGGGGTGTTCTCCGAGCGGGTGACGACGTTGTCGCCGTTGAGCGCCGAGATGGGGACGACGGTCAGGTCGGGGATGTTCAGCTTCGCGGCGAACGCGGTGAACTCCTCGCGGATCGACTCGTAGGCGGCCTCCGACCAGTCGACGAGGTCCATCTTGTTGACCGCCACGACCAGGTGCGGCACCCGCAGCAGCGAGGCGAGGAACGCGTGCCGCCGGCTCTGCTCGAGCATCCCCTTGCGGGCGTCGACCAGCACGATGGCCAGGTCCGCGGTCGAGGCCCCGGTGACCATGTTGCGGGTGTACTGCACGTGCCCGGGGGTGTCGGCGAGGATGAACGTGCGCCGCGGCGTGCTGAAGTACCGGTAGGCGACGTCGATGGTGATGCCCTGCTCGCGCTCGGCGCGCAGCCCGTCGGTCAGCAGCGCGAGGTCGACGTAGTCGCCCTTGCTCGCGCGCTCGACCGCCTCGTACTGGTCCTCGAACACGGCCTTGCTGTCGTAGAGCAGGCGGCCGATCAGGGTGCTCTTGCCGTCGTCGACGGAGCCGGCCGTGGCGATCCGCAGGATGTCCTTGCGGGCGACGGCGATGTCGTGGGCCTGTTCCGCAGCCGCGGAGTGCAGGTCGACGGAGTGCAGGTCGACGGGGTGCTGGTCCACGGGGCTCATCGGTCGGTCTCCTGGCAGCGGACGGCGGGGCGGCGCACCCTGGGGCGCGGAGCCCGGGAGAGGTGCGCATGTTCGTGTTCGCGGTGGCCACGCCCGCGCTGCTCGTCGTCGTCCTCGGCTACGCCGTGGGCTACGCGGCCGGGGCGTGGGTGAGCGGCCTGTTCGGGACGTCGTCCCCCGTGGTGGCGGAGCGGGTGGGCTGGACCACGGGACTGCTGCTGCTGGCCGTCGTCGTGCGCGTCGTGCTGCTGCTCCGGCGCCGGCGCCTCCGGCGTCTGGACGGCCATCAGAAGTAGCCCTCCTTCTTCCGGTCCTCCATGGCGGCGTCGCTGACCTTGTCGTCGCCCCGGGTGGCGCCGCGCTCGGTCATCCGGGTCACCGCGATCTCGGCGATGACCTCCTCGACGGTGGTCGCCTCGGACAGGACGGCGGCGGTGAGGTTGGCGTCGCCGACGGTGCGGTAGCGGACGGTCTCCCGGCGCACCTGCTCGCCCTCGCGCGGCCGGATGAACTCGTTGACCGCGTAGAGCATCCCCTGGCGCTCCACGACCTGCCGCTCCTCCGCGAGGTAGAGCGACGGGATCGCGATCTCCTCGCTGAGGATGTACTGCCAGATGTCGAGCTCGGTCCAGTTCGACAACGGGAAGATGCGGATGGACTCACCGAGGTGGATCCGGCCGTTGTAGAGGTCCCACAGCTCGGGCCGCTGGTTCTTCGGGTCCCACTGGCCGAACTCGTCGCGGAAGGAGAACATCCGCTCCTTGGCCCGCGCCTTGTCCTCGTCGCGCCGGGCCCCGCCGAACAGCGCGGTGAAGCCGTGCTCTTCCACGGCGTCGAGCAGCACGGGGGTCTGGATGCGGTTGCGGGAGCCGTTGGGCTCCTCCTTGACCGTGCCCGCGGCGATCGCGTCGGGCACCGAGGCGACGACCAGGTCCACGCCCAGCTCCGCGACGCGCTTGTCGCGGAACTCCAGGACGTCGGGGAAGTTCAGCCCGGTGTCCACGTGCATCACCGGGAAGGGGATGCGGGCCGGGGCGAAGGCCTTGCGGGCCAGCTCCAGCATCACGATGGAGTCCTTGCCGCCGGAGAACAGCAGCACCGGTCGTTCCAGCTCGGCGACGACCTCGCGGATCACGTGGATGGACTCGGCCTCCAGCGTCTCCAGCTGGCTGAGCCGGTAGTCAGGCGTGGTCACGGGGTGAGAACTCCGGGGTTCGGGGGCTGACGACAGCCACACCAACCGCATCGGATCGGTGCAGATTCCCGCCCAGTGTCCGCTATCGCCCCGTGCGCGCCGCAGCCAGGATGGGCCCGGCCAGCTCCGGACGGCAGACGACCAGGTCAGGGAGGGAGAGCTCCTCGGCGTTGTAGACCAGTGGGGCGCCGTCGATCCGCGTCGTCGACAGGCCCGCCGCGCGCGCCACGGCGACGGGTGCGGCGGAGTCCCACTGGTACATCCCGCCGGAGTGCACGTAGGCGTCGACCTCCCCGCGCACCACCGCCAGGACCTTGTAGCCCGCCGAGCCCATGGGCACGAGTTCGGCACCCAGGGCCTGGGCGACGCCGTCGGCCTCGGCCGGCGGCCGGGTGCGGCTGACGGCGATGCGGACCGGTCCGTCCCGCCGGGCGGGCGGTGCCGGCGGGGGATCGGTCACGAGCACCCGGTCCAGCGCCGGGAGCGCCACGGCGGACGAGGACAGCTCCCCGTCGGCCCACAGCGCCACGTGCACCGCCCAGTCGGCGCGGCCGGTCTCGCCGTACTCGCGGGTGCCGTCGAGGGGGTCGACGATCCACACGCGGTCGGCCGTCAGCCGCCGCGGGTCGTCGGCCGCCTCCTCGCTGAGGACGGCGTCACCGGGCCGCTCGGCGGCGAGCACGGCGCCGATCGCCTCCTGCGCGGCCGCGTCGCCGGCGTCGCCGAGAGCCCGGCCGGTCAGCGCGCCGTCGGATCGCAGCGCCAGCAGTACGCGGGCCGCGGCACGGGCGGCGGAGGCCGCGACCGCGACGTCGTCCACGAGGTCAGGCCAGCCGGAGCGCGGTCGCGTCACCCGGACGGCGCGGCGGGGCGTGGTTGCCGGCCGCGTCGGTGATCGCCCCGAAGTACGCGGCCTGCTTCTCGGGACGCGGCAGGACGAAGAGGCCGCGGGCCTCCACCAGCACCTTCTCGGGGGCCGAGGCGAGGGCGATGGTGCCGGAGATGTTCGCCTTGCGCCCCTCGTGCGACTCCACGCGGGCGCGCAGCACCAGGGGCGTCTGCAGCGGCAGTGGACCGCGGTAGTCCAGCTCGAGGTGGGCGGTCATGCCCCACAGGCCGGCGGCGCCGGCGGCGCTGCCCAGCATCTGGTCCATGAACAGCGCGCTCATGCCGCCGTGCACGAAGGTGGGCGGCCCCTCGTAGGCCAGCCCGAGGGTGACCTCCGCGACGACGCCGTCGCCCTCGGCCCGCACCACCAGCGGAGGCGCCAGCGGGTGGGCGATGCCGGTGACCGGGTTGAAGACCCGTCGGCCCTCGGACGGGTCGTCCAGGCGGGGCAGCTGGGCGGCCTGCCTGGGATCGCCGTTGATGCGGGCGATGGCCGCCCGGACCAGCTCCGCGGCCGCCGCCACCTCGCCCGTCGGCGCGGTGGTGGTCACCGAGGCCTCGATCAGCTCGCGGAGGGCATCGCCCAGGTCGGTCGTGGCGGTCAGCAGCTCGGTGTCGAGCGCGGCGCCGCTGTCGTTCGAGGTCACGTCCGAATGGTGACAGGCGGCGTCAGGCCGGCCGGTCGGCGGCCCCGCCCTCGCGGTTCCCGGGCGGGGGCACCGGTGGCCCGCCGCGGTGCAGGTGGACGGTGAAGGTCGCGCCGCGGCCGGGCGCGGTGTCCAGCGTGATCGTGCCGCCGTGCGCCTGGACCAGGGAGGCGACGATGGCCAGCCCCAGTCCGCTCCCGCCGGCCTCGGCGCCACCGCCCTGACGGGTGCGGGAGGTGTCGGCCCGGTAGAACCGCTCGAACGCCCGGGCGGCGTCGGCGGCGTCCATGCCCGGCCCCCCGTCGCTCACCCGCAGCAGCAGCACGTCGGCGTCGTCGTCCTGCGCGATGGAGACGGTGACCCGCGTTCCGGGCGGGGTGTGCGTGAGGGCGTTGGTCACCAGGTTGCCGACCACCTGGCGCAGCCGGCCCTCGTCGCCGAGCACGACCGGGACGTCGGTGAGCGACTCGTCCAGGTGCAGCGCGATGGGCCGGTCGGGCTGCACGGCGCGGGCGTCGTGCACCGCGTCGCCCGCGATGGCCGCGAGGTCGACCGGGGTCAGCGAGAGCGGACGGCGCTGGTCGAGCCGGGCGAGCAGGAGGAGGTCCTCCACGAGCACACCCATCCGGGAGCCCTCGGCCTCGATCCGGGACATGAGGCGGGCGATCTCCTCGTCCGAGCCGACGGCGCCCTGCCGGTACAGCTCGGCGAACCCGCGGATCGACGTCAGCGGCGTGCGCAGCTCATGGCTGGCGTCGGCGACGAACCGGCGCATCTTCTCCTCGGACCCGCGGGCCTCGGCCTCGGAGGCCTGCTGCGCACGGAAGGCGCGCTCGATGCGGGCGAGCATCCCGTTGAGCGCGGTGGACAGCCGGCCCACCTCGGTGCGCTGGCTGCCCTCCGGGACGCGCTGGGACAGGTCGCCCGCGGCGATCGCGCGCGCGGTGCGCTCCACCTCGGCCAGTGGCCGCAGCGAGTTGCGCACGAGGGCGTACCCCGCGAGCCCGAGCACCACCAGGACGGCCAGGCCGACGAGGAGCTCGATGCGCACCAACCGGCCGATGGCCTCCTGGTTGCGGTCCTCGTCCTCCCCGACGACCAGGGTGTAGCCGCCGGGCAGGGCGCCGGAGGTCATCCGCCACTCGTCGTCGCCGACCCGGACGGTGATCGGCCGGTTCCCCTCGCGCAGCGCCGCGACGGTGCCGCCGTCCAGTTCCGGCACGTGCTCGCCGTGCGGACTGCGCGGCTCGTTCAGCACCACCGGCTCGTCGCTGCCGGGGACGAGGCAGGCCACGTAGAGGGGGCCGGCCCGGAGGTAGCCGCCGCCGACACAGGCGGCGACCAGGTCGGGATCCTGGTTGCTCTTGACGATGCTGCGCAGCTCGTCGTCCTGCTGGTTCTGCAGGTAGCCCCGGAGCAGCGAGGTCGCCGCTCCGCCGGTCGCCGCGAGGCCGACCGCCACGAGGACGACCAGCAGCGCGACCAGCGTGACCCGCAGCGGCACCCGCGGGCCGGTGCGGGCCGGACGTGGAGGGGCTGCGGTCATGCTCCCCGCGGCAGCCGGAGCGTGTAGCCCACCCCCCGGATGGTGTGCAGCAGGCGGGGCTCGGTGGTGTCGATCTTGCGGCGCAGGTAGGAGATGTAGGACTCCACGACGTTGGCCTCGCCGTTGAAGTCGTAGTTCCACACGTGGTCGAGGATCTGCGCCTTGGACAGCACCCGCCCGGCGTTGGCCATCAGGTAGCGCAGCAGCTTGAACTCCGTCGGCGACAGGCTGATCAACGTGCCGGCCTTGATGACCTCGTGGCTCTCCTCGTCCAGCTCGATGTCGGCGAACGTGATCCGCGGGGCCTCGGTCGCGCTCTGGGCGCCGGCGGTCCGCCGCAGCACCGCGCGGATGCGGGCGATGACCTCGTCGAGGCTGAACGGCTTGGTCACGTAGTCGTCCCCGCCGAGGGTCAGCCCGGACACCTTGTCCTCGGCCGCGTCCCGCGCGGTGAGGAACACGACCGGGGTGCGCCGTCCGGACTCCCGCATCCGGCGGACGACGCCGAACCCGTCGAGCCCCGGCATCATCACGTCCAGCACGAGCAGGTCAGGGCGGAAGGACTCCGCCAGCGCCAGCGCCTGGTGACCGTCGGCGGCCGTGGCCACCTCGAAGCCGGCGTACCGCAGGCTGGCCGAGAGCAGCTCGCGGATGTTGGGCTCGTCGTCCACGACGAGCAGACGGGCCTCGGGAGCGCGGGTCTGCGAACTGCCGGCCACGGATCCTCCGGTCGAGCGAGCGGGTGCCGTCGTCATGGGACCGATCCTGGGGCGCCGAGCTGAGGTCGCTCTGGACGCTACCTGTGAACTCCCTGGACGAAGGCATAGGAAGCTCTACCTACGTCCAGGGACCGCTGACCGTAGGTAGAGCTTCCTATGCCTGGGTCGGGCGGCAGGCGGCCGCGGGAGGCGTCACCCCGCCGGCGACATGGCCCGGCCGCGCCGCCAGTACCCGATCGCGTGGTGCTGCGCCCGGCCCAGCCCCCAGCGGCCGCGCAGGTCGGCCCGGATCGCCCGGACGGCGGCGGACTCGGCGCCGACCCACGCGAAGACGTCGTCGGTGCCCGGTGGGTCGAGGGCGGCGACCGCGTCCACGAGCAGCGTCCCCTCGCCCGGCGGCGTCCCGTTCCGGTGCAGCCAGCGCACGGCGATCCCCGGCGGGCCGGCGAGCGGCTGCTCCTCCTCCGGGCCGGCCACCTCCAGGAACGCGACCCCCGTCGTCCCCGGATCGGCGGCGGCCAGCAGCCGGCTGATGGCCGGCAGGGCGGTCTCGTCACCGGCCAGCAGCAGCCAGCGGGCCGGCCGCTCGGCCAGGGACGCGGCGCCTGCGACGGCGAGCAGCGCCCCGGGCCGGGCAGCGGCGGCCCAGGCGGCGGCCGGTCCGTCGCCGTGCAGGACGAAGTCGATCTCGATCTCCCCCGCTGCGGGGTCCTGGCGGCGTGCGGTGTAGCTGCGCAGCGCCACCCCGTGGCTGCCCTCGGGCCAGACGATGCGGCCGTCCCGCTGGATGCGGGGCCAGCGGGGCTCGGCGTCCCCCACCCGCGGGACGAGCAGGTTGACGGTGGGCCCCGCGGCGGCGACGGCGTCCGGGCGGCCGGTCAGCAGCACCCGGCGCACCGACGGGGTGACGTCGGTGACCGCGCTGACGGTGAGGACGTCGACGGCGCGGAGACCGTCGGGCGCGGGGCCGTCGAGGGAGGGGTCGGCGGGGGAGGACACGCTCGGAGGTTAGTGCGGCGACCGCGGGGCCGACCCGGCCGTCCCCGGGGGAATGGGGTCGACCGGGCCGGCGATCGCGGACGGCGCGAGTGACGCAGCGTGAGGGCGGTGCGGCTCCGGCCCGCCCGGCTGCGGCGCGTTCTTCCGTCGACGACCACGCTAGGTGACCGCGCCCCGCCTGGCAGCGCCCGCACGGGTGAGGCCTGCTCCCGAACGGGTGATCGAGGGGCGCGCCTCCCGATGTGTGTCGCGCAGCCGGGGCGGGCACGGGGGAGACCAGCACCGTCCACGAGCGCGAGGAGCCGGTCATGGCAGACGACTTCACGAAGGGTGACCACGTCACCTGGAAGAGCCACGGCGGCACCGCCGAGGGCACCGTCGAACGGAAGATCACCTCCGACACCGAGGCCTCCGGCCGGACGGTGCGGGCCAGCAAGGACGACCCGCAGTACGAGGTCGAGAGCGAGAAGAGCGGCGGCACCGCGGTGCACAGGCCCTCCGCGCTGGACAAGGACTGATCCACCCGGCACACGCCGGGGCGACCGACAGGGAGACGACGTGACCGAGCCCGGAGACGCCTTCGCCGGCGTCAGTGCGCGCAGCACCAAGCACAACCCGCGGGTCGACGAGGAGCTGGAGCACGAGGTCCAGGGGATGCTCAAGGCGGAGCGGGCCACCCGCTCCGAGGAGTGGCGGGAGGTCGAGCCGGTCGCGGAGGGCGAGCCCGACCTGACGGCGGACCCGGAGGGCCCCCTGGTCGGCGGGACGCCGGTCGGCATGGACGCCGACGCGGTCGCGGCACGGGCGGAGCTGGCCCGCTGGCTGGACCGCGCGGACTTCCCGAGCACCGGCCCCGAGTTGGTCGAGGCGGCCCGTGACCACCGGGCGCCCGAGGCC
Source organism: uncultured Actinomycetota bacterium (assembly GCA_963747895.1). Taxonomy (GTDB): domain Bacteria; phylum Actinomycetota; class Actinomycetes; order Mycobacteriales; family Geodermatophilaceae; genus Blastococcus. The sequence goes on from CAVVGX010000005.1 coordinate 649,762, forward strand.
GTCGCGGCGGAGCTGGAACGGCTGCCGGAAGGGGAGACCTACGAGCGGGTCGGCGACGTCGTCCGCGCGCTGGGCTACCCCACGGAGACCGGCCCCGGGCCCGGGGCGACCGAACCGCAGGCGTAGTCGCCGGCCTCGGGCCTGCGCCTCGCGGGCGTCACTCGCGCGCCAGGTCGGCGGCGCCTGCTGCGTCGTGGTCGACCTGCTGGTCGGACACGAGGTCGACCACGACGCGGACGAGGTCTCCGGTGTAGGCATGGGGGCCGGTGAAGCGCCCGGTGCCGTCGTAGTCGGCCACCGTGGTGCCGCGGTCCAGGCCGATGTCGAGGCCCGACCACGAGATCATCAGCCAGAAGATCTGGTCGGTCTCCATGACCCCGGCTGGTTCGCCGTCGATGAGCAGCGTGCCGGTGCCGTGCGGGAAGGGGCCCTCGCCGCGCCGCTGCATGGCGAAGCCGAGGGTGGTGGCGTCCGGGGGGATCGGACGGTCCGACGTGACCAGCTGGTGGGTGCCCCCGATGTTGAGGTCGTGCACCAGGTGCCCGTCGCGGACGAACAGCGAGTAGCCGGACGTCGCGTCGCCGTGTGCGATCAGCACGCCGTCGGCCGCCCCGCGCGATCCCGAGGGGTTGACGTGCGCCGTGATCCGGTAGCCGCGGCTGCGCAGGTCCGGCGCGACGTCGCTGGGGACGTGACCCATGCCCGACCAGAAGGTGAAGCGGGTGCGGGCCCCGACGTGCCGGGTGGCGTTCTCGGCGAACCGTTCGCCGAATCGGTCGTCGAGGGGCAGGACCTTGTTGGCGGCGGCCTGCTCCCACCAGCGGGCCTGCAGCTCGGCGAGCCGCTCCGGCTGCTCGGCCGACAGGTCGTGGACCTCGTTCATGTCGTGCGCGAGGTCGTAGAGCTCCCACCGGTCGTCGTCGAACGGGGTGCCGGGCGCGTGGTAGGCGACGGCCTTCCAGCCCTCCTGCCAGATGCCCCGGTGGCCGAACATCTCGAAGTACTGCACGGTCTTGCCGGTGTCCGCACCCGGCTCGGCGAGCGTGCCGGCGAAGCTGACCCCGGTCATCGCATCGTCGGGCTCGATCCCCAGCAGGTCGAGCACGGTCGGGGCGAGGTCGACGACGTGGCAGAACTGGTGCCGGAGGGTCCCGGCATGTTCGGGGCCGACCAGCCGTCCGGGCGCGGAGACGATCAGGGCGTCGCGGACGCCGCCGCCGTGGGTGTTCTGCTTGTAGCGCTTCAGCGGGGTGTTGGCCGCCATCGCCCAGCCGTGCGGGAAGTTCGAGTGCGTGTCCGGGCCACCGATGTCCTCGATGCGCGCGATCTTCTCCTCGAGTGGTTCGGCCACCATGTTGAACGGCCCCATGGCATTGACGAAACCCAGCGGGCCGCCCTCCTGGCTGGCCCCGTTGTCCGAGGTGACCAGCACGATGGTGTCCGCCAACTGCCCCGTCGTCTCCAGCACGTCGACGAGCCGGCCGAGGTGCAGGTCGAAGTGCGCCAGCATCGCCGCGTACGCGCCGGCAAGGCGGGCGAAGAGCCGCTGCTCGTCGGCACCGTGATCGGCCCACGGCAGGACGCCGGCGTTGCGCTCGGGTAGTTCGGTCCCCGCCGGCACGATGCCCAACCGGATCTGCTCGGCCAGCCGGTCGCTGCGGGTCCGGTCCCAGCCCTTGGCGAACACCGCCGCGTAGTGGTCGATCAGCTCCCGGGGCGCCTGGTGGGGCGCATGGCAGGCGCCGGGCGCGAGCAGCATGTGCCACGGCACGCCCGGCGTCGCCGCCTCGTGGCTGGTGACATAGGTGATCGCGTGGTCGATCAGGTCCTCGGTCAGGTGGTAGCCGGACTCGTAGGTCCCGGGCGCGGTGATGTGGCTGTTGTCCTGCACCAGCTCCGGCGAGTACTGATCGGTCTCGGCGTCGAGGAACCCGTAGAACCGGTCGAATCCCCGTCCCAGGGGCCACCCGTCGAACGGCCCGGTCGGACCGGTCTCGGTCAGGGGCGTGCAGTGCCACTTGCCGACCATGTAGTTGCGGTAGCCGTGCCCGCGGAGCCTCTCGGCGAGCGTCGGTGCATCGTGGGCGATCTTCCCGCGGTAGCCCGGGAAGCCCGAGTCGAAGTTGGCCAGGCAGCCCATGCCGACGTCGTGGTGGTTGCGCCCGGTGAGCATCGCTGCGCGGGTGGTCGAGCACATCGCGGTCGTGTGGAAACCGGTGTAGCGCACACCGGCCGTGGCGAACCTGTCGATGACCGGCGTGGCGATCTCCGAGCCGAAGCAGCCGAAGTCCCCGAAGCCGACGTCGTCCAGCAGCACGATCAGGACGTTGGTCCGCCCGCTGGGAGGGCGCACCGGATCCGGCCAGTACGGCTCCGAGTCCGCGATCGTCGCGCCGATCCTCGCCCGGGCGTCCTCGGGTGCAGACATGGGCGGACGCTAGCAGCGGCGCCACCTGCGGCGATGCTCGTCCGGCGCCGCGAGAGCAGGCTCAGGCCGACTCGTCCTGTCCTTCCTCCTCGGCGATCTCGTCCGCTCCACGGCGGCGGAAGAGACGGGAGCCCGGGAAGCCCTTCACCACCTGGCGCATGTCCTGCACGGTGTCGACGAGGTCGGCCAGGTTCGGGCTGACGTCCCCGAGGGACTCCAGGATCGGCAGGATGTCCTCGTCCAGGTGCGTGATGAGCTGGGGCAGCCGGTCGACGAGGGTGACCATCGCCTCGACCTCGTGCGGCTCGAGGCTCGCCGCCAGCCGGCGTACCGAGGGAGCGAGCGCGGTGAGCGCCGGCGTGTAGTCGTCCAGGATCGGCTCGACCCGACCGACCATGCCCTCGGCCCGCCCGACGAGGGCGTCGGCGCGGGACGACGTCCCCTCGACCCCGCCGATGGCGGCGTCGGCCTTGTCGTTGGTCTGGCCCACGGCGGCGATGGCGGCGTCGGCCCGGTCGTTGGTCTGGCCCACGGCGGCGATGGCGGCGTCGGCCTTCTCGTTGGTGCGGGCGACGCCCGCGACGATCCCGTCGACGCGGTCCACCACGCCGTCGACCCGGGTGAGCAGCGCCGACACCTGGTCGAGCAGCTCCTCCACCCGGCCCAGCACCGAGGCAGCACGTGGGACGAGCGCCAGGGCGTCGGCCACCCCGTCGCGCGCTCCGGAGACTGCGGCGACGACGTCGGACGGACCAGGGATCGAGGGCAGTCGCACGTCGCGCACGCTACGCACGTCCTCCGTTGCGCACACCTCCGTGGCACACCATCGGATGGTGCCCGCGGGGGGTGGTCACCTTGCGCGCGTCGGGCGGTGGGGGCGCCCGGCTTCCGTATCGTGGAGAGCTGCCGCCCCGAGGGCGGGACCAGAGCAGACCACGAACAGAGGTGTCGACACCGGTGGGGGACGAGCCGACGGCCGACGACGCGGGCCACCGCGGCGTTCCCGACGGCTCCCGGCGGCGCCGCGGTGCATCCGAGCCCCTCACCGTGGAGCAGCTGCTGGCCCGTCCGGGCAGCACCACGGGCGGCCGCCGCGCCGCCCGGCGCCAGGGCGGTGTGCCCTCGGCGCCGTCCGCGCCCCCGCCCGGCGTGCGGAACGGGCTGCCGCCGGTGCCGGGCGGGAGCACGACCTCGCCACCGACGTCGCAGGCCGGACTGCCGCCGGTTCCGGGCGCCGCACCGCGGCCGGCCCGCCCCCCGGTGCCCGGTGCGCCCGCCGACTGGCAGCCCGATCCCCGGCCGTCGCGCCGCAGTGGCCCGATCCCGCCCCTGCCCGGCACCCTTCCGCCGCCGGCCCGCACCGGCAGCACGCGTCTGCGGCCTCCGCGCCCCGCCCGGCGCGAGCTCAGCCCCACCCGTCGCCGGCTCCTCCGTGCCGCCGTCGCGCTGGCGGCCGTCGTCGGCGTGGTGCTGCTCTACCACCTCGGCCTCTACTTCTACGTCGACCAGAAGATCAGCCGGGTCGAGGCGCTGGCCACCGACGGCCCGGAGATCCTCGCCGCCCAGTTGCAGGAGAGCTCCGAGACCTACCTCGTCGTCGGCACCGGCGTCCCGGACCAGGAGGGGCCCGCCTCGGTGGCCACGCTGCTGGCCTCCGTGTCCGACGACGGCGAGCGCGCCGTCCTGGTGGGCTTCCCACCTTCGGCGCTGGTCGACACCCCGGAGTGCCGCTCCGCCGAGGGGGAGCTGCGCGCGGCCACGACCGAGGCCTTCGCCCGCTCGCTGCTCGACGGCGGGCCCTCCTGCATGGTGCGCGCGGTCCAGCAGCTGTCGGGGGTCCGGATCGACCACTACCTGGAGGTGGACCTGGCCCGGCTGCCCGGCATGGTGGACGCGCTCGGCGGAGTGCCGATGTGCGTCGTCCCCTCGCGGGCGACGGCGGCGGCCGCCGTGCCCCCGCCGCCCGGTGCCTCCGAGCTCTCGGGCGAGGCCTCGGCGGGCTACCTGCGCCCCGCAGGTGAGGGCACCGACGCCACCGGCACCGCGGTGGCCGAGCGCACCCAGCGGCTGCTCACCTCGACGCTGCGCGCGGCGATGTCGCGCGACACGCTCCTGCACCCGCTGGCCCTGGCCCGCTTCCTCGGCCGGGCGGCCGATGCGCTGACCGTCGACGAGCAGACGACGCTCGGCGACCTGCGGGCACTGGCGACCTCGCTCGGGAACGTCTCCGGCGACGCCGTCGCCCGCACCGGCCTGCCGGTGGCGCAGGTCGGGCACGTGCCCGCCGGCGGCGACGAGGCGTTCGTGCTGCTCGACGGGGCGGGCACCCGCTCGCTGTTCGACGCGGTGATCGACGGCAGCCGGGTCCCGGACGGCTTCGCCACCGAGATCGACACCCCGGCCGGGGAAGAGGGCGAGCAGCCCCCCGCCGAGGCGGCCGCCGCGCCTGACCCGGGGACCGAGCTCGTGGCGCCGGGCGAGGTCACCGTCGACGTGCTGAACGGGACCGGCAGGAGGGGCCTGGCCGCCGAGGTGGCCGATGCGCTGAAGGCGGAGGGCTTCGGCGTCGGGTCGGTCGGCAACGCGGAGGGCACCGTCAGCCAGTCCGTGGTGCGGCATGGTCCGGGCCGGGTGGCGCAGGCGCGCACCGTCGCCGCCGCCGTCCCCGGTGCGGTGCTGCAGGGAAGCGACTCCATCGGGGACACCGTGCAGCTGGTCATCGGCCCCGGCTACGAGTCGGTCCGCCCGGTCCCGCCGCCGGCTCCCGCCCCGGAGCCGCAGGCGGAGGTGGACACGGCAGCGGCCGCCCCCGTTCCGGAGGCGGCCGCAGTCAGGTGCTGAGAGGCGTCAGCCGAAGCGGCCGGAGATGTAGTCCTCGGTCGCCTTCTGGTCGGGGTTGCTGAAGATCTTCTCGGTCGGGTTGAACTCGATCAGCCGGCCGGGCTGCCCGACGCCGTTGAGGTTGAAGAACCCGGTGGACTCGCTCACCCGCGCGGCCTGCTGCATGTTGTGGGTGACGATCACGATGGTGAACCGCTCCTTGAGCTCGGCCATCAGGTCCTCGATGGCCAGCGTGGAGATCGGGTCCAGTGCGGAGCACGGCTCGTCCATGAGCAGCACGTCGGGCTCGACGGCGATGGCGCGGGCGATGCACAGCCGCTGCTGCTGACCACCCGACAGACCCGAGCCGGGGCGGGCGAGGCGGTCCTTGACCTCGTTCCAGAGGTTGGCGCCGCGCAGCGACTTCTCGACCAGGTCATCGGTCTCGGACTTCTTCATCCGCTTGTTGTTCAGCCGGTTGCCGGCGATGACGTTGTCGTAGATCGACATCGTCGGGAACGGGTTCGGGCGCTGGAAGACCATCCCGATCGAGCGACGGACGTCGACCGGATCGACGTCGGCGCCGTACAGGTCCTGGCCGTCCATGACGACCTTGCCCTCGACGCGCGCGCCGGGCAGCACCTCGTGCATCCGGTTCAGCGAGCGGAGGAAGGTCGACTTCCCGCAGCCCGAGGGGCCGATCAGGGCGGTGATGCTGCGGGGCTCGATGGAGACGTTGACGCCCTCCACCGCGAGGAAGTTGCCGTAGTAGATGTTGAGGTCGGAGACCTCGATGCGCTTGGCCACGTGGATGTCCTCCTGATGGGCCCGGTCAGCGACCGGTCTTGGGAGCGAAGAAGCGGCTGATCAGGCGGCCGAGGACGTTCAGCGCCATGACCAGGGTGATGAGGATCAGCGCCGCGGTCCAGGCCCGGTCGATCGCGTACTCGGCCGGGAAGCCGGGCTGGGTGAGCTGGTAGTAGGCGAACACCGGCAGCGTCGCCATCCGCCCGTCGAAGGGGTCGAGGTTGGTGCCGTTGATGATGCCGACGGTGATCAGCAGGGGAGCGGTCTCACCGATCACGCGCGCGATCGACAGCGTGACCGCGGTCGCGAGGCCGGCGATCGCCGTCGGCATGACGACCTTCACGACGGTGCGCCACTTCGGCACCCCCAGGGCGTACGAGGCCTCGCGGAGTTCGTTGGGCACCAGCTTCAGCACCTCCTCCGACGACCGCACCACGACCGGGATCATGAGCACCGAGAGGGCGACCGCCCCCATGATGCCCAGCCGGATCCCGGGCCCGAAGAACAGGGCGAACAGGGCGAAGGCGAAGAGCCCGGCGACGATCGAGGGGATCCCGGTCATGACGTCGACGAGGAACGTGATCGCCCGCTTCAGCCGCCCGCGGCCGTACTCCACGAGGTAGATCGCGGTGAGCAGCCCGATCGGCACGGAGATCAGGGCGGTGATGCCGGTGATGATCAGCGTGCCCGCGATGGCGTGGTACGCGCCGCCGCCCTCGCCGACGACGCCGAGCATGGAGGAGTTGAAGAACTCACCGTCCAGTCGGCGCAGGCCTCGGGTGAGCACCGTCCAGACCAGCGAGGCCAGTGGGAGCATCGCGAGGAGGAATGCGCTCGTGACCACGCAGGTCACCAGCCGGTCGACGGCCTTGCGGGCGCCTTCGACCGCCCGGGAGCCGGCGTACACCGCGAGGGTGCCGAGCACGACGCCGTAGATCGCCGTGAGCACGATGGTGAAGCCGGTGAGGACCGAGAGGGCGGCGCCGAGGAGCACGCCCAGGAGGAACAGGCCCGACGGGGCGAGGCGCGGCAGACGGCGGGCGTGCCGCACCGCATCCTGGTCGGCCGGGGCCGCCGTCTTCGTCGCGGTCATCAGTTGGCTCCGGAGAAGTCGGCGCGCCGGTTGACTATCCACCGGGCGAGCATGTTCACGGCGAGGGTGATGACGAACAGCGCCAGGCCGCTGGCGATGAGGGTGTTCACGTCCAGCCCCGTCGACTCGGGGAACTGCAGCGCGATGTTGGCCGCGATCGTGGACGGGTTGCTGCTCGAGATCAGGTTGAAGGTGATCAGGCCGGAGGCCGACAGGACGATCGCGATCGCCAGCGTCTCGCCGAGGGCGCGCCCCAGGCCGAGCATCGCGCCGCCGATGACGCCGGACTTGCCGTAGGGGAGGACCGCCATGCGGATCATCTCCCAGCGGGTGGCGCCCAGGGCGAGTGCCGCCTCGCGGTGCAGCGCCGGGGCCTGGCCGAAGACCTCGCGGGAGATCGCGGAGATGATCGGCAGGATCATCACCGCCAGCATCAGCCCGGCCGTCAGCATGGTGCGGCCGGTCGCGGAGGCAGGGCCGGCGAAGAGCGGGATGAAGCCGAGGTTCTCCTCGGCCCATTGGTAGAACGGCACGAGAGCAGGGGCCAGCGTGGCGAGCGCCCAGAAGCCGTAGACGATGCTGGGGATCGCGGCGAGCAGGTCGATGACGTACCCCATGACCGCGGCGAGCCGCCGGGGTGCGTAGTACGTGATGTAGAGAGCGATCGCCACGGCCAGCGGGGTGGCGACGGCGAGGGCGAGGATCGCGGCCAGGAGGGTGCCGAAGATCAGCGGAGCGATGTAGCCGGAGAGGCCCTCGCCGCCAGGGATGTCCTCGGCGGGAGCGACGATCGCCGGCCACGCCTCGAGGATCAGGAAGATCGCGACGCCGGCCAGCACGAGCAGGATCAGCGCCCCCGCGCCGGTGGCGGCCCCGGCGAAGATCCGGTCCCCCGGGCGCCGCTTCGGCGCGGGCGTGTCGGGGGGCCGGGGCGTGTCCGGTGGTGCGCTGGTGGTGGTCACCGATCGCTCCGTCTGCTCAGTGCGTGAAGTGTGGCGTGTGGCGGTTGGATCCGGAGCGCCCGACGGCCCGGTACGTCGGAAGTGACGCCCCGGGCCGTCGAGCTGTCGGATCCGGTGCTCAGCCGGCCACCGTGATGTTGTCGACGACGGTCTGCGCCGCATCCCGGGCGTCGGACGTGATGGGGGAGCTGCCGGCCGCGGCGGCCGCAGCCTGCTGGCCGTCCTCGCTGATCACGTAGGACTCGAACGCCTTGACCGCGTCGGCCGTTCCCTGCTCGTCGTACTCGACGCAGCCGATGTGGTAGCTGACCAGCACGATCGGGTACTCGTCGGCCGACGTCGTGGTGCGGTTCACCGAGATGGCGAGGTCGTTCTCGCCGCGGCCCTCGACCGGCTCGGAGTTGGCCACGACGTTCGCGGCCGCCTCCGGCGTGGGGGCGACGAACTCCTCGCCGACCTTGATGTTGGCGATGCCGAGGTCGCCGGCCTGGCTCTCGTCCGCGTAGCCGATCGTGCCCTGGCCGCCGCCCACGGAGGCGACGACACCGGAGGTGCCGTTGGCGGCCTCGCCACCCTGGATCGGCCACTCGCCGACCTTGCCTGCGGTCCACACGTCTCCGGCTGCCTGGCTCAGGTAGTCGGTGAAGTTCTCGGTGGTGCCGGACTTGTCGGCGCGGTGCACCGGGGTGATCGCCGTGCTGGGGAGCGTGGCGTCGGGGTTGTCCGCCGCGATCTCCGGGGCGTCCCAGCTGGTGATCGCGCCGCTGAAGATCCCGGCGAGGGTCGCCGGGGAGAGGTTCAGCTCGTCGACCCCGTCGAGGTTGTAGATCACGGCGATGGCCGAGATGTAGTTCGGGAGCTCGAACACCCCGGCGTCGCCGCACCGGTCTCCGGCCGAGGCGAGCTCCTCGTCGCTCAGTGCCGAGTCCGAGCCGGCGAAGTCGACGCCGCCGGCCAGGAACTGCTCGCGACCGCCACCGGAACCGACCGGGTCGTAGCTGAAGTTCACGCCGGGCTGCTCGCCGTTGAAGCCGGCCTGCCAGGCCTGCATCGCGGCCTGCTGCGCGCTCGAGCCGGCGCCCGTGAGGTTGCCGCTGAGCTCGGCGGCGCCGCTGCTACCGCTGCTGCCGCTGCCGGAGGAGCCGCTGTCCGACTCGTTGGACGCGCCGCAGGCGGCGAGCGCCAGGGAGCTGGAGAGCGCGATCGCCACGGCGGCGGCGCGGGACTTGCTGCTGAGCTTCAACTCAGTGCCTCTCGCGTGGTGGTCCGGACCTGTTCCGGACCTACTGGGGCCTACGCCGAGCGACGCTAGGGAGCCCAGGTGGCCGCATTCCGCTGCCTCGGTGAACGCCGGGTGAACGGCCATCGAGGTCTGGGCCATGGTGTGGCAGCCGTCATACGTCGAACGGGTGAACCCGGCCGCGGCGGCCGCCCCACCGTGCCTCGGCCCCGGCCGGTGAGGGCGCTGCCGCGCATGTCGGTCAGTCGGGCCCGGTCCGGCCGGACGGGTCCTTCCGGAAGCGCTGCTGGGCGCCCTGCTTGGTCAGTCCGTACAGGGAGCCGATCGTCGACCACGACGTGCCGGCGGCGCGGACACCCTCGACCGCCCGTCGTTCCAGCCGCTCCGCCTCCTCGCGCAGCACGCGTGCGGCGTCCAGTGCGGTGAGCGGGTCCGTCGCGGTCTGGTGGGCGCGCAGGGCCCGGTGGATCCGGTCGCTCTCGGCCCTGCTCACGGCGCCGATCGTAGAACAGGTCCGGGTCAACAACTGGTTGACGGGTGCGTCGACGGAGAGTTGACTCCCGCGTCAACGACAGGTTGACGAGGAGGTGAGATCCGTGGCGAAGACCAAGGCCAAGAAGAAGGACAAGGACAAGAAGGCCACGAAGGGCAAGAAGAAGTGACGCGAGCGGGGTGGCCGTGGCGACACGGCCACCCCGGCGTGCCCGTCGGCCGCCGCGATCGGCCGGCGGCCGAGGTGTCAGGGGGTCGCGGGCGACCGGTCGGCAGTGGCGGACTCGTCCCCCAGGACGTCGGCAGCGGTTCCGACGATCAGCGGATCCGGCGGGCCGACGGCGGCCGGGTCCTTGTCGGTGTAGTCCAGCGTGGCGAGGACGTGCCGCATGGCCTCGAGCCTGCCGCGCTTCTTGTCGTTGCTCTTGATGACCGTCCACGGCGCCTCGGCGGTGTCGGTGTGCAGGAACATCGTCTCCTTGGCCTCGGTGTACTCGTCCCACTTGTCGAGGGACGCCAGATCGGTGGGAGAGAGCTTCCACTGCCGGACCGGATCGATCTGCCGCACGATGAACCGGCTCCGCTGCTCGCCGCGTGACACCGAGAACCAGAGCTTGACGAGGTGGATGTCGCTGCGCACGAGCAGCGTCTCGAACGAGGGTGCCTGCCGGAGGAACCGTTCGTGCTCCTCGGGGGTCGCGTAGCCCATCACCCGCTCGACGCCCGCCCGGTTGTACCAGGACCGGTCGAACAGCACGATCTCCCCGCCGGCCGGGAGGTGCTGGACGTAGCGCTGGAAGTACCACTGCGTGCGCTCGCGCTCGGTGGGCTTGTCCAGCGCGACCACGCGGGCGCCCCGGGGGTTGAGGTGCTCGGTGAACCGCTTGATGGTGCCGCCCTTGCCGGCTGCGTCCCGCCCCTCGAAGACGATGACCAGCTTGTGGCCGGAGTCCTTGATCCAGTACTGCAGCTTCAGCAGCTCGATCTGCAGCCGTCGCTTGGCTATCTCGTAGTCGCGCCGTTGCATGCGCTCCTGGTAGGGGTAGGCCTCGCGCCACGTCTCCACGAGGCGGCCGTCCGGCCCGATCAGGTCCCGGTCGTCGTCCCAGTCCTCGTCGGAGTTCTCGTCGGGGAGGGGCGCGAGCCGCCACTGCCGGAGATCGATGAGCTCGCCCTGCTGCCCGTCGGCGGCGGCGAATCGGAGCTGCGCGGTCACGGCCATCGGTCCTCTCGTGCGACGGGGCCCGATGATCCTCGTCGCGCGGCCCGATGGGGGATCGGCGAACGCGGTCAGCCGGCGGAGCGCTCCGGACGGACGGGATCGCGCCGCCACGAGACGTCGACGGCGAAGCGGCTGAAGCCGCGGCGTTCGTACAGCCGCACCGCGGCCTCGTTGTCCTCCTCGACGTAGAGGAGGACCGAGCCCAGCCCCTGCCGCCGCAGGTGCGCCAGCCCGAGATCGGTGAGCGCGCCGCCCAGCCGCAGCCCCTGCGCGTCGGGATCGATGCCCAGCACGTAGATCTCGCCCACCGGTTCGGGCCCGGCGTCGCCCGCCGGGTGCACCTTCGTCCAGTGCGAGCCGAGCAGCGTGCCGCCGTCCTCCGGGTCCCCGCGCCAGGCCATGAGGAAGCCGGCGGGGTCGAACCACGGCTCGTCCTCCCGCAGCGCGAGGTCGGCCGCGGTCATGCGCCCCTGCTCGGGGTGCCAGTCGAAGGCCCGGGCGTTGACCCGGAGCCAGGCCTCCTCGTCCCGGCCCGGGCGGAAGGGCAGCACCCGGACGTCGTCCGGCAGTTCGGGACGCGGGTCGGCGTCGACACCGTCCAGGGCACGGCGCATCTGGAGCAGCACCCGGGCCCGGGTGAAGCCGTACGGCGCCAGCAGCTCGGCCGATCCGGGCAGGTCACCGTGCGCCCAGATGCTCAGCGGCCGGTCGCCGGCGAGGTCGAGCAGCTGCCGGAGCAGTGCGCGGCCGTGCCCGCGGCGCCGGAACGCCGGGTGCACCACCAGCTCGGCCACGCCGTCGTCGTACCGGGCGTAGCCGGCCGGCTCGCCCGCGTCGTGGACCGCCAGGTCGGTGCCACTCCCGGTCCCGTGCTGCAGCCGCAGCTCGGTCTCCTCGGACACCGGGCGGACACCGTCGGCGGCGGCCGCGGCGCGCAGCAGCGACAGGACCGCCTCGACGTCGACGCGGGATGCGGAGCTCATCGCCCCATCAGACCAGTTCGGCGTCGCTCTCGACCTGCGGGGTGCGGGCGGTCGCGTCGGCGACCTGCTGGTCCAGCTTGTAGCCGACGTTGCGCACGGTGCCGATGAGCGCCTCGTGCTCGGTGCCGAGCTTGGCGCGCAGCCGCCGCACGTGGACGTCGACCGTGCGGGTGCCCCCGAAGTAGTCGTAGCCCCAGATCTCCTGGAGCAGCTGTGCGCGGGAGAAGACCCGGCCCGGGTGCTGGGCGAGGTACTTCAGGAGCTCGAACTCCTTGTAGGTGAGGTCGAGCGCGCGGCCGCGCAGCTTCGCCGAGTAGCTGTGCTCGTCGATGACCAGCTCCCCGGCCTGCGTCACGCCCTTGTCGGCGCCGTCGGCAGGGGTCGACGCGGCCAGCCGGCGGGCCGTGGCCCACTTCAGCCGGGCGTCCACCTCGGCGGGGCCCGCGGTGTCGAGCAGGACGTCGTCCACTCCCCAGTCCGCCGACAGGGCCACCAGGCCGCCCTCGGCGAGGACCGCGACCAGCGCGGCGGCCACGCCCGTGGAGGCCAGCAGGCCGCACAGCGTGCGGGCGCGGATGAGGTCGTGTCGGGCGTCGACCAGCACGACGTCGCCGGAGTCGCCGTCGAGGAGGCTCGACAGCTCGGGGGCGACCACGCGGACCTGGTGACCGAGCAGGCCCAGCGCGGGCAGCACCTCGGTCGTCGCCTGCCGCGCCGAGGTCATGAGGACCAGTCGCATGTGCCGTCTCCTCGCAGGGTTCCCACGACGCGCAGCCGTGGCAGCCGTCGACGACGGTGTCGAGGTGAGTGCGAAGGATAACCGACGGACCCCCCTGCGGGCAGATCCCGACCCGGAACCCCCCTCGCGGCGGTGACCGGCCGCACGTCCCGCGTCTGCCACCATCGGAGACGTGAGCAGCGCCGCACCGATCTCCCGCCTGACCCCGCGGGAGCACCACCTGCCCGCGGCGGCGTTCGCGGTCCTCGCGGTCGCGCTGCTCGTGGGCCTGCCGGAGCTGTTCGGCCAGACCGGGCGGCTGGCCGCCGTGCTCGTGCTGCAACTGGGGCTGGTCCTGTGCTGGGTGCTGGTCACCGGCGCCCAGGGCTTCGCCGGTTCGCTGGCCGTGGGCGCCGGCGCCGCGGTCGCCGCCGACCTGGCGCTCGTGCTTCCGGAGGACCCGGAGCTGGGCGAGCTGCTCGCGGTCATCGGCGTCGGGTTCCTGGCGGTCGTGGTGCAGCAGATGCTCCGCCGGCCCCGGCACGAACTCGTGTCCTCCCTGTCGGTCGTGGCGCTCCTGGTCGTCGCCGTCGCCTCGCTGGCCGCCCTGCTGCTGCTCGGCCGCACCGACGCCGGCTCCGAGCGGGCGCTGGTGGCCCTGCTCGCCGTCGGCACGGCACTGGTCGTGGGACACCTCGTGGACTGGGTCCTGCCCCGGCCGCAGCTGGCCGACGGCGTCCCGCGCGGGCTGCTCGGCGCCGTCCTCGCCGTCCTCGCCGGGGCGGCGGTGGCGGTCCTGGCCGCCGGTGTCGCCGGCGACGCCCTCGACGCGCAGCGCTCCCTCGTCCACGGGGCGGTGGTGTCCGGGGTGGCGGCGCTGACCGCTCTGGTGGCCAGCTACGTCGTCGTCGAGACCACCGCCGAGGACGGCGATCCGGCCGAGGAGCCGCGGTTCTCCCGGTGGGTGCTCCCGGTGATCCAGGTGGCGCTCCCGCTCGCCGCCTGCGCCCCGGTCGTCCTCGCCCTGCAGGCGACGCTGTGACGTCGTCCCGATGAGGGCGCTGCTGGTCGTCCTGCTCGTGCTCGCCGGCCTGACCGTGCTGGCCGACCGGGTCGCCGTCGGCATCGCCGAGGACCGGGTGGCCGAGCAGCTGGCGGGCAGGGGTGGGCTGGTCGGTACCCCGGACGTGGACATCGCCGGCTTCCCGTTCCTCACCCAGGCGGTCCGCGGTCGCTACGACGACGTCCGCATCGCACTCGACGCCGATGAGCTGGGGCAGCCGGCGGGGACGCGTGCCGCGGTCGCGCTGCGCGGGGTGCACGTGCCGCTGAAGGCGGCGCTCGCCGGCTCGGTGACCGAGGTCCCGGTCGACCGCATCGACGGCACCGCGACGCTCTCCTACGGCCTGCTGGCCGCGGAGCTGGGCAGCGACACCACGCTCGAGCCCGACGATGACGGGCTGCGGATCACGCGCACGGTGGAGCTCCTCGGCTACACGCTGCCCGTGACGGCGGCCGGCACCGTGACCCTGGAGGACGACCAGCTGGTGATCGACGTCGCGGACGCAGCCGGGGCCGGGGTGGAGATCCCGTCCTTCCTGGTCGGCCGGGTCAGCGACCTGCTGGACCTGCGCTACACCGTGCCGCAGCTCCCCTTCGACGTGCAGCTCACCGACGTCGCCCCCGGATCCGACGGCGTCGACGTGCGGGTGGAGGCGGCCGACACGGTGCTGACCGCGCAGTGACGCCGTCGGCGGAATAGCCGACCGCTCCGATCGGGTTACGCCGACGATGAGCACGATCGGGAGCGTCGTCCTGGCTGTGGCGCTGGTCGCCACGGCTGCAGCCGCGTGGTGGCAGCGCACGCGCGACGGCGCCGTGCGCGCCCGGTCCCCGGAGGAGGAGCAGGTGACGGCGGAGTCGGCGACGTTCGAGCGGCTCGGCGTGCGCCCCGGGGACGCCGACCTCACCGTCGTCCAGTTCTCCACCGCCTTCTGCGGCCCCTGCCGGGCGACGAAGGCGCGGCTGGCCCAGCTGCAGACCACCCGACCGGGCCTGGCCGTGGTGCAGGTGGACGCCGAGAGCCACCTCGACGAGGTGCGCGCGCTGGACGTCCGCCGCACGCCCACGTTGTTCTACCTCGACCGGTCCGGAGCCGTCGTCGCGCGCAGCAGCGGCGCCCCGCGGCCGGACGAGCTGACCGCCCTGGTGGACGCTCACGCGGGGGCGTCACGATGATCAGCTACCCTCGCGCCGTGGGCATCCTGCTGACCTCGCGACGCACAGTCGACCTGTGCCGCGTCGGCAGCACCCTCTGTCCGACCTCCTGAGGTCGGCACCCGACCGACCAGACGCGCCCTGTCCGCCGTTCTGAGGTCCTCTTCCGCAATGACTGCACCTGCTCCGCTGATCGACGTGCGGGCGCCCCGGTTCGCCGCGGTGCTCACCTCCGTCGTCCTCGCCGTCGCGCTGCTCACCGGCAGCGGCTGGCTCGTCGCCGCGCAGGCGCTGGTCTTCGCCGTCGGCGCGCTGGCCGGCCTCCGGGTCTCGCCCTACGGGCTGCTGTTCCGGACGCTCGTGGCCCCGCGGCTGGGGCCGGTCCGCGAGCGGGAGCCCGAGGCGCCGCCGCGGTTCGCCCAGGTCGTGGGCCTGCTGTTCACCCTCGTCGGCGCGGCCGGCTACCTGCTCGGCGCCCCCGTGCTCGGCGCCGTCGCCACCGGTCTCGCGCTCGTCGCGGCCCTGCTCAACGCGGCCACCGGCTTCTGCCTGGGCTGCGAGCTGTACCTCACCGCCCGGCGGGTGCTGCCCGCCCGCACCGCCTGATCGACACCACCCGACCACCGCAACGACCGATCACAGGGAGCTACCCCATGAGCCGCAACGACGTGCTCGTCACCGCCGACTGGGTCCAGGACAACCTGGGCGCGCCCGGCATCGTCCTCGTCGAGGTCGACGAGGACACCAGCGCCTACGACGGCGGCCACCTCGAGGGTGCCGTCAAGCTGGACTGGAAGCAGGACCTCCAGGACCCGCTGCGCCGCGACTACCTCGACAAGACCGCGTTCGAGGCGCTGTTGTCCTCCCGCGGCATCGGCAACGACGACACCGTGGTGCTCTACGGCGGCAACAACAACTGGTTCGCCGCCTACGCGTACTGGTACTTCAAGATCTACGGCCACCGCGACGTGAAGCTCATGGACGGCGGCCGCAAGAAGTGGGAGCTCGACGGGCGCCCGCTGTCCAAGGACGCCGTCCAGCGGCCCGCCACGCAGTACGTCGCGAGCGAGCCCGACCTCTCCATCCGCGCCTTCCGCGACGAGGTCGTGGCCGCGATCGGCAGCAAGAACCTGGTCGACGTGCGCAGCCCCGACGAGTTCTCCGGCAAGATCCTCGCCCCCGCGCACCTCCCGCAGGAGCAGTCGCAGCGCGCCGGCCACGTGCCCACGGCGATCAACATCCCGTGGAGCAAGGCCGCCAACGAGGACGGCACCTTCAAGAGCGACGAGCAGCTCGCCGCGCTCTACGGCGAGCAGGGCTTCGACGACAGCTTGGAGACCATCGCCTACTGCCGGATCGGCGAGCGCTCGAGCCACACCTGGTTCGTGCTCAGCGAGCTGCTCGGCAAGAAGAACGTCAAGAACTACGACGGCAGCTGGGTCGAGTACGGCTCGCTCGTCGGCGTCCCGATCGAGAAGTGAGCTGACCCATGTGCGGAGCCCCGAAGCAGGGCGGTGCCCTCGCCGGCATCGACCTGAGCACCCAGACGGTCATCCAGGGCCAGGTGTGGCACGACGGCGCACCGGTCGCCGGTGCCTACGTCCGCCTGCTGGACGGCACCGACGAGTTCACCGCCGAGGTGGTGACCAGCCCCGAGGGTGAGTTCCGGTTCTTCGCCGCCCCCGGCAAGTGGAAGGTCCGCTCCCTCGCCGCGATCGGCAAGGGCGAGCGGCTCATCGACGCCGAGGTCGGCCTGAACGAGACCACCGTCGTCATCGACTGAACACCCCCTGCCCCGCCACTCGCAGGCCCGCGGCGGGACCCTGCAGGGGGCCGACAGCGCCCGCCCGGTATCGCCGGGCGGGCGCTGTCGTGTCTCAGCCCAGGCCGGGTGGCAGGACGTTCGGGCCGGCCTCGGGCGGCCTCGGGCGGTCCTCCGGATAGGCCCGCACGGCGACCACCGCGACGTCGTCGTCCCCGGCGCGCGGCACCAGCCGGGCCAGTGCGGTGTCGAGCAGCTCGTCCAGCGGCCGCCGCCCCAGGTCGCGGAGGGCGTCCTGCAGCCGGGTCATGCCCTCGTCCAGGTCCGAGCCGCGCCGCTCGACGAGGCCGTCGGTGACCAGCAGCAGCGTGGACCCCGAGTCCAGGTGGTCGGTGTGGTCGTGGCGCACGGCGTCCGGGTCGACGCCGAGCATGAGATCCGGGGGTGTCTCCAGCACGCGGGAGGTGCCGTCGGGCGCGAGCAGCAGCGGGGGGACGTGGCCGGCGTTGCTCCAGCGGAGCAGCCGCCGGCCGGCGACCGGGACGTCGGGGTGGCGCTCGACGCGGGCGAGGATCGCGGTGGCCGGCGTCCCCACGGCCAGGCCCCGGGCGGTGCGGTCGGCCCGGGCCAGCGTGGCCGCCGGCGTCTCGTCGTTGTCGTAGGCCAGCGACCGCAGCACCCCGCGCAGCTGGCCCATCGCCGCGGCCGCCTCGCTGCCGTGGCCCACGACGTCGCCGATGGCCAGCACGGTCGCGCCGTCGGGCTGCAGGAACGCGTCGTACCAGTCGCCGCCCACCTGGGCCTCGTGGCCGGCCGGCTGGTACCGGACGGCGACGTGCAGGTGGTCGGGCTCCGGCGGCGGGGTGAGCAGGGCCTGCTGCAGCCGGTCGGACAGGGCCCGCGAGGTTGCGGCCTCCCGCGCCAGCCGGTCGAGCTCCGCGGCCTGCTCCGCCGCCGCACGCCGCTCGGTGAGGTCGCGGAACGAGACGATGACGCCGGTCACCACGCCGTCCTCGACCGTCGGCACCGCGATCAGCTCCACCGGTACCGGGGTCCCGTCCTTGCGCCAGAACACCTCGTCGTCCGCGGTCACCGTCCGGCCGCTGCGCAGGGCGTGCCAGACGGGGCACTCCTCGCGGGGGTAGGCGGAGCCGTCGACCCGGTGCGCGTGCAGGAGGGCGTGCTGGTCGGTGCCGCGCTGCTCGGCCGAGGGGTAGCCGGTGATGCGGACGGCGGAGGGGTTCACGAACTCGACGCGGCCGTCGGCGTCCAGGCCGTAGATCCCGTCGGCGACGTTGGCCAGGACCCACTCGTAGCGGGCGATGACGCGTGCGAGCTCCTCCTCGGGGGTTCGCACGTCCACCTCCGCTCCCGTGCCGGCCGGATCGTCCGGGCGCCCTCCGAGCCTAGTGTGGGCGTACCCGGAGGACCCGGCGTCGGCGGAGCCGGCGGCGGACCTGCCAGATCGCGGCCAGCACCACCGCGACCGCGAGCGCGGCGCCGCCTCCCCACGTCGCTCCCGCGTAGGCGGCCTTGCGCACATCGGGGGCCGCGACGGCTCCGGCGAGACCGGCCAGCAGCCCGCCCGCGGCGATCACCGCCCAGGCCGGCCAGGCCGGCCGCCGGGGCCGCAGGGCCACCCGCGGTGTGCGGCGCACCCAGCGCACCAGCCAGAGCAGCAGGATCGCGGCGCCCACGACGCTGCTGGCGTACTGCAGCCACCGGTACCCGGTCATCGGGCCCCAGGTCCTGGCCAGCACCGGCAGGTGCTGGGTGCCCCAGCGTCCGGCGTGGGTGAACTCGTCCCACAGCACGTGGGTGGCCGCGCCGACGACCAGTGCCAGGGCGGCCAGGACGAGCCCGCGGACGGAGCGGACGCGCCGCGCGAGTCCCAGGGGCATGCCGGTCAGCCGGGTGCGCAGGACGCCGGGCGCCCAGGCCAGGGCCGGCTCGGCGAGCAGGGCGTGCCAGACCATCCAGGCCAGCCCGCCGAGCAGCAGGTCGGTGGTGACGACGGCGATGGCGGAGTGCGTCTCCCACGGGACCTCGACCGGCAGGTAGTAGGGCAGGTCGGGCGCCATGCTGCCGATGACCAGTGCCGACGCGGGCAGCGGCGTGCCGAGGAGGGGCAGCACCGCCGCCGCGTGGCTGGGGGTGAACGGCACTCAGAGGCCGATCAGGGTGGCCAGGTCGCCCATGGCGCGGTCGAAGTAGCGGTCGCCGTCCTCGACCGAGCCGACGAAGTGCCCGAACAGCTCGAAGCTGATCGTGCCGAACAGCGAGCTCCACGCCAGCAGGGCCCGGACGCGCACGGTGTCGTCGATGGCCGGGTGGTCGCCGCCGAGGGCGGCCGCCGTCTCCTCGCTCACCAGCGCGGCGTCGCGTTCCCCGGTCCCGTCGGGGAGGGCGCCGGACAGTGCCGCGTCCCGCAGGATCCGGCCCAGGGCCAGGCCGACCCGCGCGGCCGCCGGCACGGTGTCCTGAGGAGCCGAGTAGCCCGGGACGGGGGAGCCGTAGAGGAGGGCGTACTCGTGCGGATGGGCCAGGGCCCAGGACCGCACCGCCCGGCAGACCGCCAGCCAGCGCGACCGCGGGTCGGCGCCGGGGGAGTCGGCCGCCTCGGCCGCCTCCCCGAGGGCGTCGTAGCCGTCGATGATCAGCCGGGTGAGCAGGTCGTCCCGGCTGGGGAAGTAGCGGTAGACCGCCGAGGAGACCAGGCCCACCTCGCGGGCGACGGCACGCAGCGAGAGGGCGGCGGCCCCGACCTCGGCCAGCTGGCGGCGAGCGGCGTCGGTGATCTCCGCGGTCAGTTCGGCGCGGACGCGCTCGCGGGCGGTGGGCACTGCTCGAGCATGCCGGACGAGATCACTGTTCGCAATGGAGAGCAGTGCTCTTGACAGCCGCGTCCCAGGGGGTGGAGCATCGCTCGCAGCCGAGAGCACCGCTCTCGCACCGGTCGAGGAGAGCGTCATGGCACTGCACGTCATCGTGGGCAAGGGTCCCGTCGGCACGACCACCGCCGACGAGCTCGTCGGCCGGGGGCACACCGTGCGGGTGCTGTCCCGCAGCGGGGGGACGTCCACCGCCGCCGTCGAACACCGGGCCGTCGACGCCGCGGACGCCGAGGCCCTCGCCCGCGCCGCGGCGGGCGCCGACGTGCTCTACAACGCGGTCAACCCGCCCTACCACCGCTGGGCCACCGACTGGCCCCCGGTCGCCGCCGCCCTGCTGACCGCGGCCGAGCGGACCGGCGCCGTCCTGGTGACGATGAGCAACCTGTACGGCTACGGCCGGCCGACGGGGCCGATGACCCCTGACTCGCCCCTCGCGGCCACCGACGTCAAAGGCAGGGTGCGCAACCGGATGTGGGCCGACGCGCTCGCCGCCTCCGAGGCCGGCCGCGTGCGCGTGACCGAGGCGCGGGCCGCGGACTTCGTCGGCCCGCAGGTCCCCGCCGGCCAGTCGCACCTCGCCCGGCAGCTGCCCGCCCTGCGCGCCGGTCGCCGCGCCTGGGTCGTGGGCGATCCCGACGTCCGCCGCAGCTGGGCGTACCTGCCCGACGTCGCCGCCACGCTGGCCACCCTCGGCACCGACGAGCGGGCGCTGGGACGGGCGTGGCACGTGCCCACCACCGCCCCGCGCACCCAGCGGGAAGCACTCGCCGACCTGGCCGCGGCCATGGGGGCGCCCCCGGTGCGGGTCAGCGGGATCCCGTGGCCGGTGCTGCGGGCGGTCGGGCTCGCCGTCCCGATGATGCGGGAGGTCGTGGCCATCCGGCACCAGTGGGACCAGGAGTACGTCTCCGACGGCAGCGCGACGACCGCTGCCCTCGGGGTGACGCCGACCCCGTGGGACGACGTGGTGCGCGCGACGGCCGCCGTGCTCCGCGAGCCCGCCTGAGGCCGCGGACCCCGCGCGTCACTACCGTGGCCCGCATGGTTGCTGCCTGGGTCATGGTCACCCTGGCGGCGCTGGCCGCGCTCGCCTGCGGCTACGGCGCCGTCCGGACGTCGCGCCGTCCGAAGGTGGGCCGGCGATGAGGCGCCTGACAGTGCGGCCCAGCCGTTCCGCTCCTGCACCGGAGGTGGGTCGATGAGCGCGCCGACGGAGCTGCCCGTCCCCGACACCGCCGACGTCCGCAGCGGCCCGGAGGTCTCCGACCAGTTGCTGTCGGTGCTGCCGCTGCTCGGCGAGTGGCACGGCGAGGGCATCCTGAGCGGCGCTGCGGCCGGCTCCGACAAGGATCTCCGCTTCGGCCAGTGGGTGCGCTTCAGCCACGACGGGCGCGGCTTCCTCGCCTACGACTCGCGCACCTGGCGGCTCACCGACGACGGGCAGATCGTCGGCCCCGACGTCCGGGAGACCGGCTTCTGGCGTCCCCGCGGTGACGGTGACGACGTCGAGCTGCTGGTGGCCGGCGCCGACGGGCTGCTGGAGATCTACGTCGGCGCGGCCCGGACGACGACGAGCTGGGAGCTGGCCACCGACGTCGTCGCCCGCACGCCCGATGCACCCGAGGTGACCCGCGCCGTCCGCCTCTACGGCATCGTCGAGGGCGCGCTCATGTACGCCGTCGACCGCGCCGTCGGAGGCGGGGAGCTGCGGCCCACCATGTCCGCCCGGCTGGAGAGGATCCGATGACCGACCCACGTCCTGCCGACCCGTCGACCCGTCCCACCACCGCTGCGTCCTCCGCCCGCCCCACCACCCCCCGCCAGGTGGCCGACGCCTACGTCGCCGCCGCCTGCGAGCTCGACCCGATCCTGTCGACCCAGCTGGGCTTCCGTCCCGGTGACGACCGGCTGCCCGACCTCTCCCCGGAGGGCCTGGCCGCCGAGGTGGGGCTGGTGCGGGACACGCTGGCCGAGCTGGACCGGGTGCTGGCCGAGGCCCCCGCGCTCGAGGACGACCCGGTCGAGCGCCGCTGCGCCCGGCTGCTGCGCGAACGGCTCACCGCCGACCTCGACGCCCACTGGGCGGGGGAGAGCTACCGCTCGCTGAACATCCTCTTCTCGCCGGTCCACTCGGTGCGCCAGGTCTTCAGCCTGATGCCGACCGCGACCGACGAGGACTGGGCCGTCGTGGCCCGCCGGATCGCCCGCATCCCCGAGGCCTACCGCGGCTACCGCGAGACGCTCGAGGAGGCGGTGCGCCGCGAGCTGCTGGTCGCCCCGCGCCAGGTGCGCACGATCGTCGAGCAGCTGGACGAGTGGCTCGCCGGCCCGTACTTCACCTCGTTCGTCGCGTCCGGTCCCGAGGCGCTGCAGCCGGAACTGCTGGCGGCCGCCGCGGAGGCCGATGCCGCGGTGGCCGGGATCCGCGACTACCTGCGGGACGAGTACGGCCCCCGTGCCGAGGGCGTGCCGGACGCCGTCGGCCGGGAGCGCTACGCGTTGGCGGTGCGCCGCTGGAGCGGCTCGGATCTCGGACCGGACCAGGGGCTCGAGGAGGCCTACGCCTGGGGCTGGGCCGAGCACAAGCGGATCCTCGCCGAGCAGCGCATCGAGGCCGACCGGGTGCAGGCCGGCGCGACGCCGATGGAGGCGATGCGGCTGCTGGCCACCAGCGGGCCGGCGGTCGAGGGCGTCGAGGAGATCCGCGTCCGGCTGCAGTCGATGATGGACGAGGCGATCGCCGAGCTCGACGGCACGCACTTCGACCTCGCCGAGCCGCTGCGCCGGGTCGAGGCGATGATCGCGCCCCCCGGCAGCGCCGCGGCGCCCTACTACACGCGCCCGTCGCAGGACTTCTCCCGGCCGGGCCGCACGTGGCTGCCCACGCTGGGCCGGACCCGCTTCCCCCTCTGGGACCTGGTCTCGATCTGGTACCACGAGGGCGTCCCCGGCCACCACCTGCAGCTCGCCCAGTGGGCCTACGTCTCGCAGCAGCTGTCGACCTACCAGACCTCGGTGGGCTCGGTCAGCGCGAACGTCGAGGGCTGGGCGCTCTACGCCGAGCGGTTCATGGACGAGCTGGGCTACTTCGCCGACCCGGGCACCCGGCTGGGCTTCCTCGACGCCCAGCAGCTGCGGTCGGTGCGGGTGGTCATCGACATCGGCATGCACCTGGAGCTGCCCGTCCCGGACGACGCCGAGGGGGCGCTGGCCGAGCACCGCGGGCAGCCGTGGACGCCGGACCTGGCGCGGGCCTTCCTGGGCGAGAACTCCGGTGCCTCGCTCGCCTTCCTCGACAGCGAGCTGGTCCGCTACCTGGGCATCCCGGGGCAGGCGATCGGTTACAAGCTCGGCGAGCGGGCGTGGCTGGCCGGTCGGGAGAAGGCGCGGCAGGCGCGCGGCGAGGCCTTCGACCTCAAGGCCTGGCACATGGCCGCGCTGTCACAGGGATCGCTCGGGCTCGACGACCTGGAAGCCGAGCTCGCCCAGCTCTAGACACCCGCGAGTGCGCGGGGTCCCACGCCTCGGCGGCCTGCGAGGCGTGGAAGACCGCGCGACGGGTCAGCGCTCGCGCGGGCGCGGGTTGAGCGTGTCGGCCGAGAAGGCCGTCGAGTCGTCGGGCCCGGCCGGCGCGGCCTCGAGCCCCGGCGTGCCGAGCACCTCGGCGATGCAGGCGAGGGAGCCCGCCACGTAGGTGGTGGTCAGGTCGATGTCGGTCACCACGCACCAGGCGTGGTCGCCGGGCCACCACACGTTGGCGCTCTGCTCGTGCGGCTCGGGTGCGAGGTTCCGGACGGCGTCGGTGACGGCGCCGCGGACCAGCACGACGTCGTGGTTCCCGCGCAGCAGCAGCCGGGGCGGGTCCTCGGGGTCCGGGAGGTCGAAGCCGTAGCCGTCCCACCGGCCGAACACGCAGTCCTGCGGAGTCGTGGTGTGCCGGCCCAGGACGGCGGCCAGCCGGGCGGCCACCTCCACCGGGAGGTGCCCCTCCGCGGGACCGTCGTCCCAGAACGCGGCCTGGCGCTCGGAGGGCTGGGCGTCCCAGCTGCCCGTGATGGTGTGCCACTGCATGAGCGGGTGGGCCCTGGTGCCGTTGTACGCGGCCACCTCGGCCCAGCTGACCTCGATGTCGTCGTCGCCGTCGTAGCGGACCGCGGGGTGGAACACGCGGGCATAGGCCTCGAAGGTGGCGGGGAGGAGAGCGGCCACGGTGGCCGGCTCGCCGCGGCGGCGGGCGGCGGAGATCCACACGCCGCAGGAGACGTCGGTCTCGACCGGCAGACCTCCCAGATGCATGGGGCGCAACCTACCGGGAAAACGGACAACCCCCGGGCTGCTCCGCGGCGCTGTCCTCCGGAGAGGGAGCTGCACGCGGGCCGACTGGACAAATGTCGGCGGCCCGGGGGTCGGGTGACTGTCCGGTTCTCGCTCGCCGCCGTACGACGGACGGGCGATCTGCCGTCGTTCTGACTGTCGTCTGAACGGGCGGCCCATCTGGACGGCGGCTAGCGGACAGCCACCTCACGAGTCCTGTAGCTATGCAAAGTACGGACCACCTCCTCTCTCGTGTACGACGACGGTACGTCCGCGAGAAGTACTGCGGCAACCGGGAAAATCAGCCGTCGGCGAACGGGTCGCCGGGGGCGTCTCAGGCGAGGGCGAAGTACCGGAGGTACAGGTACGGGACGCACACGGCCACCGTCACGAGGGTCACCGGAGCCCCGTACTTGGCGAACTGCCAGAAGCCGATCCGGTGCCCGTTGCGCTCGGCGATCCCCAGCATGACGACGTTGGCGCTGGCCCCGATGACAGTCGCGTTCCCGCCGAGGTCCGCGCCGAGGGCGAGCGCCCACCACAGCACGGATCCGGGGTTGCCGGTCTGCTCGGCCAGCGAACTGACCAGCGGGGCCATCGTGGCCACGTACGGGATGTTGTCCACGACCCCGGACAGCACGGCCGAGACGCCGAGCAGCAGGAACGTGGCCGTCTGCGCGTCGCCCCCCGTGGCCTCGGTCGCCAGCTCGGCGAGCTTCTCGATCGCACCGACCTCGATGAGCGCGCCGACCATGATGAAGAGCCCGGCGAAGAAGATCAGCGTGGGCGCCTCCACCTCGGCCAGGTAGTCCCGGGGTGGCAGGCCGCTGATCAGCACCAGCACGCCGGCGCCGAGCAGCGCCACCGTGGCGGGCGCGACGCCGAGCGCCGGACTGAGCACGAACCCGACCAGGACGGCGAGCAGCACCAGCCCCGACTTCACCAGCAGGCGCGGATCGGAGATGGCCTCCCGCTCGTCGAGCTCCATCACCTCGGCGGCCCGCGCCGGGTCGTACGAGAACGCCGACCGGAACATGACCCGGCACATGAGGAGCAGGACGCCGACCAGGAGCACGACGATCGGCGCCAGGTTGACCAGGAAGTCGTTGAAGGTCAGCCCGGCACGGCTGGAGATGATGATGTTGGGCGGGTCGCCGATCAGCGTCGCGGTGCCGCCGATGTTGGACGCGAACACCTCGGCCAGCAGGAACGGCACCGGCGGGACGCCGAGCCGGTCGCAGACCAGCAGGGTGACGGGCGCGACCAGCAGCACGGTCGTGACGTTGTCGAGGCCCGCGGAGGCCACGGCGGTGATCAGCACCAGCGTGACCATCACCCGGAACGGGCGCCCTCTGGCCCGCTTGGCGGCGCTGATCGCCATGTACTCGAACACGCCTGTGTGCCGCAGGATCCCGACGATGATCATCATCCCGAGCAGCAGGAAGATGACTTCCCAGTCCACACCGGTCTCGGGGCTCTGGAAGGCGTCCTCGAAGGCGAGCACGCCGCTGGCCAGCATCAGGCCGGCGCCGACGAGCGCGACCTTGACCCGGTGGACCTTCTCGGACGCGATGACGACGTAGGCGGCGACGAAGACCGCGACGGCGAAGACCGTCATTCGGGGCGCGGCGCGAGGAGCACGTCGAGCAACCGGCTGACGGTGACGCAGCCGATGAGCCGGTCGTGCTCCACCACGGCGACGAGCGGGCTGTGCGTGCGGGCCATGATCACCGCCAGCTCCAGCACGGTGTCGTCCGGGTTCGCGACGGCGAGGTCGACCTCGTGGTGCTCGGGCAGCAGGTCGCGCACCTTCTTGCCGACCAGCTCGCCGAGCAGGCGGTCCGAGGACCGCTCACCGATGACGCGGGCGAGGGTGACGTCGTCCTGGACGTACCGGGGGATGACGAACCGGAGCACCTGCGAGCCCGGCAGGATCCAGATCGGCCGCCCGCCGGGGTCGCAGACGACGATCCCCGGCAGGTGCTGCCCGGCCATCAGCCGGGCGGCGTCCAGCGCGTCGTCCTCCGTCCCGATCGAGGGGAGGGGGACGGCGAGATCCCGAGCGATCACTCCGGCAGGCTACGCACCTGTCCTCGGGGAGGCGGGCCGACGTCCTCGGGGCGCTCGTACACGTCGGGGATGGAGTCGGCGTCGACGTCCACCTGCTCCTCCGCGGCGATCCGGCGGTAGCGCCGGTCGCGCAGCCGCAGGATGACCGCGGCCAGGACGGCGGCGATCAGCGTGCCGGTCAGGATGCCGACCTTGGCATGGTCGTAGCTCGCGCTCTCCTCGCCGTAGGCGAGCTCGGTGATGAGCAGCGAGACGGTGAAGCCCATGCCGCCGAGCAGCGCCAGGCCGAGCACGTCGAGCCAGCCCAGGTTCTCGTCGAGCTGGGCCCGGGTGAACCGGGAGACCAGCCAGGTCGCCCCGGAGATGCCCACCGCCTTGCCCACGACCAGGCCGGCCATGATGCCGAGCGCGATGCTGTCGCCCAGCGACTCGCCCAGCCCGGTGAGCCCACCGACGGCCACGCCTGCGGAGAAGAACGCGAACACCGGCACGGCGACGCCGGCCGACAGCGGGCGGATGCGGTGCTCGAAGTGCTCGGCCAGCCCCGGGCCGGCGCCGGGGCCGCCGGAGGCCGCGCTGCGGACCACGGGCACGGTGAACGCCAGCAGCACGCCGGCGACGGTGGCGTGGATGCCGGACTCGTGCATGAGCACCCAGGTGAGCGCCGCCAGCGGCAGCAGCAGCCACCACGACCGGACCCGCTTCTGCACCAGCACGCCGAACAGCGCGAGCGGGACCAGCGACAGCAGCAGCGCCGGGACGTTGAGCTCCTCGGTGTAGAAGATCGCGATCACGACGATCGCCAGCAGGTCGTCGACGACGGCGAGGGTGAGCAGGAACGTGCGCAGCGCCGCCGGCAGGTGGGTGCTGATCACCGCGAGGACGGCGAGGGCGAACGCGATGTCGGTGGCCGACGGGATCGCCCAACCGCGCAGGCTCTCCCCGGGGCCGCCCAGGTTGAAGAGCACGAACAGCAGGGCCGGCACCACCATGCCGCCCACTGCCGCCGCGATCGGCAGGGCCGCCCGCCGCGGGTCGCGCAGGTCGCCGGCGACGAACTCGCGCTTGAGCTCCAGGCCCGCGACGAAGAAGAAGATCGCCAGCAGGCCGTCGGCCGCCCAGGTGCCCAGGCTGAGGTCCAGGTGCAGGGCTGAGGGGCCGACCTTCGTGTCGCGCAGCGTCTCGTAGCCGTCCGCCCAGGGCGAGTTGGCCCAGACGAGGGCGACGAGCGCGGCCACCAGAAGCAGCGCACCGCCGACGGTCTCCTTGCGCAGGACCGACGCGATGCGCTGGGTCTCGGTCCACGAGCCGCGGCCGAGGAGACGTGTGGTGGGTGGGGTGGTCACGGGGGCGGCTCCGGGGCAGGGGTCGACGAAGGGAGTTGCCGACCAGACTTCCCGGCGCACCAGGGGCCCAGGCTACCGGCCGAGCAGCTCCCGCACCCGGGCCGTCAGGCCCGCGTCGCCGCGGTGGACGCCGTCGATCGTGTGCACCGAAGCGGCGCCACGCACTCCGGACAGCAGCCAGACGGCGTCCGCGGCGTGCAGGTCGTCGACCGTGCCGCGGGTCCGTGCCGTCGGCCGGCCGGCCTCCGTCGCGCGTTCGAACAGCCGGGCGACCGTCGTGCCGGGCAGGATCCCCGTCTCCGTCGGCGGCGTGTGCAGCGTGCCGCCGGCCGCCCACACGACCGTCGACGTCGGCCCCTCCAGCAGCTGGCCCTCCAGCGAGGTGAGGACGACGTCGTCGGCGCCGAGCCGGTGCGCGTGGCGGTAGGCGGCCATGTTGACCGCGTAGGAGAGCGTCTTGGCCCCGCCCAGGAGCCACGGGGCCTGCGCGCGGAGGTCGGCCGGGACGCCGAGGGAGAGGCTGACCACCGAGATCCCGGAGGTGCGCTGGCGGACGGTCTCCTCGGGCACCGGCGCCAGCAGCGCGAGCGCGGTGGGCGGCGCGCCGTCGCCCGGCCCCCGGGTGAGGAACAGTCGCAGGACGCCCTCGTCCCGCGCCGGCCAGCCGTCGAGCACGGCGCCGGCCAGCGCCCGCCAGACGTCGTCGCCGGGGTGCGGGATCTCCAGCAGCGCGGCGGACCGGGTCATCCGGGCGAGGTGCGCGGCCAGGTGCGGCGTCGCCCCGTCGACGACCGCCACGGACTCGAAGACGCCGTCCCCGCGGACCAGTCCCTGGTCGGAGGCGGTCAGGACGGGCTCGTCGGCCGGGACGACCACGGCCGCGCCGTCCCGCCAGATCGCCACGCTGCGCTGCTCGGTCACCGGTCCAGACTGCCCGACGGCGGGCATAGGGTCGCGGCATGGGGCACGAGCACGGTCCGGGGCACGGCGCCGTCGGGGCCGCCGGCGGCGGCAGCGCGCCCCTGGCCGAGCGGCTCCGTGCCCGCGGGCTGCGGCTCACCACCCAGCGGCGTCAGGTGCTGGCGGCGGTCGAGGCCCTGGAGCACGCCACCCCGGAGGCGATCGGGGCCCGGTTGCGCGAGGAGGCCGGGCCCGACGGCTCGGCGCCGGACGCCTCGACGGTCTACCGCAATCTCGAGCTGCTCGAACGGCTGGGCCTGGTGTGGCACACCCACCTGGGCAAGGGAGCGCCGGTCTACCACGCCTCCGAGCACCCGCACCTGCACGTGGTGTGCGCCTCCTGCGGCGAGATCTCCTCGGCCGCCCCGGACCTGCTGGACAGCGCTGCGGAACGTCTGGCCGCCGATCTGGGTTTCACCGTGGACGTGGGGCACGTCGCCCTGTCCGGGACGTGCCGTGCGTGCCGCGAACGAGCATCGGAGACCCCATGAGTTCCACCCTGCTGTCCCGCCCGGGAGCCGTCGCCGTGGAGGAGCCGGCCGACGCCGCCTACGCGGTGGCCGCCCACTACGGGGACCCGCTGCGCGAGCAGCGGCTGCTCGCCGAGGGGGCCGGGCTCGTGGACCGCGGCGACCGCGACGTGCTCGCCGTCCCCGGGTCCGACCGGCTGTCCTGGCTGCACAGCCTCACCAGCCAGCACCTCGACCGGCTCGGCGACGCGACCGGCAGCGAGGCGCTGGTCCTCTCCCCGCAGGGGCACGTCGAGCACCACCTGGTCGTCGCCGAGCTGGGCGGGACGACGTGGGCCGACGTCGAACCCGGCACCGGTGCCGCGCTGCACGCCTTCCTCGAGAAGATGCGCTTCATGCTGCGGGTCGAGCCGCAGCTCGTGACCGCGCAGTGGGCGGTGCTCTCGCTCGTCGGGCCGCGGACGCCGGAGGTGCTCGCCGCGGCCGGGCTCCCCGTCCCCGGGGCGGAGTACGCGGTCGAGGCCCTGCCGGACGGTGGGTTCGTGCGCCACATGCGGCCGATCGGCGACGGCACGGCCCTCGTCGTCGACCTGGTGGTGCCGCGCGCCTCCGTCGGCGACGTCGCCGACCGGTTGCTCGACGCCGGGGCGCGGCTTGCGGGCGTGCAGGCCTACGACGCCCTGCGCGTCGAGGCCCGCCGTCCCCGGCTGGGCCGGGACAGCGACCACCGCACCATCCCCAACGAGCTGGAGTGGCTCACCAGCGCCGTGCACCTGGACAAGGGCTGCTACCGCGGCCAGGAGACCGTCGCCCGGGTGCACAACCTGGGCCGGCCGCCGCGCCGGCTGGTGCTGCTGCACCTGGACGGCGTGAGCGAGGACCTCACCGGGCCGGGTGCCCCGGTGCTGGCCGGCGCCCGCGAGGTCGGCCGGGTCGGCACCGTCGTCCGGCACCACGAGCTGGGCGTCATCGCGCTGGCCCTGGTGAAGCAGTCGGTGGCCCAGGACGCCGCGCTCACCGTGGGTGGATCGGTCGCCGCCATCGACCCCGACGACGCCGTCCCGGAGGTCGACGACACCCGGGCTGCGGCGCGGGACCGGATCCGGGCGGTCCGGTCTGCGACGATGCCCCGGGCGTGACGAGAAGACGACCGTTGGAGATCGCATGAGTCCCAAGACCAGTCCCGCTGCCGGCGGTGCCGCCGTCGACGCGCTGCTGGAGCCGGCGTTCCTCGAGGACGCCACCCGGCGCTCCATGGCCGAGGTGCGCACCCTGCGCCGCCAGGCCGAGCAGGAGGAGGTCAACCTCTCCTACACCCGGCGGCTGCTGCAGGGCCGGCTGGACATCGTCCGTCGCGAGCTGCAGCGCCGGGCGGAGCACGACGGCCGGTCGCTGGTCGAGCTGCTGCCGGAGATCCTGGCCGAGAAGGGCCGCGGGCCGGCCCACGGCCTGGGGCGGCACCAGACGGTGCAGCCGGTCGACCCGAACGCCTACGAGTCGTGGGTCAACGCGCTGACGCCCGGGGTCGACCTCTCCTCGATCACCGACCTGACCGACGCGACGCTGGAGCAGGGTGCCCGCGCGCTCGCCGCGGCCGAGGTGGGGTTGTCGGAGCGGCGCCGCGGCGTGCAGCAGGTCATGGACGCACTGGCCGCCGAGCTCGGCCGCCGGTACCGCGACGGCGAGGCCGACGTCGCGGCGCTGCTGGCCGACGAAGGGCGATGAGCGCGTCCCCTTGGCCGGAGAACCCGGTCCTGGTCGAGGTCGAGCGGTCCGGGTTCCTGGAGTCGGTGCACCGCGGCTCGCTGGTGGTGCTGGGGGCCGACGGCGACGTGCTGCTCGCCGCGGGTGCCGTCGACCGGCCGATGCTGCCGCGTTCGTCCAACAAGCCGGTGCAGGCCACGGCGCTGCTCGCCGCCGGCTGGGCACCCCGCTCGGCCGCCGAGCTGGCCGTCGGCGCCGGCTCCCACAGCGGTGAGGACGGGCACCGCGAGCGGGCCGCCGCGATCCTCGACGCGGCCGGCCTGAGGCCGGAGCACCTGGGGTGCCCGCCCGCGCTGCCGCTGCACGAGCCGACCCGGGCCGACTGGCTGGTCGAGGGCCGGGCGCCGGACCGCCTGGCGATGAACTGCTCGGGCAAGCACGCGGCGATGCTCGCCGCCTGCGTGGCGGCCGGCTGGCCCGTCGAGGGCTACCTCGACCGCAGCCACCCGCTGCAGGTGGCCATCGAGCAGCGGCTGGGCGAGGCTGCCGGTGAACCGGTCTCGGCGGTCGTCGTCGACGGGTGCGGTGCGCCGCAGCACGCGCTGTCCCCGACCGGGCTGGCGCGCGGGGTGCTCTCCCTCGTGCAGGCCGGGCCGGGCTCGCCCGGGCGCGCGGTGGCCGACGCGATGCGGGCCGAGCCGTGGTTCGTGGCCGGCACCGGCCGGGAGGACACCGCCCTGATGCAGGCCGTGCCCGGCCTGCTGGTCAAGGGCGGTGCCGACGGCGTGCACGTGGCGGCCGTGCCGGGCGCCGGGGCGGTGGCGCTCAAGCTGGACGACGGCGGCGACCGGGGCCGGATGCCCGCGCTCGCCGCGGGTCTGCGCCGGCTGGGGGTGCCCGCCGAGCAGCTCGCGCCGTGGTTGCAGCTGCCGGTCCACGGCGGCAGGGGAGTGGTGGGTACGGTCCGCCCGGCCGCCGCGCTCGGGGGCTGACCTGCCCCGACGGGTGTGACCAGGCCCTCACCGCTGTGCTAGCAGGACCGCTTGCAGGAGCTAGCACCGAGGGTTAATGTCGTATCCGTGCAGACACCGGGAGAGTTCGTCCGCGAGCAGGTGAGCACGGTCCGCGACAAGGTGGACCGGGTCGCCGGCAGCGTGGCCGGATCCGTCGCCGAGGCCACCAGTGCCTCGACGAGCAACGTCACCGCCGTCGGCTCGCAGGTGGGCAACTACATCCGCGAGCAGCGCAGTGCCGCCCAGGTGTCCCTGCGGGAGCTGGCCCGCACCGCCGGCGTCAGCAACCCCTACCTGTCCCAGGTGGAGCGAGGCCTCCGCAAGCCGTCAGCGGAGATCCTCGCGTCGATCGCCCGGGGCCTGAAGATCTCGGCCGAGTCGCTCTACGAGCAGGCAGGGATCCTCGACCGGCGCTCCGGGAACCCGGACACCGTCGCGGCGATCCGCTCGGACCAGGCGCTGTCCGAACGGCACAAGGCCGTGCTGCTGGAGCTCTACGAGACCTACGTCCGTGAGCACCGCGCCAGCACGGCGAGCGAGGCCGCACCGCAGGCCGCACCCGGCAACTCCCCCTCCCGCCCCAACAAGGAGTCGGCATGACCCCCACCCAGACCGTGAAGCAGTACGGCGAGCTCGCCGTGGCCCAGGGCCGCACCCTGGCCGAGCAGGCCCGCACCCCGATCCTCGCCGTCGTCGGCGCCGGTGACCTCGCCCTCGAGCAGGCCCGCGGCATCCTCGACCAGTTCCGCAGCAAGGCCACCTCCTCGATCGTGGCCCTGCCGGGCGAGGCCCAGGTCCAGGCCGACCTCGCCGTCCGCGAGGCCCGCACCCGGGCCACCGAGGCCGCCGACACCGCGCGCGCCCGGGCCAACGAGGCCGCCGGCACCGCCCGCAGCACGGCGCAGCAGCTGGCCGAGGCCGTCCGCCCCGACGCCCTGCGCAGCACCGTCGCCGGCTACGCCGAGCTCGCCCGCACCCAGGCGACCGCGACCCTGGAGACCCTCGCCGAGCGCGGTGCCGAGGTCGTCGAGGACCTGCGCCGCCAGCCCGCCTTCCGTCGCGTCGTGCGCCGCGCCGAGAGCGCCGTCGACAACGTCGAGGACGCCCTCGAGGACATCCTCGAGGACACCGCCGAGGCGGTCGTGGACGCCTCCAACGAGGTGACCTCGGTGGCGCAGAAGACCGCCGCCAAGGCCAGCAAGGTCGCCACCCAGGCCGAGTCGTCCGTCGACGCCGCCGCCGAGGCCGCCAAGGGTGAGCTCGAGGACGCCGTGGAGGCGCCGAAGCCCGCCAGCAAGGCGACCGGTAAGAAGAGCAGCGCCGCCCGCACGTCGACGAGCAAGACGACGACGGCGCGCGTCACCCGGGCGCGGACCGCGAAGCGGACCGACCCGGCGGCTGTGCCGGCCAAGCGCACCAACGGCTGACACACCATCCACGGCCCAGGGCCCCGGAGCTGCGCGAGCGCTCCGGGGCCCTGTCGCGTCCGGGCCCCGACCCCGACGGGTGGCGTCCGGTCGCGAGAGGGCCGGCCGGGAGGCCTCCGGCGGGTAGGCTCGGGTCATGGTGGGATTCGACGGGCTGGTCTTCCTGCTCCTGTACTTCGCCGCCCAGGCGCTCACCGTGTGGGCGTTCGTCGACGCGTTGATCCGCCCCGCGGCCGGCTTCGTCGCCACCGGCAAGCTGACCAAGCCCGCCTGGGTCGCGATCACCGGCCTCGCCGCCGTGATCATCTTCCTGACGAAGAACCCCATCGCGCTGCTCGGCCTGCCCGCCATCATCGCCGCGGTCGTCTACCTGGTGGACGTGCGCCCCGCCGTGCGCGGGCTGCCCCGCGGCAACAGCTGGTGAGCTGAGCGCTCCCGCCGGCCGGACGGCTCTCAGCGGCCGAAGACGCCCGCGGGTGGCTCGGGTGAGGGCTGGGCCTCGGCGTCCGTCACCGGCAGGGCCTTCCCCGCGAAGCGGACGAGATCCTCGCCGTCGACGACCCGCGAGGGCATCGGGTCGCGGGCGCACGCGCGGCTGAGGTCGGCCAGCGGCAGCTCGACGGCGGAGGCGACCGCGACGAGGTTGCCGAAGCGCCGGCCGCGCATCGTGCCCGGTTCGGCCAGGAGGCAGACGTGGTCGAACACCTGCCGCAGCGTGGCGACCTGCCCGCGGGCGAAGCGCAGCGGCGGCCCGTCGGCGACGTTGGCCGCGTAGACCCCGCCCGGCCGGAGCACGCGCGCGACCTCGCGGGCGAACTCGACGGTGGTCAGGTGGGCCGGCGTCCGGGCGCCGGCGAAGACGTCGGTGACGACGACGTCCGCGCTCGCCGGGTGCAGGGTGGTCAGCGCGGCGCGGGCGTCGTCGGCGCGCACCCGGATCCGGGCGTTGCGGGGCAGCGGCAGGTACTCGCGGACGAGGTCGGTCAGCGGCTGGTCGACCTCGACCACGCGCTGCCGCGAGCCCGGCCGGGTGGTGGCGACGTACCGGGGAAGGGTCAGCGCGCCGCCGCCGAGGTGGACCACGTCCAGGGGAGCGCCCGGTGGGGCCGCGAGGTCGAGCACGTGGCCCATCCGGCGCACGTACTCGAACTCCAGGTGGGTGGGGTCCTCGAGGTCGACGTGCGACTGCGGCGTGCCGTCCAGCATCAGCACCCAGGACCCGTCGCGGTCGGCGTCGCCCAGCAGCTCCGCGGTGCCGCCTCCGACGGGGACCGGGCCGGGAGGCGTCCGCATCAGCCGCGGGACGCCCCGGCCGCCTCCAGCAGCGCCGCCTCGCGCTCGGCCGGGAGGTCCACCGCCAGCGGTGGCTCGCCGCGCTCGCGGTCCCAGGCGACGACGTCGGCCGCCGTCTGCTCCAGCGGGGTGGCGGTGAGCCCGACCGTGCGGGCGAGGTCGGCGGTGCGGCGCATCCCGACGTCGAAGCGCGGGTCGGGCAGCACGAGCGGCACCGCGCCGCCGGCGAGGGTGGGGTCGACCGGGACGACGTCCACGGTGGCGCCGGTCCCGCGCGCGCAGGCCTCGACGAGCCCGGCCAGCGTGACGGGCTCGGCGGGGCCGACGGCGTTGAAGGTCCCCGGCCGGTCGTCGTGCAGCAGCGTGACGACCAGGCGCGCGAGGTCGCGGCTGTCGACGACCTGGACCGGCTGGTCCGGGCGGCCGGGCAGCGGGACCGTGCCACCCCGGGAGGCGCGGCGGGCCCACCAGGTGAACCGGTCGGTCTGGTCGTGCGGGCCGGCGACGATGCCGGGGCGGACGAGCGTCGCCCGGTCGCCGTACCGGGCCAGCGCCTCGTCCTCGCAGGCCACCTTGAGCGGGCCGTAGGTGCGCCCGTCGACCTGCTCGGTGCCGAGCTCGGGCTCGCGGCGGGGAGCCGTCTCGTCCAGCGGACCGTCGCCGCGGCCGTCGTAGACGGCGCCGGTGGAGATGAACAGGTACCGGCCGGTCGACCCGGCGAGCGCGTCCGCGGCCTGCGCGACGTGGCGGGGGACGTAGCCGCTGACGTCGAGGACGGCGTCCCAGTCGGTGCCCTGGAGGGAGGCGTAGTCGCCGGTCTCCCGGTCGCCGACCAGCCGGGCCACGTCGGGGAACAGCTCGGTGCCGGTGCGGCCCCGGCTGAAGAGCGTCAGCTCGTCGCCCCGCCCGAGCGCCTCCTCGACCATCGCGCGACCGACGAACGACGTACCGCCCAGCACCAGGATCTTCACCGGCCGACCATAACGGCGGGCGGTCGGGTGCCGGCGGCCCGCGGCGGATAGTGTCCGGCCGGAGGGCGGAGGTGACCGCCGCCACAACGGGAGGCAACCGTGTCCGCCGTACCACCTGCACCCGCCGAGCTGCCCGCGCAGAGCACGGACGGGGCCGACGTCCTCGCCCAGATGAGGGCCAACCGGCATGACGACGCCGACTGGCGCAACGGCCGCATCTTCGGGCTGATCTTCCACCCGGACGACGACGAGCTCGAGGAGCTGCTGGCCGAGGTCAGCCGCGAGTACCTGGCGGAGAACGCGCTCAACCCGGTCCGCTTCCCCAGCCTGGCCCGCATGGAGCGCGAGGCGGCGGACATGGTGGCCGGCCTGCTGCACGGGACGCCCGGCGCGGGTGGCCTGACCAGCGGCGGCACCGAGTCGATCTTCATGTCGGTGCTGGTCGCGCGGGAGACGGCCCGGAAGAAGGGGATCGCCGACCCGGTGCTGGTCACCGGGATCACCGCGCACCCGGCGTTCGCGAAGGCCTGCCACCTGCTCGGCATGCGCCAGATCCGGGTGCCGGTCGACGAGGGCTACCGGCTCGTCGTCGAGGAGATGCGCGCCGCCGTCGGCCCGGACACCGCGATGGTCGTGGCCAGCGCCCCCTGCTACCCGTACGGCGTCATCGACCCGGTCGAGGAGGTCGCGGCGATCGCCCGGGAGGCGGGCGTGCTCTGCCACGTCGATGCCTGCCTGGGCGGGATGATGCTGCCGTTCTGGGAGCGGCTGGGCGAGCCGGTGCCGCCGTGGGACTTCCGGGTCGAGGGCGTCACCAGCATCAGCGCCGACCTGCACAAGTACGGCTACGCCTTCAAGGGCGCCAGCGTCCTGCTGCACCGCGACGTCGAGCAGTACCGCACCCAGTGGTGGTTCGACGACGGCGCCTGGGGCGGTGGGCTCTACGGCTCGCCGACCGCCGCCGGCACGCGGCCCGCCCCGCCGATCGCCGGTGCGTGGGCGGCGCTGCGCCACCTCGGTGAGGAGGGCTACGTGCGCCAGGCGACCAAGGTGCGCGACGCCACCCGCCGGCTGGTGGCCGGCATCGAGGCGATCGACGGGCTGTCCATCACGTCGACGCCGGACCTGTGCGTCTTCCAGTTCGGCAGCGACGTCCTCGACATGAAGGTCGTGGCCGGCGCCCTCGCCGAGCAGGGCTGGTTCCCCAACCGGCAGCCCGGCGGCCTGCACCTGATGGTCTCGCCGTTCCACGTCCGCGTGGCCGACGAGTTCCTCGCGGCGCTGGCGGTCGCCGTCGACAAGGCCCGCGGCGGCGCCACCTCCGACAGCGGAGAGGCCGTCTACGGCGCCGCCCTCCCGACGAAGGAGCACTCCGCATGACCGAGCCCTGGCTGCAGGACGCCTGCTCGCTCGTCGACGCCTTCCGGGCGCGCGAGATCAGCCCCACCGAGGCGGTGCAGGCGGTGCTCGACGCCGTCGAGGTCAGCGACCTCAACGCCGTCAGCCACGTCGACGCCGAGAACGCCCTGGCCGCCGCGCGGACCGCCGACGTCGACCGGCCCTTCGGCGGTGTGCCGTTCGCGGTCAAGGAGCTGGAGCCGGTCGAGGGCTGGCCCTTCCCGCGGGGGAGCAAGCTCCTCGAGGGGACGACGGGACCGTTCACCACGGTGCACGTCGAGCGCATCCGCGACCGCGGGGGCGCCATCCCGGTGGTGCAGACGACCAGCAGCGAGTTCGGACTGGTCGGCTACACGTCTACCAAGCTGCACGGCACCACGCGCAACCCCTGGAACCCGGCGCTGACCCCGGGCGGGTCCAGCGGTGGGACGGCGGCCGCCGTGGCGGGCGGGGTGGTGCCGATCGGCACCGGCACCGACGGTGGCGGGTCGATCCGCATCCCCGCCGGCTACGCGGGGCTCGTCGGCATCAAGACCAGCTTCCGGACCATCCCGTTCGCGCCGTTCGCGCAGATCGAGCCGCTGCACTCGACGGTGGGGTGCCTGTCCCGCTCCGTGCGGGACACGGCCCGTTGGCTGGACGTCGCCAACGGCGCGCACCCGCGGGACCCGTTCAGCCTGCCGCGGGTCGAGGGCTTCGAGGCCGGGCTGGGCAGCCACGAGCTCGCGGGCCTGCGGGTCGCCGTCCTGCCCGACTTCGGCGGTGCGGTCGTGCACCCCGACGTCGTCGCGGCGATCGAGGACGCCGCGGCGGCGCTGATCGCCGCTGCCGGGATGAAGCGGGTCGACGTCGCGTTCGCGGTGCCCGACATGGCCGCGATCTGGTCAGGGGCCTCGCTGCCGACGATGTGGCACGGCATGCACGCCTACTGGCCGCAGATCCGCGAGATCCTGACCGACGAGGTCGCCGCGCTGATGGCCCGCTCGGAGACCTTCACCATCGCCGACGCGGCCGCCGTCGACCCCCTGCGCAAGCAGCTGAACGAGTCGTTCGCCGACCTGTTCGACTCGGTCGACCTGGTGCTCGCCGCGACCAACCCCGACGACCCCTACGCCGCCGAGGGCCCCGGGCCCACGCGGGTGGGCGACGTCGACGTCGAGGGGCTGGGGAACACCGGCCGGCTGACCATGGGCATGAACATCACCGGCGTGCCGGCGGTCAGCGTGCCGGCCGGCCTCTCGCCGCGGGGGATGCCGATCGGCATGCAGATCATCGGGCCGCGGCACAGCGACCCGCTGCTGCTGTCGGTGGCGGCGCTGTTCGAGCGGGAGCGCCCCTGGCCCCTGGTGGCGCCGTCGACCCGGCCCGCATGACCTGGACGACCGAGACCGTCCCGGGCCCCGACGGGCTGGTCTGCAGCGTCGACCGGCTCGCCTCGGAGGCGGGTGCTGCGGTGCTGCGCGCCGGGGGGAACGCCGTCGACGCGGCGATCGCGACCAGCGCGGCCCTGACGGTCACCACCCCGCACATGTGCGGGATGGGCGGCGACCTGATGGCGCTCGTGGCCGGCCCGGGCACCGGCTCGGCCGAGCCGCTCGTGCTGAACGCCTCCGGCCGGGCGGGGAGCGGCGCGGACCCGGACCGGCTGCGCGTCGAGGGGCACCGCACGATGCCCCCGCTGGGCGACGTCCGCAGCGCCCCGGTGCCCGGCTGCGTGGACGGCTGGCTGGCCCTGCACGACCGCGTGGGCCGGCTGCCGATCGCCGACGTACTGGCACCGGCGATCGAGCTGGCCGAGAACGGCTTCCCGACCTCGCCGATGCTCGCCTTCATGCTGCCCACGCTGGCGGGGGTGACCGGGTGCGGCGAGCTCGTCGAGGCGGGTGTCGGCACCGGCGACCAGCTCCGGCGCCCCGGACCCGCCCGGATGCTGCGGGCCATCGCGGCCGAGGGGCGCGAGGGCTTCTACGGCGGGGAGTTCGGCGAGCGGCTGCTGGAGGTGGGTGCCGGCGAGTACCTCCCGGAGGACCTCGTCCGGTCGTCCGCGGACTGGGTCGAGGCCCTGGGCCTGGACGTCTGGGGCCACCGGGTCTGGACCGTGCCGCCCAACTCCGCCGGGGTCCTGGCGCTGGCCGGGGCCGGCATCGCCGAGCGCGCCGGCCTCGGTGCCGATCCCGACGACGCCGCCTGGGCGCACCTCACCGTGGAGGCGGCGCGGCTGGCCGGGCTCGACCGCCGGCGGGAGCTGTTCGAGGGTGCCGACGGCCGCGCGCTGCTGGACCCCGGCCGGCTCGATGCCCGTGCCGCGATGCTGGATCCCCGGAGGACGGTGCTCCGGGACGACCGCTACGCCGGGGGCGGGACCATCTACCTCTGCGCCACCGACGGCGACGGCATGGGCGTGAGCCTCATCCAGTCCAACGCCAAGGAGTTCGGCTGCCACGTGGCGGTGCCGGGCACCGGGGTGCTCCTGCACAACCGCGGCATCGGCTTCAGCCTCGAGTCCGGGCACCCCGCCGAGTACGGGCCGGGACGCCGGCCGCCGCACACGCTGGCCCCCACCGTCGTCACCCGCCCCGACGGGTCGCTGCGCGCGCTGCTCGGGACCATGGGCGGGGACTCGCAGACCCAGCTCGTGCTGCAGCTGCTCGCCCGGCTGCTGGTCACCGGCGACGACCCGGCCGCGGTGATCGGCGCACCGCGGTGGGTGCTGGCCGCCGAGGGCGGGACGGGCTTCAACCTGTGGGAGCGGCCGGCCGCGCACCGGGTCCGGATCGAGGAGCACGCCCCCGCGTCGTGGCGCCCGGGACTGGAGGAGCGCGGGCACGAGGTGCGGACCGCGCGGCCCGATCCGGCCGGCTTCGGGCACGCACACCTCATCGACTTCCCGGTCGACGGACCTCCCCGTGGCGCGGCGGACGCCCGGTCGCTGATCGGCGCCGCCGTACCCGCTTGAGGCTCTCCCGCGGGAGCGCGGACTGGTTGGCCTTCCCGCGGAGACGCCAGGCGCGGACGCTTCCGCGGGAGCGAGGACTGGTTGACGTTCCTGCGGAAACGCGGCAGCGGCAGTGCGGGCCTGCCGGTTCGACGTCGAGGTCTCTGCTCTTCCGCGGAAAAGCAGGGGCGAGGACGTTCCCGCGGGAGCGTGCGGTCGCTGACGGCGCGGCCGGACCCGGCTCAGGCCCTGGTGCCTTTATCGGACAACTGATAGAAAAAAGCCGACTCCCCCAGCGTCCCCGGCATCGCCACCCGAGCGGAAGAGTCGACGAGATGACCCAGGTCCTGGCCCCGCGGACGGTCGACGCGGCGCTGCGCGCGCGTGCCGGCGCCGTGATCCCCGGCGGCATGTACGGCCACATGAACGCGGCGGGCCTGCCCGACGCCTATCCGCAGTTCATGACCCGCGGCGAGGGCAGCCGGGTCTGGGACGCCGACGGCAACGAATACCTCGACTTCATGTGCGGCTGGGGCCCGATCGTCCTCGGTCGCAAGGACCCGGTCGTGGAGGCGGCGGTCCGCGCGCAGCTGGACGTCGGGGACCTGCTCGACGGCCCCTCGCCGGTGATGGTCGACCTCGCGGAGCTGCTGGTCGAGCTGGTCCCGCACGCGGACTGGGCGATGCTGGCCAAGAACGGCACCGACGCGACCACCGCGTGCGTCTCCATCGCGCGGGCCTCCACCGGGCGGCGGAAGGTGCTCCTCGCCACGGGGGCCTACCACGGCGCGATCCCCTGGTGCACGCCCCGGCCGGGCGGCGTGCTCCCCGAGGACCGGGCGCACCTGGGCTACTTCGACTACAACGACGTCGCCTCGCTGGAGGCCGCGGTGGCCGAGGCCGGCGACGACCTGGCCGGCATCATCGTCTCGCCGGTCCGCCAGCAGCTCGCCAGCGACCAGCAGATGGCCACCGGCGAGTTCGCCCGGGCGGTCCGGGCGGCCTGCGACCGCGCGGGCGCGGTCATGATCCTCGACGACGTCCGCTGCGGCTTCCGCCTCGACCTCGGGGGCAGCTGGGAGCCGCTGGGGGTCCGGCCGGACCTGTCGGCGTGGTCCAAGGCGATCGCCAACGGCTACTCGCTCGCCGCGATCACCGGCCGGGACGACCTGCGCCAGGCGGCCTCGAGCATCTACGTCACCGGCTCCTTCTGGTACTCCGCGGTGTCCATGGCCGCGTCGATCGCCACGCTCACCCAGCTGCGCGACACCGACGCGCTGGCCCGGATGGCCGACTCCGGTCAGCGGCTCCGCGACGGGCTGGCCGCCCAGTCGGCCGCCCACGGCTTCGCCACGACGCAGACCGGCCCGGTGCAGATGCCCCTGCTGCAGTTCGTGGACGACGACGCCCGCTCCACGATGGCGCGGACCTGGACCAACGAGGCCGTGAAGCGCGGGGTGTACCTCCACCCGGTGCACAACTGGTTCCTCAGCGCCGCGCACACCGCCGACGACATCGACCGGGCGCTGGAGCGGACCGACGACGCGTTCGCCGAGCTCGCCCGCCTCGTGCGCCGGGGCTGAGGTGACCAGCGACGCGGAGCGGCGCGCGGCCGCGGAGAGCCTGGTCCGGTACGGGCGGGCGATGAAGGCCGACGGCCTCGCGGTCGGCCCGGCCGGGAACCTGAGCGTGCGGCTGGACGACGTCGTCGCGATCACGCCGTCCCAGATCCGCTACGACGAGGTGACGCCGGAGCAGATCTGCTTCGTGACGCTGGACGGGGAGCACGTCGGGGGCGAGGGCAGGCTCTCGTCGGAGACCCCCATGCACCTGTCGGTCTACCGGGCCACGACGGCGAGGGCGGTCGTGCACACCCACTCGCCCCGTGCGGTCGCGGCGTCGATCGTCGTGGACGAGCTCCCGGCGGTGCACTACTCGATCCTGCGCGCCGGGGGCGGTCCGACCATCCGCGTGGCGCCCTACGAGCGGTTCGGCTCCGACGAGCTGGCCCGGGTCGCCGTGGCGGGCCTGGAGGGACGGACGGCGGTGCTCCTCCAGAACCACGGGGCCATCACCTACGGCCGCGATCTGGCCGACGCCTACGAGCGGGCCCAGCTGGTCGAGTGGCTGGCCGAGGTGCACCTGGCCGCGAGCGGCTTCGGCGCCCCGCGCATCCTGACCGACGAGGAACTCGGCCAGGTCGCGGCGGAGTCCGCCCGCCGCCGGTACGGCGCCACGGCGGGGGCCGGCCGATGAGCGGCCCGGTGGACGGCGGGATCCCGCCGTACGACGAGCTGCCGCGCGACGAGGCCGGTGCGCCGGTCGGCTGGGGAGTCTTCGGTGCGGGCGACACCGTCGGCCGGATGAACCTGCAGTCCCCGGCCGCGGTCGCCGCGGCCGCGCAGTCCGTCGTGAGCGGTGCGGTCTTCCCGCTGAACGCGCCGCAGGACCTGTTCGACCCGCCGCTGTACGGCCGCGGCGCGATCCGCCACACCCGGCTGCCCAGCCCCGGGGGCACCGGCTTCGACGACGTCTACGACAACTACTACCCGCAGGCCTCGAGCCAGTGGGACGCGCTGTCCCACGTGGCGTACCGGCCCGACGTCTTCTACCAGGCCGTTTCCGCGGACGAGATCGCCCGTGAGGGACGCAACGGCATCGACGTGTGGGCGCAGCGCGGCATCGCCGGCCGCGGCGTCCTGCTCGACGTCGCCCGCGCGCTGGAGGCGGACGGGCGGCCCCTCGACCCGGGGTCGTCCACCGCCCTGACGGTGGACGACCTGGAGCTGGCGCGCCGCCGGGCGGGTGTGGAGTTCCGGCCCGGCGACGTCGTGCTGGTCCGCACCGGCTTCGTCGGGTGGTACCGGGGCCGGGACGCCGCGGCGCGGCAGGCGATGGCGCGCGGGCGGCTGACGGCGGCCGGCATCGAGCACACCGAGGCGATGGCCCGCTACGTGTGGGACAGCGGCGCGGCGGCGTTCGTCAGTGACGCTCCCGCGCTGGAGGTGTGGCCGCCGGATCCCCGTCCCGAGGCGGCGCCCTTCGGTTTCCTGCACAACGTGCTCATCGGGCAGTTCGGGCTGGCCATCGGGGAGCTGTGGGAGCTGGACGCCCTCGCCGCGGACTGCGCCGCGGACGGGCGGTACGAGTTCCTGATCTGCAGCGCGCCGGTCAACGTCGCCGGTGGCATCGGATCCCCGGCCAACGCCCTGGCGATCAAGTGACCGGCAACCGGGCCACCAGGCCGCGGGTCGCCTGCGTGGGCGTCTACATCCTCGACGTCCTGGGCCGGGCGATCGACGTGCTGCCCACGACCCAGTCCGCGGTGATCATCGACGAGATCCGCATGACGGTGGCCGGCACGGCCGGCGGGACGGCGGTCGACCTCGCCCGCCTGGGCGCCGACGTCCTCGCCGTGGGTGCCGTGGGACCGGACAACGTGGGCGCCTTCGTGCGCACCCTGCTGGAGCAGGAGGGCGTCGACGCGGGCGGCCTGGTGGTGAAGCCGGAGCTGCCGACGTCGGCCACGATGCTCCCGATCAGCAGCGCCGGCGTCCGGCCCGCCTGGCACGTGCGGGGCGCGAACGCCGAGCTGGGGCGCGGCGACCTGCCCTGGGACGCCCTCGCCGAGGTCGACGTCCTGCACTACGGCGGCGTCTCGGCGCTGCCGGGTCTCGACGGGGAGGCCTCCCGGGAGCTGCTGGCCTTCGCCCGGTCGCACGGCGCGATCACCACCGCCGACTGCCTCGGCGTCAAGCGCACCGACGCGCTGGCCACCTTCGCCGCCTCGCTGCCCCACGTCGACGTGTTCATGCCCAACCGCGACGAGGTCGCGAAGCTGACCGGCCTCTCCTCGCCCCGGGACGGTGCCCGGGCGCTGGTGGACCTGGGCGCGCGGGCCGTGATCGTGAAGATGGACGCCGACGGCTGCCTGGGCGTGAGCGCCGAGGGCGAGTTCGCGCTCCCGGCCATCCCCGGGGACGTCGTCGACTCGACCGGCTGCGGCGACGCCTTCTGCGCCGGGGTGATCCGGGGGCTGACCCTGGGCCACCCGCTGGAGGAGGCGGCCTGGCTGGGCATCGCCGCGGGCACGCTCACCGCCGGCGGCCTGGGGTCCGACGCCGGCCTGCGGGACCTTGGCTCGACGCTGGCCTTCCTCGAGGACTCCCGGCCCGGACGAGTGGAGCAGTCATGACGAGCACGGTCCACCTGGCCGGCCTGTCCGACGACGTCGAGGTGCACCGGGACGAGTGGGGCATCCCGCACATCCGCGCCCGGTCCTCCGACGACGCCTTCTTCGCGCAGGGGTACGTGCACGCGCAGGACCGGCTGTTCCAGCTGGACACGGCCCGCCGGAAGATGGAGGGCCGCTGGGCCGAGTGGGTGGGGCCGGCGGGCGTGCCGGCCGACACCCTCGCCCGACGGCTGGGGGTGGCGGCGGCCTGCCGGCGGGATCTCGACGTGGCGGACGACGAGACGCAGGCCATGCTCACCGCCTATGCGGCCGGGGTGAACGCCCACCTCGCGGGCCTGGACCGGCTGCCGATGGAGTACGGGCTGCTCGGCGTCGAGCCCGAGGCGTGGGAGCCCTGGCACAGCATCGCGGCGATGCGGCAGCGGGGCTACCTCATGGGCTCCGTCTGGTTCAAGCTCTGGCGGGCCTCGGCGGTGCGGGCCATCGGGCCCGACCGGGTCGGCCTGCTCCGGTACGACGACGGCGGCTCGGACCGGCTCTGCATCCCGCCCGGCGCCGACGCCGAGCGCTGGGTGGCCACGCTGGAGAGCCTCGCCCCGGCGCTGGAGGCCATGACCGCGCTGGCGGACGCCGACGCCACCGGCGGGGGCAGCAACAACTGGGCCGTCTCCGGCTCACGGACCGCCTCGGGCCGGCCGTTGCTGGCCGGTGATCCGCACCGCGCCTTCGAGATGCCGGGGATGTACACCCAGACGCACCTCGCCTGCGACTCCTTCGACGCCATCGGCCTGACCGTCCCGGGCGTGCCGGGGTTCCCGCACTTCGCCCACAACGGCGCCGTGGCCTGGTCG
This sequence comes from uncultured Actinomycetota bacterium, assembly GCA_963747895.1. GTDB lineage: Bacteria > Actinomycetota > Actinomycetes > Mycobacteriales > Geodermatophilaceae > Blastococcus. The sequence continues at coordinate 694,347 of CAVVGX010000005.1, forward strand.
GTGACGCACGCCTTCACCGACATCCACGACCTGTACGTCGACCTGTTCTCGCCCGACGCCGCCCGGTACCGGTTCCGGGACGAGTGGCGGCCCACGAGCGTGCGCACCGAGCGCGTCCTCGTCGCGGGCGCCGACCCGGTCGACGTGCAGGTCGTCGAGACCCACCACGGACCGGTCGTCGCCGGCGACCCCGCGCAGGGCGCCGCGCTGACCCTGCGGTCCATGCAGTTCGCCGAGACCGACCGGTCCTTCGACTGCCTCCTCCCGATGCTCCGGGCGCGAACCGCCGCCGAACTGTTCGCGGCCTGCGAGGGCTGGGGCCTGATCGACCACAACCTGGTGGCCGCCGACACGACGGGCGGCATCGGGCACCTCGTGCGCGCCGTGGTCCCCCGGCGTCCCCGGCTCAACGGCTGGCTGCCGGTGCCGGGCTGGACGGGGGAGCACGACTGGGACGGAATGGTCCCGTTCGAGGCGATGCCGAGGACGTTCGACCCGCCCCGCGGCTACCTCGTCACGGCGAACAACCGAGTGGTCGCGGACGCGAGCGACGGCGACTACCTCATGACCGACTGCCATCCCTCCTACCGCGCCCGCCGCGTGGAGGATCTGCTGTCGCAGCTCGCTGACGCCACGGCCGACGACATGCGCGCCATCTCCTCGGACGTGCGGAGCCTGAGCGCTCCGCTGTTCCAGGAGCTGCTCGCGGCGGCCGACGTCCCCGATCCGCGCAGCGCGGAGCTGCGCGACCTCGTCGTCGCGTGGGACGCCCACCTGAGCGCCGACTCGCCGGCCGCCGCGGCCTACACGTCCTTCCGCTGGGCGCTGGCCGGGGTGCTGACCGAGCGCTCCGGGCTGGGTGGGGCGGCGAGCGACCCGGTCGTCGTCCCGATGCAGCCCGGCGTGGACCCCGGCAACCAGCTCTGGTGGGCCCTCCCGGGGCTCGTCCGGGCCGACGACACCTCCCTGCTGGGCGGCTGGACCTGGGCGCAGGCCGTCGTCGAGGCGCTGCGCCGCGCGGTCGACGTGGTGGACGGCGCGCCGTGGGCCGACCGGCACCCGGTCGCGTTCTCGCACCCGCTGGCCGGCGCGTTCCCCGCCGAGGCCGGCCGGCTGAACCCTCCCGGCGCGCACGTGGGCGGGGACAACGAGACCGTGCTCGCCAACGGCTGCTACTCGTCGACGGGCACGCGGGCTGTCTACGGGGCGGTGGCCCGCTACGTGTTCGACGTCGGGAACTGGGACAACAGCTCCTGGGTCGTCGTCACGGGGGCGTCCGGCGACCCGGACGACCCGCACCACCTGGACCAGCACGCGATCTGGGCGGCCGGCGAGACGGTGCCCATGCGCTACGACTGGACGGCGATCGCGGCCGCGGGCCGGCCCACCGTCCTGCGCCCCGCCACCGACTGAGCCCCTTCCCCCAGCCGCCCCGGCGGCACGACGACAGGAGTGCACGTGAGCGACGAGCTGTGGGCGACGCCGGCGACGGACCTGGCCCGGATGATCGAGGCCAAGGAGGTCTCGCCGACCGAGATCCTCGCCTCGGTGCTCGACCGGCTCGACGCCGTCGAACCCAAGGTGCACGCCTTCATCACCGTCACCGACGACCTGGCGCGGGCGGAGGCGGCGGCGGCGACCGAGCGGGCGCACCGGGGCGAGCGGATCACCGAGATGGACGGGATCCCGTACTCGATCAAGGACCTGGAGAACACCGCCGGCATCCGCACCACGATGGGGACGCGGTTCTTCGAGGACAACGTCCCGGACACCGACAGCGTCGTCGCGGGCCGGCTCCGCTCCAGCGGCGGCGTCCTGCTCGGCAAGACCAACACGCCTGCCTTCGGCTGGAAGGACATGGCCGACAACCTCGTCGCCGAGCCGACCGTGAACCCGTGGGACACCTCCCGGACGACCGGGGCGTCCTCGGGCGGGGCCGCCGCCGCGGTGGCCGCCGGGATGGGGCCGCTGGCGCAGGGGTCGGACGGCGCGGGCTCGATCCGCATCCCCGCGGCCCTGTGCGGGGTCGTGGGGTTCAAGCCCTCGTTCGGCCGCATCCCGATCCACCCGATCCGCGAGTACTGGGCGCACCGCACGCACCTGGGCCCGCTGACCCGCACCGTGGCCGACGCCGCGCTGATGACGTCGGTGATGGCGGGGAACGACGACCGCGACCCGCTCTCGCTCACCAGCGAGATGGGGGAGTTCGTGCCGCTGCCGGAGTCCGACCGTCCGCTCGCCGGCCGGAGGATCCGCTGGAGCCCCGACCTCGGGTACGGCACGGTCAGCGCGGAGGTGGTGCAGATCGTCGCCGAAGCGGTCTCCCTTCTGGAGGAGCTCGGCGGCTCGGTGGAGGAGAAGGCCCCGGGCTGGGAGGACCCCAGCCGCTTCCACCGGGTCATCTACAGCAGCGGCCTGGCCGTGGGCGTCGGCCCGCTCGCCGACCGGGAGCCGGACTGGCTCGAGGACGACCTGAAGCGGCTGATCGAGTACGGCAGGTCGCACTCGGCGGTCGACCTCAAGACCGCCGAGATCGAGCGAGGCCGCCTCTACGACGCCGCCCGGACCCTGTTCGAGGAGATCGACCTCCTGATCACGCCGGCCATGCCGCTCGAGGCGTGGTCCGCGGAGCCCGGCGCCGGACCTCAGGAGATCGACGGGGTGCGGCTGGGCGCCCGGGGGCGCTCCTTCCTGCTCAACCCGTTCAACCTGACCGGTCACCCGGCGATCTCGATCCCGTGCGGCTGGACCGAGGCCGGGCTGCCCGTCGGCGTGCAGATCGTCGGCCGGCGCAACCAGGACATCGACGTCCTCCGGGTCGCGCACGTGCTCGAGCAGCGCCTCGGGCTCGTGGACCGGTGGCCGGCCCTGACCTGACCGCCGTCCACCGAGGGAGCACGTCGTGCCCAAGATCGTCGACCACGACGAGCGGCGCCGGTCGATCATCGAGGCGACCTGGCGGGTGATCGCGCGGGAGGGCATCGCCAGCGCGACCACCCGCGGGATCGCCCGCGAGGCGGGCTGCTCCAGCGGGGTGCTCGCGCACTACTTCGCCGACAAGGCCGAGCTCATGGCCTCGGCGATGCTGGCCGCGCACGCCGAGGTGCACGTGCGGCTGGACAGCGGGTTGACCGGTCTGGCGTCGGTCCGCCAGTACATGCTCGAGTGCCTGCCCCTGGACGAGCGGCGCCGGTTCCTGGCCGTCGTCGAGGTGAGCTTCTGGGGGCAGGCGGTCGGCAATCCCCGGCTGGTCGACCTGTACGGGGACGAGGTGCAGGGGTTCCGCGGCAGGATCCGCGTCCGCCTCCTGCAGGCCCGCGAGCAGGGCGAGCTGCGGCCGGACGTCGACGTCGAAGCGGTCGTCCACGAGCTGCACGTGCTCAACGACGGGCTGAGCCTGCAGGCGGCGCTGTACCCGCGCAGCGCCTCGGCGGAGCAGCAGACCGCGCTGGTCGACGGGATCCTCGACCGCATCCGCGCCGCCGTTCCGTGAGGTCGCGGAGATTCTCCTGGTCGCACTCAACCCCAGGGGTGCGGCGGGGCGTGTCTAGGGGTGGAGGCGCACCCGCCCGGGTGCCGGGCCGGAGGATGCGGTGAGCGGGGGCAGCGAGGCGGGGTTCGCCGACTTCGTCGAGCGGTGGTCACCGGCGCTGCTGCGGGTGGCGTTCCTGCTCACCGGCGACCGCGGCCTGGCCGAGGACCTGCTGCAGACGGCGCTGCTGAAGACGTCGCGGCGCTGGTCGCGGATCGCCGACCAGCAGGCCGCCTACCCCTACGTCCGCCGGGTGCTGGTCACGACATCGGCGAGCTGGCGACGACGCCGGCGGGTGGGGGAGGTGCTCACCGACCGGCTGCCCGAGCAATCGGCGGCCGGAGGGGATCCGGCCCCGGGCCGGGCGGTGGCGGCGCTGGAGGCGCTGCCACCGCGGATGCGGGCGGTGATCGTGCTGCGCTACTACGAGGACCTGTCCGAGGCCGACACCGCCGCGGCGCTGGGCTGCTCGGTCGGCTCGGTCAAGAGCCAGGCCTCCCGCGGCCTGGCCCGGCTGCGCGTCGAGCTGTCTCCCGCCTCCGACCTGGTGGGCTCCCGAGAGGACGCGTCATGAATCCCAGCGAGCTGCGCGACGCGCTGCGCCGCGACGCCGACCTGGCCGGCCTGCCGCCGACCGACCTGGTCAACCGGGTGGCAGGCCTGCGCCGGCGCAGCCGCCGGCGCTGGACGGCGGCCCTCGCCTGCGTGTGCGCGGTCGCGGTGGCGTTCGCCGGCATCTCCGCTCTCGACGGAGGGCGCGAGCCGGACCGGCGTGCGGACGGGGGCGCCACCGCGAGCGCGGTGGTCGACCCCGAGGTCGCCGCGCAGGCGTACCGGGACAGCATCGCGAACACCGGAGCCGCTGGTTCTCGCGCGTTCGTAGCCGACTCCCTGGCCGAGTTCCTCCCCAACACGCAGTACCTGGTCCCGGACGGGAACCTGGTGCGGCTGTCGGACGCGGTGGTCGTCGGGCACGTCACGAGCGTCAGCCCGGGTCGCGCCTTCCACTACTCCGACGACGAGCACGCCACCACCGAGGTGTCCTTCGACGACCCCCGCGCCATGTGGCGGACGGCCCACGCGGAGGTCGCCGTCACGGAGGTCCTGAGCGGTCAGGTCGAGGTGGGCACGATCGTCGTCGGTGTCGGGGTGGGCCCGTCGTTCGACGTCCTGGCCGCCGGCCTGCCGGCCCTGGGAGACCTCCTGCTCGTCCTCGACTCGTCGTCGGCGGTCTACGACTACGACCCGGCCCTCTGGAGCGTCGCCGAGGACCAGGCCGTGCTCGCCGAGATCGGCTCCGACGGTCGGCTGACGTTCCCGGCCCTCGAGCCGTCCCGCGCCGAGCAGTTCGTCGCGGCGAACCCGACCCTCGACAGCTTGCGCGAAGCGGCCCGCCAGCCGGCCCGGGTGGTTCCGTTCGAGACGCTGGAGGACTGATGGTCGCGGAGTTCAACGGCGTCCGATGCCGACCCCATGGGGTGCGCAGGCGCGCTGCCGCCCTGTTCCTCGTCCTCAGCACGTCCGCATGCGGGGGCGACGACCGCGACCGACTGCTGGAGGGGTGGGAGCTCGACGGTCGTGCGGTTCCGCAGTCGGAGCTCCGGATGGCTGCCGGCCCGATGCACTGCGAGTGGGACGACGCGCTGATCCTCGACCTGATCGGGCCGACCGGTGGCGCCTCGACGCCAGGCGCCGGCCGCTCGTTCGTGCGCGACCCGGACGGCGTCATGGACGAGTACACCGTCGACCCTTTCGTGCCGGACGCCGAACTGCCCGACGATGCCGTGGCGACGGGATACGAGAACGCCGGAATCGAGCTCTGGGTGGCGGGCGATCTCTCCGCGGCCTTCGTCGTGGACGGGGACACGGTCGAGGCGTGGCCGGCGCTCGGCCCCTGGGTCTGCGCCTGAGCAGATCCTCGGGAACGCGGCTGGGTAAACGTTCCCGCGGGAACGCGGCGGGGTGGACGTTCCCGCGGGAACGCGGAGGGCGTGGGCGCTTCCGCGGGAGCGTGGAGGGCGTGGGCGCTTCCGCGAAAGCGCGTTGGGCTGTGGACGTTCCCGCGGGAACGCGCTGCCGTGGACGTGCGCTCGACTGAGCCTCGGCCTACCGCTCCCGGTCCCGCCGGCGCTTCTTCTCCTGCGGGCTCGCGGGGTAGGGCACCCACCCCTGCCGCTGGGCGGCGAAGATACCGAGCCACACGATCATGACGGCGATCGTGGGTCCAACGGCGTCCCAGCTGAACTCGTCACCGAACAGGTAGCGGTCCACCAGCGTCATGAGCAGGAAGAAGATGACGCCGGCAAGGAGTGCCGGGACGACGACAGCGGCCCATTTCGCTCTGCCCCCGTCGACATCCATGACCGGCATCCTGCCGCGTGTCGAGCCCGCCCGCGAGCCCCCGGCAGCTCGGTCCGGGCTACGTGACCGGGGCGACGGCCGCCCAGCGGACGGTGACCTCGCCGTGCCGCCAGCGTCGGCTGGAGCCGACCAGCGGCCAGCCGTGCTCGGCCAGCGCCTCGACGGCACCGACCCAGCGCTGGCGGGGCCCGAAGGTCGACAGCCCGGCGGCCGTGGCCCAGGCGGCGTCGAAGGCGCGGAGGAACTCGTGCACCGGCCGGCCGGGCACGTTGTGGTGGATCAGCGCCTTGGGCAGCCGCTCGGCCAGGTCGGAGGGCCGGTCGATGTCGGAGACCCGCGCGGACAGCGAGAGGGTGAGCGGGCCGTCGGCGTCCAGCGTCACCCACGCCGAGCGCCGTCCCCACTCGTCGCAGGTGCCCTCGACGATCAGGCCGCCGGGGGCCAGGCCCGCGCGCATGGTGTCCCAGGCGCGGGCGGCGGACTCCTCGTCGTACTGGCGCAGCACGTTGAACGCCCGGACCACCACCGGCGCCAGGCCGGCGAGCTCGAAGCCGCCCACGCGGAAGTCGACCCGCGGCGGGTCCCGGTCGCCGGCGACCGCGGCGACCCGCTCGGGGTCGATCTCCAGTCCCACGACCTGGAGCCCGGCGACCTCGGGCCCCAGCCGCTCCACGAGCTCCAGCGTCGTGACCGCGGAGGCGCCGTAGCCCAGGTCCACCACCAGGGGGTGCGCCGAGTCGCGCAGCCGCGGCACCTGGGTGGCCAGCAGCCAGCGGTCGACGCGGCGCAGCCGGTTGGCGTTCGTGGTGCCCCGGGTGGGCAGACCGAGGGCGCGGGCCCGGCCGGCGGCGAGCCGCGGCGCCCTGCGCTGGGGCTGGGGGGACAGCGAGGCCCTCTTCTTGTGTCCGCTGCCCGCCTCGCTCACCGGGGGAGAGGGTAGTCCGGGCTAGCGTGGTGCCGTGCAGGTTCGACACGACGTCCGGCTGGCGGACCTCACCACCCTCGCCGTCGGCGGCCCCATCGAGCGGTTGCTGGAGGTGGAGACCGCCGAGGAACTGGTCGCCGCCGTCCGCGACGCCGACGAGGCCGGTCGCCCGCTGCTGCTGCTCGGCGGCGGCTCCAACGTGGTCGCGCCGGACGAGGGCTGGCCCGGGCGACGTCGTCGCCGTCCGCACCCGGGGCATCCGCCGGGACGGCGACCGGCTGACCGTCCAGGCGGGGGAGGACTGGGACGGACTGGTCGCCCGCACCGTCACCGAGGAGCTGGCCGGCATGGAGGCGCTGTCGGGGATCCCCGGCTCGACCGGCGCCACCCCGGTGCAGAACGTGGGCGCCTACGGCCAGGAGGTCGCGCAGACGATCACCGCCGTCCGGGTGTACGACCGCGCGGAGAAGGTCGAGCACGTGCTGTCGCCGGCCGCGTGCGGGTTCGCCTACCGCGACAGCCGGCTCAAGCGGGAAGCCGGGCGCTTCGTCGTCCTCGAGGTGGAGTTCGCCCTGGAGGCGGGCCCGCTGTCGCGGCCGGTGGGCTACGCGGAGCTGGCGCGCACCCTCGGGGTGCAGGTCGGGGAGCGGGCGCCGCTGGCCGAGGTCCGCGAGGCGGTGCTCGGGCTGCGCCGCGGCAAGGGGATGGTCTGGGACCGGGCCGACCCCGACTCCCGCAGCGCCGGCTCCTTCTTCACCAACCCGATCGTCCCGGCCGACCGCACCGTCGAGGGCTGCCCGAGCTGGCCGGCCGGCGAGGGGCAGGTCAAGCTCAGCGCCGCGTGGCTGGTGCAGCACGCCGGCTTCGGCCGCGGCACCCGCGACGGGCACGTGGGGACGTCGTCCCGGCACAGCCTGGCGCTCACCACCGAGGACGGCGCGACCGCGGCCGAACTGCTCGCCTTCGCCGACCGCATCGTCGCCACCGTGCGCGAGACGTTCGGCGTGACGCTCGACCGCGAACCCACCGCCGTCCGCCCCTAGCCGGGCCGGAGGTGTCAGTCGGACTCGCGGTGCACCTTGTGCTGGGCGGCCTGGGCGCGGGGGCGGACCACCATGAGGTCGATGTTCACGTGGTGCGGGCGGGTGACCGCCCAGCCGATGCAGTCGGCGACGTCGTCGGCCACCAGGGGTTCCCGCACGCCCTGGTAGACCGCATCCGCCCTGTCCTGCGACTGCAGCCGGTTGAGCGAGAACTCCTCGGTGCGCACCATGCCGGGCGCGATCTCGATGACCCGCACGGGTTCGCCCACCAGCTCCAGCCGCAGCGCCCCGACCAGCGCGTGCACGCCGTGCTTGGCCGCCGTGTAGGAGCTGCCGCCCTCGTAGGTGACGAGCCCGGCGGTCGAGCTGACGAAGAGCACGTCACCCGCGCCGGAGGCCACCAGCGCCGGCAGCAGGGCCTTGGTCAGCCGCACCGTGCCGAGCACGTTCACCTCGTAGGTGCGCGCCCACGAGTCGAGGTCGGCGTCCGCGACGACGTTGGCGTCGAAGGCCCCACCGGCGTTGTTGACCAGCACGTCCACCCGGTCCAGCGCGGCCGCGAACGCCTCGACGGACGCCGCATCGGTCACGTCCAGCGGCAGCGCCCGCGCGCCGATCGAGTCGGCCAGCTCCGTCAACCGGTCCATCCGCCGCGCCCCCAGGACGACGTCGAAACCGTCCGCCGCCAGCCGGGCCGCGGTGGCCGCCCCGATGCCGCTGGACGCGCCCGTGACGACGGCGGTGCGGCCCGCGCCGGGCCCCTCGGAGCTACCGGACCGGGTGAGAGGTGGGACACCTGACATGTGGACATCCTGACCCTGTTGCAGGATGGGAAGGCAGCGGGGGTGCGGAAGCGTTCACCCTCCGACGGTCCGGACCACAGGAACTGCAGAGCGGGGAGGTCGCACGTGCCCGCTCCGCGTTCGTTCCGCACCGGCACGCCCCGGCGCGTGGCCACCCTCTCGGTGCACACCAGCCCGCTCGACCAGCCCGGTGCCGGCGACGCGGGCGGTATGAACGTCTACATCGTCGAGGCCTCCCGGCGGCTGGCCGCCCGCGGCATCGAGGTGGACATCTTCACCCGGGCCACCTCCAGCGACCTCCCGCCGGTCGTGGAGATGTGCCCGGGCGTCACCGTCCGGCACGTGAACGCCGGCCCCTTCGAGGGCCTGGGCAAGGAGGAGCTGCCGGCCCAGCTGTGCGCCTTCACCGCCGCCGTCCTGCGCGTGGAGGCCCAGCACGAGCCGGGCTTCTACGACGTCGTGCACTCCCACTACTGGCTGTCCGGGCAGGTCGGCTGGCTGGCGCGGGACCGGTGGAGCGTGCCGCTGATCCACACCGCGCACACCCTCGCCAAGGTGAAGAACGAGGCGCTGGCCGAGGGCGACCGTCCCGAGCCGCGCGCCCGCGTCATCGGCGAGGAGCAGGTGGTCGCCGAGGCCGACCGGCTCATCGCGAACACCGACGAGGAGGCCCGCCAGCTGGTCCGCCTCTACGGCGCCGATCCGGCCCGCACCCTCGTCGTCCCGCCCGGCGTCGACCTCGACCGCTTCTCGCCCGGTGACCGGGCGGCCGCCCGCCGCGCGGTCGGCATGCCGCAGGACGCGATCGTGCTGCTGTTCGTCGGCCGCATCCAGCCGCTGAAGGCGCCCGACGTCCTGCTGCACACGGCCGCCCGGTTGCTGGCCGACGACCCCGCGCTGCGCCACCGGCTGCGGGTGCACGTCGTGGGCGCCCCCAGCGGGTCCGGTCTCGACGCCCCCGAGCAGCTGCAGAAGCTGGCCACCGCCCTCGGCATCGCCGACGTCGTCACGTTCTTCCCGCCGCAGCCCCCGGAGCGGCTCGCCGACCACTACCGCTCGGCCGACGTCACCGTCGTCCCCAGCCACAACGAGTCCTTCGGCCTCGTCGCCCTGGAGTCCCAGGCCTGCGGGACCCCCGTGGTGGCCGCGGCCGTCGGCGGGCTGTCGACGGCGGTGCGCGACGGCGTCTCCGGCGTGCTCGTCGCCGGGCACGACGCCGCCGACTACGCGGTCGCGGTGCGGGCGGTCCTGGCCCGGCGCGAGCTGCTGGCCGCGGGGGCCCGCCGGCACGCCGCCCGGTTCTCCTGGGACCGCACGGCCGACGCGCTCGTCGAGGCCTACGGCGCGGCGGCACGCGACATGGCGGCCGCCCCGGCCCGCCCCGTGCGCGAGCGGCTCGGCCCGCTGCGCGTGCTGCCCGGCGTGCAGGTGGCGCGATGACCACCCGACCGCCGGGGCGCCGGAGCACAGCGGAGCTCGACGCCGTCATCGACCAGACGCTGCGCGACGCCGAGCTGGTGCACGAGCACCCCGGCCCGGGCGTCTGGCTGGTCGACCTCCCCGGCACCAAGAAGCTCAAGACCGTCTGCGGGCTCAGCGTCGGCGAGCACGCGCTGCGGGTCGAGGCGTTCGTCTGCCGCCAGCCCGACGAGAACCGCGAGCAGCTGTGGACCTTCCTGCTGCAGCACAATGCCCGCATGTACGGCGTCGCGTACTCCATCGACAACGTCGGTGACGTCTACCTGACCGGCCGGCTGCCGCACGCCGCGGTGACGCCCGAGGAGCTCGACCGCATCCTCGGCTCGGTGCTGAGCTACGCCGACGACCACTTCAACACCATGCTCGAGATCGGCTTCGGCACCTCCATCCGCCGCGAGTGGGACTGGCGGGTGAAGCGGGGCGAGTCGCTGCGCAACCTGGAGGCGTTCGCCGCCTTCGCCGACCCCGGTCGCCGGACCCCCGACGGCCCCACCGGCGGGGAGTGACGACGAACATCACCACGGCCGAGGAGGCTCCTCCCGGCTACGCCCGCCGCTGGTGGGTGCTCGCCACCATGACGGTGTGCCTGCTCGTGGTGATCATGGGCAACACGATCCTCAACGTCGCGCTGCCGACGCTCCAGCGCGACCTCGGCGCCACCCAGGCGCAGCTGCAGTGGGTGGTGGACGCCTACATCCTCGTGTTCGCCGGCCTGCTGTTCTCCTGGGGCGTCATCGGTGACCGCATCGGCCGCCGCCGGGTGCTGGTCATCGGGTTGTCGATCTTCGTGCTGGGCTCGGTGCTGGCCGCGATGAGCGACAGCCCCGCCGAGCTGATCGCCTACCGGGCCCTCATGGGCGTCGGCGGCGCCGCGGTCCAGCCCACGACCCTCGCCGTCATCACCAACGTCTTCCCCGGTCCCGAGCGGGGCCGGGCGATCGGGGTGTGGGCGGGCACCGCCGGGATCGCCGTCGCGGGCGGGCCGCTGGCCGGTGGTGCGGTCCTCGAGCACTTCTGGTGGGGCGCGGTGTTCCTCGTCGGGGTGCCGGTGGCGCTGCTCGGCATCGTGGCGGTGCTGGCGATCGTCCCGGAGTCGAAGGACCCCTCGCCCGGCCGGCTCGACGTCCCGGGCGTGCTGCTGTCGATCGTGGCGCTCGGCGGGATCGTCTACGGCATCATCCGCGGCGGCGAGGGCGCCGGCTGGACGACGCCGGGCGTGCTCGTCCCGCTGGTCGGCGGACTGCTGCTGCTGGTGCTCTTCGTCCAGCTGCAGCGCCGCTCGACCCACCCCGCGCTCGACGTCTCGCTGTTCCGCAACCCGGCCTTCTCCGCCGCCGCCGGTGCGCTGGGGCTGAACTTCTTCGCCCTGCTGGGCGCGACCTTCTACGTCGTCTTCTACCTGCAGGGCGTGCTGGGCTACAGCCCGCTGCAGGCCGGCGCGACGCTCATCCCGGTGGCGCTGGGCATGGCGCTCATGGCGCCGCGCAGCTCCGTGCTCGCCGAGCGGTACGGCGCCAAGGCCGTGTGCGCCGTCGGGTTCACGATGATCACCCTGTCCTTCCTCGGCTTCCAGCTCCTGGACGCGGACTCGCCCGCCTGGCTGCTGCTCACGATCCTGTCGGTCCAGGGCCTGGGCATGGGCTCGGTCATGGCTCCGGCCACCGAGTCGATCATGTCCGTCGTCCCGCGGGAGAAGGCCGGGGCGGGGGCCGCGGTGAACAACTCCGTCCGCCAGGTGGGCGGCGCGCTGGGGGTGGCGATCCTGGGCTCGGTGCTGGCCGGCGTCTACGCGGCGAACCTCGGCGATGCCACCGACGTGCTGCCCGCCGAGGTCCAGGAACAGGCGGGCGAGTCGATCGTCAGCACGCTCGCGGCGGTGGGCCAGGTGCAGGCCGGGGGAGACCCGGAGGCCGCGGCGGCCGCGGCCGGGCTGGTCGAGCCCGCCCAGGAGGCCTTCGTCGACGCCATGCACGTCACCGCCCTGGGCACCGCGTCGGCCGGCGCGATCGCGATCGTCGTCGTGCTGGTCTGGCTGCCGGGCCGCCGCGATCGGGTGACGGCCCCGGCGGGCGCGGGAACCGGTCGGGCAGGATGACGGCGTGACTTCTACGGGAACCCTCGTGCTGCTCCGCCACGGCGAGAGCGAGTGGAACAAGGCCAACCTGTTCACCGGCTGGGTCGACGTCCCGCTGTCGGACAAGGGCCGCCGCGAGGCGGCCCGCGGCGGGCAGCTGCTCGCCGAGCACGGGCTGCTCCCCGACGTCTCGCACACCTCGCTGCTGCGCCGGGCGATCATGACCGCCGAGCTCGCGCTGCACGAGGCCGACCGGCACTGGATCCCGGTGAAGCGCACCTGGCGGCTCAACGAGCGGCACTACGGCGCCCTGCAGGGCAAGGACAAGGCCGCCACCCTCGCCGAGTACGGCGAGGAGCAGTTCATGACCTGGCGCCGCTCGTACGACACCCCGCCGCCGCCGATCGAGCCCGGCAGCGAGTTCGCCCAGGACGGCGACGCCCGGTACGCCTTCCTCCCGCCGGAGGCGCGTCCCGCGACCGAGTGCCTCGCCGACGTCGTCGTCCGGATGCTGCCCTACTGGTACGACGCGATCGTGCCCGACCTGCGCGAGGGGAAGACCGTGCTCGTCGCCGCGCACGGCAACAGCCTGCGCGCGCTGGTGAAGCACCTCGACGGGCTCGGTGACGACGAGGTCGTCGGCCTCAACATCCCGACCGGGGTGCCGCTGCGCTACGACCTGGACGACGACCTGCGCCCGGTGAAGACCGGTGGCGAGTACCTCGACCCGGACGCCGCGGCCGCCGCCATCGAGGCCGTCAAGAACCAGGGCAAGCGCTGACGAGCCGGCCCCGGAGGGGTCGGCGAGGAAGCGCTGGAGCCGCCCTGCGAGGCAAGCCGCTGAGCGCGGGCCCGAAGGGTCCGCCGAAGAGGCGCAGGGAACGGCTCACCGCACGCCGGGACGGCTCCTGGCCGCGGTGCGGTCCGGAGGACCGCAGTGTCACGGTCGCGGTGTCATGACGCAGTCATGACGAGGTTGCGACATGCCGCTCGCCGGTGACCAGGTAGACGACCCGGCGGGCGACGCTGACGGCGTGGTCGGCGAAGCGCTCGTAGTACCGGCCCAGCAGCGTCACGTCGATCGCGGTCTCGACGCCGTAGGGCCAGCTGTCGGCCAGCAGCTCGCGGAACAGGCCGCGGTGGATGGTGTCCATCGCGTCGTCGTCGGTCTCCAGCTCGCGGGCCTTCTCCACGTTCTGCGAGGCGATGACGGTCCCCGCCTTGGCGACCAGCATCTCCGCCACGTGCCCGGCCTCGAGGAACGCCGGGCGCACCTCCTGCGGGACGGCGTGGTCGGGGAAGCGCATCCGCGCCACCTTCGCGATGTGCTCGGCGAGGTCGCCCATCCGCTCGAGGTCGCTGGCGATGCGGGTGGCGACGACGATCGTGCGCAGGTCGGTCGCGACCGGCTGCTGGCGGGCCAGCAGGGTGAAGCAGCGCTGGTCGATGCTCTCCCGGGTGGCGTCGATCTGCTCGTCGCCGGCGATGACCAGGTCGGCGAGGGCGACGTCGGCGTCCAGGAGCGCGGTCGTGGCCGTGCTCATCTGCGAGCCCACGGTGTTGGCCATCTCGACCAGGCATCCGCGGATGTCGTCGAGTTCCTCGTGGTAGCTGTCGCGCACGTCGTCCTCCCGGGGTGGCGCGGCACCTCGCCGCGCCGGTCCTGCCTGACACTAGGCCGGTTCCCGGAGCACGCGGGCGCGCGGAGGTGAACGCGGACCTACGCCGGCGTGAACACTCCCTCGTCAGGGGCCCCCGATCAGGTGTTCGACCCGGAACGGGCGCCCCGTAGACCTAGCATCGGCACCGTGAGTCCGTCGGTCGCCCTGGTGGTGGGCCTGGTCCTGGGTGGGGCCGTGGCCCTCACGGTGGTGCTCGGCTCCCGCCGCAGCTTCGACGGACCGGCCCTCGACGCGCAGGACGTCGTCCTGCCGGAGGCGGCGATGGCCCGCCGGCTGCTCGACCTGATGGACCCGGCGGTCCTCGTCGTGGACGCCGACGACGCCGTGCTGCTGGCCAACCCGGCCGCCCGCGCGCTCGGCATCGTGCGCGCCACCCGGCTGCTGGTCCCCGACCTCCTGGAGCTGGCCCAGGCGGTGCGCTCGGCCGGCAGTCGGCGGGCCGACATCCGGCTGCCCGGCAGCCTCGTCGGCGCCAGTCCGCGGATGATGAGCGTGCACGGGGTGCGGCTCGACAGCGGCACCGTCCAGCCGCCCGGGCCGGTGGCCCTCGTGCTGGAGGACGTCACCGAGACCCGCCGCACCGAGGCCGTGCGCCGCGACTTCGTCGCCAACGTCGGCCACGAGCTGAAGACGCCGGTCGGCGCGCTCGCCCTGCTCGCCGAGGCCATCGAGGGCGCGGCCGACGACCCCGACGCCGTCCAGCGCTTCGCCGCGCGCATCGCGCACGAGGCCGACCGGCTCGGCCGCCTCGTCCGCGAGCTGATCGACCTCTCCCGGCTGCAGGGCGGCGAGCCGCTGCCCGAGCTGGTGCCGGTGCCGGTCGACCGGGTGCTGGCCGAGGCCGTCGACCGCACCAGGACGGCCGCCCGGGCCAAGAAGCTGGACATCGCCGTCGGCGGTCAGCAGGGGCTGGTCGTCCGCGGCGTGGAGAGCCAGCTGGCCACGGCCGTGACGAACCTGCTGGCCAACGCGGTCGCCTACAGCACGGGGGAGTCGCGCATCGCCGTGGCCGCCCGGGCCCGGTCGGGCTTCGCGGAGATCACCGTCACCGACAGCGGCATCGGCATCCCGCGCCAGGACCGCCAGCGGGTGTTCGAGCGCTTCTACCGGGTGGACCAGTCGCGGGCCAGCAGCACCGGCGGCACGGGGCTGGGCCTGGCCATCGTCAAGCACGTCGCCAGCAACCACGGCGGCTCGGTGACGGTGTGGAGCGAGGAGGGGCTGGGCTCGACGTTCACCCTCCGCATCCCGCTGGCCGCCGTCCCCACCGAGACCACGGAACACCCGGCCGGCGACGCCGTCGCCGCTGACCCCGGAAAGGGGACCGCATGACCCGCGTGCTGGTCGTGGAGGACGAGGAGTCCTTCTCCGACGCGCTGTCCTACATGCTCCGCAGGGAGGGCTTCGACGCCGTCGTCGCCGCCACCGGACCGGACGCGCTCGCCGAGTTCGACCGCGGTGGCGCCGACATCGTGCTGCTCGACCTGATGCTGCCCGGGCTGCCCGGCACCGAGGTCTGCCGGCAGCTGCGCGCCCGCAGCGGCGTCCCGATCATCATGCTGACCGCGAAGGACGGCGAGATCGACAAGGTCGTGGGCCTCGAGCTGGGGGCCGACGACTACGTCACCAAGCCCTACTCGGCCCGCGAGCTGGTCGCGCGGATCCGCGCGGTGCTCCGGCGCCGCGGCGAGTCGGCCGAGACGGGGTCGACCGAGGCGGTGCTCGAGGCCGGCCCGGTCCGGATGGACGTCGAGCGGCACGTCGTCGCGATGGACGGCGAGCCGGTCGCCCTCCCGCTCAAGGAGTTCGACCTGCTCGAGTTCCTGCTCCGCAACACCGGACGCGTGCTGACCCGCGCCCAGCTGATCGACCGGGTGTGGGGGTCGGACTACGTCGGCGACACCAAGACCCTCGACGTCCACGTCAAGCGGCTCCGGGCCAAGCTGGAGCCCGACCCGGCCAACCCCAAGTTCCTGCTGACCGTCCGGGGCCTGGGCTACAAGTTCGACGCCTAGGGCCCCGGCTCGGCCGGACCTCAGTTCTTGAGCTCGTCGATCTTCTCGGAGGCCTCGGCCTTGGTGAGGTCCTCCGTCGGGACGTCCTCGTCGGAGCTCCGGGACAGCGTCTCGAGGTAGCTCTTCTGCGCGCCGGTGGCCGGCTCGTCACCGGTCACCCAGGTCGAGGGGTCCTTCTCGGCAGTGGGGTCGGACTGCTGCGATTCGCTCATGTGTTCGATGCTAGGCCGAGGTCGGCGCCTGCGCCCGTCGGACGGCGACCTCCAGGGCGGCGCCGCGCCGCGCCTCCTCCACGCGGCGGCCGGTGCGGTGCACGTGCTCCTCGCCGCACGCCGGGCAGGTGACGTGCACGGCGATCGCGTCGGCGTGGTTCGCGATGGAGCGGACGGCGTCCAGCGCCACGAGCACCCGGGTTCGGCTCGTGGGGCAGCTGATCATCAACATGGACCGCCGGCACCTGGGCCTGCCGCGGTTCGACTTCGCGGTGGTCGCCGAGACGCCGGGCATCCTGCCTGGCCGAGGACCTGAGCGTCGAGGTGCTGGCCCGGCGGGCGCTGATGAGTCCGCGCACGTTCGCCCGGCGCTTCAAGGCCACGACGGGGACGACGCCGCACGCCTGGCTGCTGGCCCAGCGCCTCTCGGCGGCCGAGACGCTGCTGGAGGAGAGCGACGCCCCGGTCGAGGAGATCGTGCGGCTGGTCGGCTTCGGGACGGCGGCGGGCCTGCGGGAGCAGTTCGCGCGCCGGCGCGGGGTCTCCCCGCGGGCCTACCGGCAGACCTTCCGGCCCCCCTCACGATTTAGGTGAGATGCCGGAGCATCGTCGACCGTCGTGAGCGCCCCTGCCCGGGGCGTCCAGTGCTTACGCCACGCGGGTGCGTGGCCGGCTGGTTCCTGCTTCACCGGGCAGCACCGCCGCGGCCTGGCCGGCCGCAGCTGACACCCACCCTCCACAGGCATGCCGAACGGGCTCGGCTGACGGGCCGCCCGGGTGGCGGTCCCCGACCTGGGTCACGCACGGGCAGAACCCGAGCGTGTGCTCGCCCCAGGCGGCGAGGTTGGCCGCGGCGTTGACGTCCCGGTCGGCCACGTGGCCGCAGGCGTCGTCACCGCACCGGTAGGTGCGCTCGGCGAGGGTGAGCTTGGGTCTCACCGCACCGCACGCCGAGCACGTCTTCGAGCTCGCGAACCAGCGGTCCGCGACGATCAGCTGCCCGCCGTGACGGGCCGTCTTGTAGGCCAGCTGTCGAGCCAGCTCGCCCCATCCCTGATCGCCGATCGCGGCCGCGAGGGACCGGTTCGCCATCAGGTTGGCGGTGGCGAGGTTCTCGACCACGGCGACGCCGTACTCGCGGGCGAGCTCGGCGGTGAACGCGTGCAGCGCATCGGCCCGAACCGCGGCGGCCGTCGCGTGCGCCCGGCCCAGCCGGGCCACGGCCTTGCGCCGGTTCGCCGACCCCTTCTCCGTCCGGGACACGGCGCGCTGCAGGTGCTTCACGTGCCGCAGCCGGTCCCGGAGGGCTCTGGACGCTGGCAACTGCCCGATGACATGGCCGTTCACGTCCGCGACCACCGCCGCGGTCTTCACCCCGCGGTCCACCCCGACGACCGGGCCGACCGGTGCATCACGCTGCTCGGCCGGTACCCGGGCCGACCGGTCGACGTTCACCGTTGCGTACCAGTGGCCGTCGGAGTGCCGACTCACGGTGATGTGCTGCAAGCTCGCGTGGCCACGGCGCAGCAGCCGCCGCAGCTTCGCCTGCTGCGGGCACGCCGCGGCGATCCGCACCCAGCCGTACTTCGCCAGCCGCACCCGCCCAGACTCCAGCGCCAGCCCGTCGCGAACGGTGAACCGGGCCCGGTCCCGGTGACGGGACTTGAACCGCGGGAACCGGCGCTTCCCGGCCAGGAACGCCTGGTGGGCAGTTGCCGCGTCGCGGAGCGCGTACCGGAACGTCCATGTGGAGTGCTCACCGGCCCACGGTGCGACGTCGGGCTTCTCCGCCGTCCACAGCTTCGCCAGGGTGAAGAACGACAGCGGACGGACCCGGTCGGGCCGCTCGATGCCGTATGTCGCTTCGGCGGCCCACTGGTCGGCGTTCGCCTTGATCTTCGCGACCGCCCAGTTGAACGCATACCGGCGGGCTCCAGCCGCACGCAGCAGCATGCCGGCCTGGACGTCGGTGACGTCCACCCGCACCCGCACCGCTCCGTGGCTCACGAACGAGATTGTGCAGGCAGGGTCGGACAGTTCATCTCACCCAAATCGTGAGGGGGGCCTTCCGGTCAGGTGGGGCGGCGCCGGTGGAGCTGGACGGGCGTCGGGCCGGCCCGGGTGGGGGACGGGCTCGCGGGGTGGGGGAGGGGCGAGGCAGGGTGGGGGAGGGGCGAGGCAGGGTGGGGGGCAATCAGCCCCTGGTCGAGGCGCAGCTCGGCCAGCCGGCGTAGCTCCGCGTACGCGGGGGCGCCGAGCAGCGCGGTGAGCTCGGCGGCGTAGGTCTCGACCAGAGGCTCGGGGGAGACGTGCGCGGCCGGTGCGCCGGTGCACCACCAGTGCAGGTCGTGGCCGCCGGGGCCCCAGCCGCGGCGGTCGAACTCGCCCACCGTGCTGACCAGCACCCGCGTGCCGTCCGGCCGGTCGACGTGCTCCTGCTCGCGGCGCACCGGCAGCTGCCAGCACACGTCGGGCTTGGTCGTCAGCGGGTGCAGGTCGGTGCGTTCCGCCATCCGGTGCAGGGCGCACCCGCCCCCGCCGGGGAACCCGGGCCGGTTGAGGAAGACGCAGGCCCCGTCGACGGTCCGGGTGCGCAGCGACCGGGCACCCTCCTCGGCGTCGTCCGCGTCGTCCGCGTCGTCCGCGTCGTCCTCCTCGGTCCAGGCACCGCGCGCGACCGGGGCCAGCTGCCAGTCCTCGTCGGTCAGGTCCGCGACCGCCGCGGTGACCCGCGCGAGGTCGTCCTCGTCGGTGAAGAAGGCGCCGTGGCTGCAGCACCCGTCGTCCGGACGCCCCTCGACGACCCCGGCGCAGCCGCGGCCGAAGATGCACGTCCACGCCGACGACAGCCAGGTCAGGTCGGCGCGGACGACGTGCCCGGGATCGGCGGGGTCGGGGAACTCCACCCATTCCCGCGCGAAGTCGAGGTCCACCTCGGGGGGCGGTTCGTCCGGCACCGGTCCAGCCTATGCGGGCCGCCACGGGCAGACTGGGCCCATGCGGCTGGGTGTTCTCGACGTCGGTTCCAACACGGTGCACCTCCTCGTCGTCGATGCCCACCGCGGCGCGCACCCGACGCCGATGCACGACGACCGCTGGCCGCTGCGCCTCGCCGAGCACGTGGGGCGGGACGACGTGCTGTCGCGCGTAGGGGAGAAGGCCCTGCTCCAGGCCGTGCAGGAGGCCTGCGACCAGGCGGAGAAGCAGGGCTGCGACGACTTCATGGCGCTGGCCACCTCGGCGATCCGCGAGGCGCGCAACGGCGAGGAGGTCCTGGACCGCGTGCGGCAGTCCACCGGGGTGGAGCTGCAGGTGCTCACCGGCGAGGACGAGGCCCGGCTGACCTTCCTGGCGGTCCGCCGCTGGTTCGGCTGGAGCGCCGGCCGGCTGCTGGTGCTCGACATCGGCGGCGGCTCGCTCGAGCTGGCCGTCGGGATGGACGAGCTCCCCGACGTGGCGCTGTCGCTGCCGCTGGGTGCCGGGCGGATGACCCGGCGCTTCCTCCCCGACGCACTGGAGGGCGGGCGCCCCGACCTGTCCGCCCTCGAGGAGCTCGACGAGCACGCCACCGAGCTCCTGGAGCCGGCGGTCGCGAAGCTGAAGAAGGCCGGGGCCCCCGATCTCGTCGCCGCGACCAGCAAGACGTTCCGCACCCTGGCGCGGCTCAGCGGTGCGGCACCGTCGTCGGCCGGGATCCGGACACCGCGCGAGCTGTCGCTGACCGGGCTGGACCAGGTGGCGCGCTTCGTCTCGCGCATCGAGTCCGGTGCGCTGGCCGAGCTGCCCGGCGTGTCGGCGGCCCGTGCGCACCAGGTTCCCGCAGGAGCGACTGTCGCTGCCGCCTCCATGCGCCTCCTGGACGTACCGTTCGTGCGGATCTGCCCCTGGGCCCTGCGCGAGGGCGTCATCCTGCGCAGGCTGGACTCGTTGGACGGAGCGTGATGGCCGAACCGGACTGGAACCCGGACACGGGCGGGCGTCCGCTCGCGGAGATCCTGCGCGAGGCGGGGATCGACACCTCGCGGGCGGCCAAGCGACGCCGGTGGGACGAGCCCGACGAGCCCGTGCGCCAGCGGCGTCCTGACTCCCAGCCGCCTGCCGACCGGCCGTTCGGCCGGCGCCGGAGCGACGTGGAGGAGCAGGAGACCGGTGCGGTCCGGTCCGGCTCCACCCGCGCCGGCTCCCGCCAGCCGAGCCCGTCGCGGGGCTCGGGTCCCGGGTTCCCGCCCGTCCGCCCCTCCGAGGCCGGGGGTGCGGTGGCCGGTCCCGCGACCGCCGCCATCCCGGGGCTGCGGCCCGACCGCTCGCCCGCGGTGCCGCACCCGTCGGCCCCGCTCCCCGACATCCCGCTGGGTGCACTGCGCGGCGACCGCGTCTCCGGCGGGGACACCGGCCGGGTCGCCGAACGCGCCGTCGGCCGGAACACCGGCCGGGTCGCCGACCGCGCCGTCGGCCGGGACACCGGCCGGGTCGCCGACCGCGCGGTCGGCCGGGACACCGGGCGCACCGGCCTCCGCGCCTCCCGGCCCGGACAGCGGGCCGCGCCCCGCGACGAGCTGACCTCCACCGGCCCGATCCCCGGCGTCCGGGCCCACGACGTCGACGACCTGGACGGCGACGCCAGCCCGCTGGCCTGGCTGCGCTTCGTCGGCGAGCTGGTCATCGCCCTGGCCGTGGGGATCGGTGTCTTCTTCGCCGCCACACTGCTGTGGGAGATGGCCGCCTACGTCGCGCTGCTGCTCGTGCCGCTCGCGGTCACCGGCCTGGTCGCCGGCGTGGGCATGTGGCGGCAGCGGCAGGGGGCCGAACCGGTCGGCCCCCGGCTGCTCGCCCTCCTGGTGTTCGCCGGCACCCTGCTCACCATCGTCCCCGCGGCGCAGCTGCTCGCCACCCGCTGACCGCGCGCGGTGCCGGCCGCGCTCACGCGGTCGCGTCGACCGCCGCGTCGTCCTCGGACTTCGCGAACTCCTCCACGATGGCCGCGCCGAAGGCCTCCAGGTCGTCGGGGTTGCGGCTGGTGATCAGGTTGCCGTCCACGACGACCTCCTCGTCCACCCAGGTCGCGCCGGCGTTGCGCAGGTCGGTCTGCAGCGACGGCCACGAGGTCATCCGCCGGCCGCGCACGACGTCGGCCTCCACCAGCACCCACGGTGCGTGGCAGATCGCCGCCACCGGCTTGCCCGCCTCGAAGAAGGCCTTCACGAACGCGACGGCGTCGGCGTCGGCGCGCACGAAGTCGCCGTTGATGACCCCGCCGGGCAGGACGAGCGCCGCGTAGTCGTCGGGGTCGGCATCGGCGACCGTGCTGTCCACCTTCTTGCTGTCGCCCTTGTCGATGTGCTCGTAGGCGGTGATGCTGCCCGACTCCAGCGACACGAGCTCCGGCTCGGCGCCGGCCTCCTCGAGCGCCTGCCACGGCCGCTCCAGCTCGACCTGCTCGACACCGTCGGTCGCCAGGACCGCCACCCTCATCCCGTCCAGTTCTCCTGCCATGTCGGCGCGCTACCCGGGGCGCCGCCTGCACACACACCGGCGCACTACGGTTCGGTCGTGCCCGTGCCGCCCCGTCCCCGCGTGCAGCGAGCGGTGGAGCGCGCCCTCGTGGGCCGTCTGCTCACCGGCCGGCTGGTCGCCGGGCTCCGCGCCGAGGACGGGCTGCGCGTGGCCGCCGGGCTCGTCGCCGCCGGGCATCCCGTGGCGCTCGAGCACCGGTCGGGCACCGGCGACGACGCCGGCGCGGAGCTGGCCGGGCTGATCGCGCGGGTGCGGGTCGCCGGCCCGCCGGGGGACTGCGAGCTCACCGTGCCGGTGCGACAGCCGGCCGAGGCCCGGGAGCTGGCCGCCGGTGCCGCCGAGGCGGGGCTGGGCGTCGTCCTCGACGGTGCCTCCGAGGCGGTGGACCCGCTCCTGGCCGACCACCCGGGCGCGCGGGTCGTCGTCCGGGCGGGCGATCCGTCGGCCGAGGCGCGCTGCCGGGCCCTCGCCGGGAGGCGGGTGCGGCTGCTGGCGGGCTCCCGCACGGCGGCGCGGCTGGCCTTCGTCCGCTGCGTCGACGTCCTGATGGCCGGTGCGGGCCGCCCCGCCGTCGCCACCACCGACCCTCGACTGATCGCCATCACCGGAGAACGGGCGGCCTGGCACGGGCGCCCGTCCGACAGCTGGGAGCACGTGATGCCCTGGAGAGTCCGAACCGCGGAGCAGCAGCAGCTGGTGGCCGCCGGCACGACGGTGCGGGTGGCCGTCGTGTCCGGGCCCGGCGCGGCCGGCGCACTCGTGGGCCGCCCGGGCGGGCACCGGTGAGCGCTCGGGAGCGCCGCGGCCTGGCCGTCGTCGGCGGCGGCCGGATGGGGGAAGCGCTGCTGGCGGGGATCGTCCGGCGCAACGGACCGGGGGACGTCGTCGTCTGCGAGCGCAGCGCCGAGCGGGGCGCCGAGCTCGCCGGGCGGTACGGCGTGGACCTCGTCGACCTGGAGGAGGCGCCGGCACGGGCCCGCGTCGTCCTGCTGGCCGTGAAACCGCAGGACGTCGACGGCCTGCTGGACCTGCTGGCGGGCCACCTCGACCGCGACCACCTCGTGGTGTCGGTGGCCGCGGGGGTCACCACCGCGCGGATCGAGGCGGCGCTGGCCCCCGGTGTGCCGGTCGTCCGGGTCATGCCGAACACCCCGGCCCTGGTGGAGCAGGGGATGAGCGTCCTCTCGGCGGGGGCCCACGCGGCCGACGAGCACCTCGACGAGGCCGAAGAACTGCTCGCCGCCGTCGGCCGGGTTCGGCGGGTGCCCGAGGTGCAGCAGGACGCGGTCACCGCCCTGTCGGGCAGCGGGCCGGCGTACTTCTTCTACCTCGTGGAGGCGATGGTCGACGCCGGGGTGGCGCTCGGCCTGTCGCGGGAGCTGGCCACCGACCTGATCGTGCAGACGGCCCTGGGTGCAGCGGTGATGCTGCGCGACTCCGGCCAGGACGCGGAGGCGCTGCGGGCGGCGGTCAGCAGCCCGAACGGGACGACGGTCGCCGCGATCGCGGAGTTCGACCGGCACGACGTGCGGGCGGCGATGGCGGCTGCCGTGGCCGCGGCGCACGCCCGCTCGCTGGAGCTGGGCGCCCCGCGCGACTGAGGCGTGCGGGTCGGCTGGCAGAGCAGGGGCCGCTGATCCGCCTGTCGTCTCCTCGTGCTCACTCGCTGCGACCGGCCGAGCACACTAGCGGGTGATCGGTGCGAAATCGAGCACGCTGCGTCGTTTCCTCGTCACTCGTACGCGTGACACGCGGATCCACTTGTCGATCGGTCGACATATATGCAGATCTGCCCAGGACGGATCGGTCCGTCTGTTCGATTCATCCATCGCTCCTGTCACGCCTGTCCCCTTACGCTCTGTTGCAGCACGTGCGTGTTCAGTTGCCGGTGGGGAAGCCGGCGCCACGACGCGAGCTAGGTCCGGAGACGAAGACATGACCATGCCCCAGCGCCACCACGCCGCCACCGTCGTCCGCCCGGGTGTGCCGACCCAGCGTCCGATGGGCCGCCCCATGCAGGCATCCGCCGTCGCCCGCCCCGTGCCCGCCGCCCACCCGGCCGCCATGCCCCTGGGCCGCCCGAGCGTCCCGGCTCCCCGCGCCGCCGTCACCTTCCTGACCGTCGCCGAGGTCGCCGCGATGATGCGCGTCTCCAAGATGACCGTGTACCGCCTCGTCCACGCCGGCGACCTCTCCGCCGTCCGCGTCGGCCGCTCGTTCCGCGTCCCGGAGCGCGCCGTGCAGGACTACCTGCGCGACGCCTACACCGACATCGCCTGAGAGAAGAGAGCGGCGACAACGGCGTCGCCGCGTCGCGCCGAGCGGGCCCGCACGGGGTCCGCGCAGACGTGACGGGCCGGCTCCACCCGACGGGAGCCGGCAGGTGGCCGCAGGGTCGCGCCGAGTGGGCCCTGAAGGGGTGCGCGCAGGCGTGACGGACGCGCTCCGCCTGACAGGGCCGGGTCGTGGTCGCGATGCGGTCCGGAGGACCGCGATGTCACAGCATCGCCGCGGGGCGGCTCGGGTACGCTCGGTCGCCGGGCGACACCGGGGTACGGCTCCGCTGTCGCGTACGAGCTGATCATCTGCGACGAAGTCGGGAGCACCACGTGGGTTCTGTCATCAAGAAGCGGCGCAAGCGGATGGCCAAGAAGAAGCACCGCAAGCTGCTCAAGAAGACGCGCGTCCAGCGGCGCAACAAGAAGTGAGCTGACGCTCGTGCCGCCCGCGGTCGTCCTCGTCACCGGTGTGAGCCGGTGGCTGGGCGGAGCGCTGGCGGCCGAGCTCGCGGCGGACCCCTCGATCGGCCGGGTCATCGGCGTGGACACGGTCCCGCCGTCCCCGGAGATGCTCCGCAGGCTCGGGCGCACCGAGTTCGTGCGGGCCGACATCCGCAACCCGCTCATCGGCAAGGTGATCGCGGCGGCGTCGGTCGACACCGTCGTGCACATGAACATCAGCTCGACCCCGGCCGGCTCCGGTGGGCGCGCACCGATGAAGGAACTCAACGTCATCGGGACGATGCAGCTGCTGGCCGCGTGCCAGGCGGCGCCGTCGGTGCGCCGGTTCGTGCTCAAGTCGACCACCGCCGTCTACGGCGCCTCCCCGCGCGACCCCGCCGTCTTCACCGAGAAGATGCAGGCGCGGCTGGTCCCCTCGGGAGGCTTCGCCAAGGACAGCGTCGACATCGAGGGCTACGTCCGCTCCTTCGGGCGACGGCGGCCCGACGTCGACGTCGCGGTGCTGCGGTTCACCAACTTCATCGGCCCGCGGATCGACTCGCTGCTCGCCGGTTTCCTCCGCATGCCCGTCGTCCCCACGGCCATGGGCTACGACGCGCGGGTGCAGCTGCTGCACGAGGACGACGCCCTGGCGGTCCTCGAGCGCGCCACCACCGGTGACTTCACCGGCACCGTCAACGTGGGCGGCGAGGGCACGTTGCTGCTCTCGCAGGCGATCCGGCGGCTGGGGCGGATCGAGGCCCCGCTGCCCACGCCCGCCCTGGGTTCGGTGGGCCGGATCTCGCGCCGCTTCGGCTTCGTCGACTACTCGCCCGAGCAGATGCGGTTCCTCAACTTCGGCCGCGTCGTCGACACCACCGTCCTGCGCACGGAGTTCGGCCTCGTCCCGCGGTACACCACGGCCGAGGCGCTGGCCGACTACGCGCGGACGGTGCCTCCGGTGGTCTCGCCGAACCTGGTCGGGACGACGTCCTCGCGGCTGCGTTCGGTGCTCGGCCGGGCCGGTGACGCGGCCGCGGCGCTCGGCGAGCGGCTGAACCCGGCACCTCCGTCTCCCGGTCTGCGGGCGGTGCGCGATGCCTGAGGCCCGGGTCATCCCGCTGCGGCCCGTCGACGACGAGCCGTTCGTCCCGCCGACGCCCCCGCCCGGCTGGGAGGATCACCTGGCCGATGCGGTCGAGTTCCTGCGCCGCCGCGTCACCGGTGAGTACGAGACCGACGAGTTCGGCTTCGATCCCGACCTGACCGACCACCTCCTGCTGCCGATCCTGCGGCCCTTCTACGAGAAGTGGTTCCGGGTCGAGGCGCTGGGGCTGGGGAACGTGCCGAGCACCGGCGGCGCCCTGGTGGTGGCCAACCACTCCGGCACCATCCCGGTGGACGCGCTGATGACCACGGTGGCGCTGCACGACGAGCACCCCGCGCAGCGCCGGCTGCGGCTGCTCGGCGCGGACCTGGTGTTCGACGTCCCCTTCATCGGGTCCCTCTCGCGCAAGCTCGGGACGACGCTGGCCTGCAACGAGGATGCGGAGCGGCTGCTCACCGAGGGCGAGCTCGTCGGCGTCTTCCCCGAGGGATTCAAGGGCATCGGCAAGCCGTTCTCCGAGCGGTACACCCTGCAGCGGTTCGGCCGGGGCGGTTTCGTCAGCGCGGCTCTGCGCACCGGGGCGCCGATCATCCCGTGCGCGATCGTGGGCGCCGAGGAGATCTACCCGATGCTGGGCAACGCCCGGACGGCCGCGCGCCTGCTCGGGCTGCCGTACTTCCCGATCACGCCCACGTTCCCGCTGCTCGGCCCGCTGGGTCTGGTGCCGCTGCCGTCGAAGTGGCTGATCGCGTTCGGGGAGCCGATCGAGACGGCGTCCTACGGCCCGGCCGCCGCCGAGGACCCGATGCTGGTCTTCAACCTGACCGACCAGGTGCGCGAGAACATCCAGCAGTCGCTCTACCGCCTGCTCATGCAGCGCGAGGGCGTCTTCGGCTGATCCCTGCGGCGACAGGGTGCGCTGATGTGCAGTTCTCCGCCGTAGAAGTGCGCATCAGCGCACCGTGTCGGCACGGAGCAGGCGCAGCCGAGCGGCGTGGACGGCCAGGATGTCCTGCCGGCACGCCTCGGGGGACCGGGTCAGGCGGATGTAGCTGAAGCGCAAGGTCTGCCAGCCGACCGTCGCCAGCAGGGCGTCCCGCCGGATGTCGCTCTCGCGTCGGGCCGTCGAGCCGTGCCACGCGGCGCCGTCCATCTCGACCGCGAGCATGGACTCCTCGAACGCGGCGTCGAGCACGGACGTCCGCCCGTCCACCGTCACGGGATGCTGCTGCACGAACGCCGGCATGCCCGGCCCGCGCAGCACGTGCAGGCAGCCGAAGATCTGCAGCTCGCTCCGGCAGCCGTCGGCGAGCAGCCCGGTCAGCCGGACCAGCCCGGCCCTGCCCGGTAGGCGCGTGCTCCGGTCCAACTCACGGGCGAGGTCGCGAGGCGAGCAGAGCCGACGGCGGACGGCGTCGATCGCGGCGGCGCGCACCCGTGGTCGGTCCGTCGCTCCGTCGCCCCGTGGCGTCGCCGACGTAGATCTGTGGATAGGCGCCGACAGGGTGCGCTGATGCGCACCTCCGAGCCGCAGAAGTGCGCATCAGCGCACCCTGTCGCCTCCCGGGGGGAGGCTGCTACCAGGGCAATTTGTTGCGGCGGCGCAGCGCGAGCGCGCCCCCGACGATCCCTCCCGACAGGGCCGCGGCAGCCACCGTGGGGACGCCGATCCTGGCGGCCTTGCGGCCGGTGCGGTAGTCCCGGATGGTCCAGCCGCGGGCCTTCGCGACCGAGCGCAGTTCGGTGTCGGGGTTGACCGCGACCGCAGTGCCGCACATCGAGAGCATCGGCAGGTCGTTGGCCGAGTCGCTGTAGGCGGTGCAGCGGGAGAGGTCCAGCCCCTCGCGCTCGGCCAGCGCCAGCACCGCCTCCGCCTTGGCCGGGCCGTGCATGAGCTCGCCGACGAGCCGGCCGGTGTACTGCCCGTCGACCACCTCGGCGACCGTGCCGAGCGCGCCGGTGAGGCCGAGCCGCTGGGCGATGATCGAGGCGAGCTCGACGGGGGTGGCGGTCACCAGCCACACCCGCTGACCGCTGTCGAGGTGCTGCTGGGCCAGGGCCCGGGTGCCGGCCCAGATCCGGTCGGCCATCAGCTCGTCGTAGATCTCCTCGCTGGCCTGCACGATCTCCGCGACGGGCCGGCCGGCGACGAACGCCAGCGCGTTCTCCCGGATGGTGAGCATGTCGTCGGGGTTGCCCTCGTTGCCGCCGATGCGGAACTTGGCCTGCTGCCAGACGAAGCCGGCCATGTCGCGGGTGGAGAAGTACTTGCGGGCGGCCAGGCCGCGGGCGAACCAGAACAGCGACGCGCCCATCATCATCGTGTTGTCCACGTCGAAGAAGGCAGCCGCGGTGGGGTCCGGCTCGACGGCCGGGGGCGGCGCGACGTCGGCGGCCGCGGCGGACGCCGCTCCGGCCACGTGCGCGCGGTGGTCGTCCTCGCCGGGCACGAGACCGACGTCGTCGCGGCTTCGGAAGGGCAGTCGCGCCACGGGCGTCCTCCCTGGATCCGACCCGCCCGGGCGGGCGGGGCACCGACGTGAGCGACCCTAGCCGGGTGCGTGGATGCGGTCGACGGGGCCGCTCAGCACGTCCCGACGCGGAGCAGCGGGGGGAGCTCCACGCAGGGGACGACGGGCAGCGGCACGTCGACCGCCGGCGTCGGGGAGGTGGTGGGCGGCGGCGGCGTCGTCGTCGGACCGGCCGACGGCAGCGTGGGCACCGTCAGGGTCGGCAGCGGCAGGTCCGGGAGGAGCCCGCCGGGCAGGTCGAGCTCCTCGGGCGGGACCGTCGCGGTCGGCGAGGGAGCCGGGACCGGCGGGAGCGACGGGCCCGGCTGACCGGCGGTCGGGCCCGCGGGCGTGGTCGGTTCGACGGGTGCCGACCCCGGGCCGCCCTGCGGGGGCGCGCCGCCCGGCGCCGGGTCGCTCGGCACGGGCGAGGTCGGCACGGGCGAGGTCGGCGGGGCCGCGAGATCGGGGCGGCAGTCCCCGGGCACGGGGCCGAGCCGGTCGGTGCCGGCCTGCTGCGGCCCGCCGGGGCAGTCGAGCGCCACCCGCAGGCCGTCGACGCGCTGGGCGACGGCGTCGAGCAGGCCCTGGGACGCGGCGACGTCGTCCGCCGCGCCCGGGGGCAGGCCGGCGCTCAGGGCGTCCAGTTGCGCGGACTGCTCCGTCGTCCAGCGCGACAGCCGGTCCAGCGGTGCGGCGTCGGAGGTGTCCAGCGTCCGCGACAGGTACCAGGAGGCACCCTCGGCGGTCTGGTCGTCCATCGTCGAGAGCGTGGAGCCGACCAGGGCGGCGTCGCGGTCGAGGTCGGCGAGCTCGTCGAGGCGGGTGCGGGCGAGGTCCAGCAGTGCCTGGCCGCGGGAGTCGCCGGCCAGGGCCAGCCGGGTCTGCTCGGTGCCCCGCTTCACCCCGTAGAGCACGTCGCCGGGGCCGGCTCCCGTGGCCAGCGCCACCAGCGCGGCCAGCGCGGTCACGGTGAGCGCGGCGCCGGCCAGCCCGGCGGTGACCCGGGTGCGCCAGCGGCCCGCGGGGGCGTCGACGGCACGGGCGGCCACCAGCCGCCGCAGGCGGGAGGGGCGGACGGGCTCCGGCGTGCGGACGGCGGCCATCGCGACCAGCCGCTGGCGGGCGGCGCGGCGGTACCCGGGGTCCGGTTCGACGTCGAGCCGGGGCGCGAGCTCCTGCAGCATCGTGACGACCCTGGCGTCCTGCTCGTCCCCGCGACGGGCAGCACGGCGGGTCGGCGCCGCGTTGCTCTCGTGCGTGGTCACGGGGTTCCTCCGGTCGCTCTGGCGGGGCAGCCGCTCGTCGGCACGTTCCCTCGCGCACGGCCCAACGAGAACGGATGGTTGGCGGTTACGGCTCCTGGGCAGGATGTCGCGTTCACCGCAGTCCGTCCGGCAGCAGACCCGCGAGCCGGCGCACGGCCCGATGCTGCAGGGCCTTGATGGCGCCGTCCTTCTTCCCCATGATCTCGGCGGTCTCGGCCACCGAGAGCCCGTGGATGAACCGCAGCACGATGCACTCCTGCTGCTCGCTGCCCAGCTGCTGCACGCAGGCCAGCAGCTCGCGGTTGGTCAGGTGCGCGACGACGGCGTCCTCGGGGCCGTCGGTGGCCCGGTCGGCGTCGCGCATGTCCGCGGTCGCCACCTCGAGCCGGTACCGGCTGCTCTTCACGTGGTCCAGCACGATGTTGCGCGCGATCGTGACCAGCCAGGCGCCGACGTCGCGGCCCTGGAAGCTCAGCGAGTCGATCCGGCGCAGCGCCCGCACGAAGGTCTCGCTGGTCACGTCCTCGGCGGTCGCCCGGTCGCCCACCCGGTTGTAGACGTACCGGTAGACCAGCGTGGCGTAGTGGTCGTAGAGCAGGCCGAACGCCTCGGCGTCCCCCTCCTGCGTCCGGCGCACCCACTGCCAGACGTCCGGGCCGTCCGCGGGGGGCGGGGGAGCGGTGGGCCCGTCCTGCGCCGGGTCCGTCGCCGGCAGGTCCGGCTCGGGGGCAGGCGCGGCCCCCCCGGTCGCGACCGCCTCGCCGCCGGCGCGCGGGAACGGCGTCGGCCGCGGCCGCGGCCGTGGCCGCGGACGCCGGGCAGCGGCGGGCGCCGGCTGGTCGGCGTCGAGGGGCTGCGGCATTGCGGGCGATGACCTCCTCGTCGGCCCGCGATGCTGGACCGTCTCCTCCCCGACGCGGACGGCGATACTGGCGCGTGAGCTGCGGGGCTCGCCCCATGGTGACAACATCGCCCCAGCCCGTCCACGCCAGCCCGCCGGACGCACCGCCTGGAATCCCGGCGCAGCGCGAGGCCCGCTCCACCGGAGGAGATGTGTCGGACCTGGAGGCAGGAAGGTCCCTGGCCGCGCTCGTGCGGTCCGCGGCCCGTCAGCGCCCCGACGCGCCGGCCGTCGTCACGCGCGCGGAACGGCTGACCTGGGCGGAGCTCGACGCCGCGGTCGACCGTGCCGCTGCCGGCTACGCCGCCCGCGAGCTGGCGCCCGGCGACCGGGTGGCGGTGCAGCTGCCCAACGGCCTGCCCTGGCTGCGCGCCGTCCTGGGGGCGCTGCGCGCGGGGCTGGTCGTCGTACCTGTGAACACCGCCTACACCGAGCCCGAGCTGGAGTACGTCCTCACCGACTCCGGCGCCTCGCTGCTCGTCGCGCCGGCCGAGCGCGACGAGATCGCCGGGGTGCCGGTCTGCCCGGGCGCCCCCGAGGGCGACGGTGCGCCTCCCGCGGTCGCCGACGACCCCGCGGAGCTGGCCTTCCTCTGCTACACCAGCGGCACGACCGGCCGGCCGCGCGGCGCGATGCTGACCTCCGGTGCCCTGCGGGCCAACCAGGAGCAGTGCCTGGCGATGGATCCGCCGCCGGTGCGAGAAGACGACCGCGTCCTGCTGGTGCTCCCGCTGTTCCACGTCTACGGCCTGAACGCCGGCTTCGGGCTGGTCGCCGCCACCGGCGCGTGCGCGGTGCTCGAGGAGACCTTCGACCCGCGCGGCACGCTCGCCGTCATGACCGAGGAGCACGTCAGCGCGATCCCGGGGGCTCCGCCGATGTACCAGGCCTGGCTGGCCGTGGCCGACGCCGCCGGCAGCGACACCGACCTGCGCCGCGCCTTCGCGGCGGTCCGGCTGGCCTCCTCGGGTGCGGCCCCGTTGCCGGAGGAGGTGTGGACGGCGATGCGCGAGCGGGCCGCCGTCACCGTCTGGGAGGGCTACGGGCTGACCGAGGCCGCCCCCGTCGTCGCGAGCACCCTGGCCACCGGCCGGCCCAAGCCCGACTGCATCGGCGGGCCCCTGCCGGGCATCGAGGTGGCCCTGCGCGACACCGCCGACACCGCGGACCCGACCGACCTCGCCGACTCCGCCCCCGAGGGCGAGGAGCAGCGGCCCGAGGGGACCGAGGAGGACGGCCCCGACGACCTGCCCGGCGAGGGCCCGGGCGAGCTCTGGATCCGCGGGCCCAACCTGTTCTCCGGCTACTGGCCGGACGGCGACGACGGCCCCGACGCCGACGGCTGGCTGGGCACCGGCGACCTCGCCTACCGGGACGCCGACGGCGACCTGCACCTGGTCGACCGGCGCAGCGACCTGATCCTGGTGAGCGGCTTCAACGTCTACCCGGCCGAGGTGGAGCGGGTGCTGGACACGCACCCCGCCGTCGCCGAGAGCGCCGTCATCGGCGTGGCCGACCCGCGCACGGGCGCCGCGGTGCGCGCGGTGGTGGCCCTGGCGCCGGGGGAGCGGCTGACCTTCGAGGAGCTGCGCGAGCACGCCGCAGGCTCCCTGGCCCGCTACAAGGTGCCGACGTCGATGTACTTCCTGCCCAGCCTGCCGCACTCGCTGACCGGCAAGGTGAGCCGCGCCCGGCTGCGCGAACTCGGCCTCAGCGGGGCCACGACGGACGAGGACGCCGATGCCGGATGACCCCGCGCCGCGGTTGCGGCTGATGACCCGGGCGGGCTGCCACCTGTGCGAGGTGGCGGCCGAGACCCTCGAGCGGATCGCGGCCGAGGCCGGGCTGCGGCCGGAGGCCGTGGACGTGGACACCGACCCGGAGCTGCAGGCGGAGTACGGCGACCGCGTGCCGGTGGTGCTGCTGGACGGCCGCGAGCACTCCTACTTCACCGTCGACGTGCCGCGGTTGCGCCGCGACCTGGGGCTCGGCGGCGGCTGAACGACGCGTGAACGGCCGGTGCCGACGTGGTCTCCACCACAGCGCCACCCGTTCGGGCCGGTCAGCGCGCTGTCGCGTCGTCGGGGACTTTGTTCCTGCGTTCACAAGCGGCTACCGTGGCCTCCGCGAGCACCTCGGTGCCCGTGACCACCGAACCTTGTCGTCGTCGTTCTGCGTGTCGTCGCACCACCCGGCTGTTGCCGGGTCGTCGGGCGCGGCCGCTGTGGAGAGCCCGTTGATGCAGCCGCGGCCCCGGACCATCCCGGAGGCCACCGTCGCCCGCCTGGCCGTGTACCTCCGGGTACTGGCCACGCTCGCCGACGGCGGCCGGAGCACCGTCTCCTCCGGCGAGCTCGCCTCGGCGGCCGGCGTGAACCCGGCCGGCCTGCGCAAGGACCTCTCGCACCTCGGTCCCTGCGGCGTGCGCGGCGTGGGCTACGACGTCGACCTGCTGCGCGACCGCCTCACCCGGGTCCTGGGCGTGGGCCGGTCCCGGGCCTGCGTCCTGGTCGGCATCGGCAACCTCGGCTCGGCGCTGGCCGACTACGCCGGCTTCGGCACCCGCGGGTTCGAGTTCGTGGGGCTGTTCGACGCCTCGCCGGACCGGATCGGCCAGCGGATCGGCGCCCTGCAGGTGCGCGCGCTGGACGAACTGGAGGACGTCGTGGCCGGGACGGGTGCCTCGATCGGGGTCATCACGACGCCGGCCGAGGTGGCGCAGGGCATCTGCGACCGGCTCGCCGCGGCCGGGGTGGGCAGCATCCTGAACTTCGCGCCGGTGACGCTCGCGGTTCCCGCCGGCGTCGACGTCCGCAAGGTCGACCTGTCCGTGGAGCTCCAGGTGCTGGCCTTCCTCGGCCAGCAGCGGGTGCCCGCCGAGGTGGGGGAGTCAGCGTGAACGAGCGTGCGAGTTCCGCCATGGACAGAGCGAGTCTGCGAATGCGGCCGACGAGCGCCAGCGAGGAGGACTCATGAGTCTCCTGGCGGTGGGCATCAGCCACCGGACCGCGCCCGTCGCGCTGCTCGAGCAGTTCGCGATGACCGACGACGACCGCGTCAAGGCCCTGCACGAGCTGGTCGACGGCGACCACGTCGCCGAGGCGCTGGTCCTGGCCACCTGCAACCGGATCGAGGTCTTCGCCGAGGTCGAGCGCTTCCACGGCGGTGTCACCGACGTCAGCCGGGTGCTCGCCCGTCAGGCCGGCGCGTCGGTCGAGGAGCTCGCCCCCTACGTCACGGTCCACTACGAGGACCAGGCCGTCAGCCACCTGTTCACCGTCGCCGCCGGGCTGGACTCGATGGTGGTCGGCGAGACGCAGGTGCTCGGCCAGCTCCGCGCCGCCTACGCCCTCGCCCGTGAGGAGGGCGCCGTGGGCCGCGCCCTGCACCCGATCGCCCAGCGGGCCCTGCGGGTGGGCAAGCGCGTGCACTCCGAGACCGGGATCGACCGGGCCGGTGCCTCCCTGGTCTCCGTGGCGCTCGACCACGCGGAGGCCCGCATCGGCGACCTGACCGGCCGCCGGGCACTCGTGGTCGGCGCCGGTTCCATGGGTGCCCTGGCCGCGACCACGCTGGCCCGCCGGGGTGCCGACGTCGTGATCGGCAGCCGCACCCACGCCTCGGCGCAGCGCCTGGCCACCACCCTGGGCGGCCGGGCGATCGAGCTCGCCGACGCCCCCGAGGAGCTCGTCGAGGCCGACGTCCTCGTCTCCTGCACCGGCGCCTCCGGCATCGTCGTGGGCACCGACGTCGTGGCCACCGCCATGCGCCGCCGCGAGGGACGCCCCATGGCCGTGGTCGACCTGGCGCTGCCCCGCGACGTCGACCCCGGCGTGGCAGGCCTGCCGGACGTGCACGTCGTCGACCTCGCCCTCCTGCAGGGCGAGCGGGTCGCCGCCCGGGACGCCGGCGCCCCGGCCACCGGTCCGGTCGCCGCCGACGACATCACGGCCGCGCACGCGATGATCGAGGCCGAGGCCGCGCTGCTGCGCGCCGAGCAGCAGGCCGCCGCGGTGGCGCCCACCGTCTCGGCGCTGCGCAGCCAGGCCGCCGACGTCGTCGACGCCGAGCTGCTCCGCCTCTCGACCCGGCTGCCCGATCTCGACCCGCGCTCCCGCGCCGAGATCGCCCGCACCGTCCGGCGGGTCGTGGACAAGCTGCTGCACGAGCCCACCGTCCGGGTGAAGGAGCTGTCCGCGGTGCCCGGCGGCACCGACTACGCCGGTGCCCTGCGCGCCCTGTTCGGTCTGGGCATCGACGCCGAGGTCGCCGAGACCGCCAGCCTGGCCGAGGCGGTCACCGCCGACCCCGAGCGCACCGGAGGTGCCCCGTGACCGAGCTTGCGAGGTCACGCAGGGACACAGCACCCCTGGGCACGTGGCCGACGAGCGCCAGCGAGGAGGACTCGTGACCGCCCTGCGCACCTCCGCCGAGACGGCCTCGGGCACCACCGTGCTCCGGCTGGGCACCCGCGCCAGCGTGCTGGCCCGCACCCAGTCGCAGACCGTGGCCGACGCCATCACCGCCACCACCGGGACCCCCGTGGAGCTGGTGCACATCACCACCGAGGGCGACCGGTCGCAGGCCGCCATCGCGCAGCTGGGCGGCACCGGCGTCTTCGTCACCGCGCTGCGCGACGCGCTGCTCGCCGGCGAGATCGACCTGGCCGTGCACAGCTACAAGGACCTGCCCACCGCACCCGCGCCCGGTCTGATCCTGGCCGCGGTGCCCCCGCGGGAGGACCCGCGCGACGCGCTGGTCGCCCGCGACGGGCTGACCCTCGGCGAGCTGCCCCCGGGGTCCACGGTGGGCACCGGCGCCCCCCGCCGCGTCGCCCAGCTGCGGGCGCTGGGGCTGGGCCTGGAGGTCGTGCCGATCCGCGGCAACGTCGACACCCGCCTGGGCCGCGTCGCCGGCTCGGCCACGGGCCCCGGCGACCTGGACGCCGTCGTGCTCGCCCGCGCCGGGTTGTCGCGGCTGGGC
The DNA here is from genome assembly GCA_963747895.1 of uncultured Actinomycetota bacterium. Lineage (GTDB taxonomy): Bacteria > Actinomycetota > Actinomycetes > Mycobacteriales > Geodermatophilaceae > Blastococcus. Next base: position 729,477 of record CAVVGX010000005.1, read on the forward strand.
CGGCTCGCGGTCGTCACCGAGACCCTCGACCCGCTCCAGGTGCTGCCCGCACCCGCGCAGGGCGCGCTGGCCGTCGAGTGCCGCACGAGCGATGCCCGCACGCGCGAGCTGCTCGGCCGCCTGGAGGACTCCCGCACGCGGGCCTGCGCCCTGGCCGAGCGGACCACGCTGGGCACCCTCGAGGCCGGCTGCAGCGCGCCCGTGGCCGCCTACGCCGAGGTGGCCGAGGGCGAGCACGGCCCCGAGTTGTTCCTGCGCGCATCGGTCACCGCGATCGACGGCAGCGACGGCGTCCGCGGCTCGCTGAGCGGTCCCCTGCACGACGCCGCTGCGCTCGGCCGGGCGTTGGCGGCGGAGCTGCTCGACCGCGGCGCCGCCGAACTCATGGCGCTCGGTCGGTGACCGGGCCCGTGAGGTCGCCCCTGGGCGCAGAACCCGCCCCCCAGAACCCAGCAACAAAGGCCCTCCGGGCCAGGATCAGGAGCACGCGATGACGCGCTTCCGCAAGACCGTCGGCAGCACCGGCCGGGTCGTCTTCGTCGGCGCAGGACCGGGCGACCCCGGCATGCTGACCGCACGCGCGACGGCGGCGATCGCCGAGGCGGCCCACGTGCTCGTCGACGTCGACGTACCGGCCGCCGTCCAGGACGCCGTCCGCGGGATCAACCCCGCGGTCGAGCTCGTCCCCGTCTCCGGTGAGCCGGCCGAGGTCGCCAAGGGCGCCGTCGCCGCCGCCAAGGGGGGCGCGGTGGTCGTCCGGCTGGTCGCCGGTGACCCGTACACCGACGACGCCGCCGTCAAGGAGGTGCTGGCCGTCGGCCGGACCTCCGTCGGCTTCGACGTGGTGCCCGGCGTCGCGCCGGCCACCGCCGTCCCCGCCTTCGCGGGCGTCGCCCCGGGCAGCACCGCGCTGACCGCCGACCTGCGCAGCGGGGTGGACCTGGCCGCGCTGGCCGGTGCCACCGCCGCGACCGGCGGCACCCTGGTGCTGCGGGCCGCGGTCGAGGAGCTCGCGGACGCCGCCGGCCGGCTGGTCGAGGGCGGCCTGTCGGGCGGCACCCCGGTCGTGGTCACCAGCGCCGGCTCGTCGACGGCGCAGAAGAGCGTCGTCGCGAAGCTGTCCGCGGTCGCCGAGAAGGCGGCCGGGCTGGACTCCTTCACCGGACCGGTCGTGGTCACCGTCGGCGCGGCCGTCGACAAGCGCGCCCGGATGTCGTGGTGGGAGAGCCGCCCGCTGTTCGGCTGGCGCGTGCTGGTGCCCCGCACCAAGGACCAGGCCGGCGAGATGAGCGACCGGCTGCGCGCCTACGGCGCCGTCCCGGTCGAGGTGCCGACGATCGCCGTCGAGCCGCCGCGCAGCCCCGCGCAGATGGACCGCGCGGTCAAGGGCCTGGTCACCGGCCGCTACGGCTGGATCGTGTTCACCTCGGTGAACGCGGTGAAGGCCGTGCGCGAGAAGTTCGCCGAGCTGGGCCTGGACGCCCGCGCCTTCGCCGGCGTGAAGGTCGGCTGCGTCGGCGAGCAGACCGCGGACGCGGTCCGCGCGTTCGGCATCGTGCCCGAGCTGGTGCCGGCCGGCGAGCAGTCCAGCCAGGGCCTGCTGGCCGAGTTCCCCGACTACGACGACGTCCTCGACCCGATCGACCGCGTGCTGCTCCCGCACGCCGACATCGCCACCGAGGTCCTCGCCGCCGGGCTCGTGGAGCGCGGCTGGGAGGTCGACGACGTCACCGCCTACCGCACCGTGCGCGCCGCGCCGCCGGCCGCGTCGGTCCGCGAGGCGATCAAGGGCGGCGGCTTCGACGCGGTCTGCTTCACCTCGTCGAGCACCGTGCGCAACCTGGTCGGCATCGCCGGCAAGCCGCACGCGAAGACCGTCGTCGCCGTCATCGGCCCCGCCACGGCCGCCAGCGCCCAGGAGTTCGGCCTGCGCGTCGACGTGCAGCCCGAGACGGCCGCCGTCGCCCCGCTGGTGGACGCGCTGGCCGAGTACGCCCTGTCGCTGCGCGAGTCGGAGGACGGCGAGGGCAAGTGACCGACGGGGCGGGACGGGCGCAGGGCGCCAACCCCGGCTTCGCGCGCGGGCGCCGGCTCCGGTCGACGCCCGCGCTGCGGCGGCTGACCGCGCAGACCCGGGTGGCCCCGGCCGACCTGGTGCTGCCGGTCTTCGTGAAGCAGGACCTCGGCGAGCCGGTGCCGATCGGCTCCATGCCCGGCGTCGTCCAGCACTCGCTGGACTCGCTGCGCAAGGCCGCGCACGAGGCCGCCGAGGCGGGCATCGGCGGGCTGATGCTCTTCGGCATCCCCGCCGAGAAGGACGCCGTCGGCTCGCAGGCCGACGCCGCCGACGGCATCGTCAACGTGGCGCTGCAGCAGCTGCGCAGCGACCTGGGTGACGAGCTCGTCCTCATGGCCGACCTCTGCCTGTGCGAGTACACCGACCACGGGCACTGCGGCGTCGTCACGCCTGCGGGCGTCGTCGACAACGACCCCACGCTGGACCGGTACGCCGCGGTCGCCATCGCCCAGGCGCAGGCCGGAGCGCACCTGGTCGCGCCCAGCGGGATGATGGACGGGCAGGTCGCGGCCATCCGCGCGGGCCTGGACAGCGCCGCCTTCACCGAGGTCCCGATCCTGGCCTACGCGGCCAAGTACGCCTCGGGCTTCTACGGACCGTTCCGCGAGGCGGCCGAGGGCGCGCCGCAGTTCGGCGACCGCTCGACCTACCAGATGGACCCGCCCAACGCCGCCGAGGCGCTGCGCGAGGTGGCGCAGGACCTCGCCGAGGGCGCCGACGCCGTCATGGTGAAGCCCGCCCTGCCCTACCTGGACATCGTGCGGCAGGTCGCCGACGCGGTCCAGGTGCCGGTCAGCGCCTACCAGGTCAGCGGCGAGTACGCGATGCTCGAGGCCGCCGCCGCCAACGGCTGGGTGGACCGGGAGCGGGCGATCCTCGAGACCCTGGTCGCCATCCGCCGCGCGGGCGCCGGGCAGGTGCTCACCTACTGGGCGGTCGAGGCCGCGCGCTGGCTGGCCCGCGGCTGACATGACCGCGTACGTCGAGCCCGGGGGCTCCTGGCGACCGTTCTGGATCGTCGCCGGGGCCCTCGGGCTCTTCCTCGTCCTCGACCTGGTGCTGCCGGGTCCGGACGTCCCGCCGTGGCTGTGGGCGCTGGCCGTCGTCGTCGTCCTCGGTGCCACGTGGGTCGGCTGCCTGTCCGCCCGGCGCATCTGGACGGTGCGGGTGGACGCCGACGGCCTGGCCGTGGGCCCGGAGGTCGTCCCGCTCGTCGACGTCGACGCCGCCCACCTGGCCACCGTCGACGGCGGTGTGGACGCCGGGGCGCCGGTGCTGGGCGGCGGCTGGACGTTGCCCCCCGGCCGGTCCGGGCTGCCGCTGCGGCTGCGCGAGGGGCGCACCGTGCTGGTGCCCACCCGCGACCCGGTGAGCCTGCGTGCCGCCCTGCTCACCGCTGTGTCCGATGCCTCCGACGGGCGTCCAGGAAGAGAAGGGACACTGGGGTCGTGACCTCGCCGGACAGCCCGCCCTTCCCCTACGAGGCGCCCGTCTCCGCGGAGCTCTTCGCCCGTGGCCGCGGCGTCACCCCCGGCGGGGTGAACAGCCCGGTGCGCGCCTTCCAGGCCGTCGGGGGCACCCCGCGGTTCATGGTCGAGGGCTCGGGGCCGTGGATCACCGACGCCGACGGACGGCGCTACGTCGACCTGGTCAGCTCGTGGGGCCCCCTGATCCTCGGCCACGCGCACCCCGCCGTCGTCGAGGCGGTCACCGCGGCCGCGCGCCGCGGGCTGACCTTCGGGGCGCCCACGGAGGGCGAGCTGGAGCTGGCCGAGGAGATCCGCGACCGCGTGGCGCCGGTGCAGCGGGTCCGGCTGGTCAACTCCGGCACCGAGGCCGTGCTCTCCGCCGTGCGCCTGGCCCGCGGCGTCACCGGCCGCCCGCTGGTCGTCAAGTTCGCCGGCAACTACCACGGGCACGTCGACGCGCTGCTGGCCTCGGCCGGCTCCGGCGTCGCCACCCTGGGCCTGCCCGACACCCCCGGGGTGACCACCGGCGCGGCCGCCGACACCGTGGTCCTGCCCTACAACGACGTCGCCGCCGTGGAGGCCGTGTTCGCCGAGCGGGGGGCGCAGATCGCCTGCGTCATCAGCGAGGCCGCCGCCGGGAACATGGGTGTCATCCCCCCGGACCCGGGTTTCAACGCCGCGCTGCGCCGGATCACCGCCGCGCACGGGGCGCTGCTGGTGCTCGACGAGGTGATGACGGGTTTCCGCGTCTCGCGGTCGGGCTGGTACGGCCTCGACCCCGTCGACGCCGACCTGTTCACCTTCGGCAAGGTCATGGGCGGCGGGCTCCCGGCGGCGGCGTTCGGCGGCCGCGCCGACCTGATGGACCACCTCGCCCCGGTCGGGCCGGTCTACCAGGCGGGCACGCTGTCGGGGAACCCGGTGGCCGTCGCCGCCGGCCTCACCACGCTGCGGCACTGCACCGAGGACGTCTACGCGCACTGCGACGGGGTGGCCGCGGTGCTGCGCGGCGCCGCCAGCGCCGCGCTGTTCTCCGCCGGGGTGCCGCACCGGGTGCAGCAGGCCGGCAACATGTTCTCGATCTTCTTCGTGCCGGACGAGCGCCAGGTGCGCGACTACGACGACGCCCGTAGCCAGGACGCCTTCCGGTACACCGCCTTCTTCCACGCCATGCTCGCGCGCGGGGTCTACCTGCCGCCGTCGGCGTTCGAGTCCTGGTTCGTCAACGCGCAGCTCTCCGGCGAGGCGCTGGACCGCGTGCTCGAGGCGCTGCCCGCCGCGGCGCGCGCCGCGGCCCAGGCCGACGGCGCACCGGCGGCCGGTCCCGTCGAGAGCGAGCGGTCCACATGAGCGAGCGGACGACGGTCCACCTGCTGCGGCACGGCGAGGTGCACAACCCCGCCAAGGTGCTCTACGGCCGGCTCCCGGGCTACCGGCTGTCCACGACCGGCGAGGCGATGGCGCTGGCCGCCGCCGAGTGGTTCTCCGGGCACGACATCACCCACCTGGTGTCCAGCCCGCTGGAGCGCGCGCAGCAGACCGCCGGCCCGCTGGCCGAGGCGACGGGCCTGCCGATCGGCACCGACGACCGGCTGATCGAGGCCGGCAACGCGTTCGAGGGCATGGTGGTCGGCGGCGCCGGCGGCGTGTTCCGGGCGCCGCGCAACTGGTGGAAGCTGCGCAACCCCTTCCAGCCTTCCTGGGGCGAGCCCTACGTCGAGATCGCCGCCCGCATGCTCGGCGCGGTCGAGGCGGCGCGCGACGCGGCCCGCGGGCACGAGGCGGTCCTGGTCAGCCACCAGCTGCCCATCTGGACCGTCCGGCTGCACCTCGAGGCCCGCAGCTACCTGCACGACCCCCGTCGCCGCCAGTGCGCCCTGGCCAGCGTCACGTCGGTGACCTACGAGGGCGACCGCTTCGCGGGCGTGACCTACGCCGAGCCCGCCGGGGCGACGCCGTCGGACGCGGTGCCGGGCGCATGAAGCGACTCCTGGTCCTCCTGTCCGCCGGCGCGATCGCGCTGACCGGCTGCGCGACCGGCGACGACGCCGTCGACGTGAACAACGGCGGCGAGTTCCGGTTCGTCGAGGGCACACCGCGGGGCGACGTGATCCCGGTCGAGGACCGCGCCGCCGCGCCCGAGTTCGCCGGCACGCTGCTCGACGGCGACCGGTTCGCCTCCAGCGAGCTCGCCGGGGACGTCGCCGTCGTCAACTTCTGGGGCTCCTGGTGCGGGCCCTGCCGGGTGGAGTCGCCGGAGTTCCAGGAGGTCTACGCCGACGTCCGCGACCAGGGCGTGCAGTTCCTCGGCATCAACGTCAAGGACACCGACCAGCTCGCCCGCGCCTTCGAGGAGCGGTTCGGCATCGAGTTCCCGTCCCTGTCGGACCCGCGCGGCGAGGTGGCGCTGGCGTTCCGGGACTACCCGGCCAGCGCCATCCCGTCGACCATCGTGCTGGACCGGGAGAGCCGGGTGGCCGCGGTCTACACCGGCGCCGTGGCGCAGCAGGACCTGCGCGACGTGCTCGGCATGCTGACGGCGGAGGAGAACTGACGTGGGGGAAACCTTCGCCGGCCTGGTCACCGACGGCCCGCTCCTGGTGGCGGCCGCGGTCGCGGCCCTGGTCGGGCTGATCAGCTTCGCCTCGCCCTGCGTGCTGCCCCTGGTGCCCGGCTACCTCTCCTACGTCACCGGCCTCGTCGGCTCCGGCGCCCCCGCGAGCGGGCCGGTACCGGTGCCCTCCGGCGGCGGGACGGCGACGTCGGTGCGCACCGACGAACGCGCCCCGCGCGCCCGCATGGTCACCGGTGCGCTGCTGTTCGTCCTCGGGTTCAGCGTCGTCTTCATCGCCTTCGCGACGGCGTTCGGCGGGCTCGGCCGCCTGCTCGTCCAGCACGCCCGCACCATGGACATCGTCTTCGGGTTGGTCACCGTGGTCGTCGGGCTGGCGTTCCTCGGCTGGTTGCCGCTCCTGCAGCGCACGAAGAAGCTCTCCGTCCGCCCCGCGGCCGGGCTGGCCGGCGCCCCTCTGCTCGGCGTCGTCTTCGGTGTCGGCTGGACGCCGTGCCTCGGTCCCACGCTCGGCGCGGTCTACACCCTCGCCGTCAGCGAGGCCTCCGCCGGGCGGGGGGCGCTGCTGGGCGTCGCCTACTGCCTGGGCCTGGGCGTGCCGTTCGTGCTCGTCGCCCTCGGTGCCCGGTGGGCGGTCGGGGCCACGGCGTTCCTGCGCCGCCACGCCGCCGCGGTCACCCGCATCGGCGGCGGCGTCCTGGTGCTCATCGGCCTGCTGCTGCTGACCGGTGCCTGGTCGGAGATGATGCGCTGGCTGCAGGGCTGGCTGGCGGCCCACGGACTCGCGGAGACCGCGCTGTGACGACGACCGCCCCGGCTCCGACCGCGGCTCCGCAGCCGCCCGCGCGGCCCTCGGCCGGCCGCCGGGTGGCCGCCCGGCTGCTGGGCTGGTGGCGCCGGCTCACCGCGATGCGCACGGCCATCGTGCTGCTCTTCCTGCTCGCGCTGGCCGCCGTGCCGGGCTCGCTGCTGCCCCAGCGCTCCCTGTCGCAGACCAACGTCCGCCGGTACTTCGCCGACCACCCCGGCCTGGCACCGGTGCTGGACCGGCTGTACCTGTTCGACGTCTTCCGCTCACCGTGGTTCGCCGCTGTCTACCTGCTGCTGTTCATCTCGCTCATCGGCTGCGTGGTGCCGCGCGCCGTGGAGCACGCCCGGGCCCTGCGCGCCGCCCCGCCGCCGGCCCCGCGCAACCTGCTGCGGCTGCCCGACTCCGGCGAGGTGGCGTCGCCGCTGGCCCCGGACGCCGCGCTCGACGTCGTGGAGGAGGAGCTGCGGGTCCGGCGCTTCCGCGTCGTCCGCCGGGGCTCTGCCAACTCCGCCGAGTCCAGCGGCATAGATCTCTCCGCCGAGAAGGGCTACCTCAAGGAGACCGGCAACCTGCTGTTCCACCTCTCCCTGATCGCCCTCCTGCTGGGGCTGGCCGGGGGCAAGCTGTGGGGTTACGAGGGCAGCATCCTGGTCACGGAGGGGGACGGCTTCTGCAACTCCTTCCAGCAGTACGACTCCTACTCGGCCGGCCCGCTGGTCGACAGCGGCGACCTCTCGCCGACCTGCGTGACCCTGGAGGACTTCCAGGCGGAGTACGAGCCCGATCTCACCGCGTCGTCGTTCACCGCCGACATCCGCCGCGGCGGCCCCGGCGAGGAGGGGCGGAAGACGACGATCGGCGTCAACCACCCGCTGCGCCACAGCGGCGACCGGCTCTACGTCACCGGGCACGGGTACAGCCCCACGTTCAGCGTCACGCTCCCCGACGGGTCGGCGTTCACCGACGTGACGGTGCCCTTCCTGCCCTCGGACCCGACGACGATGGCCAGCCAGGGCGCGCTCAAGCTGCCCGACGTCGGTGCCGGCAGCGACCAGCAGCTCGCGCTGGAGGGGTTCTTCGCCCCCACCGGGATCGTGCAGGGCGGCATCCTCACCTCGATCGATCCGCGGCCGCTGGACCCGCAGGTCGCGATCGTGGCCTACCAGGGCTACCTCGGCCTGGACTCCGGTGTCCCGCAGTCGGTGTACTCGGTGGACGCCACCCAGATCGAGCGCGGCCGGCTGGTGAAGGCCGGGGCGGCGAACCTGTCGGTGGGGGAGTCGATGACCCTGGAGGACGGCACGGTCATCACGTTCAGCGGACTCAAGGAGTTCGCCGCCTTCCAGTACTCGCACGACCCCGGTCAGGTGTGGGTGCTGGTCTCGGCCATCTCGTTGCTCACCGGCCTGCTCGCTCTCCTCCTGCTGCGGCGGGAGCGGGTCTTCGCCCGGGCCGCCCCCACCCCGGGCGGCGGCGGTACCGTGCTGACGCTGGCCTCGCTGACGCGGGGCAGCGGCGAGAGCGCCCCCCGGTTCGCCGCCCTCACCGACGACCTGAGGGCCGCGCTCGCTGCCCGCACCGCACCGCAACCGGAGGTCTCCCCGCGTGACTCCTGACCAGTCGCTCCTCGACCTGTCGGACACCTTCTTCTCGATCGCCGTCGCGCTGTACTCCGTCGCGCTGGTCGCCTTCTGCGCGGAGCTGGCGTTCGGCCGGCGCCCCCAGCGGGCGCGCGAGCTGGTCGGGGCCGGCGGCCCGGCCCGGGGCACGGACGGCGGCGACGACGTCGTCGACGGCCCCGCGCAGCCCCGTGCGCAGCGCTGGGGCACCATCGCCATCGGCGTGACCGTGCTCGCCGCCCTGGCGCACGCCGGCGTCCTGGTGTGCCGCGCGTTCGCCCTGCACCGGCTTCCCTGGGGCAACATGTACGAGTTCGCGACCGCGGTCGTGCTCGTCTCGGTCGTCGCCTACGTCGTGCTCGCGCTGCGCTCGCCGGCCCTCCGGCACATCGGTGTCTTCGTGCTCACCCCCGTCGTCCTCGGCCTGGTCGGCATCGGGCTCTTCCTGTACGTCGAGGGCGCGCCGCTGGTCGCCGCGCTGCGCTCGGCCTGGCTGGGCATCCACGTCACCGCCGCCATCCTGGGCTTCGGCATCTTCCTGGTCAGCGGCATCGCCAGCGTGCTGTACCTGGTGCGGCAGAAGGACGAGCAGAAGCCCGCCGACGACCGGGGCGCCGGCTTCGTGTCACGCCTGCCGGAGTCGTCGGTGCTCGACCGGCTGGCCCACCGCACCGCCGTCTTCGGGTTCCCGATCTGGACCTTCGCGGTCATGGCCGGGGCCATCTGGGCGGAGAGCGCCTGGGGCCGCTTCTGGGGCTGGGACCCGAAGGAGACCTGGTCGTTCATCGCCTGGGTCATCTACGCCGGGTACCTGCACGCCCGCTCGACCGCGGGCTGGCGCGGCCGCCCCGCGGCGTGGGTGAACGTCGTCGGCCTGGTGGTCATGGTCTTCAACCTGACCTTCGTCAACCTGGTCTCCAGCGGCCTGCACAGCTACGCCGGCGTCAAGTAGGACTCCGCTTCGACCCGCGGGCGCTCACGCGCAGTGAGCGCAGCGCGCGGCGGCGTGCGGCGGGTCGGTGACGGATGTCGGGGCAGCGTGCTTCCATGCAGGCATGACGGCGCCCGGACCGAGGTCCCCTGCAGGTCACCGTGGGTAAGCACAGCGCGGCCGACGACTCGACGGTGCACCCGCTGGTCGCCGATGCCCTGGCCCGCCGCGCCGGCGCTCCTGCCGGCGCCCACGGCGAGCACTCCCGGGGCAGCACGGGCTGGCCGGAGCCGGAGCCCGGTGGCGGGGGAGCCGTGGGCTGGCCGGGCGACATCGACCCGTCCCCGGACGAGGAACGTCAGGAACCGGTCGACGATCCCGCGCTCGCGGAGGCAGCGCCGTCGCGGCGTGGCTGGCGGCGGCTGCTCGGGCTGAGCCCGGCCGCCTGAAGGCTGTGCTGTCAGGCGGGTGAGCCGTCGTCCCTGCGGGCGCGCCGCTCGAGCTCGCGGAGGAACTCCGGGTCGTCGTCGGGTGCCAGCGGCCGGGTGGGCCGCTGCGGCCGTGGACGCCGGGGCGCCCGGGGGGCGCGCAGGCCACCACCGGGCCCGCCCGGATTGGCTGCGGCCCGCATGACCAGCGCGATCACCACGATCGCCGCCACGAGCACCACCAGGAAGATCATGGTCACACCCCCTCGTCCCGCCCCAGCGTACGACCGCGGCGATACTCGGTGCCGACCGAGAAGTGCGGGCCGTCCGGGAAACCGGTCGCCACGAGGACGGAGACAACGCCATCGACGCCGTCGACCGGCACCTGATCGAGCTGCTCCGGGCCAACGGCCGGGCCAGCTACGCCGAGCTGGCCCGTCAGGTGGGCCTCTCCTCGCCCGCCGTGCACGAGCGCGTCGGCAAGCTGGAGGCGGCGGGTGTCATCACCGGCTACCGCGCGGTCATCGAGCCCTCGTCGGTGGGCCTGGACGTCACCGCCCTGATCGGGGTGATCGAGAGCGACTCGGTCGACGACACCGGCCTGGAGGCGGCGATGCGCGAGGTGCCGGGCATCGAGGACTGCTGGCGGGTGGCCGGGAGCGAGGGCTACGTGCTCAAGGTGCGTGTGGCGGACATCCCGGCACTCGAGGCCACCGTCAACGCGTTGAACCGGATCAGAGGCGTGGCGCGCACCCGCACCACCGTCGTCCTGTCGACGAAATGGGAGGGCCGGCATGGCTGAGCACGAGACCGCAGGACCCCCGGTGACCCCGGGCGGACCCGACGGGAGCCCGGCGACCCCGCCCAAGGTGCTGCCCTGGCTGGTCCTGCACACCACCGGGCGGATCGGCATCTTCGCCCTGCTCACCCTGCTGCTGTGGTGGGTCGGCGGACTGGACTTCTTCTCCGGGCTGCTGTTCGGGCTGCTGCTGTCGATGCCGGTCGCGTACTTCGCGCTGCGGCCCTCGCGCGAGCGGCTCAGCGAGGCGCTCGTCGCCCGCAGCCTGGCCCGCCGGGCCGAGAAGGAGCGGGTCCGCGCCCGGCTCAGCGGCGAGGAACCGCCCGCCTGACCCTCAGCCGCTGAGCGCGAGGCCGGCGGCGAGGAGCACCCCGGTCACCAGCGTGAGCCGGCCGGTGCCGCCCAGCGCCGCGATGAGCGCCGGGCCGCGGCCGCCTCCGAGCACGGTGCGCAGCGGGGTGATGCCCAGCGGCACCGCGAGCAGCGTGATCAGCACCCACGGGCGGACGACGCCCACCGCGACGACGACGAGCAGCGCCACCAGGAAGAGCCCGGCGAACGCCCTCCGGGTGCCGCGGTCGCCGAGCAGCACGGCCAGGGTGCGCTTGCCCACGAGCGCGTCGCCATCGATGTCGCGCAGGTTGTTGACCACCAGGATCGCCACGATGAGCAGCCCGATGGGGACGGCGACGGCGACGGCCAGCCCCTCGAGGGTGCCGGTCTGCACGTACGTGGTGCCGACGACGGCGACGAGGCCGAAGAAGACGAAGACGAAGACCTCGCCCAGCGCCCGGTAGCCGTAGGGGATCGGCCCGCCGGTGTAGGTCCAGGCGGCCAGGATGCAGACCGCCCCCACCGCGACGAGCCACCAGCTCGTCAGCGCCGCCAGCGCCAGCCCGGCGACCGCGGCGACGGCGAAGGAGAGCACGGCGGCGACCAGCACCGCCCGGGCCGGGGCGGCACCGGATCCGACCAGGCGCATCGGTCCCACCCGGTCGGCATCGGTGCCGCGGGTGCCGTCGGAGTAGTCGTTGGCGTAGTTGACCGCCACCTGCAGGGCGAGGGCCACGACCAGCGCCAGGAGCGCGGTCGACGGGCGGAACCCGTCCAGCGCGGCCGCGGCGCCGGTGCCGACGAGCACCGGCGCGAGTGCGGCGGGGAGGGTGCGGGGGCGGGCGCCGGCCAGCCACTGGGCGGGGGTGGCCACTCAGACCTCCGGGATCAGGGCCGCGACCGCGCGGCGGTCGGGCTTGCCGGTGTGCAGCGTCGGGACGGCGGCCAGCACGTGCAGCTGCCGGGGAGCGGCCGGGGAGCCCAGCCGGTCGCCCACCCAGCGGCGCAGCTCGGCGAGGTCGGGGGCGCGGTCGCCCGAGGGGACGACGGCGGCGACCACCCGCTGCCCCCACTCCGGGTCCGGCCGGCCCACGACGACGGCGTCGGCGATGTCGGTGTGCTCGCGCAGCACCGCCTCCACCGCGGCGGGCGCCACGTTGACGCCGCCGCTGATGACGACGTCGTCGAGCCGGCCGAGCACGGTGAGCCGCCCGTCGTCGTCCAGCTCCCCGGCGTCACGGGTGCGGAACCAGCCGCCCCCGAACGAGGCGGCGGTCGCCTCCGGATCCAGCCGGTAGCCGGACGCCAGCACGGGGCCCGCGAGCTCGATGCCCGCGTCGGTGACGCGGACGCGGACGCCGTCCAGCGGGGCGCCGTCGTAGACGCAGCCGCCCGCGGTCTCGGTCATCCCGTAGGTGGTGACGACGCGGACGCCGTCGGCCCGGGCGCGGGCCAGCAGCGCCGGATCGGTGGCGGCCCCGCCGACCAGCACGGCGTCGAAGGAGCGAAGCGCCTCGGGCTCGGCGTCGAGGAAACGGACGAGCTGGGTGGGGACGAGCGCGGTGTACCGGCGGTCGCCGGCCGGCATGCGGGCGACCGCAGCCGCCAGTGCCTCGCCCCTGTCCAGCACGACCGCCGCGCGGGCGGCCACCTCGCTGCGGCAGAGGACCTGCAGCCCGGCGATCGCCGAGACGGGCAGCGCGAGCAGCCAGCTGCCCGGCCCGCCGAGCCTCTCCAGCGTGGCCGTGGCGGACGCGCGGACGGCGTCGGCGGACAGCAGCACGCCGCGGCCGGTACCGGTGGAGCCCGAGGTGACGACGACGAGGTCGGCGCCGTCCTCCAGCGGATCGTCGGCCCGCAGCACCGCGCGGGCGGCGTCGACGGCCGCAGGGGGACCGGCGGGGAGGACGGCCAGGGGCCGGTCGCCGTCCAGGGCCGCGCGCACGTGGGCCTGCGTCAGCCCGGCAGCGGGGACGAGGGTCAGGTGCCGGGCCACGAGGGACGAGCGTACGGCCGGAGGAACGCCCCGAAGGGACAGGTGGCTCGTCGGCTCCCCTGCGGGGGCCCGTCGCGAGCCTGCGAGCGGCGGGGGGCAGGGGAGTCCTTCTGCCTAGGCTGTCGGCCATGATCTCGAACCCCGCGAGCGGCGGTGGGCCGGCGGCGGACGCGTGGGTCTACTCGGTGCCGTTGCGCAACCGCTTCCGCGGCATCGACGTGCGCGACGGGGTGCTGCTGCGCGGGCCCGCCGGCTGGGGCGAGTTCTCCCCGTTCTGGGACTACGACATCGCGGAGAGCCGGCGCTGGTGGGCCGCCGCCGTCGAGGCCGCCACCGTGGGCTGGCCGGCGCCGGTGCGGGACAGCGTCCCGGTCAACGTCACCGTGCCGGCCGTCGACGCCGAGCGGGCGCACGCCATCGTCACCGCCTCGGGCTGCCGCACCGCCAAGGTGAAGATCGCCGAGCCGGGGCAGAGCGAGGCCGACGACCTGGCCCGCGTGGAGGCGGTGCGCGACGCGCTGGGGCCGTCGGGCGCGATCCGCGTGGACGCGAACGCCGCCTGGGACGTCGACACCGCCGTCGCCCGCATCCGGGCGCTGGAGGCCGCCGTGGGCCTGGAGTACGTCGAGCAGCCGTGCGCCACGCTCGAGGAGCTGGCCGCGCTGCGCCGGCGGATCGACGTCCGGGTGGCCGTCGACGAGGGCGTGCGCCGCTCGGCCGACCCGCTGGCGGTGGACCTGCGCGAGGCCGGCGACGTCGTCGTCCTCAAGGTGCAGCCGCTGGGCGGGGTGCGGGCGGCGATGCGCGTCGCCGAGGCCCACGGCCTGCCGTGCGTGGTGTCCTCGGCGCTGGAGAGCTCCGTCGGCATCGCCGCCGGTGTCGCCCTGGCCGCGGCGCTGCCCGAGCTGCCCTTCGCGTGCGGGCTGGCCACCGTCGCGCTGTTCACCGACGACGTGTCCAGCACACCGCTGCTCCCGGTCGACGGCGAGCTGCCGGTCGTGCGGCCGGAGCCCGACCGGGCCTCCGCCGTGGCCGCCGACGCGGAGACCGAGCAGCGGTGGGCCGCGCGGATGGCCGCGGTGATCACGGCGTGAACCCCTCCACCGCGTTCGCCCGCGTCCTGGTCGACGAGCTGCTCCGCGGCGGGGTCACCGACGCCGTGCTGGCGCCCGGCTCGCGGTCGGCACCCGTGGCGCTGGCCCTGGCCGCGGCCGAGCGGGACGGCCGGCTGCGGCTGCACGTGCGCATCGACGAGCGGACGGCGTCCTTCCTCGCGCTCGGCCTGGCGAAGGTGTCGGGCCGGCCGGTGCCGGTGCTGACGACGTCGGGGACGGCGGCGGCGCACCTGCACGCCGCGGTGCTCGAGGCCGACGCGTCCGGGGTCCCGCTGCTGGCGCTCACCGCCGACCGGCCGCCGGAGCTGCGGTCCACCGGCGCCAACCAGACGATCGAGCAGGCGCAGCTCTACGGCGGTGCGGTGCGGTGGGCGGCCGACGTCGGCGTGCCCGAGGAGGGACGCGAGGCGGCGCAGAACCGCTACTGGCGCTCCGTCGTCGCCAAGGCGCTGATCACCGCGACCGGGGCGCTGTCCGCGGACCCCGGCCCGGTGCACCTGAACCTCGCCCTGCGCGACCCGCTCATGCCCGGGGACGACGACGGCGGCGCGCTGGACGGCCCGTGGGCCGGCCGACCCGACGGCGCACCGTGGACCGCCGCCCACCCGGCGCCCGGTTTCGGCGCGATGGCGCACCGGCTGCCGCCGCGCACCCTCGTCGTCGTCGGGGACGGTCCCGCGGAGGCGGCGCCCGCGCTGGACGACTCCTTCCCCTGGCCGGTCGTCGCCGAGCCCAGCAGCGCGCTCTGGACGGGCAGCCTGCGCGGGGGCGTGCTCCTGCTGGGCGCTCCGGGCTGGCTCGACGCGCACCGCCCGGACCTCGTCGTCGTCGTGGGACGGCCGACGCTGTCCCGGCCGGTGAACGCCCTGCTCGCCGACCCGGCGGTCACCGTCGAGACCGTCAGCGCTGTTCCGCGCTGGGCCGACGCGGTCCGGAGCAGCACACGGGTGACTCGCATCCTGGCGGGGCCCGAGGGCGAATCGGTCGACGAGGACTGGACCGCATCCTGGCGGGCGGCCGCCGACCGGGTCGGCGCTGCTGTCGACGCGGTGCTCGACGGTTCGCCGGAGCTGACCGCGGCGCGGCTCGCGCGCGACGTCGTCGCCGCGCTGCCGACGGGGGCGCTGCTGGTGCTCGGCTCGTCGACGCCGGTGCGGGACGTCGACCGGCTCGCGGTGCCGCGGGCCGACCTCACCGTGCTGGCCAACCGCGGGGTCGCCGGCATCGACGGGACGATCTCCACGGCCATCGGCGCCGCCACGGTGCACGACGGCCCGGCGTTCGCGCTGATGGGCGACCTGACGTTCCTGCACGACCTGACCGGGCTGCTGACCGGCGAGGGGGAGCGCGTCCCCGACCTCACCGTCGTCGTGCCGGACAACGACGGCGGCGGCATCTTCGCCCAGCTGGAGCCGGGGGAGGACCGCTACGCGGAGGGCTACCGCCGGGTGTTCGGGACGCCGCACGGCCGCGACCTCGTCGCCGTGGCCGAGGCACTCGGCTGGGCCGCGACGCGTGTCTCGACGGCCGACGAGCTGACCGAGGCCCTGGGCCTGGGCGGGCCACACGTGATCGTCGTCCGCACCGACCAGCGGGCCGAGGCGACCCTCGCCCGCGACCTCCGCGCTGCCGCCGGGGCGGCACTACGCGGCTGACCGCGCCGCGCCGCCGTCCACAGGGAGGACCCGGCCGGAGGGCGGGGACCCCTAGGGTGTCGCGCGGGTACGGCGCGCGCCGTCACATCCGGGGAGTGAAGACATGACGGTACGCAGTTGCGGCTCCTGCGGAGCCCCGGCGGGACCCGACACCGCCTTCTGCGGCTCGTGCGGCAGCCCGGTGGCGCCCGCGCAGGGCGCACCGGCGCCGGTCGGCGTCCCGTACGGAGCTCCCGCGCCCGGCGGGGCGCCGTGGGGCTCGGCGCCGCCGCAGCCCGGTGCTCCGGCCGGCCGGGGTGCGATCGACGCCCTGCTCGGCGGGGACTGGCGCGGCGCGGTCCGCTCCGCCGGACTCTCCGTGCTCGCGATGCTGGCCCTCGCCCTGGTGGGCGTCCTGCTCCTGGCTGCCGGCGAGCTGGGGGTCCGGGAGGTCCTGGCCCTCACCGCGGGCGCGGTGTGCACGGCCGTGGGCGGCGACGTCTTCGTCGAGACCTCCGCCGACATCTTCGGCGGCGGTGACGGGTTCTTCGACGGCGGCGGCGAGGACTTCTTCGGTAACGGCGCGGTCAGCGGCTCCGGCAGCGTCGGCCTGCTGCCCCTCACGCTCACCCTCACCGGTCTGGCCCTGCTGGCCTGGCTGTTCATCCGCACGCTGCGCGCCCGCGGGGTGGACCGCGGCCGCGACGTCCTCCTCCAGGGCGTGCGCACGGCGCTGGTGTTCACGGTGCTGTTCCTGCCGCTGTCCCTGCTGACCCGCTACCGCCTCGACGAGTCCGGCGAGGACTTCGGCTCGATCGGCCGGGTCGGGGTGTCGGTCTGGTCGACGCTGACCGGCGCGCTGCTGTTCGCCGTCGCGACGCTCGGCCTGGTGTGGCTGTTCTCCCGGCAGACCCGCGGTGGCCTGCCGGCTCGCCTCGCCACCGTCCGCGCCCAGGCCGTCGCCCCGCTGCTCGGCGCGCTGGCCGTCTTCGCCGCCGGGCTGCTCGGCGTGCTGGCGTTCCTCGTCTACAGCCTCGTCCAGTACGACGAACGCGTCGCGCAGCTCGGCGTCCTCGTGCTCGGCGGGGGCAACGGCGCGCTGGCCGGCGTCCTGTGGTCGGCGGGTGTCCCGATGGGCACCGACGCCGGTGTCGCCGGTCTCGGTATCGGCGAGATCACCGGCGGCGGCGCCGGGGACGGCGTCGACCTGTTCACCTTCACCGACGAGAGCGCCTGGGTCTGGCTGGCGCCGGTCGTCCTGCTGCTGGTCCTGCTGGCGGTGGCGACGGTGCTGACCGTCCGCCAGAACTCCGTGGAGGACGCCCGCCGCGAGGGCTTCCGGTTCGCCGGGGCGCTGGCGGTCGTGGCGTTCGCCGCGGCCCTGCTGCTCCGCATCTCGACGGAGTTCTCGGGCGGCGTGGCGGTCTTCGGCGCCTCGGCCGACGCGTCGGCCACCTTCAACCCGTTCATCGCCGCGATCGCCCTCGCCGTCTGGGGTCTCGTCGCCGGGCTGCTCGGTCCGGTGATCGCCACGAGGATCCCCGGTTCGCTCGTCACCCGGCTCCGCGGCCGGTTCGGCGTCGCGGCACCCCGCCCGGCCGCCACGAACCCCCGGGGCTGGCAGCAGTCGGGCGGTCAGCAGTACGCGCCGCCGCCCTACCCGCAGCAGTCGCCGTACCCGCAGCCGCAGGCGTACGGGCAACCGCCGCACGAGCAGCAGCCGCCGTACCCGCAGCAGCAGCCGCTCCCCCCGGTTCCGCCCCCCAGCCAGTAGGAGTTCCCCGATGAGTCGCGACGAGGACGGCGACGCGGCATGAGGTTCTGCGGTGCCTGTGGCGTCCAGGCGGGTTCCGGTCAGCGCTTCTGCATCGCCTGCGGCGCGAATCTGCAGCCGGCGGTCTGGTCGGAGCGGGGCACGGCCCCGGAGCCGGCGTTCGCCTACCCCGTGCCGCCCGCGGCCTGGCCCGTGGCGCAGGCCGCACCGGTGGCGGACGAGGACGCCGAGACCGGGGAGGCGCCGCCGCGCGTGCCCGACCGGCGACGGCCGCTGGTGGTGGCCGCGCTGGCGCTCGGCGGCCTGCTCGTCGTCGGCGGCGGCTACCTGGTCGGTGACCGTCTGCTGCTCGCCGACGACAGCTCCGCCGCGGCGCAGGACGGTGTGAGCACGCCCGACCCCGGGACGGCGGCCGCCCCGCCGACCGAGCCCGCTCCGTCGGTCGACGCCGGCCTCGCGGATGCCGGGAGCAGGCAGGACGTGGTCCCGGTCCCCACCGTGCCCGTCCCGCCGGTCGCCGCCGGTCCGCTCCTGCCGCGGTCGGTCAGCGCGACGTGCCAGGCCCCGCCGGGGCTGGACGCCGCCGGCGCACCGGTCACCTACGACCCGGCGAACACCCTGGACGGGGTCGGCGGCACCGCCTGGCGCTGCGCGGGGTCCGCCGTCGGCCAGCGGCTGGTGTTCGACTTCGGCCGGCCGGTGGTCCTCGCTTCGGTGGGCCTGGTCCCGGGTTACGACAAGACCGACCCGGTCGACGGCACGGACCGCTTCGGCGAGAACCGCACCGTCACCGCGGTCACGTGGAGCTTCGACGCCGGCGCGGTCCACCGGCAGGACCTCCCCGTGCCCAGCCGGGCGATGGCGGAGGTCCGGTTCGGCGAGCCGGTGACGACGACGCGCGTGGTGCTCGAGATCGCGGGCACGGGCAACGACGGCGCGATCCGGGACTTCACGACCATCAGCGACGTCGCCTTCACCGGGGCGGGCTGACCGGCTCCTAGCCTTCGAGCGCGTTCTGGAAGGCGGCGAACTTCGCCTGCGTCTCGGCGAGCTCCGCGGCGGGCTCGGAGCCGGCCACGATCCCGCAGCCGGCGAAGAGCCGGGCGCCGCCGTCGGGGGTCAGCTCGGCGCAGCGCAGGGCCAGGCCGAACTCGCCGTCGCCCCGGGAGTCCAGCCAGCCGACCGGTCCGGCGTAGCGGCCGCGGTCCATGCCCTCGAGCTCGCCGATCAGCGTGGCGGCGTCCGCCGTGGGCGTGCCGCAGACCGCGGCGGTCGGGTGCACCGCCCCGACCAGCTCCAGCAGGCCGGCCGATCCGCGCTGGGTCCCGGTCACGTCGGAGGCCAGGTGCCGCACGTTGGCCAGGGTGAGCAGCGCGGGCTCGGCGGGCGCCGTGAGCCGGCTGCAGTACGGGCGCAGGGCACCCACCAGCGAGTCGACGGCCCAGGCGTGCTCCGCACGGTCCTTCGCCGAGTCGAGCAGCGCCGCGGCCAGCCGGTCGTCCTCGGCGCCGGCCCCGCGCGCCGCCGTCCCCGCCAGGACGCGGGAGGACAGCTGCCGCCCGGTGCGCCGCAGCAGGAGCTCCGGGGTGGCACCGAGCAGGCCGTCGACAGCGAAGGTCCAGCAGTCGGGGAACCGCGCGGCCAGCCGGCGCAGCAACCGGCGGGGGTCCAGGTCGGGCTCGGCGGAGACGAGCAGGTCGCGGGCGAGCACCACCTTGTCCAGTTCGCCGGCATCGATGCGGGCCACGGCGGTGGCGACGGCGGCGCACCAGGTGGCGGGGTCGAGGGCGCCGTCGGCGTAGCGCAGCCGGGGGGCGGGGCCGTCGACCGGCGCGGCCGCCGCGCCGGGCTCGGGGGGCACGCCGGCGCCCACCGTGGTGATCCAGCCGACGCCGTCGCGCCGCCCCACCACCACCTGGGGGACGACGAACACCGACGTCCCGGCGGCGGGGTCGAAGGCGATGCTGCTGAAGAGGACGGGACCGGAGCCGGGCACCCCGAGGTCGTCGGCGACGTCCAGTCCGGCGGTGTACCGCTCCCACCAGGCAGCGGCCTCGGCCAGTGCGGTGGGCCCGGTGACCTCCAGACGCGCGGCCTCGCCCCAGCCGACCATTCCCTCGCCGCGGCGCACCCAGGACAGCCCGGCGCCCTCCGGCAGGAGATCGATCAACTCCCCGGCGCCGTCGGCGCGGACCGTCGTGACGGTGCGCGCGGCCGCTGACGGAGAGGTCAGGGCAACGGTCGTCACGGCTCCAGCGTAGGTGAAGGACCCGGTGCCCCCCGTCGCTCGCAGGCTCGCACCGGGCCCCTGCCCCGGGCCGCAGTAACCTTTCGCCGTGGTCGACCGGCGAGACACCCAGCACACCGCCGGACTGCGGGCCGATCTGGACAAGCGGCCCGGCCGAGGTCGCGGCGATGTTCGACCGGGTCGCGCGAGCGCTACGACGTCACCAACACGGTGCTCTCGGGCGGGCTGGACGCCTCCTGGCGGCGGGCGACGCGGCAGGCGCTGGGCGCCCGGCCGGGGCAGACGGTGCTCGACGTCGCCGCCGGCACGGCGGTGTCCACGGTGGAGCTCGCCTCGGGCGGGGTGCACGCCATCGCCTGCGACTTCTCGCAGGGCATGCTGCGCGCCGGGGCCGACCGGCCGGTGCCGAAGGTGGCCGGTGACGCGATGGCACTGCCCCTGGCAGACGAGAGCGTCGACGGCGTCGTCATCTCCTTCGGCCTGCGCAACGTGGCCGACCCCGACGCCGCGCTCCGCGAGTTCCGGCGGGTCACCCGCCCCGGCGGCACGCTCGTGGTCTGCGAGTTCTCCCGGCCGACGTGGGCGCCGTTCCGCACCGTCTACCTCGAGTACCTGATGCGGGCGCTCCCGCGCATCGCCCGGACGGTGAGCAGCAACCCCGAGGCCTACGTGTACCTGGCCGAGTCGATCCGCGCCTGGCCCGGCCAGCCCGACCTCGCCGGACGGTTGCAGCAGGCCGGGTGGGCCGACGTCGCCTGGCAGAACCTCACCGGCGGCGCCGTCGCCCTGCACCGGGGACGCCGCCCCGCCTGAGCTACGCGCGCCGGAGCACGCAGAACTCGTTGCCGTCCGGGTCGGCCAGCACGACCCAGGGGACGTCGCCCTGGCCGACGTCGACCCGTGCCGCCCCCAGGGCGAGCAGCCGGTCGACCTCGGCCTGCTGGTCGCCGTCCGGCGCCAGGTCGAGGTGGAGGCGGTTCTTCGGCGCCTTCTGCCGCGCCGGGTACCCGCCCCAGGTGATCGTGGGTCCGCCGTGCGGTGAGCGGATCGCGGTCTCCTGGTCCTGGTCCCACACCAGCGGCCAGTCCAGGGCCCGGCTCCAGAAGTACCCGACCTCCTGGGAGCCGTCGGAGGCGAGCGCGCCGAGGAAGCCGCAGTCGGCGAGGAAGGCGTTGCCGGGGCCGATGACGCAGAGCTCGTTGCCCTCCGGATCGGCCAGCACCACGTGGCCCTCCTCGGGCCGCTGGCCGATGTCGATGTGCCGGCCGCCCAGCTCGAGCGCCCGTGCCACCGTCCGCTGCTGCTCCTCCGGGGAGGAGCTGGTCAGGTCGGGGTGCATCTGGTTCGGCACGGTCTTGGGCTCCGTGGTCGACGCGAAGCGGATCGTGAACCCGGTGTCGTCGGCCGGCAGCAGCGCCACGCCGCCACCCGGGTCCTCGCCGGTCTCCCAGCCGAGCAGGCCACCCCAGAAGCGCGCGAGGCGGGCGGGGTCCTGCGCATCGATGGTCAGCGCCACGAGCCGGCTGGTCATGCGCCTCAGGCTGTGGGCCGCCGAGGCACGGCGCAAGGCACTTTCCGGACTAGCGTCGACCCATGACGAGCCCGACGTCCCCGCAGCCACCGTCGCCGTCCCCGTCGCCGACCGACCCGATCGCCCCGCCGGAGCCGGCTCCGTACCCGGTGCCCGCCCCGGGTGATCCGATCGCGCCCTCGCCGGCGGGGCCACAGCCGGTCTGACCGTGCGCCGGGCAGCGTTCGCCGACCGCCGCGACGCGGGGCGGGCACTGGGCGCCCGGCTGGCCGGGACGCTGACCGGCGACGTCGTCGTGCTCGGCCTGCCCCGCGGCGGCGCGGTGGTCGCCGCGGAGGTGGCCGCCGCCCTCGGCGCACCGCTCGACGTCCTGCTGGTCCGCAAGCTGGGCCTGCCGCGGCAGCCGGAGCTCGCCATGGGCGCCGTGGCCGCGATCGGCGACGCGGTCGAGACGGTGCGCAGCGAGCGGGTCCTGACCGCCGCGGGCGTCGACGACGCCACCTTCGCCGCGGTCCGGGACCGCGAGCTGGCCGAGCTCCGCCGCCGCGAGGCCGCCTACCGCGGCGACCGCCCGCCACCGGACGTGGCCGGCCGCACCGTCGTCCTGGTCGACGACGGCCTGGCCACCGGCTCGACCCTGCGCGCCGCGCTCCGGGCGCTGGCCGGAGCACGTCCCGCGCGGACCGTCGTGGCGGTGCCGGTGGGCTCGCCCGAGGCGGTGCGGGAGCTGGGCGGCCTGGCCGACGAGGTCGTCTGCCTGCTCGCGCCGCCGTCGTTGCGGGCGGTCGGCGGCGCCTACGTGCGGTTCGCCCAGACCTCCGACGACGAGGTCCGCGAGCTCCTCGGGAACCCCGGTCCGGGACTGTGACGCATCCCTCTCTCCGGGGGTGCTGTCGTGTTCATCACACCCCGGCCTAGAGTGGGCAACCGAGCCACCTTGTGAATCAATTCACAAAGTCGTGACGAGGGAGTGGACCGCGTGCCAGGGACGACCGACCGGAGCGCCGACGTCATCGTCGTCGGCGCCGGCCCGGCCGGGTCCGCGGCGGCGTGGCAGCTCGCGCAGGCCGGCCGCGAGGTCGTCGTGCTGGAGAAGGCCGAGTTCCCGCGCGAGAAGGTGTGCGGCGACGGGCTCACGCCCCGCGGCGTGAAGGCGTTGCAGGACCTCGGCGTGGACACCTCCCCGCAGGCCGGCTGGGTCCGGCACAAGGGCCTGCGGGTGCACGGCGGCGGCGTCGTCACCGAGGTGGACTGGCCGCGGCTCCGACACTGGCCCGACTTCTCGCTCGTCCTGCGGCGCAGCGAACTGGACGAGCGGCTCGCCGACCACGCCGCGGCCGCCGGTGCCCGCGTGCTCACCGGCGTCACCGTGACCGAGCCCCTGCTCGACGAGGCCGGCCGGGTCGCCGGGGTGCGCGCCCAGGCCGGGCCGGACAAGGAGCCGCAGGTGTGGCGGGCGCCGCTGGTCGTCTCCGCCGAGGGACTCTCGGGCCGGCTGGCCAAGTCGCTGGGCCTGGTGCGGCGCGAGGATCGTCCGCTCGGGGTCGCCGTCCGCCGCTACGTCCGGTCCCGCCGCGCGGCGGACGACTACCTCGACATCTCCTTCGATCTCACCGCAACCGGCCCGTCGCGGGACTCGATGCCCGGCTACGGCTGGATCTTCGGCATGGGCGACGGCACCGCGAACGTGGGCTACGGGCTGCTCGACACGCGACGGGGGACCGGCGCGGACCACCGGGCCGTGCTGCGCACCTGGCTGGACACCTTCCCGGCCGAGGACGGCCTGGGCGAGGAGGACGCCGTCACGCCCCTGCGCGGCGCCGGCCTGCCGATGGCGCTCAACCGCGGGCCGGCCTACACCCGCGGCCTGCTGCTCGCCGGGGACGCCGCCGGGACGGTGAACCCCTTCAACGGCGAGGGCATCAGCTACGCGCTGGAGACCGGCCGGCTGGCCGGCGCCACCGCGGCCGACGCCCTGGCCCGGCCGGAGGGGCCCGCCCGGGAGTCGGTGCTGCACGGCTACCCCGAGCGGCTGCGCGCCGCCTACGGCCGGCACCACCGCCTGGGCATGGGCTTCCTCGCCCTGCTGGCCCGCCCCGAGGTCGTCCGGTTCGCGACCGCCCACGGGCTCGCACGGCCCGCGCTCGTCGCCGTCGCGCTGCGCCTCATGGGCAACCTGACCGACGGGTGGGACGGCGACGCGGTGGACCGCGGCGTCGCCCTCCTCACGCGCCTGGCACCGGCGGTCTGACGTGGACTCCTACCTGGCCGACGTCGCCCTGCCGTCCCCGGTCGACACGGCGACGATCCGTTCCGGATCAGCACGGAACGTGACCGTTCTCACTCTAGGGTGGCGCTGATGCTGTCGACCTACGTGCCGATCCTCGGGCTCTTCGCGCTGGCCGCGGCGTTCGCGCTCTTCTCGGTCACGGCCGCCCCCTACGTCGGGCCCCGCCGGTTCAACCGCGCCAAGGTCGACGCCTACGAGTGCGGGATCGAGCCGGTCGACCAGCCGCTGACCGGCGGCCGGTTCCCGGTGAAGTACTACCTGACCGCGATGTTGTTCATCATCTTCGACATCGAGATCGTCTTCCTCTACCCGTGGGCCGTGCACAACGAGGCGCTGGGCGTCTTCGGCCTGGTCGAGATGGTCGTCTTCATCGTCACGGTCTTCATCGCCTACGCCTACGTGTGGCGCCGCGGCGGATTGGAATGGGACTAGACGTGGGACTGGCGGTTCAGTAATGGGTCTCGAGGAGAAGCTGCCCAGCGGCGTGCTGCTGACCAGCGTGGAGAAGCTGGTCAACTGGACGCGGAAGTCGTCGCTCTGGCCGGCCACGTTCGGTCTGGCCTGCTGCGCGATCGAGATGATGGCGACCGGGGCCGGGCGCTACGACCTGGCCCGGTTCGGCATGGAGGTGTTCCGGGCCTCGCCGCGCCAGGCCGACCTGATGATCGTCGCCGGCCGGGTGAGCCAGAAGATGGCGCCGGTCCTGCGGCAGATCTACGACCAGATGCCCGAGCCCCGGTGGGTGCTCGCGATGGGCGTCTGCGCCAGCTCCGGCGGGATGTTCAACAACTACGCCGTCGTCCAGGGCGTCGACCACATCGTGCCGGTGGACATGTACCTGCCGGGCTGCCCGCCGCGGCCGGAGATGCTCACCGACGCCATCCTCAAGCTGCACCACAAGATCATGAACGAGCCGCTGGGCGAGAAGCGCGCCCGCGAGCTGGAGCGGGCCCGGGCCGAGGGCACCGCGAAGGACCTCCTGGTGGAGATGCCCTCGACGGTGCGCGTGGACAAGGAGGCGCGGCGGGCCTACGAGGCGGCCGCCGCCGAGGGCCGGTCCGGCCAGTTCGCCATCGAGCAGCGCAACGGCAACGCCGTGCTGCTGCCCGAGGAGCGGCCGAGTGGCATGGGGAAGGCCTGGCGATGAGCGACGGCGAGGTGGTCCCGGGCCGCGAGGAAGCCGAGTCCGACGACGCGACGGCCCCGGCGGGCGGATTCCGCACGGGCGCCTTCGGGGTCAGCGGCAGCGGCGACACCTCGGGCTTCGGCGGACTGGTGCGCGTCGAGCCGGGCGGCGCGGTCGCGCTGCACTCCACCGAGCGTCCCTACGGCGGCTGGTTCGACGAGGTCACCGACGCGCTCATCGACGCGGTGGGGCAGGCCACCTACGACGCCGCCGTGCAGCGGGTGCTGGTCGACCGGGGCGAGATCACCTACTTCGTCGCCCGCGAGCACCTGCTGACCCTGGCGCAGGCGCTGCGCGACGACGAGGCCCTGCGCTTCGAGCTCTGCAGCAGCGTCTCCGGCGTCGACTACCTCGACAGCGGCGGGCCGGCCGTGGCGCCGCACCGGCCCCGGCTGCACGCCGTGCTGCACCTGACGTCGATGACCTACCGGCGGCGGATCCGGCTCGAGGTGGCGGTCACCGCCGAGGACCCGCACGTCCCCTCGGTCACCGGCATCTACCCGACGGCGGACTGGCACGAGCGGGAGACCTTCGACATGTTCGGGATCGTCTTCGACGGCCACCCCGCGCTGACCCGGATCCTCATGCCCGACGACTGGGACGGGCACCCGCAGCGCAAGGACTACCCGCTGGGCGGCGTCCCGGTCGAGTACCACGGCGCGACGATCCCGCCGCCGGACACGCGCCGGGCCTACCGGTGAAGGGGACGCACCGATGAGCACCACCTACGACCCGTACGCCGGCTCGCGGGAGACGACCGAGGGCCGCGTCTACACCGTGACCGGTGGCGACTGGGACGTCACCTTCGCCGACCCGCACGACCAGGACCGCCTGGTCGTCAACATGGGCCCGCAGCACCCCTCGACGCACGGCGTCCTCCGGCTGGTGCTCGACCTCGAGGGCGAGACGGTGACCAAGGCCCGCGTGGTCATCGGTTACCTGCACACCGGCATCGAGAAGAACACCGAGTACCGCAACTGGGTGCAGGGCACGACCTTCGTGACGCGGATGGACTACCTGTCGCCGCTGTTCAACGAGACCGGCTACTGCATGGCCGTCGAGAAGCTGCTGGGCATCGAGGTGCCGCAGCGGGCGCAGACGATCCGCGTGCTGGTCATGGAGCTCAACCGGATCGCCTCGCACCTGGTGGCGCTGGCGACGTTCGGCATGGAGATGGGTGCCCTGACGGGCATGACCAACGGCTTCCGCGAGCGGGAGATGGTCCTCGACGTGCTCGAGGAGATCACCGGGCTGCGGATGAACCACGCCTACGTCCGCCCCGGCGGCCTGGCGCAGGACCTGCCCGAGGGCGCGGTCGACAGCGTCCGCGAGCTGCTGAAGATCTTCCCGGGGCGGGTGGCCGACTTCCACCGGCTGCTCACCGGCCAGCCGATCTGGCAGAACCGGCTCAAGGACGCCGGCTACCTCGACGTCACCGGCTGCGTGGCGCTGGGCGTCACCGGACCCATCCTCCGGGCGGCCGGCCTGCCCTGGGACCTGCGCAAGGTGGAGCCCTACCTCGGGTACGAGACCTACGACTTCGAGGTGCCGACCGCCGACACCAGCGACGCCTGGGGCCGCTACCTGGTGCGGATGGCCGAGGTCAACGAGTCGCTCAAGATCGTCGCCCAGGCGCTGGACCGGCTGGAGCCGGGGCCGGTCATGGTCGACGACAAGAAGATCGCCTGGCCCGCGCAGCTGTCCCTGGGCGCGGACGGCATGGGGAACTCCCTCGACCACGTGCGGCACATCATGGGCCAGTCGATGGAGGCCCTGATCCACCACTTCAAGCTGGTCACCGAGGGCTTCCGGGTGCCGGCCGGCCAGGTGTACGTGCCGATCGAGTCGCCCCGCGGCGAGCTGGGCTACCACGTGGTCAGCGACGGCAGCACCCGCCCGTGGCGCGTCCACGTGCGCGACCCCAGCTTCGTGAACCTGCAGGCCACGGCGGCGATGAGCGAGGGCGGGATGATCGCCGACGTCATCGCCGCGATCGCCTCCATCGACCCCGTGATGGGAGGTGTCGACCGATGAGTGCTCTTCCTGGATCCGCCGAGGGGACCGCCGTCACCGGACTGGACTCGTCGCCGGTCCAGCCCCCGCCGGCGGACCTGCCGCCGCTGACCGAGCAGACCCGGCTCGAGGCGCGGGCGATCATCGCCCGCTACCCGAAGGCGCGCTCGGCGCTGCTGCCGATGCTGCACCTCGTGCAGAGCTACCAGGGCTACGTCTCGCCCGAGGGTGTCGCGCTGTGCGCCGAGGAACTGGGCCTGACCAAGGCCGAGGTCGGCGCGGTCGCGACCTTCTACACGATGTACAAGCGCCGCCCGACCGGCCGGCACATCGTCAGCGTCTGCACCAACACGCTGTGCAGCGTGCTGGGCGGCCAGCGGATCATGGACGCGCTGTCGGCCGATCTCGGTGTGCACCACGACGAGACGGCCGCCGACGGCTCGATCACCCTCGAGCACGCCGAGTGCCTGGCCGCCTGCGACTACGCGCCCGTGGTCACCGTCGACTACGAGTTCTACGACCAGCAGGACGTCGACAGCGCGCGCGAACTGGTCGCCGCGCTGCGCCGGGGCGAGAAGCCGCTGCCCACCCGCGGTGCGCCGCTGACCGACTTCCGGGGCATCTCCCGCCAGCTGGCCGGGTTCTCCCAGTACGGCGACGCCACTGCTGCCCGCGACGCGATCGACGCCCCGGGCGCGCTGGAGCCGACGCTGGCCGGGTTGCGGCTGGCCGCCGAGCGCGGGGAGTCCGCCCCGCCGATGCCCGCGGGCACGCCGTCCGAGCCGGCCGACACAGGGCGAGCCGCGCGAGACGGTGCGCCCCTCCGGGCGCACCGGCGAGACCCCGGAGAAGGAGGCCGGCGACGCCCGCGTGGCGGCCGCCGACAACCCCGCGGAGAAGGCCGGCGCGGCGCAGGCCCATCCCGACGAGGGGGCGGAGTACGGCCGCGACCGTGCTCGGGAACGGCCGGGGACCGGCACCGACACACCTGCAGGGACCGAGCCGGGCACGGGTGCCCAAGGTCCCACCACCCACCCCCGGGCCGACCCGGGTCCCGGGAAGGCCTGACATGCCGCTGACTCCTGTCCTCACCACCCGCTGGGGCGCCGACCGGTCCTGGCGGCTGTCGACCTACGAGTCGATGGAGGGCTACGCCGCGCTGCGGACGGCGCTGTCCATGGCCCCCGACGAGCTGGTCTCGCTGGTCAAGGACTCCGGGCTGCGCGGCCGCGGCGGCGCCGGCTTCCCGACCGGCATGAAGTGGAGCTTCATCCCGCAGCCCAAGCCGGGGGAGACCCCGACCGGGCCGGCGGCCATGCCGAAGTACCTGGTGGTCAACGCCGACGAGGGCGAGCCGGGCACCTGCAAGGACCTGCCGCTGATGATGGCCGACCCGCACTCGCTGGTCGAGGGCGTGATCATCTCCGCGTACGCGATCCGGTCGCACTTCGCCGTCATCTACGTCCGCGGCGAGGCCGTCCACGCGCACCGCCGGCTGGTCGCCGCCGTCGAGGAGGCCTACGCGGCCGGCTACCTCGGCACGGACATCCTCGGCTCGGGCTACGACCTGGAGCTGGTGGTGCACGCCGGCGCCGGCGCCTACATCTGCGGCGAGGAGACGGCGCTGCTGGACTCCTTGGAGGGCTACCGCGGTCAGCCCCGGCTCAAGCCGCCCTTCCCCGCGGTCGCCGGCCTCTACGGCGCCCCCACCGTCATCAACAACGTCGAGACGCTGGCCAGCGTCCCGTTCGTCGTCCGCGGCGGGTCGGAGTGGTTCAAGGAGTTCGGGCCGGAGAAGTCGCCCGGCCCGAAGATCTACTCCCTGTCGGGCCGCGTCGTCCGCCCCGGGCAGTACGAGGCCCCGATGGGGACGACGATGCGCGAGCTGCTGGAGATGGCCGGCGGCGTGCGGCCGGGCCACGAGCTCAAGTTCTGGACCCCGGGCGGCTCGTCGACGCCGTACTTCACCGCTGAGCACCTCGACGTGCCGCTGGACTTCGACTCGGTGGCGGCCGCGGGCTCGATGCTCGGCACGACCGCGCTGATGGTGTTCGACGAGACCGACTCGATCGTCGAGGCGACCCTGCGGTTCACCGAGTTCTACGCGCACGAGAGCTGCGGCAAGTGCACGCCCTGCCGCGAGGGCACCTACTGGCTGGTGCAGATCCTCGACCGGATCGCGCACGGCCGCGGCACCGCGCAGGACCTCGACCTGCTCGTGGACACCTGCGACAACATCCTGGGCCGCTCGTTCTGCGCGCTCGGTGACGGCGCGACCAGCTGCATCTCCAGCTCGCTGAAGTACTTCAAGGACGACTACGTCGCCCTGCTGCCCCCGGAGGAGCAGGCCCGGCTGGGCCGCAGCCTCCGCCTCGAGCCCGTGGGAGCTGCGTCATGACGTTGACGAACCCGACGCCGGCGGCCGCGGTCCCGCCCGGTGCCCCCGGCCCGCACACTCCGCCGGACGCCGTCCACTGCACGATCGACGGCTTCGACGTCGCGGTGCCCAAGGACACCCTGATCATCCGGGCCGCCGAGCAGGTCGGCGTCTTCATCCCGCGGTTCTGCGACCACCCGCTGCTGGAGCCGGTCGGCGCCTGCCGGCAGTGCCTGGTCGAGGTCGAGGGGCAGCGCAAGCCGGTGGCCTCCTGCACCATGCCGGTCACCGAGGGCATGGCGGTGCGCACGCAGCTGTCCAGCCCGGTGGCGGACAAGGCCCAGCAGGGCACGATGGAGCTGCTGCTGATCAACCACCCGCTGGACTGCCCGACCTGCGACAAGGGCGGCGAGTGCCCCCTGCAGAACCAGGCGATGGGCCACGGCCGCACCGAGAGCCGGTTCGTCGACGAGAAGCGCACCTACCCCAAGCCGCTGGCGATCAGCACCGAGATCCTGCTCGACCGCGAGCGCTGCGTGCTCTGCGCGCGATGCACCCGGTTCTCCCAGCAGGTGGCCGGCGACCCGTTCATCGAGCTGTTCGAGCGCGGGGCGCTGGAGCAGGTGGCGATCTACGAGGACGAGCCCTTCGAGTCCTACTTCTCCGGCAACACCACCCAGATCTGCCCGGTGGGCGCCCTGACCAGCACCCAGTACCGGTTCCGCGCCCGGCCCTTCGACCTGCGCAGCGAGGACAGCGTCTGCGAGCACTGCGCGTCGGGCTGCTCGATGCGCACCGACTACCGGCGCGGCAAGGTCACCCGCCGCCAGGCCGGTGAGGACCCCGCGGTCAACGAGGAGTGGACCTGCGACAAGGGCCGCTACGCGTTCCGCTACGTGACGTCGAACGAGCGGCTGACGACGCCGCTGGTCCGCGGGGCGGACGGCACGCTGCAGCCGGCGTCCTGGCCCGAGGCCTGGGCCGCGGCCGCGGCCGGCCTGGCCGAGGCGCGCGACGCGGGCGGTGGCGTCGGGGTGCTGCCCGGCGGCCGGCTGACCGTCGAGGACGCGTACGCCTACGCCAAGTTCGCCCGCGTGGCGCTGGGCACCGACGACGTCGACGCCCGCGCCCGCGCGCACTCGGCGGAGGAGCTGGCGTTCCTCTCCAGTTCCGTCGCGGGCACCGGTCCGGGCCGGGGCGGGATCACCTACGACGAGCTGGGCGCCGCGCCGGTCGTCCTGCTCGCGGGCTTCGAGCCCGAGGAGGAGTCGCCGATCGTCTTCCTGCGGCTGCGCCGCGCGGTGCGCACCGCCAAGGCGCAGGTCTTCGACCTCGCCCCTTTCCCGACGCGGGCCGCGCAGAAGCTCCAGGCCACGGTGCTCACCACGCTGCCCGGGGCCGAGGCCCGGTCCCTGCAGGCGCTGGCGCTGGGCACCTGGGGTGGCCCCGCGGTGGCGGCCCTGCGTCAGCCGGGTGCCGTCGTCCTCGCGGGGGAGCGGCTGGCGGAGGTGCCCGGCGCGTTCACCGCCCTGGTCGAGCTGGCGCAGGCCACCGGCGCCCGCATCGCCTGGGTGCCCCGCCGAGCCGGCGAGCGCGGCGCCGTCGAGGCCGGTGCCCTGCCCGGGCTGCTCCCCGGCGGACGCGCCGTGGCCGACGAGGCCGCGCGGGCCGAGGTGGCGCAGCGCTGGGGCGTGGACCCCGCCGTCCTCCCGTCGGTGCCGGGCCTGGACACCACCGGCATCCTCACCGCCGTGCGCGACCACCGGCTGGCCGGGCTCCTGGTCGGGGGCGTCGACCCCGCCGACCTGCCCGATCCCGTCCTGGCCGAGAACGCCCTGGCCGAGGCCCGGTTCGTCGTCAGCCTGGAGATGTTCCCGACGGCGGTCACCGAGTGGGCCGACGTGGTCCTCCCGGTGGCGGCCGCGGCGGAGAAGGCCGGGAGCTACCTCGACTGGGAGGGTCGCGTCCGGTCGTTCGACGCCACGCTCCACGACACCGGGCGGCTGAGCGACGTGCGGGTGCTGCACGGCCTGGCCGACCTCATGGACGTGGATCTGCGGCTGCCCACGCCCGAGGCCGCGCGCGCGGAACTCGCGGCTCTGGGGACCGCCCGGTCCACCGGCGTCGCCGGCCCGGACGTGGCCGCCGCCGGGGCGCCGTCGCTGCGCGCCGACGAGGCGCTGCTCGCCTCCTGGCGGCAGCTGCTGGACGCCGGCACGCTGCAGCGGGACGAACCCGAGCTCTCCGGTACGGCGCGCCGCCCGGTGGTCCGGCTCGCCGCGGAGGCCGCCGCGCGGCTGGGCGTCGCCGACGGGCAGCCGGTGACGGTGACCGGGCCCGCCGGGTCCGTGACGCTGCCCCTGGCCGTCACTCCGATGCCCGACCACGTGGTGTGGCTGCCGATGCGCTCGCCGGGCAGCCACGTGCGCACCGACCTCGGCGCCGGGCCCGGCGCCGTCGTGCGGCTGGCCGCGACGACGCTCGCCGGAGGTGTCGCGTGATGCTCCTGGCCAGTCGCGACCAGCCGACGCTCGAGGACTTCGGGCACGACGTGTGGTGGATCGTGCTCATCAAGGTCGTCGGCGTCTTCGTCGTCCTCGTGCTGATGACGCTGTTCGCCATCGTCTTCGAGCGCAAGGTCGTCGCCCGCATGCAGCAGCGGATCGGCCCCAACCGGGTCGGCCCGCGCGGCTACCTGCAGAGCCTCGCGGACGGGCTGAAGCTGGCCTTCAAGGAAGACATCATGCCGGCGCTCGCCGACAAGCCCGTCTACTTCCTGGCGCCGGTCCTGGCCACGGTCCCGGCGTTCCTCGCCTTCTCGGTCATCCCGATGGGCCCGACGGTCAGCATCTTCGGCGAGCGGACCCCGCTGCAGCTCACCGACGCCCCCATCGGAGTGCTGGTCGTGCTGGCCTGCTCCGCGATGGGGATCTACGGCATCGTGCTGGGCGGCTGGGCCTCCGGCTCCACCTACCCGCTGCTCGGCTCGCTGCGCAGCGCCGCGCAGATGGTCAGCTACGAGATCGCGATGGGCCTGTCGATCGTCGCCGTCTTCCTCTACGCCGGCTCGATGTCGACCTCGGAGATCGTCGGCGCCCAGGCCGACGGCAACCAGGTCTCCTTCTTCGGCTGGGAGTTCACCGGCCCCAGCTGGTTCGTCGTCCTGCTGCCGGTCTCCTTCGTCATCTACGCGATCGCCGTCGTGGGCGAGACCAACCGGGCGCCCTTCGACCTCCCCGAGGCCGAGAGCGAGCTGGTCGGCGGCTTCCACACCGAGTACTCGTCGCTGAAGTTCGCCCTGTTCTTCCTGGCCGAGTACATCAACATGGTCACCGTCTCCGCCCTGGCCGCGACGCTGTTCCTCGGCGGCTGGCGGGCACCCTGGCCGCTGTCGCTGTGGGACGGCGCGAACACCGGCTGGTTGCCGATGCTCTGGTTCTTCCTCAAGGTCGTCCTCGCGCTGTTCGTCTTCATCTGGCTGCGCGGCACGCTGCCCCGGCTGCGCTACGACCAGTTCATGGGCTTCGGCTGGAAGGTGCTGGTCCCGACCGCGCTGCTGTGGATCCTCGTGGTGGCGACGATGCGCACGGTCTCCCGCGAGACGGACCTCTCCACCGGCGCGGTGGCGCTCTTCGTCGGCGTCCCGGTCGCGGTGCTGGTGCTCGCCGGCCTGCTCCTCGCCAGCCGGGCGGCCAACCGGGACACCCGGTTGATGGCCCTCGACGCCGCGTCCGGCGGGGTGCACGCCGTCGATCCCGAACCCGAGGTCCTGCCGCCGGCCGGAGCACGCCGCCGTCCCACGGGCGGGCCCACCCGCGCCGAGGGCGGCTTCCCGATCCCGCCCATGGACCTCACCGTGCCGCCGTCACCCCGGCTGCGGCGCCAGCCCGGCGCCGGGGACGGCACCGCGGTCGTCGGCACCGGCCGGCGCGGCACCACCACCGTCGAGGAGGACAGCCCCGATGTCCGATGACCGGTCCGACCGCACCCCCGCGACCCGGGGCGGCGGTGAGGTGGCCCGTCCCTCGGCCGACCACGTCGCCCGGCCGACCGTCCGGGACAGCCTGGTCCCGGCCCCGCTCCAGGGGTTCGGCGTCACCTTCGCGCAGATCTTCCGCAAGGTGACGACCGAGCAGTACCCGTTCGAGCCCAAGGTGACCAAGCCGCGCTACCACGGCCGCCACGTGCTCAACCGGCACCCCGACGGGCTGGAGAAGTGCGTCGGGTGCGAGCTGTGCGCCTGGGCCTGCCCGGCCGACGCCATCTACGTGGAGGGCGGCGACAACACCGAGGAGGCCCGCTACTCCCCGGGTGAGCGGTACGGCGCGGTCTACCAGATCAACTACCTGCGCTGCATCTTCTGCGGGCTGTGCATCGAGGCCTGCCCCACGCGCTCGCTGACGATGAGCAACGACTTCGAGCTGGCCGACGACAACCGCCAGGACCTGATCTACACCAAGGAGCAGCTCATGGCGCCGCTGCTGCCCGGCATGGAGCAGCCGCCGCACCCCATGCGGCTGGGTGACGACGAGAAGGACTACTACCTGCGCGTGCCCGGCTCAGAGGTCCCGGCACCCACCGCATCGGGATCTCCGGCATCGGGAGCCGGCGCGTGAACGAGGTCGTCATCGGCGGCGGCGAGACGGTCGCCTTCTGGATCCTCGGACCGCTCGCTCTCGCCGGGGCGCTCGGCATGGTGTTCAGCCGCAACGCCGTCCACTCGGCGCTCTGGCTGGTCAACACCATGCTGGCGCTGGGCGTCTTCTACGTCATCCAGGACGCGCCCTTCCTCGGCGCGGTGCAGATCATCGTCTACACCGGCGCGATCATGATCCTCTTCCTGTTCGTGCTGATGATGGTCGGCCGGGACTCCTCGGACTCCGTCGTCGAGACGCTGCGCGGCCAGCGCGTCGCCGCCACGGTGCTGGGCCTGGGCTTCGCCGGCCTCGTCGGCGCGGGCATCGCCCGCGCCACCGAGGGGCTCACCGGGATCGGGCTGGCCGACGCGCAGCCCGACGGCAACATCCCGGCGATCGCCGAGTCGCTGTTCACCGACTACCTGCTCGCCTTCGAGGTCACCAGCGCCCTGCTGATCACCGCCGCGCTCGGCGCGATGGTGCTGGCGCACATCGAGCGCGAGCCGGGCAGCCGGAGCACGCAGAAGGAGCTGTCCCGCGCCCGGTTCCTCACCGAGCGGCCGCAGACGCTGCCCGGCCCCGGCGTCTACGCCCGGGCCAACTCCGTCGCCGCGCCGGCGCTGCTGCCCGACGGCCGCACGTCGCCCGACAGCCAGGCGACGGGGATCGAGCCGCAGGTGACCGACCAGATGCCTCGGCCCACGGGGCGCGAGCAGCTGGGCTCGCCGGACGGTGCGCTCGGCACCCTCGACCCGGCCCCCCTCGACGGCCCGGCAGGTGACGCGCGATGACACTCACCTACTACCTGGTGCTGGCGGCGATCCTGTTCACCATCGGCGCCGTCGGCGTGCTGGTCCGCCGCAACGCCATCGTCGTGTTCATGTGCGTCGAGCTGATGCTGAACTCGGTGAACCTCACGCTGGTCACCTTCGCGCGCGCCACCGGCACGATCGACGGCCAGATCATGGCCTTCTTCGTCATGGTCGTCGCCGCGGCCGAGGTGGTCGTCGGCCTCGCCATCATCATGTCGATCTACCGGACCCGCCGGTCCGCCTCGGTCGACGACGCCAACCTGCTGAAGTACTGACGGGGACCGGGGAGACATGGAGACCATCTCCGCCGAGGTGCTGCCCTCGGAGGTACTGCCGGCCGACGGGCTGCTCGGCTGGTCCTGGCTGCTGATCGCCCTGCCGCTGGCCGGAGCCGCGGTGCTCCTGCTGGGCGGACGGCGCACCGACCGGTGGGGGCACCTGCTCGGGACGGCAACGGTGGTGGCCGCGTTCCTGCTCGCCGTGCTGTGCACCTTCTCGCTGGCCGACGTCGAGGGCAGGTCGGTCGACGTCGACCTGTTCACGTTCATCTCGGCCGGTGACCTCGACGTCCGCGCCGGGCTGCTCTACGACCCGCTGTCGGCGGTCTTCGTCCTGCTGATCACCGGCGTGGGCTCGCTGATCCACGTCTACTCGATCGGCTACATGGCGCACGACCCCGCGCGCCGCCGGTTCTTCGCCTACCTGAACCTGTTCGTGGCGGCGATGCTGCTGCTGGTCCTGGGCAACAGCTACGTGGCGCTCTACGTCGGCTGGGAGGGCGTCGGGCTGGCCTCCTACCTGCTGATCGCGTTCTGGTACACCCGCCCGGCGGCGGCCACGGCCGCCAAGAAGGCGTTCATCATGAACCGGGTCGGCGACGTCGGCCTGGCCCTGGCGATCTTCCTCATGTTCGCCCAGCTCGGGACGACGTCCTACGCGGGTGTGTTCGGCGGGGTGGGGACCCTGGCCGGCGGCACGATCACCGCCATGGGGCTGCTGCTCCTGCTCGGGGCGTGCGGCAAGTCCGGCCAGTTCCCGCTGCAGGCCTGGCTGCCCGATGCCATGGAGGGCCCGACGCCGGTCTCGGCGCTCATCCACGCCGCGACCATGGTCACCGCCGGCGTCTACCTCATCGCCCGGTCGGCGCCCATCTACGACCTCACCGAGACCGCCCGCACCGTCGTCATGGCGATCGGCACGCTGACCCTGCTCATCGGGGCCATCGCCGGCTGCGCGTACGACGACATCAAGAAGGTCCTGGCGTACTCGACGGTCAGCCAGATCGGGTACATGTTCCTGGCCGTGGGCCTCGGCCCGGTCGGCTACGTGGCCGGCCTCGCCCACCTCCTCGCGCACGGCTTCTTCAAGGCCGGCCTCTTCCTCGGCGCCGGCTCGGTCATGCACGCGATGAACGACCAGGTGGACATGCGCCGCTTCGGCGGTCTGTGGCGGAAGCTGCCGGTCACCTTCGCCACCTTCGGCCTGGGCTACCTGGCGCTGATCGGCTTCCCGCTGCTGTCCGGGTACTTCACCAAGGACGCGATCATCGAGGCCACGTTCGACCGGGACGACTGGCTGGGCTACGCGTTCGGCGGGATCGCGGTCCTCGCCGCCGGCCTCACCGCGTTCTACATGACCCGGCTGATGCTCATGACCTTCTTCGGCCGGGCGCGGTGGGAGGAGGGCGTCCACCCGCACGAGTCGCCGCCGGTGATGACGGTGCCGATGGTCGTGCTCGCCGTCGGCTCGGTGTTCTCCGGTGCGCTCCTGGTGTCGATCTTCCCGTTGTCGGACTGGCTGGAGCCGGTCTTCGGCGAGCCCGAGGAGGCCGAGCACGTCATCGCGCCGCTGACCATCGGGATCACGCTGACCGTCGTCATGCTGCTCGGCGTCCTCGCCGCCTGGCTGTTCGTCGGCCGCCGCGAGGT
Source organism: uncultured Actinomycetota bacterium (assembly GCA_963747895.1). GTDB lineage: Bacteria > Actinomycetota > Actinomycetes > Mycobacteriales > Geodermatophilaceae > Blastococcus. Next base: position 766,057 of record CAVVGX010000005.1, read on the forward strand.
GCCGGTGGAGGCGCCCGTGCGCGTCTCGCCGGTCACGCGGGCGGCGCGGCATGCGCTGTACGCGGACACGATCAACGAGTCGCTGTTCATGCGACCCGGGCAGTGGCTCACCCGCGCCCTGGTCTGGGTGGACAACCGCGGGGTGGACGGCGCGGTCAACGGCCTGGCCGCCGGGCTGGGCGGCTCCTCCTCGCGCCTGGGCCGGACCCAGACCGGGTTCGTGCGCACCTACGCGCTCGGCATGCTCGGCGGCGCCGTGCTCGTTGCCGGTGCGCTGCTGGCGGTGACGTCGGGATGAGCGGAGTGGTCGGTGTCGAGGGACGGAGAGCCGGACGTGAGTGCGCCGAGCCGAGCTTGCGAGGCGAGCCATGAGTGATTTCCCGTTCCTCGTGGCGATGATCGCCGTGCCCGCGGTGGGCGCGGCGGTGGTCGCGGCGCTGCCCAAGGGCCGCGACCTGCTGGCCCGGCAGCTCTCGCTGGGCGTGAGCCTGGTCGTCCTGGTGCTCGCCGTCCTCGCCGCCGTCGCCTTCGACACCGGCGGCGAGCGGTTCCAGCTGACGACGTCGGTGGCCTGGATCCCCGACTTCGGGGTGGCCTTCGCCCTCGGCGTCGACGGCATCGCGCTGGTGATGCTGCTGCTCATCGGCCTGCTGGTGCCGCTGGTCATCGGCGCCTCCTGGGAGGAGGGCTCGCCCGGGCCCGACGGAGTGCCGGCGGCCGGTGCCGAGGGGCGCTCCATGCGCTTCTTCTTCGCCTGGCTGCTGCTGCTCGAGGCGATGATGGTGGGCGTCTTCGCCGCCACCGACGTCTTCCTGTTCTACGTCTTCTTCGAGGCGATGCTCGTCCCGATGTACTTCCTGATCGGTCGCTTCGGCGGGCCGCGCCGGCAGTACGCCGCGGTGAAGTTCTTCCTCTACAGCCTGGTCGGCGGGCTGGTCATGCTCGCCGCGGTCATCGGGCTGTACGTGGTGAGCGCCAGCGAGCTGGGGGAGGGCACGTTCGCCTTCGACGCGCTGCGCCAGCTGGACATCGACCCCGGCGTGCAGAAGCTGCTGTTCCTGGGCTTCTTCGTCGCCTTCGCCATCAAGGCGCCGCTGGTTCCGCTGCACACCTGGCTGCCCGACTCGGCCGCCGAGGCGCCGATCGGGGGCGCGGTGCTGCTCGTCGGCGTCCTCGACAAGGTGGGGACCTTCGGGTTCCTGCGCTACTGCCTGCCGCTGTTCCCCGACGCGTCGCGCTACTTCGCGCCGCTGGTGCTCGTCCTGGCCGTGATCGGTGTCCTCTACGCGGCGCTGCTGGCCATGGGGCAGAGCGACATGAAGCGGCTCGTGGCGTACACGTCGATCTCGCACTTCGGCTTCATCGCGCTGGGCATCTTCGCGTTCACCACCGAGGCCGCCACCGGCGCAGTGCTCTACATGGTCAACCACGGCATCGCGACCGGCCTGCTGTTCGTCGTCGTCGGCATGCTGATGGCCCGCGGGGGCTCCCGGCAGATCGGCGACTACGGCGGCGTGGCCGCGCAGGCACCCGTGCTCGCCGGGGTGTTCCTGATCGCCGGTCTCGCGTCCCTCGCGCTGCCGGGCACCAACAGCTTCGTCAGCGAGTTCCTCGTGCTGATCGGCTCGTTCCCGGAGCGGCCGGTCTACACGATCCTGGCCACCGCCGGCATCATCCTGGCCGCGCTCTACATCCTGCTGATGTACCAGCGCACCATGCACGGCCCGGCTCGCGGCGTGGTCGCCCCCGTCGAGGGCACCGCGCTCCCGCCGGGCGGGGCAGCCGGCGGGGCCGGTGCCACCGCGGTGCTCACCGCACCGACCGGCACGGCCGTGCGCTTCCGCGACCTGAGCCGACGGGAGCTCGCCGTCGTGGCGCCCCTGGTGGCACTGATCCTGGTGCTCGGCGTCCACCCCCAGCCGCTGCTGGACATCATCGAGCCGGCGGTCATCGCGACCCTGGACGACCTCGGAGCGACCCGATGATCGAGGCCCCCGACCTCTCGCTGGCGGCGCTGGCCCCGCTGCTGTTCGTCTTCGGCGCGGCCTGCATCGGCGTGCTCGTGGAGGCGTTCGCACCGCGCGAGGTGCGGCACCCCGTGCAGGTCGCCGTCGCCCTGGTGGGCACGGCCGGCGGCCTGGCCAGCACCCTGGTGTACGCCGCGGTCCACGACTGGGGCGACGGAGCCGGCGACGTCACCGCGAGCGGCGCGCTCGCCGTCGACAAGGCCGGCCTGTTCCTGCAGGCGACGGTCGCCGGCCTCGCCGTGCTCGCCGTGCTGCTGTTCGCCGAGCGCGGGCTGGACCCGGCCCGCTCGGCGTTCGTGGCCTCGGCCGCGATCCCGGCCGGCAGCCCGCGCGACCGCGAGCAGCTCACCGCCACCCGCGTGCAGACCGAGGTCTACCCGCTGGCCCTGTTCGCCGTCGGCGGCATGATGCTCTTCGTCACCGCGAACGACCTGCTGATCATGTTCGTGGCGCTCGAAGTGCTCAGCCTGCCGCTGTACCTGATCAGCGGCCTCGCGCGGCGGCGCCGGCTGCTGTCGCAGGAGGCGGCGGTCAAGTACTTCCTGCTGGGTGCGTTCGCCTCGGCGTTCTTCCTGTACGGCCTGGCCCTGGTCTACGGCGCCACCGGGACCATCCGGCTCGGTGAGATCCGCCAGTCCGTGTCCGGGGACGGCGGCGGCGTGCTCGTGGTGCTGGGTCTGGCGCTGCTCGTCGTCGGGCTGCTGTTCAAGGCCAGCGTCGCGCCCTTCCACAGCTGGACGCCCGACGTCTACCAGGGCGCCCCGACGCCGGTCACCGCGTTCATGGCCGCGTGCACCAAGGTGGCCGCCTTCGGCGCGATCCTCCGGCTGCTCTACGTCGCCTTCGGCACCGAGGAGTGGACCTGGCGGCCGCTGATCTACGGCGTCGCGATCGCCTCCATGGTCGTCGGCGCCGTCCTCGGGCTCACCCAGACCGACCTCAAGCGCATGCTCGCCTACTCCTCGATCGCGCACGCCGGCTTCCTGCTCACCGGCGTCCTCGGTCTGGGGGCCGACGGCGAGGGGTCGGGGCTCGCGGCCACGATGTTCTACCTGGTCACCTACGGGCTGACCACGATCGGCGCCTTCGCCGTCCTCACCCTCGTGCGCGACGGCGACGGCGAGGCCTCGCACCTCTCCCAGTGGGCGGGACTGGCGTCGCGGTCCCCGCTGACGGCGGCCGTGATGGCCCTGTTCCTCCTCGCGCTGGCCGGGATCCCGCTGACCGCCGGCTTCACCGGCAAGTTCGCGGTGTTCCGGGCGGCCATCGAGCAGGGCGCCTGGCCGCTGGTGCTGGTCGCGGTGCTGGCCAGCGCGGTGGCGGCCTTCTTCTACCTGCGGGTCATCGTGCTCATGTACTTCTCGCCGCCCGCGGCCGACGGCCCGACGGTGGGCGTGCCGGGCGTCCCGACGACGGTCGTGCTGGCCGTGACGGCCAGCGCCACGCTCGCGCTGGGCATCCTGCCTGGGGCGGTGCTCGACCTGGCCGAGCAGGCGGCTAGATTCGTCGGTTGATGACCGGAGCCCGTGCTGCAGCCGACGGCACCCCCACCGAGGTCTGGCAACGGATCTCGACGCCGGCCTCCACCATGGGCCCCTGGCTGCCCGACGGGCCGCTGGGCGTCGCCCTCGCCGAGGGGCTGGCGCGGGTCGAGTCGGCGCTCGCCGCCGCCGTCGGCAGCGAGCACCCCTTCGTGCGCGAGGCCGCCGGCCACCTCATGGCCGCCGGGGGCAAACGGTTCCGGCCGATGCTGGCCCTGCTGGCCGCGCAGCTGGGCGATCCGGAGCGGCCCGAGGTCACCTCGGGGGCGGTCGTCTGCGAGCTGACCCACCTGGCGACGCTGTACCACGACGACGTCATGGACGAGGCATCCGTGCGCCGTGGTGCCCCCAGCGCGAACAGCCGGTGGACCAACAGCATCGCGATCCTCACCGGCGACCTCCTCTTCGCCCGCGCGTCCGACCTGCTGGCCGACCTGGGGCCCGAGGCGGTCCGCATCCAGGCCCGCACCTTCGAGCGGCTGGTGACCGGCCAGATCCGCGAGACGGTCGGCGCCCAGCCCGGCGACGACCCGGTGGGCCACCACCTCGAGGTGCTCGCGGACAAGACCGGCTCGCTGGTCGCCACGTCCGCCCGCTTCGGCGCGACCTTCGCCGGGGTCGACGGCGACCTGGTCGACGCGCTCACCGCCTTCGGCGAGGAGGTCGGCGTGGCCTTCCAGCTCTCCGACGACCTGATCGACATCGTCAGCGTCGCCGGCGCCTCCGGGAAGTCGCCGGGCACCGACCTGCGTGAGGGCATCGCCACCCTTCCGGTGCTGTTCGCCCTCGCCGGGGACGACCCGGCGGAGACGCGGTTGCGCGAGCTGGTCGCGGCGCCCGTCACCGACGACGCCGAACACGCCGAGGCGCTGGCGCTGCTGCGCTCGTCCGGCTCGCTCGAACGGGCCACCGGCGTGCTGCGCGAGTACGCCGACCGCGCCCGCGCCCAGCTGGCCGTCGTCCCCGCCGGCGACGTCCGGGACGCCCTGTCGGCCCTCTGCGACTACGTGGTCACCCGCACCTCGTAGCGTCATGCTGTGGGGGTGCGCCGCGCCCCTCTCGCCCTTGCCGTCCTCCTGGTCCTCTCCGGCTGCGGGGCCTCCGCGGTCGAGGACTCCCCGGAGCCGGCCGGTCCGGCCCCCGCCGGCGCGCCGGAGCTGCAGGTCGAGGTGGTCACCGACGGGCTGCAGAACCCCTGGGACGTCGTGCAGGCCCCCGACGGCACGCTGCTGGTGGACGAGCGGGCCGGCGGACTCACCGCCGTCCTGCCCGACGGCTCGGTGCGCGAGGTGCGGGCCGACTTCGGCGACCTCTTCGCCAGGGGCGAGACCGGCCTGATGGGCCTGGCGCTGGACCCCGCCTTCGACGCCGACCGCCGGCTCTACAGCTGCCAGGGCGACCGGGGCGGATCGATCCAGGTGGTGGCGTGGACGGTGGCGCCCGACTGGTCCTCCGCGACCCGTACCGCCGACCCGCTCGTCGACGGCCTGCCGCTCAACGAGGCCAGCGGGCGGCACGGGGGCTGCCGCCTGCAGTTCGCGCCCGACGGCGACCTGCTGGTCGGCACGGGGGACACCGCGAACGGCACGGTGCCGCAGGACCCGGACTCGCTCGGCGGCAAGGTCCTGCGGGTGGACCCGGCGACCGGGGACGCCACCGTGTGGACGCTCGGGCACCGCAACGTGCAGGGGCTGGCCGTGCGACCGGGGGACGGGCAGGTGTTCTCCGTGGAGCACGGCCCGGACCGCGACGACGAGGTGAACCTGCTGCGCGACGGCGCCAACTACGGGTGGGACCCCGACGGCGGCGGCAGCTACGACGAGAGCGTGCCCATGACCGATCCCGACATCCCGGGGGCCGTCCCCGCGGTCTGGTCCTCGGGGATGCCCACGCTGGCCACCAGCGGCGCCACCTTCCTCGACGGGGACCAGTGGGCCGGCTACGACGGGCTGCTGGTGATCGGGCTGCTCAAGGCGCAGGGAGTGCTCGCCCTGCGGATCGACCAGGACGGCGAGGTGACCGAGGAGTTCCGGGTCCCGGAGCTCGACGGGACGCAGGGCCGCATCCGGTCGCTGCGCCAGGGCGTCGACGGCGCGCTGTACGCGACGACGGACAACGGTGCCGACGACCGGCTGCTCCGCATCACCGTCCGGGACTGAGCTCCCGCTCGGCGACCCGCGGGGGCACCGGGGTGCATGGCGGCAGCAGCGGGCACGGCTCCGGCCGGCCCAGCACTGCCCTGATGGGCAGGACCCCGGCCCAGACCGGGTCGGGGTCGCCGGGGGCGGGCAGGTCGCGCTCGTCGTCCCCGGGCGGTCCTGTCCGGATCTTGACGCTGGCTTCGGCCAGGTCGAGGGCGAGCACCGCCGTCGCCGCCAGCTCCTTGCGGTCCGGCCGTCGCCCGGCGTCCCAGGAGCCCGGCGCCAGCTGCTCGGTGAGCGCCCGGAGCCCGAGCAGCTGCTCGTCGGGGTCGCTCACCGGGCGCACCGCCCCGTGCACCACCGCGCAGCGGTAGTTCATCGAGTGGTGGAACACCGACCGCGCGTAGACGACGCCGTCCAGGTGGGTGACGGTGAAGCAGACCGGAGCACCGGCCAGGGCCGCGCGCAGCGTCGCGGCACCGGTGGAGCCGTGCAGGTAGAGGGTGTCCCCGTGCCGGCCGTAGCCCGTCGGCAGCACGACCGGGGCGCCGTCGAGCACGACGGCCAGGTGGCCGACCAGCCCGGCGTCGAGGACGGCGTAGAGCTCGCGGCGGTCGGTCCGGGCGCGCTTCGCGCCCCGCCGGACGGTGCTGCGGTCGGTCGGGGACAGGGGAGACGCGATGTCCATGCCGCCAGGCTGGCCGGTCCGGTGGCCCTCCGGAACGGCCAATCGGCTAGCGTTCCGGCAGGCCACCGGGGAGGAGAGCGATGACCGGCATCCCGCCCGTCGTGCTCGACCGGGGCTCGGGCGCGCCCTTGTCGGCGCAGCTCGCCGACGCGCTGCGCGCCGCGGCGGCCGCCGGTGCGCTGCGTCCCGGGGACCGGCTGCCGTCGACCCGGGAGCTGGCCGCCGCGCTCCGGGTCAGCCGCACGGTCACCAGTGCCGCGTACGACCAGCTGCTCGCCGAGGGCTGGGCCGGCGGACGCCGGGGCGTGGGGACGTTCGTGCTGGGTGCGGTGCCCTCCGCCGCTGCGGCGCCTCCGCCCCGGCGGTCCCCCGGCGAGCCGGCACCCGCGCTGGTCGACCTCCGGGCCGGCTCGCCCTGCCTCGAGGCGCTGGACCGCGCCGCGTGGCGGCGGGCCTGGCGCGCGGCGGGCGACCTCCCGCCGGATCCCCGCCCCGAGGACGCGGGCGATCCCGGCTTCCGGACGGCGGTCGCCGAGCACCTGCTCCGCCACCGCGGGCTGGTGGCCGGCCCGGAGGACGTGCTCGCCACCGCCGGCACCTCGGCCGCGGTCGGCGAGGTGGCGCGGCTCCTGCCGCCCGGCAGCCGGGTGGCCGTGGAGGACCCGGGCTACTCGCGGGCCGTGGCGGCGCTGCGCGACGCGGGTGTCGAGGTGGTCCCGGTGCCCGTCGACGACGACGGTCTGGTGGTCGACGCGTTGCCGGACGGTCTGGCGGCGGTCTACTGCACGCCGGCCCACCAGTTCCCCACCGGCCGGCGGATGTCCGCCGCGCGACGGCTGGACCTGGTCGCCCGGGCCCGGGCGGAGGGCTGGTGGGTGCTCGAGGACGACTACGACGGCGAGCTGCGCTACGACGTCGCCCCGTTGCCGCTGCTCGGCGCCCTGGGGCCCGACGTCGTGGTGCACCTGGGCACCTCGAGCAAGATCCTCAGCCCCACCCTCGGTGTCGGCTGGCTCGTCGCGCCCGCGTCCCTGCGCGCGGACCTGCTGGCCCGCCGGAGGGCCACCGCCATGCGCCCGGCGCGGGCCGGTCAGCGGGTCCTGGCCGCGCTGGCGGGCTCCGGGGACCTGTCCCGCCACCTCCGCCGCCTGCGGCGGGAGATGGCCGGCCGGCGGGAGCTGGTGCGGGCCGCCGTCCTCGCCGCGGGGTGCGCCGTCGAGGGCGACCCCGCCGGCGCCCACGTGCTCGTCCCGCTGGACGACGTCGCCACGGAGGTGGCCCTCGTCGACGAGGCGGCGCGGAAGGGGATCGCGCTGGACGGGCTGGGACGGCACCACCTCACCGTCGGGGCCGGCCGCCGCGCCGGGCTGGTGCTCGGCTTCGCCGCGCCGACCCGGGCCGAACTGGACCGGGTCCTCCCCGTCCTCACCACGGTGCTGCAGACGCACCGCGGGCCCGCCTCCACGGAGGAGACGGGCCCGCGGCGCTGACGGTCAGTCCTGCACGGTCCAGGTCTCGCCACCGCCGAGCAGACCCTGCAGGTCGGCGGTGCCCCCGACCCGGGCGACGTCGAGCTGCTCGGTCATCATGCCGTCGTAGGTCGGCTTCTCGACCGAGCGGAAGACGCCCATCGGGGTGTACCGCAGGTCCTGGGACGACAGGCGGGACAGCGCGAACGCGTACGCCGGGTTCTCGCGGGTGGCGTCGTGGACCACGATGTCCTCGGCGGCGACCTGGCTGGTCTCGGCGATGCGCAGGCCCCCGAAGTCGTCGCGCACGACGCAGGCGGCACCGTCGGGCCCGAAGACCAGCGGCTTGCCGTGATCGAGCGGGATCGACCACTGGGTGCCCGTGGTCGGGTCCTTGAGCAGCTCGAAAGCGCCGTCGTTGAAGATGTTGCAGTTCTGGTAGATCTCCACCAGCGACGTGCCCTTGTGCTCCGCCGCCTGGCGGAGCACGTCCGTGAGCCCCTTGCGGTCGGAGTCCATGGCCCGCCCCACGAAGGTGGCGTCGGCGCCCAGGGCCAGCGAGATCGGGTTGAACGGCGCGTCGATGGAGCCCATCGGCGTGGACTTCGTGACCTTCCCGACCTCGGACGTGGGGGAGTACTGGCCCTTGGTGAGCCCGTAGATCCGGTTGTTGAACAGCAGGATCGTCATGTTCACGTTGCGGCGCAGCGCGTGGATCAGGTGGTTGCCGCCGATGGACAGCGAGTCGCCGTCGCCGGTGACCACCCACACGGAGAGGTCCGGGCGCGAGGCGGCCAGGCCCGTGGCGATCGCCGGGGCACGGCCGTGGATCGAGTGCATCCCGTAGGTGTTCATGTAGTACGGGAAGCGGGAGGAGCAGCCGATCCCCGAGACGATCACCATGTCCTCGCGCGCGATGCCGAGGCTGGGCAGGAAGCTCTGGACCGCGTTGAGGATGACGTAGTCACCGCACCCGGGGCACCAGCGCACCTCCTGGTCGGTCTTGAGGTCCTTGGCCTTCAGGTCGGTCTTCTTCTCGCCGGAGAGCTCGACCGAGGTGGCGACCGCGGCGGAGATCGGGTTCCCGGGCATGCCCAGGTCGTGCACGTGCGTGTCCAGCGTGGTCACTGCATGGCTCCGTTCGCAGCGGTCCCGGCCGGGACCGCGTCGGTGCTCGGGGTGGTGGTGCTCGCTGTGTCGATGGCGTCCTGGATGACCGCGGCCAGCTCGGCGGACCGGAACGGCATCCCGCTCACCTGGGTGTGGCTCTGCACGTCGACCAGGAACTTCGCGCGCAGCAGCAGGGCGAGCTGCCCCAGGTTCATCTCCGGGCAGATGACCCGGTCGTACCGGGCCAGGACCTCGCCGAGGTCGGCGGGGAAGGGGTTGATGTGCCGCAGGTGGATCTGGGCGACCGGGCGGCCCGAGGCCCGGATCCGCCGGCAGGCGGCACCGATGGGCCCGTACGTGGAGCCCCAGCCGATGACGGCGACGCGGGCGTCGCCGTCCGGGTCCTCCACGTCGGTCGGGCCGATCGAGGCGGCGATGCCGTCGATCTTGGCCTGTCGCGTGCGGACCATGAAGTCGTGGTTCGCCGGGTCGTAGGAGATGTTGCCGTTCCCGTCGGCCTTCTCCAGCCCGCCGATCCGGTGCTGCAGCCCGGCCGTGCCCGGTACCGCCCAGGCGCGCGCCAGGGTCTCCGGGTCGCGCTGGTAGGGGTGGAACTCCGGGGTGCCGTCGGTGGAGGCGGCGTTCGGGCCGGTGGCGAAGCCGACCGCTCCGGTGAGGTCCGGCAGCGAGTCGACGTCCGGCACCGCCCACGGCTCGGCGCCGTTGGCCAGGTAGCCGTCGGAGAGCAGCATCACCGGGGTGCGGTAGGTCAGCGCGATCCGCGTGGCCTCGATGGCGGCGTCGAAGCAGTCGCCGGGCGAGCGCGGCGCGATGACCGGCAGCGGTGCCTCGCCGTTGCGGCCGAACATCGCCTGCAGCAGGTCCGACTGCTCGGTCTTCGTCGGCAGACCCGTCGAGGGCCCGCCGCGCTGCACGTCGATGATCAGCAGCGGCAGCTCGGTCATGACCGCCAGGCCGATGGTCTCGGCCTTGAGCGCCACACCGGGGCCCGACGTCGTCGTCACGCCCAGCGCGCCGCCGAAGGAGGCGCCCAGGGCCGCACCGATGCCGGCGATCTCGTCCTCGGCCTGGAAGGTGCGGACGCCGAAGACCTTGTGCTTGGACAGCTCGTGGAGGATGTCCGAGGCCGGAGTGATCGGGTAGGCGCCGAGGAAGATCGGCAGACCCGAGCGCTGCCCCGCGGCGACGATGCCGAGTGCCAGCGCCTGGTTGCCCGAGATGTTGCGGTAGATGCCCGCGTCCATCGGGGCCGGCTTGATCTCGTAGGAGACCGCGAAGGCCTCCGTCGTCTCGCCGTAGTTGTAGCCGGCGCGGAACGCGGCGATGTTGGCCGCGGCGATGTCGGGCTTGCGGCGGAACTGGCGCTCGAGGAAGCGCACCGTGCCCTCGGTGGGCCGGTGGTACATCCAGCTGAGCAGGCCGAGCGTGAACATGTTCTTGCTGCGCTCGGCCTCCTTCTTGCCCAGGCCCGAGTCGGCGAGCGCGTCGAGGGTCATCGACGTCAGCGGCACCGGCACGGTCTGCCAGCCCTCGAGGGAGCCGTCCTCCAGCGGGTTGGTCGCGTAGCCGACCTTCGCCAGGTTCCGGGGGGTGAACTCGTCGGAGTCCAGGATGAGCAGGCCGCCGCCGGGCAGGTCGGCGAGGTTGGACTTCAGCGCCGCCGGGTTCATCGCCACCAGGACGTCGGGGGCGTCACCCGGGGTCATGATGTCGTGGTCGGCGAAGTGCAGCTGGAACGACGACACACCCGGGAGGGTCCCCGTCGGCGCCCGGATCTCGGCGGGGAAGTTGGGCAGCGTCGACAGGTCGTTGCCGAAGGACGCGGTCTCGCTGGTGAAGCGGTTGCCGGTCAGCTGCATCCCGTCACCGGAGTCACCGGCGAGCCGGATCACGACGCGGTCGAGCTCGACCACGCTCTTCACCAGTCCGCCGGGCGCCGAGCTGGCGACCGGGGCGTGCACGTCGTCGAGGGGCGCGCCGTTGGTCGGCGGAGTGCTGGCAGTCATCAGTGGTGTACCTCCACCGGCCGAGGTTACGTGCGTGGAACGACCCCGGGAACTGAGACCCGAAGCACATTCCAGATTTGCCAGGCACAACCACCCGTGAGGGCGCCGCATTCCTCCGGCCGGGGTGCGGGAACGGCGTCCCCCACGACGCCGTTGAGGTGGGCGTGCAGCGCTGGAACAACGGACTCAAGACCGCCGTCCTCCTGGGTCTCATGGGCGGGCTCATCCTGGCGGCCGGTGCGCTGATCGGCGGGCGGAGCGGGCTGTTCATCGCCCTGCTCATCGCCCTCGGCGTCAACGGCTACGCCTACTTCAACTCCGACAAACTGGCGCTGCGGGCGATGCGCGCCTTCCCGGTGACCGAGACCCAGGCGCCGCAGCTGTACGCGATGGTGCGCGAGCTGGCGACCGAGGCCCGGCAGCCCATGCCGCGGCTCTACGTCAGCCCGACCGACCAGCCCAACGCCTTCGCCACCGGCCGCAACCCGCGCAACGCCGCGGTCTGCGTCACCCAGGGCATCCTCGAGCTGCTGGACCGACGGGAGCTGCGCGGCGTCCTGGCGCACGAGCTCTCGCACGTCTACAACCGCGACATCCTGATCAGCTCGGTCGCCGGGGCCATGGCCACCGTCATCACCTACCTGGCGCACATGGCGATGTTCGCGTCGCTGTTCGGTGGACGGGGCGGCGACGACCGGGGCGGCGGCAACGCGGTCGGCGGGCTGCTGCTGGTCTTCCTCGGCCCGGTGGCCGCCGGGCTGGTGCAGATGGCGGTCAGCCGGAGCCGTGAGTTCCAGGCCGACGCGACCGGTGCCCAGCTCTCGCAGGACCCGCTGGCGCTGGCCTCCGCGCTGCGCAAGATCGAGCGGGGGGTGGGTGCCCGGCCGCTGCCGCAGGAGGACCGGCTGGTCACCCAGAGCCACCTGATGATCGCCAACCCGTTCCGCGGGCAGGGCATGGCGTCGATGTTCGCCTCGCACCCGCCGATGCCCGAGCGGATCGCCCGGCTGGAGGCCATGGCCCGCGACCTCGGCCAGCGCTAGCGGCCCGCGGGCTGGAACAGCTCGACGGGGTTGCCGCAGGGGTCCTCGACCAGCACCTGGCGGCCGCCCGGACCGTCGAGCACCTCGTTGCGGAACGGCACGCCGGCAGCGGTCAGCCGGGCCACCTCGCCGTCGATGTCGTCCACCAGCAGGTGGATGCGGTTCCAGCCGCCCGGCGCCGGCACCCGCCCGTCGGGCATCGGCCGGCCGGCCGAGCTGACCGGGCCGCTGACCAGCAGGCGCAGCGAGCCCCGCACCAGCTCGGCGACGGCGGGGCGGGCGTCGAACCCCACGCGGAACCCGAGCACCCCGCCGTAGAAGTCGACGGCGGCACCGACGTCGTCGACCAGGTAGCGGACGCTGCCGAGCTCTCGTACGGGCGTGTCCATGGTGTTCTCCTCTGCTCTCGGTCACATCGCGGCGGCCTGCGCCGTCACAGGACTGACGGACCCCGACGGGAGGATGTGACGGTGAGCGAGGACGCCGCGGGATCGGACCAGCTCCTGGCCGAGCAGTTCGAGGAGCACCGTGCGCACCTGGTCGCGGTCGCCTACCGGGTGCTGGGAGCCGGGGGTGAGGCGCAGGATGCCGTGCAGGAGGCGTGGCTGCGCCTCCAGCGCACCGGGTCCGGGGGCGTGGACAACCTCGGCGGCTGGCTGACCACGGTCGTCGCGCGGGTGTGCCTGGACATGCTGCGGCGCCGGGCGGCGCGCCGCGAGGAACCGCTGGACGTCGACGCCCCTGATTCGGGGGGTGGGCTCGAGCCGGAGGCCGAGGCGGTGCTCGCGGAGTCGGTCGGCCGCGCGCTCCTCGTCGTGCTGGACACCCTCACGCCGCCGGAGCGGCTCGCCTTCGTGCTGCACGACCTCTTCGCCGTCCCGTTCGACGAGGTCGCCGCGGTGCTGGACCGCAGCCCGGTCGCGACGCGCCAGCTGGCCAGCCGCGCCCGACGGCGGGTGCGCGAGGTCGGCCCGGGGGCGGGCGACGCGGCGGACGCCGGGCGTCGCGAGGGCGCAGTGCGGGCCTTCCTGGCCGCGGCACGCGGCGGGGACTTCGGCGGGCTGCTGGCCGTGCTGGACCCCGACGTCGTGGTGCGGGCGGACACCGCCGTCCCGGCCCTCGGCGGGATCGAGCGGCTCGAGGGCCGGGAGGAGGTCGCCCGCGCGTTCCTCGGCAAGACGCAGGCCGCGCAGGCGGCGCTGGTCGACGGCGCTCCCGGCGCCGTCTTCACCCCGGACGGCCGCGTCCGGGCGGCGCTGGAGTTCGTGGTCGCGGACGGGCGGATCACCGCCGTCGAGGTCGTCTCCGACCCGGCGGTCGTGCAGGCGCTCGACGTCGTCGTGCTGGGCCCGTGACCGGTCAGACCTCCCTCGCGTCTCCCACCCCCGCGGAGGTCTCGTCGCCGTCGCGTTCGTCGTCCAGCGCGGCGATGAACGCCGCCTCGGCATCGAGCAGGACGAGCAGGTCATCCCTGCCGGGCGCCCATGCCGGACCGGCCGGGGTGAGCGCCGCGTCGACGCCGGGGACGTCCACGACGACGGCCTCGCCGTCACCGAGAGCTCCATGGGCGCGCACCTCGAGCGCGCGGTCGGCGGGGAAGGCGCGAGCCGCGCCGTGGGGGAGGGGCGTCAGCAGCGGGACGGCGAGCACCTCCGCCGGCTGGGCGACCGGGTTGCACACCAGCAGCACGGGCTCGCCGTCCGGGGCGCCGGTGAGCGTGGCGAGGGCGGGGCGTCCTGGACGACCCGCGGCGTCGGTGATCCTCCTGCGGGCGATCGCGAGGCGCGAGGCCCGTACGCCTGCGATGCCGAGGGCGACGAGGGCGCCTGCGCCGGTCAGGAGGAGGTACCGCGGGAGGCCGTCGCCTTCTCCGTCGATGCGGGCCCAGCCGGGCTCCACGACGGAGTACGTGATGCGCAGCTGCTCGCCTTCGGGCAGCTCGCGGTTGCTGGCGACGTCGGCCCGTCGGGTGGCGCCTGCCGAATCCTGATAGGTGACCGTGACTTCTTCGGGGACGAAGGCCGGTCCGTCGACGGCGATCTCGCCGGTGCTGGTGGCGGTCGCGTGCGCCGTGTCGGTGGTGGTCAGCTGCCACCAGCGCCACGGCGAGGGAGCGGTGAGGACGAGGACGATGCCGAGGCCCAGGGCCGGCCACAGCAGTGCTCGTGGCAGGTCTCGCAGCAGCGACGGGATCCCTGCTCCGGCGGGCTTGCGCGGGTGCTCCCAGCCGTCGGCCGGCACGTGCTGGCGTGCGTAGGGCGCATAGCCGGCCAGGACCACCGGCGGCGCGTCGAGCGTGCGGGCGAGGTCGTGTTCGGTGAGCGTCGGCAACACGTCGAGGAGAGGCCGGCTGCTCACCTCCCCGGCTGGCGTCCCCTCGACGGGCCGCCGCCGGTCGCGCCGGTCGACGAGGATGCCGGCGCTTGCCGGGACGGCCGCGAGCAGCGCGAGGACGAGGACGCTGCCGAGCGTCCACGCCGGGTCGACGGCTTCGTCGGTGAACGGCGGTGCGAGTTCCCAGATGTCCTTGGTGCTTCCGGCCGGGTCGTCAGCGCAGTCGACGTTCGCGTCTCGCGGCTGTCCACTGGAGCCGGTCCAGGTCACGTCACAGGTTCCGTCGCCGACCGGCTCGACGACTTCTGAGGTGACGGTGCGGCCGCCGATGACCAGGTATGCCCAGCCGACGAGCCAGATCGCCGCGACCGCGAGGAGCAGCAGCGGCCATCGCCGCCGGGACGGTGCTGGCGGCGTGGCTCCGGCCGCTGCCGCCGGCCTCAACTCGCCCGTCGGCGCGGAGGTGTCACGCAGTCGCCTGACGAGCAGACCCGCGTCGGCCTCGTGGAGGACGAGGCGCGCGTCCTGCGCATCGGGCCGGCGCAGTCGGACGACGGCGTCGTCGGGCCGGGCCTGCCGCGGCGTCTCGTCGGTGATCGCCAGGATGCGCGCGCCCGCGAGCGAGATCTGCCGGCCACCGCCGGACCAGACGATCGTGTCGGCGGTCAGGTGCAGGCGGCCACGGCGCAGTCGTCCGGTCGCTCCGCCGAACAGAGCGCGGCACGTGACGTCATCGCCGGCCGCGAGTCGCTGACGGCGCCCGTCGGCGGCGCGGGCGCGGATGAACAGCACGAGCACGCCGACAACCAGGCCGGCAACTGGCAGAAGCCACTCCATGCCCGCTCGTATCGGCGTCCTGTCGGCACGGACGGACGCGCCGTAGCGGGCGACCTCATGGCGACGCCGCGCGTCCAGGGACTCCCCGCGTCCCGGGAGCCGGAGCACCGGGCTCCCGGGACGTGCGGATCAGCGGTAGTTGTCGAACTGCAGGGCGACGTCGAGGTCGGCGCCGCGCAGCAGCTGCTGCACCGCCTGCAGGTCGTCGCGCTTCTTGCCGCTCACCCGGAGCTGGTCGCCCTGGATCTGCGCCTGCACGCCCTTGGGGCCCTCGTCGCGGATCAGCTTGGAGATCTTCTTGGCCACGTCGGACTCGATGCCCTGCTTGATCCGGGCGGAGATCTTGTAGCTCTTGCCCGAGGACTGCGGCTCGTCGGCGTCGAGGACCTTGAGCGAGATGTTCCGCTTGATCAGCTTCTCCTTGAACACCTCCAGGGCCGCGGAGACCCGCTCCTCGGTGTCGGCCTGCAGCGTCACCCCCTCCTCGCCCGCCCAGGCGATGGTGGCGTTGGTGCCGCGGAAGTCGAAGCGCTGGGACAGCTCCTTGCCCGTCTGGTTCAGGGCGTTGTCGACCTCCTGCCGGTCGACCTTGCTGACCACGTCGAAGGACGCGTCGGCCATGGGTTCTCCCCTCCTCGGGCGGGCGCCGCTCGGGGCTCCGAGATCGGTATCCGCCGTCTTGTATTCTTGTCCGGTACCACCGCACGGCGGGTTGCCCGAGTGGCCAATGGGAGCGGACTGTAAATCCGTCGGCTTAGCCTTCGAAGGTTCGAATCCTTCACCCGCCACGCACGGTACGACGGCCCCCGACCCTTCCAGGTCGGGGGCCGTCGCCGTTTCCGGGGGTGGGCTCAGCCCAGCGTCGGCGCCCGCGCGCTGGCGGTGGCGGTGCGCTCCAGCTGCTGCCCGCCGAGGAACAGCCAGCCGAAGGCGATGTCGACGAAGCGGGTGCAGCGGACGGTGACCTCCGCGCCGTCGGTCTCGGCCGACCACGCATCCAGCGCCGACACCCCGGCGCCCAGCTGGTCGGCGACCGCCTCCTGCGCCGACGACCGGGAGAGCGGCAGCTCGGTCCCGACCCCGCCGGCGTACACCGCTGCCTCGTCGGCCCGGTTGGCGGCAGCCAGCGCCGCGCCATCGCACACGGCCTGCACCTCCTGCTGCTCCAGGAAGGCGTCGGAGGCGGCGATCGCGCCGAAGACCATGAGCGCGGCGACCAGCCAGCAGACCAGCACGAAGGGCAGCGTCGAGCCCCGCTCGCGGTCGTCCTCCCGGTCCGGCACGCGGGCAGCGTAGGGGGCCGGGCAGTCCGTCCACGACCTGTGGACGGCGCCTGTGGACGCTGTGGACACCCGATCGGGTGGTGGCGCGGTGGCACCGATCGTCCTGTGGACGGCGCCCCGCAGGGCCGGACGGCGCGGACACACTGCGCCGGTGAGCATCGAGATCCCCGTGCAGCAGGTCCGGGAGCTGGGCCGGTCGCTGACCGGGATGGCCGGGAACGTCGACGAGGCCCGTGCCCGCCTCGTCGACGACGGGGACGTGGACGGCCCGCTGCGGGCGCCGGTCGAACTGTTCCTGGACCTCCACCGCACGCTGGCCACCGCGCTGGCCGGGGAGCTGTGCTGGCTGGGCCGCACCGTCGTCGGCATCGCCGACGCGTGGGAGCAGCTCGACGCCGCCCTGCTGCTCCCCGCCCCGGACGGCGGGCCGGGCCGGTGACGGGGCCGATGGGCTGGCCGCTGCCCGACCCGGCCCGGCTGGAGCCGCCGCCGGGGGACCCCGCCGCGCTGGCGGACCTGGCGGCCCGGCTGGACGGCGCGGCCACGCTCCTCGGCGACCTCGAGGGTCAGCTGGCCGGCGCCCCCGCGGCGGCGTGCGGCTGGACCGGGGACGACGCGGTGGCCGCGGACGCACAGGTCGCGCGCGTCGGCGCCCTCGCCCGGGACGCCGCCGACGCGCTGCGGTGCGCGGCGGCGCGCGTCCGGCGCCACGAGGAGGTGCTGACCGACGTGCGGCGGCGCCTGGCGCAGCTGCGGCGGGCCCAGGCGGAGGACTTCGACGGCGCCGTCGTGCGCATGGGCGCCGGCGCGGACCCGGGCACCGGCCTGCCCGGCCCCGGAGCGACGGCGGCCGTGGACGAGCTGATCGCCGCGGAGGCGACCCGCAGCCGGCTGCGCGCCACGATGCTGACCGAGGTCGAGGTCGACGCCGCGGCCACCGCCGCCGTGCTGGTCCAGTGCGGCGCCGTCGCGGGTGGCGGCACGGGCCACGACGGGGCGGGCGCCGTCCGGTATCTCGAGGACCTGCTCCCCGGCTGGCACGCCCCCGCCCTGCAGCACCGCGGCGCGGCCTTCGCGATCGCCTTCCGCGCCGGTGCAGACCTCGGCGACCGGGAGGCGGCGGCCCGCGAGCTGCTCCCGGTGGCCGGGAACGGAGCCGTCGCGGCAGCGGTGCTCACCGGGCTGGGCGCCGACGGCGTGCGGGAGGTGCTGCGGCTGCTGGGGGACGGCTCCCTGTCCGCCGGGAGCGCACTGGCGCGCGTCATGGCCGCCGTCCTGGGTGCCCCCGTGCCGCCCGGAGCGGCCACCGAGGTGGCGCGGGCGCGTGACGCCCGGCACGTCGACCCCCAGGACGTCCGCACGCTGGACGCCGACCACGTGGCACTCGGCATGGGCGTGGTGCTCGCCGCCGCGCGCCGGTCCGGGCGCCCGGGCCCGTCGCCGGTGACCGTCCGGGAGTGGGGACGCCAGATCGTGGCGCGCGAACGGGCCCTCGGCGAGCCGATCCGTGCGCACCTCCGGCCGTCCCCCGGACTGCCCGCCGATCCGCTGGAGGAGGTCCTCGGCCGCCTCGCCCGGGCCGACGCCGGTCCTCAGGCGGCCGAGCTGCTCCGGGCGGAGCCGACCTGGACGACGCTGCTCGCCCGCCCGTGGGACGACGGCGGCGCCGCCGTCGCCGCGGTCGTGGACCGGGCCGCCGCGGAGCCGGACGACGGCGACGTCGTCGTGCGGTCCGGGCTGCGGGCGCTGGCGGCGGGGCTGGGGGACGACGGCGACACGGCCGGCTGGACCGTCGACCGGTCCACGGCGACCGCCCTCGCCCCGGTTCTCGCCGATGCCGTCACGGCCCGGCCCCAGGTGGTCGTCGAGCCGCTGACGCGGGCGGCCGCGGGCGCGGGGGAGGCGGACCGGCTGCTGCTGCGGGGGCTCGGCTACCTGAGCGCCGACCCGCACGCGGCCGCCGTGCTGGACGACGCCATGCAGGGGAGCGCGGCCGGCGTGACGCCGGTGGTGCAGGCCGGGTACCTGGCGGTGCGCGAGTACGGGCAGCGCCTCGACCACGCCGTGGACGAGTTCGTCGCGCAGGAGCAGGCGGAGCAGCGGCAGGGGACGACCGACCTGCTCACGGGCGGGGTGTCGTACCTCCCCCGTGGGGGAGACGCGCTGGCCGGACTGGGGTCCGTGCTGTCCGTCGTCATCGACGCGGACGGGACCTGGGACGCATCGCCGGACGCCGGGGGGCAGTTCCCCGTGGGTCGGGCCGTGTGCCTGGCCGGTGGTGCGCCGGGTGCCGCGGCCGCGTACGAGGCGGTGGCCGGGGTGCTCGGCCGACCGATCGCGCCGGTCTCGCCGTCGATCGACTGGTGGGGGCTGGCCGCCGACCTGGTGCCGGGAGGCGGGCACGTGCAGGCCGTCGTCGACCTGGGGGTCGATCTGGCGGAGGAGGTCAGGGGGTTCGTGGACGCCGACACGGACTGACGTTCCCCCAATCGACTGACGATGCGTTGATCGTTCTGCACGCAGAGTGACGACACTCAAAATCGTCACTCTGTCGTGATCATCGGTGCTTGCCTCGTAAGGGTGACGGGCAGCAATGTCCCCAGTGCGGTCCGTACCGAACGACGCTCTGCCCCCGCGCGTGAGTGCCTGCCGCACACCCGCAGTCAGTCATGTCATAGGAGGCACCATGAGCAACAACACGCAGCGCGGTATCCGGTGGAGCCGTGGGATCCGGTGGAGCCGCGGCATCCGCTGGAGCTGAGTGCGGGGGCCTGACGGCCGCCACGACGTAACGCATGGAAGGGCAGCCGGTCGGCGTACCGGCTGCCCTTCGGCGTCAGCCGGGCCGTCCATGTGCGCGACTGACCCTTTGGAGTCGCGCCTCGGGCGCAACTCGGGTCCATCGGGCACTTCCGTTGCTAGCCTTCGCGGGCCATCCAGTCCCCGCGGAATGCAGGTAAGCGTGCCCGAGCAGGACGTTCAAACGTCGCCCCGACAGGCATTCCGGTCGCCGGCGACCGTGGCCGCGGTCGGCGTGGTGCTGGCTGTCCCGGTGCTGCTCGCCCTGCTGGCGACCCAGCCTCTGTCGGTGTCCCTGCTCTCACTGACCGCAGCCTTCCTCGCCTTCGCCGCCGCCGAGTCGCTGCACCTGCACTTCGAGTTCCGGCGGCAGGCCATCTCGTGCTCGGCCAGCGAGCTGGCCCTCGTCGTGGCGTTGGTCGAGGTGGGCGGCGCCTGGGCGGCGATATCCCAGGCGACCGTCGTCGCCGTCGTCCTGCTGTGGCAGCGCTTCCCGCGCCCGCAGGGCATCGCCACCGTGGCCGTGACCGTCCTCGAGGTCAGTGCGGCCGTCGCCGTGCTCCACGTCCTGCCCGTCGGTGAACTGACCTCTCCGGCCACGTGGATCTCCTACCTGGTGGCGGTACTGGTCGCCGACCTGCTGGGCGCGCTGCTGGTCGCGGGTGCCATCAGTGCCACCCAGGGGTATCCCGGGCGCTCGCTGTGGACGAGCCTCTTCGTCCCGGTGTTCCTGGTCGGGCCCGTCGCGGTCCTCGTCGGGCTCGCGGCGCTCCTCCTCATCGACATCACGACCTGGGCATGGCTGCTGCTGGCCCCGCTGATGGGCGCACTGGCGCTGCTCTACCGCCATTTCGGCTCCGTCATCCGGCGTGGCCACAGCGTGCAGCAGGTGTACGACTTCGCCCGACGGGTCGCGCAGGTCACCCCGGACGAGGCGGGTACACGGCAGATCGTCGCGGCGGTGCGGGAGCTGCTCAACGCCGAGCGGGTCGCGATGTGGCTGCCGCCGTACCTCGACGAGCCGCCCAGCATGGTCGTGGCCACCGAGAGCGGTGCCGTCTGGTACGACGGCCCGGGTGATCCGGACGACGTCTTCCGCCGGGCAGTGACGGCCGCCGACGGCCCCATCCTCGTGAACACCGGACGCGCCGACGAGGAGGAGGCCGCCGGGCTGGCCCGCCGCGGGGTGACCGAACTGCTCGCTGCCCCGCTCTCGACCGCCGGAGGTGAGCCCGGATACCTGGAGGTCTGCGACCGCAACAGCGTCGTCGTCTCCTTCGCGGAGGCGGACCGCGGTGCGTTCGACTCGATGCTCACCCACGTCAACGCCGCCATCCGGCATCAGCAGCTGCTCACCCAGATCCGCTACGACGCCGACCACGACCGGCTCACCGGGCTGCCCAACCGTCAGCGGCTGGCCGTCGAGATCGATGCCCTGCTCGCGGTCGATCCGGCCGGATCGACCGATCCGGCCGCCGGGCGCGCGGGCCTCATCCTCGCCGCGGTGGGCAACTACACCGAGGTCACCGACACCCTGGGGCACGCCGCCAGCGACGAGCTGCTCCTGGTGACCGCCGGGCTGCTGCGCGAACACGCGCCGGCACAGGCGCTGCTCGCCCGCATGGAGAGCGAGCGCTTCGCCGTCCTGCTCCCGGGGCTGTCGCTGGCCGCCACCGAGCGCGCCGCGCGCCGGCTGCGCGAGGCGGCCGCCACCCGCGTGCGGGTGGCCGGCCTGGACCTCGAGGTGACGCTCACCATCGGCGTCGCCTCCGCCCCGGTGCACGGCACGGACTCGGGCACGCTGATGCAGCGCGCCGACGTCGCCCTGCTGGCGGCCGCCGACTCCGGCGGGGTGGCGAGCTACCACCCGGTCCTGGACCAGCAGAGCCTCCGCCGGCTGCAGCTGGGCACGGAGATCGAGCAGGCCATGGCCGACGGGCAGATCAGCGTGGTCTTCCAGCCGATCATCGACGCGCAGACCTCCGACATCGTCTCCGTCGAGACGCTGGTGCGCTGGGCGCACCCGCGGTACGGGTCGATCCCGCCGGACGACTTCATCCACCTCGCCGAGCAGATCGGCCGCATCGGCGCGGTCACCGACCACGTGCTCGACCTCGCTCTGGCCCGGTGCCGGCGCTGGCTGGACCAGGACATCTCGCTGTCGGTCGCGGTCAACCTGTCCGTGCACTGCCTCACCGAGCCCGACCTCGTCGCCCGCGTGCGCAGCGCGCTGCAGCGGCACGGCGTGCCCGGCGAGCTGCTCACCCTGGAGCTGACCGAGGGCAGCGTCGTCGACGACTCCGTCCGTGACAGCACGGTGCTCGCCGACCTCCACGACCTGGGCCTGCGGCTGTCCATGGACGACTTCGGCACGGGCTACTCGTCGCTGTCCCAGCTGCGGCAGCTGCCCATCGACGAGGTCAAGATCGACAAGTCCTTCGTGCTCGGGATGTCGACCAGCCAGGGCGAGTCGTTCATCGCCCGCTCGATCATCGAGCTGGCCCACAACCTGGGTCTGCGCGTGGTGGCCGAGGGCGTCGAGGACGAGATGACCCGGAACCTGCTGGCCGAGATGGGCTGCGACAAGCTCCAGGGCTTCCTGGTCAGCCGGCCGCTGCCCGACGACCGGCTGGAGGCCTGGCTACTGGCCCGCACCGGCGTGCGTAAGGCTGCCCCCGGCGCGGCCCACCGGCGGTTCTTCGTCCGCGGCTGAGGAGCGACGCCGCGGCTGCGCGACGCGCGGCGGGCCCCTGCGGAAGCGCCGGAAGGGGTCAGGTACAGTCCTTCACGGCTCTTCGAGCAGGCCCCTTTAGCTCAGTCGGCAGAGCGTCTCCATGGTAAGGAGAAGGTCTACGGTTCGATTCCGTAAAGGGGCTCTGAGAACAAGTAAGCTGACCTACCGGTCCAGTCGCGAGACCGGGCCGCAGGTCGTCCCGGCGGTGTAGCTCAGCCTGGTAGAGCAAGCGGCTCATAATCGCTGTGTCACCGGTTCAAGTCCGGTCACCGCTACTCCCGACGGACCCCGCACCCCGGGGTCCGTCGTCGTGTCGGCTCCGGCAGGCGCGACAGCAGGACCCGGTCCCGGGTCCTGTCCCACAAGGCTAGGAGCGCCCCATGGCAGCCACCGACGTCCGTCCGAAGATCACCCTGGCCTGCCAGGAGTGCAAGAACCGCAACTACATCACCCGCAAGAACCGGCGGAACGACCCCGACCGGCTCGAGCTGATGAAGTACTGCCCGCGCGAGCGGAAGCACACGCTGCACCGCGAGACCCGCTGATCCTGATCCGCGGCTGAGCGAGAGGGCGGGAGCATGGCGCTGGACCGGGAACTGGTCGGGCGCAGCTACCCGCCCTCTGCCGTGTACGAGGTCGGCCGGGCGAAGATCGCCGAGTTCGCCACCGCGATCGGCGACGCCTCCCCGCTGTACCGCGACGCCGAGGCCGCCCGCGCCGCCGGCCACCCGGACGTCATCGCGCCGCCGACGTTCGCCATCGCCGTGACCCTCGAGGCCGCGATGGTCGTGCTGCAGGACCCCGACGTCGCCCTCGACTACGGCCGGGTGGTCCACGGCGAGCAGCGCTTCACCCACCACCGCCCGATCCGGGCCGGGGACCGGCTGGTCGCGACGACGACGATCGACGCCGCCCGCACCGTCGCCGGCAACGACCTGCTCACCGCCCGCGTGGACCTGGCCACCGAGGACGGCGAGGCGGTCTGCACCGCGACCTCGATGCTGGTGGCACGCGGATGACCGGGCCCGTGCGTCTCGCCGACGTCGCCGTCGGCACGGTGCTGCCCGAGCGGCTGTACCGCGTCACGCGGGCGGACCTGGTCCGCTACGCCGGAGCCTCGGGCGACTTCAACCCGATCCACTGGAACGAGCGGGTGGCCACCGAGGTCGGCCTGCCCGGCGTCATCGCGCACGGCATGTTCACCATGGCGCTCGCCGGGCGCGCGGTCACCGACTGGACCGGCGACCCGGCCGCACTGGTGGAGTTCCAGGTCCGGTTCGGCCGGCCGGTGCCCGTCCCGGACGACGACGCCGGAGCCGAGGTCACCGTCCGTGGCACCGTCGCCGCCCTGCTGGACGACGGCCGGGTGCGGGTGGACCTCGCCGTCACCAGCGGCGGCGAGAAGGTGCTCTCCCTGGCCCGCGCGGTCCTACGCCTGCCGTGAGCGCGCCGCGCCGGATCGCAGCTGTCCTCGGCGCGACCTCCCTGCTGCTCGGCGGATGCACCTCCTTCGCCGGCACGGTGACCGACGCCGATCCGTCGGCGGCGTCCCCGTCGCCGGCCGACGCCGACCCCGACGCCGACCCCGACTCCTGCGACGAGCGCGCCGAGCCCGATCCCGATCGTCCCGAGATCGCCCTGGACTTCCGGCTGGCCGATGACCTGCGCACGGTGACCGGCACCGAGACCGTCGTCTTCACGCCCGACCTGGACGTCGAGGAGCTGGTCTTCCGGCTCGTGCCCAACGCCCCCGAGCTCGCCGCGACGGGCGCCCGGCTCGTCGTGGACGCGGTCCGGGGCGACGACGTCGCCGGATCCGGGTACGAGCCACTCGCCGCCGCCGACCCCGGCGGCGCGTACGTCGTGGCGCTGGACGAGCCGCTCGCGGCGGGGGAGACCACGGAGGTGGAGCTGGACTTCACGCTCTCGTTGGGGTCGCCCGGGTTCGACCGCGTCGGCGCCGGCGAGGGCGTCTCCTGGTGGGCCAGCGGCTTCCCGCTGCTCGCCTGGGAGCCCGGCGCCGGCTGGGCCCGCGACCCGAACGTGTCGGTCTCCGGCGAGACGACCACCAGCCCCGCCGCGGACACCACCGTGCGGGTCTCGGCACCCGCGGATCTCACCGTGCTCATGACCGGTGCGCAGGACGAGCCGACCCCCGCCGATGCCGAGGGCCGGCGCACCTGGACCTCCGCCGAGCCCGTGGCCCGCGACGTGAGCGTCGCGGCCGGCCGGTTCACCACGGCCGAGGGGACGACGCCCGACGGCGTGGGGGTGACCGTGGGCGTCCTGCCCGACGCCGAGGAGACGCCGGAGGAGCTGCTCGAGGCCACCGAGGACTCGATCGCCGAGCTCGAGGAGTTCCTCGGGCCGTTCCCGTACGCGACGCTCACCGTGCCGCTGCTGCCCGACTACGGCGGCGGGATCGAGTATCCGAGCTCGATCCTGCAGGCCTCGCCCAGCCTCGAGGTGCTGGTGCACGAGGTGGCGCACATGTGGTTCTACGGGATGGTCGGCAACTCCCAGTTCCGCGACCCGTGGCTGGACGAGGCGTTCGCGACGTGGGCCGAGGCGGTCGTCCACCCCTCATCGGCCCAGGGCCTCGAGTCGGCGCGCGGCGTGCAGGGCGACGTCGGCGGGGACATGGAGGAGTTCCGCAGCCAGCGGCAGTACGGCGCCGTCGTCTACGGCAAGGGCGGCGCGGCGCTCATGGAGGCCCGCGAGGCGGCCGGTGCCGAGGCGTTCGACGCCGCGATCCGCTGCTACGTCCAGACCACCGCGTGGAGCATCGCCACGCCCGACGACGTCGCCACGGCCCTCGCCGACCTCCCCGAGGCACTCGCGGTGCTCGAGGAGGCCGGCGCGTTGGACGGTTAGTCGGCGCTGGTGAGCAGGCGCTGCATGCGGGTGACGCCCTCGACGAGGTCGTCGTCGCCCAGGGCGTAGGACATCCGCACGTATCCCGGGGTGCCGAATGCCTCACCCGGCACGACGGCCACCTCCGCCTGCTCCAGGATCAGCTCCGCGAGCTCGACGCTGGAGTTCGCCGTGCGGCCGCCGATGGAGCGCCCGAGCAGCCCCTTGACCGACGGGTAGACGTAGAACGCACCCTGCGGCTCGGGGCAGGCGACACCGGGGATCTCGCGGAGCATCGAGACGATCAGCTTCCGGCGCCGGTCGAACGCCTCGCGCATCGCCGCCACGGCCGAGAGGTCACCGGTGAGCGCGGCGATCGCCGCGGCCTGGGACACGTTGGCCACGTTGGAGGTGGCGTGTGACTGCAGGTTCGTGGCGGCCTTGACGACGTCGGCCGGCCCGACGATCCAGCCCACCCGCCAGCCGGTCATCGCGTAGGTCTTGGCCACGCCGTTGACGACGACGCAGCGGTCGGCCAGCTCGGGGACGACGACCGGCATCGAGGGGGCCGTGACGCCGCCGTAGGTCAGGTGCTCGTAGATCTCGTCGGTGAGCACCCAGAGGCCGGCCTCCAAGGCCCAGCGGCCGATCTCCTCGACCTGCTCGGCCGGGTAGACGGCACCGGTCGGGTTGGACGGGGAGCAGAACAGCAGCACCTTGGTGCGCGGGGTGCGGGCGGCCTCGAGCTGGGCGGCCGACACCAGGTAGCCGCTCTGCTCGTCGGCGACGACCGGCACCGGGACGCCGCCGGCCAGCCGGATCGCCTCGGGGTAGGTGGTCCAGTAGGGCGCGGGCAGCAGGACCTCGTCGCCCGGGTCGAGCATGGTGGCCAGCGCCTCGTAGACGGCCTGTTTGCCGCCGTTGGTCACCAGCACCTGCGCGGGCGTGACCTGGAGGCCGGAGTCGCGCGCGGTCTTGGCGACGATCGCCTCCTTCAGCGCGGGTAGCCCGCCGGCGGGGGTGTAGCGGTGCATCGCCGGCTTCCGGGCGGCCTCGATCGCCGCCTCGACGATGTAGTCCGGCGTCGGGAAGTCCGGCTCCCCGGCGCCGAACCCGATGACGGGCTTGCCGGCGGCCTGGAGCGCCTTGGCCTTCGCGTCGACCGCGAGGGTCGCCGACTCGGCGATGCCGGCGATGCGACGGGAGATGCGCCGCTGGGCGGGCGGCAGCTCGGTGGAGGAGGCGGAGGAGTCCGGCGACACGGGGGTCGTGGGATGGGCGGGCATGGAAGCATCGTGTCAAAGACGGCGCGTCCGCACCCGGTCCCGGGCGCCGGAAGTGGGACGTTGGCTGTGCCGGGGCGCGGTCCCGTACACTGGCCGTCCTGGGGCAGCTGACCCCGCCACCGGCGTGCCTCGGAACCTCTGCGAGGCCCCGCGCTGCCGTGGTGAGGCGGACGGTCCCGGGCCCCGCTCAGGGGACTAGGGGTGTAGCTCAATTGGCAGAGCAGCGGTCTCCAAAACCGCAGGCTGCAGGTTCAAGTCCTGTCACCCCTGCCACCGCACGGCAGGTACCGACCGACCATCCGGTCGCTCACCCGAGCGACCGCCACCACGAGGCGAGCGAGGCGCAGTGAGCGACGAGAAGCCGGGACGCGAGGACGACCCTCGCGACGCCGAGCTCACCGACGAGCAGCTCGACCGCGAGGCTCCGGGGGTCGACGACGCCGCGGAGCTCGAGGCGGCCGAGGACGCGGTGGCCGACGAGGCCTCGACCGACGAGGACAAGGTCGTCGCCACCCCGGCTCGTCGCCGGGGCGGGCGGATCACCGCCGGGGACGACGACGACGAGACCGCCGAGGCCGGCGCCCGCCGCGCGGCGCGCTCCTCCTCCCGGCCCGCCGGGCGCGAGGGGGCGGGCACCCGGTCGCGCGCCGCGGCCGAGCGTGCCCGGGCCGACGAGATCCGCCGCAAGCGCTCCATCGGCCGGTTCCTCCGCGAGGTCATCGCCGAGCTGCGCAAGGTCATCTGGCCGGGCCGGCGGGAGCTGATCACCTACACCACCGTGGTCATCGTCTTCGTGACGATCATGGTCGCGATCGTGGCCGGGCTGGACCTGATCTTCTCCCGGGGTGTGATCGCCGTCTTCGGCTGATCCCCGCCCGCGCCCGCACGCCATCCGACAAGGAAGAGATACCTGTGACCGACCCCCGTGAGCCCTTCGAGACCGACAGCGCGGTCGAAGGCATCGACCTGGACGACGCCCGCTTCGAGCAGCGCGGCACGGCCGACGTCGAGACCGGCGGCGGTGGGACCGGTGCCGCCGAGGGTTCCAGCGACACCGCCGACCTGGCGATCGACGACGACGCCGAGCTCGCCCCGGGCGCAGAGGTGGCCGACGCGACGCCCGAGATCGAGACGGGCGACCCCGACACCCTGGCCGGCGACCCGCTCGCCGAGGCGGACACCTCCTCCGACGTGCCTGCCGTCGAGGAGGACGAGGATCCGGCCGAGGCGATGAAGAAGGCGCTGCGGATCGCGCCCGGCGACTGGTACGTCGTCCACAGCTACGCCGGCTACGAGAACAAGGTGAAGACCAACCTCGAGGCGCGCATCCAGTCCCTCGACGTGGAGGACTACATCTACCAGATCGAGGTGCCCACCGAGGAGGTCACCGAGATCAAGAACGGCAAGCGCGCGCAGGTCAACCGCAAGGTGCTGCCCGGCTACCTGCTGGTGCGCATGGAGCTCAACGACGAGTCGTGGGGCGCCGTGCGCAACACCCCCGGGGTCACCGGGTTCGTCGGCGCCACCTCCAAGCCCTCGCCGCTGACCCTCGACGAGGTCGTCAAGATCCTCGTCCCGGCCACCGCCCCGCAGGCCGCCCGGGCTGCCGGCGGCGAGGCCACCCCCGCCGCGGCCGCGCCCGCCGCGCTCGTCGACTTCGAGGTCGGCGAGTCCGTCACCGTCATGGACGGGCCGTTCGCGACCCTTCCCGCCACGATCAACGAGATCAACGCCGAGCAGCAGAAGCTGCAGGTGCTGGTCTCCATCTTCGGCCGCGAGACGCCCGTCGAGCTGTCGTTCAACCAGGTCAGCAAGATCTAGGACCCCCTCGCCCCCCGCGCCTCGCACGCTCGGCACGGGCCCCTGCGAGGGGGCCTTCCAGCCAAGACCACAGGCACACGTCACCACACAGAAGGAAAGTCATGCCCCCCAGGAAGCGGTTGACCGCGGTCATCAAGCTCCAGATCAAGGCCGGCGCGGCCACCCCCGCGCCGCCCGTGGGTCCGGCGCTCGGCCAGCACGGCGTCAACATCATGGAGTTCTGCAAGGCGTACAACGCCGCCACCGAGTCCCAGCGTGGCGACGTGGTCCCGGTCGAGATCTCGGTCTTCGAGGACCGTTCGTTCACCTTCATCACCAAGACCCCGCCGGCCGCGCGCATGCTGCTCAAGGCCGCCGGTGTCGAGAAGGGCTCGGGCGAGCCGCACAAGACCAAGGTCGCCACGGTCACCCGTGACCAGGTCCGCGAGATCGCCACCACCAAGATGGTCGACCTCAACGCCAACGACCTGGACCAGGCCGAGAAGATCATCGCCGGCACCGCCCGCTCGATGGGCATCACGGTCGTCTGATCAAGCACCACCCCAGCAATCGTGGGAGGGCCTCGCCGGCCCGTACACCACACGACCGGGGCCCTGAGCCTCCGGAGAGGAAACACCATGGCGAAGCACGGCAAGAAGTTCCGGTCCGCGGCCGAGAAGGTCGACCGGGACAACCTCTACTCCCCGCTCCAGGCTGCTGCGCTGGCGAAGGAGACGTCGACGACGTCCTACGACGCCACCGTCGAGGTCGCGATGCGCCTGGGCGTCGACCCGCGCAAGGCCGACCAGATGGTCCGCGGCACGGTCAACCTGCCCCACGGCACCGGCAAGACCGCCCGCGTCATCGTCTTCGCGACCGGTGACAAGGCCGCCGAGGCCGAGGCCGCCGGCGCCGACGTCGTCGGGTCCGACGACCTGATCGAGCGGATCCAGGGCGGCTTCCTCGACTTCGACGCCGCGATCGCGACGCCGGACCAGATGGCGAAGGTCGGCCGGATCGCCCGCATCCTCGGCCCCCGTGGCCTGATGCCCAACCCGAAGACCGGCACCGTGACTCCCGACGTCACCAAGGCCGTCAACGACATCAAGGGCGGGAAGATCAACTTCCGCGTCGACAAGCAGGCCAACCTGCACCTGGTGATCGGCAAGGCCTCCTTCGACCAGGACAAGCTGGTGGAGAACTACGCGGCCGCGCTCGACGAGGTGCTGCGCGCCAAGCCGTCGTCGGCCAAGGGTCGCTACGTCAAGAAGGTCACCATCTCCACGACGATGGGCCCCGGCATCCCGGTCGACCCGAACCGCACCCGCAACATGCTGGTGGACGAGCCCACCAACTGACGAAGGACCCCCTGCCCCCCACCGCTCGCACGCTCGCGGCGGGGCCCTGCAGGGGGCCGTCCCAGCACCTCACGGGGCCCCGCAGCGCACGCCGCTGCGGGGCCTCCGTGCGTCGCGGGGCGTGCATCGCGTACTCTTGCTCCCGTTCCCCCCAAGACCGTTGGTCGTCGCACGTCCGCGTGCGATCGAAGGTCCCGGAGCTCCGGGCGACCCGCGCAGGAGGACGGTTCGATCGACGCGGCCACGCGCTGCGTCCCTCGCCCCGTGCGCCCTGCGCCGGGGCGTTCCTCGTCTCCGGGGCCACCCGATCGCCCGCGTTCGCGCGATGGCCACTGGTCGCCCGACAGACGAGAGGAGGCCCATGCCCACGCAGGCGAAGGCCGCGGTGATCGACGAGATCACCGAGCGGTTCCAGAACTCGAGTGCGGCGGTGCTCACCGAGTACCGCGGGCTGACCGTGGCGCAGCTGACCGAGCTGCGCCGTTCCCTCGGTGCGGGCAGCAGCTACGCAGTCGTCAAGAACACCCTGACGAAGCGGGCGGCGGACTCGGTCGGCTTCTCGGAGCTGGCCCCGCTGCTCACCGGCCCGACCGCGATCGCCTTCATCGAAGGTGACCCGGTCGAGGGCGCCAAGGCTCTCCGCGACTTCGCGAAGGCCAACCCGCTGCTCGTCGTCAAGGGCGGCGTGGTCGACGGCCGCACGGTCGACGCCTCCGAGGTCACCCGCCTCGCCGACGTCGAGCCCCGTGAGGTCCTGCTGGCCAAGCTGGCCGGCGCGATGAAGGGCAACCTGACCAAGGCTGCCGGGCTCTTCCAGGCCCCGCTGTCGCAGGTCGCCCGCCTCGCCGCCGCGCTGCAGGAGAAGAAGGCCGCCGACGCTCCGGCTGCCGAGGCCCCTGCCGACGACGCACCTGCTGCTGACACCACCCCCGAGACCGACGCTGCCGCCGCCGACGCGGCCAGCGACGACTGACCCAGAAGGAGATCGACATGGCCAAGCTTTCCAGCACGGAGCTGCTCGACGCGTTCAAGGAGATGACCCTCCTCGAGCTGTCCGACTTCGTGAAGCAGTTCGAGGAGACCTTCGACGTCACCGCTGCTGCCCCCGTGGCCGTCGCGGCCGCCGGCCCCGCCGGTGGCGGCGCCGCCCCCGAGGCCGCTGCCGAGCAGGACGAGTTCGACGTCGTCCTCGAGTCGGCCGGCGACAAGAAGATCCAGGTCATCAAGGAGGTGCGCGGCCTGACGTCCCTCGGCCTCAAGGAGGCCAAGGACCTGGTCGACAACGCGCCGAAGCCGGTCCTGGAGAAGGTCGCCAAGGACGCCGCGGAGAAGGCCAAGGCCGCCCTCGAGGGCGCCGGCGCCACCGTCACCGTCAAGTGACCCCCCACCCGGCGGTCCTGATCGCCGGGTAGCACCACCGCACGACCCTTCAGGGGCCGTCCTCCTCCGGGAGGGCGGCCCCTGTCGCGTCCCCTGGGCGGGGGAACCCGACCCCCCGCCGGTGGAGTGCCTGGAGATCCCCGTCACGTGAAAGGCGTGACACACGTAACCTCTGCGGCGCACGGTCGTTACCGACGAGTAGTCAGTGTGCGCACGGACCCTCCGACATGCGGAGCGGACTGTGGTCCAGCACACTGCCGGGGCTCGTCGTTGCGGCGGGACGGGGACCCGGTACCGGTACCGGGAACGGGGAGGCGGGATCGTGGGCGTCGCAGTCGAGGTCGAGGGACTGACCAAGTCCTTCGGCAGCCAGAACATCTGGAGCGATGTCACCCTGACGCTGCCGCCGGGTGAGATCTCGGTGCTGCTGGGCCCCTCGGGCACCGGCAAGTCGGTCTTCCTCAAGTCGCTCGTGGGGCTGCTCAAGCCCGAGCGCGGGTCGATCGTCATCAACGACACCGACATCGTGCGGACCAGCGAGCACAAGCTCTACGAGATCCGGAAGCTGTTCGGCGTCCTGTTCCAGGACGGCGCGCTCTTCGGCTCCATGAACCTCTTCGACAACATCGCCTTCCCGCTGCGCGAGCACACCAAGAAGAGCGAGTCCGAGGTCCGGCGGATCGTGCTCGAGAAGATGGACATGGTGGGTCTGCAGGGCGCGGAGGGGAAGCTCCCCGGCGAGATCTCCGGCGGTATGCGCAAGCGGGCGGGCCTGGCCCGGGCGCTGGTCCTCGACCCCGAGATCATCCTGTTCGACGAGCCGGACTCCGGCCTGGACCCGGTCCGCGTCGCCTACCTCAACCAGCTGATCGTCGACCTCAACGCGCAGATCGACGCCACGTTCCTCATCGTCACCCACGACATCGGCACCGCACGCACGGTGCCCGACAACCTCGGTCTGCTGTTCCGCCGCAACCTGGTGATGTTCGGTCCGCGCGAGCAGCTGCTCACCTCGCAGGAGCCGGTCGTCCGCCAGTTCCTCAACGGCCGGCGCGAGGGGCCGATCGGGATGAGCGAGGAGAAGGACGTCGCCCAGGTCGAGGCCGAGATGGCCGCCCTGGAGGCCCGCGGGGGCGATGCGCACAACGGCGTCGGCCCGAAGGGCGCCTCCGGCGGCGACGCGGTCCCGCCGCAGCTGGAGCCCACCGAGGGGCTGCCCGAGCGCCAGGGCGCCCGTCGGCGCCAGGAGCGGGTGGCGCGGATGCTGCACGAGTTCGACGGGGAGACCGCGGCCGCCATCCGCACGTCCCTGCCCGAGGACCTGCTCGCCCACGCCGACGCGGGCGTCTTCCGGCCCACGGACGGCGTCGGTGGGCGGCACTGGGCGGCCGATGCGGACGCGACCGCCACCGGCTCGACCACCACGGCCGTCCTGCCCCGCCAGGAGGACCGCGGGTGACGGCCACGGACGAGCCGAAGGCGCCCGGACTGCTCGACGGCAAGTACTCGCCGACCCGTCCACTGGCCGCCAGCGGCAACCTCTTCGCGTTCGCGCTGGACACCATGCGGGCGCTGCCCAGGCGGCCCTTCCAGCTGCGTGAGTTCATCCAGCAGACCTGGTTCGTCGCCAGCGTGACGATCCTGCCGACGGCACTGGTGGCCATCCCCTTCGGTGCGGTCATCGCGCTGCAGCTGGGCTCGCTCACCCGGCAGCTGGGCGCCCAGTCCTTCACCGGGTCGGCGTCGGTGCTCGCCGTCCTGCGCGAGGCGAGCCCGATCGTGACCGCGCTCCTCATCGCCGGGGCCGGTGGTTCGGCCATCTGCGCCGACCTGGGGGCGCGCAAGATCCGCGACGAGATCGACGCCATGGAAGTGCTGGGCATCAGCCCCATCCAGCGGCTGGTCGTGCCCCGCGTGCTCGCCTCGATGCTCGTGGCGGTCCTGCTCAACGGGCTGGTCAGCGTGGTCGGCGTCGCCGGCGGCTACTTCTTCAACGTCGTCCTCCAGGGGGGTACCCCGGGTGCCTACCTGGCGTCGTTCAGCGCGCTGGCGCAGGTGGCGGACTTCTGGTCGGGCGAGGCCAAGGCGCTGGTGTTCGGCCTGATCGCCGGCATCGTGGCCTCCTACAAGGGGCTGCGGGCCGGAGGTGGGCCCAAGGGCGTCGGTGATGCGGTGAACCAGTCGGTGGTCATCACCTTCCTGCTGCTGTTCGCGGTCAACTTCGTCATGACGGCGCTGTACTTCCAGCTCGTCCCGCCGAAGGGGTCGTGATGGCCCTCCTCTCGCCGGTCGACCGGCTCCGCGTGCGCGCGCGTCGCGTCGTGCGCACCGTCTACGGCCGCCCCATGAGCGCCCTCGAGGACCTGGGCGACCAGCTGGGCTTCTACGGCCGGGCACTGGCCTGGACCCCGCGCACGCTGCGCCGCTACAAGAAGGAGGTCATGCGGCTGCTGGCCGAGGTGACCTTCGGCAGCGGCGCGCTGGCGGTCATCGGCGGCACCGTCGGGGTGATCGCGTTCCTCTCCTTCTTCACCGGCACCGAGGTCGGCCTGCAGGGCTACGCGGCGCTGGACCAGCTGGGCACCTCGGCGTTCACCGGCTTCCTCTCCGCGTACTTCAACACCCGGGAGATCGCCCCCCTGGTCGCCGGCCTGGCCCTGTCCGCGACCGTCGGCTGCGGGTTCACCGCGCAGATCGGCGCGATGCGGATCAACGAGGAGATCGACGCCCTCGAGGTCATGGGAGTGCCCTCGCTGCCGTTCCTCGTCACGACCCGCATCGTGGCCGGCTTCGTCGCCGTCATGCCGCTGTACGTGCTGGGTCTGCTCAGCAGCTACTTCGCCACCCGGCTGATCACGACGCAGGCCTACGGGCAGTCGGCCGGCACCTACGACCACTACTTCAACCTGTTCCTGCCGCCGTCGGACGTCTTCTGGTCCTTCCTCAAGGTCCTCGTCTTCGCCGTGGTGATCATCCTGAGCCACTGCTACTACGGCTACCGCGCCAGCGGCGGCCCGGCCGGCGTCGGGCTGGCCGTGGGCCGTGCGGTGCGCTTCTCCATCGTCGCGGTGATGGTCATCGACCTGTTCCTGTCGCTGGCCATCTGGGGCTCGACGACGACCGTCCGGATCGCGGGGTGAGCGACCGATGGGCACCGTGATCCGTCGCCGGCTGCAGGGGGTCGCGTTCCTCGTGACCCTGGTGCTGCTGCTCGGCCTGGCCGTGGCGCAGTACAACAAGGTCTTCACCGACGTCGCCCGGGTGACGCTGGAGGCCGACACCATCGGCAACCAGCTGCAGACCGCCTCCGACGTCAAGATCCGCGGCGTCATCGTGGGCGACGTCCGCGCGGTCGACGCGAGCGCCGACGGCGCCACCATCGAGCTGGCCATCAAGCCCGAGTACCTCGAGCAGATCCCGGCCGACGTCACCGCGCGGCTGCTGCCCAAGACGCTGTTCGGCGAGCGCTTCGTCAACCTCGAGATCCCGGACGAGCCGTCCAGCGAGAACCTGGCCGACGGCGCGGTCATCGGCCAGGACCGCACCGAGAACGCCATGGAGTTGCAGCGCGTCGTGGACGACCTGCTGCCGCTGCTCCAGGCGGTCGAGCCGCAGAACCTCTCCTACACGCTGGGCGCGGTGGCCGACGCCGTGCGCGGCCGGGGTGACGCCCTGGGCGAGAACCTCGCCGCGGTCGGGCGCTACACCGGGGAGCTGAACACCGTGCTGCCCGACATCCAGGCCGACATCTCCGGCCTGGCCGATTTCGCCGACACCTACGAGTCCGCGGCCGACGACCTGCTGGCGGTGCTGGACAACCTCTCGGTCACCAGCCGGACGCTGGTCGACCAGCAGGAGCAGCTGCGCCGGACCTTCACCGTCGGTGACCGCGCCGGCGCGGTCACCGCGGACTTCCTGGAGACCAACGAGCGCAGCCTCATCTCGCTCGCCGAGACCTCGCGGCCGGTGCTGAGCACCTTCGCCGAGTACTCGCCGGTCTACCCGTGCCTGCTCACCGGGCTGGCCCGCTCGGTCCCGCGGTACCGCGAGGTCTTCGGCGGCGACGGCGACCCGTACCTGGATCTGAACCTGACCATCACGATGCCGCCGCGCAACGCCTACGCGCCCGGTGACCAGCCCCGCTACCTCGACCAGTCCGGCCCCGACTGCCAGGGCCTGGACGACATCGACGGGCTCATCGCCGCGGCCGAGCAGGGCGAGTTCTACTGCCCGTCCCCGCCCGCGGACGGCGTCCGGTCCCCCGACAACCCCAGCACGGGCAACCCCGTCTGCCTCGGCGGCTCCGCACCCGACGACATCCCCGCGGGCGCGGGCGACCCCAACCCCCGGGCCGGGACGTCGCTGCCCAGCGGGCTGGCCGGCTCATCGGCGGAGCTGGACTTCGTGCGCAGCATCCTCGCGTACCAGACGGGCGCCGAGCCGAGCGAGGTCTCCGACCTGGGGGCCTCGCAGATGGCGCCGTTGCTGAGGGGGACGCAGGTGGCGCTCCGATGAGTGAGCATCGCAGCGAGGAACGAGCGAGGCGCGGAGCGGTCGGCCGCGGAGCGGGAAGGGCATCGTGAGGGGTCTCGCGGCACCGCTGATCAAGTTGGTGGCCTTCGCGCTGGTCACCATGCTGGCCAGCTACGTGC
This sequence comes from uncultured Actinomycetota bacterium, assembly GCA_963747895.1. Classification (GTDB taxonomy): domain Bacteria; phylum Actinomycetota; class Actinomycetes; order Mycobacteriales; family Geodermatophilaceae; genus Blastococcus. Next base: position 801,419 of record CAVVGX010000005.1, read on the forward strand.
TGATCAGCACGATCTCCAACGCCGGGTACGGGAAGCAGGTCTCCTACCGGGCCGAGTTCACCGATGTCGCGGGCCTGGTCGAGGGGGACGAGGTCCGCATCGCCGGCGTGCGCGTGGGCCAGGTCAAGGGCATCGGGCTGACCGAGGCGACCGAGCGCCCGATCGCGGAGGTCGAGCTCGAGGTGGACGCCGACGTCCCGCTCCCGGCGACGGTGGAGGCGACGATCCGCTACCGCAACCTCGTCGGCCAGCGGTACATCGCCCTCGGCGAAGGGGAAGGGGCCGCGGGCCGCACGCTGGAGGAGGGCGGCCTGATCCCTGCCTCGCAGACGAGGCCGGCCCTGGACCTGACGACGCTGTTCGGCGGATTCCAGCCGCTGCTGCAGGCGCTGTCGCCCGCGGACATGAACCGGCTGTCCTTCGAGATCATCCAGGTGTTCCAGGGCGAGGGCGGCACGGTCGAGAGCCTGCTCGGTCACGTCGCCTCGCTGTCGGACTCGCTGGCCGACAAGGACGCGGTCATCGGCAGCGTCATCGACAACCTGTCGACGGTGCTGGGGTCGGTCGCCGCCCGCGACGAGCAGCTCTCGAACCTGGTCGTGAGCCTGCAGCAGTTCGTGACCGGCCTGGCAGGGGACCGCGAGGTCATCTTCGACTCGCTGCAGACCATCGACGAGCTCGCCACCACGACCACCGGGCTGCTGGAGGACGCGCGGGCACCGCTGGCGGCCGACGTCCGGGCCCTGGGCGACCTGGCGGGCAACCTCGCCGACACCGGCGACGTGCTGGAGGGCTTCCTGCAGCTGGCGCCGACCAAGATCGACCTGATCACCCGCACGGCGATCAACGGCAGCTGGTTCAACTTCTTCGTCTGCGGCGCGGGCGGCTTCCTGGTGCTGCCGGTGAGCGACCCGGTGACCGGGGAGCAGACCCAGGTCAACGTCCCGGCCGGCGGCCTGGACAACGGCGAGCAGGGGTGTGGCGGCTGATGGCGCGCAGCGCGAAGCCCTTCCGCGACCGGAACCCGGTGACCATCGGCGCCGTCAGCCTGACGGTGATCGCGGTCCTGGTGTTCCTGGCGTTCAACGCCCAGTCCCTGCCGCTGATCGGCGGGGGCACGGTCTACCAGGCCCAGTTCTCCGAGGCCGCCGGCCTGCGGCCCGGCGACCCGGTGCGCGTGGCCGGGGTCAAGGTCGGCACGGTCGAGAGCCTCGCGCTGGCGGACGGGTCGGTGCTCGCCGAGCTCCGGGTGACCGACGCCTTCGTCGGCGACCGCTCCGAGGCCGCCATCAAGATCGAGACGGTGCTGGGCGCGAAGTACGTCGCCCTGGTGCCGCGCGGCTCCGGCGAGCTCGACCCCGACGAGCCCATCCCGCTCGAGCGGACCGCGTCCCCCTACGACGTCGTCGAGGCGTTCGCGGACCTGTCCACGACGGTCGAGGACCTCGACACGGCCCAGCTGGCGGGCTCGTTCGAGGTGCTCGCGGACACCTTCGCGGAGACCCCGGAGGAGGTGCGCACCTCCCTCGAGGGCCTCGCCCGGCTGTCGGACACCATCGCCTCGCGCGACGCCCAGCTCGAGCAGCTGCTCACCGCCACCCGCACGGTGACCGAGGTGCTGGCCGACCGGAACGGCGAGTTCACCCAGCTGATCCTGGACTCCAACACCCTGCTCACCGAGGTGCAGGAGCGACGGCAGCTCATCGATTCGATCCTGACCAGCACCCAGCAGCTCTCCGAGCAGCTGTCGGGCCTGGTGGCGGACAACCGCGAGGCGCTGACCCCCGCGCTGCAGCAGCTCGCGACGGTGAGCGACATCCTCGCCCGCAACCGCGACAACCTGGCCCAGACGGTCAACAACCTGGCGCCGTTCATCCGGGTGTTCACCAACACCCTGGGCAACGGGCGCTGGTTCGACAGCTTCGTGGACAACCTGCTGCCCGGCGTCGCCGGCAGCGCCATCTGCGGTGGAGCCGGCTCGGCCGGACTGCCTCTCGACTGCGCGGAGGGCAACTGATGAGCGGGCCGCTGCAGCGCGGCGTCGCCGTGACGGCCGCACTCGTGCTGGTCGTCGCGGTGGGGTGGACGATCCTGCGCCCCGCCGGTCAGTACCGGGTCACCGCCTGGTTCGACCAGGCGGTGGGACTCTACGAGGGGTCCGACGTCCGGATCCTCGGCATCGAGGTCGGCGACATCACCGGCGTGACGCCGGTCGGGGACCGGGTGCGCGTGGAGATGATGATCTCCGACGACTACGACATCCCGGCCGACGCCGCCGCGGTCGTGCTGGCCCCGTCCCTGGTGTCGGACCGCTACGTCCAGTTCGCGCCCGTCTACTCGGGCGGCCCGACCCTGGAGAACGGCGCCGAGATCCCCATGGACCGGACGGCGACCCCCGTCGAGCTGGACCGGGTCTACGGCGCGTTGGACGAGCTGTCGGTGGCCCTGGGGCCGGACGGCGCGAACGCGGACGGCGCGCTGTCCGACCTGGTCGACGTGGGTGCTGCGAACCTCGCCGGCAACGGTGATGCGCTCAACCGCACGCTCACCGGCTTCTCTCAGGCGGTGGAGACCCTGGCCCGCAACCGGGACGGCCTGTTCGACTCCGTCGACAACCTGCAGACCTTCACCAGCGCGCTGGCCGCGATCGACTCCTCCGTCGGCCAGTTCAACACCAACATGGCGGCGGTCGCCGACCTGCTCGAGGGGGAGCGGGAGGACCTGGCCCGCGCCGTCCAGCTGCTGTCCGCGGCGCTGCGCGACGTCGCCGGCTTCGTGCGCGACAACACCAACCTGCTGACCACCAACGTCGACAAGCTGGCCGACGTCACCCTCGCGCTCGTGCAGCAGCGGTCCGCACTGGCCGAGGTGCTCGACGTGGCCCCGGCCGCCCTCGGCAACCTCGCCCACGCCTACAACCCCGACTTCGGCACGCTGGACACCCGGGACAACTCCCTGGCGGGCACGAGCCCGGAGGTCATCGTCTGCCAGATCCTGTCCTCGACCAGCCGGCTGCGGCTCGACCTCGACGTCCTGCCGGCCCTCGACGGCCTCCAGCTGCCGCAGCTCGAGCAGGTGTGCAGCCGGCTGCTGTCCGGCGACGCGAACGCCGACGGCGCCTACGACGACCTCAACGGCAACGGGGTGCCCGACCTGCAGGAGCTGCTCACGGCACTGTTCGGCGGCGCCGCCACCCCGCAGGGCGGCGGGCCCCTGCTCGGCCTGCCCCAGCTCGCCGGAGCCCAGCAGTGACGCGCCCCCTGACCCGCGTGGCCGCCCTCGGCGCCGGCGTCCTGCTGCTGGCCGGCTGCGGCGGGTTCCGCGGCGCCTACTCGCTGAACCTCCCGGGCGGTGCCGACGTCGGGGACGAGCCGTACTCGGTGACCGTGGAGTTCCTCGACGTCCTGGACCTCGTGCCGCAGTCCGGCGTCCGGGTCGCCGACGTGCCGGTCGGCCGGGTCGACGAGATCGAGCTGGGGGAGGACTGGACCGCCGAGGTGACCGTCATCGTCAACGGGGACGTCGACCTGCCGGCGAACGCCGTGGCGATGATCCAGCAGTCCTCCCTGCTCGGTGAGAAGTACGTCGAGCTCGCCGCACCCGGCAACGAGGAGCCGCAGGGCCGGCTGGAGGACGGCGCGGTCATCCCGCTCGAGCGCACCAACCGCAACGTCGAGGTCGAGGAGCTGCTCGGCGCGCTGTCGCTGGTGCTCAACGGCGGTGGCCTGACCCAGCTCCAGACCATCGCCAAGGAGCTCGGCGAGGCGCTCGACGGGCGCGAGGCGGCGGTCAAGAACACCCTCGACCAGCTCGACGTCCTCATCGGTGGGCTCGACGAGCAGAAGGCCGAGATCAACCGGGCCCTCGACAGCGCGAACACCCTCGCCGCCACCCTGGCCGAGCGCACCGGCACCATCGAGACCGCGCTCGACACCATCGGCCCCGGCCTGGACGTCATCAACGAGCAGCGGGGCCTGCTGGTCTCGATGCTCGAGAGCCTGTCCCGGCTGGGCGACGTCGGCACGCGGATCATCGACCGGTCGGCGGCGAACACCGTCGCCGACCTGGAGCTGCTGCAGCCGGTGCTCACCCAGCTGGCCGCCGCCGGCCCGGACCTGGCCGGCTCGCTGGACCTGCTGCTGACCTATCCCTTCCCGGCCAGCGCCGTCCTCGGCGACGGCAGCGGCGGCGACGTCCCGATCAACGTCCGCCAGGACCAGCGCACCGGCGGGTACGGCGTCTTCGCCAACATGAAGGCCACGCTGGAGCTCGACCTGACCCAGGTGCTGTGCCGGTACGCGGTCGACCCCCTCTCGGGTGCGCTCGAGACCGTGCCGCAGGACCTGGTGGGCGACGAGTGCGGCAGGCCCGGCTCGCCGCCGGGCAACCTCCGGACCGGTGCCGGCGGCGGCGCGCCGGCCGGCGGGAGCCCGACCGGAGCCTCCGCGCTGAGCCTCCTGCCCGAGGAGATCGTGGGCCAGCTGCCCACGGCGGAGCCCCTGGGTGGCCTGCTCGGCCTGCCCTCGATCCCGGGAGGACAGCCGTGATCACCAGGACCACGAAGATCCAGCTGCTGGCGTTCCTCACCCTCGCCGTGCTGGCGACCTCCTACCTGGGCTACAAGTACGTCGGCCTGGACCGCGTCCTGCTGGGCAGCGGCTACGAGGTCGCCGCCGAGTTCGACGACTCGGGCGGCATCTTCGTCAACGCCGAGGTGACCTACCGCGGGGTCGCGGTGGGGCGGGTCAGCGACATGGAGCTGATCGACGACGGCGTGCGCGTCGAGCTGACCATCGAGCCCGACGCCGAGCCGATACCCGCGGACGCCACGGCGACCGTCGCCAACCGCAGCGCGGTGGGCGAGCAGTACGTCGACCTCGAGCCGGCGAGCGACAGGGGCCCCTTCCTGGAGGACGGCTCGGTCATCCCGCGCGAGCGCACCTCGATCCCCGTCCCGGTGGAGGAGCTGCTGCTCGACGTCGACCGCCTCGTCGGGTCCATCGACCAGGACAACCTGCGGACCGTCGTCGACGAGCTGGGCCAGGCGTTCGCCGGCGCCGGGGACGACCTGGGCCGGCTCATCGACAACGGCGACCTGCTGCTGGCCCGCGCCGAGCAGTCACTGCCGCAGACCCTCGACCTGATCACCGACGGCCGCACCGTGCTGGACACGCAGGTGGCCAGCCGCTCGGCCATCGCGCAGTGGGCCGCCGACCTGCGGCTGGTGTCGGACACGCTGGTGGACATCGACCCCGACGTCCGCGGGCTGCTGGTCGACGCACCGGACGGCGGGCAGGCGCTGCAGGACCTCGTCGAGCGCGCCGGCCCGGGCCTGGGCTCGCTGGTGCGCAACGTGGACATCCTCAACGGCGTCACCATCCCGCGGCTCGACGGCGTGGAGCAGCTGTTCGTGACCTACCCGGACATCGTCTCGGGCGGCTTCAGCGTGATCCGCAACGACGGCGGCACGATGCGGGCCCACTTCGGCTTCGTGCTGAACGCCGGTGAACCGGCCGCCTGCACCAGCGGCTACACCTCCACCGGGCGGTCGGGCAGCCCCGGCGAGGTGCTCGGCCGCGACGTCGACGGCGTCTCGTGCGACGTGATCGACGGCGTCGACCCGAACCCCGGCGACGCCGCGGACGAGACCGGCTCGAACATCCGCGGCGAGCAGAACATCGGCCGGTCCGGTGGGGTCGGCGGCGCGGGCGGCGCCGGGCCGCAGAGTGGCGGGGCCCAGCCGCCTCCGGTCGGTACGGTGATCGGCGGCCTGCTGGACGACGTCCTCGGCAACCTGCTCGGCGCCAGTCCGTTCCAGCGCACCACGGGGTGACCCCGGCATGCCGCCGGTGCACGAGCGACACGACGAGGAGATCCACGGGGTGACCAGCGACGCGCGACTGCGCGCACGGGAGGACGGCGACGCCGCCGCGTCGGCGTCCGCCGGGCCGGACGAGGCGATGCCGAGCGGCGTCCGGACGGCCGCCGACGGATCCGCGGTGCCCACGGCAGCAGCCGGGCACCCGCAGGGGGACGACGAGACCTCCGGGGGCAGGGGGCGGGTGAGTCTCCCGCTCGGGCCCGTGCTGACCGTCCTGCTGGTGCTCCTGCTCGCCGTCGGCGGCTGGCTGTGGTTCACCCGGCCGGAGTCCTCGGCGGTGACCACGGCCGACTACGTCGAGGTCCTGCAGGCCGCGCGCTCCGGCGTCGTGGACCTGACGTCGTTCGACCACCTCACCATCGACGACGACATCGCCCAGATCCGGCGCGTGGCCACCGGCGACCTGCTCGACGAGTCGGTCGCCCAGCTCGAGCAGCAGCGGGACCGGTTCGCCGAGGTGCAGGCCGTCGTGAACACGGAGGTGATCGGCGCCGCGGTCACCCGTGCCGACGACACCCGCGGGACGGCCCTGATGGTCATCCAGGCGACGCAGCAGAGCACGGCGGACCCGCGGCCGCAGATCGTGAAGTACCGCATCCAGGTGGAGCTGCAGAAGGTGGACGACCGGTGGCTGCTGTCCGGGATCGCGGGGTTGTGACGGCATGACCGAGACCCCCGACGACCGGCCGCGCCCCACCCCCCGTTCGCGTCCCTCGCCCGTGCCCCGCCCGGCCGCGGGTGCGCGGCCCAGCCCCCGCCCGCGGGTGGCCGGGAGCCGCCGCGAGCGCGAGGAGGCCGCCGCGCGCGCTGCCGCGGACACCACCGGTCCCGCCACGACCGGGACGGCGGCGAGCGGGACGGACGGGCCCGGGTCCACCGCGGCCACGGGCACCGGCCGCCGGAGCCGCCCCCGCCCGCCCTCGTCGAGGGAGGGCGGCCCGGCCCGCCGGCGGTTCCCCGCCCTCCTGGCCCTGCTCGCCGTGCTGTGTCTCGCCGCCGCGGCGGGCGTCGGCCTGCTCACCTGGCAGCGGCTGAACCCGGCGTACGTCGACGACGCGATCTTCGACGCGGCCCGCAGCTCGGTCGAGGACCTCTACGCCTACGACTACAAGGACTCCGACGGGAGCCTCGACCGGAAGCTCGCCGTCCTCACCGGCGACCTGCACGACACCTACGAGAACGAGCTGTCCCAGGGCGGCATCCTCGACACCTACGAGCAGGTCTCGGCGACGACGAGCTACGAGGTCCTCGACGTCGGCCTGCAGCAGGTGAACGAGGCGCAGGACACCGCCACCGTGGTGGTGTTCGGCCGCTACGTCACCAAGTCGGTGACCAGCGGAAACGGGCAGGCGCCCGAGGGGTCGGAGTGCGAGGTCACGGCCGACGGCGAGCAGTCCTGCGTGCAGACCGTCCAGATGCGCATGGTCCAGGTGGACGGCGACTGGAAGATCAGCGAGCTCACCCAGCTCACCACCAGCTGAGCCGGGAGCCGGCCGCCCCGTCGGCGTGGCGGTCGGCCGGGGCGGGGGTGGCTGGCATCATGGGCGCACCGCCCCGGTGTGCGGACCGTGTCGAGCCCCGTTGTGGCGCCGGTCGCACCGGTACCCCTGACGTGGACATCACGCAATAGCAGGGGTAGGGTCTCCTGTTGCGCTGCCCTCTGACTGCCTGCCCGCTGAGACGGGTCACGACGGGTGCCCGGGAACCTACCGGGTCGCCCGCGATGACCGTCGAACCCGGGCGATCGCGGCCGTCGCGGACAGCCTCGCCATCACCGACGACGACCCAGGACGACCCGCACCCACCGCCCGCACGTCGTGAGGTCCTTGGAAGGACGCATCTTGGCAGGCTCTCGCCCCACCAGCATCAACCCCAGCACCACCGAGTCCGGCACCACCCGCACCACCCCGACGCCGCAGGACGGCCCCCGCACCGGCGAGGCCGACCAGGCGAAGATCCCCGGCGCGCCGCTGCGCGTCTCGTTCGCCAAGATCTCCGAGCCGCTCGCGGTCCCGGACCTGCTGGCCCTGCAGACGGCGTCGTTCGACTGGCTCATCGGCAGCCCGGAGTGGCGCGCCACGCTCTCCCCCGAGGAGCAGCAGTCGGCCGTCGGCGGCCTGGCCGAGATCCTCGAGGAGATCTCGCCGATCGAGGACTTCAGCGGCTCGATGTCGCTGTCCTTCTCCAACCCGCGCTTCGAGGACGTCAAGGCGTCCCTCGAGGAGTGCAAGGACAAGGACATGACCTACGCGGCGCCGCTGTTCGTCACCGCCGAGTTCATGAACAACACCACCGGCGAGATCAAGAGCCAGACGGTGTTCATGGGCGACTTCCCGATCATGACGAGCAAGGGCACGTTCGTCATCAACGGGACCGAGCGCGTCGTCGTCTCCCAGCTCGTCCGCAGCCCCGGCGTCTACTTCGACAAGTCCCTGGACAAGACGTCGGACAAGGACGTCTTCAGCGCGAAGGTCATCCCCAGCCGCGGTGCATGGCTGGAGTTCGACGTCGACAAGCGCGACACGGTCGGCGTCCGCATCGACCGCAAGCGCCGCCAGCCGGTCACCGTGCTGCTCAAGGCGCTGGGCTGGACCGAGGACCGCATCCGCGAGCACTTCCAGTGGTCGCCCACGGTGCTGGCCACCCTCGAGAAGGACCACATCGCGGGTACCGACGAGGCGCTGCTCGACATCTACCGCAAGCTGCGCCCGGGCGAGCCGCCGACGCGTGAGTCCGCGCAGGCGCTGCTGGAGAACCTGTTCTTCAACCCGAAGCGCTACGACCTGGCCAAGGTCGGCCGTTACAAGGTCAACAAGAAGCTGGGCGTCTCGGTCGCGCAGGGCACCAGCACGCTGACCGAGGACGACATCGTCGCCACCATCGAGTACGTCGTGCGTCTCCACGCCGGCGAGCCCGACCACGGCGTCGACGACATCGACCACTTCGGCAACCGCCGCCTGCGCACCGTCGGCGAGCTGATCCAGAACCAGATCCGGGTCGGTCTCTCCCGCATGGAGCGCGTGGTCCGCGAGCGGATGACGACCCAGGACGTCGAGGCGATCACGCCGCAGACCCTGATCAACATCCGGCCGGTCGTCGCCTCCATCAAGGAGTTCTTCGGCACCAGCCAGCTGTCGCAGTTCATGGACCAGACCAACCCGCTCGCGGGCCTGACCCACAAGCGCCGCCTGTCGGCGCTGGGCCCGGGTGGTCTGTCCCGTGAGCGCGCCGGCATGGAGGTCCGCGACGTGCACCCGAGCCACTACGGCCGGATGTGCCCGATCGAGACCCCGGAAGGCCCGAACATCGGCCTGATCGGTTCGCTGTCCTCGTTCGGCCGGGTCAACGCCTTCGGCTTCATCGAGACCCCGTACCGCAAGGTCGAGAACGGCCAGGTCACCACCCAGATCGACTACCTGACCGCCGACGAGGAGGACCGCTTCGTCGTCGCGCAGGCCAACAGCCCGCTCGACGCGCAGGGCCGCCTCGCCGAGGAGCGCGTCCTGGTCCGCACCAAGGGTGGAGAGGTCGACTACCTCGCCCCCGAGAACGTGGACTACATGGACGTCTCGCCGCGGCAGATGACCTCGGTCGCGACGGCGATGATCCCGTTCCTCGAGCACGACGACGCCAACCGCGCGCTCATGGGCGCGAACATGCAGCGCCAGGCCGTCCCGCTGCTCCGCAGCGAGGCGCCGCTGGTCGGCACCGGCATGGAGCTCCGTGCCGCCGTCGACGCCGGCGACGTCGTCGTGGCGGAGAAGGCCGGTGTGGTCGAGGACTCCACCGCCGACTACGTCACGGTCATGGCCGACGACGGCACGCGGCAGACCTACCGGCTGCTGAAGTTCCGCCGCTCGAACCAGGGCACCTCGATCAACCAGACCCCCGTCGTGGACGAGGGCCAGCGCGTCGAGGTCGGCCAGGTCATCGCCGACGGTCCCTGCACCGACGAGGGCGAGATGGCGCTGGGCAAGAACCTGCTCGTCGCCTTCATGCCGTGGGAGGGCCACAACTACGAGGACGCGATCATCCTGTCGCAGCGCCTCGTGCAGGACGACGTCCTGTCCTCGATCCACATCGAGGAGTTCGAGGTCGACGCCCGCGACACCAAGCTCGGTGCCGAGGAGATCACCCGGGACATCCCGAACGTCTCCGAGGAGGTCCTCGCCGACCTCGACGAGCGCGGCATCATCCGCATCGGTGCCGAGGTCGTTCCCGGCGACATCCTCGTCGGCAAGGTCACGCCCAAGGGCGAGACCGAGCTGACCCCCGAGGAGCGCCTGCTCCGCGCGATCTTCGGCGAGAAGGCGCGCGAGGTGCGCGACACGTCGCTGAAGGTCAAGCACGGTGAGTCCGGCAAGGTCATCGGCGTCCGCGTGTTCTCGCGCGAGGACGGCGACGAGCTGCCCGCCGGCGTCAACGAGCTGATCCGGGTCTACGTCGCCCAGATGCGCAAGATCTCCGACGGCGACAAGCTCGCCGGACGCCATGGCAACAAGGGCGTCATCTCGAAGATCCTGCCGCAGGAGGACATGCCGTTCCTCGAGGACGGCACCCCGGTCGACATCGTCCTCAACCCGCTCGGTGTCCCCGGCCGCATGAACGTCGGCCAGGTCCTCGAGATGCACCTGGGGTGGATCGCCAAGCAGGGCTGGAACGTCGAGGGCACCCCGGACTGGGCGGCCAACCTGCCCGAGGCGGCCCGCTCGGCCGCGCCGGGCACCCGGACCGCGACGCCGGTGTTCGACGGCGCCAAGGAGGACGAGCTCATCGGCCTCCTCGGCTCGACGACCCCGAACCGCGACGGCAACCGGATGGTCAAGGAGACGGGCAAGGCCCGCCTCTTCGACGGCCGGTCGGGGGAGCCGTTCCCCGAGCCGATCGCCGTGGGCTACGTCTACATCCTGAAGCTGCTCCACCTGGTCGACGACAAGATCCACGCCCGTTCGACCGGGCCGTACTCGATGATCACGCAGCAGCCGCTGGGTGGTAAGGCGCAGTTCGGTGGCCAGCGCTTCGGTGAGATGGAGTGCTGGGCGATGCAGGCCTACGGCGCGGCCTACGCGCTGCAGGAGCTGCTCACCATCAAGTCCGACGACATCCTCGGCCGCGTCAAGGTGTACGAGGCGATCGTCAAGGGCGAGAACATCCCCGAGCCGGGCATCCCGGAGTCGTTCAAGGTGTTGCTCAAGGAGCTCCAGTCGCTCTGCCTGAACGTGGAGGTCCTCTCCAGCGACGGCAACGCGATCGAGCTGCGCGACACCGACGACGAGGTCTTCCGGGCCGCGGAGGAGCTGGGCATCGACCTGTCCCGCCGCGAGCCGTCGTCCGTCGAAGACGTGTGATCGGTGGCCGGCCGGCCCCGGACAGGGGTCGGCCGGCCGCTCCACCACAGCCATGGAAGCGAAGCACTAGCCCCTGAAAGGGGTCACCACCTTGCTCGACGTCAACTTCTTCGACGAACTGCGCATCGGGCTGGCCACCGGCGATGACATCCGCCAGTGGAGCCACGGTGAGGTGAAGAAGCCCGAGACCATCAACTACCGCACCCTCCGCCCGGAGAAGGACGGTCTCTTCTGCGAGAAGATCTTCGGTCCCACCCGGGACTGGGAGTGCTACTGCGGCAAGTACAAGCGGGTCCGCTTCAAGGGCATCATCTGCGAGCGCTGCGGCGTCGAGGTCACCCGCGCCAAGGTGCGTCGTGAGCGGATGGGCCACATCGAGCTGGCCGCGCCGGTCACCCACATCTGGTTCTTCAAGGGCGTCCCCTCGCGTCTGGGCTACCTGCTCGACCTGGCGCCCAAGGACCTCGAGAAGATCATCTACTTCGCGGCCTACATGATCACCTCGGTCGACGACGAGGCGCGCCACCGCGACCTCCCGACCATCGAGGCCGAGATCAGCGCCGAGAAGTCGAACCTGGAGGGCCAGCGCGACGCCAACGTCGAGGCCCGCCAGCAGAAGCTCGAGGCCGACCTGGCCGAGCTCGAGGCGGAGGGCGCCAAGTCCGACGTCCGCCGCAAGGTGCGCGAGGGCGGCGAGCGCGAGATGCGCCAGCTGCGCGACCGCTCCCAGCGGGAGATCGACCGCCTCGACGAGGTGATGGACACCTTCCGCAAGCTGGAGGTCAAGCAGCTCATCGCGGACGAGAGCCTCTACCGCGAGCTGCGCGACCGCTTCGGCGAGTACTTCGAGGGCGGCATGGGCGCCGCGGCGCTGCAGAAGCTGCTGGCCGGCTTCGACCTCGACGCCGAGGCCGCCTCGCTGCGGGAGACCATCCGCAGCGGCAAGGGCCAGCGCAAGCTGCGGGCCCTCAAGCGGCTGAAGGTCGTCGCGGCCTTCCAGCAGACCCGCAACTCGCCCATGGGCATGGTGCTGGACTGCGTCCCGGTCATCCCGCCGGACCTGCGCCCGATGGTGCAGCTCGACGGTGGCCGCTTCGCGACCAGCGACATGAACGACCTGTACCGCCGCGTGATCAACCGGAACAACCGGCTGAAGCGTCTGCTGGACCTCGGCGCCCCCGAGATCATCGTCAACAACGAGAAGCGGATGCTCCAGGAGTCCGTGGACGCGCTGTTCGACAACGGCCGACGTGGCCGTCCGGTCACGGGCCCGGGCAACCGTCCCCTGAAGTCCCTGAGCGACCTGCTCAAGGGCAAGCAGGGCCGGTTCCGCCAGAACCTGCTCGGCAAGCGCGTCGACTACTCCGGCCGTTCGGTCATCGTCGTCGGCCCGCAGCTGAAGCTGCACCAGTGCGGTCTGCCCAAGCAGATGGCGCTGGAGCTCTTCAAGCCCTTCGTGATGAAGCGGCTGGTCGACCTCAACCACGCGCAGAACATCAAGTCCGCCAAGCGGATGGTCGAGCGTGCGCGCCCGGTCGTGTGGGACGTTCTGGAAGAGGTCATCACCGAGCACCCGGTGCTGCTGAACCGTGCGCCGACGCTGCACCGTCTGGGCATCCAGGCCTTCGAGCCCCAGCTGGTCGAGGGCAAGGCCATCCAGATCCACCCGCTGGTCTGCACCGCGTTCAACGCGGACTTCGACGGTGACCAGATGGCGGTCCACCTGCCGCTGTCGGCCGAGGCGCAGGCCGAGGCCCGCATCCTCATGCTGTCCAGCAACAACATCCTGAGCCCGGCCGACGGTCGTCCGATCACCGCGCCGACCCAGGACATGGTGCTGGGGCTCTACCACGTCACCACCGTGGTGCCGAGTCGGCACGAGGCCGACGGCGGGCGGCCGGCGTCGTTCTCCTCGGCGTCCGAGGCGCTCATGGCGTACGACATGGGGGCCCTCGGCCTTCAGGAGCGCGCGCTGATCCGCCTCGACGAGGTGTTCGGCGTCGACAACGGCAAGGCCAACGAGGCCTGGGTGCAGCCCGAGGACTGGACGCTCGGCGCGCCCGCGCTGGTCGAGACCAGCCTGGGCCGGGTGCTGTTCAACGAGGCCCTGCCCGAGGACTACCGCTTCGTCAACTACCAGGTGCCGAAGAAGGAGCTCGGGGCGATCGTCAACGACCTCGCCGAGCGCTACCCCAAGGTGCAGGTCGCGGCGACGCTGGACGCCCTCAAGGCGGCCGGCTTCCGTTGGGCCACCCGCTCGGGCGTCACGATCGCCATCGACGACGTCGTGACCCCGCCGGCCAAGCGCGAGATCATGGACCGGCACGAGGCCGAGGCCGCCAAGATCGAGAAGCAGTACGAGCGCGGCGTCATCACCGACTCCGAGCGCCGTGGCGAGCTGATCGAGATCTGGACCCGCGCGCGGGCCGAGGTCTCCCAGGCGATGGTGGACAACTTCCCGACCACCAACCCGGTCTGGGTCATGGTCAACTCGGGCGCCCGAGGCAACATGATGCAGATCAGCCAGATCGCCGGTATGCGTGGTCTGGTCGCCAACCCGAAGGGCGAGATCATCCCGCGGCCGATCAAGGCCAACTTCCGGGAGGGTCTGTCCGTGCTGGAGTACTTCATCTCCACGCACGGTGCCCGCAAGGGTCTCGCGGACACCGCCCTGCGCACCGCCGACTCCGGGTACCTCACCCGTCGTCTGGTGGACGTCTCGCAGGACGTCATCATCCGCGAGGAGGACTGCGGCACCGAGCGCGGCGTCCTCATGCCGATCGGCACCGTCGTCGACGGCGTCGTCACCCGTGACGCGCATGTCGAGACCAGCGTGTACGCCCGTGCCCTGGCCGCCGACGTGGTCGCCGAGGACGGGACGGTCATCGCCCCGGCGAACGCCGACCTGGGTGACGTGCTCATCCAGACGCTCATCGACGCAGGTGTGGCCGAGGTGAAGGTGCGCTGCGTGCTCACCTGCGAGTCGCTGCTGGGCACCTGTGCCACCTGCTACGGCCGCTCGCTGGCCTCGGGCAAGCTGGTGGACGTCGGCGAGGCCGTCGGCATCATCGCCGCGCAGTCCATCGGTGAGCCCGGCACGCAGCTGACGATGCGCACCTTCCACACCGGTGGTGTGGCCGGTGCCGACATCACGCACGGTCTGCCGCGTGTGGTCGAGCTCTTCGAGGCCCGTGTCCCCAAGGGCAAGGCGCCGATCGCGGAGCTCGCCGGCACCGTCCGGATCGAGGACAGCGAGCAGTTCCGCAAGCTGACCATCACCCCGGACGACGGCTCCGACGAGGTCGTCTACGACAAGCTGTCGCGTCGCTCGCGGCTGCGGGTCGAGGACGGCGCGCACGTCGAGGTGGGCGAGCAGCTCACCGAGGGTGCAGTGGACCCGCACGAGGTGCTCCGGATCATGGGCCCCCGCGAGGTGCAGCTGCACCTGGTCCGCGAGGTCCAGGAGGTCTACCGGTCGCAGGGTGTGTCGATCCACGACAAGCACATCGAGGTGATCATCCGCCAGATGCTGAAGCGGGTGACCATCATCGACTCGGGCGCCACGGAGTTCCTGCCGGGTGCGCTGGTCGAGCGGACGCTGTTCGAGACCGAGAACCGCCGTGTCGTCGCCGAGGGCGGCGAGCCGGCCTCGGCCCGTCCGGTGCTCATGGGTATCACCAAGGCCTCGCTCGCGACCGAGTCGTGGCTGTCGGCGGCCTCCTTCCAGGAGACGACGAAGGTCCTCACCGACGCGGCGATCCAGGGCAAGAGCGACAGCCTGCTCGGGCTCAAGGAGAACGTGATCATCGGAAAGCTGATCCCGGCGGGTACGGGCATCAGCCGCTACCGGAACATCACGGTCGAGCCGACCGAAGAGGCGCGGGCCGCCGTCTACACCATGGCCGGCTACGACGACGGGCAGTACTACAGCCCGGACGTCTTCGGTCAGGGCACCGGCGAGGCCGTGCGTCTCGAGGAGTACGACTGGCGGCAGTGATGCCACCCGGTCAGTGACGAAAGGGCCCCCGGATCCGGGTACGGATCCGGGGGCCCTTTCGTCTTCTCCCGAGCCGGGATCAGGTGACCTGACGTGGCGCGTCCTCCCTCACGGTGTGCGGTGAGGGAGGACGCGTTGCCCTGAGGGAGGACGACGCCTACGACGTCAGTCGGTGAGCTTCTTCATGGTCTCGACGGTCTTCAGGCGGCCCTCGGGGCTGCCGTCCAGGGGCTGGATCATCAGCGTGGTGACGCCTGCCTCGCGGAAGGCGGCGATGCGCTCGCGTACGTGGGACTCGGGGCCGATGAGCGAGGTGGCGCGCACCAGCTCGTCGGGCACCTTGCCCGCGGCCTCGTCCTTCTTCCCGTCGAGGTAGAGGTCCTGGATCTCCTTGGCCTCGGCCTCGAAGCCGTAGCGGACCGCGAGGTCGTTGTAGAAGTTCTTCCCGCGGGCGCCCATGCCACCGATGTACAGCGCGAGACCCGGCCGCACCCGGTCCATGAGCGCCGCCTCGTCCAGACCCTCGCCGATCGCCACCGGGACGCCGGTGATCACCTGCAGGTCACCGAGCTCCGGGTCCCGCTTGGCCTTGCCGGCGGCGAGGGCGTCGCCCCACACCGACTGCGCCCGCTCGGGCATGAAGAAGATCGGCTCCCAGGCCTCGGCGATCTCGGCGGCGAGCTCCACGTTCTTCGGGCCGAGTGCGGCGAGCATGACGGGGATCCGCTCGCGCACGGGGGTGTTGATCAGCTTCAACGGCTTGCCCAGCCCGGTGCCCTGGCCCTCCGCCAGCGGGATGTCGTACTTCTTGCCGTGGTGCTCGACGCGCTCGCGGCGCCACACCTTGCGGCAGATCTCCACGACCTCGCGGGTGCGCTGCAGGGGAGCGTCGTAGGGGACGCCGTGCCAGCCCTCGATGACCTGGGGGCCGGATGCGCCCAGGCCGAGCGTGAACCGGCCGTTGGACACGAAGTCCAGGCCGGCCGCCGTCATGGCGGTCAGGGCCGGCGTGCGGCTGTAGATGGGGAAGATGGCGGAGAGCAGCTCGACCCGCTCGGTCACCGCCGCGAGGTAGCCGAGCTGGCTGACCGCGTCGAACGTGTAGACCTCGGCGACCGCCGCGACGTCGAGCCCGGCGGACTCGAGGTCGCGGAGCTCCGCCGCGGTCTGGGTGAACCCACCGCTGTAACTGGCCTGGGTGCCGATGCGCACGTTGCCCTCCTTCGGTTCGGGGCGCGCGTCGCGGCGCCCTGAGGGCACGCTATCGGTAGGAGGAACCTCCGCCCCCGCCGCTCGCGAGCTCACGGTGGCCCCTGCGGAGGGCTGTCAGAGCAGCCTGACGACGCCGACCACCTCGGTGACCACCCGGACGCCGTCCACGTCGTCCGGGACCCGGGGCGCGGCCGCGGGATCGGCCGGGTCGACCGTGAGCACGTAGCCGTCCTCGCGGCAGGCGGGGGTGAGGCCCACCGCCACCCACGGCCAGGGCGCGTCCGTGCCAGCGTCCGCGGCGAGGGCGGGCGCAGGCACGGCAGCTGTCCGAGGATGCAGGCCTCCAGCTCGCGGGCGGAGTCGGGGTGCACAGGACCTCCGGGGTGGGGGAGTGGGAGGTGCCGGACGGTAGGTCGCGGGTACGACGGAACCGGGCGACGCCCGGGCGCCGGATGCCCGCGGCGCCGCCCGCCTACTGCCGTACCGCCGTTCCAGGGGGTACCGTCCGATCCGCTCCGGCACCAGTGCGCGTAGACGCGGGCGGGACCGGGGAAGAAGACCGGGCCGCCCGCGGTTGCCCGGGATGTCACCCGCCTCCGGTGGGTGGTGGCCGGCCTCCGGCCGTGCGTGTGAGGGACCCGGCTTTGACCGGTCCTCCGGGCGCGGGTATCGTGGTCAGCCGTGCCCAGGGTGCCCTGGGCCAGCTCCCGTTCGCGGTGCGCCTGGGTGACCTCATCGGTCACCGGGGACCACCCTCCGGCCCTCGGTCGGAAGGTGGCGGCGCCGAGTCGCGAGGGGCAACCGAGTTCGGTCCGGAAGCGGACCGGTTCCGGGAAGGGCGACACGCCCGACCGCGGGGGCCGGACAGCAGCCGGCGGCCGGGTCCGGGTGGATCCCCGCAAGGGGTCCGGCACCCGCGCACGACCAACGAGCACCACGACATCAGCACGAATCGCAAGCACCACCCAGCGCAGGTAGGAGATCCAGGCCACCCATGCCCACGATCAACCAGCTGGTCCGCAAGGGCCGCGAGGACAAGGTCACGAAGACCAGCACTCCGGCGCTGAAGGGTTCGCCCCAGCGCCGCGGAGTCTGCACGCGCGTGTACACGACGACGCCGAAGAAGCCGAACTCGGCGCTGCGCAAGGTCGCTCGCGTCCGCCTGACCAGTGGCATCGAGGTGACCGCCTACATCCCGGGCGTCGGCCACAACCTGCAGGAGCACTCGATGGTGCTCGTGCGCGGTGGTCGCGTGAAGGACCTCCCGGGCGTGCGCTACAAGATCATCCGCGGTTCGCTGGACACCCAGGGTGTCCGCAACCGCAAGCAGGCCCGCAGCCGCTACGGCGCCAAGAAGGAGAAGAGCTAATGCCGCGCAAGGGCCCCGCTCCCAAGCGTCCCCTGGTCATCGACCCGGTGTACCAGTCGCCGCTGGTCACCCAGCTGGTGAACAAGGTGCTCGTCGACGGCAAGCGCTCGGTCGCCGAGGCGATCGTCTACGGCGCCCTCGAGGGTGCCCGCGCCAAGACCGACACCGACCCGGTGGTCATCCTGAAGCGGGCGCTGGACAACGTGAAGCCCGCGCTCGAGGTGCGCAGCCGCCGTGTCGGTGGCGCGACCTACCAGGTGCCCGTCGAGGTGCGGACGCCGCGCCAGACCACGCTGGGTCTGCGCTGGCTCATCCAGTACAGCCGGGCCCGTCGTGAGAAGACGATGACCGAGCGCCTCATGAACGAGCTGCTCGACGCGAGCAACGGCCTCGGTGCCGCCGTGAAGCGGCGCGAGGACACGCACAAGATGGCCGAGTCGAACAAGGCCTTCGCGCACTACCGCTGGTAACCCACGCACACCAGCGCCCGCCGTCGGCGGGACTCCCGGGGCGCACTCACGAGGTCGTAGCCCCGGCACCCGCACACGGACGAGAACCAAGAGGGGAAGCAATGGCCAGCAACGAGGCCCAGCTCCGCAAGACCCGCAACATCGGGATCATGGCGCACATCGACGCCGGCAAGACCACCACGACCGAGCGCATCCTCTTCTACACCGGTATCACGTACAAGATCGGTGAGGTCCACGACGGCGCAGCCACCATGGACTGGATGGAGCAGGAGCAGGAGCGCGGCATCACCATCACGTCGGCCGCGACGAAGTGCTCCTGGAACGGCCACGACATCAACATCATCGACACCCCCGGGCACGTCGACTTCACCGTCGAGGTGGAGCGCTCGCTCCGCGTGCTCGACGGTGCCGTCGCGGTCTACGACGGTGTCGCCGGCGTCGAGCCGCAGACCGAGCAGGTGTGGCGTCAGGCCGAGAAGTACGGCGTCCCGCGCATGTGCTTCGTCAACAAGCTCGACCGCACCGGCGCGGACTTCTTCCGCTGCGTCGACATGATGGTCGAGCGGCTGGCCGCCAACCCGCTGGTCCTGCAGCTCCCCATCGGTGCCGAGTCCGACTTCATCGGCGTCGTCGACCTCGTCGAGATGCGGGCGCTCACCTGGCGCGGTGAGACCAAGATGGGCGAGGACTACGCCATCGAGGAGATCCCGGCCGAGCTCGCCGACCAGGCCGCCGAGTACCGCGAGAAGCTGCTCGAGAACATCGCGGACTTCGACGACTCGCTCATGGAGGACTACCTCGGTGGCGAGGAGATCGCGGTCGACCGCCTGAAGGCGGCCATCCGCAAGGCCACCATCGGCGGTCAGGTCAACCCGGTCCTCACCGGCACCGCGTTCAAGAACAAGGGTGTGCAGCCCCTGCTCGACGCCGTCGTGGACTACCTGCCCAGCCCGCTGGACATCGAGGCGATCGTCGGCACCGCGCTCGACGGCGAGACCGAGGTCCTGCGGCACGCCGACGAGGACGAGCCGTTCTCGGCCCTGGCGTTCAAGATCCAGACCGACCAGCACCTGGGCAAGCTGACCTACGTCCGCGTGTACTCGGGCCGGCTCGACGCGGGGACCGCGGTGCTCAACAGCACCAAGGACCGCAAGGAGCGGATCGGCAAGATCTACCAGATGCACGCCAACAAGCGCGAAGAGCGCGAGGGCGTCGGCGCCGGTCAGATCGTGGCGGTCAACGGGCTGAAGCAGACGACGACGGGTGACACCCTCTGCGACCCGCAGAAGCCGGTCATCCTCGAGTCGATGTCCTTCCCGGCGCCGGTCATCTCGGTGGCCATCGAGCCGAAGACGAAGAGCGACCAGGAGAAGCTGGGCACCGCGATCCAGAAGCTGGCCGAGGAGGACCCCACCTTCCAGGTCAAGCTGGACGAGGAGACCGGTCAGACGGTCATCTCGGGCATGGGCGAGCTCCACCTGGAGATCCTCGTCGACCGCATGCGCCGCGAGTTCAACGTCGAGGCCAACGTCGGCAAGCCGCAGGTCGCCTACCGCGAGACGATCCGCAAGGCCGTCGAGCGCTACGACTACACGCACAAGAAGCAGACCGGTGGATCCGGCCAGTTCGCGAAGGTGCAGATCGCCCTGGAGCCGCTCGAGATGAGCGCCGACTCGGCGACCTACGAGTTCGAGAACAAGGTGACCGGCGGTCGGGTCCCGAAGGAGTACATCCCTTCGGTCGACCAGGGCATGCAGGACGCCATGCAGTACGGCGTCCTGGCCGGGTACCCGATGGTCGGCGTCAAGGCGTCGCTGCTCGACGGGCAGTACCACGAGGTCGACTCCTCGGAGATGGCCTTCAAGATCGCCGGATCGATCGCCTTCAAGGAGGCGGCGCGCAAGGCCAGCCCGGCCCTGCTGGAGCCGCTCATGGCGGTCGAGGTGACGACGCCCGAGGACAACATGGGTGACGTCATCGGCGACCTCAACTCCCGCCGCGGCACCATCCAGGCGATGGAGGAGCGCTCCGGCGCCCGCGTCGTCCGGGCCCTGGTCCCGCTGTCGGAGATGTTCGGCTACGTGGGCGACCTGCGCAGCCGCACCCAGGGACGGGCGAGCTACTCGATGGTCTTCGACTCGTACGCCGAGGTCCCGGCCAACGTCGCCAAGGAGATCATCGCCAAGGCGACCGGCGAGTAACGGCAACACCGGTCGCGGGCGGAAGCCCGCGGCCGGCGGGCCCCGCCCGCAACCCCCCAGAGCACGCACCACCTGCGTAACCACGAGGAGAGGAACCCAGTGGCCAAGGCCAAGTTCGAGCGGACCAAGCCGCACGTCAACATCGGCACCATCGGGCACATCGACCACGGGAAGACGACGCTGACCGCGGCGATCACCAAGGTCCTGCACGACAAGTACCCGGACCTCAACGAGGCGTCCGCCTTCGACCAGATCGACAAGGCGCCCGAGGAGAAGGCCCGCGGCATCACGATCTCGATCGCGCACGTCGAGTACCAGACCGAGGCTCGCCACTACGCGCACGTCGACTGCCCCGGGCACGCCGACTACATCAAGAACATGATCACCGGTGCCGCCCAGATGGACGGCGCGATCCTGGTCGTCGCGGCGACCGACGGCCCGATGCCGCAGACCAAGGAGCACGTCCTCCTGGCCCGCCAGGTCGGCGTCCCCTACATCGTGGTGGCCCTGAACAAGGCCGACATGGTGGACGACGAGGAGATCCTGGAGCTCGTCGAGCTCGAGGTCCGCGAGCTCCTCAGCGAGTACGAGTTCCCGGGCGACGACGTCCCCGTGGTGCGCGTCTCGGCGCTGAAGGCGCTCGAGGGCGACGCCGAGTGGGGCGACAAGCTCATGGAGCTGATGAACGCCGTCGACACCGCGATCCCGGAGCCGGAGCGCGACATCGACAAGCCGTTCCTCATGCCCGTCGAGGACGTCTTCACGATCACCGGTCGTGGCACGGTCGTCACCGGTCGCGTCGAGCGTGGCATCGTCAAGGTCTCCGAGGAGATCGAGATCGTCGGCATCCGCGAGAACTCGACCAAGACCACGGTCACCGGCGTCGAGATGTTCCGCAAGCTGCTCGACCAGGGCCAGGCCGGCGACAACGTCGGTCTGCTCCTCCGCGGCATCAAGCGCGAGGACGTCGAGCGCGGCCAGGTCGTCGTGAAGCCCGGCTCGATCACCCCCCACACCAACTTCGAGGGTTCGGTCTACATCCTCTCGAAGGACGAGGGTGGCCGTCACACGCCGTTCTTCAACAACTACCGTCCCCAGTTCTACTTCCGGACGACGGACGTCACCGGTGTCGTGACCCTGCCCTCGGGCACCGAGATGGTCATGCCCGGCGACAACACCGAGATGACGGTGGAGCTCATCCAGCCCATCGCCATGGAGGAGGGCCTCAAGTTCGCCATCCGTGAGGGTGGACGCACCGTGGGCGCCGGCCGGGTCACCAAGATCCTCAAGTAACACCCCCGGTGGGCGGCGGCCGCGAGCCGGCCGCCGCCCACCCAGGGTCCGGGTCCCATCCACCCCGGCCCCACCCCGGGTCAGCAGACCCACTCGAACTTTCACAACCGATCGGCAGGAGCAGAAGACAGCGATGGCGGGACAGAAGATCCGCATCCGGTTGAAGGCCTACGACCACGAGGCGATCGATGCCTCGGCGCGACGCATCGTGGAGACGGTCACCAAGACCGGAGCGCGAGTGGTCGGCCCGGTGCCGCTGCCGACGGAGAAGAACGTGTACGCGGTGATCCGTTCGCCGCACAAGTACAAGGACTCGTTCGAGCACTTCGAGATGCGCACGCACAAGCGGCTCATCGACATCCTCGACCCGACGCCGAAGACGGTGGACGCGCTCATGCGCATCGACCTGCCGGCCTCGGTCGACGTCAACATCCAGTAAGGGCAGTCAGCAGACATGGCGAGCACATTTCGTGGTCTCCTCGGCGAGAAGCTGGGGATGACCCAGGTTTTCGACGAGAACAACCGCCTCGTGCCGGTGACCGTCGTCAAGGCGGGCCCCTGTGTGGTGACCCAGGTCCGCACTCCCGAGGTCGACGGCTACTCCGCCGTCCAGATCGGGTTCGGCGAGATCGACCCGCGCAAGGTGAACAAGCCCGAGGGTGGGCACTTCACCAAGGCGGGCGTGACGCCGCGGCGGCACCTGGTGGAACTCCGCACCTCGGACGCCGGCCAGTACACGGTCGGCCAGGAGCTGACCACCGACGTCTTCGACGGCGTGGCCAAGGTCGACGTCATCGGCACCAGCAAGGGCAAGGGCACCGCCGGTGTCATGAAGCGGCACGGCTTCCGTGGTCTGGGCGCCGGGCACGGCGTGCAGCGCAAGCACCGTTCGCCGGGCTCCATCGGTGGCGCGTCGACCCCCGGTCGCGTGTTCAAGGGCCTCAAGATGGCCGGCCGCATGGGCCACGTGAAGACGACGACGCTGTCGCTGGTCGTCCACAAGGTGGACGCCGAGCGCGGTCTGCTGCTGATCAAGGGCGCCATCCCCGGTCCGAAGGGCGGCCTCGTGCTCGTCCGTTCGGCCGTCAAGGGCGGCCCCGTGGGGAGTGACACCAAGTGACTGCATCTGTAAGCGGTGGCCCGAGCGAGACGCGCACCGACCGCCAGGTCGACGTGCGCACCCCGGCGGGGGAGACCACCGGCAGCGTCACGCTGCCCGGCGAGCTCTTCGACGCCGACGCGAACGTCTCGCTGATGCACCAGGTCGTCGTGGCCCAGCTGGCCGCGGCCCGCCAGGGCACGCACTCGACCAAGACGCGCGCCCAGGTCAGCGGGACCGGCGCCAAGCCGTACCGCCAGAAGGGCACCGGTCGTGCCCGCCAGGGTTCGCTGCGCGCGCCGCAGTTCTCCGGCGGTGGCATCGCCCACGGCCCGGTGCCGCGCGACTACACCAAGAAGACGCCCAAGAAGATGAAGGCCGCCGCTCTGCGCGGTGCCCTCTCCGACCGGGCGCGCGAGGGCCGGGTCCACGTCGTGTCGGCGTTCGTCGACGGCGACGCCCCGCGGACCAAGTCCGCGCTGGCGACGCTGAACGCGATCACCTCCGCGAAGAAGGTCCTCGTGGTCCTCGACCACGACGACGTCCTCAACTGGGTGAGCCTGCGCAACCTGCCGCAGGTGCACCTGATCGAGGCCGGCCAGCTCAACACCTACGACGTGCTGGTGTCCGACGAGGTCGTCTTCACCGAGACGGCGCTCGCGGAGTACGTGGCCGGACCGGCCAAGGGCAAGCGCTCCGGCGCCGTCCTGCCCGACCTCGCCACCCACGAGATCCCGGGTGGCATCCCGTCCATCGCTCCCGCCGCCGGCGAGGGCACCGTCGAAGAGACCACCGAGGAGAAGGCATGAGCGTCCGCGACCCCCGGGACGTCCTGCTCTCCCCGGTCATCTCCGAGAAGAGCTACGGGCTGCTCGACAGCAACCAGTACACGTTCATCGTGCTGCCCGAGGCCAACAAGACGCAGATCAAGATCGCGGTCGAGCAGATCTTCAACGTGAAGGTCCTCGGCGTGAACACGATCAACCGCCAGGGCAAGCGCAAGCGGAGCCGCGGCACGCAGATGGGCAAGCGCAAGGACACCAAGCGCGCCATCGTGTCCGTCGCTCCCGGCGACCGCATCGAGATCTTCGGGGGCCCGGGCGCCTGACGGCTGGGCAGCCAGCCCACCCCACCACCCCGGACCTATCCACGGACCAGAGATATAGACAGGGACTGAGTCAGCAATGGCTATCCGTAAGTACAAGCCGACGACGCCGGGCCGCCGCGGCTCCAGCGTCGCCGACTTCGCCGAGGTCACCCGCGACCATCCCGAGAAGTCGCTGGTCCGGCCGCTGCACGGCCGCGGTGGACGCAACGTCCACGGCAAGGTCACCGCTCGCCACCAGGGCGGTGGACACAAGCGCGCCTACCGGCTGATCGACTTCCGCCGGGCGGACAAGGACGGCGTGCCGGCCAAGGTCGCGCACATCGAGTACGACCCGAACCGCACCTCGCGCATCGCGCTGCTGCACTTCGCCGACGGGGAGAAGCGCTACATCATCGCCCCGGCCCGCCTGAAGCAGGGCGACACGGTCGAGTGCGGTCCCGCGGCCGACATCAAGCCGGGCAACAACCTGCCGCTGCGGAACATCCCGGTCGGCACGGTGGTTCACGCCATCGAGCTCCGCCCGGGTGGCGGCGCGAAGATCGCCCGGTCCGCAGGCACCAGCGTCCAGCTGGTCGCCCGTGAGGGCCGGTTCGCCCAGCTGCGCATGCCGTCGGGCGAGATCCGCAACGTCGACGTGCGCTGCCGCGCCACCGTCGGCGAGGTGGGCAATGCCGAGCAGTCGAACATCAACTGGGGCAAGGCCGGCCGCATGCGGTGGAAGGGCAAGCGCCCGACCGTCCGCGGTGTCGCCATGAACCCGGTCGACCACCCGCACGGTGGTGGTGAGGGAAAGACCTCCGGTGGTCGCCACCCGGTGAACCCCAAGGGCAAGCCGGAAGGCCGTACGCGCAAGCGGAAGGCCAGTGACGCCCTGATCGTGCGCCGCCGGCGCGCCAACAAGAAGCGCTGAGCGGGATAGGAGCCGACAGACATGCCACGCAGCCTGAAGAAGGGCCCGTTCGTCGACGACCACCTGCTCAAGAAGGTGGACGCCCAGAACGAGAAGGGCACCAAGAACGTGATCCGCACCTGGTCACGTCGTTCGACGATCATCCCGGACATGCTGGGTCACACCCTCGCGGTGCACGACGGCCGCAAGCACGTCCCGGTGTTCGTGACCGAGGCGATGGTCGGGCACAAGCTCGGCGAGTTCGCTCCCACGCGCACCTTCCGTGGGCACATCAAGGACGACCGCCGCTCGCGGCGGGGCTGACCAGGTAGAGAGAGATTTCGATGACTTCCCAGTTGGGACAGGAGGCACCGGTCGCCCGGGCTACCGCCCGGTTCGTCCGCGTGACCCCCATGAAGGCGCGCCGGGTGGTGGACCTGGTCCGCTACCTGCCGACCGACGAGGCGCTGGCGCTGCTGCGCTACGCCCCGCAGAGCGCCAGCGAGCCGGTGGCCAAGGTGGTCGCCAGCGCGGTGGCCAACGCGGAGCACAACCTGCAGCTCGACCCGGCCGCCCTGGTCGTCAGCGCTGCCTACGTCGACGAGGGCCCGACGCTCAAGCGGATCCGTCCGCGTGCGCAGGGCCGGGCGTTCCGCATCAACAAGCGGACCAGCCACATCACCATCGAGGTGAGCGAGGTCGCCACCAGCGACGTCCTCGCGCAGAAGTCGCGCAAGGCGCGCCGGGAGACCGGCATGACCGGCCCGGCCACCCAGCAGAACAACACGAGGGGAGGGACCCGCTAGTGGGTCAGAAGGTCAACCCGCACGGGTTCCGACTCGGGATCACCACCGACTACAAGTCCCGGTGGTACGCGGACAAGCTGTACAAGGACTACGTCAAGGAAGACGTCGCGATCCGCAAGCTCATGTCCAAGGGCATGGAGCGGGCCGGCATCTCCAAGGTGGAGATCGAGCGCACCCGTGACCGGGTCCGCGTCGACATCCACACCGCGCGTCCGGGCATCGTCATCGGCCGCCGCGGCGCCGAGGCCGACCGCATCCGCGGGGAGCTGGAGAAGCTCACCGGCAAGCAGGTGCAGCTGAACATCCTCGAGGTCAAGAACCCCGAGTCCGACGCGCAGCTGGTCGCCCAGGGCGTGGCGGAGCAGCTCTCCTCCCGCGTGAGCTTCCGCCGCGCGATGCGCAAGGCGATGCAGTCGGCGCAGCGCAGCCCCCAGGTCAAGGGCATCCGCGTGCAGTGCTCGGGTCGCCTCGGCGGCACCGAGATGAGCCGCTCGGAGTTCTACCGCGAGGGTCGCGTCCCGCTGCACACGCTGCGCGCGAACATCGACTACGGCATCTACGAGGCCCGCACCACCTTCGGCCGCATCGGCGTGAAGGTGTGGATCTACAAGGGTGACGTCAGCGGCTCGCGCGCCGAGCGGGCGGCCCTCGAGGCCCTCGCCGAGCGTCAGGGCCAGCGTCGCGAGCGCCCCCAGCGCCCCCGTCGTTCGGGCTCCTCCGGCACGACCGCCGGTGGCACCGAGGCCGGCCGCGCAGCGGTGGAGTCCTCCACCGGGCCGGTCGCCGACACCACGACGGCGGCTGCCGAGAGCGCTGTCGCGCAGACCTCCGGCGAGTCCGCGACCGAGCAGACCATCGCTCAGGCCGCGGGCCCCGAGGCCACCGCGGCCGCCGAGACCACGGCTGCCGACAACACGGCGACCGAGAACACGGAGAGCTGAGCCATGCTCATCCCACGGCGCGTCAAGCACCGCAAGCAGCACCACCCCAGCCGGTCGGGCCGGGCCAAGGGCGGCACCGAGATCAACTTCGGTGAGTTCGCCATCCAGGCCCTCGAGCCGGCGTACGTCACGAACCGGCAGATCGAGTCCGCTCGTATCGCGATGACCCGGCACATCAAGCGTGGCGGAAAGGTGTGGATCTCGATCTACCCGGACCGTCCGCTGACCAAGAAGCCGGCCGAGACCCGCATGGGTTCCGGTAAGGGTTCGCCCGAGTGGTGGGTGGCCAACGTCAAGCCCGGCCGCGTGCTCTTCGAGCTGTCCGGTGTGGCCGAGCCCGTGGCCCGTGAGGCCATGCGGCGCGCGATCCACAAGCTGCCGATGAAGTGCCGCTTCATCACGCGAGAAGGAGAAGTGTGATGGCCGCCGGTCTGACCGCTCCCGAGCTGCGCGAGCTCTCCGCCGACGAGCTCGCCTCGCGGCTGCGTGAGTCCAAGGAAGAACTGTTCAACCTGCGATTCCAGGTGGCCACCGGCCAGCTGGACAACAACCGGCGACTGCAGACCGTCCGCCGCGACATCGCGCGGATCTACACGATCATGCGCGAGCGCGAGCTGGGTCTCTCGGTCGCCCCGAACGAGGGTGTGGCATGAGCGATCCCCAGTCGACCAGCACCGTGGCGTCGGGCCCCGGCCTGGCCGGTCGCGGGTACCGCAAGGTCCGCGAGGGCCTCGTGGTCAGCGACAAGATGGAGAAGACCATCGTGGTCGAGGTCGAGGACCGCGTGAAGCACGCGCTCTACGGCAAGGTCATCCGTCGCACGACCAAGCTGAAGGTCCACGACGAGCAGGGGGTCGCCGGCGTCGGTGACCGCGTGCAGATCATGGAGACCCGGCCGATGTCGGCCACCAAGCGGTGGCGGCTCGTCTCGGTCATCGAGAAGGCCAAGTAAGAGGCGGCCCTCCGGGGCCGCGGGGGTAGGAGTACCCTGGACCACTGGCGCGCACCTCACCGCTGTCCCGAGGGCAGCGCGCCACATCCCGGTACTCGTGCGACGGTGCGCACCGGTGGCTCAGGCCACCGGTGCGCCCGCACGAGTGCCGGACAGCCGGTTCACCGTTCCGGCCCGGCTGTCACCACAAGTATTTGGGAGTAGCACGTGATCCAGCAGGAGTCGCGACTGCGTGTCGCCGACAACACCGGTGCGAAGGAGATCCTCTGCATCCGGGTGCTCGGCGGCTCGGGGCGACGCTACGCGGGCATCGGCGACATCATCGTCGCCACCGTGAAGGACGCGCTGCCCGGTGCCGGTGTGAAGAAGGGTGACGTCGTCAAGGCCGTCATCGTCCGCACCGCCAAGGAGCGCCGTCGTCCGGACGGGTCCTACATCCGCTTCGACGAGAACGCCGCGGTCATCATCCGCGACAGCGGCGACCCGCGCGGGACCCGCATCTTCGGGCCCGTCGGCCGGGAGCTGCGCGACAAGCGCTTCATGCGGATCATCTCGCTCGCCCCGGAGGTGCTGTGATCATGGCTGCCACCAGCAACGGCAAGACGCCGTCCATGAAGGTCAAGAAGGGCGACACGGTCCTCGTGCTCGCGGGCAAGGACAAGGGCGCCAAGGGCCGGGTCATCGCCGCCTACCCGAAGCTGCAGAAGGTCCTGGTCGAGGGCGTGGGCCGGGTCAAGAAGCACACCCGGATCAGCTCGAACCAGCGCGGCGCCCAGCAGGGCGGGATCGTCACGCAGGAGGCTCCCATCCACGTCAGCAACGTGATGGTGATCGACTCCGAGGAGAAGCCGACCCGGGTCGGCTACCGCAAGGACGAGGAAGGCCGCAACATCCGGGTCTCGCGGCGCACCGGTAAGGACCTCTGAACATGAGCGCACCCTCCCGCGAGCTGCCCCGCATGCTCGCCAACTACCGCGAGAACATCGCGCCGACGCTGCAGAACGAGTTCGGCTACGACAACGTCATGCAGATCCCGCGCCTGACCAAGATCGTGGTCAACATGGGCGTCGGCGAGGCCACCCGTGACGCCAAGCTGATGGACGGTGCGGTCCGCGACCTCACCGCCATCACCGGCCAGAAGCCGGCCGTGGTCCGGGCGCGCAAGTCCATCGCGCAGTTCAAGCTGCGTGAAGGCATGCCGATCGGCGCCAAGGTCACCCTCCGCGGCGACCGCATGTGGGAGTTCCTCGACCGCCTGCTGTCGCTGGCCCTGCCCCGCATCCGCGACTTCCGCGGCCTGAACGCCAAGCAGTTCGACGGCCACGGCAACTACACGTTCGGGCTGAACGAGCAGTCGATGTTCCGCGAGATCGACGTCGACAAGATCGACCGGCAGCGCGGCATGGACATCACGCTGGTCACCACCGCCACGACCGACGAGGAGGGTCGCGAGCTGCTCCGCCAGCTCGGCTTCCCCTTCGCCGGCCAGCCCGTCGTCACGACCGTCCGCTGAGTCGGGCAGGAGAGAAGCAATGGCCAAGAAGGCGCTAGTCAACAAGGCGGCCCGCAAGCCGAAGTTCGCGGTCCGCGGATACACCCGCTGCCAGCGGTGCGGACGTCCGCACTCCGTGTTCCGCAAGTTCGGCCTGTGCCGGATCTGCCTGCGGGAGATGGCGCACGCCGGGGAGCTCCCGGGCGTGAAGAAGAGTTCCTGGTAACAACCCCCATGGCCTCGTCCAGAGGCTCGACCCGAGCGTGCGAGGGTTGAGAGGGACGAGGTCCTTCTGCGATCGCCGATAGGCCCCGCGCCAAGTCCCCGAGACCCGGCGCACGAGGAACCGCGGCGAGAGAGGCACCACCCGACATGACGATGACCGACCCGATCGCGGACATGCTGACGCGGCTGCGGAACGCCAACCAGGCGTACCACGACGCCGCGGTCATGCCGTCCTCCAAGCTCAAGACGCACATCGCCGAGATCCTCCAGCAGGAGGGTTACATCGCCGGCTGGCGCGTCGACGAGGTGGAGAAGGACGGCAGCACCTTCAAGCAGCTGGTCGTCGACCTCAAGTACGGCCCCAACCGCGAGCGCAGCATCGCCGGTGTCAAGCGCGTGTCGAAGCCCGGGCTCCGGGTCTACGCGAAGTCGACCGGACTGCCCAAGGTGCTCGGCGGCCTGGGCGTGGCGATCATCTCCACGTCCACCGGGCTGCTCACCGACAAGCAGGCGAACAAGAAGGGCGTGGGTGGGGAAGTCCTCGCCTACGTCTGGTAAGGGAGCGAGAAGATGTCACGGATCGGACGACTCCCGATCGCCGTGCCCGGTGGCGTGGACGTCGCGATCGACGGCCAGACGGTCAGCGTGAAGGGACCCAAGGGCGAACTCGCCCACACGGTCGCCGCGCCGATCACCGTCGAGCGCGACGAGGACGGCACGCTGCGGGTGCAGCGCCCCAACGACGAGCGGCAGAACCGCGCCCTCCACGGGCTCTCGCGGACGCTGATCGCCAACATGATCACCGGCGTGACCGAGGGGTACACCAAGACCCTCGAGATCGTCGGCGTCGGCTACCGCGTCCAGGCGCGCGGCTCGGACCTCGAGTTCGCCCTGGGCTTCAGCCACCCGGTGCCGGTCAAGGCACCGGACGGCATCACCTTCGCCGTCGAGACGCCGACCCGCCTGCGGGTCACCGGCATCGACAAGCAGCTCGTCGGTGAGGTCGCAGCCAAGATCCGCAAGATCCGCAAGCCCGACCCGTACAAGGGCAAGGGTGTGCGGTATCAGGGCGAGGTCATCAAGCGCAAGGTCGGGAAGACGGGTAAGTGATGGCTCAGGCAGAGAAGGCCGCGCGGGTCCACAAGCCCGTCGGAACCGACATCAGCACGGCGCGCCGCGTCTCGCGGCTGCGTCGCCACAACCGGCTGCGCAAGCGGGTCTCCGGTACCGCCGAGCGTCCGCGCCTGGTGGTCAAGCGCAGCTCGCGCCACATCCACGTGCAGGTCGTGGACGACACCGTCGGCCGCACCGTGGTCAGCGCCTCCACGATGGACGCCAGCCTGAAGGGTGCCGAGGGCGACAAGTCCGCCCTGGCGCGTCAGGTGGGTGCCCTGGTGGCGGAGCGGGCGAAGGCTGCCGGCATCTCCGCGGTCGTCTTCGACCGCGGTGGCAACCGGTACGCCGGGCGCATCGCCGCTCTGGCCGACGGTGCCCGCGAGGGTGGGCTGGACTTCTGATGACCACCCACACCAGCAGCACGAGCGAGCAGATCGAGAGGGACGTCTGATGCCAGGACCACAGCGACGCGGCGGTGGCGCCGGCGGCGCGGGCGGCGGCAACGACCGTCGTGACCGTCGTGACGGCGGCCGCGGCCCCGGCGGCGCGCCCGCCGAGAAGAGCAATTACATCGAGCGCGTGGTCGCCATCAACCGGGTGTCCAAGGTCGTCAAGGGTGGTCGTCGCTTCAGCTTCACCGCCCTGGTGATCGTGGGCGACGGCGACGGCACCGTGGGCGTCGGTTACGGCAAGGCCAAGGAGGTGCCCGCGGCGATCGCCAAGGGCGTCGAGGAGGCCAAGAAGCACTTCTACAAGGTGCCTCGCATCGCCAGCACCATCCCGCACCCGGTGCAGGGTGAGGCGGCAGCGGGTGTCGTGCTGCTCAAGCCGGCCAGCCCCGGTACCGGTGTCATCGCCGGTGGCCCGGTGCGCGCCGTCCTCGAGTGCGCCGGCATCCACGACGTGCTCTCGAAGAGCCTCGGGTCCTCGAACCCGATCAACATCGTGCACGCCACGATGCAGGCCCTGAAGGACCTCGTCCGTCCCGAGGAGATCGCGGCCCGCCGTGGTCTGCCGCTGGAGGACGTCGCCCCGGCGGCCATGCTCCGTGCCCGCGCGGGCCAGGGGGTCTGACATGGCGCAGCTGAAGGTCACGCAGATCAAGTCGGGCATCGGCACCAAGCCCAACCAGCGTCAGACGCTGCGTTCCCTGGGCCTCAAGCGGATCCACGACTCGGTCGTCCAGGAGGACCGTCCCGAGATCCGCGGGATGGTCGCGACGGTGCCGCACCTCGTGCGCGTCGAAGAAGTCTGAGGGAAGACACACCATGACTCTCAAGGTCCACCACCTGCGTCCCGCTCCGGGCGCCCACACCGCGAAGACCCGTGTGGGTCGCGGTGAGGGCTCCAAGGGCAAGACGGCCGGTCGCGGCACCAAGGGCACCGGCGCGCGTGGCAACACGCACGCCCGGTTCGAGGGTGGGCAGACCCCGCTGCACATGCGGCTGCCCAAGCTCTCGGGCTTCAAGTCCCCGAACAAGGTCGTCTTCCAGGTCGTCAACCTCGACCGGATCGCCGCGCTCTTCCCGCAGGGCGGGACGGTCAACCCGGACACCCTCGCCGAGGCCGGTGCGGTCCGCCGCAACCAGCCGGTGAAGGTGCTCGGCACCGGCGAGCTCGGTGGCGTCAAGGTCGACGTCTCGGCCCACGCCTTCTCCTCGGCCGCGGCCGAGAAGATCGGCGCGGCCGGGGGCAGCACCACCCGCATCTGATCAGGAGGCCCCCCTGCTCCCGCCGCGTGCTCTGCCCGCGGTGAGGAACGCAGGGGGGCCTTCTCCTGTCCGCCCTGCGCGATCGCCGGCGGACAGGTTGCTAACCTCACTCGACCGATAAGGGGAGGGCTCGTGCTGCAGGCGTTCGCCGCGGCGTTCCGGACGCCAGATCTCCGGCGCAAGCTGCTGTTCTCCCTGGCGATCATCGCCGTCTACCGGCTGGGTGCCCAGGTGCCCGGGCCAGGGGTGTCCGTCGAGTCGATCAACACCTGCCTCGAGGCTGCCCAGTCGGGCTCCCAGCGGGACATCTACTCGCTGGTCAACCTCTTCTCCGGAGGCGCGCTGCTGCGCCTGTCGGTGTTCGCGCTCGGCATCATGCCGTACATCACCGCGAGCATCATCGTGCAGCTGCTGGTCGTGGTGATCCCGCGCTTCGAGCAGTTGAAGAAGGAAGGCCAGTCGGGTCAGGCCAAGCTGACCCAGTACACGCGCTACCTGACGATCGCCCTGGCGATCCTGCAGAGCACCGGCATCATCGCTCTCGCGCGCAGCGGCCAGCTCTTCCCGAGCTGCTCCGAGCCGATCATCCCCTCGGACTCCGTGTGGACGACGATCGTCCTGGTGATCGCGCTGACGGCCGGCACCGCGCTGATCATGTGGCTCGGCGAGCTGCTGACCGAGAAGGGGATCGGCAACGGCATGTCCGTGCTGATCTTCACCTCGATCGCCGCGCGCATCCCGGCCGAGGGCGGCTCGATCCTGCAGACCCGCGGCGCCCTCGTCTTCTCGGTGGTGCTCGCCTTCGCGGTCCTGATCATCGGCGCGGTCGTCTACGTCGAGCAGGCGCAGCGGCGCATCCCGGTCCAGTACGCCAAACGCATGGTCGGCCGGCGCATGTACGGCGGGACGTCGACGTACCTGCCGCTGAAGGTCAACCAGGCCGGCGTCATCCCGGTGATCTTCGCGTCGTCGCTGCTGTACCTGCCGCAGCTGATCAGCCAGCTGCAGGGCGACGAGACCGGCACGATCCGGCGGTTCTTCGAGAACTACGTCATCGACCAGAGCAGCCCCGTGCACGTCGCGCTCTACTTCGCGCTGATCGTCTTCTTCACGTACTTCTACGTGTCGATCACGTTCAACCCGGAGGAGCGGGCCGACGACATGAAGCGCTACGGCGGCTTCATCCCCGGCATCCGCCCGGGTCGCCCGACGGCCGAGTACCTGCAGTACGTGCTGTCCCGCATCACGCTCCCGGGCGCGCTCTACCTCGGGACCGTCGCCGTGCTGCCGAACCTCTTCCTCGCGCTGACGCAGGAGGGCCAGAACCAGAACTTCCCGTTCGGCGGGACCGCAGTGCTGATCATGGTCGGAGTGGGGTTGGAGACGGTGAAGCAGATCGAGACGCAGTTGAACCAGCGCAACTACGAAGGGTTCCTGAAGTAGTGCGCATCGTCCTGCTGGGGCCCCCCGGAGCGGGCAAGGGCACCCAGGCGCAGTTCATCGCCGGCCGTCTCGCCGTCCCGGCGATCTCCACCGGGGACATCTTCCGGGCGAACGTGAGCGGGCAGACCGAACTCGGGCTCAAGGCCAAGGTGTTCATGGACGCCGGTGACCTCGTCCCGGACGAGATCACCGTCGCCATGGTCAAGGACCGTCTGGCCGAGCCCGACGCCAAGGCCGGGTTCCTGCTCGACGGCTTCCCGCGCACCATCGCCCAGGCCGAGCAGCTGTCCGAGTCCCTCGCCGACCTGGGGCACGGCCTGGACCGGGTGCTCGAGCTCGTCGTCGAGGAGGAGGAGCTGGTGCGCCGCCTCTCCGGCCGGCGCATGCTCGTCGACGGCCAGATGGTCCAGCGCGACGACGACAAGCCCGAGACCGTCCGGCACCGCCTCGAGGTCTACCGGGAACAGACGGCCCCGCTGTCCGGGTTCTACGAGGGCGTGGGGCTGCTGTCCCGGATCGACGCGATCGGATCCGTGGAAGAGGTCACGGCCCGGGCGCTCCGTGCGCTCGGCGTCGACCCCGAGCAGCCCGTCCCCGGGAACCCCGGCACGGCCGCGGCCGGCGCCTGAGCGAGGCCGGCAGTGCACGGTGACCGTGGCGAGGCGTTGCTGGCCCGGGTCCCGCTGCTGGCGAAGTGGAGTGGACGGATGATCCAGAAGAAGACGGCGCAGGAGATCGAGCTCATGCGCGCCTCCGGGCTCGTGACGGCCGGCGCGCTGGCTGCGGTCAGGGCCGCGGTCCGGCCGGGCGTCACGACCGGTGAGCTCGACGCCATCGCAGCGGACCACATCCGGTCCAACGGCGCGGTGTCGAACTTCCTGGGTTACCACGGCTTCACCGGGACCATCTGCGCGTCGATCAACGACGAGGTCGTCCACGGCATCCCCGACCCCGACCGCCGGCTGGCCGAGGGCGACAACATCTCCATCGACTGCGGCGCGGTCCTCCAGGGCTGGCACAGCGACTCCGCGATCACCGTGACGGTGGGGGAGCCCTCCCCGGAGGACGCCGCGCTGCTCGAGGTCACCGAGCGCTCGATGTGGGCCGGTCTCGCCCGGGCGGTGGCAGGTGGCCGGCTCACCGACATCAGCGCCGCCGTCGAGGAGTCGATCCGGGCGCACGCCCACCCGTACGGGATCGTCGACAACTACGGGGGCCACGGCATCGGCACCGAGATGCACCAGGACCCGCACATCCTGAACTACGGACGCCCCGGCCGCGGACCCAAGCTGGTGCCCGGCCTGGCGCTGGCGATCGAGCCGATGGTGACGGTGGGGGACCCGTCGACCGTCGAGCTGGACGACGGGTGGACCGTCGTCACCAAGGACGGCTCCCGGGCCGCCCACTTCGAGCACACCGTCGCCATCACGCCCGAGGGCCCCTGGGTCCTCACGGCCGAGGACGGCGGGGTCGCCGGGCTCGCGCCCTTCGGCATCACCCCCCGTACCTGACGAAGGACCCCCTCCTCCCCACGCCCGGCTTCGCTCGCCGCGGGCCCCGGGAGGGGGCCGTTCCAGCACGTCATCGAGGGTGCCCGCTGTCACCATGGGGGCCGGTTGGTGGCTGGTGTGTCGTCAGGTACGATTCCCTGTGGCGCTAGCGCCGTTCTTTCGTCGTGCTGTGGCCGCGTGACGGGGAACGCCCTCTGCGACAGCGCCTGCACCACCTGTTCTGCAATCACCGAGCTCGTCGTCCCGGGTCCACCCGTGGGCGCAAGGGCGAGGTACGAGTACCACCGAGTCAAGGAGTGCGTGTAGGGCATGGCGAAGAAAGACGGGGCCATCGAGGTCGAGGGTCGCGTCGTCGAGCCGCTGCCCAACGCGATGTTCCGGGTCGAACTGCAGAACGGGCACCGGGTGCTCGCCCACATCAGCGGCAAGATGCGTCAGCACTACATCCGCATCCTGCCCGAGGACCGCGTGGTCGTGGAGCTCTCGCCCTACGACCTGACGCGCGGTCGCATCGTCTACCGCTACAAGTAACCGCTCGGCCAGCGACTGCCCTCCGGCAGAGACGCGGCCGGCACACGATCGAGGAATGAGGGGCGGCACCGGTGAAGGTCCAGCCGTCGGTGAAGAAGATCTGCGACAAGTGCAAGGTGATCCGCCGGCACGGCCGGGTCATGGTCATCTGCGACAACGCCCGGCACAAGCAGCGCCAGGGCTGAGGGAGTACCTGAACATGGCACGACTGGCAGGCGTCGACCTTCCCCGCGAGAAGCGGTTGGAGGTCGCGCTCACCTACATCTATGGCATCGGCAAGACCCACGCCAAGGAGACCCTGGCCGCGACGGGCGTCAGCCCGGACGTGCGCGTCAAGGACCTCGGCGACGAGGACCTGCTGAAGCTGCGTGACTACATCGACGAGCACTTCCGCGTCGAGGGTGACCTGCGCCGCGAGGTGGCCGCCGACATCCGCCGCAAGGTGGAGATCGGCTGCTACCAGGGGCTGCGTCACCGTCGTGGGCTCCCCGTCCACGGCCAGCGCACCAAGACCAACGCGCGCTCGAGCAAGGGCCCGCGCAAGACCATCGCGGGCAAGAAGAAGGCCCGCTGACCCCCAGCACGTCGACGTGCGGTCGCAGCGACCCGTGAGGGCGGGAGCGATGGCGCGACACGTGTGCTGCTTCGCGGCAGCAACCCCAGGCCACAACTGAAGGAAACCGGAGAGACATGCCTCCCAGGGCTCGCACCGCGGCAGGTGCCAAGAAGGTCCGCCGCAAGGAGAAGAAGAACGTCGCCCACGGCGCCGCGCACATCAAGAGCACGTTCAACAACACGATCGTGTCGATCACCGACCCGGCCGGGAACGTGATCAGCTGGGCCTCCGCCGGTCACGTCGGCTTCAAGGGCTCGCGCAAGTCCACGCCGTTCGCGGCGCAGATGGCTGCCGAGAACGCCGCGCGCAAGGCGCAGGAGCACGGCATGCGCAAGGTCGACGTCTTCGTGAAGGGCCCTGGCTCCGGTCGCGAGACGGCCATCCGCTCCCTGCAGGCCACCGGCCTCGAGGTCGGGCAGATCCAGGACGTGACGCCGCAGCCGCACAACGGCTGCCGCCCCAAGAAGCGCCGCCGGGTCTGACCGGTCACTGACGAGACGATCTAGGAGTATTTGACGTGGCCCGTTACACCGGAGCCGATTGCCGCCTCTGCCGGCGCGAGAAGATGAAGCTGTTCCTCAAGGGCAGCAAGTGCGAGTCCGCGAAGTGCCCGATCGAGATCCGGCCCTACCCGCCGGGCGAGCACGGCCGTGGCCGCACCAAGGACAGCGAGTACCTGCTGCAGCTTCGCGAGAAGCAGAAGGCCCGCCGCATCTACGGCGTGCTGGAGAAGCAGTTCCGCGGCTACTACGAAGAGGCCAACCGCAAGAGCGGCAAGACCGGTGAGGTCCTGCTCCAGATCCTGGAGTCCCGCCTCGACAACGTGGTCTACCGCGCCGGCTTCGCCGAGTCCCGCGACATGGCCCGCCAGCTGGTGCGCCACGGCCACATCCGGGTGAACGGCCGCAAGGTCGACATCCCGTCCTACCGGGTGACCGAGAACGACATCGTCGAGGTGGCCGAGAAGTCGCGCACGATGCTGCCGTTCGAGATCGCCCAGGCCCGCGCCGGCGAGCGCCCCGTGCCCGCGTGGCTCGAGGTCATCAGCAGCCAGCTGCGCGTGCTCGTGCACAACATCCCGGCCCGTCAGGTGATCGACACCCCGGTCCAGGAGCAGCTGATCGTGGAGCTCTACTCCAAGTAGCAGAAGGGGCCCCTGCCCCCACCACTCGCACGCTCGCGGTGGGACCCTGCAGGGGCCGAAGGCGGGGCGGGCGGACAGATGTCCGCCCCGCCTGCACCACCCCCTCACGGCGTCATATGGCGGTCGCCGGAGGACCAGAAGGAGAACCACCATGCTCATCGCACAGCGCCCGACCCTCACCGAGGAGACGATCACCGAGTCGCGTTCGCGATTCGTCATCGAGCCCCTCGAGCCCGGTTTCGGCTACACGCTCGGCAACTCCCTGCGGCGCACGCTGCTGTCCTCGATCCCCGGCGCTGCTGTCACCAGCATCCGCATCGAGGGCACCCTGCACGAGTTCACCACCGTGCCGGGCGTCAAGGAGGACGTCACCGAGCTCATCCTCAACCTCAAGGGCCTGGTCGTCAGCTCCGACTCCGACGAGCCGGTGACCATGTACCTGCGCAAGCAGGGTCCCGGTGAGGTCACCGCCGCCGACATCGCGCCGCCGGCCGGCGTCGAGGTGCACAACCCCGACCTGCACATCGCCACGCTCAACGGCAAGGGCCGCCTCGAGGTCGAGCTCGTCGTCGAGCGCGGTCGCGGCTACGTCCCCGCGCCGCAGAACAAGCAGCCCGGCCAGGAGATCGGTCGCATCCCCGTCGACTCGATCTACTCGCCGGTCCTCAAGGTCACCTACGCCGTCGAGGCGACCCGTGTCGAGCAGCGCACCGACTTCGACCGCCTCGTGGTCGACGTCGAGACCAAGCCCTCCATCGCCCCCCGCGACGCCATCGCGTCGGCCGGGTCGACGCTGGTCGAGCTCTTCGGTCTGCTGCGCGAGCTGAACGTGGACGCCGAGGGCATCGAGGTCGGGCCCAGCCCGGCCGAGGCCGCGGACATCGCGAACTTCTCGATGCCGATCGAGGACATGGACCTCACCGTCCGGTCCTACAACTGCCTCAAGCGCGAGGGCGTGCACACCGTCGGTGAGCTCGTCACCCGCTCCGAGGCCGACCTGCTCGACATCCGCAACTTCGGTGCGAAGTCGATCGACGAGGTCAAGATGAAGCTCGCGGCGATGGGCCTGGCCCTCAAGGACAGCCCGCCCGGGTTCATCCCGACCTCGATCGAGAGCTACGACGAGGGCTACGAGACCGACGCCTACCAGGGCACCGGCGAGTTCGCCCCCGGTTACGAGCAGCAGCCGCAGTACGACGAGGGCTCCTACCAGGAGACCGAGCAGCTCTGAGGAAGGACCCCCTCGCCCCCCGCCGCGCGCACGCTCGCGGCGGGGCCCTGCGAGGGGGCCGTTCCAGTACGTCACCATGAACGCAGCCGCCCCTCGCACCGGCCGGCAGCCTGAGGAAGGACCGACATGCCCACCCCCACCAAGGGTCCCCGTCTCGGCGGATCCCCCGCGCACCAGCGGCTGATGCTGGCCAACCTGGCCACGTCGCTGTTCGAGCACGGGCGGATCACGACCACCGAGGCCAAGGCCAAGCGGCTGCGCCCCTACGCGGAGAAGCTGGTCAGCTTCGCCAAGCGTGGTGACCTGCACTCCCGTCGTCAGGTGATGACCGTCATCCGGGACAAGGACGTCGTGCACACCCTCTTCGCCGAGATCGGTCCGCGCTTCGCGAACCGTCCGGGCGGCTACACCCGCATCACCAAGGTCGGCCCCCGCAAGGGCGACAACGCCCCGATGGCCGTCATCGAGCTGGTCGAGGCGCTCACCGTCTCGCAGCAGGCCGTCGGCGAGGCCGAGCGCGCCCGCGGTACCCAGTTCGCCACCGGCGCGGGCTCCGCGGCCGCCTCCGGTGAGGTGACCGCCGACGCCGTCGAGCCGGCCCTGGCCGACGAGACCTCGGACGCCGACGCCGTCGCTACGCCGGACGAGGCCGACGCGGTCGCCGTCACGGACGAGACCGAGGCTCCGGCCGCCGACGAGGCCGAGGCCCTGTCGGATGCCGAGCCCGAGACGGACGCCAAGTGACCTCCCCCGGTACCGGGGACGACGAGGCCCAGGAGGTCGTGGCCGACGTCTTCATCCCCGACGGTGAGCGGCAGGACGACGGCGACGTCGACCGTCAGCCCGCCGCGGAGAACGGCGTCGTCGTCGAGGGCGACAACATCTCCCCGGAGCTCGCCGACGCCGCGGCGGCCGAGGTGAACGCCGCGGAGCAGGGCGACGCGGCCACCGCGAGCCTGCACGCCCCCGGTGGCGAGTCGGCTCCCGACCCGCGCTGACGCACCGCTGAACAGCGAACACCCGGACGAGCCCGCCACCGACACCGGTGGCGGGCTCGTCCGTCTTCGTCTCTCGGTCACCTACGACGGCACCGCACTGCACGGCTGGGCCCGCCAGCCCGCGCAGCGCACGGTCCAGGGGGACCTCGAGCAGGCACTCGGCACGGTGCTGCGCACGCCGGTCGAGCTGACCGTCGCCGGGCGCACCGACGCGGGTGTGCACGCGACGGGCCAGGTCGCGCACTGCGACGTCCCCCGGGCCCTGTGGGCGGAGCACCGCGACCGGCTGGTGCGGCGGCTGCGCGGGGTCCTGCCGCCCGACATCGCGGTCCCCGCGGTGGTGGAGGCGCACCCGGACTTCGACGCCCGGTTCGCCGCGCTGGGCCGGCACTACGTCTACCGGCTGACCGACGCCGTCTGGGGTCCCCCGCCCCTGCGGCGGGCCGACACCGTCGCGTGGTCGCGCACGCTCGACTCCGGGGCGATGGCGGCGGCGGCCGCGCTGCTGCTGGGCGAGCACGACTTCGCCGCCTACTGCCGCCGCCGCGAGGGCGCCACGACCATCCGCACGCTGCTCGCCCTCGACGTCGTCCGCACCGGTGAGCTGGTGACCATCTCGGCGTCGGCCGACGCCTTCTGCCACTCCATGGTCCGCAGCCTCGTCGGCGCGCTGACGGCCGTGGGCGAGGGGCGGCGCGCACCCGACTGGCCGGCCGGCCTGCTGGCGCGCGACGAGCGGGCCAGCGAGGTGCCGGTGGCCCCGGCCGGCGGGCTGACGCTGGTCCGCGTCGACTACCCGCCCGACGACATGCTGGCCGACCGCGCCCTGCTCACCCGCGCCCGCCGGACCTAGCGCTCAGGAGAGGGCGGCGACCGCCTCGTCGATGGGGGTGTCCCCGCCCACCAGCTCGACCACGGCGCCGTCGCGGCGGGCGTCGAGCAGGGCCACCAGCACCGCGGCGACGTCGTCGCGGGGGACGCTGCCGTAGCCGACGCCGTGGCCCAGGGTCACCCGCCCGGTGCCGGGGTCGTCGGTGAGACCGCCCGGCCGCAGGATCGTGGTGGCCAGGGCCTCCCGTGGCAGGACCTCGTCCTCGGCGCGCAGCTTGGCCTGCAGGTAGACGGCCATCACGGGGTCCACCCCCTCCGGCGTCCCGTTACGGGCCTGCTCGACGCCCATCGACGAGACGAGCACGTACGGGCGCACTCCGGCCCGCTCCGCGGCGTCGGCCAGCAGCACCGCCGCGCCGTGGTCGACGGTCTGCTTGCGGGCCTCGCCGCTGCCCGGGCCCGCGCCCGCGGCGAACACGACGGCGTCGGCTCCGCGGACCACGTCCGCGAGCTCCTCCGCCGTGGTGGACTCCAGATCCAGGACCGACGGCTGGACGCCGTCGCTCTCCAGGTCCGGGGCGTGGTCGGGGTTGCGGATGATGCCCACGACGGTGTCGCCGCGGCCGGACAGGAGACGGCCGAGCCGACGGGCGATCTGCCCGTGGGCGCCGGCGATGACGATGCGCATGCCCCCGCCCCTACCCGTCGAGGTCGGCTGCTACCGCTCGGGCGCGGGCGAGATCGGCCGGGGTGTCGCAGTCCAGCCACGGCGGGGGCGCGCCCGGGGGGACCGCGGGGCGCAGGCGGTCCACGGTGAGCGGAGCCAGCACCCGCCGCAGCGACCTCGGCCCGCCGGCGCCGGGCAGCGCCGCACGCAGGGCCGCCGTCCGCCACACCCCCAGCAGGAACTGGTCCCGGCCGCCGTCGTCGACGACCAGGACGCCGTCGCCGGCCAGGGCGCTACGCAGCTGCGCCACCAGCGCTGCGGACAGGAACGGCAGGTCCCCGGCCAGCAGGGCGACGACGTCACTGTCGACCGCATCCAGGCCCGCCCGCAGCGCCGTCACCGGCCCGCCACCGGGCGGCTGCTCGCGGACCACGACGACGTCGTCGGGGACCGGCTGGGGTGGACCCACCACGACGCGGCGCTCTGCGTCGTCGACCGCGGCCAGCACGGCGGCGAGGATCGTGCGCCCCCCGACCTCGAGCTGCGGCTTGGCCTGGCCGCCCAGCCGGGCCGCCCGGCCGCCGGCCAGCACCAGGGCGTCATAGGGAGGCAGGTCGTCCACGGCGTCACCGTAGGGGTCGTGGGTACCGTCCCTGTCGTGGGACGAGTGACCAGCCGGACACCGGTGCTGCGGATCCGCGGCGCGCAGCGCACCACCCGGCCCGACACGGTGGCCGCCGAGGAACCGCTGGAGATCCGGCTGGCCGGGACGCCGCTGGCCGTCACCATGCGCACGCCGGGTGACGACTTCGACCTGGTGCACGGCTTCCTGGCCACCGAAGGCGTCATCCGCGGCCCGGACGACGTGGCCGGTCTGCGCTACTGCGACTCCGTCGACGCCGACGGACGCAACACCTACAACGTCGTCGACGTCGACCTCGCCGCCGGTGTCCCGATCCCCGACACCGGCCTGGAGCGGAACTTCTACACGTCGAGCTCCTGCGGCGTCTGCGGCAAGGCCAGCATCGACGCCATCCGCACGAAGACCGCCTACGACGTGGCTGCGGACCCCGTCCGGCTGCCGCTGGCCACGCTGCTGGCGCTGCCCGACCGGCTGCGCGCGGAGCAGGAGGTCTTCGACAAGACCGGAGGCCTGCACGCCGCGGGTCTGTTCACCGCCGACGGCGAGCTGGTCGCCCTGCGGGAGGACGTGGGCCGGCACAACGCGGTGGACAAGGTCATCGGGGACGGCGTCCGCGCTGGCCGGCTGCCGCTGGCCGGGCGGGTGCTCATGGTGAGCGGGCGGGCCAGCTTCGAGCTGACGCAGAAGGCGGCGATGGCCGGCATCCCGGTGCTCGCGGCGGTCTCGGCGCCGTCGTCCCTGGCGGTCGAGCTGGCGCGGGAGGTGGGCATCACCCTGGTCGGGTTCCTGCGGGGCGACGGGTGCAACGTCTACACCCGCACCGAGCGCATCGAGCTGCCCGACTGACCTGCTCAGCCGTGCAGGGATCCCACTCCCACCGGATCAGGCGGGCGGCACGCCGACCGAGAGCCCGACGAGCACGCCGCTGGGCCATCGCACGACCTCGGGCAGGAGGTCCTCGTCCGTGGGCCCGGAGTCGAACCACCGCGGGCTCCGGTCGACACGGCGCAGCCGGAAGTCGCCCGGGACGGGCCGCCAGGTGCGCGGAGAGCTCAGCCGGTAGGCCTGGTCGACCACGTCGACGGAGGTGACGGTCCCGCGCACCGGCGGCACCTCCTCGGGTACGCCCCCGTGCACGTCCGCCAGCAGGTAGCCGTGCGACGGCACCGGGTCGCGGCCCCGCCAGTAGGCGGCCACGGGACTGTGCTGCAGCATCCGGTCACCGGGCTCGT
The DNA here is from genome assembly GCA_963747895.1 of uncultured Actinomycetota bacterium. Taxonomy (GTDB): domain Bacteria; phylum Actinomycetota; class Actinomycetes; order Mycobacteriales; family Geodermatophilaceae; genus Blastococcus. The sequence continues at coordinate 844,377 of CAVVGX010000005.1, forward strand.
TGCGTGCTCCGGACGGGAGCGGCTCGGACCGCCATTCCACCTGCACGGCGCCTGGCCCCGCCGCGTCGTCCACCCAGATCAGTGGCCAGCTGACCTCGTCGCCCCGCCCCGGAGGACCCTCGCAGCACTCGATCTGCCAGCCCTCCAGGAAGACGGACACCTCCACGTCAGTGGTCGCCGCCGCGGAGCTGGCTGACGACGTGGGGGAGCAGGGGACCCAGCACGCCGAGCGCGTCCCTCACCCCGCCGGTCGATCCGGGCAGGTTCACGATCAACGTGCGGCCCGCGGTGCCGGCGACGCCCCGGGACAGCACGGCCGTCGGCACCCCGTTCTCGGCGCCGTACCGGCGGACGGCCTCGGCGATGCCGGGCGCCTCGCGTTCCAGCACCCGGCGGGTCGCCTCCGGCGTGACGTCGGTGGGGGAGAGCCCGGTGCCGCCGGTGGTGAGCACGACCTCGATGCCGGCGTCCACGGCCGCGCGCAGCACGGCCTCGATCTCGGCTGCGTCGTCGGGGAGCACCTTGGGGCCCTCGACCCCGAACCCCAGCTCGGCGAGGCCGGCGGCGAGCAGCTGCCCGCTGCGGTCCTCGTAGACCCCCGCAGCCGCCCGGTTCGACGCGGTGACCACCAGTGCGCGGGCGGCCCCTGCCGGCTCGCTCACCGCGTCCACAGCCCGCTCTTGCCGCCGGACTTCCGCAGCAACCGGACGTCGGTGATCGACGCGCGCGGATCGACCGCCTTGACCATGTCGATCATCGTCAGCCCCGCGACGGTGACGGCGGTCAGCGCCTCCATCTCCACCCCGGTGCGGTCGGCGGTGCGCGCGGTGGCGGTGATCTCCACGGCGTCGTCGGCGACCTCGATGTCGACGGTGACCCCGTGCAGCGCGATGGGGTGGCACAGCGGCACGAGGTCCGGCGTCCGCTTGGCCCCCGCGATGCCCGCGATCCGCGCGACGGCGACGGCGTCCCCCTTCGGCACGCCCTTCCCGCGCAGCAGGTCGACGACCTCGGCGCTGACCAGCACCCGACCGGCGGCGGTCGCCTCCCGCGCGGTCACCGCCTTCGCGCTCACGTCGACCATGCGCGCGGCACCGGTCTCGTCGACGTGCGTCAGCCTCTGCTCGGTCATCGGAGAGCTCCCTCGATCAGCACGACGTCGACCTCGGCGCCGGCGGCCAGTTCGGTGACGTCCTCGGGGACGACCACCAGGCAGTTCGCCCGGGCCAGGTGCGCGACCAGGTGGGAACCGGGACCGCCCACCTGCGACACCTCGCCGCCCTCGAAGTAGCCGCGCAGGAACTGCCGGCGACCCGGGGGCGAGCGCAGCGGACCGGTCAGCCGCGCAGGGGCACGGAGCCGGTCCGGCGCGGCGTGCCCGAGGGCGCGGCGCAGTGCCGGCCGGACGAACACCTCGAAGGAGACGAACGAGCTCACCGGGTTGCCGGGCAGGGTGACCACCGGGACGCCGTCGACGGTGCCCGCCCCCTGCGGTCCACCCGGCTGCATCGCGACCTTGCCGAACTCGACGGTGCCCAGCGCGCGGAAGGCGTCCTTGACCACCTCGTAGGCGCCGGCGCTGACGCCCCCGCTGGTGATCAGCAGGTCGGCCGTCGCGAGCTCGGCGCGCACCGTGGTGAGGAACTGGTCGACGTCGTCGGGCACGAAGTGCAGCCGGCGGGGCAGCCCGCCGGCCTCCTCGACGGCCGCGGCCAGGAGCAGGGAGTTGGACTCGTAGATCTGGCCGGGCGCGAGCGGCTGCCCCGGGGCGACCAGCTCGCTGCCGGTCGAGAGGACCAGCACCCGGGGCCGGCGGCGGACCGGCAGCTCGGTCAGGCCGACCGCGGCGGCCAGCCCCAGCTGGGCGGCACCCAGCGGTGAGCCGGCCTGCAGGGCGACGGCCCCGGCGGCGATGTCCTCGCCGGCCCGCCGCAGGTGCGTGCCCGCGGCGGGGGAGTCGCGGATCTCCACCAGCTCGGTGCCGCCGTCGGTGAGCTCGACCGGGACGACGACGTCGGCGCCCGGGGGCACCGGGGCGCCGGTCATGATCCGGTGCACCGTGCCCGGCGCGAGGGGGACGACGTCGCCGCGCCCGGCCGGGATGTCCTCCGCCACGGGCAGCCGGACGGGGTGCTGGGCCGCGCCGCCCACCTCGGCCCAGCGTGCGGCGTAGCCGTCCATCGCGGAGTTGTCGAAGCCGGGCAGCGCGACGGCGGCGGCGACGTCGCGGGCGAGCACCCGTCCGTGGGCCGCGGTGACCGGCGACGACTCCTCGGGCATCGGCGGGAGCAGGGCGTTGACCGCCGCCTGGTGTTCCTCGACCGTCCGCACCGGCCCATCCTCGCCGATGGCACGGAGCGGGGCCGCCGCGGTCGCCCGTCCGGGGGGTCCTGCCCGGTGCGCCGGTGGTCCGGGGGCGGACGCCCGGCGGCGCGGTTAACCTCCCACCGACCGAAGGACGGCGAGGAGGACGCGTGGCCGAGATCGACCGGATGCTCGAGGCGAACGAGCAGTGGGCGGAGCAGTTCCCCGGCAGCAAGCCGGTGCGCCCGGCCCGCAAGGTGGCCGTGGTGGCGTGCATGGACTCGCGCATCCCGTTGTTCGGGGTGCTCGGCCTGGACATCGGCGATGCGCACGTCATCCGCAACGCCGGTGGCGTGATCACCGAGGACGTCATCCGGTCGCTGACCATCAGCCAGCACGCCCTGGGCACCCGCGAGATCGTGCTGGTGCACCACACCGAGTGCGGGCTGCAGTCCACCGACGACATCTCCTTCGCCGACACCGTCGAGCAGGCGACCGGCCGTCGCCCGCCGTGGGCGGCCCGGGCGTTCACCGACGTGGACCAGGACGTGCGGGAGTCCATGCGGCTGATCCGGGAGAGCCCGTACCTGCTCTCCCGCGAGGTCCGGGGCACGGTCTTCGACGTCACGACCGGGCGGCTGCGCGAGGTCGAGGAGCCCGCTGCCTCGTAGGCCCTGCACGCTCGCGGGAGGGCCCTGCGGCAGCGCCGGGAGTCGGTGGTCCCGCGGCTGGTATCGTGCTCGGTTGGCGCGTGTGCCGGCTGGTGCCGCGCGTGCAGCTACGTCTCCCGTGCTCGGTGGGGCGATCCGACCAGCCTTCCCGACAACGACGGAGGACACGAGCGCCGTGCGCACGTACACCCCCAAGCCCGGCGAGATCGACCGGGCCTGGCTCGTCATCGACGCCACCGATGTGGTGCTCGGCCGACTGGCCAGCCAGACCGCGCAGCTGCTGCGCGGCAAGCACAAGCCGCAGTACGCCCCGCACGTCGACGTCGGTGACTTCGTCGTCATCGTCAACGCCGGGAAGGTCGCCCTCACGGGCAGCAAGCGCGACGACAAGCGGGCCTACCGCCACTCCGGTCACCCGGGTGGCCTCAAGACCATCAACGTCGGCGACCAGCTGCGCACCCACCCCGACCGCGTCATCGAGCGCGCCATCAAGGGCATGCTGCCGCACAACAGCCTGGGCCGTCAGATGCTCAAGAAGCTCAAGGTCTACGCGGGCCCCGAGCACCCCCACGCTGCGCAGCAGCCCCAGAACTACGAGATCAAGCAGGTGGCCCAGTGACCAGCGCTCCGACCGTGACCGACGCCGACGGGCGTCCGATCCAGACCGTCGGCCGCCGCAAGGAGGCCATCGTCCGCGTGCGCCTCGTGCCCGGCACCGGCCAGTTCACGCTCAACGGCCGCACGCTCGAGCAGTACTTCCCGAACAAGGTGCACCAGCAGCTCATCCGTGAGCCGTTCGTGACCCTCGAGAAGGCCGAGCAGTACGACGTCGTCGCGCTGCTCAAGGGCGGCGGCGTCACCGGGCAGGCCGGCGCGCTGCGCCTGGGCATCGCCCGCGCGCTGATCGAGGTCGAGGCCGAGGACCGTCCGGCCCTCAAGAAGGCCGGCTTCCTCACCCGTGACCCGCGGGTCAAGGAGCGCAAGAAGTACGGGCTGAAGAAGGCCCGCAAGGCGCCCCAGTACTCCAAGCGCTGACCGGTACATCCGTGGGTCGCCTGTTCGGGACCGACGGCGTCCGGGGTCGTGCCAACGCCGACCTCACGCCGGAGCTGGCGCTCTCGGTGGCTCGTGCCGCCGCAGGCGTGCTCGCCGACCGCGACGGGACCTCGCGTCCCGTCGCGGTCGTCGGCCGCGACCCCCGGGCCAGCGGGGAGATGCTCGAGGCAGCCGTCGTGGCGGGGCTCGCGAGCGCCGGCGCCGAGGTGCTGCTCGCCGGCGTGGTCCCCACGCCGGCCCTGGCCCACCTGACCGGGTCGACCGGCGCCGATCTCGGCGTGATGATCTCGGCCAGTCACAACCCCATGCCCGACAACGGCATCAAGCTGTTCAGCCGGGGTGGGCACAAGCTGCCCGACGCCGTCGAGGTGGCGATCGAGGAGTCGGTGGCCGACGGCCACCCGGCCGGCTTCCGGCCCACCGGTGCCGGCATCGGCCGCGTGCGCGCCCTGACCGCAGCGGTCGGCGACTACGAGGCCCACCTGCTGGCGGCGGTCGACCAGCCGCTGGGCGGGCTCACGGTCGTCGTCGACGGCGCGCACGGGGCGGCCTCGGGCGTCGCGCCCGAGGTGTACCGCCGCGCCGGCGCCACGGTGCACGCCATCGGCTGCGCGCCCGACGGCTGGAACATCAACGACGGGATCGGTTCGACCCACCTGGAACCGCTGATCGAGGCGGTCCGGGCGCAGGGCGCCGACCTGGGGCTGGCCCACGACGGTGACGCCGACCGCTGCCTGGCGGTGACGGCGGCAGGGGACGTGGTCGACGGCGACCAGATCCTCGCCGTCTGCGCGCTGGCTCTCCACGAGCAGGGCGCCCTCACCGACGACACGGTCGTGGCCACCGTCATGAGCAACCTCGGCTTCCACCACGCCATGCGCGACGCCGGCATCGCGGTGCAGACCACCGCCGTCGGCGACCGCTACGTGCTCGAGGCGCTCCGCGCGGGAAACCTGAGCCTGGGTGGCGAGCAGAGCGGCCATCTGGTGTTCCTCGACCACGCCACCACCGGCGACGGGCTGCTCACGGGTCTGGCGCTCATGGCCCGCATGGCGGCGACCGGTGGCTCGCTGGCCGAGCTGGCCGCCGTGGTGCAGAAGCTGCCGCAGATCCTCATCAACGTGCCGGTCGTCGACCGGGCCGCGGTGGCCGGCAGTGCCGAGGTCGCCGAGGCCGTCCGCGCCGTCGAGGCCGAGCTCGGCGACACCGGCCGGGTGCTGCTGCGTCCCTCCGGGACGGAGCAGCTGGTCCGCGTGATGGTCGAGGCACCCACGCAGGACCAGGCCGATGCCGTGGCCGGCCGGCTCGCGGACGTCGTCGCCGCGTGGTGTGAACCCGCGCGTGCGGCTGCCCAGGGCCGATAGGTAAGCCTGAGGCGCGCAGCACCGTTCGACCCGTGTTCTGAACGGACCGGTCGCCACTGCCGGTATCCTCATGCCAATGTGCGGAATCGTGGGATACGTCGGCCCGCAGGACGCCCGAGACGTCGTCCTGGAGGGCTGCGCCGGCTCGAGTACCGCGGTTACGACTCGGCGGGGATCGCCGTGCGTGGTCGGCGGGGTACTGACGACGGCGAAGAAGGCCGGCAAGCTCGCCAATCTGGAGAAGGTCCTCGCGGACGCAGCCGCTGCCCGCGGCAACCATCGCCATCGGGCACACCCGGTGGGCGACCCACGGCGGCCCGACCGACCGCAACGCGCACCCCCACGTCTCCGCGGACGGCCGCGTCGCCGTCGTCCACAACGGCATCATCGAGAACTTCGCGCTCGCTGCGTGCCGAGTGCGAGGCGCACCGGCGTCGAGTTCAAGTCCGAAACCGACACCGAGGTGGCCGGGCATCTGCTGGCCGCCGCGTACGCCGACGCGCCCGAGGGCGAGGGCCGGCTGGCCGAGGCGATGCGCGCTGTCTGCCGCCGGCTCGAGGGCGCGTTCACCCTGGTCGCCACCCACGCCGCCGAGCCGGACACGCTGGTCGCCGCGCGGCGCAGCAGCCCGCTGGTGGTGGGCGTCGAGAGACGGCCGACGGTACTGCGAGTACTTCCTGGGCTCCGACGTGGCCGCGTTCATCGGCCACACCCGCAACGCCCTCGAGCTCGGTCAGGACCAGGTCGTCGAGATCGACCGCGCCCGCGGCGTCACCGTCACCGACTTCGCCGGTGCCGCCGTCGAGCCCACCGCCTACACCGTCGACTGGGACGCCGCCGCCGCCGAGAAGGGCGGCTACGACTGGTTCATGCTCAAGGAGATCGCCGAGCAGCCGCAGGCGATCGCCGACACGCTGCTCGGCCGGCTCGGTGACCACGGCAACCTCGTCCTCGACGAGGTGCGGCTGTCGGACCAGGAGCTGCGCGACATCGACAAGATCTTCGTCGTCTCCTGCGGCACCTCCTACCACGCCGGGCTGATCGCCAAGTACGCGATCGAGCACTGGACGCGCATCCCGGTCGAGGTGGAGGTGGCCAGCGAGTTCCGCTACCGCGACCCGGTGCTGGACCGCTCGACGCTGGTCATCGTCATCAGCCAGTCGGGCGAGACGATGGACACCCTGATGGCGCTGCGGCACGCCAAGGAGCAGAAGGCCCGCGTCCTGGCCATCTGCAACGCCAACGGGTCGACCATCCCGCGCGAGTCCGACGCCGTCCTCTACACGCACGCCGGCCCCGAGATCGCCGTCGCCTCGACCAAGGCCTTCCTCAGCCAGATCGTTGCCTGCTACCTGGTCGGGCTCTTCCTCGCCCAGGTGCGCGGCATGAAGTTCGAGGACGAGATCGCCGCGATCGTCGGCGACCTGCGCACGCTGCCCGACGCCGTCGCGACGGTGCTGTCGAGCATGGAGGAGGTCCGGGCGCTGGGCCGCTCGCTGGCCGACGCGGGCACCGTCCTGTTCCTCGGCCGGCACGTCGGCTTCCCGGTCGCGCTGGAGGGTGCGCTCAAGCTCAAGGAGCTCGCCTACATCCACGCGGAGGGCTTCGCGGCCGGGGAGCTCAAGCACGGGCCCATCGCGGTCATCGACCAGGGGACGCCGGTCGTCGTGATCGTGCCCTCGCCCCGCAGCCGGGAGTCGGTGCACGGGAAGGTGGTCTCCAACATCCAGGAGGTCCGCGCCCGCGGCGCGCGCACGATCGTGATCGCCGAGGAGGGCGACGAGGACGTCGTGCCCTACGCCGACCACCTCATCCGCGTGCCGCGCACCCCGACGCTGCTCGCGCCGGTGGTCACGACGGTCCCGCTGCAGGTGCTCGCGTGCGAGATCGCCGACACCCGCGGGTACGACGTCGACCAGCCGCGCAACCTGGCCAAGTCCGTCACCGTCGAATGACCCCGGCGGCGGGCGCCCCGCAGGACGTCGCGGCACACTGACCGGGTGATCATCGGGATCGGGATCGACGTCGTGCCGGTCGAACGGTTCGCCGCGTCGCTCGTCCGCACGCCCGGGCTGCGCGACCGGTTGTTCACCGACGCCGAGCAGCACACGCCGTCGGGGGCACCGCGCACCGCCGAGTCCCTGGCCGCACGGTTCGCCGCCAAGGAGGCGCTCGCGAAGGCGCTCGGTGCGCCCGGCGACCTGCGCTGGCACGACGCCGAGGTCATCGTGGGCGACCGCGGCCGGCCGCACCTGGAGGTGCGGGGCAGCGTCGCCGGCCGCGCCGCCCAGCTCGGGGTGAGCGGCTGGCACGTGTCGCTGAGCCATGACGGCGGCATCGCCTCGGCCGTCGTCGTGGCCGAGGGCGTGGTCCGCGGGGACGACGGATGATCGGGCTGTACACGGCCGAGGAGGTGCGGGCGGCCGAGGAGCCGCTGCTGGCCGCCACGCCCGAGGGAACGCTGATGCAGCGCGCCGCCGCGGGGCTCGCCACCGTCTGCGGCCGTGTGCTCGGCCCCGTCTACGGCCGGCGCGTCGTGCTGCTCGTGGGCAGCGGCAACAACGGTGGCGACGCCCTGTACGCCGGTGCCCGCCTGGCCGCCCGTGGCGCCCGCGTCACCGCCGTCCTGCTGGCGCCGGACCGGGCGCACCCGGCGGGCCTCGCGGCGCTCCGCCGGGCCGGCGGGCGTGCCCTGGCCGCCGGCGAGCCGGCAGTGGAGGCGCTGGTCGCGCGCGCCGACCTGGTGCTGGACGGGATGCTCGGCATCGGCGGTCGGGGCGGGTTGCGCGAGGACGCGGCCGCGCTCGCCCGGGGGGCGGCGAACGGGGCGGGCATCACCGTCGCGGTCGACGTCCCCAGCGGCATCGATGCCTCCACCGGCGAGGTGGAGGGCGTCGCGTTCTCCGCCATGCACACGGTCACCTTCGGCGCGGTGAAGCGCGGGCTCGTCGTGGGGGAGGGGCGGGGGCACGTCGGGCAGGTGCACCTGATCGACCTCGGGCTGGACCCGCATCTGCCCACCGCGACCGCCTGGCAGCTCACCGACGCCGACGTCGCCGCCCGCCTGGAGCCGCCGTCGGCGGGGGACGACAAGTACTCGCAGGGGGTCGTCGGCGTCCTGGCGGGGTCGGCGACCTACCCGGGAGCCGGCGTGCTGTGCACCGGCGCCGCGCTGCGCACCCACCCCGGGCTGGTCCGCTACGCCGGGAGCGCTGCTGACGGCGTGCGCGCGGCCTGGCCGGAGGCGATCGTCACCGAGGGCGGGCCGGGGGACGCCGGTCGCGTGCAGGCCTGGGTGGTGGGGCCGGGCATGGGCACCGACGACGCCGCGCGCGCCGTGCTCGCCGAGGTGCTGGCCACCGACCTGCCGGTGCTCGTGGACGCCGACGCCTTGACGATGGCCGCCCGCGAGCCGGACCTGGTGCGGCGGCGCGACGCGCCCACGGTGCTCACGCCGCACGACCGCGAGTTCGCGCGCTTCGGCGCCGAGGTCGGCGCCGACCGGATCGGCGCGGCCCGCCGGCTGGCCGCCGATCTGGGCGCCGTCGTGCTGCTCAAGGGCGACGCCACCGTCGTCGCGGACCCGGAGGGGACGGCCTTCGTCAACGGGACGGGCACCGCGGACCTGGCCACCGCCGGGACCGGTGACGTGCTGAGCGGGATCGCCGGGGCCGTCCTGGCCACCTCCGCGGTCACCGGCCTGCCGGCGGTCGAGGCGGCCGCCGTCGCCGCCCACCTGCACGGCCGCACCGGCCAGCTGGCCGCCCAGCGCGGACCACTGCTCGCCGGTGATCTCGTGCGCCGGCTGCCCGAGGCCGTCGGCCGCGTCCGCGGGATCGGACCGGGCGCCCTGGGAGACTGGGGCGCGTGACGACAACCCCGGGAGCCGGCCGAGCCGAGGTCGTGGTCGACCTCGACGCGATCGCCTCGAACACCGCCGTCCTGCGCGAGCGGGTCGGCCGCCCCCTCATGGCCGTGGTCAAGGCCGACGGCTACGGCCACGGGCTGGTGCCCGCCGCCCGCGCCGTCCTCGCCGGCGGCGCCGACGCGCTCGGCGTCGCGGTCGTGGACGAGGCCCTGGCGTTGCGTGCCGCCGGCGTCACCGCGCCCGTGCTCGCCTGGCTCAACGGCCCGGGAGCCGACGTCGCCGGGGCGCTGGCCGCCGACGTCGAGCTGTCGGTCAACGCCGGCTGGGGGCTGGACGAGGTGGTCGCGGCCGCGCGCGCCGCCGCCCGGCCCGCCCGCGTGCACCTGGCCGTCGACACCGGGCTGTCCCGGGAGGGCGCCACCTCCGACGAGTGGCCCGCCCTCGTGGCGGCCGCGGCGCGTGCCCAGGCCGACGGGGACGTCGCCGTCGCCGGGCTGTGGAGCCATCTGGCCTACGCCGACGCGCCGACGCATCCCACGATCGGCGTGCAGGTGCGGGCCTTCGAGGAGGCCGTCGCCGTCGCCCGGGACGCGGGGCTGACCGATGCCCGGCGCCACCTGGCCAATTCGGCGGCGACGATCGCGCTGCCCGGGACGTGGTTCGACATGGTCCGCCCGGGCGTCGCCCTCTACGGTCTGGACCCGCTGGGCGGCGACCCCCGGCAGTACGGCCTGCGGCCCGCGATGACGGTGCGGGCGCAGGTGGCGCACACCAAGCGCGTCCCGGCCGGTGTCGGCGTCTCCTACGGGCACACCTACTCCCCGGAGCGGGAGACCACGCTGGCCCTCGTGCCGGTGGGCTACGCCGACGGGGTGCCGCGCGCGGTGGGCAACCGCGCCCCGGTTCTGGCCGCGGGGGCACAGCGGACGATCGCCGGGCGGGTGTGCATGGACCAGTTCGTGCTCGACGTCGGCGACGCCGCCATCGCCGCGGGCGACGACGTCGTCCTGTGGGGACCCGGGGACGACGGGGAGCCGACGGCGCAGCAGTGGGCCGACGCGGGCGACACGATCCACTACGAGCTGGTCACGCGCGTGGGCGGCCGGTTCACCCGCCGCTACGTCGGCTCGGCCGGATCGGTCTGATGGTTCGCGCACCGCACCCCCCGCACCCCTCCGCGCACACCGTCGGCGTCCTCGGAGCCGTCGTCGGGCTCGCCGCGGCAGGGACCGCGGCCGGCGTCGCCCTCACCCGGATCGCCCGGCGCCGGCTGGACGTCGCGGGTCCCCGCCCGGCGGACCTGGCCGCGGTCCCGGCCGCCGAGCTGCTGTCCAACGACCCCCTGGGTCCCGATGCCCGGCGCGCGGACCGCACGGCTCGCGTGCGCGCCGAGGACGGCGTGCTGCTCAACGTCGAGGAGGTCGGCCCGCCGGACGCCCCGATGACGGTCGTCTTCGTGCACGGCTACGCGCTGTCGATGCACTCCTGGGCCTTCCAGCGCCGGACGCTCGGTGCGCAGCTGGCCACCGCCAACGGGCACCGGCCGACGGCGCGGCTGGTCTTCTACGACCAGCGCGGGCACGGGGCCTCGGGGCGCGGGGACGGGGAGCGCTCCACCATCCGGCAGCTCGCGCACGACCTGGCCGCGGTGATCGAAGCCCGCGCGCCCCGGGGCCCCGTGGTCCTGGTCGGCCACTCCATGGGCGGCATGACGATCATGGGGCTGGCCGCGACCCGGCCCCACCTGTTCGGCAGCAAGGTCGTCGGGGCGGCGCTGCTGTCGACCTCGAGCGGCAACCTGGCCGAGCTGAACTTCGGCCTGCCCGAGTTCCTCACCCGCGCGCGGGCCGCGGTGATGCCGGTCGCGGCGTGGACGATGCGCCGTCGTCCGGCGTTCATCGAGCGCACCCGCCGGGTCGCCGCCGACCTGCTCTCCATCGCCACGCGCTCGCTGTCGTTCGCCTCGGCCGACGTCGACCCGGCGCTCGTCCACTACGTCGACGCGATGATCGCCGGGACGCCGGTCGAGGTGATCGCGGAGTTCTATCCGTCGCTGGCCGGGCTGGACGAGACCGGCTCGCTGGAGCCGCTGCGCCGCGTGCCCACGCTGGTGCTCACCGGGAACGCCGACCGGATGATCCCGAAGGAGCACAGCGAGCTGATCGTCGAGCGGCTCGGGCGGGCGGGCGACGACAGAGTGGAGTTCGTCCTCGTGCCCGAGGCCGGCCACATGGTGCTGCTGGAGAAGCCCGAGCTGGTGGACGAGGCGCTGACCGGCCTGCTGCGCCGGGTCGCGGCCGCGCAGCCGGTGGGGCGCTGACGATGGCTCCCCGACCGCCGCGGCCGGACGCGCCTGCCGAGGAGGTGGCGCGCACCGCGGCCGCCGCGCCCGACTGGGCCGCGCTGGCCATCGCGGCCCGCGACTGCGTCGCCTGCCCCGAGCTGGCGGCCACCCGGCAGCACGTCGTCGTCGGGGACGTGCCGGCGTCGGGCCGTCCGCGGCTGGTGCTGGTCGGCGAGGCCCCGGGCGCCACCGAGGACGAGACGGGACGGCCGTTCGTCGGGAGGTCCGGTCAGCTGCTGGACGCGCTGCTGCTGGACGCGGGCCTGGAGCGCGCGGAGGTGGCGGTCCTCAACATCGTGAAGTGCCGGCCCCCGGGGAACCGGACGCCCAAGGCCCCGGAGGTGGCGCGCTGCGGCGGGTGGCTGCGCCGCCAGCTGGAGCTGCTCGACGCGCCCGTCGTCGTCGCGCTGGGCCTGTCGTCGGCGAAGTGGTTCCTCGGGCCCCGCACCGTGCTCGGCGCCGTGCGCGGCCGTCCGCACGACGTGGACGGCCGCGCCGTCTGGGCGACCTACCACCCGTCGGCGGCGATCCGGTTCGGGCCGAAGGGCGCCCCGCGGGCCGGGCTCCTGGCCGATCTCACCGCCGTCGCCGGCTCGCTGGGAGGGACCGCGTGAAGGCCGAGCACCTGCTGCCGACCGTCGAGGACACCGAGCGACTGGGGGCGGCGCTCGCCGACGTCGTCGTCCCCGGCGACCTGGTGATCCTGGTCGGGCCCCTGGGCGCGGGGAAGACCGCGCTCACCCGGGGTCTGGGGCGCGGGCTGGGCGTCGGCGAGCCGGTCACCTCGCCGACGTTCGTCATCGCCCGCGTGCACACCGGCGGGCGGCTGACGCTGGTGCACGTGGACGCCTACCGGCTGGGTGGCGCGGCCGACGTCGACGACCTGGACCTCGACGTCACGGTCGCGGACTCGGTGACCGTCGTCGAGTGGGGCCAGGGCCTGGTCGAGCAGCTGACCGACGAGCACCTCGAGGTGCGGCTGGACCGCCGCGACGACGACGTCCGCACCGCCCTGCTCGTGCCGCACGGGCCCGGCTGGGAGCAGCGGATCGGCTGAGCCGGCGCTCGGTGCTCGGGGCGCCGGATGCACCCGAGGCGGCCCGCTGTCGGGTAGGACTGCACCGTGCCCGCCCACTACCGCGCCCCCGGTTGGTTCACCCGCAACGTCGTCAACCGGGCGGTCGCGTTCCTGACCCGCCACGGGGTGAGCATCGCCGGCTCGCGGGTCCTGGCCGTGCGCGGACGGACCAGCGGCGTCTGGCGGACGACGCCGGTGAACCTGCTGGAGCGCCAGGGGCGCCGCTACCTGGTGTCGGCGCGCGGCGAGGGCCAGTGGGTGCGCAACCTGCGGGCGGCCGGGACGGGCGAGCTGCGGGTCGGGCGGCGCACCGAGGAGTTCCGGGGCCGGGAGCTGCCGGACGAGGAGAAGACGGCGGTGCTGCGCGCCTACCTGGAGCGGTGGAAGTTCGAGGTCGGCATGTTCTTCGACGGGGTCGGACCCGACTCCAGCGACGCCGAGATCCTCGCGATCGCCGGCCGGCACCCGGCGTTCGAGGTCCTGCCGGTCCACTGACCGCCGCGTCGGGTGGTGCCGGCCGCGGGCTCAGGAGCGGAAGACCACCAGCCGCAGCATGACGAAGTTCCACGCGGTGCCCAGCCCCTGCGAGATCGCCCAGGCCAGCGTGATCCGCCAGGAGGACTCCGGCAGCACCACCAGGGCGAGGGCGTTCACGCCCAGGATCAGGAAGAACGTCGTCCCGTAGAGCAGCGCGAAGCCGCCCGCCCGCCTGGCGCCGCCCTCCACCTGGAAGGCCCAGCGCCGGTTCAGCGCGTAGGCGGTGGTCGTGCCCGCGACGAAGCTGAGGGCCCGCGCGACGTAGGTGGTCAGGCCGAGGTGCAGCCCGAGCGAGTACACGGACAGGTCGACGATCGCGGAGAAGCCGCCGACGAGCGCGAAGCGGACCAGTTGGCCCAGCAGTCCGGGGCGGACCGTCACCGGCGCGTCGTCCTGGGTCACGTCGACGTCCTCCCGGTGGGCCGCACCGGAACGGATCCCGGCTCCGGCTGGTCGCCGGTCCCGGGCATTCTCTCCCGCCCGGTTCCCCGGCCGTGACAGGCGCCCGAGCGAGCCGGGGCGGACCGGGACCGACGGCGCGCGCACTACCCTGGCCTCTCGTGCTCGTCCTCGCGCTCGACACCGCCACCCCGACCCTCGTCGCGGGTGTGGCCCGGTGGTCGCCGGACGGCACCGAGGTGCTGGCGGAGCGGGCGGTCCCCTCGGGCACCAAGCACGCCGAACTGCTGACCCCGGCGATCCGCGCGGCCCTCGAGGACGCCGGCGTGACCCTCGCCGACCTCGGGGCCGTCGTCACCGGGCTGGGGCCCGGCCCGTTCACCGGGCTGCGGGTCGGCATCGTCACCGCGGCGGCACTGGCCGACGCCCGGGGGCTCCCGGTGGTCGGCGTCTGCTCGCTGGACGCCGTCGGGTCGGGCGAGCGCACGGTGGTCACCGACGCCCGCCGCAAGGAGGTCTACTGGGCCGCCTACGACGCCGACGGTGCGCGCACCGAGGGGCCGGCCGTGGTGCGGCCGGAGGAGCTGGGCCGGTCCGGGCCCTTCGTCGGCGATCCGGCCTTCGCCGAGCGGCTCGGTGCGCCGGTCGACCGGGCGGAGGTGACGACGTCGGGGCTGCTGCGCGCGGCGGCTCCCCAGCTCGCGGACCCGTCGTCCGCCGCGCCGCTGGTGCCGCTGTACCTGCGCCGCCCCGACGCCGTGCCCCCGACGGCGATCAAGGCGGTCACGCAGTGACCGGGCTGCGGCCCATGCGGCTCGCCGACCTGGCCGCGGTCATGGCGCTCGAGGAGGAGCTCTTCGCCCCCGACACGTGGACCGCGGCGATGTACCGCGAGGAGCTGGCGCTGACCGACACCCGCCACTACCTCGTCGCCGACGACGAGGGCACGGTCGTCGGGTACGCCGGGCTGATCGCCTACGACGACGAGGCGCACGTGTCCACCATCGGCGTCACCGGCTCCCGGCAGGGCGAGGGCATCGGCGCGCAGCTGCTGGACGCCCTGCTCGCCGAGGCCGACCGGCGCAGCCCGGTGGTCCTGCTCGAGGTGCGGGCGGACAACGAGCACGCGCAGGAGCTCTACCGCCGTCGCGGCTTCACCGAGATCGGCCGGCGGCGCGGCTACTACCAGCCCAGCGGCACCGACGCGGTGGTCATGAAGAGGGAGCGCACGGCATGAGCGAGCCGCTGGTCCTGGGGTTCGAGACCTCCTGCGACGAGACCGGGGTCGGCATCGTCCGCGGGCACACCCTGCTGGCCGACGCCCTGGCGACGTCGATGGCCGAGCACGAGCGCTTCGGCGGGGTGGTGCCGGAGATCGCCTCGCGGGCGCACCTGGAGGCGATGGTGCCGACGGTGCACCGCGCCCTGGCCGACGCCGGTGTCCGTGCCTCCGACATCGACGCGGTCGCGGTCACGAGCGGGCCGGGGCTGACCGGTGCGCTGCTGGTCGGCGTCGCGGCGGCCAAGGCCTACGCGCTGGCGCTGGACAAGCCGCTCTACGGCGTCAACCACCTCGCCGCGCACGTCGCCGTCGACGAGCTGCAGCACGGGCCCCTGGCCGAGCCGTCCATCGCGATGCTGGTCTCCGGCGGGCACAGCTCGCTGCTGCTCGTGCCCGACCTGGCGCAGGACGTGCAGCCGCTCGGGCGCACCATCGACGACGCCGCGGGGGAGGCCTTCGACAAGGTCGCCCGCGTGCTCGGCCTGCCCTTCCCCGGTGGTCCGCCGATCGACAAGGCCGCGCGCGAGGGCGACCCGTCGGCGATCACCTTCCCCCGCGGGCTCACCGGCCCCCGCGACCCGGTCTACGACTTCTCCTTCTCCGGCCTGAAGACCGCCGTCGCCCGCTGGGTGGAGGCCCGGCAGCGCGCCGGGGAGCCGGTGCCGCTGGCCGACGTCGCGGCGTCCTTCCAGGAGGCGGTCGCCGACGTGCTCACCGCCAAGGCGGTCCGGGCCTGCCGCGACCACGGCGTCGACCACCTCGTCCTGGGCGGGGGAGTGGCGGCCAACTCGCGGCTGCGGGCGCTGGCCGAGGAGCGGTGTGCCGCGGCGGGCATCGTGCTGCGAGTGCCCAGCCCCAAGCTGTGCACCGACAACGGCGCGATGGTGGCGGCGCTCGGCTCGCGGCTGGTCGCGGCGGGCGTGGCGCCGTCGGCCCCCGACCTGGGCGCCGACAGCGCGCTGCCCATCGACGTCGTCAGCCGCTGAGGTGCCCCCGCCGGTGATCCGCTCCCTCGCCCCCGGGGAGCTGACGGCGGCGCAGGAGATCGAGCGCGCCGCCGGGCGGGCCTTCGCCGACGTGGGCATGCCCGAGATCGCCGCGGACGAGCCGCTGCCCGTCGAGGAGCTCGACCGGCACCGGCGGGCCGGCCTGGCCTGGGTCGCGGCCGACGCGGACGAGGACCCGGTCGGCTACCTGCTCGCCGAGCCGGTGGACGGCGCGCTGCACGTCGAGCAGGTGTCGGTCCACCCCCGGGCCGGCCGCCGGGGCGTGGGTCGGGCGCTGCTCGAGCACGCCGCCGCGCATGCCGGGGCGGCCGGACTCGACGCGCTGACCCTGACCACCTTCGCGGACGTGCCGTGGAATGCGCCTTACTACCGGCGCTGCGGCTTCCGCGTGCTGGAGGAGCGCGAGTGGTCGCCGGGGCTGCGAGCCATCCGCGCGCGGGAGACGGCGCACGGCCTGGACCGCTGGCCCCGGGTCTGCATGCGCCGGGACCTGGCGCCCGCCGTCAGCCGCTGAGGAACCGCTCCGCAGCCCTGGGGCCGCGGAACACGTGCAGGGCCGCGCCCGGCGCCACCCGGGCGACCGTGGCGAGGACCGCCGGGCGGTGGCGCCACCGGTAGGCCACCACCCAGCGCCAGAAGTCGGCGCGTTCGCGCCCGCGCCGGACGGTCCGCCAGGCGCACCGGGCCAGCGGGTAGTCGAGCAGCACGACCGTGTCCGCCCGGCGCAGCCGCACGTCGAGCACGTCGTAGGGCCCGAGGTCGCCGTCCAGGATCCACTCCTCGCCCGCCGCGAGCCGGGCCTGCACCGCGGACCACCCCGTGCGGGACAGCGGCCGGAGTCCTTCCTGCCAGAACTCGCGGTCCAGTTCGACCACCGGCAGGCCGGTGCGGTCGCCGAGCCGCCGGGCGAACACCGACTTCCCCGCTCCACCGCGCCCCAGGACGACGACCCGGCGCATCGGAGGAGCCCCGTCAGCCGTTGACATCGCAGACGAGCACCGTGGGGGCGCCGGCCACGCGGGTGACGACGACGGTGGCGGTTCCGCGGGCGCCGGTGCGCAGCTGCCGGGTGAGCGCCTCGGGCTCGATGGGCGAGCCGCGCTTCTTCACCACGACCCGGCCCACCCCGCGCGACCGCAGCAGCGCCCGGAGCTTCTTGAGGTTGAACGGCAGCACCTCGTCCACCCGGTGGGAACTGACCCACGGGGACGCCGCGGGCGCGTCGGAGGTCAGGTAGGCGATCGTGTCGTCGACCAGCGTCGCGCCGAGGTCGGCGGCGACCAGGGACATCAGCCCCGAGCGGATGAGCGCCGGGTCGGGCTCGTGCAACCACCCGCGGACCGGGCCGACCGGCGCGTGCCCGGGATCGGCCTCGGCCGTCAGCTCGTGGACGGCGCCGTCGCGCACGAGGGTCGCCCGCCGCCAGGTCGCCGAGACCGCCGGACCCCAGAGCAGCGCCTCGACGATCGAGCCGCCTGCCGACACCCACTCCGCCTCGATGCCGGCGGGCACCCGGTCGTGGTCCAGTCCGGGGGCCACCTTCACGACCGACGTCGGCACCTTCTCCAGCAGCGCGGCGACCGTCGACCACGGGGGCGACCAGCGGTCGGGATCGAGCTGGCGGCGTCCACCGGCCCGCCGGGCGGGATCGAGGACGGCGGCCGAGCAGCCGGCCACCTCGCCGCCGCGGGCCGCGGCCACCAGCTCCACGGCGTCGCCGGCCACCACCCAGACGTCGTCGGCGAGCCCGAGCGCCTCGACGTTGGCGGCGGTCAGCTCGCGGGCGACCGGGTCGAGGTCCACGGCCAGCACGCGGGCGCCGGCACGGGCGAGCGCGATCGTGTCGGTGCCCGCCGCGCAGCCCAGGTCGGCCACCGAGTCGGCGCCGCCGGCCAGCAGTCGGGTCGCGCGACGGGCGGCCAGCTCGGGGCGGCCGGCCTGCTCGAGGGCGTCGGAGGTGAACAGCATCCGGTCGGCGTCCGGGCCGAAGGACGCGCGCGCCTTCTGCCGCTGCCGGGCGATGCCCCACGCCGGTCCCGCCAGTTCGGCCCCGACCTCGGCGCGCAGGCGGGTCAGCCCGGCGATCGGGTCGGTGCCGGCGTCCAGCAGCGCGGCCGCGCTGGTCAGGGCCGCGGCACCGGCCGGCGTCGCCAGGGCGCGCAGCTGGCGCACCGTCTCGGCGGCCTGCGCCTCGGTGTCGGGGTCCACCGGCACAGCGTGGCGTACGGACCTCGCCCTCCCGCCGTCACCCACAGCGGGCACCCGCTTGAGCGGCTGGCACTCTCATGGGTAGAGTGCCAATCGACACGGGCTGGCGCCCGACCCCCGCGACGGCGGGTGCCCGGATCCCGTGCCACAGCATCAGCACCACCTGCCATTGCCGTCCTACCACCGAAGGGGGCGTCACCTCGTGACGACCGCTACCAAGGTCAGCATCAAGCCGCTGGAGGACCGTGTGGTGGTCCAGGCCAACGAGGCCGAGACCACCACCGCCTCCGGTCTGGTCATCCCGGACACCGCCAAGGAGAAGCCCCAGGAGGGCACCGTCGTCGCCGTCGGCCCCGGCCGCATCGACGACAACGGCAACCGCGTCCCGCTCGACGTGAACGTCGGCGACGTGGTCATCTACTCGAAGTACGGCGGCACCGAGGTCAAGTACTCGGGCCAGGACTACCTCGTCCTCTCCGCCCGCGACCTGCTCGCCGTCGTGGAGAAGTGACCTCCTAGTCACCCCGCTCCACGAAGCACTCCGACCGCCCCGGGCGACCCGAACTCGGGTCCCGGGGCGGTCGCTGTTTCGGGATCCCCCACCCGGCACGCCCTTTCACCACTGATCGGAAGGCTCCTTCATGGCCAAGATCATCAAGTTCAACGAGGACGCCCGCCGCTCGCTCGAGCGCGGCGTCGACAAGCTCGCCGACGCCGTCCGCGTGACGATCGGCCCCCGCGGCCGCAACGTCGTCATCGACAAGAAGTTCGGCGCGCCCACGATCACCAACGACGGCGTGACGATCGCGCGCGAGATCGACCTCGAGGACCCCTACGAGAACCTCGGCGCCCAGCTCGCCAAGGCCGTCGCCACCAAGACCAACGACGTCGCCGGTGACGGCACCACCACCGCCACCGTGCTGGCGCAGGCGCTGGTCCACGAGGGCATGCGCAACGTCGCCGCCGGCGCCAACCCGATGGCGCTGGGCCGCGGCATGCGCGCCGCTCTCGACGCGGTCCACGCCGCCCTCGACGCCGCCGCCATCCCGGTCGAGGACCGCGCCGCCATCTCCGGCGTCGCCACCATCTCCGCCCAGGACGCCACCGTCGGCGAGCTCATCGGCGAGGCCATGGAGCGGGTCGGCAAGGACGGCGTCATCACCGTCGAGGAGAGCAACACCCTCGACACCGACCTGGACGTCACCGAGGGCGTGCAGTTCGACAAGGGCTACCTCTCGCCGTACTTCGTCACCGACCAGGAGGCCATGGAGGCCGTCCTGGACGACGCACTCGTGCTGCTGGTCAGCGGCAAGATCGGCGCTCTGGCCACCCTGCTCCCGCTGCTGGAGAAGGTGCTCGGCTCCGGTGCCCGGCCGCTGCTCATCGTCGCCGAGGACGTGGAGGGCGAGGCGCTGTCCACCCTCGTCGTGAACTCCATCCGCAAGACCATCAAGGTCGTCGCGGTGAAGTCGCCCTACTTCGGTGACCGCCGCACGGCGTTCATGACCGACCTGGCCATCGTCACCGGCGGTCAGGTCGTCAGCGAGGACGTCGGCCTGTCCCTGGAGTCGGTCGGCCTCGAGGTGCTCGGCACCGCGCGGCGCGTGACCGTCACCAAGGACACGACCACGATCGTCGACGGCGGCGGCACGTCGGACACCATCGCCGACCGGGTCGCCCAGATCCGCCGCGACATCGAGAACACCGACTCCGACTGGGACCGCGAGAAGCTGGCCGAGCGGCTGGCCAAGCTGGCCGGTGGCATCGGCGTGATCCGCGTCGGTGCGGCCACCGAGGTGGAGCTCAAGGAGCGCAAGCACCGCATCGAGGACGCCATCGCGGCGACCCGCGCGGCGGTCGAGGAGGGGGTCATCCCCGGCGGCGGCTCGGCGCTGGTGCACGCGGCCGAGGCGATCGACGCCCTGGACCTGCAGGGCGACGAGCTCACCGGCGCCCGCGCCGTCCGCACCGCCCTGGACGCCCCCGCGGTGCAGATCGCGGAGAACGCCGGCTTCGAGGGACGCGTCGTGGTCAGCAAGACCCGCGAGGCCGGCAAGGGCCACGGCTTCAACGCCGCGACGGGGGAGTACGGCGACCTCGCCGCCCAGGGCGTCATCGACCCGGTCAAGGTCACCAAGGCCGCGCTGGAGAACGCCATCTCGATCGCGGCGATGATCCTCACCACCGACTCCGCCGTCGTCGAGGCGCCGGAGGAGGAAGAGGAGCACGCCGGTGGGCACCACACCCACGGCCACTCGCACGGCGGCCACGGCCACTCGCACTGAAAGAGGACCCCGTTCCCCTCACGCCTCGCACGCTCGGCGTGAGCCTCTGAACGGGGCCGCGAACAACTGAGAGGGCCCGGTCCAGGAATCCTGGACCGGGCCCTCTCGGCGTTCGTGGTGGGGTTCAGACCCCGGCGGCGACGGCGGCCGGCTCCGCGGCGATCAGCCGGGCCCGCTCCTCTTCGCTCATCCCGCCCCAGACGCCGTAGGGCTCGCGCACCGAGAGGGCGTGCTTGAGGCAGGCGTCGACGACCGGGCAGCGCCCGCAGACGGCCTTGGCTGCGGCCTGGCGCCGCGCCCGTGCCGGCCCGCGCTCACCGTCGGGGTGGAAGAAGAGGGACGTGTTCTCGCCACGGCAGGAACCGTGGAGCTGCCAGTCCCAGACCTCGGCGACGGGCGTCGGGAGTCTGCGGATGTCGGCCATGTCTCCTCCAGGCTTCGATCGAGCCGGAGGACCTTCCGGCTTCAAGGCGCCGGTGCCCGACGCCCGACATGGTCAAACACGTCGTGATCGCAACTTTTCGTCCCGGCCACCCGTCCGTGGCCCTCACCCCCGGGGGTGAGGGCCGCTGTTGCCTGCCCCTGGAGTCGATCAAGGTGGAACAGCGCCGTGCCGAATCCGGGAGGGGGAGAGACCCGGATCCGCGCACGACGGGCGCGGAGGCGCGGGGCTCTCCCTGGTGGGGAGCCCCCGCCGACGCGACAACCCGGCCGGGGTCAGCCCCGGCCGGTACGGACCCGGCACCGACCCGCCGGGCGGAGCGAGGAGCAGGCGTGATCGACGACAGGATGCGCGCGACCGGGAACCCCGGCGCGACCGTGTGGGTGTACGACGAGCGCCGGCGGGTCCGGGACGACGTCGCCTCGCGACTGGTCGCGCTGTCCTTCGTCGGCCGCGTCGAGGTGGTGGGCGACCCCGCCTCCCTGATGTCGCGGCTGGACACCCGCACCCCCGACGTCCTCATCGTCGGCACCCAGCGGGCGGTGGACACCGGCCTGACCGCCGCCACCCAGGCGCTGCGGGCCCACCCGGGTCTGCCGGTGCTGGTGCTGGGTGCGCCCGACGACGCCGAGAGCGTCCGGGCCGCCGTCGCCTTCGGGGCCCGCGGCTACCTGCGCTGGGACGCCAGCCCGATCGAGATGGGCCTGGGTCTGTCGCGCGTCGGCCTGCGTCCCGAGGGCGCGCGCATCCCGCAGCAGCACTCGAGCCCGCAGATGGCCGGCGCCTCGTCGTGGAGCGGGGCCACCCCGCTGGCCGGCTCCGCCCCCACCACGGTGCGCTCGACCGTCCGGGAGGCCGCACCCGCCGCCGCCCTGTCGATGCGCGAGATGCAGGTGCTCACCGGCATGAGCCAGGGCAAGAGCAACGCCCAGATCGGCCGCGAGCTCTACCTGTCCGAGGACACCATCAAGACCCACGCCCGGCGGCTGTTCCGCAAGCTCGGCGCGAAGGACCGCGCGGAGGCGGTCGCGATCGGTTTCCGCCGCGGCGTCATGCAGTGACACCGCGATCCTCCGGACCGCACCGCGGCCAGGTGCCGTACCCCGGCTGAGCTGAGCGGGTCCGTCACACCTGCGCGGACCCCTTCGGGGCCCACTCGGCGCGACATCGAGGCACGGCTCGGGGACCCTCCGGGCCCCGCTCGCCGTCCCTCAGTCGTCGCGGGCGTGCCGGCCGGTGCCGTGCCGGCCCGTGGGCTCCTCGTTCTCGGCGAGCGCGGCGATGCCGTCGGCGTAGCCGCTCGCGTAGTCCCAGCTGACGTAGTCGTCCGGGTCGGGGTCGAACGGCGGCTCGTGCCGGCCGGTCTGCCCCTCGTCCAGGAGCTGACGCAGGTTGGCGGCCATCAGCGCCCAGTCGACGTGGTGCTCCTCGTCGCAGTCCGGGCAGTCGACGACGATGCCCTTCACGCCGGTGGGTTCCAGCAGGGTGCGGAAGACCTCCAGCTCGGCGAGGTCGTCGAGGATCCCCGCACGCTCCTCGAGGGTGAGCGGCGGAGGCCCCTGGTCGCCCGGACCGAAGTCCGGGTCCGAGGCGCCGAAGTCGAGGCCGGAGCCGTCGTCGAACGCAGACACGGGGACCACGGTAACGGCCCGGCGGGCGGCGCACCGACCGCCGGGCGCCGCCGCCTACGATCGGGGTGGACTTCCTGCGCCCGGCCGGGGTGCCGGTCGGAGTCCGTTCCCGACCCTGGAGGGGTGGCGACCCACATGCAGCCCGACTTCGTGCCCGAGCTGCCGGCGAAGTTCGCCCCGCTCGGCCTGACGTACGACGACGTCCTGCTGATCCCCGGCGCGTCCGACATCGTGCCGACCGAGGTCGACACCAGCAGCCAGGTCACCCGGCGCATCCGGCTCGCCGTCCCGCTGCTCTCCAGCGCGATGGACACCGTCACCGAGGCGCGCATGGCCATCGCGATGGCACGCGTCGGCGGCATGGGCGTGCTGCACCGCAACCTCGCGGCCGAGGACCAGGCCGGTCAGGTGGACCTGGTGAAGCGGTCCGAGGCCGGCATGGTCACCAACCCGGTCACCTGCTCGCCGGACAACACCCTCGCCGAGGTCGACGCGCTGTCGGCCCGCTACCGGATCTCCGGTGCCCCGGTGGTCGACGCCGACGGCGTCCTGCTGGGCATCGTGACCAACCGCGACATGCGGTTCGAGTCCGACCCCAGCCGGTTCGTCCGCGACGTCATGACGCCGATGCCGCTGATCACCGCCCCGGTCGGCGTCGACGCCGACACCGCGCTGGCCCTGCTGTCGAAGCACAAGGTCGAGAAGCTGCCGCTGGTCGACGAGGCCGGCCGGCTGCGCGGGCTGATCACCGTGAAGGACTTCGTCAAGCGCGACCAGTACCCGCTGTCCACCAAGGACGCCAACGGCCGGCTCGTCGTCGGTGCCGCCCTCGGGGTGGGCGAGGACGCCTACAAGCGGGCGGGGCTGCTGGTCGACGCCGGGGTGGACGTGCTCGTCGTCGACACCGCGCACGGACACCAGCGCGCCGTCCTCGACATGGTCGCGCAGGTCAAGAAGGACTTCGGCGGGGAGAACGGCATCGAGGTCGTCGGCGGCAACATCGCCACCCGCGCCGGTGCGCAGGCGCTGATCGACGCCGGTGTGGACGCGGTGAAGGTGGGCGTGGGCCCGGGCTCCATCTGCACCACCCGCGTGGTCGCCGGTGTCGGCGTCCCGCAGGTCAGCGCCATCTACGAGGCGTGGCTGGCGGCCGGCCCGGCCGGTGTGCCGGTCATCGCCGACGGCGGGCTGCAGTACTCCGGGGACATCGCCAAGGCGCTGGTCGCCGGTGCGGACACCGTGATGATCGGCGGGCTGTTCGCCGGCGTCGAGGAGGCCCCCGGCGAGCTGGTCTTCATGAACGGCAAGCAGTACAAGACCTACCGGGGCATGGGCTCGCTGGGCGCCATGCAGAAGCGTGGCAACCAGTCCTTCAGCCGCGACCGCTACTTCGCCGACGACGTCCTCTCCGACGACAAGCTCGTCCCCGAGGGCATCGAGGGCCAGGTGCCCTACCGCGGCGCGCTCTCCGGCGTGGCCCACCAGCTCGTCGGCGGCCTGCGCGCCTCCATGGGCTACGCGGGCGCGGCCACGGTCACCGACCTCAAGGAGCGCGGGCAGCTGACCCGGATCACCTCCGCGGGGCTGATCGAGAGCCACCCGCACGACATCCAGATGACCGTCGAGGCACCGAACTACCGGGGACGTTGATGAGCGCGCGCGACACCGTCGAGATCGGGCTCAACCGCTTCGCCCGGCGCGGCTACGACCTGGACGAGGTCTCGATCGTCCCCTCCCGGCGCACCCGCGACGTCGACGACGTCTCCACCGCCTGGCAGATCGACGCCTTCCGGTTCGGCATCCCGCTGGTCACCAGCCCGTCGGACGCCGTGGTCAGCCCGGCGACGGCGATCGCCGTCGGCGAGGCCGGGGGCCTGGGCGTGCTCAACGCCGAGGGCCTGTGGGGCCGCTACGAGGACCCGCTGCCGGTGTATCGCAAGCTGCGCGAGGCCGCGGGCGTCGAGGCGCCGCCGGTGGCGCTGCTGCAGGAGGTCTACGCCGAGCCGGTCAAGCCCGAGCTGGTCGCCGACCGGATCCGCGAGATGCGTGACGCCGGCGTCACCACCGCCGTCCGGGTCTCGCCGCAGCACACGGAGCAGCTGGCCCCGGCGATCCTCAAGGCGGGCGTGGACCTGCTGGTCATCCAGGGCACGATCGTCTCCGCCGAGCACGTCACCACCGGCGGCGACGCGCTCAACCTCAAGGAGTTCATCGCCGACCTCGACGTCCCGGTGATCGTGGGCGGGGCGGCGAACTACACGACGGCGCTGCACCTCATGCGCACCGGCGCGGCCGGCGTGATCGTGGGCGTGGGTGCCGACACCTACTCCACGACCGACGCCGTCATGGGCATCCGCGTGCCGCTGGCCAGCGCGATCGCCGACGCCGCCGCCGCCCGCCGCGACTACCTGGACGAGACCGGCGGCCGCTACGTGCACGTCATCGCCAACGGCCGGATCGAGACCAGCGGCGCGATCGCCCGCGCGCTGGCCTGCGGTGCCGACGCCGTCCAGCTGGGGGAGCCGCTGCGCATCGCCGCGGAGGCACCCGGTGGGGGCATCTGGTGGGACTCCGTCGCGGCGCACCCGCGCCTGCCGCGCGGTGCCACCTCGGCGCCGATCGAGCCGGCCGGCTCGCTGCACGACGTGCTGCACGGGGCGGCGGAGTCCGCCGACGGCCGCACGAACCTGTTCGGCGCCCTGGCCCGCACGATGGCCAAGACCGGCTACCGGGATCTCAAGGAGTTCCAGCGCGTGGATCTCGTCATCGGAGGCACGGACAGCTGATGGACTTCCCGACCGTCCTCGTCGTCGACTTCGGTGCCCAGTACGCGCAGCTGATCGCCCGGCGGATCCGGGAGGCCGGTGTCTACTCCGAGATCGTCTCCTCGGAGGTCCCGGCCGAGGAGATCGTCGCCCGCAAGCCCGCCGCGATCGTCCTGTCCGGCGGCCCGTCGAGCGTGTACGCGCCCGAGGCGCCGCAGGTCGACCCGGCCCTCTTCGAGTCCGGCGTCCCGGCCTTCGGCATCTGCTACGGCTTCCAGGCCATGGCCGCTTCCCTCGGCGGCACGGTGGCCCGCACCGGTGACCGCGAGTACGGCGGCACGCCGCTGACCGTGACCACCGAGGGCCGGCTGTTCGGCGACCTGCCGCTGGAGCAGGACGTCTGGATGAGCCACGGGGACGCCGTCAGCGCCGCTCCTCCCGGGTTCACCGTCACCGCCACCTCCTCCGGCGCCCCGGTGGCCGCCTTCGAGGACGTCGACCGCAAGCTCGCCGGCGTCCAGTTCCACCCCGAGGTGCGGCACACCGCGCACGGGCAGACCGTCCTCGAGCACTTCCTGTTCGACATCGCCGGCCTCGAGCCCACCTGGACGATGGCCAGCGTCGTCGAGGAGCAGGTCGAGCGGATCCGCGCCCAGGTGGGGGAGGGCCGGGCGCTGTGCGCGCTGTCCGGTGGGGTGGACTCCGCCGTCGCCGCCGCGCTGGTGCAGCGGGCGATCGGTGACCGGCTCACCTGCGTCTACGTCGACCACGGGTTGATGCGCGAGGGCGAGACCGAGCAGATCGAGCGCGACTTCGTCGCCGTCACCGGGGTCGACCTGCGGGTGGTCGACGCCCGCGACCAGTTCCTGGGCGCGCTGGCCGGGGTCTCCGACCCCGAGCAGAAGCGGAAGATCATCGGCCGCGAGTTCATCCGGGTCTTCGAGCAGGCCGCTCTGGACGTCGTCGGCGACGCGAAGGAGCACGGCGGATGCGTGGACTTCCTCGTGCAGGGGACGCTCTACCCCGACGTCGTCGAGTCCGGCGGCGGCACCGGGACGGCGAACATCAAGAGCCACCACAACGTGGGCGGGCTCCCCGAGGACCTCCAGTTCACCCTGGTCGAGCCGCTGCGCACGCTGTTCAAGGACGAGGTGCGGGAGGTCGGCATCCAGCTCGGCCTGCCGGAGGCGATGGTGTGGCGCCAGCCCTTCCCGGGCCCGGGCCTCGGCATCCGGATCGTCGGCGAGGTGACCCAGGAGCGGCTGGACATCCTGCGCAAGGCCGACGCGATCGTCCGTGCGGAACTGACCGCGGCCACGCTGGACCGCGAGATCTGGCAGTGCCCGGTCGTGCTGCTGGCCGATGTCCGCTCGGTCGGCGTGCAGGGCGACGGGCGCACCTACGGGCACCCGATCGTGCTGCGGCCGGTGTCCAGCGAGGACGCCATGACCGCGGACTGGACCCGGCTGCCCTACGACGTGCTGGCGAAGATCTCCACGCGGATCACCAACGAGGTGGCCGAGGTCAACCGGGTCACCCTCGACGTCACCAGCAAGCCCCCGGGCACCATCGAGTGGGAGTGAGCGGAGCCGGTCTAGGGGACCGGGACGCGCACGGCTGCGCGTCGGAAGGCGGCGTCCCGTAGAGCGTCGGATCGCGCTGGGGTGCGGCTCGGTGGTGAGGTCGGCCGCCTCGATCCGGTCCCACCGGAACCAGCGTGGTGCCTGCCGGTCCTGGCACCAGGCGATCAGGTACCAGCGGTCCCCGGTGCGGGCGAGAAGGTGCGGCTCCACCCGGCGACGGGACACCGTGCCCTCCCCGTCCCGGTAACGGATGGCCACCACCCTTCCCCGCAGCAGCGCCTCCTCGAGCACCGCCGCGGCGGCCGGCCGCCCGGGACCGCCCCGAACCCATACCCGTCCGCCGAGCCGCTCCGCCTCCTGTCGAGCGCCGGGCCCCATCACGTCCAGCACCTTCTCGAGTGCCGTCCGGCCGTCGGCGGCGAACGGGGCGTCCGTCGCCCCGGCCAGGGCGACCGCCACCGCCACCGCCTGGGCCGGGGTCAGGTTCACCGGGGGGAGCGTGGCGGTGGCATCGAGCACGTAGCCGCCGCCCGGCCCGCCGCTGGCCCAGATCGGCACGCCAGCCTGCTGCAGGGCGGAGACGTCCCGCTTGATCGTCCTCGGTGAGACCTCCAACCACTGGGCCAGGCGCTGCGCTGTCCGCCCCCGTGTGCCCGCTCGGCGCAACTCCTCGGCGAGGGCGTGCATCCGGTCGGTGCGGTTCACTGCGACATCGTCTCAGAAACGGTGACAGGACGGTGTCACCCGACCGGACGCACCATGGCCCCATGACCTCGATCGCGCTTTTCCACTCCGTTCTCGGCGTCCGTCCGGGGGTCGACGACGCTGCCGACCGCCTGCGCTCCGCCGGCCACCGGGTACACGTCATCGACCAGTACGACGGGCTTGTCTTCGACGACTACGCCGAGGCCGGCGCGCACTGGAGCGCGTCGGGTTCCCGGCCCTCATGGGTGCCGCCCTCGCAGGGGTGGCCGAACTCCCCGACGGCTTCGTGGCAGCCGGCTTCTCGAACGGTGCCGGCATGGCCGAGCACGTGGCGCTCCAGGGGCGCTGCGCCGGGGTCCTGATGATCTCGGGCGCGCTGCCGCCGGCGATGCTCGGCGCGGCTGCGTGGCCGCCCGGCGTCGCGGTGCAACTGCACTCCGCGGAGAGGGACCCGATGCGCCATCGGGAGTGGGACGAGGAGTTCCTGGCCGTCGCGCGAGCGTCCGGGGCCCCGGTCGAGGTCTTCGACTACCCGGTGAACGGCCACCTGTTCACCGACCCCGGCCTACCCGGTGAGTACGACGCGCCGTCGACCGAGCTGCTGTGGACGCGAGCGCTGGCGTTCTGCGGCGTGGTGGGCATTCAGCCCGCGCGGTAGAGCAGGGCTCGTCCGTCAGGGGCGGAGAGGATGAGCCGGTCGCCGTCGATCGCCAGGGCGGCGCCGCCGGTGAGGACCCCGACGACCTGCTGGTCCTGGACCTGCACCGCCGGGTCGCAGCCGACGAGGGTCGAGGCCCCCGGCTCGACGGTCACGCGGTCGCCGTCGCGCCGCCAGATGCCGTTCGTCCCATTGCACCCGGTGGTGAAGTCGGCCGTGCTGTCCACCCTCAGCTCGAGGGTCGGCTGACCCAGCACCGAGGACGCCGTCTCCCCGTCGACCGACGTCTCCAGGACCCAGCGGGTACCGGCCAGCGGGCGATCGGGCACGGTCAGCACCTGAAAGAACCGGAGCTCGACGCCCGCACCGGTGAGCTGAAGGTCGGCGCCGTCCAGCATGCGGTGTCGACGAGGCCGAGCGCGGTCAGGTAGGCACTCTCGGCGGCCATCACCTCGGGCTCGCAGCCCATCTCGGTGCTGCCGATGTCGCCGATCGGGAGGGACGACCCGTCCAGCTCGAGGAGGCGGAGAAGCGGTTGCAGAAGGCGGTGCCACGCGCCTCGTCGCCGGAGAGGACCAGCGTGGCGGTGGCTCCGGGAGGGAGGGCAGATCTGCGCCGAGGGTCGTCCCGGACGCCAGCTGCCACTCGCCGGTCACGTCGGGGCCGTCCGAGGGGGCGGAGTCCGTCCCGCAGCCGGCGAGCGCCAGCACTCCGGCGAGGAGCAGCACGAGGCGGCGCATCCCTGCATGATGCCCGGCGGTTGCCCCCGGGTCCCGCACGCGGAAGGGCCCGGGGAGCGGATCGCTCCCCGGCCCCTCGTGCGTGGTTCAGCGGCGGCGGCGTCGCGACCGGCGCAGCTCGCTGACCAGCAGGCCCACACCGGCGACGATCACCGCGATCCACACCAGCACGCCGTCGAACAGCTCCTCCGGCAGGTCCACCGGGGACATGAGCACGATCGCGAGGGCCATGAACAGCAGCCCGGGGATCAGGGCGCCGAGGTCGGGGCGGCGGCGCGGGGGCGTGCCGTCCTCGTTGTCCAGCGGGGTCACCGCCTGCCAGTCAGCCACGGGTCACCTCCACGTTCCCGACGCCGGCGTCGACGTCCAGGTAGATCTCGATCTCGTCGTCGCCGACCCACGAGCCGGCGCCGGTGCCCTCGAACGTGCCCTCGGTGAGCCCGTCGCGGCCGAAGATGCTCACCTCGCCCATCCCGGAGTCGACGGCTACCTGCACGTCGGCGTCGCGGGGGAGGACGACCTCCAGGTCGCCCAGCCCGTGGTCGACCTTCGTACGGATCGGCTCGTCGAGGCCGCTGACGTCGACCCGGGACAGGTCGACGGTCATCTGCCCGACGCCGCCGTCGTAGACGGCCCGCACCTCGGCGGCGCTCCTCGGCGCGAAGGTGCGGTCACCGAAGCCACCCCCGGCCCTGTCCCACGGCACCGACTCGGCCGCGATGAGCGCCAGCGAGAGCACCGCGCCGAGGGCGATGAGCGCGCCCCGGGCGGTGCGGCCACCGCTGAAGGAGGCGGCGACCAGCCCCGCACCCACGACGAGCAGCGCGCCGCCGAGGACGACGGTGGCGTCGAGGTCCCAGTCGGTGAAGCGCCCGACCAGCGCCAGGGCGCCGACCACGATGAGCAACCCGGCGAGCGTGATGCCCGGGACGGGGGAACGCGGCCCGGCGGGCGGGCGGGGGCCGCGGGACCGTTCCCCGGCCGCCGAGTCGGCCGGCATGAGCAGCCAGAGCAGGAGGTACACGAGGACGCCGGTGCCGCCGGCCAGGGCGAGGGCGACGAAGCCGACCCGCCACAGGAGCGCGTCGATGCCGCTGTACTCGGCCAGGCCGCCGCCCACGCCGCCGATCACCTTGTCGCTGCGGCTGCGGCGCAGCTGCGGGCGGGCCCAGGGGCCGGGGGGCGGCGGAGGAGGCTGCCAGGCCGGCGGCTCGAGCGGCGGTGCCGGCGGCGGAGGAGGGGATGCCGATGTCATGGCCCAGAGCCTGCCGACCGCCGGGCCCGCCGACCATCAGGGAAGGCCCCCAGCCGACCCTGGTTCCTCTTCCGGGGTGATCACCGGTACCGGCCCCGGTCGCGGCGGTGCGACGATCAGCACCGTGACCACCACCGTGCCCGCGGCGCCGCCGCGCCCGCCGCTGGTGCGCCCGAGGTCGGGGCGCGCCATCGCCGGCGTGGCGGCGGGGACGGCCGCGCACCTGCGGCAGGACCCCCTGGTGGTCCGGGTCGCCTTCGTGCTGCTGGCCACGACGGGCATCGGCATCGTGGCCTACGGGCTGCTCTGGCTGACGATGCCCGTGGCCGCACCCGGCGAGGAGCCCGACCAGCCGCCGCTGCCGGGCTGGCGCCCCCGGGGCGCCAAGCAGTGGATCGCCACCGTGGTGCTGGGCCTGCTGGCGGTCAGCCTGCTCAGCGGGCTCTCGCAGTGGAACAACAGCGTCGTCATCCTGCCGCTGGTGCTCGTGGGAGCCGGGCTCACGGTCATCTGGCGGCAGCTGGACACCGACCGCACCCTCGCCGTCGCCGGCACCCGCTGGACGCTGGCCGGCGGCGTGGTGCTGGCCGGCGCCGGGCTGGTGATCCTGCTGGCGACGACGGGCCAGCTGGCCAACGCCCGCAACGGCTTCGGGGCCACGCTGGTCCTGCTGACCGGCCTCCTGCTGGCCACCGCCCCGCTGTGGCGACGGCTGCTGGACTCCCGCGACGAGGAGCGCGCCGCCCGCATCCGCTCGGAGGAACGGGCCGCCGTCGCCGCGCACCTGCACGACTCGGTGCTGCAGACCCTCGCGCTCATCCAGCGGCACGCCGACGACCAGCAGTCGGTGGGCCGGCTGGCCCGGAGCCAGGAGCGCGAACTGCGCGCCTGGCTGTACGACCCCAAGGTCGTCCGGGAGGGCGGCACGTGGGCCGGGCTGGTGGCCGGCATGGTCGCCGAGGTCGAGAGCGATCACGCGCTGGTGGTCGACCACGTCGTCGTCGGGGACGCCCCGGTCGACGAGGCGATGGCCGACCTCGGGGCGGCGACCCGGGAGGCGCTGGTCAACGTGGCCAAGCACTCGGGTGTCACCGCCGCCGACCTGTACACCGAGGTGACGCCCGACCGGGTGTCGGTGTTCGTGCGCGACCGCGGCGCCGGCTTCGACGCCGACTCGGTCCCGTCGGACCGCCGCGGCCTGCGCGACTCGGTGACCGGACGCATCACACGACTCGGCGGGACGGCGCTGATCCGCTCCGCCCCCGGAGAGGGGACCGAAGTGGAGCTCGCACTGCCCAGGGCCGCGGTGAGCGCAGCGCCGCGCGCCGGCGAGCGAGGGAGCAGCGCATGACCCGCGTGTTCGTGGTCGACGACCACGCGATGGTCCGGGCCGGCGTGCGCGCCGAGCTCGGCGACGCCGTCGACGTCGTGGGCGAGGCCCCCGACGTCCCCACCGCCGTGGAGGGCATCCGGGCCACGCGCCCGGACGTCGTCCTGCTCGACGTCCACCTGCCCGGGGGTGGTGGCCTCGGCGTGCTCGAAGCGCTGCGCGCCGAGCTGCCGGACGTGCGGTGGCTGGCGCTGTCGGTGTCCGACGCGGCCGAGGACGTCATCGCCGTCATCCGGGCCGGGGCGCGGGGCTACGTCACCAAGACCATCTCCGGGCCGGACCTGCTGGACGCCGTCCGCCGGGTGGCCGACGGCGACGTCGTCTTCAGCCCCCGGCTGGCCGGGTTCGTGCTGGATGCCTTCTCGGCCGCCGGTGCCGCGCCGGCTGCGCCCGTCGAGGAGGCCACCGACCCGGGCCTGGACCTGCTCAGCGCCCGCGAGCGCGAGGTCATGCAGCTGCTGGCCCGCGGCTACACCTACCGGGAGATCGGCTCGCGGCTGTTCATCTCGGTGAAGACGGTGGAGTCCCACGCCTCGAACGTGCTCCGCAAGCTGCAGCTGTCCAACCGCAACGAGCTCACGAGGTGGGCGGCCACCAACCGGCTGCTCTGAAGAAGGACCCCGTCCTCCTCGCCCTTCGCACGCTCAGGCGAGCCTCTGGACGGGGCCGGGGCGGCGACGTACGCCCGGGCCTCCTCGACCAGGTGCTCGGGGTCGGGCCGGTCGGCCAGGAGGAGCCAGCCGTTCATCCGTCGGCCCTCCATCGGCTCGAACGGCCGCCCGTCGCCGGCCTCGGCCAGCCCGGCCAGGCGGGTGGCCGGCAGCTTGACCACCAGCTGACCGTGCCACCGGATCGCGAAGAACCGGCGGCCCGAGCGGAGCCCGGCGCAGCCGAACATGTGCCCGGGCGTGACGTCCCCGTCGACGAACCGGTCGACCAGCTCCGCCCAGCTCTCGTCGGTCACGGCCCCCAGGGGATCACGCGGTGTGCACGATGTGGAAGGCCTCCGCGAGCCGGCCCTCGGGGAGGCCGAACCGCTGCGCCGTGTCCCGCATCCAGGCGGTCACGAACTGCTCGAGCTGCCCCTCGGGCTGGTGGCTGACCTGGGTGACGTGGCTGTTCAGCGCGGCGAACTTGCGGTCGACGACGTCGGTGACGTCGACGGCGTGGTCGGCACGGGGACTGGCGCCCAGCCACACCTCCGCCACGGTCCACGCCTCCAGGCCCTCGTCGGCGAGCAGCTCCGGGAAGGCGAACGGGTTGCGGGCGTCGGGGTAGACCGCCCGCAGCGTCGACTCGCCGACGGTCATGTGGTCGGGGTGGCTGGCGGCCACCCGCTCCCAGAAGCGCTCCGGCGAGCTGGTGAGCACCCGCTGCGGCCGCACCTGCCGGATGACCCGGCTGATGTCGCGGCGCAGGTCCAGGCCGAGCTCCAGCCGGCCGTCGGGGTAGCCCAGGAAGCGGACGTCGGTGACGCCGACCTGCGCGGCGGCGGCGCGCTGCTCGGCCCGGCGGAGCGGCCCCATCTCGTCCCGGGGGGTGTCGTCGAAGCCGCCCGCGTCGCCGTCGGTGACGATGCAGTAGGTGACCTCGGTGCCGGCGGCGGTCCACGTCGCGACGGTGCCCGCGGAGCCGAAGTCGACGTCGTCGGGGTGGGCCAGGACGCAGAGGGCGCGCTCGACACGGTCGGCCGGGCCCGGGGGGAGCGGTGCGGTCACCTGCGGCAGCCTAGGGTGACCGGGGTTCCGCCTCAGCGATTGAAGGTCCTATGAAGCGCGCACTCGTCACCGGGATCACCGGCCAGGACGGGCTGTACCTGTCCGAGTTGCTGCTGTCGAAGGGGTACGAGGTCTACGGCCTGATCCGCGGGCAGAACAACCCGAAGGCCGACCTGGTCCGCAGCGTGGTCCCCGACGTGCGGCTGCTCAACGGCGACATCACCGACCTGTCCAGCCTGATCCGCGCGCTGTCGACCTCCCAGCCCGACGAGGTCTACAACCTCGGCGCGGTCTCCTTCGTGGCCTACTCGTGGGAGAACGCGCGGCTGACCTCCGACGTGACCGGCCTCGGCGTGCTCAACGTCCTGGAGGCCACCCGGCTGCACGCGGGTCCGGACCTGTCGAAGATCCGCTTCTACCAGGCGTCCAGCTCGGAGATGTTCGGCAAGGTGCAGGACGTGCCGCAGCGGGAGAGCACGCTGCTGTGGCCGCGCTCGCCCTACGGCGTCGCCAAGGTCTACGGGCACTACATGACCATCAACTACCGCGAGTCCTACGGGATGCACGCCTCGTCGGGGATCCTGTTCAACCACGAGTCCCCCCGCCGCGGGCCGGAGTTCGTGACCCGCAAGATCACCCAGGCGGTGGCCCGGATCAGCCTCGGGCTGCAGGAGTCGGTCTCGCTGGGGAACCTCGACGCCAAGCGGGACTGGGGCTTCGCCGGCGACTACGTCGAGGCGATGTGGCTGATGCTCCAGCAGGAGCAGGCCGACGACTACGTCGTCGCCACCGGGGAGACGCACTCGATCCGCGAGTTCCTCGAGATCGCCTTCGCCCACGTCGGCATCGGGGACTGGCAGGACAAGGTGCTGCAGGACCCGCGCTTCCTGCGGCCCGCGGAGGTCGACCTGCTGATCGGTGACCCCTCCAAGGCGCGCGAACGGCTGGGGTGGCAGCCCAAGGTGGGTTTCGAGGACCTCGTCCGCATGATGGTCGACTCCGACCTCGCCGAGCAGGGGAAGAACAGCGGCCGGTGAGCACCGTGCGCGTCCTCGTGACCGGTGCCAGCGGCCAGGACGGCAGCTATCTCGTGGAGCAGCTGCTGGCGGAGGGGGCCGAGGTCCACGCCCTCGTCCGTCCGGGCGAGGAGCCGGGGGCGGGCGTCCACCCGCTGCCCGGCGAGGTGCACCAGCACGAGGGCGACCTGCGGGACGGGGCTGCTCTCGAGGCGGTCGTGGCCGGGGTCGCGCCGACCGAGATCTACAACCTCGGCGGGCTCAGCTCGGTGGCGCTGTCGTGGCAGGAGCCGGCGCTGACCGCGCAGATCAGCGGGCTGGCCGTGGGGCACCTGCTCCAGGCCGCCCACGACCTGCAGGAGCGCAGCGGCCGGCCGGTGACCTTCGTGCAGGCCTCCAGCGCGGAGATCTTCGCCCGCACCACGCGCGTCCCGCAGGACGAGACGACGCCGCTGCGGCCGCTGTCCCCGTACGGGGCGGCCAAGGCCTACGCGCACCACCTGGTCGGCGTCTACCGCGCCCAGGGGCTGCGGGCGTGCAGTTGCGTGCTCTACAACCACGAGTCCCCGCGCCGTCCCGAGGCGTTCGTGACGCGGAAGATCACCGCGGGGGTCGCGCGGATCGCCCGCGGCCTGCAGGACGAGCTGGCGATGGGCAATCTGGACGCCCGGCGGGACTGGGGCTGGGCCCCGGACTACGTGGAAGCGATGGTCCTGGCCGCCCGCGCCGACCGGGGGCGCGACTACGTGATCGCCACCGGCGTCTCGCACAGCGTGCGGGACTTCGTCGAGGCGGCCTTCCGGGCAGCCGGCATCGACGACTGGGAGCCCCGCGTCACGCTGGATCCCCGCTTCGTCCGCCCCCACGACGCCCCGGAGCTCGTCGGGGACGCCGGCCGCGCACGGGAGCTGCTCGGGTGGGAGCCGCGGGTGCACTTCGAGGAGGTCGTGGCCCGGATGGTGCGGCACGACCTCGCGCTCCTCGACGGCTGATCGTCCTCAGGGCCGACCGGACCGGTCCGTCGCAGTCCGGCTGCGACGACGGGGGTGCGTGGGGACGGGTGTGACTGGTGAGTCCGTTTCGGAGCGAAACGGTTTCGTGTGTCGGCTTCAGTCGCGGCCCGGAGGCGTCTGCGGACTTACAGTGACCAGGCCATGACAGAAGCCCAGGCACTGCCTCTCCCCGGGAATGCCGACCCGCGCGGGAACGGCGCGGCTCTCCGCGTGCCGATGCCGCGCCCCGAGCTGGACATCGTCCCTCCGCCGGCGCCCCGTGAGTGGCCCGCCGTGTCGGTCGTCATGCCGGTCCTCAACGAGGAGAAGCACCTCGCCGCGAGTGTGGGGCAGATCCTCGGGCAGGAGTACGGCGGGGAACTGGAGCTGGTCATCGCTCTGGGCCCGTCCAAGGACGCCACCGACCGGATCGCCCGGAAGCTGGCGTTCGGCGACTCCCGCATCACGCTGGTCAGCAACCCGACCGGGCGCACCCCCGCCGGCCTCAACGCCGCGGTGCTCGCCTCCAGCCACGACATCATCGCCCGCGTCGACGGCCACGGCGTCCTGCTGCCCGGCTACATGGAGAAGGCCGTCCGCCTCCTGGAGGAGACCGGCGCCGCCAACGTCGGCGGCCTCATGCTCGCCGTCGGGGAGACCCCCTTCGAGCAGGCCGTCGCCCGCGCCTACGGCTCGAGGGTCGGCCTGGGCGGCGGGACCTTCCACGTCGGCGGCACCGAGGGCCCGGCCGAGTCGGTGTACCTCGGCGTCTTCCGGCGCGAGGTGCTGGAGCGGCTCGGCGGCTTCAACGACCACTACCACCGGGCCCAGGACTGGGAGCTCAACTTCCGCATCCGCCAGGCCGGTGGACTGGTCTGGTTCTCACCGGACCTCGCGGTGACCTACCGGCCGCGGTCGTCCTGGCCCGAGCTGGTCCGGCAGTTCTTCCACACGGGTCGCTGGCGGCGCGAGGTCATCCGCCAGTACCCCGACACCGCCTCCGCGCGGTACCTGGCGCCGCCGGTCGTGACCGGTGCCATCCTCGCCGGGACGCTCGCCGGGGCCGCGGGTACCGTCGCCCGGG
Source organism: uncultured Actinomycetota bacterium (assembly GCA_963747895.1). GTDB lineage: Bacteria > Actinomycetota > Actinomycetes > Mycobacteriales > Geodermatophilaceae > Blastococcus. The sequence continues at coordinate 880,759 of CAVVGX010000005.1, forward strand.
TGCCCTTGCTCCGCCACGGATGGCTGGCTCCGGTGATGTACGTGCTCGGAGTGCTCCTCGCGTCCTTCCGCGAGGGTCGCGGCCTGCCCTGGCGGGCGCAGGCGCTGCTCCCCGCCGTCCTGGCCAGCATGCACCTGAGCTGGGGCTCCGGCTTCCTCTTCGGGCGGCGACCGAACGGTCATGTCCAGCGTTGATGGCCCTGGGCGTGCCCACCGCCGGCCGAGATCAGCAGGTGAACGAGGAGTTCGACCATGAGCATGCTCCGCCATGCCGCACGCACGGCTGCGCCCAGGATCAGGAAGTCCGCTCGGCGCGGGGTGGACATCGGTGTACGAGCCCTCGGTACGGTGCCGCTCGCCCGTTCGCCGAAGGTCAGCATCGTCGTGCCGGTCTACAACGTCGAGCCCTATCTGGCCGCGTGCCTGCGCAGCATCTCGCACCAGACCTATCTGAACATCGAGATCGTCGTGGTGGACGACGGCTCGACGGACGGCAGCCTCGCCGTCGCGCAGCGGGCCCAGCGTCGTGACCGGCGCATCCGGATCGTCCGTCAGGCCAACGCCGGCCTGAGCGCGGCCCGCAACACCGGGATCGCGGCGGCCACGGGGGAGTACCTGGCCTTCGTCGACTCCGACGACCGCATCGCCTGGCGCACGATCGCCACCGTCATGAAGTCGCTCCGCACCACGGGCTCCGACTTCGCCGTGATGAGCTACCGGCGGATGAACAGCCAGCGGACCTGGCCCGCGGGGGAGTGGATCCGGGAGGTCCACGCCGAACCGCGCCTCGGGATCACGCTCGGGGAGTTCCCCGCCGTCCTCGTCAACGCCGTCGCCTGGAGCAAGGTCTACCGCCGGGCGTTCTGGGACGCCGCCGGACTCCGGTTCCAGGAAGGCGTGCTGTACGAGGACCAGGCCGTGTCGGCCGAGGCCTATGCCAAGGCGTCGTCGTTCGACGTGCTCCCCGACGTCCTCTACGACTGGCGGGTGCGGGAGGACAAGTCCTCCATCTCCCAGCAGGTGGCGACGGAGCGGGACCTCCAGGAGCGCTTCGGGGCGGCGTTCGCCAGCCTGGAGGCGCTGCGCGAGCACGCCGGCGGCGACGTCCTGGAGGCCCGCTCGCGCCAGCTGCTCACCAACGACTTCCGGCTGTCGCTCGGCCAGATCGACACGGCCGGCGAGGAGTACTGGCGGATCCTGGTGGACGGCGTCACCCGGCTGTTCGAACTCGTGCCGGAGGACGTCTGGCCGGGCATCTACGCGCAGGCCCGGGCGCTCTACCACCTCGTCCTCAACGACGACCGCGCCCGCGCACAGGAGTTCATCGGCCAAGGAGGTCTCACCGTCAGCGCCTGGCCGACGACGGTCTCCGAGGGTGAGGTGCTCGTCGAGCTGCCGCTGCACGACGACCCTGGGGCCGGCTGGCCCGAGGGCTGGAACGTGCTCGCGGAGTCGCAGACCCAGCTGGTCACCGCCCTCCGGCGGGCGCGGTGGACCTCGCGCGACGTCATGGAGATCCGCGGGTGGGCCTACGTCCCGACGATCGACCTGGCGACCCATCCCACGTCGGTCGAGCTGTCCTTCCGTTCGGAGGACGGCCTCCAGACGGTGCCGGTGCCCACGGAGGCATGCCCGGACGACGAGCTCGCCCGCATCAGCGGGCACCAGTGGGCGGACCTCCGCCCGGCAGGCTTCAAGGGGATCGTCGACGTGGCCACGCTGCCGTCCTTCGCCTCCGGTGCGACGACCACCTGGCGGCTCTGGGCGCGGGTCGAGACCGCGGGCATCGTGCGCGAGGCGCCGGTGGGCAACGTGAACCGCTGGGGCTCGGCCGGCCAGCTGCCCGCCCATGACCACGGTGATCTCGGCCGCACCAGCATCCGGATCGACCGGCACGGCACCTTCTGCCTGCACACGCACCGGCCGCTCGTGCGCGTGATCTCCGCCCGGAGCGCCGGGGACCGCGTCACCCTGGAACTCACCACGCACACCGGCGCGGCACTCACCGAGCTGACCGCCATCAGCCGCGGCACGAAGGTGCCTGCCCGCATGGGCCCCTGGACCGACGGGCGCTGCACCGTCACGCTCACGCTCCCCGGCCGCGGCGAGCGGGCGCGGTACTGGACGCTGCGGGGGCGGACCGCCTCGGGCACCCACACCCTCGGCTGGGGTGACCTCCCGAACGACGTGAGCGAGCTCGGCAGCAGCCGGGACGTCCTGCTGCGCCGTACGCGCGCCGGCAACGTGACCCTCGTCCAGGGGGGCACCGTCCTCGACGTCTCGGGCTGGTCGGTGGACGGCGAGCGGCTCCTCATCGAGGGCACGGCGTCCTCGGCTGCCGAGCTCCTTCTCGCGTGGCGCACGCCGAGCGGTGAGATCGCCGGCACGGCCGGGACGGGCGCTGGGGGCGTCCTGGGCTCGCTGCCCCTCAGGAGCGACGAGTGGTCGCTCGGTGAGGCCCCCCTGTCCGAGGGGCGTTACACCCTCGTCGCCCGCACCCGCGGCACGAGGGACGGGTCGCTCACGAACCCGGTGGCGGTTGAGCTCTCGGAGGCGGCCATCTCCCAGCTGCCCCTGCCCGTGCGCACCGCTCGACTCCGTGCACGCCTCGAGCGCTCCCCCAAGGGCGACGTCACGCTCATCGTCACCCCGCCGCAGGCCGACGACGATCTGGGCGCCCGCAACCAACGGCGGCTGAAGAACTGGCACCGCACCGCGGTGATCGCGCCGGAGAAGGACGCGGTTCTGTTCCGGTCGTTCTACGGCGAGAACACCTCGTGCAACGGCCTGGCCGTCCACCGCGAACTCCTCCGGCGCGGCACCGACCTGACCCTCCACTGGGTGGTCAAGGACCACTCCGTGCCGGTTCCCGAGGGGGGTGTGCCGGTCCTGCGGGACAGCGCCCGCTTCTACGAGCTCCTGGCGAGCGCCCGCTACGTCTTCGACAACGTCCACCAGCCGGACTTCACCACCAAGCGGGCGGAGCAGGTCTTCGTCCAAACCTTCCACGGGTACCCGTTCAAGCTCATGGGGCACCCGTACTGGGAGAGGTCCGGATACGCACGCCACCGGGTGGAGTCCTTCGACCAGCGCATGCGCGACTGGGACTACGTGGTCTCTCCTGCCCGCTACGCCACCCCGCTCCTGCGGGACGCGTTCGCGATCGAGGGCGAGATGCTGGAGATCGGCTACCCCCGCAACGACGTGCTGGTCGACGAGTTCGCAGAGAAGGCGCGGCTCCGCACCCGATCCGCTCTGGGCATCGCCGACCACCAGAAGGTCGTCCTGTACGCGCCCACGTACCGGGACAACCTCTCGACGTCCGAGTTCGAGTCCCGCATGGTGGACTTCCTGGACGTCACGGAGTTCACGCGGGCCATGGGGCCGGACACGGTGCTGCTGGTCCGGGGGCACGCCATGAACGCGCGGGTCGCCAGTCGCACTGCCCGCCGGGACACCGTCATCGACGTGACCGATCACCCCGAGATCACCGACCTGGTGCTGGCTTCGGATGCCGCGGTGCTCGACTACTCGTCCCTGCGCTTCGACTACGCGCTGACCGGCAAGCCGATGGTCTTCCTCGTTCCTGATCTCGATCTGTACGGCAGCAAGGCCCGTGGCTGGTTGTTCGACTACGAGCCCACTGCTCCCGGACCGTTGGTCTCCACGACCTCAGAGGTCGTGTCCGCCCTCCGCGACCTGCCCGCGCTGAGCGCGCGGTACGGCGAGGCGCGGGAGCGCTTCCACCGGGACTACCTCGACCTCGAGGACGGCCGCGCCGCCGGTCGGCTCGTCGATGCGGTCATGCGCCCGCGGGGTGACGCATGACAGCTGTGGACGTCGTCGAGTCCGTCGTCCGCCGGCCCCGCGGGGTGTGGGAGGCGCGGGGGATCTTCCGGTTGCTGGTGGCACGGGACCTCAAGGTCCGTTATGCGGGGTCCTCGCTGGGGTGGATCTGGTCGATCCTGGATCCGCTGCTCATGGCCTTCGTCTACTGGTTCGTCTTCACGGAGATCTTCACCCGGTCCGTCGGCGACGAGCCCTACATCCTCTTCCTGCTCGCCGGCCTGCTGCCGTGGATGTGGTTCATGGGCTCGGTGACCGACACGGCGCGAGCCCTGTTGGTGGACGAGAAGCTGGTCCGGTCGACGAACGTGCGACGAGAGGTCTGGGTCCTCCGGCTGGTGGTCTCCAAGGGCATCGAGTTCCTGTTGAGCTTGCCGGTCCTGGGTCTCTTCGCGCTCATCTACGGCGCGGGACTTCACTGGCAGGTGCTCCTTGCGCCTGTGGCCTTCGTCATGCAGGCCGTGATGCTCGCCGGCCTCGGTCTGCTCCTGGCACCCCTCGTGGTCCTGATCCGTGACCTCGAGCGCGTCGTGCGGATCATCCTGCGGCTGTGGCTCTACGTGAGCCCGGTGATCTACGGAGCGGTCGACATCCCGGACGCCTTCACCGCCGTCTTCGCCCTCAATCCCCTGACCGGCATCTTCTCGCTCTACCGGGCTGCCTTCTTCCCCGGTCAGATCGAGTGGGTCTTCGTGTTGTCCGCCGCGGTCGAGTCGATCGTGCTGCTGGTCGTGGGCTGGGCCGTGTTCGCGCGGCTGGAACGCGCCGTGCTCAAGGAGATCTGACACCCATGGACGCCCCCATCATCTCCATCGCCGGTGCAGGCATCGAGTTCTCCTCCGGCAAACGGCACCGCAGCGCGCGCGAGTTCCTCTTCAAGGGCGGCCGTGGCAACCCGGTCAGGACCTTCTGGGCCTTGCGCGACATCTCCTTCGATGTCGACGCCGGCGAGTCCATCGGCGTGGTCGGGGCCAACGGTCAGGGCAAGTCCACCTTGCTGAAGCTGATCGCCGGAGTCCTCCTGCCCGACCGAGGCCGGGTGGAGGTGCGTCGCGGCGTGGCCCCCCTGATCGAGATCACGGGCGGCTTCGTCGGGGACCTCACGGTTCGCGAGAACATCCGGCTGACCGCGGGGCTGCACGGCATGTCCCGGCGGGTCATCAACGGGAAGTTCGACGAGATCGTCCAGTTCGCGGAGATCGAGAACTTCCTCGACACCCCGTACCGGCACCTGTCCAGTGGCATGAAGGTGCGGGTCGCCTTCGCCGTGGTGTCGCGCCTCGAGGAGCCCATCCTCCTGGTCGACGAGGTCCTCGCGGTGGGGGACGCCTCCTTTCGCCAGAAGTGCTACGCGCGGATCGAGGAGTTGAAGGCGGGCGGCACCACGCTGTTCGTCGTCTCGCACAACGAGTCGGACCTGCGGCGCTTCTGCAGCCGCGGGCTGTACCTCAACAAGGGCGAACTGCTGCTCGACGGGCCCATGGAGGCCGCGATGGACCGCTACCGGGCGGACTCGGGCGTCCAGGGGTGACGTGGTGATGTCGCTCGTCGGACGCCTCGTCCCGCGTCCGGTGATGACCCTCACCCTGCGCCTCGCGTTGCTGCTCGCCGGCGCCACGGCGGCGGTGGCGCACCAGGGGATCGGCGTCGTCGCCTGCCTGCTCACGGCCGCCCTGCTCGATGCGGTGCCGCGGAGCGGCGAGCCCGCGGGCGCCCGGAAGCTGTCGTCCGTGCTCATGGACCGCCGCCTCGGTCTGACGCTCCGGGGTCTGGTACTGCTGGCGTACGGAGCCACGGCGTGGGAGTCCTGGCTCTTCTACGTGTGCGTGGCCGTGGTCGCGGTCGTGAATGCCCTGACGGCGCTCGTCGTCGGCGTGCACGGCGACGCCGGCGGACTGGGCCGCCTCCCCGCGTCACGCTCGTGTCCCGGAGTCGGCTCCGTCCGCACGGTGGGACCGCCTCGGTCCGCCGTCCTGCCCACCGGTCCCGAGTTGTGCCTCCTGGTTCCGGCCACCGTCGTCCCCGGCCGGTCCCTCCTCGTGGCTGCGCTGGGAGTGGCGGGCATCCTCGTGGGTCTCGTCGGCGTGTCCGCCTGGGCCCTCCGTGTGCGCGGTGCCCTCCGCGGTCGCCGGAGTGTGCTCCGTGCGATGCGCACGTATCTGGTCCGGGAGAAGCCGACGGTCATCCTGTACGTCGGCGACGGGCCGGGGTCCCTCCACGAAGCGACGGTCTGGTTGCCGACGCTGGAGCGCGTGTCCTGCGATGCCCTCGTGCTCATGCGCAGTCGCCCCGCGTTCGAGCGTCTGCCTCCGACCTCGCTCCCCGTCCTGTGCGTGCCCGCCGCCTCGGACCTGCTCGCGCTGCCCGTCGAGCAGGCGTCGGTGTCGCTGTTCGTGTCCAACATCGGCAACAACATCCACCTGCTCCGCGTCCCTGGACTTCGGAGCGCCTTCATCGGCCACGGCGACAGCGACAAGAGCGCGTCCGCGAATCCCTACAGCAAGGTCTACGACGAGGTGTGGGTCGCCGGACCGGCCGGGGCCGACCGCTACCTCCGGGCAGGGGTGGGTCTGCGGCCCGAGGCACTGGTCGAGGTCGGGCGCCCCCAGATCGAGCTGGTCCGCCCCGGGAGGGAGCGGGCGGGGGTGCCCACCGTCCTCTACGCACCGACGTGGGAAGGCTGGAGCGACGAGCAGAACTACTGCTCGATCGCCACGCACGGGGAGGCGCTCGTGCGTGCTGCGCTCAGCAGTTCCTTACCGGTCCGGCTGATCTACCGGCCCCACCCCTACACGGGGCGGCGTGACAAGGCGGTCGCTCGCGCGCACCGCCAGATCGTCGACATGCTGATGGCCGCCGGAGGAGCCGGCGGGCGCCCGGCAAGCGTCCGGCTGTCGGGTGGCGCCATCGGGGCGCCGCCCCCGAGCTCCGGGTCGGCGCACCGCGATCTGGAGGACGAAGTCCTCCGCGGCGAGGCGACGTTGCACGCCGTCCCCCCGTCCGCGCACATCGTGGTGGACCCGGGTGCTGTCCCGCTGGTCAGCTGCATGAACGCCTCGGCCGGCATGGTCACCGACGTATCGAGCGTGCTGACCGACTTCCTGCCGAGCGACAAGCCGGTCGCTGTGTGCAACACCGGCGGCACGACACCTGACGACTTCGTGGGGCTCTTCCCCACCGCTGCCGCGGCTGATGTGTTGTCGGCCGAACCGGCCGCTGCGCACGACTTCTTCGAGGTCGTGTCCGCTCGGCGGCCCGACCTGCGGCGCGCAGCGCGGGCGACCGTCCGCGGACGGGTTCTGGGACCGCCCGAGGTGTCCCCGACGCAGCGGTTCGACACCGCGATCATCGAGTTGGCCCGACGTGCGCGTTCTCCTGAACGGATTTTCGGCACGGGCCAGGAGGAGAACCGGACATGATCTTCGGCAGACGCGAGCAGCAGGGGCCGGAACGCCACGTCTACATGCTCATCCACCAGATCGGCCTGCAGGCCGGCGGGATGACCCTGTCCATGATGGCCCGGGCAAACCTGTTCAGCCGGAACGGTTGGCGTGCCGCCCTGGTGACGACGGACGACAAGCGGGACTACGAGGGCGTCGAGGCCGAGTACCGGCGCCTCGGGGCTCTCGATGATCAGGTGACGATCCTCAACATCTTCGACTTCTACCGCGATCAGGCGGGTGCGTCGGACGGTGAGCACCCCGAGTACGCCCGTCACGTGGACGCTGACGAGCCGGGGATGTTCAGAGCTGCTCCGGCCGGCACCAACGGTCGGGGGTTCCGCTACTTCGAGACGGCCACCGGCCGATACCGGTTGTTCAAGCAGTGGCGGGCGGACGGCACCCTCGAGTTCGTCGAGTACTTCAACGACGCGCACACGAAGACCAAGCGCGTGGAGTACGACGGCCGTGGAGTCGCGCGACGCGAGATCGCCTACGACCCGTACGGCTCCATCATGATCCAGGATCGATTCTTCACCGCCGACGGGTTCTGCTTCGTCATGCGGTGGCACGGCGTCAAGAACAAATCCGTGTACAAGGTGCTGACCTTCGACCGCGCAGGTGAGGTGGGGGAGTACAACTCGGCGGTCGAGTGGGAGGTCGAGTTCCTCAACACGCTGGCGAAGGCCGCATCCGCCCGACCGGTCTTCATCGGCGACGGTATCGGGGCGATCGGCAAGCTCCCGCAGGTCGTCGCGAACGAAGCGCAGCGGTACATGCAGATCCACAGCAACCACATGAAGTCCCCGCTCCTGGGGACACCCGGCGTCCGGGAGGACCACGAGCGCGTGTTCCTCGAAGCCGGCAAGGTGGACGGCGTCATCGTTCTCACCGACCGCCAGCGCAAGGACGTCGAGCGCACGTACGGCATCGGGAAGATCCTCCATGCGATTCCCCACGCATTCGCGGAAGCGCCGTTGCCGTCCGTGCTTCGGGAACCCGACACGGCTGTCTCCGTCGGCAGACTGAGCGAGGAGAAGTACCTCGCCTCGGCCATCCGGGCCTTCCGGCTCGTCGTCGACCAGATCCCGGATGCCGTTTACCGGATCTACGGAACGGGCCCCGAGCGGGACGCGCTGGACGCCCTGATCCAGGAGCTGGGCCTGACGGGCAACGTCTCGCTGGAGGGGTTCACCAGCGATGCGGCGACGGAGCTCGCGCGTGCCCAGGTCTCGCTCACGACCTCGGTGTACGAGGGCTTCTGCATGTCGGTGGCGGAGTCCTGCCTGCAGGAGACGCCCGTCATCGCCTTCGACGTCGAGTACGGGCCTTCGGACATCGTGCCGTCCGCCGCCCACGGCAGCATCCTGCCGACGAGGGACGAGGGTGAGATGGCCCGCGAGATCGTCCGCTACTTCAGAGACGAGCGCCTGCGAGCCGAGGTCGGCGCGCGTGCTCGCCGGTCGGTGCTCGAGCGGTTCGGGGAGAAGGCGGTCTACGCGAAGTGGCGCACTCTGCTGCGGTGATGCAGGGCGCCCGCCCGCTCCGGGCGGGCGCTCCGGACGTCGCACGCTTGGGGCGGCCGTGCACGTGGAGGTCGAAGGGGACGGAGATTTCCCCCGTGACAGAAGTGTCGTAAACGGAGTCGCGGAGAACCCGGACCCGGCCGAGGTTGCTCTTACGCTTCTGCAATGCTCACTGCGCCACCCCGCTCAACGCCTTCTCCGTCCGTCGGCTCTCGGCTGGGAGTGCTCGACCTTCTCCGCCTCGTCGCTGCCCTGGCCGTGGTGGCATACCATTACACAGCCTTCCGACAGAATGCATTCGGCGCTCCCACCGACGTCGTATTCCCTTCTGTCGGCCGATTCACCGGAGTGGGCGCGCTGGGCGTGCAACTCTTCTTCGTCATCAGTGGCTTCGTCATCCTCATGAGCCTGTGGGGCCGCTCCATCCAGGACTTCACCGCGTCACGGGCCGCGCGCCTCCTCCCCGCCTACGTGGTGGCAGTTCTGGTCAGCGGGATCATGATGGTGGCGTTCCATCCCGCAATCCTCGAAGGCATCTACGGGCGCACGACCTCCAGTGATGTCATCGCCAATCTGACGATGATGCAGTCGGCGCTGGGTGTGCAAAATCTGGATGGCGTGTACTGGACATTGTTCGCCGAATTCAGGTTCTACGTCCTCGTCGGACTGCTGTCGTTGTGGGGACTGACCCGTGGCCGGGTCATCGCGTTCGCATTCTTCTGGCCCGTGCTCGGCGAGCTGGCGAACACTGCCGGTTCTCCGCTCGCAGCCTCGCTCCTGGGTGGGCGGCACGCCGCGTTCTTCGCCGCCGGCATGGTCATCTATCTCATGTACCGGGACGGCCGGTCGATGCTCCTCTGGCTCCTCCTCGGTATGCAGTGGGCCTTCGCCATGCGACATGCGGGCACGGATCTGGTGTCCGCCATCAACGGCAACACGGGGCAGGGGTACGCCCCCGAGACCGCCATGGCAACGGTCACCCTGGCGTTCGCCGCCGTCCTCGTGGCCACGCTGACTCCCTTCAACAACATGTCGTGGCGCTGGATGTCGTTCGCCGGTGGCCTGACGTACCCGCTCTACCTCATCCACGAGAACTGGGGGTGGGTCATCATCTCCGCGACGCACGAGACCCTCGGTCAGTGGACCGCTTTGGCGGTGGCGGTGACCGCCGTCCTCATCGCAGCGGCGACCATCCACGTGTTCGTCGAGAGGCCCTTGGCGCCTCGCATCCGCCGGGCCGTACGTGAGGGGCTCGAATCGCCTCGGGCCCCTCGCCCCTCGGCGCACGGGCCGATGGCTGTCCCCGCTCCCGAAGGCCCAGTCGCACCGGTGATCGAGGGCTCAGGCGCACGGCACGGCGAGGACCGAGCTGTCCCCGAGCCGTCCCTCACCCGCTAGTGCGGACCGGCCGGCGAGAGACCGGAGCGCGCGCAGCTAGCGCGCCGTCGAGGAGCCTGCCTGCGGGACGTCTGGCCGGAGGCGCGAAGACGTGACGATCGCCAGGAAGTGGCCGGTGACAGCCAGGAGCGACGCAGGCACGAGGACGACGAGCAGGACACGGGTTCCGATCAGGTCGCCCGCCACGAGGTCGACGAGCGCTGCGGCGAGTACCAGCAGCGACATCTCGATCGAGTGGTACAGCCGGTGGAACGGCAGAAAGCGTGCAAGCCGGCGCAATCGGGCCAGCGCGCTCGCCCTGGGTGCCGTCGTCGCGGCGTCGTCACTGACCGGACGGAGGCCGGCCGCCGCGCGCGAGACGTGCACCATGTCGTTGAGCGACTTGTTGAGGACGATGACGACCGCGAGCAACGCGCCGAGGGTCGTCCAGCCGTAGCCGGCCGGCAGCGCGCCCAGTCCGCCGGCGGCGCGCACCCCGAGCGCGAGGGGGATGAGCGACTCTGCGAGGTAATGGCCTGTGCGGTCGAGGAAGATGCCCAGTGGGCTGGACGTCCCGCGCCAGCGCGCGACCTCTCCGTCACAGGCATCCCAGAGCATCTGCAGTTGCGTGAGCAGGACCGCGAGCACGGCGCCCGCGAGCCCCGGGAGCAGCAGTGCGGCACCCGACGCGGCGCCGGTCACGATCATCAGCGCCGTCACCGCGTTCGCCGAGAGGCCGGCGCGCACCAGCAGCCGGGTCAGGTACGGCGAGATGCGGCGCATGTAGAGGTCGCCCGTCCAGTGCTCGGCCGAACGGCGGCCCCTGATGGCGGGCGGCTGGGTGACCTGACGCAGCTGTTCGATGGTCGGCCAGGCGGGCCGCTCCTCCCTCACGTGCGCTTCCGCATGAGGTCGGGCTTCCGCGCGTCGCGGGCGGCCAGGACGTCGTCACAGGCGCCCAGGAACCTGGCGAGTGCCGCCCGGCCGTCCATACCACCCAGGTAGTGGTCGGTCAGCCGGGCCTGCTGGTCGGTGCCCGGGCCCTCGAGACACCCGCGCGCCAGGGCGCCGGCTCTCCCGGCGTCCGCGGCCGTCAGGCGAGGCACGGCCTCCAGCAGTTCCGAGCGCGGAACCGCAGCACCCGCCTCCTGTGGCACGGTGACGACGAGGGGGCGTCCGGTGGGCAGCCACTCGGTGGCCAGCGACGACACATCCGTGATGAGGACGTCGGCGCCGGCAAAGGCGTCGGCCAGGGCGGAGTCGGCGTCCACCACGCTGCCGGTGGTTCGCGCAGCCGGCTCGTCGAACGAACGGCGCAACGCCGCGTCCGCGAGGCCGACGTCCCGTCGGTTGGCTCCCGTGCGCGGATGCGGCCGGTAGACCACGCGTATGCCCTCGGCCCAGAGCGACCGCACGAGGGCAGCGCCGTGGGTGGACACCGAGCAGTAGGCCATCGCCGGCTGGGCGCCCTCCCACGTCGGCGCGTAGAGCACCGTCGGAGGCTCGCCCTCGGCAACCGGCCGCCGGGTAGCGGTCACGGACAGCTGTGGCCGACCCACGACGACGAGCCGGTCCGGGTCGAACCACATGAGCTGGTCACGTATCCGTTCGATCCCGGCCTGCCCGGCGACGAAGGTGAAGTCGTAAGCCTTGAGCTGGTTGGACGCGGACACGGCCTTGTCGCTCTCGCCATGGCCGAGGTAGACGTGGGCCAGGGAGGGGAAGCGCAGAAGCTGGAAGTTCCGCGGGTGGTGGCTGACGTACAGCGCCATGCCGAGGTTGCTGCGCCCGACCAGGCCTTCCAGCGTCGCGGTGCGGGCGACGCAGCGCACCGGGAGGTGGGTCGACGCTCGCAGCCGGGCAGTGGTTCGGCTGTCCTGGGTGATCAGCACAACGCCGTGCCGGTCATCCAGCGCGACCAGCGGTCCCAGCCACTGCTCCAGCTGGTAGGTGTTGCGCGGCGGCTCGGGGAAGAACACGGCCACCCGCTGAGTCAGCGCGAGCTCCGCCAGGTCGGCGTCCTCGCCCAGTCCGTCGGGTTCGCCACCGGGCACCAGGCTCAGTCGCCGGAGCAGACGTCCGCCGGTGGAGCGCAGCCGGACGATCGGCGCAGGGAGTGGGGAGAGCAAGCACAGCTCCTCGGGTCGGTCTGTCCGGACGCTACCCCGGCGGTCGGTGCGTCCCTCCGACGGCTGTGGACGGCGCCGGGGCCGTCCCCGGATGCCTGTCAGACGACTCTGCGCAGGAGCGGGACCGCCCGGAGCAACGCGGTCAGGGCAAGGGCTGCAACGGTCACGACGAGCCATTGGACCACGAGCGCTGAGAGCAGCGGAGCGACCGGTCCGGGCAGCGGCTGCGGTCCGTGGAGCCGGTACAGCACGAGCAGTGCGGGATGGATGAGATAGAGCCCGAAGCTCAGTGCGGACAGCTGCGACACGATGCCTGCGACCGGCTGGCGCCCGAGGGTCGGGAGTCGAGCCGGAAGCTCACGGAGCAGGATGAATGCGGCGATCGACGCCACGATCACCGTGGGGCTGAGGTAGGCGTAGAGGTAGCCCGCCGGGCCCGACCAGCCCCGAGGACGGGCCAGGAACCAGGTGCCCACTGCAGTCGCCGCGGTCGACAGGACGAACGCTGCGCCGGCCAGTCGCACCGCGGCCGGGGGGAGCGTCCGCCGTGCCAGCAGGTGGCCCGCGACGAAATAGCCGGCATACGGAAGGGCGAACGTCACCGCGTTCGGTCGTCCGGCACCGAGGAAGTACGTGAGGACCTGGTCGGCGGCGCCCACGCACAGCAGCACCAGGCAGAGTGCGACGACGAGACGTTCGGGCGCCTGGTCCACCAGCAGGCGGAGGAACGGCGTGGCGAGGTAGAGACCTGCGATCACGAAGAGGAAGTACAGGTGGAAGAACGGGGTACCGTTCGCCAGCGTTCGCAGAACCCCTTCCGCGGTCAGGGTCTCGTCTTGCACGGTCGCGCGGAACACCAGGTAGGCGGCGGACCAGAAGACGAGCGGGATGCCGATCCGCCGTAGGCGGCGTCGGTAGAAGTCACCCACCGGCTCGCGGCGCCCGGGCGACAGGAGGAGCGCCCCGCTGACCATGATGAAGAGCGGTACCGCCGCCCGACAGGTGGAGTCGACGAGGTTTCCCATCCACCACCGAGGCTGGGAGAAGCCCGCTCCAGAGGCTCCGGAGACGACGGGTCCGATGACGTGAATGATCACGACGGCACCGATGGCGACGACCCTTGCCAGGTCAATCCACTGCGTCCCCCAGGAGAGCGCCCGCTGGGAGGACGAGTTCTGGAGCCTGGACGCATTGCCGTTCACCAGTCGACCGTAACGCCGGGTCGGGCGGTATCCGGGACGCGATCGAACGCCTGAGGTGGGCCGGACTCCGTGAGACGGATGAGGTGCGGGGAGGCGTCAGACGACCGGCGGCCGGCCATGCCGCGTCATCCGCGCGATCGTGGCCCAGCGCAGGGGGCGGCGGGGCCCCGCGTCGGTGCGCCACCCTTCGAGCCAGCCACGGAACCAGGGGAGCAGCGTGGCCGGCGCGCGGACCGACCGCACGACTTGCAGCGCCGTCCAGGTGAGCACGTACGGCACGCCCAGGACCCAGGGCAGGTTGCGCTTCGCCAGCCAGACCCGGTTGCGGGCGTTGAGGCGGTAGAAGTCGCGGTGCCGGGTGGTGACGGTGAGCGGGTGCTCGACCGCGAGGTCGCCGGCATAGCGGACGACGGCACCGGCGTCCCACACCCGCCACGCGAGCTCGATGCCCTCGTGCGCGTAGAAGAAGGGCGCTGGCCAGCCGCCGATCCGCTCGAACACGGCCCGCCGCACGACGACCGCGCCCTCCCACACGGAGAACACCGGGCTGCTGCGTCGTCGATCGCCGACCCGCATGCGCGGCGTCCAGCGCCGAGGGCCCGGCACGCCATCGGGGCCGTCCACCCGCGGCTGGAGCAGACCGAGCTGCGGATCGGCGTCGAGGCGGCGGACGGCCTCCGCGAGGAAGTCGGGGTCGGTCAGCGTGGCGTCGTCGTCCAGGAAGAGGAGCACGTCACCCCTGACCTGCGGAGCGCCGGCGTTGCGCCCGGCAGGGATGCCGACGTTGGCCGGCAGCCCCAGGCCGGTCACCTGGCGCGGGAGGCCGGTCGGCTGCCACCCGTTGCCGACGACCACGACGTCCGTGGTGACCCCACGCTGGTCCAGTACGGACCGGATCGCCCGGTCCAGCTCGGCCGGCCGGCGGCCCTGGGTGAGGACGACGACGCCGATGACCGGCCGACCGCTCATGTGTCCCGGAGGTTCGTGCGACGGGTGCGGGGCTCAGCCACCGTGGGTGGCGGGCTGGTCGATGCTGGGCGCGGCCAGATCTGCCGCGGCCGCCTCCTGCAGCAGCTCGGCGGTCACGGACGCGGCGACGTGGGTGGCCAGTGCGTCCTCGCGACGGACGTCGACGATGTGCCCGGTGAAGGAGGAGATCAGCACGTCGAGGGAGGTCTCGGCGACCGCCTCCGACGTCAGCAGGCTGCCCTCGGGCTCCTGACCGAACGCCTTGGTGCGCATGGGGGTGGCGGTCCGCTCGGGGTTGATGCAGTTGACCCGCACGCCGTCGCCGGCCCACTCGTCGGCCAGCGCCTGGGTCAGGTTGACCACGGCCGCCTTGGCCGAGGAGTAGAGGCTGTACCCGCTGCGGCCCCGGGTGTAGGAGCTGGAGGTGAACAGCAGCAGCGACCCGTTCGTCTGCTTCAGGTGGGGCTGGAACACCTGGGCGATGTGGATCGGCGCCAGGTAGTTGACCTCGGTCGCCGAGTAGACGGTCTCCTCGCTGGTCTCGGCCAGCTCGCCGCGGGGCAGGACGCCGGCGGTGTTCACCACGTAGTCGATGCGGCCGGTGGCGGCCAGCACCTGCTCGCAGGCGGCGACGATGTCCTCGCGCCGCTCGACGTGGGTGCTGGTGGCCGACCGGCTGAAGACCATGACGTGATCGCGCCGTAGGACTCCGCGATGCCGGCGATGTCGGCGCCGATCCCGTAGCGAGCCACCGAAGACGACGACGGTCTTGCCGGCGAGAGCCGCCCGGTACTCCGTCTCGTAGCGCGGGCGCGGCGCCTCGTGGCTGTCCAGCTGGAACAGCTTGTCGGCGATGTAGACGTCGATCGGCTCGGTGATCTTCATGTTGCGCTCTTCGCCGCGCACGACGGCGATCGGCACCTCCGGGCGGTAGCGCAGGACGACGGTGCAGTCGTCGGTCGCCTCGAACGTCGGCGTCCTCGGCGGCCTTGGCGTAGGCCGCGGCGGATGACCGAGAGGCGGAAGCCCTGCGGGGTCTGCCCGCGGCGCAGCAGGCCGCGCTTGAGCACGTCGTCGATCGTCCGGCCCGTCGCGTCGACCTGGATGATCGTGTCGGCGGACGGGATGGCGGTGTCGACGGCCTCGTAGCTCGGCCAGGGCGTCGACGCAGTCCGCGATCACCCGCTGGCTGAGCAGCGGGCGGACGGCGTCGTGGAAGAGGACGTTGCACTCCTCGTCGCCGAGGGCGTCGAGCGCGCGCTGGGTCGTGGCGTTGCGGGTGTCGCGCACCCTCGAGCACCCGGGTGACCTTCGGGTAGCCGCCCGGCCGGAGGAACGCGCGCACGGCGTCCAGGTGGCCCGGCGCCATCAGCACGATGATCTCGTCGATCTGCGGCGAGGCGTGCAGCGTCGCGATGGTGTGCTCGATGATCGGCTTGCCGGCGATCTTGATCAGCTGCTTGGGGATGGACAGACCGACCCGCGTTCCCGGTTCCCCCGGCAAGCACGACAGCCACGTTCCGCAATCTGGTCACGCAGCGACGGTATGCGGACCGAGGAGTCCGCCCGGGACCCGACGCGCCCGGTGGGGTGTCTGTGACAGGGGTAGCAGATGTGGCGCGGACCGGTCCTTCACATCAGCACTGGGCGCACCGCGACCCGTGGCCGGCCAGGCGGGGCTCCGGGGAGGCGTGGCCGTGGCATCGGCGGCGGGGGCATCGCCCGAGGGGCGACCCGGCAGACTCAACGG